>NZ_JAMZMI010000009.1 GCF_024714475.1 Marinoscillum sp. MHG1-6 | reverse complement strand
TTTCAAGTGCGAAGGCATAAGTAGTACCTCCGGTAGGGGTAAAAGTGATGGCACCATTGGCATCAGGGTTAGACGGGTCATTCAGGTCGGGATCACAGACCGAGTTACCGGTGAGTCCTGAAGTACCTGCCGCAAGGGTAGGAAGGCCAGGTGCTACAATAACTACGAGGGTATCAGAATTACAACCATTTGGAGCTGTGGTTACCACTTTATAGGTGTCGTCTGGAATTCCAGTAAGGTTTTCTGTTGCACTACCTGAAACTGTTCCTCCATCTGTAACTAACGTGCCATCAGAGTAGTACCATTCAAGAGTATAACCATCAGCAACAGGGTCAATCACTCCTGTTATGGCCACAAGAATTTCACCATTGTAGCCAGTAGGGTCACAACTGCTGTTGTCCTGTGTGGATGTCAGAGTAAGTTCCGGATACTCAGGTACGTTGCTGATTGTGATGCTGTTGACCGCAAAACATCCGGTGACATCGTCAGTAACTCGTACATAATAGGTAATGCTTTCGAGGGTTTCAGCGGTATTGGTTAATCCATCATCCGTAGAAGTAACAGAGGAGGTCAATCCTGCATCACTAAACCATTCAAAGGTATAACCTGAAGTAGTTTGTAGGCCACCATCCATGGTATATGCTTCAGCAATACCCACGGCGCCATCAGGAGTACATCCGCTATTAGCCTGCACTTCATCAATTAAGAAGACTGGAGATGTAGGCTCGTCAGTGACAGTTGCTGTTTGAGGGGCACTCGCACATCCTGTGGCAATAGAGGTAGCAACTACAGTGTACTGACCATTCGCCGATGGTGTGGTAGCACCAATATTATTTAGACTAAACGAAGTAGCCGTATCAATCTCATTTACAGGATCAGCCACACTTCCGATATACCACGTATAGGTGTAATCTGTTTCCAGACCTGGCATATCTAATGTGATAGATCCATTAGCAGAAGAACATGATGTGTTCGCCACAACCTCTACATTATCAAAGGTTGGGGTTGTAGGATTGTCATCAACAATAATGTCTTTGTAGAAGGTACAGGTGTAATCATCATTCATGACTTCGATTCGGTATGAGCCGTCAGTCAAGCCTGTGTAAGTATGACCTGCAAGCCCATCACTAACCGTGACAGGAGAACCAATAGGATTATCATAAGAGAATCCATCATAAAGTTGGAAAGTATAAGAACTTGGTTCTACGACGTCTGAATAAGCCTGAGCGAAGATTTCACCGGTACCAGATGAATTACAGGATACGTCCTCTGTGATGGTAGTCACGATAGCAGGATAGTCGGGGATATCGGCCACAGCAAATGGAAGATCCTCAGCAGAACATTCAGAATCAAGATCCTCCACTCTCAATAAATAGAAACCACTTGCCAGCCCGGAGAAAACAGGGTTTGCTGTTGGTCCACCGATAATACTATCGGCAATGGCCTCATAGCCTGAATAAAGAGTAAACTCATAGTTACCATCAGCGGGATCAATTTTCCCAGTTAGATCCATCGCTCCATTAGGAGTATTCGGATCACAAGAAGAGTTGTTTTGAGCATATCCAATTGGACAATCAATATTTGAGGTAAGGAAGTCAAAGGTACCCTGTGCCTGTTTGATCAAATCACCATTGAAGAAAGTACCGGATTCGCCCGCGTTTCTCGTAGCCTCAGGAGGATTCACCGTAGTGGCAACATTAATGACTTCTGTACCTGTTACATTACCCGGTTCAAAGTCGTAATAAACTACCAGACCATCTTCTGCCGGGTCAACAGTCGAACAGACTGCATTCGTTACTTCTGTTGGATTAAATGCCTTGTTGTAGAGTCTGAACTCATCAATCCTACCTTCAAATTTATTAACCCCAAGGTTGGCATCCCTTGCGATATACATGCTTGAGCCTGCATCAAATATTCCGGTTCCGGTACCGACATAATTATCTGAACCGATCAAAACACCATTTGCGTAAAGGAACATATCACCGGCTATTCCATCACCATTAATATCATCCAGTGACCAAACTCCCGTAAGCTGAGTCCAGCCTGTTGGTTTGAAGAAACTATTAATACGGCCGTTATCGGGGTCACCTTCAGTTTTTACAACAAAGGATAGTCCGTCTGTGTCGTCGGTCCAAAGAACGACCTGATCTTCACTGGTACCTCCTGATGAGAAGATCAGGTGGTCATTGAGGTAGTTTTCGTTGGAAAGATAGACCCAATAGGAAATTGTCAGCTCTGTCCATCCTGAAATAGTCTGAGGGATATCGATCCAGGATTTATTACTAAAATTCACACCCTCACCGGCGTCCACCTGGCTGATGAAGTTGAATTCGGGTGCATCCGTTTCGTCAATGATTTCAGCAGTGGCGTAAACGGTACAACCACCTTGTTTAGCGCTCACAGTATAAAGGCCGGAAGGAAGGTTGGACAGTGTATTTCCACTCAAGGTAGCGGAAGGCACTGCATCCCCTGGAAGCTTGTTTGCCTGGGTAGCACTGGTTCCCCAGTACCAGTTGTAGACTGTACCACTTACCGGGTTGGAAATCGTTGCGGAGCCATTGTAACTATCTTCCCCACAAGCAGTGTTGTTGGCAATAACATCTATAACCGGTTTTGGATTAGATGAATTATCCAGAATGGTATAGGTGAATTCTTCCGATGCACAGGATGTAGCATCATCAATCACTCTTACCGTAAAGGTACCTGTGCTTAGCCCTGTGATTGTGGCGGTGGTATAATCAGGGGTAGGCTTGGCATAACTGCCAATATACCATTCGTATGAGTAGGTAGAAGACCCGGTGTAGTTAGCTGTAATTGAACCCGTACCACCACAAGTAGTGATGTGGTTGATAGTGGCATTCATAAATGCGCTATCAAGATCTTCAATAGCTGTTTCTACTGAGATCGTACCCCCAAAGGCTCCTGTACATCCTGAGTTGTTATGATAAGCTCTCGGCTCATATGGGGTTGCGTCAATCTGATCAAGTGTATCACCCGTACCTATGACGTAAAGACCATCCTGACTGTACCAGGTGAAAGTATAACCGTCATAAAGCGTATCCACAGGGTTGCCGTCACCATCTGTTTCCGTATAAACGAAAGCCCTTAACGAACCATCCGGAGTTTCACAGTCTGTAAGCGGGGTTGAAGAGTAAGCCCAAACCTGAAGGGTAGGTTGTAGCCTGTCAATGGTTACCTGGGCAACATTTGAAAAACATTCCGCATCAGCTGCTTTTGCATAAACACCATAAGTACCTTCAGCCATTGAGCTGTAGTCGCTTCCTGTGTATAGGATGGTACTCGGAGCAGTAATGTCATACCAGTAGAATTCATACCCATCTACGTCCGTGAACTGCTTTGACACAGTAGGGGACATTCCTCTTACCGAAACATTGTCCAGACCAAGTACTTCATTATTTCTTGTAGTGGTGATATAAGCAATGATTTGTAACGTTGACCCGGACAAACCTGATGCAGTAGCACGCTCCCAGTCAAAGTCACCATATTGTTGTCCATTGGTGAGCGTAGTTTCTGCACCACCGTCCAATTTGTAAACTACTTTAATTTCATCCTGACCTGAACCGGAAACATCACAATTATCATTGGAGAGTAAATCTATCGAGATGGATACGTCTGTGTATGCTGAAATATTGATCTCTTCAGAGGTCCAGGTCACATATCCGGCATCATTGTTTCCATCACTATTTTCTCCTTCAAAGGCGTTTCCTCCGAAAGTCGTTCCAACACCGTAGGTTGAGGAGTTTGATCCACCACCGGTTGACGAAGACCAAAGCGAAGAACCCGCACTTTCAGAGGTGGCACCTGCTGAGCTGGTGCTAAAAGTTTCAAACCAGAAGGTTTCATACTCTCCTTCTTCTGTGCCATCAAAATAAGCAAGTGCACGTCCGCTGTTTGGCTTGGTTTCATCACATTTTATGTTATCTGACACTTTTTCAACTGTTACGTCAAAAGGTAGATACGTTACCGCCACACTGGCTGAATTATTGGTTACCTCACATTCAGCAATACTTGCACTGTAGAAAGAGATAGGGGGGGTCTGGCCATAGTCATTAAGTACGATGTACAGATCAAAATCACCACCAATTCCTTCAACTTCCATGTCAGTTACCTTGTAAATTTCATCTTCCAGCAGATTGACAAGCGAAACGGTTTGTGTATTTAATTGAACAGACCCATCAACAGTAGGGTCGCCAGCGTAGAACGAGATCGGAAGGGTTCCTGAGATATCAGTATCTCCAGTGTTTTGAATATCAAAATCTACATTGAAAACGCTACCCGGACATTGAGAAGGTGTTGCTGTAATTGTTCCTACGATATCCAAATCAGGAGAGACATAGGAAGGACAGCCCGTCTCATCAATGATGGTAGATTGATTAAGGAATCCATTCAATGCTCTATTGGTGCCTGAGGTACAATTACCGGAACCGAATGATACTGTGTGATCCTGCTGCACTGCTGGTATAGTCAGATCATCATTGACATTCACATTGAAGTAGGCATGCTGGTTCCATACTTTCCTGGAGGGTTGCCATACTTCACCTCCATCGGCTTCATAGACCCTTACCTGGGAATACTGTGTATTGGTGTAATTGCTTCCATCGATAGACATTCCATCGTTGGTGAGACAGGTAACACAAATCTCACTGGCACCATCGCCATCCACATCAACTACAACCGGGTATTCTTCAGCAGTTCTTGATATACAGGCAAGCGATTGACTTGAGATGGTCGCAGAACCTGAGGCATCTGTCGAAATGATCATCAATACATCCTCACTTCGATAAACTGTCTCGGTCTTACCATCTCCGTTAAAGTCAAACATGGTACAACCAGTAAATCCTGATGACGTCTCTTTTACACCTACTTTCCATAATAGGTCCATGTTCTCATCAAGGGCATATAGAGCTTCCCCTGAGACATAGACCGCGTTCATTTGTCCATCACCATCCACATCTCCAAGATTGATACGACCCGTTCCTCGTGCCCAGTTATTGGCTGGGTCCTGGTAATAATCAACCGTGCTTCCGGCTACATCCCAGAAAAAAACCGTAGTAAATGGATCTCCATTAGAATCATCAATGGCTCCTGACAGGACAAGGTCCATGTTGCCATCCAGGTTATAGTCTGCCGCAGAGATATAAGTTCTATAGTATCGGAAGGAGTAGGCCGATTCGCCTGCTGCATCTAAAAGGTCATCCAGGTTTCTTTCAAGTGTGACCGAGTTTCCGGTTGTACCCGAACCATTGGTGATGTTTACTGAATAAATCTCTCCTCCGGTAACTAATTCAAGTTTATCATCTCCAAGCACATCAATGGCCAGCGTACCAAAAGCCACATCAAAATACCATGCATAATCCCAACCAATGCCCTGAACGAGCAGGGCACCTGTTTGTGCGTTTCTTATTTCGTTACGATAATAAAGTTCAGGTACACCATCCTGGTTAAAATCAGCAAGCCCAGGTACCCCCGGGCCATATCCTTTACTTGCATCAACCTGCCATTGCGGCGTTCCTTTACAGTCATAAGCTACTACTTTGGTACTATTGGCAAGACTGCTAAAATCATGTTCAGTTACAAAAATCCAGGCACATTCATCACCCATTACATCCCCGATAGCTACCTGCCATTGTGGGTTAAAGTCAAGAGTTACAGGCGATATAAAGTTGGTACCGTCGGACCCATTAATAATATTTAGAGTTTTTTTAATCCAGTTGATGGTTACCACTTCAGGAATTCCATCCTGGTCTAGATCACCTACCATGGGAGTAGCATAGCTATCAGCAGACTCGTTGGCAGAAGCCCACTGTAGTCTCATGCTGAATGCAGGATTGGCCGTTGGTTCCTCCTGACAGGCTACTGAGTTGCCTAAAAAGAAGTTATTACAGTCAGCATTGTCTGAGCAATCGGAGTCATAGCAGTCGATGTATCCGTCACCGTCATCGTCTACTCCATTGTTACAGACTTCCTGGGCGGATAGGCTCGTAAAACTTAGTAGGGCTAGGGTAAATAGGGAATAGAATTTGTAGTTGGTGCTTTTCATAACTGAGAGTTGGTGTAACTGCATTGTTAAATACAAGTTAGGAGGTTCAAGTAACCCACTTGGAAAGGTACGAAAACCCGCTGAAAACCAAAAGCTAGTGTCTTTCTAGCCAATTTTAATATCAAATATAAAGTGCAATTAATTAATATAAAATATTAATAATCTAAGATGATGCCCTTAGATACTTCATATTGGAAAATGAAATTGTAATATTTTGGTACAGGGGTAAGTTATTTTGCCAATAAAATCGTGCCTGACTGACCCTGAGATCCGTCCGAACATTTTAATACAAAATAATAAATTCCTTTGTATGGTACATTGCTGTCTACGGTCGTTCCATCCCAGGCACAGTCACTAGTGAATGGATCTTCCTCTGATGTATACAGGATCCTGCCTCTGCTATCAAAGATATACAGTTTGCATCCTGAAGAACCCGCCAGGTTAATAATTTCCCAGCAGTCATTGATACCATCGCCGTTAGGCGAAAATGCCTTAGCAGGGTGCAACCCCGGCCTGATGAGGACGATGGTTCGTGTTTCAACACAACCGCCTTCACCATCAGCAATGGCAGTCACTGCAGTAATTGGTTGTCGAGGGAACACAGTGGTTGTTTCCCCCGATGTGTTACTCAGGATGCTCGGGTCTGCCGACGTCCAGGTATAGTTAGTTCCATTAAACACACTGGATGTTAATGAAACGGAAGTAACTCCTGTCTCTAGCTGGATAGTGTCATTTACAATTGTCGCATCGGTTGACGTGATGGTCATACCTGAATTAGGATAATTGGAAATGGTGATGCTGTCAGTCCGAACGCTACATCCAATATCCGTCACTACATCTGCCCAGAGTGTCACGGAGGTAACATCATTACCTGTGATGGCATTGGTGAAGTAGGTGGTATCCCCGGTTGACCAAAGATAGGACTGGAAGTTCTGTGGCAGCTCAACTACCACAGTATCACTGGCACATTTTTCTGTTTGTGGGGCCGTAATGGCTATACTTGTGGGTGCGCTTACAGTTACATTCATGGTAACGATATCCGCGCACATATCAATTTCGTTGTATGCAGAAGAAAGTTCTACTGCATAAGTGCCGGCTGAGGTAAAAGTATGCTGAACAGATGCTCCGGTGACGACGCTAGTACCGTCTTTAAAATCCCATGAGTGAGTCATCGTAAAGTTACCGTTTCCGGTAGAGGTTGCCGTGAAGGTCATAGGGACATCAAGACATATTCCGGCGACGGCATCCATCATGGCCATAGGTGCGTCAATGCCATAGACTTCATAAGGGTCTGATAACGATGAACAACCATTGGCTTGAGAAGTAATTTCCAAAGTATAGACACCAGAATCGGATACGCTGATTGTATTGGTCGTTATTCCTGTTGTAACGCCACTTTCAAACCATTCATAATCAAATCCTGTGTATGACGGTACGGCGAGTGTTATTGGAACACCCTGACAGAAGTAATTGTCACCGCTTTCATTGGCAATGGTTACTGATGGCGGGATGTCTATGTCCAAAATCACCGTATCCGGATCAGTCGGGCAGGCGCCATTGTTTAATACGCGAAGAATATACATACCGGCATCTTGGGGACCTGCACTGGCAATATTCACAGATTGAGTATTGACTTCAAACCCATTGGGTAAGGTCCAGTAGTAATTGTCCGCAGTGTTAGCGCTTGAAAGAGTAATGGCATCGCCAGCACAATAGGGGGCACCCGGTTCCGTGATGCTTGCTATAGGAGATTGATTCGAACTAAAATTGAACGTTTTTGTCTCCGTTCTGAGGCCCGTGCAACTTTCTAATGCATAGATGATCTCTAGTTGAACTTGATGTGCATTTGATCCACCTGTTATTGTAACTTCTACTTCTCGAGTATCAGTAGCACTAAAAACAAGGGTGCCATCACCGCTACCTATTTCAGTCCAAGCATAAGTGGCATTGGTAGTATAGGGAGCTGAAAGCAAAATAGTTTGTCCGTTACAATAAGAAAGTGATTCGGAAGGTAAAATCACCGGATCAATACAAGTCCTGTTCGCAATTACGGAAAAGATACCTGTTTGTGAGTCCCTACTGTTGAACGCAAAAACCAAATCAGGCTTGGAGTCGGTATTGACATCTGCAATTTTGATATGTCTTGCCGCATTTTGGGTGGTAAGGGCCGGGATGTTATCAAGGGTTATGGCCTCGGCCGCCGCGAATGATAGCGTGGAACCTGAGGTAGTATTTTGATAAAGGTGAATCCCGTTATTCAAAGAGGTTGCTGCAATATCTACCAAACCATCACCATTCAAGTCGCCCAGGTCCAGACCATAGGCCTGTGTCAGATTGGTTAGAGACACTTCACTGGCCATGCTGATGGTGGCAGTTCTGGAACTGGTGGTATTTCTCATGACCGCCACACGGTTGGCACTATTAGAGGTAAAGGCAATATCCATTAACCCATCAAGGTCCAGGTCACCCATTTTCATGACCGTCCGAGCTGCACTGTTGCCAGCCAGCACAGGAGTGGCGAAATTTAAAAAGCCTGGTGAACTTAAATTCTTCACAAGATTAACTTGACCTGATACGTTCGATGCGACGGCGAGGTCAGGGATTCCATCACCATTTAATTCCCCCACCTCAATTAAAGTAGCCCGATCCATGTCCGGAAGGTTCAGGCTGTATGGAGTGGCGTTCACTGAAATGCTCCCAACACTGCTAGTGTTTAGGTAAATGAACAGGTAAGGGTCTTCTTCACTGGCGATAATCAAATCCTTTCTACCATCCATATCCAAATCCGCAACTCTTAATCTACTCGCACTTCTATTGGTTGCATCAGCTCTGTTGGGAATGGTAAAACTAATAGGCGTTCCGAGCGTCATGCTGGACTCATTAGGATAAATACGCACATGAAAATTGGAAGTGGATTCTACAGAGGTGAAAATAAGATCGTTTCTTCCATCCCCATCAAGGTCTTCACAAATGATACGGTCAGTATTGGGAGGGAAGGTAACCGGGTTGCCCGGGGAAACAGTTGCAACGGAGAAATCAACTGTGGTGTTAGCGGGACCTGTATTATTATTTAGGACGGTGATCTGCCCGGTTTGTCTGAAAGTTGAAACCGCATCTAAATCCTCATCATCATCCAGATGGCATAAGCAAACATCCCACGTCAACAAGCCGGGAGCAATATCTACGTTAACCTGAGCATCGAATTTGGTGTCGTCAAGGGCTCCGCTACCTCCAAAGGATAGAGTAAAAGGTCTCGAAGAGGAGCTAGACCGACCAGAAGAGGTGTTGGTCACGGTAACAGGTCCATAGGTCGCAGTATAAGGGACGATCACATTGATTTGAGTAGAAGTGGAGCTTTCTACTACCGCTTTTCCTGCTCCAAAATTGACCTGAAAAGGGGCATTGAATCCTGATCCATTAATAGAGATGACTTCTCCTGCAGGGGCACTGTACTTACTCAAAGAGTTGACCACAGGTTGTGCCAATGTGGTGAATGATATGGCCATCCATGCCAATCCTAATACAATAATTTGTAGAGGTTGCTTCATTATTCGTTAACCTTTAATACCCATACATCAGAAAGCCCATCGCGGGTTTTCCATCTGTTTCTCATTTGATTGGCGGAGTTTAGATTACTTGATTGAAAAATCACCACATAGTAATATCCGTGAGCGGATTGGTATCCAACTTTGGTATCATGGAAACCTCTATTGAAAAGTTTATCGCTATAATTTTCGGCAAGTTCAAAGGATTTGAATGCTCCTGCTACCACGTAATTTCCAACAGGTAGCTCAAGCATGTGATTGCCTCTTTTTACCTCACGAGGCACATCAGTTTTTGGAAGCTCTTCAATTGTTGGGGGCTCAACCACTGGAGGTTCCTCGACAACTGGTAGTGTCTCATCTACAACCGGGGTTTCTTCTACAACAGGAGTTTCTTCCACAATAGGTGTCTCTTCTACTACTGGTGTTTCCTCGACTACCGGTGTCTCTTCAATTACCGGAGTTTCCTCAATAATTGGCGTTTCTTCAACGACCGGCGTTTCTTCCACTTCAACAGGAACTTCTACTTCTACCGGAGGAGTAGGCACTGGCGTCGCAGCAATCACGATTTTCGCATCACCAAGTCCCATTGTTTGTGAAGGCTCATGATCTATTGATTCTGCCTGTGTTTCAGACATCACCTGATTCCAGATAACCAGGACCTCTTTGGTTCCATTATCCAACGTTCGAACCCATTTTACCCCAACTTCAGTGGTGCCATCAGGGCGCTTTCGTTCTTTTAGTGGTTCATCCGGATTCGCAATTTGGTAAGTTTCAGATTTGGCGCCCGGTGGAGGAGGAGGCAGCCAGCTGAATACTATTTCTTTTTCTCCTTCTGCATTGGTGCGATCCAGTTTAACGCCCTTTTCAGTTTCTCCATACTCATTTACACGTTCAACCAGGTTGTCTTCACGCTCGTAGCTCCACTTGGTTTCCTTCGTTTCAGGTTCCTTTTCCTCAATCGGTTCATCTGTTGGAGGAGGCGTTAAGATTCCAAGAGCATCGTCATCTTTTTTCTCTGCCGCTGCGGCCTCACGACTTTCTCTCAACTCCTGCAGTTTTTTCTGTCGTTCAAGTTCCGCCTGTTGAGCACGTTGCTCAGCATCCAGTCTGTGGCTTTTGATGAAAGATGATACATGCTCGGCGTGGTCTTTCTTGGCACCAATGTGATAGCCGATATGGATTTCATGTGATCCTCCGAGTTGACTTCCGTAGGTTCCATTTCCCAATTCGTATGCATAACCCACCCCTAAGACTTCTTTGACTTTGAATCCGAGTAGGGCTGCAATACCTGCGTCTTGTCGGTAGGTAGCTCCTGCCCAGACCATGTGATAAATATGGAAGATGACTGTCCCCTCGTATTGATTTGGGAAGTACTTATTATACCTATATATTATATGAGGTTCTACAGCAAGATTATCATTGATATGGCCACGGTAATTTGCCTTTACCATGACGTTATCTGTAGGTTTGAATCTTATGGGTGCCAATCCTTCCACCTTACTAATGGATAAACCGGGATTGAAGAGGGTAGGTAAGGAAACACCAACATTAAAATGACCAAAATGGTAAGTGGCGCCCAGGTCTCCTAAAAGGAAGCTACTCGATTTGACCAAACCGCCAATGGCCGGATCGCTCAGGTCCAGTCCGTTTTGATTGAGCATGGTATTTCCTGCACCGATAGAAAGTCCAAATCTTAGAAAGTGGGTTCGATCCATATTAACAAGATAGCCCCCGGTGATCTTGCCACCACTGGTCGTCAACGGGCCATTGGACTCATTATATGCGAAAGCACCAAATGCCATACCTCCTTTAAGTGGAATATGAAAATTAGCATGCATTTCCACAGGAGCGCCATCAACTTTGGCCCACTGATTTTTGTACATCACAAATAACACACTATGTCCTTCAACACCCGCATACGCAGGGTTGTAAACGTAGGGATTCATGAAAAACTGATTGTAGACATGAGGTACTTGTTGCGCACTTAAGTGAATAGTGGCAAACAATAGAAGTACAGGAAGAATTCTTTTCATACACCAGTTGACCCTTTTTACTAAAAGGATTTGTCGAATTAATGCTAAAATAACAAACTAATCTGATGATCTGCAACTGCTGAGGCAATTGGTGTTTTATAATGATATCTGGTTTTCATTGAATCATACTAAGAAAAAAGGGGGTGAAAATGGCCCTAACTAGCTCGGGTTTTAGTATTATTACAATCAAGAATAACTGACAATGAGAACTTTCACCTTCCTGGCAATCTTTCTTTTTACCATTTTATCTGCTGATGCGCAGTACTGGTTTGGCCCAAAAGCGGGAGTTAGCTTAAGTAGTTTCAAATATCAGAGCCCAAGATATACTGAAGAGGATGTGAAAGTGAGTCCTACTTTTAATTTTGAAGCTGGCGGAGTAGTGATCTACCAGGCATCTGAGCTTTTCTCGGTTCATGGTGAGCTTTACTACGAGCAGATTAGAAAAGATTTGGAAAGCAGGTTTGATCTTGGGTACGATGCTTCGAGCAGCACCACCAACCATTTTATTTCAGCTCCTATGCTTTTTAGGATGACTTTTGGCAGGACTCCTCCAGTGCATTATTATGTTAATGGCGGGATTAAAATGCGATTTTGGGTAGCTGGTAAAGGGCAGATCAATGGAGGGGAGTCAGAATTTGAGCAGGGATTATTGAAATATGATAAGGTTGTGTTTCAGCAATCAAAATCGGATATAGAAAACGGTGTGGTCGCAGTGCCTCAGGCAAACATTATGCAGTTTGGCTTGGCGGTAGGAGGAGGGTTCTATCTGGATTTAATTACTAAATGTCGCTTGCAGGTAGACTTTAGATATTACTATGGTCACTCAAACATGGGCTTTAATGGAAACCCTGATTTAACGGTAGGAATTTACGGATATAACGAAAGGATGTCATATAGGAATAATACATTTTCTGTATCTGTTTCCTATTTATTTGAATTTGACCAACAGCTCCAGAGAAAAGGAAGAAGTACTAACGCTGAGAGCAACAAGAAAAAGGGACATAAAAAGTAAATGAATCTTTTGACTTGAATTGGGTTATTGGTTGAATTTTAACTTTTCGTGAATTGACTTGACCATTTGATTGATTGATTCACGAAATATTCATAGTTTTAACTCACTGATCACCTAATACCGACCGAACGTGTTAAAGTCTTTTCTAGCATTCCTCGGGGGAGAACCCGGAGAAGAAAAGCCAATGTTGTTATTACTGGGCATGGGCTTTTTTATGGGAATCTTCCTGGCGACCTATCAAGTAGGTGCCGAAACCCTGTTTCTTCTTGAAATGGATGAAAGCTATTTGGACCAGGCTTTCTTCGCTGCGGGTGCTGCCGGGATATTTACTACATACCTTTTTGTAATTCTTCAGAAGCGTATTAACTACAGTACGCTGATTGTTTCTATCTTTTTCCTCATTGTTCTCTTTATGGTGGGTATGCGTGGGGCCTTTTCATTCACTCAATTTGAAAGTGGTAAAGAGGAGCTGAAGTATCTGCCATTTACGATGTTCGTTATGATTGGTCCGATAACAGCCATAACGTTGGTTGGGTTTTGGGGACTTTTCGGTAGGATGTTCGATCTGAGGGCTTCAAAAAGAATTATTGGAGGAATAGATACGGGAGCGCTGACTGCAACGATCCTTGCTTTCTTCTCGATTCCGTTCATTCAAGAAATTCCGGGGATGGATCACCCATATGATTTGCTATTGGTTTCAGCGATAGCCTCTTTTGGGGTGCTGATTTTCACGCTTTGGATCATTAAAGATTTCAATGTAGATAAAGCCACTAAAAGTGGCGATAATGATAAGAACAAGCCTAAAGAGGTGAATTTCTTTGGGTTGTTTAAAAATCCATATCTGCGATTACTTTGCTTCTTCCTGATATTTTCAGTGGGTGCCAGCATTTTCGTTGATTATACATTTTATAGTGTAACAGACATCAATTTTCCGGACGAGGATCAATTAACGACGTTCCTTTCCTTCTTCTCAGGAACGGTGATGATCATGAGTTTCCTGATCCAGAGTTTTGTCAATGACATTATTATTGATCGCTTTGGGTTGAAGGTGGCCCTGATGACTATGCCCATTATCCTGATACTCTTTACTATAGGTGGTATTTTTTCAGGACACTTATATGGTTATGAGACCAGGACTAAGGAATTCTTGTATTTCTTTCTCTTTACTGTAAGTGCAAAAGCGTTTACGGCCAGTTTGCGTGATGCCCTGGAAAGTCCGGCTTTCAAGCTTTTCTTCTTACCAATAGATATCAGAATACGCTTTGATATCCAGTCAAGGATTGAAGGGGTAATTAATCAGTTAGCGATCCTCGTAGCCGGTGCAGCCCAGATGGGACTTGGTTTGCTTACCTATTTTGAGCTGATCCATTACTCATACTTTATTGTGGGAATTGCCGTAGGAGTAATTTTCGCGGCAATCAAACTGTTTGATCAATATAAGGTCACCTTAAAAGAGACACTTGAGGAGCAGAAGAAAGCCTTGAAGGGAGAGGGTGCCAGAAATGAAGATACTCCGATGAATGTGATTAAGGAAGAGCTTTCCAGCAAGGAACCGTCTCGGATTATCAATGCATTGAAAGTATTGGAGAGAATTGATCCAATTCAACTTGAAAGGTCTTTGTTGGATTCACTAAATGTACGTTTTCCGGAGGTTAGACGATATGCTTATAAAAAGCTAGATGAACTTGTTTGCTTTGATGCCCTTGAGATTATTAAAAAGGATGCGAAGTCAGAAGGTGACGAAGAAGCTTTAGCGTTGGCAAAAACAGCCATCAAAAACCTGGAGAAAGCAGAAGCCTACGAAATGAATGATGTGAGTTTGAGAAAACTCATCAGATCAACAGAATCTGAAGATCGTGTATATGGTGCCAGAATATTGTCAAAGTCAACAGATGACAAACATTTGCCCTATGTGTTGGAGTTGCTTCGAGACATCAACCCTAAGGTGAGAAAAGCTGCGATAATTTCAGCAGGAAAATTACGCAGACCGGAACTTTGGCCTGTTCTTGTGGAACATTTACATCATTCTACCTACTCAAATGTTGCGATGTCGGCGATTGCATTAGGTGGTGAGGCGGCTTTTCATACTATTGATACCTCTTTTTATAAAACCGGGCAGTATCCAAGCACCATGTTTAGGATTATTCAATTGCTTGGTAAAATAGGCGGGCGTTCCGCTCAGGATCTTCTTTGGAAGAAAATAGATTTTCCGGATAAGCAAATTGTTTCTGAACTTCTGCTTGCGCTTAGCTATCAGGGATTCCAATCAAGAGATTTCCAATCGGCAAGGATCAAATTGATCTTCGAGTCAGAAATTGGTGATATCACCTGGAATATGAAAACGGCTACTGAGATTCAGGAAGAGAACCATGTGGATGAAATGATTTCAGCAGCTTTCAAGGAAGAGGATCGAAGAAATTATAATAACCTCTTCATGCTTTTGAGCATGATCTATGATTCTCAAAACATACGACTGGTTAAAGAAAACATTCAGGACGGAACCTCAGAAAGTATCACTTTCGGAGTGGAGATGATGAATATATTCGTCGAGGAAGAGCTCAAACCAAAATTATTCCCAGTTGTCGATGAAATCAAGTTAGAGGACAAACTGAATAAGCTTCATAATTTCTATCCTCCGGAAGACTTTGAATCTTATTATGATCTTTTGTTGCAGGTCATCAATCGAGATTATAACAGGATAAACAGGTATACAAAGGCTTTGGCATTATACCGCATTAGTCAGATGGAAGGAGTGGAGGTTTCTAATGACCTAATAGCCAATTTATTTAACCCTGATCCATTATTGTTACAAACCGCGGCTTATACCATGTATAAGCTGGATACCGATGCCTATCACCTGAATACTAAGAGGTTAAAGCCTTCTGTGAAAAAGGAACTGGATAAGGCGATACTGCCTCCGGTATTCCGTGGAGAAGATGAGGACTTCCATCAAAAGCTATTATTGATTGAGAGAGTACTTTTTGTGAAGGAGGTTTATGAGTTGCAACATATTCCGGGAGACATGATCGCTGACCTGACTGAATTATTGGATGAGGTTCGTATTCAGGAAGGCACCACCATAGTAGAGGAAGGGGATCATGGGCAATTGCCTATATATATGATCCTGGAAGGAGAGGTTGATATATATAAGGGAGATCAGATGATGGAGACCAGAGGCAAGGGAAGCCTTGTTGGTGAGCAGGTCATTTTGGATGATGACGTGTATGACTTTACAGCGCTCACACGTAACCGTTGTACTTTCTTGATTTTGTCAAAAGAGGATCTATTTGACTTCATGTCCAAGCATATCGAGGCCATGGAGGTATTTGTGAATATATTCAATGGATATGTTGAAAAAGAGGTCGAGTTATCGGATGCTTTGTTCAGCGTTTAGCTATAATTTGAATTGGTTCATGCAATTGGTACATTTGAATATTAACCACCTAATTAAATGAGAAATGAGTTCTAAAAGGGACATTCTACTATGTTATTCGGAAGCGGATAATCAACCCATTGAGGGCGGTTTAAAAGGTTGGGTGTCGAACTTTCATAAATTCTTATCCACTCTATTGTCTCAAATTTCAAAGCACGATGCCGAAATCAAAATGATCTCGGATAGCGATCTTGGAGATGTGGATTTGGATAATGCTGGAGCTATCCTTCTGGTAACCACCCCTAACCTAATTAGTAATCAAGGATTCATTTCGGCTGTGGAGAACTTTGCAAGTGCAGCGACCTCCAAAGGTACCTTGAGGGTGGGAGGGATCCCACGGGTATTTAAGATCAATATCAAACCTTATGAAGTTGACCAACATTTACCATCCCTGGGTGATCTGATTCCTTATGATTTCTATATCGTTGATCCGTTAACTGGTGAACCTCTGGTGTTCAAACGTTTCTTTGGAAATGAAGCTGAAAGAAGTTACTGGATGAAGTTGGTGGATATGGCTTACGATATCAATCAATTGATTAGTGAGGGGATCAAAAGTGAGAAAAAGGATGATAAATCAGTAGTTGATCGGGAAAAAACAGTTTACCTGGCCAGTACTGGAGTAGACATGGTGATTCAGCGCGACATCATCAAGCGTGAGTTGTTACGTCATGGCTATAAGGTATTGCCTCAGCACTCCCTTCCTAAGGAATCTGCTCCTTTGGAGGCAATGGTGAAGGGAGACCTGGATAAATGCCGCCTGTCTATTCACTTGATTGGTGAGGATTATGGTTATAAACCTAAAGGGTCTGACTTATCTATTGTGGACATTCAAAATCGATTGGCTTCTACTCATACTTACGATATGGCGGAGTACAATAAGACCGCCAAGGACAAAACACCATTTAGTAGATTAATTTGGCTGTCTCCAGATCTTAAAAATGTTACAGAGCGACAAAAGATATTTATTGAAGATTTGAAAAGTGAGGCTGCTTCTTTGGAGGAAGCTGAAGTTCTTCAAATCACCATTCCTGAATTAAAATCCATTATTCGGGAGGAACTGGTAACCGGAGGTAGGTTTAATACGCAACGAAACATCAAAGGGTATAAACTTGAGGAAGAAGGGGACAACAAGGTGATTTATCTGATGACAGATAAGAAGGATAGAAATGAAAGCAAAGAAGTAAAGAAATACCTGGAAGATTCGGGATATAAAGTAGTGCTTCCGAGTTTTGACGGAGACCTTGTGGACATAAGGTATATCCACCAGGAGAACCTGAGAAGATGTGATGCTTCAATCATTTATTACGGAAAATCTTCTGAAGCATGGCTGAAAACCAAATTACAGGATTTATTGAAAGCCCCTGGATTTGGACGCGAAAAGAAACTTTTGGCTAAGGCAGTTTATATGGATGGCCCGAAGGAAGACATAGATTTAAAACAATTTGAAAAAAATAACGCACTGGTCTTGGGAAATAATGGAGGGTTTAAACCAGAGCATCTAAAACCATTTCTAACCAAACTCGAGAACTAAAATGAGTGAGAAAGAAATCAAAATTGACGAGGGGCAGGATATCGTTGATATCACCGAGTTAATTAACCCTTTTCCAGGACTAAGACCGTTCGGAATTGAAGAAAGCCACCTGTTTTTTGGCCGTGAGGGTCAGAGTGACGAGGTATTGGTGAAATTGGCAGAAAATCGATTTGTTGCGATTCTGGGTTCTTCCGGTAGTGGTAAGTCGTCATTCATGTATTGTGGTTTGGTGCCTTCATTGAATGGAGGGTTTATGACCGAAGCCGGTTCCAACTGGCGAACGGTAGTAGCCAGACCAGGAGGTGGGCCTATAGATAATTTAGCTGAGGCGTTGTTGATAAAAGACAAGGCCTTTTCCAGTTTATCAGAGGAAGACAAACTGATCAAGAAAACCATCATTGGAACTGTTCTAAGGAGTAGTTCACTTGGGTTGGTTGAGGTGATCAAGCAACTTAAAACCGATGATGATCAGAATATCCTGGTTGTAATTGACCAGTTTGAAGAGCTTTTCAGGTTTAGGAAGCTCGAAGCAGCACATTCTGATATGGATGAGTCTTCCGCTTTTGTGAATCTCCTTTTAGAGGCGATACACCAATTTGAAGAACCAATTTATGTGACGATTACCATGAGGTCAGACTTTATTGGGGAGTGTGCTAAGTTCCCTGATCTGACTCAGATGATAAACGATTCCCATTATCTGATTCCTCAGATGACCCGGGATCAAAAAAGGAATGCTATTGATGGCCCGGTTGCTGTTGGTGGAGGTAAAATTGCTCCGCGTTTAATTCAGCAGCTATTGAATGATGTTGGGGACAATCCTGACCAACTTCCTATTCTTCAACATGCTTTGATGAGAACCTGGTCTTTCTGGGTAGATAACAGAAAGCATGGTGAGATGATGGACTTGCGTCATTACAATGCCATCGGTACCCTGAGAGAAGCCCTGTCTCAACATGCCAATGAAGCCTATGACTCTTTATCAAAGAGGGAAAAGGAAATTTGTGAGGTAATGTTTAAGTCACTGACGGAACGTGGTAGTGAAAACCAGGGAATCAGGAGACCGACGAAATTGGGAACCATTGCTTCCATTGCAGGTGTGACTGATGATGAGGTGATTCATGTGGTGGACAAGTTCAGGGAGCCCGGACGATCACTTTTGATGCCTCCATATGGTATACGACTTGAAAGCGAAACTGTAATCGATATCTCTCACGAGAGTTTGATGCGTATCTGGGATAGGCTGAAGAGATGGTTGGATGAGGAATCTAAAGCTGCTGAAATGTACCTCAAACTGTCTGAGGCTGCTGAAAGGTTCCAGCAGGGTAGAGCATCTCTATGGAAAATGCCTGACCTTCAGTTGGCACTGAACTGGAGAGAGGAAAACAAGCCGACTCTTGTTTGGGGGCAGAGATACAATCCTGCTTTTGAAAGAACCATTGTATTCCTGGAGACCTCCGAGAAGGCTTATATCACTGAACAAAGGAATAAAGAACTACTTCAGAAACGCCAGATAAAACGGATGAGGTTTGCCGCCTTGTTCCTTGGTTTTGCGGTGTTAGTTTCTTTGTTTTTCATTATTAATGCCTATCTGCAAAAAGGATACGCGGAGGAGGCTCTCGTGGTAGCTGAAGAACAAAGACAAAGAGCGGAAGATTTGCAGGTTGAGGCTGAAAAGAATGCAGAGGAAGCTATTCTGGAAAGAAATAAAGCAACGAAGGCGCAAAAAGAAGCGGAAGAACAGAGAGAGGAAGCTGTGAAGCAGACAGCCATTGCTGAGGCACAAACGGAGATAGCCAATGCAGAGAAAGCAAAGGCTGAAGTGGCGAGGATAGCGGCGGATGAAGCAAGAGTAGTGGCTGAGGATGCCCAGAAAGAGGCCCAAAGGAATGCTAAAATAGCCGAAGAGCAGCGGATTCAGGCGGAAAACTTGAGGATGCAGTCCATTGCCCAATCTATGGCGATCAAGGCAACGAAAATCCAGAACGATGATGAGCTAAAAGCTGTCGTAGCCAAGCAGGCCTTCTTATACAATGAGGAGTATGGTGATCCTAATAAAAATTATAACGGTGATATTTATGCCGGTATTTATTATGGTTTGCAAGGAGTACTGGATACAAAAGAAACTATCGATGTCGATGGTGAAAAGGTAACTTATAGCCTGAATGACGGTGATTCAGTGATGAATCAGTATCGTGGTTATCAGGATATAGTTGATCCGGAAACCGGTATTGTCAAAAACGTAGGTGTGAAATCTGTTCTTTATTCAGCCGATGGAAATAAAATGTACTCAGCTGGTAGCGATGGCCGTCTATTGGTTTGGGACATGAAGTCTGGTAAAAGGCAATACAAGGAAATCTTCCGTAAGACGGCTTTCAGTAGTGTTGCTAACATTAGTCCGGATGAGAAGTATTTGGCGTTGGGAACCAATGACGCCAATATTCTCCTGATTGATCTAAAGAATCCATCTGAAAAGCCTAAGAAGATTGAAGGGCACAGGGGAGGAAGTGTATATGATTTGGTATTCTTGCCGGAATCAAGTCAAAAATTCATTTCAACGGGTGCTGACAACAGGGTGTTACTTCATACAGAAGATACGAATGAAGAAATTGCCTTGCTGACTGCTAAACCTACCGCTTTGGCTATTAATTACCATGGTACAAGAATAGCAGTAGGTACTGATAGAGGCGAAATTTATATGATTGACCTTACCTCCGAAGGTTATGAGAAAACCAAAATTGTATACAAAAAAGGTAGTGAACAACGCATCCAGGCTCTAGATTTTAGTCATGATGACAGATTACTAGCAATTGGAGATTATGAAGGAGTAGTTACGGTATGGGATTTGGAGAAACGCGAACGTTCCGGTCCAAGATTAACTGGGTTTACCTCCCCGGTTACTGTTGTGCAATTTAGCCCGGATGATAAGCTTATTCTTGCGTCAAGCACAGACCAATCGGTACGTATGTGGGATACTGAGAATATTTATGATTTGCCTACCGTATTTGACGACCATACCGACTGGGTAAATTCAGTTGATTTTGCTCCAACTGGAGACAGGTTTGTAACAGCGTGTGAGGATGGAATCATAAGATTGTTCGAAACTACTCCCGATAACTACGCTGCACGAATTTGCGGTTTGATTGGAGGAAATATGTCAGATACAGAGTGGAGTCAATATGTTGGTGAGGATATTGATTATGTCACAACATGTGAGGGACTACCACAAAGAGAGGACGATTAATAGGTTTAAAAATCAGTTATGAAAAAAATTGTACTGATCATTTTTTTGATATCGGTAGGTACTATTCATCAATTATTAGCACAAAACTGTACGCAGCGATTAAATAAAGCGGAAGATGACTATGAAGCAGGGCGTCTATTGGCTATACCTGGGGTCATCAATGATTTACTTTCAGCGGACTGTTTGTCTAAGGAAGAGGAAATCAGAGCTCGGAAGCTTCTCACCAAGACCTATATATTCATGGATGAGGAGACCAAGGCCGAAATAGCGCTTATTGGTTTGTTAAAGGCCGATCCGGAGCATCAACTGGATAACCAGGTTGATCCCCGAGAACTGGAGTTTTTGATGGCGGAGTTTAGAACAGATCCAATTCTAAGAATTGCACTTCGAATTGGGGCTAATATGACGATGATTAACATCATTGATGATTATAGTTACAGCCCTACCAATACAGAGACTTTTCCCAAGTATTATAATGGTAAGTTGGTTTCAGGATCAGGGAGTGGCTATAAGCCGGTTTCCGGTCAGGGAATAGGTCTGACAATTGAGTTAATGGCGGAAAGACATCTATGGAAAGGTATAGAAGTAGCAGGAGGTCCGCAGATCAGAATATCAAGTTACAATGTGGATACCTATTTGGTGAATTCCAGTACCGTATCGTCGGTTAACAATCGTCAGGTTTATTTTCGAACACCGGTTTTAGCGAGATATAACTTGTGGTACAGCCAACACCAGGCACATAAAATCAAACCTTATGTCTATGGAGGTATGAGTGCTGACTTCCTAATGAGTGGAACTTATGCAGAAGCATCAAGGCAAGGTGGTACAGCTTATACGTTACCGGGAAATAGGAGTGATCTTCAGGACTATGATCTTGTGAACACTTTTGATGTGTCCTGGTTTGGAGGACTTGGAATGAAGTTGAGAATCAAAACCCACTATCTGACGGTGGAGGCACGTTATGATAATGCCTTAACTAACTATATCAAAGCGGAGAACAGATACGAAAGCAAGAGCACATCTTTTGACCTGGGATATGTACCAGATAATGTATCTATCAATGCCCTGAGCTTTACCGTGGGTTGGTCACATTCGATATATAGTCCTAAGAAAATTTATTAATATGAAGTTTCCGAAACTTTTAATCGGTGCCTTGTTATTGGCTTCTTGTTCTGTGACAGACAATACCAGCCCGATACCCTCTGATATATTTATCAAATACTTTGGAGAGTCTGGTGTTCATCGTGCCGTAGATGTTGTCTATAATGAAGCGCATGGAGAGTTCATGCTTCTCGGCTCTCAGAATTTGGGCGGTGATTTAACTACTGATTTCTATTTTGCCAAAGCCGATGAAGGAGGTAATCTGATAGAAGCAGTTTCCAAAGATTTTACAGATAGCTTAGGTGAGAGTTTGATTGATGTGCCTAAAAAGCTGGTTCAATTGGATGATGACAGATACCTGGTAATTGGTACTTCAGCAAATACTTCTGAGGAAACCAAACTTGTGTGGGGAATCGTGGGTCACGACCTGAATATGGATAACGCTACTTTTTATGAAATCACCAATGCCGGTAATGATTTGGAAGGTGCCGATATCATTAAAGTTGAGGGAGAAGAAAGTGTTTTGATTCTTGGGTCGGCATTAACGCTTGAGCCCAACGATCTTGCCAATCCTTCAACAGCTGGCCGCCAATTTTATCTTTCTAAGCGTGCAATGGCTGATAACTCGGAGGTCTGGGGTGAAAGTAGAACAACCGGTGTTGTTGGAAATGATATTCCATTGAGAGTTTTCCAAAGAGCGGATGGAACCTTTGCTGTTTTTGGATCAACACAAGAGCAAAGTGGAGACTGGTCAGGTACTAATGTCAGGGTAGTATTTACCAATATCTACGGAGAAGTCGATGCCTCGGGTGTATATGGACTGGATGCAACAACAGAAGTTAGTAATCTGAATCAGTTCAATGATGTGCCTTACGATGTGTTGCAAACTCAGGCGGGCTATAAAGTTGTTGGTGGTAGCTCAATTACAGGTGCTTCGCATACCTCTTTTTTGATGGAAATCACTAATCAGGCCAATCTTCAATATGCTACACCAATATCTAACGACTTTAGCCTTAATTCTCAGGCCTTTACGATCACCCGAGCATTTAATGGAAATTACGTGATCATGGGAAGCTACAACTCCTTTCAACCAAACGTGACTGAAACGGGTCTAAATGAGTCAAGGCTGGAGGAGGCCATGGTGATCCAGGTGGATGCATTTGGAAATAAAATAGAGGACATTGATGATTTTTTTGGATTGGAATCTGGTAATGACAGGGCGATTAGAGCCATCACGTTGCCGGTAACCGGAGAAATTGTGATGCTGGGTACTTTCGATTTTGGAAGTGGTATTAGTCTACTAGGGCTGATAAAATTTAATCAGGATGCCGAATTAAAGTAAGGAATTCCTGAATAGTGAAAGTTTATATTGAAATAGTTTAAAAAATAATTGACCTTTATAATTGGTTAAAACCCGTCTATATATGAAAAAACTTTACTCCATATTCTTTTTCATATTTCTCGCCTCCTTAAGTGTTTATGCTCAACCAGCGATATCCTCACTTGATCCTTTAGATGATGCCACAGGTGTTGCTTTGGATAAAAGCATCTCGATCACGTTTGATGTAAAAGTGGAACCTGTCGCTAATGGAGGTTCTGTCTATATCAGAAAGACCGCTGATTCCACGGCTGTAGATTCATTTGTAGCTTTTACAGATTTAAGTTGGAGTCCAGATAGCATGACTGTATCCTTTCAGTCTGCCTTTTTAGCTGAACTTACCGAATACTCTATCATTATACCAGATACCATTTTCAGGGATAAGTCGACGCTACAAGCATTTCCGGGAATCTTGACATTGGCAGAATGGAGTTTTACCACTGGAGAATTTACGCCGCCCACTGCTACAGCTTTTTACCCGGGAAGTGGAAATACTAATATTAATCCCGACACTGTTCTTTCCATAAAGTTTGATGAAACAGTCGCAATTGCTTCAGATGGTTTCATTCAAATCGTCCTTACATCCGATTCCACAGTCGTCGAAAATATTGATGTTGCTACGGCCGCAGTAGTGAGTACAGGAGACAGTGTAGTGATTACTCCAACGGCGTTGGTAGACAGTGAAAGTTATTCAGTAATAATACCTGATAGCGTTATCCTAGATGCTTTTGGTAATTATTATGTCGGAGTTCCGGATAAAAGTGGTTGGTCTTTTTCAACGGGAGACTACACGGCTCCTCTCGCAGTCAATCTTTACCCTGGTAATGGCTCTATTGATATAACGTTTGATTCCACGCTGGTTATTACCTTCAATGAGCTCGTTTCTGGTGCGCCGGGTGGATTTGTCTATGTAATGCAACAAGACTCAGTACAATTCGATGCTATAGATGTCTCAGGATTTGGTAGTTCGGATAGTGTAGTTATCTCTGTAGCAACATTTTTAGAGGATTCAACTTATTCGATCATTATTCCTGAAGGTGCATTCGAAGATGGAAACGGTAATGCTTATGCCGGCATCAATGACTTGTCTACGTGGAGTTTCACAATCGGAGATTTTACAGCGCCTTCTGTTACTGCTGTTTACCCAATGGATGAGAATTCAAATATTAATCCGGATACTGCGCTTTACATTAAATTTGATGAAGATTTAGTACTTGATCCGGCCGGGACGATTACTATTAGAAGAACTCCGGACTTAGCTTTAGTAGAGTCGATTTCTTTAGGTTCAGGGGCGGTTACTTTGGTTGGGAGCGATAGTGTAAGGGTTGCTACATCACTTTTGGTAGATACTACTCGCTATACTATCACGTTTTCTGGCGATGCGTTCTCCGATGCATCTGGTAATTATGTTCCGGCATTGACGGATACCTCTGTTTGGAATTTTTCAACAGGGGATTACACGGCGCCATTAGCCGAAAACTTTTATCCTGCGAATGGTTCTATTGATATTGCTGTAGATTCCACATTGGTAATCACATTCAATGAGACTGTTTCTGCCTCCTTGGGAGGTGGCGATATTTATATAATAGATATCACTGCTGGAGATTCAGTATTGTTTCAGACCCTTGATATTAATTCAGTAATACCTGTATCCGATGTTGATAGTGTAGCATTCTCTGCAGGGTTATCATTCTCGGAGAATACCTCTTATGCTGTAATTATTCCTGAAGGAGTAATAGTCGATGGGAATAACAATGCGTATGCGGGAATAGGGGATACCACGGTTTGGAATTTCACCATTGGTGATTTTACAGCGCCTAGTTACACCAACCTTTATCCGGCTGACGAGTCCGTGAACATTCGTCCCGATTCGGTTTTGAAGATAAAATTCACTGAACCTATTCAACTGGCGAATGACGGATTTATTACCATTTTCAACTCTCCGGATTCTACGGAGGTTTTCTCTTTGAGTATTTTATCTCCGAATGTAAATCTGGCCGATGCGGATAGTAGTGTCACGATAACAGCTGCATTATCAGATACAACGAGATATGCAGTAGTCATTCCGGATAGTGTTATTCTTGATGGTGCGGGCTTCTTTTTTGCCGGGATACAAGACACAACTTTATGGAATTTTGAGACGGGGGATTATACAGCGCCCTTAGCAGAGAACTTTTACCCAGGCAATGGCGCAATTGATATTGCCGTCGATTCCACGCTGGTAATTACTTTCAATGAACCGGTTACCGGGGTCGGCTCTGTTTATGTGATGCAGCAAGATTCATCAATTTACGAAACCATTGATGTTTCTGGAATTATCAACACGGATAGTGTTGTTATTTCAGCGGCAGTATTCCTGGAGGACTCTACTTATTCAATCTATATTCCTGATGGTGCTTTTGTAGATGCAAATAATAACTCCTATGCTGGTATCAATGACCTGTCTACCTGGAGTTTTACAATCGGTGATTTCACCGTTCCGAGCGTTCTTAACTTTTATCCTGCCAATGGTGATGTAGATATCACGAAGGATACAACCCTATCGGTAAAATTCGATGATGTTGTTCAGCCATCAGATGATGGCTCTATTTATCTGGTTTATGGAGACTCTTCAAATTTTGAAGCTATTCCAATAGCCTCGGTTAACTTTTCCGGAGATAGCATCTATTTCTCTCACAGCCTTTTCTTAGATGATTCTACTTATGCAGTCATTATTCCTGATACGGTAATAACAGATGACAAGGGCAATTTCTTTGGAGGCGTAAATGACCTTGCTACCTGGAGCTTTACCATTGGGGATTTTACCGCCCCAATTGTTGAAGCGGTTTATCCAATGGATGGAGCCACTGGAATCACTAATGACTCCACGCTTTCGATTAAGTTCAACGAGCCGGTTCAAAAAGGATCAGGAAACATAACCATTGTGCTTACATCTTCTCCCGGGACTATCATTGAAACTATTGATGTTAACACTCCGGCGGTAACCATTTCTGGAGATAGTGTTACCATCTCTCATGCATTACTTTCAGATGTGACGGATTACTCAATAATTGTTCCCGGATCTACTATTACAGATTTATCTGGTAATGCATTCGCGGGTATTAATAATGCAGGGGACTGGAATTTTGAAACAGGTGATTTTACACCGCCGGTGATCTCTAACGTTTCGATAGAAATATATCGTGCAGATAGTATCGGTCTGGATTACGAGTTTGGGGAGATAGGGCGACTTTATTATACAATAAATGATTCCGATTTTAATCCGGATTCCACTGAGGTTTTCACTCCTATCGGTAATGTTTCATCCGGTGATACGGCAGTATCAGTAGATAATACCCCATTAACATTGAATATTGACCTACAGGGACTTTTAACGAATGGCACAGAATACTTTATCGCTATAGTTTCCGAGGATTCTGTCGGTAACCTGAGTGCTGTGCAGAAATATAGCTGGACAGCAGATGATGTCGCTCCAAATATTTCGGTCTTGACACTGCAGCCTGTTAGTAATACTGGAATTGAGCTTAATTATCAGGTCAATGAGTTTGACTCCATCTATTTCGCCATTTTTGAAGGACCTGCTATACCTGCACCTGACTCACTCGAATTAAGAAATAAATCGTCACTGGGTAGCGTTTTGAATGATGGGTTTGCGATTGCTGCCGTCGGTTCAACACAAACGCAGTTAATCGAATTCTCATTTACTGATGCTACACAGTATTATATTTATGTGACATCTGTTGATACAGCGAACAATCTTGGCATCGTTCAGTCATTGAATTGGACAGCTGATGGTACTCCACCAACAATTGAACTGATGACCATCTTCGATAATGACAATGATGGCTTCATTGATAGTTTAATCCTTGATTTTTCTGAGCCTGTAGTGGAAACCGGTTCCACACCTGTGTTAGGAACTGATTTCAATCTGGAAATGCCGGATGATTCATTGGCTATATCCGCAATAGTAACAGATCCACTTGGGAGTGATATAGTGACCATATATAATATTGTGGGCCAAAAGGTTCCTAATACGGCTGCTGATTCAATTCTTATTTACGGATTAACGGGCATTTGGGAGGATTTAGCACTGAATGATATTGTCGTAGACAGTTATAATCACACCATTGTTGCCGATAGCGCGAGTCCGGTGATCCTTGGTTCATTCCTGCCTTTGAGCAATAATTATTTGGATGTAACATTTAGTGAAGAAGTTTATAATACTGATACTGCATCACTATCTGGGACAATAGAAAATGAATTTGCGTTTACGTTTATAGATGATGGTGATGGAACAACGGCCAGTGTTACCAGTATAACCCTGGTGGATGGTACGACTGAACCATCGATATTCGGAGAAGATGTATTGAGATTTAATTTATCAGTTGGGGGAACTGATCCTTCAGGAGATGAGACGATTGAAATTGGTGTGAACACTGCTTCTGTATATGATGCCTATCATAATGTTGTCTATGATACGATTTCCACGGGCTTAATCAACCTGTTTAATAAGGATCCGAGGATTACAAAATCTGCTACACATAATAGCATTTCGTCTGTAGAAAATACCTCTACCGGGGCGATTGTTTTTGAGTTTGACATTACTAATATTCTGGCGAGTGACCTGCTTATTACTGGTATGGTATTCGAGAAGGGAACTTCCAATACTGTCTCAGATTGGACCGATGTCATTGCCGGGGCACGTTTAAAATCGGGTAATGACGTTAGTTTTGCAACCATATACAGTGATTCAATCAAGTTTACCGGATTAGGGATATCAGGTAATGATGTTCTTGGTAAAATCAATAAGCCCGGAGGAAACGGAAACCCGGTGGTAAAAACTTACGAATTTAACATTTGGCTGAATACTAGCATTACTGA
The DNA here is from genome assembly GCF_024714475.1 of Marinoscillum sp. MHG1-6. GTDB lineage: Bacteria > Bacteroidota > Bacteroidia > Cytophagales > Cyclobacteriaceae > JAMZMI01. Next base: position 155,671 of record NZ_JAMZMI010000009.1, on the reverse strand, counting down.
TTCGGTCAATCTTGACGATCAGATTTTACAGTTTGAATTATCAGGTAATGACATGACTTACAACGATGCGACAACATTGTTGGAAACGGATTCTGCTAATTCGGATGCGGTTGATATTGAAGTTATTGCAACAGAGCTTGTTGCTTTAGAAGAGGAGCCGGTTCAGTTCCAAAGGCAGTCATCAAACACAATGACGATAGTCGGAACGGATGTGAATGGAAATTTTGATTTAGGATTTTCGACAACTGTAAACGTCAATGATCAGACTATTGTGGCTGGAACGTTTACAGGCACATCAAGTGTGCTAATGGTTAATGACACTGCGCTGTTTACAGATCTCAATATCGATCAACTTGGAACAGGAAATGTGCTTAGGTTCTCTGCATCTGGTTTTTCAAATCTGGATGTTACCGTTGATGTTGTTGATAACATAGGGCCATCCAAGGTTGCCGTGTATCCAGCTGAAGGAGCCACGGGAATTGAGCTCACGGATACGCTGGTACTCAAACTTGATGAAACCATTGAAATTCAAACAGGTAAGATTTATCTGGTCAGGGACGCCGTACCACCGACTATCACTGAAATTGATGTGACCGATGCCACGCAGGTCTTTGCTTCCAATGATTCTCTTTATGTTGTGCCTACAGATCCATTAGTGGGGAATAGTGATTATTATTTATTGGCAGACTCAGGAATTATTTCTGACAATATTCTGGCTACTAACTTGTTTGCCGGAATTTCTTCCGCAACGGAATGGTACTTCAGCACGACAACTGTTGATAATTTAGCGCCAATACTTACTATCACAAGAAATACGCCTGCGACTGGGACACCGGATGCTACCAGGGAGGATTCTGTAACTTTCGCCCTTAAGTTTAATGAGCAGATCAATACGGCTTCTTTTACCGCCGCAGATATAATGGTGAATCCTGTTGGCTTGACATATAGTAGTGGGCCGACGATTATTGCTACTGGTGACAAGAAAAACTTTACGGTGACCATAGCGCAGATTGATAATGCGGCAGATGGGTATTTGAGCATAGAAGTTGGACCAGCAATTACCGATTTGGCGGGCAATCCAATGTCGTCTGCGGTAACTTCTGCTAGTTTCAAAATTGACCGTGTTGCACCTGCGGCAGATTCTATTGCGATATCCTCTAATAATGCGTTAACTGATAGTCTGGCAACAACAAGTGATGACATCTCATTGTATTTAAGGTTTGACGAGCCTGTTGGTGCAAATCCTTCTTTAGTTTTCAAAAGTGGGGGAGTGGCCGTAGTGAATGCTGTTTCCATTACACCTGTTAATGACAGCACATTTACAGCTGATTATACTGTAAGCCCATCAGATGTTCAGGGTGAAGTTACTTTCTCGGTAACCTTCGTGGATTCTGCCGGGAACCAAACGGTGCATGCTTCAACGACTGATGGTTCAGATATGTTCATGGATAGGACAGTGCCGTCTGTAACATTATCGACTTCGGAACCAGCCACTACAAATGCTGATCCATTCGTTGCGGTTGCAACGTTCAGTGAAGGTATTATCGGATTTACACAGTCTGATCTTGACTCCACTAACTGTACTATTGATAGTATTGTTCTAGTGAGTCCTAATGTTTACAATATTTACGTTAACCCGGATGATAATATCACGTCTTCAGTCACATTGAAAGTACGAGCCGGAACGGTAACGGACAGTGTTGGTCTGGCCAATACGGTTTCGAATACATTGAATGTAAGCTTTGATGATGTTCCTCCAGCTTTTAATTCCAAGACAGCTAATGCGGTGTCGACTACAGGGATCAATTTTGATCTTGAGTTGGATCAGTTGGGAACTGTTTATTATATGCTCAAGGAAAGAGGTGTTGGGACCGTTCCTGATACTTCTGATGTGGTTGATAGAGTTGCGGTTACGGGACATATTGCTGATGGAGTAACCTCTACAGGTACCATCTTTGATTTTACCATTACCGGGCTTAATGCCACCACAGCATATGACTTATATATTGTAGCCGTAGATCCTGTTGGCAATGAATCAGCGGTAGACTCTATTATAGATGTGAGAACAATCCCATCAGCGCCAACCTTGACTGAAAATCCAACCGGGCTTTCCGGAGATACCAGTCCAAGTGTTGCAATGTATCGTACTTTTAGAAACCTGAATCCGTCCGGTAATACCCCTGTTAATATATTCCCGACATTTGATGGTAATACCATTACCATTTACGGTAACTCGGATCTGGATTCTGCAATATTTAGTATTGGATCTGCCAGCCTAGCGGGGGAAGCTCCTCAAGTGGCTGATTTCTTTGCTGATAGTGCTGCTATTGGGTTGGCTTTCAGTGATCTTGAGGATGATAATGGTATTTATACTTTCTACATTACTCAAACCAATACTGGTAACTCACCTAGCCAAAGTGCGGCAAAAAAATATTCAATTGCGCTATTAGATAATATTGGAAACTCTAGAGGAGTAACAGTTTATACAAATGATGATCAGGTAGGTACTACATTAGGCGTTGGAAACCACCCATCAGCAGATCAGGAAGTCACTTTTAGTGGAGCAGGTCTTTCAGGCTATGACTATAGTTATGTAGCCGGGGATACCTCATATGTTGATTTTATACCTGCAGATGCTAGCACCGGGTTAAATCAAATTTCTGTTCGTTGGTTCAATTTAATTTCCAATGTTTCAGCCACTTTCCTTCCAGGTGAATTGAACTTTACTGTGAATGCAGTTTCTTCTGTATTTGTGGTTGCTGGTCCTGCGAGCTACTGTAAGGTAGATGATGCTGATGCACTTCCAATTAACCCTGATCCTGATGGCGTTGATGTTTTAACAGACGGGGATGGGTCTGATCCGGACTTCCATACTGTTGAAGTTTATTACATCAGAAATGGAAAGGTTGATAATACCATTGCGGGAGCGAAAGTGGGTGTTCTAAGTAATCAGACAGCTAACATTGCTGACCTGGTTATCACTTATGACAGTGCGCTTGTAAGTAATTTGAATGCGGATTTCGGTAACCCTCACAGTACTGATTTATGGGATTTCAGACCATCAGCGCTCTATGAGATCGGTGGTTTTTCAGGTCAGGAAATAGATACGTTGGTGTTTGCAACGATTATTTCGGATGATACTGATTCATTGTTTACAGTATTGGGAACTGAGTTTGTTTACTTATATCCTGACCCAACAACTACAATCACTAATGTCAACGAGTACTACTGTGAGGATGATGGATCGTTTGATATAACCGCTACTGTTGTCGCATATACAGGCGGACCAACCACAAGCGGAGTTATATCAAATGGATATCTACTAGAGCGTCATGCTGATGCCTTTTACTCAGGACCTGTGCAGTCAGTGAGTTCAGGAGGATCCGCTTTATTTGATCCTTCTAATCCATTTGGAGGAGGCCCTCAGACAGGATATTATAGAATTATTTATCAATCAAATGCTTCAGTGAATGGGGGTTGCGTCGGTGCAGACACTGCTGATTTCCAAATATTAACAAAACCTGTAGAGCCTGAAGTTGATGAGACGGCTTATACAAGCATTGGTACTTTATCGAGTGGCGAGTACCTGTTTGAATATTGTGGAGGTGATGATATATTGGATATAAGCATTCTAACAGCTGGTGTAGACACAGTGCTTTGGTATCTGGACGCTGGTGGGGTTGATGTGGTTGCTCCAGAAAATGTCTCCGGGACTCAGGGAGAAACCCTTAGTGTGCTTGACGAGTTCTTTGGGGGATCGATTCCAACGCAGAATAGAACCAGACAAGTTTGGGTTTCTGTCATAACAGATAAGAACATTAATGGATCTGGTTATGACGGCTGTGAAAGTGATCTACGTCATATTACTATTCAGGTTTATACTCCGCCAAACACTATAGTTATTGATGATGCACTTGATGCGGTTGCTACTAACGAGACGAATCTTGGAACCTTTACCGTGTCTCCATCGGTGGATACGATTGATGCGACAGGCTACATTTATGAATATTGTGTAGATGGGGGAGCGGCAGCAACTCTTGAGGATATTGTGGTGAATAGTGGTCTGAATGGTACGGTTTCGAGTGAGTCTTATTTCACGATTTATAACAGTGCGTTTTCACCAGTTGATAGTTTTGGAGTGACTGACTTAACAGGAGGCACTTTTGATGGTGATTTAATCTACAATCCATCATCTGCTCCATTGTCATTGTCACTAGTGGCAGGAGAAAAGGATACCTTCTATATCTCAAGAACGGATTATGATAATAACTATCCTATTGATCCTGATACCGCAGCCTTCTCCGGTTGTGAAAGTGATTTGAGGATGTTCACGATCTCTGTTTTTGATATTCCAGATGCTCCTGTTAATGCTAATTTCAAGGGTGGAGAAAATACTGCAAGTCGTCAGGCACTCCCAGGTAATGTTATCCAGTATTACATGTGTAGTGGCGATGAAAATGAATTTGTTCAGTTAGAATCTCCAGGCGTTACTGGTTCAGTGTATACATGGTATACGGATAACGGCGGTCCAGATGTGCCAATCCCAGTCGAGGCATTCAATGGACGATTAATTACTATTGATGAATTGGAGACGTTTGGTGGGTTTGATGATTCACTAGCTTCTACCTATACTTATTGGGTAACTCAGACTCGTGAAGCTAGTAATACGACTGACTTTTTAGGTTGTGAAAGTAGCCCTACTCAGGTTGATATTACAGTTTATCCGGATCCATCACCTGTGCTATTCACCAATGGGGGTGCACAAGATCTTGTGATCAGTGCATGTACCGATGAAATCGCTAGTACATTTATTACTGCAACAGGCGTTGTTCCGTCTACCTTTAAGTGGTATTTATCAAATGCAGGAAGGACGATAGAAAGTAGTTCAGCTATATATACACAATTGTATAGTGTGTCACCTGGAGCTTTTGGTCAAACTACTGCTAGTGGAGCTAACCTGCAGCTTTCCACCATTAATAAAGATTCGACGGTATATTTCTTGGTATCACAGACCAATAATATTGCTCCTAATGGTTCCACATTTGGAGGTTGTGAGTCTGAATTAGCCAATATGGCATATCTAACTTTTAATGTGTTTGATATACCGGCAACTCCAACAACTGCTGACCAGACATTATTTTATTGTGATGATGATGTGGTAAACAGCATTACTGTTTCTGGTGAGGCGACTACTGAATATAACTGGTTTGTTGATGATGGAACTGGCTTCCCTGCTGGAGGGGCGATCCATACTACTTCAGGATCTTCCAATTCGACCATTACGGATGCGGAACTTGGATTAGATGCTGGTGTGAATACTCCTGGAGTGTACAAGTATTTGGTAAGTCAGACATCCGATATCGGAGGGGGAGGAGATGGTACTTTCCTTGGATGTGAAAGTCCTTATTTGTCTATTAGCATTACCGTTGTTGGAACACCAGCAGCACCTGGGGTCGCAGATCCATTGCCGCAGTGTGAACCTGATGTAACACCTTCATCAACAGTAATTAGTTATACTGGATCCGCGAATATTCAGGGAACTACCGAGTTTGTTTGGTATGCTGATGACATGACTACAGAGTTGGATCGTATTGCGACCACTACTCCGACAGCCAAGTTGACCTATACACCTTCCAATATTGAGGATTATGTTGCATCACCTACGGATACTCTGATTACCATTTATGTATCTCAGGTGCTAAATATTGTAAGTGGAGAAGGGTTTTCGGGTTGTGAAAGTGCAATGTCGAGGGTTGATATTATTGTTTATCCTGAACCATCAAAACCGTCAACAGTTGGCAATGTGGAAGCCAATACTTACGTATTCTGCGAAGGAGATGATTTTACAGGACAAACAGTAGATATATTCAATCCACAAGGAGATGAAGTTTATACCTGGTATCAGACCTCAACAGGTTCAAATGTGATCAATACCGGACCTAGTATCAGTTTTATTAATGATCTTGATGGTATTTCGTTAGATGGAAAGGCATTCTCCGTATTCAACAATGTAACGGACTCTACTCAAGGTACCTACAACTTTTACGTTTCTCGAACTCAAAATATTCGATCAGATTTAGGGTTCACTTCAGGTTGTGAAGGGCCAAGAGAAACTGTTACAATAAAACTTCAGCCAAAACCTGATAATATGGCATTTGTGGGACTGTCTTCTACTTATTGCTATGATGATGATGTGGTAAATATTTCATCAACAGCACGAATAGAGGGAACCAATTATGGAAGTGTCACGGATTATTTAAACAGTTACTCTGGAGGATCCGCGACAATAACGGTAACCTCGGGAGGGACTAGTGTTAATATTGATAATGGCGACGGTACTGCAACCTTTGACCCATCAGATTTAGCAGATGCAGTGGGGGAAGATTCTATTGGAAATACCAATGTTCATCAGCTAACACTCCAAATTACCACCGAACAAGGATGTATTGAAACCTATTCACAATCATTCACCATTTATCCTAAACCGGATATTAGTCTTCAAATAAGTGAAGCTGGGGTTGGTGGAGCGGTTGTTCTTGGACCAACAAGGCCAGAGGATCACTACTATATGTCTGTTCGTGGAGGAAATGTGCTACTACAGGGTTGGGATTTTGATGCCAATTTTGGATTAGGAGGTAGGTTGACCTCTGGTACATTTACCAGTAATGGAATAGCCATCGGACAAGGAGAGGGTGTTGGAGTGACTACTACCGGGGAGGCATTGTTTGACCCTAATGGAACGGATGGCTCAGGCGCGAAGACTAATTTGTACAGTCCTGCAGAAAGCTTTGAAATTTACTATAATGCGGTTGGTCCAAATGATTGTGAAAATACGATCATGAAGAACCTTACTGTATTGCCAGTTCCGGAGTTCACTGATTACATTGATGGAAATGGAAATCCAAGAAAGGTTAAGAGTTTGCAAATTTGTTTAACTCAGGATGTTATTCTGGAAGCAGGAATTGACAATCTGGCGGACTTGGGTGTATCCTTTAATAATGTCCATTTTAACTGGTATGCAAGAGCACAAGGTGCTGAATTGGATACGTTGGTTATGGGAGATGTTCAACATGGTACCTACACGGTTGATGTAGACAAAACCGGAACAACTTGCAAAATTCAGTTCACCAATGCGTTTGATGAGAATCTGAATACTCCGGGTTACCCTAACCTTGAAGGTACGGTTGATTTTATTGTAGAGGCGTATTATTCTTATACGGCTCCTCATGGAGATGTTGTTCCATTGAATGTTACACCTGGTGAAGCGTATACTTTGGGTAATACACCTCAGCCTAAGATGAGGTGGGATAGTACAACCGTAGGTAGCAATACCATTGTCTATTTCTCTGATGATATAGGAGCGGAGCAACCTTTGGATGACATGCTGTTCAGTGTAATTAATGTAAATAATTCAACAGATACCTTATATAATTATTATAGAGACTCTTCATATGTGAATGCAGCACCTGGAAACACCATTCGAGACAGTTTGGTATTGACTTCTGCGGAGTATTCGTTCGCGGCAGGTGAATACATGTTGAGTCTTGAGTACAACACCACTTCTCAATGTAATGCTACTGAAACCAGGTACATTACGATCAATGATCATGTTGCATTGGCAACCGGGGCAGAGTTTATTGAAACATTTGAAGGTGGACCTGGAGGATGGTACATCAATGATATAAGTTACTCAGCCGGTAAATTAGGGTTTGATACGCTTGATATAACCACAGATCAGTCATGGGAGCTGGCTCCGACTACCACTTTTGGTGATTTGAATACTTCAACGTGTTGGGTGACCAATGCAACTACTAGTTATTTGGCGGAGGAGCAATCCTGGGTTTATTCTCCTACTTACGATCTTTCGGCGTTACTGTTACCTACCATTGGGGTGACTTATGCCAGTTATATGGATCCGAAAGATGGGGTGGTATTGCAATATTCTACTGATGATGGCGTGACATGGAATGCGCTGGGTAGTTATACGCTGGAGAATGGTACGTCAGGTAAGAACTGGTATAACAGGCAGGCGATAAATGCCAGCCCGGGTAATGCCGATGATATTTTCGTGCCTGGTACTAACGTTTTTAACCCTCAAGTATACGGATGGTCTTTTGCTGGTGGTAGAGTTGGTTTTCCTGATGAAAATGAGGTGAAATGGAGGGCAGCGGCCCATAAACTAGATGCTATTGTCGGACTTGATCATATTCGTTTCAGGTTTGCTCTTGGGGCAAGTACCGGACAGAAAACTGACAATGTAGGTACGCCTTATTATGGATTCGCCTTTGATGATTTTAAACTTTATGATAGAGAAAAAATCATTGTGATCGAGCAGTTTACATCGCTTGCAGATAGCAAGAGCAAGCTTGTGGATGAGGAAATTGATAACCGAATCACCAATACCCTGGGTAGTGATGCCCTGGTGATCAATTACTTCACTTCATTGGTAGATCAACCTGATCCATTGAATGCGAAAAGCAAGAATTATACAAGTGCCAGGTCTCTCTACTATGGTATTGAAGAGGTTCCACGTTCTGTTATTGCTGGTCAGATTCAGACAGGAAACCTGAATGCTACCAATGTGACTGATATCATGGGATGGAACATTAACCGATTCAATGAAATTGCTTTGGATGAGGCCGGGTTTGATATTGGGGATATCGTTATTGGGGGTTCTGAACAACAGATTACGATCTCGACCACATTTACGTCAAACGTCAATTTACCTGCTGAAACAGAGGTTTCATTCAGGTTTGCAATTGTAGAAGATTCAATTGCTGGCCAGGATATCAATACAACTTACAGTACCCCGTTGATCAATAACGCGCTAAGAGTGATGCTGCCAAGCGCCAGTGGAATGACTTATGTTGGTGAGGTTACGCAAGGACAGACCGACTTTGGTCTTGATTTATCAACGCTTCGATGGACCATTAATGACGTATATGATGCAAGCAATCTAGCGGTGATCGTATTTGTTCAGTTGGATACGGAGGTTGATTCAGAAGCTGGGTTGGGCAAAGGGATTATTCTACAGTCTAAAAAGATTGCGGTCCCTGCAGGAAAAATTGAACCTGCTTCGAACCAGATCACAGCTACTGCCCCTGAAAAAGGCAATGAATTCAGTGTTTTCCCTAACCCATCGGATGATGAGTTTATGATCAGGATAAATGGTTTTGTTGCCGATGATATGGATTGGACCCTATATGATCAGTCTGGAAGAGAAGTGAAACAAGGGTTGATTAGAAAAGGACAGGAGACCATAACGGTAGGCAGCAGCGAAGTTCCAAGTGGTTTGTATATGTTAAGGTTATATAACAAAGACATCCTTTGGGAACCGAAAAGATTAATGATTATCCATCAATAATGATAGGAATGAGCATTAAAAAAAGGAGATCAATTTTGATCTCCTTTTTTTATGTCCTTCATGAATGGCCTACTTGACATGTAAATGATGTGCATGCTTTCTGATCATATCCACCCTTTTGGTAATATGCTTAACATATTTATTAAGTTCTAATTCAATCATATAAACCTGACTATCATAGGATTCTGAACCAATCTCTGTTTTCAAATCTTTGGAGTTTCTTTCTATTTCGCTTCTTCCTTTACATTCTTCATGCAAGAAGTGAATGAATTTTTTCATACTATATTCCTCCTCAAACTTTTCAATGTCCTTGATGGTTTTTTCTATCTCTTTGTCATGGCTAATTCTTACTGCTTTGGTGAGCTTTGCGTATAGAACCGAATCGTAATGATGGATTCCCTCAACAGTCTCAATAAATTCCAGCCTGTAGTCCTTGTCAGTGCAAAATCTGGATAAGCCATCATAACTATTGAGCTCCTCAGACTTTTCGTCCCAATCATAGGTTAAGCTGTCAATTTTTTGACCTAAGGATTCTGATTCCTGCGCTGAGGCGATAAGGCTAAAGAATAAGATTGATGGAAGTAGAAATATTTTTTTCATCTTGAATTTTTATAGGTTCTCTGCAAATATTAAACCAATTTGATGGATAAATTACAACAAAATCTAGTGATTTTACCATTTAGTCTTCAGGCTGGAGCCAGTTAGGTACGGAACTTGCATCCAGAGGTTTTGCTTGAACTGAATTCAGTGGAACCTAAAATAACCTTCGAAATAAAATATGCGATCATATTTACGCCTCATTATCTTTTGTGTTCTGACATCCTTGATGTCCGAAATTAACGCGCAACAGGTGAAATACTTTAGGACCGGTGAAAAGCTTGAATACAGTATCAATTATGGATGGTTCAGGCTTGGGGAGGCAGAGGCAATGGTCATTGATCACCGCGAGAATCAAGGCGGGATTAGTCAATATAGTATAGAGCTCAAGGCGAGAACCGTTGGTTTTCTGAGTTTTATTAAGAATGTTGAAGCCCGTTATTCATCTTATTTGGATACCCGGACTTATAAGCCTGTTTATTCGGAAAGCCAACTGCTTGAAGGGCGTGATACCTGGGATCAGGACAATTTTTTCGATTATGAGAAAATGATTGTTGATGTTCGGGTCAGGAGGAACAGGGCAGATAAAAGATTCAGCCAGCGAGACGTGCCTCTCAAAGAAAATACTTATGACATTCTAGGGACCTATATGTATTTAAGAAATATTGACTGGGGGCAACTTGATGTGGGTGACAGCTTAATGCTGAGTACGCTTTACCAAAAGAAGATTTATGATTTTGGAGTAGAGAGTGCTGGTTATGAAACGGTAACTTTTGAAGGTGAAGATTATAAGGCCTACAAGCTTTATGTGCTATTTCCCATTAGCACAACCTTTCCTAAGGAGAAGGCGGTTATATTCTGGGTAATCAATCGGGATGGTGTGCATTTACCTGTTATGATAGAAGCGAATATGAGGATAGGGAGGGTAACCTGTGAATTGAAAGGGGTGTCTTATCCAGATTGAGTTGCTAGGGCTTGAGGTGACGCTGTTGATTAAATTCCTTTATTTTTTCGTTGAGCATTTTAAAATTTAATTTTCCCTGAACCTCAACCAGATGTGCGGCAATTGCCAGTGATTTTCTCAATCTGCTATCAGTATTCTTTACCTGGTTGACAATATAAATGAGGTTTCTTTTTTTGCCTTCAGTTAACTGGAGGAAATACTCCCGGGCTTCAATGTCCTGCTTCAAGGTAATGTCTAATTCTTCAGGCATTGGCATGCCGTATTCGGACTCATCCTTTTGGATATTAATGGTGATTGACTCACCGGGTTGAAGATTGAGTTCTTTCAAAAGGGGCTGGTTGATCAATATAAAGTAACCTTCTGAATACGGCACGAGACCCGTCTGAATCTTTTTTCCTGATTGCACAAAAGAGCAAACTACCCTGCGATCGAGACCATTAGCATATTGATCACCTATTGTTTTCGGAACGTGTAAGTAAAAATTATAAACCTTGTTTTCTGTGAATTGAAGAAGAGCAGTTTCAAATGTGGTCATTTGTTATCCAAATTTTCACAAGTCAGACAGGCATTGGCATAGCGATCGTATTCATCATATGATGGTCCCGGTTTTCCGAAAAAAGTAACAATTTTATCCAGTCGGATTTTTTCAGATCCCATGGTGATAAATTCTCCGTCCGGATTTCTGCTTTTCTCGAGAATAAGCCCTTCCACACATTCTAATTTTCTCACATCATCAAGGTAGTAGTGCACCTTCCCAGAGCTCTTTTTGGATATTATTATTTCTATTTCTTCAATGTAATCGTGATGTACTTGTAAATATTTATCTTTAGGCTGCATTGATATAAGAGATTGTTATCGATGTACTTCCGGTTAATTTAGTTTTTTATTCTTTAGCCCCAAAGCGATAAATTGCGGGAGTTGATAAAATTGTATGTCTTTTAAATTCAATTGAAAGCTTTTTAGTTCCGTCAATGATCTCAAGAATACTAAGCATTTTTCTTAATGAATGGATCATCCTCGTGGCCATTCTACTTAACTCTATTTTATTGTTTTCCATGGGCTTTGAGGGGCTTCATGAGAATGACTTTTTTGTTTTACTCGATCATTTATTCACGCTGTTTTTCATCTTTGAAGTGCTCGTGAAAACGGGTATGTATGGTTGGAAGAAGTATATTTCTAATTCCTGGAATAAATTTGATTTTATACTGGTAGCCATCTCCATTCCATCGCTTTTTGAATTATTAGTTGATATACCGGACATTTCTTATCTACTGGTTTTTAGATTATTGAGGGTTCTTAGAATTTTGCGCTTTATGCGCTTTATCCCTAATATATCTCAAATGATTGCCGGGATTGTAAGGGCTTTCAGGGCATCAGTATTTGTGTTTGTAGCTATCCTAATTTACAACATCCTTCTTGCTGTACTAAGCAGTTATTTATTCAGAGACGAAGCTCCTGAGCTCTTTGCTAATCCTGTTCTCTCACTTTACTCTATTTTTCAGGTGTTTACCCTTGAGGGTTGGAATGAGATTCCTGCAACTGTGATTGCAAACTCTGATCCCGGTTCATGGAAACCTGCTTTGACCAGGATTTTCTTTGTTTTTGTTGTGCTCACAGGAGGGATCTTTGGTATGTCCATTGTAAATGCCATTTTCGTCGATGAGATGGTGATGGATAACAATGAGGAACTGGAATCTAAGGTGGACAAGCTCAATGAAAAAATTGATCGTTTACTGGAGGAACGAGGCCGGTCAGAATCATAATCTGGGAATTATTGAAGAAGGATTTTAATATCCTTCTCTCTTTCTTTTGGAGTCACTTGAAGTTTTGAAATCTTGCCTTCTTTTAATTCACATTCAATTATTGTGTTGAAAGGGGCGTGAAGCTTAAACTGCACATCCCATTCCTTTGGCCAGGATGGGAAAAGGAGTAATTGATCATCTGTTGTTTGTAGCAACATCTCCTGTAGCCCAAGGGCTCCGGAACCTCCCCAGTTATGATCCGGGATCCAGTCAAACCCAGGTCCCCAAAATGACGGAAATCTTCTGCCGCTATCTTGGAGTTTCAATGTGGTCAACTCTACCGCTTCATAGACCATTCCAAGTCTTGCTGCCCAAATGCTGTATTGTTTCCATCCTATATGAGTTTTGAATTTCTGAACATCCTGATCGTATCTGTAGGTATTGATAGCAGTATCCAGCCCCGGTTTGCCCACTCCGAAAAGCCCCCAGGGGTAGACGGGGTAAAGCTGAGGCGCTTCGGTGTTGTTGATCCTTTCCCAATGTATAGCAGGGGAAATCAATACCTTATTCTCTATTTTTCTGTAGGGAATACCTGGGATCTGATCCAGCATGTCAGACCAGGTATTTCGATGGTCCGCAGGTAGATACCTGGATTTCAGCAGTCGAGTAAGCACCACTTGTAGCCCGGCGATAGTTGCAGAGGCATTGTAGGTCATCTTGTATGTCTCACATGCTGATCCCGGATATAGAATTAAGTCTCCATTTTGATCCAGGAGCTTAGTTCCACGTTTTGAGGCCAGATATTGATAATGTTCGTTGAAAAAGGTCAGAGAGCTTTCTATCAGTGGGATGTATTTGGAAATATCTTTATCAGCATAGGTCTCTGTTTCTAAAATCATGAGGCAGAACTCTAACACGGTATCCCATTGGTATTCCAGCCAGGCGTTGTATTGCATGCCTGGGTCATAGTTTTCAGGTCTTTTGGAGCCATATTCGGCGTAATTGGGCAAACCAAAGTTTTCAATTTGTTCAGTAAAACAAGCACCATTATGACCCCAATAATATTGGCTTCGTAACTCTGCATTTTTAAGGATACGCAGATAAAACTCAAATTGCGGAATCATCATATCGAAGTCACCACTTCTCAGCATGGGGAAGTAAACAAGCCGTTGATTTTGAGCCGTATGGGTACCTCCACCCCAGTTTCTATGGTCGGGAGTAAACTTATAGATGCTATCAACGGAAGAAGGGTCATAAGTGAAGAGCCCTCCATTGAATTTTGTTGGCCATTCACCATAAGCATTGCAGCCCAACATATATCTGAATAGCTGGTAATTGCGTCCAACCTGCCAGACCGAGTCTTGCTCCTCGCGATCAATCCTAATGTGACTCCTGTCCCAATAGTCATTCCACCAGTTGCAGGTATTCTTCTTAAGTTTTTTTGCGTTTGATTGGGTATCTATTATCTTTTGTAGCTGGTTGTTCCACTCTGAAAGAGAGGGGAGTTGCTCATTATGTAGAATGACGGATACATTATGTGATTTGGAGGGTTCTTTGCTGATTTGTTTCCATCCTTTGAAATCCGTATCCATATAGACCCCTTCATAAATTCCGCCGATTTTTAGGTTGCTACCGGTTACCAGCCCACCAAAGATTCTATTACTCAATGGATCATAAAGCTGATCCTTTATTGGGGTCAGCTGCTGGTCATCCACAGTGAGATTAAATATCGTTTCGCCACCATTCAGATGGGCAAAGGTTACGCCTCGGTCACTGGTGTATATGGTGTCTTTTGAGGTGACGACATTTTTACCTCGCCACTTGTATGAGCTGGCGAATTTTGCTCTACCCTCAAGTGAGCGATCCTTATAGCGCCAGCTCTCATACCCAACTTCAATTTCGGATGGGATAGAAGTGTTAATATCAACATGAGCCACCGGACTAAAAACATCTACCCAAATATCCAACTCGGCCTTGATTTGATCGTTTTCAGCAATAATTACAATGTTTCCATCCTTTAAATTGAGTTCCTGTCTAAAGGATCCATCGGTAAAGGGATTCGGGGTAATCCCAATCCTCATTCTCCCTAATTTCAGTAGTGTATTATTCTCGTCAAAAGCCCCGCTTTTGGAAATGTAAAACAGTAATTCATCATTTTCTACCCATACATTCAAACCGATATCGCCACCACCGCATGGCATCGATTCGGAGGAGTTATTGCTTTGGCTTTCCCAGACAATATTGTAATCCGCGACCGATTGGCCTCTTACGTCAAAAAAGGACAATAGAAATATTGCCGAGATAAGAAATGCTGTATTAAGAGGGGTATTCATTATTCAGCGGACCAATTGTCAGTTCGGAATGAAGTTACCGGGATGCCTTCCGTGCTAAAAAGCTGAGCAGGTCCTTCATTGCTGAAGGCGTACCTAACAGCGATAGGTTTAGCCACCTGATCAGACCATATCTGCACAGTCTTTCTCCTCACCTTGCACGTGGCAGGATAGAAGACTTTATCTTCTCCTGCGATTTCAAATGCGGTGACTTCTTTTCCATAGGATGTAAGGCCATTGGGAAGATTTTTGAAAGTGAGGGTAACCTTATTTTCCTCAGTGTTTAGTTCATCAAAGTCAGGAGTAGCGAATCCAAATCCTTCAAAGCCGTACGTTTGGGCAAGAGCTAAATAGGCTAGTCGCTCTCCAGGCGTCTTTTTATCCATTGGGTGGATGGTTTTCATATCTCCTTTATCCAAAATGCACGCCATGCCACTGTTTGGGATAACGTACTGTGCTTTTCGCTGTGCGTCTCTTAAATAGGCCGAATTAGCAAACCAGGGCTTATTCGCTGGGTAGAAATTATCATAACTGAATGGTGCAATTTGGACGAAATAAAAGGGAAATACACCCTGATCCCACAGTGCTCGCCAATGGTGTACCATATCAGGAAACAGTTCTTCATAGGCTAGTGGTCGTTCGGCATTTGACTCCCCCTGATACCAAATGGCGCCCTTAATTGTATATCCGATGACGGGTGAAAGCATGCCGTTGAAAAGTACCGTTGGTGTTCTATTGACTTCTTTTATGGAATCGTCGTTATCAGGGATAACAACATTTTCGTAGGGAACGAGCATTGATTCACTCATCCATGCCTCCACATTTGAACCCCCAAAATTCACATCGACAAGGCCGATAGGGACTCCTGTAAGTTCTTGCACAAGTTTGGCAAAATAATATGCTGTAGCACTGAAATCACCTGTAGTGGAAGGACTGGCAGATTTCCAACTCCCTTCAAAATCGGTTTGAGGAAGAGTAGTTGATTTTCGTGGTACGGAGATCAACCTGATGTTGGGATTAAGGGAGTGAATGATCTCATCATTGGAATTTTCCACGGGCTCACCTCTAAAGCCCTTCACCGGCATTTCCATGTTTGATTGCCCGGAGCACAACCAGACTTCTCCAATAGCTACATTTTTAATGGTCTTTTTCTCTGAGCCTTCAATTGTTATGGTGTACGAACTCCCTGCTTTTGGAGTAGCCACAAAAGCTTTCCATTGACCATCTTTCTTTACCTTGGCTGAATAGGTTTTATTATCCCATGAGGTAGTTATTTTAACTAATTTGTTTTTGCCCAGTTCGGTTCCCCATATCGCAGCTTCAGTTTGTTGTTGAAGTACCATGTTATCGCTGAAGAGCGCTGGAAGTTTGATCTGTGCAAAACAAGAGACTGCTAGACAGAGCAGCACAAGGGAAAGGGTGTTCCGTAAGGTCATCATAATGTTGTTTGTAAATTTGGATGATTAAAGCTAGAATGAATTTGTGAAAACGGTTGCATGATAAGGCAGGATGGATGGTGTAAAAAGTACATTTAATTTTGAAATGCTTTATTAATACCCTGAACCCCAAATAAACACATTAATCAACATGGGACTCAAGTCTTACTGTTACCTATCAATTGTTATTCCATTTCTGATACAATGTGGTCAGGTGTTGGACCAGCGGCGCGTGGTTTGGTCATTGAATAATGATTGGGTTTCTATTGCAGGAGATAGCATCAATCAATTTGCCGGGTTTGAGCAAGAAGGGTTTAATGCTGAAAGTTGGGTTAAGGTAAACGTTCCACATAATTGGGATAAATATGAGGGTTATCGACGCCTAAAGCACGGGAACCGACACGGAATAGCATGGTATAGGAAGCATGTGTCTCTTGATCAATTCAGCGAGGGGAGAAGGTATTTTTTGTTTTTTGAGGGGGTTGGCTCTTATGCTACTGTTTATCTAAATGGACAGCAGGTAGGCCATCATGCAGGCGGACGAACCACCTTTACAATAGATGTCACTGATGCCATCCATGAAGGAGATGATAATCTTTTGGCCGTCCGAGCAGATCATCCTGCCTTCATTCAGGATTTGCCCTGGGTTTGTGGTGGCTGCTCTGATGAATATGGTTTTTGCGAAGGCTCTCAGCCTATGGGGATTTTTAGACCTATCCATTTGGTGGAAACCAGCAGCATACGCATCCAACCATTTGGTATTCATGTCTGGAATGATGAGCGGGTACGGGAGGATTCTGCAAGAATTCATATTACGAGTGAGATTAAGAACTATTCTTCTCAAGCCCGACAAATAGAAGTAGTCAATAGGCTTGTTGATCATCTGGGAGAGGAGGTTACTTCCAAAACGACTTCAATAACTATTGAAGCTGGTGAAACGCAAAATTTAAGGCAGGATTCAGAACCTTTTGGAAATGTAAGGCTTTGGTCAACTCAGGATCCGTATTTATATGATTTGGTCACTGAAGTTTATGAAGACGGTGTTTCAGTGGATAAGGAGGTTACTCCTTATGGCATCAGATGGATCAAATGGGACATTGCTGAAAACGGGTCCAATCGATTCTTTCTCAACGGAAAACCGGTTTTCCTTAATGGAACGGCTGAGTATGAGCACAACATGGGTAATAGCCATGCCTTTAGTGATGAAATGGTTCAAGCCCGAGTTAGTCAGATAGTTGCTGCAGGGTTTAACGCCTTCAGAGATGCACACCAGCCGCATAATTTCCGATACCATCAGGAATGGGATCGCCAGGGAGTATTGTGGTGGACTCAAATGAGTGCACATATCTGGTATGATACGCCAGAATTTAGAAAGAACTTCAAAGCCTTGATGAAGGACTGGATCAAAGAGCGACGAAACAGTCCGTCCATTATATTGTGGGGGCTTGAGAACGAGAGTACTTTACCAACAGAATTTGCAAAAGAATGTACTCAAATTATTCGTGAACTTGATCCAACATCACCTAATCAGCGTCTGGTCACTACGTGTAATGGCGGCACCGGAACGGATTGGAATGTGCCACAAAACTGGACGGGAACCTACGGCGGCAATCCCGATACCTATGATGAGGATTTAAAAAGACAGGTGCTGGTAGGAGAATATGGTGCCTGGAGAACACTTGACTTACATACAGAAGGCCCTTTTGATCAGAAAGGAGCTTACAGCGAGGACCGGATCACCCAGTTGATGGAGAAAAAGGTGCGATTGGGAGAAATGGCTGCTGATAGCTCCTCGGGACATTTTCAATGGATTTTCACTTCACATGAAAACCCCGGAAGGAATCAAAGTGGAGAGGCTTATCGTGAACTGGATCGTGTGGGACCGGTCAATTATAAAGGGCTTTTATCTGCTTGGGGAGAGCCTGCAGATGTCTTTTACATGTTTCGGGCAAACCATGCTCCAAAGGATAAGGAACCGATGGTCTATCTCGTTTCGCATACCTGGCCTAATCGTTGGGCTGGTCCCGGAATGAAGGATAGTCTGGTTGTTTATAGTAATTGTGAGGAAGTAGAGCTATTCAATGGTGATCGATCCCTGGGGAAGCAGAAACATCCGGGATTGGGTAGGCATTTTCAGTGGGATCATGTTGAAATTTCAGAGAGTCTTGTTACCGCTGTAGGTTATGTGAATGGCAAGGAGGTTGCCATGGATAGAGTTGAGTTTCATCATCTTCCCTTGTCGCAAGAGGTCACCGAGGAACAGGAGGCTTTAATACCCAACAAAGACGTGAACTATCTCTATCGGGTGAACTGTGGTGGGCCGGACTATGAAGATGCTAACGGGAATTTGTGGATGGCAGATGTGCATCTTGGGTCGGATGATGCCTGGGGATCAACTTCATGGACCGATGCATTTGATAAAATGCCACCTTACTACGCGAGCCAACGGCGAACTTTTGATCCAATCTTAAACACGACTGATGATCCTCTTTTTCAGTCCTTCAGATTTGGACAGGAGCAATTGAAATTCCATTTTCCGGTCGAACCGGGAACCTATGAAGTGGAGCTGCATTTTGTGGAGCCCTGGTACGGCACCGGAGGTGGTTTGGATTGTGTCAACTGGCGCAATTTTGATGTGGCCATCAATGGTCAGGTGGTGATAGATGATTTGGATATTTGGTCAGAGGTCGGTCACGATCATGCCCTCATTAAAAAAGTGCGAGTAAAAGTCACCGGAGATAAGCTGGTTGTTCATTTTCCGGAAGTGAAATCAGGTCAGGCAATCATTTCCGCCATAGCAATTGCTGCTGAAAACAAGGATTTAAAACCACAGGCAACTTCTCGAAAAACATTGCAAGTCAAAAGGGGAGGTAAAGTATCAACCTGGTTGGACTGGGGACAAAAACCATTTGATAGGAGTGAATTAGCTTTCAGGAATTTACCACCTGAACTCTTTGGTGCAGATTGGATTAAAACAGAAGATGGAAGTGGAATGGTAGAACTTGGTTTCGCCCGAGAGGCAGATATGTATGTGGCACTAAAACGGGGACTTGACCTTCCTAATTGGGTTTATGAATTTGATCGAACTAAATCTGTTGTGCAGTTGGCAGGAGATGGAACCATCGAATATGACGTATATAAGAAACGGTTTCCAATGACATCATCTCTAGAACTTGGGGCAACAGGGCAAGAGTATGGAGCTATCATCTTAGCGCAACCGGCAGCAGAACTAGAGCCGCCTTATGACCTTAAACCGAAGGTGCCTTATGATGAAGATGTTGTAATCCTTAAAGCAGGACAATTGACAATTGAGGAGAAGAATAATTTACCGGCTGTGATAGTGGGTTCGAATGCCCGAAGCATTATAGAATGGCCCATTGCTACGGGAGTGGCAGATTATCATGCCATCCACTTCAAGTTTGCTAATGAGAGTGAAGAGGAAATTAAGGCTACTTTCAACTTGATTGCTGCGGATGGTTCTTTAATGCAGTCAACTGAATTGGTATTTCATCCGACACCACCGACTAAATACCGTGAAATATCGACGACTACTGAGTCGATGATCAATGCGGGTAAATACAAGGTGCAGGTTGTGGTTGAAAATGGCCAGGGATTGGCGTTAAGAGGGATCCGTGTTCAGTAATATAAGTTTAATAGAATTGTCCACTATTGGATAATGGAAGTTCAGCAGGTTCTATTTGGCTAATTTGGCAGTTACGTTCGCCGCGTAATAACATTAAACCCAAACCCTATGCTTTATAAGTTACCTAAAGCAGTAGTTTTTATTTGCCTTTGCGGATGGTTACTGGTGTCCTGTCAGTACCATGAGATTAGTATAGGATTTCCTGAGAATTCTTCGCCCAGAATGCAGTTTGGGCTGTCCCAACTTCAGGAAAGTTTAATGGCAAATGGCTTTGAGCTATCGGACCATGAGGAAGGAAGACGCATCGAGGTAGCCATTGATTCCGCAGCTTTTACTGTTCCAGAGTCTTATACAATTCAGGCAAACGATACAGAGGTTCGGATAACTGCCGCTGATGACTCAGGGGTTCTTTATGCCTGCATGGAGCTTTCAGATCTTTTCAAGAGCAAAGGAGAAATCCCCTCAGATTATAAGTCTGATCAGTCTCCCGATTTGAAGCTAAGAGGGACGTGTATTGGGCTGCAGCTTACAGAATATCTCCCCGGCAGACATGTGTACGAATACCCGTATACACCTAAGAACTTCCCTTGGTTCTATGATAAGGAGCTTTGGATCAAGTATTTAGATATGATGGTGGCCAATAAATACAACTCTTTGTATTTGTGGAATGGTCATCCTTTTGCTTCATTGGTTAAGCTGGAAGACTATCCCTTTGCTCTTGAAGTGGATGAGGAAACCTTTAAGAAAAATGAGGAAATATTCACTTTCCTGACTGAGGAGGCTGATAAACGAGGAATATGGGTGATTCAAATGTTTTATAACATAATTGTTAGCAAGCCTTTCGCTGAACACTATGGCATTAAAACTCAGGATCGAGGACGTCCAATCATCCCATATATCGCTGATTACACGCGGAAATCCATTGCTGCATTCGTAGAAAAGTATCCAAATGTGGGACTTTTAGTAGCTCTTGGAGAAGCTATGCAAGGTATTGACAATGATGTAGCCTGGTTTACGGAAACGATTATCCCCGGAGTGAAGGATGGACTGAAGGCTATGGGGCAAACACAAGAACCCCCCATTGTGCTTAGAGGTCATGATACCAATGCATCGGTGGTCATGGAAAATGCATTACCCCTTTACAAGAATCTCTATACCCTTAATAAATATAATGGGGAGTCTCTGACAACTTATGAACCCAGAGGAAAATGGGCGGAATACCATAAGAGCCTGAGTGAACTAGGCTCAACACATATTGATAATGTGCATATCCTGGCCAATTTGGAACCTTTCAGGTATGGCTCTCCTGACTTTATTCAGAGGAGTGTAAAGGCGATGAAATCAACACACGGAGCCAACGGGCTTCATCTATATCCTCAAACTTCATATTGGGATTGGCCATATGCACCTGACCTTACTGATCCTAAAATGCTTGAAATGGATCGCGACTGGATTTGGTATCAGGCATGGGGACGATATGCCTGGGATGCGAATCTGGATCGTAATAAAGAGATCGAATACTGGTCTGGTTTATTCGAAGAGGTATATGGGTGCGACGATTGTGGAGAGAAGATATTGAAGGCCTATGAAGCTTCTGGTGAAATTTCTCCTATGATCCTGAGGCGATTTGGTATTACTGAAGGTAACAGACAAACGATGACACTGGGAATGTTTATGAGCCAGCTGGTGAGTCCGGAGAAATTCAGTCTCAATAAGATGGTCTATGAGTCCCACGGTCCGGAAGGAGAGTTGCTATCGGAATATGCGCGCAAGGAATTCGATCAGGAGAACCATGTAGGCGAGACACCAGAATGGGCTGCGGATAAGATGGTGAGTTATGCGGAGGAGGCAGTCGCGGTAATAGATGCGGTTAAAGGAGTGAGTAAGAATTCTGAAGAATTTGAAAGATTGAGGAATGACATTTATTGCTACGAGGTCTTGGCCAGGTTCTATTCTGAGAAGGCCAAAGCAGCGATGAAGGTTTTGAATTATGGCTACTCAAAAAACATTGAGGACCTGAAGGAAGCGCTACCACATCTGGAGCGCAGTGTCGAGCATTTTGGAAGGCTTGCCGAGCTAACAAAAGATACCTACGCTTATGCCAATAGCATGCAAACTAAACAGAGAAGAATACCGATTGGAGGTGATGATGGGAAGAATAAAACCTGGCAGGAGCTCCTTCCATATTACCAGGACGAACTGGATAACTTTAAACGCAATATTGAGTTGTTGATCAAAACTTCTGGTGAAGCCGGCCAAAAGCCCGGCGAGACCTTAACAACCGTTGAAGTAAATTTTACCGGGAGTTCTCAAGGCACATATAAGGTGCAAGAAGGAGCTAAACCATTTAGTGAAAGCCAATATGTTATCGAAGGTTTGGCTGAAGAGTTGGTAGGGCTTGAGGGAGTGTTGTATTCTTTTCAGGATTTAGATGATCATGATACGGAGGTGAAGTTTTCCAATGAAAAGCCCGTGAAGATGTTAGTGGGTTATTTTCAGTCAGATAAAACGGAGTTTTTAGCTCCACCAACACTTGAGCACGATGCTTCGGCCAATGAATATGGTCAGGCAGATATCAAATTGCTTAACGCTATCAAAATCATTGGATTACCTCCAGTGAATATACATACCTATTATTTTGATCCGGGTGAACATTCGTTGTGGTTCGATAACGATGTCTTCCTCTTACTGGGCTTTATCGATGGGTCGGAGACGATCTCACCCAGGGATGCGGGGTTTGTTCAGGAAGGGCAAATGGCCGGGCTAGACTGGTTATTTTATTAGGTCAATAGAGCGGGAAAATTACTGAGGAGATTGTGTTAAATTGTTTATAACCCAAAAAAGAAAAATATGAGTGAAATTCAGCAGGCCACAGCAGGTGGATCATCCCTTGTTGAAAGACTGGACGCATTATACGAATATGATCGCGAGCCGGTAGCCAAAAACAAATTGCATGGTTGGGGGACCTTCATCGCAATGTTTGCCGGAGAGCATGTGGCAGGAACTGAGTTTGTGTTGGGCCCTCTGATGGTTATGCATGGGGTGTCTGCTGTAGACTTTTTTGTGGGGCTTTTGATTGGTAACGTACTTGCGGTTTTGAGCTGGGCCTTGTTTTGTGCGCCGGTAGCTGTTAAAACACGTTTGACCATCTACTGGCAACTGCGTAAAATATGTGGGCCTTACCTGACCGTAGCTTACAGTGCCTTCTATGCGGTAATTCTGTGCCTTCTTGCAGGAGCCATGGTAAGTGTGGCGGTCACGGCTATTTCGATTCCTTTCGGAATACCTAATCCTGATTATGTTGCCGGGGATACCATTCCAACACTTCCGTGGATGTTTTTAGCATTGATCGTGGGAGTGGTAATTGCAGCCCTGGCGGTATTGGGTTTTGATAAAATAGCTCACTTTTCTAAAATCTGTGCTCCCTGGATGGTGCTGGTGTTTTTCTCAGCTGGGTTAGCTGTGCTAGCTGATTTGGGAGCAACCGGTTTTTCAGATTTCTGGACCATCGCCAGTGAAAAGATCTTTACAGGGGTTCCGATTGGGGGCAATTCGAAGTATACCATATGGCACGTGATTGGCTTTGCATGGCTGTGTAACGCCACCCAGCATATCGGGATGAGTGATGTCACCATTTTCAGGTATGCCAAGGATTGGAAGCAAGGTTTTGCATCGGCTTTTGGAATGTTCCTCGGCCATTATATGGCCTGGATTGCATCAGGTATACTTTGCGCAGCATTTTTAGCAGAAGGTTTTACAAACCCACAACCGGGTAACATTGCACTGTTCGGCGCAGGAATGGCTGGTTTGATCAGTGTAGTGATTGCAGGTTGGACGACAGCCAACCCAACACTTTACCGTGCAGGGTTGGCTATACAGGTGGCTACACCGAACTGGAAAAGATGGAAGGTGACCTTCCTGGCAGGTGCCTTCATGATAGTTACGGCATGCATCCCCGCTGTCAATGCTTATTTGGATAGGATTATTGGGTATTACGGGCTGTTTTTCATGCCCCTAGGAGCCTTCATTTTCGTTGATGTTTGGATCTTTCCAAAGATTGGGCTCGAAAGTGATTATGCAGAAAAGAATAATATACTCTTAAGTTGGCCGGCAGCTGTGGCGTGGATGGCCTCTTTCTTTATTATGCTGTTTTTCTATGGTAAGGACAACTTTCCATGGCTGACAGAAGCTTTGGGACAACAGCCGCCCTGGCTGGCAAGCATCAACGCTGACCTCATGTTCATGATTGCTCCTGAATGGATACTGTCCGTGCTCCTTTACATAGGATTGAGCTATATACAACAGCAAAAAAGGTAGTGCACAACCTAAATTCAGAACAATGAAGACATTATTGAAGATATTATCCTTGATTGGTTTGGTGCTTACACTGCTACCATCATTCCTCGTGTTTTATGACGTCATTGATATGGCAACACATTTTAATCTTATGGGCGTAGGTGTAATCCTCTGGTTCGGTTCTGCACCATTTTGGATGAAGGGACCATCTTTAGAATAATGAAGACATAAGAAGGGTTTAATGCAAATCATAAACTTAAAATCCGAGTATAAGTGTAACCCATTAGGGCTGAGCACCCCATCGCCAAGGTTGAGTTGGGAGGTAGTGACTGATGAAAGGGGGTGGAAGCAGCGGGCCTATCGAATAACGGCTTCAACTTCCTCTAGCCTGGATACCGAAACTCTCATTTGGGACTCGGGAAGATTAGAATCAGATCAATCCATTCATGTGGAATATGCAGGTTCTCAACTTACCTCCGGTCAGAGAGTTTATTGGGGTGTAGAAGTCTGGGATGAAAACGGGAAATCAGCCAAATCCCATGAGACAGCTTTTTGGGAAATGGGAGTGTTGGATGTCTTTGAGTGGAAGGCCAATTGGATCACTTACCCCTGGGGGAATAATATTTCTGAGTCATCTGCGAGTCCTTTTTTTAGAAAGTCTTTCGGTGTTGAAAAGGAGATAAAATCTGCTCGAATATATGCCGCAGCATTAGGGCTTTATGAATTGGAGTTGAATGGTGAAAAGGTTGGAAACGAGGTGTTTACTCCGGGATGGACGAACTATCATCAGCGGATTCAGTATCAGGTTTACGACGTTACCAAACAGCTGGCACAAGGCGAGAATGTCGTTGGTGCTGTGCTGGGAGACGGCTGGTATCGGGGGCATTACGGTTGGTGGGAAAACAATCGCAATACCTATGGAGATACCATAGCTCTTCTTTTACAACTCGAAATCGAATACATAGATGGGACTGGTTTGATGGTAATATCAGATGAATCCTGGAAGACGTCAAAAGGACCTATTCTCAAATCTGATATTTACGATGGAGAAACTTATAATGCTAACCTGGAATTGACTGGTTGGTCTACCTCGAAATATTCGGATAATAATTGGCAGCGTGCTAAAACCTATGCTCACTCCAAAGAAGTACTAGTCAGTTCCGAAGGAGACCCGGTAAGAAGGATTCAGGAAATTAAACCAATAGATGTTTTCTTAACTCCAAAAGGAGAACAGGTTTTTGATCTGGGACAGAATATGGTTGGCTGGGTCAGGCTGCAAATATCCGGTCAAAAAGGCCAAACGATTGTACTCAGGTTCGCCGAAGTACTGGATCAGGAAGGAAATTTTTACACTGATAACCTTAGAAACATAGAATGCACCGATCGCTATATTCTTAAGGGTGCCGGGTTGGAAGTGTATGAGCCTAAGTTTACTTTCCATGGCTTTAGGTTTGTTATGATCGAGGGGCATTCCGAAGAGGTTAGCAGAGAAATGATCACGGGGATAGTAGTGCATTCAGACATGCAACTTATCGGGAGTTTTGAGTGCTCAGAACCTATGATCAATCAGCTTCAGAGCAATATTCAGTGGGGACAAAAGGGAAATTTTTTGGATGTTCCTACCGATTGTCCTCAACGAGATGAACGACTTGGCTGGACCGGAGACGCCCAGGTTTTTGCTCCTACTGCCAGTTTTAACTTCAATACCGCACCATTCTTCACAAAATGGTTGAAGGACCTGGCCACTGAACAGAAA
The DNA here is from genome assembly GCF_024714475.1 of Marinoscillum sp. MHG1-6. Lineage (GTDB taxonomy): Bacteria > Bacteroidota > Bacteroidia > Cytophagales > Cyclobacteriaceae > JAMZMI01. The sequence continues at coordinate 129,543 of NZ_JAMZMI010000009.1, read as the reverse complement.
GAAGATGGGAGTGTGCCATGGGTGGTTCCAAACAATATTGTTGATGGAGGAGGAACTGGTTGGTCGGATGGCTACGGTGCTACCGGTTGGGCAGATGCAGCAGTGATCATACCCTGGACACTTTATCAATATTATGGAGACACTCGTGTCCTGCAGGAGCAATACGATTCCATGAAAGGATGGGTGGATTACATGATCCGCCATTCGGGTGAGGAGCTGGTCTTTGATTATGGGTTTCATTTTGGTGACTGGCTCTCTTTCGCTGAGTATTACAGCTACCATTACAATGCCCCTGATTACGGTTATGCCGGAGCTCATACCGAAAAGGCATTAATTGCTACAGCCTACTTTTATTATTCTGCTGGTTTAATGGAGAAATCGGCCCGTTTAATAGATGAGAAAGCTTATGCTGATGAATTGAATGACCTCCTTCCAAAAATCAAAGCGGCCTGGAACCGTGAGTTCATGACACGGACGGGGAGGTTGGTTTCCAGTACTCAGGCGGCTTATGCCATTGGTTTGGTGTTTGGTATTGTCGATGATGAGAAACTAGACACCATCTCCCAAAGACTTGCAGATGATGTGAATCATTTCGGTCACCTGACTACGGGGTTTCTAGGGACGCCCGTTTTGAATTACGCGCTTTCCGATTTCGGGAATCAGGATCTGGCATTCATGCTGTTGAATAATAAGCGATATCCTTCCTGGTTATATCCCATTACAAAGGGAGCCACTACCATTTGGGAGAGATGGGATGGCATCAAACCTGATGGGACTTTTCAAACTGTGGGTATGAATAGTTTTAACCATTATGCATATGGGGCGATTGGTGAGTGGCTGTATTCCAGGGTGGCAGGTATCAGAATTGATCCGGAAAAACCTGGATACAAAAATGTGTTATTTCAGCCGCTTCTTGGGGGTGGGTTAACCTTTGCGAAAGCTTCTATTCATACGATGTATGGGAAAGTGTCGGCCGGTTGGGAAGTAAAAGGAGATAAGACCTCCTACACTGTTGAAATACCTCCCAACTGTACAGGGACGGTGATACTACCAGATAAAGATGAAACGACATTGGGTGGGAAATTGGTTGAAGAAAGCCCAGACGTTATCGCCATTCATAGAGAGAATAAGACTGTGGAAATTAACCTTGGGTCAGGAATCTATACCCTCTTTTTTTAGCAATTGAATTAATGATTTTGATACCTACAATAATGAACGCCCATAAAAACCATAAGCTGATGCTCAGCGCTCTTTTGTTCTTGATATTGCACGTGTCTGAAGCACAGGAATATTACAATATCATGGATTACGGTGCCAAAAGAGACGGTAAGACCAAAGCAACAGAGTCTATTAGAAAGGCAATCACAAAAGCTGCTGAAAATGGTGGTGGAACCATTTATTTTCCTGCGGGAGACTATTTAACCGGGCCAATTCACTTAGAAAGTAACATTACTCTGTTTATTGATGCAGGGGCTTACATCAGGTTTAGTGATGACTTTGATGACTATTTGCCTTTTGTGCAATCACGCTATGAGGGAATTATGGTTAAAAGCTTTTCTCCATTGATCTATGCTTATGAGAAGGAAAACATTGCGATTATTGGTCGTGGAACCATCGATGGTCAGGGGTTGAAGTGGTGGCATCAGACCGAGCGCCTGCAAGGGAAAGATGCTAAACGCGTAAAGTATCAGGACATGCATGAACAAGCCAATCAGGATGCGATCAACCTACCTGACGCTCCACATATGATCAAGAGAGGCTTTTTGCGTCCTCCATTCATTCAGCCTATGTTTTGTAAGAATGTGAGAGTGGAAGGGATCACTATCAAGAACTCTCCGTTTTGGACAGTTACTCCTGAGTTTTGTGAAAATGTAACGATTACGGGTGTTACCATCAACAACCCACCATCTCCAAATACAGATGGAATCAACCCCTCATCATGTAAGTACGTGCGCATTTCAGATTGTCATATCAGCGTGGGAGATGATTGTATTACCATTAAGTCAGGAAAGGATAGTGATGGAAGAAGAATGGCGGCTCCGGCGGAAGATTATACCATAACTAACTGTACGATGCTTTCCGGTCACGGAGGAGTGGTGATTGGAAGCGAAATGTCAGGAGGGGTTAAAAAGATTACCATATCCAATTGTGTATTCGATGGTACTGATAGAGGCATTCGCATAAAATCTACGCGAGGAAGAGGAGGTGTTGTGGAAGATATAAGGGTGGATAATGTGATCATGAAGGATATCAAAATGGAAGCGATCAAATTAAATATGTTTTATTCCAAAACAGATCCTGAGCCTGTTTCTGAGCGCACTCCAATTTTTAGAAACATACATTTCAGTAATATCACAGCGGATGCCAACAAGGCTGTTGTCTTGATTGGATTGGAAGAGATGCCAATCGAAAACATCACCTTTAATAACATTCGTATGACGACGAATGAAGGCGTGAGCATCAAAGATGGTAAACGAATTGAGCTGCACGATGTAACCATTAACGCCAGTTTGGGAGCAGCCATTGAGATTGAAAGTTCCAGTGATATTGAGATTGATGGATTTAAGACTTATGATCACCAGGAAGGACGACCTTCCATTGAGTTGAATGATGTTGAGAATGTTTTCATTCGTGATAGCCGGGCCACTGAGGAAACAGATGTGTTTCTGAAGGTTTCAGGTGAAAACTCTAAAAGTATTTTTATGACTGATAACTTTTTGAACTCAGCTGAAGTTCCGGTACAAGTCGCGCCTGAAGTAAAAGAATCGATCATTCTAGAATGAAACTTAAGCTTATGCGAAATACCCCAATACTGATACTCTTATTTGTATTTTTTCTGTTAGGTGCCTGCAAGGAGCGCAAAACAGAAGAAGTCTACTATAGGCTGTGGTATGACGAGCCGGCTGAGGCATGGACGGAGGCCTTGCCTATTGGAAATGGTCGGATTGGTGCGATGGTGTTTGGAGGAGTTGAAACAGATCGGATTCAATTCAATGAGGAAACACTTTGGACAGGAGCACCCAGAGACTATAACAGAGAAGGGGCCGCTGATTATTTGGAGGAAATCAGAGCGCTACTTTTTGCAGGGAAACAAGACGAAGCCGAAGCGCTTGCTGGGGAGCACTTCATGGGAAAGATGAGCAACGAGGATGAGTACCCTCAGCAATTGGCGACTTGGCTAACCAAAGTTAAAGGCGATGAAAGCCTGATTTATGCGTCACCAGATTTTGATGATAGTGATTGGGGAGTGATGACCTTTCCTAATATTCAGGGTTGGGAAAGTATCGGCTTTGAGGGGCTTGATGGGACAGTCTGGTTGCGCTTCACTTTTGATCTTCCTGAGGATTGGAAGGACAAGGATCTGGTATTAAACCTGGGAAGGATAAGGGACACGGACATCACTTATTTCAATGGCAATTTCATCAATTCAGAAGACAATAAGAATGCTCATCGGAGATACAAAGTGTCAGCCGCCGACACCGGCCTAGGAAAGAATGTTGTTGCCATCCAGGTGCTCAACTTTTATGATAAGGGTGGATTGGTGGGTTTCAAAACAGGGGAGCCCATGGTCATCTATCCGGTAGGAGAAGAGATGGAGAATGGAATTCCTCTTGATGTAGAGTGGAAGTACTTTATTCAGAACAGTCAGGTTCCACAATATCCAAAATACCAGGAGTCATACCAACCTTTTGGGGATTTGTGGCTGGAATTCGAAGGACAGGAGCATATTGAGAATTACACCCGTGAACTGGATATAGAAAATGCAATGGCCAGGACCAGCTATGAATCAGAGGGAGTGCGGTATACCAGGGAATATTTTGTAAGTGCGCCCGATCAGGCATTGGTTTTACACCTTGCTTCTTCAGTGCCCGGTAAACTGAACTTCAAGGCCTCTCTCACGAGTCTTCATAGAGATTTTGAGATAAGGAAAGTGGATGATCGGGTAATCATGCTACTGGCGAAGGTGGAGGATGGTGCCTTACATGGAGTCAGTTACTTGAGATGTGAAAGTCCGGAGGGATACATTTCCGTTATAGGTGATATACTAACAGTAGCTAATACCAATGAGGCTACCTTGTATCTTACAGCTGCTACTAATTACAGGAATTATAATGATGTTTCAGGGAAGCCTGAGGTAAAGGCAATGGATGCTTTGAACCAAATAGAGGTTGGTGCATATGATAAAGTTAAAGCTACTCATATTGAGGATTACCAAAAGCACTATAACACTTTTGACATTGATTTAGGGGAGAATAGGCTTGACTCGCTAACGACCGATCAACGAATAGTAACGTTTAACGAAACTCAAGATCCATCCCTGGTTGGACTGTATGTTCAATATGGACGATATTTATTGATTTCATCTTCCAGACAGGGCACCAGACCTGCTAACCTTCAGGGCATCTGGAATGAAGAGTTGACACCTCCTTGGGACTCAAAGTATACCTGTAATATTAATCTGGAAATGAACTACTGGCCCGCAGAACCATTAAACCTTTCGGTGATGCATGAGCCACTTTTTGAGCTGATTGAAGAGGTTGCAGAAAGAGGTGCTAAGACAGCCAAAATACATTATGGAGCCAATGGGTGGGTACTACATCACAATACAGATTTATGGAGAGGTACCGCCCCCATCAATAACCCAAATCATGGGATTTGGGTAACTGGCGGAGCCTGGCTGTGTCATCATCTTTGGGAGCATTATGAGTTTACCCTGGACACAACATTTCTAAGAGAGAAGGCCTATCCGCTAATGGCAGGTGCAGCAGAGTTTTTCATCGATTTTCTGGTGGAAGATCCAACAACCGGGTACCTGGTAAGTGGGCCTTCGAACTCACCTGAAAACGGTGGATTGGTCATGGCCCCCGCAATGGATCATCAAATTGTGCGAGAGCTATTTCGAAATTGCCTGGATGCTGCTCAGATTCTGGGTATAACAGATGACCTTACACGTCAGATAGAAGAAACGCTTCCGAAAGTAGCCCCTGATCAGATTGGGCAATATGGTCAGCTGCAGGAGTGGTTGGCAGATAAGGATGATCCTGAAAATCATCATAGGCATGTGTCTCATCTATGGGCCGTATACCCGGGAGAGGAGATTAATGTGAAAACACCCGAATTGATGGATGCAGCCATCAAGTCTTTAGAATTTAGGGGCGATGAGGGAACAGGATGGAGTCTGGCATGGAAACTCAACCTTTGGTCCAGATTCAGAGAAGGCAATCATGCATGGAAGATGGTGAATACCTTGTTAAGCCCTGCCTGGGTAGAGAGAAGTGGCAGGGGAGGTTCCTATGCTAACTTGTTTGATGCACATCCTCCATTCCAAATCGATGGCAACTTTGGTGCTTCCGCAGGGATATTAGAGATGATTGTTCAAAGTCAAAATGATAAGATCGTGTTGCTGCCTGCATTGCCTGATGCCTTGGGAAATGGAAAGATAAAAGGAGTCAAGGCCCGTGGAGGCTATGAGTTAAATATTGAATGGTTAAATCATGAGTTGGAGAAACTTTCCATTTATTCCGTATCAAATGGAAAATGCATGATTGAATATGAAGGAATTTCAAGGGAAATACCCATGAGGGCAGGAGAGTCTTATTTGTTAGATCCACAGTTGAACTGGGTCATAAATAAATGAGAAGGAAAAAGGCTGATGTAGTATCATCTGCTTATAGGTGTTAAATAAACACTTGTTGTCATAATCTCAATATTCGTCGAAATTGCGTAGAAAAAATTGATGAGTGAGTAAAAAATAGTAACTTTTGTTAAACAATCAGATAATCAGACAGGATAGTGCAGGACGGCTAGTGCAGCTATATTCAGGAATTTAGATATAGGAATAAATGTACTTTTAACATTTCTTGATCAAAGTGAGCAAACGTTTGTAATTTTTTTAAAGGATGTTGCCATTTGATGTAAAAATGAAAGCAGAAAATTCCCGAGTGAACCGAACTACTAGATTTTATAAACAAGGATGAACCAAAACTTACGGATTTTATTATTAGTACTAGGCTTTTGTGCAATCGTTGGCAATAATTATGCAAACGTTTTAATTGAGCAAGATTCATATGTACTAAAAGGGCAAGTGATTAGCTCTGATGATAATGCTCCACTTCCAGGTGTGACCATTATTATTAAGGACACTCCATCAAAAGGTACGGTTACCGATCTTGATGGTAATTTTTCTTTACAGGTAAATGATGAAGATGTACTGATATTCTCCTACGTAGGTTTTGTAACGCAAGAGGTTCCGGTTTCCGGTAAAACTGAAGTAAATGTAACGATGCCCCTGGACGTTGAGTCCCTGGATGAGGTTGTTATCGTAGGTTATGGCGAGCAGAAGAAAGCTAATTTGACTGGCGCAATTGTCTCTGTAAAACCTGATGAATTAGAAGATATTCCTACAGGTAATTTGGCTCAGACATTAGTTGGTAAGCTAGCCGGTGTCCAAGTAAGTCGAAATGGTACTGGTGCTCCCGGTGTACCATCACCATTGATCATTAGAGGGGAAGATGCATCTGGAAATATTCAAAGACAGGTATTATATGTAATTGATGGGGTCATTTACACTAATGAACAGGACGGCACAGGACCTTCTGGAGATGAAATGTTTAATAGACTAGACCCTTCCGAAATAGAAAGTATTTCAATCCTAAAAGATGCAGCCGCTGCGGTTTATGGTGCCCGAGCTGCAGGTGGAGTAGTGGTGGTTAAAACCAAAAGGGGCAAGGCAGGCAAGACTGTAGTGAATTATTCAGGTTCAGTTGGAGTTGGGCAACCTACTCAGATTCCTAAAATGCTTTCCGGTTATGAACATGCCTCCATGTTGAATGATATCGCAATTGGCGAGGGAAACCTTCCTGGTGGTCGTCCTCCGAGAGCAAGCGATTTGTTTACAGAAGAAGAATTGGAATTGATCAAAACCAGGGATTACGATTGGTTGGATGATTTGTTTAAAGCCGCTATTACGAATAGACATACACTGAATGTTTCTGGTGGTTCTGAAAGAGTACGATATTTCGTTGGCGGAAACTATTACTACGAGACAGGGAATTTTGATAACCTGTGGTACAGAAGATATGGTTTGAGATCAAATATTGAGGCTGATCTAACCAAAGACCTATTGTTTAATATTGGGATGAGTTTTAACGAAGGGACCAGAAAAGTTCCTTATGTACAGGGAGATGACGGTAGGTTGACAGGATGGTTTAAAACACCTTTAACCGCACCAAAATGGGTTCCTGCTATAATGGATGGAAAACCCGTAGATATAGGTTATGCTAACAACCCTTATGGGTTGTTGGAGTCTGGTAGTGAGCGATTTAGTGTTAGTAATAATACTAATATTAATACAAGTCTGACTTATGATGTTCCCTTTGTAAAAGGTCTTAAACTCAACACACGATTCTCATACAACTTAAATACTTCTACAGGTTCCAATCATACAACGGCTTATGAGGTTTATTCTTTGGAAAGAATTGCAGGAACTAACAATAACAAGTTGCTTTTTGAGGAGACGCTTTCCGCAAATGATCCCAGGACTATAAATGTTCCTGCGATTTTGTCCGAAAGTTGGGGCAAAGGTGTGAATTATCAATTGAATACCTCCATATCATATGCCAACAACTTTGGTAAACATAATTTGAACGCATTATTGGTATATGAGCAGGCCGACGGACAATCACGTAGTTTATCTTTCAACCAAACCGGAGCCTTAGTCGACGGTTATCCCTATGTATGGGCTTATTCAGCAAATAATATAACAAATAGAGGTGATTACGATCAGACTGGCCGTTGGGGTTTAATTGGTAGGTTAAACTACGACTATGATGGAAAATATCTTTTTGAGTCAGCCTTCAGAGGAGAGGCCTCCAGCAAATTTGCTAAATCTGAGCGTTTTGGATTCTTTCCTTCTGTTTCATTGGGTTGGGTCATTAGCGAGGAGTCGTTTCTACGTGATAATGTCGGTTTCATAGATTTCTTAAAGATCAGAACCTCCGTTGGTATTGTCGGAAATGATAATACCAGACCTTATGAACACAGAACGGCATTTATACCGGAAGCGCAAGCTAATGGTCCGATTTTCGGAACAGGCAATGGATCCCTTTCTAATACAGCTCAACCCAGACTGAATGGATTTACGGTGCCATCACGAACATGGGCTAAAGTTAGAAACCTGAACGTCGGGCTTGATGCACGAGTTTTAGATAATAGACTGAGCTATACTTTTGAATATTATTACAACAAAACATACGATGCTTTTGATCGGGATAGAACCTATCCGTTTGTTCTTGGGAATGACAAGCCTCCATTTGAAAATTACAAAGTTTCATATTCAACTGGTGTAGAATTCATGCTTGGTTGGTCAGAAAAGGTTGGTCAGGATTTTGGATACTCTTTTGACGCCAACTTCAGCACTAGAAAGAGTAGACCTGTCAAATTGTATCAAAACCCTGCCGTATTAGGCACCTGGGTTGATGAGAGAAAAAATCCGGATAGTAACCAACCTGGATACTTTGCATTGGGCATCATCCGTGATGCAGAGCACCTTGCCGAGGTAGAACAGATGTATCCTAACCAGCCGAGAGATGCAAATGGTTTCTTGTTGGTCGATGGTAAACCACTGACTCCGGGAATGATTTATTATGAAGATGTGGGTGGCCCGGATTATAGCCGTGAGCCAGATGGAATTATTGATGGAAATGATAGAGGAATTATTGCCAAATATACGGATGCACCATATAGTTATGGGTTTACGCTTGGGGCGTCATGGAAGGGTTTTAAGGTATCAGGTTCTTTTGGAGGAGTATTTGGTCATAAGGTATTTATTACAAAAAATGAGCAGGCCCTACCTGAGGTTGATGAGAATGTTTATTCCTGGTGGAGTGATTATTGGACAGAGGAAAATACAGATGCAAAACTTCCGCGTCCCTATGGGTATGGGTATGAAGGAGAGCACTCCACATTCTGGATGAGAGATGGGCATACTCTAAGACTCAACTTCCTGAATTTCTCTTATCAAATGCCTAAACCGATTTCAAACAGACTTAAACTGAATTCATGGAAATTCTATGTTTCTGTGACGAATGTATGGACAATCGTCAGTCCTTTCGACTACAAAGATCCAGTTGTTAGCGAAGGTTATGATTACCCTTTGGTTAGAACGTTTAACATAGGAACAAGCTTTTCACTTTAGTAGAATATGAGACATTTCAGTAAAATACTTATTGCTGTTTTTATTACGCTTTCAATCAACTCATGTAATCAGGTGCTTGATACGGAGGATCAGTCCGCAGTTGATGAGGTATTGTTATTTAATGATGATGGGCTGGCTGTAATGTATTTAAACAGACTATACTTATCTGTTTTGCCACCCAGGTTCGATATGCTTCGGAATGCAGATTTGACTACTGATGGGACTGGTGGAGGACAATACATGACGGGTATGTTACTTGATCCGGTAGAAGGGACAGATGATACACCTGGAGCTTATAACGTCACGACCTTTGCCAATATTCGGAACATTATACTTTTCATTAATGGTGTGCTTGATGGAAATCTTGAAGAAGTCTATAAGGAAGAGCTTTTGGGACAAGCCTATTTTCTGCGAGCCTATGTGTATTGGGATTTGGTATTGTATTACGGAGGAGTCCCTATTATAGATAGAATATTGGATGTGAATGACGGTGCTGCTGGAAATTCTTTCCCCAGGTCATCTGCCAAGGAGTGTGTAGATTTTATCGTAGCTGATTTAGATAAATCCATTGAGCTTTTGAGTAGTAAATCAATGGAATTTGGAAGAATCACCGCCTCAGCGGCAGCGGCACTAAAAGGCAGGGTTTTGATGTTTTATGCCAGTCCGCAGTTTGACCCTAATGGGGAAAATAGCGTGGATGGAATCAGCGCAAGATGGCAAGAAGCCTATCAGGCAAACCTTGAGGCAAAAGATATAGCTGAAGCGGCCGGGCATGATTTATATCCGGATTATGCTAATATTTTCATCAATGAAGATAATGAAGAGGCCATTTTATTTACAAAGTTTACCGTTGGCTTGCGTTCTCATGGATATGACAACTCTGTAAGGCCTTTCTCTGTTGCTAATACCTATCAAGGAAATGGCACCCCTACCTGGGATTTTGTAAAAGCTTTTACAATGAAAGATGGTTCGCCGGCTACTCAAGGTGCTGGTTATGACTCAGCTGAGTATTGGGTTGATAGGGATCCAAGGTTTTATAATATTGTAGCTTACAATGGATCCGAGTGGAAGTTTTCCGGACGAGCTGACGACTACCAATGGACCTACCAATATAATTCCCAAGAGGGAGGAAGGCTACCCAATACGGGTTTTTACTTACGTAAGAATGTAAATACCAGCATTCCAAAAACAGAGTCGAACGCTGTTGGGACAGACTGGATTGAAATTCGATTTGCCGAAGTGTTATTGAATTTAGCTGAATGTGCCAATGAGGTTGGAGAAACATCAATAGCCCTTGATCAGCTGCGCAGAATAAGACAAAGAGCCGGTATTGAAATGGGTGCCAATGATTATGGATTGACGCTGAATGGTACTGACAAAGCGACGCTTCGAGCGTTGATAATGAACGAACGCAGAATCGAGTTGTGCTTTGAGAATAAAAGGCATTTTGACCTGCGACGAAGAAACATGTTTATTAATGGATTGAGTGCGGTGGGAAATGGTATCAACGGATCCAGAAGAACAGGAATACTCACTGAAGTTGATACGGCCTATATCAGTACGATCAATCCGGATCTGGACACCATTCCTAATGGGATAAACAAAATGGTTGCAGCCGTGGGATATTTTGAAGCAAATATTCAGGATACCGTGGACTGGAGCAATCCGGTTAACCCAGGCCTTTATTTCAAGTATTCCCTGGAGTATAAGGATAACGAAACCAGTCAGATCAATTATTTACAGCCAAAGTATAATTTCTACTATTTGCCAACAAATGCGACTGTAAGAAATGAGAATTTGATTCAGACAAGGGATTGGTTGGATGGAGATTTTGATCCTTTAGTCGAATAAGAAAACAATGAATAGCAATACCCTTAAAACTACAATATGATGAAAACTCGAACTTTACAATTTTTATTGAGCCTGATATTTTTAGCAATATCTAGTATAACGTTTGCGCAAACCGACACCACCATAATTCTGAACCCGGACAACTTTGTGCCGCATGAAGATGGGTACTATGTGTCGGGTGCTGATGTTGATAAAGTGGGGAATGATGGTATACCAGAACACTATGATGGCTGTGAGGATGCTTATGGTGATGCAAGTCACAATGAAACTGGCATTCAAAACGGTTGGACCTATGAAAATGTGATCATTTTCAATGATTGCCAAGATGATGAAATATCGGTTGCAGCGGGATCTACTATTAAGGGGACTCAACCTGTAAGTGATTGGCCTACATCTGAAAGTATAATTCAAATAACTAAGCTAAAAAAACTCGATTCTGCAGACATGACATTTGGTTATATCCAAAGTCCTGCATTCTCTAACATCAAATCATTGACGGTAAAAGCAAGTACTGATGTTTCTATCAACGGAGGTCGTGACATTTTCTTTTTAATAGAAATATCTCGTGACGGTCAGGTGTGGAGTTATTTAGATTATTCTGAAATCCCTGGAGGGGATGCATTAGCTGACGCATTTATCATTCAGAAAATGACTAATCAGGGTGGAGATATCCATACTTATACTTCTGGTAATTCGGATTTTGATGCGATCAAAGCCATTTCCGAAAGTGCTGATTCAATCATGTTAAGAATTGTTTCCTTCCCTGATTTGGACCGATCAAAAATTGATGGAGAGCGTTTGAAGATTTGGGAAATGACGATTGAGGCTCAGACAGTAGTCCCATCTTCAGGTGGACCAGGAGACACAACAGCACTTGCAACTTCAGTAGATCTTACACAAGCACCATACAGAATTGTGAATGGAGAATTTGAGTCTCTGTGTAATGAGAAGCTCTACGTTTACAGGCTTTCAGGTGCACTCGTTGGCACAGGAAATAATGTGAAAATACCAAGCAGTAAAGGCTTGTTTATCATCAAAACTGAGAGTGGTTTTGCGGAGAAAGTCTTTATAAAATAATACCACAGATGAATGAGTGAAAACCCATTCATCTGTTACCCTTTAATAAGTTAATACTCAACTAAACAACTAAACCGAGAATTATGAAATCTGGAATTTTACGTTCGATTCTTTTTGCCGGTGTCCTTTTGGGACTACTTGCGAAAACGAATGCGCAGCAGGTTCACCGGGTGCCTAGTACGGTCCAAGGTGTGCCTTATTTAGAATCCTTCATAGAGGATATAACTAAATGGCAACCTGGTGATGTCATTTTATTGATTGATGAGGAATATACCTTAAATGGTACAGTCGACTTCTTTCAGGATGTAACTATCGTCGGAGATCCAAGTCTTCCGGAAGCTCCTTTGTTGTATTGTTATGACAATGGATTCAGAGCAAAAGAAGATAGTATTGATATAACCTTGAAGAATCTTCGTATGGATGGATATGATCCTAATGATGGAAAGTATGCTCCGTATGTACTTAGATTTGATCAGTTTGATTGGAAATACTTTAAGAATGTCACACTTGAAAATGTCGAAGCATGGGATTTTCAAGGGGGTATTCAGCTTTACAAGAACAAAAATGGATATTATGAGTCGTTGACGCTGGACAATGTCTATTTCCATGATATGGCGAACCAGTTTGCGGTAGATCCATTCCTTAATGTGGTAAAAGAGCTTTCAGTAACTAATTCAACTTTCGCTAATGTTTTTGGATTTTTAAAGAACCCATACTTCAATAAGGATGGAACTGGTGCTCATCTATTTCAGGAACAGAACTTCTTAGTCGAAAACAATACCTTCTACAAGGTAGGAGGAAATGGAGGAGCTTTGATCCAAATCAATGACCCGAATGACAACTCGGTTACATTAGACTTCAATTCCAATATTGTAAGTACGGTTATTGACCCTGATTTTTCGCGACCATTCTTGATTAACGCTGATGCAGGAACATTCACTTTTGACAACAGTGTCGTGCATAACTTCACATCTCTAAGAGATAACAGCAAGTGGAATCTTGATACTGCTGCTCTTCAGGCGAATGTGACTTTGACCGCTATTGATAAAAATGATCCTGGTTATACCAATCCTGATAACGGAGCTTTTTACACAACCTTAACTATCGGAGATCCGGAATGGAGCCAAAGTGCAAGTAGCGTGAAAGATCTTGAAGCTTTCATTGAAGATACCAGCTTATGGTCTCCGGGAGAAACTATTCTTTTGACTGAGCCTGAGTACCATGTGTTCGGAACAATTGACATCTACCAGGAGATCGTGGTAGAAGGAGCAGATGCTAATAATCCTCCGATCATCTACATGTACGATGCTGGTTTCAGAGCCAAAGAGGACTCCATTGGTATCACGTTGAGAAACATGATCCTGGACGGAGAGCCACCAGCTGATACAGATGGTAAAAAAGGTACCTATGTATTGAGATTTGACCAGGGAGGCTGGTTCAATGACTATGATATATTAATTGAGAACGTTGAGGCTTATGACTTCAACGGGGGTATTCAGTTGTACAAAAACCAGAGAAAACACTACAACAGTGTGGTTATGGATAATGTATACTTCCATGACATGTTAGGAGACTTCGTTTTGGACCCAAGACTTTGCTGGGTTGAGAACACCTCCATTACGAATTCAACATTTGCCAATGTGAAGGGCTTTATCAAGAACTTCTACAATGACAATGATAACAACAACAGCAATCCATGGGATAGTCTGACACAGACGGTATTCATCGATCACAACACGTTCTACAATGCTGCCAGTGATGTCTTCATTCAGCAGAATGATGGTAAAGATGGATCAATGGATTTTACATTCACTAACAACATTGTGAGTGGATTGTTGGATGATGTGAATAGCCGTCCATTCAGAATCAATGAAGAAGTAGGAACGGTAAGTATCCAATACAATGTCTTCCACAACTTTGAATCATCGAGAGTAGATGGTAGTGGCAACCTGGCTTATAACCTGGATTCAGCAGCAAGACTATCTAACGTAGATACGATGTTCATCAGCTTTGATGATCCAAGATACACGGATGCGGATGGTGGAGAATTCACACCTAAAAACTTTGATGTTTACGATGCTGATGATGCAGGTGGACTATTGGGAGACCCAAGATGGGACAAAGGACTGGCACCTCAGGATTTGGATCTTGAAACATTTATTGAGACGCCAAGTCTATGGACTGCTGGTGTTCCGATCATCCTGAATGAGCCTGAGTACCATGTGTACGGAACGATAGATATCTTCCAGGAGATCGTAGTAGAAGGAGCAGATGCTAACAATCCTCCAATTATCTACATGTACGATGCTGGTTTCAGAGCCAAAGAAGACTCTATCGGTATCACGTTGAGAAACATGATCCTGGACGGAGAGCCACCAGCTGATACAGATGGTAAAAAAGGTACTTATGTGTTGAGATTTGACCAGGGAGGCTGGTTCAATGACTATGATATATTAATTGAGAACGTTGAGGCTTATGACTTCAACGGGGGTATTCAGTTGTACAAAAACCAGAGAAAACACTACAACAGTGTGGTTATGGATAATGTATACTTCCATGACATGTTAGGAGACTTCGTTTTGGACCCAAGACTTTGCTGGGTTGAGAACACCTCCATTACGAATTCAACATTTGCCAATGTGAAGGGCTTTATCAAGAACTTCTACAATGACAATGATAACAACAACAGCAATCCATGGGATAGTCTGACACAGACGGTATTCATCGATCACAACACGTTCTACAATGCTGCCAGTGATGTCTTCATTCAGCAGAATGATGGTAAAGATGGATCAATGGATTTTACATTCACTAACAACATTGTGAGTGGATTGTTGGATGATGTGAATAGCCGTCCATTCAGAATCAATGAAGAAGTAGGAACGGTAAGTATCCAATACAATGTCTTCCACAACTTTGAATCATCGAGAGTAGATGGTAGTGGCAACCTGGCTTATAACCTGGATTCAGCAGCAAGACTATCTAACGTAGATACGATGTTCATCAGCTTTGATGATCCAAGATACACAGATGCAGATGGCGGAGACTTCACTCCTAAAAACTTTGATGTTTACACTGCGGATGATGCAGCTGGACTTTTAGGAGATCAGGAATGGGACAAAGGATTGGAGCCTCAGGACTTAGATCTTGAAGCGTTCATTGAGACGCCAAGTCTATGGACTGCTGGTGTTCCGATCATCCTGAATGAGCCTGAGTACCATGTGTACGGAACGATAGATATCTTCCAGGAGATCGTAGTAGAAGGAGCAGATGCAAACAATCCTCCGATCATCTACATGTACGATGCTGGTTTCAGAGCCAAAGAGGACTCTATCGGCATTACATTGAGAAATATGATATTGGACGGAGAGCCACCAGCTGATACAGATGGTAAAAAAGGTACCTATGTATTGAGATTTGACCAGGGAGGCTGGTACAATGGCTATGATGTATTGTTGGAGAATGTTGAGGCTTATGACTTCAACGGAGGTGTTCAGCTATACAAAAATCAGAGAAAACAATACAACAGTGTGATTCTTGATCGGGTTTATTTCCACGATATGCTGGGTGACTTCGTATTGGATCCAAGGTTGAACCACGTTGATACCACTGCAATTGTTAATTCAACATTTGCCAATGTGAAGGGCTTCATCAAGAACTTCTACAATGACAATGATAACAACAACAGCAACCCATGGGATAGTACGAGACAAGCGGTTTATATCGATCATAACACCTTCTATAATGCTGCCAGTGATGTATTCATCCAGCAGAATGATGGTAAGGATGGATCAATAGCATTCAACTTTACCAACAACATTGCGAGTGGCCTGCTTGATCACGTAAACAGTCGTCCGTTCAGAATCAATGAAGAAGTAGGTACAGTGAATCTGTCCAACAACGTTTTCCATGACTTTGAGTCATCAAGAGTAGATGGTAGTGGTAATCTGGCATATAACCTTGATTCAGCCCAAAGGTTATCGAATGTGGTAACTGCCAACATCAGCATGGATGATCCGGAGTTCCTTGGACCTATCAACTATACACCATTGAATACTGCTGTTTTGACAGCGGATACAGAAGGTGGTCAACTTGGTGACCCAAGATGGACATTGCAGGATGGTATCCCGGCATTCATTTCTATCATTACTGCACCAACTGATGTAGTTGAAGATGATGTGATTGAGTTTGTGGCTGATGCGAATGTTGCAGTGACCTGGATGGTTCAAAATAACTTCAACGGTACTGGTGGTCAGGCGATCATCAATTCCAAAACCGGGACCTTCTCTGCGGTTTCTAAAGGAACAGTTCTCGTTATTGCTCATAATGAAGCTGAAGGAGTTTCTGACCAGATTGAAGTGGAGATTTCAGACAGGTATATTCCTGTTCAGTTTATTCAGTTGATTGCTGATGCTGCGTTAATCAATACGGCCGGAGTGAGCAATATTGTAGCTAACATTCTACCAATTGATGCTTCTGATCGTAGTTTGACATGGGGCGTAAGTAATCCTGCTGTGGCCTCATTTACTCAAAGCAGTAATGATGCGATTCAGGTGAACCCGATTACTTCAGGTAGTGTAGTAGTATTCGCGACAGCTGATGCGGATGGATTGAATGCAACATTAAACCTTCAAATAGATCAGGCGGTGACGGAAATTGTCATCTCTGGAGGTACATCTGTAGCTGCTGGAGCTACTCTACAACTAATGGCAGATGTGGGTCCCAACGATGCAGCTGATAGTACATTGACATGGTCTGTTGATAATGATGCGTTGGCATCTATTGATGCAAATGGTTTATTAACTGCGATTAGCGCAGGTTCAGTTATGGTAACTGCAGCCGCTACCGATGGCTCAGGAGTAACTGGAACCTATGCAGTGACAGTGACGGTCGCAGTGGCGAGTGTTACAGTTTCAGCACCTGATACAGAAGTTTCTGTTGGAGGAACTCTGCAATTATCTGCAATCACATCTCCTGGAGATGCAGCTGATGGATCAGTGGTGTGGTCATCTTCGGATGAGTCAAAAGCAACCGTTGATGCAAATGGTTTAGTTACAGGAGTAGCAGTTGGAGCGGTTGATATCATAGCGACAGCAGCCGATGGTGCTGGTGCTTCAGGTTCTGTTAGTCTGACTGTGGTTGAAGCCCTTGGGTTAACACCAGTTGCTGATTTGGCAACGCTTTACCCGAACCCTGCAGTTGATATTATTAACGTAACCATTGATGGTTCAGCACAAGTGAAACTGATCAACTTGTCAGGACAGTTATTATTGTCAGAAGCTGTTAAAGGTAGTACTGCGTTTGATATAAGTTCTTTTGAGCCAGGACTTTACGTATTGAAGGTAACTACTAACGACGAGATCCAAACGATCAAGTTTGTTAAGGAGTAGTTTGTAGTTTTTGGTTTCCATTGCGAAACCATAGGTTCATCATATATCGATACCGCCTTTATGGCGGTATCGATTTTTATACTTAAAAATGATCAGCGATGGTTAGACATATTTCTTTAGTGATTCTCCTATTTTTCTTATTGGATGTAAAGGGTCAACAACTGGCTTTTCCGGGGGCTGAGGGCTATGGAAAGTACACCACAGGAGGTAGAGGTGGTAAGGTGGTACAGGTGACCAATCTTTTAGATAAGGATCGAAGAGGGGCAACGGAGCCCGGCAGTTTGCGTGCCGCATTGGCTACTCCGGGAAGTGATCCTATTACAATAGTCTTCACAGTTTCGGGAATCATAGAGCTAAGTGGGGAGCTTAGAGCCAGTAGATCAAATATGACCATAGCAGGTCAGACTGCTCCAGGGGATGGTATTTGCATCAAGGGAAACACGATTAATTTAGGAGGGAGTAATAATGTAATTATCAGGTATTTGAGGTTTAGACCTGGCGATGAGAGCCAAACAGAAGTTTCGGCGCTGAGGTTTGAAAATTCTAAAAATATTATCGTTGATCACTGCTCAATGAGTTGGTCTGTCGAAGAAACCATGGGTAGTTACGACAATAAGTACACGACTGTACAATGGAGTATTTTGAGTGAAGGTCTATATAATTCCTTTGACCCAAAAGGTGCACGGGGGTATGCTTCACAATGGGGAGGGCAATTTGCTTCCTATCATCATAATTTCCTTGCTCATAATAACAGTAGATCTCCGCGAATAAATGGATGCAGGGCTCACGATACTTTAGCTATTCAGGATTTTCGAAATAATGTCATATTCAATTGGGGTGGAAGTGGTGCGATTTACGGCGGCGAGGAAGAAATAGAAGGTGGAAGGTGCGAAGTGAATTGGATCAATAATTATTATATACCAGGTCCCGCCAGTGACAATGGTTTTTTTGCCCGACCTTCCTATGAAAGTGCAGTCAGTGCTACAGGTTTTGCTTCATGGTACGTTGACGGAAACGTGATGGAAGGAGTTGTAGGAGGTATTAATGATGATAATTGGACAGGTATAAGATTAGATTATATTGAAAGTGCGGGAGGTAATGCCGACAGCATACGGTCGGATTCAAAGTTTGTGTATGAAAACTCCGAAATCCAGCTAGAAACAGCTTTGCAGGCCCGTTATTCAGTGCTGGCTGATGCAGGAGCAAGTCTCCCTGTCAGGGATTCAATTGATATGAGATTGGTTGAAGAAGCAAAGGGTGAAAGATCATTAACCGGAAACGGAATCATTGATAGCCAAACTGAGGTTGGCGGATGGCCAACATATGTAAACTGGTTTCCTCCAATCGACACCGATAATGATGGGATGCCTGATGAATTCGAAACAGCAGAAGGTCTCAACCCTGAAGACAGCACTGATGGAGCTATGATTGCCTCCGATGGATATTCTTATTTAGAGCATTACCTAAATGCTATTTCAGGTAAAGTAGGGAGCGCGAACGACCCTACACTTTTGGCCAATGAAAAACAAATAAATCCTCAACAGCTTCTTTCTGTCTATCCCAACCCTTCTTTTGATAAGGTTAAGATCAATTACCCTATTGGAATAGAGAAAGTAGAACTGGTAGATATTGGAGGCAGAGTTGTGAGAGAACTTGCTGTTTATGGCAGATCAACGGTCGCTCTAAGTCTTGGAGATTTAAGAAATGGTCTGTATGTGGTGCAAGTCACTTTGGTAGATGGATCCACTATCCAGAATAAACTTGTTAAAAAATGAGGGTTGTTTTAATACTCATTTTGTTGATTGGCATATGTCTACCCACTAGGGCACAGGTATTTGATGCTATCGTAGCTAAAGATGGAACAGGCAATTATACAAGTATTGTTCAGGCGTTAAAATCAAGATCAGTTACCCAGCGATTATTCATAAAAAATGGTGTTTATGAGGAAAAAGTATCCATTTCTGCAACGAAAGATGGGATTAGTTTAATCGGTGAGAGTGTTGATGGAGTGATCATTCAGTGGGATGACTATAGTGGAGATATAGATGGCCATACCACTGGAACGTCTTACACATTATCAGTTCAGGCGGATGATTATTACATGGAAAACATCACCATTAAGAATACCGCCGGCAATGTTGGTCAGGCAGTGGCGATACACACTGAAGGACAGCGAATAGCTGTCAAAAATTGTAAGTTCATCGGTTTTCAGGATACCTATTATGCCGATGGCGCCGGGTTAGTTTATAATCAAAATTGTTACATAGAAGGAGCTACTGACTTTATTTTTGGAGATGCCACAGCTGTATTCGATAGTTGTGAGATCAGATGTGTGAATGGAGGTCAATACATTACCGCTCCGGCAGATACTAAACTCACTTCCACAGATACTGATGTCAATACGGTTTATCACGGATTACTTTTCAATGGATGTAATATCACCTCGAATAATGATGTGTCAGCTGACTCTTATTATCTGGGTAGGCCCTGGCAGCCCAATGCATCCTCCGTCTATATTAATTGCACCTTAGGTGCTCATGTTAAAGCGGAGGGATGGTCCATCTGGAATGATAATAATCATTTGAGTGGCACTTATGCTGAGTATCAAAGTATCACCCCGGCTGGAGATTTGGTGGATACTACCAGTCGGGTGGACTGGAGTAAACAATTGACTACTGATTACGCGAACACCTATTATAACCTTACTTATTTTTTGACGAAAAATGCTCAACCCTGGGACTATGATGCTCCGGGTACAGCGCTATCATCACCAGGAGGTTTAAGCATGGATGGCTATGGAGCCGAAGATAAACCAGTTATTTCATGGAATTCCGTTACAGATGCCATTGGGTATGCTGTTTTGCGCGATGGAGTCGTGGAAGGTTTTACTGATTCAACTTCCTTTATGGGAGGGGTGGTGACTGGCTCGGTGGAGTATAGCGTTAAATCTGTTACAGAAAGTGGCGCTTTGAGTGGGGTATCCGATATTCTGGTAGTTGATGAAAAAGAAATTACACTAGACAATGAGAAGTCCATGGAACAATCCTGGGTGATACGAAAGGGTAGTGAGGTTGAATTACTGCGCAGGGCCGATGCTTTGGTATATTCTTTGAACGGAAGATTGGTACAACAAGAAAAAAATACGCAGAACTTCAAGTTGGCGTCAAATTTGCATGGTGTATTTGTGGTTAAATGTATTTTTGACACTAAAACAGAAATTTTCAAAATACTGCTTTAGATATTTAATGAAATTCATTTTACCATTCAAAAAATAACTGTTAATTAGAGAAAAGTAATTTTCATGAATTATTTCAAAAGACACGCTTTAGTACTATTCTTATTCATTTTTGCCCTGTTTACGCAAACGTATGCTCAGTATCCCTCGATGACGAAGGAAGAGAAGCAAAGGGGTGTAGACATTGTTAACGAAGCAAGGGCTGCATCGGACAAAGCCTGGGAAAAGGCCTGGCCGATTGTGCAGGAAGAGGCTAAAAATGGAAAACCGTATATCCCATGGGCCGGTCGCCCAACTGACCTTCCTCAGGCCGAGATACCTTCATTTCCAGGGGCTCAGGGAGGCGGTATGTACTCTTTTGGAGGAAGAGGTGGTAAGGTGCTTGTAGTTACTAGCCTGGCAGACAAGGGCCCTGGCACCCTTCGTGAGGCTTGTGAGATTGGTGGTGCACGGATTATCGTTTTCAACGTTGCCGGTATTATCAAGTTGGAAAGCCCCCTCATCATCAGAGCACCTTATGTAACAATTGTTGGAAACACTGCTCCGGGTGATGGTGTATGTATTGCCGGAGAAACCGTCTGGATCGATACGCACGATGTAGTGATCCGACATATGAGATTTAGAAGAGGAGACACTTTTGTAGGTCGAAGGGATGATGCGATTGGTGGAAATCCGGTTGGAAACATCATGATCGATCACGTTTCTGCAAGCTGGGGATTAGATGAAAACATGTCAATCTACCGTCACATGTGGTCTGACGGAACAGGTAAAAAGGACCTGAAACTTCCAACGGTTAACATTACCATTCAAAACAGCATCTTCTCTGAAGCGCTAGACACCTACAACCATTCATTTGGTAGTACATTGGGTGGCGAAAACTGTAGTTTTCACAGAAACCTTTGGGCCAACAATACCGGAAGGAACCCATCCATTGGCTGGAACGGAATCTTTAATTTCACCAATAACGTAGTATATAACTGGAAGCACAGATCAGTAGATGGGGGTGATTATACGGCCTTATTCAACATTATCAATAATTACTATAAGCCCGGTCCGGTGACTCAAATGGATGATCCGGTGGGGC
This sequence comes from Marinoscillum sp. MHG1-6, assembly GCF_024714475.1. Lineage (GTDB taxonomy): Bacteria > Bacteroidota > Bacteroidia > Cytophagales > Cyclobacteriaceae > JAMZMI01. The sequence continues at coordinate 107,710 of NZ_JAMZMI010000009.1, read as the reverse complement.
AAAGAATTCTAAACCCTGAATCCGGTCGGAGTAATTTAGGTTACAAAGAGTTTGGTCGTGTATATGCCAATGGCAATATCATGGAGGGTAATGAAAAGGTAACCAATGATAACTGGGCTGGCGGTATTCAGATAGAAGATGATAATGACAAGGACCTGTGGGATGCAGGCAAATATACCGCTGCCATGAAATGGCCAAAGCCGTTTCCAATGGCTCCTGTTGATATTATACCAGCGGACGAGGCATTTGATTACGTACTTGACAATGCCGGAGCGACCTTGCCTGTAAGGGATCCTGTTGATGTTCGTGTTACGAAACAGGTTCGAACCGGGGAAATTGAGTATGAAGAAGGTCTTGACCCTGATGACTTCTACCAGTTTAAATACAGAAGATTGCCCCCGGATTCCTGGAAAATGGGCATCATAACAGATATCGCACAGGTAGGAGGATATCCTGAGTATAGTGGTAAGCCTTACAAGGATTCGGACATGGATGGCATGCCGGATGGCTATGAAAAGAAAGTTGGTCTTGACCCTAAAGATCCGTCGGATGCGACAGGAGATCTCAATGGAGATGGATATACCAACATAGAAATGTACATTTATAATATTGATCCAAACTCTAAAACAGACTGGACTGATCTTGCAAATAATAAGGACACATTAACCAAATAAGTTAATAAAGCAGGATTCGATATGAGTATATGGTCTGGCCGCCCGGCCAAAAGAAAATATTCACTTGATCAGATCGGGATGATTTTCATCCTGGTCTTTTCTTTTTTGAATGTAAATGCTCAGGAGAAAATTGCTCCGGTATCTCCATCAAAAGACGGTCTGTCATACCTCAAAGATGAATTGGGTAATCAGGTTCCTGACTATTCCTATGCAGGGTATAAAGCTTCTGACGAGGAAATTCCTACCGTAGAGATAGAGGTCTTTATCGACCATAAAGAAGGAGATCAAACCTCTCGCATTCAAAAAGCCATTGACTATGTGAGCAACCTTCCTATGGATGCAAATGGTTATCGAGGAGCCGTTTTGCTGGGTCCTGGGGATTATCGAATCGATGGTGGCCTGGAAATCAGGGCTTCAGGAGTGGTCATCAGAGGAAGTGGAAATGAAACAGGCAAAACCACTCTTCTCGGAACAGGTTTGGATAGGACAACATTAATCAGAGTCTTTGGGGCAAATGACGTACGTCTGGGCGCTCCAATCAACGTAAATGATGACTATGTTCCTGTAGGTGCCATGTCATTGTCTATTGAGGACGTCAAGGGGATAAAAGTAGGTGATGAAATCAGAATCCTTCGTCCGAGTACCAAAGAATGGATTGAAAAGCTCCAAATGCAGCATTTCGGTGGTGAGACTGGCTACATAGGATGGAAAGCTGGTGAAAGGGATATCTATTGGAACAGAAAGGTTGTTTCCATTACTGGTAATGAGATTACACTTGACGCACCTCTTACTACAGCTTTGGATAAGGAATATGGTGGAGGACTGGTCTCCAAAATGGAATGGCCGGGAAGAATTGAAAACGTGGGAATCGAAAACCTTAAGCTGGAATCCACTTTTGATACCTCCAATCCGAAGGATGAGCAGCATAGATGGATGGCCATTGTCATCGAGAACACGCGTGATGCATGGGTAAGACAGGTAAACTTCGAGCATTTTGCAGGTTCAGCGGTAGCTATATGGGAAACCGGTAGCCGGGTGACTGTTGAGGATTGTAAATCATTAAATCCAGTTTCTGAAATAGGCGGGCAGCGTCGATATACTTTTATTACGGAGGGTCAGCAATGTCTTTTTCAAAGGCTGTATGCTGAGTATGGCTATCATGACTTTGCAGTGGGCTTCCGGGCTACAGGTCCAAATGCGTTTGTCGAGTGTCGTTCCGTTCTACCACACAGTTTTAGCGGTACCATTGACAGCTGGGCCTCCGGAGTTCTATTTGATATAGTGAATATTGATGCTCAGGCTCTTCGGTTTAGCAATAGAGGTATGGAGGTGCAGGGAGCAGGCTATACTGCAGCCAATAGCATGTTTTGGCAATGTTCCGCGTCACTGATCGAATGCCCCGCTCCTCCGACTGCTATGAACTGGGCTTGTGGGGCATGGTCACAATTCGCCGGGAACGGATACTGGTATGAAGCTAATAGTTTTGTTAAACCAAGAAGCCTGTTTTATGGCCAACTTGCAGATAGGCTTGGAAAGGAGGCATATGAAAGAGGGCAATTGCTGCCCCTTGAAATGGAAGCTACCAGTAGCCCAACGGTTGAGCAAGCCGAGGAATATATTGCTCAGGCTTATGAGCCTCAAATCCAGTTGATCGACTGGATCAGTGAAGCAGCAGAACGTAACCCAATAAGCATTTCTAAAGGAGATGCTTTGGATGTGGATAACATCAAGTGCAAAACCCCAAAAACCGAAGAAAAGGCATTGGTGCTTTCAAAGAATGATTTCGGCCGATTGGTCCTGAATGATCAACTGGCCTATGGGGCGACACAGCCAATTCAGTGGTGGCGAGGCAATGTGCGATATTATGATGCGATGAAGACGCGCCCTCATGTATCGCGCTACGTCCCGGGTAAAACTGGTACAGGATACACCGATGATCTCGATGAGGCCACAACCTTATTGACCAGTCAGGGAGTGACAGTTTTGGAGCACAATTATGGTCTTTGGTACGATCGAAGGAGAGACGATCACGAGCGTGTACGTAGGATGAATGGTGAGGTGTGGGCCCCTTTCTATGAATTGCCATTTGCCAGGTCAGGTCAGGGCATATCCTATGATGGCATGAGCAAGTATGATCTTACCCAATACAATTATTGGTACTGGAATAGGCTTTCCAAATTTGTGGAATATGGTGAGGAGAAAGGGTTGATCTTTTATCATCAAAACTACTTCCAGCACAATATTCTCGAGGCTGGTGGACACTATGCAGATTTTCCATGGAGAACCGCTAACAATGTCAATGAAACACCTTTCCCTGAGCCTGTCAACTATGCGGGAGATAAACGAATATTCATTGCCGAACAATTTTATGATGTGAGCAACCCTGAGTACCGATCACTTCACGAAGCTTACATTAGAAAATGTCTCGATAACTTCTCGGAACAGTCCAATGTTATCCAGTTCACGAGTGCGGAATATACCGGTCCGCTATCGTTCATAGAGTTCTGGCTGGATGTTATAGCCAGGTGGCAAGATGAAACCGGGAAGGAAGTAATGGTTGCCTTGAGTGCCACGAAGGACGTTCAGGATGCCATTCTGCAGGATCCTGTAAGAAGTAAAATAGTCGATGTGATTGATGTTCAGTATTGGTGGTATGGAGAGAATAAGGCAGGTGAGAGTGAGCTATATGCGCCGGAGGGAGGCAAAAACCTGGCACCCCGTCAGCATGCCCGTTTGGTAAAAACACCGAAGGAAACGTTTGAGAGCACTTACAAGTCCGTTTTTGAATACAAGTCCAATTATCCCGATAAAGCGGTAATTCACAACACGCATAGATCTCAGGCTTTTGGCTGGGCCATATTTATAGGAGGAGGTTCGTTGATGAATATCCCAAAAGTATCGGATACTGAATTTTCAAGGGATGTAGCTTTAATGAGTCCTTACAAGATTGCGGGGACAAAAGCGCTTAAAGGCGTTAATGGCGAGCAGATTTTATATATCGAGGGACAAAGCTCAGTAGACATTGACCTTACCGGTCATAAAGGAAAGTTTGAGGTTTGTTGGGTAAACGAATCAACCGGAGAAGTTCTTCGTTCGGGTAAAATTTTGGAAGGTCAAAAGAAGCATCAACTGACCGATGTTAAATCCTCAATTGTGTGGCTGGATAAAAAATAGAACTAGATGCAAGATATTGTAATTAACCAACCGAAAAAGCTTGTTATTTCAGAAACAGCCTTGAATTTGCTTCTGGAGCAAATCGATCAATCCAATGCTCAAAATGTATTTGTTCTGACCGATCCCCATGTAGCGGATAAAATCAAACCGGTATTTAATGGATTGACATCCAAAAGCATTCGAGTATTCTATCATTTAAGTACCGGAGCGGAGCCTTCCTTTTCAGATTTTGATCAAATTATTTTGGCCGCTAGAGCGGCAAAGACTGATTTTGTTGTTGGTGTAGGGGGAGGAAGTGTATTGGATATTGCGAAGTTGGTTGCGGCATTGACTAATGCAACGGAACCTATATCCAATTATGTAGGGAATGGACTGATCAAGAGTAGAAACATTTCTTTAGTCTGCGTTCCAACCACCTCTGGAGCGGGAAGCGAGTCCTCTCCCAATGCTATTTTGATTGATGATTCGGATAACAGCAAAAAGGGAATCATTGACGCTGTGTTGATGCCTGATGGTGTTTACATAGATCCAACATTGATTGCCAGTCTTCCTCCAAGCATTACGGCATATACAGGACTTGATGCGCTCACCCACTGTATCGAAGCCTTTGCAAATAAGTTTGCTCATCCTGTGGTAGACGTGTATGCTCTGGAAGGAATAAAACTGATCAGTCAAAATTTAGGAAAAGCCATTGCTAATGGCAATGACCTCGAAGCACGTAAGAAAGTAGCGCTAGGTGCCTATTACGGAGGGATGTGTCTGGGGCCGGTCAATACTGCCGCAGTGCACGCATTAGCCTATCCACTGGGTACGAAATTCAAAATTGCTCATGGTCTGAGTAACGCTCTGCTGCTTCCTTTTGTATTAGAATATAATCTGGAAGCTGCGGAATCAAGGTACGCTCAAATATCACTTGCGATGGGGGGTGAAGCCTTGGATTCAGATCGGGAGACAGCTCTTCAGGGAATAGCGCTGATCCGTAAGCTCATCAGGGAATGCGGAATGCCTTCAAGACTTTCTGAATTAGAAATCCAATTGAAAGATGTTGATCAAATGGCTGCTGATGCCATGTTGATTCAGCGGTTATTAAAAAACAATGTTAGAGAAGTGCAGCATGGTGACGCTGTGACTATTTATCAAAATGCCTATTAGAAATGAAAATATTTGAAGGGGTCATCATACCCATGGTAACACCAATCAATGCGAATTATTCCATCGATGCGGCCTCAGTAGGGAAGATCGTGGAATCTTTTATTGCACAGGAATGTGCGCCCTTCGTACTAGGTACCACTGGCGAGTCAACTTCCTTTTCATCGACACAGAAAACGGAACTGGTTAAGCAAACCGTAAAAGCTGTTAATGGCAGGGTGAAAACTTTTGCCGGGATATCAAGTACCAGCCTGGTCGAATCCATTGAGATGGCGAAAACCTATCGGGACCTGGGAATAGATGTCATGGTGACCACACTACCATACTATTTTCCAATTTCGGAATCTGAGATGACCCGGTTCTTCACTCAGCTGGCAGATGCGATTGACTGTCCTGTGGTGCTCTACAACATGCCAGCTATGGTAGGTGAGAGAATTCCACTTGATGTAGCCGACCACCTTAGTCAACACCCAAATATTGTAGGTATGAAGGACTCTGAAAGGGACCCTGAACGTATCGATACCTCCATTGGCATGTGGAAGGATCGGGAAGAATTTGCGTTCTATCTGGGGTGGGCCGCACAATCGGCACATTCGGTGCTGCTAGGAGCTGACGGGATCGTTCCGAGTACCGGGAATTTTGTGCCGGAACTATTCAAGCAGTTGTATGATGCCGCAAAAGCCGGAAACCATGAGGAAGCCCATCGTTTGCAAGAATTGACCGATCAGATTTCATTGATCTACCAAAAGGATCGAAAGCTCAATACTTCATTGCCTGCCCTAAAAGTACTGATGTCAGAATTGGGACTTTGCAAACCTCATGCGATGCCACCCATGTATGATATTGCTCCGGATGAACAGGAAGCATTGAAATCACAATTAAGAACTCAATTAGCAAATATTTAATCACTGACTGATGACGACAAGAAAGAAACCTGTATTAGCCGTGACGATGGGGGATCCTGCCGGGATTGGACCGGAAATCGCGGTTAAACTATTTGCAAGCGGAAAGGCTTATGAGACCAGTTATCCAATCGTGGTGGGTCATCCGGAAGTGATGCTGAAGGCCATTGATCTTGTGGGAGGTGCCATTATTCTTAATACCATTACTGATGTCAAGGATGCGAAGTTTGAGATGGGGATAATGAATGTTTACGATATCGGAGGTGAAGATGTGGATACGATCAGGTACGGTGAGGTTTCAGCGTTGGCTGGAGACCTGGCCTTCAGGTCTGTAACTACTGCAATTGACCTGGCTCTGAAAAAAGAGGTGGACGGTACGGTAACCGGTCCAATCCATAAGGAATCAATTAACAAGGCCGGGCACAAGTTCGCAGGTCATACGGAGATCTATGCTCACTATACCGGAACAAAAAAATATGCCATGCTACTCGTTGAGGAGAGTTTCAAGGTGATTCATGTGTCTACTCATGTTTCGTTGCGTCAGGCCTGTGACCTCGTGAAAAAGGACCGTGTATTGGAAGTAATCCATTTGATTAACAATGGATTGAAAAGCCTTAAAATAGAAAACCCAAGAATAGGTGTGGCGGGACTTAATCCTCATGCCAGTGATGGAGGCCTTTTTGGAACGGAGGATGCTGAGGAGATTCTTCCGGCGATAGAGCAGGCTAGAAAGGAAGGCGTTATAGTAGATGGACCAGTTCCTCCTGATACCCTGTTTGCGATGGCTTATGGGGGGAAATATGATGGCTGTGTGGCTATGTATCATGACCAGGGGCATATTCCATTCAAGGTCATTGGCTTCAATTGGGACCAAAAAACAAAGAAGATGAAGAGTGTTAAAGGTGTGAATATCACCATGGGGCTTCCGATCATACGTACATCGGTGGATCACGGAACTGCCTTTGAAATAGCCGGAAAAGGAATTGCCAGTCCGGATGCACTTTTCCACGCGATTGAATACGCAGAAAAACTAACTATCTAATGATTGCAGTAATTGCAGATGATTTCACCGGAGCTGCTGAAATAGGCGGTGTGGCCTTGAGGCATGGCTTGGATGTTCGCATTCAAACCAAACCCAGTGCAGTATCTGCAGATGTGCTCATTGTGGCTACGGATGTGAGATCACTTGATGCTCCTCAGTCGGTAGCCGAAATAGAAAGAGTGACAAGAGAGCTTTTAAGCCTTAATCCACAGCTGATTTTCAAAAAAACTGATTCAGTACTTCGTGGTCATGTGTATGTGGAGTTGGAAACACAAATGAGAGTGGTGGGTACTACCAAAGCTATACTGGCAGCAGGCAACCCGTCTATGGGTAGAGTCATTAAAAATGGAGCTTATTTTATTGATGATGTTCCATTGAATGAATCAGGGTTTTCTGCTGATCCACATTTCCCCATGCATACCAATGAGGTGCTTTCAATAGTTCGAAAGAGAGGAATGGTTGATGTTTTCAGTGGTAACCCTGTTAAATACGGTGGAGAAGATGGGATTGTTATTGGTGATGTGGAGACAATGGATGACTATCAGTTATGGGTTGGGGCCGCTGATGAACAAACAACTTTGGCGGGTAGCGCTGGCTTCTTCGACGCACTGCTTTATAGCTTGAAAATGGAACCACGTAAATCAGATGCCATTCCCGAGATCGGGGACAAGAGACTGATTGTACAGGGCAGCAAATTCCCTAAAGGAGATGTCTATATCAACCTGATGAATAGTCTTGGTTATGAGACCTTTAATATGCCCATAGAGGTGTACGAAGATTCGGATCCGAGAGGAGAGTATCTGGTGAAATGGGAGCATGAGGTGGTTGAGGCGATGAAGGATCATAACGCGCTCATTAGAATTAATCATTTTGGACCAAGAGCAGATTTCATAGCCAATAGGCTGAGCAGCGAAATGGCTAAGCTAGTCAGTGGTGTTTTAAAGCGAATACCTGTCAATGAGCTACTTATTGAAGGAGGTAGTACCATGGCGGCGATCCTTCATGAAGTAGGGATAACGAGCTTAAAACCAGTTAAAGAATTTGCTCCGGGTGTGATCCGCATGCAGCCTGATGGCGAATTTAAATTTTGCATCACCTCCAAACCGGGCAGTTATCGCTGGTCGGATGAAATATTAGAGTTACCCCAACCCAAAAACTAAACCCACAAGATGACTTTACACCCCATTGACTATATCATTATTGCTATTTCCCTGATCATTCCGATCTACATCAGTATCAGGTTGGCTAAGAAGCAGACCGATACGGGGAATTACTTTAAAGGTGGGGGTAATATACCAGCCTGGGCAGTGGGGATGTCAATTCTTGCCACGTTGATAAGCAGTGTAACATTTTTAGCCTATCCTGGGAGTGGATATTCATCTAACTGGATATTGTTGGTTCAGGGGTTGATGGTACCGATCACGTTGATCTTCTTTATCAAGTTTGTCGTTCCTCTCTATCGTAAAGTGATTGGTCTGAGTGCCTATGAGTACTTTGAAAAACGATTTGGGTTTGGTGCAAGGTTATATACTTCGCTTGCTTTCTTTTTAGCCCACTTTTCTAAAATGGGGACGGTGTTCTACCTGATTGCGCTGGCATTTTCAGAAATGACAGGAATGGGCACGGTAAATATGATCTGGTTACTTGGAGCAATGATCATATTGATTACCCTCCTGGGAGGAATGGAAGCCGTGATCTGGATGGATGTTATACAAGGCTTCATCCTGATCGGAGGAGGATTGATCACTTTAGGGATCATTATTTTTTCGACTACCGGAGGTCTACCTGCCATTTATGATGTTGCCAACGACGCAGGGCATGTAGGTTTTGGGCCATATGATTTTGACCTGACCTCTCTGACCTTCTTTGTGATGGCCATTAATGGGGTTTTCTATGCGATTCAAAAGTACGGGACCGATCAGACCATCGTACAGCGCTACTTGACAGCAAAAAGTGATAAAGATGCCGTCAAGGCTTCTTTAATAGGAGTTTTAATGAGTGTTCCTGTCTGGGCCCTTTTCATGTTCATCGGTACAGCACTCTTTGGGTATTACCAGATCAGTGGTGCACCTATTCTCGATGGAACCAAAGCGGATGCAGTTTTCCCGTTTTTTATCATGACCGAACTGCCGATAGGAGTGGTCGGGTTGGTACTTGCTGGACTTCTGGCGGCGGCCATATCGAGTCTGGATTCAGATCTCAATTGTCTTTCAGCCATTTTCATGGAGGACTACTATCTCCGATTCAGACCTAATACCGACGCTAAGAAGCAGTTGTTCCTGAGCAAGCTTATTGTTGTCATTGCGGGGATCGCTTCCATCCTGGTGGCGCTTTATTATGTGGATCAGGGAGGAAAGGGTGTGCTTAAGACCGTCTTCAAACTATATGCGATATTTTCAGGGGGTATTGCCGGATTGTTTTTATTAGGAATTGTGAGCAATCGCGCCAATCGAATGGGGACCTATATGGGTATCATTGCCAGCGTGTTATTTACGGCGTATGCCGTCATCACTTCTACTCCCTTAACTATTGGCGGGGAAGATCGATTGTTGATAGACCTGGGAGATTGGAATTTCACCCATCATAAATACATGCTTGGTGTTTATAGTCATTTGATCCTTTTCGTGGTTGGGTATGTGGCGAGTTATTTTTTTAAAGAGCCGGCCAAGGTGGAGGGACTGACTTATAAAAGCTGGAAGCAATTACAGAACTAACATGAATTTTAATATTAAGAACATGCCTAAAATTGATCATTTATTGAACAGCGGCCTGATTGTTTTGATGCTGTCAGCGGGAATTTTTAGCTGTCAAAAACCAGAGAAAAAGGAAGCCGAGATTACAGGCTCATTCAGACCTATTAAGATCTCTGAAAATCAGCGGTTTTTCCAGTATGATGACGGAGAGCCGTTTTTTTGGTTGGGGGATACGGGTTGGTTGATCTTCAAAAAGCTTGATCGAGGAGAGATTATTAAGTATCTGGATGATCGAAAAGATAAAGGGTACAATGTGATTCAGGTGATGTTGCTACATAATGTTGATGTAGAAAGCTTTCAAGGTGATAAGGCCTTAGTTGACAATAATGTGGCTACACCCAATGTGACTGAAGGTGATGATCCGAATGATCCGGAACAGTACGACTATTGGGATCATGTGGCTTTTGCAGTCGAAATGGCTCAGGAAAGAGACATGTTTATGGCATGTGTTCCGGTTTGGGGCACTCCTGTTAGCAATGACAACGTGACTGTGGATGAGGCGAAGGATTACGCGAGCTTTTTGGCCAACCGATTTAAAGATTATCCAAATATCATATGGCTTAATGGTGGAGATATCAGAGGAGATGATCATCAGGAGGTATGGTTGCAGATTGGTGCCACGCTGGACAGTCTGGATGATCAACACCTAATTACTTTCCACCCAAGAGGACGCACCATGTCGTCTGAGTGGTTTCATGATGAGAGCTGGTTGGACTTTAATATGTTTCAGTCCGGACATAGGAACTATGACCAGGATACCGCTTATGACTCCCACCGATTTGGTCCGGATAACTGGAAATATATAAGTGTTGAATACAATAAGCAGCCTACTAAACCGACGCTTGACGGAGAGCCTTCATATGAAGGGATACCGCATGGGCTACATGATACTACGGAGGTTTACTGGAATGCCGATGACATTAGAAGATATGCTTATTGGTCAGTTTTTGCTGGAGGTGCCGGGTTTACTTATGGACATAATGCGGTAATGCAATTTTACCGGGCAGAAGATAATGGGAACCGTGCCTTTGGTGCAAGAGAGTTCTGGATAGAGGGGTTAAATCATCCAGGTGCAGGTCAGATGGAACATTTGAAGACCTTGATGTTGTCAAAGCCTTATTTTGAGCGAATCCCGGATCAGGGATTAATTGTCAACCAGGGTGAACGTTACGATTACATTGTTGGAACCAAAGGCGAACAATACGCCATGATCTATACTTATACCGGAAGGGATATGGAAGTGAATATGGGGCGTATAAAAGGAAATGAAATTAAAGCAAGTTGGTTTGATCCCAGATCAGGTACAATAACGGAAGCGGGAGTTTTTCAAAATAGAGATACAGCCACATTTGATCCTCCCGGGGAACCGAAGGAAGGGAATGATTGGGTGTTGATCCTGGAAAAAATATAAGATGAGGATATTAATTGTTTCAATTTTCACGCTTGTTTGGTTGGTCTCATGTGGGCCGGAAAAGGAATACTATATGTTCACTTCCTTTAAAGAGCCAGCGGATGAGGGACTTTACTATTTGTACAGTGAAGACGGACTCAACTGGACACGCATAGAGAAGGTGTTTTTGAAACCGGAGATAGGCAAGCAAAAGGTAATGCGGGACGCATCAATGGTTCACGGACCGGAAGGCACCTATCACATGGTATGGACAACCAGCTGGAGAGGTGATCTGGGTTTTGGTTATGCTCATACCAAAGATTTGATCCATTGGTCGGAACAACAATTGATCCCGGTAATGGAGTTTGATACTAGCACCGTCAACGTCTGGGCTCCCGAACTGTTTTATGATGATGTTGATGATCGTTTTATTATCATTTGGGCCTCTACTATCCCATTCAAGTTTGAAAAGGGTGAAGAGGAAGAAAAGAACAATCACCGAATGTACTTTACAACTACCAGGGACTTTAAAACTTTCACAGAAACAAAGCTGTTTCTTGATCCGGGGTTTAGTGTAATAGATGCAGTAATTGTAAAGAGAAGTGATGAGGACTACGTCCTTGTCTTGAAAGATAATACCCGTCCTAATAGAAATATGAAGGTAGCTTTTTCAGATAATCCACTTGGGCCGTGGGAAGACGTTTCGGAGCCCTTTACGGGCTTTTTGACAGAAGGACCTACGGTGGTGCGGTTAGGAGAGGAATATGTGATCTATTATGATGAGTACCGAACGAAAACTTACGGGGCTCAAAAGACAACCGATTTTAAAAGTTTCCAGGATATCACCTCGGAGATATCAGTACCGGAAGGTCACAAGCATGGGACCATTTTTAAAGCAAAAGAAAGTCTGGTGAAAGGGTTATCAAATGAATTGAATAAGTGAGCTCATAGCCATTTTAAAAAAAAAATGTACTTTAAACACTTTTTTAGGAATAATTGGTCCAATTCAGGATGGTGCAGGATACAGGTGGTGCACGTATTGGCTAATTTCAAGTTTGAAGAGATTTCTCTTTAAGTGTGAATTATAGAACTAAGGCAGATTGATTTTCAAGGAAAATTGATCATTAAGCGACCACATTGTGGTCGCTTTTTTTATGATCAATTGGTGGTTAAGTCTTAATATGCCTTTTCAATAATAACGCCTAGTGTTTCTCTGGCTTCTGTTCGAATATTGAATTCAAGGCTGTTGGATTCTGTATCTGCCCATGCGGACACCAGAGCCATGGGTGCTTTAATTGAAATGGTGCCTTTAGAAAAGTCTACGGAATATAGACCATCGTCGTAGCATGCTTTTAACTCACAACTGAATGGGGCGAGTGCCAACCCAAACGATACGTTGACGGAAAGAGGGAAGCCTTCCTTAAGGTCTTCGATCTCATCCCTTTTGAGTTGTAAATTGAGTTGTTGGTCAGTGATTTGTAGTTTCAATGCAGATTGGGGTTAGGGGTTAATTGATTGTTTTGATTAGATTCTCTATCTTAAAAAGAGTTTATTCATAATTTCGATACATGAAAGGTCTCATATTAATCGGTGGTAAGAGTCAAAGAATGGGCTCAGATAAATATTTGATGGATATTCACGGACTTCCACAGTATCTACATCTTTATGAGTTGTTGTCATCTTTTCAAATCGATGTTTATGTTTCCTGCAGTCAATCTCAGCAGGCTGAAATTGATGATGAAACCCCCAAAATTGTTGACACCTATAATGCCATAGGTCCCATGGGCGGTGTCATATCTGCTATGGGCAATGACCCGAAATCCTCCTGGCTGGTCGTGGCCTGTGATCTTATGAACCTGACTAAAGAAAGCGTTCAAAACCTTATGGGGCAGCAGGATAAAGCTTATGATGTGATTGCTTATCAAAAACCGGATAATTCCTTTTTTGAGACTACGATCACCATTTATAACCCTTCTGCTCACTCCGTCATTCTTAAGCAGGTTCATGCAGGGGATTATAGTCTTCAAAGTGCCTTGCAAAAGCTGACCGTCAAAGAGGTCGTTCCGGAAGATTTTGAGGCGCTGAAAAATTTTAATCATCCCAAGGACCTGAGTTAGGGGTTACATTTTATAATATTCTTCTTTGCCTTTACCACAAGTAGGACAGGTGTATTCTTTCGGTAAATTTTGAAAAGCCGTTCCGGGAGCTATGCCACCCATACTATCCCCATATTCCGAGTCATAAACAGTTTGGCAAGAGTTACACTGGTATAAATCCTTACTTAGGTTATCTACAATTGACTTGACCTTTGCAGAAGTAACAGGCTCTTCGTTCAGACTTTCATAATACACGAGACTCAATTCAAGTATTAATGCCGGTAAGACGCTCTTGTCTACCTCACTGGCATAAACGAAATATTCGTTGAGGTTCGGATTGAAATTCTTACTGTAGAGTAGGTTGTAGGTCTCGTTCCCTGATTCGCCGATAGGATTTTTTTCAATCACCACGGAAGTAAACAAGGTAATATCACTCGTCGTCTTAATGGTAAACGTAAGTCCATAGGTACTGACGTCCTGCTGGTCTAACTCCCTTACCAGGAAGATTTTCAAATCCAGCGCTTCATTATCCAAAGCAGGTAAATGCCAGTTCATCTCGAGAGAAGAATGTCGTAGATTCATACCAAATTTACCCATCAGCTTTTCCCATCCAATCCGATCTTTTTCAGATATCCCTTTGATAATGAACGACTTCCATGGGGTGAGGCTCACCTTCCCAACCTCGGTGTAGATGCATCTCTCCATCATCGCTTTCAGCGTGGAGATCTTGAAATTGTTATTCCTCCAGTACAGACCCAGCCAGTATTTGCCATCTGGTAGACGGTTGATCCCTTCATAATAAGGGAAATGAGGCTCTGGCAAGAGCATATCCTCCGTCACGGGTTGTGTATTCATTTTCACATTATCCGTGAGGTAGGTGAAAAGATCCTGATAGCTCCAGTCGGAATCGATGAAGTTAATATCCTCGATACTTTGAGCCACCTTGCTCAGGTCTTCGCTGTATACCAGCAAAGGCATTTGATAAGGGGTCCTCTGTATACGCTTAAATCGTAGGTATACGTACCAGTAATTCTCCTGGCTTGAGGCAATGAAGTTTATTTGACCTGTAAAAAGGGGTACAAGACTTTGAGATGAATCAACAATATTGATTCGCAATGCAGGCTTATAGGTAAAGCTATCCAGTACATAATGGTAGACATGAGAAGCAAGCCACTTTTTACCCGGCATGATGTCCTGAGCCACATAGCTACTGCTAATGTTTTGGTGGCTGAAAGTATTTATCTCATAATCTGTGCTAATGGAGTTGAAGGTCGAGTCCAGGATTTCCTTGCTCTTTTCTTTAGCCGAAAAAAGGATGTCTTGTCTTGATCCAAAATGAAGATGGTCGGCTCCTAATTTTTCAGCTACAAGAATGATTTTGAGAAAGTCTCCCGGAGATATGATTCCCCCCTTAACAAATACCCTTACCAGATCTTTAAGTTGCATAGTTCAATAGTCTGTAATGCGTTAAAATTACCTCAAGAAGAACTTATGCCGGTTCTAAAGAGGCATCTATTATTCTTTTAACTTCCGATTTGCAACTACCACAGCCCAATCCGGCCCCGGTAGCCTGGCATAAGTCATTTAACGAACTGCAACCGGAGGCAATAGCTTCTTTCAAATTACCATCACCAACGTTGTTGCACGAACATACCAACTTTCCTTTGACCGGCTCAGGAGCCTTTCCTGAGCGCAACAGCTGAACTCTTTTTTCTGAAAGCTCAGTTTCACTTTCAATGAGTTCCTTATACTCAGCAAACTCCGCCTTATCACCCATAAGTATGGTTCCTACCAGCTTATCATTGTGGATGATACATTTCTTATAATACAGTTCCTCTCTGTCGAGGAAGGTAATTTCGTTATAGTTTTTCCCGTTAACAGGAATTTCAGCAAGGCCAACGGAACATAGATCCAAACTTGGAAACTTAAGAATGTTCATCGGGGTAGTGCCTTTGTAATAACTACTTGGGTCACCCGCAATAAATCTTGCGCAGACATCAGCCTGTTGTTCTGCAGCGGCGGTAATTCCATTGAGTTTTTGATTATGCTCAGCAATTTCACCCAGTGCGAAAATGTTCGGATCGCTTGACTGGAGATAGTCATTGACCTTCACACCACGACCTGTTTCAAGTCCAGATTCAACAGCTAACTCAGTATTTGGTCGGGTACCGATAGCAAAAACTGCAGCATTGGTATGGAAACTATGGCCACTTTTCAGCTTCACAAAAAGATCATCCTCGTTTACCTCATCAATGCTTACGACCTGGTCATTCGTAAATACCCTAACTCCCAGACCTTCTACATATTCCCTAAGCATCGAACTGGCAACCGGGTCAAGCTGACGTTCCATTAGCCTCGAGCCCAATTGAATGATGGTTGTTTCGATATGTATTTCTGAAAGTGCAGCTGCTAACTCCAGGCCTAATAAACCACCTCCAATAACGAGAACATGACTATCTGGTTTCAGACGATCCTTAAGGTCATCTGCATTTTGCCTGTCACGCATAGTGAATACTCGTGGCAGGTGAATAGGCGCATTTGGCGGAATGAAGGCCCGGCTACCTGTAGCCATGATCAGGACATCATAAGAATGACTTTCACCTTTGCTGTCAATGACCAGTTTGTTTTCCCGGTCAACCTTTTGAATTGGGTTGGAAGGGTACAGATCAAGGTTCAGTTTCTTTAATTCATCCTGAGTGAATTTTAATAAATCTTCCCACTCTTTGGTCTCATTGATGTATTCAGGAAGGAGTACCCGATTATAAAAAGGCCATTCTTCCTTAGAAAAAACTGAAATCTGATCAGTTTGATTGAAATCGCGATAGGTATTTACAAACCTAAAGGCGGCAGCACCAGCCCCAACAACAACAATCTTTTTGGGTTGTGTCTGATATCGAGTCACCTCGACAGCTGAGAATTTGAATCCGGGTTGTTTGGATTTGGGGTCATATGTTTCATTAGTCAGGTTGTTAGCCCTGGACATATCTGAAGTTAGTTTTTTACCCCAGTGCATGGGAAGGAAAACCACTCCTTTTTTGATCCTGTCAGAAATTCTTGCACCAACGCGTACTTCACCTCTTGGGTTTGCAATCACAACTGGGTCGCCCTCTTTGATGCCTCTTTTTTCCGCATCGAAAGGGTGAATTTCTAAAAACGCACGATCAATATGCTTATTAAGTTTGGATACCTTACCGGTTTTGGTCATGGTATGCCATTGATCTCTGATTCTTCCGGTAGTGAGTACCAGAGGGTATTCATCTGTAACCGGTTCAGCCTCATTTTGGGGTCCGTTCGGTTTTATATGGGCTTTTCCGTCTTCAGTTAAGAATTTATAATCACTGAAAAGCCTGGTCGTACCTGTTGATTCTTCGGATGGTACAGGCCATTGAATGGATCCCATGCTTTTCAGCTTAGGGTAGGAGAGCCCAGAGATATCAATAGGAGTACCCTTGGTCATACGGGTGTATTCCTCATATATCTCACTTGCGTCTTTAAAATCAAAGCCATGATACCCCATAGCCTTGGCGAATCGCATAATGATTTCCGAATCAGGTAAAGCTTCTCCCGGAGCATCAAGGACCTTCGGTAAATAGGAGATTCTCCTTTCTGAGTTGGTCATCGTTCCTTCCTTTTCAAGCCATCCTGCTGCAGGTAGCAACAAGTCGGCATATTTGGAAGTATCACTACGGTGAGAAATATCCTGAACGATTACGAAACGTGCCTTTTTCAACGCCTCATCCACCAATCGGGCATTTGGCATACTGACGGAAGGGTTCGTACAAATGATCCATACGGCTTTCATACGATCATCTCTAAGCGCTTCGAACATTTCCGTTGCGGTCATCCCCGGTTTTTCCTGGATTTTTTCTACTCCCCAAAAATCAGCCACCTCTTGACGGTGTACCGGGTTTGCCAGGTTTTTGTGAGCAGCAAGCAAGTTTGCTAATCCACCAACTTCACGGCCTCCCATGGCATTAGGTTGACCGGTAAGGGAGAATGGGCCGGCACCCGGTTTTCCGATTTGTCCGGTAATGAGGTTAAGATTAAGTAATGCAAGGTTTTGATTAACTCCGGCAGTACTTTGGTTCAGACCCATCGCCCACATGGTGATGAATCCTTTTGACTGCCCTATGAATCTGGCTGCCTTGATAATAGCATCTGCAGGCACATCGCAAATAGCAGCGGATTCTTTAAGCGTCTTTGATTTTAGTTCTTTTGTTAATTCTTCAAATCCCGACGTATGCTCTCTGATGAAAGCCTCGTCGATCAATCCATGATCAATCAGGTAACGTGCTATGGCATGGAATAGAACCGTGTCAGTACCTGGCTTGACCTGCAAATGCAGGTCAGCCAAAGCACATGAATCCGTAACCCTAGGATCTACTACAATGATCTTTAAATCGGGATTTTCAGCCTTATACTTTTCTATTCTACGGAATAGGATAGGGTGGCACCAGGCCGGGTTCGCTCCTGCAATAAGAATACAGTCTGATTGCTCTATATCCTCATATGCGATCGGAACCGCATCGTCTCCGAGTGTTTCTTTATAACCAACCACGGCAGAACTCATGCACAGTCGTGAGTTGGTGTCAATGTTATTGGTTCCAAAAAAGCCTTTAACAAGCTTATTTGCCAGGTAATACTCTTCTGTAAGGCATTGGCCTGATACATACAGTCCAACGCTATCAGGGCCATGCTGATCGATAAAGGTTTTAAATACGGCAGCAGCACGCTTAATGGCTGCATCCCAGGATACCTGTTCCATAGGATGGTTTTTGCTCCATCTCATCTGAGGATGCAACAACCTGTCCGTTTGGTCCATCACAGTATAGTGAAGGTTCATACCCTTTGAACAAAGCATTCCTTTGTTTACCGGGTATTCCTCATCTCCCTTCAGTGACAGACGACCCTTATCACTCTTTTTGACCTCAATACCACAGCCAACTCCGCAATAGGAGCAAATAGTCTTATGAGTCTCTCCCCATTTTTGTGGCATAGTGTATTTTTTAGTGTCCTTTTTCTATTCCGTAAATGATCAGTTAAGCCAGTTCCAATTCAGCCTCTTCAGGCTCAACCTCTTTAGAAACAGACTCTTGTTTTTCTTTAGTTTCTTCCATCGGCTCTTCTTCCTCTGCTGATTTAGGGAATTTGATCAGGAATGTTACTAATGAAACGCCAGCGACAATAAATCCAAGGTATAGAAATGATTCAGTCCATTCTAGTCCGGTAAGCTGCTTTTTGAAAAGAAGCATTCCTGCCACAGCACCGGCGTTACCGCCCGCTCCAACAATTCCGGAAACAGCTCCTAAAGCCTTTTTGTTGATGAATGGCACCACGCTATAAGTAGCTCCTTCACTCATTTGAACAAATAGACTGAATATCATAATCGACCCAATAATCAATGGGATGGTATCCATTCTGGAGAATAGGATAAGTGCCGCACCTTCACAAAGTAAGGCTACGAACAACCATCTTACACGCCCTACAAGCCCCATAAATTTTCCGAAACGGTCACCCATGAAACCTCCGAGAGATCTTGCGAACAGGTTCATCATTCCAAAAAGACCAGCTATTAATCCGGCTGTTTTGAGGTCCATGTCAAAATAGTCAGTGAAATAAAGTGCTGCTTTTGAGTTCACGATAAGTTCTACTCCAAAACATGCACCGTAGATTAAGAATAAGATCCAAACACGGTAATCTTTAACAGCCTCAAGGAATGAACCATTAGCAGATTTCTTGCGGTTGGTTCCGTCAGTTAAATCTTTATAGTTTCCTTCAGGTGTATCTTTTGTGAAGTTGTAATACAGGATACCCATTATAAATAGGAGGATACCCGGGCCAATCATAGCGTATCTCCAGGCAAGGTGTTCACTACCAAACCATGCAAGTGTAGCTGCAAATATGAATGGCATAACCTGCTGAGTTACTCCACCACCTAAATTTCCCCATCCTGCTGTTGTTGCATTGGCTGTCCCAACAATTTTTGGGGCAAACATTACCGAGGTGTGAAATTGTGTGATTACAAAGGCAGCTCCAATAGCTCCGATGAACATTCTGGCAATCAAAAACTGTTCGTAGCTATTTGAAAGCCCGATGAGCATAACCGGAATAGAACCAAGTATCAATAACCAGGTGTAAGTAATTCTCGGACCGATACGGTCGCACAACCAACCAATGACCAATCTCATCACTACTGTTGATGCGACAGCAATCATGTTGGTGTTTACAATTTGATCTGTTGTGATACCCAAATCCTCTCTTACGATAGAGAGCATAGGGGCAATTCCGAACCATCCAAAGAAGCATAAGAAGAAGGATAACCATGTCAAATGGAATACCCTCATATTGATGGTACTTAGGTTGAATAATTGAATTTTTTCAGCTTTCGCACTCATTTTCATTTGTCTTTACGTAATCGTGGATCAAAACTACGTATAATTTCTTACAAATACGTATTAATACGTAGAATTAATTTAAAAGAAACTAAACCAATTACTTAATGAGTACTTGTATTCTGATAAGGGGTTTTGAGGTTAATTCAAGGCGAAATTTCTGTGGCAGCAAATTTATACCTAACTTAATATCAGCTATGTTAATTACTCTTTAATCTGATCATGGGTGTACTACTCGTGGATGGAAAAGGTTGTTTGTTATCTGATATTTCAGGTATTCTATTGAACCATAACCCTTCCATCTCCTACATCATTACGGATTTATCTGACTCATTATTAGGTCAATTGGCTGAATTTGTCACCAATGAGACACCGTACTCGCTGGTTTGGGTATCGGAAGATCAACTGATTGAAGAAGGGAAAGTCTATGCCCTTTCGGAATTATATAGCTATTCATTTGACGGTAATACAATCGTCATTTACAACAAGGAGGCGCAAAGTGGCCAGAATAGGCCAAAGAGCGATTTTGTTTGTCTTCTTGATGAGTTGATGAGGATTGTTCATGTCGCAGGAAGTGAAATTGATAAAGACGGTCTGATAGGTCGACCTTTTTCTGATCTTGTTGGTGTCCATTTAGCCCAGAGTATAAAGAGGTTGATACGAGATAGTTCTTGCGACGAAATGAGGTCTATTCAGGAGCAAAGCCATGATGGAAATATCATGGAATACCGTTTTAACTCCTTTCAAAATTCCCAATCCAAAATGACCTGCCATGTGATCCAGGGAATTGATCTCACCGAAAAATTTAAAATGGAAAAGGCTTATTACGAGATTGAAGCCAAGTACGAGTACATGACTATGACAAGTCGTGAATTTGTAGCTATTCATGATGTAGATGGGATTTTCAAGGAGGTTTCACCAAACTCAGGAGCGATACTGGGTTATGCTTCTTCGGAATTGGTCGGTAAGAACCCGATCGAATACATACATCCTGATGATATAGATCGCATCAGATTGGCAGCCAGAAGGCTGATATTTGAAGGACGTGAAGCCAAAAATGTTCACTATCGGTTAAGGCATAAAGATGGACATTATGTTTGGATGGAGGCTTTTACAGATTGTGTCAGAGGAGAAGATGGGAAGATTCTGCTCTTGTTGTCGAGCTCCAGAGATATTACGGAGCTAAAAAGGATCGAGTTGGCGCTACGTGAAAGTCATGCTCGTTTTCGCGGAATTGCAGATAACATGCCTGGTGTGATTTATCTGTGTCGTAATGATAAGACCTACAGCATGCTTTATTTGAATCAGGAAATTGAAAACCTCACCGGTTATAGACGGGAAGAGTTTTTCAAGGACTCGATAAATATGACAGACCTTTATCATCCTGATGATAAAGCTTACATTTTCGAAACGTTTGCTGAGGCCATCAAGCGAAAGGAACCATTTCACCTGACATATCGGATAAAACCAGCTCATAAGAAATCCTGGGTATGGGTAGACGAGCATGGTCAGGGTATTTTTGAAGATGACAAGCTAACCCTGATTGAAGGGGTAATTATTGATATTACCGGTCGCAAGGAAGCTGAGAGTATCATTCAGGAGCGAGAAGCCAACCTGAAGGCTATTATGGCTAGCACCGACAGTATGATTGGGCTTTTTGATGTGAATAAAAAACTGGTGGAGGCAAATGCAGCTTTTAGGGAATACGTGAGATCCAGTTATGGATTTGATCTTGAGAATGATAAGGATATATGGGGTAAAAACATAAGTCCAAGAGAGGCGATGTTATCCAAAATGCTTGATCAGGCCCTGGAAGGAAATCCAATAAGGGATACCCTAAAAGTCAAAGGAGGAGCCCAAAATTATTATTTTCAATTCAGTTTAAATCCAGTGATAAATGATGATAAAATCATTGGTGTTTCTTTTTTTCTGGATGACATTACGGAGTTGAAGAATGCTCAGTCCCAGCTTCAAAAACAGAATGAGAATCTGGAGAGAATTGTTACTGAACGTACAAAGGAACTGCTACTAAAGAATGAAAGTCTTCAACGAACCAATGCAGAACTTGAACAAACGCTGGTTGATTTGAAAAAGACACAAACTCAACTCATCCAATCTGAAAAAATGGCCTCGTTGGGAGTCCTTGCTGCCGGGGTCGGGCACGAAATTAATAATCCTCTGAACTTTATTCAGAATGGTACTTATGGGTTGATGGAAGAGTTGAAAAGAAAAGAGCGCTATGATGAGCAGCGATTTCAGCCACTTCTTGATATTATTAATGATGGTGTCCAACGAGCAAGCCGCATTGTGAAAAGCCTGAGTCATTTTAGTAGACAGGTAAAAGCGGACAATGAAAAATGTGATATTCATGACATCATTGAAAACTGTCTGA
Source organism: Marinoscillum sp. MHG1-6 (assembly GCF_024714475.1). GTDB lineage: Bacteria > Bacteroidota > Bacteroidia > Cytophagales > Cyclobacteriaceae > JAMZMI01. Next base: position 85,746 of record NZ_JAMZMI010000009.1, on the reverse strand, counting down.
TCATACTTAAGTCTAAAATGAAAGGCAGGGTTGAAATAATTAGAAATTATAGCCCAAACAACCCGGTTATCATCGGAAATGAGGGAAGGATGCACCAGGCCTTTCTAAATATTCTGTCAAATGCAGAGCAGGCCATAGATGCAGGTAAGGAAGGCAGGATTACCATAACGACCAGAGAGGAACCTAACGGTGTGATTGTTAGTTTTAAAGATAATGGTTCAGGAATTCCAAATGAATATCTCGGTCGGATTGCGGATCCTTTCTTCACAACCAAAAATCCTGGAGAAGGAACAGGGTTGGGGCTTTTTATTACCTTTTCCATAATTCAGGAGCTGAATGGTGAGATTGATGTGCAATCTATAGTGGGTGAAGGAACTGATTTCTCGATTAAATTTTCAAGTGTAAAAGAATAGGAGTTATGAATCAGCGAAACAGAATTACCATTTTATATGTGGATGACGAAAAAGATAATTTAGTAGTCTTCAAAGCCAATTTTGATAGAAAATTCCATGTCATTACTTCCATTTCGCCGATTTCGGCCTTTAATGAACTCGACAGGCATCATAATGAAATCATTGTGGTCTTAAGTGATATGAGAATGCCGGTAATGAATGGGGTTGAATTTGTAAGAAAGGCTCAAGCCAAGTACAACGATATTTATTATTGTATTCTTACAGGTTATGGGTATGATGATCAAGTACAGCGTGCAATGGAGGATAATATTATTTACGCATTCTTTCAAAAACCATTTAATCCAAAGGAAATAGAATCAACAATACTTAAAGTAGCTGAAAAACGTATATAGAAAAAGGGGATTGTGTACCTCTTTTATCCTCATTTTTATAGCCACTCCTTAAAATGTGTTTGCAGAATTTCGTTGAGCATATCTACTGTTAAGGGCTTACTTTTATAGTCTCTGATGGCTAAAATTTCCTGTGCTTTGTCCTTATCCTCAGGGTTAAGCGATGTAGTGAGCATAACCACCACAATTCTACCCTTTTGAGTGAGTTCCAGCTTTTCGTATTCCTCAAGAAAGCCCCACCCATTCATTAAAGGCATGTTAATATCCACAAAAATGAGATCAGGTTTTGGGTATCTGCCGTTGACCTTGTTGGTTAAATAATCCAGTGCTTCAACACCATTCTCAGCTTTGATAATTTTGTTCGTTATTTCACATTCCGAGATGAGTAATTCATGAAGAAAATTAGTTGCTTCATCATCATCTATTAGCAGGACACAATTAAGCTTCTGTTTCATTTTGGGAATATTGTTTTAGCATTTAATAAAACCGTTACAGGCTTTACAGAATTTAAATATATTCTTTCAATACTGTCTTATTTTTTGAAATACTTCATTAATTTATATGAAGTTATTCTGAGTTAACTATTTCAATAAAATAATGGAGGTAAATCAGATTAGCCAGATAGTGATTGCACAGGCAAGAGGAAATGATGAGTTCAAGGTAACGTTTAGTACTTTGTGCTTAAAGAACTATCGCGAGTTTGTTAATAATGCGGAAGCTGCATTTTTGAGGAGTGATGAGGCTTTATTTAAAAGGTCAGTTCACAAAATTCAGGCCTTGAATAAACTTTTTCACTGTAAAGAGTTTCAAATTTTTTTATCCGATCTTTCTGCAAATACCAACAAATTCTTTGGCCATCTTGAAAAGCTTAAGCAAATCAAAAGTTATAGTGAACTTATCATGGTTGAACTAGGCAATATCAAATAATATGAAGTACACTTATGTAATTGTAGATGATGATGAGGCTTTTGTGACTTTGCTTAAACACCAATTGAGTTTTTTTGATGATCTGGAATTTCTTGAGTCCTACGGAAGGACAATTTCAGCAGCTACCGGAATAGAAAGGCTTAAGCCTGATATTATCTTTTTAGATATGGAGGTTGATATTCTTACCGGCCTTGATATACTGAAAGTAGTTCACCCTAAATCAAAAATCATAGTCATATCCAATAGCATGGCTTATCAGGAGGAAGCTGATGCACTTGGAGTTCACGATTACATTCAAAAACCAATAGAATCGCTAGACAGGCTGCGCGAGTCAGTTGATCGTATTGCAACTTCCTAGGCGTGGCTGACAGACTTAATCAATGTAGCGGGCTTGTTTTAAAAGGAATGGTGAAATAAAAAGTACTTCCTTCACCCACTTTGGAAGAAACCCATATTGAGCCACCATGTAAATCGACAATCTTCCTGCAATGTGAAAGGCCAATGCCTGTACCATCGAATTCACTTTTGCTGTGTAGCCTTTGGAATATCACAAATATTTTTTCCTGATGCTCATCATCAATTCCAATTCCATTGTCTTTTACCGAAAACTCCCACATTCTTCTCTTTTTGATTACCGATAAATGTATCTCAGGAGTGACTCCGGCTTTTTGGAATTTGATTGCGTTGGCAATCAGATTTTGAAATAAAAGCCTTAGAGGGGTTTCATAGCCGTTCAGGGTAGGTAAGGGGTCATTTGATATTTGTGCTTTGGAATCTGAAATCCGTTTGGCTAAATCATTTTTCACATCCTCTAACAGCTTATTGCAATCAATCGTAGATATTTCCTGGTATTTGTCTAATCGACTATAGTCAAGCAGGCTCTTTATCAGAGCGCTCATTCGGTGGGTAGCTTCCTGAATATATCCCATGCTTTTTTGTCCCAATTCATCAAGGTCACTCTTATACTTTTTAGCCAGTATATCAGTAAAGCTTGTGATTGTGCGTAATGGCTCTTGTAAGTCGTGACTTGCTACATATGCAAACTGCTCTAATTCCTTGTTCTTATACTGTAGCTTCTGTACAAATTCGGATTTCAGTAATTCCTCCGCTTCCTTTCTTTGAGTAATATCCTGTCTGATGGCCAGGTATTCGACTATACGGCCCTTTTCGTCTGTGAAAGGCACAATTGCGGTATAAACCCAGTAGTATGATCCGTCCTTGGCTTTGTTTTTAATCTCGTCTGACCAGATGGTCCCTGAAGCGATGGTTCGCCACATATTGGCGAAAAACTCTTTGCTGTGATAGCCTGCATTGATGAGCGCATGAGTATTGCCAATCAGTTCCTCTTCAGTGTATTGAGATATTTCACAAAATTGTTGATTGACATAAGTGATTACTCCGCGGGCATCTGTGATGGCGACAATTGCTACCTGATCTAACCCGTTTTTGAATTGTTCGAGATCCTGATTTCTTGTTTTTAAATCATGCTGCAGTATCTCCTTTTCGATATCTGCCTTGTTCAGGTCATTGGCGATGTATGCGATGTAGATAATGCTGGTAGGAATGAAAAGCACTGCAAAAGAGATGACGCCAAAATCTATGCTGACAATATTTTCGTTGATGACCATAATCAGCAGATAACTCATGACAATTGGGAAAATAATGACAACAGGTAATAGTTTTCTAATAATTCGATTCCCGGCGTGTTGTCCCATCACCATTTTACTTAAATCAGATTCGGGGTTTTTTAGGAGCACCAAAATGGCAAATAGCATATATAGCACAGAGGTATGAATGGCCATTGTTTGAAAAAACGAAGTCTTATTTTCCGACGGAATAAGCAGGATAAAGGCTATAGCAGCGATCAGCGAGATCGACCCAACTAGTTTCAGAGAGTACCTGCCAATGAAGTTGCCCCATCTGCTTTTGGCATGAAAGAAGATGAACCCTAAGCCAAGTAATACCCCGCATATCGCAGTTGCAGGAGACATTCTGCCAGGATTGGAATCGGAAAGCGTGTCAACCACAAATAGATTGTCAATAGAAAAGGGAATCCACTGAATATATTCCAATATGGTGATAAGGCCAATCAGGATGATGGTTACGACAGAAATGACCCGTGCTATTACGTAGATAGGTTCATTCTTATTAATGAACCTGAGGTGAAGCCCTGAAATAAAAAATATCAGGGCGGTATTGAATTTCATCGTTGGGCTCCCTGGGACGATACTGAGAACAGGCTCTATGTTCAGGAACCAGCCGCACATCACTACAATAGAAAGAATGATGCAGGTTATTTCAAAGGTATTTTCAACGATGAGCTGGTTAGCTACATGACGCGGTTTATGTTCATTGAGGTCGGAAAACCTGGAATTCATCGGTCATTTAGTTTGGGTCAAACCAAAAATATCAGACGGCATTTAACTCATAAATACCGTTTGGTCAATGAATTTACTAAACAGTCTTTCCTTATTCTATTAAAATAAAGTAAAGTATTTAAGCGGGTGGTAAAGGCCTCGACTGGTAAGAGGTAGAAAGTTATTTTTTGGCTCCCCTCATTCCACTATTCCAGTCTTCTTCGGTCAGAGGATAGTATTTCTTAATTTCTGAATAAGGTGTCTCACCGCCTTCAAAATATTCCCTGACAATAGCTACGGGTATAGTGTCATTCATAGATTCCGCCGCATGGAAGATATGGTTTCCATGAAAGTCATGACATTGGAGACAGGTTTCCCACATGCCCCTGTCAATTAACTCTTCGTGGCTGATCTCCAGGGGATCATTGTTGAGCACTGTTTCCTCGTGACAGTTTTGGCAGTAGCCAATGTTTGTTTGTGTTACGCGGACCCCATTGTGCTCCTTGTGGCAGGATTCGCATTCCACCTGACCTTCATGTCCCAGGTCTTTACGTGCAGCTGAAAATCGTGGTTCTTTGAATCTGTGAAGCGGATGTCGATCATTATCTCTGTCATGACACTCCAGACACTTTTCGGTATCCACGTTTTCAGTTCCAAAATCAGCTTCCTTGCTGCGCAGTCCAATAGAGAAGAGAAGATTTGCCTGAGCCTGTTGGAAAACATTTCCTTTAGCCGGAGTGTGGCAGGATTCACACGTTAAATCCTCGTGACCTGTGTTCATTGGTCCCAGAGATAACATGTCATCGTTGCTAGGTAGACTTAGAATGGTATATGTTGCTGTAGTTACAAACAGACCCACTCCAAATCCAATCCACTGTCTTTTTCTTTTTCTGCTGATTTTCATTTGCTCTAATTTATTATAGGTTGACGGTCGCGCCGGGGTTGATGATGGTCAAAAGCTCCTCGATATCTGCCTCATCATTTTGGGCTACGGGTTGACTTTTTGCTTCCTGATAGCGGAAATAAAAAGCCACACCTATGCCCATCGAAAGTATAATGGTTCCAAGCCATACCAGGCTGATAAAAGGCATTTCGATGCATTTAATGGTGATCCAGTCTCTTTGAGAGGTGATCACCGTAAGATCATAAAGCTGGTTTTGAGGGTCAATTTTGGTCAACATAACCTTGACACCAAGTGCATCGATTTCATCAGGGAATACCCGAACATGATTTTTTTGGTCAATGTGATAAATAGGGTGAGCAAGGTATGATCTGTCCTGATCGAGGATTCGTATAGAGGCTTCCAATGGGATGTCATTGGCCTGATTAGGAATGCCCACTGGATTAGGGTTGATATCTATCTTTTCAAGTACAAAACGTAATCCTTTCAATTCGACGATTTGTCCCATTTGTACTTTTGTTTTTGCCGGCTCATCCCATTTCACTTTCTCCGGGTCCGGAAAGTTGGTGACATGAGTATAAATATCTCTGCTAAAGGAGCTTAGAATAAATGGAGAGGCGACATACCCCATGGAAGGGTTGTTTTGCATGCGAGGCTCTACAGTAAAACTTTTTCCATCTTCGGTCTTTATGCCAATTCGATAGAAGGTATTTTCCGTATCAACCAAAAGCGTATCTCCTTCATCCAGCCATTCTCCATCACCAAGTTTGGCAGTGGATTTGATCAGTTTTTGAGAGGCCTCAAAACCATCCATAAATAAAGTTGAGGGGATCCTTTCGCCGGTTTCAATGCTTTCATTCAATGAACCCAGAAAGGTGAAGGTGAGGCCTTCGTTGCTCTTGGGCAGTTGTGCGTTCAATAAGAGGTTCTCCTGTACCGTATGTGCCGGGAGGTTACTTTGCGGGGAATTGATCGTCAGGTTTTGGCTTAAGATTTTCTGATGCCCGGCACTATATACGAATCCGATCAGCATCAGAGCCATTCCTAAATGTGCCAGTAATCCTCCAATGGATGTTCTTTTGATGCTTTTGATCAGGTTGAATAATAGTCGGCCGCTCACAATGAAAAGGTAGATTGCCGCCGTGATCAGACACATGTAACTAATTTTCGAGGTGCCACCGAAATAAATGATGCCCGAGGCAAGAATGAGCGCGATGGTCAGAGGAATAAGGACCTCATTTTCCAGGGTGCTCATTTTTTGTATTTTCTTCCAGTAGAAAAGCTGTCCCAGGCTGGCCAGAAGAGCAAATCCTACTGCAAACCAAATCTGGAATTTGCTATAGAAGGCAATTTGATCTGCCGGCGGAGCAAAACTTTTATCGATTCCGATGTTCGAAAGTATGGTGTTAAGAACCGGAATCGAGGTTGGCAGCAAAACCTGAAATGCTGCGAGACAAAATATGCAGATACCGACTAACATCCAGAATTCCAGAGAAAGTACCTGGGGGTTAGACTCCGATTCACCAATGGTGTTTCTACGGTATACCACCAGTGCTATGGAGATAGCAATGAAAAAGAGCAGGAATAACAACAGTTGACCGGATAAACCCAGGTCGGTAAAGGAGTGGACTGAAGCATTTCCCAGAATACCACTTCTGGTAAGAAAGGTGGAATAAAGCACCAGAATGAAACCTGAGATGATCAGGCACATGGTAAGGGCCATTCCTTTTTGTTTTCTTCTATAAAGCACCAGTCCATGGCAGGCTGCCATGAGAATGAGCCATGGAATGAAAATTGCATTTTCTACCGGATCCCAGTTCCAGTAGCCTCCAAAATTCAACGTTTCATAAGCCCAGTAGGCACCCATCATAATGCCAATTCCCATGATACCTACACATGCCAGTACCCAATGAGAAACATCCCTGGTGTAATTGGACAAATTACCACTCCAGAGGTTTCCCAAAGAAATCGCAAATGGAACACCAGCCATTGCAAAACTCAAAAACACCACAGGAGGGTGAATAGCCATCCAGATGTTTTGTAGGAGGGGATTCAGTCCTGAGCCGTCCAATGGGACAAAGTTCGGGTTGACCTTAAAAATATCTGCCTGAATGGCATCTCTGAGTAATATGAATGGAGAGCTACCAATTCGAATCTCATCGAAATAGGAGCCCAGAATCATCGAAACCAAAAAGAGCTGTACACATGAAAAAACAGCCATGGTAGGTGCATTTCGACCGCTCTTGCTTTTGATTAATATCGTCCCAATGATTGCATTCCAGAATATCCATAAAAGAAAACTGCCTTCCTGACCTTCCCAAAAGCATGATACAATAAAATGAAGTGGGAGATCATTTGAAGAATGCTTCCAGGCGTATTGATATTCGTAATGGTGATTGTATATGATCAGGAAAAGCGTCGCCACTGTTGAAAGTACAGCTAGTCCGTGGACCATGAAATTTGCATGAGCAAATCGTATCCATTCCTTCCTGTTGGAAGGCGAAGACTGGTTTCCCGCGAAGGCATAGGAAACGGTTGATAGCAGGATTGCTACAAAAGCCAGTACAACCGAAAAATGCCCCCAGTCCCCAATCATAGATATTAATGAAATTCTACTACAACATTATTGCTCACAGGCTTGCAAATGCATGGTAAGATCACTTTTTCTTCTACCTCCTTATCTGTCAGTATATGACCTTTTCTCATGAATACTTCACCTGAAGTACATGTAGCTCTACATGTTCCGCAGATACCATCCATACATACATAGGGCACTTTTATTTTCTCGTCAAGGGCGGCATCTAATATGGTAGTGCCTGCCTTAACCGGAATTTCGTGAGTCTTTCCTTTAAGCTTGAGGGTCACCTCACGGTTTTGGAGCATTGGACCAGCAGCTTTTGTTTCTTCAGCACTTGGAGGAGGAGCCGAGAATTTCTCAATATTGATTTTGTCTGCAGGAGCTCCACTCAGTTTTAGTCCTTCTTCCGCCTCGATCATCATCCCTGAAGGACCGCATATATAGTATTCGGTATCGCTATCAGGAAGATTAGGTAGTTGCCTTAATAGGCCCGGCACCTGAGTTCTTTCCACACGACCTTTATAGCAATCCTCAAAATCACCCGGGTTTTCCAGGATGTGTAGTAAGTTGACTCTGTTAGGATACTTCTCTTTGTACTCGTTGAGTTCATCATTAAAAATGATGGATTCAACATCTCTGTTTCCATAGATCAGGGAAACGATACTTGAAGGTTCCTTATTGATAATTGATTTTAGGATGGAGATCAATGGGGTGATGCCACTTCCTGCTCCGAAAAGAACAATATGACGTCTCTTATTTTTATCAGGGATGATCGTGAAATTTCCCATCGGAAGGAGCACTTTCATTTTATCTCCTTCTTTAATGTTGTTGAACAGGTGATTAGAGACTCTACCGTCTTTAATCCTTTTTACTGTAACACTTACGTAGTCGTCTACATCGGGGGCACTATTCAGGGAGTAGCATCTTCGCACTACTTCCTTGTCAATATTGACCAGCAGGGTGAGGAACTGCCCCGGAGTATATTTAATTTTTTTGAAGAAGGGTTGCTTAAAGTGAATGCTGACCGCATCATCTGTAACCTTAATAACCTTCTTAATTTTTAGTGATACAGCTTTTCCCATTTTTCTATTCGTAGTAGAATACCACGTAGATGTGGTATATAGTTAAAAATGTAATGAAGAACGAACATGCCACATGAAGGATCATCCAACCCTGAAATACGAGCTGTGACTTGTTTTTGATAACATCCAGGTTGAACATTCCCATGAGGAAGTTTCCAAAAAACGTGATGCTCAAAACAAAGAGATAGGCGAACCCGAGCTCCATGCTATGGATGTAAAAGAGTAGGGGAGTAAAGGCACCCACCCAGTTGTGGATATTATAGAATGTAAGACTTAGGTCTTCCCATTTTGGCCTTGTTCTGACCAGGCTTAATGTCCACTGGAATAAGATAATAAGGGATAATCCAAGACCCGACCAACGACGATACATTTGGTCATCTTGTAAGGTGTGAAGGGCTTCCCAATGCCAGTCGAGAGCATCTTGAAGAATAAATAATGTGAATAAGATGCCACCAGTTATGATAAAGGCTATCCTTCCCATAGGTTGGTTGTAGTTAGAGGTTTTGAAAGAGATTGAGCACGCTCCGCTCGAGAGCTAAGAGCGTGCGTCAATCAACTTAGACAAATGAAAAACTTTAGATCTTTAGGATTCCCTTAAGTGTTTTCTCAGAAGCCAATTCATTTACGCTATCAAGAAACACATCAGGGGTAGGTAGCGAATATCCACCAACAGGCCATGTTGCGCCCACTGCAGGAACATCGCTTTCTTTGAAACCTGCAGCTTTGTCCAGATAAGTCTGGAAGGTAGCTGCGGCTCCGTCTCTGTAAGCCATGATGATACCTTGTAGTTCATCGAAAGAAACAGAGTCACTAGGATAAGTCCAGGTGGTAGCACCCATGATATCACCCAAAGCCCAATCTGTTTTGGTAGTTTCAGGGTGTTCATTGTGGCAGTTCACACAAGGTGCAGCTGCTGCAAAATCAGGGAACATAGCAGTGTAAAGCTGATTTTCTTCATCATAGAAGTATTTCGGCTTACCGTCTTCTCTGATAGCAGCAAACAATTCTGCCTGCTTACCAACAAATTTGTTGGACTTTCTTACCGGGAAGTCGGATCCAAGGAAAAGGCCTAGAGGCACTTCACCTTTTTTTCGGATATCTCCGGCAATTCCTCTTAAAAACAATGCAGGAAGTGGCCCAGCTTCAACTTCGTCTTTTTCCCAGTCTTCGTGGAACTTAAGTCCTTGTTTCTTTCCGGCTCCTACAATTGCTTTAGTGTATAGAGTACGTGCAACGTCATTCTCCGCTGCAACAATTTCGAATGCTTCTTCGATTGAATACATCTTGTCTGAAGCTTCACTCGCTGTTTCCTCTGGAAGAGGTGTACAGCTCATGGCAGCCAATAGCAGGCCACCGAAATAAGTAAGTTTAGTCCTTTTACTTAGAGTTTTCATGGTTAGTATAGGTTTAGATGGTACATTATGCTGCTTTGGCAGCGTCTTTCATTGTTGTTGCAAGTACGGTGTACACTGCTACCCAGGCATCTTTTACCTCATCATTCCAGTTGTCTCCAAGTCCCGTCTCCAGGGTATACAATAGAGCTGCCGCAACAGTGTCATAGTGCTCGTCGGTAACGCCGTATCCTACGTGTCTTTTACCAAGGTCCTGCACTACTGGTACAAGGCTTCCTAAGTCATCCAGGCCCTTAACAGCTGCTGCTAGCATAGTCATGAGTTTTTTACCTTGATCCTTGATGTCGCCTTTAAAAAGTGGCTTTAAAGCCGGGTCCAATTCGAAAAGTTTATTGTAAAAGATGTCTGCTGCAGTCTCAGCGATAGGTGCTACCTGCGCAAAAGTACTTTGTACAAGTTCCTTTTGTTTTGAAGAAATTGGACCTTCCTCTTTCTTCTTAAAGAGTGATTTGAAAATGCTCATAGTTGATTTGATTTAGATTTAGATTTAGATTTTTTTGGATATTCGAGATTAAATAGTTCGTTGAGTATAGAACCCAGCTCCTCTGCACGATCTCTCTGGCAAGCCGTTTTGATCTGAACAGCAGGGATTTTGACAATTTTATTGATCAGTGACTCTGCAACTTGCTCAATCAGGCCATGATGGGCCTCATCGGTCTTCTTCATGTATTCAGCCAGACATTGCTGACGGATTTCGTCGAGCGTCTTTTTGAATTTTTTGATCTCTCTTGTTTGACCATATTCTTCCACCCATTCCTTCCATTCCCTAATGGTCGCCTCAATGATTTGCTCCACTTTCGGAACTTCAAGACTCCTTGTCATGATCGTTTCCTCCTGTAAGCTCCCGATACGATCAATGTTGTAATATTGAGCGCCATGATGCATGATAAACAGATCAGAAAAGCTGTTAGGTGCGCAGAGATCCAGAATAAAGAATCTTGTATTTGATTTATCACCTGTTAGTTTTTCTTTGAAGATCGGCTCATCACTACCGGCCGCACCAATGATGACAGAATAATCTGTCAATTGATGGTAAAGGGTCTTGTAGGGCGTTGTTTTTAAGTTAAGCTCCTTCGCCAGGCTATCAGCTCGTTGCTGGGTTCGGTTAGTCACGGTGACATTTGAGAATCCTAAATCTGTAAGATTCTTACACACATCACTTCCGATTTTCCCTGCACCAACTACCAATACGGAGGCTCCGGAGGCAATGTCATTCTCCTTTAGGATTTTGACTGCATTGTAGGAGGTAGAAGCTGCTCCGGTTTTAAAGGCTGTCTCCTGACAAACCTGTTTATGCGTGTAAAACAAGGTATGGAGCGCTCGATGCAGTGTGGCTTCTGCCATGTCTGCATCAGCGGCTTCCTGGTACGCCTGTTTAACCTGACCAAATATTTGAATGTCTCCCAGTACCTGTGACTCCAGGCCAATAGCCATTCGGAACAGGTGGGTGATAGCTTCCGTACCATCTGTATTGAGGTGGAAGTAGGGTAGGTAGTCTGAAGCGACTAAACCCTTAATGGAAACAAGAAGAGCGACAATCTGCTCTCCAATATCCTTTTTATGAACATAATAAACCTCAGTTCTGTTGCAGGTGGAAAGGATCAATGCCTCCTGCAATCCGAAGTATTCTTTAAGCTGAATGTACATATTGGCTCTTTCTGCTGGATTTAGTGCGAATAATCCACGCACGTTCACATCCGCTTTCTTGTAGTCAATTCCTATGTACTTCAGCTCACTCATAGTTACTTGTTGAGGTTAGTGGTTTAAGAAATTCATTAGATATCCTCTGTAATCGTAGTATTCCGGATGCTCCAATACAGCCTTTCTGTTTCTTGGACGCTCAAATGGAATAACCAGTTCGTCTCCGATTTTAGCGTATGGTCCGCTGGTCATCATGATCACGCGGTCAGCAAGGAAGATTGACTCATCCACATCATGCGTGATGGCCACAGCAGTGATTTGTTCTTTCTGCCATACATCCAAAAGCACATCTTGTAGTTCACCTCTCGTAAGGGAATCCAACATTCCGAATGGCTCATCCAGCAGGAGGATTTTTGGTTTCAGAGCAAATGCTCTGGCGATACCCACTCTTTGCTGCATTCCTTGTGACAGAGAAGTAGCTTTCTTGTGAAAATCATTACCCAAACCAACTTTGTCCAGGTAGTACTTACAGATTTCTTCCTTTTCAGCTTTAGAGGCATGAGGGAATACCTGCTTTACGCCAATCATTACGTTCTGCAAGGCAGTTAGCCATGGAAGTAAGCTCGGAGACTGGAATACTACCGCTCTATCCGGACCAGCTCCACGTATAGGTGATCCATCCACAATAACATTACCACCGCTGATCTCATTGAGTCCGGCGATCATGGTAAGTAGAGTGGACTTTCCACATCCTGAGTGTCCAATGATAGAGACAAATTCTCCTTGTTTGATACTGAGTTGAAGGTCATCCAATACCACATAGTCTCCTTTAGGAGTCGGGTAGACCTTTCTGATATCTTTGCATACCAACATTTCGGGTTTCCCGTCAAGGTGTGGTATGACTTGTATTTGCTTTTCTAATAATGCATTCATCGTCTAAGTCTTTTTTGCTTTAGAAATACTTCACTTTTTCTTTCTTCTTCCTTTTACCGAACACTACCCGGCCCGGCATCACCGGCTTTAAATCAGGAAGAATATATTTCTGATCGCTTACTTGTCTTCTGGTTGCACCAACCTCAATCAGATATTCGAGGACATTATTTCTTAGTTTTTTGTAATTCGGATCTTTGTTGATCTCCGTTACATCTCTCGGACGGTCGAAATTCACCTGAAACTCTGGCCCAAGCGTTGCTTTAGGTCCCGGAGTAAGAGGAATGATTCGGTCTGCCATGATGATTCCTTCATCCACATCATTGGTGATTAGGATGGCTGTTTTCTTATCCTGGCTCCAGATCTTAACGATCTCTTCCTGAAGTGTTCCTCTTGTTAAGGCATCCAATGCACTTAATGGCTCATCCATTAGCAATACTTCGGGGTTCATAGCCAAAGCTCTGGCTACAGATACCCTTTGACGCATACCACCTGACAGTTCAGAAGGCATTTTGTCTATTGCGTGGCTAAGGTTTACCATCTCCACATACTTGCGGATATGAGCGTCCTTTTCCTTGCTGGAGAGCTTAGGGAAAACCTCATCAACTGAGAGTTTTACATTTTTATATACAGACAACCACGGGAGCAATGAGTAATTCTGAAATATCACCCCTCTGTCTGGTCCCGGTCCGGTGATTGGCTTACCATGAAGTAGCACTTCACCAGAATCCGGAAAATCCAACCCGTTGATCATATTGATCAAAGTTGTTTTACCGCTACCGGAGAAACCCACGATAGCAAGGAACTCGCCTTCTTCTACGGATAGGTTGATGTTATCCAACACCTCCACTTTCGAGGAGCCTACTCCGTAAGATTTTGATACGTTTCTTAATTCGAGTAGAGCCATCTTATGCTTTGTTGAAGGTCATGAAATTCTGAACTGAAAGCATGATTCTGTCAAGCAAGAATCCGATGATTCCGATCACGAACATGGCTACGATAATTTTAGCATTCGAGTCGTTCGCACCATTCTGGAATTCTTCCCATACGAAAGATCCGAGGCCTGGACTCTGAGCTAATAGCTCGATAGCAATCAATACCATCCATGCAACTGAAACTGTGATTCTCAATCCAGTGAAGATCAACGGGAAAGAAGCAGGAAGTACGATTTTGAATATGTTTTGACCAATGCTTAGTTTCAATACTTTTGAAACATTGATGAAGTCTTTGTCTACAGTTGATACACCTACACTGGTGTTGATCAGGGTAGCCCACATCGCACACAATCCAACGCTGATGGCAGAGATGATAAATGATTTATCCAAATCCGGATCTGTGATGAGTGTCTTTACGATCATGAACACCAATAGCAACCATACTACTGGAGATACAGGTTTTAAGATTTGTATCAACCAGTTCATAGAGTTTCTCAGCACATCACTCAATCCAATGATGATTCCAATTGGAATAGCAATAAAGATGGCTAGCAATACTCCGGCTGCAATAGTTTTTAAGCTTGTTCCGATCTGATCCAAAAAGGATGGACGACCGGTATATTCAATAGGAGACAGTCCTTTTTCAGCTCTTTTAGCATTGGTTTTAGCTGTCTTCTGTGCGAATTTGTCTTTCTTGTCAGAGATTTCAATGTGGTCATTCCAAAGTGTTTTGTATGCTGCATAAACCTGTGCAGGTGATGGCAGTGTGTTTGGCTGACAACTGATATCTCCGCTTTTAATACATTCTTCCATGGCGATAGCGGCTTCTTCACCTTGCTCTACTCTCGCTTTTTCGATCCGCTCGTTGGCTTCCTTATTGTAAAGTGCAGTAGCACCTGAATGCCAGATTATCAGGAAGAGTCCCATAGAGGCTATGGGAAATAATGTCTTTTTGATGAAAACCGAGGCGTTTTTCTTCGGCTCTTCACCGCTGAACATTCTGATCAAAGGCTCCAGGAATCCCAGGCCTAAGAATTTGAGTGTTTTAATTGATTTCGTTTTCATTTCTTTATCATTTGTCTTTTACTACCATCGAAATGGTGGGGTGGATTGTATTATTTTTCATTTGTATTCAATGTGGTAAGAGGGCCGAACCAAATTGTCCGAAACCCTCAAACCAACCTTCTAACTAGTCCTTGTTACCAACAGGGAAGCTGTTGATATATCCGATTGGATCTTTTCCATCATAAGTAATACCATCAATGAAGTCAGAAGTAGGTGCTTTGTAACCATCTGTCTGAGGAATGTCAGACGCTTCCAGGTTACCTTCTTCTACAAGAAGTTCAGCAGCCTTCGTCCAGATATCAGGTCTGTAGATATCCTTGATAGTTTCACCATACCATTCTGCAGGCTTAGTTTCAGGAATTTGACCCCATCTTCTCATTTGAGTTAGGAACCAGATTCCATCAGAGTAGAATGGATAAGTTGCATTGTATCTGAAGAATACGTTGAAGTCAGGCATTGATCTCTTATCACCTTTTTCGAATTCGAAAGTTCCGGTCATAGAGTTTGCAATTACAACAGAGTCAGCACCAACATACTCAGGCATAGAAAGGATACCTACCGCTTTCGGTCTGTTACCAGGAGTATCCAACCACTTACCAGCTCTGATAAGCGCTTTTGTTACAGCTACAGCTGTGTTAGGATACTGCTCTACGAATTTTTTAGTCATTACAAACACCTTCTCTGGGTTGTTTTTCCAAACATCGTAGTTAGTCGTAACCGGTACACCGATACCTTTAAATACCGCTTGTTGGTTCCATGGCTCACCCACACAATATCCGTAGATAGTACCTGCTTCCAAAGTAGCTGGCATTTGTGGTGGAGGAGTTACTGAAAGCAATACCTCAGCATCAATTTGTCCCTGGATATTGTCAGCAGAGTAGTAACCAGGATTTACGCCGGCAGCTGCCAACCAGTATCTGATCTCATAGTTGTGAGTAGAAACCGGGAATACCATACCCATTTTGAAAGGCTTACCTGCGTCTTTGTACTCCTTAATTACTGGAACAAGCGCATCAGCTTTGATTGGGTGAACTGGCTTACCTTCACCATCAGCAGGAACATTTGGCTTCATTTTAGACCATACTTCGTTAGAAACAGTGATTCCGTTTCCGTTTAGGTCCATAGAAAAAGGAGTTACCAATTCAGCCTGACGACCGAAACCTGCTCCGGCAGCGATAGGCTGACCAGCAAGCATGTGTGATCCGTCCAACTGTCCGTCAATTACACGGTCAAGGACGTTTTTCCAGTTTGACTGAGCTTCTATTGTTACAAACAAACCTTCATCCTCAAAGAAGCCTAGTTCTTTGGCGATTGCCAAAGGAGCCATATCTGTCAGCTTGATGAAACCGAAAGTCAACTGAGGTTTTTCGATCTCCAACTGAATGGTAGAAGACTCTTCTACTGCTTCAGTCTCGGCTGTCGATTTTGAGCTCCCACCACCGCAGCTGAATAATACAGCTGCCGTGGCGAAGAGGCTAATGTGGGTGGTAAGTTTTTTGATTGAAATCATGTTTATTTGATTTAAATGTTTATTTGAGTTTGAATTACTTGATCAATCCAGGAGTCAAAGTAAGCTGAACCCATCCCCACTGGTTTCCAGCGCTAGCGTCACCAGGCTTGTATGACTCGAAGTTGTCATCAGCAAATAGCTTAGAGTATCCAACTTTGATGTTGAAACCTGCTGCTACATTGTAGTTGTAAACAAGGTCGATTTCTGTACCAAGGTTACCGCTGATTTCTTCAGAAGCTCCATTAGTGAATGACTGGTTAGTCATGAACTGGTGTACAAAAGCGATAAGCTTAGTTTTCTCGCCTGTTTTGATTACCGACTTGATGTAGAAGTCGTTCAATCCCATTTTAGGAGTTTCTCCAACGTAGAAGAAGTCCATGAAACCATAGAATTTGTGGTTAGTACCGAAAGGCTGTTGCCATGTTTCGCTATCAGCAGTTCCTTCGTCGTCACCAGATACGATGTCAGCTCCTAAAGTGATAGGCAGACCTAATCCTTTGTAAGTGATATCGGCAGCTAACAGGTAAGAAGAAAGGTTTTCACCAGTCTGATAGTATGCAGAAGCATTGATCGCTACATCTCCTGTGCTGTATGAAGGAAGGAGACCTACAGTAGTCGTTTGCTTGTATTTTACGGCTGAGCTAGAAAGGCTTTTAAGGCCTGTAACGTTCGTTACCATCGCGTTGATTTTCAAATCTCCAGCAGGAAGTGTTAACCATGCATATTGTAAGCTTTTGTAGCCAGCTCTGATGTTAGAAATAGCAGCAGAATCTAGTGCGTTTACGTGCTTAGTTTGGTTTAAAGCAGCTCCAACGTCTAGTTTAGCTGATCCAAGAGAGAATTTTCCAACGAAAGCATCGTGAGATCTTCCAGAAGCAGCCCAGCCAAGAGCACCGAACCATCTTTGATCGCCGTAGCTGATAGCCTGACGTCCAAATTGTAGTGTAAATGCATCGCTGAATTTGTAAGCACCGTATGCTTCAAATACAGAGAAGTTTCCTTCAGGGCTTCCAGGAGCACCATCACCTAATAAGTCATAAGCTTGTGGCATTTGTCCCCAGAAGTGGATCAATTGAGGAGAGAAAACGAATTTCAATCCTTCATCTTCGTATACAAAGTTCAGTCTTGTTCTTTGTTGAGTAGCAACTCCCCATCTCTGGTCTTTAGTAGCTAGAGTAGAGTTGTTTCCATTGTAGACCTCAGTTCTAGGTCTGATCTCGCCAGTTAGTTTAAACTGTGCGTTTGATTGGAAGGTCACCAGACCGGCCAATAGTGCAAAAAGGTAGATAAATCTTTTCATCTTGAGTGCAATTAGTAGTTAGTTTAGATCTTTTAATTAAGTAGTAATACGTAATTACGGAGCAAACATACGTACGTAGATGTGCTCTCTGCAAGGAATCAAACTAGAAACTGCACCTCTTTTTACACCATAAAAAAACCTGCGCTATGGCAGGTTTATTGTTTGTAACTATCTGATAATGAGTTATTAACTGTCAATGAAATAATTGTGATCTGCTATTTCTTTGCTCAGTAGTTCTACTCTTTCAATACCGATTTTCTTGCCTTCGGTATTAAGTAGTTTTTCTTTTTTAAGACTTGACAGTACCCTGATGACCTGCTCCTCTGTAGTCCCGGCAAAGTCAGCAATTTCCTTTCTGGTTAACTGAAGGTTGAGCAGGCCTTTCGATTGGCCGAATTTTCTATTGATATATAATAAGGCATCAATGACCTTTTCCCTGACGGTCATCTGGGCGAATTTTTTAACCTTCGTTTCGCTTCTGTTCAATTCTTCAGAATAAAAGGTTAACAGATCGTAAGTAAGTGAAGGTACAGTTAATAAGGCTTTGGTGATTACTTCAGTGGAAAAACTACATAAAACCGTTCTCTCAAGCGCTTTTGCTGATATTTGATATTCCTGGCTATAGCCAAATCCTCTATGCCCAACGATCTCACCAGGTTTGGCAAACCGGATAATCTGCTCTTTACCCATAAGCCCGGTTTTGGCAATCTTTGCCTTGCCCTGATAGACAAAGTATAAACCAACTACTGGCGTTCCCTCCAGAATGAAGTCCTGGTCCTTTTTACAAACCAATACGGTCTTTTTATTTAGATATGGTTGCAGTTCCTCATTCGAGCTATTTTTGTGCATGATGCAGCTCTTATTGGAACATTTGAGACAATTTGGCTTTGATGGGAGCATTTTTAAGTATTTATACGTAAAAATACGTATTTTCATTTAATGTCCTGAGCGAAGGCTGTATATTCGCTTAACAGTACAAAGTAGAGGATTGATTCCCAATATGGAGGTAGGTTTCGAATTTTTTCTCATTCTATTTTTTGTTGCTGGGCTTTATGCTGCAGTAGGGCATGGAGGCGCAAGTGGGTATTTGGCGCTAATGGCTATCTATGGTTTTGCGCCTGAAGTAATGAAACCATCTGCCCTGGTATTGAACTTATTCGTTGCCGGAGTCTCGTTTGTACAATATTACCGAAATGGTCATTTCAATTTCAGGCTGCTGTTAGTATTTATTATTACTTCTGTGCCCATGGCCTTTGTGGGCGGTATGATGATTGTTGACCCAATATGGTATAAGCGTATCCTCGGGATACTGCTAATTTTTGCAGTGTTGAGATTATCGGGAATTTTCGGGAACAAGGAGGAGAAAAGAGAAGTGCAGTGGTTACCGGCATTATTATTAGGCGCCGGAATTGGTTTTTTCTCCGGGCTTATTGGAATTGGTGGAGGGATCATCCTAAGCCCCATCATTATGCTACTGGGTTGGGGGAATGTCAAAGAAACAGCTGCCGTTTCCGCAGCGTTTATATGGATCAACTCGTTCTCAGGACTTTTAGGGCTGGGTATATCCGGAAATTTTGAAACAGTGAACCTGGTGCCATATGTCTCAGTGGCATTGATTGGAGGCTTTTTAGGGGCTTATTTTGGTAGTTTTAAATGGGATTTGAAACTGCTTAAATGGTGCCTTTCTTTTGTTCTCATGATGGCAAGTGTTAAATTAATATTAATCTGATATGGGTTTTGTGAGTGTGAAATATTTTGGAATGATAGCCGAGAAGACGGGCAAGGAGATAGAACAAATCAGTTTTGAGGAAGTGGGTAATCACCTGACTGACTTAAAGACATATTGTGAAAAAAGCTATCCGGGTATGGGAGATATAAAATATCAGATAGCTATTAATAAGTGTCTCGGATCGAAGGAAGTTTTACAAGAAGGAGACGAAGTAGCTTTTTTACCACCTTTCGCAGGAGGCTAATAATGTTTTCCCCGGAAGAAATAAAGCGCTATCAAAGGCAAACCACGCTAGATCAGGTGGGAGCATCCGGTCAGGAGCTTCTGAGCGAGGCTCATATCCTGATGGTTGGTATTGGAGGATTAGGGTGCCCGGCTTCACAGTACCTGGTTGCTGCCGGTATTGGGAAGCTGACTCTTGTTGATCACGATGAGGTTTCGGAATCAAACCTGCACAGACAGATATTATTCAATCTTCAGGATATTGGACAATCAAAGGTGAGTGTAGCAGCTCAAAAGTTGAGAGCTCTCAATCCTCATGTTCAAATTCAAACCATCAACAGGCCTTTTACCAAGGAGAATGCACTTGAATTAGTCAGAGAGGCAGATCTTGTCATAGATGGGACTGATAATCTACCTACAAAGTACCTGATCAATGATGCCTGCATTCTTGAAGATAAGCCGATGGTATTTGCGTCCGTATACAAATTTCAGGGACAATTGTCGGTATTCAATTATCAAGGTGGCCCTAGTTACAGATGTTTGTTCCCTGATGAAGATGACACCCCCGATACTTGTGAAGAGGTGGGGGTGTTGGGAGTCGTTCCGGGACTACTAGGGGTACAACAGGCCATTGAGGCCATGAAGATTATCTTAAAGCTGGGTGATGTACTCTCAGGAAAGCTAAAGCTAATAGACACATTAACCGGTGAGGACCAAATCATTGAGTTTGAGCGGAACGAAGAGGTAATTGAGAACGTGAAATTGGCTGGACTGAAAGAAAATCTTTCCTATTGCAAAATAGATCGTGATGATATCTATCTCGATGTTAGGGAGACTTTTGAACAACCTCGGATAGATTCAGGACAAGTGATTGAGATCCCATTAAGAGAATTAATCAACAGACATGCAGAAGTACCCAGGCAAGGAAAGGTGGTCGTTTGCTGTCAATCAGGGATAAGAAGTAGACAAGCGATAGCCTTTCTATCTAATGAATATGGTTACACTAACCTGGTGGATTTGCCGGGAGGTGTTAAAGAATTGATGTAATGAGTGATAAAAAAAGGAAGAAGACTTTTGTGCAGGGGCCTATATCCCCTGAAAAGATTGCAAACTCCATTGCGAATCATCAGTCGAAAACGAATATTGGCGCACATGATATTTTTCTTGGGCAGGTTCGCGCTGATCAGGTTGACGGTAAAATAGTTGGTGCCATTGAGTACACGGCCTATGAAGAAATGGCAGAAGAAGCTTTTCATGAAATACGGGAAAGCGCCTTTGAAAAGTTTAATCTCACATGCGCCCACATATATCATAGTCTGGGTACTGTAAAGGCTGGTGAATTATGCTTATTTGTGTTTACTTCTTCTCCGCATAGGAATGATGCGTTTGAGGCGTGTAGATACCTGGTGGAGGAGGTCAAAAGCAAAGTGCCTGTTTTTGGAAAGGAAATATTTGAGGACGAAACCCACCAGTGGAAGGTCAATAAATGATAGACATAACACATAAATCTACCACCTTAAGGACTGCAACGGCTCAGGCCGTGGTCAAAGTGAGCAAGCAGGAGACTATTGACCTGATCAAAGCCAATCAAATTCCGAAAGGGAATGTATTTGAAATGGCGAAGGCTGCAGGGTTTTTGGGTGTCAAAAAGACACCGGACCTGCTTCCGGACTGTCATCCTTTACCGATAGAATTTACCGGTATCGAATATAAGATAGATGGATTGGAAATTCAGATTTTGATGACGGTCAAGACTATCTATAAAACCGGAGTAGAGGTGGAAGCGATGCACGGTGCGAGCGTGGTGGCGTTGACCATGTATGATATGCTCAAGCCAGTTGATAAAGGAGTTGAGATTCATTATATCAAATTACTTGAGAAGAAAGGAGGGAAGTCCTCCAATCGCCCGAGAACTAAAGGATTAACAGCTAAGATTGTGGTTTGCTCGGATACGATATCAAAGGGTGAAAAAGAAGATCGGGCAGGTAAGGCTATCAAAGCCAGGCTGGAAGGGTTTGGCATGGAGCAAATCGATTATACTATCATTCCCGATGAACCCGATCAAATTGAAAAGCTTGTACTTCAAAATGAGGCATCTCTTTTGATCTTTTCCGGAGGTACCGGAGTTGGGCCAAGAGATAAAACACCTGATACTGTTGAGTCCCTTCTTGAAACCAGATTGCTGGGAGTGGAAGAAACCATGCGTCGCTATGGACAGGACCGCATGCCGTTCGCAATGTTATCAAGGTCTGTGGCTGGTGTAAGGGAAGGCAATATTGTTTTGGCAGTTCCAGGCTCTACGGCCGGCGCGTCAGAGGCTATGGACGCCATTTTGCCGGGATTGTTCCATGTATTTCATGTATTAAAAGGAGGGAGGCACGATTGAGTGAGTCACAAATCATAGATCAGTTTGGAAGAAAGCACACTTACCTGAGGATTTCACTAACAGACAGGTGCAATCTGCGGTGTTTTTATTGTATGCCGGAAGAAGGCAGTGAGATGGCTGACAAACCTCATGTGATGAAACTGGAGGAGATTGTAGCTTTATCCAAGATCTTCGTTTCAATGGGTGTGGATACCATCCGTTTGACTGGAGGTGAACCATTGATTAGAAAGAATTTTGGTTTTTTGGTGGAAAACCTGGCGGAACTGGGCGTGAAGTTGAAATTGACCACGAATGGGATATTGCTTGATCAATACTATGACCTTTTTGAGAAGGTAGGGTTGAAGTCGATCAATGTGAGTCTGGATAGCCTGGATAAGACACGGATGGCTTTTATTACCAAACGTGATTATTATGACCGAATTATGGCCAACGTGCGGGAAGGCCTAAAGCGGGGATTTGAGATCAAGCTGAATGTAGTGTTGATCAAAGGAGTGAATGATAAAGAAATCATTGATTTCATTGAACTCACCCGGGATAGTAAGGTGCAGATCAAATTCATAGAATTTATGCCGTTCAAAGGAAATAAATGGGATTGGAGTAAAGGAGTGAGTGAGGAGGAAATACTGTCTGTAGCCAAAACACATTTTGGAGGGTTGGATGTACTTGAAAACCCTGCTCACAGTACATCAAGCAATTATGCCATACCCGGATTTAAAGGGAGTTTTGGTTTGGTCAGTACCATCACCAATCCTTTTTGTGATGATTGCAACAGAATTCGTTTGACTGCAGATGGTAAAATGAAGAATTGTTTGTTTGCCACCAAGGAAACGGACTTGCTGACTCCTTTCCGTGAGGGAGCGCAGATTGAAGGTTTGATCATTCAGTCAATAAAAGAGAAAAAATATAGTCGAGACGGAATGGACAAAATGGTATCAAGCCATTTTGAGAAAAACCGATCGATGGTTTCAATTGGAGGATAATGATTTCAATTACTGAAGCTCAGAATATTGTCAAAACTCAGGATGTTCGCACTAAGAATTCCGTACGTCCTGTTGCTGAAGCCCTGGGGTATTGTTTGTCTCAACCCATCGTGTCATCGATGAATCTGCCTGCATTTGATAATTCTGCCATGGATGGGTATGCTGTATGTGGCTATGAGGAAACCTATGAAGTGATCGGTGAGGTCGCGGCTGGTGACATTTCTGCTGTTAGTTTGAAAGAAGGAGAAGCTGTGAGGATTTTTACCGGAGGGAAGGTCCCTGAAAATACTACCGCAGTAATTATGCAGGAGAAGGTAGCCATAAAAGGACATCTTTTGAATGTGAAGGATGATGTGGTCAGAGGGAAAAATATTAGAGTTAAGGGCTCTGAAATAAAAAGGGATGAGGAGGTATTTGGTTCCGGTCAGAAAATTAGTCCGGCAACGGTAGCTACACTGAGTTCCATAGGATTGTCAGAGGTCAACGTGTTTGAGAAGCCGGTCATTAGAATGATCACAACTGGTAATGAGTTGGTTTCTCCCGGGGAGCCTTTGGATGATGGTCAGATTTATGAATCCAATGGCGCTACACTGATTGCCGCAGCTCAACAGCTTGGGTTTATCTGTGATGAACAGATAAGAGTCAAAGATGATTTTGATAAGATAAAATGGACCATTGGAGAGCAACTTGGTCAATGTGATGTGTTGCTCCTATCCGGTGGGATCTCTGTAGGAGATTACGACTATGTGAAGCGCTCGCTTGAGGAAAATGGAGTATCAGAGCTTTTTTATAAAGTGGCACAAAAGCCTGGTAAGCCCTTGTATTTTGGCAGAAGAGATCAGGCGTTTGTTTTCGCTTTACCGGGTAATCCGGCCTCAGCTCTGACCTGCTTTTACATCTATGTGTTACCGCTTCTTCAGAAGCTGGCAGGTGGGGTGCCAACTGGTTTGACCCAGGTAAATCTGCCGTTGGCTGAAGAATACACCATGAAATCAGATCGTCCGACCTATTTTAAGGCCGCACTCAATGATGGGAAAATCCATCTGTTGGGAGGGCAGAGTTCGGCCATGCTGCATTCATTGGCATTGGGAAATGCCATGGTGCTACTGGACAAACAAAAATTATACGAGGAGAATGAGATGGTCACAACTTATATCTTGCCGTGACCTTTTAATAACTTTTTATTTCGAGCAGAATGCTCATTTAACTATCAACCCAACTGCCTATGAAATCTTTAATTAATTTTATTATTCTTCTTCTTATCCTGTCCTGCTCAGTTGCTCAGGCTCAGGATTTGATTGTCTTGAAGGAGGGTACCACGATTCGGTCCAGGGTTATGGAGATTACTCCAGATCTGATCAAGTACAAGAAATTTGACAACCTCGAAACGAGTCCGCTCTACAGTATTGAGAAAGACAAAGTAGAAGTGGTCAAATATGAGGATGGTTCTGAAGATCGATTTTCACCGGAAGTGGTAAAGGAAGAAATTATTTCTTCGGATAGCAGGTCTTCTAAAATTTGTTTGGGAGGAGGGTTTAGTCTCTTCAATAGATACAATATTGGTAATGCTCTCGACTTCTGGAGACGTGTAAATGGTAGTAACTCAGAGGAAATTGATCAGGCGACGGGCATGTTTTACTTTGGATTCTCGGTTTTGAATCAGATTGATGAAAGGAACTGGTTGGGGGTGAGTGACAATATAGTCATTGCGGCCGATCATGCCCTTTGGGGAACGAACCTGTATTTTGGTGGAAGGAATGAAATGTACTTTCGTGCATTTATGATGAATATTAGCATGTTTTATGGTCGCGCCTTTCAGGATAATGGTCCGTTGTTATTGATAATTGAACCAGGTTTGGATATCGGGATGATGAATGGTGGAATCACTCTGAATAACAATGCCTATACCGTTTCTCCTTCCTTTGGATTGGGAGGGCATGGAGCAATAGGGTTTGACTATATGATCGGTGAGAACTTTATTCTGCATTCTCGTTTAGGTTATCGCTTCATAAAAATGGATGAGGCCCACGAGGATAGCTCCAGTGCAACCGGCTATAGCTCCTTTTATGTGAATGGTACAGATGGTGAAACTGTAAAGGTGGATTGGAGCGGAGCGTTTTTCACTATTGGGGCTTCTATAGCCTTCAATAAAGAAATTAAATAAACAAAAGGGCCGAAGTTTTACCTCGGCCCTTTTGTTTTACATGTCAGCAAGTAAGGATTCTGTCCATTTCATCAGGGTCATTACTTCCTCATCTGTCAATTTGATATTCGGATATTTTTTGATTGCTTTTTCTGGTGGCATTTCTCCATCTTCTAATACCTCTTGCATCGCATAGAGCTTTTTGGCCAGATGCATTTGTTTCATCGTTGGGAGTTCAGCCCATATTAATTCTTCTTTGGCATCCTCGTTTTTAGAGTCAGGTTTATGGCATCCGATACATTTGTTGTCGACGATAGCCATGACATCCGCTGTTAGGAAATTAGCTAAGGCAACGCTATCCACTGTTTCACCTTCTGCTTCTCCTTTGCTGGAGCTGGAACATGCTATTCCTATCACTACAAGAGTCATAAGCATGGCTGAGTTTTTGACGAATTGTTTCATAAGAGCTATTTTGAATTGTTTCTAATAAGTCCGCTTCATGGGGTGAGGGACATCATCTTCATGAGATTTAAGCTAAAATACCTTCTCGATCAACCTTTCGCAATAGTTCAGTGATGTTATTCACGTCTAGCTTCTTCATAATATTGAAGCGGTGAGTTTCAATGGTTCGAACACTCTTGCCCAATTTTTCAGCGATTTCCTTATTGGAAATACCTTCATAGATCAAACGAAGAATCTCTTTTTCTCTCTTGGTGAGCTGATAGTCATTTTCTCCATTGATAACCGGTGCGGCAGGAGGATTTAGCCCCGTATTGAGATAGGAGTTAACAATGGTACTGGAAATGTCCCCGCTAAAGTATTTTTGGTTGTCGTATACCATTTTGATGGCTTTGACAAACTCCTGTTTTCCGGTATCCTTCAAAAGATATCCATCAGCACCAACCTTCAGAGATTTGAGAATATATTCAGAATCGTCATGCATGGTTAAAACCAGGATTCTTGTGGGATGACCCTCTTGTTTCAGCTTTTCGGTGACCTCAAGGCCATTGAACATCGGCATTCTTATATCAACGATCAGTACATCAGGATTTAATTCATGTACCACATCAATGGTTTCCTGACCATCGGATGCTTCTCCGATTACCTCAATTTCGGTCTCGCTTTCCAGCAGGAGTTTGATGCCATTTCTTACGATTTCATGGTCATCTGCCAGGATTACTTTTATCATATCATTCCAGTGTTAAGGTAAGGGTGATTTTTGTTCCTTTACCTGGTTCAGTTTCTAAATTAAAAATTGCGCCAATAAATGCCGCCCGCTCACGCATGTTAAATATTCCGTGACCAGCTTTATCAAAATGACCACTTCCGTGAACACGGTCATAATCGAACCCTTTCCCATCGTCAAAGACCTCAATATTAAGTTTATTAACCGTATGATAAAATTTTACGGTAATATTTGAGGCCTTAGCATATTTAAGGGCGTTATTAACTGCCTCCTGCACGATCCTGTACAGGTTCGTTTCCGTATGGCTCTCCATTCGGTTAATGAACTTGGTCTCATTAACAAAATGGATTCCCGGCTTCGCTACAAGGTCAATTTCATTGCAAAATTTATTTACTGCCGGTACCAGCCCGAAGTCGTCAAGGCTACTGGGAGTCAGGTTAAAGGAGACTCTTCTGACCTCCTGAATAATACTTTTCATCAAACCTTTAGCGTCATCCATACGCATTTGCATCGGTTTAGATGATGGGGTGATGGACTCTAAGAGTAGCTTCATAGCCGAAAGCATCTGACCCACACCGTCATGCAATTCCCTTGAAAGACGCTTTCTTTCCTCTTCCTGTCCCTCCAAAATCAATACGGAACGGTAGTTCTGTTCTTTTACAGATCTTTCAATACGCTCACGGTTGATCTCCCGTGATCTGATTTTTGCTTCCTTCAATTCGGTCACATCACGAGCAATCATTTTGATCTCACTTTTACTCTTGACCGGAATAATAAATGTTTCAATCCAGATGAAATCCCCGTTTTCTGTAATCAGCTTAATCTCACCAGACCATTGTTTTCCCTGAGCGAGCAGGTTCATCAGGTCGGAGTAAAACTCATTATCGTAACCGCTAAAGACCAACAGGTCTCTTAAGGTCTCGTGAGGCTCCAGTTCGTCATATTCCATGAGGTTTTTTAACTTCTTGGAGAAGTAATCAAAACGCCCTCCCATGTCCATAGATGCAAAAATAGCAGGGGAGGCGGGGTGAATATTGACAGCTTCAAGGTCCTGATAGGACCTCCCGAGTTCCTCATATAATTTACTTAATTCGGACGCGAGTTTTTTAGAGTCCATTTCCGAATCCATCAAATTCTGAACGGTCGCACTAATGTTGTTGGCCAGGGGCCTGAATACAAAAATGAGCTCAAGAGTAATTACCAGTAGGGAAAGGACAAATAACCACAATTCCGTTTCCCTAAGCGTCTGTACCTTGGTTCTGGCCTCGTCATCATAGGCAAATACGATCCTGTCCATTCCAAGGAGGAAGTCCTTTTCGTGGGAGATGATGCTGTCAACATGGGTTTGTATTACTCCAGTGTTTATCGAGTCAGACTGCTGGGTTTCATTTAGAATGGCATCGGCATTTTCTACAATGGCGTTGAAATGGGGTTCAATTTCTTTGAACATCTCCCGGATCCGTGAAGAATTCTTGCCATGCAGGTTCAGGTCCTCATCTCCAAAAAGTAAACCATAATGTGATTTTTTCCAGAGTTCTATAGCTTGCTTGAGCTCACTGTACTTTTCGTCAAGGTTTTTGCCCGGTTCGTTCGCTATTTGGAGGGAAACTTTACTTATTTTCTGACTGAGCATTCGTTGACGACCGGCCACGTTGATCACGCGGGAGTCATCGCTCTGACGGCTGATGAAAGTCTGGATGAGGAACTGGCTTATAATAACGCTCAGGGCGATAGCGCCAAGTGCTAGTAAGTAAAACTGGCCTAGTCTCTTGAATTTACTATTTGCCATGCAATTTCCGTCACAGGTTAGCTAAGTAAAAAGTGAGTCTTGCTTACGTTGTTTTACGCATAAACAAGACTCAATAATGCCGCAAATTTATGTTTTGATGGCAAATAACATTCCTTGTTTCGGAAATTACTTAGGAATTTCCTAGGAGTCGAAACCTATGTATACTTTGCCTTCTTCCACTTTTACGGGATAAGTAGCAATATCGCATTCGTCTCCGTTGAGGTTTTTTCCATCCTTCAGAGAAAACGTCTTTTTGTGAAATGGACAGGCAACCTTCGGTTCATCCCCATCTGATCCAATCATACCTCTGGACAAGATCATTTGTTTCTTATGAGGACAAAGGTTTTGGGTGGCATACCATTCACCTCTTTTGCTGAAGTTGAAAACGGCTATTTGCAGGCCATTATGCATGATATTCAAACCACCATTTGTTGGGAATACCTCTGCATCCGCAACGTGTTGCCATGTAGTCACTTCTTCAGGTTTTACAGTTCTATAGCTTGATATTGATGTCATTTCAGTGCTCATTTCAATTCATTAATTAATCCCAATCAGCAGGTTTTTTCATTTCCCTCATTGGGACGAACTGTTGTGCTGGATCGTGCTCATCATTATTAGCAAAGTGCTTGAACTTGGCCGCCATTTTCTCATCATTGATGGCTTCTTTCCACTCACAGTGGTAAGCGGCGATCAATGCCTGCATGTCTTTCTCGAGCTCTTCTCCAATTCCAAGGGAGTCATTTACTACTACAT
Source organism: Marinoscillum sp. MHG1-6 (assembly GCF_024714475.1). Taxonomy (GTDB): domain Bacteria; phylum Bacteroidota; class Bacteroidia; order Cytophagales; family Cyclobacteriaceae; genus JAMZMI01. Next base: position 57,118 of record NZ_JAMZMI010000009.1, on the reverse strand, counting down.
CAATCAGGTAATCGATGCCTCCTTCTAGTTTATTCAACCAAACAGAAGTTCTGTTCAACGGCTCAGCTGTTTTAATGTAGAACATCAAGAATCGGTCGAGGTATTTGATGGCTGTTTTTTCGTCGATATCCCCTGCTAAAAGTAGGGCATGCTGAGGGTTAACTCCTCCATTACCGCAGACGTAAAGGTTGTATCCAATTTCCGTTGCAATCAAGCCAAAGTCTTTACCCTGTGCCTCTGCACATTCACGTCTACAACCTGAAACGGCACCTTTTAATTTGTGTGGAGAACGAAGTCCTTTGTACCTGTTTTCGATCTCGATAGCGAAGCTAACCGAGTCGTGCAGGCCGTAGCGGCACCACGTGGAGCCCACACAGCTTTTCACTGTTCTGAGGGCTTTTCCGTACGCGTGGCCGCTTTCAAATCCTGCATCAATCAAGTCTCTCCATATCTTTGGAAGGTCATTGATTTTCGCACCAAACAAGTCGATGCGTTGACCTCCTGTAATTTTTGTATATAAATCGAATTTCTTAGCTACTTCACCAAGAGCAATAAGTTTATCCGGTGTGATTTCTCCTCCTGGTACTCGAGGTACAACAGAATAACTTCCACCTTTTTGGATATTGGCCAGGAATCGATCATTGGTATCCTGAATCGTATCTTGTTTCAGGATCAGGTCGTTCCATGCGCTGGCTAGTAGGGAAGCAACGGCTGGTTTACAGATTTCACATCCGTCACCGGTTCCGTAAGTGTCAAGAAGTTCATCATAACTCTTAACTTCCTTAACCTTAATAAGGTCGAAAAGCTCCTGTCTGGTGTAGTCAAAGTGAGAACAGATCACTTTACGTACCGTCTGTCCCATCGACTTCATGGTAGAAGCAAACAGGTCAGCTACCATAGGAGTACATGCTCCACATCCCGTTCCGGCTTTGGTACATGCTTTAATGGCTGGTACATCTTCACAACCTTGTTCTTTGATGGCTCCGACAATATCTGCTTTGGTTACATTTTCACACGAGCAGATCTGAGCCGAATCAGGCAATGCCAAAATAGCATCTCCACTATCACCTTCTCCACCACGAGCTCCAAGGATCAGATCTTCAGGGCTCTTAGGAAGGGCCAGACCATTTTGAACGGTCTGCAATAGCATGCTGTACTGGGTGGCATCTCCAACAAGGATACCTCCCAGCAAGCTCTTCTTATCTGGTGAGAGGTTTACCCTCTTATAGATACCAGCGTGTTTATCTTCAAATACGATTGGAATACATCCCTCGGTTTCACCTAGCGCATCTCCAAAGCTACCTACATCGGTACCGATTAGTTTTAGCTTGGTAGACATGTCTGCACCTGTGAAAGATCTTTCACCTGAACCGATTAACTGATCAACAACTACATCGGCCATGTCATAACCAGGGGCTACCAGGCCGTAGATCATGTCATTATATGAAGCGGCCTCACCGATAGCATAGATGTAAGGATCATTTGTTTGCATCTGATCATTCACCTTAAAGCCACCTCTTTTGCCGGTTTCCAGCTTAGCAGGACCAGCAAGTTCACTTCGGGAAACAATACCACATGAAATAACCAACATCTCCGTTTCAAGGCTGGATCCATCTGCAAAGTCAAGACCAGTTAGTTTTCCATTTCCGTTAATTTTTTGAGTGTTTTTACCAAGAAGAACTTCTATGCCAAGAGATTCAATTTTGGATTTTAGCATATCCGATCCTCTTTGGTCCAACTGCCTTGGCATCAACCTTGGTGCGAATTCGATCACCTGAGCATCGAGATTAAGGTCCATCAATGCTTTGGCAGCTTCAAGTCCAAGTAGACCACCACCAAGAACGGCTCCGCGTTTTACCGTTTTAGCGTATTCGATGATCTGCTCAAGGTCTTCGATGGTACGGTAAACAAATACCCCTTTCTTGTCAACACCATTGATAGGAGGTACCATGGCGCTTGACCCCGTAGCCATAATTAAGTAATCATAGCTTTCTACATCTCCATTGTGAGTTTTGACGGTTCTGGCGGAGCGATCAATCTCCGTGATCAATTGTGAAGTCTTTAGTGTAACCTGATTTTCATCATACCATGATCTTGGGGCCATCTCCAGGTCCTCCGCTTTTTGTGATGCGAAGTACTCACTAAGATGAACTCTATCATAGGCATGAAGAGGTTCTTCACCATAAACAATAAGTTCGATTTGATCAGCGCCCGCTTTTGCTCTGAGCTTTTCCAGGAACTTATAGCCGACCATTCCATTACCGACAACAACTACTTTTTTCATATGTCTTAGTATTTGATACGTAAAATTACGTATTAATACTTAGATTACACAAGTTAATACGTAAAAATACTTCAGAGATTTTTTGCTTTCAATACAAGGTTTAACCGGAAATATTGGCCTGAGAGGTTGATATCTCCCTTTTTTGGAGCTAAGTCCATATGATGCCTGAAAACAAATGATTTGTGAGCGGTGGAATATATTTACGCAAATCGACTTCGATAGACGAAGGACTTAATTCCTCATACAAGTTACCGAATTGCCTCCAGACCCGCAGTTCGAAAGGATGTTAACCTTGTCGTATTATTCCAGGATGATCCGAGAAGCCTTATACCCCGGGAATTTTAGAGACCGGGCTACCCGCTGCAATTAGATCCACCATAATGTCTAGCTTTTTGGAGTAATCTTCAGTAAGGGTGTCATCATCCTTCGAAACTGATATCTCACCTCTAACCATGGGGATGCTATACGGCATTACCCATGCCCTAAGCGCTTTTGCCACGGAGTCCATGGCGTTGATACCCTGCATGGCCTGCACTCCATCTGCCCAGCAGATCATACCCACCACTTTGTTGGTGAGGTAGGGGATAGGTTCTTTGGCACTAATCTCCAGCCAGTCGAGACAGTTCTTCATCGCACCGGTCATGCTGCCGTGATACATCGGAGTTAGCCAGATATGGGCATCACATTCTCTGAAAGTAGTTACCATATTCTTAACACTCACAGGTGTTTCTTTATGACTGAAATCGAGTAGGGGAATGTCAGCGTCGGCAAGATTGAACACTACCGGACTAATTCCTGCTGCTTCCAGTTTTTTCTTTAATGGTACAATAACCTTATGTGAGGTGGCGTGAGGTCCGTTTTCCAACGAGCCATTGAAGATCATAATTTTCATCCGGTGCTTAATTGTTTTGATTAGAAACCCATTCCAGTAATAGTTTCAAATAGCTTGGGAAGGCAAAAGTAATGATTAAGGATTTGGGAAAGGAAAGTTGATGCTAAAACAAGGTTGGTGGTGATGCGTTTCTCCTGAAAATTTACATTTTGTAAATATTTTTAGGATACTCATTCTAATAACTGTAAGAAATGAACGCACCAAGAATCCAAACCAATCTATCCTTAAGGCAGGTACTCTCAGAAGATTTCCAAGAATATCCAATCAAGGGAGGATGGGGTTATACCATGGAGGACGTCATTATTATTGACAAAAATGATCCGATCAACACGAGTCAAATTTTCAGGGGTATACAAATTGAGAAGAGTATAGTTGAAAAAAGGATACATGAGGAATTAATAATATTCCGTCCTAAAGGTGATAGGTACATGAATATCGATTGGAAAATGATCAAACAGAATCTCTACATGAAGGATGATCTGGTTTATGATGAATTGATCTATCAGGTGACCGCTTTCTCTAGTTTAGAACCGTACAGTTTTTCGGGAGGAGGTCAAACCTTCTGGTTTGAGATATCCAGTTTTTATTGAGGTTGGAAAATGACCATTTTATCCTCGCTTTTTGACAGCGATACAATTACAATTGAGAAGGTTTGATGATTACGTTTTACCCACCTTACTAATTTCATCTGCTTGTCACTTCCATTGTTTTTATTAGAATTGTGATAGACAAATGAAAATCAAGGGACGCTATAATGCGTCATTTTCAAATTTGATTAGCTCATCTTATGATTGGCTCATCGAGTTTTTCACCTCTTCCTGAGCTTGGCGGCCCCATGCGATTAAACAATATCGAACATGTTTGATATGGCCCCATTGCGCATTTAGACCCCAGGATTATTCGTTTCATAAATTTTATTTGTCCGTCATGGACTGAATATAATTAACCATCAACTAACTAATGAACCCAAATATGAACGAATTCAACTCCGGAAAAGCCAATAACACGCTCTTTGCGAACACCTTTACTTTTACGATATGCTTTGCTGGTTGGCTCCTCAACGGAGTTTTGGTCACTTTTCTCGTGGATAACCAGGTCTATAACTGGACTGCGATTGAAGTAGGATGGCTTATCGGGATACCGGTACTTTCCGGAGCAGTATTTCGATTACCTGCCGGTATTTTGACTGATAAGTTTGGCGGACGCCCAGTCTTTGTTATTCTCTTAATGGTCTGCGCCATACCTATGTATCTATTAAGTTATGTTGATAGTTTTTGGACCTATGCGCTATGCAGTCTTGGGTTTGGCTTGGCCGGAGCCAGCTTCGCGGTTGGCATTGCCTTTTCTTCGATATGGTTCCCCAAACAAAAGCAAGGTATTGCCCTTGGGATCTTTGGAGCGGGAAATGCTGGTGCCGCTATCACTACACTTGTGGGCCCCGGATTACTGGTATACCTGACAGATGGTAAAACAAACCTTGAAGGGTGGAGAATGATGCCTCAGATTTATGCGGGAGTATTACTTCTGACAGCGATAATGTTTTGGTTTTTAACAGAAAACAAAAAGCCTGCAAGCAGCAATAAAACTTTACGTGGTTTGCTGAGTCCATTGAAATCCATAAGGGTGTGGCGTTTTGGTCTTTACTATTTTCTTGTATTTGGTTGCTTTGTTGCCTTCGCAGGTTGGCTTGTTCCGTATTACACCAACGTTTATAACCTGGATCTTGCTACCGCGGGCCTATTGGCGTCTTGCTTTAGTTTGCCATCAGGAGTTATACGTGCGTTTGGAGGATGGCTGTCAGATAAATTTGGAGCAAGGCAGGTTATGTATTGGGTGTTAGGTACCTCTGTGGTTATCAGTATGTTGCTTTTTATACCCAAAATGGATGTGTATACCGCTGGTAAAGGGATAAGTGCTAAAAAAGCAGGAGAGGTGACTTATGTATCAGATAGCAGAATTGAGGTTGCGGGTGTAAGCTATGAACTGCAAGGTAAAACTGATGCCCTGAGTAATGTGGAGGATCGGTTTATGGTTTTTCCAGCCCGTGAATCATGGCAGCAACCTAAGGTGAAGGTAGGTGATCAGGTGAGCAAAAAGCAGCTGATTGCGGAGGGTAAAACGCACATCTATTTTCAGGCTAACCTTTGGATCTTTGCCACGCTTGCTGTACTTATTGGCTCCGTATGGGGCATCGGAAAAGCGGCGGTCTATAAACACATTCCGGATTACTTCCCTAATGAAGTGGGTGTTGTCGGTGGTATGGTCGGTGTACTTGGCGGACTTGGCGGATTCTTTTGTCCAATATTGTTTGGCTATTTATTGGAAGGGACGGGGCTTTGGTCCAGTTGCTGGATACTCATGCTGGTTTTGTCCGGAGGCTGTCTGATTTGGATGCATCGTGTGATCCAGGGGATGCTGCAAAAAGGCTCGCCTCAACTCGTTAGAGAGTTTGAAGAGGCGGCTTGACGCTAGAAAGTATATTTTGATAGGAGAGAGCTTATTGCCTTTTTGGTTACTATTTCTTTGATCCGAAAAGGTCGTGTGTCTTCCTCTGGTAAATTCATGAGATTGAAGGAAAAGCAGGTAATCAAGGATTACCTGCAATTACTGGATTTTCTGAAGTATTGACTTCGTCTTTCTGTTCGTTCAATTGGATCTTTACGGTTTTAGTTACTACTTCGCCATCAGTCCATACGGCAACCTTGTAGAATTCGCTAGGTACTTTAGTTAGGTCGAATTGTTCGCCGAAGGACCCTTTTCCAGTTATTTTATTGGTTTCCAGTAAATTTCCGTGAGCGTCGTAAATGTAGATTCTCATTTTCCTAATGTCATTGGATATCATCCTGACAATCAAGGAATTTCCTTTCTGCAAAATTACAGGGAGAATTAGGGTTTCCTCCTTTTCATTAGACACGCTAAGGTTATCGCCAACTGTGAACGGTACGGTTCTGATTACATAATCATCCTGATATTTTAATTGATAGTTTCCTTGAGGGATATTGGAAAGGTCATACTTTTTGTCAAGTTTTTCAGAAGTACGGCATTCATCTGTGTATTCGACTTGTCCATATTGATCCAGAATAGAGACCCTGGCATTTCCTCTTACATGGTTTGCGGTGAGTTTAATTAGACCATCATTAGTTACATCAACATAATAATAGTCATCCCCGGTAAATCCTGTTTGGGCATGGACAAAAAATGCGACGAAAAGGAAAGGAGTAAGTAGGGCGAGTCTCAATAAAGTGAAGGTGCTAGTTGAGAATTTTGTTTCAGGAGTTTGAAGTGCAGTTTTCATAATTTCTAATCATTTTGTTCCAGATATACTGATCATTTTTAGGGATCAGAAGTCATCAATTAATGACAATTCAAAGCTCGTGGATATAGCCAGGCAAGGTGTAGAACGCCTGTAGCAATGATTTGAAATGAATATTTTAAGGCTTGAAGGGACGTGTCAAACCCTTGTAATTATGTTGCACGGCTTAAAAAATGGTTGCAAAACGAGTGAAACAAGGAAATAAAGGCCCTTTTTCGAGTGTAGTGAAAAGTAGTTTTTTTGGATTATAAAAGCCCTTTTTCCAGTAATGATTTTTCGATTTCATCGTGGGTTTCCCAGAACTTGGTTTCAATTTGTTTTAAAAGTCTCTGAAACTCCGAATGTTCCCTCAACTCATCGAAAATCGGACTGTCTTTCATGAAACGGATAGTCACGTAATGAAGGTAATCCTGCGAGGCGTAAGTTTCCAGACATTTCAATGCTTTTTCAGTTTCGCCCATTGCAGCATATATTTCTGCATTCCAGAATAGTTGGAGTGGCCTTCTGGATGTTGAGTTTGATAATCGGGTTTCTACAGCTTCGAAGTTCTTCTTTGCCTCATCAAAATAACCGAGTTTCTCACAGACAAACCCCAATCTATAGGAATACCGTTCATCTTTCTCGGATTTGAAATGATAATAGGCACTGTCGTATTGCCTCTGCATAAAAAAAATGAGGCCTAGAATATTCCTGTTTCTTTGATCCGGATGTTGATGCAAAAAATTCTTGAAGATGGATTTCCCTGCTTCATAGTCGTGTTTCCAATCTAAGGTCAGGAATATTTGGTCAGGAGTCATTTCCAACCCTAATTCAGTGGCTTTATTTATATATGCCTGAGCTTCTTCAAAAAAACCGTTTAATCTGAGATCTGTCGGAAGATAACCAAAATCTAGCTGAATTTCGGATGAATCTCTTTCAATGTCCAGTTGTGCGCAACGAAGGGAGTATTCGAGCGCTTTATCGGCATTAAGTCTTGTGCCTAGCGAATTACGGGCAACTCTTAAAGCCATGATATTCCCAGGGTCTAGTTTTGCAGCCTTTTCTGCCAAAAGAAACCTGAGCTCAATAAATGCAGAATCATTATCCAAAGACCAGTCCTTTCTACCCTGGTAATAAAAACTGCCCAACTTGGCTATTATGCTTTCAGGTAAATTCGGATCAAGAAACATGGCCGTTTCAGCACTTGTATTCATTTCGTATTTATACCTGTCATTGGTACTCCAATTCAGGTGTAGACATGCTTGTGATAATTTTGCATGTGCTTGTACGAAGGTGTTGTCAAGTGCGATGGCTTTCCTGAAATAAGCCCTTGCTTTTTTTAATTCAACCGTATCATATCCTGATCTCCATCGTTCGTAAGGGAACAAAATTTCATTTCCCTTCAAATAAAACTCAAAGGCTTTTTCATTAGTTGTTGGTAGTTTTTCGATGCGTTCATTTTCATCCTCGGTAATCAAGGCTTTGATTTCAGTAGCAATGTTTTTGGCCACTTCAATTTGCAGATCGATGATGTTATCGGCCTTGCGTTTGTATTGCTTGGACCATATGTGTCTGTCGGTAGGTACTTCAATCAACTGGATGGATAGGAGCATCTCATCACCATATTTCTGACCACTTCCTTCTACTATGTAACTGACATTCAGTTCCTTTCCGATTTCGGTTAGTGGTTTATTATTTAGCTCTTTGCGGTATTGTTCTACTGAGGTTCGACTGATAACTCTCAAGTCTTCGATTGAGCCCAGATTATTCAAAATTGATTCCATCAAGCCATTGACGATATAGACGTTGGAGGAGTCATGACTGTCATTTCTAAAGGGTAAAATGGCGATGGACTTTTCCAGCTCCTGGACAGGTTTGCTCGTGCTATCACTAAATGCGAAATATCCTGCGGTGATGACCACAATGATGAGCACACCTATGCCAAGAAGTGGGGTTTTTCTTTTGTTGGCTGAGGTTGAGTGCTTCCTTTCTGGGATTTTTCCGTCCTTAGCATCACCTGGAGTAAAACCAAAAAACTCATGAAAGGACTTGCTGAAGTATGTAGCGCTTCCAAAACCGACCCGATGTGCCACTTCGGAGGCGGTTAGGTTTTCGTTTTGTAACAAGTCCAGTGATCTCTCCAATCGGTATTCCCTGATAAACTGGCTGATCGATTGCCCGGTCAATTCATGAAGTTTGCGGTGAAGGGTGGAACGGCTCATTCCTACAGATTCTGCCAACTGATCTACACTAAACTGTTCGTTGTGAAGATTGGCTTCAACTTGTTCGTTGAGTTGCGATATGAGTTGGTCAGGGGTGGACATGATTGCTATATCAACTTAAGAATATTTCCTTAAAAAGCATTGAATAAATTGTCAACAATACTATTGTCACTTTTAAAGCAGGCTTTTCTCCATTAAATCCTTCTCGATCTCATCATGTTTTTTCCAGAACTTTTCCTCCATCCGTTCTAACAGCTTTATAAATTCAGGATTCTTTCTCATTTCACCGTAAATAGGGCTGTCCTTGATGAACCGAATATTCCAATAGGGAATGAATTCCTGATTGAGTGCAGCTTCGAGACTTTTTATGGCTTTTTCCTTATCATTTAAGGCCGAATACAGTTCTGTTTGATTAAAATATTTATAGGCTTCCGGTAAACCTTCATACCTCTCCATTCCCAAAGCGTAATATTTTTTTGATTTATCAATAAATCCCAGCTTTTCGCATATAAAAGCAATCCGGTTGTAATCTCCATAAGCCAAATAAACTTCAATATCGTACTCTATTTTTTGATAATATTCATAAGCATCATCATAGCGTTCCATAAAAAAATAGGCCTGAGCCAAAAACCTATTCAACTCACGGTTGTTCGGACGTTCCGAAACTGCTTCTTGTAAAATGCTTGCACATTCCTTATAGTCACTTCTTTTATCAGCGATTAATTCAGTTTGTTCAATTACTCTGGCAACATGTCCTTCTGCCGTTAATTCTTCCATTATGCTTATTGCTTCCTGAGCTCGATCAAAGAAACCGGCGACTCTAAAAGATCGGGGTAAGCCAAAGTAATCATTGATCAGTTCGGATGTATCCTTATCAATTTCCAACTTCAGACTTCTTAGCGCGAATTCAAGTTGATACTTGAGATTGGGTCTATCCCAACTGGAGATATCTCTGGCTATACGCAATGCCAGAATGTTATCGGGGCCCACCTTCGTTGCTTTCTCTATATAACCATACATCAGTTCTAAGTGAACTGAATCCCGGGTTCGAATGGTGTCTCTTACAAACTCAAAGTGCAAAGAGTGTGATTTTGCAATTAGACTTTCTGCCAATTCCGGATCATAGAGCATCGCCATTTCGGAAGCAGACTTCATTTCATGGGCATATCGATCGTTGGTAGCCCAGTTCAGATGATAACATGTCAGCGATAGTTTGGCATATGCCAGGGCATAAGTATTGTCCACTTCAATTGCCTTCCTGAAATATTCTCTTGCCTTTTTTAACTCGATAGTATCATATTGAGCTGTCCACCTTTCGTAGGCAAACACAATTTCATTTCCCTTCAAATAATAATCATAGGCCTGTTCATTAGTTGTAGGCAGTTTTTCCAGTAACTCCTGTTCATCCTCTGTGACAATAGCTTCAATCTCTCTGGCAATACTTTTGGCTACTTCTATCTGCAAATCGATAATATTATTCGCCTGGCGCTTGTATTGCTTGGACCAGAGATGTCTTTCGGTAGGTACCTCTATCAATTGTACTGTGAGCAACATCTCATTTCCATATTTCTGTCCGCTTCCTTCCACGATATAGCTGACGTTCAATTCCTTGCCGATTTCGGTGATGATTTTGGAATTCATCTGGTTGCGGTATTTCTCCACGGAGGTCCTGCTGATAACCCTCAAATCTTCAATCAATGCCAGGTTATTGAGAATTGATTCCATCAAGCCATTCACGATATAGACATTGGAGGAGTCATGACTGTCATTTCTAAAGGGTAAAATGGCGATGGACTTTTCCAGCTCCTGGACAGGTTTGCTCGTGCTATCACTAAATGCGAAATATCCTGCGGTGATGACCACAATAATGAGCACACCTATGCCAAGAAGTGGGGTTTTTCTTTTGTTGGCTGAGGTTGAGTGCTTCCTTTCTGGGATTTTTCCGTCCTTAGCTTCACCGGGAGTAAAACCAAAAAACTCATGAAAGGACTTGCTGAAGTATGTAGCGCTTCCAAAACCGACCCGATGAGCCACTTCGGAGGCGGTTAGGTTTTCATTTTGTAGCAGATCCAGTGATCTTTCCAGTCGATACTCGCGAATGAACTGACTAATTGATTGCCCGGTTAATTCATGAAGTTTCCGATGGAGGGTGGAGCGGCTCATGTCTACTGATTGTGCTAGTTCATCTACACCAAACTGCTCATTTTGGAGATTGGCTTCAACTTGTTCGTTGAGTTGCGATATGAGTTGGTCAGGGGTGGACATGATTACATATAACAACTTATAAAAAAAAGCTGAAAAAAGCTAGGGCTAGAATGCTCCAGGGTCTGGGAATGGCTCATGACCGCGTGGCAATCGTTCAAGACCTATCGGCAATCATTCCTGACCATGAGAAAATGACAAATGACCGCTCGGTAATTATTCCTAACCACCCGGCAATCGCTCATGACCGCCAGACAATGATTCTTTACCATGCGGCAATCGCTCATGACCGTCGGGCAAACGTTTATGACCATGCGGCAATCGTTCATGACCAGAATTCAATCGAAGAAACGGTATAGAAAAGCATTCCACCGTAGCAAAAAATGATAAAAACGCATTCAGAAGTCATATATCCCACGAGAAAAATGAAATATCCGGGGTCAGAAATGACAGAAACGCTATAGAAAATGACCCAACTGCAAGGAGAAATCGTAAAACGCTGCTAGAAATTACGAAAACGCAGGAAAAGACGTTCCTCCCCGTTGCTTTCGCACCAAATCGCAATTATCATAAGCTGTCCTGAGTTTGCAACTCAGGATGGCTGGTGAGTAAATAACTGTCACAAGTGGACACTTGCGCCAATAGGGATTAGGGGTGCACCGTAGGTCTTTTGCCTCACGGCTGTCTACTCGATTATGTGGATTTATTTTAGTCGATTCTTCAGGTCCATTCGTTCATGTAGAATTCTGGTTATCTCAACAAGTTCATTTGAAATTATGCGATAAAATACAATATGCTGGTTCACCTTAATTCCAAATAGATCTCTCCTTATTCCCTCGTAATTTCGTTCTTGTTGTTGGTTCGTTGCAATGGAATTAAATGTGCTAGTGAGTAGTTCGTGGTTGTTATCTGCCTGCCGTTCAGACCATCGATCATATGTATAGTTCCAAATATCTGACAAATCCTGAACTGCAAGGTTAATTAACCGATACTTACCCATTAGTTCTTGATGCCTTCAGTTGTTGCAAATGTGTTGAAGGGTCAAAATCTTCTGCAATTCCACTGTCGATTCCGTCTTGAATGGCCTTTTTAAGTGAAAGAACCTTATTCTCTTCTTCTTCCAAGAGCCTTAATCCGGCTCGAATAACTTCGCTGGCGTTCTTGAATCGACCTTCTGAAATGCTATGTTTAATAAAATTGTCGAAATAGTTCCCGAGTGAAATAGATGTGTTCTTGCTCATTCTTCAAAAGTACCAAATATTGGTATAAATGGCAAGTGTTTAAATTCCACATAACAACCGAGTATAGTGCACTACATCCGCCTTGTATTTCAAGTTATGCGTATAATAATATGCCTTATAATTTAGCCATTCCGAATTTAACCGTTTTCTACAATTAGGACAAAGGAGGGAAGATACATCCAGCTTCTCAGAGTCTATCAATGTCATTCTGAGGAGGAGCAGTCAAGTTAACCTATATCCCCAATTTCATGGATTCTGCCACAAAGGATCACTGAACTTGCACTGATCCAGAAAATAATGGCGGAGTGTGGTCAAACTTTTCAATCTGAGCAATTGAGACCCGCCATCGATGGAAATTTGATAATTCTACGGTCGTTATTCTAATGAAATTGATGTTTTGATATGATTATTTTAAATAATTATCTCATTTATTGATGATTAATCAATCATTTTGTTATTTCATTGAAAACATTTCATTCTGATGCTCGTACTTTGTATTACCCAAATTCTTCAAACACTATGAAAAATTTAAGTTTAACAAGTTTAATGAGTCCGGGTACGCTGGGAGCGTATCAGTGGGACTCCAACGGAAGAACGATCAAGGAGTTAATACTTACCAGTACATATGCAAAAGAACATAGTATTACCTCTATGCATCTGAATCTGTTAGAATTTTCAGCCATTAACGAACCTGGCGATGAAATTACGGTACATGACTTTCCAGGTCAGAAGGCAGTTGATTTTACCAGTTTATCCTGCGGTTCATTTTTGCGATCAAGGAATATCGTCAAATTGGAGCAGGGAAAATACAAAACCCTGCGGTTCTATATAGCCGGAGAGGACAGCTATTTCACTACCTGCAAAAGAGAGCAGCGGGATATGTCGGATGTTAACTTCCTTGATTTCGAAGTGGATGGCGGGTTTTACATCACAGGCGAGGAATCCCCTGAGTTCATTTTGAGGTTTGATTTCCCGCCATATGAACCGGGCCGTGTTTCCAAAGGGCTTGGCAAGGCGGTGTTGTTCCCTTTTAGATTAGGATGGCAACTGAGTCAAAAGTTACAGCAGAGTTTTGGAACTTAATTAGCGCTGACATTCAGACTCATGAAGCATCTATCACGGTGCTTTATGAGTTGTTTTCCCCGGTTTATTCCTTATTAGCTTAATCATAAGCTCCCTTGCCTGGGGGATTTCCGGCCTGACATTTATTTATAAACTCGTCCTCCTATGGGTTTTCGATACAAAATTCACATTTTGATACGATATCTATATTTAGATGAATATGAATTAGTCAATAAAAAGCCTTAATTGACGCGTTGAGATATCATTATTTTATAAAAAGCAATCCAATTTTGGTAAAAACATAATTTATAGAAACAATACTAACATCATTCGGTCAGGAGCTCAGATATCTTGCTGACGAATCTTTCACCCAAAAATGATCGAATGATATGAACGGATTGAGGATATTATTTTACTCAATAGTGGTGGCCCTTGGAGGCTTTCTGTTTGGCTTTGATACAGCGGTAATCTCCGGAGCTGAACAGGCCATAGAACAAGTATGGCAATTAAATGTATATCAGCATGGACTGACGGTATCCATTGCGTTGATAGGTACCGTGTTGGGCGCGTTGATAGGAGGGATACCATCAGATAGGATAGGAAGGAAATACACCCTTTTCTGGATCGGTGTGCTCTATTGGATCTCAGCTGTGGGCTCCGCACTTGCGACAGATTGGTACCTCTTTTTAGTTTTCCGATTTATGGGTGGCATAGGTGTTGGGATCTCGTCTGTAACAGCGCCATTGTATATATCTGAAATTGCACCCGCTCATTCCAGGGGTCGGTTAGTCGCTCTGTTTCAATTCAACATCGTGCTAGGCATACTCATTGCCTACCTATCCAATTATGTACTTGCTGGTTCCGGCGAGATGGCCTGGCGATGGATGCTGGGCGTGGAAGCATTCCCGGCACTTGTATTTCTGATCGCGGTATTGTTTATCCCTAAGAGCCCGAGATGGTTGATCGTTCAGAAGGATCAAATCGATGAAGCCAGAGACATCCTGCATTTTATTCGACCAGGGGAAGTCGTGGAGAAGGAAATAATCTCTATTCTCTCATCTCGTGAATCTGAAAAGGGTGGAGCCTCTTCCAACCTGTTTCAGCCAAAGTACAAGTTTCAAATGGCACTGGTCATCGCCTTTGCGATGTTTAACCAGCTCTCCGGCATAAATGCGATCATTTATTATGCGCCGAGGATCTTTGAAATGGCAGGACTCGGTCAGAATTCGGCGTTGCTTTCCACCTTGGGGATTGGCGCAGTCAACTTCCTGGCAACTCTTTTAGCCATGAATTTTATAGACAGGTTTGGAAGGAAGTTCCTTATGTTCATTGGCTCCTTTGGTCTGATCGCAACATTAGGAATGGTCTCAGGAGCATTTTATGCCAATACCTTTGACAACCTTCCAATATTCTTTTTTGTCTATATCGCCTTTTTTGCCTTTTCGCAAGGCGCTGTGATCTGGGTTTTTATATCTGAAATCTTCCCCAATTCCGTCCGTGCAAATGGTCAGGCGCTTGGCAGCTTCACTCACTGGTTGATGGCCGCCATTATAGCCTTCATTTTTCCGGGTATAGCACAAAGCCTTGGTGGAGGAAACACGTTCCTGATCTTTTCAGTGATGATGATGGGTCAGCTGGTATTCGTGTGGAAATGGATGCCGGAGACCAGAGGAATCTCCCTGGAGGAGATGGATGCCAACCTTATTAGAGTAACCAAATAAGCATGAATAAACAACTACGATAATGATAATGAATTTTCGAAAAATCTTATGTGCCTTATGTCTGTTGCCGGCCCTGGTGTATGGACAATCCAGAACCATTCAGGGAGTGGTGAGGGACTCTGATACGGGTGAGCTTTTACCTGGAGCTACCATTGCCCTGAAAGGAACCACCGAAGGAACGATTACGGATATTGAAGGGCAGTTCCGGTTAGACATTGATACAGACGGTGTACTCGTGGTCTCTTTTGTGGGATACCAGTTTTTGGAGATGAATACTGCAGGACGCACTTCGTTTGATGTTTTGCTCAACCCCGATGTGATGTCTCTTTCTGAAGTGGTGGTAGTTGGCTATACAGCTGAGCGCAAGAAGGATCTAACCGGAGCAGTAGCTGTGGTTGACCTGGAAGAAATTGAGGACCTTCCAGCCGGTAACATTATGAAAAACATACAAGGTCGGGTGCCGGGTGTATCTATCACAACCGATGGATCGCCCGGCTCCGGAGCTACGGTCCGAATCAGAGGTACCGGTACACTCAATAACAATGATCCGCTTTATGTAATCGACGGGGTTCCAACCAAAGCCGGAATGCATGAAATCAACCCGGCCGACATTGAGTCAGTCCAGGTGCTGAAAGATGCTGCGTCGGCAAGTATTTATGGGTCGAGGTCCGCCAATGGGGTGATCATCATTACGACAAAAAGAGGAAAAGATCAGGGTGTGAAAATCAACCTGGATGCTAACTGGTCGCTGCAACAATACACGACCAAGATGGATCCATTAAATACTGCGGAAAGAGGAAAGGTTTATTGGCAGGCTGCCGTAAATGCCGGTCTTAATCCCGTTAGCCCGATCTATGATTATACGTGGAATGGGGACCTGAATAACCCGATATTGGGCTCAGTAGGTACCTACGAATATCTGGATGCTGCGCAAACCATGTACCCTTCGGATACCAGGTGGTTTGATGAAATTTCTCAGACTTCTCTGTTGCAGTCCTACAACCTGAATGTATCGAATGGAGGAAAGAATGGTAATGTGCTCTTTTCGCTGGGTTATTATGACCATGATGGCATTGTCAAGGAAACGAATTTTGAGCGAATCAATGTAAGGGTTAATAGTGATTATAGCTTCAGAGATGGGCTGGTGACCATTGGAGAGAACTTCCAGATTTCTCTTCAGGAAGAAACTCAAATTAATGCCGGGGATATATTATTTACGTCTTTGGTTCAGCATCCCATTGTGCCTGTGCATACCATCGATGGGGGATGGGGTGGTCCGGTTTCGGGTATGACTGATCGTCAAAATCCGGTACGTTTAATTGAGGACAACAAACAAAACAGGTATAAATACATTCGTCCTTTTGGAAACGCCTATATCGCATTAAATCCCCTTAAAAACCTTACTTTCAAAACAAACTTTGCTGTTGATTATAGCTTGTTTTATCTCAGAGCTATTCGGAAAAAGTATGTTTCGGGATTCCTTTCTGAGCCGGACAATCAAGTGTCAAGCCAATCAAGTTTAGGAGGCAATTGGATTTGGTCCAATACTGCTACCTACGATCTGGAGCTGGAAAAGCATCGACTCAATTTCCTTGCCGGTGCTGAGCAAATTCGATATGCCAGCGAATGGTACAATGCCTCAAGAGAGGGATTTATTAGCGAGGATCCGAATTATGCGTATCTAAGTTCTGGTTCTGCTAATCAGCTAAATGCAGGTGGCGGTACGCAATGGGCGCTAATGTCATTCTTCGGAAAAGTGAATTATGCTTTCAATGACAGGTATCTGGCTTCATTTACCTTGAGAAGGGATGGCTCGTCCAGGTTCGGAAGGAACAATCGTTATGGAAACTTCCCAGCTGCCTCTATAGGCTGGAGAATTAGTGAAGAGCCATTTTTGAAAAATCTCGTTGCCTCGGATTTTGACTTGAAATTACGAGCAAGCTGGGGGCAAAATGGTAATCAGGAGATAGACCCACTGGCGGTTTATAACATTTACAGACCCGTTTATGGTAAGGAGGATGCAATTTGGGATAACCCTAATCCGCCCGAATACCGACCAAGCCTGGGTACGGCCTACGATATCGCAGGTCAGGATATCGGAGAACTACCATCAGGATACATCGCCAGTCAGCAAGCCAACGATGATTTGAAATGGGAAACAACTACCCAGGTTGACTTTGGTGTTGATTTCTTGTTCTCAAAGTTTTCAGGGTCAGTGGATTACTTTGAAAAGAAAACCAGTGACATCCTGTATTTCAGAACATTGATTGCGGCAGTAGGTGAGGCTGGCGGACAGTTTGTGAATGGCGGAACAATCAAGAACAGTGGTATTGAGGCAGCGCTTACTTATGAGGATGAAATTGGTCCTGTATCCTTCGATATTACGGGAAATATAGCCACGCTGAAAAATGAGGTGGTGAGTATGCCGGAGGAACTGTTTGTAAGAACTCCTTTGAGTGGGGCGGTTCCGAATGATGCCAAAACAGAGTTGCTGGGGGTGAATCTGATTGGCCGTTCTGTCAACTCGATGTATGGTTATGTAACAGACGGGCTTTTTCAAAATCAGGAAGAAGTAGATGCGCATGTTACTCAACCAGGAAAAGGAGTAGGGCGAATCAGGTATAAAGACCTGAATGGAGATGGTGTGATTGATAACAATGACCAGACTTTTATTGGTACATCTGATCCGTCACTTTCCTATGGTTTGAATCTGAACGCCAATTACAAGAGATTCAATTTTACCGTATTTGTACAGGGTGTAAGCGGTATTGACTATTACAATTCATACAAAACCTACACCGACTTTGCCTCCCTTTGGCCGGGAACTAACTGGGGCAGCAGAACCCTTGATGCATGGTCACCAACAAATACAGGATCTGATATCCCAAGGCTTACGGCAGTGGATTCAAATAACGAGGGACGTGTTTCTACCTACTTTATTGAAAATGCTTCCTATCTCAAGTTGAGAAATGTTCAGATCGGATACACACTCGGAACCCCGGCACTTGAAAGGATAGGTATGCGTAGCCTGAGGGTATACATTCAGGGACAAAACCTTTTGACATTCAAAAACAAGGAATTCACAGCTCCGGATCCGGAGAATCCAAACTATGCATTCCCTATACCGGCGATCTACACCACGGGGATCAGTGTCGGTTTCTAAACAAACAACATGAAGAAAATGAAAAAGCTAAGACATTTATTTATTCTATTGACAGGAGCCTTCATGATCAATTCATGTAGTGACTTCCTGGAGGTTTCGCCTCAGGGAACGATTTCAGACGAAGAGCTGAATTCTCCTGAAAATATTGATGGACTGATCATTTCCGCATACGCTATGCTTGGGAATGACCATTACTCTGTGCCCAATATGTTGTGGCCCTGGGGTGATCTAAGAGGAGGAGACGCCTATAAGGGCGGTGATGGTCCGGCTGACATAGCGATCTATCATGCCATGGAAGTCTTTTCTACCATTCAGCCTGATATGAGTGCCTATGCACCATCGGCATTGGGTGATTTGAACAATAAAAAGTGGGAGCGACTCTACACCAGTATTTCAAGAACCAACAATGCCCTGGCGAGGCTCAATGAAATGGAGGATGGTGAATATGCCAGGAAAACCGAACGTACTGCTGAAATGAGGTTTTTGAGAGCGCATTACTATTTTGATCTGAAGATACTTTATAAGCAAATCCCCTGGATTGATGAGAATGCCTCTGCAGCGGATATCGAGGTTATTTCAAATACAGAATTTACAAGCGATCAGCTTTGGGGTAAGATTGCAGCGGATTTGGCTTTTGCAGCAGACAATCTGCCAGCGTCACAATCTGAAGTAGGAAGACCAAATAAGTTTACTGCTAAAGCTTACCTGGCTAAAGTGCTTCTTTATCAGGCCTATGAGCAAAATGAAACCCATGAAGTGGTGAATATTAACCAGCCACTTCTGGAGCAGGTGGTCACCCTGGTAGATGAAGTGATCGCTTCAGGAAAATTTGGTTTGGAAGGGGATTTTGCTGATCCGTTTTTGTGGGAGAACGAAAACGGTCCTGAGTCTGTCTGGGCCATTCAACGGTCACATGATGATGGCACCAATACGGGTAATATAGATTATAGCGCTATGCTAAATAGCCCGATGAGCCTTGAGTTTGGCTGTTGCTGGTTCCATATTCCAAGTCAAAACCTTGTCAATGCCTACAAAACAGATGTAAACGGATTGCCTTTATTTGATACCTATAATGATGCCGATTTGGACCTGGGTACTAATACTGTAGACCCGAGGCTGGATCATACAGTAGCTCAGCCCGGCAAACCATGGAAATATGAAACATCCATTATTTACACAGAGGCGGACTGGGCAAGACAACCGGGTATTTATGGACCTTATTCATCGCTAAAGGAAAATGTTTCCCCTAACTGTGATTGTTTTGAAAGGCTTCCTCCATTTATGTCCAGTTCCAAGAATACCATCCTGATGCGCTATGCTGATGTGTTGCTTTGGAAAGCCGAGGCCCTGATTGAACTGGGTAGACAGAATGAGGCATTACCAATTATCAATGATATCCGGAACAGGGCGAAGAGCAGTACCACCTTACTTGTGGATAATCTCGGTAATGACCTGTCCGACTATAGCATTGAGCCTTACACTTCAACCGGTTGGACGCAGGAGTATGCGCGCCAGGCTCTTCGCTGGGAGAGGCGATTGGAGCTGTCAATGGAAGGCCATCGGTTCTTTGATCTGGTCCGATGGGGAGTCGCTTCGGAAACTTTAGGTGAATACTTCCAGATGGAGAAAAACAAGCGAGAATACCTCAGTACTGCGGGCTTTGTGAAAGGAAAACATGAATACCTTCCTATCCCACAACAGCAGATAAACTTAAGCAACGGAAGATACCAGCAAAACAATGGATATAACTAATTAAACGATTTACTAAACCTAAAAATGTAAAACAATGAAAATGAGAATGCATCGATTATTGATGGTCGCTGTTGCGGTCGTGCTATGTACTTTTACATCATGTTCTGACGGTGACGACATCAAACCCGGAGAGGCTTCAATCATAAGCTTTTCAATTGATTCAGAAAGTGGATCGATCAACGAATCCGCCAAAACTATAGAATTAGAGTTGGAGGCAGGTATAGATGTTACAACCCTTAAACCAACCATCGTAGTTTCTGAGGGTGCAACCGTATCACCTGCTTCAGGTTCGGAAGTAGACTTTACAGAGCCTGTTACATTCACGGTAACAGACCAGTCTGGAGAAATCACTTCTGCGTATGTCGTAACTGTAGCGAGTGCAAACCTCAGAAAACTGGCTTTTATAGGAGTTGCATCAGAGAATACCACTGCGGCATGGGATGCGTTAGCGGGGTCTGATTATACTTTGGAAGATGATAAAGCCGCGGCAACATGGTTTGCTGAAGGCATGGTTTCTCCTTCTACGGAGTTGGCTTATTTCTCCATCGAGGCTGTTGCCGGAGGAGCGGATCTTAGTGCATATCATGCTATCTGGATCCAGTTCGATGGGGGCTGGTGGGGCGGCGAAGTAGCCCAGTTTCCTAATAACACCAATCACTGTATCATCAGTGAAGCAGGTATCGGATTTGATACACCTTGTGATCAATTAGCTACTGACTTTATCGCTGCAGTGAAAACTTATTATGAGGCAGGAGGCAGCATCTTTTTGGGCAATTTTGCCGGCTCAATTGTGGATGAATTAGGCGTTGTAAGTTCAGCTGATTATGCTCCAAACAACTCTTGGGGAGGTCTGACAGTGGATGATGGCGCCACAGATGCTTCATGGGGAGTTGTGTGGTCTGGAGAGCAGACAAGCCCACTTTTTGAAAACATAACAGTGGGTGCGGCAGATGGATGTCCATCTCCATTCTTCGAAATGTTGGCGTCAGGTACCTTGAAGAAGAACAGATCTAACCAGTATAACCTTGACTTTGGTCCATGGGCTCCAAATGGAGATGCCGATCCAATTGAAGACAGAGCTGCGAGCTTTGAATCTTTGACTGGTGCAAGCTTCCTGATAACTAATTGTGGGGAGAACGAGGGACAAATGATCATGTGGCCGGCCACTGGAACCAAAGGAGCAGTGATTACTGCACTAAGTGGAACATATGATTGGTATGTTGGCGATGTAAGCAATAGCGATAACATTAAAGTACTTACCAAGAACACGCTGCTTTACCTGGCAGACCTGTCTTTCGAATAGTAATTAGTGTAAAACCTTAACCAATAGTCCCGGTGTCGCAAGGCATCTTTCGTGGGTGGCCCCGGGACTTTTTGATTTCAATATGATCAGATATATAGCAATTTTAGGATTCACCATTTTCTCAATGCATCTGTCTGCACAGGTTCGGTATGCAGAATTGTACAGACCGCAGTTTCATGCCACTCCGAGGACTGGATTTATGGGCGACCCCAACGGTCCTAATAAGTTCAGTGACACCTATCACCTTTATTGGTGGGGGCATATGATCTCGGATGACATGGTTTATTGGCAGGAACTGACCAGCAATGCATTGAAAGGAACCCCTTCTGGCTATGGTAACTGGTCAGGCTGTGTGGCGGTAGACCTTGAAAATACTGCAGGATTTAACACGGCGGAGGATACCGCAATGATCGCCGTTTACACGCTTAATGATAATAATACGGGTGTTCAGCATCAGGCTATTTCAGTGAGCCTTGATCAGGGTTCTTTTGACTATTACAATGGAAATCCGGTTATCCAGAGCAACCAGGCTGATTTTAGGGATCCGCAGGTTTTTTGGCATGAGCCAACTTCAAAATGGGTCATGGTCATCACAAAACCGATTGACCGGGCCATCGAATTTTACACCTCATCAGATATAAAGGTGTGGAGTTATAAAAGCAAATTTCAGGGGCGTGGAGCAAGGAGAGAAATATGGGAAGTGCCCGATTTATTTCAATTGACTTTGAACGGGAATGTAAATGACCAGCGATGGGTGCTTACCTGCGGTATGGGACCCAATCGTATGCAATACTGGGTAGGTGATTTTGACGGAACAAAGTTCACCCTGGCTTCAGATGATAATCTGTTAACCGGTAATCAGATAAAGGGAGACCTGTTGGCTGATTTTGAAGCCGACTACACTGGATGGACCGTTGAAGGTACGGCCTTTGGTTCTGCACCGGCATCCGGAACCCTGGCCGATCAGCAGGAGGTGATGGGTTATACAGGATATAAATTGGTGAACTCCTTTTTAGGAGGAGATGGACCAACAGGTAAAATGATTTCCGATGATTTTACCATAACAAAGAAATTTATCAATCTGCAAATTGGAGGTGGGTCAGGTAGTGGCTTATCCTTTAAAGTGATTTCGGAAGGTGTGGAGCTGGCAAATATTCGCAGCACCGGTGATACGGAAATTCTCCAGTGGAGAGGTATTGACTTAAGTGCCCATGCAGGTAAAACAGCACATATCGAAATAGAGGATGAAGCCACAGGTGGTTGGGGTCACATTTTAGTAGATCATATTGTCTTCTCTGATTATGAATATGATACGAGAATAGAGAATGCCAACTGGGCCGATTGGGGACATGACTTTTATGCGGGTAAGTCCTTTAGAAACTACGACGGGGATGATACCCGAAAAATATGGTTGGCCTGGATGGGCAACTGGACCTATGCGCGTGATGTGCCTACCAACCCATGGAAAGGCTGTGAATCCATTCCACGCTCTTTGAGCCTTGTTAACGAAGGAAATGGATATGAATTAGTCCAGAAGCCGATCGTAGAATTAGAAAAGCTTAGGGATGTCACCTATTCCAAGTCCAATTTTAGTGTAGAGGGAACACAGGAAATTACAGGTTTCCAACCGGATTGGAATGTCTATGAATTAAAGGTTTCGTTTAAAATTACCGGAGACAATCAGGTGTTCGGTCTAAACCTGGCAGAAGGCGACGACCACAAACTTGAAGTAAGGTTTGACACGCATAATTCAGTACTTTCCGTCAATCGGGGGACGAAGCCTTTCAGTTTTGCATATAAACGAATAACAGAGACACCTATCATCATACCGGAAGATAGTATTCTTGATTTGCACATTTTCGTAGATCAGTCTTCTGTTGAGATTTTGGCCAATGATTATAAAGTCTCGACCACATCCCTGTTTTTTAACCTACCGACCTCTACGGGTATATCCATATTTTCAGATAATGGATTGGTACAGGTTCCGGAGTTTCAGGCGTGGAGTTTAAAATCTATTTGGGGGATTTCAGTGGAGGATATGGTACTTCCCGAAGATCCCGGTACGGGAACGCCTCTTGGATTAGACCAGAAAAAAAAATTAATCTATCCAAACCCGGTAAGAAGAGGTGAAAAGTTGATTTTGGGTAACCCTGAGACCGAGGAGGTTAAGCTATTTGATCTTTCAGGTCAAATCCAACCTATCAGAAAAATTCAAAATGATCAGTTCATCATCCCCGAGGAGGTGTCTCCCGGAGTTTATTTTCTACTGGTAAGAAATGCTGATTCAGTTGTTAAGAAAAAACTAATTGTACGATGAAGGAGAAATTATTACTGATTGTTTTGATAGCCGGCCTGGCCGCATGTCAGTCGAGGCAAAAAGAAATTGAATCCATTGAGAAGATACCTTATCAATACAGGTCATCATACCATTTTGCTCCGGAATCTGGATGGATGAATGATCCTAACGGAATGGTTTACTATGCCGGAGAGTATCATTTGTTTTATCAATATTACCCGGACGGACTTCAGTGGGGGCCAATGCATTGGGGCCATGCCGTTTCTGAAGACATGGTCCATTGGGAGCATTTGCCTATTGCACTGTATCCGGATGAGTTGGGCTACATTTTCTCAGGAAGTGCGGTAGTTGATATCAACAACACCTCTGGTCTTGGTTCTTTAGAGGAGCCTCCAATGGTTGCCATTTTTACCTATCATGATATGGCAGCAGAGAGACAGGGTAGAGAGGACTACGAAACTCAGGGAATAGCCTATAGCATGGATAAAGGTCGTACCTGGACCAAGTACGCCGATAATCCGGTCTTAAATAATCCCGGTGTAAGAGATTTCAGAGATCCGAAAGTGATTTGGAATGAGTCAACAAGCAAGTGGATAATGTCCCTTGCTGTCAGGGACCATGTCGAATTTTATTCGTCACCTGATTTACTTACCTGGACAAAGGAAAGTGAGTTTGGTCAGAATTTAGGTGCGCATGGAGGAGTTTGGGAATGCCCCGACTTATTTCCGCTAAAGGATGAGAATGGTGAGGAGAAGTGGGTGCTTTTGGTAAGCATTAATCCGGGAGGCCCTAATGGAGGATCTGCGACACAATATTTTATTGGGAGTTTTGACGGTCATGAGTATCAAGTGCAGGACGCTCAGACAAGATGGGTGGATATCGGAAGTGATAATTATGCCGGGGTTAGTTGGTTTGGAGTTCCTGAATCGGATGGAAGAAGGCTTACTATGGGATGGATGAATAACTGGAATTACGCTAATCAAATTCCACAATCCGGAAGTAGAGGTAATATGACCATTGCCAGGGAGTTTGTATTGAATGAAAATATACTAAAGTCTGTGCCAATCACGGAATTGAAAGACCTGAGGGGTCAGGGAACTAGTCTTGATGTAAGAGAAGTTACTTCTCTGGATCAGGAATCTTTTGAACTCGAAATGAAATTTGTTTCGTCGGTCAAAGCTCCTCTGCAATTGACATTTCAAAATGAAAGCGGAGAGGAGCTATTGATAGAATTTGGAAATGGCCTTGTCAAGGTTGATCGGTCCAAAGTATCGGGAAATTCTTTTTCTGAGCAATTCAATCCAGTATTGGCTTCTTCCTTCGATTCAGATATTTATGAAGTCAGAGTTTTTGTAGACCGGGTTTCAGTGGAACTATTTGTTAACAATGGTTCACTTTCCATGACCCAGCTTATGTTTCCATCAGCTGAGCTGGATGAGGTGACATTTGCTGGAGATGTGGAGGCAATAGACGAAGTAGTGGTCTATCCTTTGAGTTTAAAAACACCCAGGTAAGTGTTATCTATAATCATCATAAGATGATAGGTTTGTTGTGTGGGTCCTGATTTTTTCAGGACCTAATTTTACTTGTGTTCAAACCAAAACAGTGAAATGTTAACAAGTATTAGCAAACACTTACATTTCAGCCTCTTATCGGCTATTTTGAACGTAGTAAATTAGCCTATGATGAATCAGGGTGCACAATCTTGTCGATTAATGTTTCGAGTGAATGCTCGTAGGATGAAGTTTTGCGTTGCTCGCTTTGCAAGAGTAAAGTGGCTAATTCTTGCTTTGATTTATCTTGGATGTTCCCCCGCCAGCGAACAGCGCAATACCTTTAAAATTGGATTTTCCCAATGTACCAGCTATGACAACTGGAGACAGTCGATGCAGGAGGAGATGTATCGGGAATTATCTTTTCATGATGATCTTGAGCTGAAAATCAAAGATGCAGGCGGCGAAAGTTCGGTGCAAATCAAGCAAATCAGGGAATTTCTGGATGCAAATGTTGATTTGCTGATTGTTTCCCCTCATGAAGCGGATCCCATAACTCCAATCGTTCAGGAAGCTTTTCAGCGAGGGGTGCCAGTGGTTTTACTAGATAGAAAGACTAACTCCAATTTCTACACTTCCTTTATTGGCGCTGATAACTTCAATATTGGACAAATAGCGGGGAGGTATGCTGCTAATTGTTTGGACGGAAAGGGGGCTATCATTGAGGTAAAAGGAATACAGAGCTCAACTCCTTTCATCGATCGTCATCAGGGTTTTCAGGATATGATTTCAGGATACCCTGATATCAAGGTGAGTGGAGTAGAAGGCGATTGGGGGGTTACCAGAGACGGAGAAGCGGCATTTAAAAAGCTGTTTGAAAATGGGGTAAAATATGATATGGTCTATGCTCACAGTGATTTTTTGGGTTTTGCAGTATACAATGTCTTAAAGGAAATGGGGCTGGAAAATGAAATTGAAATCATTGGAATTGATGGGTTGGCCGGGCCCAACGGAGGAATCCAATACGTTTATGATGACATATTAAAAGCCACCATCCTTTACCCAACTGGTGGGGACAAGGCGATACAAGTCGCATCAGATATCCTTCACAATAGGCCTTATGATAAAGAAAATGAATTGACCACTACGGTTATTGATAGTAGCAATGTGCGGGTAATGAAGATGCAAACCAATAAAATCCTGGGGCATCAGCGAGACATCAACCGCATGGTGGAAAAGATCAATCAACAGAAAGTCGTTTATAAATCACAGCAATATTTCCTGTACATATTGGCTTTTTTATTTGTGCTAAGTGCATTGTCTTTTGCATATACGTTAAAACTGTTGCGAGAACGTCGTGAGACCAATAAAAGCCTCAATAGACGCAATGAGGAAATTTTACGACAAAGGAATGAAGTGGTGGAGATGTCTGAAAAGGCAAATGAAGCTATACAGGCCAAAATTGATTTTTTCTCCAATGTGTCACATGAGTTTAAGACCCCTCTTACGCTGATCTTAGGTCATTTAGATGAGCTTCAGGAATCTAATGGCAATAAGGTGGGGAAGGATGCAGGACTCATTCGACAAAATGCCATGAGATTATCAAGGCTTGTTAGTCAGTTGATGGATTTTCAGAAGCTGGAAAACAACCGGATGATTCTTAAGGCAGGACGTTATGATCTCGTGGCATTTACGACAGATGTGGTCAAGGCATTTAAACCATTGGCCCGAAGAGGAAGTTATCAATTTGATTTCTATCCGTCAGAGCCCGAATTGTGGGTTTGGTTTGATAGAAGTATGCTGGATAAGGTCTTGTTTAATCTTCTTTCTAATGCTTTCAAATTCACGCCGGAGCGAGGCAGGATAAAGGTTTTCCTTGAAGTAGAGTCAAGTAAAAACCAGGTCCATGTTATAGTCGAGGATAATGGGGCGGGAATGAATGCAGATGAGCTCTCCCGTGCCTTTGAGCGTTATTATCGTGGTGATGAAACCCGTGTGGATGGGACAGGTTTAGGTTTGCCATTATCGAAAGAGCTCATTGACTTACATCATGGCAATATATCGGTGACCAGCGAAAAAGGAACGGGTACACGGTTTACTGTCAGTTTACTTCTGGGTGATGAGCATTTAACAGATAAAGAAAAGGTTTCCGAGGGTCAATTGATTGATATCCATGAAATTGACTATAATTTTCAAAACCCTGATTCTGAACCTTTAGCGAATCCTAAAATTACTCTGGATCAAACGGTTTTAATTATTGAGGATGATAAGGACCTTCGTCAGTTTTTATCTGGGAAACTACAAAAACATTTTAATGTACTTGAGGCAGAAAATGGTGAAGCCGGGATTGCGATTGCGGTTGATCAGGTACCAGATTTAATACTGTGCGATATTAAAATGCCAAAAGTCAAAGGTACTGAGGTACTGAAGAAGATGAAGTCAGACCACCGTACTTCACATATTGCTTTTGTGGTGATGACCTCAGACGATTCGCTTGAGGAAAAGATGGTAGCAATAAAGCAAGGTGCGGATGACTTCATTAGTAAGCCTTTTAATTTCAGTCTCTTATTGGAGCGAATCAAAACCATCTTAACTAACAGGCTAAAACTCCGGGATCATTATGTGCACGAGTTGCCTGTAGAGCAGAGTACCAAAACGGCTCCCAATCTTGACAAGAAGTTTGTGAATGATTTTGTGAGTCTGGTTGAGGAGCATATTGGAAATCCCCGTTTTGATGTCAATGAAATCTGCGATCAAATGGGAATGTCGAGAATTCAACTCTACAGGAAGGTTAAATCAATGCTTGGTTACAGCGTTGCGGATTATGTGACGAGCGTTAGACTCAAAAAAGCAAAATTCCTTTTAGTCACCACGGACCAGCCTGTGGCTGAAATAGGTTATGCGGTTGGCTTTTCTTCTCCATCGTATTTCTCGGCAACCTTCAAAGGCCGTTTTGGCCTGACCCCAAAGGAATTCCAAAAGGCCAATCAAAAGGTCTAGCTATTCAATTTTCAAACGATAGGATCTGGATGTTACAATATCTCAATTTTGGGATGTTAATATCATTTATTCTTGATTGTGAAATTATTAAAATCATAAACTGAATCACTTAAAACACTATAAAAACACCATATTATCAATATTAAAGCGATAAAGTGCTGATTTGATATTTAATGAAATAATCCTGATAGCCCCTGATATCAGGTTGGTATAGGTTAGCATCATGATCGGTCGGTTTGATCATCGCCAAAATGGTATTCACCCTTTGTCAAACCCTATTATGATATGTAAACAACTACCCAATTAATATGAAAAACCAATTACGTATTTTATTCAAATTAGTCATTGCGATCGCGTTGTTTTTAGCAATGGGTTCCCATGGTCAGGCCCAGACTGTTGGGGATGTGATGCCTTTTTACGATGCAGGCAG
The DNA here is from genome assembly GCF_024714475.1 of Marinoscillum sp. MHG1-6. Taxonomy (GTDB): domain Bacteria; phylum Bacteroidota; class Bacteroidia; order Cytophagales; family Cyclobacteriaceae; genus JAMZMI01. The sequence continues at coordinate 28,765 of NZ_JAMZMI010000009.1, read as the reverse complement.
CTCGGAATTCTATGTTTATTATCTGCGCGATATTTGGGATGACAATACAAATCAGCGTCACCCATGGAATGTTCTCACCACAACGGATCTAAGCTCCTACACTGAACAGGGAGAAAAATTGAGTTGTAGCACAGATCCATGTGACCAGGACTATGCGCTGGGAACGGGTAATGTAATCAAGGAAGGTTCCACCTATTATGCGTTTTACACCGGCCATAATCCAAATTATCCCTCTGGTTGCGTAAATCAAAAAGAAGGAATCATGCTGGCGACGTCTACGAATCTTAGCAATGGTTTTACAAAATCGACGAGCTTTTCGACCATCTATCCTCCGGCAGGTTTTGATGCCAACGACAATTTCAGAGATCCATATGTTTTCAAAGATGGAAGTACATTCCATATGTTGTTGTCAGCTCGTACCACGGTGAGTGGGGTATGGAGAGGAGTGATTATTCGCTATACCTCCACCAACCTGACTGATTGGACCTACGCAGGCATTGTTTATGACGGAGGTGGTATTAACTACTTTATGATGGAATGTGCCCAGATTTTCCAAATGGGATCAACCTACTATCTCATGTTTTCTGACATCGGAACCAAGCGCATCATTTACAGAAAAAGTAGTTCTATATATGGTCCATGGGATTATCCTGTTGGTTCTGATATCATAGACAGTGTTGGATATGCTGCCAAGGCTGCCAGCAATGGGTCCCAAACCTACCTATGGGGCTGGGAAGTGGTAGGTACTACCTGGGCTGGTCAGCTTTTGGATCATGAATTGACGCAGGATGCAAATGGGGATTTGGTGGTTTCGCCCGTCATTCCTAATGCTCCACCAACAGTGAGTATTACCTCACCGGCGAATGGATCAACCTTTGATGATGGAACCAGCGTGAGTATCACGGCTTCAGCTTCAGATAGCGATGGAAGTGTGACACAGGTTGAGTTTTTTGTAGATGGTGTGTCCATCGGCATCGACAATAGTAGTCCGTATGTTGTAAACTGGACCATTGGCGTGGGTACCTATAGCCTCACCGCTGTGGCTACGGATGACGATTTGGCTACTACAACTTCTGCAACAGTCAACGTAACGGGGCAAAGTGCATCGCTCGCTGACGGTATTTATACCATCACAGCCAGGCATAGTGGCAAGGTGCTGGACGTAGCAGGCAATGGAAACAATGCGAATGTTCAGCAATGGAGCTATTCGGGTGGAGACAATCAAAAATGGCAGCTTGAGCAATTGTCAGGTGGCTATTACAAAATCATAGGAGTACAAAGTGGCAAATCATTGGATGCAGTAGGTGCAACCAATGGTAGTAACGTTCGTCAATGGAATTATGGTGGAGCAGATAATCAGCTATGGGCTTTCAATGACCGCGGCAATGGCTATTATAGTATAACCAACAAAGCAAGTGGAAGGTCTCTGGACATAGCAAGTGGTTCCATGGATGATGGCGCTAACGTTCAGTTATATGATTACCTGGGATTTGACAATCAACAATTTTCTGTGAACTTCATAGCCTCATTGAGGTTGTCCGAAATGGAGGAGACAACAGCGAGTGTTGAGACAAGCCTTGAAATATATCCGAATCCCGCTCAGGAGTTCATAGAAATAAAAAGCACCGATACATATGATCAGGCAAGGATCCTGACTTTAGACGGAAAAGTGGTGTATGGAGGTCGACTTGAATCCAACAAAATCGACGTATCGTCATTGAAATCAGGGATTTATCTATTGGAGCTTGAAAGGGAGAATACTTATACTACAATTCGATTCATCAAAACAAAATAGTAAGGTCTAATAACCAGCTAGAGACCCATTCATAAAGCCACCTCTTTTTTGGGGGTGGTTTTTCGTTTTTTGATGCAGAACCAGGATCGTTTCAGCTTTGATAAAACAACACGGACATTAATTGATGCTAATGCGCTGCCTGATAATGACTTTCTGATTTTACTCAACCAAAACACCAACTATAATATTCGAATATTAATTGAGAACGCTATGGTTAACGTATATGTCAACAATGAGGTGGCGCTGAGTAATCAGATTTATAAAGCAACAGGAACAAACTGGAGGATTTTTGCTGATAACAGGAATGCAACTTTCTCGAACATCAATGTTTGTGTTCTATAGCCCCTGTTGATCAAAATTCCTTTCGGATCATTCTGAGAGAATTTCCTAACGCTCCCTTCAACCTGAAACAAAATTACAAGTGAATGGTACAGGATTGAAAGTAGTCCATCTGTAGGAATTTTAGATTTGGGATTATGAACCAAGTGGATTGAATGAAAGAAATAGGAATTCCACATTCAGAGTATTGATCAAGAATATTGTTAGAGACAAGTGATATGAAAGTTTTGGTTTTTGGAGAGATCCTTTGGGATATCATTGAGGGAGTTCCTCATTTGGGTGGAGCACCACTTAATTTTGCTGCGCATGTAGCTCAATGTGGATACGATTCGGCAATAGTGTCCTGTCTGGGAAAAGATAATTTAGGGGATGATGCTTTGCGAATGGTACAGTACCTTAATGTGGATGTAAGATTAGTACAGCGTAGTGATATTAGGACAGGTTTTGTTCCGGTCACACTATGCAATGGACAGCCAGATTATGAAATTATCGAGAATGTTGCATACGATTATATAGATGGTGAAAAACTGGATCATACGCTCATTGGTGATTATGATACCTTCTATTTTGGTAGTCTGATCCAACGAAGTGAGGTATCGGCCAGTGCTCTTCAACAGATATTGGATAGGCATCGTTTTAAGCAGGTTTTTTATGATGTGAACCTGAGAAAAAATTCCTTCAACAAGGATATTGTTGTTCATTCACTTGGTCATTGCAACCTGTTGAAGGTAAATGATGAGGAAGTAGGAGTTTTGAGTAAGCTGCTTTTTGACAGGGATTTGGATTTTGACGCCTTTTGCGAAAAAGTAATAGGCCTGTGGAAACAAATAGAGGCTGTGGTAATTACCGCCGGAGGTGATGGTAGTCTTGTTTACTGGAACGGTCAATTAGAAAAAGTACCCACAAGTCCTATTGAAGTGATAGATACTGTCGGAGCGGGAGATTCCTTTAGTGCTGCCTTTCTATGCATTTACAACAAAACAGGTGATCCGGTATATGCTGCTCAGATAGCAAATAAAGTTGGGGCGTTCGTGGCATCTTCAAATGGCCCGATTCCTAGATATTCTCCTGAGATAATAAGTTGTTTGGTGTAGAAAATCGAACTTATAAAGTTATGTGGGTATTTTAATTGGATGAAACCAATTGCTTCGTTGATGGGAAGGTTCTTCATTCTTCTTTTTATAATAATTGCATTTTGCTCTTGTAGGGAAGAGGAAAAGGTTGTCTATAAAATTGGATTTTCACAATGCATTGTAGATGTCTGGCGGGAGGCCATGTATCAGGAAATGCGCCGAGAGCTGCTTTTTCACGATGACATGGAAATCATATACAGGGATGCAGGAGCCGATAATGCCAAGCAGATCGGACATATTCAGGGAATGTTGGATGAGGGTATCGACCTTTTGATTGTATCTCCTAATGAACCTGCTCCAATTAGCCCTATGATTGAGAAGGTATACAATATGGGTATACCGGTGATATTGTTGGATCGAAAGATTAGCGGAGAACATTTCAATGCCTAAACCTCACGGTTGTCCTGGATAAGTCCTCAGTAGAAGTATTTATGAATGATGGAGAGGTTGCAATGACTGAGTTGGTTTTTCCAAATTCCCCCTTTTCCCAACTGGTGATTAGTAATATGGATGTAATCCAAAACATTGAAATAATGAATATCAAATCTATTTGGGGGGGTGAAAAGCCGTATACACCGCAATGAAAACTAGCCTGAAACACAACAGCAGCTTGTGAACGAACAATTGAAGACAATTCTGACATTATTTGATACCATAATGATGTTTTGAGGAGGATATGTCTCTTAATTTCCTTGGTTCTATAGATACGATAACCAAAAACTATTTAAATATGAAGGTTCTGGCGTTTGGAGAGGTGCTTTGGGATTTTATTGAGGGGGATAAACATTTTGGAGGTGCTCCGATGAATTTTGCAGCGCATGTGCGTAAATGCGGAGGTAAATCAGCTATAATCACCGCTGTAGGTAAGGATAAACTGGGCGATCAGGCAATAGCAAACATTGCTTCCCTTGGTGTTTCCACTGATTTTGTTCAGGTTCACTCAAGCGCAATGACTGGGAGGGTGATGGTCTTCCTGAAAGATGGAATTCCAACTTATAGAATACGAAAGGAGGTGGCCTATGATTATGTTGATTCGAAAGGAATTGATTTATCAATGGTTGCTACCTATAATGCTTTGTATTTTGGCACAGTTGCCCAACGCAATCCTGTCTCAAGAGCTGCGTTGTACCAAGTTTTAGATGCGAGCCCCTTTAAGACTATATTCTTTGATGTAAACCTGAGAAAGCACTGCTTTACGGCAGACATCATTTGCCAATCATTAAAATATTGTAACATCATCAAAATGAATGAGGATGAGATTAGGGTATTGAGCAAATTATTATATGATCAGGAAATGAGCGTAAACCAATTCGTACATCAGTTAAAGGCAGAATACAATCAGATCAATATTGTTTTGGTAACGCTCGGCGGGAATGGCTGCACTGTTTTTACCAATGATGACAGTTATGTTGTAGCAGCCAGGGAGGTCGATGTTAAAGATACAGTTGGGTCCGGAGATGCTTTTTGTGCAGGATTCATTACAACATATATGAAGACCGGTGATCCTAAAAAAGCTGCGCGGATTGGGAATATGGTTGGAGGATTTGTAGCATCTCAAAGTGGTGCAGTGCCTGATTATCCTCAAAAGTTTGCACGTAAAATTGAAATATTGAGCGATCCGGCATCATAGCTAAGGGTTAATGGAAAATGATCCTTTTTTGTTTCATAATAAGCATAGCTGAAAAACAGAAAGATATTTTTTGATCGAGGACGCCGCATGGCAAATCGCTTTAAAGAAATTTGATGTTCTGATTCAGAAAATAATTGACCTCATTGAGTTATATGCTAAATAAATAACTTATTCAATAATGCTATCTTTATCTATTCCGGTTGTCAAAATGTTTACCTGAAAAACACTTTTTAATCAGAAAACTCTTGGCAACTTTGATTCATTAGAATGCTAATAAATTGAAAAAAAGGAAACCAGAGGATCTTGATCGAAATAGCTCTGACCATCTTTTTACCAGTTGGTTTAAGGATGTTTACAGTGAAAATTTTGAGAAACTCTTTCGGTATGCCTTTTCGATCACTAAAGATGAACAACTGGCTGAGGATGCTGTATCTGAAGTGTTTTCTAACATTTGGGAGCATCGCCCAGACCATCATAGCATAAAAGAAGTCAAAGCATATCTCCATGTTTCAGTCAAGCACCTGGCCATCAGGATGATTTCCAGAGATGCTAAACAATTTAGCTATTCTAGCTACGATGAATCTTTACAGGTTTCCGATGCCATCGATCCAGAAAGCCTCCTTTTAGGTAAGGAACTGGAAGCGATCATTAATCGGGTGGTGGAAAGATTAACACCACATGCGAAACTTGTATATGAGCTGGCCAAGATGAAAGGTTACTCAAATCAGCAGATAGCAGATGAGTTGGGTGTTTCAAAACGTACCGTAGAAGCGCACCTTTATACTACTGTTAAATCAATCCGCGAAGCACTTATCGAACATTTCAGGGATTCAGGCCATGATCACATGTATATCTCCAAAATGCTCTCGCTGTCAATGGGCTTACTGGGAAGTATGTTGATGTCAACTACCTGATAAGTGTTGATAATCATATTGTTTTGATTGTTTAGTTGAATAATTGTTAATTATTTGGGTGATTTTTTGATTAATTATGAAATATTAAAAAATCTCTAAGTGTTTCATGTCCCTTTCGACTCGTATTATTGAAAGGCAGTAAGAAATGGACAAACTGATCACTAAATACATAAACAAGGAGCTCTCCAGTGAGGAAGCCGCTGAACTCAAGGAATGGCTTGAGCGAGATGCGCTGAACCGGAAAGTGTTTGAAAATATCGTTGGTCACTGGCAACTGTCATCAGCCAAAATAGATCAAAGACAAGAAGCCGTTTTGGCCAGGGTGATGGTTGCAGATGAATCTCATTCAGAACAACCAGTAATTCCAATAAACAATACATGGAACTATCTGCGAAGAGTAGCAGCGATTATCATTGTTGGATTAGGCATAGCATACATAGCCCAAAATATCGACTTTGATATAGCAGAAACGCAGGTCGCTGAAATAGCCTATGTGCAGAAGCAAACTTCCTATGGTCAAAGGCGCACAGTTCAGCTTCCGGATGGAACCATTGTGAAACTGAATGCCGGATCAACGATAACCTTTCCAGCCAATTTTACTGACAAAAAGAGAGAGATATCCCTTGAAGGTGAAGCCTTTTTTGATGTAAAAAGAGACGAATCACGGCCGTTTATTATAACAACCTCGGATATTAAAGTTCGGGTGTTGGGAACCTCATTTAATGTTAAAGCCTATGACGAGGGCAAAAAGGCAGCAGTGGCGGTAAGATCCGGTAAGGTTGCCGTTTCAGACATCAATGATGCTCAGCGCACGGAATTGTTGCCAAATGAAATGGCTATATACCAGAAGGGGGATAAGAAAATTGATAAAACAGCCTTCGAAGAAGGTCAGGTGCCATTTGACTGGATGAATAACAACCTGGTGTTTGACGATGAAAATATTGACGAGATGTTTGTCGTGATATCCAGGTGGTTCGATGTGAAATTTGAAATAAGCGAAAATCTTGAGCTCGATCAAAAGCGGAAGTTTACCGGGAAGTATCGAAAGCCTACTTTGAGCTCGGTAATGGAAAGTTTATCCTATGCCTACGAATTTGATTATGAAGTAAAAGGGAAAACCGTATTTGTAAACAACAATTAGTACATATAAAAAAAGAGGAGCTGAGTCTACTTTGGGGAAAGATGCTCTCAGCTCGCTCAAAAGTTTATGACCTCTTAAACCACAAACTTTATGAATGTAAAATTACCCAAAATTATTATTCGCATGTCCAAGATTGCGATTTATGCGATCACCGTGGTCTACGGCCTCAGCCTGGCTTTCGCCTCTGAATCAAATGCCCAAAGGCGGTATTTGGATCAGATCGATATAGACATTAGCAAAAGGCACGTAGATCTGATCGATTTAATTGAAGAAATAGAGCAGAAGACGGGCTTTAGTTTCGCTTATTATGCTGATGATCTGAATGAAATTGACATCAAAGTTTCCAACGGTGATTGGAAATTAGATCAGCTATTAAGAGAAATATCCGTTCAGGGACGACTTTCACTTAGACGAGTCAATGAGACCATTACCATTAAGAAAGTAGGTGACCTGATCGAACTGCCTATCGTGACGGATGTTATTCAAACGGAAAGCATCAAAGGCAGGATAACAGATGAAGAAGGGGAGCCTCTTCCCGGTGCTACTTTGCTGGTAAAGGGGTCATCATTGGGAACCATTACGGATTTAGATGGGTACTATCTTCTTGAACTTTCTAAGGATGACTTTCCTCTGACCCTTGTAGCCTCATTTGTAGGTTATCAACCTACCGAGCGATACCTGGAGCAAGCCCCTGTGGGTAATCAGGTCGATTTTGATTTGGGTGTTGACCTCAGCGCACTGGATGAAGTGGTGGTTGTAGGATACGGAACACAAAAGAAAACGGACTTAACAGGCTCAGTGTCAAGGCTTGGTGGGGATGTTGTAGAAGATCTGCCGCTCACCAGTGCAGATCAGTTATTGCAAGGAAGGATGGCCGGTGTACAGGTAGTTAACTCTGGTGCTCCAGGTGGCTATGTGGCGGTAAGAGTTCGTGGGGTAGGTACCATTAACAGTGCCGATCCCCTTTATGTGGTTGATGGATTTCCGGTAAACGGAGGTATTAGCGCCATTAATCCGGATGACATCGCGTCCATTGATGTCTTGAAAGACGCTTCTGCAGCAGCCATTTATGGTTCAAGAGGAGCCAATGGGGTGGTGATCATTACCACGAAAAGAGGTAAGGCTGGAACTACAACAGTCGACCTGAATACCTATGCGGGATTTCAGGAAGTAACCAATCCCGTACAAATGCTTAATGCTTCTCAATATGCTGTACTCAACAACGAAATGAGGATCAATGGAGGGGAAACCCTGAATCCTGATTTTTCTGACCCTTTGAATGTTGTTGACTCCGCTGACTGGATGAATGAAGTGTTCAAACGAGGTATGGTGCAGAACTACAATCTTTCGATTAGAGGAGGTACTGAGAAGTTACGTTATAACATCAGTGGAGGATATTTCAAGCAGGAAGGTATAATCATCGGAACTGGATTTGACAGAAAATCTTTCCGATTAAACCTTGACAGTGACGCTAAAGAATGGTTGACTGTAGGTAACAGTTTCACCTATAGCTTATCAAATTTTACAAATAATGGAGGTAGTGGTTTAGTTCGAGATGCGATGAATTCGCTACCTACACAACCAGTCAAAAGAAATGGAATATTTTCGGGTCCGGAAGGCGCAGCGGAATTTGATGGTGATGTAACCAACCCAGTAGGAATTGTGTCCATAAGGGACTTTACAGACCTTAAGCACCGAATGATTGACAACCTTTATGTGGCTGCTAAACCTATAAAAGGGTTGACTCTTCGGTCTGAATTTGGTCTGGATTTGTCTTTCGAAAGAAAGCGCGAGTGGTCTCCGGCATATCAGTGGGGAGTAAAGGAACAAATGCAATCTTTTCTGTATGAAGATTCGAGAGAGCGTGTTGACTGGCTTTGGGATAACACAATCACTTACGAGAACACTTTTGGAGATCACAATTTTAAGGTGCTGGCTGGTATCAGTTCGCAGCATTCTGATTACAGGTATTTTGGAGGAAGTGGGCAGGACTTTGTCAGTGATGTGGCCAATCAGCTGGATAATATCCTGGATCAGGATAATGTGTACGGGTCTACCACTGAATGGGCTTTACTTTCTTACCTGGGAAGAATCAATTACGATTATAAAGGCAGGTATCTCCTGACCGCCTCGGCAAGATATGATGGCTCCAGTCGCTTCGGGTCAAATTATCGGTATGGGTTTTTCCCGTCTGCTTCAGCTGCATGGCGTTTGAGTAGTGAGCCTTTTATGGCTGGTGTGTCCTTTATTGATGATTTAAAAATTCGAGCAGGTTATGGTGTAACCGGTAATCAGAATATTGGAGACTTTGGATATATCGCCAGAATTAATACTTCGGGCAGATATACCTTCGGAAACACTACCTATGCTGCCGTATATCCTGATAACATGCCTAACCCTGATATGAGATGGGAACAGGTGGAGCAAACAAGTCTCGGGATTGATATGATCGTGGCGAAGGGACTCATCGGCGCGACAGTTGAAGTTTACCTAAGGGATACCGAGGATATGTTGCTTTCTACGCCTATTCCGATCACTACAGGATACTATGACGCAGGATGGCCGATCCTCAATGTGGGTGCTATGAGAAACAAGGGGATCGAATTCTCTATCAATTTGCAGAAGACTTTCAATGAGTTCTCATGGACGTCAGATCTGAATGGGTCAATCAACAAAAATGAAATCCTGAGATTGGGTGGTTCAAACGGGGACAATGAGATCGTTACAGGAGGTCTTACCTTCAACAAGCAAGCTGCACGACATGCAAAAGGTCATCCGGCCAATGCTTTCTATGGCTATGTAACGGACGGAATCTTTCAGACAGATGAGGAAGTAGCAGCGCATGCTACTCAGGTGGATGGAACCAACAGTACCAACAGTACTTCACCGGGAGATATTCGGTTTGTGAATCTTTATGAGGGTGATTCCTTATTTGCGATTAATGATGAAGATCGAAAATTTCTGGGTAACCCTAATCCTGATCTGTACTACGGTTGGAGCAATACGGTTAAGTACAAAGGGTTTGACCTGACAGTTTTCTTACAAGGGGTTTATGGTAATGAGGTTTTCAATGCTAATCGATTGTTTAGCGAAGCAATGGTGGTAGCACAGAACCAAACAGTCAATACACTAAACAGATGGAGAGGTGCTGGTACCAGTAATGAGGTTCCAAGAGCTACTTCCACAGACCCTAACAATAACCAAAGAGTATCTGATCGCTATATCGAGGATGGATCCTATTTGCGGATCAAAAACCTGACTTTAGGATATACACTTCCAAAATCCGTTTTGGAGGCTATGAAAATCCAAAAGTTAAGGGCGTATATCTCAATTCAAAACCTGGCGACTTTCACAAAGTACACTGGATTTGACCCGGAAGTGGATATCAACGGAATAGATAATAGCGTCTATCCACAGAGTAGAATTGTAACGGCAGGTTTGAATATCACTCTATAAACGCGATGACAATGAAATTAAAATACATATTGACAATATTTCTGGCATCCACGCTTATGGGATGCGGTGATGAATTTTTGGAATTAACACCCTCAAATTCGATTAATAGTGACAACTTTTTCCAAACCGAAGCCGATGCTGTGGCAGCGGTCAATGGTGCCTACCAGGTACTGCAGTGGCCAAATAATTACAATTTAAGAGTTTGGGCGCTGGATATTGTAGCAGGTAATGCTGAAGTCGGAGCAGGTGGAGGTGATGATGGTGTGGAGACCAAGCAGCTGTCCAACTTCATCTTTGCTACTGATAATCCCGGGGTTGAAGATTTGTGGAGAGGAATATGGACGGGTGTGGCCAGAGCCAACCTGGTGATGGACAAAGTCCCTGATATGAACATTGATGAGACGCTTAAGAGCAGATTGATTGCGGAAGCCAAATTCCTAAGAGCGCTCTATTATTTCAATGGAGCAAGGGTATACGGTGGACTGCCATTGTTGCCGAAGCTATCAGATGACCTTTATGTCGAGCGGGCTTCTGTTGAAGACACCTATGCTTTTGTTATTTCTGATCTAAATGCGGCCAAAGACGTTCTTCCGGTTTCCTATGATGGGACGGTCAACAACGAAGTAGGTCGAGCTACCAAGGGAGCAGCATTGGCCTTAATGGCTAAAGCGCATCTGACGATCGGTGAATATGCTGAAGCTGAAGCAGCAGCTAAGCAAGTGGAGGCACTGGGTGTCTATGACCTGAACTTTGATTATTCACAGAATTTCGATCCAAACAACGAAAATGGAATAGAATCGGTATTCGAAGTACAATACAGTGCGGGTGCAGGTTTCGGTGCTTTTGACAAGCCACACCAGGGAGCATGGGTGACAGAGTTTACCAATCCAAGAGGTAGTGGATTGTCTGCCTGGGGTGGATTTGGCTGGGGGCATGTGACCCAGGAATTTGTTGATGCCTATGAGCCTGGTGACCAGCGCTTACAATACACAGTATGGCAGAGTGGAGATACGTATGATGCATTTACTTATGATCCCTCGTTCTCTACAACAGGATACAACATTAAAAAATGGGTTCAGGGAAGCGGCAGTGCTACTGGTGTGGATAGCGATTTGAATTTTCCTGTTATTCGGTATGCAGATGTGCTGCTGATGATTGCCGAGGCGCTTAATGAACAGGGCAAACCAGGTGAAGCAGCTCCCTACATTGAAAAAGTACGAAACAGAGCGGGCCTTACCGATGACCTTTCCGGTTATTCTCAAAGTGAAATGAGGGATGCAATCCTTCATGAGCGCAGGATTGAATTTGCCTTCGAAGGTCAATGGTGGTTTGATGTGCTACGAGCAGGCCCTGACTACTCCGAAAGCTTTTTTCATGGGTTGGGTAAAACCAACTTTGACAAGACTAAACATATACTGTTTCCAATTCCTCAGACAGATTTAGACCTGAACCCGAATTTGGAACAAAACCCTAATTTCTAGTCAACCAAGCTATTGAATGTTGAGCGCTCCGAATTCAATTTGGGGCGCGACATTCCAACAAAAACCTTACAAAAATGAAAACTTTAAATACAAAAAATATAGTTGATCTATTGATCAGCCGGGGGATTTTTTTGCTAATGATTTTCTGCCTGGCTCTGAATATCTCATGTAATGACAATGATCCTGACCCTAAATCTGACCAGGATTCAGCAACTGATGTTACTGCACCCATCATCACAATTGATGGAATAGATAACACCAGTTTATTAAGTCTGAACGACAGTAACTCGGATAACTCTTTTGTGGTCGTCTTTAAAGATGATGTGGGGCTCACCAGCTATAGCATAGATATCGAGAATAGTGATATCGCCATATCGAAAGATACGACGGCCACAGAGGTTGCCGAGATCGTGGATGTTTCTTCCCTGACACTTGACCAGGAATATGGAGTGATGATAAAAGTAGAAGATCAGGAAGGCAATGCCGATTCCCTGAACTTCCGCTTGATCATTAACTCCGAAGCAATAGATGAACCGACGGCATCATACACTGAACTGTATGTTCTGGGGAGCGGTACATCAGGAGGCTGGGACATGAGCTCGCCATCGGCGCTAACAAGAAACGCTGGTGATACCCTGGTTTGGGAATGGCAAGGCGACCTTTCTGTGGGTGAATTGAAGTTCTCGACTTACAAGGATGACGTCTCTGCAGATCCGTACATTACTGGAGACTGGTTGCTTCCTGCTTCATTAAATCCGACTATAGTAGATGGTCAGGCTAATGATCTTGTTATTTGGGATGCCGTAACAGAAGGAGCACCTACAGGAAGTGAAGATACCAAGTGGCAGGTAGATGTTGCTGGAAATTATACCATTACCATAGACTTTAATGACTCTACGGTGACCTTCGATCTGGTAACAGCCAAAGTAGGATTTGAAGCTCTCTATCTCGTTGGTAGTGCCACTCCTGGTGGTTGGGATCTGGGCAATAAGACGGCCATGACTGCAGACGTTAGCAATTCAGCACTTTTCACATGGCAGGGAGCATTGATTTCAGGAAGTATGAAGATTGCGGCAGAAAATGCGGATTTTGGTTCAGGTCAATGGATCCATCCGACAACTGACGGGCAGGCTTTAAACGAAACAAGCTATGAAGTAATCATTGCCGGAACAGGAGGGACCGATTATCAATGGCAGTTTGATGCGGGGAATGAGGCGGTTTATAAAGTAACCGTAGATACGGAAAATGCTACTATCACCTTTGAGTATATCGAGGCGCTACCGACCTATTATACTGAATTGAATTTGGTAGGGGATGCTACCCCTGGCGGTTGGGACTTAAACAGTCAGACAGCCATGACGGTAGATGGTAGCAATCCTGCGATTTTCACAGCGACTGTCGCTTTGGGTGCCGGAAGTCTGAAAATTCATGCAACCAGTGTTGCTGATTGGTGTGCAGGTGAATGGCTGAATGCTTCAACGGCGGATCAGTCAATCAGTGGATCACCGGCCTATATTGTGACAACAGGATGCGATGGTCCTGACAATAAATGGGTAGTTACTGCGGGAGAGGCAGGTACCTACTTGATAACGATTGACCTTGAAAACGGGACCATAGCCTTTGCGCTACAATAATGAGAAGTACTTCATCACGGCATGGGGGACAACCCCATGTCCGTATCACTAAAATTATAAAATGATGAAAAATAGAATATTACAATTAATTAGCTCGGGGTACTTGTTTATCCTGGGTGCCGCAATCCTTGGGTTTTCATGCTCAGAGGAGAATTATGATAATGTTGTACTAGACGACCTAAATGCCCCGGCGATATGGGTAGATGATATTGCTGATGACACCTTGTTTATCAGTTACTCAGATGCGGGCAACTACCTATCAGCCACCTACTCTGATGAGACAGGATTGGGGACCCTTAATTTATCTATTGATTCCACGGATGTAGCTATCATATCAGTAGATAAGCAGTTGGAAGGCACACAGGTGTATGATACCATAGATGTTTCCGGTCTTGAACTGAATACACCCTACGAGGTTTCTATAACATTGACAGATGATTCTGAGAATGTTCAATCTTTGGACTTCGTACTGGTAGTCTCTCTTGAAATGGGGCCGCCGGCACCTTATTCCGAGATCTATATCGTAGGAGATGCTTCGCCGTCCGGGTGGAATATTGGTACACCTGAGGCTTTCACAGTGAAGCCAACGGATTCATGGGTTTTCACCTTCACGGGCAGTTTAACAGCAGGTGAGATTAAATTCTCAACATTCGCGGGTGATTGGTGTGATGGTCAATGGCTGAATGCCTCAGTAGCAGACCAGTCGATCAGTGTGACCGATTACATTGTCACGAATGGTTGTGATGGACCGGACAATAAATGGAGAGTACAGGCCGGAGAAGAAGGTACCTATCAAATAACCATAGATCTGTCGGCTGAGATGGTGACATTTGTGAAACAATAATAAATACCGGTGAGAGGATAAGTTAGTTGTTTTCTGAATGGTGGAGGTGGGTAGTGCACCTCCGCTACTTCAGATTTGATTAAATTAAGTAGTTAACGATATCTGGTGAATTAAAAGCATAGCAGTTGCCAGATTTTACAACAACGTGAAGGAATGAATTATTTTAGGAATTTTTGTTTTTTGATTGTTATGATGTCTTTAAGCCATTGCGAAGAGTCAGGGAAGGTGCTCTATCAATCAGATCAGTTTACACTGAAGGCTGACGGTGTGGTGCAAGATGACAATGAGGTAAAGGTGATTTCAAACACAAAGTTGACCTCTACCTATCAGAGTAAGAAAAGCGATAATTTCTCAAGAAGAATACAATTCAAGTTGAGTATCAATGAAAAGGACAATGAGTTTCAGGCAGGGAAGGACCACTGGTTGGTTATTGGTGATGAGAATGAATCGCCAATTATCACCTTTGGACAAAGGGACGAAGCCATTCCTGATGAACCTGTTGATAAACTACCCGCTAACTTCGAGTACACTTTTAGAGTTGACCTTTCCCCGGTATTTAAACAGTTTGAAGAGAAGGGTTTTTATGAAGCATTCGATGGCAGTAGGATTGCGAAAGCAGATTTGAAAAATGTCTATATCGCCGGAGGTTCCGATCCCTTGACATGGGACTTCTCAAACCTGGAAGAAAACGGACTGGACTTGCAGGACCCGGACGGCGATGGGATCTATGAATTAAAAGTTGTCTTCAACCCGGTAGATCCGGCAGATAAAGAAATGAAGACATGGGAGCTGTCAACGGATATTTCATCCAAACCAACTTACCAGTCAGAACAGCCCATTGTGGATGCGCTATTTAATATGTCACTGGAAGAGGCAATCATGAATATAGAGCCTGATAGCACCTTGAGAACAGGAGCAAAATGGGGGGGTGTCTGGACGAGAGATGTCAGCTACAGCATCTTACTTGCCTTCGCATACCATGAGCCAGAGGTGGCGAAGATCAGCCTGATGAAAAAGGTGACACCAAGAAAAAGAATTATACAGGATACAGGTTCGGGCGGAGCCTACCCGGTTTCATCTGACAGGACCACCTGGTCTTTGGCCGCATGGGAAATTTACAAGGTAACACAAGATAAAGTATGGTTGCGAGATGCTTATGATATTTTGCGCAATACCCTGGAAGATGACTATAAAGTTTTAAGTGCCGAAACCGGGTTGTACAGGGGTGAATCATCCTTTCTTGATTGGAGAGAGCAGACCTACCCGAAGTGGATGGATAATCGGGATATCTATGTGTCCCAAAACCTGGGAACTAATGTTGTCCATTATCAGGCTCATGTGATTTTGTCTAAAATGGCGAAACTGCTTGGAGAGGAAAGTACAGTATATGAGCAAAGAGCCGCGTCACTGAAGTCGGCGATCAACGATCAGCTTTGGCTTGAGGAGGAGGGGTATTATGCTCAATTCCTGTATGGTCGTAACGCGCTTATGCTTTCTCCGAGGTTTGAGGCGCTGGGTGAGGCATTGGCGATATTGTTTGATGTAGCAGATGAAGAACGAGCCAGCAGGATAGTAAGTGAATCTCCATTGACCCCATTTGGAACGACTTGTATTTACCCTCAGATCCCTGGCATTCCACCTTATCACAATAATGGAATCTGGCCATTTGTTCAGTCTTATTGGAACCTTGCGGTTGCAAAAGTTGGAAATGAGGAGGCCTTGCTTCATGGCCTGGCGGCTATCTATCGTGCAGGTGGTTTATTCCTGACCAACTATGAAAATTTTGTAGCTGAAAATGGAGACTACATGGGAACCGAAATCAATTCCCACAGGATGCTATGGAGTATGGCCGGTAATTTGGCCATGGTGCATCGTGTATTTATCGGAATGGATTTCCGGGAATCAGGTATCGCATTTCATCCGGTAATTCCGAAAGCCTATGGGGGTGAAAGGACCCTGAGTAATTTCCAGTACGGAGAATCTAAATTGAAGATTAAAGTAGATGGGTATGGCAACCTGATTAAGCGTTTTCTAGTGGACGGTGTAGAAATGGAAGAGCCTTTCTTTTCAGCTGAAATGACCGGAGATCATGAGATCTTGATTGAAATGTCGAACAATGAGATGTCATCAAAAGGAGCAAATCTCACAGCGAACCGTACTTCCCCGATGAACCCAATGGTGAGTTTAAAGGATAATAGTTTGACCTGGGAAATGGTGGATGGTGCGGATAGTTACAACGTCTACATGGATGGTGAATTAATAGAGAATGTTCAGAAAGGGGAATGGGAAATTACGAATGATTTTGGTGAGTTTGCTGTAAGCGCGGTACATGCAAACGGATTGGAATCATTCATCAGCGAACCGATTCTCTTTGGAGCCAAGGAAAGAGCACAATACCTGGAGATGGAAGATCAATTGCCAAAATCAGATCGGTCTTACAGCAACTTTTCAGGGGATGGCTTTGTGGCTACTACGATGACTGAAAATAAGGATTTGACTGTTGTCGTTGAGGTTGATGAACCAGGAATATACTTAATGGATTTACGCTATTCCAATGGAACCGGACCATGGAATACGGATAATAATTGCGCAATGAGAACCCTTTATGTCAATGATCAGGAGATCGGTACCTATGTGATGCCGCAGCGAGGTACAGATGAATGGTCGGACTGGGGATGGACAAATTCCTACAGGGTGACCCTGAATAAGGGGACAAACCAGGTAAAGTTGAATTTGGAAGATTGGAACACCAATATGGATGGAGTGATCAACGATGCCATGTTGGACCAGCTTAGATTGATCAAAATTGAATAAGTAGTACGAACATGAATTGATTTTTTGTGCCCTGGACTGAAAGTCTGCTGGAGGCATATTCTATGCCTGAATGGATCTCGATAGCTAGCATTGAGATGATCTCAGGGACTGGATTATTGGTAACGTCAGACATCCTGATGGGCAGGGAGAGCATTGCCCATACTCAAAATTTACAGGACTCATTTTTAACCTAAAAGGAAGTTACAAATATGAGTTTAACTGAAGAACAAATGGATTTTAAAGCCGCTTTTTGGGGCAGATTTTTATTGGTCATGGTATTTATATCGGTGATGTTAACCGGTATCCATTCCATGGCACAGCGACAGCGGGCGCCAATGTATTTTAGTGCCTATGCCTATCTGTACACCATCAATGACAACCAGCCAACTACCTTGCCGATGGACGAGAGTAGATGGCAACATAACATTGACTATGTGTCGGAGCACCTGGCCCCATTGGGGTTTGATATGATTGTCACGGATGGATGGGGCGAAGATATCAGGAATGCCCAGGGTTTTCGGATAAAGCATCACTCAAGTTGGAACAACCAGTTCTCATACTGGGCAAATTATGCCCAGACCAAAGGCCTGAAGCTGGGCTTGTATGAAAATCCACTTTGGATAAATGCTACCGTTCCATCTACCCAAAACTTGTATGACCAAAATGAGAATGCCACCTGGTTTAACTGGTTGCAGGTTGGCTACCCCGGAGCAGAGAACTACATTCATAACTACATTGATTATTATGCTTCGTTCGGAGTTGATTACCTCCGGGTAGACTTTTTATCCTGGTATGAGGATGGAAAAGATAAGCTCCCGGAGTTGACGAATGAGCACGGTCGGCCAGT
The DNA here is from genome assembly GCF_024714475.1 of Marinoscillum sp. MHG1-6. GTDB lineage: Bacteria > Bacteroidota > Bacteroidia > Cytophagales > Cyclobacteriaceae > JAMZMI01. Next base: position 10,737 of record NZ_JAMZMI010000009.1, on the reverse strand, counting down.
TGAGGATTATCAAACAGCCTTAAGCTGGTTAAATCAATACTGCGATGCCAATGATATCCAACTCAGCCTGGTTATGCCTCATCTATACAATCATGGAGCTAATGAAAGACAATTTGCACCTGGAAGCATGATTCGGGTAAATGAAGATGTTTGTGAAGGTGGGTGGTACAGACTGAGTGAAATGGAAAAAGGCGTGCACCATGATATATGGTCGCAGTATCACAACACCTTCGACGGCATGATCTACTGGTCCGATATTTCAGGGTTTGATGACAGTCAGGATGAGATGATCATGGACGGTGATTTTATCTGGCTTTCATCTTTTGCCAATGATGATGAGAAGAAAACCGCTCTTACAATCAATCTAATAGCCGGCGGTGCTATTGCTCTGACTGAGTATGACATAGAGGATATCCAGCAGAGCATTCACCTACTGCAAAATAATGAAGTCTTCGCCTTGAATGAGGATGGTTTTGTTGGTAAACCGTTAAGCCATGATGTGTTAGATGACAACAGTCTCATTTGGAAGGGACAAATGTCAAATGGTGATTGGGTGGTGGCGATGTTTAATCGTGATGATTATGCACGTAATCGTTCCATTGACTTTAGTGTCCTGGGATTTAATGAAACAGCCGATGTTCGTGATTTGTGGGCGCAGCAGGATTTGGGTGCCATGGGAAGTTATAGTGCAAATATTCCGGCACATGGATGCGTGTTATTAAAAGTGGTCCCAACCGGACATCAACGAGAAATGAACATTGCCGGATCTTTCAATTCATGGACTCCAAACATTAATATGGCCTTTGCCAACGAAGAATGGGTAGCATCTGATGTATATCTTCCAGCCGGTAATCATGAACTCAAATTTGTGAATACATCGGACTGGTCGGATGAAGACTGGGGTGGGGCCTCAGGCCTATCCGGCACGGCAATTTCTACGACAGGAGGTGGAGGCAATATATCTTTTACGACTTCAGTGAATGATACCTATATGGTTACCTTCGATGATATCAGCCTGGACTATTCGATCGTTTCAGAAAATACTATTTATTCAGGAGGTACCTACTCCATTAGATCGGTTCACAGTGGTAAGGTGTTGGATGTCGAATTGAATTCGATGGCAGATGGCGGCAACATTCATCAATGGGAGAATTTTGGAGCGAGCAATCAAAAATGGGTGTTGACGGATGTAGGTGTAGGTCAGTACAGTATTGTGGCCGAGAGCAGCGGAAGGGCATTGGACGTTGAGGGTAGTTCCACGAGTAATGGAGCCAATATTCATCAATGGCAATATTTCGGGAATGACAATCAGAAATGGTACGTTAACCATTTAGGTGACGGCATGTTTAGCCTGATATCTGTGAGTAGTGGTAAGTCAATCGACATCGCAAACAGCTCTATGCAGGATGGGGCTAATATTCATCAGTGGTCCTATTTCGGAGGTGACAGCCAAAAATGGTATCTGGATTTAATAGAAACAGGAGCCAGGCAATCAAGTGCTTTGGAATCGGGAAATGTAGAGGTGGACCTATCCGTCTATCCCAATCCGGTGGAAAACGGACATCTTGTGATCGAGTTGCCGGAAACTACCGGGAGGAACTTTAGCTTGAATATTTATGATCTGTCCGGTACCATGGTGTATCATATTAATGGTCAACATTCGGGCAGAGTAGCGCTTGATGACCTTCCATTGAATAGCGGTTTGTACCTGATGCGTATTGAGTCAGGATCATTTTTAAAAGAATCAAAAATAGTTGTGAAGTAATAATGAATAACTGTGAGGAGAAGGGCAGGGTCCAATTCTCCTCCGGTTTTTTACCTGATAAATGAAAGGATTAAATTGATATAAGATGAAGATGTTTGGAATGAGATTATTGATGTGTGGAATAGTGCTGTTTGCGGCCTTTATGGTAAGAGGTCAAAGCAACCCTTATAAAGCACCGCTTTACTGGAGTGTGTACGAATACCATATTGAGAAAGAGATGGCAGGAGAGGTGTCCAATTATATACCGGAGTCTGTTTGGCTGGAGAATATTGATTGGGTGGATGAAAACTTAAAAGACCTGGGCTATGATATGATCTGTATCGATGGCTGGGGAGATGTTGGGCAATTAAATGCAAATGGCTATCGAAAGTCTCACTCCTCAAATTGGGAACACGACTATGCCTGGTGGTCTGATCATCTGCAATCGCGTGGTATGACCCTTGGGATGTATGGAAATCCGCTTTGGATCAATGTTCCCGATAATGACCAAACCCGCAAAGTGGTAGGGACCGAAATCCTGGTTTCAAGCCTTAAGGACCCAAATGAAGATGCTTTATGGTTTGACTGGGTGCAGGTGGATCATCCGGGGGCAGAAGAGTATGTCAAAGGCTATATCAAGTACTATGCTGACATGGGTGTGAAGTATTTCAGGATTGACTTTCTTTCATGGTTTGAAAGTGGGTGGGACAGGTATATCGGTACGGTCGGTCCTGATCGAAGAACGGATGGATATTATGAAACAGCCTTACAATGGATGCGGGAAGAGGCAGATGCACAAGGAATGTTTCTAAGCCTGGTGATGCCTAATTTGTATGATGAAGCTGCGGACGAAAAGGTCTATGGCCATATGTTCCGCATCAATGAAGATACCGGTGAAGGTGGCTGGTGGAAATTCAGCGATAAAGACCGTGGGCAAAAACGGACAGGATGGTCTGTATATGGCAATCCATTTGATGGTCTGACATACTGGTCTTATTTGGCGGGTAGGGGCAATGTCATTCTGGATCCGGATTTTATCAGAATCAACACCTTTGCTAATAATGAAGAAAAGAAAAGCGTTATCTCGGTTTGCCTGATGGCAGGAGGGCCGATAACCATTTCCGATCAGTACAACACCATAGGCGATGACCTCTGGTTGTATCAAAATAAAGAACTACTGGAGCTCAACTGGGATGGTTTTGTAGGAAAGCCATTAAGCAATGACCCCACAAACCCGCAAAGTCAGATTTGGAAAGGACAGCTGAGCAACGGAGAATGGATTGTGGCCTTGTTCAACCGGGAGGGTAGTGTGCTGAATCGAAGCATTGATTTCAATTCCGAGTTAGGCATATCCGGAAATGCTCAGATCAGAGACCTTTGGAGTCACGAAGATCTTCCTGTGGGAACCTCTTTCTCTACAGACATTCCGGCCCATGGATGCCGTGTGATCAAGGTGGTTGCCGAGGGAGTGTCGATGAATAAGACTAATGGCTTGCTGGTGGAATCCGTAATCGTAGACTCTCAGGCAGACACGGACACAACAAATTTTGGAGTTGCAAATATCCTGGTTGTGGATACAGAAGGAAATCCCGTAGAAGGAGCCACGCTAACAGCCACTTTATCCGGATCCTTTGAAGAGCAGCTAACCGGTGTGTCCGGAGCTGACGGTATCGTTACATTAGTGAGTTCGACCTCAAAGCTCGGCAAGGTAAAGGTAAACCTATGCCTGGATGAGCTGTCTCACAGTGAGCTGATCTACTCTCCTGAGCTGGGAGGGATTACCTGCTTCGGGGATAACCTGTACGTTGCAGGTACTTACAATGACTGGTCACTAACACGCATGCAGTATGAAAATGGCTGGTGGAAAATGGCTGCTGTCCCAATGAAAGCAGGAGCTCATCAACTCAAGTTTGCGAATACCAGTGATTGGTCCGGAGAAGATTGGGGCAATGCTTCAGGCTTGTCCGGTGTAGCCAAAATAACTACAGGAGGGGATCCTGACATCAATTTTACAATTGATCAATCAGCCTTATACCAGATTTATTTCAATGAAGAAACGTTGCAGTTTTCGATAGAAAAGAGCGAACAACTCAAGGTCCATGAGCAGATGTATATGTCCGGTTCATTTACCCTTTGGAATCCCCGTGAAATGACTTTCGATGGTACCGAATGGGTGCTGGAGGACGTAGGCCTTGGGATAGGGAACTATGAGCTAAGGTTTACCAACTCCACACTTCAGGGAGCTGACCGCTGGGGAAACGCATCTGGAAAAACCGGCACTGCCACTTTGATGTCCAGTGAGGACCCAAATGTGACCTTTACCACCACGGCTCAGGGCAAATACACCATAGCTTTCAATGATATCACCCTGGATTACCGGATTGAGATACCGAATGGGGTATTGTCTTTAGGTCAATCTTTTTCCGATGAAATCGTAAAGGTTTATCCTAACCCAACATCTGATCATATCCAGATCAGTTTACCACCATCGTGCAGTTTGTTGGGGATAAGCATCCTTTCACTCGATGGAAAGCGCGTAGCTTCCATTTACCCAAAGGCTCATCAGCGCAAGATTGATTTGAAATCATATGGCCTTCAGAAAGGGATTTACTTGCTTCAGGTTAGAACGAACAAAGAGGTCATTACTGAAAGGATTGTGATTAGTAAGTAATATGCCGCCGGTGTGGAGTTATAGGTTATCACAAGACTATTGACGCAAATGACCACCCGGCAATAACTGATGACCTATCGATAAAGGCCGATGACCACCGGTTAATCATTCCTGACCATGAGAAAATGACAAATGACCGCTCAGTAATTATTCCTAACCACCCGCCAAATACTCGTGACCACCCGGCAATCGCTCATGACCGCCAGACAATGACTCTTTACCATGCGGCAATCATTGATGACCGCATGTTGTTTTTGGATTGATGGTCCTGAGTTGTAAACTCAGTATAGCTGTGTCAAAGTCACCCGGTAAGTCCTTTGTCACTGTCAAGGCTTATCAATCGGGACAATGCGAAATAATCGGCTAGGGTCATCTGTCAATAAATAAACTAGTCCGTCAGGCCCGGTTCTTACGTCCCGAATACGCCCGAAACCCTTTAAAAGAACTTCCTGTTCTACAATCAATCCATTTTCTGCGAGTCTAATTCTTCGCAATTCCTGTGCTCTCAGGCTTCCGGCCAGTAAGTCACCTTTCCACTTTGAGAATTCTGATCCCAGATAAATGGTCAGTCCACATGGTGCTATGGACGGTGTCCAATGCAGTAAAGGTTGCTCCATTCCTTCTTTCTCGGTGAGAGGGGTGATAGGGCGGCCATCGTAATTGATACCATGAGTGATCACCGGCCATCCGTAATTTCTCCCTTTAAGTATAAGGTTCAATTCATCTCCTCCGCGAGCACCATGCTCGGTGGCGTAAATAGTATGGGTATCTGCATCTATTACAAGACCCTGAGGGTTTCTATGGCCATAACTCCAAATCTCGTTTGGAACTTCCGCGTCATTAATAAAGGGATTGTCTTCAGGAACCCTTCCATCGTCATAAAGCCGCATGATTTTGCCATTTGGACGATTTAGGTCCTGTGCTTGTCCCATAGCACCCCGTTCTCCGACCACGAAATAAAGATAACCGTTGTCAAACGCCATGCGTGTTCCATAATGAGCTCCCGAACGCGTGTAAAATTTTTGGTCTGCCTTATAGATCCATTCCTGATCCGCCCAGCGATGATTTATGATCCTGCCACGGACAATGGCGGTTTGAGAATAGGATTTGCCGTTCTCATCTCTCCATCCATCGGCGAAAGCCAGGTAGATCCATCCATTATTTTTATAATCGGGGTGAAGCGAGATATCCATCATGCCACCTTCCGGGCCATCGAATATGACAGGAGGAGTATCAGCTACAGGCTTAGTAACAAGTTTGTAATTTGGGTCAATTACCCGAAGGGGTCCATTGCGCTCGGTGACTAGCATGTAGCCATCTGGGAGGAAGGCGAGGCCCCAGGGTGTATCAAGACCCTTGGTTAATACTTCAACACGGAAGTCATGGTGTTGAGTAGTAATGACTTGATCTGGGTCAAGTTCAGGAAATGTAATGCTATTATCTTGTTCGGCTTTTTCTAATTCTCGGATATAAACTACTAACGACCGTAGCTGGTCTGGAGAAAGCACACTCCCATAGGCAATCATGCCTTTTTCCGGGATTCCATCTTTAATTGTCTGGAGTATTTCTTCGTCGCTGCCACCAAATTCCCATTGCCCATCTGCCAGACTACTGCTCAACCCGCCTTTAAGATCTATCCCGTGACAGTTTGAACATATGTTTTTGTAGATACCTTCTACTTTCATCTCACTTAAGTCTTGTGCTCGAACGGAAAACAGGGGTATTAGGAGAACTACAAAAATTGTATTTCTGGAAAGTAGTCCAACCTTATGTGCCATAAGCATAGTTGATTTTTATTTTCTTTTAAAACTAGACAATCATTTAAGAGTTATCAATGGTAGTAGATGTTTCAAAGAGTGATTTTGGGGAATAACCTATGCATAATGCATGTAAAAATTAGATTCTTATCGGAAAATAGTGAAATCCATTGAGGCTTACACAGTTATAGCACCACAAGCTGTCTGAGTTTGAATCATGGGCCGAGTAGGCTCGGAACTTTCCATTTAAACAATTGTCTTTTACTTTCTTATTTAGGTTTTAAGAAGCAGGGACCTCCAATACTTCTACTTTTCCTACAATTTTATTCCATGCCGTAAACCCACCGGCAACGTTGGTGATCTTCTCAAATCCATTGTGATGCAGGATCATGGAGGCGAGGTATCCTCTTAGCCCTTTGGCACAATAGATATAAACAGGTTTGCGCTCATCTATTTCATCGATACGATCCCTTAAGTCATCCAATGGAATATTGATAGCATTTTCAATTTTTCCTGCACGATGCAGTTCGGATGGATTTCTCACATCAAGTAAAGTGATTTCATTAGGGTTTATTGAATTGATTTCTTTTTCTGCTTCTAGCACATTAAGCGCTCTATACCAACCCCTTTGGGTGTTTTGAGCAACATATCCTGCTACGATTACCGGATCTTTGGCCGGAGAATATGGAGGAGCATAGGCCAGGTCAAGGTTTGGCAGATCATAAATGGTCAGTCCCGCATAGATGGCTGTTGACAGCACGTCAACCCGCTTATCCACCCCAAACTCCCCGATCATTTCAGCACCCAGGAGTTTTCCGGTTTTCGGTTCGAAATAAATTTCGAGGAATAGGTCTTTAGGATCCGGATAAAAACTCGGAGTGGTAGCAGCTACGATAAAGGTGGATTGGAAATCAATATGATTGGCTTTTAGGGCCTTGATACCCATGCCTGTCCGGGCAATGGTGTGGTCAAAAAGTTTCATGATAGCCGTGCCATATCCGCCTTTGAAGTTTGCGACCTGCCCGACGGCCTGAGAACCAGCTGTACGTCCTCCCTTATTGGAATGCGTACCCATGGGGAACCACCCCATTTTTTGAGCAACCTGATCTTTAATACTGGCGCAATCTCCAGCGGCATAAATATCCGGTATAGAGGTTTGCATTTTTTCGTCAACTATGAGCGCGCCGTTTGGCAGATGTTCGGCTCCTTTTGAGGTGAGCATCTCGGTATTTGGTTTCACACTAATACCTACAAACATGAAGTCGGTATAAAGTCGGTCACCATTGCTAAGCAAAAGTTCTTGAGTCCGCGGATCAACAGCTTTGACTGAAACTCCGGTTCGCAGATCTATTCCATTTGATTGCAGAATCGTTTCGGTCATAGTAGCGAACTTTTCATCCCAGTTGCTGAGTACATTATCCGCCAGCTCAATTACCGTCACCTTTTTTCCAGCATCAATCAGGTTTTCGGCAGTTTCCAAACCAATGAGTCCGGCACCGACGATCGTGATATGCATAGAAGTGTCCAGAACTCCACGTTTCATCACCCTATCAAAGTCTTCAATGGTTTTAGCGTGTGCCCAGTTTTGAAATTCATTTATGCCCTGTATGGGTGGTAGAATCGCCCGACTTCCGGTGGCAAGGATCAGTTTGTCATAGGTATATTGACCTAAGTTCGTATAGACTATATGATCCGTGGGATCTATTTCAATTACCGGTTCGTTGAGATAAAGGTCCACTTTAAAGCGCTTTCTTAGAAGATCCGGATGAACAACAAGCAGTTTGTCACGCGTCTTGATTTTTCCCGATAACGCATAGGGTATCCCGCAGGTGGCGTAGCTGATATGAGCAGTCTTTTCGAAAAGCAGAATTTCTGCGTTTTCGTCGAGCCGTCTTGCTTTGGCAGCCGCTGATGGACCGGCTGATAAGCCCCCAATGATGATGATGCGTTTCCTTTTCATATCGCTTTGTTTTGATTAGACAAAGCTGAAAAAGGCAGCGTTACCTATTTGTAACAATGGTAACAGAACTGAGCTGATTTATATCAGTTTAAGCTGAATTGGTCCTGATACTTTTGAAGTAGTTAAAACATCGCTTGGCTGTGCCGAGCCATTGACGTAATGAGTAGAAAATCAGCTGCAAAAATCATTTTTTAGGAACGGTATTTGCTAAACATTAAGGATCTATAGACATTTTGTTAAACACCCGCATTCGACATTGCTTCAGACTTAGAGAATATTTCAGTACACAATCCAGCCAATCAACTAAGCCGCTCTTTTAATCGCTTTAGGATCATTTCTTCATTCCAGATTCAATTTTTTCCTTTACAGGCCCTTTACAATGAATGAATAGGGTAGTGGGATGCTGTGATTAACGTTAAAACCACACGTGATTGGAGCACAAACTACACGTCTTTCATCGATTAATCACACGTGGTTTTCGTCTTAACTACACGTCCATTTTGGAAAAACCACACGTGGTTTGGGTAGCGGATATCTTTTGTAATTTTTTTACCGTAAATACGTTGTTTGGTGTATAATGGAATGATATTTGTCTTTGATATAACTGTCTATAGGTTTTGTCGAACTGCAAAATCGGCTACTTCGCATGCTCAAGCCGAGCGAACATCTCTCTGTCCTGAACAAGACGGAACTTAAATACGAACTATCCCTGTCCTAATAATTGGGGTACCATCACTGCACCACACGCACAAAACGGTCTATAAAAAGCTGCGTTAACCCAGACATCCGCCAGAACTGCAGGCAGTTCTTCCACGCACTGAAAGTCACAGAAGGGGCAGGGAGCGGTATGTTCCTGAGATAGTGGCTAGGTGCAGTCCGACATCTGCATCGCTAGCGTATGTTATGAATCTTTATTTCATGTCAAGCAGAGTTCTAACTTCGTTAGCAATTACTACCAATCCGTAAGTATCAGGTTTATTTTCAGGATATTCAATTGCAGTTCGGATAGGAGTAAAGTGTTTATCTTCATCGGTCGGTCCGAGATAACCTAGAAGTATGATCTTGTTTTCTAGTTGACTTTGGTGTTTTTTAATCTCAAGTTCTGAACCTTCGATATGAATGAATTGGTCAAGCGTTCGAGTGTATTTGATAGGAATAGATTCGTTTACTTTGCATAGAACGTTCACTCTGGAATTAATCTTTCTTGCAATGACGAATGCCATGTGTTCAAAAGTTAGCCCGAGTTCATGTTTGATGACAGGGACAAAATGACTCATCAAATCGTTTCTCACCTCTGATTGAGTTACACCTTTATTAAAGGTATGTTGTTCAAATTTTTTGTGTGATCTGACTTGCTTGTTCCAATCTTCATATTGGTATCCGAGAATTTCTTTGTCAGTGTTCTTCAATGCAACTTCAAGTAAGGAATCTCCAAAATGATCCTTTTCTTCAACAAACCAAGCGTCAATTCCAATGAATTTTGGATTACAAGAATCAATCTTGTTAATAAGTTCAGCTATAAAGGCTCGATCACCATCTTCCAAGTTAACCAAGACTATATCTGGGTCGATATTATCTATTAATTCAACGTTAGGTGTTGAACAGCTACAAAGGGAAACTATGATGATAAAGGAGATTTTCTTCACCAGTGAGAATGATTCATAACGCCAAGCTAGCAGGAGTGCGCCCCGAGCTTGGCAAGTTCCGATAAAACTAATGAATTTGCCGCGCCCGGCAAGGGGGTGCTTCCAAAGTATCCAAGTGGCAGTGCGTTCAGAAGATAAAAACTCCTGAGAACTGAGCTTGGCAGAAAGCAGAGCAGTTTCCGCAGAGGCAGATTCACGGTCGAGTTCCACCGAAACTGGCTAAATGCTCAGTTCGCACATGCGTCCATACACAATGTTACAGCACGTTTTTATTCGTTACACCAGTCAGTTCGCTCGACATTAAAGGTTCGTTCGTTTCCGTTCCGGTACACTGTGAGTTCAGTGTTGCCTGAGATTTTGCTAATGCTGTCGTTCGGTTGTAAGTAATCGTAAAGTTCGGTTACAAATATTGGACTTTGAGTTTCTCTCTTCCCATTGTTCAAGTTCAGCGTTTGGACGTTGTGGTTATAAGAGTTGATAAACTTAGACTCAATTACTGCCTGTACTTGGTATTCCAGGTAATCGTTGAAGCGTTTACATCTATGGCTTCCAATTGTTGACATGTTCGTGAAGAAGATTGTTGGCATAAAGATGATAACAGCAACGATTGAAAATAGGACGTTCCTGTATGCTCTTTTGGTTCGCGGATCATCTGTCTTTTTGATCACTTCAAGGGCGTTAGAAAGATCGTTAAAATGTCCACGAAAAAAATGGGTTTCATATCCAAGTTGCTGGAGGTCGTTCTTGAGCCAGAACCATAGAAGGTTGCCAACAACAGCAAGAAAAATTAGGGCTAGAATTGCAAATCCGTTCATGGGAGATTATGTGCTGTAACCTTTAGCTTCCCTTCCTATAAATATTCCAAGAAACTGAATTTAATAACTTAAAGATAGGAAAGGCAGGTTTTGAACCAAGCGCTAACCAGGATTTGAGACCTATTGGTCGATTTGGTACCTGCT
>NZ_JAMZMI010000008.1 GCF_024714475.1 Marinoscillum sp. MHG1-6 | reverse complement strand
CATTCTTAACGCCATAAGAAATAAGCTACTGCACAGGGTAGTAGCGGTAGTTAAGAGAGGGACACCATATCAGGATAGAATTGCACTAAAAAAAGTTGAAATGGCTTGATTTTATCATAGATATCGACTAGCTATACGGCGTGTGTCCGCCGCATCTAGGTTACACTAAAGTAGCTAATCTGCCCAATCACCACAACAGTATCCACGAAGAACTGCGTTCCTCAAGTCTCAGTCCAGAAGCACAGAAGTTTCCAAAAGTGATAAAATTTCAGAATGGGCAGATAAGTGGTCAAGTCCAGATGAACTCTCAGATAGCACTATGACATATGCCGTATCAGCGTTTGTTGGCATGTGTGTTATTTCACCAAGAAGTTGTAAATCAGCGTTATTGCAATGATGACTAACAAAGTCGCTCCAAAGATTGTATTTATCTGAATGTCATATCTCTTACTTGGAAGTTGATGTTCAGGGTAATTCAGTTTCCATGTTCCAGTGTTTGCAAATTTGAGAAGAAGTTCAGGAGTTACAGGAATTCGAGTAACACGTTCATATGGGGGTTTGAAAAAGAGAGCTCCTGGAAAATTAAGTCCTTCTTCATCAGCATGGAAATACCAAATGTAGGAGTCCATGTTGACGTTGAATTGCTTCTGATATTGTTCAATGAGTTCGTGGAAGTCGTCTCCAACCAAACCCAGATCTTTGAAAATATCTGTACTGGGGTTTAAGGGTTCGTTCGAAATGAAATTACGAATTTCGGAGTATATATCTTCAAGTTGGTAGTTTCCTGTGTTCATGTGGATCATGCATGCCAACAACCGAATATAGTGCACTCACACACCTTTCAGGTTGGTGTATATTTTGTTTATTATCAATCGGTTAGCCGAGTATAACCGGTTAAGCCGTTTATTATCCGTATAAAAATACGGTTTGACCATTAGATCTCAAGCAATACATCCGTTTTATTCAACATAACATATAACAGGAGCATCGAAAATTACTTAATGGTGCACTCAGCGCTGCGAGGAGTGATTCCTATGTATTCGGCTTTAGACCTGTATCTGTTTAAATTCATTACGATCATAAGCACAACCACTATTTGGCTTTCGCTATACCGACATTTCAGAATTGCATACCACACATCTGAATCATGGCTATAAGCCATTATCATATTCCTCACCCGGGATACCCGAGCGAAGTGTGGTGGGTGCTTTCAGGTGAATACTCCATGACCACCCTTGTAGGGTACAAAGGGTTTCCTGTGGTCAGGAATGGTTGCCGCGGGATCATGGGTCATTCCCCTAAGGGTCTATGGTGGGATGGTGCGAAACATAATAAAGTCGCGATTAGCAATTCTCCCCTCTTCCACTTGATCAAAACTTCACTGTTGCTTTCCTTTGCAAGCCTTTTGCAAAATAGGAACGAATGATCTGCAGACTGGAAGAAAAAGGCATAGAGGAATTTACCCCAACGAGCATCCTACCGCAAACACCCTTTTGGGGCAGGGTCAAAAATCACCAGGGCTTTATACCGCAAGGTTTTGAACTGTCCATCAGTAAGGACCTGCTCTACGTCCAAAACAACACGGATCATCAACTGAAAGAAGACCTGCTGGTGCTGATCAAGTACCTGGATCAAGATGAATGTTATGCTTATGTCCCCTACGGACCTAAGCTGGAACCCGACTTTGAGAACCACGGTCTCTTCCTGGAGGAGCTTTCAGAATGCATCCGTCCCTTCCTGCCAAAGAATTGCTTATTCGTTCGATACGACCTCATGTGGCAAAACCAGTGGTCTAAAGAAGAGGAATACTTTGATGACTGCGGAAACTGGATCGGGCCGCCCCAAAATACCACGCAGGAGTTTCGGGTCAATTACAAAACCAACAATTGGAAACTACGGAAAAGTGCCAGTGACCTCCTTCCCAAAAACACCTTCTTCCTCAACCTTAAACAGAGCGAATCCGACCTCCTCCAAAACATGCGGTACAATACCCGCTACAATGTTCGTAAGGCCGCTAAGAGGGGAATTGAAGTTCGGGAGTATGGATTGAATTATATAGACGACTGGTACGAGCTTTACCTGGATACCTCGATCCGTCATCAGACACCAATCGTCGCTCCTGATTACTTCACCTCCATTCTTAAGAATCAGGACAACCATGCCAAAGGAGTCAATGTGAAAATGCTCATGGCAGCGCTCGATGGGCAGTTTCTGGCTTCCATGTTTCTCGTGCTGTCCAAAAACCGGGGAATCTATCTTTATGGGGCCTCCGGCAACAACAAAGAAAATGCCATGGCCAGCTATGCCTTGCAGTGGGAGTCCATCAAGATCGCCAAAGACTGGGGCTGCTCTGAGTATGACATGTTTGGCTCCGCCCCTAACCTGGATAATTCACATCCTCTACATGGAGTGCATGTTTACAAAAAGGGATTTGGAGGCCAGCTATATCATCGAATGGGTTGCTGGGATTATCCCTACGATAGCAAAGGATATGATAACTTTATTCTGCACGAGTTAAGAGCCTAAAGTATGCTATCCTTTTTCATATGCCGCATTGAAGCCAAAAGTCAGGCTGTAGCGGACCCCTCCTCTGCTGGGAACAACCGCAAAGTTGAAAGGGAAATTGATACCTCCTATAGAAGTAGTCTTACCTACCCCTATCACAAAAGCGGCCCCCGAAATGGAAAGATTCGGTCCAAAGCCAAATTCCCATCCATTCTTTTCTCTTAACCCGACCATTAAACTTCCGGTAGGCAAAAAGGTGCTTTGCTCAAGCCCTGCAATTCCAACCACTCCCTGTATAATCCCTGAAGTACCATTTGGGAGCTCAAAGTATTTCGTTTCCTGATTCCATCCAAAAAAGGTCATGATAGGCGCAATCTTATAATCGTCCAACCTTTCCGCATCTTTACCCGGTCCCAGGAATATCATCCCCACTCTTGGACCGTTAAGGTTTTCTCGTTTTACATACCCTTCCGGGATGTTGGTAACATTTTGAGCGAACACCGGGTAAATCATGCAAAACATCATAAACACGGTAATAGTTTTAGCAAGGATCAGCGTTTTCATGCCTTTTTAAGTTTAATTTTTTATCATTTTTTCCAGCACGGCGTTTCAGGCCGCTTTTTTTCTTGTCAGCAGGGGCTGTACCACCTGTGCACTCCAGGTCGCATCCAAAGGATTCTTAAAAGGACAGCTCATGGTGCATTGCGAACAAACGTGCTTTTCGGCAGTCAATGCGTGCGGTGTTGGCCTGTCTAGTAAGTATTTGAGCGCCCCGATAAGAGAACCCTTTTGAATGGCGGACCGGAATGTGTAGATATATTCATCAAATTGTAAGCGAAATGGATTATGGGTATTCACCTCATGCGTGAGGCCATATTGGGGCTTTTCTGTTTCCTCTCTGAATGTTCCAAACAGCCGATCCCAAATAATGAACACCCCTCCAAAGTTGGTATCCAGGTAGACCTCATTGGAGGAATGGTGTACCCGATGATGAGACGGAGTATTAAACAACCACTCTAATGATCCCAGTTTTCCAACGAGTTTGGTATGCAGGTAAAACGCATAGATGAACACGATCGAATCGGTCAGGATAATCATAGAAGGATGAAATCCCAGCAACGCTAATGGTGTCCAAAAAATGAATCGGTAAAGCACCTGAAAAGGAAACCTGACCGCTATTGACAGATTAAACTCTCTTGATGAGTGGTGTGTCACGTGACCTGCCCAGAAGAGCTGAGTCTGATGGCCCAATCGGTGAAACAGATAATAGATCAGATCACTACCCAGGAAACAAAGCACAAACGCCCACCAACTGTTACCCATTTCCCAGGGTGCTAATTGATATACGAAGGAATACAAACCAAAGGCGGCAGCCTTGCATAAGAAACCCGGAATAGAGATAAGCAACCCCGTTGCCACATTAGCCAGCGTATCTTTTAACCTATACAGTTTCTTCCCCCTGACGTAACCAATGAAAAACTCCAACCCCAGTGCCATGAGTAGCAGTGGTAACATGGTAAGGGTTAAATCAAGGGTCTTTATAACTTCGGACATGGTTGAATCGTTTCTTCAACCAAATTAGGTACATCCGACAGCTCGGTGAAACGGATTCATAGGACCGAAAAAGAGCTTATTGCGAATTAGCCTAATCCGCTCCCGACACCATCAGAAACATTGCAATATTTCCCAGAACCCACTCAACCCACGCAGGCATTTGCATTTTTTGCAAAAACTAAATTTGGAGGAATGAAAATTAGCCTTTGAATAAATGAATTGAGCCCAAATCGGGATCTAAAGGATTCTATTAACCTCAGAAACGGTACCTCTACGCGCTTACTCCTTCTTAAAAACGACTGGTCCTGTATCGTTTTCAATTGGATCAAGGCTATGCAAATACAACCAAAGGGCTTCCAGATCTTCATCACTCATCCGTGAAAAGGGCCCCCAATCCATTGGGGAGTTAAGTATTAATCTTCCCTGTCGGAAGCGTGTAATCCAGGCGTCCAATGTTTTGAAGCGAGCTAGGGCACTATTTGGATGAGGAGTGATGTTTACGGACCGGGTCCACAAATCAGGATCAATACCCAACTTGATGTGAAGTTCGGGTAAGGGCTCCATCTCCATTCCCCCGGCATACTCCGGGCCTATAGCTTCGAATGTCATGGGATCACGTGCAGTATGACAGCCCACACAATTAGCCACATACCTGGCCAGGTACTCCCCTCTCTCAATGGTAGCTTCCATCGGCGGAGCTTTATCAGGGGGAGTAGGGTCATAAACTGGTTCAAACAAAGGAGCTGTCGCTCGAACCATTTTTCCTACAAAAGTATAAGACGGTGGCTCAACCACGTTTTTGATCGGTTCGCAGGACCTTAGATAAGAGACAATTGCCACCAGGTCCTCATCTGCCATGTTCCAAAATGGCATCATTAGTGAAAGCGTTCCTGTTCCGTCTGGTTTTACCGCATGGCGCATCATTCGGAATAGCTGCCCATCGGTATACCTTCCTATTCCGGTTTCCGGGTCAGGTGTTAAGTTGGCCGGTGATATTATCCCCAATGGGCCAAGAGGAAAGCGAACACCACCCTTCAGGGGTATATCTTCACCACCATCTGCCTTGATCATTTCGTCAAAACTACTGACATGGCAAATGGCACAATGAGCAGGACCTTTTACCAGGTACTCCCCTTTTGCAATAACGGCTGAATCCGTAGAAACCTGAAGTTCAGGATACGGAATATCATACGTTTTATTCCAGTTCAGCTGGACATAAATCACAAAACCTCCAACAAGGAGAATGATAAGGGCCAACAGACCCAAAAGGATTTTCTTCAACATGGCTTTATTAGGTCAAGGTGAAAAAACGGGTTCCGTCCAAGGCTTGGTTTGCTTATTTTGAAGGTACGAAAAATATTGATCGGTTAAAAGTGGCTGTAGGTAGGTAATTACCTTCTCAGCTTGTATTGAATTGATATAAAATAACTGAACAAAAATGACTAACTTATATCAGATATAAGGGTCATATGTTATGAAAACCAAATTCATCATTTTTATACTGCTTTATGGATTTGTTGTTAAACTAAATGCACAAATACCCACTGATGGTTTGGTTGGTTATTGGCCTTTCAATGGGAATGCCAATGATGAAAGTGGAAATGGCCTTCACGGCGTAGCTAATAACCCTGAATTATCTTCAGATAGGTTTGGTCAAGATTATTCCGCATACAGTTTTTTTGAAGATGAAATTTCCGTTTCAGACAATGATCTACTTGACTTCACCGATAGCTTTTCGTTATGTCTCTGGTATAAAAGCGATAATATTGAAGCTTACCTTGGCCAAGTACTACTTGGAAAATTAAGAGATGAAAATGGTGGGAGATATTCTTTACAATTGTATAATCCAGGTGACTTATATGAAACAACACCAGAAGTTCCTAAATTAATTTTAGGTATTAATACAGGTCCAACTGGGGCCAATTGTATCTATCAATCTCAAGATTTGATTTCAGGATGGCATTTTTTGGTTGCCACATATGACAGTAATGCACTCAAATTGTACTTCGATGGTGAACTGATAGATGAGGTTTCTTCCTCATTAGTTTTACCTGTCGATAACACTCCTTTGTTAATTGGTCGTGGATCAGCAAACGTAGATGCCTCTACCCCTGATGGTTCCACGGTTCGCTACTTTTTTGGTCAACTAGATGATATCAGAATTTATGACCGAGCATTAGCTCCGGATGAGATTTTAACCTTGTATTATGAACCAAACTGTTCGGATACAATTGTAAATGATACAACTACTTATTTTGTTTCGAGTCCTGGGTTTGAATCATCAATACAGGTTATTTACTTTGACTCCACTGAAATGCAATCAACTAATATTGGTGAATGTGATAGCCTAATAAATCATTATTCAAGATACGTTTTTGATGCCACCTATTTCACAGATACAATTCAAATAAATGATACAATCAAAACTGCAGTGTATGATACAACTTTCGTAACAATTAGGGACACCATTATTACGAAAATAGTAGATACAACCTTCGTAACCATATATGATAGCATAGCTATATCGGATACTCTCATCATTGATATAAAATTCACTGGACTTAATACTTCTGAATCTCTCAACACCATAAAAGTATACCCTAACCCGGCAAAGGATAAAATTTTCATACACTCTGGAGAAGAATACGAACAGCTCAATGATTATACTATTAAAATTTTGAATATCTCTGGAGATATCATTTTCCATTCAGACATAACCAACCAATTGTTTGATATCGACATAGGTGAGTTTGGTGGGACAGGATTATATTTTATTCTAATTACCGATGACAACGATGAGGTAATTGAAATTAGAAAAATTCTATTGCAATAAGCGATTAATCTTGCTTGCATTCATAGAAGTATCACAAAAGCCTCGGAAAATTGGCCTAAGCGCTCAACGAAACTTTATAGCACCTGACGAAACTCATTGCAGAATTTGAGGTTTAAGATTAATATCCATCTACTCAAGAACCTTTCCTGATCATGGCCACAAAGACCAAAAATTCTGAGCCTGATATCCTCGTCGAAGATGATCGAACCGGGCTGGAAACCGCCACCCTGAAACGTGCCTTTCTGGATAACCTCTTTTACATCCAGGGTAAAAGGCTGGACAATGCCACCCGAAATGACCTATACCTCGCGGTGGCCTATACCGTTCGTGATCGGATCATGCACCGATGGCTTCACTCGCAAAAAGCCTTAAATGATCACGATTCTCGTGTCGTCGGCTACCTGTCCGCCGAATTCCTCATGGGCCCACATTTGGGCAACAACCTGATCAACCTGGGGCTTTATGAAACTATGGAAGAAAGTCTGAATGATCTAAACCTGAACCTAACCGATCTACTAGACCAGGAAGAGGAGCCCGGATTAGGCAATGGAGGACTGGGACGCCTGGCGGCTTGTTTCCTGGATTCACTCGCCACGCTCAACCTTCCAGCCATCGGCTATGGCATCCGGTATGAATTCGGGATTTTCGAGCAAAAGATCGAAAACGGCTGGCAATCCGAAGTCACCGACAAATGGCTCAAGTTTGGCAATCCATGGGAAATAGCCAGAAATGAAGCGTGCGTTGAGGTGAAATTTGGAGGGCAAACAGAAAACTGGTGGGATGAAAATGATCAATACCGCGTAGAGTGGAATCCGGATCATGTCGTTCTTGCCATACCTTATGACACCCCTATCCTTGGCTATCTCACCGACAATGCGGCTATTCTCCGGCTATGGAAAGCAGAGGCTACCAATACCTTTGATTTTCAGACCTTCAATCGCGGGGACTATTTTGGTGCGGTAGATGAAAAAGTAAAATCGGAAAACATCACCAAAGTGCTCTATCCTAATGATGAACAGGTATCAGGTCGTGAGCTGCGCCTGATCCAGCAGTACTTTTTCGTTTCTGCCACACTTCAGGATTGTTTGAGATACCATTTGGAGATAAGAAACAACCCCGTCTCCAATTTTCATGAAAAAATGACACTTCAGCTCAATGATACGCACCCTTCGGTTGCAGTGGCGGAGTTGATGCGTCTGCTGGTGGATGAGCATCAGGTGGAGTGGGATGATGCCTGGCATATCACCAAAAACACTTTCGCTTATACCAATCATACCCTCCTTCCCGAAGCCCTCGAACGCTGGCCTATGCCTATGTTCGGTAAGATTTTACCACGACATCTGGAAATCATCCTGGAGATCAACGACCGATTTTTAGAACAGGTGAAAGAACATTTTCACTCGGACAATGGACGTGTCCGTCGAATGAGCATAATAGATGAAAGTGATCAGAAATATATTCGAATGGCCCACCTGGCGATCGTTGGTAGCTACGCAGTCAATGGCGTCGCGGAATTGCATACCCATTTGCTTACACAAAATGTGCTGCACGATTTCTATGAAATGTGGCCTAAGAAATTCAGCAATAAAACCAATGGCGTGGCTCCCAGGAGATGGGTGGTGCTCAGCAACCGTGCGTTGACGAAATTGATAACCAGCCATATTGGTGACGGTTGGACCAAAGATCTCACCTACCTTAAACTGCTGGAAGATCATGTAGACAAGAAACCTTTCCAAAATGCTTGGTCAAAGGCTAAAATGGAGGCGAAGGAAAAGCTGGCGAAATGGGTTTTCGATACACAAGGCATTAAGCTCAATACCAAATCGATCTTTGACATTCAGGTGAAGCGCATCCATGAATACAAACGTCAGCACCTCAACGTCCTACATATCATTACTCTGTACAACCGACTCAGGGACAATCCCAAATTGAACATGGTGCCTCGTACCTTCATTTTTGGTGGGAAAGCTGCCCCCGGCTATTTTATGGCCAAGCTGATTATCAAGCTCATCAACTCCGTAGCACAAGTGATCAACAATGACCCGGTGGCCAGGAAAAAGATCAAAGTGGTTTTCATTCCCGATTACAATGTAAAGAACAGCCAACAGGTATATCCGGCCGCGGATGTATCCGAGCAGATCTCTACAGCAGGCAAGGAAGCTTCAGGAACCGGCAATATGAAATTCACGATGAATGGTGCCTTAACCATTGGTACACTGGATGGTGCAAATATTGAGATCAGAGAAGAAGTGGGTGAAGAAAACTTCTTTCTATTTGGACTCACTGCGGATGAAGTCGAAGAACGGAAACGTGGTGGTTATAACCCCTGGAATATCTACAATCAAAACCACGAGCTTAAAAGATGTCTGGACATGCTGGAAATGGGCTACTTCTCTCCTTGGGATGAGGCAAAGCTTTTCCAACCCCTCATCGACAATCTTAAAAATCATGATGACTATATGGTGCTGGCCGATTACCAGAGCTATATCGATTGTCAGGACCGTATTAGTAAAGCCTTTAAGGATCAGGAAAACTGGACCCGCATGTCTATTCTCAACACAACCCGATCCAGCAAGTTTAGCAGCGACCGTACGATCATGGAGTACTGTGAAGACATCTGGAAAATAGAACCCATTGAAGTCAACGTCCCTGATTATGACCCGAAAAGCAATTGGCATTGAGACAGTAATCAGTTATCAGTCCACAGTATTCGGTTAATACCAAACGGCTAGTCGCTAATGGCCAAAAGCCAACGCCAAAAGCCAAGAGCTTTCAGTCCGCAGTTAATATCATTGATAACCGTCACTCTGAATCCTGTCCCGATAGCCATCGGGATATGAAGGATGAAGAGTCTCATCATTGGTAGCAAGTTCTCAATTTGATCCATTTGTGCAGTAACTCTAAACTTGAGACTCTTCGATGCGCTTGTCTTTCGACTGGCTCTCTCAGAGTGACGTTTAGCGATGAAGAACCCTTTTACAATCGTAAGATTACTTCGCTTTTATTCCTCAGTGAATGGCAAATGGCTAACAGCCAAAGCCAAAAGCCAAAGGCCAAACAGTGTTCAGTAATCAGTTCACAGTTTTTAGTATTCAGTTCACAGCAAATGGCTAACGCCAAAAGCCAAAAACCATACAGTTATCGATTCTCAGTTGACAGTGATCAGTAACCAGCCAAAGGCCAAAGGCAAACGGCTAATGCCAATCGCAAGATTACTTCGCTACGCTCATAATGACGGCTGAGCTGGTGCAGCTAATGGCCAACGCCAAAGGCCAAAAGCCAAAAAGTCCACAGCTAATGGCCAACAGCCAACGCCAAATGCCAAAAAACCAAAGCCAAAGCCAAAGCCAAAGCCAAAGCCAACTCCGAATGTATTAAATTGAGTGTGCCAATGAAAGACTTCCTATCCCAAATACATAGCGTTGATGATGCAGTGCTCGAAGAATACCTCTCCCACTGGAAACCATACGGCGCTCCGAAAAGGACCATCATGACGGCGCCGGGAGAAACGGAGCGTCACCTGTATTTTGTCATGGAGGGCATCCAAAAGTCCTACTACCTCCATGATGATAAGCAGCACGTCATCGCTTTCACTTATCCACCCTCCTTCAGTGGCATACCGGAATCTTTCCTGACACAAACGCCTTCCAAATACTTCCTCGAAACCATCACCGCCAGTCAGTTTATAAGAATTTCCTATGAAAAGCATCAGCAACTAATGCAGGAGCATCGTCCCATTGAAACGCTATTTCGAAAGGCCACCGAATACCTCTTAATCGGGATGATACATCGTCATTATGAACTAATGGCTTATGATATCGAAACACGATTTAAGGCCTTTACACAAAGGAGCTCTCATTTATTAAACATTCTGCCACAAAAGGATATCGCCTCCTACCTGCGCATTGATCCCACCAACCTCAGCAAGCTGCTCAACAACGTCAAGATCTGAAAAATTGGTTTATACCAAGATTGGGTAAATATGCAGTCGTGAACTTTGTCTCAAAACTCAGCGATGAGATCATTATTCACTGTTTTAACCCTTATGATCATGAATGCTACCATAATCGCACAACCCTGGGTGGACACCGATCTTTACCCGTTCGACAGCAAATACCTCCGCCTTGAAGCAGGCAATATGCATTACGTAGATGAAGGTCAGGGAGAGGTCATTTTATTTATACACGGCACCCCTACCTGGTCCTTTCTTTACAGGGATTTCATCAAGGCTTTTTCCAGCAACTATCGATGCATAGCTATCGATCATTTGGGTTTTGGATTGTCTGAAAAGCAAGAGGACACGCTAGGTACACCTGAGTTCCACTCCCAAAACCTGGCTGAGTTTATCCAAAAGCTGGACCTGAAGAACATCACCCTGGTCGTACATGATTTTGGGGGACCCATCGGGCTTGGAGCAGGGATACAGCACTCAGATCGAATCAAAAAAGTCATCCTATTCAATACCTGGCTTTGGTCCACCAAAGAGCTGAAGGAAGCCAATAAAATAAACAAGATCGTTAATAGTGGACTGGGCAAATTCCTATACCTCCGCCTGAATTTTTCTCCTAAGGTGCTATTGAAAAAGGGATTTTCTGACAAGAAAAAGCTCTCCGGAAAAGTCCATCAGCAGTATATCCATCCTTTTCCTGACAAAGCCTCCAGGCAGCCCCTGCTACAACTAGCCAAAGCCCTGGTCGGCTCATCAGACTGGTACCAACAGCAATGGGAGCAACTGGATCAATTGGAAAACAAAGAATGGCTGATCCTTTGGGGTTCGAAGGACGAATTTATCACCACCGAGTTTCTGCTCAAGTGGAAAAACAGATTGCCTCAAGCACAAGTGACGGAGCTCCCCTATGGTCATTTCGTTCAGGAAGAACAAACTGAAGAAGCCATTGGCATGATGCAGGAGTTTCTTGAGCGGTGAATAGTTGACAGTGATCAGTTCATAGCAAACGGCTAGTCGCTAATGGCCAACACACAGTCCACAGTTAATAGTACATAGTATACAGCTAAAGGCTAACGCCAAAGGCCATATAGTCCTCATTTAATATCATTGATAACCGTCACTCTGAAACCTGTCCCGATATCCATCGGGATATGAAGGATGAAGAGTCTCATCATTGGTAGCAAGTTCTCAATTTGATCCATTTGTGCAGTAACTCTAAACTTGAGACTCTTCGATGCGCTTGTCTTTCGACTGGCTCTCTCAGAGTGACGTTTAGCGATGAAGAACCCTTTTACAATCATAAGATTACTTCGCTTTTATTCCTCAGTGAATGGCAAATGGCTAACAGCCAAAGCCAAAAGCCAAAGGACAAACAGTGTTCAGTTATCAGTAATCAGTTCACAGTTTTTAGTATTCAGTTCACAGCAAATGGCTAACGCCAAAAGCCAAAAACCATACAGTTATCGATTCTCAGTTGACAGTGATCAGTAACCAGCCAAAGGCCAAAGGCAAACGGCTAATGCCAATCGCAAGATTACGTCACTCCGCTCGTAATGACTGAAGAGCTGGTGCAGCTAATGGCTAACACCAAAAGCCAATCGTCAACAGTCCATAGTTTTCAGTCCGCAGCTAAAGGCCAACGCCAAAAGCTTTGATTTCAACAGGCACACCATGACCATTATTTTATTTACACTTCAACTAACGATTATTAGTCAATAGACATCCTTTTTCCGGATATTATAAAACCCACTTTACGGGGAATTTCTATTAACAACGGCAAAAATATATTGTCAAATCAACCATAACATTATGTTTTAGAGTGATTTGGTGGATAAATATCAAAATAGGTGGACATATGTGTAATTCACTTTCAACCTTCCGCGAAGATTTGATTCTTTACGATCGTAACCAACAACTATAATATCAAAACAACATTATCCGCCTGTTTTTTTAAACAAAACCCCTTGATGCCCGCACCTCCCATCTAATTGACCTGGTGACCTTTATTAGAGCGAAGCTCATAGCATGGAAGATGCCTGATACACGGGGAGTTTACGAAACAGACGCTGGTGATGTTGAACGTGCTACTTGCAGTATGTTGATATACATTAACCAAAAATGAAACCTATGAAAACCCCAAAACTTTACCCTTTTAACCCTAAATCCCAAAAGTTAGTATTCGAAAAAAAGATAAGAGCGTTACTGACTTTTATTGCTTTCATAATATACCTCACCAGCCAGGCTCAAAACTGGCCTGCCGGTATCCACGATCCGTCAAGCATAATAAAAGATAAAGACAAGTACTGGATCTTTGCCACCGGAGACGGTATTGCGGCCAAATATTCTTATGATATGGTGACCTGGCTGGATGGTCCTTCCCCTTTCCCAAACGGGGAGTATCCCAGTTGGATAGACACCTATACGAACAATCCTGCTGGCCCTGGCTCTTTCACGGGACATTTCTGGGCTCCCGATATTATTTACATGAATGGTAAGTATTATCTCTACTATTCTGCCTCGGTTTGGGGAACTACCTTTTCATGTATTGGGGTAGTGGTGAATGAAACCCTGGATCCGGAAGACCCAAACTATGAATGGGTAGACCAGGGAGATATCGGGATATATTCCCCGAGAGCCGGTTTCGACATCAATGCCATTGACGCCGCCATGATGCGGGGGCCTGATAATCGTATTTGGATGACATATGGATCATTTAATAAGGATGGAATCCTTGTGACTGAAGTCGATTCCATATCCGGACAGCCTATTGGCAATACCATTTCTGTAGCCAACTCATATACAGGAAACGGAGCCTATGGAGAAGGAGAAGGAGGTAGCATGTTTTATCGTGATGGGTATTACTATCTTATTTATGATAAAGGCGGATGCTGTAACGGAATTGCCAGCACTTATTATATGGTGATCGGGAGATCTGTTTCACCTTTTGGCCCTTTTACAGACAAAGATGGAAACCCAATGAGAGTAGAAAGTGCTCCTAGCGGAGGCACCTTGTTTTTTGAACATGACGACAGCCGGGGACTGGACGATCGGTACTACGGTCCGGGACATTTCGGATTATATCGGGAAAATGGCGTTGACTACGTTTCCTTTCACTACTACTCTCCCAATGGCTACTACCCAAGTGAAGAGGCCAACTACATGGGTGGCCCTACCCTTGGACATGCCATGTTGGAGTGGGGCGAAGATGGATGGCCCACATTATCGATGGACTTTTTGAAAGCTGGTGTCTATTCGCTCGAAAATGAAAATAGTTCCAAGGCGCTCGATCTCGAAAATCACAATACCTCGAGCGGAACGATCACCTATCAATACGATGTCAACCCTAACCAGTCAACACAGAAATGGCGTTTTACGCCACTTGGCACCGGAGAATACACTATACAGAGCTATGCGGATGAAACCAAATACCTGGAAGCCGTGGGCACAAACAATGACACAGATATTCAACTGACCAGCAATTATACCGGAACTATTAATCAGAAATGGAGGGTAGTCAAAGATGCTAATGATCAATTAATCATTTATCCATCAAGCAAAGATGTCATGATGGAAATTCCATTTGCACAAACGGCTGATGCCCCTGTTACTCTTTTTGTTAATACCAACCATCCTTGTCAGCGATGGACGGTGTCTGAATTTTTACCCGACACACCCACACTCAGCAAGCTTACCACAAGCAATGGAACTTTAGTCCCTAATTTCGATCCGGACATATTTAATTACACCGTATATGCCGCAAAAGGTGCCTCCAGTGTAACACTTACCCCTACCCCGGCTGATAATTCATTTACCATTACTGAGAATGGAGCTTCCAATGGGGTTGTGGATATCTCATCTGGTGAGCAAACAGCAACTTTTGACCTTACCACTTCCATCAATACAAACTCAACCTATACGATCACGGTTGTTCCGGTAGCACTCAAACATTCGTACTCATTTGAATCAGATGCATCCGATCAGGTAGGGTCTGCACATGGTAGCTTGGCCGGAAGTGCGACCATCTCCAATGGTGCCCTGATCCTGGATGCCGAAGGAGATTACGCAAACCTGGATGCGGCGACCATCGCTATTAATACTTATCAATCCACCACTTTGGAATTGTTTGTAAAAACAGGTGCCGATGTAGGTTGTTCCATGGCCTTGTTTATGGGGGACATCAATCTCATATGGATGGAGGGCAATGATTACCTTATGACCTCTGCCTCCAACTGTAGCGATATCAGTTACTCCTGTATTCAACAAGGAGACGCTTATCCTTGGACTACTGAGTTGGGTGTATTTGGCCCTGCGCTCGGCGAAAACGAAATGCATCATCTTGTCACCGTCATACGTGGAGAATCATTACGTTTTTATGTGGACGGCGATGAACTTGGCTTTATCCCATTGGATGATAGTCGCCAGTTGTCTAATGTATCTAATAACCATGCGTTTCTTGGGAAAAGTGGATATTTCAACGACCCAACCTGGCTTGGGGAAATCCATGAATTTAATATCTACGCGGGTCAGGTGGATGCCGCCTCGATCAGACAATCCGCAGATGGATTTTTAATGCCTGCTGTTTCCTCATTAGCGGATATGAGCTTTGAAGTTGGCAGTTTGTCTCCGTCCTTCGACCCCGCTATACATTCTTATACAGTATCCCTTCCAGCCGGAACCGCTAGTGTTCAACCCACTGTTATCACCACTTCTACGGCAGCGATAGTAAACGGTGATGATCCTGTCGATGTAAGCTCTGGATCGGGTACCTCTACCATCGTGGTCACCTCATTTGATGGCTCCTCTAGTACCACATACACTGTCAATTATTCAGTTATCAATAACACCACAATACATGTAGAAGGAATTATTGATGGCACCATCAACCTGGGCAGAGGTAAGAAAAAGGGATTTGCTGAGGTTACGGTATTTGATAACAATGGAAGCGCCGTTCCCAGTGTAACCGTAGATGGAACATTCATTGGCACTTTCAACGAGTCCATTTCCGGAGTTACCGGCACAGATGGTAAGGTTTACTTTGCCACATCAGGTGAGGCAACCGGAAGTGTAAATATCGACTTCTGCGTAGATAACCTAACCCACCAGGTCTTTAGCTACGATCCAAATAATAATAACCTGACTTGTGCAAGTGAAGGTGGGGCAAGAAAGTCGGAGCATGTTCTGGCCAATTCAGCTCCTTTTAAATTTTATCCTAATCCATCCACAAATTATTTGACAATCGAAATCCCGGTTTTTACCGGTTCAGAGATTATCTCGATTACTGACTTATCAGGTATTGTTCGAGGTAGAAAAAATGCTTCATCAACTATTGAAAGCTTGGATGTTTCGGACCTGTCCGCAGGAATTTATATTATCAGCGTTACAGGTCAAGAGTATAAATCGCAAGAATTCATGATCAAACATTAAACTTAGGTCTCTCACCAGCTAATCTTTTCGTATTGGCCGTTTTAACAATCGTTGAAGCGGCCTTTTTTTATTTAAACACCACTGCCCAACAGTATGCCAGGAGCCAATGGATATATTAAATTCAATTTTTCAAACAAGATCGAAGATTCACTGGCCGTGCGCCCGGATATCCGCGTCACTCCTTCCGGAATGACGTTCTAGCTGTAAATGTCAATGGCTAACACCAAAAGCCAAAAGCCGAACAGTATTCAGTTATCGGTTGTCGGTTCTCAGATAACAGCTAAAGTCAAAGGCCAAAAGCCAAAAGCAAATGGCCAAGGGCCAACGCCAAAAGCCAAAAGCCAACTGGCTCTCCCTCCGGAATGATGTTCTAAAGAAGGACCAAAAGCAAACGACCAACGCCAAAGGCCAACAGATATCGGTTCTCAGTTAACAGCTAAAGGCAAAGGCCAAAAGCAAATGGCCAAGGGCCAACGCCAAAAGCCATACTTCCACTAATTCATATAAAACGGATATATTAGCTATCTCACACTATATTCGTCAGCAGATCATGCATCTTCATGTTCAGGTCAAAACCCCATTCTATGCACACGGTTCAATTTTTTCTGGTAACAGTTCTTCTTTCTATCACTATGCAAGTGTATGGCCAGTGGACCATCCAGAACTATGACGCATATAGTCGGTTTAATAAAATTAAGTTTAGAACGGAAACCGAAGGTTTTTTGCTTGGCGACTATTCTCAAATTCTGAAGACCACTGATGGTGGGGCTACCTGGAATTCAATATACGCCGGAACCAGTGTATTCTTTCAGGATTTTCAATTGATAAATGACTCCACTTTAATCGCTAGTGGTTTTTATTATGAGAATGCAGGTGATAACAAACAAAGCAAAGTTTTAAAATCTATGGATAATGGAGATACCTGGCAGGTAATTAGCACACTCCCAAATAAGAAATTTTATTCACAATGGTTTTTTGATGATGAGGTCGGACTTTTGTCAGGATTTGATGGGATTTACAAAACATCAGATTCTGGCACATCATGGGATTTGGTAGCGGAGATCAATTCCGGAAAGGACAACAAATTGTTTTTTGTAGATGACTCTACTGGCTTTGCAGCCAATGGAACCATCCTTTTAAAATCTGACGATCAGGGTCAAACATGGACTAGCTATCAAGAATTTGAGAACGAAATTCATAGTATTCATTTCTTCAATCAAAACAAGGGAGTTATTGGATCCGTGGGAAAAGTATATCAGACCAGTGATGGTGGAAATAGCTGGAAAGAAGATTCTATCGTTAGTAATCTCTCTGTTTTATCTATTGACTTCATTTCTGACAGCACTGGTTATATGGTAAGCACATACACGGGACCAGTTCCACTTTACATGGGATTTGTAGTGTACACAGCGATCTCCAGAACGACTGACGGAGGAGATCACTGGGAATCGGTTATGATTCCTGGGGAACTGTATTCAATTGACTTTATTTCAGAATCCAATGGATACATCTCCGGCGGAGGTAATTTGATCATGAATTACAAGGGTGGAGCTATTGACGAACTGCCAGCTGATTACCCATGGAAAATTTCAGGTATTACTGAACAGAAACCACCGATTAAAAGTGTTTTTCCCAACCCAGTTAGGGACCAACTCACTATTGAATTCGCTACCTCTATTGACCTCCCGAATATTGCCCTGTATTCCATAGATGGAAGGCTTATTAAGGCTGAGCAAACTATGATGGGGAACTTTGTAGAAATTGATCTGAGCCAACATCCAAAAGGAGTTTATCTCTTGAAGGTAATCAAGGCCAAAGAACAGCAGACTTTCAAAATAATAAAGTAGTATTTCCTAAAAGCTCAACAGTTATCAGTCCACAGCTAATGGCCAATCGCCCAAAGCCAAAAAAAGGCCACACCTTCCGATGTGACCCTAATCGCCCTACTTGACAATTCATCAACCTATAAACTAACCTGACTATCTTCTCAATCTTCTTCCTCGTGGATCGATCGTTCTGGTAGTAGTTTCTCCATCGATAGTAACTGTCACTTCATTGTCACAAGTACCATCCCCGAAATCAACTTCTGCCACCTTGTCTCCGATCACAATCTCAATCACACCAGCTACAGCCACACCATGGTTAATCTCCCAGCAAACTCTTTTGAAGATCAAAGTTTCCACGATGGTGATCGTATATTGCTGACCGTCTCTTCTTACGCCACTGGCATCTCCAGTCACCTCCGCACGGTCATCATCTTCAGTTTCGCCCAGGATGCGTGTACGGATATGCTCAGCATCACGCGTCGCGAAGGTTCCGTCAGGGAACGTAATTTTTCCACCAGTCATAGTGATTTTTATTACACGTCCAGGTGAGTCCTGAGTAGTCAGATTTTCAAACACCCGTGTTCCTTCCACATGCAGGCTGTCTACATAAAAGTCCTCCAGTGTGACCGTTCTGGTAGCCCCATATTCATGACGGTTTCCTGAATAGGTAATGATGATTTTACCTTTTCTGACTACCCCATGAGGGCCTTCACAGCCATCACCGAAGTCGATAGTGATGATGTGGTTGACGGTATCCTTAGTGATAGTGGCACAGTCCAGCACCAAATCTCTACGGTCTCTGAACGGACCCGCCACTCTTGAGCCAGCACTGGCATCTATATCCAGCAAATCAAAACCCGCCTCAGCGACCATGTCCACATCTTCAAAACCTGATTCGATGGCGGCCTCTGAATCCAGGTCCAGGGCTGAAACCGATTCTGAAAGCTCTTTCTCTGATATACTGTCACCTTGCTCATCACAAGAGAAGAAGGTAAGGGTGATCAGTATAAACAGTGCGGAAAATAATGTTGTCTTTTTCATAGTATTAGTACGTTTGTTTCCAATTGAATTTGTCCCTTTGACAACACTACCTACCGAGGGTTTAATCAGAATTGAATTTTTTTTATAATTATTTCTAACTTTCCAATCTGATACAATTATTCCATCAACCCATATCCCTAACACCA
Source organism: Marinoscillum sp. MHG1-6 (assembly GCF_024714475.1). Lineage (GTDB taxonomy): Bacteria > Bacteroidota > Bacteroidia > Cytophagales > Cyclobacteriaceae > JAMZMI01. Next base: position 169,535 of record NZ_JAMZMI010000008.1, on the reverse strand, counting down.
ACTGAAAATGCTAAGAATAGCTTTAATCCTGACCGCCATTCTTTCAGTGACCTTTAGTGGCTTTTCTCAAGGATGTAGTGACGCCGGTTTTTGTACCATGGGTGCCATGCGACCAGACCAGTCCTACTCCAAAAAGTTCAACATCAAACCTAAAAGCCTCGAACTCAATTACTATAAAGGCAAAACCACTCTCAGTCCTGTGGTCCGCGTGATCACCGCAGATATGACCTATACCATTAATGATAAAATGGCTTTTCAAATCAAGGTCCCCTATCAAATGGTGAAGGGTAACCTCGGTAAGAATAAAGGAATGGGCGACATCTCCCTGAGCGCCTCCCGAAACATGGGCACCGTGGGTGACTATGACCTGAACCTGACCGTAGGAGCTAAAATCCCAACCGGTGATGCCAGTGACAAGGGAGAGAATGAAGAATTTGAAGGGGTTGTGGGCAGAGTTCCGGAACAGCTGCCGATGTATTATCAGGTGAGCCTAGGTACTTACGACTTTGTGGCGGGGGCCTCGTTGATCAATGATAAATGGCTTTTCGCAACGGGGATTCAGGTACCGGTTATCCATCAAAACAAAAATGACTTTCGATGGGGAAAATGGACCGACTATCCCGATCAGGACTATATTCAGGAATACTTTCTGGCCAATGATTTAGAGAGAGGTATAGATGTGATGCTCAGAGCGGAACGAAACTTCAGATTTCTCAACTATAACTTCTCACTTGGTCTCCTCCCCATCTACCGAATCACCCGGGATGAGCGCTATGACTTCAATATTGATGAGCGTATCAAGGTGGATGGCTCAACCGGCCTGGCACTATCAGCCCTGGCAAGTGCTGGCTATCAATTCAATGTATCCAATGCCGTCAAGCTGATCTATGGCCACAAATTGATGGAGCGTAATAACAATCCTGATGGACTCACCCGTCATTCTGTTCTAAGTTTCAGCTATATCTACAAATTCTGATGAGACAAAGTACACTAATCATCCTTTTTTCATGGCTGTTTACTGCTGCATTTGGACAGGAAGCCGTCTATACACAGGCAGAATACGACCTTGTCAATGGGCATTATCAAAAGGCTTACGCTGGCTTCAAAAAAGCGGCAAATTTCTACGAAGGAGAGAATAACTTTCACAACTACACCTTGTGCAATATCAAAATGGCGCAATGTCGACTAAACGAGGGAAAAGCCGACCTGGCCGTACAACTGGGAGAAAGTGCGCTGACCTTTACCAGGGATTTCCTAAAGGGAAACGAAAGCCTGGAACCAAGAGCTTTAAACCTGCTCGGTGAAGGTTATCTGGCCCTTGGGAGAAATGACCTGGCATTGGAGTATCTGCTCCAAGAAGAAAACTACTACAAGTCCACGGGAGAAATGAATGCAGCCCGTTGCTACAACAACCTGGGTGTGGTTTACTGGAACATTGGAAATAAAACCACAGCCCTCTCCTACCACGAACGGTCTTTGAAAATTAAACAACAGATGATGGAGCCTGACAATCCTGCCATTGCGGACTCCTATATCAATATTGGCCTGATCTATATAGATGCAGAATATCAAAAAGCCATCGATTACTTTAACCAGGCACTGGATATTTACATTGAGAACTTTGGAGACCAGCACCCGAAAGTAGCCAACTGTTACAGCAACCTTGCGTTCGCCTACAGCTATCAGGAACTATATGACGAAGCACTTCAGTACCTGGACCTTGTCATGGATATATGGGAATCGACCCTTCAGGGTGACCATCCGAACAAGGCCTTTACCCTATCCAGCAAAGGCAGAATCTTATCGAAGAAAGGTGATTTTAAGCAGGCACTCTTTTTTCAGCAGTCCGCACTCCATCAATACCTGAGGATCCATGGTGAAAAGCACCCAGAGGTAGCAAGCTGTTACAGCCTGATCGGGAGTATCTATGAAGAACAAGGCAAATTCAAACTAGCTGTTGAAAACTATCAGGCATCTATTTATGCCAACCTGTTTACGCAGGAATATGCCTCCATCTACGATCAACCAGATTTAAAAGAATACTACAATGCGGACGTACTTCTAGGCTCTTTACAATCGAAGGCAAAGTCATTGGAGGTATTGCACTATGAAAAAACCTTGAAGCCAAAAGACCTGATCTCGTCCCTTGACACCTACACCCTTTGCGATGACCTCATTTCTATTATACGGGAGTTGAGGTTGAGTGAAGCGGACAAGCTGCGTCTGGGTAAAATCTCCACAGATGTTTACAATAATGGGATCAGGATTGCTTTGGAGCTCAGCAGAAGGACTTTCCGTCGAAACAATTTTAAAGAACGTGCTTTTGAGTTTTGCGAAAGAAGTAAGGCCGCCATATTGCTGGAAGCCATCAACGAGACCAAGGCCAAAGCCTTTGCTGGTATCCCTGCTGAAATGCTACAGATCGAGGATAGTTTGAAAACGGAGATTAGCTACCTGGAGCAAAAGCTGGCGCAGAGCGAAGAAAAAGAGTCTATCAAGGAAGAGTTGTTTCTGTATAAGCAGAGCTATCGTGACTATATCAGCAAACTGGAAAAAGAATACCCTGAGTACTACAAGCTCAAATACAGTAGCAGCATAGCATCTGTAGAAGACGTTCAAAATAATCTCGAATCCAACGAAGCAGTACTTTCTTATTTCACCGGTGAGCAAACTATTTATGTCTTTGTAATCACCGACCGCAAGTTTGAAATTCTGGATTTGCCTAAGGACGAAAACTTTTTCGGACTGGCCAAGGCATTTAGAAATAGCATCAAATACAACATTCAGGAGGTATTTCGGTCATCCTCGGCGGAACTCTATCAACAGCTCATACCTACCATACCTAAAGACCTTGCTCACATCATCATCGTACCGGATGGGATTCTGGGCACCTTACCTTTCGAAGCATTCATGAACGAAGAAGGGCGCTATCTACTTCAGGAACTATCGATCTCCTACGACTATGCAGCTACCCTGCTAATTGACCGAAAAGCATCCAAACAGATTGCCAGCAACTCGAAAGGTATCCTCCTCTCTGCACCCATCAACTTCGAAAAAAACGAAGTAAGAATGGTCGACCTGCCGGGCTCGGAAGCCGAGGTAAGAGAAATCAAATACTTGTTTGTAGCGACACCTGAGAAACCAACCGTAACACTTAAGTCGGATGCGAATGAAGCTTCGGTAAAAAGTGATAACCTCAAGCAGTACAGATACTTACACTTTGCGACACATGGCATTGTCAATGAGTCCAAACCAGAGCTATCCAGGATTTTCCTTTGTCCGTCGGATGATGAAGATGGCAGTTTGTACTCCGGGGAAATCTATAACCTCAAAATCAATGCGGATCTGGTGACCCTCTCAGCCTGTGAAACAGGCCTTGGGAAGATTGCCGAAGGAGAAGGTATTGTTGGACTAAGCCGTTCCCTAATGTATGCCGGAGCAAAGAACCTGATCGTCTCGTTATGGCAGGTGGCTGACGCGAGTACGGCCGACTTGATGATCGACTTTTACAAAGAGCACCTCCTCCACCCTGACGATAAACAATTCGGAGATGACCTTAGAAAAGCCAAACTGAACCTCTTAACCTCGGAGAAATATTCAAGCCCTTATTACTGGGCTCCGTTTATACTGGTTGGAGACTGATCTCATGTTCAATCCCGCAACTCACTGCTTTCGAACGAGATAACCTGAAGAATCAGGGACAGGTTTATCACGGAGCGCTTCAAAAACCCCATTTCATGTTTATCTTTGCACGCTTATGAAAAAGGTGGCATTTTATACGCTGGGATGTAAACTAAACTTTTCTGAGACGTCAACGATCTCCCGCATGTTTGAGGACAAGGGATTTCAAAAGGTGGACTTCACAGAACAGCCTGATATTTTCGTGATCAACACTTGTTCGGTTACTGAAAATGCAGATAAAAAATGTCGCAAAATCGTCAAGGAGGCTAAGAAAATCAGCCCGAAGAGCTATGTCACCATTGTAGGTTGCTACGCTCAGCTGAAGCCTAAAGAAATTAGTGAAATCAAAGGCGTTGATGCTGTTCTTGGAGCGGCGGAAAAATTCAGACTCTTCGATTACCTGGAAGATTTTACATCTAAGAATGAGCCGCAGGTTTTTGCTTCAGAAATACAGGAGGCTAAAGCCTACCACGCTTCTCACTCCTACGGTGACAGAACCCGAACTTTTCTGAAAGTTCAGGATGGCTGCAACTACGGTTGTGCCTTTTGTACCATCCCATTAGCACGGGGAAAAAGCCGTAGCGATAGTATCGAAAATATTGTGGAACAGGCCGAGGCCATTGGAAAGACCGAGGTGAAAGAGGTCGTCCTTACCGGGGTAAACATTGGGGACTTTGGTATCCAGGATGGAAAAAGGAAAGAAAAATTCATCGACCTGATCAAGGCGCTGGATGAAGTGGAAGGCATAGATCGGTTTAGGATTTCCTCTATTGAGCCTAACCTCCTCACCAACGAGGTGATCGAGTTTGTCTCTCAATCGAAAAAGTTTGTACCACATTTCCATGTGCCGCTACAATCGGGTAGCGACAATATCCTGAAGCGCATGAACCGCCGCTATTTGAGTGATTTGTACCGGGACCGTGTGGCTACTATAAAGCGGTTAATGCCTCACTGTTGTATTGGAGTGGATGTGATCACGGGATTCCCTGGAGAAACTGAGGAAGAGTTCCTAAAAACTTATAATTTCCTCAACGAGCTGGATATCTCCTATCTGCATGTCTTTACTTATTCAGAAAGACCAAATACACAGGCCTTAGATATGGATGGTGAGGTGCCCGTTGCAGAACGTCAGCAACGCTCTAACATGCTCAGAACCCTCTCTGAAAAGAAAAAGAGATACTTCTACGAGCAAAACCTGAGTGCACAGGCATCAGTGCTTTTCGAGGATGATGTGGAAAATGGGTTCATGCATGGTTTCACTGAAAACTATGTGCGGGTAAAAGCGAAGTACGATCCTGTGCTGATCAACGAACTCAAGGCCGTTCAGCTTACCGAAATTGATTCAGACGGGCATATGCTTGTTGAGGAGATGGAAGAGGTTCTGGTTCATTGAGAACTATCACATTCAAATAACTATCAAACAACCACGACGTGAAGATCATTTGCATCGGAAGAAATTATACGGAGCATATCGAAGAGTTAGGAAATGAAAGACCCGACAATCCGGTTATTTTCATGAAGCCTGACACGGCCATACTTAAAGACAATGCTCCTTTCTATTACCCGGAATTCAGTAAGGATATCCATCACGAGGTGGAGGTGTTGGTGAAAATCAAGAAAGAAGGCAAATCCATTTCCCCTGAATTTGCGCATAAGTATTATGATGAAATCGGTTTGGGAATTGACTTTACCGCCAGGGATGTTCAAAGCCAACTAAAGGAGAAAGGACAGCCATGGGAAAGAGCAAAGGCTTTCAATGGTTCGGCACCTATTTCAAAGTTTATTTCTAAAGCCGGGTTCGATCTTCAAAAAACAGGCTTTGAACTCAAGATTAATGGGCAAACGGTTCAAAATGGAAACACCAGCCTGATGCTTTGGCCCATCAATGAGCTCATTGCTTACGTATCTAAGTTTTTCACCTTAAAAACCGGCGATATCATTTTTACAGGCACCCCAAAAGGTGTTGGACCGGTTAGCATTGGAGATGAATTAGTGGGTTTTCTGGAAGGTCAGGAAATGTTTCGCTTCCAGGTGAAATAGTCAGATGAATGGGACGTTCCCCATTTTGTTAATAAATGCTGCCTATTGATTTTTTGTAAATAAGTGGGTTTATATCTTTACGATGCCCCAGAGAAAGCTATAGTGGATGCGCGCAGTTTATTTTCTAATCTTTTGTTTGATGAACCTTTGTCTGTCGGCACAATCTCCCGGCAAGTCAGACTATTATCTATTTCCTATTAATCCGGGTCAGCAAAATTATTTGGCCGGTACCATGGGTGAACTACGCCCCTCCCACTTCCATGCAGGTATTGATGTCAAAACAGGTGGAAGCATTGGACTACCGATCTATTCTACGGCCGATGGCTACGTCTATCGTATTAAAGTTTCAGCCGGAGGTTATGGGAATGCCCTGTACCTGAAGCATACAAATGGTACTACGAGCCTTTATGCTCATCTGGACCGCTACGCAGACAATATCGAGCGGTACGTCCTTTCGGAACAGTACGTTCAACAAACCTTTGAAATCCAGCTTTTCCCTGATAAGCACTACTTCCCTGTAAAACGCGGTGATCTTATCGGGTACTCCGGAAACACAGGCTCGTCCTTAGGACCTCATCTCCATTTTGAAATTCGGGATGAGGATCAAAAATTCCTTGACCCCCTCTCCTATGGCTTTGATGAAATCCGGGATGAGCTCACTCCTATCATTAAAAAGATTGCCTTCGTTACTATGGATAAAGAAGCAAGGGTCAATCACACCTTCGGAAGACACGAGTTTAGCGTTATTTCCACCGCTGATGGCCTTATGCATACTGCGGCACCCATCAGACTGAATGGAAAAGTGGGGATAGAGATGTACGGTTACGACCGCCAAAATGGTGTAACCAGCAAGAATGGCATCGCCGAGATTATCCTCAAAATAGATGGCGATACTATCTATCATGAACTAAAAGAAAGGATGTCCTTTGGAAAGCAGCGCGAAATTCTGGTTCACATGGATTACCCCACCTATCAAAGCCAAAGAAGCAAGTTCAATAAGCTCTTTGTGGACGATGGTAATATGAATGACTTCTACCTGAAATCTTCCCAGGGTTTTAATTTTAGTGATTCGGCTCACCTGGTGCAGATTTATGTCAAAGACACCTACGGAAATATTGGAACTTACGAACTCGAAGTCAACAAGCGTAAAATTGTCTACAAGCCACGACCAACAATCAGGGACTTTGAAATCCACCGTGACTTCATGCACTTAAAAGCCGATCACACCGGCACTCCGAGTCTGATCAATCTTTATTTTGGTCAGGCTCATGTTGATTTGCCCCCCTACCGGACAGACCGGTATGATGCCTACTACCTGTGGGACCTAAAGAATGGATTCCCTGATTCTGTAAACCTGTGTGGGGATGTGATAGATACCCACTTTTATACCGAGATTCCTTCCGAAACAGAAACTTCTTTTCACAACCATAGTCTGGACCTCTATTTTTCCAGTGAATGCCTGTTTGATACCATGTATCTGCGGTTCAAAAAGGAGATTGATGAAATCAGGTCAAGGGAGCTCTTTACCATACTTAATGACGAGACCCCCCTTAGGTCCAGCGTAAAAGTAACTCTCAAACCAGAATGGACCTATCCTGATTCAAGTGCTGCCGTATATGCGGTTTACGGAAATTCGCTGAGCTATATTGGAGGCACCTGGAAAGACGGTAATATTTCTTTTGGTACAAGAAACTTTGGCACTTACACGATTGAACAAGACACTGTTCCTCCGGTGATTACGCCTTATGTCATCAATAACCACGACGTTAAATTCAAGATCGGCGATAACCTATCAGGAATATCAAGCTATAAGGCCACCATCAATGGTCAGTTTCTTTTGATGAAATACGAACCAAAAAGAAGACTCATTTGGTCAGAAAGGCTGGATAAAAACATTCTGCTCTCCGGTGAGTTGGTACTGGAAGTAACGGACAATACCGGAAATAAATCTTATTATCGAAAAACTCTTTAAAGCATGTCATTATCTGTTGGGGACAAAGCTCCAAACTTCGAAAGTATTGATCAGGATGGAAACCCTATCACCCTGGAACAATTCAGGGGCAAAAGGGTGATCCTCTATTTCTACCCCAAAGACAACACTCCCGGCTGTACGGCCCAATCCTGTAACCTAAGAGATAACTATCAGGTCCTTTTGAAGCAAGGTTATGTGGTTTTAGGTATCAGTTCGGATAGCCCCAGAAAGCATCGAAACTTTATTAAGAAATATGACCTTCCCTTCCCTCTCATTGCAGATGAAGACACCTCAGTACACGAACTATATGGTACCTGGGGAGAGAAACAGATGTTTGGAAAAAAGTTCATGGGCACCTACAGAACCACCTTTGTGATTGATGAGAAGGGAACCATTGAGGAAATTATCAATAAAGTGAACACTGAGGATCACACCTCACAGATACTTCAGTAGCCATCGATTTTGTATTCCCTTGAATAAATCGAACTTTGCCTCATGATTACCAACAGGGAATTATTTCTTAAGAACCTCGCACAAACCACTGACTTTCCGCTTATGATTGAAATTGAGCGTGCTGAAGGCGTATACATGTATTCTCCGGAGGGTAAGCGTTATCTCGACCTAATCTCTGGTATCAGCGTCAGCAATGTAGGTCACTGTCATCCCAGAATCGTTAGTGCCATCAAGGAGCAAACCGAAAAATACATGCACCTGATGGTTTATGGTGAGTTTGTACAAACACCTCAGGTCAAGCTGGCAGAAGCCATATGCTCAACCCTGCCTGACCCGATTTCATCTGTTTACCTGGTCAATTCGGGTAGCGAAGCCATTGAAGGCGCCATCAAATTAGCAAAGCGGTATACTGGCAAACCTAAAATCATCTCTTGTATAGATGCATACCACGGCTCCTCTCAAGGTGCACTATCAGCCGGAGGAAATGAAATGTTCAAGCAGAACTATCGACCATTGATCCCGGGGCATGAAAACATACGATTCAATGACTTTAATGAACTGAATAAGATTGATGATCAAACTGCGGCAGTGCTGATTGAGACCGTTCAGGGAGAGGCCGGTATCAGACTTGCGGATGAGGACTATTTTAAGAAAGTAAGGCAACGTTGCAACGAAGTCGGTGCGCTACTCATTCTGGATGAAATACAGACGGGATTTGGGCGTACAGGAACGTTCTGGGCTTTTGAACAATATGGAATCGTTCCTGACATTATTGCCAGTGCGAAAGGAATGGGTGGCGGTATGCCAATAGGCTGTTTTATCAGCTCTAAGGAAATCATGGGGGCCCTGAAAGAAAACCCGATCCTTGGCCACATCACCACATTTGGCGGTCATCCTGTAAGTGCTGCTGCCTCTTTAGCAACGCTGAAGGTCATCCAGGAAGAAAACTTACTGGAAGGTGTAAAGGAAAAGTTTGAGCTTTTTAAGTCTCTTCTGGTTCATCCAAAAATCAGGGAAGTCCGTGGTAAAGGACTGATGATCGCGGTGGCCTTTGATACATTTGACACCCTGAAACCGATCATTGACAAGGCTATTGAGCTGGGTGTCGTAACAGACTGGTTCCTGTTCTGTGACAATGCCATGCGTATCGCTCCTCCTCTGACCATCACAGAAGAGGAAATAAAAATGGCTTGCAAGATGATCCTGCAAGCCATTGAAATCCTTGATTAAGGGGAAAACTTATAGCAATTCCTCTAGTTCAAGTTTTACAGTTTTTTCTCCTGAAGTTCCTTTAACCACTAGCTCAGCAGTTGTTCCCGGCTTCTTGAGCATATCTTCAATTTCTATTAATGAAAGATCTGAAGTCGCCTTACCATTGATAGATACTAGTTCATCATTAACATTGATGCCACTATCTGCAGCAGGACCATTTTCCTGTACCTGGTGAATCAATACTTTGCTCATATCGCTACTCATTTGAACATCCAATCCACTACAGTTCACAGGTACAGTTTTTTCAGCCATTCCATTCGGCTCAAAATAGATTACGTTATTCTTATAATCGAAAAGGATGTTGAATTTACTCAACAGTTTGTTTCCAAGAATCCCTGAGACCTTTTTATGAGCCTGGATACCTCCGGTAGTCTGACTGATGCCTACAGGTACTTTAGAAAAACTGTAGAACTTCAAATCAAGCTCCTCAACTCTTCCTTCATAATGGACCGTTTCCTTATTTCCTACCCCTTTTACGAGGTATGAATAATGATCACCTGTTTTATTGATCACTTTATTCTTCTTGGCAAATGGGGTATTAAAATCCATGGTAGTCCCTGCGCCTGTGTTCACAAAGAAAGAAGCATCAAGACGTTCACCATTATTCAGGGTCACGTAACCCTTAACCACAGGGATCGCTGATTGAAGCTTGAAACCTACTTTTTTACCAGAGGTCGGATACGCATCGTCTTTATAGATTTCTACCTTCATATCGTCATAGTTAAGTCTGGCCACATGATGATGTAGCAAGTCATAACCAATGATACCATCAATTTTACGACCAATGCTCATTGAAAGGTGATTGAGATCTATGGCCTCAATCGTGATATCACTTTCAAGTTTCATCGTACCCAATTCTATTGAATTATGTTTGATAGCTGCAGCTTTTATAGCACCCTGGGCTCCTGCCACATCTCCCTTGTGGTCCATATTCAATTTCATCGCTTTGGCAGCGTCAAAATCGATGACCGTATAGCCCGCTCCCGAATCGAAAATGAATGACATTGGCTCTGAACCATCCACAACGATTGGTATAATAATATGATCTCCGTATAACTCAAACGAAGCGACACCTTCCGGCTTCTGGGCATATAGACTTACAGAAACCATCAAAAGTGCAACGGCGATTATTTTTTTCATGTGCTTGTAATTGGTTTAACAAATGATTCACAAAATCGGGAAATCCTTCCAGCCCTAATAGTAGCTACCTTAGCCCGGGCAATCCGTTTATCCCAATCATGTGGCGATGAATACAAATTTCAGTCCAATTTAAAACAGAATTGAATCTTATCGTATCCAATTGATTTAATTTTCCACGATAAGTTTTGAAATTAATCGGTAATTAAACTCGTATGTTAGAAAAAGTAGAAGAGGCATGTGCCTTTCTAAAAAACCACGGTTACGATCAAGCCAGTATAGCAATCATCCTTGGAACAGGCTTAGGTGGTTTGGTAAATGAAATCAATATTGAAAAATCCATTGACTATAAGGATATTCCATATTTCCCAATAAGCACGGTTGAATCCCATTCCGGGAAACTTATTCTTGGAACCATCGGTTCAAAAAAAGTAATTGCCATGCAAGGACGCTTTCACTACTACGAAGGATATAGCATGGATCAGGTTGTTTTTCCGGTCCGTGTTTTGAAATGGCTCGGAGTATCAAGTCTCTTTATATCCAATGCGGCGGGATGCATGAACCTGACATGGAACAAAGGTGAATTAATGCTCATTACCGACCATATTAACCTACAACCTGAAAATCCTTTAAGGGGGGTAGATTCAGGAAAGTTTGGCCCCATCTTTACTGATATGAGTGAGCCTTACGATCCAGAACTTAACGACAAAATCATGGTTGCTGCGAATAAACTGGATATCTTATTAAATAAAGGCGTGTACGTCGCTGTACCAGGCCCCAGTTTGGAAACAAAGGCCGAGTATCGATTTTTGAGAAACGCAGGAGCAGATGTCGTGGGGATGTCTACAGTCCCTGAGGTAATTGCGGCCAATCAAATGGGCCTTCGCGTAGCAGCGATTTCCGTATTAACAGATGATTGCGATCCGGACAATTTGCAGCCTATCAACATTCAGGAAATTCTTGAAACCGCTGCAATTGCCGAAAAATCACTTATCAGCATCATCAAAGAAGTTGTTGTATCAATGTAAACTACTAGTCATGAGCACTGATCATATTCCCTACCAGCCAATCCAATTCACCAATGAAGATCGAGAAAAGCAGGCACAGGCCTATGATGAGTTTATGAACCGGCGGAGAACAGTAAGGAACTTTAGCGACCAGCCAGTATCAAGGAAAGTAATCGGGCATCTGATTATGACGGCTTCCTCGGCACCCTCCGGAGCGCATAAACAACCGTGGACATTTTGTGCCGTTAGTGATCCTGATACCAAAAAGGCGATTCGTAAGGCAGCCGAAAAAGAGGAATATGACAGCTACCATGGACGCATGAGCGAAAGATGGCTGGAAGACCTAAAACCTATTGGCACCAACTGGGAGAAACCTTTTCTGGAAGAAGCTCCCTGGTTAATAGTGGTATTCAAAAAAGTTTATGACAGAATAGATGGAACAAAAGCGAGCAACTACTATGTGAATGAGTCCGTGGGAATTGCCTGTGGCTTCCTTATCTCAGCTATCCATAATGCCGGATTGGTTACGGTAACACATACCCCCTCCCCGATGAACTTCCTGGGAAAGATTTTGGACCGACCAGAAGAAGAAAGACCCTATCTGTTATTACCTGTCGGGCTACCCGCCAAAGATGCCATGGTACCTAACTTTAAGAGAAAAAATCTGAATCAAGTATCCAAATGGTATTAAACCTTGAATTTTGATAATTATACCATGAAAACGTCAAAAAAACCGTTAAACTCTCTTAGTCAATTAGTTACATATAACACAAATTATTATTAAATTGAATTTTGGCAGCATTTTAAAGTCATTTGGCAGTGATTTAAATAAAAAGGACTTTACATTTGATACATAAAATTTCTGATAAATCAGAAATCTTGTCTATAGCTGGTTGGGACCCTGGCGTTTGCGTCAGGGTTATTTTTTGCTCTTCGATTTATTATATTGAGTCTCAACCCCGCTGCTTACAGTCATGAAATTTATTCTTGCACTTGCCTGCCTCATCCTTCAATTTCCGATACTGGCACAAAATGGAAACTCTATAGAGCTTGATACTCAGCTCAAAGGAAAGCACCCCCTAGCCTCTGGAAAAGTATCCTTTGAAATAACAGGAGACGCTAGTGGTACAGCAACGCTTTACTTTGACAGAAATGGATGGAGAGAAGTCCTGATTAAAGAAATCACTATTGTGCGCTTTGGAATGACAAGTACGGAGAAAACTATTGAACTCGTCGATGGTGACTTTTATTACCAGGTTAACCTCGACTCCAAAAAAGGATCAAGAGCCAAACAAAAGGCATGGAGCCAGCTTATGGGCTATAAGGATAGAGCTTACGTTATCAATGCGATCATGGAGGAACAGGGAGCTGTCAGGTCATCAGACACTACGCACCTCGAATATCCTGTAACCGTTTGGGAATTCTCTAAAGGGTCAACTACCTCCATTTGGAGTTGGCAAGGAATAACCCTCCGTCAAGCCAAATCCCTACCCGGATTAAGCTATGAAATGGTCTCTGTTAAACTGGAAGAAAACTGCGAGATTCCTGAAGAAGTCTTCGCACTACCTGAAGACATTGCCTGGGAAGACTAATTGACGATCAGGTCAGCATATTTTCCATGATCATAGGTTTTACAAGTCATGGCATTTCTCAACACAGCAGGTTTAAGCATAGATTTTCCCAATAACATTCGGCCGCATTCCTGAATTCCCTCAATAATGGACGGGTGAGGATGTATCAACTCTGCAAGCTCTTTCATGCCTTTGCCCATCGAAATCAGCAATGCTACCGCCTGAATGGCACTGGAAGCATGCTCTCCTACCACGCGCATTCCCAGCACTTCAAATTTGTCATCATTGGTCACCAGGATTTTGATAAACCCCTGGGTGTTGCGCATGGCTATCGCTCTTGGGATACATGAATAGTCGATACTCACCACTTTGTAGTCCAACCCCTTTTGCTGTGCCTGTATTTCATTCATCCCGACTCCTGCAACTTCAGGATCAAGAAACATGATCGTGCTTATATTCTCGTATACCAGATCACGTTCCGGCTTTCCATAGATCCTTTCAATGGCAAACCGCCCTTCCAGTTCACCAACGTTCACCAGTGAAATATCGGCTGTGATATCCCCTACAGCATAGATGTTCGGTATTGATGTTTGAGTTCGATCGTCAATAATACCTCGCTCATCTATGTCCACTTTTACTGATTCATCAAAGAGCCCATTATATGTGGGGACACGTCCAACAGAAACCAGGGCCTTTTCAACCCTAAAAACCTCTTTACTGCCGTCGGTATACTCCAAGGTATAAACCACCATGCCATTCTCAATTTTCATATCTATGAGCCTGGAATTTCTGTGTATCAAAACATTCTTGGCCTCAAGGTTCCGTTCTATCACTTTTACCACATCCTCATCCTCAAATGGAAGGATACGATCACCTTTATCTATCAGATGGACCTTCGTCTTTCCGAAATTGGAGAAAATGGTAGCAAACTCACATCCAATGACCCCGGCCCCGACAATCACAATGCTTTTGGGGAAATCTTCTAATTTATCCAGTCCATCACTCGTATAAACATGCTCTTCGTCAATCGGTAGATGAGACAATTTCCTGGGAGAGCTACCTGTTGCCAAAATGATATATTCTCCCTCCACCTTTTTAACACCATCCATGGTATTCACCTCCACCTCATGATTCCCAACGACACGCGCATTTCCCACCAAAAAATCAAGATGGTCCTCCTCCCTGGAAACATTGATATTCTGCATGTGATGCTCCAGCTGTTCCATTCGTTCATTAACCGCCTGCCTCACCTCAGCTTTAATACTTTGAAAGTCAAAAGCTGTGTTGATGGTATTAAAGGCCTTTTGATGTTTCCGCAGAGAGGCCGCCTCCCTACTCAGCTCCCACCAGGTTTTACTCCAAAGCGCTCCATGATGGATTCCTGCTCCACCAATTTGCTTCTTTTCAATTAACAATACCTTTTTGTGAAAATCTACGGCGCGCATGGCAGCGGCATATCCTGCAGGACCAGCGCCAACAATGATTACATCATATTTAGTCATGATAGACGGTTTTGGGTTAATGAAAAATAAGTAAAATATCCACCAAATGGAAGTTACTGACACACAACATGATGGGCGGCGAATCAATAAAGTACAATACACCATTGAAATCTTGCAAAAGCAACCTTGCCCTTGCTGTTCAATAAGGCTTGATTATATTGCCAGGTAAACGTCAAAATAGTCTCAGATGATTAGGACATTACCAGCTTGTTTACTGATCCTTGTATGCTTTTTTGCCCCTTTTTTAGCCAAATCTCAAGACCTGAACCTGATCGGTCGGTTAAATGTGGGGATCGGACTTGATTATATCAGTCAGGATTTCAATGGGATTAAGACCTTTTTCAGCCCCGGCGGGGGGCTTGGATTAGAGGCGGGCCTTGAAGGTGAATTACCCAACGACCTTTACTGGTATGGCACACTTGGTTTTACTCAAAGCCTCAATTTACACTTCGAAGAAGTGAATGGTCAAACCCGAAAAACTGCCTTTGGCTGGAATAAGAAGATCATTTTGGGAGGAGTCAATCGTTACTTCGAAATCCGAAACCGCTACATTCCCAATGTTTTTGCCGGAGCAGGTGCACAATTAGCTTTTCCCGGTAAACTAAGAAGGACAGAAAACAACGATTATAAAGGACGCATCTATTATAACCCTGCTGTCGGCTTTCATCTGGAAGGTGGAGCTACATTTGACATTGTTAATCGTTTTCTCATCAGGCCATCGGTTCGTTACCGATTCATTCAATACAATGCGCGGAAATATTCCAAAGGGGATGTTTCTACGCTTAGACCTGATCTAAAGAAAGCATTCGGAGGGGGTATTGATATCTCTGTAACCCTGGTAAAACAAATCAAAGGAGGAAGAAGGTAGTTACTTCTTGTGTCGGTCCTCCAATATCTTCACAACATCAGCCAATGACAATCCCTGGTGTGCCAAAAGCACCATCAGGTGAAAAATCAAATCTGCAGATTCCGTTTTGAGAAGATCGTTGTTGTTGTCCATGGCCTCAATAACCACTTCCACGGCTTCCTCTCCTACCTTTTGAGCCACCTTATTCACCCCTTTGGCAAATAAGCTGCTTGTATAGGATTTGTCAGGAGTGCTGTTTTTACGATCCTCTATTACTTGCGTCAAATAGTTGAGGAATTTAAGGGGATCGGAGTTAGTCTCATTGAAGCAAGTATCCGCACCGGTATGGCAGGCAGGACCCACGGGGTTAGCCTTAATCAGGAGGGTGTCCTTATCGCAATCAGGAATGATCTCTTTGACATGAAGAAAATTGCCCGAGGTCTCTCCCTTCGTCCAAAGCCTGTTTTTTGATCGACTAAAGAAGGTCACCTTACCAGACTTTTCTGTTTCTGCCAATGACTCTTCATTCATGTAACCCAACATCAGGACTTTACCTGTCAACTCATCCTGAATGATGGCCGGGATCAGTCCGTCTCCTTTTGCGAAATCCAGTTCCATTATAATCTAACGGGGATATTTACTTTTTTCAATTCATTTTTAAGGTGAGCAATCTCTACCTCTTTATAGTGGAAAATACTCGCAGCCAATGCTGCATCTGCCTTTCCGCCCACAAATATATCTTTAAAATGCTGCTCGGTTCCCCCTCCGCCCGAAGCAATCACCGGAATACTCAGGGTTTCAGAGAGTTGTTTGGTCAATTCCATGGCAAATCCGGCCTTGGTTCCGTCGTGATCCATCGAGGTAAGCAAGATCTCTCCCGCTCCTCTTTCTTCCACTTCCTTAGCCCATTCCAATGTCTTCAACTCGGTTGGTTTCGTGCCTCCATGCGTATGCACGAGGTCCACTCCATCAACATTTCGAGAATCAATAGCCACTACGATACACTGAGATCCAAACTCATTGGAGAGCTCATTGATCAGACCCGGATTCTTCACCGCTGAAGAGTTCACCGACACTTTATCGGCACCCGCATCCAACAAAGCCTTCACATCACTTACAGAACTGATTCCTCCTCCCACAGTGAAAGGAATATGAACCGCCTCTGCTACACTCTTCACCAAATCCACGAGGGTCTTTCGCTTTTCCAGTGTTGCAGAGATGTCCAAAAAAACCAATTCGTCCGCGCCTTCCTTCGCGTAACGATCCGCCAGTTCTACGGGATCACCTGCATCGCGTAAATCTACAAAGTTGACGCCTTTGACCGTACGGCCATCTTTCACATCCAAACAAGGTATAATTCTCTTTGTCAGCATATCAAAACTGCGCTAATTGTTCCAGGGTAATTCTTCCCTCATAATACGCTTTTCCTACGATCGTCCCACTCAGATCCAGTGCTTCCAGCTTCATCAGGTCATCGTATTCCGAAACTCCTCCACTTGCAATGAGTTTCAATTTGGGGAATTCGCTCAATATCTTATCATACAATCCAAAAGAAGGTCCCTGAAGGGCTCCATCCTTTGAGATGTCTGTACAAATCACCTCACCAATACCTGAGGCGGTATAATCTCTGAGGTATTCAAACAGATCCAAACCGGAAGACTCCTGCCAGCCCGATACCATTACCTTTTCGTCCAGCACATCAGCCCCAAGGATTATTTTATCACCACCGTACTCCTTGATCCACTCCTTGACCAACTCAGGATTTTTAGCCGCGATACTCCCTGCCGTTACTTGCTTAGCCCCAGCATCCAGGGCCTTCTCCAAATCCTCACGAGTTTTCACCCCACCACCAAAATCAACATGGAGGGAGGTATTTGAAGTAATGTTCTTCAACACTTCAAGGTTCACAACGTGACTAGCCTTTGCTCCATCCAGGTCCACCACATGAAGCCTTCTGATACCAGCCGCTTCAAAGCTTTGAGCTACTTCTACAGGGTTATCAGCATACTGCTTCATCTGGTTGTAATCGCCTTTGGTTAGCCGTACACATTTACCACCAATAATATCTATCGCAGGGATGATGTCCATCTCAAAGTTTTAAGAAGTTTTCCAATATTTTCATTCCGGTGTCAGCACTCTTTTCAGGGTGTGCCTGTACCGCAAAGTAGTTGTCCTTTTGAATCGCCGCACTGAATGGCAACAGGTAATCACATTCAGCAATGGTATGATCACACTTAGGTACGTAATAGCTATGTACGAAGTAGATATACTCCTCATCGGCCACTCCAGAGAAAATTGGTGATTTGAGGTCGTAAATATTATTCCACCCCATATGCGGCACCTTCATATCCGATGATGGATTGAATTTTTTGACCGTTTCGGGAATGATCCCAATGCATTTGGTATTGTTTTCCTCGGTGTACTCGCACATCAATTGCATTCCCAAACAAACACCTAAAAACGGTTGATTTAAATTTTTCAATACCGCAACCAGTCCCGCTTCATTCAAGCTCTTCATCGCCGTACTGGCTTCTCCCTGACCTGGGAATATCACCTTATCTGCACTTCTGATCTCCTCCGGATCATCGGTAAGTATCGGCTGCTCTACGCCCAAACGGCTCAAAGCGAACTTTACCGACTGGATGTTACCGGCATTATATTTTACAATTGCTACCTTCATTAGAAATAAAAAAGGCTGTGGATCGCCACAACCGAAATGAAGGCCAAAGTTAGGAAGCTTGGATTAAGCAGACACAGATTCTTCCGGTCTTTTTTCCAGAGCCTGTTTTAAGAGCCTTTTGACTTCAGGAATACTATGATACAGCTGATCGTAAGATTCAATGATGAAGTAATCCGTTTGGAAAACATCCTTCCGGTAAGGCGTATCAATAATCTGTTGGACATCAAACTCATGATGTCTCGGCTCATCTGATAAGCAGTACTTCGTTTCACCCGCAGAAGACAGAATCCCGGCTCCATAAATCCTCAAGCCTTCTCTTTCAAGAATCAGCCCGAACTCCACGGTAAACCAGTAAACCCTTGATAACAGCTCAATGGCATAATCATTACCACTGTACTCCAACCCTATTTTACTCAGTTCTTCCAGGAAGTCTACAAAATGTTGATTCGTCAACAGTGGAACATGAGCAAATACATCATGAAACATATCTGGCTCTTCCAGGTAATCGAGCTCTTCCATTTTTCGCAGCCAGGTGGTCGCTGGGAAGCGCTTATTTGACATGAGCTCAAAGAAGGTGTAATCGGGAACAATCCCGGGAACCACAGCAAGCCTCCATCCGGTCAGTTGTTGCAGGACCTCATTGGTTTCAGAGAAATCAGGAATTCGATCCGCTACAAACTGAGTATGATTGAGCCCTTCCAGAAATTCAGTACTGGCCGCATATGGCAGATTCAGCATCTGACGCTCAAACAATGACTTCCATACCTGAAAGTCCTCCTCGTTGTAGTTGCTGTAAATCTGTCTCATGGTCTTAAATTTTTGCAAAGGTAGAATTATGAACTACCCCTCTAATGTATTTGTGATAGACGGTAACTAAAACCGTGCCTGACACCACTCATCAAATCACATTTGAGAATCGGACTGAATTTTAAGATCTTGGCTACTCAATATTTTCCCTATGAAAAAAACTGCGCTACTTCTCCTTATCTCATTCATTTTTCTGACCACACTGCAAAGTCAGGACATTCTGCCTCCTGTGCTCCCATGGTCCGGAAAAAGTGAGGCTTTGATTGTCAAAAAGAAGAACCCGTGGATCACACCTTCCGAGGTTTCCGGACTTACAGAAACGCCGGATTATAAAACTACCATGGCATGGCTATCTAAGCTCGTTGAGGCATCTCCTTTGCTATCAATGAGGTCGATAGGCATGAGCGAACAAGGCCGACCCATTCAGATGATCATCGCCTCAAAGGAAGGCAAATTTGAAGCATCGGATATTGTCAATTCACCAAAACCGGCCTTTCTATTTCATGCAGGCATTCACTCCGGTGAAATTGACGGAAAGGATGCCGGCATGATGCTGCTCAGAGACATTGCCATGGGCAAAAAGAAGGCATTGCTGGACGATGTTAATCTGCTATTTATCCCTATCCTGAATGTGGACGGGCACGAGCGAAAAAGCGAATACACCCGTGTGAATCAGCGCGGGCCAAAGGTGATGGGATGGCGCACCAATGCTCAAAACCTGAACCTCAACCGGGACTTTACAAAAATAGAAACCGCCGGAGTGCAAGCGGTAATTCAGGTGATCAATGACTATGACCCGGAACTCTATGTGGACCTCCACGTGACTGATGGAGCTGACTATCAATATGATATTACCTATGGCTTTGCTGAAAAGTCCTCTTATTCTCCAACCATCACCAAATGGCTTTCAGAAGAACTGAAACCTAAGGTCGATGATGCACTTCAGGAAAATGGTCATATTCCGGGCCCTTTGATGTTTGCCAAAAACGATAGAGATTTTACGGAAGGGAACACCGAATATGCTTTCAGTCCGCGGTATTCAGATTCGTACGGTAACCTGCGACATGTACCCTCCATTTTGGTTGAAAATCATTCTTTAAAGCCGTACAACCAGCGCGTACTGGGAACTTATGTTTTTCTCGAAGCGGCAATCAACGTACTGGCCTCTAAAGGACCCCTGCTCAATGAAATGATCGAAAACGACCTGAAACTCAGACCGGATTCTCTCACGCTGGCCTATGAAGAAGCGGAAGGTCCTCCTGACTCGATGCAACTGGAAGGAATCAAGTCCGTCCTGGTAAAATCGAAATATACTCATACAGAATATGTGCAATGGACAGGACAGACCACCACAGAAACCATTGCTAACATTAAAATCTCCAAAGCCTCAACGAAAGTAAAAGTACCCAGCGCCTATTGGGTGCCCGCAGAATGGAGTGAAGTCATCGAAAAACTGCAACATCACGGAGTAGAAATGGAGACACTCACCACTACTCAGACAAAGACGGTGAACCAGTACTTTCTCACCTCCTATAAGGTTGGGGAACCTTATGAAGGCCGCGTAAGGCTTGAAGACATTAAGACTGAAAGTATTTCCAGAGAAGTGACCTATTACCCCGGTTCAGTGCGGATCCCAACTGACCAACCTTTAGGAGAACTGGTAGTTGCTTTACTTGAACCATCAGCACCTGATGGATTCCTGCAATGGGGCTATTTCCTACCAATCCTTTCCCAAACAGAGTATATCGAAGCCTACGTCATCGAACCATTGATTGGTAAGATGCTATCAGAGGACCCTGATTTAAAGGCTCGGTTTGAATCGAAAATGAAGACCGACAGCGCCTTTGCAAAGTCTCCAAAGAGCATTTACGAATGGTTTTATGCCCAGACTCCTTATTATGATCAGGAGTGGAAGGTTGTACCTATTGGGGTGGAATAGTAGAAACTGGGTTCGACGTTGGCCTGCTTGACAGCAAGCAAGCATTAATCCGTTATTCCCATTGGGATGTAACGTCCGGTTTATGATATTCTCCTCAAGCCGGAGAGGCTTCCACTTTTTCTTGTCAAAAAGTGGACAAAAGACCATGAAAAAATAAACCCGCTGGCCATTTCGCTCAACCGCCCGCCATTTTTTCCCCAACCCGCCTTGATCTATATTCTAAAGCGTTGGGATCATATGTGAGACCATGGTGAGTATGATCAAAGATGAAAACAGAGGCTCCTTTCTGAACCGCACATATAGAACCAAAAGGAAAACCAGAAAACCGATAATGAAAGTGGTGTTGGTGGTCAATCCGCCCAAAAAACCTTCAAACCACTCCAATTTGATCCCCAGTCTGACAAACGGATAAAAAACCAAAAATGTGCTTAAGGGAGCAAGCCAATGTTTGGAGGGAGAATCTGAGAACTTTGCATAATGAACGCACACGATCACATCAAAGATGATGAGTGCACCAAAGGCTGCAAACTGTCTGATCACGAATCCAATACCATTCTCAGATCCGAATAATACAGGCATGAACATGGGCAACATGAATAGCAAGAAGGCCAAAGTAGATGATAACAGCAACGCCCTTTTGACGGCAGGTTGATCGGTTGAATTTTCAACGAAATATTTCCAGGTAAAAGCATAGGTATACATTCCAACCAGTATCACAGAGAAAAAAAAGAAAATCAGCCCTGTGTAATTTTGCCCTCCAAGAAATACCTTTTCTGAATTCAGAATAATCCCAAATCCAATCAAAGTAAGCGCTACATGCTTCATGTACCTTTGATTATTTCCAAGCAGATGAACCAGCAAATGATCCCGAAGGCTACCGCCTGAAAAATAAAAGTAAATGGAAAGGGCCGGAAACAGGATTGCAATGCCAATAGAAGAATAAACAAAGAGCTCCATGGCCCCAGGAAAATGCAGAACTTTAAAGCAAAGGCCTATTACAAAAGCTCCAAAAAGAATGGCTATGGCCCATATGGCCATCCGCCCTTTATACTCTCTATAAACGCGAACACACCGACCTGAACCAAGCAAAATCGTAAAGGCAGACACGCCCATAAATAACACAAGCAAAGCCGATGCACCAGGCCAATGCATTAGCTTAAAGAATGCTGAAAGAGTCAACAATGCGACTGAAACCTTAACGAACAGGTTCACGATGAAGAATTTTTTACTCAATATTTCCATGGTCTCCTTTTGTATGTGTTTAAAATGATTTTTTGGTATTTGAGACTTGACAATTTTAAAAGCCCCTTCGAATGAAAGTCCGTCCTGAATTTTACTCTCCACATCACTGATCAGGTGATCAGCCAACTCAGACCTCAGCGGCTCGAATGTGATTCCTTCCGCATCCAGATCTGCCATAAGCATCGCTACTTGTTCCTGACTTAAGCTCCCCATGTGCTCAAATTTGATCCGGGCATTGGCGTCAGTACATTTTGCAGCAATTCAACAAAACGATTAAGCTCAGCCACCTTCACCTTTGCTGTCTCATTGCCGGATTTAGTCAACGAATAATACTTACGCACCCGTCCATCAACAATCTCAGAGTGTGTCATCAGAAAACCATCCTTCTCCAGCTTATAAAGGATTGGGTACAGTGCACCATAGGTCAGCTCTATCTCTCCTGAGGACAATTCCTTTACCCGCTGACTGATCTCATATCCGTACATCCGCTCCTGCTCTGCCAATAGCTTGAGTACGATGGTTTTGATGGTTCCCTTTATATACTCTTTAGAATCCATAATATTTAATTTTCTTAAATATATAAATAATATAATAATTAAGGAAATTATATTGGCTGAATTAGATTGTCCGAAGGCTTGAATCACCGATGACTCGCACCCAGTTATTTTCAGTGTTCAGCTTTCAGCGTCGCTTAAAATGACTAATGATCACTTTCGCCCTTGAAAGTGTTATCATCAACATGACTTCTTTGGTATTTTAATGTTGTTCGAGAGAGCTCAACAACGCCCATAACAAGATGGTCCAAGACAAGCAAATCAAACCGCTTTCCGGGATAATTGGATATATTTGACGGTCTGAGTTTAACCGATTACTTATGAAAATATTCCAGTTCATCATTTTAGTATTATTCACCACCTTATTCCTAAGCTGTGAAGAAGAAGATTCGAACATTTCGGAAGCGGAGATCATCCTCATTGGCAACAAACTTGCTGAATGGGGTGACGGCAATTGCCAAATCATCTCCATAGAGGATCAACCCATTCTATGGCAGGGACCTAACTCAGGTGGGTGCAGCGAAGTGTATTTTGAACTGCGAGTAGAAGGTCGTAAAGCCTATTATGACTTTGAGGCATTGCGAGCACAATACGAGGAAGCCGGCGCAGCAGACTGGTTCATTGATCGGGAGATATCAATTAGGGAAGCATTTCTTGCCAATGAAACCATGGTTAAACAAAACCTTTCTTCAGCTATTGATGATTCAAACTGCGAAGCCTCCACGCTGATATCCAGCATAGATACCATTTCTACCACCACAGGCGCGCAGGAAATCATAGAAATACTTAGTTGTGCTGGTTCAATACTAATCTCAGATGGTTATTCCGGGATTGAATAGACCAGCCTTCACTTAAACTTAACCTTCCTTAACCCATTCAGGTAAAGCCACATCATTTTCAGTTTGCTCCCCTCCTTTTTTCTACCCATCTCCATGGCTTCCCACAGCTCCTCAGGAACCTGATCTAACATACTAAACTCTCCTGCCCCCTTCAGCCATTCTCCTCCATCAATGGTAATTACCTCGCCATTGACATAAGCTGAGAAATCAGACACCATGTAAGCTGCCAGATTAGCCAGTTCCTGATGATCGCCTACGCGCCCCACCGGTACCTTTTTAGCGGGATCAAACTTATCCTTCAACCCTCCCGGAAGCAGTCTCTCCCAGGCACCTTTGGTCGGAAAGGGCCCTGGAGCAATCGCATTACATCGAATTCCATATTTTGCCCATTCAACCGCTAATGATCTGGTCATGGAAAGCACACCAGCCTTCGCACATGCTGAAGGCACCACATACCCCGAACCTGTCCATGCATAAGTGGTCACAATGCTCAGTATGTTTCCTTTTTGCTTGTTTTGTATCCAATCCTTCCCGAGCGCCAGGGTGAAATTGTACGAGCCCTTTAAGACAATATCCACCACAGTATCAAAGGCTCTATGTGAAAGTCTTTCGGTTGGACTAATAAAGTTACCGGCCGCGTTGTTCAGCAACACATCTACCTGCCCAAACTCCTTCTTTGAATCCTGTATGACCTGCTCGACCTGTTCGTAGTCCCGAACATCACAAGCCAGCGCTAATACGGGATAACCGGAATGTTCGGTTATCTCTTTAGCTGTTTCATGCAAGACTTCGAGTTTACGGCTCGTGATCACGGTATTGGCACCAAGTTTAGAGAAGTAGGTAGCCATGGATTTACCAAGACCTGTCCCACCTCCCGTCACAATGATCGTTTTCCCCTTGAGCGCTCCGTCTTTGAGCATACCTTCTGCATAATTGGTCATTTCGGGTGTATTTGTTGTTCTAGAAATTTACCGAAATGGGATGAGGAATTGCCACAAATCACAATTTCATTCAGGAATGATATTCCGTTACACCAACCAATCGGGTTTGGTAGTTTTCACTTTGGCTCCAAGTGCATTGAGCAGGTTGTAAAGACCAAAATAGGTGCGATTGACATACAACCCGTGTCGGGAACCCCTCGGATGACGTGAATTTCTCAACTCCTTCATATTGCTTAACCGTTCACTGAGCTGGTAAATCTCATTGAAAAAGCGATCGTCAGAAAAGTCAAATTCATCATAATGGAAAGGTTGCCCCAGTAATTCGGTCATTTCCTTGAACACAGATAAATAAAGCTCTATTTCATACGGACTATCATCCTCATAAAGGAAACTGAGTCGCGATAATACCGCTTTTAATTCTTCATCATTACTTACCAGCCCTTTACTCATCAACTTAAAGTAAGCCTCGTAAAAATCTTTGGGGATTTCCTTCACACATCCAAAATCAATCACTCCAAGCGTGCCGTCAGACTGCATAATAAAGTTACCGGGATGCGGGTCTGCATGAACTTCCTTCAGTTCATGGATCTGATGGTGATAAAACTCCCACAGGGATTGCCCTATTTCATCACGTATATGCTGTGATGGGTTAGTTGCCAAAAATTCCTTAATGTGCTTCCCTTCGATCCAGTCCATGGTAATGATCCGATCGGCGGACATTTCAGGATAATACTTTGGAAATTGAAGCCCCTTAATATGGGAGCAGGCCTCAGAGATCGCCATGGATCGCCTGACCTCTAGCTGATAATCTGTTTCCTCCAGCAATTTACCCTGCACCTCATCCATGTATTGATCCAACTCTATTTCGTTGAGCCCAAAAAGCCTGAGAGCAAATGGCTTCACCAACTTCAAATCGGATCGTACACTATCCGCTACACCCGGATATTGAATTTTCACAGCCAGCACCTGCTCTCCTATTGTAGCCTTATGCACCTGACCAATAGATGCTGCGTTTACCGCATTTTTAGTAAAGCTGTCAAACATTTCGAAAGGAGACTTGTCAAAGTATTTCTGAAATGTTTTGACCACCAGAGGAAAAGAAAGCGGTGGTGCACTGTACTGACTCATGGCAAACTTGTCCTGATAAGCTGTGGGCAACAGGTTTTTATCCATAGCCAGCATCTGCGCTACCTTGAGCGCACTGCCTTTCAGCTCACTAAGGGAATCGTAAATATCATTGGCATTGTCCTTATCCAACTGCTCGCGAGTCGCATTCTTATCCACCAACTTTCGTGAATAATGCTTCAAATAGTTGCCCCCAACCTTGGCTCCGGTACTCACAAACTTCGCTGCCCTCGAAACTTTCCCTACTGGGATTTTTGATTGTTCCTTCATCAAAATGGTCGCTTATTTTGAAATAAAAACTTTGCGAAATCGATCATCGAGTCCAGGGGCCCTTTACCTACCAGATCAAGTCCAAGGTTGACTGATTTTTCGATAGCCGCATCCGTTTTTTGAAAATCATCGCTATCGTCTTCTGTCCAAAACTTATTGAGGAAAATGAAGTGCAACCAAAAAGCCTTATCGTACTGCTTGCTAAAAGGTCTCTCAGCTATTTCAGTACTCTCTTTTCCTTCCACGAGCAACATATTGATGTAATCATCAAAAGCATCTTTCAGTGCCAAAAGGAAAAATGGGGTCAGTTCCTTTCGGACCTTTTCAAAACGAAAGATGATATAGCTTCGGTGTTTCATGACTGTTTCAAACCATGTGAAGTAAAAGGCCAGCACCTTCTCCCTCACCGAATATTGAGCATAGGCTTCATCCTTCTCCAGGAGCTTAACCGTACTATTGAACCAGTCCAGCCACAAAGAACGCTCAAGTGCTTTAAAGCTATTAAAATGCTTATAAAAATCTGACTCGGTAGCTTTCAGCTCTCCGGCAAATTCGAAGATCGAAACGGGCTGTTTTCCATGGGTGAGCAGATAGTCTATGTAGGCCTTTTGAAGGGTCGATTTTGTAATCGATCGCTTCGCTTTTTTCGTTGCTGTCTTTTCCATGATTCGGTAACAAATGTTTGAAGCAAAATGTTGTCCGAATCCAAATAAAAAAAGCCTCCCCATATTGAGAAGGCCCTTAACCAGCGGTGAACAGATACAGAACGAATCTGTTACACCTCGAAAGTAGAGCGGCAAAGGGCAAAAAAAAATACCCAAAAAAGGGTATTTTTTCCAAAATATCTATTTACAGCCCATTTAGGCACTTTCTAAAATCCAAAAACTTGTGGTAACCACATAGTAAGTGTCGGCCAAAAGGTAACTATCATCAAAACCAGGAACATTGCTATGAACATAGGCAGTAGTGGTTTGATCACCTTCTGAATACTGATATTGGCAACACCACACCCTATAAACAGCACCGATCCCACAGGAGGCGTACACAATCCGATACAAAGGTTCATCACCATGACGATCCCGAAATGGATTGGATCCATTCCAATTTCCGTCACGACCGGTAGAAAAATCGGTGTGAAGATCAGCACCGCAGGAGTCATATCCATAAATATTCCCACGAAGAGAAGAAGCATGTTAATGATCAGTAAAATCACCAAAGGATTATCCGTCAAGGTAATCAGCACCCTGCTCACCTCCTGAGGTATATTTTCGTATGACATCACCCAGCTCATTCCCATGGACGTACCGATCAAAAGCATCACGATGGAGGTGGTATTTACCGTACTTAAAAGAATTCTTGGAAGGTCGGCAATTCGCACTTCCTTGTAGATAAATGCCAAAACAAGGGTATACAATACCGCAATCGCTGAAGCTTCTGTAGCTGTGAAGATACCGGCGACGATACCACCAATGACAATTACCAAAAGCAGTAAACTCGGGAAGGCATCCCAAAACTTCTTGAAAGTGGAGCCAAGGCTTTCCCAACTTCCTCTTTTATACTTTCTTTTGATAGATATGACCATCGCAACCAGCATCAAAGCTAACCCCATCAAAATACCCGGAACATAACCAGCGATAAACAAAGCGGCAATAGAAACCCCTCCACTCGCCAGCGAGTACACAATGAGAATATTACTTGGTGGGATGATCAATCCGGTTGTTGCACTGGAAATGTTTACTGCCGCACCAAAAGACTTCTCATAGCCTTCCTCTTCCATACGAGGCCCCATAAATCCACCAATCGCCGATGCGGCTGCGGCGGCAGAACCTGAAATTGCTCCAAACAACATACAAGCAAGGATATTGACAAACGCCAAGCCACCCGGAAGACCTCCAACAATGGCCTTGGCAAAGTCGACCAGCCTTTTTGCAATACCTCCGCTATTCATAAGCTGACCCGACAATATGAAGAACGGGATCGCTAATAGCGCGAAACTATCCAGGCCTGTTGCCATACGCTGAGCCAGCGTCGTATACGCATTGATAGTTGGAATACTCACCATCAAAGTAAACATGGACGATAGACCAATACTCACAGCAACGGGAACCCCAAGTGACAGTAGTATAAGGAAACTAACTACCAGAATTAATACCTCAGTTACTGCCATCTTTCAATCCTTTTATGATGTTATGAATACTGTAATAAACCATGACCGCACCACTCAACGGAACGACCAGGTAGACATAGCCAAGCGGAATTTCCAATGCTGAAGACAGCTGCTCCAGATCAAGGGTTAGAAATACAAGTCGCGCACCCCCGATCACCATAACCATCAAGGCAAACAAGGCAACAAATCCGTTGATCACATAATCAAGAATTTCTTTCTTTTTCCCCTCTACAGCATTTGGAAGAATATCTATTGCCAGGTGAAGACCCTGACCTGTACCATAGCCCGCTCCCAGCAAGCCAACCCATATCAGAAGAAATCCGGCAAGCTCATCTGTAAATGTACTGGGTGATCCTACCAGATACCTGGAGGCCACTTGCCACAGCACGTTGATCACCATAATCCCCATCAAGAAGACGAGCATTTTGGATAGTATATTATCAATTATTGCTCTCATCTTTCTGAAATTTGATTTGTTTAATCAATTCGTATTTCACAGGGTCGTCCTTGTACTCTTCAAGTACAGATTCGGCTTTTTCCGCAAATAGACTTTTATCCGGTCTAAGAATTGTTACTCCTGCTTCCTGAACGGCTTTCAAAGACTCAGCTTCAGATTCTTCCCATAGCTTTCTTTGATAAATGACAGATTCATCCGCAGCCTCCTTCAACCATTTTTTCTGTTGATCTGTCAATGCATTCCACCATTCTGTACTGATCAACAAGACATCAGGAACTGAAGTATGCTCATCAAGTGAATAGTATTTACAAACTTCATAATGTCTTGAGAAGTAGAAACTGGGAGGATTATTCTCGGCTCCATCAACAACTCCTTGCTGTAAAGCAGAATACAACTCGCCGAATGAAATCGGTGTAGGTGATCCCCCAAGCGCTTCAACCATATTCATGGCTGTTTTACTTTTCATTACCCTGATTTTCAATCCTGAAAGATCAGTTGGGGACTCAATAGGTCTGTCCTTCGTATAGAAACTTCTGCTCCCTGCATCGTAATAACACAGCCCTCTTAAGCGAAAATCTTCTCCCTCAATCAAAAGATTCTGACCAATTGGACCATCAAGCACACCATACATATGCTCCTTATTTCTGAAAATATAAGGAAGCCCGAGCACCTTGAAATTAGGAGCAAAGTTTTCCATCACAGATGCCGAAACTTTGGTAATCGCCAAACTTCCTATCTGAAGTAGTTCAAGGGATTCACGCTCATTACCGAGCTGACCGCTCGGGTAAATTTCGATAGTCAGTTTACCTCCTGATTTTTCTGCCAGGAGGTCAGCCATGTACTCCATTCCTTTATGTACAGGGTGAGAAATATCGAGGCCATGAGCCAGTTTCAGCACTTTCACCTCCTTCTTACCAGCACAATCGGTAAAAAAGAGGATCATCAGGGTTATCAATATTGGGTTAAGTCGTCTCAAGTTTATTCTCTCAGTTTTTTGATAATTGAAATTGCTTCAGCGCACTTATTGGTGATATAGTCAAAATCTTTATTAGCAAGCACCTCCTTAGGGAACAATTGTGATCCCATACCTACACAATGCACGCCCGCTTCGATCCATCCTTTGAGGTTAGCTTCATCCGGAGACACTCCTCCGGTAGGCATGATGCTCGCGTAAGGGAAAGGTCCTTTTACTGCTTTCACGAATGCTGGTCCCCCAACCTGTGATCCAGGGAATATTTTAACGACCTCCGAACCCAGTTCGTGTGCTTTTACAATTTCTGTAACTGATCCACATCCGGGGCTCCATGCCACTTTTCTTTTATTACACATCTTAGCCATCTCTTCATCCACAATCGGTGAAACGATGAAGTTGGAACCAAGCTGAAGATACAATGCTGTTGTAGGGCCATCAATTACTGAACCTACACCCATGATCATCTCAGGGCAGGCCTTTTCTGACCATTTGACCAGCTCAGCGAATACCTCATGAGCGAAGTCTCCACGGTTGGTGAACTCGAAAACACGCACACCACCTTTGTAACATGCCTCTATTACACCTTTACACAATTCAATGTCCTTATTGTAGAATACAGGTACCATACCTGTTTCCTTCATAGCGATCGCTACATCTATTCGGCTGAATCTTGCCATTTTGTTTCTTTATTAAAGTCTAAAATATAAAAAATGCCCTCCACCTAAGTGAAGGACATCTTAACAACTAATAAATTATCTTGCCACTCGGCCGGATGCATCTCCGCCCATTAGTTTCTCTACTTCAGATACAGTCACCAGGTTAGCATCTCCTTTGATGGTATGCTTCAAGCATGAAGCTGCCACTGCAAAGTCAAGTGCGTTCTGATCATCTTCAGGATACTTCAATAATCCGTAGATCAATCCACCCATAAAGGAGTCTCCACCACCTACTCTATCAACGATGTCAGTGATTTGGTACTGACGGGTCTCGTACATTTTAGAACCATCATAAAGCACTCCGGCCCACGTGTTGTGTGATGCTGATATAGAACCTCTAAGCGTGGTAATCACCTTCTTCGCTTTAGGGAATTTCTTCATCATCTGCTGACAAACAGAAAGGAAAGCTTCAGCCTTTACATTGTGACCTTCAGTTTGTACACTGATACCTTCAGGCTTGATATGGAAGTGCATCTCTGCATCTTCTTCGTTGCCCAATACGATATCACAATAAGAAGTAAGCTCGGTCATGATCTCTTCTCTCTTCTCCGCTGTGCAATACTTCCAAAGCTTAGCACGATAGTTAAGATCAGTAGAAATGGTCAATCCCAAATCGCTGGCTGCTTTTACCGCTTCCAGACAAGCATCTGCCGAACTTTGAGAGATCGCAGGGGTGATACCGGTCCAGTGAAACCAGGTTGCACCTTCAAATACTTTTTTCCAATCAACCATACCCGGTTGAATTTCTGACATTGCCGAATGAGCTCTGTCATAAACTACCTTACTACCACGAGAAACAGCTCCGGTCTCAAGGAAATAAATACCCAGTCTATCACCACCCCAAACAATGTTTTCAGTGTTGACACCACGCTTACGCATTTCCATCATGGCACACTCTCCAATATCATTTTTTGGAAGTCGGGTTACGAAATCTACCGGCACACCATAGTTCGCAAGGGAAACAGCCACGTTAGACTCTCCTCCTCCGTAAACTACATCAAAAGAACTAGCTTGAGAAAATCTCAAAAATCCCTCAGGAGCCAGTCTCAACATGATCTCTCCGAAGGTTACCACTTTTTTACTCATCTTATTATCAAATATTAGGTCTTATAATCAGTTAATTATTTTCCAAATTCAAAGTAATTCCTGGCGTTATTGTAGCAGATATCTTCAACCGTTTTGCCAAGTAGATCAAGGTCATTCGGAATCTCTCCATTCTCCACATCTGTACCAATAAGGTTACAAAGTATTCTTCTGAAATACTCATGACGTGGGAATGACAAAAAGCTTCGACTATCAGTTAGCATACCCACGAATCGGCTTAGCAGGCCAAGGTTGCCAAGGGCAGTCATTTGTTTTTCCATGCCATCTTTCTGATCAAGAAACCACCAACCTGATCCCCACTGAATTTTACCAGGAACCGTACTGTGCACATTGAAGTTACCGATCATCGTAGCAAAAGCCTCGTTGTCAGCAGGATTCAAGTTATAAAGGATGGTTTTTGTCAGTTTATCCTCCAGGGAACCTAAAAACTTACTTAGCGCCTTAATCTGAGAGAAATCTCCAATCGAGTCAAACCCTGTATCCGGCCCCAACAACTTCATCATGTGGGCATTATTATTTCTTATGGCTCCAAGATGAAATTGCTGTGTCCAGCCCTTTTCATTGTACATTTTTGACAACTCAAACAACACGCTCATCTTAAATACCTGAATAGCTTCTGTCGTCAGCTCTTTACCTACCATAAAGTCTGTAAAAGTCTGCGAAGCATTTGAGATGCTGTATTTCACATCGTACAACTGCTCCAGACCATGATCAGAAAGTCTACCACCATTTTCATGAAAGAAATCGATGCGGTTTTGAGCGGCATTCATCAGATCATCAAAACTTCTGATTTCAAAGCCAACCACTCCTGACAGGGTCTTTAGATAATCTTTATATGAATCGGCGTTATCGATTGCATATATTTTATCAGGACGAAAAGCCGGATACATTGAAAGAGATGAATCTTTAAAAGTTTGGTGGAATTCGAGCGTATCCACTGGATCGTCCGTCGTACAAACAACTTCCACATTCATCTTCTTAAGTAACTCCGGACAAGAGTTCTCAGCCTTCTTCAATTGAGATGACGCCTCCTGATATATTTCCATACCAGTATTACCATTTAAGATGGTATCAATACCAAAATATCTTTTTAGCTCAAGGTGAGTCCAGTGATAAAGTGGGTTCTTTAAAGTGTAAGGAACCGTCTCAGCCCATTTCTGAAATTTTTCTTCCGGGCTGGCATCTCCTGTCACGTACTTCTCATCGACTGCATTGGTACGCATCGCTCTCCACTTATAATGGTCCCCTTCTAACCATGCCTCGGTGATGTTATTGAAAACCCTTTTTCCCTGGATATCTTTTGGGGGCAGGTGATTATGATAATCGATGATCGGCATTTTAGCCGCATGATCGTGATATAGCTTTTCTGCTGTCTTATTCGTTAGCAAAAAATCGTCACCTAAAAACTTTTTCATAATTTTTTCTAATGTTGTTCGCTTCTATTAACGGCCCATCCAGCCACCATCTACTACCATTACGTGGCCATTCATATAACTCGAGGCATCGCTTGCAAGAAACACCGTCGGCCCTTTAAAGTCCTCTGGTTTTCCCCATCTTCCTTGCGGAATTCTAGCCAAAATTGAGGTACTACGATCCTCATCCTCCCTTAGCGCCTGCGTATTATCTGTAGCAATATATCCGGGAGCGATCGCATTGACATTGACCCCTTTACCAGCCCATTCATTGGAAAGTGCCATGGTCAGCTGACCAATAGCCCCTTTACTTGCGGCATAGCCCGGAACCGTGATTCCTCCCTGGAAAGTAAGAAGTGACGCCGTGAAAATGATCTTACCAGAACCTCTGGCCACCATCTCTTTGCCAAATTCTCTAGATAACACAAACTGTGAATTAAGGTTGACCTCGATCACCTGATCCCAATATTCATCCGGATGCTCCGCTGCCGGTTTCCTCAAAATGGTTCCAGCATTGTTGATCAAAATATCAACTACCGGGTTTTCTGCTTTAGCTTTTTTGATGAAAGCGTGAAGAGATTTACGGTCCGAGAAATCACATTGGTAGGCCTTGAAAGACCTGCCCAGCGCAGTAATAGATTTTTCCACTTCACTACCGGATAACTCCAAAGATGCCGAGACTCCAATGATATCAGCCCCTGCTTCAGCAAGTGCCTCAGCCATGGCCTTCCCTATTCCCCTTTTACATCCGGTTACCAGTGCTACTTTTCCTTTAAGGCTAAATGAATCTGTAATCATCGACGTTGGGTTATTTATTCAATCTATTTTTTCGTTGACAAATTTGAAGTGGGACTCCCCAAGGATCACGCATCATCACCAGATGCGTGCCTTCTCCGGGTTTCTTTTCTTCAAAGAAAACCGCACCTGCTTTTTCAAGTCTTTCTTTATCAGCTTGAGCATCAGAAGATTCAAAAGCCACATGAAAAACCAAAGGATGGTTCACATTGTGATCCATGATGGGTGCAGCGGGGTTATTGTACAATTCCATCACCACGCGCTCTGTCTCGTCTGCCAGAAATCTCATATATGGAGATTCCTTTTGTTCAAAAACTAAATGAAGGCTCAAATGGTCACAATACCATTGTGCTACCTCCACCGGAGACTCCACATTCAGCGCGAAGTGTTCGAAAGCCATTATTTGAATGTTTTCAAGTCAATTCCATCCATGTCGGTGAAAGCTTTGTTTTCTCCGGCCATGGCCCAAATAAATGAGTAAGCTCCTGTTCCTGCTCCTGAGTGAATGGACCATTCAGGTGAAATCACCGCTTGCTTATCGCGCATCACAATGTGACGTGTTTCATTCGGGTCGCCCATAAAGTGCATAACCAAACGATCTTCAGGCATATCGAAATAGAAGTAAACTTCCATTCTTCTGTAGTGTGTGTGTGCCGGGAAAGTATTCCAAATGCTACCCGGATGAAGTATGGTATAGCCCATAACTAACTGGCAACTCTGAATACCGCCTTCATGAATGTACTGTAAGATTGTACGCTCATTACAAGTCTCCTTTGCGCCAAGGTCTACCCTATTTGCATCTCCTTCCGTAGCCTTAACCGTAGGGTATTCTTTGTGAGCAGGACATGAGTTAATAAAAAACTCAGCAGGCTTAGCCGCATCCTTACTTGTGAAAAGGACTTCCTTATTCCCTTTACCAATGTAGAGACATTCTTTATTGGCTATGTCAAACGACTCTCCATCAACCTTCACAGTACCTTCTCCTCCAACATTGATAATGCCCAGCTCTCTTCTTTCAAGAAAATATTCTGCTTTGGTGTGCTCTTCGTAAGCAGGTAGAGCTATGGCTGATGCCGTAGGAACTACTCCAATAGTGATCATACGATCGTGCATGGAATACACGCAGGTAATATCGCCGGGAACCATGACTGATTCCATTAAAAACTGCGCTCTTAGCTCTTCTGTCGTATATTTTTTGACATCATTAGGATGAGTTCCAAATCTGATCTCGCTCATTTGGGATGTTTTTAGGTTAACTATTTTTTCTTTCTGTGTAATTATTACACAGTTTAATGGATTGCAAATGTAAGCAGAAATCCCTTTTCGATCAAATCAAAAAGTTCATCACTCAATTATCTCAAAAAGTTCCGGTCCTCCTTTGACACCTTTCTTCTTTACTCCGGTGCTCCTAATGAGCTTACTCTGCAATATTTTCTTCCTAAAATTCCGTCTATCAAGCTCCTGACCCATAATACTTTCATATAGATCTTGTAACTCTTTCAAGGTAAACTGTTGCGGTAAGAGCTCCCCAAACAAGAATTTCTCCTCCACATTGGTCTTCAACCGTCTCCAGGCATCCTTAGAAATTTCATCATGATCGAAGCCCAGTTGCGGGACATCGTTCAAAGGAAACCAATTGACTTCCGCCACATGCTTTTTAGCAATAACCGGGTGATTTTCCGGTTTGACCAAAGCATAGAACGCCACCGTTAATACACGCTTAATTGGGTGCCTATCCACGCGACTGTAGACCTTGAGTTGTTCATAATGCACATTGTCAATGTCGGTTAAATTATAAAGCACTTTGCCCACTGCCTCTTCCAGTGAGTCTTCCGGCCCCATGATACCTCCCGGCAACATCCATTTATCCTTGAATGGCTCTACTGATCGCTTAACCAGCAGCAACTTTACCACACCATCCTGAAAGCCAAAAACAGCGCAGTCTACAGTAATGGTACATTCATAAGAATGCTCATTTACTACAGTACTCGATATATCATTCATTATTAATCCTAAATTTCGATAAGTGCCTAATCTGTATAAGTAACAGCACTTCCGTTCATCTGTACATTTTCCAATACCAGGTTTTTAACATTCTCAAGACTTAACTCCTGACCTACAGTATCGATCGTAAGATCTTTAATAAAAATATTACTAACCGGAGATTCTTCGTACCCCTTTACAAGAATACCGTATTTCCCTCCATTTGAAACGGTTACGTTTTCCACGCTCACATTTCTGATAGTAGGAATGAAATCACCCGGATCGCCGTAAAACATATTGAACTTGACAACAGCTTCTTTTACCTGTCCCACTTTTACGTTTCTCATGTAGACATTCTCTATGATACCTCCTCTTTCGGAGCTGGTCTTCAGCCTCAATGCCCTGTCAAGGTTGGGACTGTCCATAAAGCAGTCCTCGGCAAAGACATTCCTGGCTCCTCCCGATGCTTCACTACCAATTACCACTCCTCCGTGCCCATCTTTCATTTCACAGTTTTGGATGACAATATTTTCACTCGGTACGTCGATCCTTCTACCATCTGCATTTCTTCCCGATTTGATGGCGATGCAGTCATCTCCCGTATCAAAATAGCAGTTTTTGATCCATACATTTTTTGAGGATTCCGGATCACATCCATCACTATTCGGCCCCGCACTTATCACACTTACGCCATCAATAATGACATTATTGCAAAGCGTGGGATGCATGATCCACATGGGTGAATTGGTAAATGTCACTCCTTCTACTAACACCCTGTTACATTTATAGGGTTGAAAAAACTGAGGTCTCAGCCCAGACTCCACGCCAAATTGACGATCAGAAACAGGAACTCCATCCTGACCCATCCTGAAAAGCCTCGGTCGGTTTTGTTCGTCCCGCTGAGTAGTCATTCCTTCTTTCCACCCATAATACCCGGCACCACACCATGGCCACCAGTTGTTATTACTGGCCTGTCCATTAAGTGTTCCCTTTCCCGTAACAGCAATATTTTCTTCCTCATAGGCATATACCAGAGGACTCAGGCCCATCAACTCTACCCCTTCCCAGCGAGTATGTACTAATGGTAGATAGTCTTCCGGCTGTGTCGAAAAGCGAAGCTCCGCACTATCCTCCAAATAAAGATTGACATTGCTTTTCAGGTAGATCGGTCCTGTATGATAAACTCCTGCCGGCACCTTGACTTTCCCACCACCTGCAGCATTACAGGAATCAATTGCCGCTTTAATGGCCTCTGCATCGCTCTGTCCATCATCGGCCACGGCACCGTAATCCAATATTGAAAAGATATTATCAGGAAAATCAGTTATCTGAATCTGGCTAATTATAGAATCAAGCTGATCCCATGGGTCCATTCTTTCCACCACTTTAGTTTGAGGTTTACAGGCAGTGATGATTACCACTGCCATTATCGTTAAAGCTAATATTAGTCTCATTGTGGTAAACTAACATTGAGTGAGGTATTCAATTTAATAAGTTCCTGGCTGAGATACTTCTTAAAGGTTTCAACATCTTTAACTCCATTGGGCTCCAGTTCCCAGGCAGCCAGAAAGTAATAGGTCACTGATTCCGCAGGTTTGAACACTAACACATGGCTATGGTCTGGTTCAGCCTGAGATGCGATATCCTCCTTTTTAGCTAAAACTGCCATTCCCAGGTTATCTCCGTTCAGACTATATTTTCCATGAGTAGCGATGGCTAGATAATCGCCCTCTTCCAGTTGGATATACTCTTCATCTTTACTTCTGACCAGCCCCGTGCAGAAGCCGGTTAAAGGTTGATCAAAAGCTACTTCATGCTTTGTTACTCGGGACGCAGCCTGGATACTGAGTTTCGACACCAAGGAGACCGTATCTTCCTCCGTCACCCAAGAGTCGTATTTAGTGGTGATTACAGATTCGAGATTGCCATTTTTGGTGATCTCACAGGACATTCCTGCCATGTTTTGGAACCTGTATAATGAATCATTCTGAAAACGGCCGATGGCTCCCATACCTAGTGAGTAACCTACCTTAAGGACATCCATTCCCCAATCGCTCAAGACATGATAGGAGTCAAACCCATCCTGACCTACGTTTTGCAATACCATATCAGAAGTGGTTTTTCCAAAAATGTCTACTCCATTTCTCCAGTCCAAGTAGCTACGGTAAGCTACCATGTCGGATTCCCAACCTGGCCCTTCATACCTGATCCAATAGGAATGATCGGTATGACTCTCTGGAACTGTTACTTTTGTCTGGTTGACAAATTCGCCTCCGATATATTTTTGACCTTGCCACGCTCCTCCTTCTTTCACTGAAATCTCTGCCTGGGTCATTTTCACAGGTTCACCTCCCGATGATTCGGAAACTATAAGCTCCAACGATACCCCGGCCTTGACCTCTGCCACAAGTTTAAGTTCATCTGTCAGGCCATCACCATTAGCATCAATCCACTCGGACGGTACAATCGTTCCATCAGCATTCTGAATCTCCTTTCCGGTAGCTGGCCAGGCTTTTTCGGATACATCCACAGATACTACTTGCTTTCGCTGAAAGTCTGATGGATTGGAGATGACTATTTTCTGTTGAGGAGACTGCGTGCATGCAGCAGCTACTAATAGAGGGGTTAGGTAAGCAAATCGCTTCATTTGAGTTTAGATTTAGTAATTTACGGATTAATGAATAATGTCAATAAGCAAATGCAATTCGACCTTCAAACAATCATTTTAATCTATAAAAACGATCGGAAAATTCATCGAAGAACAAAATTGTAATGAAATTCTGCAATTTATCACTAAATTTGCGCAATCGATTACGCCGTAATTTAACATTGAATATGGAAACGACAATAACTAAGCTCAACAGAGCTAATGCAAACACCCAAAATCTACCTATAAAAATCGTTCAGTTTGGTGAAGGAAACTTCCTGAGAGCATTTGTGGATTGGTTCATCGATCAACTAAATGAAAAGGCGGATTACAATGCCGGGGTTGCCATCGTACAACCTCTTGAATTCGGCATGGTAGATATGTTGGCAAAACAGGATAGCCTTTACCACCACCTGCTCCAGGGGCTGGAAAATGGAAAAACAGTTGATGATGCGCGTCTGATCAGTTGTGTTCAGAAGGCGATCAACCCATTTCAAAACCTTGGTGATTATTATGCATTAGCAGAAGAGCCAACGTTAAAAATTGTATTCAGTAATACCACC
Organism: Marinoscillum sp. MHG1-6; assembly: GCF_024714475.1. Taxonomy (GTDB): domain Bacteria; phylum Bacteroidota; class Bacteroidia; order Cytophagales; family Cyclobacteriaceae; genus JAMZMI01. The sequence continues at coordinate 130,839 of NZ_JAMZMI010000008.1, read as the reverse complement.
GAGGCGGGAATCGTCTTTGATGAAAATGATCAACCGGAAGGTAAAGCATTGGCAACCACTTTCCCGGGAAAATTAACCCAGCTATTAAAGCATCGCTTCGACCATTTTTCAGGATCTGATGATGCAGCGGTTGGAATTATTCCATGCGAACTGATTGAGTCCAATGGCGATAAGCTTAAAAAATGCATTGAGCAGTACATCCAATTATGGGATCTAGGTTCAGACTTCGCATCATGGGTTGCTGAGAATATTCACTTTGCAAATACACTTGTAGATCGTATCGTTCCCGGATATCCTAAGGATGAGATCAACGAGATAAAGGAAAGAATTGGGTATGATGATAATCTTGTTGTGAAGTCCGAAAGTTTCCATCTATTCGTAATCGAAGGAGATGAATTTATCCAGGAGCATTTTCCAGCACACAAGCATGGATTTAATGTTAAGTATGTCAAAAGCATCACTCCATACAGAACTCAGAAAGTAAGAATCCTGAATGGTGCTCATACCTCTATGGTACCAGTCGGTCTTTTGTCAGGTATTGAAACCGTTAAAGAAACCGTTGATGGAGACGTCTCTGGCAAGTTTGTAAATGAGGCCGTCTTCAATGAAATCGTAGAAACCATCAGTATTCCAGGTGAAGATCCAAAGGATTTTGCAAAACAGGTTATTGCCAGATTTCAAAATCCCTTCATCAGACATGAGCTCATCAGCATCTCCCTAAATTCAATCTCAAAATATAAAGTAAGAGTACTCCCTACGGTGCTGGATTACCTTGACAAAAAAGGAAGTCTACCTGATAAACTTGTATTCTCACTGGCATGCTTGATAGAACTCTATCTTTCTGATAAATTTACGCTGAAAGACACCCAGGAATACCTTGACTTCTTTGTGGAATTGAAATCATCAGGGGCCAACAAGAAGACCATTGCCTCCAAAGTATTGGCGAACACCGCTTTTTGGGATCAGGATTTAACACAGGTTACTGGGCTAACACAAAAAGTAACAGATTACCTTGAAGCTATTGAGGAAAGTGGAGTTGTTGAAGTTTCATCCAAACTTTAAGTGCCTCAAGGAATAGAAAAACATTTAACTTATAATTATTAACACTAAAGATGAAAAAGGCGATTCTCATACATGAAAATGATGATTTGGCCGTAGCACTTACTGACCTTTCAAAAGGAGAAGTGGTAAATGTTTCAGGACAGGATATCACCCTACTGGATGCGGTACAGGCCAAGCACAAATTCGCCATGAAGGATTTCAAAGAAGGCGATGAGGTTCACATGTATAATGTGGTAGTTGGTGTGGCAAAATATGCCATCAGCCAGGGTCAGGCTCTGACCGTTTCCAACCTTGTCCACAAGTCTGAATCTTTCAGCAGTGAAGAAAAACATGAATTCGTATGGGAGAAGCCAGACGTTTCAAGATTTGATGGTCGTGAGTTCCTTGGTTATCATAGAAAAGATGGCCAGGTAGGTACTGGCAATTACTGGCTGGTGTTTCCCTTGGTCTTTTGTGAAAACCGAAACATTGAGACCATCAAGAAAGCCTTTGAAAAGGGATTGGGATTTGAAAAACAAGATCCCTACACTGCCCTGGTAGACAAACTGGTTCAAAAGTATGAAAGTAATGAACTGGCAAGTGGCAATATAGAATTCGATCTGGAATCTATAGCCTCCAGCGCAACAAGCCCGAAAGTTTTCGAAAACATTGATGGCATCCGTTTCTTAACCCATCAGGGAGGTTGCGGTGGTACCCGTCAGGATGCTGAAACGCTTTGCCGATTACTGGCTGGATATGTCAACAATCCAAACGTTGCCGGTGCAACAGTCCTCAGCCTCGGGTGCCAAAATGCCCAATCTAAAATTTTAGAAGATGCGCTGAAAAAGGTCAATCCGAATTTGGATAAGCCTGTGTTGATCTACGATCAACAGGAAACCGGGAAAGAACAGGAGCTTATCAAAAATGCTATTACAGGTACTTTCATGGCGTTGGTAGAAGCTAACAAAGAAACCAGGAAGCCTGCTCCGTTAAGTAAGCTTGTTGTTGGATTGGAATGCGGAGGATCAGATGGGTTCTCTGGTATCTCTGCAAACCCATCTGTTGGGTATGTTTCCGACCTTGTTGTAGGATTAGGTGGTAAAGCCATCCTCTCCGAATTCCCTGAGCTTTGTGGTGTAGAACAGGAATTAATCAACAGAACCGTAGAGAAGCAAGACGCTGACAAGTTCGTAGAGATCATGAGAGCATACGAAAAAGCGGCCGTGGAGGCTGGCTCAGGTTTCGACATGAACCCTTCTCCGGGAAATATTAAGGACGGGCTCATCACCGATGCCATGAAGTCTGCGGGAGCAGCTAAAAAAGGAGGAACTTCACCTGTCACGGCGGTCCTGGATTACACAGAATACGCTACAAAACCAGGCTTGAACCTACTTTGTACGCCGGGTAATGACGTGGAGTCTACTACCGGACTGGCCGGATCAGGAGCAAACGTGATATTGTTCACCACTGGCTTAGGAACGCCTACAGGAAACCCGGTAACCCCGGTTCTGAAAGTAGCTTCAAATTCGGCGCTTGCTCAAAGAATGCCTGACATCATAGACATCGATACCGGACCGGTCATAAGAGGCGAGAAAACAATCGAGGAAATGGGAGAAGAGATGTTGGAATTTATCATTGACATCGCCAGCGGGAAAGCTCAATCCAAGGCCATGATCCTGGGACAGTATGACTTCATTCCATGGAAACGAGGAGTGTCGCTATAATGATTTAATTTAGTGGCACGACCAAGATTTTAATGACCCGCTGAATAATTATTCACAACAAAAGGAAGCCATATGGCTTCCTTTTTTGTTTTCTCTAAGAAGACGATGTCATTAAGATTACTTGGCAATCGCTTGGCTGTGCCGAGTGATTTATATGTCTTCGGCCTTAGGCCGATATCACTTTTACTTGCCTATGGTCATAAGCACTACTAAAACAATAGTGTTCGGGGCTTTCAACTATTCCTGATTTTACAGGATTCATATGAATGTAGTCTATTTTTTGATCGATGACCTCATTTGAAAATAATTTAATGGGATGACTTGTTTTCTGCCAAACCTGATATTCCTTGTTTTGTTTCTGACACTTAGCATAATACCTAAACATATGTAAAAGCCATTCTTTTCTGCTTTCGCCACCATCACAACTAATATATTCAATTACTTTCCTAGCCGTATGGCTCTTGAAGTCCCGAATAAAATCACTCATTAATCCACCTTCTCTTCCGGCAACCAAATGAACATGACTCGGAATTATGACATAAGCATAGATTTCCAAATCTTTGCTTTGCTGACAAAATTTTAAACTATCCATAATAATCTCACAGCACTCCTTCCGAGTGAAAAGATCAATCCAGCCAACGATGGTGAATGTGAGAAAATAGGCGTGATCACTATTTGCCTTTCGTAATTCGGATATAGCGGTAATTTATACAGCATAACTGAAACATAGCTAACTAGACAATAATCATGGCTATAAGCTATTATCATATTTCTCACTCGGGTTACTCGAGCGAGTGCCTAAAATTTTCTTCACTATCAACAAATTATGCGGTTACAATTAAGATTTCGATCGCAATACAATTGCGATCAAGCAACATTTTTTGATTAGAGTTCCTTCAACCAGCGGATCAGTTCCTCCGACCACTGCGACAATCTCCCTTTCCCACTGGCAAGCCCAAATCCATGACCTCCGTACGGATAGAGATGCATTTCCACGGGCACATTCTGAGCCTTTAGTGCTGAGTATAGCTGCAGTGTATTTTCAACGGGCACACTTCTATCATCCTGGCTATGGGTAATGAAAGTGGGTGGCGTGTTCGATTTAACTTGTAGTTCATTAGAATACCACTCAACGTTCTCATTCGTCGGACTTTTGCCTAGTAAATTGAGTCGTGACCCCATGTGGGTATAATCTAGCTTCATGGTGACCACCGGGTAAACCAGTACCATAAAATCGGGTCTGTTTGATTCATCGAAATGCGTTCCCAACGTTGATGCCAGGTGACCTCCGGCCGAGAAGCCCATTACTCCTACCCTTTGTGGATCGACACCCCATTGTTCAGCATTTTCTCTAATCAACTCCATCCCTCTTTTGACATCCATCAAAGGAGACAAATGTGGCTCTTTATTGGATTCATCTTCCGGCAACCGGTATTTCAATACCACCCCAACTATGCCTTGTTCATTAAGCAACTGTGCCACCATGGTACCTTCCTTATCATAGGCCAATCGCCCATATCCACCACCTGGACATATGAGAACCGCTTGTTTTGAGGTGTTTTCGGATTCCGGAATGAAAACCTCAATGGTCGGCTCTACTACCTGACTGATCTTACGAGAACCTTCGATCACTGTCCTCTCTTCCATTGCTGAAGGAATGGAATTAGGTACTTCATCATCCCATAAAGGGATAATATTTCCCTGTGCTAAAAGTAGAATTGAGCTAAACATAAATGTCAATAAGGCTAGTAAATACTTATTCATCTGAGTTGTTGTTTAGGACGATGGTCATGCGTTTTTTCCCTTTCATCTATCAAAAGTACCAAGTCGTCTATATTTTAATTGTGTTACCAAAATAATTCTATACTTTCACTTTATTATTCAAAAAATTAACAACTTTTAAACCGAAAAATAAAACCTCATCAACTTACAATCGTAAAGTCACAGACCACAAATCTGTAAACAACCACCAGTACTTACGCACCATTATCAATCTGATTTTAATATCATTAAACCCCAAATGATATGGACTTGAATAACTTAAACAGGCTGATTGAACGGGTGATAGACATCCAAAATCACAAACAATTTTACAGGGATTTCGACCCTCTATTAAGAGAAAGTCTAGAAGAATGTCTGCAGGAAATAAAACTCCAGTATGGCTCATTCTTACTGGAGAAACTATTCGATATCTATGATGACTATTTCAGTGACAATGAAATGAGAAGCATTGAAGAGTACCTCACTTCTGACGGAGTGGAAGTAGATGGTGACGATTTCGAAGAACCCCACACCAGATTAACCATTCGACCCTACCCTTTGAGATTTGTGGTGAATGGGATCACTAAACCTTTTAAAGAAATTATTTGGACAGCAGCCTGATGACGATCAGGCTCTTTCACTTAATTCTAACCAACGCATTTCTTTTTCTTCAAGTTGCTTCTTGATCTCATCAAGCTGCTCAGCGGCCCTCTGAAGTTCCTCATAGCCAGTCTCCGTGGACATGGATGTTTCAATTTGTGACTTCTGAGCTTCCAGGTTCTCTATCTCCCTCTCTAACCCTTCAAACTCCCGTTGCTCATTGTAAGAAAGCTTTTTCTTCTCGATTGTAGGGGTGGATTCAACCATTGATCCCTTCTTAGGGTCCGACTTTTTCACAGCCTCCTCATTCGGCCTGCTAAACAATGATTTGCTCTGCTCCCGTAGATCAGTATAGTTGCCCGGAAAGTCTCGGATCACACCTTCACCCTCAAAAACAAATAGGTGGTCGGTAAGTCGATCCATAAAGTAACGATCGTGAGACACTACCATCAGGCAACCTTCAAACTGCTCCAAATAATCCTCAAGCACATTTAAGGTCATCAGGTCTAAATCGTTAGTAGGCTCATCGAGGATCAGGAAATTAGGATTTAGCATCAGTACTCTTAAAAGCTGTAACCTCTTACGCTCTCCCCCACTGAGTTTGCCAACCACGTTAAACTGCATCTTCGGAGGAAACAGGAACTGATTCAATAACTGTGAGGCAGTCACCTGTGAACCATCAGCCAGACTTATTACCTCCGCTACTTCCTTTACAATATCAATAACCCTCTTATCAGGATCAAATTGCTGCTCTTCCTGGGTATAATATCCAAACTTCGTGGTCTGTCCCACATCGAGTTTACCACTATCCGGTTTTTCCAGCCCGGTAATCACACTCAGAAATGTAGACTTCCCTACTCCATTAGGCCCTACAATTCCTACTCGTTCTTTGCGACGGAAAGTATATGAAAAGTTATCCAGTAGCTTGAGGGTATCGTATGTTTTAGAAACGTGCTCCATCTCCAGGATTTTCTTTCCCTGACGCTCACCCTTGAGATTTACCTCCAGTTCCTGTTTAGCTACATTCTTAGAAGCCTTCTCTTTGGTATCATAAAAGGCATCGACCCTGTATTTGGCTTTCGTACCTCTGGCCTTCGGCTGTCTCCTCATCCAATCTAGCTCCTTTCTGAGCAGGTTACGGGCCTTGTCCACAGAGGCAGCATCCTGCAGTTCGCGTTCGGCCTTTTTCTCAAGGAAATTCTGATAGTTACCCTTATAGCGAAACAATTCTCCATTGTCGATCTCGATGATCTCATTGGTCACCCGATCCAGAAAATATCGGTCGTGTGTTACCATCAGGATGGTGAGGTTAGCAGTTGCAAGATAGTTTTCAAGCCACTCAATCACCTCCAAATCCAGGTGGTTGGTAGGCTCATCCAGAATAAGAAAATCAGGGTTCACGATCAGCGCTCGTGCCAGGGCCACCCTTTTGCGCTGACCACCGCTCAGCTCATTCATCTTTTGAGACAGATGATGCACACCTAGCTCTCCAAGTATTTTTTTGACCTGACTTTCATAATCCCAGGCATTGAGCTGATCCATCTTCTCAATCAATGGTGTAATGTCCGGTGCATTCTCAGGATTAATCGTAGCCTCATCCAAAGCCATTTCATAGTCCCGAATGACATTGAGCTCCTCTATATCTTCTGAGAAAACTGCCTGAACTACCGTATCCTCATCATTGAAAACAGGGTTCTGAGGAAGAATAGAAACCGTAAGTCCTTTTCTAAAGGACACCAACCCCCGATCGGGCTGCTCCAGCCCCGCAATCACTTTTAGCAGCGTAGATTTTCCGCATCCATTCACACCAACTAAAGCCACTTTCTGACCCTGATCTAACCCAAAGGTTAGATTTTCAAAAAGTTGCCTTTCATCATAGCTCTTTGCAAGCCCCTCAACTGACAAGTAATTCATAGTGGGCAAATTTAGCTGTTCAATATTTCCCGATGGGAAGAATTTTTGAAGCATCTCAATCAACCGACGGCATAATCATTTGACCTTTTCCCCAACCTCTAATGGCTTTTCATAAATATTTTTGAATCTTGTCGGAAAGTGAGATTTATGATGCGAAACTTCTATTTAATCCTGTTACTGTTTGTGGGCTTCACCTCTTTTGGACAAACGACCATAAAGTATCAGGTGAACCCCTTCAACCTCGATCACCACGAAATTAAAGTCACTATCGATTTTTCTGAGATTGAAAAAGAGAACCTGGAAATCAGAATGCCCAATTCATCCCCAGGCAGATATGCTATTCATAATTTTGCCAAAAATCTCTATGGAGAGAAAGCCTATGATCAGGAGGGCAACCAGCTCACTATCCAAAGACTTTCACCTTCCTCATGGGCCGTTCCTGTGGTGAATGGAGCCGTAAGGTTTGAATATATCCTCTTTGCGAATCACGCAGATGGGACTTATGCCGGATTCGATGCACAACGAATCCACATGAATATGCCTGCTGCTTTTGCCTATGGCGTAGGACTGGATAACAGGGAAGTTGAGTTATACATCGACCTCACAGAACACCCTGAATGGAGCGTAGCCACCCAGATTCCTAAAACCGGTGAGAACACGTTCAGGGCGCCGAATTATTACTACTTCTATGACAGTCCTACTGTTGCCGGCAGTTTTAGATATGCCAACTGGAAAGTAGAGGATCAAACCATTGAAATAGCCATGATGCATGACTGCTCAGACGAGGACTTTGAGAAATACGTGTCCTGGACTCAGGCCATTGTCGAACAGGAAAGAGCGGTCTATGGAGAACTCCCCCGGTTTGACTATAAGAAGTACACTTTTATCTGCTCCTATAGTCCCTATGTATTCAGGGATGCGATGGAACATAGAAACAGCACCATTTGTACCTTTCCCGGCAGCCTTGAAATGTATGCTTCTTATATGATCAGTAGTCTGGCTCACGAATTTTTTCACTCCTGGAACATCGAAAGAATCAGGCCCGCTTCTCTCGAACCTTTTGACTTCGATCATGCGAATATGTCCGGAGAGCTTTGGTTTGGTGAGGGCTTTACGAATTACTATGAAGCAGTCAGTCAATGTCGAGCCGGAGTGATGACTTATGAATCATTTCTTGAAAATGCTTCCAACGTCCTTAACCGGGTAAAGAACTCACCCGCACGGGAATTTCGCAACCCCATACAGATGAGCTACAATGCTCCGTACGTGGATGCGGCTGCTTCTATTGATGCAACCAACTACCCCAACAATTTCATCAGCTACTACACCTACGGAGAATTGTTAGGATTAGCGCTTGACCTCAGTCTTCGTTCGAATCTCAAAAAGCTTACCCTGGACGATTACATGCAATATGTCTGGTCGAAATTCGGTAAGACTGAAATCCCCTACACCATTGATGATCTTCAGGAAGCTCTTGGAAACGTAACTGGTGATCAGGAGTTTGCCAACAATTTCTTTGATCAGTATATCTACCAATCAGCATTACCTGACTTTGAAACACTTTATGACCAGTTTGGTATCAAGATTACTTTGGCTAACCCGGGAAAAGTCAATTTTGGAAGCCTGGAAATTAATAACTCAGGATACCTCACAACACCAGTTTTAAAGGGCACTGACCTGTATCCAACAGGCATCGACAAAGGGGACCGCATACTTAGCCTCAACGATCAGGTAGTTACCGGCAATTCCTCTCTAAAAGAGCTCATTAAATCATTGAAACCAAACGAAAATTACACCCTTGGATTTGAGAAGATGGGAGAAAAAAGAGAAGCCCAATTTTCTACCAGTCAGGATCCAACGGTAAGCTTGCAATTTGAACCCAATGCAGGTAAAAAGGACATTAAGAATCGAGAAGCCTGGCTAGGGCCAAAATAAAAAAGCGCAACTACCGGAGTAGTCACGCCTTTAATCACCGCCTAATCTGCCTCCTTTAACGGAGAGGCGATAAAAATGATTCCCTTCCTCGTAATTTTTTTATAAAATCAATATGCGTTTTTTAGTATGGATGGCTCAAGCAGGTTGTAAAAAACCGAGTCCGACTGGCTGATACAGCAACCATCCCGTAATACTGAAACGGTCCTTGTGGGTCATGAGCACCTCATGTTCCACCAGGTTGCTTCGCATGAGGACAAGTCTTCTGCCTATGGGTTGAATGGTTTTTTCTTCGTGGTCCAGGTACACTTTTAACTCTCCGCCATCGCCCTCCTGCCAGTTTTCATTGAGGTATAAAATGACCGAAATCAGTCGATTGTTGCGCTGCTGAAACTGGTCTAGATGTCTTTTATAGTAAGTACCCTGCGGATAATGGGCAAGATGTATTTCGGAGCCTGATAAACTCAAATAACAATACCGGTTAAGTTTTTGAATAATAACCCCCAGTCTTTCAAAATAAGAGGCCACCTCTAAATCCGTATCAGCGTTTAGCCATCGGATATAATCACCTCGAATTTTCTTATCAACCTGAAACTGATCCAACGTACCAATACCTGCCTTATCAAAGGTCTCCTGGTTCAGTTCCTTTCTGAGAAATTGATTGAAGGATTTCAGCTCTTCATCAGATATAAAATTATCAATCACCAGATAATTCTGCTCAGACAATGCATCAACCCAGTTGACCCATTGATCATCATCGTAGAGATTTATCAAATACGTATAAAAAAGTGTGCGAATTTAGTCTAATTGCTGTTATACAAATCATTTATTTTTTACCGTCACCATCATTTGATCACACGCTCTCAAAGCTTTGATTTAACAGTTCAAATAATACCTTTGTCCGAAGGCACACGACTTAGAAAAAATGAAATTCGGAACCAAAGCAATACACGCAGGACAGCACCCGGATCCTACCACCGGTGCGGTGATGACACCCATTTATCAAACCTCAACGTTTGCCCAGGAATCACCTGGTAAGCACAAGGGTTTTGAATATGCACGAACGCAAAATCCAACCAGATCGGCATTGGAAGCTAATCTTGCAGCTCTCGAGAATGCAAAATTTGGAAGATGCTTTGGGTCCGGACTGGCAGCAACGGATTCCATTCTCAAAACCTTGAAACCCGGAGATGAAATCATCAGCACGAATGACCTGTATGGTGGCACCTTTCGGCTTTTCACTAAAGTTTATGAGCAGTACGGGTTGAAGTTTCAATTCATCAATATGACGGATGCTTCAATGTTGACAGAGGCCTTTACTCCAAACACCCGACTGGTATGGATAGAGACGCCTACCAATCCAATGATGAATATCATTGATATCGAGACTGTAGTAAAAATGGCCAAACAACATGGAGCCATCACTGTGGTGGACAATACCTTCGCCAGCCCCTATCTGCAAAACCCGATTGATCTGGGTGCGGATGTGGTCATGCATTCCGTCACAAAGTATATCTCCGGCCATTCAGATGTTGTCATGGGCTTTGTAGGCACCAACAATCCTGCTATTGATGAACAGATTGGATTTATTCAAAATGCCAGTGGAGCCGTTCCCGGGCCGCAAGATTGCTTTTTAGTATTGAGAGGGGTTAAAACACTTCACGTTCGAATGGATCGTCATTGTTATAACGGTGAGCAAGTTGCCCGATTCCTAAAATCACATGATGCCGTTGACAAGGTTTACTGGCCAGGTTTTGATGATCATCCCAATCATGCAATAGCCAAAAAACAGATGAAGAACTTCGGTGGTATGTTGTCCTTTGCCCTAAAAGAAGACAGCCAAAGTAAAGCATTTTCAGTGCTGGAAAAACTGAAAGTATTCACCCTTGCCGAATCGCTTGGGGGCGTAGAGTCTTTGGCGGGACACCCGGCAAGTATGACGCATGCAAGTATCCCGAGGGAACAGCGATTGGCTGGAGGGCTCACAGACTCTCTGATCAGGCTTTCCGTAGGCATTGAAGATCACGAAGATCTGATAGCAGATCTCCATGAGGCCCTCAGTTAGAGAATTGCTTAGCAAAAGCCTGAAAACCTTAGCAGTTTATCAATCTTTATAGCTGCTTATTAACGATTGCACAAACGAATCACTTTGTAATTGAATTTTTAACTATTTTGTGGGTTGACAAGCAGTAAATAGCTGAACATACATGCACGACATCAACTATTGGCCACTCTTTATCATCATTGTTATCGCCTGGATGGTGCCGTTGGTATTATCATGGCTTGAGATTGGGAAGCTACCTTCTGTTATAGTAGAAATTATCATTGGGGTATTGGTCGGACCTTTCGCTTTGGATCTCATCGATGAAACTCCCTACATGGATTTTCTAGCGATTACGGGCTTTTTATTCCTGATCTTTCTTGCCGGTCTGGAAGTGGACGTTAGTAAGATCATCGCATCAATACCAAGAAAGCGTCCGAGAGTGATTGACCTGGTTAGTAACTCCATGTTACTGGCGATTTTCATTTACGCCATGTCACTGGCCCTTGCCTACCCATTCGCATTGATCATGAATCAATTCATCGAAATTGATCTCATCTTCTACATCATTTTGCTCCCTACTGCAGCGATAGGCATCATCGTTCCGATCATAAAAGCCGATGGACAGATGGCTAGAAAGTATGGACAGACCCTGCTTATGGAGGGTGCCATCGCTACCATCATGAGTATCATCCTGATTTCAATCTACTCCGGGGTATTGAAGAAAGGATTTCAAATTGAACTACTGCTTTTCACGGTCATTTTCATCGTGTTTATGCTTACCTACATGGTTGGAAAACGACTGATGAAGCAGAGGAATTTCCAAAAGCTACTTTATACCCTGGAACATGCTGCCAGTCAGATCAGGGTTCGAGGTGCGGTGGCGTTGCTACTCCTTTTCATCATCATCGCCCACCTCATCGAAACTGAGCTTATCATGGGAGCCTTCTTTGCCGGGACTGCATTGAGCCTCTTTATGAGTAAGAAAAGGTCTGCACTGATGTTCAAGCTGGATGGCATGAGCTATGGCTTCTTTATACCCATCTTCTTTATTATGGTTGGGGTGAACCTCGACCTTTCAGCACTTAGCGAATTCAGGGCCTCAGTTCCCTTTATTCTTACCCTGGCTGGCGGGTTCTTTGTCACACAGATAATTCCTGCCTTCATCATGGCGAAGGTATTTGGCTGGAAAAAAGCCCTTGCCGGAGGTATTCTACTTTCTGCCAGACTTGGAGAGACGATCGCCACAGCACAAATCGGACTTTCTCTTGGAGTCATCACCTCTGCTGATAATGCTGCCATTGTGACGGCATCGATCATCACCAGTATCATTTCTCCATTGGCTTACAACCTTTTTAGCCAGGAGAAGTATACCCATTTCGATATTTACATACTTGGAGGTAGCCGTGTGAGTAGATTCCTTTCAGAGCGCTTTAAAATGCATGGACTATCATGTATAACCATCATCCAGCGAGAAGAGGTGATTCCGGATTTCGAGAAGAAGGGTCTGGACTTCAGGCACGTCGAAAAATTGGATGGGTCGGTTATTCAAAAGCTCAGTATCAGGACAAACGATCTTTTCATTATTCTCACCGAATCGGACAAGCTCAACGTTGAGCTTACATCGTTCCTAAAAGATGAACTTCATCACTCCAAGATCATCACCCATAAGCAGCCCAAAACTAAGGTGATGGCCAATGCCCATGAAGATATGAAGCTGGTAGACATGGATGAGATCATGGCCAACCATGTGGAGGACATGATCGTAAGACCAGACTCTATTTCAATGCTCAATAAAAGTTTTGGTGACTACCGGGTAGAAGAAATCCAGATCACGAAAGGCGATGTTCATAGAAAAATGGTCAAGGAAATCGCCTTCCCTCCTTCCGGATCATTGGTGCTTCAGAAAAGAAATGGCGAAATCTTCGTTCCACACGGAGATACGCACTTGCTCAACGGCGATGTACTGACAGTGATCGGGAATGCTACCGCTCTTGCAGAGTTCAGAACGATCCTCGAAAAGTAAGCTAACGGTACTCCATTTCACTAATTTGAGGACAATGAACTAAGGTCAGTCAACTAAACCTGTATATAAAATATTACCTGTTCGGATAGACTCAAGAAATATTTATTCCAGGTATAAAAAATCTTCTTTTCGGCATAGAAATTAATGCACCTTTCTCATTCATTTTGCGTTATAGAATCCGACTTATGAATATCTGATGAAATTAAAAATCAGCAAGAAACCTCTCGTATTAGCTGTACTAATCATGGTTTCAATTATGGTTCCTTCCTGGAGTATCACCGACGATCCTTCTGATTCAGAATTTGATCTCTATTTAAAGCAACAATACGAGAACCTTCAGGTATCTACAGACGGCTCAAAGCCTCCTTTTGATGTTTACAAACGTGGAATGGTTGGATATTTAAACCTGAAATCTGATGGTCAACCAATCGCCAACGAGAAAATAACCTTAATAGATTTCCGAATGTCATCCAGAAAAAAACGTATGTGGGTTCTGGATCTTAAGTTGAACCAGGTCATCTATCATCGACTCGTTGCTCATGGGAAAAACACTGGTGAGGAGTATGCAAGACAATTTTCCAATACCAAAAACTCAAACCAGAGCAGCCTTGGGTTTTATATTACAGGTGAGAACTATTTCGGTAAACACGGAATATCTCTCAGACTTGATGGAATGGAGGCTGAGTTCAATAGTAAAGCAAGATCCAGGGCCATCGTAATGCATGGTGCTTCTTATGTAAGCAAAGACTTCATCAACACCCATGGCAGATTGGGTCGAAGTTTTGGATGTCCGGCTATCGCACTTTACAAACATACAGAAATCATCAAAACCCTGGCAAATGGTTCCGTTCTGTTCATCTATTACCCATTAAGAGACTATGAAACGAGAACGCTACTTAATGATTCCGCAAAAGCCTGGAACTATCTTCAAAGTCTGACTCAAATGGTCAAATCCTAGGGGCCGGCTCTTTCAGAACGTTCAATACTTTCTCATCTCTTGAGTAAATATCCTTTCTGAAATTTAAGACACCGTTTTCATCAACAAAACAAGTCCAGTATTGCATGTGTACCTGTATTGGAGATTTTAAGATCACTGAATAATTCTGACGAGACTTAAGGATAGACCGGGTCTTTTCTTCCGACCATTCGGTATCGGTCATTAGAATGTGATTGGCCAACTCTAAGGGTCTAGAAAGCCTGATACACCCGGAGCTCAGCGCCCTGTCTGACTTTCCAAAAACCTCCGGATGATTGGTATCATGCATATAAATATTGTACGGGTTTGGAAAGATGAACTTGACCTGGCCTAGTGCATTGTTCTTACCCGGATCTTGTCTTAAAGTGTATCGGAAGTTTTTCAAGCTGGCTGTTGCCCAATTAATACTCGATGATGGAACAATTGAGCCATCTGCAGCAATGATCTTGATGTTCAAGCTGTTTAAAAAATTTGGGTTCTTCATCTGCGCCGGGATGATGTCCTGACTCAATATTGTAGGCGGGATGGTCCAATAAGGATTAAAAACCAGATAAGTCATTTTAGCTGAAAAAACCGGCGTTTGACGATAAGGTTTTCCTGTTGCTACAATCATCTCAAACTCAACTGACCCCTCATTAACCATCTCTAATTCAAAAGCCGGCAGATTCACCATAATGTACTTTGACCCAAGGCCTTGTGGTAACCACCTGCACCTTTCAAGATTTAATTCAATCTGAGAGATTCTGGTGTTCACAGGGATATTCATCGCGTCTAAAGTCATTTTCCCCAGGTTGGCGTCCTCCTCGAGTCCATGTCTTTTCTGAAAATACTTTACCGCTTCTTGTAATATCTCATCGTAAAGGTTATCCTCATCATAGGTATAAGGTTTAAGGTCTCCGGTTAATCGCAATCTTCTTCGCACTAATGGAATCCTTGAGTCTCTCGTGTCCGGCTTGATGGTTTCACCTATAGGTATAGTCTCCCATCCGCCTTTTTCAGCTATTCCTCTATATTTTGCCAGTTGATCCTTCAGCCGTTTATAGGCTTTAAAAGTTGGTTTAACCGCTTCGAGCATAGCTTGGATGTCGCGCTTTTCAAGAGCTTCATTCAGCAATTTCACGGGATCACCCTCTCGACGCGAAACTTTCCAATCCGTATCAATAGTCTGGGGATTCACTTTTCCGGACATCAGGTGAGAGGAAAAAAGTAAAAACGAGTCTGTCAACAGTAACTCCAGATCCGTCTTTTCATAAGTACTCAAACGCTCCTTTCCTAGCAGGTATTCCAACTGCTCCAAATGATAATCTTTAGGGTTTAACCCTTCATACTCTGAAACCCTAATAGACTCAATGAGCTCATGGGCAAGCATTTCATTCCAAGCCGGTTCAAAAAAACGAGAGTTATAAAACTGAGGAACTGCTTGCCTGCAACAGATCAAATCCCCCTGAACCTGCATCATCCTTGAGTCAGCGACCGATTCAATTCTGATTCGCAGCTCATTTGCCAAATCCTTGGTGTCTTGTGCACGAAGACAACCCGAGGCCAGCAGAAACAAGGTATAAAGCATAATAACCCTGACCTTTTTCATAGTAATGAATATAACACACAACCCTAATATTTAGTCACAGGATAAAGGAAAATATCCCTAAGGAAGAAACTAAAAAACGATTACCTAAACTTACTCCACCGGCTCCATGACTGTCTCTTTGTAGTACTTATTACGATATTCGACAGGTGTGAGGCCGGTGATCTTTTTAAAGACAGTACGAAAGGCTTTGGTGTCCGTGTAGCCAACGTCGAACATTACCTCGGCAACATTTTTTCTGCTCATTTCAAAGCTACGTTTGGCCGCTTCCATGCGTACCCTCTGAAGATATTCGACTACCGTATTGTTGGTGGCTTTTTTAAACCGTCGTTCAAAACTTCTTCGACTAATCGCAAAACGATCAGCCAGCTCATCCACCGTAAACCGCTCTTTGAAATTCTCTTCAATGTATTCCTGGGCCCTTTTAATCTCTGGATCATGATGATCCTTCTGACCAGTAAAAATAGTGAACGCCGATTGGCTCTCACGGTCAATATCAATGGCAAAATATTTTGAAGCTAAAATAGCGGTATCACGATCCGCGTATTTTTCCAGCAGATATAAGAGCAAGTTCCAAATCGAGTTCGCCCCTCCACTACTGTAAATGCTTCCAATATCTGTAATGATCTCTCCTTCTACCACTTCCACCTCCGGATACATCTCGGAAAATTCGGCATAATAAGCCCAATGGGTTGAACACTTCTTACCATCAACCAATCCGGTTGAACCCAATAAAAAGGCTCCGATGCACATACTGGCGACTTCAGCTCCCTGTGAATACATTTTTTGAATCCAGGGAATCAACGGACGGTTAAGCTCCACGGCCCTTCTCATATCTCCATAGAGCGCTGGGATGATCACCACATCCGTTTTATCAACAGTATCAACGTGCCGTTGCACTTTTACACAATACTCTCCGTCGTTGGCATAAATTTCATCCTTTACACCTACGTATTCAACTTCGAATAACGGCTGTTTACCAGTGGCTTTCAGAAATTCATTGGCTGTTTTAAACAATCGATACGGCGGAGTAATGGCCTCAATTACCGCTGACTCAGGAACAATTACAGAAATCCTTTTCATAGATCAAATCTAATTATTTAACCTGTCGTAATCAACCTCACATAGTGTCGTTTTCACACCCCAAAATAGATCAATAAATCGATGATGTTTGTAAAGACTAACGATAACATATGACCATCCCCATTCCATATCTTTCATTTGATGGTGACTGCAAAGAGGCCATGCAGTACTATCAACACTGCCTTGGTGGTGAATTGTCTATTGAGCTGGTGGAAGACTTTGAAGAAGGTGAAAACCTTCCAGCAGATATAAAAAACAGGGTTGTTCAGGCAACGCTCCAATCAGAATCAATAACCATAATAGGAACTGATCTTCACGACGCAGATCAACTAATTAAAGGCAATAGCGTTTCCATTCTATTGGATGGAGTAAATGAGGAAGACCTCCATCGTGTTTATGAAAACCTTTCCAAAAATAGCGCACTCTCACGCCCCTTAACCAATACTCATGCAGGTGGCTTTTTTGGAAGTTTAACTGACAAGTTTGGAGTCAACTGGCTCTTTCATTTTTCTAATTCACAAAGCCAATACTGACATGACTATTCAAAACAGACCACACCTGATTTTCGATGGCAATTGCGAAGCTGCACTTCAATTATATCAAGGATACTTTGGTGGAGACATCTATCTTCTCAGAGCTCAGGACACGCCCATGTCTGATGAATTCCCACCCGATAAAAAAAGCATTATCATGTTCGCCTCTCTTACAGGAGGCAAGATGGACATCACTGCGGGAGAGATGTCTCCAATAGAGGGATTCAAACAGGGAAACGATGTAATGTCCTTTCTATCCTTTACTGACTCTAAGGAAATCAGGGAATGCTACGACCACCTCAAAGATGGTGGCGAGGAGCTTGATCCCTTGAAAGAAGCTTTTTGGGGTGACCAATTTGGGGTTGTAAAAGATAGATATGGTAAAATATGGATGTTGACTTTACCAACTGAAAAACAGTGAGCAATGGTTGAGATCTTTAAAACAAACATTAGTTCTGAAGAGCAGGCCGCTTCGATTGTAGAATATCTCCAATGCAATTTTCCAGGCATTCATTTCAATTTTGACCTGGATGATTGCGATCGGATTTTGAGGGCGGCCCCATCAACTCAGAAAATGGATATTGAAGCCATCATAGATACACTTCGTACATTTAACCTGGACTGCGAAGTATTGGAGTAAGGCTAGAGTTTTCGAATAGTCAATGTAGTTTTCCGATATTATGACGGAAAAAACAGCACAACTAATTGACCAATTAAAGCTTCAACCTCACCCGGAAGGAGGTTATTTCAGGGAGACTTACCGCAGCAATGGTACAATACACATAGAAAGCCTCAGTAAACTTTATGATGGCAAGAGGAACTACTCTACTTGCATCTATTTTTTGCTCACCTCAGATAAGTTTTCCGCATTCCACAAAATCCACCAGGATGAAATCTGGCATTTTTATCAGGGATCTCCTATTCACCTTCATATGATTCAACCAGATGGGACGTACGATAAAATCATCATAGGAAGTAACATTGACAAAGGAGAGGTTCCTCAAAATGTGGTGTCCGGAGGCACCTGGTTTGCTTCTGAAGTTATCGCTGAAGACGGCTATGCTTTAGCCGGATGTACCGTTGCTCCGGGGTTTGATTTCAATGATTTTGAATTGGCTGAACGCAAGTCACTTATTGATTTGTTTCCTGAATACAGGGAGTCTATTACTCAACTCACCAGAGGATGATAACGTAGCCGTGAAGGTCATAGGTTAATTTATTTTTATTTAGACTGATTCTAAATAATCTTGTATAAATTTGCCAAGCCTTGATTTAAAGCCTTTTCAATTACAGTAATGAGAAAAGTATCAGTCGTATTATCGGATTTTCAGTTCCTGACAAGGGAAGGACTCATCCATATGGTTGAAAATAACAGTGATTTCTCTCTGGCCGGGGTAAATGAAGGACCTGAAGGCTTGTTAGAAATGATTCTGGACAAACACCCTGACGTCTTATTACTTGATTATCAAAGTCAGGATCCCATATTGCTTACTCTTCTTAAGCAAATCCTGCAATCGCACGCTACTAACGTGTTGATCATTACCAACGATACTCAAAAGGCTTCAATCCAAAATTTGCTAAAGCTTGGCGTAAAAGGGATTGTAACTAAAGGTTGTAGCAAACTGGAGATTGTCAATGCAATTCACTCAGTATCTAAAGGCAGCCGATTCTTTTGCAACAAGGTGCTTGATCTTGTGATGACCCCAGAAGAACCCCGGGTTGAGGATTGTCTACCTACCGAGCTTTCACCCAGAGAAAACGAAGTTCTTCAACTTATAACCAAAGGATTTAAGACAAGTGATATCGCAGATCATTTGAATGTCAGCGTGCATACCATAAATTCGCACCGCAAAAACATACTGAAGAAGCTAAACCTAAAGTCTCCTACCGAATTGATCGTTTTTGCTATGGAGTCCGGTTTGGTGAAATCTTGATAAATATTACCACATTGACTCTGGATCAATTACCCGTTAATCAACCCGCAAAAATTCAAAGACTGGCTAAGACCGGATTGACTTCGAAGCTGGTAGAAATGGGTTTATACCCGGGTAAGGATATCAAGGTTATATTCAAAGCACCCCTGGGAGATCCTTTAGCAATAGATGTGGATGGCTATACCTTGTCATTAAGGAAAAGTGAGGCGTCGCAAATAGAGATTGACTGATGAAGGTAGCATTAGTAGGAAACCCCAATTCGGGAAAAACATCCATATTCAATCACCTGACTGGCTTAAACCAAAAAGTCGGGAACTATCCCGGAATCACCGTGGATAAAAAATTTGGGCCTCTGGTAGGTCAGAAAGATGTCCAGATCCTTGACCTTCCCGGCACCTATAGCATCTATCCGAAATCACAGGATGAGGAAATCGTCACCCAGGTTTTAGGAGACAAAAAACATGAAGATCATCCTGATTTGGTCATCATGGTGGTGGACATCACCAATCTCGAGAGAAACCTCCTCCTCTATTCACAAATCCATGACCTTGGTCTGCCGACCATCATCGCGCTTAACATGATGGACCTCGCCGAGCGAAAAGGTGTCAACGTCAATATCAGCAAGCTCAATGAGCTATTCCAAACACAAGGCACCATTCCATTAAATGCCCGAAAAGGAACACATATAGATCAGCTCAAAGAAGCGATCAGCAACTTCAAACCCGTGGAATCAAAGCATTCGCCTATTGTTGAAGGAGAATTTATTGACGGAAAAGTCAATGCCAATTCAGGTGAGCAAGATGTTTGGGCCGAAAAGCGATATACCCGGATCAGGCAGATGCTCAAGTTCTGTTTGGAGAAGACGGATGAAAAGACCAGCAAAACCCTGCGATTTGACAAGCTGATCACTCACCCCATTTTGGGTTATGCGTTCTTCCTGGCGTTGCTATTTATCATCTTCCAGGCCATATATGCATGGTCTGAATGGCCCATGGACCTGATAGACTCAGTCTTCATCAACCTTAGTCAGTGGACCAAATCTAACCTACCGGAAGGTGTTCTTACCAACCTGATTGCCGAAGGCATCATACCCGGGCTCGGTGGAGTAGTCATCTTCATCCCGCAGATCACCCTGCTCTTTGCTTTCATCTTTATCATGGAAGAAAGCGGGTACATGGCCAGGGTTGTTTTTATCATGGATCGATTTATGAGGCCCTTTGGTCTCAATGGCCGCAGTGTGGTTCCTTTAATGTCCGGAGTGGCATGTGCGATTCCTGCTATCATGGCGACTCGGACCATCGATCATTGGAAGGAGCGATTAATTACCATCATGGTGACGCCTCTGATGAGTTGCTCTGCCAGGCTCCCTGTTTACACATTACTCATTGCGGTAGTGGTTCCCGATACCAGCATAGGTTTTTTCAATCTCAAGGGAATTGTTCTTATGGGAATGTACCTCATAGGCATCCTGGCTGCGTTTCTGGCATCAATAGTCTTTAGGTTTATCATAAAATCAAGACAAATGAGCTTCCTGATCATGGAGCTCCCAAGCTATAAAATCCCAAGATGGAATAATCTGACCTTCACCCTCATTGAGAAGGTAAAAGTATTCGTATGGGAAGCTGGAAAGGTGATCATGGCGATCTCCATTGTGCTGTGGGTGATGGCTTCTTATGGCCCATCTGATCGTATGGAAAAAGCGGTTAGCCAAATTCCAAAACCCCAAACAGAGGAAGAGGTTGAACAATATGAAAGTCAGGTAGCTTCCGCGAATCTGGCTAATTCATACATTGGCATCATTGGTCACGGAATAGAACCTGTGATCCGACCATTAGGATACAACTGGCAAATCGGAATCGCTTTGATTACTTCTTTCGCCGCGAGAGAGGTCTTCGTAGGATCAATGGCCACTATCTACAGTGTTGGAGAGGACTTTGAAGAGGATGTTTCGCTCATTAACAGAATGAAAAGCGAAATCAACCCTACAACCGGCAGTCCGGTTTATACCCTGGCTTCGGGGCTGTCATTAATGATCTTTTATGCTTTTGCCATGCAGTGTATGAGTACGCTGGCCATCGTGCTTAGGGAAACTAAAAGTTGGAAATGGCCGTTGATCCAATTGCTATATATGTCAGGATTGGCATATTTTTCAGCATTATTTGTCTACCAAATTATGCAGCCATGATACAGCTCATCATTGTTGTACTTCTCTTCCTAATTGCCGCAGGGTTTCTGGGTAAAAAGCTCTTAAAGGGCTTTTTCAGGTCTCAACACGACTGCGAAGGCTGTGCAGTATCAGAGGTTATGAAACAAAAAAATCACTACAAGTAGTGATAATGTTTACTACGCATAGCTATTGAACCAGTGGAACTCTTCGATGTACTTTTGCATTATTTAGAAAGATTCTAGATAGTATACACATTGCAAGCATTCGACGACATAAACTTTCACTCAGATGAGTGTTCATCATTTTCAACCTCAAAAGAGGGCGGAATGATCAATATGACCGAATGCGTTTTTAAGAAGTGCTGCGAGAAGTATAAGAAGAAAAAGAAAAAACATTGCAAGAAGTGTCCGAACAGATGATTTCATCAGAAGCTCAACATACACATCACCTGGTTTATCAGACAAAGAACACCACGCTATTACAGTGCGATGATTCTGGAAAATACGTGATCAGACTGTTTGATCAGGAGATTGTTCTGAGCCCGTGTGCATTGATCGCTTTCAAAAAGCGTATCAAGGACATTGACATGATCCAATTGTTTGATGTGAATCACTCCGGTATTGAAATCATCAGCCTTACTTATTGTGACAGGATCTTTGTTTTTTCCATTCAGGAAATCCTCGAACTTCGAGACCTGCTAGAAGGCACCTTTACCATGCTAGAGCTTAATAGCATGATCCACAAAGCCATCAGACGCCAACTTTAGGCTTCCTCTTTTTATTAAGACTGATTATAAATACTTGTCAGAATTAACATCTCTGGCACTTTTCCGTTTCCTTTGTTGTAGTTATAACACACTAAAGAAAAGAAAGTAGAGATGAAACGAGTATGTGAATTCAATCATTGCAATTTAAACTTAATGCGATGATTGAATTTAATATGAGTTCCATGTCTCCGTTAAAAAATAATTGAAAGACATGAAAGATATATTAAGAAGACATCAGGTTTTGAAAGAGGAAATCGTTACCATCCTCAACAAGCAGATCAAAATGGAAGCCAAATCGTCTGCCGCATATCTGGCTATGGCTGCTTGGTGTGATATCAATGGATATGACAATTCAGCTGACTTTTTCTTTAAGCAATCCGATGAGGAAAGAAAACACCAACTGAAACTGTACCACTATCTATGTGATATGGAGTGTCAGGCTGTCTCACCCACTGTGGATGAATCACAGCACGACTTCACTTCTCTAAGAAGCGTGTTTGAGGCTGCTCTTGAGCATGAGATAGCTGTAACAGATGCGATTCATGACATCGTAAGAGAGTGCAGAAAGCATGGTGACATTGCCACTGAAGAGTTTATGAGATGGTTCGTTCAGGAACAAATCGAAGAGGAATATGTGGCGAGAAGAATTCTCGAACTATTTGACGTATTGGGGGAGGACAAAATTGCCCTTGGCATGTTCGAAGAGCGAGTACTTCACGTTGAATACGATCAGGGAGCTTAATTGAAAATGATATAAATCAAAAAGGAGAATCAGAAATGGTTCTCCTTTTTTCGTTTCGAGTTATAACACCATTGATTAATAACTCAACTCTTTAAGCTGGATCAAGCAATAAAGTTGTGGTGAGATTGTATTCATCATTGAAAACCTCTTATAGAATTGATTACTTCTCTTCATTGTACATGCTTGCCCTCTTTATATTCCCCCTAAAAGTTACGCTAGCCATGCCATGCCATGACTGACGAGGGCGCTACTAGAAGAAATCATGTCATGACATTTTAAACAATTTCTTCCTACCTGCCATGGAGGTCTTCGGCATTGAAGGAATTCCGATCAGAAATTCAAATATTTGGATGCATACTTTTGAATCCGTTGTTTGAGTCCCGATAACGTCGGGATGAGTTTTGGATTCATTACCTATTGAATTTGAATTTCCGGAATTACTTCACAGCCTTGATTTTGGCTTCCGTTTGCATCAAAGCAAATGGAAGGGATATTCAACCTTGGGAGGAGATGTGAAAAAAGGGATCTCTTATCTATACTGACATAGGTATGCTGTGTTCTCTGCTACTTTCAGCTTAAAAGATGAGTTAGCCGGAACTTCAAATGACTGTCCACTGACATAATCCGTCCACCCCTCTTCGCCTGCCTGCTGAATGGTGAGTTTACCTTCCACTACAGTCATGATTTCTTTGCTTTCCGTACCGAATTCATAATCACCCGCAGCCATTACGCCCACACTTGATTTTCCGTCTGCATTTTCATAACCCAGCGATTTCACACCACCGTCGAAATACTCATTTACTTTGATCATTGTTTTAATATTTTGTCCAAACTGATTGATATCCTCCGAACCCGTTCCGGAAAGAAATCTGGCGAAGATACACCTGAAGCCATTTATTTACCCCTATCCTTTCCTCATTTTGTGTTTAACACCTACCTTGCCGTCCCATGAAAATTGGCCTCATTTCGGACACCCATTACCATCTTGAAGAAAGTGTTTTTGAGTATTTTAAAAACTGCGATGAGATATGGCACGCCGGAGATATTGGGGGTATGGAAGTGCTTCAGAAACTTGAGTCCTTTAAGCCTACCGTTGCCGTTTGGGGCAACATCGATGATCACCAGGTAAGGGCCGCTACCTCAGAGGGACATGTCTTCGAACGTGAAGGAGTCCGGGTGCTCATGACACACATCGCCGGAAGGCCCCCAAAATACAACAAACAGGTTCATCAGCACATACTCAGGTATAAACCCCGAATCCTGGTATGCGGACATTCTCATATCCTGAAGGTCCAGCCCGATAAAGCCAACAACCTTATCTATATTAATCCGGGTGCAGCGGGCATACATGGGTTTCACAAAGTCAAAACCATCATGCGCTTTGATCTGAAGGCAGGTAAAATTGAAAATATGGAGGTCATCGAACTGGGCCTGAGAGGACAATTATGACCATCAGATCAAAAGACCTGACGGGACAAATCGTCATTCCTGCGAAGGCAGGAATCCCATAAGATTACTTAGACACGTGTCTACACGACCAAAAAAAGATTTCGACCGCAATACAATTGCGATCGATCGAGTACCCGAGCGAGTTCAGGGAAGGGTTTATAGGTCCGAGTTACAAACTCGAACCAATCCAAGGACAAAATGATACTAGCTAGCTGACACAAACCATGATAAGACTCGCCTAATGCCCCATTTCTGCGTCACGAATCGACTTAAACTCAGAACCTTCCTTCCATTCCGGCCAGTCTTCTGAATTGCCAAGCACTTTCCCTAGCTCATAAAACAGCTCCACATCCTGCTGCATGCCCGCCATTTTCCAATCGGTTTCCTCCAGAGTAAATTCATCCGCAGGTAAGTGGTAGGCCTCCACATTGTAAGCATCCCTTACCTCCTTCGCATAAGCAACTCCCCCATCAACAGCTTCATACGCACCATAGGCGTAGAACGCCGGGATGCCCACTTTGGCAAACTGAAAATGGTCCGATCTGAAGAAAAAACCTTTTTCCGGTTCCGAATCAGGATATAAGTACCTTCCTTGCTCCGCAGCAAGTCCTCCGGCTATATCTTCCAATTCCGACTGTCCATATCCAATGACCGTCAAATCCTTCATCAGCCCCATGTAGTACATACCATCCATGTTAATGTTGGCAACCGTCTTACTCGTCGGATAGACCGGATTCGCAGAGTAGTATTTCGAACCAAGTAAACCCTGCTCTTCAGCCGTTACGGCCAGGAAAACCAGCGACCGCTTCGGTTTTACCTCCTGATTCGCAAAAGCTGCCGCAATACACAGCATACTGGCCACACCTGATGCATTATCATGAGCTCCGTTGTAGATCGAATCTCCATCTACGACAGGTCCCACACCTAAATGATCCCAGTGAGCAGTATAGATAATCACTTCATCAGGCCTTTCTGTACCCTCAATTTTGGCAATAACATTTTGAGAGACATCCTTTTTAATTCCATTCTCCACGAATGTTGATGCGGTCAATCCAAGACTTACCGGCTTAAAGTCTTTGCTTCTGGCTTTTTCCACAAAATTTCTCATATCAACTTCGGACGCTTCAAATATTTTGATCGCAGCATCTCTTGTTACCCAACCCTGTATAGCAGGCTGATAACCTCCCTCTGCTTGATCCAAAAAAAGACTGGCACCACTCCATCCATTTTGAACCACATTCCATGGATATCCCGCCGGGGCCGTTTGATGCACAATGAAAATCCCTGCGGCCCCCTGACGAGCGGCCTCCTCATATTTGTAGGTCCACCGACCATAATAGGTCATGGTTTCTCCTTTGAAAAACGTACTATCTTCACTTCCAAACCCTGGATCATTGACCAGGACGATCACGGTTTTTCCCTCCACATCCAATCCTTCATAATCATTCCAACCATATTCGGGGGCCACGATTCCAAAACCTGCAAAAACAAGCTCTGAGGATTCTAAGGTGACCTTCTCTTCTACTCGCTCTGTGAAGGATACAAACTCAGATCGCCACTCCAGGCTTAGGGGTTCTTGACCTCCTTCGATGATCAGCTCTGAGGATGGCTTACAATCTAATTCTACCAGAGGCACTTCCTGAAAAAAGCTGTCGCCATTGCCGGGCTGAAGTCCATACTTCTCAAACTCACCCTTCAAATAAGCCAACGTCTTCACCTCCCCCTCAGTAAAGGGCTTTCGACCCAGAAAGTCGTCTGATGCCAGTACTTCAATATGCTTTGCAATAGACAGGGTATCGATAATAGAGGTGCTGCTCTGATTTTCGGATGGCTGCTGGCATCCATAAATGAAACTAGCCGCCAACAGGATGTATAAATATTTTTGCATGATCATGTGAGTTGAAATGTTCAGGTTTCAATTTGCAAAAAACTGAATCAAATCCGAAAGTAGTTTTCGAAGAATGGTGATTATCGAGGATAGGCCAATCGGATTAAAAGAGTCAATCAAGTCATTTTCTTCCAATCATTGATATCTTTAAACCTAACCTTATGAGACTATTATGAGACTATCATTACTAAGTATTATTATTTCTTTTTTAATTCTAAGCAATTGCCAACCTAAACAACAAGAGTCATTAGATACAACCACCCCGTCGTTATCTAAACTATGGGAAACTGACACCTTGTTACAAACCCCCGAATCAGTGATTTTCAATCCCACAGATAGTTTGCTATATATTTCATGCATCAATGGGGTGCCTTCAGGCAAGAAAGATGGTGATGGGTACATCGCGAAAATATCCGCTAAGGATGGTAGTATGGTTCAACTCAATTGGGCAACTGGACTTCATGCACCCAAAGGAATGGGCATTTATGATGGAATGCTCTATGTCGCGGACATTGATAGCGTAGTTGTTATCAGTCTTGCCAGTGGCGAGATTGTCAAAGGGTATTGGGTTGAAGGTGCCGATTTCTTAAATGATATTGACATCTCAGATTCAGGAGAAGTGTACATCTCAGATTCGGGAACAGATAAAGTTCATTTACTCCTGGGTGATTCGGTAACCACCATGCTTGAATCAAGCGATTTCGGACGCCCAAATGGATTATTACATCTTGGAGATAAAATGATGATGGCTACTTCCGGATCGGGGAACTTTTATACCATCAACACAACAGATTGGACCTACAATATTCTAACTGATTCGTTGTTTTCAGGAGATGGCGTTAAGCAAATAGGCGATGATTTCATTGTTTCCTGCTGGAAAGGTGAGATTTACTATGTTGCTGCGAACGGCGAAAAAACATTATTGCTCAATACTGAAGAAGCTTTCAACACTGCGGACATTGAATTGCTTCCTGAAAGCAAAACTGTTTTTGTGCCTACCTTCTTTGGAAACCAGGTGATCGCCTATCAGCTTAAAAACTGAAATAATCTTTTCAACATCAGGAACAGCCACCTGTCATAAGATGTGGCATTCTTGTTTCAAGTCTTTTTAACTTTAGTCAAAACAAAACACCCCTTAAAATGAGACTATCATCGAACCTGCTAGTGATTTCCTTTGGTACTCTACTATTCTTTCAATGTAACCGGCCTGCCAAAGAAGAGGTACAGGAAAACGAACAAATCAAGAATAAATTGGAAGATTATAAAGAAGTCCGACTGACCACAGACCTCAGTCATTTATCGGAAAAACAAAAGGCTATGATTCCTAAGCTCATTGAGGTGGCCAAAATAATGGATGAGCTTTTCTGGTATGAAGCTTATGGAGATAAGGATGCTTTCCTAACTGGTCTGACTGAGGCTGAAATGCGCTATGCTGCCATCAATTATGGACCATGGGATCGCTTGAATAATAATGAGCCTTTTCTTGAAGGTATTAAAAGCAAACCCGAAGGTGCCAACTTCTACCCTGTGGATATGACCAAATCGGAGTTTGACAAAGTGGACCTTCCAGGAAAACAAAGTGCCTACACCTTCTTGCGACGAGATGCAGAAAGTGAGCTTTATGTCATTCCCTACTTCGAAATGTTCTCTGATCAAGTTAAAAAAGCCTCCAACATCCTGAAGGAATGCTCAGAATTAGCTGAAGATGAAGGTTTTAAACAATATCTATCGCTCAGAGCTGATGCACTGCTCAACGATGAATATCAGGCCAGTGATATGGCGTGGATGGATATGAAAAACAATGACATTGATTTTGTTGTGGGACCAATCGAGAACTATGAAGATAAGCTATTCGGATACAAAGCGGCTCACGAAGCTTACTTATTGATAAAAGATAAAGAGTGGAGTGAACGTTTATCGCAGTACGCAGCTTACTTGCCGGAACTTCAGCAAGGGCTACCAGTGCCGGTGGAATATAAAGCAGAGGAACCGGGAAGCGATGCCGACCTTAACGCCTACGATGTTATCTACTATGCCGGAGATTGCAATTCAGGTTCCAAGACCATAGCCATCAACCTTCCCAATGATGAGCAGGTACAACTGGAAAAAGGTTCTAGAAGGCTTCAACTCAAAAATGCCATGCGTGCCAAGTTCGATGAAATTTTGGTGCCTATATCGAAGGTATTGATTTCACCCGAACAGCAACAATTCATCACATTTGATGCCTTTTTCGGCAATACCATGTTTCACGAAGTCGCTCACGGTCTTGGGATTAAAAACACGATTGACGGAGTAGGAACAGTACGTGCTGCCCTTAAAGAGCATAACAGCGCATTGGAAGAAGGGAAGGCCGATATTCTTGGGCTTTATATGATCACTCAACTTCATGAAAAGGGTGTGATTGAGGTGGACCTAAAGGAGTATTATACTACCTTCATGGCAGGTATTTTTCGTTCTGTCCGTTTTGGAGCTGCCAGTTCTCATGGTAAAGCCAATATGATCCGATTCAATTTCTTTAAAGAGAAAGAGGCATTTACAAAATCAGAAGATGGCACCTATACTGTGGACTATGAAAAACTACAAACAGCCATGAATGACCTCTCAAAACTGATCTTAACCCTTCAGGGTGATGGTGATTATGCCGGGGTTGATGCTTTGGTAAAAGAGAAAGGAATGATTAGTGAAGAACTACAGTCTGACCTTGCCAGACTGGAAGAAGAAAACATTCCGGTGGACATCGTCTTCGATCAAGGCATTGAGGTACTGGGGCTATCTGAATAGGTGTTGAATCTAATTGAAGACCAGATACTTTCAAGCTTTGGAGAATCCGTTTCATAGCTACAGGCCATTTAAAGTGATCCTTATGAATTAATTCCTCTTAATAGTTTTCTTTTCAGTATTTTAGGCGCCAAAAGAGACTAATAATTTGAAGTTTTCAGAACTAGGTCTAGACCCGAAACTACTAGAAGGAATTGAAGCGATGGGGTTCGAGAATGCCACTCCTGTTCAGGAGGCGACCATCCCTGTCATCATGGATGGGAAGGATATTATCGCTTCCGCACAGACAGGTACCGGTAAAACTGCAGCTTTTCTCCTGCCTGTGATCCATAAAATATTACAAAGCCCATTAGAAGAGCACATCTCCGCATTGATCATTGTCCCGACCAGAGAACTGGCCGTACAAATTGACCAACAGTTGGAAGGGCTTTCCTACTACACTCATGTGAGCTCGCTTGCCGTTTATGGTGGTGGAGATGGCTCTTCATTTGAGAGGGAGAAGAAAGCTCTATCTGAAGGCGCCGATATCATTATAGGTACGCCGGGAAGGTTGATCGCTCATCTGAACATGAAATATGTGAAAGTAGGGCAACTGGATACCCTCATACTTGACGAGGCTGATCGCATGCTGGATATGGGATTCAATGAGGATATCATGAGGATCATTTCCTTCCTACCCAAAAAACGACAATCATTGCTTTTCTCGGCCACCATGCCTACCAAAATCCGGGCATTGGCGAAAGAAATTCTTAAGGATCCGGAAGAGGTAAATATTGCGATTTCAAAACCCAATGAGAAGATCGTCCAGGCTGCATTTGTGGTTTACGATACCCAGAAAATCCCTCTGGTAAAACATATCCTGAAGGCAGACTGGCTGAAAAGCGTGATTGTTTTTTGTTCTACAAAAGACAGTGCCAAGCAATTAACTCGTGACCTCAAAAAAGCAGGACATCCGGTAGAGGACATTCACTCAGATCTCGATCAAAAGCAGCGAGAAGATGTACTTGGTCGTTTTAAAAACAAAAAGCTGGTCACACTCATAGCCACTGATATTCTTTCACGAGGTATAGATGTAGAAGATATTGACCTGGTGATCAACTATGATGTACCAAACGATGGCGAGGATTATATCCACCGAATCGGAAGAACAGCCAGAGCTGCGTCCAAAGGAGCTGCATTTACCTTTGTAAATGAAAAAGAACAGGTTAAAATGCTGGCTATCGAAGAACTTCTTGGCAACCCGGTACCAAAAGCAAAAATCCCGGAGCACATTGGTGAAGGACCGGTTTACAGCCCGTCTAAGCCTGGGAGAGGTAAGAAAAGAAGCTTTAGAAAAAAGAATAGATAATCTCTTCTACGCATCCAAGTACACTACCGCCATAAATCGGTGCCCAGTGCCTTTCTTTTCAAAGACCGATTTATGATTGGGTAAATCAGAACCGATAGCAGTATGAGGGAGGTTCCCAGGTAAAATCCGGAGGTCATCTTCTCGGTTTCCGGGAAAAGGAATAGTGCCATCAAGATCCCGTAAACCGGCTCCAGGTTGGTAGTCAAATTCACAAAGAAGGCCGACAGCCTTCTCATCAAAAGAACACCATACGAGAACGCGAACACCGTACACACCAGAGACAGGATCAACAAATACCCCAGGTCACTCCAGCTTGGACTCAACTGCAAGGATCCACTTTCACTTAGGTCGCTGTAGAATGGAAAGAAAAGCACAATCGTCAGACAAGCCCCTATCATTTGGTAAAAGGTAATCACGTAAGGATCGATGCGCTGAATAAGCCGGGCGTTAATCACCGAGAAAATTGTCGCCAGAAAAGCTGAACCTACAGCTACGGAAAAACCGAGAATATTATCAAACTCGACGTTGAACACGATAGCTATCCCAACAAAAGCAATGGCGCTTAGAACGACTTCAAACAGTTTGATCTTTCTCTTAAAAAACAATGGCTCAATAAGACTGGTCCACATGCTGCACGTTGCCATGCCTGCTAGACAAATAGAGATATTTGCGAGACGTGCAGCCAGGAAAAACATGATCCAGTGTGCGGCTATAATGACTCCAACGGCAGTCACGACCAGATAATCTTTTGATGCCGTGAAAGTCAGTGGTTTTCGCCAAACAGATAGAAGCACCAGCAATCCAATGGAAGCAAAAAGTGTTCTGAAGAAAACTATTTCTACGGGAGGCAAATCGATAACCGCACCCAGAATAGCTGTGAAACCCCAGATGATCACCACAAAATGAAGCATGGCGATATCTCGAAACTCCTGGCTCATCTTGGCACTGTACGATACATGAATACCCCTACAATCGTAAATACAATATTCGGAATCCAAACAGCCAGGAATGGCGGTTGGATAGAGCCCGCTTCAGCAATAGCCTTGGCCAGAATAAAGAAGATGATAAATACGAAGGCGATAAAGAAACCAATAGCAATCTGAAAACCGGTCCCCCTCCTATTCTTCCTTGCCGAAACAATTAATGCTATCAGACAGAGAATAATCACGGCAAAAGGCTGCATGTAACGAATATATTTCTCGATTACATAAACCTGCACATCATCTGCTCCACGAGACTTTTGAAGTTCAATGTAATCGTAGAGCTCTGGAAAAGTCAGGGTTTCCTGACGCCGCTCGCTGTTTTTAAAATCAGCCGGAGACAAAGCGAGTGTTGTATCCAGCGTTTCACGCCTCTCTGCCTCTGTAATGATTTCTGTATCATCGAGGATTTGTCTCTTTTGCCATTGGAAAAATTGCCATTTTTCAGTGGCGGTATCATACTGCATTCGCTTGGCAGTAATTTTCTCCACTAACTGGTTATTCTCAATTTTCTCCAGTGTGACGATGTAGCCAATATCCCTTTGATTGTTGTAGCGATCGATGTAGATATAATCCGTCTGACCAATCTTAATATGAATATCGTTGTCGTTGTAATAGAATGGCTTTTCAATGTAGTCCAGCTCAAAGGTGATCCTGAATTTATTCGCATCAGGAAGCACGAACCCATTGAGATAAAAGCTCATACCCGCGATCAAAGTAGCGGCCATAAGGTAAGGCACCATCAGTCTGCGAAAACTAATCCCTGACGCAAGAATGGCCACAATTTCAGTATTGGAGGCCAGTTTAGCAGTAACAAAGACTGTGGCAATAAACGAGGTAATAGGCGTCAGGAGGACTGCAAAGAAAGGGAAGAAGGTCATGTAATACCTGAAAATGAGATTTCCGGGTACCTCATTTTTCATGAAATCATCATTCTTCTCCGTGAAATCGATCACACAGATGATAACCACCAGCCCAATCACCACAAAGAGGAAAGTGACGATCAGCTTTTTCAGAATGTACCAATCGAGTTTCTTGATCACAGCCTAGTGGTTACTTTCTTCACCATTGTGTTTTTCCATTCAGCAAATGTACCCTTTTGAATTTCCAAACGGGCCTGTTTTACTAACCACAAATAGAATGACAAATTGTGTATGCTGGAAATTTGGGCTCCCAAAATCTCTTTCGAAATAATCAGATGTCTTAGATAGGCCCGGGAATAAAACGTGCTCACATACCCACCCATATTTGGATCAATTGGAGAAAAGTCTGATTTCCACTTCTCATTTTTGATATTGATGATTCCTTCAGAGGTGAACAGCATGCCATTTCGCGCATTCCGTGTTGGCATCACGCAGTCAAACATATCAATTCCCAGCGCTATGCATTCGAGTATATTTTCGGGTGTCCCCACCCCCATCAGGTAACGTGGCTTGTCTTTTGGTAAAATACCACAAACCAAATCGGTCATCGCGTACATGTCCTCATGAGGTTCCCCTACCGAAAGTCCTCCGATGGCATTCCCTTCCCTGTCCTTACTCGCAATATATTCAGCCGATTTCATCCGCAAGTCGGGATAGGTACTTCCCTGAATAATCGGAAAGAGTGTTTGGCTATAACCATAAACAGGTTCTGTCCGATCAAAATGCTCCGTACAACGATCTAACCAGCGGTGGGTCATGTGCATGGAACTTTCCGCATACTTTTTATCACACGGATAGGGTGTGCACTCATCAAAAGCCATGATAATATCCGCACCAATGGTACGCTGGATGTCCATGACATTTTCAGGAGTGAAAACATGTTTTGAACCGTCAATATGAGATTTGAACGTAACTCCCTCTTCCGTGATCTTGCGATTGTCACCAAGACTATAGACCTGGTATCCGCCACTATCGGTAAGAATCGGCTTATCCCACCCATTGAATTTATGCAAGCCCCCAGCTTGATTGATTACGTCTAGTCCCGGACGTAGGTACAAGTGGTAGGTATTCCCAAGGATGATTTGTGCGGTAATATCATAGTGAAGTTCGCGCTGATGAACTGCCTTAACCGTTCCGGCTGTTCCCACAGGCATGAAGATGGGTGTTTCGATTTTTCCGTGGTCCGTTTCAATGAGCCCGGCTCGTGCTCCGGACTTTGGATCAGTATGTTGAAGTTCAAATTTCATAATCAGGTGGCAAAAATAGTTGTACCAACCTGAATACACCGCACAGGCGCTACTCTATTATCTTTGTTAATACGCATGTTCATATTCGAAATCATTACCGCTCTTTTGATTCTATTGCACCTGATTGATTTCTTAATCAAGGCTATCAAGGTGTTAAAGGCAAAAGAACCCGCGAAGGAAAACCAGGAAAAACACGGGTTTTCAGTGGTGATCTGTGCTCACAATGAGTTAAAAAATCTTAAAAAAAACCTGCATGCAATCCTTGAGCAAGATTACCCAAACTTTGATGTGACGGTGGTATTGGACCGATGCGATGACGGAAGTTATGATTACCTGCAATCCCTTTTTGAGAACTACCCACGCCTAAAAGCCCTCACTATCAATAGGGTTCCTAAAGAATTCCATCCAAAAAAATTTGGCATAACCAAAGCCATCGAACTGACAACTTATGACTGGATATTACTGACAGATGCGGACTGCCACCCCCATTCTTTACACTGGATCCATTCTTTCAATAATCTGGTAAAATCCAACATTAAATGCATACTGGGAATTGGTCCATACAGGTATCAACCGGGGCTTTTGGGCTCCTTTATTGCCTTTGAGTGTTTCAAAACAGCTCTTTTTTACATTTATGCCACCCTGCGGGGAAAACCTTACATGGCTGTAGGACGAAACCTGGCCTATCGCAAAGAGGCTTTCTTTGAGGTCAATGGCTTTGGATCATCCAGGGGTATTACCGGAGGGGATGACGACCTGCTTATTCAACATTTAGCCACAATGGATAATTGCGCAATTAATCTGGATCCACGCTCGTTCACCCTATCCGAACCTAAAAGTAGCTGGCGCAGTTATCTAAGTCAGAAGACACGTCATATTTCCGTTGGAAAGTATTATGAACCTTCTGTGAAACTTCGCCTTTTTGTGAGCAATGGTATTCATTGTGGCATGTGGTTGAGTAACATTATTTTATTTAGTTTTAACCCGAATCACGGCCCGATCGTTATAGCCTTTGGAATGGCTTTGGCAGTGAAGGGATTGGTTTCCAGGGCAGTCTCACGTCGAATCATTTTGAGATGGCATTTATGGCTCTTTCCAATATTGGATTTGATATATGCACTTGGACTTCCGTTGATTGGCTTAAGGTCAATTTTGATTAAAAGAGTTAGATGGAATTAAATAGACAATTCTCAGAAAAAGCTTTAAAGGACTTCAAACTGATAGATAAGGCAACCATTGATGGTGATGAATCAGCCTTTGCTGAGTTGCTATCAAGGTATAAAAAGCCAGTTTACCATATGATCCTGAAGATGGTAAGGAATGTGGACGATGCGGAGGATCTCACTATTGAAGCATTCGCCAAAGCATTCAAGAATCTTGCACGCTTCAAAAAGGACTATACTTTCAGTACGTGGTTATTCCGTATTGCTACGAATAATGCGATTGATTTTATTCGTAAGAAAAAACTGGAAACCTACAGCCTTAATACCTCTTTCAGTAATGATAATGGCGAAGCTGTGACCATAGATGTGGAGGATCACAACCTCACTCCTGATGAAGCAACGATTAATACTCAGAAAATTGAGTTGGTGCGCATGTTTGTCACAAAGCTCCCTGCCAAATACCAACGCCTGGTTCGACTGAGGTATTTCGATGAACTATCGTATGAGGAAATCGCCAAAGAACTGGATGCACCACTGGGAACCGTCAAAGCGCAACTTCACAGAGCTCGTGAGCTCATGTATGAACTAGTGAAGGACAAGAAAAAGCACATGTAATTTGGACGCTCGCATTCTTCACAAATACTTTCCTGATCTTTCCGAAAAACAGGCACATCAGTTTAGTGCCCTTGGCGAATTGTATGCCGACTGGAATCAAAAAATCAATGTAGTTTCCAGAAAAGATATAGAAGATCTATACGAACGCCATGTGCTTCATAGCCTGGCCATAGCTAAATTCTTTCAATTCCCGATGAATAGCCGGGTGTTGGATATCGGAACAGGGGGTGGATTTCCGGGTGTTCCTCTCGCTATTATGTTTCCTGACTCCAATTTTCTTTTGGTAGACTCCATAGGGAAAAAGATCAAGGTGGTGACTGAGGTCTCATCAGCGATTGGACTTAACAACCTTAAAGCGGAACACCAAAGAGCTGAAAAGATCAAAGGTGACTTCGACTACATCGTTTCCAGAGCAGTAGCACAGACCAAAATGCTCATGAACTGGACCCGAACAAAATTGAAACCATCTGCGGAAACCAAGGATTCCAGTGGGTACCTCCTTCTCAAAGGTGGTGACCTGAAAGAAGAACTTAAAGAGATTAAAAGACCCTATCAGGAAAAGCTAATCAGCACCTACTTTGATGAGCCTTTCTTCGAAACAAAAAAGGTGATTTATATCCCGATGGGGTAAGTGTCCTTTCATATAATCATACCATGACTTCAAGTCATGCCATGATTATACCGTAAAAAGTTTCTATCTTAAGAAGGAATCCGAGTTTCGAAATGAGATCATATCTGCTAGTTTTTGTGACTCTTCTGACTTTCTCCTGCACGGAAAAAGAATCGCTGGATCAGTTTTACTGGATGGAAGGCCTTTGGCTAAAAGATGACCCTGATTCAATGCTCTACTCCTGTGAATCGTGGACGAAAATTACCCCTTTCGAAATGAGTGGTTTTGGGATGACCCTGGATTCAGGTGATACCATCTTTTATGAAGAACTTCAAATCATCTCCGGACAGAGTGACATCTATTACATCGCGGATGTCGGGGACGGACCTGTCAGCTTCAAGCTCACGCAGGTTGAGTCAGACAGATGGGTTTTCGAGAATCCTGAACATGACTTTCCTCAACGTATTGTCTATACCAAAACTGACAGCACCATGACTGCATACACTGAAGCAGCACAGGTTTCCATCCCGTTCCGTTTCAAAAGAGCGAAAGAATGAATAAAGATTCCTTCAGAAAGCACGCCCATGAGGCAGTAGACTGGATTGCAGATTACCTTGAAAACATCGAAAAGTACCCGGTAAAATCTCAAGTTCAACCTAAAGGAATCTATAATCAGGTTCCAAAGTCACCTCCCGAAGTCCCTGAAGAATTTAGTGAGTTGATCAAGGACCTTGACAAGATCATCATGCCGGGAATCACCCACTGGCAACACCCTAACTTTCATGCCTATTTCCCGGGGAATTCCAGCTATCCGTCCGTAATTGGAGAAATCATCACAGCTGGCTTGGCCACTCAGTGCATGCTTTGGGAAACCTCACCTGCAGCCGCCGAACTGGAAGAAAAAATGATGGATTGGTTCAAAGCCATGATGGACCTTCCAAAAGACTGGCAGGGAGTCATTCAGGATTCGGCCAGTAGCTCCACCCTTGCGGCCATATTATCAGCCAGAGAAAAGGTATCGGACGGAAGCATCAATCGGAATGGCTTTATTTCACAAAAGTTAAGGATCTACTGCTCTACGGAAACGCATTCATCTATTGACAAGGCTGTTAAAATTGCCGGCATTGGGGCCAATAACCTGGTGAAAGTGGCTACGGATGAAACCGGCGCCATGATCCCGGGCAAATTATCCTCCGCAATCCAAAGTGATTTACAAAATGGTTTCACTCCTTGTTGCGTGATAGCCACTTTAGGAACAACAAGTACCCTGGCATTCGACCCTTTACCTGACATTGGTCAAATCTGTCAGCAACACAATATATGGATGCATGTAGATGCAGCCTATGCCGGTAGTGTTTTGATTCTTCCTGAATTCAGGTACCTGGCAGAAGGTTTGCATTATGCAGACAGTTTTGTCTTCAATCCACACAAATGGTTGTTCATCAACTTTGACTGCTCTTTCTATTTTGTCAATAGCAAAGAAGACCTTATCAACACCTTTGCTATCACTCCGGAATTTTTAAAGACCCCATCTGATGACAAGGTTAATAATTACCGTGATTGGGGCGTATCACTGGGAAGAAGATTCAGAGCTTTAAAAGTGTGGTTCGTAATAAGAACTTTTGGACTTACCGAATTGCAAAACAAGCTTCGATCTCATATTGAATTGAGCAAATGGCTGAAAAATGAAATTGAGATGCATCCAAACTTTGAGCTTTTGACCCCTCAGATATTGAATATGGTAGTTTTCAGGTATGTTGATCAGCAGAAAACTGAACAGAATCTGGACGAGATGAATGAAAATATCCTTAGAGCAATTAACGACTCAGGAAAAGCTTACTTGTCCCATACCAGGCACAGGGGGAGATATGCCATTCGATTGGTAACCGGACAAACTAATGTTCAAATGGAGCATATCAGAGCCGTTTGGGGATTATTGCAGGAATCAATACCTAAACACAGTTAGCGTCATGAAAAAACTAGTTGTACTCACTGGGGCCGGCATCAGTGCCGAAAGTGGAATCAATACCTTCCGGGATGCCGGTGGCTTGTGGGAAGGTCATGATGTCACCGAAGTAGCCTCCCCAGAAGGATGGAGAAAGAACAGGACGCTGGTACTGGATTTTTACAATCAACGACGAAAACAAGCACTTACAGCCAAACCAAACCCCGGTCATCTGGCTCTGGCTGATCTGGAAAAAGACTTCGAGGTAGTTATCGTCACGCAAAACATAGATAGCCTTCACGAACAAGCAGGCAGTACTAATGTGATACACCTGCATGGGGAATTATTTAAGGTAAGAAGCACCCTTGATGAAAGTCTCGTTTATGATCTTGATGGCTGGGAACTCAAAGAAGGAGATAAATGCGAGAAGGGTTCTCAGCTCAGACCTCATATTGTATGGTTTGGAGAGTTAGTACCAATGATGGAATTTGCAGTAAAAGAAGCGATACAAGCTGACCTGTTCATGGTAGTAGGAACCTCACTTCTAGTCTACCCTGCAGCGGGCCTGATGCATTACACTCCTCGTGAAACACCCAAATTTATCATAGACCCTAAACTCCCTGAGATTGGTGACAGCCTGGGCCTACATTTCTTTGAAGAGCCTGCCAGTACAGGAGTTCCGAAAGTAGCCGAATTACTCAGAAAGGAATTTTTGTAGCACATTTTTAGTTCCATTCACGATGAAACTATTGATCAAAAATATGGTTTGTCAACGTTGCATCACAGCAGTGAGCAACATCCTTGCGAAAAACGACTTTCAGACCGAAAGTATACGATTAGGTGAGGTCGAGTTGACCAATACTCTTTCTTTGGACCAAATACAGAAGCTTAATGATGAACTGATTGAAGAGGGCTTCGAGCTGATCGATGATCGGCAGTCACAACTTATTAATAAAGTCAAAAGTCTGGTGATTGACCAAATACATCACTCTGACAATAAGCTCCGGTCCAATTGGTCCGATTACCTTAGCGACCAACTCAATCATGAATACAAATACCTCAGCCATCTCTTTTCCTCTACTGAAGGGATGACCATAGAACAATACATCATCCGCCAAAAAATAGAGAAGGTCAAAGAAATGATCCGTTACGATCAACTCAGCTTATCGCAAATAGCCTATCAACTGGATTATAGCAGCGTAGCTCATCTTAGTGCTCAATTCAAAAAAATAACAGGCATGACGCCCAGTACCTTCAAGCAAATAGGCGAGCGTAAAGCGTTGGACAAAGTGTAAATAATGTAAAGGATGCTGAAAGTCGTGTAACACCTCATTGAGCACTTGTGAAGAACTTTGCCTTATGGAAACTAAAAACAACATCAGCAAAAAAACCTATCCGGTTACAGGCATGCATTGTGCAAGCTGTACGAATAGCGTACAAAGCATTTTGACAAGCCAAAATGGTGTCCAGGATGCGAATGTCAACCTGGCAACCAATTCGGTGCTGGTAGAATTTGATCAAAAAGAAATTAAGCCGGAAGGATTGAAAAAAGCCGTTCAGTCTATTGGCTATGATCTGCTTATTGATGAGGATGACGACCAGTCTGAGTCGATAGAGGAGTATCAGCGCCTGGCGTATTCCAAACTGATACAAAATACGGCATGGGCTGGTGCTCTCTCTATTCCCATGGTAATTCTTTCGATGGTATTTCCGAACTGGTCTCTCTCCGGGATCATTTCGGCCATATTAGCGACTCCTGTAGTCTTCTATTTCGGACGTAGGTTCTTTATTGGAGCATGGAAGCAATTGCAACACAAGAAGGCTAATATGGACTCCCTGGTTGCGCTTAGCACATCCATAGCCTACTTTTTCAGCCTGTTCAATTTAGTTTTTCCGGAAACCTTACAATCAAGAGGCCTTGAGGCACATGTCTACTTTGAAGCAGCGGCAGTAATTATCTTCTTCATCCTCGTAGGGAAACTACTCGAAGAAAGAGCCAAAACTCAAACTGCCAGCTCCATCAAAAAACTGATCGGTTTGCAACCCAAAAAAGTAACCATATTGGATGAGCATGGCCATGAGTCAGAAAAAGGTATAAAAGACGTGCAGGTCGGGGACCGGATATTGATCGTTCCCGGACAAAAAATCCCGGTGGATGGAAAAGTAATTGACGGACAATCGGCAGTGGATGAAAGCACATTAACAGGAGAACCTATTCCTGTTGACAAAGACATTGATGATACGCTTACATCCGGGACTCACAACATCTCCGGAAGTTTGGTCATGGAGGCAACGAAGGTAGGAGAAAGCACCTTTCTCAATCAACTCATTAAGTTGGTTCAGGAGGCACAAGGCAGTCGTACTCCTGTCCAAAACCTTGTAGATAAAATCGCCGGAGTCTTCGTCCCTACGGTTATCGGATTATCAATATTAACACTCCTTAGCTGGCTTATTTTTGGTGGAGATCAAAATGTCACGCACGGCATATTATCCATGGTGACCGTTCTGGTTATAGCCTGCCCATGCGCGTTGGGTTTAGCCACTCCGACTGCCCTTATGGTTGGTGTGGGGAAAGGTTCTGATAATGGTATTCTTGTAAAAAATGCCCAAAGTTTGGAACACGCTCATCAAGTGGACACGGTTGTTTTGGATAAAACGGGGACAATCACTGAGGGAAAACCTTCCGTTTCAAGCATCAAATGGCTGCAGAATGAAGCACATTATGCTCCAATCTTGAAGACGCTTGAAAGCAAAAGCGAACACCCGCTTGCAAATGCAGTTTCAAATTTCCTTGATTCGATAGACAGTTATAAAGTTCAAAGTTTTTCCAACCTTCCCGGTAAAGGAGTAATGGCTACCGTCGAAAACAAAAACTACTTTGTAGGGAGCCAGAAACTATTGTCTGAAATGAAACTTGAGCTTGACACTGAAGATCAGGATCAAATTAAATCATGGGAAAGCGAAGGAGAAACGGTTGTTTACTTCTTTACACGTCAGGAAGTGCTGGCCATCATTGGTCTTGCTGATAGTATCAAAAGGGATAGTTCGGAAGCCATAAAAAAATTAAAAGATAAAGGCATTCATGTCATCATGCTAACCGGAGACCATGCTGGAGCGGCGAAGGCAATCGCTGAGCGAGCCGGAATTGAGCACTTTGAAGCCTCACTCCTTCCACACGAAAAAGGTGAGTTTATTCAGAAGCTACAAAGTGAAGGAAGAAAGGTAGCAATGATCGGAGACGGGATCAACGATACCCACGCGCTTTCCCTCGCTGATTTAAGTATTGCCATGGGGCAGGGAGCGGATATTGCCATCGATACAGCCAGCATGACGATCATTTCATCTAATCTCAATAAAATACCTGAGGCACTGCAGTTGTCCCATCAAACGATCCGTACTATCAGACAAAACTTGTTTTGGGCGTTCATATACAACCTAATTGGAATCCCCATTGCCGCGGGACTCCTATACCCGATCAATGGTTTTTTACTCAATCCGATGATTGCGGGAGCAGCCATGGCCATGAGTTCAGTATCCGTGGTTACCAACAGCTTGAGACTTAAATTCATGAAGCTTTAAGCACTTAGTTTTATCTTTAATAAATGACCAACAAGGATTCACCGCTCTTTCAATTTTATACTGCTTTTCAACAAAAAGATGCCAAAACGATGGGTGCTCTTTATGGTGAGGATGCCACTTTTGAGGACCCGGCTTTTGGAAAGCTGAATATTGATCAGGTTCGGGCCATGTGGAAGATGCTCATCAAAAGAGGAGGCAGCGATCTCAAAATTGAGTTTGAGGTATTGGAAGAAACGGAATTTGTTGGCAAGGTCATCTGGCAGGCTTATTATGTCTTTAGCAAAACAAAAAGACCCGTCCACAATATTATTACAGCCAATTTCAAACTAGCAAACGGAAAGATCGTTGAACACATCGACCAGTTCGATTTTTACAGATGGTCTAGTCAGGCTTTGGGCCTACCGGGAAGACTACTTGGCTGGAGCCCAATTATGAAAAATAAAGTGAGAAAGCTAAGCAAGAAGGCATTGGAGCAATACATGAGATCAGATACATAATGGAATTAGAGGCATTAAAATACCCTATCGGGCAATTTGAAACCCCGGCACATTACAGCCAGCAGTTGATTCAGTCATGGATTCATGACATTGGCACTTTTCCCTCCCTACTTACCCAGACAGTTGAAAGCCTGGCCGCCGAGCAACTGGAATGGAAATATAGACCAAGTGGATGGTGCATCAGACAGGTAGTACATCACTGTGCTGATAGCCACCTTAACAGCATTGTGAGATTCAAGCTCGCACTCACCGAAGACAATCCGACCATAAAACCATATGAAGAAGCCCTTTGGGCAGAGCTGCCAGATATGAATAGTCCTATTGAATGGTCACTTATCCTTCTTGAAGGACTTCATAAAAGATGGGTTGCACTACTGGAAAATTTATCGAGCGAAGATTTGGAGAGGGTTTTCACACATCCGGAACAAAGAAAGACCTTTACCGTCTGGCAGATTATTGCCAACTACTCCTGGCATTGTCGTCATCATTTGGCGCATGTAAATCAAGCCATTGAAGCTAAAGGAAAGTATTGATGGAGCTCTGGATTGATATTCTGGGTTGGATCGGCTCTATTGAAGTCGTCCTGGCTTATTACCTCATCAGTCAAAAGTACCTGGATGCTTCATCGATCTGGTATCAATTCCTCAACCTGACCGGAGCATTACTACTCATTGCTAATACCTACTATTACAAATCATACCCGTCTTCATTTATCAATGTTATCTGGGTAGGCATTGCAGGTTATGCTTTAATCAAAATTTGGCGCAGCTAGTTCTCTACGCATTTTTTTTGGATCATTTCCTCTGCTTTCTTCATTCCAAATATTTGAGCTTTTGTCAGACAGTGACAAGCTTCTTCCCTGTTCTCCAATTCAAGCTGCGCCATTGCTGCATTGTACCAGGTCAATCCATGTGTTGGATCGATGCTTAGATATTGATAATAAAACGCCAGCGCTCGTTCAAATTCCTTCTCGCTGAAATAGGTGTTACCAATCAAATAGTTAGTTTCCACCCTATTCGGCTCTAGATATTGAGCCCGATTGAAATCTCTTCGAGCTTCCTCAAAATATCCCAGTTTTTGATAAGTCCTTCCCCTATTAATTAATGTCAAGGCATCTTCCCCTGACCTCAATGCCGTGTTAAAATACTTTAAGGCCTTATCTGTTTGTCCTTTCTCTAAAGCTTCTACTGCAAGCAAATTAAGCGTTGGTGCAAATGTGTTATCATTCACTAGTTCACTTGGCAGCCTGGTACCCGGGTTGACAATGGCCAAATTATACCAGGCCAGCTGATGATAAGGATCCAACCTGATGGCCTTTTCAAAATCAGCGATGGCCATAACCTCTCTATTCATGGAAAAAAATAGTAAGCCTCTGTTCACATAGGTATCAGCATTGGCTTCTAACTCCAACGATTGATTGAAATCCTGCAAAGCCATTTCATTCCTTCCCAGCTTTTCATAGGCCATGGCACGATAGTTATATACACGAGCCTGCATACTTTCAAGGGTAAGAATACTTGTCTCACCGGCGCCGGACGGATCAACTTCAAACAATATACTTCGTGTAGCCCCATTGGAACCATTTTCAATGAGGTAATTGAAATCTTGTAGTGCCTGTTCAGCATTGTTATAATTCAGGTAAATCAGTCCCTTGCTAAAATAAGCCTCACTAAATGTAGGATCATGCTGTACCACAGATTC
Organism: Marinoscillum sp. MHG1-6; assembly: GCF_024714475.1. Classification (GTDB taxonomy): domain Bacteria; phylum Bacteroidota; class Bacteroidia; order Cytophagales; family Cyclobacteriaceae; genus JAMZMI01. The sequence goes on along the minus strand of NZ_JAMZMI010000008.1, from coordinate 87,291 downwards.
GTAGTCTGCAAGAGCCCTTATTGGCAGACCAACTGCCTCATAAATTCTCGCACTAAGGTAGTAGGCCTGTGCAGTCGGATGGTGATGGATCGACATATCCACTTCAGTCCTGGAAATTTCCAGCTTATTGGACCGATAGGCCTCAAGGGCAAGCTCATAATGACTGGAAGCCAGATTATAGTGACTCTGACCAAAAATCGGAGTAATAAAAATAAGGCATAGCAAAAATGCCATAAGGAATCTCATACTGGAATAAATCAAATCCCGATTTATCCAGTTCCCCCTTCTCAAAAAAAGTAAGTTAGATCAATATACCCGTCGAATCGACATCGCACTATCCTTTGCCAAATGGGTAAACTTCCCATTCTCGTACTTATAGAAGCTAACGGCCATCACCAAAAACAAGGCTGAACCCTCAGGTAAATCAAGCTGATTTACTGAAAGCATGGTTGTCATCGGATCCACTGAAATTTTTAGTAAGGGAAACATCTTACTTTCATAAGAGCCGTATTTTCCATTGACTTCATCATCAATTGCCTTGTAAGAATCTTCGATGTCGTCATAAGTATAATCAGAGATGGCAACCAATCTGGCCGTTATCTTGAAGTTGGTAGCTTCGTCAGGTTTAACAAAAGTTTCCTCCGGTATGAATGACGGAAAATGAATGATTACCTGTCCTCGTCGTGAACCTGGTTTAATAAAATATTTGGCCCCAAAAATATGCTCATAAGTCGCAGTAGAGTTGAATTCAAACCCATTCAAATGGTGACCATGTTTGCTCACAAAGATGGGCCTGGTCCCAATTTTACCTTCCTCAAACCTTGTTAGATTTCGGAATTGAGCCGTCAACTTACCTGAAACATATGACTCACATATCTCAGACATGCCTTCGGAAAAGGCATCTCTTAAGGTCTTGGCCATCATTGAGGCGACGCCAAATTCCTTTTGATTGTCTCTTAATTTTTGGTAGTTCGGTTCAGTCTTGATTTGCTCGGCGGTAGGTCCGCCTTTTCTTGAAATAATGATGTCGTCAACTCCTTTGATTTTGTACGCCCGATATCCTTTAGGAACTTCGATTTCGGAGTTGTCAGAAAGTGTTCGCTTCATTCGCTGGTAAGATTACTAAGGTTGTCTGTTAAGTTTAGCTTTGGTCGGTATAATAAAAGTTTTCGAAATATAACAATTCCAAGAAGATTTTCAAAAAATTTACAAAAAAAATCACTTAACGCTAAATGATTTTAGGTATTGATAACTAATGACTTATGAACTTCATAATATCTGAGCACCTCAACAACCAGAAATAGTAAAATCCGTATGTAGGAAATTACAAAGGACATGCACACAAAAAAACCAATACCAACAATCTTCCGAGTTTTGGGGTATACCTTTGACCTCGGAAAAACCTAAAGATTATGAAGAAGCATTTGAAGACTCTCGGAAGTGACCTTCCGTCCGGTGTAGTTGTATTTTTGGTAGCTTTGCCTCTTTGTTTGGGGATTGCTCTGGCATCCGGAGCTCCACTGTTTGCTGGTATTATTTCAGGTGTTGTAGGCGGCATCGTTGTAGGCTTCTTTAGTGGTTCACACCTAAGTGTGAGTGGGCCTGCAGCAGGTCTTACAGTGATTGTCCTCACTGCCATCACGGATTTAGGTAGTTATGAAATTTTTCTTTTAGCTGTTTTTATTGGAGGTCTAATTCAGTTGATATTAGGTATCCTGAAAGCGGGTATCATTGGACACTTCTTTCCAAGTTCAGTGATTAAGGGTATGCTTTCAGCTATTGGTCTCATCCTCATACTGAAGCAAATACCACATGCATTGGGTGACGATCGGGATTACGAAGGTGATGAAGCATTCCTGCAGTTTGATGGAGAAAACACCTTTACGGAAATAGCCCTTGCCGTTCAAAATATTGATCCCGGTGCATTTATTATCTGCGGGATCGCCCTGGGGATCCTTATATTGTGGGAGACAAGAACTTTCAGAAACATGTCCTGGACAAAGATCATTCCCGGACCACTTGTGGCGATCATTCTGGCTGTATTCCTTAACAGCGTCCTTTTCAACTCAGTATTCTCTGCTCTGAAAATAGGAGGAAAGCATCTGGTTAGACTTCCTGAAATTGAGAGTTTCACTCATTTAACCAGTATCCTTGATTTTCCTGATTTTAGTCAATTATTGAACCCTCAGGTTTATATCACTGCATTTACCATAGCCATTGTCGCGAGTTTAGAAACACTTTTAAGTCTGGATGCGGTGGATAAATTAGACCCATACAAGAGGATTGCTCCAGCTAGTAGAGAGCTGAGAGCCCAGGGTATTGGAAATATGGTCTGCGGCTTGATTGGAGGACTTCCTGTTACATCTGTTATCGTGAGAAGCACCGCTAACGTGAGCTCGGGAGCCAAAACAAAGGCATCTGCTATAATTCATGGATTTTTTCTTGGAGGAAGTGTCCTTTTCTTCCCTCAGATACTCAACCTGATACCCTTATCGGCGCTGGCAGCCGTACTACTTATGGTTGGTTACAAACTAGCCAAGCCTTCCCTGTTTAAAGAAATTTACGGCCAGGGAAAAAATCAATTTCTTCCATTTATCATTACCATTGGAGCCATCCTGTTTACTGATCTGTTAATAGGAATAATTGTGGGAATAATTGTTGGGTTGGTATTCGTTATCAAAGCCAATTTGCACCAATCAATTCTGGTGAAACAAAACTCGGACGATGAATATATCATCAAACTTGAAAAGGATGTTTCTTTCCTTAATAAAGCAATGCTACGTCATACCCTGAGAGGCATTCCGGAAGGATCTTCTGTGATATTTGATGAATCTGAATCCATCTTTATCGACCATGATATTGTTGAAACCATCCAGGATTTTGAAGCCACGGCTCGAAACAAAAACATCAGCATCAAAATTCGACAGCCTAAAAGCTCTAACAACAAAGTTTTAAGTCAGGCATCCTGATTTACACGTACGGATTTGTTAGTTTTTCCGTTCTGTTCATGATATGAAAAACTTGTCACGTATTACTCTTTGGATTGTCTTGCTGGGACTCATTACTTCCTGCCATGCCACCTACTATAAGGTCAAAATGACCAAACCCAAACGTCATTTTTTTGGAGGATACTATGATGACTCTAAAGATCGAAAAAAGAAGAGAATCAAAACGGTAAGGTACAAGTCATTAAAATCGACAAAAGGAATTAATGCTTCGAAATAGGCTTTCTCTTTTTATTGCAATAGGCACGATAATTCTTTCGAGTTGCCAGAAAAACTCATCTCCAACTTCGGTTATAGGTCCTCTTGGAGATAGCGCCATGGTTGCTTCTGCACATCCCCTATCCACACAAATTGGATTGCAAGTTCTGAGGGAGGGCGGTAATGCTTTTGATGCTGCAGTTGCCACCCATTTCGCCCTTGCCGTTGTTTATCCCCGAGCCGGAAACGTGGGCGGTGGCGGATTTGCGTTGTATAGGATGAAGGATGGGGAGATCGGCTCATTGGATTTTAGAGAAAAAGCTCCCGCCCGCGCCTCAAGAGATATGTTTTTGGATGAGCAGGGAAACATTGTGGATCGGCTTAGTATCATTGGCCATAAAGCCGCAGGGGTTCCGGGTTCTGTTGATGGAATTCTGAAACTATACGATCAGTTTGGAACAAAATCATTGAGAGAGTTATTAGCGCCAGCTATTGATCTTGCTACCAGTGGATATGCCATCACTCAGGATCAGGCCGATGAATACAATGCGAAACGAGACGACTTTATTCAAGTAAACGGCCCCGACTTCTTTCTGGTAAAAAATGAACCATGGCAAGAGGGTGATACTGTAAAATATACTGAACTAGCAGGCACTCTTGCGCTGATTAGAGATCAGGGACGATCAGGCTTCTATGAGGGCATAGTGGCGGATCAAATCGTTAAGGAGATGGAAAGCGGTGGCGGACTGATCTCATTAGATGACTTAAGTGGTTATTCTTCAAAATGGCGTGATCCAATCGTTGGTAACTATCGAGGATACAAAGTTATTTCAATGCCTCCTCCTTCCAGTGGTGGAGTGGCACTACTTCAACTCTTGCAGGGTTCCGAAAAATATGATATTCCAGCAATGGGGCATAACACCCCGGAGACCATCCATATTCTGACTGAATTGGAAAGAAGGGTCTACGCTGACCGTGCTACACATCTCGGAGATCCTGATTATTATGACGTTCCTGTGCAGATGCTATTAGATCCGGCTTACAACAAGAAGCGCTTCTCTACCATTCAAAAGGACAAAAAGACAGATTCTCAGGATGTTAAAGAAGGTGAAGTTGACATAATAGAAAGTGTACAAACCACGCATTTTTCAATAGTTGATACATATGGAAATGCCGTAGCCATTACCACGACCTTAAACTCCTATTTTGGATGCAAGGTATATGTAGACGGGGCAGGTTTTTTCTTAAATAATGAAATGGATGACTTCAGCTCAAAACCGGGTGTTCCCAATCAGTTTGGGCTTATTGGAGATGACGCCAATGCGATTGTTCCAAATAAGCGCATGTTGAGCAGCATGACTCCCACGATCGTTGAAAAAGACGGCAACTTAAAAATGGTCCTGGGGACACCAGGAGGTTCGACGATCATCACCTCGGTCTTTCAAACCATCATGAATGTGGTTGATCATGAGATGGGAATGCAGGAGGCTGTAAACGCTAACCGAACACACAGTCAATGGCTTCCCGATAGAATCTTAATAGAGGAGCGATGGACTGACGGTGAAACCATTAAAAAGCTAGAGCAACTTGGTCACGTAATAGAATATAGAAAAGCCTTAGGGAAAATGGATTGTATACTCTTAAGAGCTGACAGCACCCTCGAAGGAGGTGCCGATTACACTCGCGGAGATAATTATGCGGAAGGATTTTAATCCCTGACCACTTCAAATTCAACCCTCCTATTGAGCTTTCGTGTTTCCTCCTTTCGGTTATCAGCGATTGGCTCACTACCTCCATAACCCTTTCCCGAAATTCGCTTCGCTTCGATACCTTTCTCAACAAGGTACTTTTTCACAGCAATTACACGTTTATCTGAAAGCTGAACATTAAGCATCTTATTTCCAACATTGTCAGTATGCCCTTTCAGGAAAATTTTAACTTCCGGGTTTTCCAACATCATTTCTCTTACCAGGTCTAGTTCTTCCTGGGAGGTTTCAATCATTTTATCCGTGCCTCGATAAAACAGCACATTTTCAAGTACGATCGTATTGCCCGTTTCAAGTGGCTCCAACCGGATCACATATTCACCAGACTCATCTATTTGATCATATGTATAGTGTAGCGTTTTAGAAAGATACCCGCTGGACTTAAATTCAAGGATCACTGAGTCTCCCTCAGAAAAAGCATATTCTATGACCTGTGTCGCACCCACTTGCATACCTCCACTTCTCACCTCTTGTGCGTCACCGAGCATACTAATGATTTTGAAGACGAGCGGTTCATCACTTTTAGCATCCCTTGCTTTAAATGTCACCACTTTAGATTCTTCTAAAAAAGGAACATTCAGAGTGTCCCGAACTGGTGCATCAGAATTGACTGGCTGAATAAGCACACGTTTAATATCACCATATCCATCACTGTTTTGAGTTGAGATGAAATAAGCATAATCCTCTCCATCATTAAACATAAAGGAAGTCTCAGCGCCCACACTATTAATAGGTGACCCCAAATTGATCGGTGTACTCCAACTCCTCCATGAATCATCTAACCTGGTAGCATAGAAAATATCAAAACTTCCGAAGCCGTCTCTTCCATTTGTAGCAAAATAAAGCGTCTTATTATCTGGTGCTAAAAACGGAGTGATCTCCTGATACTCGGTATTGATTTGACTCCCCAGTCCTTTCGGTGCAGACCACTTGCCTTGAGCATTCAAAAAGCTCACATACAAATCCTCCACTCCGTATCCCGTTTTATTCTCCATGCTTAAAATCAATATTCGACCATCTCTGGAAAGAAACCCATTCTGTGCTTCTCCTAAAGAGGAAAAATGTGGGATCTCAATTTCAACATGACGATCATCTTCAGGATTATAAACCATTACCTTTCCGTAATACTGCCCCATACTCTTGGAAGTCTCACTATATAAAAAGTACTGTCCGTCAGATGAATAGCCAAGTGGAGTCTGCAGCCAGGAAATCCCTCCCATTTTCTCAGATCGGGAAGAATCAATTACTCCATTCCTCGAAAACCACAAATCACCCGGATCAGATTTTCCACCCTTATTGGCTTTACTCTTCTCCCTGGTAAATACCATCACCCCATCAGGAGAGAGGTATAAGTAACTTTCATCATCGACAGAATTAAGCCCGTGCAATGGCTCGGGATTAGAATAAACGGTCACCTGCGCATACCCATGATACACTAACAAAATCAACCCAAGAAGCAAACCACCAACTCTCATTTATATAATTATATTAATATTTTTTTGTAAAAATTTAATTTCTATATTTGTGTATATGAATAAAGCACTATAAAGTTGTACTCAACAAATATTTCTCTCTATCGAGAACAATATTACAACAAGTGTTAGGATTTTTTTGTGTGCCCTGATGAAACCTCATCAGGGTTTCTTTTTGCCCTTACTGATGTATCTGTTCCCTTTTATAAAAAACCTCCATGGCAGTAATGCATCTTCCCCAGCATAATCCACGCCAATTCTAGCATCGGCCTCTATATCAAACGTTTCACGTTCCTCCTTTTTCTCCGCAATCCAGACATCTTCTTCAAGCAAAGATGCTTTATTATGAGCTACACTAATCCCCATCGCTTTGCTTAGCATTCCAGGTCCGGACGCGATCCTCTCTTGTGAAGCTTTATCGGTTCGCTTCTTCATCAACTCCAAGCCCTCAACTGGCTCCAAAGCTCTGATAAGCACTGCATCTGCCAGCCCCTCTTCATTTGTCACCACATTAAACAAATGATGGATACCATAACAGAGATAGACATAAGCCGTCCCTCCTCTGCCATACATCACCTCGGTTCTGGGAGTGCGCTTCATAAAAGCATGACAAGCTTTGTCATTTAAGCCGTGATAGGCTTCCGTCTCAACAATTTTCGCTATCGTCACCTGATCAGCTATATTCGTCATCAGGTACTTGCCCAGTAGTTCCCTGGCAATCATTACAACATCGTCACGTACGTAAAACGACCTGGGGAGTTTTTCGTATGCATGTATATCAATTTTTGACACTTTGTTTAATAGAGTAATCGAACCTTAAACCAAAACAATGCAAAACTTAAAATTATTAACCCTTATCGCATTCCTTTATTCATTTTCAGGTTTTTCACAAATTCAAACCCCTTCTGCCAGCCCTGAGGCCACCCTTATTCAAAAAGTAGGCGTTACCACCGTCACCATCGAATACTCCCGACCAGGTGTAAAGGGCAGAACTATTTTTGGGGAGCTGGTGAAGTACGATGAGCATTGGAGAACAGGTGCCAACGATGCCACAAAAATATCCTTTGATGGTGATGTAACCCTTGGAGGAGTGGAGTTGTCGGCTGGAGACTATGTGATTCTTACTCAACCAGGGAAAAACGACTGGACGATCAACCTATACGCTTTTGACGGATCCGGGGTAGGCGGCTATACAAAGAAAGAGCCTGTTGGATCATTTACGTCCAAGCCTGTATCAATCAGCGATCAGGTGGAGTCTTTTACCATAGACATTAATAATCTCAGAAACAGCACTGCTACCATTGATCTGATTTGGGACAAAACCAAAGTATCACTACCACTAGATGTAAAAACTGATGAAAAGGTGATGGCTACCATCAATTCCTATGACGAATCAAGCATGAGACAGCAAGCAAATGATTATCACGGAATGGCATCCTACCTCCTCTCTGAAAACAAAGAACTTGATAAAGCGCTTGAATTTGAAACCAAGGCTGCTCAATTAAGACCTGATGCTTATTGGATCCTAAGAACGAGGGCCCTGATACTGGCTGAACTGGGTAAGTACAAAAAGGCCATCAAATCTGCCGAGGAAAGTATAGAATATGCTGAAAAGGCAGGTAGCAATTACTATGTAGAACAAAACAGGGCTTCGATAAAGAAATGGAAGAAGGCTAAATAATGATTCTATTCAATCGGAATTTATAGCGTAAGATCTCTTACGCTTTTTTTGTGTTCAAAGACATCTGAACCAAAATACTTAAGAGGATAGTCACGGCCAAACCAATGGCGTTGTACCACAGGTACCCGAGCCCAATCACCCCGGTTGTAGCCAAAAGATGTAGTACAATTACGACCATTTGAGCGATGATGGCAGCATAAAACACTGCGTCACCCTTAACGAATTTCAAAAAGAAGGCCACCAGGAAAATTCCCAAAATGGTCCCGTAAAAAATGGAACCTACTATGTTCACCGCTTCTATGAGGTTCTCAGAGTTTTTAGCCAATAAGGCAAATGAAATGGCCAGTATTCCCCATGCGAGGGTGAGTAGTTTAGAGATGTTTACATAATGGCCATTGGAAGCAGACTTCTGAAGAATCCGTTTGTAGAAATCAACGGAAGTAGTTGAGGATAGCGCATTTAATTCCGAAGATGTCGAGGACATGGCCGCAGAGAATATAACCGCGATCAGAAGGCCAATCAAGCCATGAGGCAGGTAGGTTAAAATGAAGGTTAAAAAAACATAGTCAGAATCCTTCGTCTCTATACTGTCGTCGAGTTGGATGAGCAGCCCTTTTACCTCTTCCCGAACCTTAACTGTTTCCTGATCCTTTAGGTTGAGCCTGTCTCCAATCATTTCCCTTTCCGAAGACTCAGCATTGGCCAACTCAATGGTCAGGCTTTTTCGCTCTTCCAGCAAAGTATTATACTCATTGTTCAATACTTCATATTGTTCAGCATACTCTGAATTTTGTAAACGTTCAACCGATGCCTCTTTGAAATGTATCGGGGGTTGATAAAGCAGATAGAAAACATACACCATTACCCCGGTGAACAGGATAAAGAATTGCATCGGTATTTTAAAGATGGCATTGAACATTAGGCCCATCTTGCTTTCCCGGACGCTCTTTCCTCCGAGGTATCTTTGAACCTGGGATTGATCCGTTCCAAAATAGGATAAGGACAGAAACAAACCACCTGCCAAACCAGACCAAACGGTGTATCGCTTCTCAAAACTCAAATCAAAATCCACTGCATTCATTTTATCCAAACTATTGGCCACGCCTACCGCATCACCGAAAGACATGTAGTCTCCTATATATCCGATGACCATAAAAAAAGCTGCAAACATGCCCACCATGATGACAGCCATTTGCCATTTTTGGGTCAGACTCACAGCTCGGGAACCTCCCGATACCGTGTAAATAATTACCAGCAATCCGGTAATCAGAATTGTTAAGGTCAGATTCCATTTCAGAATACTGGAAAGAATGATGGCCGGGGCGTAGATGGTAATGCCTGCCGCCAATCCTCTTTGGATCAGGAAGAGAAAAGCTCCCAGTAAACGAGTTTTGAGGTCAAAACGATTTTCGAGAAACTCATAGGCCGTGTAGACTTTGAGTTTATAATAGATTGGAATAAAAACAGCACTTACAATCAGGAGTGCAAATGGCAAACCAAAATAGTTTTGGATAAAACTCATTCCACTTTCATAACCCTGACCCGGCGTAGAGATAAAGGTAATCGCACTGGCTTGAGTAGCCATCACCGACAAACCGATGGTGCCCCATTTGAGAGAATAATCGCCCAAAAGATAACTTGATATATTCCTTTGCTTTCGGGTTTTATAAACGCCATACCCTACGATAAAGAGGAGCGTTCCGAATAACACAAAGTAGTCTAGCAGGTTCATCCAGTCAGGTCAGCCATTTAGTTTTTGGAATGAAAAAGATTAACCCACATATCGCTTCAATTTTCCTTATCAGTCTTACCTATTGAGATCAGATTAGCCAGCAATCGAAAGGCTCCGGGAACTCCCGCAGGCAATTCCCTAAAGAATGATATTCCCGTGTAGATATAATATCCCTTCCCATACTGAGCAATAAGCAAGCTCCCTTCTTTGGCACTCTCTCCGGGGTCATTCATACTTAATACAGGTGTAAACTCCTTACTCCACTCGTTCGGGAAGTATAAACCACGTTCCTGAACCCAGTTATCGAAATCTGATTTTTCCAATTGATTAGGATAGTTCAATACGGCCGCTTTCTTATCCAGTATCTTCACCTCTGCCTGCTCCACCGCGACACGATCTCTTGAAATTTTGATGGGATATGGCGCCAACTCCTCGGTGACTGTTCCATAAGTGTTGTATTGTACGATCACCGTGCCCCCATTCTTTGTGTATTCAAACAGTTCTTTATTCTTAAATGCCAGCCAATCCAGCGTATTAAATGCCCTGATTCCAACGATCACCGCATCATATTGTTGCAAATTCTGTGCTGTGACCGTCTCCTTATCCAACAACTGTGTCTGATAGCCCATCTGTCCCAGGCTGTAGGGAACCTCATCTCCGGCCCCCATAATATACCCGATCAAATTCCCCGACTTTTTCAAATTAAGGCGTACAGCCTTAGTCTCCGATTTCGGGAACCATACCTGTTCCGGGATATGATCATAACTGATCATCACACGGCCCCGATTAAACTCCTGATTTCCTAAAATGGCGATGGCGCCTATCTTATATTCACCTGTTTCTTTAGAAGGGGTGACCATAAAATCAAACACCTGCTCCTCGCCCTTTCTGGTGATCACAAAATCCTGAACTGACGGCTCGGCATTCCAGCCATTAGGCAAATTCAATTTAAGTTGGCCCTGCGCATAGGGCGCTCCCCCAATGATGGTCACCTGAACCTTTTTAGGTTCATCATCTACATAGACCAACGCCTTCTGACTAATATTAACCATTACCTTCGGGGTGATAGAAACTGGTTTGTAAATCTCTCCCTTCACTCTGTCAGTAGTTTTATATACTACTGGCACTTCGCACTCAAGAAATTGATCCTTAATTCGAAGAATTACTTTTGCCGTAACAACAGGCCCATTTTCCGGAGTACTAATTAACCTCTGATCCTCTACGTTGTACATCCCTTCCTTACCTGCTTCTTTAAGCCAGTAAGGATTAGATATCGGTACGCTGTGACTAAATGGTAATTCGTAACTCAACTCGTTCAACTGGTTATTAGCCAATTTCAGGTTGTAGATATAATTATTCGACCACTTTGAAAATGAGACTCCCGATAAAACGACCGGCGCCTTACTTCTATTGATGATCTCCAAATTCACGGACATCGTATCACCCGGGCTATATTGAGAAGCATCACTTACGAACTCTATATAAGTACCAGTTACGGCCAGTATTAATTGATCTATTTCTTTGAGCTTGACCTCCCTCCAAAAATCATCTTTCAGATCCTCCACCCTTTTCCTTATTTCTATAAGATCCGGCAGGATTGATTCGGGTTCGGACGGATTGAAATACATGATCGCTTCATTCACCATTTCACCAATTTCCTCGGCGTTGACTCTTTTCCATGTAAAGTCCAGTCCTTCAAAAACATCCTTTACAGCTTCACCTTCCCATTGTTCTAAATATTCATACTCCGATCCCCTGGAACCACTTCTTCCAAACCCCTGACTCTTGTGCATACTTCTGCTTCTGGCTGCTATCTCCGTATAGGATTCACCTAGCGCGGGATCATAACCACCCACATCAACTTTCACATATTTGTCAGGGTTGAACTTATTAGGATCACTTCTAAAGAACCAGGTATTCGTATTCCAGAAAAGCCGGGTAGGTTGCCAGACAGAAACATAGTCCAGTTGCTCAGGGTAGGCATTCTTGTCACCGCTTAATCCAAAAGCTTCTTTCGCCAAAACAGCAGATGCCGTATGATGCCCATGGGTAACTTTTGGAGTCGTGCTAAATCGCGTTACAATCACATCAGGTCTGAATTTTCTTAGCACCCAAACAAAATCAGCAAGTACCTGCTCACGGTCCCATTTATCAAAGGTTTCCTCAGGATCTTTCGAATAACCGAAGTCATTGGCCCGAGAAAAAAACTGCTCTCCCCCATCGATTCGTCTTGCGGCTAATAATTCCTGAGTTCGGATGATTCCTAATGATTCCCTGATCTCGGTACCCACAAGGTTTTGACCACCATCCCCCCGTGTTGCCGCCAGGTAGCCTGCACGCAAGTTCATACCATTGGCCAGGTATGAAATAAGTTGAGTATTTTCATCATCCGGATGAGCAGCCACATAAAGTACCGACCCAAGGGTGTTGAACTTCTCCAGCATCTGAAGAATTTTCCCTGAATGGTATCTTTCCGGTGTCGACGCTGCCGCGAGTCCATAGGTTACCAGGATAAGAATAATGCTTCTAATAAAAGTCATCATAAGGGCCAATATTGAAAGAAAAACCGCTGATTTTCGTTTTTCTGAAAAAAAATAGAAATAAGACGCAAGTTTATTATTCGCATTTCATCTAAAGAAATGAATGTAAATTAAAAACGTAAAAACCATGTTGAAAAAGGTATTTATTATAGGAATGGTGCTGATCTGGTCTGTTGGAGCCTGGGCACAGCCACCAAATGGAGAACGAAAAGGTCCAAGCCAGGGCGGTGACTTTCAAAAGCAAAGAGCAGAGCAATTTGCAGAAAGATTAGAACTCACTGAAGAGCAGAAGGTGAAGTTCGATGAGGAGAAGGTGCGATTTCATAAAGAATCACAACCAATCATGAATCAACTTAGAGAAAAGAAGGCCAGGCTTCAAACGCTGGTTTCCAGTGATGAGGTCAAACGCAAGGAAATCGATCAGGTTATTGAGGAGATTGGGACATTAGAGACCTCACTTTTAAGAGCACGTACTAATCATCAAATTACCAGCAGAGCCATGTTAACAGATAAGCAAAAGGTGATTTTTGATAAGCATTCGTCTCGACGGATGGGTCCTGCTCCACACGGCAAAGGAGATCGTAAAGGTTAAGTTTCATTTGTGTCAGAAAAGGAATTCAAAGAGATAGTGTTAACCTACCAGGACAGGGTTTATAATACCTGTCTTGGGTTTCTCAAAAACCAGGAGGACGCAGAGGATGTGGCGCAAGAGGTCTTCATCCAGGTATTCAAATCCTATGATTTCTTTTTAGGCAAGTCCGAAACCGGTACCTGGATCTACCGCATCGCTGTGAATAAATGTCTGGAGTTGCTCCGGAAATTAAAGGCCGGTAAGCGTTCCGGGATAATGATGAGCCTTGATGGCCATGAACAAATTACTTCTTTCTTTCACCCTGGAGTGGAGTTGGAAAACCAGGAAAATGCACGGGCGCTTTTTCAGGCGATCGACGAATTACCTGAAAACCAAAAGGTGGCCTTCACGCTTAGCAAAATAGAAGGACTTACAACGGAAGAGATATCGAAGGTAATCGACAAAAGTACCTCCTCTGTTGAATCACTTTTACATCGCGCTAAAGAAGGATTGAGGAACCTACTAAGAAATTATTATGAAAGAGAATTCATCAGAAAATAGAGTTGAGGAAACCCTTAGCAGCCTGGACAACATCAAAAGGGCGGCTGCGCCTGCCGGGTTCTATGAAAAGCTGCAAGAGCGGATGCATTCACTGGACCCCGGTAGCAGCAAATGGTTTCACTGGTTACAAGCTGGCGTGGCAGCTATGCTTATTATGGCGCTGGTTAATGGATTCATGATTTTGCAAACAGAAGAAAATGACGTCGCCGAAGTGGATGATTTTAAAACTGAGTATTTCGAGCCTACAGCATCATTGTTAAACTATTAGACATGAAAGAAAAACAAGTCAAATACCTGGTTATCAGCGTTCTGATATTGGTGATCATTAACATCTCACTACTCATTGTACTGATCCTACCCAGGGTGCATGGAGGAAGAGATGCTCACCCATTCAGAGCTGAAAGAAACAAAGGAGCTCAGTTCCTGACTCAAAAGCTAGACCTGACCCCGGATCAAAGAGAGGAGTTCCGAAGGCTGTTTCAGCAACATAAAGCCAGGAAAGATTCCTTAGGGAAAATCATAAGAGAATATAAAATGCAGCTTGCCAGGCAGGTCACAACAGGTTCCAAGGATAATGCTGTGATTGATCGCCTGATGACAAAACTTTCTGAAGCGCATATGGCAGATGAGAAAGAGCAGTACCAGCATTTTTACCAACTCAGTCAAATCTGTACTCCCGAGCAGCTTAGTAAACTGGAAATAATCCTTCAGTCACCACGCCACCCGCACCATGGTCCTCCAGGACCTTAAAAAGGCATGTGCCAGTTGTAGGTGTGATTATAATGAAGGCGCTCACCTTCAATGGTTAGTGGGGACATAATGTTGTTATGGTAAAGTTGTCCGGTGCCTAATCCATGATATGGTTTAGGTTCCAAAGAAGCAGCAAATTGACTGATCGCATTCAAGCCTACATTACTTTCCAAAGCTGACGTGAACCACCAATCAATACCAAGCTCCTCAGCTATCTTGATCCATTCTAGTGATGCACGAAAGCCTCCTAGCAAGGTCGGCTTGAGAATAATAAAGGCAGGTAGACAGTCTTCGAGCAGTACCTTTTTGGCCCGATGGTCAGTAATACCTATAAGCTCTTCATCAAGGACAATAGGAATTTTCGATTTTTCACAGATCAACCTCATGGCTTCCGGCTGTCGTGGCATAATTGGCTGTTCGATGGAGTGAATATCCAGTCCATCTAAATCTTTTAATCTGGCAAAAACCTCGTTTGTGGGGAAGCCTCCATTAGCATCCAACCTGATCGTCACGTCCCTGGATTTCGATCGTATATATTGAATGATATCTAGCTCATGCTCCCAGTCTATAGCTCCTACTTTTATTTTAATACAGGTAAAACCAGCCTCCAATTTCTTATCCACCTGCGTTCTCATGAAATCCTGATCACCCATCCAAATCAACCCATTGATTGGAATGGACTGACCCTTGAGAAACTCGCTTGGAAAAATGATTTGATTTCCCCTGTGAAGCAAGTCCAGCAAGGCCGTCTCTAAAGCAAACCTTACGCTAGGAAATGCAGGGCTCACTAATTCCGCTACTAAATCAAATACGTCCTTTTGATTAGAAGGGAGCTCACATCTTCTCAGGTTATTTATCAGCTCTAGGAGTACTGGCTCGAGTTCCTCAAAATCATCCACACTCAAACGCGGCAAAGGCGCAGCCTCTCCATATCCAAAGGGACTCAAACCATTCGCTGAGATTTTCAATAAATAAGCCCTGTGCTGACGCATCACTCCACGTGATGTTCCCGCTTCAAACTTAAAGTCAAGCGTATAGTCTTTATATTCGAGCATCAACATGGGCAGTACAAAAATTTATGATTGAAAATAATATTGATCTGGCGGAATACACTTACGAATTACCCAACGAAAAAATAGCCAAGCATCCACTCGCAAACCGATCCGACTCTAAATTATTACATTATTCCAAAGGAGAAGTTTTTCATCAGCAATTTCGCCAGTTGCCTGACCTGTTACCTTCTTCCTGTCACCTGGTATTTAACGACACCAAGGTAATCCCTGCTCGCCTGATCTTTCATAAGGATACAGGGGCAAGGATAGAAATTTTTCTCTTAGAACCTCTGGCACCTTCCAATATTCATGCGGAAGTCATGGCCACTTCAGAAGGTTGTAACTGGCACTGTATGATAGGAAATGCCAAAAAATGGAAAATTGGAACTGAATTACAAATGTCGTTGCCTGAGGGTGTGGAGGTAACCGCACTAAGAAAAGATGGTGAGGAAGTCGCACTTAATTGGAACTCACAACAATCCTTCTCAGAAATTGTAGAGGCTATAGGAAACATACCCCTCCCCCCATATATCAACCGGGAAGTAGAAGCTGAAGATAAACCTCGTTATCAGACTGTATATTCTCACCATGAAGGGGCTGTCGCCGCTCCCACTGCCGGTCTGCATTTTACGGAAAAAGTGATTGACCAACTGAACGAAAAGAAAATCACCACTGATTACCTGACACTCCACGTTTCCGCTGGCACCTTCCAACCGATCAAGTCATCAACTGTTGAGGATCATCCGATGCACCGAGAACAGGTTATCGTTACCCGGTTGAATATCGAAGGTATCCTGAATAATAACACCATCATTCCTGTGGGCACAACCAGTATGCGTACCCTCGAAAGCCTTTATTGGTTTGGAGTTAAGCTCAAAAAGGATCCTTCTGCGGAATTCAAAATAGAAAAGCTTCAACCTTATCAGGACGAACAAAATATTTCAAAAGAGGAAAGTCTGAATAACGTACTCGACTATATGGACCGTCTGAATGTGGATCGAATTATTGGCCATACGGAAATATTCATTTTCCCCGGATATACTTTTCGTATTTGTAAGGGTTTAGTCACCAACTTTCATTTACCTGGCTCAACCCTCATCTTGCTTGTTGCGGCTTTGGTAGGAGCCAATTGGAAAAAGATATATTCAGAGGCACTCAACAATGACTACAGATTCCTTAGCTACGGTGACAGCTCGCTACTCATGCCATAAGGGGCTTGCGATAAAATATTGTTCTCAAAAATGAACGGCCATATTATTTCTTTGACCTCATATTATCTTTATTTTTACTTAAACAGTGATCGACTATGAGTACAACTTCAGAATTAGAGGAATTATACCTGAAAAAACTTGAGCTTAAGCTTGAATCAATTTCTCCTGGAAGCAACACATCCACGGATCATATCTTTGGTAGTGAATTGGACGAAATATCAAGTAGCCCTGATTATGCCCGCCCCATTGGAGAAGCATTTTTGAAAGAACTCAGCAAAATAGAAGTAAGCTCTGACGAACGTAAAGAGTCGCAGGAAAGGTTTCGTGAGCAGGCCCTGAACATGATGTATGAGTTCCTTGAGCGAAAACTCCGAAAAAAGTAAATTCAAAAGGTCCCTTCATTCCTTTCTTTATTCAGACATTACCTCTGAATTTTTGCTTTCGGTTTCAAACCTATTGTGATTTCCATTGTTTAATTTGAACATCTATGGATAAAGTCAACGAAATCTGGAGTGACCTCCTGGAGAGCGTCCAATCTTTTATTGAGGTATTTTCTAAGCCTCTTTTCAATTTAGGTGAAGGAGCTATTAGCATGGGTACGATATTGTACTTTGCCATAGCCTTTTTCCTGTTGTCCTTTATCTCAAAAAAACTTAGAAGGATCCTTGTTGAAAATGTGCTTACCCGTACACAACTAGAACCTGGGGTAAGGGCATCTATCGGCACCGTTCTCCGCTTTCTGGTGATCGTCATAGGTAGTGTCATTATTATCCAGACAGCCGGAATTGATCTGAGCGCCCTGAGCATACTGGCCGGTGCATTGGGAGTTGGTATTGGTTTCGGTCTTCAAAATATTACTGATAATTTCATTTCAGGAATTATCATCCTTTTCGAAAAGCCCATCAAGGTAGGTGATCGAATTGAAGTGGGTGATGTTCAGGGTGATGTGATGAATATATCATTTAGAGCCACAGAGATTCGTACCAATGACAACATCACCATCATTGTTCCAAATTCAGAGTTCATTTCCAGCCAGGTGATCAATTGGAGTCACAATGATCGGAATATCCGATTTAGAATTCCTGTAGGCGTGAGCTACAAAGAAGACCCGGCCAAAATCAAGAAAATATTACTTGCAGTGGCTAAGGACAACCCGCATGTTCTCGATAATCCGGAGTCTACGGTGCTTTTTGATGAGTATGGGGATAGCTCCATCAACTTTTATCTTGCCGTTTGGACCACCACCCACACAGATAAGCCAAGGGTTCTGAAAAGTGAATTGTATTTCGAGATCTTCAAAAGATTTGGAGAAGAAGGAGTAGAAATCCCGTTCCCTCAAAGAGATATACATATTATTTCTACCCCGAATGGAACTGCAAATCCCTTAAACTAAAATAGGGATAATGAATATCCCTATCTGTTGCCTCCAATCCCTTTTAAGGTTTATTATTCTTTCGTTGCGCCTATTGAATAACTCAAACCTAATCCAATGACAGTTTTAAACTGGAGTTTGGCTTTCATCTCTGAAGGCTCTACGATGCCGTTTCCATTCTTATCTTTATTCTGACGGATGTCCTTATCATAGATCATCTGAGAATAGAAGTTCGCCGTCAGGAATTTATTGACCTTCATCACCAGGGCATTTTGCCAGTTCACATCAATCGTTCCGAAATCCTTGACATAATTCGAGAACAGCTCCAACCTGGAATCAAGGTTCACATTTTTCATGATATCATCGTGGTACTTAATCCTGAAGTAAGAACCAAATTCCCCTCTTGCTTTACTTCCATCAGGTACGCCATAAGCCCCGGCATCAGCGAGGGTCTGATCATTGACAAAGGTGAATTTTCCAGTTAGCGGGATGTAGTTGATAGAGAGCACGGAACTTGGCTTATAGTCTACCCCAAGACCAATGGTCAGATAAGCAGGTGCCATAAACCTGGAAATGACACTGTCCAATTTTCCTGTAGTTTCATTCTCAACAAATCCTTTAGCAAACTGCGTTCTAAAGTCAAGAAGTCCACTGTAGAACCATTTTTCGTTATCGTTCAGAATTTTATAACCAAACTTGGTCACCAGGTTGATCTTATCATCTGACTTAACCAGCGATCCATTATTACCCTGCCTAATCAAACCATACGCCAGGTCCAGTGAATTCTCCCACTTCAATCGACCCTTTGAATAATCGGCAAAAGCATTCATTACACCATTAATTGAAACGGAGGGCTGACCCCCACCGGCCCAGTTCTTTAAGGTGACCTGAGAAAAAGTCAAAGAGCCAAATCCTCCGGAAGTCCAATATTTGGTTGAGTCATCCTGTGCCAGCAGTTGGCAGGAAAGTAGCGTAAGGATCGTTATTGTTAGAAGTTTGAGTTTCATTTTTTCAACTTTGAAGTGATTGTTAAATCTTACGAAAGATATATGAAGATAGTATTAGACGTAACCTTATCTTCGTAGTGAGTGTCCCACTTTATGTTTCCAAAATAAGGAACAATGCATCTAAAATCATTCTTAACGCATGAATAAATCTATTTTTACCTACTTCTTCCTTTCAACTAGCTTGTTGTTTTCAGCTTGCAACAACAATACCCAGGAAAAGACTACCCAAACCGAAAACATTCAAGAAGAAGCGATCAAGGAGATAGAACCATTAAGTTGGGAAATGGTTTCCCTCAAGGAAAAAATAACACCATGCATCAATGATGAATGTACCAAAATAACCATTACCTACCCGGAATTTAAAAAGGACAAGAAGAGCCTTAATTCAATGGTTAGATCTGTGATCAACCAAATGATCATTGACCACATCCCGCCGGGAATCGAAACTGGTGATAACATTAAGCAGAACATGACTGCCTTCATCAAATCATATGAGGAGTTCAAACAGGCTTTCCCTGAATCACAGACCCCATGGACCGTTGATATTTCGGCGAAAGTATCTTATCAAACACCAGAACTCACCTCTTTTAGAATCAACTCAGAAAGTTATACAGGAGGAGCCCATTCTTATGATAAAGTTTCTTTCCTCAATTTTGATGAAAAGGGACGTCTGGTTGAGAGTATAAGCAACCTTTTCAATGACCTTTCCAGGTTAATGGTCATTGCTGAAAAAGAATTTAGAAAATCGAAAGGACTTGAGTCATCGCAACAGCTAAGTGATGGTGGCTATAATTTTGAAAACGATAAGTTCAGCTTACCTGAAACATTTGGTTTCTCAGACAAGGGCCTCATTTTATATTTCAACAGCTATGAAATTGCGGCTTATTCTGAAGGCCCAACTGAGCTATTGATCCCATTTGAAACTATTGAGGGTCTAATGACCCTCTAGCTCTGGTTAATCATAAGAGTTCTCTTTGAGATCATTTTCTCTAAGGATTCTCCTTAATATTTTACCAACATTCGATTTGGGCAGCTCATTGCAGAATGCAATATGCTTTGGCCTTTTGTAACCTGTGAGTTCCTTCTTACAATGTTCCTCAAGCTCCTCGGCTGTTAACGAGTCATCTTTCTTAACAACATATATTTTAACCGCTTCAGTGGACTTGCTATCCGGAACTGATATTGCTCCAACCTCAAGCACTTTTGGATGCATGGCTACAACTTCTTCTACCTCATTAGGATATACATTGAAGCCTGATACTAGAATCATTTCCTTTTTGCGGTCAACAATTCTAAAAAATCCATCCGGATCCATCATCGCAATGTCACCTGTCCTGAAATATCCATTAATGAAACATGCCTTGGTCTCCTCTTCCCTGTTATAATAACCTAAAAAAACCTGAGGTCCTTTACAACATAACTCCCCTTTTTCACCGTCTGCCACCTCATTACCCTCGTCATCTAACAGTACTATATCCGTATTAGGTAGAGGCATACCGATAGTTCCCACTCTATTTTGTTCGTTAAAAGGATTGATACAAAGCCCGGGAGAAGTCTCCGTCAGGCCATAAGCTTCAGCCATCTTCAATCCTGTCACTTTTTCCCATTTTTCAGCTACCGCTCGTTGCAAGGCCATTCCCCCAGCGAGGGCGACTTTTAGGTTGGAATGATCCAACTCCGCAAAACCGGGAGTATTCAACAATCCGTTGAATAATGTGTTCACCCCTGTAATCAAATCGTAGTTATACTTACCCAACTCCTTTACAAAGCCTTTCATATCCCGTGGGTTGGTGATCAGAATATTACATGCCCCAATTCTGGCCGGAAAAAGTGAATGAGCATTTAATGCAAAAATGTGATAAAGAGGGAGAGCCGCAATAAAAGTGACTTTACCATCTTCAAAGTTGGCCGGTTTCAGCCATGCTTCCACCTGTTGTACATTGGCAATCAGGTTGCGATGACTCAACATAGCCCCTTTTGATACGCCGGTGGTACCGCCCGTATATTGCAAAAAGGCCAGATCATTTGCCTTCATCTCCGGGATTTGTAGTGGTTGAGAGGCCCCCATTTTCAAAGCAGCATTGAATGTCACTGCCTTGGGGAGATTATAAGAAGGAACCATCTTCTTTACATGCTTCACCACAAAGTTCACTAACGGTTTCTTTAGCCCTCCCAGTAGATCGCCCAGCTCAGTAATGATCACATGTTCGATAACTGTTTCAGCAAGGATCTTCTCCAGGTTACAAGCAAAATTGGCCAGAAGGACCACTGCCTTAGCCCCGGAATCATTGAACTGATGCTTCATTTCTGAAGGAGTGTACAACGGATTGGTATTTACCACGACAAGACCAGCTTTGAGCACCCCATGGATAGCTATGGGGTTTTGTAGAATATTAGGCATTTGAATAGCAACCTTATCCCCTTGCTTCAGTCCGAGCACATTGATCAGGTAAGAACCAAAATCTTTAGATAGTTGATCCAACTCTGAAAAGGTGATAGACTTACCCATGTTTATATATGCAGGAACGTCTCCAAATTTTGAGACTGATTCGGCTAATAGCTCCGGAATGTTGCTATATCTATCAGGGTTTATTGAGTTCGGTACTCCTTCTGGGTAATTTTCAATCCAGGGTTGTCTTGACATTTTTGATGTTTTTCCGCTAAATATAGCCTGTTTTAGAACTATTTGAACTTAAAATTGAAATAAGCATGGTACATAAATGCATTTCAACCAAAAGCAGAAAAATTGTTTTAACAATTTGGTATTGGATGGAACCTTTGAATTGGAGAATTGCAGGAAAAACAAAGCACTATAAAAAGAAAAAGGTCGAAGCACCCCTACTTCGACCAGATTCAAATAAACAACATTAACCCAAAAATGATGGCTGTAGGGGAAGGATTCGAACCTCCACGGAGCGGTTAGCCCCAGACGTTTCAAGAAATCCCGAAGAATCCCTTGAAACATTTAGGATTTATCCCTTATCTCCACCCTCGAGACAGGAGGGCATGTCTGCCAATTTCATCACCCTACAGTGTGACTTTGTTGTGTTTTAGAACGTTTTGTTGAGACAAAATTAATACAATGATCAAAACATTAAAACCATTTCAACATTTTTTTCAATAAATAATTCAAATAGCAACGTTTTGATCATTTTGTTGCGAATTCCAAAATATGAAAACGCGCATTTCCTTTGAAATAGGCCTAATTTTCGCATTTAAGGGCTGCTTAGTATAGTCCTCTTCATCCCTAATATTCAAATCGGAAGTAATTAATTAATTCTGGAAGATGATGACTGACCGAAAAATTGATGTGGGTATTTGGAGAACACAAAGGGCTATAAAAAGAAAAAGGCCGAAGCACCCCTACTTCGACCAGATTCAAATAAACAACATTAACCCAAAAATGATGGCTGTAGGGGAAGGATTCGAACCTCCACGGAGCAGTTAGTCCCCGATGTTTCAAGGAATTCCGAAGAATACCTTGAAACACCCGGGATTTATCCCTTACCTCCACCCTCGAGACAGGAGGGCATGTCTGCCAATTTCATCACCCTACAGTGTGACTTTGTTGTGTTTTAGAACGTTTTGTTGACTCAAAATTAAGAAGTTTTAGAATATTATTAAAAATATTTTAATAAATTTGGTTAATAATTAGATGTCATCTAAAATTGCATAGTATTCGTTGCGTATTTAAAAAAAGATTCCTCTAAAATGAGTAAAAATTACGAAATTGATAATATCGACTTAAAAATCCTCAATTTACTGATGGATGATGCAAAAATACCTTACACAGAAGTGGCTAAGAAGGTTTTTGTATCAGGTGGAACAGTTCACGTGAGGATGAAGAAATTAGAAGAAATGGGTGTGGTACGCGGCACTACTCTTCAGATGGATTATTCTAAATTGGGATATGACGTCACCTGCTTCATGGGCATATTTCTTCAAAAGAGCTCACTCTATGATCAGGTTGTCGAACAATTAAGAAAAATCCCTGAAATCGTTAAAGTGCATTACACTACGGGTAACTACAATATCTTTATTAAGATACATTGTAAAGATACTAAGCACCTGAAAGATGTTCTTCATGATAAAATTCAAAAGGTGGAGGGAATCGAAAGAACTGAGACGTTTATCTCCCTTGAAGAAAGCTTAAACAGACATCTTCAGTTTTAATATAAGCTGAAATTATAGAGGTATAATCGTCCTTACTCATCCTTTTTAGTATCTTATTTAGAATTAATCCAAATAGATGCTATTTTTGCCGAACTGTTTAGCAGTACAACTGTTATCAGGTTAAACAGATTCTGAAAAATAATTTATGAGTAAGGACGACCAAATTTTAGAGGAGTTCACCTCCAAGGAATATGAACACGGTTGGTCTGTTGATTTTGAAGCAGACGAGGCTCCCTTAGGTATCAGTGAGGATATCGTAAGATTCATCTCCTCAAAGAAAGAAGAGCCGGAATGGTTGCTTGAGTGGAGACTGAAAGCCTACCGCAGATGGGTGGAAATGGATGAGCCAAAATGGGCCAATGTGACCTACCCGAAAATTGACTACCAGGCGATTAAGTACTATTCTGCACCCAAGCAATCCAAAAAAGCCAAATCCCTGGAAGAAGTTGATCCTGAATTACTAAAGACCTTCGAGCGTTTAGGTATTTCCCTTCAGGAACAAAAAAGACTTACAGGTGTCGCTGTGGATGCGGTTATCGACTCAGTTTCTGTTGCCACTACCTTCAAAGAGACACTTTCAGAACTTGGAATTGTTTTCTGCTCATTCAGTGAAGCAGTGCAGGAGCACCCTGAGCTAATAAAGAAATATCTTGGATCTGTTGTCCCTGCGGCGGATAACTATTTTGCTGCCCTAAACTCAGCGGTTTTCTCCGATGGATCCTTTTGCTATATTCCTAAAGGGGTAAGATGCCCGATGGAATTATCGACTTACTTCCGAATCAATGCTGCCAATACAGGTCAGTTTGAAAGGACTTTGATTGTGGCTGAGCCGGGATCATATGTATCTTATCTTGAGGGTTGTACAGCTCCAATGCGTGATGAAAACCAGTTGCATGCAGCCGTTGTGGAAATATATGCTGCTGAAAAAGCAGAGGTTAAATACTCAACTGTTCAGAATTGGTACCCCGGTGATAAAAACGGTAAAGGTGGTATTTACAACTTCGTAACGAAAAGAGGTATTTGCGCCGGAGATCATTCCAAAATCAGCTGGACTCAGGTTGAGACCGGATCCGCTGTGACCTGGAAGTACCCTTCTTGTATATTAAAAGGTGATCACTCGGTTGGTGAATTCTACTCAGTGGCGGTGACCAATAATTATCAGCAAGCTGACACCGGAACTAAAATGATCCACATTGGTAAAAACACCAGATCAAGAATTGTTTCCAAAGGGATTTCTGCAGGTAAATCACAAAATAGTTATCGAGGTCAGGTCAACATAATGAAAAGAGCAGAAAATGCACGAAACTTTTCACAATGTGATTCCCTACTCATGGGTGACAAATGTGGTGCACACACCTTCCCATATATAGATGTAGAAAACAACTCAGCCCAGGTTGAGCATGAAGCCACCACCTCTAAAATCGGTGAAGATCAGATCTTCTACTGTCAGCAAAGAGGGATCGATGAGGAAAGCGCAGTTGCTCTCATCGTAAATGGTTTCGCAAAAGAAGTAATGAACAAATTACCAATGGAGTTTGCCGTTGAGGCGCAAAAACTATTGGCACTTACGCTTGAAGGAAGCGTTGGTTAAAAACTCAATTCAATAACATGCTAAAGATAGAAAACTTACAAGCTTCAATTGAAGATAAAGAGATATTGAAGGGAATCAACCTTGAGGTTAAGCCGGGTGAAGTACATGCGATCATGGGCCCTAATGGCTCTGGAAAAAGTACACTCGCATCTGTACTTGCCGGAAGAGAGGAATATGAGGTAACTGGCGGTAGTGTTTCTTACATGGGTAAGGACTTACTTGAGTTTGCCCCGGAAGAAAGAGCGCGCGAAGGTATCTTCCTTGCTTTTCAGTATCCTGTTGAAATCCCTGGAGTTTCTACCACCAACTTCCTGAAAACAGCCGTAAACCAGGTAAGAGAATCAAAAGGTCTGAAGCCTTTGGATGCTGTTTCCTTCTTGAAAGAGATGAAAGAAAAAATGAAGCTCGTAGACATTGATCAGGCCCTTTTAAGCAGAGCCCTCAATGAAGGGTTTTCGGGTGGAGAAAAGAAAAGAAATGAGATTTTCCAAATGGCCATGTTGGAGCCGAAACTATCCATCCTTGATGAAACTGATTCAGGGTTGGATATTGATGCCCTAAAGATAGTGGCGGATGGTGTCAACAAGCTGAAAAGTAAGGACAACGCTACCATCGTGGTGACTCACTACCAAAGACTTCTTGATTACATCGTACCTGACTTTGTTCACGTATTGTACAAAGGAAAAATTGTGAAATCCGGAGATAAGAATCTCGCTCTTGAACTTGAAGAGAAAGGTTACGACTGGATTAAAGATGAAGAAGGAGTTGAAGCATAAGTAGACATGGCAGAATTAACGCTAACAGATCAATTCACAACCATATTTGAAGCAAAAACCGGGTCAAAAGAAGGACTTTCAGACTTTCAGAAAGGAAGCTTCGAGGCTTTTAACACTTTAGGCTTACCACATCGTAAGTCTGAGGCTTATAAGTATACCCAGATTGCAAGAATTCTGGAAAAGAACTTTTCAGAAGTTTCAGTTCCATTAGAAACGAGCTGGGATATTGCTGAAATTAAGGAGCGCTTCTATCCTGTTAATGAAGCTAATCATCTTGTTTTCATAAACGGAGTATGGAAGTCAGACCTTTCTGAAATAAAGAGTGATGCCAATCATCTCCAAATCAGTGTAATTTCTGAAAGTGAGCTTGACCTATTGGGAAAGGTATCGAACTCTTCAAGGGACCCTTTTGCGCAGTTGAACGGCGCTCAGTTTTCAGGAGGATTGTTTTTCAAAGCTGCACGAAACAGTGACAACATTCCGACATTCATATATCATTTCCTTGATGCTGAAAATACATCGATTAGCTTTCCAAGGATTCTGATAGACGCAGAGACGGGAAGTCAAACAAGGGTTTATGAAAAGACCTTTGTGAACGGTGATGCTGCTGCACTGGTTATCGGCATGTTGGAATCAAAAGTTGAATCCAATGCTTCAGTTCGGTTTACAAAACTTCAGCAGTACCCTAAGAACGTATATGCAGTAGAAGGTATCTACGCTTCTCAAGACAAAGATTCAAGATTTCATACCAATACCTTCACCTTCGGTGGAGCGGTGATCAGAAACAATGTGGTCATTGATATTGACGGTGAAAACTGTGAAGGTCATATGAATGGCTTATACGTAATCAGTGGCAACACACAGGTTGATAACAATACTGCCGTAGACCATAAACAGCCTCACTCCTTTAGTAATGAATTATATAAAGGAGTGATCGATGAAAATGCACGAGGTGTTTTCAATGGTAAAATCTATGTGAGACCGGAAGCGCAGAAAACCAATGCTTTCCAGTCCAATAACAATATTATTTTATCTGATTCAGCTACGGTCAATACCAAACCACAATTGGAGATCTGGGCTGATGACGTGAAATGTTCTCACGGTTGTACAACAGGACAGTTGGATGAAGACGCAATCTTCTATTTGAGAGCACGAGGAATTTCTAAGGTGAGAGCCAAAGCATTGATGCTGACCGCTTTCGCAGTAGAAACGCTTGAAGAAGTGAAAGAAGAGCTGGTAAAAGACGAAATAGAAAGCATAATCCTAAACAAACTAGGTTAATGAGTATAACCACGACATTGTCAATAGATGAGATCAGAGCTCAGTTCCCTGTATTAGATCAGCAGGTGAATGGAAAACCTTTGATTTATTTTGACAATGCGGCCACCTCTCAAAAACCTAAGCAAGTGATCGATGCCCTATCCCATTATTACAACCGGGATAACAGCAACATCCATAGAGGGATACATACTTTGGCTGAAAGAGCCACAAGTGCCTACGAGGAAACACGAAAGGCTGCTCAGGCTTTTATTAATGCTCCTGAAGCTGAGGAAATTGTATTTACCAAAGGAACCACCGAAGGCATCAACCTGGTGGCGCAAGCCTATGGACGCAAGTTTCTGAAAGCAGGCGATGAGATTATTATCACTTCCATGGAACACCATAGCAACATCGTTCCATGGCAAATCCTATGTCAACAGACTGGAGCAGAGTTAAAAGTGATCCCTATCAACAACAGAGGGGAGATCATTTATGAGGAATACCTCAAATTACTTTCTGACAAGACGAAAATTGTTTCAGCGGTTTATATTTCTAACGCCTTAGGAACAATCAATCCGATTAAGGAAATCATAGCTGATGCTCACAAAGCAGGAGCCATTACGTTGGTTGATGCCGCACAGGCGGCACCACATGAAAAGGTAGATGTTAAAGACCTCAATTGTGATTTTCTTGCCTTGTCAGCACATAAAATGTATGGCCCAACAGGTGTTGGGATACTTTACGGGAAACGTCTGTTGCTTGAAAAAATGGATGCCTATCAGGGAGGTGGTGAAATGATCAGCGAAGTGACTTTTGCGAAGACTACCTTTAATGATATCCCCTACAAGTTTGAAGCGGGCACTCCGAATATTGGTGATGTGGTCGCATTTAAGGCTGCCATGGATTTCATGAGCCAGATTGGACATCAATTTCTTCATGACCATGAACAGCGACTGCTCGATGAGGGAACAAAGTTATTAAGTGAAATAGACGGTTTTGAGCCGATTGGTACGGCGGAAAGTAAGGCAAGTGTTATTTCTTTCAACGTGGAAAACATTCATCCTTTCGATTTGGGGATGTGGCTTGATGCAAAAGGTATCGCAGTAAGAACTGGTCACCACTGTACTCAACCTTTAATGGATATTTTCCAGATTGAGGGAACGGTAAGAGCCTCTTTTGCTGTTTACAACACCGTAGATGAAGTGGCTTATTTTGCCCAGGCTTTAAAAGAAATAGTAAGTAAGTTTCGCAAATGAGCGACATCAAAGAAATACAGGACGAGATCATAGAAGAATTTTCCATGCTGGATGGTGATATGGAAATGACCATCAACTATATCATGGAATTAGGCGAGCAACTTCCGGAAATGGAAGCTTCGAAGCGGACAGATGAAAATATTGTGAAAGGCTGTCAATCAAAAGTTTGGCTTATGGCCGGACTGGAGAATGATAAGGTGCAATTTGAAGCTGATTCTAACACGGCTATCACCAAAGGACTTGTTAGCCTGCTGGTGAGGGTGCTATCAGGTCAAACTCCTGAGGTGATCCTTAACAATGACGTCTATTTTCCGGAAAAAATTGGAATGAATAGATTCATAGGCACCCAAAGATCTAATGGATTTGCAGCCATGATCAAACAGATGAAGTTGGATGCGCTGGCTTTAAGTACAAAAACCAATGCATGATGGAAGAGACAAAGACAAACGATACTCTAGAATTAAAGGAAAAAATCGTAACCGAAATCAAAACGGTTTATGACCCGGAAATCCCAGTGGACGTTTTTGAACTGGGGTTGATCTACGAAATCAATATTTTCCCAGTCAATAATGTGCATGTATTGATGACTTTAACCTCACCAGCCTGCCCATCGGCAGAAAGTATTCCTGGGGAGATAGAGTTGGCAATCAAAGCTATCCCCGAAGTAAATGACGTAACGGTTGAGGTAACGTTTGATCCGCCTTACACGACAGATATGATGTCTGAATCAGCCAAGCTTGAGCTGGGATTCATGTAATAATATAGACTAAGAACAGAAAACAATAAATTAAAAAGAAATGTATCCAGAAGAATTAGTAGCACCAATGAGAACTCAGCTTACAGAAGTGGGTTTTGAGGAGTTCAAAACTGCTGACGCTGTAGAAAATCATCTAAAAGATCATAAAGGAACTACCCTGATTGTTATCAATTCAGTTTGTGGCTGTGCTGCAGGAACTTGCCGTCCGGGCGTTCTCGCTTCCCTTAACTTATCTAATAAAAAACCTGATCATTTGGCAACGGTATTTGCCGGTGTGGATATGGAAGCTACTGCAAAAGCAC
This sequence comes from Marinoscillum sp. MHG1-6, assembly GCF_024714475.1. GTDB lineage: Bacteria > Bacteroidota > Bacteroidia > Cytophagales > Cyclobacteriaceae > JAMZMI01. The sequence goes on along the minus strand of NZ_JAMZMI010000008.1, from coordinate 58,258 downwards.
GTGAGTACACATTACCGTTCCCTCCATCTTCTCCATCAATTGCATTGTTCAAAGATGGTGAGTTGGTACACTTTGTAGAAAGACATCACATTGAAGGAAGGTCCGCGGAAATGATTGCAAATCATTTAGTTGAAGTATATAGCGAGTTCTGCTAATACCCATTGTTAATCAGTTAAGATAAATAGGGAGCCCTGATCATATGATCGGGGCTTTTTTTTACCATTTATTAGGGAACGCTAAAATCCGCATAATGAATCGCTATTGTGGATTGGTGATTCTAAAAAATCCCTTCCGACTATATCATGAAATTTTATAAATAATATCGCAACCTCAATGATTTGAAGCAAAAGCACCCTTTTTAACAAATCAACTTTGGTATTTTACCGACTATCACAAATTTAATAACCTTGACCCCTCTTCCTCGTATGAGTCATGTGCATACCAGAGAGTTAAAAATTCCACTAACTCTAATTACATGATATTCGAATACCTCAAAACTACTCTCCGTAGTTTGGCGAAAAACAAATTGATCAGCTTTATCAACATTATTGGTTTAGCGATCAGCCTGTCTGCCTTTATTTTCATTTTTAAGTATGTCTCTCGCGAATTAAGCTATGATGCAACACACCCTGATCATGAAAGGCTCTACAGGCTCGCGGAGATCATAGAAAGTGAGAATTACCTTGAAAACTCCTCCAGTTGCCCCTATCCTACCGGACCGGCGTTAATGAATGACTATCCGGATATCATCGAGAACCAGGTAAGGTTTTTCAACTTCCAATCACCTATTGTGACATTGGAGTTAGCAGACAAGCGAAAGTTCAATCAACAGCATGTCTATTTTGTAGACACAAGTGTGTTCTCTATGATGGATTTTGAAATGATCAGAGGAAATGAAGGAACCGCGCTGGATAACCCTTTCACTGCCGTCATTTCTGAAAAACTGGCAAAAAAGTATTTTGGTGATGCTGACCCTATTGGTCAAAAGATAACACATGAAGGTTTTCAGCAAAGCGACTTCGAGGTGACCGGAATCTACCGACAAGGAGGCACCTCCCACATTTATACCGAGATGTTACTGTCTATGGAAACCGTGGAAAGTAACCTTCAATTTATTCGAACGCAATGGGTGTGGAACCCTGTATGGACCTACGTCAAACTCAGTCCCAAGGTAGATCTGGCGGATCTTGAAAACAACAAGTTTCCACCCTTTGTGAAGAAATACTACGATGAGCGATCCAGGGACCTTACCAGTCATTATCTGATCCCAATCGAAGATGTACATCTCAAATCGCATCTGGAGTTTGAAATGGCTGCCAATAGCGATATCAAATACGTGTACATCTTTATATCATGCGCCATCTTCTTGATCATCATCGCCATTGTCAATTTTGTCAATCTTTCTACCTCCTTTTCATTACTCAGAGCAAAAGAAATAGGAGTACGTAAAGTTGCCGGTGCAACCAAGTCCCAATTGATCGTGCAGTTTCTGTCCGAATCAGTCATTATATCGTTCATTTCTTTCATACTAGCGCTAATTATCTGCTACATCTCGATATCCTTCCTCAAGGACCTGATCAACCTGACTGTGGCAGATATATTTGAACTGAAAAACGTAGTACTTCAGCTCGTTATAGTGCTGGCCATTGGATTGATATCCGGGGTCTACCCCGCTTTCTTTATTTCATCCTTTGACCCTCTACTGGTTTTTAAGGGGAAATTCTTCTCCAATGCCAAGGGACAGCTACTTCGCAAAGGGCTTGTGGTCAGTCAGTTCTCTATTGCCATAGTGTTGATTATTTTCACTTTTATCACCTATCAACAATTAATGCTCCTCAATAACAAGGATTACGGATATCACTCAAAAAACATCGTGTTACTTAATGCTGTAGGCGCCAACCTCAACCAAAGACTGGACGCTTTTAAGGGGGCGCTGATGGCCAATTCAACCGTGGAGGATGTCACAATCATGAGTGATATCCTGGGAACAAACAACAACAATCATGATTTTCACCATGATGGCATGGCTCCGGAAGAAACCAACTTCTATCCTGCCCTACTTATCGATGAGCGATTCGTAAAAACCATGGGACTAGACGTTATAGCCGGAAGAGATTTTAATGACACTTTCGACAATGAGGATAGCTTGTCAGTGATCATCAACATGTCAATGGTTAAAACACTTGGATACTCGAACCCCGATGATGCACTTGGCAAGAGATTGCAATCAAATAATGGTAATGAAAGAGTTATTGGAGTGGTTAAGGACTTTAACTACAAGTCATTTCATTCGGAAATTGGCCCATTTGTTCTGGATATTGGAAGAAGAGGCCCTAATGGTGGCTTCTTTTTCAGAACTGTTGCGATCAGGGTAAATGAGGTAAACAATCAATCCCTGGCTCATATTCAAAAGGTTTGGGAAGAATTTGTCACGCATAAACCCTTTAGCTACAAGGTGCTGGATACTGAATTGAAAGCGATGTATAAAAGCGAAAATAACCTGGGTCAAATACTGGGCATCTTTGCCATACTCACGGTAATCATTGCCTGTCTTGGATTGTTTGCGCTGGCAACTTTCATAGCACAGCAAAAAACGAAGGAAATCGGAATCAGAAAGGTACTGGGTGCCAATACCATTGGTTTATTTATAGTTGGCTATAAGGAACAATTCATTTTGATCCTGGTGTCCCTGGCTGTTGCCACACCGGTAGCTTATTACATCGTCCAAAACTGGCTATCAGATTTTGCTTACAGAATTGAGGTGGGTGTATTTCCATTTTTAGGAGCAGGCATTCTAGCGATATTAATTTCCTCGATCACCGTCCTCTCAAACTTTTATAAAACCATCACTGCGGACCCCGCCAATGTACTCAGAGATGAGTAAAGCACACTTCTCACACGAATCAAACAAAAAACCCTGACGAAATTCGTCAGGGTTTTTTCTTATCTTTTTAAACGTTCTTAAGCCAATTGAGCCTCAATTTTTTGACTCAATACAGTCTTAGGAACCGCTCCTATTTGCTTATCCACTACTTCTCCGTTTTTAAACACCAATAATGTAGGGATTGATCTAATTCCAAATTTTGCTGAAACCTCAGGGTTTACATCAACATCCACTTTTCCTATCACCGCTTTGCCATCATAGTCTGAGGCCAACTCTTCAACTAGTGGACCGATCATTTTACAAGGACCACACCATTCAGCCCAAAAGTCTACCAATACGGGTTGATCTGTATCCAATACCTCGTTGAAATTCTGATCGGTTATTTCTACTGGTTTAGCCATTTTAATTCTCTTTAAGTTTTCTTTTAATATTCAGAAGCAGAACGCAAAGATATCCCTTAAAGTTTTTCTGGGTTTTAACTTTTTTAAAGTTTGTTAGCTTTCGGACATATAAAGTAAGAATCATGACTAAAATGGAACAAATCCCTTAGTAACTCAATCAGTTAGCCTCGTCTTGACAATTGCCCCAGTATAAGGTTAAGGTTAAAACCAATCATTGGCCTGTAATTACTTAGATCAATGAATAGACTTACGGCAACTGGCACATATGGTGTCCCGGGTGGTACAAATACCCCAAAGGGACCAAAGGGAATTGTTGACCCTATAATCATGGAGAGTTTTGGGCTAAAAAAATCAACCTCCTCGTACATATCCGATGAAAATAAACCGCCGGAATTACCTTGATATTCTCCTCGCCTCACACCATACATTACCCCTGGACCAAACAAGAAGAACGGTTTAATTCTCTCATTGGCATCTTCCATAGATCCGAATAAATAGGAACCTGATATATAGAATTCCTCAGGAGCCGGCCCAAATAGGCTTGCTTCGCGATAAAAATTAACTTCTACAGATCTTAGCTTATTCCCTCGTAGAGAATTATAGGATAAATTAATCTTAGCTCCCTTAACCTCTTCAATAGCCGCAAAACCACCCGCTCCTAGCTCGACCCACCAGGTTTTATAATTAATGGAATCCTGAGTAAATCCTACGGCTGGGATGAGTATATGCCAAAACAGGATGGCTAAACAACATAACCTCAACCTCTTCACAATTTAGGTCGGTTGGTAGTATTAAAGCCAAAAGTCAATCCGACAGTTGTTCCATCCTTTCTGGGCAATACATACACATTAAATGGTATGTTTAAATACCCCGACTTAAAAGTCTTCCCAACGGCTATAATTAAACCCAAAGAAGTATGTAAAGTCCCACGGCTATCAATTCTTCGCACAACCTCAGTATTACTCGGCACCGTAATAACATCCTCCGTACGATACCATCTATCCCCTACATAAAAACCGTCTTCCACCCTGGTGACCCTTAAATTTGGCCCCAGACCAAATTCCATACCTGACTTACTGAACCTAAAACCATTGATGAAAGAGACCGAGGGTATCAACTTTCCTGATTCCAATCCATTGACTGCGGTGATAATTTCAACCAAAGCCTGAAACTGACCTGAGCTTAAGTATTGCTTTTCAAACTGGTATCCGAACATGGACGTAACCGGAAACATATCAAAACCTCCCTCCAGTCTTGAAGCCCTTAAGCGGGCTCCATTGTCTCCGGCCATATACACAGCTCCCATTCGAGGGCCATTGAGACTCATCGTGGTTTTCATCGTGGTCACCGGTAAATCGTAATTGATCAATAAATCAACCAAGTGCTGATCATTAGGTATTTCCAAAAGGTCCTTAACGGAAATCATGGCCATGGTTTGTATCTCACTCTGGACATCCTGATATTCCATAACACTTGATTTCTCTACGGCCTCAGCTTTTACATCTATCAACCGCAAAATGAAGACGATCTTATCTCCATATCGCTCTACAGCCCCGGTAAGCATCTTGTCCGTACCTAAAATCCTACCTGCACTGAGCACAGACTTCTTACCAAAATAATTGGTGCCCGGGTTAGGTTCTTTGGAAATCGCATCCTGAACATCATACTTATCCAATACCTCATACTGATCGATCTTCTCTAATTCCAGACGAACCAGGTTGGCCATGGATTCATCATCTAACTCGATGTCTTTCGTATCAATACTAATAATTGCGATAGAAGGTCTGGTTTGAGCCAGCAGAAACAATTGCAAAACCAACAGGGCTACCAAAAACAGGAAAACCCTTAGCGAAGTGTCTTTTAATAATACTTTCATCGTTCAAATCCTTTAGTGCATATGGTCAATTTGATCAGAATTCAAGGGTTTTTGAAACGGATTATCGGAGCGAGGTGCTGATGATCAAAGGATTTTCAAAAATGCAGATGCAAAAACCGTCTGTGCACTTGCAATAATCAATACAAAAAAAGACTCTAGGTCATGATTTGCATCCAGCCGTAAAAACAGGGCTATTCAGTATCAAATTTTGCAAATTTTAGTATTTCATGATCTAACAGGATTTAATTCAAACACAACTCCATGATATTCATTGAAGGTATTGATGGCTGAAAAAGCTTAGAAATGATGGATAAAAGCGCTATTTTGTATCTAAGTTAGTCTGAATTTCCACCGTCATGGCCTCCAACCTACACATCCAGACTTCATTTTTGAATCTTGTTAAAGACAAAATTGATCCTGCGATCTCATTTGTTGATGAGTTGGCCGAACTTTTGAATGTCAGTAAAGACAGTGCCTACAGACGGCTAAGAGGCGAAACGCTGCTCTCATTTGAAGAAATTAGCCTTATTTCAGATAAATATAAGGTCTCCGTCGATGGGTTTCTGAATCCCAGATCGAATGAATCGGTCATTTTCAACACACAAAATATTACACCAGCAACCAGTTATTTGCCCTATCTCTCCTCTATACATGATCATCTGGCGTTGGTAAATAGGTTCGAAAATAAATGCTTCACCTATATAGCAAAGGATATCCTTCCTATGCACTACTATCAGTTTCCTACCTTATCATGGTTCAAATCTTTCTTTTGGCAGAAAACCATCCTCAATAGTGAGAAAATGACGGGACTCCCATTTGACCCTACGCATATCGACGAGGAAATCAGCGGCAAGTGCCAGACCATTTGGAATGAGTTTATGACCATCCCATCCATTGAATTTTGGAGTGATGAAACAATCAATATTACTTTAAGACAAATTGAGTACTACTTCGATATTGATCTCATCAAGCAGGAAGATGCACTGGTGATTGTTGACGAGTTGGCTCAAATGGTGGCTCTCTTGAGGGAGGAAGCGCGAATGGGTAAGAAAATGCATATAAACGCACCTAATTCAGGACATCATAACACTTTCAATCTCTATTACAACGAAATCGCCATTGGTGATAACACCATGCTTTTTCAGATGGATAATCAACGTATCTGCTTTTTAACTTATAACACGCTCAGTGTTTTGAGTACCTCAGACGTGCGTTTCTGTGAGAACATTCAAAATCACATCGATAACATCACACAAAAATCAACACTAATCAGTCAGGGAGCTGAAAAGTCCCGCAACCGATTCTTTAATCGGATGGATGCCAAAGTCCAGGCGCTTGAAGCCAAAATCAAAAATGGGAATGGATTGAGTTGATGCAAGACCTTAAGCCAACAGCACTCTGTACCTGATATCCTCCATCCTATCCAATTCCTTCAACAACTCATCAGAAAGTTCTACGGACACTTTCCTACTCAGCATTTCCAGGCTGATTACACGATCTTCGAATTGTGCTGCCACATTGAGCTTTAGCACATTGCTTCCTGGATATTTCTGCCCGAACCCTTCAATGTCTTCAATCAGCATCTGATTGACATCTGAAAGCCTCATTTGAAGCTCAATGCCCTTGGTCATTTTCTCCCTGATCTCGTCAAGTGGCTCAATGTGATTGATTTTCAATTCCAGTTCCTCACTCTTCCACCTATTCTGCACCGAACCCTTGATGTATAAAAACCAGCCGGTTTCCAGGAAAGGTTTGAAGGTGATATAGTCCTGTGAAAACAAGAAAAAAGAATGCGAATCATTAAAGTCTTCAAGAGTAAATTGTCCAAACGGCTTTCCGGTTTTGGTCATTCGATGCTGCACACTACTCACAACACCACCGAGTCTAATATCCCCTCTACCTTTCAAGGCGTCAAGGTCTTTAAGGTCAGAGAGTGTAGCATTCGTAAGGTTGTTGATCTCAAATTTGAATTGATCCAATGGGTGACCTGAGATATACAGCCCCACCATTTCCTTTTCAATATTCAGCTCCTCGATCTTACCATACGGCTCTATGCGACCTACTCTCGGACGTACCGTAACATCTGTCGAGTCACCACCTCCCCCGAAGAGTGATGCCTGCGCACTGTCCTCCTCCTGCTGCATTTTATTGGCATACTTGATCGCCTTTTCGATCAGTGACTGCCCATCCTCATCAGGATCGACATACTGCCTACGGTGAAACTCTTCAAAACAGTCAAATCCACCTGCTTTTGCCAGGCTTTCAAAAGACTTCTTGTTCACAGAACGTAGATTCACTCTCGAAGCAAAATCGAAAATATCATTGAATGGCCCATTCTCGTCTCGTTCTTCGATGATCGCCAATACGGCAGATTCACCTGTCCCTTTGATGGCTCCCAGACCAAAGCGGATCTCTCCTTCAGCATTCACCTCAAAGTTGAGTCCAGATTCATTCACGTGGGGACCCAATACCGGAATACCCTGACTCTTACACTCCTCCATGAAGAAACTGACCTTCTCAATGTTATTCTGGTTGTGCGTCAATACAGAAGCCATGTATTCCGCAGGATAATTGGCTTTCAGGTAGCCTGTCTGGTAGGCCACTACAGAATAACAGGTACTGTGCGACTTATTGAAGGCGTAGGCTGCAAATGCTTCCCAGTCCTTCCAGATCTTTTCAAGCTTATCTTTGGGATGACCCTTTTCCATGGCCTGGTTGACGAACTTCGGCTTGAGCTCTTCCAGCAACTTGAAGATCTTCTTACCCATAGCCTTACGCAACACGTCGGCCTCACCTTTGGTAAAGCCTGCCAGACTTTGCGACAGTAACATCACCTGCTCCTGATAGACCGTAATACCATAGGTTTCTGCCAGGTATTCTTCCATTTCCGGAAGGTCATATACGATTTCCGCACGTCCATGCTTACGGTTAATAAAGTCAGGAATGTACTCCATGGGACCGGGACGATAGAGGGCGTTCATAGCAATCAAATCCTCCAGCTTATCCGGTTTCAGGGACCTCAGGTGCTTCTGCATACCTGGCGATTCAAACTGGAAAGTACCGTTTGTTTCACCTTTCTGGTATAGCTCGTAAGTTTTTGGATCGTCGAGTGGAATCTCATCGATATCGATTTCGATCCCGTGACGCTTCTTCACATTCTCAATAGCTGTTTTGATAATGGAAAGAGTTTTTAAACCCAAAAAGTCCATCTTCAACATACCGGCAGACTCCACCACACTGTTGTCGAACTGCGTTACCAACATGTCCGAATCCTTGGATCGTGCCAGCGGAACAAACTTGGTCAGGTCATCCGGCGTGATGATTACCCCGCAAGCGTGGACACCAGTATTTCGTAGCGATCCTTCCAAAACCACCGCCTGATTCAATACCTGGGAAGACAGGTCCTTACCGCGACGCATCGCCTCCAGTTCGGGTACTTCTCCCCAGATCTTGGAAAACTTGGCTCCTGGTTTCTCCGGCACAAGCTTGGCGATCGCATCAGTTTCCGGTAGCGACAGCTCCATCACGCGACCAGCATCACGAATCGCTGACTTTGGCGCCATGGTACCGTAAGTGATGATCTGAGAGACCTGTGTGGCCCCATATTTTTTCACCACGTAGTCGATCACACGCTCGCGACCTTCATTGTCAAAGTCAATATCAATATCGGGAAGGGATACCCTGTCCGGGTTAAGAAAACGCTCAAAAAGGAGATCGTATGCGATCGGGTCAACGTTGGTAATACCGATACAATAGGCCACCGCAGAACCTGCCGCGGACCCCCTACCCGGCCCAACTGAAACGCCCATCTCGCGTGCTTTGGAGGTAAAGTCCTGAACGATGAGGAAGTAACCCGGATAACCCGTGTTTTCAATTGTGGCTAGCTCAAAATCCAGACGCTCGCGAATTTCATCCGTAATTTCATCATACCGCTTCTTGGCTCCTTCGTAGGTCAGATGACGCAAAAACGCATTTTCACCACGCTTGCCCCCATCTTTCTCATCTTCAGGGTCAATGAACTCCTCCGGAATATCAAACTTGGGAAGTAGCACATCCCTTTCGAGCTTGTACTCCTCCACCTTGTCAATCAGCTCAGAAATATTCTCAATGGCCTCAGGAAGATCGGTGAATGCCTTCTTCATCTCATCCTGAGTCTTGAAGTAGTACTCATCGTTTTTCAATCCGGGACGAAACCCTCTCCCCCTTCCGATCGGTGTACTTTGTTTCTCGTTTTCCTTGATACAAAGCAAGACGTCGTGAGCCTTGCTTTCATGTCTATCAAGATAAAATAACTCATTGGCCGCAACCATCTTCACCCCAAACTGCTTCGCCATGCCTATAAGCACATCGTTGAGGTGCTTTTCTTCATCCAGCTGGTGACGGTTGATCTCAAAGTAGAAATCATCAGCAAACACCTCCAACCACCATTGCAGTGCTTCTTCAGCCTGAGTTTCACCCACATTTAGGATCAGATTCGGAATCTCTCCATAGAGTCCTCCACTCAAAGCAATAACGCCCTCGGAATATTGTTTGATCAGGTCCTTGTCAATACGAGGATAGAGTCCGTACAATCCTTCGATATAACCCAGAGATGAAAGCTTGATGAGGTTTTCGTACCCCTTTTTGTTTTTGGCGATCAATACCTGCTGAAATCTTCTATCCGGACTGTCTTTCGTAAACTGTAGTTTCTTACGCTCCTCTGCCACAAAAAACTCACATCCTACAATCGGTTTGATACCTGATTTGAGCGCTGCACGCACAAACTTGAACGCACCGAACATATTCCCCAGATCGGTAATAGCAACCGCAGGCATTTCGCAATCTTTCGCCTTCGCCACAATGGACTCCACATTTGGCGTTGCCTGTAGGACCGAGCACTGGGAGTGAACATGCAAATGCACAAAGGGTCCTTTGATATCCTCAACGTCAACCTTTTTGACTGTCGCATCATCATCGGACTTTTTCCTGATCCATGCAAAGTTGGCCTCCGAGAGGTCGGGCTCTTCGTAGACGATTGACGCAGGATTCGTATCATCCCACGTTTTGATCACCTTACGCTTCAGACATTCAAAGAAAGCCTTGGATGTTGCATCTACATCGTATGCCGCATCGTGCGCATCTTCAAAGGGATGACCAAAGAGCTTCTCATAAAGCTCCACGAGTTTTGGCATCTTCTTACGACCATTGCCCATTCTTATATCGCAATAGTCGATGGTCGCCAGCCCCGTATCTATATTTTCACAACCTTCCAGGATGTTTTCCTGCTCCGTACGCAGGTATTCTGCCCCGATGATCTTGTTGTCAAACTCCACATTGTGCCCCACCAACACCTTGGCCCGGTTCACATCTTCGGTGAATTTCGCCAGTACTTCCTTCAGGTCCTCTCCGACCTCAAGAGCACGGTCTGTGGATATTCCGTGAACTTTTTCTGCGTTGAAAGGAATGGTAAAGCCATCCGGACGCACGATATGATTACCCTGAGAGAGTAACTTCCCCTGCCCATCATGTAGCTGCCACGCCAGCTGAACCAGCCTCGGCCAGTTGTCAAAATCGGTTAAAGGAGCATTTTTATCGCGCGGAAGACCGGTGGTCTCCGTATCAAAAATGAGATACATGCAGTGGTGGTTTGGTTATGGATCCTGATAGCTTTCAGGATAAAGAACAAAATAAAAAAATCCCGGTTCAATCCCGGTTACTTCACCGGACTTATTTTGGTCTTGTGGAAAAGTTTTAGGAGAGAATAGCTTTCCCTCTGCTCCGTATGACATACCCGCTCTTCGCGCAGCGTTGCTGCATGCTACGATCGGGTCTAGGTGGCTTCAGTAGTCACTTCGAGCCATGGCAGTAATAAACATCATTTAAAAACAATCCGCCGGCTTTCAGCCACCCCCTTTCCTAAAGGGGGATTTGAACCTCCGCCTATATTGATGTTATTCCCCAACATACATGAGCAACTGATTGGGGTAGACAACTCCAGCAATGCAAGCAAATTCAGTTACCCCACCAAATACGCCTTCGCCTCTTCTTCGGTATCAAAGGGCTTGAGCTTCCCGCCTAGAATTCGATTGTAGATCAACAGCAGTGCTTTTTTTCCTCCGGTAACTCCAACGATGGCTCCCTTGAAAGGAATATGCTTGGTCTCCTCTCCCATCTGACGGATCACCTTATTGAAATTCTGTGTGGCATAGGCCTCAGAAATATTCACAAGTCTAAGGTGTGGCCTCCCTTCCTTGATGAGCCATTGTCTCAGGTCAGAAGCAATGGCAATCATTTCATTTTCTTTTTGATTGCGGTAATCCACGTAGGCTATTTCCTTTCCTTTAAAGTTGATGAGTTGAAATCCCGGCATATGTTAATTTATTAGGCTGGCCTAAAATAAAACATGTCATTCAATTTCAAAAGCAACTACAATTTTTCGGAGATAAAGTGAATTAGTTCCTCCCTTTTCAAAGGCTTCATAAAGTATTCTTCTATCAGCCCTGAATCAATGGCCCGGTCAATTGTCTCTGTCCGCATATATCCTGATAAAATGACCATCGGCAATTCCGGCTTAACTTTTTTCGCTTCGGCAATAAACTCAAGGCCATTCATTAATGGCATATTCATATCACTAACAATCAGGCGAATATCATCACTAGCGTCCATCATTTGCAAGGCTTCAGGGCCAGAGCTTGCAACGATCACATCATAGTGGTTTTTATAAGTCAGTTTAAATAACTCAAGGTTGAATACTTCATCATCAACATACAATATTCTAGGCAATCTTTCAGTCATTTGTTATTCAAATAAGATATAGGCAATGTTATCTTGACTTCAGTTCCTTTGTTTTTTTCTGAGCTGTATTCTATTTCTCCTTTATGTTCTACAATTATTTTATACACGATAGATAATCCAAGACCAACTCCCTTTCCGGGGCCTTTCGTAGTAAAAAACGGATCAAATATTTGATTTAGTTCTTCTTTACTCATCCCCGAACCATTATCCCTCACTTTAACCACTAATCGATGATCTACAATATTTGTACTAATGGTTATTTTTCCATTCTCCTCAATAGCATGTAGTGCATTCATAATAATATTGATGAAAACCTGATGCAGATTTTCATCATTTCCCATTAGCGTAAACTGCTCCTCAGTAAAATGCGTTTCGACTTCACATTTATACTTCAACTCATGGTTGAGTAAGAGCAGGGCGTTGCTAATGACATTATGAATATCACATTTCCGAAATTCCTGCGAATCTTTCCTACTAAAGGTATTTAAACTCTTAACAATAGCAGATGCCCTGTTAACTCCCAATTTAATATGATCTAATACCCTATTGAGCGTATATGAACTTATCTTCTCATCAGCCAGAATCGTTTCAATGGAATACAACCCTGTTTGTATAAAATTGAGAGGATTGTTTATTTCATGAGCTACACCAGCAGTAAGAATACCAAGGGAAGCCATCTTTTCTGACTGAACTAATTGCAGCTGGGTTTGCTGTAGTTTATCTTTTTGTTCCTGAAGTTTTTTATTTTGTATCTGAAGTTTTTCAGCCTGCCCCTCAATTTCTTTTTTCCGCTCCTCCAGTTCAAGGGTTCTTTCCTGCACCAGGGTTTTCAGCATTTTTCTCTGCCTTTTTATACGCTCAAACCGAACATAGTAATAGCCCACCATTCCTGCAAAAAAGATAAAGATTACTCCTACCCTGAAAATACCAGTCTGCCAAAAGGCTGGCTCAACGATAATCTTTAGGGTTGCTGGTTGATCATTCCAAACTCCATCATTATTAGAAACTTTCACCTTAAATACATATTCCCCCGGATCAAGGTTAGTGTAAGTTGCATTCATTTTATTATCTACATAATTCCATTCCTTTTCAAAGTTTTCCAGGATATAAGCATAATCGTTGTTCTGAGGATTGGTATAATTGATTCCTGCAAACTCTATTGAAAAAACTGTATGTTTTGAGGTTAATCTCACCGATTTGGCAACGCTTATGTGTTCATTAAGGATCAAATCTGAAGAACCTGGAACTACTGACTTGTTAAAAACTTTAAAATCTGTAAAATATATAGGGGGAATAAAATCATTAGCTCTTAAACTATCTGGAAGGAAAGAATTGAAACCATTGTACCCACCAAAAAAAAATTCCCCGCTTCGGGACTTTTCAGCTGAAAGCTCATAAAACAAGTTTCCCTGCAGGCCATCCTGCTTGTAATAATTATTTATCTCCTGCGTTTTCGGATCCAACTGGCTGAGTCCGTTATTGGTGGATACCCATAAACTTCCAGAATTGTCTTCAAGAATGGCATGTATGGTGTTATCGGCTAAACCATTGCTTACGTCATAGTTATTAAGAATGGTACCGTCCATGTCAAATTCATAGAGTCCCCTGCTGACACTACCAGCCCAAAGCGAGCCATCACGACCTCTATAAAAGGCCCGAATATCATCATCAGGAAAATGATAAACCCGAAATTTCTCTGTGTTCGGATTATACAGATTAACCCCATTGCTTGTAGAAACCCAAATATTATGGTCATTATCCTCCTTAATAAGCCAAACCAAATTGTGGCTTAGTGAACCTGGAATATTGGTATCAGACCTAAACCGTTTGATAACTCCCCTTTCAGTATCAAATAAATCGATTCCGCCAAAAAATGAAGTCATCCACATCAAATTATTGTGATCTATGGTGAAATTCCAAATTGCATTTGACGAAATGTCTGAGGCATTCGGTCCCGGATAATACCTATCAAACTTCATAGTCTTAGGATTATATCTGTTGAGCCCAGCATCCCATGTACCAATCCAAAAGTTATGATCTTTATCCTCTGCTATACAGCGAATAACATTTCCGCTTAAACTATTCGGATCATTCGGATCATGATGCAAATTATCAAATTTTCCAGTTTCTGGATCATAAATATCCACTCCGCCACCATCTGTACCAACCCAAACCCGTCCCTCTGAATCTTCATACAACCAGGAAATAATATTTCGAAGCTTATCAAATGCAAGATTCGAGATATGATTGACGGTTCTAAACTTGTTTTGCTTTGGATTGCTGTAATTTATTCCTCCTCTGGTTGTTCCCACCCAAAGAATATTTTCCCTGTCAATGTAAATATATCGAACACCCAGGCTATTCAAGCCCTGAACATTGCAATCCTGACATAGAAAATTTTCAAAAGTCTCATTTTGCTTGTTAAAGCTACTGATACCTCCCTGATCAGCTCCAATCAAGATGTGATCAGCATCTATCTGGATTAATCCAGTTAGCACTTTAGATTGACTTCCGTCAAGGCCGATCAACTTTCCATAATGCTTAAATTTCTTATTTGAAGTGTCAAACGAGTAAAAGCCATCTTCAAACGATACCACCCAAATTTTATCTTTCTCATCCACTAGTAGCGTTTTCCAGCCATGATTACTAAGACCGTCCGTCGAATCATTATAATACTTATATTCTTTTGTCCTTGGGTCAAATGAATAGATACCTCGACCAAAGTTTAATACCCAAAACACCCCTTTTGAGTCTCTTCCAGCGGAAACCAAACTGTTACGATTTGGATAATTTGGAATCACTCCATCCGGTATAGAATATTGTTCAAATTTTTGCTCCTCGGGAATCCATTTACATAATCCCCCTCCTGCACCTAGTACTATCCAAAGATTTCCTTCCTTATCTTCCAAAATATCGTAAACCCAGTTCCCAGCTATGCTCGTACTGTCACCAGGAATGTTTTGATAAACTAAAAAGGAATCCTTTTCGGGAACATAGAGATTTAACCCGTTGAATGTACCGATCCAAACATTATTATTTTTATCTTCAAAAACGCAGGAAACACTGCCACCGCTAAGCGTTCCGGGTTTGTTGTACTCAGGTTGATAAACCTTCGTTTGGTAACCATTGAATTTGTTTACCCCCTGGTCCGCTGTGCCAATCCAAACGTAGTCTTTGCTATCACGATAAATGAATGATATATAATTATCCGAAAGTCCGTCATCAGCGGTTAGATAGTTGAAAGAAAGATACTTTTCCTGGGCAAATAATGACTTTTGGACTCCACAAGAAAGGACTGCTGCGATTAATAAATAATTGAAAATTTCTTTAGTCATTGTTATCCGGTATAAAAATCCCTTAAAAAGAAGACTCCAATTCAACTAAAAATTATGAATAAACTAATTGTTTATAACTATAGAAATAGACAAAACTGACAAATGATACATAATATACCTAACAAATTATCAGGCTTGTAAGCGATAGCGGTTGAGGAATATGAGAAAAATATCTACTTTCTCCCATTCAACTTCTTATCTCGCCTTGTTTTAAGCTACAATCCAACAATGGCCGGATTTATCACCTCGACACAAGGAGAGCTCTTTCTACATTTTAATGATTCTATTAGATATCGATAGAAGACTATTCCTTTGTCAGAGTGACAAAAAAAACGAATGAGGACTTATTGCTAAGTTTTGAGACAACTTATTGGTCGAGTTTATTGAGAGCAGCTGTCTTCCTGAAATTTCTATTTACTTTCAATATGTTTAAACCCACCTTAATTCTGGCTATAAACCATTCAATGTTTTGTTCCTCCCAAAAACGCTCCTTAAGAAGTATTTCCAAATTATATAAATCTATATTCGGCCTATATCGAAATAGAGCCACAATGAATTTGTCACACCTTTCGATATCATAAGGATGAAAGCTTTCGGGATAAGCATCCAAAAAGTCCTCCAGGAATTTACTTGCCACCTGACCACCTATAACATCTTCTAATTCCATTACCGATTCTTTAACATTATAGTACTACATACGTAAACGTTGCATTTAGATTGAAAATGCATCTAATTACGGAATTGTTCCAGAAAAATCAGGGGCAACCGATGTTAAGACCTTACCTCCTCTCCACCTATTTTGGTGTTGTTCACCAACATGCATGATAAACTAAAATGATCCCCCGGCTTTCAGCCACCCCTTTCCTCAAGGGGGATTTGAGGCTATCACTAAACAAAACCTCATCAACTTATTGAATTCCTTTCCCCAATGCTGGCGGTGTTCAAAGACCTACATGGCAGACTGATTGCTTGAGATAACTCTAATAATGGAAGAATAGAACCCCCATATGCAAGGGGCATTTACCTCCTCCGGTTCTGCTTTTTGTTTCCTCGTGTTTTCGGCTTTTTGTGCTTCTTCACCTTACGCTTGTAGGAACCACCAAGGTTGACCTTCGTGTTTTTAAGCTTCTTCTCATGAAAGGCTTCTCCTGCCTCGGCATCCTTCTTGAGATTCTTGCCGCTGCTGAGCTCTTTATCTTTTTTCTTTGGTCGCTCCTCTGGTAACAGCCTTGAGTCAATCTCCACTTCCTGAGGAAACTCCTGCACCCGTATCTCCTGGTTCATCAGCACCTCGATGTCCAGCTTCAAACTTTCCTCCTTCTCGGTATAGAAAAGGATTGAGTGACCCAGCTCCTCGGCACGACCCGTTCGGCCAATTCTATGCATGTAGTTCTCAGGGTAATTCGGCACGTCCATATTGACCACATGACTCACCTTTGTCAGATCCATGCCTCGGGCGATCACATCTGTTGCCACAAGAATGCGGTTTCGGCCATCCTCAAACTGGGTGATGGAGCGCTCCCGGTAATTTTGGCTTTTGTTTGAGTGAATAATACAGCTCTCTGAACTGAAGAATGGCTCTAGCTCCTCAAAGAGCTTATCTGCATTTTTTTTACTGGACACAAAGACCAGCACCTTCTCAAAGGTCTTCTTATCCCTAAGCAAGTGAATCAGCAGGTTCACCTTGGTATAAAAATTCTTTACAGGATAGCTGGTCTGCTCTATATTCTCCAATGGTGTTCCTGAAACCGCTATGGAAATCCGCTCCGGTGCTACGAAGAAGTCATCAATCATAGCATCCACATCCTCTGTCATCGTCGCAGAGAACATGATGTTTTGTCTTTTGTGAGGTAGCAACTCAATGATATTGGTCAGCTGAAAACGAAAGCCGAGATCCAGCATTACATCTACTTCATCGATCACCAGCTTTTTCACATCACGCAGCATAATGGCCTTCGCCAGGACCAGGTCATACAGCCTACCCGGAGTAGCCACGAGAATGTCCATTCCTTCAGCTACAGCAATTTTCTGGGTATTGATATTTCCTCCACCGTACACGCCCATTACCCGATGGTTCATGTACGCAAAGAGTTTTTCTGTTTCTTCCACCACCTGCAGTACCAACTCCCTGGTGGGCACCAGTATCAAAACTCTTGGATTGACCTGATTGGAAAACTTAAGCTCCTTAATAATTGGCAGCAAATAGGCGAATGTTTTACCTGTACCCGTCTGGGCGATACCGACCACATCTTTACCTGAAAGTATCACAGGAAAGGCCTGCTCCTGGATTGGGGTTGGACTGGTAAAGCCCAAATCCTCAATGGCATTGGTAAGTGGTTTAGATAACTTGAGGTCGTCAAAAGTGGCCATAACAAATACTGATCAGCCGCAAAAGTAGATCGGTTATGTTTGGTTTGTCCTGAAATCGAAAGATTTAATGTGGATTCTTACCCTTCTGCCTCATCAATCTGGCCTCTGTGCTTGATTTGAAGACCCATTAGGAAGTTTCTCAAAAACTGGTCTTTACACTCACGATATTGGCTTTGCCCCGGCTTACGAAAGATGGCGCTTAATTCGTGTTTGCTTATTTGAAAACGAGCGATATCGAAGATCTCCAGCATATCCTGATCTTTCATGTTCAGGGCAATCCTGATCTTGCGAAGAATAATATTGTTGTTCAGGCTTTTTTCAGGTTTCGGGTCTTCCCCTTCTCTTTTTCCACGATTCTTTACGATCAGGCCATTTAGAAAAGCAGCAAGATCTTTATCCACCAACGTTTTATGAGCAGAATCCTCCTCGGATTTCAGCCAGTCGCTTATGGCTGTTCGATCCGTTTCTAACCCTCCCAACGAAAACAGCTCCTTCATTTTGGAATCTCCAAAATCGAAGGTGAAACGGATACGGCGAAGGATGTCATTGTTCTTCATAGCAACTATTCAATTCTGCGAAGCTAACACTTCGTTCCGATATGCCTTAATATCGTTATTGACCTATGAAGCACATCGAACCGGTTAACCACCAAACAAATGCGGATTTATTTATCATATATCATATGAAAGATCAATAATGAGAATGCTACAGAAATAAGAACTTTATGAAAAGCGGTATCCTTGATTTTGGCCGAAGCCACAGCAAGTGGTATCCCCGCGATCCTAAATAAATTCTCTCCTTTATCATGTTCCTCAAAAAAATACGATAAGCCAATTTGAACGATTAGCAGACTGGCGAAAAGTGAGAAAATCAACGTTTTATTAGAGAAAAAATGATTGGAGTAGCTCACAACACCGGGTTTAGGAAACAGTAATACGCAAATGAGATAGATTAGAAATGGGACGATTAGAAACACTAAAAAATGAAGCAAGCTATTCGTAATCAGCTCATTTCTACTCCATGAACCCCACCAAATATCTATCAGGAAAATAAAGGAAAACAGGGACCATAAAAACTGTGTCCAGGAGAAAGCGTGCTCTTTCATTCTAAACATTCCTGCCCACCCTTCGAGAAAAATTGTAATAATGAATCCATAAATAACCGAAATAAAAATGATCAGGTGTTCTGTTTTGGAATAATCACCATCAGCAGCAGATTCAGGAAAAAAGCCCATGAACTCGCTCCAAATGTATAATCCTATCAGGCTCAGCGATCCAAATTGCAAATGAAGATGAACTATATCCCTGGTTGTCATGAGCGCTACAATACAAATGGCGATACCTCCAATTCGGAAAATCAATGTTTCATTGTGAATGGTAAACAACATATCATAAAAGAAAAAAAGCAGTATTATGATATAGTTTTTATTCTTCTGCTGAAAGTATATGGTTCTCAAATCAACTTTTTCGCCCGCATGTATTTCCTTTTTCAGTGGAGAGAACAGCAATGTGGCAATGAAGTAGAACATGGCGGTGTAGGGTATGACGCTCAGATATTCAATGATACTTTCGGACATCTTAGGAGCCCTTCCAAATAAGTTCCACCAATGGATTAACATGAACAGGAAAATTACCAACGAAAAGAGGGCATAGATTGAGTCCTGTTTAATGTGCTGGCGAAAGCGAGTTACCTGTCCCCATCCATCTAAAAAAAGCGATGCAACAAAACCAAATATGATCGACTGAAAAGTAATCAGGTATTCGACTTTGGAAAAACCAAATATTTGATTCAGATCATCCATATCTACTGAAATTACTGATTTTCAGCGATAGAATAAAGCATCAAGCACCTCCAAAAGACACTTAATAAACTTCAAATTTAACTGAATAATGGATTGATAGGATTTGACAGTAAGCTACCTCTTCCTAATAATTTTTCCGGAAAGTGGGTCCTCTCCATCCAGTTGCAAATTGTAGTAATAGACCCCAGCATGACTGACAAAGGATGTCCCATCTATTATCAATTCATTTACACCAGGGCGAGTATCTACATTTTTCACGTAAATGATCTGCCCTGCCAGATTGCTGATATAAAGTTTACCATTTGTCTGATTCCTGGAATAAAACTCCAATGTAAATACATCTGAAAAAGGGTTTGGGAATACGAGGTGTTCAGTGCCGGCCAACTTTGCTAAAACAGGCTCAGGAGAGGACAAGGGTTCTTGAGGCTGTTCTGAATATCCGGGCATAATCGTGCTATCTCTTGGGAGTAGTGGAATGGTATTTATTTGTGAATCCATCCAGGAAAGGCGAGCATTGATCCAGTTTTTCAAATAATTAATTTCGTCTTGGTAGGTATTTCCAACATATGCATTTGGCCAGACATATGAACCCAAAATCGGGAACTTATAAAAATTCCTGGTCTTTGCCTCTGACACCACATTGGCACAAGAATCGATAAAGGAATGTATGCTGGACAAACTCAAAGAAGCCTCACGCAGTTCATTCCAGCGCCACCTAAGCTCAGAATTAAAATAAGGGTCAGACCTTAATTTGTCCCACCAAAACGGAATTTCATAATCATCACCGGCACCCAGACCATCTGCTACCCAACCTGCTGTCTGGTCAGCACTGAAAAAATTACCATTCCCAAAAGCTAGATTATAATCCCAAAAGGGACCCATCACAATTTTTCCGCCATCGCTATCCTTCTGCTTATAGAAATAAGTACTCACCCGATAGGCATCCAGATTTCGCGAAAGTTCATTGATCAGGTAATAATCTAAAAAGGACTGAACATCTACATAGGCTCTGTAACCTTTTTCGGAATCCTTAAAATCATTACCATGAAGCGCGCTTTCGAATGTTGTAATGTATTGTTTAATATACTCCGCCTGAACGGGTAGTAATTCATCATATCCCGGATCAACATAACTTATCGGAACCCATCTACTGCCTGTTCGTCCAATGTAGGGTGAAATCCAAGTACCTTCATCATCTGGCCGACCTATCTTCAAGATATATCCACCGGTCAACTCATCTCCACTGATATCATTTGATGTGACCGTCGCAATGTCTACTCTGTTTACGTCACGTTTAATTCTTTCGGTAAGAATGTAAACTCCTCTATACTCACCATTAATAAATAATTCAAAAAAACGAGTTCTTGGAGACCATCTGCCTGTGGAATTACCAAGATGATAGGCTAAAACATTTCTGATCAGACTCTTATCAGAATAAGGGCCATGGAAAACCCAGTCATTTTCAGACGGCAAACCAAGTAATGCCACATTATTGTTAGTCCCATCAAAATACCTGGTCTCAACCGTGTAACCTTTCTTTTCGAACCATTGTGAAGAAAAACCTCTTATCTCAATGCCTATATGTGCGTTGTACTCATAATTAGTATCGTAAATGCTATTAACCCCAGAAGCATTATTAATCACCTTCATCCGGGCATTGATTTTAGGCTCATCGACAATAGTTTGCCCTTCCGTATCAATTAGGAAAATGGGAAGGTTACTTTCCTCAAATGATACCGGCTCCTCAAACCAGTATGGTGTGGGATTATAAATAATCGTCTCACCTGAAATTTTAGCTTGCAAAAACATCCTTGCCGACATATCAGTGGAGGTCGGAGAAATATTGATCACTTGTACGGATATGATATTTTCGCCACTAACTAATATTCCGGGATTCAATTCAAATCTTTCCGGCGCTAGCCCACGATACAGCAATGCTTCATGATCATAGCTGAGTGATGCATTAAAGCTTGGAGGATAACCATAAACATTTCCGGACCGGGCAACCTCAATCCCGTTTATGTAACAAACGAATCCATCATCATAATCAATGTCCAAAAGCAGCTCCTGAATAATAGAAGCATCAACCAGAGTTACTTTCTTTCTCAGATAGATTGAACTCGCACCTTCCACAATTGTCTGATCATCACTATCTCCATAGCCAAAACCGCCCTGGGCCGTTTGCCAGGCATCATCTACAAACCCAAGTGTATGCCAATCTGAAGGTGGTTCTTGTGTTGCAGGTAAGTATTTCCAACTGTCACTCTCTAATACTATTGACTCCCAATGACTCTGTGCCAGCATAGAACCGGAGAATGTCCAAAACAAAGGAATACACAAAAAGAGTCTAACCAACATACTGTAAAGGTATCAACTGATAACTACGCATGAATTAACAGATCAATTCTGAAATTTCATTGGGAAAGTATAAAACATCATTGCTGAGCATGGAGTTCTAGAGACCAATGAATACAAACAAACCATTAATAATTCATAACGATCTTAAATGAAGCCATAGCAGGATTCAATAGCGTTAATTATATTTAAATATCAAGCCTACTGTACTTCCAATGTAACCAAAGATCGTATTGGACTAAATAAGACAACAAACGAAAGAATATATTCAACTTACTCACCGCACGATGAAAAGAAGTAATCTCAGCTTTATGCCGGAATTTTTTGACCGGTATATCAAACTTGTAGATGAGTCAATAAGCCTTCTTAGAGGGCTTGCAGAAACTCAGGAAGCCTTCTCGGACCTTGAAGACGAACTTGTTGAGGTTCAGGATTACCGCTACCAACCCGAGAAATGGACACCCAGGGACATGCTTCAGCATGTAATTGATAATGAGCGCATACAGTCCTACAGGGCACTGGCCATCGCAAGAGGTGAAAAGGTGACCTTACCGGGCTATAATGAGAACAGCTACGCCGCAAACACCACAGCCAACAATCGAAACCTGGACGAGCTACTGGACGAGTTTAACGTCGTTCGACATTCAACTATACTCTTATTCGACTCTTTCAGTGAAAAACAGATGTTAATAGAAGGCATCTGCTTTGAAATAAAGGTGACACCACTGGCTTTAGGCTTTCAAATTATTGGTCATCAGCTTCATCACCTGAACGTATTAAAGGAGAGGTATTTAAATCTGATAGCTTAAGACTTTCGGTATTTGTCATTTAGACCAATACCCGCCTTGATCATTGGGATAATTTTCTCCAATCTTGATTGTTTGGTTTCCAATCGTCTGGCAGTATCAATGTATTCGACAAATTCCCGTTGTTTAAACTTTGTAAATTCCTTAAAAGCAATTTTCAATTCCAGATCCAGATCCAGAGTATGCCTCAACTCTTCGGATATTAACAATTCCTTTTCACGTTGTGGTCTTATCTGCTTGCCAGCCCTATGATTGGCCATTGCCTCCTCTACATATTCACTGATAATACTTAGTTCTGATTCCACTTCTTCCAGAGAATCAAACCGCCACTGTCTTTGTGCTTTGGTAACTCCCTTCTGGGCATTGATTAGTTTCTTCTGTTCATCTCTTAGAAGAGCTCCCTGATGAAACCATATGGCCACATGAGCCTTGAATGCCACTATTCCCAGAATGTTTTTTCCATCCAGCGTATAACAAGGAGCTCCCCATTTAATTACCTCCTGAAGATCAGTTTTCAATAGGACGGCTCTGAGCATATTTAATGAATCAGCCCATTGACCACTGGTATCTATATACTCTTCTACAGACATTCCTTTCTTCATAGGACAATTGATTCAGATATCCAGACAAGAATTTGTGTCTCCCTTTTTGATATGATAAATTAAATAACAAAACAGATATTGAATATTCAAGGAGTAGGTTTCATTTAATAAATGAGTATGAAAAATTCATTTCTATTGCTTCTAATTACTTTGGCTCTTACGGCTTGCAAAGATGAAGAAGTGAAGAACACCAACAATTCTACATCGAAAAACTCGATATCGGCCATTGTAGCCAAGACTGAGTGGAGTGCTACCAATATCCAGGCTTTTATCTCAGTGGATGAACTGATCATTTCCGGATCGAACCCAGATGATTTCCGCTCCCTCGTTTCACTGACTTTCCCTGCCAGCATTCGGGAAACACAGATATCACTAGGCGAAGTCACAAATGTGGGAAGAGTAACCATTAATGATAGAACACTCATCTCAAAGAGTGGTACGCTCACTATCGTCTCTCATGATACAATTGCAAACAAAATAGAAGGGGAATTCGATTTTTTGGCAGAAGATGTGAGCGATAGCAGCGTATCAACCCAGGTAACAAACGGATCATTTGTCACTTTTTACGATGAATAAATAGCACTTTATCTTTCATTGTGGATCTGCTAGTGTTAACCTATGCCTGCATGATCTATTTTCTTTCCAGCATATAAACAGCAATCAAAATAAACCCAACCCCAGTTATGCCGGGTGGAAGTATGGAGGCCTTGAACGAGAGGTAGATCATAACTACCCCGAGGATAATCAACAATATAGGAATCAGCTTTCTCATCTGCTTTTTATTAAGATAATGAAAGATTACATGATTTACAGAATCCGGGACCTTGTAAAGCATTTGCAGACCATTGCGATTATTCGTAAATTCAGCAACTCCGCTCGATCATGGAACCTATCGGATATATCGCTTCTTTTGGGATTGGTCTTATCCTTGGATTAACCGGTGGTGGAGGTTCATTACTTTCCTTACCAATCCTTGTATACCTTTTTTCGGTTGGGGTTATTGAGGCAACCTCCTACTCTTTGTTTATTGTGGGTATAACCAGCTTGATTGGGGCTGCTCATCGCTATTCGAGTGCAATGATCAGCCTGTATCTGGTAGGTATATTTGGTGTCCCCTCCATTATTGCTGTTTTCATTACCAGGGTATGGATTATTCCCACCCTTCCTGAAGAAATTTTTCAAATTGGAGCTTTTCATT
Source organism: Marinoscillum sp. MHG1-6 (assembly GCF_024714475.1). Classification (GTDB taxonomy): domain Bacteria; phylum Bacteroidota; class Bacteroidia; order Cytophagales; family Cyclobacteriaceae; genus JAMZMI01. The sequence goes on along the minus strand of NZ_JAMZMI010000008.1, from coordinate 33,856 downwards.
TTAACCAGCGGCAACTCATACTTTCCTGTTATGGGATCCTAGTAATTATCGCATCGATCTTCATGATCACCCACAGGGAAAGCCGATTTTTCCAGAAATCATTTACAAATAATCATCAGCCAATAAGGTTGATCCTCTTTGGAATCCTAACAGGATTTATCACGGGGTTCATTGGTTTGGGGGGCGGTTTTATGATCGTACCTTTATTAATGTTGATAGCCAATGCTCCATTTAAAACAGCAGTTGGTACCACATTGCTCATCATCGCGGCAAAATCTTTAGTGGGTTTCATCGGCGATCTGAATATCTACGTGATAGACTGGTTTTTAATTCTGTCAGTTAGTGCTGTCTCTGTACTGGGCATTCTGCTGGGCAATAAATTTTCAACACAGATATCCGTTCAGTTGTTGAAAACTGCATTTGGATGGTTCATTCTCATCATGGGCAGCTCTGTGTTACTTTTTGAACTAATCATTAAGGGTACATCATGAAAGAAGGTCTCTACGTACTTGGGTGTATTGTTCTTGGGCTTTTCCTGGGCTTCTTGAGTTTCGCCTTACTGCATTATACGGTCCCGGATTGGTTTCATTTAAAAGAAGAGGGTCAACAAACTCAACTCATAGTACAAAAGCCATGGAAACTAAAAAACGTACCAGCAGATCTTCCGGGAGGCGAAAAAGGTCTGTTAATCAAATACGGGTATGACCTTATTGTTGAGACCTCAAACCATATCGGGCCACTGGCTCAAGATGAAAATATGCGGTTTGCTGGCAATAATCTAACCTGTAATAATTGTCATCTCAAGGCCGGAAGGAAAATTGGTTCCGGATCATTTATAGGCGTTTACAACCGATTTCCACAATTCAGAGGAAGGGAAAATAAAATGGGCACGCTTGAAGATAGAATCAATGGATGTATGGAACGTAGCATGTCCGGCAAGGTACTTCCTGTAAGCAGCAAAGAAATGGCCGCTATGGTGGCCTATATGAAATGGCTTAGCGAGGATGTACCAGAGGACGTTGAAAAACTTTATAAGGGATATGTCAGCATCCAGATACCGAATTATAAAGCGGATCCTGACATTGGTAAAAAACTGTATAGGGAAAAATGCCAACATTGCCACATGGAAAATGGCCTTGGCACCAAAAAGGTTGAAGAGACATTTACCGGATATTTATACCCCCCAATAGGAGGACCGGACAGTTTTAATGATGGAGCAGGAATGAACCGCGTGATAACTGCAGCCGAGTTTTTAAAGGGAAATATGCCTTTAGGAGCCACATATGATGTTCCGGTATTAACAGATGAAGAGGCCTACCACCTGGGTGCCTATATCAATACCTTTGATCGGCCTGTCAAAGAAAACAAGCAAGCCGATTTCCCGGATATAAAGTTAAAACCAATCTCAACTCCATACGGTCCCTGGGCCGATGACTTCTCCCCTGAACAACATAAATTCGGGCCATTCCCGCCCATCATGGATTTCTATAAAAAAGAATATGGTTTAGTTAAAAATAAATAATCGTTAATTGGCTTCTTTGATGTAGCCCCAACCCTCTGCCTGCTTTTGCAGGATTTCCAGAATACCATCGGGAACCGTACCTACTCCATCAATCAAAGCAGATTGATCCAGTTGATACCTGGCAAGGGTCATTTTACAAACATTGATGGTCACATTGCCATTGGAGAGCGCCTCCTTGATTTCCTCCTTAACAGATGATTTTTCCTTCAGTAGCATATCCAGTGCTCCACTGTATACTACAAGCTCAAACTGTGCATCCGGATAGGCTTTGGCCATTGATTTGACATGCCTCATTGCCGCCTGATGGATTTTTTCATCCGGGCTTGTCACATCGAATACAACCTTGAAATCCTGGGCTATACCGATTTCGGCTATCGCCAAAAAACCAATAATTAGTAGTAGCCTTTTCATAACTCTGCCGATTAACCAACGCTTGAGTCAATGTAGGCAATTCCATTTTTGGCCAAACGCCCTAGTACCCATACACCGGATGGTGCCAATCGGATTCCCGGATATTTAGCTGCCACGAATTCCTTATATACAACATCAGGTTCTAGCCCATTTGCCTGTGCCACTATGCCACTGTATACTTTATAAGCCATATTACAGACGCACACCATGGCTCCTTTCCCCATCAATGCTTTCAATCCTACCAGTTGCGGCATCGGTAAGTCGCCCTCTCCCGGGTCATAAAGATGATTCCTCTTGGTGGTTGTACCTGTTTTTGGGTCGTCACCCTTTAAGTACTTACCCAGGTCATACTTTTTGATCAGGTCATCTTGAAAGGAATACAGTATCCCATGATGCCTCAGCACATGCATTACGCCGAGATCATTTTCAGCAATTCCTGTTTCAGCATTAGTCATATAATATACATTGGACCATATAACCCCCCAGGGATTGGCCTGACTTACATCATAAGCCACCGGGTACTGCTTTTTGCCTTGTTTTTTGATATCGGCGTCTAACTCTGAACTACCGCCCGGGAAGTCGGAAAAGTCAAGAATTTCAGGACCCAACTTGGCCTGAAGAGGAAGCGACATAAGGGAAAGACCTGCTGTTACGCCAGCAGCCATGGTCCCCATAAAGGCCCTGCGAGAGCCTGATGATGGATTAATGTTTTTCATGTCAATAATGTAAGAGTGTGATTAGAATCTTTGTATAAGTTAGGAAATAAAGAGACTCATGTCAACACCATCAACATCAATGAATTACCACCATCAAATGGGATTCACTTAATTAATTACAGAAAACGTTAAATACGGATTTATTTAAATAAAGCCATAAATTTTAGTCTATCAGCTCCCTAAAATCAAGGTATACCTCTCCCTTCACTCACTCATCCCTCAAAGACTTCACGGGATTGGCCCGTGCCGCCAACCATGATTGTGAACTAATGGTTACCCAGGCGATAACCATTGCAAGGAACCCGGCCATCACAAATGTCGTAATCCTGATATCGGTCCGGTAAGCAAAATCTTCCAGCCACTTAGTCATGGCCATATAAGAAACAGGTATAGCTACGAAAAATGCCACCATGACCAGCTTAAGAAAATTGATTGATAGCAGATTAACAATATCTGAAACAGATGCACCGAGCGCCTTCCTCACTCCTATCTCCTTCGTTTTTTGCTCCGCCGTAAAGGCCGCCAGGCCAAAGAGACCTAAACAGGCAATGATCACTGCCAGTACCGCAAACACGGTAAACACCTGCCCTACTTTCCTTTCACCAACATAAATCTGATCGAATCGCTGGTCCATAAAGTGATAGGCAAACGGCTGACCCGGAGCAAAATCGGACCAGGTCCTTTTCAAAAAGTCTAGCGTTTCGGCAATATCCCCGGTTCCGGTCTTTACCAGCAACCAGCTAGGATATTTCCCTACCTTAAGTACTAAAGGCTCTATTTTCGATTTCATTGATTTGAAATGGAAGTCCTCCATTACTCCAATAATACGGTACCCCACTGTATACTCTCCATTCTCATCACCTTCAATGGAGTATAATTTCTTTCCAATCGGATCTTCATATCCAAACGCTTTAATGGCTGCCACATTCATAATACAAGCTGCCGTATCTGATGGAAGATCCTTTGAAAAGAATCTCCCTTCCCTTAGTTGAATACCCAAAACATCATCGAAATCCGCATCGACCCAGGCCTCATTAATCACCAGACTGTTTTCAGAGGTAGAAACCGGGTCAGTAAAATGGAGATCATTATTACCATTGTCCGTTACGGGAGTAAAATTGGACAAAGAACTGCTGATTACATTGGCGTTTTTTCGCACCTCATCGCCAAAGGCTCCTGCTGCTTCCCTCAAAATCCAGACGTCCTTAACCATTATTACCTGTTCCTTATCAAAGCCTAACTTCTTATTTTGAATGAAAGAAAGCTGATCGAAGACAATGGCCGTACCGATAATCATGATAATAGAAATGGAAAACTGAAACACCACCAGAATGCTTCTAACTGGGCCACTCTTCACCCCCTGCACCACCTTTCCTTTTAGTACCTCTGCCGGCTTGAAGGCTGAAAGGTAAAATGCCGGGTAACTTCCGGCAGCCACCCCAACCGCAACCACGACGATTAACATAATCAATAGGTATTTTGGGCTGATCAAAACACCAAAATCCATCGTTTTGGAAGCAAGTTCTCCGAAATATGGTAAAAGGATAATTGTTAATACAATGGCCAGAAGAAACGAAACGAAAGTCAGAAAGATCGTCTCCATGATGAACTGAATAATCAACTGCCTCTTAAATGCCCCCATCACCTTTCTCACACCAACTTCCTTAGCCCTATTGGCTGATCTGGCGGTGGAGAGATTCATAAAGTTGATACATGCCAGTGTCAGAATGAAAAGGGCAATAATTGAAAAGATGAAAACATACTTGATATCCCCGTTATTTGCTAATTCATCATTATAAGCAGAATATAAATGTATATCTCCAAGCGGGAATAGTTCAAAACTTAAACCATTATCCCCATTCATAAATTCGCTCATTTCCATATTCAGAAAACGCTTAATCAACGGGGCACAATACTTATCAATTACCTCAGGAAATTTGGCTTCAAATTCCTCTTTTGTGGTTCCTTTCGATAGTTTTAGATAGGTGTGAAAGCTGGTATTCAGCCAATTATCGTTGTCCTCTGTCCATTTGAAAGTTTTCATGGACAAAAGGATGTTGTGATGGAAATGAGCATTCTGGGGTATGTCTTCATACACTCCGGTTACCTCGTAGTCAGCTTCATTATCGAGAACCAGCACCTTTCCAACAGGATTTTCATCTCCAAACATTTTTCTGGACGTCGACAGGTCCATCACTAAGGTGTTGGGTCTTTCCAAACAAGTGGCCGGATCCCCATACACCATGGGCAGTCCAAAGAATTCAAAGAAATTTTGCTCGGCCATGAGCACCGTCTCTTCTTTGAACGTCTCCACAGTACCCTTCTCCTTTATGAACCAATTACCGGTCACCCTAAGCCTCGTGGACTCCTCCACTTCCGGGTAATCGGCCTTTAAAGACCTGGCAACAGGAGGTCCCACCGTGGATGCCTTGATCTCTGCTCCATTGAGCTTGCCAATAAAATCGACGCGATAAGTGCGGTCTGAATCTTTAAAGAATTTATCATAAGAAAGCTCATCCAATACAAACAGCGCAATCATCATGAAACAAACCAGACCAATGGTCAATCCTAAAATATTGATGAGCGAGTAGAACTTATGACGCAGGAGATTCCTGAGGGCGACACTAAAGTAGTTTTTATACATGGGCCAGGCTATTTTCTAAAAAGATGTCGTAAAGACCTCTTGGGTTGCACTGAGTAACACATTATTCACTTCTGAGTGATCTGGATGGATTAACAGAAGCGGCTATGTAGGATTGTAGTCCCATAGTCATCCAAGCGATCCCTGCTGACAAGAGACCGGCGATAATGAAAATCCAAATATTCAGTTCCGTTCTATAGACAAATTGGTCCAGCCATTGTCTCATCCCCAAATAAGCAATGGGGGCAGCTACTAAAAATGCCAGGCCAATCAGCTTAATAAAATTCCATGATAGCATACTCACTATCTGAAAAGCCGAGGCCCCAAGTACCTTTCTGACACCAATTTCCTTCACTCGTTGCTCGGCAGTAAAAGAAGCCAAACCAAGTAACCCAAGACAAGCAATAAATATGGTTAGGAATGCAAACACCAGAAATATTTGCCCGATGCGTTGCTCTGACTCATAGTAGCTGGCAAACCTTTGATCCAGAAAAAAGTAATCAAATGGCTGACCCGGAGCTATCTCTTCCCACACCTTTTCGATATGGTCTACCACGGCTTTGGTATCTTCAGAATTGAACCTGAAAACAGCCATACCTTCTGGTTTCTCATAAAGTCTGAAAAGGATTGGATCAATATCCTCTTTCATCGATTGGTAATGAAAGTCCTCCATCACGCCTATGATGGTATATTTTACGGTTTTCTCATCGTCACCAAATGTCTCATAAGTAGATATTCCAAACCCAATTGGATCCTTTATGCCCATTTGTTTGACCAGGGATTCATTGACTATAATCGACAAAGAATCGGAACCGTATTCTCGAGAAAAATTTCGCCCGGCTACCAACTTCATTTGCATGGTCTGCACATAGTCATAATCCACTCGACGATGATTGATCACGTAGGAGTCTTCCTGATTGGCAGCATTGCCTTTCCAGTAAACACTGTTATTGCCGTCTGAACCAATCGGTACAAAAGAAGCTAGTGCCCCGGAAGAAATTCTTGAATCCCTAATCACCTCTTCCTTGAATGCGCTCTCCTTATCCCCGAGTATCCAAACATCATCGACCGCAATCACTTGTTCTCTATTAAACCCGAGCCTTGTATTTTGAATAAAGGAAAGCTGATCATAGACAATGGCAGTGCCAATGATCATGGTGATTGATATAACAAACTGAACAACGACCAAAACACTTCTAAGTCGTCCGCTTTTCATGCCCAGATTCAATCGCCCCTTCAAAGTTTCTGCCGGTCGAAACCTGGAAAGGTAAAACGCCGGGTAACTTCCAGCCAACATGCCTGCCATTAGAGAAATTATCAGGATGATGACAAGAAACTCAGGTGAATACAATGCCTCGGTAGCCAGGTGCTTGCCCGAAATAGCGTTAAAGTAAGGCATCAGCATGGAACAGATGAACAATCCAAGCACTGTTGAGATCAGGCTGATAATAACCGCCTCTGATAGAAACTGCCGAACCAGTTGTCCCCGGACTGCTCCCATTACTTTGCGTATTCCCACCTCTTTAGCCCTTCCGGCAGATCGGGCAGTAGCCAAATTCATAAAGTTGATACAAGCAAGCAAAAGGATGAAAACGCCAATGGCTGAAAAAATGTAGATGTACTTTAAGTCCCCGTTTGTCTCAATTTCCCCTAGCTTATTGGAACCCAAATGGATGTCGGCAAGGGGTATGATATAAAAGCCAAACTTATTACCAGACTCCACCATTTCTTCGAAGCTGGTGTTCATATATTTTTCCAGATCCGGACCAATTTTCGTGGTGACCAGCTCCGGTAGCTTGGACTCGAAAGCGGCAATATCGGCCCCATCCTTAAATTTTAAATAGGTATTGAAGTTGAATCCCAGCCACATTGGTGCATAGGCCTCCTCTCTATCCAGCATGGTCAGCATCACCCTAAAATGAAAATGAGAATTCTTGGGAAGGTCCTGATAAACCCCTGTCACCTCATACTTATCCCGGTTATCCAACACTACCGTCTTTCCAATAGGGTCAATATCACCGAACACCTTCCTAGCCATCGTTTGATCTAATACAACAGTATTTGGTCTGCTAAGGCATGTTTCAGGGTCCCCCTTGATCATCTTTGTTTTCCAAAACTTAAAGAAGTTGGGATCTGAATAGGTAATATCTTTTGATTGCAGTTTGAACGTTTCCATTGTTCCTTCCTGCTTCAAAAACCAGCTGCCGGTCACCCTAAAACGAAAGGCATCCTCCACTTCAGGGAACTCATCAATCATCGTTTGAGAGGCAGGCGCACACATCAATGCAGTATTGAAATCATTTCCATTCAATACCCCGTTGAAATCGAACCGATAGATGTTCTCCTGGTTCTCAATGTGCTTATCGTAGGTCAGCTCATCCTGAACGAAAAGAGCAATAAAAAGAAAACAGCTCAGTCCAATCGAAAGACCAAGAATATTGATAATGGAGTAAAACCTGTGTTTGGTCAGGTTCCTGATGGCGATGTTAAGGTAATTTTTGAGCATAGCTAATATGAGTAATTATCATCAACATGGAAAATATAATGCCAAATCAAAATACTCCTGCTAATCGACCGATGGATCAAGTACGCAAAAGGCTGTTAATTGAAATAAAGGCACATTTTCATCAACAGAGTGGCGTCTAAGCAGACCATTGGGATGGTCCTTTTAAGTTCTAAAACCGAACATTTAGCCTCAAAATAGTGATCGGAAACGAACACTATTGAAGGAATTCGATTATCACTTATCCATCAAAATTGCAGCACAATACCAACCCAGTTGCGACTGACATTTGCAAACACCAATGAGATAATGGGGATCAAGCCATATTTTTATAGAGTAGCTTTAAAAAGTTCGTTTTGATAATGATCATATATCTGGATTAGCATTCATCCCTCTTTCCTAATACGAAGGGATTGCCTCAGGTCGTTGATTTTGCTACTACTTTTCCATTGGACTAGGCGTCCCCATAAAAAGCTAGCAAAAATCAAGGCTGTGAAGTAATTCCGGAAATTCCTTCAATGCCCAATTCCTCTATGCCAGATAGCAGGAGACTGTTTGAAAAGTCGGGGGTTGATTTCCTTTATTAGCGCTAGAGTCTGTCATGTCATGACTAGAGTGTATGTTTTGGGAGGAATACAATCTCCCCACAAAAATTTTGTTTCATCCCATTCACCTGCTCTGTTGCAATTGCATTGCGATGAAAATCTTCAAACCCTGCTGAATAATTAGCTCCTCTAAACTTTTTTCACAAAAAAAGCCCCTTGATTACTCAAGGGGCTTTCCTATTTGATAGATTAAGTTTTTAGCTTAAGCCAATACTTCTTTTACTTTCTGTGCAGCGTCTTTCAATACAACAGCTGAAACTACTTTCAAGCCAGACTCATCAATGATCTTGGCTCCTTCTTCAGCGTTGGTTCCTTGTAGACGAACAATAATCGGCACATTGATTTCACCAATGTTTTTATACGCCTCCACAACACCATTCGCTACTCTGTCGCATCTTACGATACCACCGAAGATATTGATAAGGATTGCTTTTACGTTAGGGTCTTTCAGGATAATTCTGAAACCAGCTTCTACCGTCTGGGCGTTTGCCCCACCCCCTACATCAAGGAAGTTTGCAGGCTCACCACCAGAAAGCTTAATGATATCCATGGTAGCCATCGCAAGTCCGGCACCGTTTACCATACATCCTACGTTACCATCAAGCTTTACGTAGTTGAGACCGCTTTCACCAGCTTCAACCTCCAAAGGATCTTCTTCGCTGATATCTCTTAGCTCAGCAAGGTTTTTGTGTCTGTACAAGGCATTGTCATCAAGATTTACCTTCGCATCAACAGCTAGAATTTTGTTATCAGAAGTTTTCAATACCGGGTTGATCTCAAACTGAGATGCATCGGTGCCCAGGTACGCATTGTAAAGTGCGTAGATGAATTTCACCATTCCTTTGAACGCCTCACCTTCCAGACCTAACGCGAACGCTACTTTTCTCGCCTGGAAACCTTGCAAACCAATCGCAGGATCGATCCACTCCTTTACAATTTTCTCGGGAGTTTCCTCTGCGACTGTTTCGATGTCCATACCTCCTTCTGTAGAAGCCATGATCACATTGCAACCTTTAGCTCTGTCCAAAAGGATAGACAAATAATATTCTTTAGGCTCTGAATCACCAGGGTAGTATACATCCTGGGCGATCAACACCTTACTTACTTTCTTACCTTCCGGACCAGTCTGGTGTGTCACCAAAGTTCCGCCAAGGATAGCCTCCGACTTAGGAGCTACCTCTTCAAGGCTTTTCGCAAGCACAACACCATTAGATCCTGTCTCGTTGATTTTACCTTTTCCGCGTCCACCAGCGTGGATCTGTGCTTTAACCACGTACCATGAGGTACCAGTTTGTTTGTTAAGTTCTTTTGCTGCTTCCAGGGCCGCTCCAGGGGTGTCAGCTACGATCCCTTCCTGGATAGTCACACCATATCCTTTTAGGATTTCTTTGGCTTGGTATTCGTGGATATTCATGGATTTGAGTTTGAATTTGATGAATACTGAGAATAAAGATGCTTACTCCCATGCATTTTTCCGGTGCGAATGTACGCCATAAGGCTTGGTTTTTCAAGAATTGAAACAATTGGTTTGGTTAAAAAATCCAGTCTCTATATTTGCAGCATGCTCAAAGCTCAAGGTATTTTCAAGGCCTACGGATCACTTCCGGTACTGAAAGGCATCGAACTTTCTATCGCTCCAAAAGAAGTGGTATCTGTCGTTGGATCATCAGGGGCAGGCAAGAGCACCTTGTTGCACATTCTGGGTACACTGGACCGACCGGATCAGGGCACGCTGAAAATCAATGATTCGGATGTGTTTAATCTCAAAAGACAACAATTAGCTGCTTTCAGAAATAAGGAAATCGGATTCATTTTTCAGTTCCACAATCTGCTTCCAGAGTTTACGGCATTGGAAAACATATGTATCCCCGGACTCATCGGAGGACGGTCTGAAAAGCAGGTGAAAGCCCGCGCTAATGAGTTGTTGAAAATTTTGAATTTATCCGAACGAGCAGATCATAAACCAGGTGCTTTATCCGGTGGAGAACAACAAAGGGTTTCAGTAGCCCGGGCCTTGATCAATAGCCCCTCCATTGTTTTTGCAGATGAACCAAGTGGTAACCTTGATTCCAAAAATGCTGATGAATTGCACCAGTTGTTCTTCGACCTGAGAGATCAATTAGGTCAGACGTTTGTAATTGTGACTCACAATGAGGCCCTTGCCGACATGGCTGACCGCAAGCTGGTAATTTCCGACGGCATCATAGAAAAATAGCATGTTCTTTTCCAAAGGAGTACAATATATGCTCATCGCCACCTTCGTTTTTGTGGTGATGAAAGTATGTGTGAAGCTGGTTCCTCACATTCCGGCTATAGAGATCATCCTGTTTCGATGCATTATTTCTATCAGCATTTGTTTGTATTACCTCAACAAGCAGAAAGTCAGCGTCTGGGGAAATAATAAACCCGTGTTGATCCTTAGGGGGTCCGCCGGAGCATTTGCACTCATCACCTACTTTTGGCTACTTCAGGAAATCCCACTGGCCACTGCGGCTACGCTTCAGTATATAGCGCCGATTTTTGCCACCATTTTGGGTATTTACCTGGTAAAAGAGAAAGTGGCGAGCTTCCAGTGGATATTCTTCCTTATGAGTTTTGTAGGTGTGATCATCGTTCAGGGCTTTGATGCACGCATGTCGACCACACATCTCCTAATCGGCATTGCCTCCGCCATGGGAACCGGACTGGCCTACAACTTTGTCAGAAAACTTAAGACCTCAGAGCATCCCTTGGTGATCATCTTCTACTTTCCTTTGGTCGTACTGCCTATCGCGTCTATTTGGTCCGTCTTTGTTTGGGTCCAGCCACAGGGATGGGATTGGGTCGTACTATTAGGGGTAGGCATCTGCACGCAGATCGCACAATATTTTCTGACTAAAGCCTACCAAAGCGAAGAGGTCTCAAAAATTTCAATATTGAACTACGTGGGACTTGTCTATGCATTGCTCTTCGGCTGGTTTCTTTTTGATGAAACCTTCAACTGGATGACTTATGCAGGTATGGGGTTGGTGTTATTGGGGGTGATTTTGAATGTAGTTCTGAAGGAAAAGTTGGCAGAAAAGCCTGCGACAACATAGAAACAAGATGAGACATTTAACTTTACCATTCAAAACATTAAATTTTATAATTATAAAGGATTTTAATAACAGCAAAAACCCGTCAGTTCGAGAAAATGCTCCATTTTTTAGATAATAGAGAATAACTAATAGGAACATAAGCGGCAAATGCCGGGGAGGCAGCCCAATTGGCTGCTTTTCTTTTTTATCCCGTCAAAAGCGAATAGATAATGATCGTTGAGATTGCGATCATCAAGAACGGGACATAAACCGTTTTTATTTTGATGGCTAATTCTTTCATCTAGAATGATATTCAAGCTAACAACCGCATAGGTAACATCGCCTCACATATGCGAAATAACGTGACAATTTATCCAAACATCCCGAAAGGCGGTTTATTCGTCCAGTGTTAACACCCGCCATGGGCGAAGAGTCCCTACGGTGACTCTGAGGAGAGCAATTAAAGCAATTCTGAACCAAAATGCGATCTTTTGTTCTGCCGAAGACCTGGTTAGAAATCCTTTCTTTCAGATTTTTTGACCATTGTGAATATGGGAATCATGACCCATATGAGCAACATGGCAATCGAGCTTAGAAGTCCTGTCCCGGTACCAAAGAATTTTTGAAAAAGGGCTCCAGTGTAACCAAGCAGGGCAGAAATATCCAGTTTTAATAAGATCATGATCCTTGACAGGTCAATGGGGTTTAGAAAGCTGGCTGTCAATGCCAGGTTGTCCAAAGGGTAGTCATTAAAAACCACCAGGGATATGAGAAACAATCCATCATAGATCACCGCAAAGAACAGCCACATGAGGATGGCGTATCCAAAGCCTTTGATTTTATTGGTGTTGAACAGGGCAATATTGATCGATAGCGCGACAAAAATGAAAGTGAGAAAGGTCCCCGAAACCAGTAACATGAGAAAATTGAATATCTCAGGAGATTGAAAGATGCCATAGATCAGAAATGGTATCCCAAGGCCCATGGTAAGGCTAAGCGCCAACGAGATGGAAATTCCCAGGTACTGCCCCAAAAAGATGCGCGATCTTCTGACCGGCTGAGCTAGTAACAGTTCTGTAAACTCGCGGGAATTATAGAAGTACATGACACCGAATATGGTTCCTATCATAGGAGTAAGCACCACGATGATGTTCATGAGCGTTATGATCGCCTTGGACAAATCATTATTTAGAAACAGCAGGGAGAAACCAAGGATCAGGTAGAAAACCAGGTAGATATAACTCCATCTGCTACGGATCAGGTCAGAGAAACTATATTTCAAAATCTTGATCATGGTTCTAAAATTGTCGCGATCGAGTGTTCAAGGTCCTCGCTGCCGGTTTTTGATTTCAGATCTTCTAAAGTCCCCTTGAAAAAAATCTGACCTTCAAGCAAAAAGATGATCTCATCAGCAAGCTCTTCTACCAGGCCCATGATGTGGGAGGTGATCAGGATGATCTTCCCTGCGTTTTTCTCTTGTTGGATCAGATCCTTGAGCTTGATAAGGGAAACAGGATCAAGTCCCGCGGTTGGTTCATCCAGTACGATCACCGGATTATCAAACATGAATGTGAGCACAATATTGACCTTTTGGCGGGTGCCACCGGAAAGTGTTCCCAGTTTCTTGTCCAGGGATTTAGCTAACCCAAACAGTGAGATTAATTGCTCCGAATGGGCAGGCTGCTGACGAATATTTTTGATCATATTGATAATCTCCACAACGGTGAGGTTATCTGGAAACTGAGCGACCTGGGGCAAGTAGCCAATTTTGTTTCGGTATTTAAACGATCTGGAAATGTCTTTTCCATCAAATAGCATTTTACCTGTTTCCGGGATCACCATTCCCAGTAAAATCTTCAGAAAAGTGGTCTTCCCGGACCCGTTTGGTCCCAGCACAGCAAAAATTCCGGGGTTGTTCACCTCAAAACTGATATCATCTAATACGGTCAGTTTCCCGAATGATTTTCCTATGTGTTGAACAGCAATCATAAGAACATTTTCATTGAAGGTGAATCATCGACAAGGTCATCGGGCGTAAAGACCGGTGAGACCTTCTCTGAAAAATTAATAATATCTACAAACAGACTTCTTAGCAACACGATGGTCTCCGGCGTCTGATTGACGATGTAGGAGAACAACTTCACCGGTCGGTATGGAATGTCCCCTTTTCCGTCTTTATCAAGATCATATCCAGTGTACTCACTCCAGAAATTACCATGAAAAGTGTTGTCATTCATCCGGGAGTTGTAAGAGATATCAAAGGAATTTCCAATGAAGTTGTTATGACTGAACTGATTGGAATAACAGCCTCCTGAAACCTTAATAGCCCATCCATTTTGTTTTAAGGTATTATTGAGGTAGTTGACACGGGACGACCCATCCACATAAATGCCCATGGTGTTCTCCTCGAATCGATTATTGATCACTTCACCGTCATATATTTCTTTCAATAAAAGTCCGTAAGAAGCCGTTCCCCAGTTTTTGATGAAGTTATTGCTTTCCATCCGGATCCATTTCGAAAACATGACTGCCACCCCTGCCCCATTGTTTTCAAAAGTGTTGCCGACGTAATCATCATGGCTTGAAAACATAAAATGAAGGCCATAGCGGACATTTGCATGGGTATGGTTTTGGGTAACCTGGCTGGCACTCACAAACTCCAGGTAAATCCCATCTCGCATTCCGGACACCTCATTATTAGTAATTTTTACGCTGTCGCAGTGCCATAAATGGATGCCATTACCTGACTCGTCTTCCCTTTTGGCATTTCCGTTCACCCTGTTATCACGGATCAATCCATTTCTTGATTTCTCTACCAGTATTCCAAAAAATGACTGGTCTATTTTGTTAGCAATTATCCGGAAGCCTGAAGTGCCGGAAACGTAAATGGCTGCGTAATCTTTCGTATAGCTTTTCCCTGAGTTGTTAATCTCAAAGCCTTCAATAGTGATATTATCTGCTAATAGCTTCAGTACATAACTTTCATTTCCACCATCCAGAACAGCACCTTTTTCTCCGATAAGGGTGAGTGGTTTCTCAATGAATAGATTTCTGCACTCGTAGGTTCCTGGTTTTACCCTGATGGTATCGCCATGGTTAGCCATCTCAATAGCCTGCTTTAGTGAAATCAGACCCTCTTGAGGAGAAACGACAATTTCCCTGCAGATCCCCGAGAGGAAAACCATCAGCAAAATATTGGATATGGTAATTCGGAGAAACATAACTGTTTCAAAATTTATACAAAAAAACGGATGGCTTAGATTGGAGAAAATAGCTCAATCATGCATTCCCAATACGGGGTTCAAAACATGAATCAATCCGAAGCTATATCCTGTTATTTTTTAGTTAGTTAGATCAAATTCACTCTTCAGTTCCGACCAATAGAGTAATTCACCACCTACAGAATCAAACGTGTCTGCCCGGGCTGTCTCATAAGCGAATGCAGTCAAAAATGCCCCCATCGGACTGGGAATCGACTCGCTAATGAGGAAATGTGCTTCCCTGGCATCAGTCAGCACCCCCGGATTGGCATAGTCAGCCACCAGGTAGAAGGCAACCGCCGGACGATCCCATTTCTTCAGGTCGTTCATCATGCATTCAATGGCATCATACTTATAGGCCTTACCTTTTTCTGTGACCAGTTGTGCCGCATGCTGGCGGTCCACGATGGTCATTCTGCAGAAATCGCAGGCATCTGTACCATAGTTGATCTTTTGGGGTTTCACCTCGCACGACCATACGCCTGTTACCAGGAAGCCCAATATCAATACTGCTGACAGTTTGCCGGCAGACTCTTTTTTATGTTGGATGAAGGCCAGTACCGAGAGGGCCATTCCCAAAACCATGAGGTAGGTTCCAATTCTGGGCATGGATATCGCCCTGAAATTGAGTATCCTTTTCGCTCCGATAAGTGGAGGCTGGTAGGTCATGGGATTGCCGTCTGCATCTGTGAATTTAATAGCAGCATTGGCTTTAAGATCATGTCCGTAGTCGTACTCCCACTGGTAAAAATCGTACATGGCCAATGTGCCCAATAGGATCATAAGGCCAAACCACGTAATGTAAAGTTTACGATTACCAATCAATGCGAAAAGAAGGCCCAATAAGATCATCCCACCAACGAAGTAGGGGAAAATCGTAAATTCCGGAATCACCTCCGGGATTTCCTTCATACCTACATAATGGTTCATGATGTTGATGTTCCGAATGTCATTTTCTCCCACACCTGTAAACCTGGTGATGTAAATGTTCATCCCTATCGGGGTAGGATACTGAGGTGCTTCCAGGGTGATGTTCCACAGCGGCAGCACAAACAAACTTGCGAGTAGCAATGCCCCAACCAGCATGTATAGTTTAGACCGTTTCATGACTTCTAGTTTTAGTTTGGAGATATGGCCGCCTTCGGCGGCCATATCTTCCTGCCTATTGACAGATCAACTTTCTATTATTCTCCATCGAGGCTCCAACTCAATGGAACGTCGGCATCTTTGTCAGAGACCCTTACGTATCCCTGCATTTCCTGGTGAAGCGCCGAACAAAAATCTGTACAGTAAAAGGGCCATACTCCTACTCTTTTGGGCTTCCAGACAAATGTTTCTGTCTGTCCCGGCATAATGAGTAACTCCGAAGTATTCGCCCCAATCATGGATATTCCGTGCGGCACATCATAATCCTGTTCCAGATTGGTGACGTGGAAGTACACCTTGTCACCCACTTTGACACCTTCAATATTATCCGGTGCAAAGTGACTCCTGATGGTGGTCATGTAGATATGTACCTCATTTCCATCTCGCTCTACACGAGCCTCTTTCTCGCTTTTGGCTGCATAGGGATGCAGATTGTCTTCCAATCTGAATATTTTTTTCTGATTGGGCTTGATCAAATCCGCCGGACAACCTGCAGCATAGTGCGGCTCACCAATGGTTGGGAAGTCCAGTAGTAGTTCCATTTTTTCACCTGAAATATCATAGAGCTGAGCGGATTGACATAATTCAGGGCCCGTAGGCAAGTACCTGTCTTTGGTGATTTTATTCATGGCCAGCACGTACTTACCAAAAGGTTTTCTGGAATTTCCTCCGGGAATCATCAGGTGGCCCACTGAATAGTAAGTAGGTTGTCTGTCCACCACTTCCCAGGTTCCTACTTTCCATTTCACGACTTCTGATGAAATAAAGAAGGTGGTATACCCAAATCCCTTTCCGTCAAACTCTGTATGCAATGGACCCAGACCCGCTTGCTGTACGACACCTCCCACGACATCATCATAGTTGATAATGGGAATATTGTACACGTCTCCATCGAATTTTTGATTTTCGATCGCTGCCAACATTTTGGTAAAAGAATGCGCGGTGAGACTGGCAGATAGTTTACCACTTCCAACAATGTATTCACCAGTAGGGTCCACATCACATCCATGTGGAGATTTGGGAGTGGGTAGTAGATAGACCAGTCCCGGATATTTTGACGGATCAATCACCTTCACCTCATTTTTGATAGTTGAGGTAGCAGAGTGTGTGGCCTCATCGTAAACATTATGAGCATACTCCACATTCATCGTTTCAAAATCCCCATTAGCTATGAGCTCTTCTGCTTTTTTCCAGTTAATAGCCGCGATAAAATCCTTATCGTTCTGTGATGCATTGACTTCAAGCAGTGTATTGGCTTCTTCTGTGTTGTATGTTGAGAAAAACATCCAACCATGGGATTTACCTCTTCCCGGGTGGGCAAGGTCATAGTCGAAGCCCGGCATCATAATTTGAAATTCCAGGTTAAAACGCCCGGTATTTGGATCCACCTTGATAAATGACATCGCTCCTTTGAATTTGCCTTTATACTCGTTGATCGAAATGTCCTGTTGAGGCACAGGTACGGAAAATCGCGTTCCGGCCACGATGTATTCGGTATTTTCAGTCACAAATGACGAGCTGTGATTACCGGCACTGTTGGGCAACTCAATGATCTCTTCCGTTTCGAAAGTGGACAAACTGATCCTGGCAATTCGTGGGGTATTGTTTGCATTGATAAAGCACCAACGTCCGTCAATTTCACCATTCGTTTGAGAAAGGTCGGGGTGGTGGGCGTCATCCCAGGGAACAAAACCGAATGAAGTGTTGAGCATCGGTTTGGTTTCCTCGTTATAGCCAAACGCTTTTTCGGGATCTTGTGAGAATACCGGTATGACGCGGAACAACCGTCCGGATGGCAGACCGTGTACAGCCAATTGGCCACTAAACCCTCCTGATACAAACGCATAAAATTCATCATGCTCCCCCGGAGCCACATATACCCTCTCAGCAATATTGCTACCGAGCGCTCCGGTGTTTTGATTATTGGATTGGCCACAAGACATGACCATGATAGCAAGGCCCATGAGCCACAATTGCGATCCTTTTAGTATTGTTTTCATGAGAATGTTGGTTAAGTACTAGTTTGGTAAAATCACTTGTTCCACGACATGGATAATGCCGTTTGAAGTAGGGATTGTAGCAACAATAGCTGCTCCGCCTACGCTCACATTATCTCCATCCACGACCACCTCGAGGTAATCACCGGTGGCCATGTATAGTTTTCTTCCTTTTCGGGCTTCCTTTTTAAGCGCTTCAATATCATATGATCCAGGTGCCGCATGACGAGTGAGAATGTTGGCCAACTGGCCCTTATTTTCGGGTTTTAACAAGTTCTCTACTGTTCCATCAGGCAATGCCTCAAAAGCAGAATTAGTTGGGGCAAAAACCGTCAGTGGACCGGCATTGACGAGCACGTGTTCTATTTGTGCGGCTTCCACTGCTGCAACCAGCGTTGAATGCGCTTCGGAAGAGACGGCTACCTGTAGGATATTTTTATCAGATACATCATCTGAAACCGAGGCCTGACCTTTCGGATGGGTGGAGACCGCAGCAGAGTTACTCGTTGATGACTCTCCTTCTTTAGGGGGTGTACATGACCACATTCCCAGTATCAGAAGAAAGATTAAGGAATTTGATGCTAAAGTTTTCATGAGAATAGTTGATTTGAGTTATAAGGTTCTGAAGTATTCTAATACCGCCCTGGCTTCCTCATTGGTGAGGTTCTGATTGGCCATGGGTGATCCGTTAAATTCCATCAGTAGTTTTTTTGCAATAGGATCCTTTTGAACCATGTTTTCAGGGTTCAGTATCATATTCATGATCCATGCGGGAGTGCGCCTGGAAAGAATACCCGTTGGTGCCGGACCGATGAATCTCTTATCCACCTTATGGCAGGCAGTACATTTGGATTCATAGATTTCCTGACCGGAACTGACGAGTACCTGGTCAATTTCTGCTGGCAATTCAAAGGCCTGAACAGGACCGACTCCATGATTAGATTGCCACAAATCATAGGGATCAGCCGGCTCCACCGTAGATTGTTGTTTTATCTGCTCGATTTTGCTTTTGCCTCCTCCTCCACACGAGAACAAGATCAAAAGTGTCAAGATCAAAACAGGGGTTATTAAGTATTTCATGATTTCAATTTTTAGGTTTATCACTGTTCATTCGAATTCAAATTCTTGAAAAAGCTTTCGCACTGCCGGGAACAGAATATTGTTCTCCAGATGTATATGCTTGTGAAGGTCTTCTTCAAATTCCTTGAGCATAGCGTAGGTCACCCGGTAGGTTTGACAGCCATCAGGAGGACATTCATAGTTGTTTGACAGTTCGTTAATGATGCGGAACCGCATACCCTCCTGATCGTGCTCATGTTCCATAACCTGTATAGGGTTTTCTACATTTTGGAAATGAGGTTTGGAAAGCGAAAAACCATTTTTCTTAGCTTCAACCATGGCCAGGATATATGGAAAGAGAACCAATTCTTCCTTTTTCATATGGTCAAGAAGGGCGCGAGAACCCTCTTTGAACAGATCGGCTATTTGTAGCAGTTCAGGATGTCGCTCCCCATGCACCCTGCAGAGCTTGCCCAGATATACCTCGAGGGCGGGTATGGTGGCTGAGACATAGCTATGGTGGACATTGGTGATCATTTTTACCAGACCATCCGGTTGGAGGCCCTGGTAGTCGTTGGTATCACGAGTTTTGAACGAATCCTCCAGTTCACGCAACACTTCATTGAGATCAGCATTCTTGTCTTTACATGCCTGTTCCAAAGTGACTCCGCCACCACAGCAGAAGTCAATGTTGTGGGCTGTGAATACGGTGGATGTCCGATAATTGGCGGCAACAATCTGCCCTACTTTAGACTGAGCTAGGTTTTTCATAATTAAAGATTTTAAGACCTTTTTATCCTTTTTTATTTAAAATTTTTACAACTTCAGGAAACTGTTTCCCTGAATGATCCCTCCTTTCAAATCCGTCAGCATCGTAGAAGTCAGTACACCGGTCAGGTGATCCCTCACGGCTGAAAACTTTTCATGGGCCGGACATGGTCGATCTTTAGAGCATTCTTCCAATCCCAGCACACAATTTTTCACCAGGCCTTCACCATCAATTGCCACAACCACATCGATGAGTGGAATGGGCTCCTTCCTCAAAACAAAACCACCGCTCGGACCTCTTACGGAATGTAATAGCCTATTGCGTACCAACTGTTGCAATATTTTGGCCGTAAAGGCCTCCGGTGATGCAATGGCTTCTGCAATATCCTTCAAGCCTGCGCGTTTGCCATCTTCCTGCACGGAGCATAAATAGATCATGATTTTGAGGGCATACTCACAAGCTTTCGAAAACATATTGGCTGTTATTTAAGGACTAAGCTAGTGGAAGAAATAATTACGGACAATATTATCCGAAATAATGCAGTATGATTTTCATCAGTTCAGAATTGAACTAAAAAAGAAAAGCCTCTTAGGATATCCTAAGAGGCTTTTTAGTAGTCCGTAGGGGAATCGAACCCCTGTTACCAGGATGAAAACCTGGCGTCCTAACCCCTAGACGAACGGACCATTTTGTTTAAAACTTGCTGATTTTTGTCAGCTCGTTTTGTTTTGGTGGTGCAAAAATAGAAGTAATCAGAATATTTACAAACCCTCTTAAAAATTATTTGAAAATAATTTGAGAGTTTGAAACTCAACGTTAATTGCAATTATCAGCTTATTAGGCCAAACAAACGTTTACATAATATTAATACCCCTGTTTTGAATTTCTCAAGGATCATCATATGTAGCTAGGCTTAGGGAATTAATGTACTTTAACTTGTTTTATTGCAGTCATTTAGGTTTGTTTCTGACAAGGAGAATTATAAATTTGCGGTCTAATTATTATACACACTTAAAATTACCATCATGTCAAAAGTAAAAATCGGGATTAATGGATTCGGTAGAATCGGAAGACTCGTTTTCAGAGTTGCTGTAGAAAATCCGAACATTGAAGTAGTGGGTATCAACGACCTTATCGACGTTGATTACATGGCCTACATGTTAAAGTATGATTCCACACATGGTCAGTTTAAAGGAGATGTGGAAGTGAAAGATGGTAAATTGGTTGTGAATGGTCAGGCTATCAGAGTAACTGCTGAAAGAAGCCCGGCTGACCTTAAGTGGAGTGATATTGGTGCTGAATACATTGTTGAATCTACAGGATTGTTCCTGACAAAAGAGTCTGCTCAGGGTCACATCGAAGCAGGTGCCAAAAAAGTGATCATGTCTGCACCTTCTAAAGACGATACACCAATGATCGTAATGGGTGTGAATCATGATACTTACACTTCTGATATGACTTTCGTATCAAACGCATCTTGTACTACTAACTGTCTTGCACCTATCGCTAAGGTGTTGAATGATAAATTCGGTATCGAGTCTGGTTTGATGACTACTGTACACGCTACAACTGCTACTCAGAAAACTGTTGACGGTCCTTCTATGAAAGATTGGAGAGGTGGTAGAGGTGCTGGTCAGAACATCATCCCTTCATCTACTGGTGCTGCTAAAGCCGTAGGTAAAGTGATTCCTGAGTTGAATGGTAAATTGACTGGTATGGCATTCAGAGTTCCTACTCCTGATGTGTCTGTTGTTGACCTTACTGCTCAGCTGAAAACTGAAACTACTTACGAAGAGATCTGTGCTGCTATGAAAGAAGCATCAGAAGGTCCTTTGAAAGGAATTCTTGGTTACACTGAAGATGCAGTTGTTTCTAACGACTTCATCGGTGATAGCAGAACCTCAATCTTCGATGCGGGTGCTGGTATCCAGTTGACTCCAAAATTCGTGAAAGTTGTTTCATGGTATGACAATGAGTGGGGTTACTCAACAAAAGTGGTTGAGCTACTTCAATACATTGCTTCTAAGTAAGAACAGAATAGCTATTAATAGAAAAAGGCTTCCAAATGGAAGCCTTTTTTGTTGGTATTTTACCCCATTGACTAGCAGGTGAAAAAGCTTTTCCTGCGCTGCTATTAGGGTCAAACCTTTAGTATTCACTACTCTTCTACCGGTAGTCTTACGGTAACACGTACTCCTCCATCCGTATTAGTGACCGTAATATTCCCCCCATAATGCTCAAGTAGAAAATAACATTCGGTTAGTCCTAAACCAGCGCCGTCTCCGGGAGGCTTTGTAGTATAAAAGGGCTCGAAAAGTTTATTCATCTGATCCTCTTTGATCAAAGGTCCCGTATTTTCAACCTCTATATATAACCAGGTTTCTTCGTTCTCACTCTCCAATCGTGTTTGAATCCTAACGGTAGGTTGTATTCCATCATAGTGCCTTTCAGCTTCGTAAATCCCATTTCGAACAATATTTCTGACTATCTGAGATAAACCCGCATCAGGCAGTCTCATTACGTGGTCTTTCTCATGCTCAATCCTAATCAGTACCTTTTCGTTTGTCTCCGCAAGATCTGCAAAAGATGACGCAACCATCTCTGATAATCTCACCTCCTGACGCTCAATAGACCCCGTATTGGTTAGTCGTGTCAATCTCTTAATGATCTTCGTAGACCGCCCAATTCCTTCATCCATCATATTGAGTGCTGTGAGCCTGCTTTCATTATCCATTTCATCATCTTTAAGTATCGTAGAAGCTCCTATGATATAATTAAATGGATTATTAAGCTCATGTGCAAGCCCGGAAGCAAGTGTTGTCAGCCCACTCATCTTTTCAGCCTGAACCAATCGATGTTGGGTCCCTTTCAACTCTGATAGGGCTTCAGACAATTCCCTGGTGCGCTCCTTCACCCTCACTTCCAAAAGCTTTTTTGATCGGATAATGCTGTTGGTCCGGATTCTAAAAATGATGGTCGCAGACAGAATAAGGAGGACCACCACAAAACCTCTAAACCACCAGGTTTCATAGAATGGTGGATATACGATTAATCTCAATTGGGCTCCCTCCTCATTCCACACTCCGTCTCCATTGGAAGCTTTAACCTTGAAAAGATAGTCGCCCGGACGAACAGTTGTATAATTAGCTTCATTGCCTGAAGTAAACACCCAATCCTTATCTACCCCTACCATCTGATAAGCATATTTTGTCTTGGAAGGATTGGTATAATTCAATGCCACAAATTCAAAAGAAAAGAAGTTTTGATCGTACTCAAGCTCGATAGTGGGATTGAAGCTGATATGTTTAGGCAAAACTGAGCTTTCCCCAAAAACCACTTTTTTTCCTGCCAACTTAAAGTCAACCAAATATACTTTCGGTGCCTTCTTATTCATTTTGATCTGCTCCGGATAAAAAATGTTCATTCCTTTTTGCCCTCCGAAGACAAATCGCCCATCATGGGTAACGTAGCAACTATTGGGATGAAAAGATCCAGCCTGCAACCCATCGCTGGCATCATAGTTTTGAAAGGTCAACTGAAGCGTTTCCGGCTCGACTCCCTGTAACGTGACTTGTGTAATTCCCTCATTTGTTGAGATCCACAAATCCCCTTTGGAATCCTCCAGAATACCATGAATTTCATTACCGGAAATCCCATCGCTCTTATCCCATCTGCGAAATGCACCACTCTCAGTTAAATAAAGATTCAGGCCAGTAGAGTTGCTGCCCACCCAAAGTCTATTCTTGCTATCGGATAAAACAGTACTTATGGCGTTTTCCGAAAGACTGGCACTATCATTTTCATCGTGATGAAATTTTTCAAATTTCAGACTCTCTTCTTCAGCATTGAAGATGCCCTTATTAAGGCCATTATTAGTCGCTAACCACAAATTTTGATTTTTGTCATAACTGATTTGATAAATATTAGGATCCCCCGGGGTGTATTGTGATTCATGATGCCAACCCCAATGTCGAAAGGTTCCAGCCTGATAATCGAACCGTTCCAAACCACTGGTCCAACTGCTCACCCAATAATGGCCGGGATGGTGTACATCCGGACAAATACTATATACATAATTATCAACGATGGACTGAGGATTCTGAGGGTCATGCATGAAATACTCAAACCGACCGGAACCAGGGTCGTACAATGTAAGCCCCTTTCCCCAGGAGCCAATCATCACTTTGCCATCCGCAGTCTGACCTAGTGAGATCACCTTGTTACTCTTGAGCCCGTTTTCATTGCTTAACCTTCGAAATACTCCTTTCTCCTCATTAAAAAAGCTGACCCCTCCACCATCCGAAGCAATTAAAAGTTGATCATCCACTTCCAGAAAGGCACTAACGCTTCCATCGGGAAGAGAATATTGGCTGGAGCCATCATTCTTTATCAATTCAAATCTCTTTCGATAAGGGTCTGCCAAATTGAGCCCTTCATTGTATAGCCCAACCCAAACCCGACCATTCGAATCTTCATAAATATCGAATACAGAGTTGTATCCCAGGCTGGTAGGAACTTCCTTGATATGCTGATATTGAAGCCACCGATCCTCGTTGATAACATAGAGGTATAACCCGTCATTTTCGGAACCAATCCACAAGTTTCCATTTCTATCAACATTCAGACAAAGCAAATTGCGGCCTTCGCTAATACTTTCTTCAATGGGCAAAAGAACCTTGCGAAAAGTTCCATCTCTATGATTGATCCGATATAGCCCTGCATCCCAGGTAGCCAGCCACAGATCACCATGACTATCCTGGACGATATTCCGAATATCACTACTGGGAACCTCCTTGTCATATTCTTTCACTTCCAGACTCCCTGAAGCATCAAACTCGCACCGCCATAACTCATAACCACCCGCCCAAATAACACCTTCCGAATCCATCATTACAGATCTTACCACCTGATTGGGAAGTAGGTATTGCAATACTTTTTTGGTGCTCATATCAAAAACAACAAGCCCAACATTGGTAGCCAACACAAGCTTTCCCTTCCCATTGTCCAGAATTTGATAAATAAAATCACTCGGAAGACTCAGGGTATCCTCCTGGATATGCCGAAAACATTCAAATGTTTCTGTTTCATAGTCAAAACGATGCAGTCCCCCTCCATAGGTTGCTACCCATAGGTTGCGGTTGTCGTCCTCATAAAGGTCATGAACATATCCATAGCTCAGACTCAGGGAATCGCGTGCATCCGGTTCATAGGCCTTAAAACCTTCACCGGAATACCTATGCAATCCGTTTCTCGTCCCCACCCATATAAACCCCCGAAAATCCTCGACAACAGCAGTAACATGCGGGCTTAAAAGGCCCTGATTAATGTGCTTGAACTTTAGTCGATCTACATCCAAATGCTCCTGCCCAAAAGCACTCAAGGCTTGAAAACAGACCCATATAATAAGATAAGATCTCACCACGTTTTAATTCTTGCTTAATGAACAATTGCTTTCATAATTTATAAAAGAATGCGGTAAACCCTAATGAATAGATAGAGGAGATTCCAATTGGAAATTGGATAAGTTTTAGAATGGGACTAGCTAGCTGATTACCTTCGGCATCTTGACGTTATATGAAAAAAATCCATCATTGCATCATGGGTTGTTTTTCATGAAGCACGAATGATTAATCATTCATGATCTAATCATTTTTCAAACAATTTGATATAATCAATCCTAAAATAATTGGGCCATTCAGTATCGCTATCAGGGGATTCGGTGCGAGTACCGTTGTTGAGCACAATGTACATATCCTTTGAGGGCCAATCCGAAATTCCCTGAGAAGATAAACGTCGAACTTCCTTGCCATCCAGATACCACACCGCATACTCCGAAGTCCACAAAAAGCCATAGACATGCCATTGTTCGTTTTGGTGTTTTTCATCAAAATCAGGGATAAAGTAATCCTTCCACTCCTCATCAGGCCAGCGAGAATAACATTGATGCATTCCCATTTGATCAAACCCTAAATCACTTCGATAGCCAAAATATTCAAAAAGGTCCCACTCCGGGCACCAGGTTAGATCTTCAGGTATCAGCCAGATTGCCGGCCATACTTTGTCACCCCTGGGAAACTGAGCTCTAACCTCGACGTACCCTTCATTGAAATATACCTTATGCATCGACATCACCCAGCCCGAGGTATAATGAAAAGTACCCTCAGGACTTACCCCTTCGATCTTCCTTTTCCGGTTTTGCAGTACCAGTTCGCCATTCTCAATGAAAACATCCTCCTCTGTATAGTAGGCATCATAATAATCGTTGAGCAAGTACCTGCCGGATGCACCGGGAACCATATCCCCGGAAATAGAATCCTTTAATCCTACTGTCCAGTATTCAGGATTAAGTGTATTGAAATCGTCTTTCCATTTTAATAGATAGCCCGCTTCCTCTACCTCCAGAGGAAGCGAAACCTCATACTGTTGATTGATCCCAACCTTACATTCCGCAAGCAAAAGGGTGAACCCTCCAAAAAACAGGCTGACAGAAAGTCCCTTCCATTTAAATTTTATCATTTGTTATCCTTATTTCCCGGTAAGATAGCCCAGGCGCTCTCCCATTAACATGTGTTTATAAGAATCACTACCTTCTTCCATGGGTGCATCTATGGTGAAGGTAACTTTATCCTGAAAGATCATCACAAAATCAGAACCTCCGAAAGCAAAATACCCAAGCATATCCCCTTTCTCCACCTGGGTACCAGGAATCACATTTTCTTCCAGGTTTACGGAGCTAACAGCCACCATCCCAATCGGCATGAGTGCTACCATCCCGTATTCCTTCGTTTCCAAAATCACACAGCCCCTGGTTTCAACCGATTGCCATCCTGTTTTAGCCGATGCATCGAAAGCATATCGTTTATTTTCACTGTCCCACCATAGTTTTGCTCCGGTCGGATTAATCCCCTGAATGATTCGTGCCTCCCTGATCGTCCCACTCATTGGAAAATGATACCTGTGATAGTCATTGACATTCAAAAATGAGTGTGTGAAAGTACCTCCGGCAAAAGCATCTTTATATTCACTATCCTCTCCTATTAGCTTTGATACAGATTTTAAAGTCATCGATTTTACCGGAACTCCATCATTGCGCACCAGGTTGGAGCTGCTATCAATGGCCCAGACTCCCATGGGTTGAGAATCAGCGAATGCCACTACGATCGAATCCACATCCGGAGATGCAATAGGACGTGCTTCCGGAGACTTGAGATATCTTGCAAAGAAGTCATTGAAGGTTTTCCAATTTGACGGATCTTCATACCAACCATTTTGGAGACCAAAGTTAGGGTCTTTCAAAGCCATCATGTAGTATTCATTGTTCCAGGAATCTTCCGTATCCAAAAAGCTTCCCCATGATTTGCTGAAGGTTACCAGCCAGGAAGCGAAAGGCTCAGCATATTGTAACGAATTATTGACGAGTCCCTTACCTTCCAATTGAGATAGCGGTTGATCTATTATAAAGTAGAAGGCCCCAAAGGATTGGAAAATGTTATTAAATATCTCCGGGTATTCCTCTTTTTTCAGTAGCGCCCACGGCATCGAAGTTTCTGCCCAGCTAACAAATTCATAGTAATCTTCCAGGCTTTGAACGGGATTGGTATTTTGATCCGGATTGATCTGACTGGCTTTATTAATGGAAGCAATCAGCATTTCTTTTAATTCCGCGTCTTTTTCTACAAGTTGAATTAGTTCTTGTGTGGCCTTGCCGTATTGAATTTTCTCCTTTGAATTATTGCATGAGGAAAGGAATACGGTTACCGCTAACGCAAATAATAGGTTCTGAAGTAGTCTCATCGTTTTAGGTTTAGCTCATATTCTAAAGTTAGGGAAGATCAGGAATAAGAGAAATGATGTATATCACGATACACCAGGTTCACAACTACGTCAAAACACTTACCGCTCTCATCATCAACCAGGAAGATAGCGGGCCTGCGTAGTCAACATACAAGGGACTAAAAATTGAATCCGAAATGCATCCCCGGTTCTCCAAAGAAGAACTTCCCCCATCTATCGTCTACCTGCTTAAAGCTTTCCGGCATTTTTGTATGATAGGGACGATGAGTGGCCGCAATAGATGGCTGTATGAAAAACCTGTCTTTGAAAAGCCTGACATGATAGCCCACCCGGTAAGTATTGAAAACCTGAAATCCATTATCAATCTTATGACCGCCATCATCTACAAAAGTTTGCCAGGCATTCATTATGTGAACGGCTGCAAACAGCCCTTTCCAAATAAATCGCTGATAAGCCAGGGCATATCCATATTCACGTATATACCCGGGAAATTTTTCCTCCGGTGATTCAAAAGAACTGCCAAAAGGGATCCCTAGAGGCCAGCCATATTTCCAGGTTTTTAGCTCTAAAGAAATCACATCCTTTCCGGTAATACGATAACCTAAGTTTAGTTGTGCAAAATCGGGTCTGTTTTTAGTGTCCAGATTACCCAGCACAAATAACGTACTACCCACAAAGCACTTTTTATAGATACTATCTTGTTTTCTGTATTGCGCTTTGAGTTTAAAAGGGCTAATCAACATTACGACCAAGCCAATTAATACCAGTTTCTTTTCCATACCATTTGATGATTGTTAAACGATACGTCAAAATTACCCTGGCTCCATGCCTGAAATCGTTCACTTAAGTTAACTAATGATGCTCAGCTCTTGCTTTTATCAACAATTCTGGCTCTTAATCTGCTTAATGATTGTGGTTTGATGCCTAAATAACTGGCTAACTGGTGCTGTGGAACGCGCTGAATGAGATCCGGCCTTTTATGCAATAAATTCAGATAGCGCTGTTCGGGTGAAGAAGTTTTAAACTGGTCAAAATTGATCTGCTGTTTGGCTAGAAGCTCCTCGGACAAGACCCTACAGAGGGTTTCAAACTTTGGAAATTTGGCGAATACCTCGGCTTCCATATCAGGATTGGAGACTGTTAAGATGGAGTCTTCCACACAGCTTATATAGTACTCAGAAGGTTCTTTGTTCATGACACAATGAGGGGTCAATCCTTCCATTTCTGTGTAAAAAGCGGTTGATTTTTCCTCTCCATCGATAATGTAATAAGTCCGAATACAACCTTTTAATACAAAGAGCACCTCGTTGGATCGCTGTCCCGCCTTTAATAAAACCGTCCCCTTCTTTTCCGAACGAAATATATCCAACGACACTATTGCATTCTTTTCTTCCTCCGTCAGAGAAATGTATTTTGATATGAAATCAAAGAGTAGGTCTTGCATTGCTTTATGTTGTTGATTTAGCAATACCTGAGTTTGTGATGAAGCCCAGGTCTTTTTTAATAGGGTAATAAAAATAGCTTATCTCAAGCTTCATTCAAAGCCGGCCTGCTCGATTGAAAAGAGGGCTGCCCGGCCATTGTTGATATTATTTCCAAAATGTCATACAACCTTAGAATTTATGTCATGATAACACCGACATGGGCGAGGGGTATATCCCATGCATAATATTCGCTTTCGTTTTTGTTTATTCCCTAGCTTTTGTTGGTGTTATCACCAACAAAAGCTCACTCAGCTTACATGATGCGATAGAAAATCAAAATCAGATTGACCAAAAAAATAAAAAGCAGCCGACGAATAGTAATACTCCCATGGCGCAGCAACCATGCCTGCTTTTACTGGGTTTTGGTAGATATAGTCAAGTTTCTGCTCAAAAACAGATCTGGAATAAAGAGGAATACTCAAAGAATTTCTTTGCCAAAACTGATATCGTCGATCTGCCCCATTAGTTTGCAATTCCTTCAGCATTTCAGATTCATGGGTAATTATTGAAAACTTAATTTGTTGGGCTGTGTATTTCAGAAAATCACGTTGAACATCCTTCATTTTATGACCAGTTCTTACCTGCCAGATCAGATGAAAGTGATTGTCCATAATTACAAATGCATACAGGTAAATTCTTTGACTTGTGGCGAGGAATTTCAAACTCTCAGTGATGATTTCTTTGTGTGTCCTGTCTGCTAAGATAGGCTTCAGTCTAGGGCTGTCACGGTGATGAACTGAGCATAATCTTTCACGATTTCCATATATGGAAGCTAATTATTTTATTATTAAATCAACCTTGGAAAGCCTTGTCGGTGATAACACCAACAAGGGCGAGGGAATGGGCAGAATAGTGGTCGAGTCCAGATGCACTTTCAGAATGCACTATGACACATGCCGTATCAGCGATTGTTACCTCTCGTATTTCATAATATGGTTGAGGATCTGACTTAGTTCGTCTGCCTTGTTCATGACCATAAAATGTCCGGCTTTTGGAATTACGGTTACATCATCATGTTGGCAGAAGTTCAGGAGTCGATCCGATGTTCCATGGATTCTGAGCATGTTTGTTGGTCGTTCATGGTTATCCCATATGGTAATTTGGTTGGTTGCCCATCTTAGAAAGTCAATGTTCGTATCTGCGATAATTTGTTTGAGTATTTTCTTGTATTTGGGTTCAGTTACGCCAAAGAAATAGTTAGCCAGAAATTGTGGTGGTTTCAATAGGAAGTTAGGAGTTATCTTGAGCAGTCCAGTTCTTCCGAAAATTCGAAACGGAATGGGGATGTCTGATTTACTTGCAGCCGATGATATCAATACAATTAGTTGCGGTTTTAAAATCTTATTTAGTTCAATCGCCATCATTCCGCCAAAGGAGATACCGATAATTCCAAAGGGTTCCTTGGTGTCAATTTGTTCAGAAAGTCGGGCTGCATAGTTTTGAATTGTCTCATTGGGTTCAGGGTTAATCCATTCAAGAGGTGTTATATCGAAGTTAAGAGTCAGTTCTGAGAAAACTCTCTTATCTACGCCTAAACCACCTATGCCATATACTTTCAAAACTTTAATCTGGGAATTATGAGAGGTAACGCTCTTACTAAACGGACGTGGCGGTCAACCGAAGTGCAGACCAAAACGTCCGCCCAAAAGTAGCAAAAAGGATTGACTTGTCAATCCGCCAGTAGCCCGCCATGACGTTTAGTTGTTGTTAGGCTTATTTTAAGAAATCCATGCTACTATTGAACCAATTTTCACCCATTCGTCATTTTTCTTCTGAAGAAATACATAAATTCCTTGTCCGCAAAGTCCTGGACAAATTAGCTCAACTAATACAATCGCAATTACACCGTCTGAACTTATTAAAGGAGTGAAAAATTGATAATATGCCTTAGGTACACTTGAATTTGAAGTTTTATTGTCAGTGATAAAGTATATTGAATCTGAAGGCACTAACTGAATGTTGGTAAATATTTTTGAATCTAATTGATAGCTTTTAACTCCATCAATATGACTTATTAAATCGTCCTTGTATCTCGACAATATTTGTAATTCAGATTTGTTTTCAACGAGATTAAAGTTATTAGTCAACAGGTCATATTTACTAATGTCTGGTACTACTACTGACGATATTCTAAGAATATTACTTCCGAATGGTTTGATGCTATCTAATTCTATTAGACGGTTAAGAAATTTGTATAAACTATCAGGTGCTTTTGTTTCTGGAAAATCAAATGAAAAGACTTCTTCAGTGGTAAAATCGGTATTTTCGTTGTCTAAAGGTAGACTGTTATCTTGTGATTTGTTAGTACAAGACATTACTACGGAAAATGAAATTATTATTACGATTCTATTCATCAATTAAGCCTATCAGATATGGCGAGTGGCCACATCCGTCTGTAAAAAGCAGTAAAATAGTGAAACTGCCCAACACCTACAACGGCATCTACGAAGCACTGCGTTCTGAAAGTCAAAACTCCTGCGAGCAAAAATCTGTAGAAAGCACTGCCGTATCTCAGCGGCAGATTCACGATCGAGCTGCACTTAAATCAGCCAGAAAGCACGTTGACATATGCCCGATCAGCGTCTGTTACCTGCCTGTTTTATTTGTTCCAGAAGTTTTGTAATTACCTCGTCAAAAAGTTCGCGTTCTTCTACAGTTGCATCTTGAAAGAAGATGTTGATGCCTTTGGATAAGTTGAGTTCTCGCCAATATCGTCCGTTCGTTTGTTTCCCTGAGCGTTCGAGTTCAGAAGTTCGTTCAACAATAAATGTTGAATCAGTCAGATGGGGTAGTTTGACCATACTTCCACAGTGAAGAGTTAATCGAGTTGTGTCGGTTTTGGCAATAGTATCCAATCGGTAAAAAATGTTGTAATCTCCTTCTGTATAGTGGGAATGAGAAGTTCGAAAATCGTTAGGCAGTTCGAAAGTATAGGTGTTGACCATGCATCTAAACTCATGCTCAGTTGCTTGTCCCATCGTTGAAAGGTCAAAGCAAGTAATGATGAAGAGTGTTAAGAAGATTCTCATATGCGGAGTGCCTATGGCAGGTAACGGTAAGTACAAGAATAGTAGCCGACTACGTAGCACTTTCCTGATAAATTATAAGAAAATTGATGCGGGCTACAACCCTTTAATTTACTACTATCTCGGCTATTATTTTTATACATTGTTGTGCGTTCGCTTTTTATTTTTCAACGATTTCCACTAGCATTTCAACCAATCCCACAGGAGCTGACCATTGAGGATTATGATCAGCTTCTAATTGTAAAACTATCCATCCCCTTTTTTTGGCACGTTCAGCTTGAGGTGCCAAATAATCATCTTTTGGTTCTTTTCCTTTGTCAACAGTAAGGATAAAGGTTGTTGGAATTTTCATCCTCAAAGGGTTTTTAAGAACTATGGGGTCGGTATATGTTTTATACGAATGAGGCACATCCTTTGGTGGTTTTTGTTCATTTGGTACCCAAGATGGAATTAGAAATCCATTTACATTTTTAAATTGACCTTCATTTTTCAATTTAAAAATTGATATAAGACTCTCACCATTTTCAGGAATGGCTGCATCAACATAAACAAGTTTCTTTATTCTCTCTGGAATACTGTCAGCTACTCCTGTAATAACCATTCCACCATAACTATGACCAACTAAAATGACATCATGAAGGTCTTCATAAAGTATGGTGTTTACAATATCTGCGATATGTGTTCTTAATCCAATTTCAGGTGAAGACAAATGCACTCTTTCACCTTGACCGGTAAGCGTTGGCCTATACACTATATTGCCCTTTACAGTGAGCAGGGAGTCCACTTTTTTAAAACCCCAACCACCACCCCAAGTACCATGAACTATAACGAAAATAGATTTATTATCACTTTGAGAATATAAATTTTGATAGGTTATGGTTACTAGGATATAGACCAATAAAATTTTGCAATATTTCATAATACACTAGTTTTAAGGTTCATATTTCAAAGTGACGCACAACGCTAAGCTAGCAGGAGTGCGCCCCGAGCTTAGCAAGTTCCGATAAAACTAATGAATCTGCTGGTGCTCACAAAGTATCCAGAATGCACTGCGTTCAGAAAGATGAAAACTCCTGCGAGCCAAACCCTGTAGAAAGCACTAAACTTTCTCAGCGGCTGATTCATGGTGATGTTTGCACTGAAGTTTGTAAAGTTGCTGTTGGCGCATTCGTGCTAGCGCTTGTTGTGGTTGCGTTTATAGGAAGTCAAGGGAGTCGATAAAGGCATCAATCTCCGCTTGGTCTATTGAGTCTTGATAAATTTGCTCAGGTGTTCTGAGGTCAGAACAGGCAATGCGTTTAATTCTTGTTTGAAATTGTTCGTTACTCCAGTCGTAGAGACTTACTGAATCACTTTCAGGTTTTAGTTGAATTTCGAAGGGGATTCTGGTTAGTAGTTGAGGCGCAAAGGTTGTGTCAGCATTTACAATCTGCCATGAAATCTGGTCTTTGTCTATCACTTTGATCTTAGCTTTAACAGTTCCTGGATTCCAGTTCTTGAGTTCGAATGTAACTGTGTCAGCAGTTAGTGAATACTCTAGTTCATCATATGGGTTAAATGGAAGAGTTCCGAAATGCGTTGAAAATCGGCCTTCGAAGATATGAACTTCATGATATGTTCCGTTTGGTTGGCAGTAGTACCAAAATCCAATTATCTGCTCAGATAGTGGCTTCTTAGTTATACACGAAGAAGTTAGAATGAGTAGGATGAAAATATATCTCATGGAGTACTAATGAACCACAACCTTTAGCTTCCCTTCCTATAAATATTCCAAGAAACTGAATTTAATAACTTAAAGATAGGAAAGGCAGGTTTTGAACCAAGCGCTAACCAGGATTTGAGACCTATTGGTCGATTTGGTACCTGC
>NZ_JAMZMI010000007.1 GCF_024714475.1 Marinoscillum sp. MHG1-6 | reverse complement strand
AGCAGGTACCAAATCGACCAATAGGTCTCAAATCCTGGTTAGCGCTTGGTTCAAAACCTGCCTTTCCTATCTTTAAGTTATTAAATTCAGTTTCTTGGAATATTTATAGGAAGGGAAGCTAAAGGTTGGGGCACATAAAATTCACTCAATGAAAAAGATACCGCTAACTTTCTTTTGTTTGATCTCGTTTTCGCTCTTCCTAAAAGCTCAAGAAGTTGAATTGCCGAGCTTCATCACCGATAGCTTGGAAAGCTACATCAACAAAGGACTAGAAGAATGGAGAATACCAGGACTGGCTGTAGGTATAGCGAAGGATGGAAAATTAATTTATGCTAAAGGTTTTGGTGTTAAGAGCATTGATGGTAGTGAAACTGTAGATGAAAACACACTTTTCATGATTGGTTCAAATACCAAATCTTTTACGGCAATGTCCCTAGCAATTCTAGCTGAATCAGGTCAACTGAGTTTAGAAGATAAGGTTCAAAAATGGATGCCAGAATTTGGGTTAAGAGACACTTTAACCTCTAGAGAACTTAACCTTACGGATCTACTCTCACATAGAATTGGATTTGAGACCTATCAGGGAGATTTCACATGCTGGAACTCAAATCTAACTCGAGCCCAAGTTATTGAGAAAATGGGCCTTCTAGAAGCTCCTCATTCATTCCGAACTAGATGGGGATATTGCAATGCAGCATTCGTTACAGCAGGTGAATTAATTCCTAGAATAATTGGACGCAGTTGGGAAGAAACTGTAAAGGACAGTATTCTGAATCCGTTGAAAATGAATCAAACAATGATGCTGGACTATGAATTTAGGAACGCTCCAAATATAGCAATGCCACATTCTATAGTTAATGGGGAAATTTCAATAATTCCAATTACTAACATGAATAGTTTAGCCCCAGCTGGAAGCATGGCCTCTAATGTTCCTAACCTACTCAAATGGTTAGATTGCCTCATGAATGATGGAAATATTAATTCTGAGCAAATTTTGCCTGCTCGGGCGGTTCGCTCTCTTAAAACCCCTGCTTCGATATTGCGGCTTGATCCGGGCGACAACCAGTTTACGCATTTTTACTTATACGGATTAGGGCTAATGATTAATGATAGAGATGGTACTCTCGTGTATTCTCATGGAGGAGCAGTTGATGGATTTTTAACGCAAATGATGCTAATCCCAGAACTACAACTTGGAATTGTAGTTCTGACAAATTCGGATCAAAACAATTTCTACAACGATCTAACAAATGAAATTAGAGACGCTTTTTTAGGGATACCTTTTAAAAACCATAGTTCCAATTCCCTTGCCCGCTTTGAAGATCGGAGACAAAGAGATCAGCTCCGAATCGATTCACTCCGTCTCGTAGTTCAGGAATCAAATAATCCAACTCTTCAATTGAATGCTTATTCCGGTAATTACTCCAATGAAGTGTATGGTACAATAGATATTTCGAGAAGACAAAATCAACTAATGATTACATTTTCGAACCACCCGAATTTGACCGCAACGCTTGAGCATCTAAAGAAAGATACTTTCCTATGTACCTATTCCAATTCTACATTTGGTGTAGAAGAAATACCTTTTGAGATTGACAATAATGAGGTTCTTGGCCTGTCGCTTAAAGTTGCCGATTTCATAGAATATGGACGATACGAATTTCGAAAAACTAAATAACGTGCCACAACAAGCACTAAAATGAATATGCGAACTGAGCCCTCTGAAAGGACAATACGAGACAGAAACCTCAATGCTTCTAGCAACTGTGGCGCATACTCATTTTATTTGGTCGTTGATGTAATGCAGATGTACTAAAATGAATTAGCAGTTGTAGAAAGCAGGAACATCTAAACTTATTTAAAAGTATCAATTATGAAATATTTAATACTATTGTTTACATTCTTTGGCTTTAGCTGGATTGCTCCTGCTCAAAATAACAATGAAATAATACAAAAGGATAATATTACATTTCCTGAACTCCTGGTTTTTTCAGATCAATTTGAAGAGTTCTTTTCAAGTAAAAACAAAATCGAAAAAATAGTTTCGGATAAATTTTGGCTAGAAGGACCTGTTTGGGTTGACGCCTTAAACGGTATTTTATTTTCTGATATACCTGAAAACAAGATTTATTTCTGGAACAGTAAGACGGGCCTCTCAGTTTGGCTTGAACCATCGGGATTTGCAAATGGATTGTTGCTTGATGGGAATAGAGATTTACTCTTGATGCAGGGAAATTATCAATCAACCAATTACACAATGAGGCAGATTGGCAAAATAATTAATCCCAAATCAAATAAGAAAATTATCGACTTCGTGAAAAGTTATGAAGGGAAAAAATTCAATAGCCCAAATGACATTGCATTAGGTTCTAATGGAATTCTCTATTTTACAGATCCGGTTTATGGATTAACAAATGGGGATTGGGATGAATTAAAAGAATTATCTTTTAACGGAGTTTACAAAATCGAAAACAATAATGTACAGGTATTAATAGATTCATTAAAGTCCCCTAACGGAATTGGAGTATCTCCTGATAATAAGTTTTTATATGTTTCAGATTCAGAAACGGGAAGATTATTATGCTATGAATTAGACGATGCAGGGGATATTGTGAAATCAACTAACTTCTTTAATCTCCAAGAAATGTGGAAACATACCATCCCTTCAACCGTGCTAGCATGGGATGGGATGGCAGTTACAAAGGAAGGCGTAATAGTGGCTGCAGGATGGGGGGGCGTCTGGTTTATTTCTCCAAGAGGAGTTCTTTTAGCTCATATTCAAACTCCTAACTTTACTTCTAATACTGCAATTGATGACAAGGGAGAATATCTTTATTGGACAGCAGGAAAGATTCCATTTACGAAAGGTTCAAGTGTTCTTTACAGATATAAACTTAAATGATTGAAATTAAATCAATTCCATATTTGAGAAATAGAGTAAGAATTGCCAGTAACATATGAAGATACCATCTTACGGACCCGAAAGAAAAGTATTTTGGACTAATCTGGATATTGTAGTGGCAACTGGAAAGCACAACAGCCAACAATGTATATAAAAAATAGAGGGTAAAGTACTTACTATAAACTGATTTTCATAAATTTAAAATCAGTTTAAACTCAAAAAGTCCGTGTTTAAACCGGCTTCTTTTCATATGCCAACCGTTACTTACAATTAAAAAATTATGAACCATTAATTAAATCAAAATGAAAAAGCTTGCACCGTTTATTTGCATTTTTCTAATGGTAATTTCATGTAACAAAGAGAACACTTACAAACAGGCATCTACTTCATCATCAAGCAGTGGAAAAAGTATTATGGCAATTTATTCCCATTCAGATGATGAAAGTCCAATCTTGCCTATTCTGTCAAAATATTCCAGAGACGGTGTAACTATTTATTTGGTGACTGTAACCGACGGCTCTAAAGGGGTGACGCCACATGCTCAAATACCGGTTGGTGATTCCCTTACCAAGGTACGGGAAGATGAAGCAATGTGTATAACAAAAACTCTTGGCATTAATCCACCTATTCTGTTAAATTATGCAGACGATGAATTAGCATTAAGGGAAAACATTTATTCACTAGATGATAAAATCGACAGTTTATTTAAAAAATACCAACCTGATGTTGTAATTACTTGGGGTGCAGATGGAGGATATGGACATCCTGACCATCGAATTGTCAGCGATATTGTTACCGAAGTCTTTCAAGCTAAGGACAGTATTCCCAATCAACTACTTTATGTTGGTTGGCCAACTGAAAATCCACTTTCAGAGCATCAATTCAAAACCGATTTAGCCAATTATTTTGCAGAAAATCTCCATAAGACTCAAATGAAATACTTGACCTATCAAATACCCTATGACGAAAAGGATATACAAGTTGTGAGAGAGGCAATAAGTTGTTATAAATCTCAATTTACAACGGAAGAACAGGAAGAAGTTTTTTCGTTAATAGTTCAACCGGAAAAAACAATATATTTTCGACCTTTCTTCGGCTCCAATATAGTCGTTAAGGATATTTTTGAATAATAATAAAAGTAGGTAACACTGGCTATAATTCAGCGTGGCGATGGTGCAAAAAACAAAGGTAAAACCTATATTTAAACTGATTTCTCTGCGGAACAGTCCTTCGGACGATTCCACGCCGAAATCATAGCCAAACCGTTATCTTGGAGGTGGTTATGCTAATCTTTTATCTAGCCACTGAGGCTTTCCGCTTCTCATCAAGTAGGTCTGAACTAAAGTTGGCGCTTAATCCTCCCAACGCTAGCCCTGTTGGTTTTGAGGAAATGAAACAACGAGGTTTCAAAACCAAGGCCAGACCCACTCCAGCTCCCCGGCTCCCTCTCTTGGGAAAAACTTTAACACAAGCCACTACTTAAGGAAATTATACTGCTAGCTTGCTAATGGGCTTCAAAGTCACGCCCGCCAGGCTTGCACACCCCACGTTGTTCCCTACGCTGTAAGCTTCCCTAAAAATAGGACTGTTTGAAAGACGACAAAAATTGTACATTTAAACAGTCAAAATGAAGAAGCGAAGAATATCCGAAGCGCAGATAGTTAAAGCGCTTAAAGAACATGAATCAGGCAGAGATCAGGAGAGCATCTGCCGTGAATATGGTATCCATAAGTCTACCCTCTACAATTGGAACCGGGTCGCCGGGCGAAAGAAATATGGAGGTATGGAAGCCAATGAGTTAAAGAAACTCAAGGAGTTGGAAGAGGAAAACAGACGGTTGAAGCAGATGTTTGCTGACTTAAGTTTGGATCATCAAATACTCAAAGACGAACTATCCCTGTCCTGATAATTGGGGTACCATCACCCGAATGAGTAGCCGTACTTTTCTATAATGAACTTTTCCTTTTGTTGAACCAGCTTCACAGACTCCTCGTCATAATATTTTCGGTAGTCCTTATCTCTTTCTGAAGTGTTGGTACGTTTGGCAAAACTCCCGAGTACTTTGGTCAATTCTTCCTGGCTGCATTTCAGTTTATCGACATTTTCAAGAAGATCGCTATGGAGGTTTTCATTTCTGATGATGACATCCATGAAGTTTTCTTTTTGGTCAAAGTCTCGAAGCTCCTTCAGGGAATGAACGGAATTGAGCTTTTTGCGATAAGCGTACAGCTGAAAATAGCGAAAGGTCATGAGACCGGCGAATTGGGAAATGTTGCCGATCTTAAAGCCCTCTCCAATACCGTGCTCTTTGCTTTGTAAGACCAGTTTCAGCCAGGCATTAAAGTTTTCGTAATTGTTGACATCTGAATAAACCTGCTGCCATAGCTGAGTATCCAGTTTAGGGTATCGACCATAAGGCCCCGTGTTTATCAAATCCAGGAACCTCTTTTTTGAAAAAAGGAACAGGTAGTTGTTTAACGCCACTCTCCTGTAGAGACCCCCTCGATGCTGGCAGCCGTAGGCCCATAACGAAATATACCAGTCCCACGGGTTACGGATGTTGCCGACCTTGGTTTTGCCTTCAAAATCGCCCAGAACCTTTTTAGGAACCGTATCATAAGCATTGTGCTTTCCAATAATTTGATGATTGTCCGCATAAAGGGTCGATAATATTCTTCTGGTATGCGTGCATCCTGTCTTTTGCAGTTCAAAGAAGATTATCTGATCGGTAATGAGCATGGCGAGATATTCAAATTGGGCTCAATATTAGCGAGAATAATGCATTCGACTGAGAACTATGGAGCATTTTGATCTCAAAGCGTAAGTCCCGATGCTAAGAAGCGCAAGACGATGGTGGACAGAATCATGGAAGCAATTGGCCAATAGCTTCCCAAAGAAAATTTGAAAACGGACCCTGAATCGGTCCATTCGTTTTTGCCCAACCTGATGGCAGATGGAATCATGGTTAAACTTACCACCACTGGCAGGGCGAGGCTAATCGGAGTAGGTGCGGGTAAAGAATTGCCAAGGTTCAGAAAAGTACCAATGACAACAGGAATGAAAAAGAGCTGAATAAAGGCTTGTTGGCCATTCAGGTTAAGGGCCGTTTTGATGGTCACGAGCATTTCTTTTAGTAGTGGTGTGGCTTTTTTGAAGAAGAGGATAATTGCGAAAATAGCCAGTCCCATCAGCGGTAAGGTAACTGCCGGTGGAATCGAAAGCAGTGCATAAACCTTACCGGTGTCGCCGTAGGGAATAAATGGCCCCATCATGACATAGCCCAAAAAAACTACCGTCCCGATTACCGCCATCCACCAAAGAAAAATACCTCCGAAATCTGCTGATTTTCTTTTTCTGATCAGTACAAAGCAGATGACAGCCTGTAGCAGAGAAAACAGCGGACCATTTGCTGCAATGAGCATTTGATGTGTTTTGGACACCTGGTCGTCATCATAGGAAACATAGGAGTGGAACAAGGTAGATTCGATACCCAGGATGTTGGCTGTGAGGGCATGGGCCAGTTCATGAAGAAAAGTAGTGAGCGCAAAAGCTGTTGCAAATAGGCAGGTGAGGTTGATAACCAATAGGCGCTGTTTCATAAATATTGATAGGGGGTGAGAATGAGTAGAAATTTATGAAAATAATCATTCTTAATGCACTCAACTTCCATGAGTGGCTGTGGTAGAATCGGGAAATTTTAACGACGTAGCTCAAATGGGCTGAATGATTTTTGCAAAATATGCAACTGGATGCTGAAATGGACTGGGGTTTTGCATTCTGAACAATTGCTCGCTCTGAAGGGGAATGAATATTCAGTAAATAAGAAAGTTGGGAATGAAGACGTGAAAACCCGTTCGTGGATCACATGATGTTTAGCGTCCTTTGATCAAAAGCCTGGTCGTCATGAAAACTTTATTGAAAATTTTAATAATCTCCATTTTGGTAGCCAAAACCGGGGATTTGTACAGCCAGATTGATCCACATCAATATGACTTTGACACTGTTGGATATTATCTCATTGAGTTGGTTAATGAGGATAAAATTCTTGGAAAAGTTCTTAGCTACGATGAAACCCATGTGGTTCTTCAGACAAGTGCGCTTCTGCGGGTTGAAGTTCCACTGGATCGAATAAAGGAGGTGGAAAAGGTGAAGTCAGAATCGATAAAATCAGGAAGATACTGGTTCGATAACCCCAACCCAACACGTTATTTGCTTTCGACCTCTGCCATTCCCCTGAAAAAAGGAGAAGGGTATTTTCAAAATGCGCTGCTATTCGTCAACTCCATTAATATTGGTGTCTCCAACCATTTTGCTATTGGTGGAGCCACGGAACTCGCAAGCCCTATGAACGGTCAGAGACCACTTTTTGTAGCGCTGACCCCTAAGGTGGGATTAGAGACTACCGAGAATGTGTATCTCGGTGCAGGATTGCTCCATATGAGTTTCTCGGATTGGGAGGGTAACTGGACTCCTTTTGGTGTAGCCTATGGAGTAACAACCCTCGGAAATTTAGATAATAATTTTAGTCTTGGGATGGGATGGGGTTATGATGAAGATGGATTTCAAAGTGGAACCACCGTTACC
Organism: Marinoscillum sp. MHG1-6; assembly: GCF_024714475.1. GTDB lineage: Bacteria > Bacteroidota > Bacteroidia > Cytophagales > Cyclobacteriaceae > JAMZMI01. The sequence goes on along the minus strand of NZ_JAMZMI010000007.1, from coordinate 183,733 downwards.
GTCAGTGGAATGCTCCGAATCGCCCGGAAGGCATCCTTTATTTCTGAAAACTGGATTTTACAGGACGTAACCATCTGGTCGATGGGCGTTCGTTTTTTCGGAGAGAAGATAGCAGTGGACCTGGCTTTTATGGGTGCAGAGGGTGCAGCGTTTCCTTTTGTAGACTTTGTGGTAAAGTGGTGAGCTAATCTTCTATTCGAAGATCGTCATCAAGTTCATTAAAGTCTGTGGATTTTCGCACAAAGCCATTAGCTAAGAGGAGATCTTTACATTGGTTAATGGCTTTAATTAGTCCGACAGAAGTTTGTCCGGACTTAATACCTTCAATGATTAGGTTGACCACTTCTTCCCAGTCACCTGGCTTTACTTTTTCATTGATGCCTTCATCTCCAATGACAAGGACCTGATGCTCCAGTTGGCTTACAAAGATCAGGATGCCAACTTTTTCTTCCGTCTGATATACTTTTTCTGTCAGGAATGCTTCAGCAGCCCTTTGGCGAACTCGTTGTTCCTGCTTGTCTCTTGAAATGATCAGTCTTCGCGATTGAGGCAGAACCACCGGGACTAAAAATCCAATAATAAGAGAGATGAGTATAACGATAGAAACCTCCAGTGGCGTCAGATGAAAGGGAAGCATCCACGTGTAAGAAAGCAAACCCATGACAATTGTGGAAATGGCCCCCAGAGAAGCACTCGAGTACCAGGTAGCTTCTGAATAATCATCACTGCTATTCACGAAGTAGGGCACAATTTCTCCGCACGATACCTTTTCCAGATCTTTTACGGCCTGTTTGACCTGTTCCTTTTCCCCTGATGTGAATGTATATTTCGCCATATTGATTCAAAAAAATTACCAACCGCCGGAAGCGCCTCCACCTCCAAAACCGCCCCCACCACCGGAGAAACCACCGCCAAATCCTCCGCCTCCGGAAAACCCACCACCGTAGCCGCCTCCCATGAAGAAGCCTCCACCTCCGCCACGTCTACCTCCTCCTCCCGATGGAACGGAAATAAATATGCTTACAATAGCGGTGATGAAAATGGCTGCAGCAAGACTTATAAATATCCAGCTCAACAAGAAAATAATCCCTGCGAGAACCCCTGTCACTTTCCCTTTGCCATATTTTTTACCGAGTACTGACCGGGCAATTCCAGCTCCGATAAACACGACTACCATCAAGGGGAAGACAAATGCCCCCAGAGGATTTTTTCCATTGCGATTTGAACTGGAGGTTGAGGTTCTAGTGACTACAGGAGGAAGGGCCTCTCCATTGATCGCACTCAATACTATATCTAGTCCATGGTCGATGCCACGATAAAAATGCCCGGATCTGAAATCGGGGATAATAACATTCGTGATGATTCTTTTTGATAATGCGTCGGTCAAGGCACCTTCTAAGCCGTATCCTACTTCGATTCGCATTTTACGATCTTGCATGGCGAAAAGCATGATGACTCCGTCATCTACTCCATCACGGCCAATTTTCCAATCCTCTGCGAGTCGAATGCTATACTGTTCTATGGTTTCATCCCCGGTTGTCGGTATTATTACAATAACGACCTGGCTACCCTTTGCTGACTCGAAGTTTTTGAGCTTCTGTTCCAGTGCACTTTTTTCGCCACTACCTAGCGTGCCTGTTTGGTCCGTTACTCGTTGGGTGAGTTTAGGGAGTGGAATGTTCTGAGCAAATAGACTGAACCCAAAACAGTATAGAAAGAGTAGAAATAGTATCCTAATTTTCACAAAATCGTTAGTTCTCGTATTCTTGTAAAATTGAAACAAACGTAAGCTAAAAATTAAAGATCGGCCCAATGAATAAAAAATGGATAACCATAATAGTTGTAGTCATATTAGTTTTTATCATCTACAGCTTTTTTTCTGGAAAATATAACGGTATGGTAGCTAAGGACGAAGCGGTGAATACTGCCTGGTCCAATGTAGAAACTCAATATCAGAGGCGTTCTGATCTGATCCCGAATCTGGTGAATACGGTTAAAGGGTTTGCTCAGCAAGAACAGGACGTTTTGGTTGGTGTAACAGAAGCAAGGGCCAAAGCCTCAAGTCTGAATATCAATGCCGATAATCTGACCGAGGAAAACCTTCAGCAATTTCAGGCCGCTCAGGGACAGCTGAATTCAGCTTTATCCCGATTGTTGGTAACTGTAGAAAGGTATCCGGAACTGAAGTCTAATCAGAACTTTCTTGAGCTACAAGCACAATTGGAAGGAACGGAGAATCGTATCGCAGTGGCTAGAAAACGTTATAATGAGATAACACAGGACTATAACACCTTTATTCGGGTATTTCCAAATACGATGTTTGCAGGGATGTTTGGTTTTGAGCGAAAGGCACTCTTTCAGGCGGACGCCGGGGCGGAAAATGCTCCTACCGTGGAGTTCTGATCAGGTATATGATTGAAATTGAAAAAATGGCTTGGTGAAAACTGAGCCATTTTTTTGTGGCCTCCATTTGAATAGGTTAGTGATCAGGCTTCATAGGTGAAGCTTCATTCCTTCGTGAGAAGCTTTGAAACCCAATTTTTCATAAAACCGAAGCGCGCCTGGTCGCTTTTTGTCTGAGGTTAGTTGGACGAGGTGCGCACCGCGTTCCTTTGCTCGATTGATCGCCCATTGGAACATTTTCTCTCCGACTCCCATGCCTCTTTGGTCTTCTCTAATTCTCACCGCTTCAATCTGAGCCCTTACACCTCCCTGGTAGGTCAGGTACGGGACAAAGGTGAGTTGCATCGTCCCAATGATTTTCTTTTCATCATTTTCAACTACAATTAACTCCTGGTTATGGTCCTGATCAATGTTTTCGAACGCTGAATAATATTTATCAGGGAGTGGATTCTTAAAATCTTCTCTTATTTGTCCTAGTTCATCATTGGCAAGCATCCCAACAATATCAACAACATCTTCTCTTTTAGCTCTTCTGAATTTCATTTTCCAATAGTTGAATCAATTTGATAATACGTTCTGCCTTGGTCTCCTCTTTCTTCGCATCATATATCCAGTCCAAATAATACTTACGTTCTCCTTCAGAATGCTTATAAAAGGCCTCTAAAAGGTCAGGGGACGCTATGTCAAAGCAGTCTATCATCTCTTGGGGCAGTTCCAGAGGACTTTCATCGAGAGTAAGAATGATATGGACCGAATCGCCGGCCGATTTTTTGATCGCCTTTCTAATGGATGCTTTAACAGGGAGAAAAAGCTGCCCATTTCCCATTGGCATCAATTTGTAATTGTTGAGTTCGAAGCCATCTATTGAGCCTTTAACTTTCACCCACCCAAAGGGATTGTTCTTGTTTTGAGCTATCTCAGGAATTTCGGCGTAGGTCCATCCACCCTTTCCGGGGAATTTCTGAAGCAAATACTGACCGTCTACCGAAGAATGTCTCACGAATTATTTATATTTATTCCCTTTTAAATCCCAATTGAATTGCAACTATTTTGGTTACAATCGGTTCTATATTAGTATTAACTCTAACAAAACAAACGTTAAAAAAATGAAATTAGCTGCAAAATTTACTCTTGCCCTATTTATTGCCTTTTCCTTTCTGTCTTGTTCAGATAACGAGGGTGGGTCTGCTAAGATCCAAGTAAGTCTTGTAGATGCTCCTGCTGATTATGATTCAGTTTTTGTGGACATCCAGGATGTGCAGGTTAATGCCTCCGGAGATCCAGGTGGATGGATTTCACTTGAGTCCGCAACTATGGGAGTGTACGATCTGTTACAGCTGACAAATGGAGAAGAAGCATTCCTTGGGGAGGTAGAACTTCCTGAAGGGAAATTGGCCCAGGTAAGGTTGATCCTGGGAACTGAAAACTCTTTGGTTATGGACGGCGAGACTTATGCGCTTACCACACCATCGGGTCAGGAATCTGGATTGAAGCTAAATGTCCATGCGGATATTCTGGCGGGTATTACTTACAAACTGGTCATCGACTTTGATGCGGCCAAGTCCGTAGTTTCTGCTGGTTCGTCTGGTAAATACAATCTTAAGCCGGTGATCAGAGCTGTATTTGAAGCTACTACAGGTGCTATCGAGGGTGTTATCAGCCCGGTTGATTCAGCGGCTGTGATCTATGCTATTCAGGGAACTGACACTGCAACTTCAACTTACCCGGATGAAGATGGAATGTTCTTGTTGAGAGCACTTCCGGAAGGAACTTATGATGTGGTAGCTGAGCCTGCTGATAGTACGCTAAATACAGCTATTGAGTCAGGTGTTGGCGTTGTGATCGGCGAGGTTACTTCTGTAGACACGCTGTATATGGATTGATAGAGCATGTAATGCTATAACCAAAAGGGAGCCAATGGCTCCCTTTTTTTGTGTTTGAAGGCTTTATAATCTTGCAGGCTCATTGAGCCTTTTGCAAAAAAAAATGGGTCAATCCGAAACTCTGTGGGGGATAGTAAAGGAATCCAATCTATCTTAAGAATCGATAGCGCTCGTTAAATATTGGAATTTCTGATCGGAATTCCTTCAATGCCGAAGACCTCTATGACGGGTAAAAAGAAATTGTTTGAAAAATCATGATATGACTAGTGTCACTTTTAAGGGCAATCATATACAATGAAGAGATGTAATCAATTCTACATTTCTGTTAGTGGTTTTCACGTATGAATACAATCTCCCCACAATTTTATTGCTTGATCCAAAAAAAATCCCCTTTGGTATACCAAAGGGGATTTTTAAAAACTTTATTATGTGAGGCTTAAGAATTTATTTTCTCAGCCAATACCATTACTTTGTTATTAAGCACCTCTACAATTCCTCCTTCAACTTCCATGTGGATCTCTTCAACTTTCTTATCCACTTGTTTTACCAACTTGATATCACCTTTACCCAGGGTTGAGATCAAAGCAGCGTGATTGTTCAGTACCTGAAATGAACCGTCGCTTCCGGGGAATGAAGCGCTTTCTACTTCTCCTTCGAAAACTTTTTCGTCCGGTGTTACTATTTCTAAAAACATACTTTCCTATTCAATCTTCGGCTCTGTTGTTTGAGGTCGAAGCGTTAATGAAATGTTATTTTCTCAATAAATGACCTGGTGCTACGCCGCTTAAGCGTTAGCCTCAGCCATTAGTTTCTCACCTTTCTCTACAGCCTGCTCGATCGTTCCAACAAGGTTGAAAGCAGCTTCAGGAAGGTGATCGTATTTGCCATCCATGATTTCGTTGAAACCTCTGATGGTGTCTTTGATGTCAACAAGTACTCCCGCCAATCCGGTGAATTGCTCAGCTACATGGAAAGGTTGAGAAAGGAATCTTTGTACCCTTCTTGCTCTGTGTACAACCAGTTTATCTTCATCAGAAAGCTCATCCATACCCAGGATCGCAATGATGTCCTGAAGTTCTTTATATCTCTGAAGAAGCTCTTTTACTCGCTGCGCGCAGTTGTAATGCTCATCACCAAGAATGTCAGCACTTAGGATCCTTGAAGTTGAATCCAAAGGATCCACCGCAGGATAGATACCTAGCTCAGCAATCTTTCTTGAAAGTACGGTGGTCGCATCAAGGTGAGAGAATGTAGTTGCCGGAGCAGGGTCAGTCAAGTCATCGGCAGGAACGTAAACGGCCTGTACTGATGTGATTGATCCATTTTTTGTTGATGTAATACGCTCCTGCATCAGACCCATCTCTGTTGCCAGGGTAGGTTGGTAACCTACAGCAGAAGGCATACGTCCAAGAAGGGCAGATACCTCAGAACCAGCCTGAGTAAATCTGAATATATTATCTACGAAGAAAAGGATATCTCTACCTTTTCCTGTTCCATCTCCATCACGGAAGTATTCGGCAATCGTCAATCCTGAAAGAGCTACACGCGCACGGGCACCTGGAGGCTCATTCATCTGGCCGAATACGAAGGTTGCTTTTGACTCTACAAGGTCTGAAGATTCAACAGATGACAAATCCCATCCACCTTCTTCCATAGAGTGTTTGAATTTCTCACCGTAGTTTACAATACCAGCCTCGATCATCTCACGAAGAAGGTCATTACCTTCCCTGGTACGCTCTCCAACACCGGCAAATACTGAAAGACCAGAATATGCTTTTGCAATGTTGTTGATCAATTCCTGAATCAATACGGTCTTACCAACACCAGCACCACCAAACAAACCAATCTTACCACCTTTGGCATAAGGCTCGATCAGGTCAATTACTTTGATACCTGTGAATAGTACCTCTGTTGAGGTAGACAAATCTTCAAATTTTGGTGCAGGTCTGTGAATTGGAAGACCCTGGTCACCTTTCGGTTGAGGAAGACCATCAATGGCCTCACCCACAACATTGAAAAGACGTCCTTTAATATCTTCACCAATTGGCATTTTAATAGGAGAACCCAGGTCCTCAACTTCCATACCACGGAGCATACCGTCGGTAGCATCCATCGCGATCGTTCTAACCGCTTCTTCTCCAAGGTGTTGCTGTACTTCAAGAACGACAACTGTTCCGTCTTGCTTTACTACTTTGAGCGCATCTAGAATCTTAGGAAGCTTGGATCCCTCAGCGTCGAATGTCACATCGACTACCGGACCAATAACCTGAGTGATTTTGCCTTTGTTAGCCATTATTATTGATTTATAGAAAGTATAACTCGAATCGGATGCGAAATTAAACTAAATCTCTATAAGAGAAAACTAGAATGCGTAAAACTCAGGATTTTAATACGATACGAAAAGTTGTGCCTTTGCCGGCCTCGGTAGATTTCACAAATATTCGTCCGTTGTGATAGTTTTCAATGATCCTTTTGGTCAGCGCCAGTCCTAATCCCCAGCCTCTTTTTTTGGTGCTGAAGCCAGGTTTGAAAATTTGGCCAACATTGGATTTGCTAATGCCTTTGCCTGTATCGGTGATGTCAATCGTTACCTGCTGATCTTTGGCCTTTATGATCCTCACATAGATATAACCTTTACCCTCCATGGCATCCACAGCATTTTTGATCAGATTTTCAATGACCCAGGCAAATAGAGAGGTGTTGATTGCGGCATACACCTGATCATTGGGGATGGATTCTATTTCCATGGTTACCTTGGATGAAATCCTGCGTTCGAGGTAGGTTGCTACTTCACGAATGTGTTGATAGACATTCTCTTCTTTCAGTTGAGGTACGCTCCCGATGCTCGAAAACCGCTCCGTGATCATGCTGAGTCGGTCTACGTCTTTATTTAACTCATTGTAAACCTCTTTATCGTCAGGGTAATTCATTTTCAGGTATTCCACCCAGGCCATCAACGAGGAGAGAGGAGTGCCTAACTGGTGCGCGGTTTCTTTGGCAAGACCTACCCAAACCCTGTTTTGTTCTGCGGTTCGTGAATAGTTAAAAACGGCAAAGGTGATCAGCCCAAAAATGGCGATGATAGAAAGCTGAACATACGGGTAATACTTCAGCTGGGTCAGCAAAAGAGAGTTTCGGTAGTAGATGTATTTATACCCATAGATTCTTTTCTCCTGGTCTGACAAGGTGACCATAATAGGCTCTCGTTCCGACTTCATAGAAGCAATCTCATCCATAAGAAAAAGTTTGCGCTCTTTAGGATCTTCGAGTTTATCTGCCCCGGGAAGGTTTTTATAAAACTCCGGATTACCATTCTGGTCAGCCAATATTACAGGGATCGTATTGTTGGCCTGAATAATATTCTCCAATATCAGGAAGATATTAACCGCATCATTCTCATTGGCGAGGTATTCTAGTGTTTTAGCATAGAGGTCGATTTGCTTTTTCTCGCGTTCCCGTATCTGCTTGACGAGAATATTGGTATAGATCACCGAACCTGCACTGATAATCACAGAGATTGCCAGCACGACCCACTTAAAACCAGCGTTGCTGGTGTAGACATTTATATCACTAGATTCTTTCAATACAATCGATTAATGTATTTGATCGGTAATTTAGAAATTTGCGTCAAATTCATAGAAACCTTTATTGACGGTAGGAGGGGATTCAATCTGAAAGTTAGGTGCAACCTGATGATTAATTGCTCTGAAGTCAACGTAAACCTCTGGTCATCGTAGAACTTAGTCTGTGATGAGTCTGCAATTGTCGGGGCTGTTGGCTAAATTGCAGAGGTTTTGAAAAGCCTGAATATCAATGAACATAGATAGTGAAACCTTACAAAAGATTGCTCATTTAGCTCGATTGGAGTTGGATGCTTCTCATGAAGGGCAGATGAAAAAGGATTTGGAAGAAATCCTCGAATGGGTGGATAAGTTGAATGAGTTGGATACCGATGGAATTGAGCCACTAACTAATATGTCATTTGAGGTTAATTCCTTAAGAGAGGATAAGGTGACAGAACCGCTATCTCAGGAGCGAGGTCTTCGAAATGCTCCGGATAAAGAGGGTGATTACTTCAAAGTTCCGAAGGTACTCGAGTAAACTCAATGTCCTCAGATAATATAACTTCACGCATACTTATTGGCGTCTACCTTGTGGCTATAGTAGCCATGAGTTACTTCTATTTGCAAGGAGCCGAAAATTACATTGACTGGAAAATCACGGCTCATGCGGAAAAGGAGGACTACTCTGCCCTTGTTTTTGATAAAGGACCCTTTCAGCTCGCTATTCCGGGTTCTTTTTATACGATTTCCGAATCCTTTAGTGCAGGCCCTGTTGAAAGGCATTTTACCTTAGATGGCATATTACTTTTTGCTACATGGCTGGGGCTTTGTATGATCCTGGCGTTATCTACGCTTTTGAGTCGAACCTGGTTTACCGGAGTCGCAGCTTTATTCATTTTTTTACTCATTCGCCTTGAACTTTCAGAAGTGTCGCTTTTTGGGTTTGGGTACACCGAAAAAATTTGGAGCAACGCGATACTCATATTGCTCTTTATTGGCCCGGCCTATCTTTTCCAATCCTACCTGAAAAACATCGCATTTGGCTATCGCTTTTTGAGCCTGACTGTGGCTTCGGTGATTGTTTTGATTTTCGGTGGAGTTGATTTGGTGACATTTCAGGAGCAACTGACGGTGGGTCTGCATTTTAGTATGATAGTGATCCTCCTGATTTTTCTGTTGATAGTGGCAGAAGAAAACGTCTTTGGAATACTCTACCTGATTACTAAAAACCGGGGATCAAGCGGCAATGAGAAGCATTTTCCGATTTTCTCGCTTTTCTATGTAGGTTTTATCGGATTGGCTTATGCGAAAAAGGCGGGCATGATCAGGATGGAACTACCATTTTTTGATCCGTATGTTCTTCTGATTATTTCATCTGTTGTGGCCCTTTGGTCACTAAAATATAAAAAGGAGCTTTATCAGCAGATCCTTTCTGAATCACAGGTAAACATATTGCTAACCGGATTGGGGCTGGCAGTATTTGGGTATTTGTCACTGGCCTTTTCCAGAGGCAATGATCCCATCTTTGAAGGCTATCACTATTTCATTCTTTATGCTCACTTAGGGTTTGGTGCCTTCTTCTTTTTCTATGTGATCGTCAATTTTGTGAACCCGTTGGTTGAGGGGTTGCAGATTTATAAGATTGCTTACAAAGAACAAAACTTCCCATATGTGACAGCCAGAATTGGTGGGCTTGTGGCGGTGGTCGCGTTCTTCTTATTGGCAGGGAAGGAGCCTTTCAAGTTGTTCAAGGCCGGGTATTATAATTATGCAGGAGCACAACAAGAAGTGTTGGGTGAATCTGGATTAGCAGAGCGCTACTACACCGAAGCGAGCATTTATGGTCATGACAATCATTTGTCAAATTATAAAACCGGATATCTCAACCTCCAGAAGGACAAGATCAAAGAGGCGAATTACAAGTTTGGACGTGCTACCCTGAGATTCCCATCGGAACAGAGTTATGTCAATCAGGCTGCTACCTATGGAATGCTTGGCGAAGTCACTCCCGCAATTGTGAGTTTGCAGGAAGGCCTCAAGAGGTTTCCAAATAGCGCACCGATGTACAATAATCTTGGGTTGATCTATACAGACCTTGAAAATAAGGAGCAGGCCGCCGACTATTTTGATCAAGCGACTGAGACTGGCGGTTGGAGTCAGGCTAACCTCACCAACCTCTGGCGAATTGGACAGGGCGTGGATGCACGTGAGTCTTATGAAATTGGAAATGCGGGCGTCAAGGCGAATGTGTTGGCCACCTTGCTAAAAGCCAATGAGAAGGAAGGCTCTTTGAAGTTTGATACGGGACTTCTAGCCTACCCAATGCATAAATCAGCTTATCTCATCAATAGTGTAGGATACTTTGGAAATGGAGAGGCTGTTAGTCGACTGCAGGCCACGCTAAGTACACCACAAAATGAGGAAATTTATGGCGTGGCTCAAAATACCCTGGCAGTAGGCAAATACAAATTGGGTTATGTAAGCGATGCTTTGAGACAACTCGATGAAATGGCTTATCACGCTAACCCGAAGGAGCAGGCCACCTGTTTCGATAAAATGGGGTTGATGAGCCTGAACGAACAGGCTATTGAATTGGCAATTGGATTCTTTGAGCGTGCGTCAGCATTAGATACTACTATGCCGCCGGTTAATCTCGCAGTTGCTTATTTTGAAGCACGTCAGTTTGAGGATGGCTTAGGTTTACTAGACAAATTAGGTAGCCCCGAACTTCAACCGTTGATTGATGAATTAAAGATTGTGTTCAATGCAGACAGGGGGCAACTCAATGAGGATCAAGCGGCCTTAAGAGCTTACTATCTCTATGAAGAGTACTCCCTGGCCGAATTGAGCCTGGTACTCAATGGGAAAGGGGAGAAGTACGTTTCCGGTCTTTGGAATAAAATTCTGAAGGAGCAGGGCCAACAACAAAATTACGAGGCGATCAAGGGCTATATTTCCTTATTTCAACCACTATTATCCAAGCAAGAGATTTATGAAGGGATCGCTTTGGTGTCTCTCATGGAAGGACAAAAATACGAAGGAGAAACGGCGCTTGCGAAGCTGATGCTGAGTGATGATACCCTTAAGTCTCAAGGGATGTATCAGTTAGCTAATCGAAATGCGCTGGATGCCGGATTCGTGCTGGCGGTGGCGAATTACCTCAGTGAGGTTGATCCACAAAAGGCCTATGACCTGTTGGTACACGCTATAGACATAAATAATAAGAATGTTGCTTTACTCAAGGCCTATGTATTGGCTGCGGTAAGCATCAACCTAAGTGACTATGCTAAACCCATATTGGAGCGTTTATCATCCCTTATGACCCCGTCCGCATATGATTCCTTTTATGGGGAATACGCCAAAGCCCTGGAGCAATCCAACGCTGAAGGATGGTGATGAGCGCAGGTTGTTACTGTGTTGAACTGAAAGCCTGCGGTGTGACACCCCGATATGCCTTTTGGGAGCAACTAATATTCTGTTAAATATTAGCAAAGAAGGGAGGTGGCATGACTTCTTCCATTGACTCATATGTATTCGGCCATAGGCCGTAATCATCTCAATTTTGTGGAGCTTGACTGACTATGGTACTAATGGAAATCATGTAGTAACTTTTTAAACAATTTTTTCCTGCCTGACATAGAGGTCTTCGGCATTGATGGAATCCCGATCAGAAATTCAAATAGTTGGATGCCCATTTTTGAATCCGTTGTTTGAGTCCCGATAACGTCGGGATGAGTTTCGGATTCATTACCTATTGAATTTGAATTTCCGGAATTACTTCACAGCCTTGATTTTTGGCTTCCCTTTGCATCAAGGCAAATGGAAGGGATATTCCACAGGTTTTCGGATTGATCCCTTTTATCACGAAAGAAAGACGCAACAAAAAAGGCCTGCATTTGCAGGCCTTTTTATTAATGTTTTGATCTGTATTAGTTGCTAAGCTTGAATACAATCGGAATAACCATTCTTTGCTTAACTGGTCTTCCTCTTTGTTTTCCCGGCTTGAATTTAGGACAGTTTTGAAGTACTCTTTCAGCTTCTTCGTCACAACCTGCTCCGATTCCTTTTACCGCCTGCACTTCTGTTACCGTACCATCTTTATCCACAACGAACTGAACATAAACTCGTCCTTCGATACCCATTCTCCTTGCTTGAGACGGGTACTTCATGTTGTCACCAACATATTTGTAGAAAGCTGCCAATCCACCAGGGAATTCAGCAGGATCCTCAACAATGGTAAACACTTCTTCAACTACCTCCTCTTCAGGGCCTTCTTCGAATACGATATCTTCTATTACTGTTTCTTCAGTAATCTCAACATCTAATTCAACCTCAACCTCTTCTTCAATTTCTTCCTCATCCGGCACCTCTATGATTTCAGGTAACTGGATTTTTGGGGGTGGGGGAGGTGGTTGCTCTGTGGGTGGTATCTCGAGGATATCTTCAAAATCATCTGCAACCTGTCCCAAATCAACAAGATCACCGCCTTCATAGGTCTTCCATTCGAAAGCCACTATAACCAGCAGCAAACTCACCGTCAACCCTATATTCATGAATAGGGCCGATTTTTTGGTCAGATCAGCTTTTGGGTTCTTCTTAAGTTCCATATTCTTATAAACTATAAAAGGTCAAGATTTCAAATATATTGCTATTCGTACTTATTATCGACAAGAATCAGCCGCTTTTTTATGGATAAAACCGTGATGATTGCTGCGATAGTTCCCAAAAGGTCAGCGATAAAATCATTCGTGTCCATCGTACGATAGGGAATATAGCTCTGTAACCACTCGGTTCCTATCCCGGTTCCTATTCCTAGCAGTAGTACAATTAGAAGACTGGTGATGCTATACTGATTTTTTTGGGATACAATAACCAGAGAATATAACAGGGTGATCCAGACAGTAAATAGCCCGCCGTGAACCAGTTTGTCTTCACCAGCAAACAGATGAATGGTATTTTTTCCCGAACCGGGCATCAATAACAATACCCCTAAAAGTACTGTCCAGACAATAGACAAAATCAATAAAGATCGCCTAAATGGATTAGCCACCGGTTACTTCCAGGTATTCTGCCGCAGATAGCAGCTTGTCTCCTTTATCTGATACCTTCACCTTGATCATCCAACCTTCGCCATAAGGGTCTGAGTTTACTAGTTCGGGATTGGCCTCGAGCGATGGGTTGATTTCCAGTACTTCACCGGAAACGGGCATAAAAAGATCCGAAACAGTCTTAACTGCTTCTACTGTCCCAAACACTTCGCCGGCATCAAGGGATTCGCCTTCGGTTTCGATCTCCACGTAAACAACATCACCCAGTTCGCCCTGAGCAAAATCAGTTACGCCAATAAAGGCTTCATCTCCTTCGAACCGTACCCATTCGTGATCTTCGGTATAGAATAAATTTTCCGGTGCGTTCATACTTTATCTTGTGATTTAAAAATCCAAAATTAAATTAAAAATGGAGTTCACAAATTACTGAGCCAGACTAAATCTCAGCTGAAATCCAAAAGCGGTAGTAGCAGTCTTATAAGCGGTTCTTCCCTTAGGCTCATTAACCGTTCGCTCAAAGTAAGCGGTCAGGTCAAGTTGATCATTGAATTTATAGGCCACTGTCGGTCGGAACTGAAAACTGGTATTACCGTTTGTAATCTTACTTCCACTTTCCAGGCTTCGCTGAATGTTTTCAGAATCTCGTAATGTCATGGCCATTCGGAAAGTAACGTCATTTTCGATTCCTACGGTTCTTCCTTTGATTTTGAATGGAAGCTTAAAATCAGCCTTGGTAAAACCTAAATCGAAAGTAAAGTCCTGATTCTGTGTTTCGTTCACCTGGGCATTAGACATTTGCAATGATAGATTCCTTCCTCGTTTGTATTCAAATTTGGTTGAGAGATTGTTTTTTGTTCTCAAATTGATACCTAAAAGTGGAGTGAACTGCTCTGCAATTGACACCTGGTTTACGATGTATACCGGAATGAAAACATTGGAGTCCGTAGCATAATATGCTTGTGGGTAATTCAGAATATTATTGTCCAGGGCAATATTTTCGGTATACTGAAGTGAGTTGGTGTAGTTGTTCACATTATAAACCGATCGGTAACCATGAGATATCGTCACGGAGCTAAATACTTCTTCCAGAGCAGGAATCTTGGTAAGCCCCGAATAATCTACTCGCCAGTTCGGAAGAGGTATTTTCGGGAACGGACTGGTTTTGTATTGACTGGCATCCTGATCTGTATATGCTGCCAGAAATGCAGGGATGAGCACGTCCTGTGATAGGGCACTGTAGACGCCAGGGTTTTCATTGGCCTGATTTTGCCTTGATTGCATGATTGCGATATTTTCCACGAATTGATCAAATGTAGCATTGCTATTATCTGCTCGGTTTTTCTTGAATGCTGTCTTAAACGTAATAATGGAAATGGAGTAGCTTCCCGATCTGGACGGCGTCAAGGATCGGAACCCATTATTTGGTGCATTTGCGGTGGAGGCTGTGTCATATCTGAATATCTCCTGGAAGCGTGCACTATTTGTTCTGGTGGCATCAAGCTGAATTTTCAGGTCCTTTAATGGCTCTAATGATGCTCGAATTCCCAAATCCGTGGCGAAACTTTGCTCGAAAGGTGCTGTAAGGAAGGAACTGGTACTCAACCAGTCGTTATTGGCAGCCCTAAAGCGATAAGTCGGATCCTGACTACCAAGCAGGAACTTCCATCCTGGTGCACTCCACGAACTGTCCATTCCTAACAAGAATGGTGTTTTGTTGAATCCTGGCAATGTTGTGCTTTCCCTGATATTATAGCTGACATTAACGGACTTTAATGACATCAAAATTTTCAGGAACCGCTGAGCCGGAGTAGGCTTTTCATCTCTTTTGATATTATTGGCAGCCTGAAGAAAGGTCACTTTATCATAAAGTTTGTTCATATCCACTTTTCCAGTGGCCCCTCTGTTTCTGTTATTCATGATTGTGTGGCCAAAGAAGTTACCCAAAGAGTCATTTTGTGCAAGAGAACCCGCTATCCAGGTGAATCCAGTGCTATATTTCAAATCAGCACTTAACCAATCTGTGAATGGCAGTTTGTTCAATGGCGTACGGTAGGTCGCTGATATGTCCTGATCGAAATTTTTCATTCGACCCAGGTCCGTGATCCGATCAATGATGTAATCTTTTTCTTCCCGAGTGTCAATATCGCCCTCAATGATGTCATTAGGCTCGTCAATTACTGCATTAACTCCGGCACTATAGTCAATCGCCAGGCTTTTGAATGGATTATATCTTAGTCCGTAACTTCTCTTGAAGGTGAAGAGTCTCTCATAGTAAGCATCCTCCAGAGGTACAGGATTTAAATCGTCATCATACAGACGAGTCATCCTGAAGTTTCTATTCAGATTTGCTCTAAATGAGAGGTTGCTTGGCAATGGAGAGAAATTGATGTCTTTGATCAATTTCAAGTATGGACTGCTAAAGGCATCACCTTTCGTAAAAGGTTCAATTCTGAATTCTGGTGGCGAATAATTGTAGGAGACACCACCCGAAACAGTCTTTTGCAGATAGGTCTGAGTATTCACGTTACTTGAAACCGCCTCGCTAAAAGCATAGGAGAAGGCGAGGTTTTCTACGTCATAGAAATGCTGCTTAGCCTCGGGGTTAACTTTTTCCTTTCTGACATTGGTGAAATTGAGACTTCGCCGTTCGGTCCGGTCTTCAACCAGTCTTTTGTAGTTGTCACGTTCCTCCTGTGTATCAAATGCCTCAAGAGAAGCTTCTAAAGGAGTGTCAGGGTCAAGCGGATCAAATTGAGGGGTGGAGGTTGTCTTTTCATAACTGACGAACATCGGTACCACCAATCCTGTTCTATGCGGAAGTAAGAATTTGTCTACGTTCACACTTGCCGAAACGTCATAACCGAGAGTCTCTTCCCTGGTACGTTGCTGAATCGTCTGCTGAATACTACCAAAACCAATAGAGGTGTATCGGGTAGATGCATTAATCGTTGCCACATCAGCTAGTTTGGTACTTACTCTGGCATTGGCGGCCCAGCCTTTATTCGTGTCAAAATCCGTAACTCTCAATTCATTGGCCCAGATACAGGCTGATTTGCTCGCCTGATCCGGGGATTCCGGGTTCCGAACCCCAATCATCATGCTGAGAAGTGTGCTCAAATCCGGGTTACCTCTTACGGTTAATTTGTATCGTTGATTATTTGAAATGGTGGAATATGGGATAGAAAGATCGATATCTCTTCTATTCCTTTCCGATTTAAGCGCCAGTAACTCGTTGATTGAAAGATCCAGTTCGTTTTCTTCCGGCCATACCAGTCTCTGAATGTTGGCTTCATTTGGCGATAATTCCAGCGGAGTTACTTTTAGAGGGATCTCTATTTCGTAATAGTTGTCGGCCTGCTCTGTACCCATTCTTAAGAATGCACTGACCTCCTTATCAAGGAGAGTCTCATTATTGTTAGCGTGCGCATGAAAATACATTTTGAGTCTACCATAGTTCAGAAGGTCGAGTGAGACATTTTTAAAAACCGCTCGGGCATCCTTGTCCTCAAGGTCATCGACACAAATTTGAAGTGACTGCTCATTAAGTAGAATGTTGTAGAATGTGGTGTTGTCCTGATCCCGGTTTACCCCTGGAGGGATTACATACGGAACTTTATCTTTACCTCCTGCGCTGTTTCCTTCAATGTTTACTGCGGAAACCGTAAAGTCGGATTCCGAACCTTCCGGGATAGGGTTAAGGCCTGGCTCAGTCAGGTCACTTTCATATTTCCTCCAGGCACTTTTCACCAGTTGTAGATCTACCATTCGAAGTACCACAGGAGTTCGGAATCCGGTCAGGTACATTCTCATGAATCTTATCGTTTTATATCCCGAGATGCCGCCAAAACTTCTTTCCCATTCTCTTACCGGTATTCTGAATAGGTACCAGGAAGCCTCATTATTGTCACTCTGAACTTTATCCACAATATAATTCTGTCCGATCTGCAATCCGTCAGCATTGAGATTAACAGAATACTCATAATACTCTTCCAGAGAAGTAACGGTGTTGTCCTGGTTCAGGTCTTCATTATCCGGGAATGGATAGGCACCGGTCTGAGGGAACGCGCCGGATGTAAGAGGGGTATTCCCATCCATACCATTAAAATTCTTGTAACGTTCGAGAATTTTAGCGTTGGCAATGTCGTAGGATTCGTCCAGGAAGTGACGGAAGTTGTCCCCGGATGGGTCCTCAGATAAAGAAGGTCGCGTAGCATTGGCGCTAAGGAAGGTAGCATGTTTGTTTACCTCTTCATCATCACGCAATCCATCCAATCCAATATCCTGATTCAATCGCGCGGTACGTCCCGTTTGGAATGCGTTGGTCAGGAATGGTTCAATAGGGGTTTCACCCCAGGCACTCGGGCTTGTTTTGGTATCATCTCCATCTGCCGGCATACCACTCTCAAACATATGGCGATCATCGTCAATCACGTCTTCCGAAACGCTACCCAGGTTGAAAACAAGCTTTCCTCCCGTAGGGCTACTTGAAGTATTAAACTGACCATCCAGTACCCGGCCATTGGCTGACTGAATGAATGGGTCCATGAGCCAGAATTCAATATACTCTACGTTGTTCTTTTCAAAATCGACTTCTGTGCCAATGGATCGGGTGATGCCTGCCCAGTTTTTCTCGGGGTTATTCTCAAAGTTGGAGAGATTGGTGTTGTAGTTGTAAGGCCCTCGCTCCGTGGGGTAATAGGCAATATCAAAGGAGTTTTCATAGCCTGTAGTATAGTTAGGCAGGCTCCTTTGCTCATAGATTTCATTAAACCCAATCGGACGAACGTAATGGTTATTCAGGTCATCTCGGGTGATGTTGTTAGGCTTGTTAATCCCTCCGGTATTATAAAATACACTGGCATCAATGGAATACCAGGCTAGTTTAGCTCGAAAGTCGTTTACAGGAAGCGGAGCTTCGGTAGTGATAGTGGCACCATTGGTGAAACGCTTATCATTGGTCTGAGGAGTGGCTGCTAACCTCCATGCGGCAACTCCGTCCATACTAAGATTATTGACGGCGCCTTCAAAATCGTCGATATAGGAAGTTCCTTCACCATTTACCACATTAGAAGTAGCAGGAATAAGTTGAGCAAATTCCGCATTGACAGTGATCGTGGATGGCTCTTTGGTACTAACCAAAGGGAGGAAGTCCATGGCCTTGGTCAAAAACGGTACCTCTTCCTGGTAGCTGATGTCAAAACCATATTTGGTATTGCTGGTAGGCTCGTCACCAATCTGATATCTTGTAATGCCCCCACGACGTTCGTTGAGGTGCATAATGGTGGCACCAATGTTGAACTTTTCATTGAACTTATAATCAAAGCGAGCGCCATAAAGCCAACGTGCCTGGAAGTTGAAAACATCTGCCTTTTCATAAGCGATATTGATCGTTTTTCCCGAACTCAGAATCCCTTCGTTAAGTATTCTTACACGCCCCAGATTGTAATCTACTGTATAGTCCAGTCCTTCCGTTAAAGGCGTATTACCTGCTGTTACCAGAACTGAACCTTGTGCGATGTTGATCCCGGGCAATGCAATTTCACTGGATGAACCGGCATTGAATCGGCCTGTTATGAAGAATTTGTCCTTTTTAGGTATCTGCTGAGCATCATTTTGAGTCTTGTCATACAGCTCCTGGTATACGTATTTTTCCTTAAACTGGGCCTCGTCATTATCAAAGTAGCTATTCAGGGTCGACCCGAAAGGCTCCAGTACCGGGAAGATGATATATCCACTTTTGGTATTGATGGTGACCCCTTCAATAAAGTCAAAGTTTCCATCTTTTTGATAGTCGTTATTTTGGTTGAGCTGATCAAGTTTTAATAATTCAACCAGTGGGATATCTGTGGTGTTGCGTCCTTCGTGCAAGGAGGGGTTATCGATACCGGAGGCATCATCTCTGTACCTTACCCGAAGGGTAAACCCTTCCCGATCAATTTGGTTGGCATTCAGGTAATAGATGTTTTTCATCATCAGGTCCCAGGCAGGTATGTCCACATTGATCTTGTTGGGACGAAGCATCTTCAGGAAAATGACGTCATTTTCAGATTGGCCGGCGTAGTCTTCGGTAAGCTCACCTACCTTATATACCTCTCCATTGAAGGTATACTCATAAGATACGGCCAGCATTTCATCATTTTGCAGCTTCCTCAACAAGGAGACATAACCGAGTTGCTTGTTGATGGAATATTCCGAGTCATCGAGCTTTCGAGCCGTACCAATCTTAACGTAGTCAGTACTTTCCACCATGTCTCCTAAACCCACTGAAGGTAATTCACTGATCACATTGTCTTTATTCCGGGTCAAGCCTGATATCGCAGTAAAGAGATTGTTAGCAGCGTTGTTATTCGGTGAGCCTCCGGCAGCAGATGAAGTTACATTGGTGCTATGGATCTTAGAAGGTTCTCCAAGGTCCTGGAATGCCATGATCTGTCTGGTAGTCTGAGTCTCGTTGTTTCGGTTGATAACGTAAACTTCTACACGGGTGATGTTTACACCGGATACAATTTGAGGCAGGTTACCATGCCATTTCTGATAATTGTCTCTAAAGAAATGTCCAAGGAAGAAATGCCTGTTTTCATCATACTCAGATCCCCGCACTTCAAATTCTCTTCCCTGAAAACCATTCTCCACTGTAATCACCTCGCTTTGTCCTTGCTGTCTTGACATCACAGTGGTGACAAACAATTTCCCGAATTGCAATTGCGTTTTGAGACCAAATAGCGACTGAGCCCCTGTCATCAGGCTGTTGGACACCGGCATGCTTACGTTACCGATTTCGATCTTCTTGACAATGTCCTCTTCGTACCCGGTGTACTCTATTTTCAGGTTGTTCTGGAAATCGAAAGTGTTGTTATTATCAAAGTTGGCGGTCACCGTCAGTTTTTCTCCCACCTTTCCGACTAAGTTCATAGAGATCTGCTGATCAAAGTTGAAGCCACCGTAACGTTGTTGACGCTGGTTACCCGACGGGTTATCATTACGCTGAAAACGGCCTCCAAAATCGAGGTTTACGAATCCATTCGGTTGGATATCCACATAGCTTCCTCCAAAAAGGCGATCAAGCATTGGGCTGATGTAAAGTCTTGGTATCAATGATCGCCCACTAACGGCACTTTCACCATCCAATCCGGCAGAACGCTCATGGAAATATTCTTTGGTGATCTGCTTGTCATTGTAGTCGTCGTATTCCTCAAACGACATGGTGGTCATGGGACGGAAGTTGGTTTCCCCAATACGCTCGTATACATTGTACTGTACACCCGACGTATCAACTTCCACTTCCAGGTCGATGGTACTAGGATCCGCTAATTGAAGAGGGGACTTGCTTTTCTGGTCGGAGAAAGGGTCGCCATATCGATACTTCTCCTGATGTGTTGGCGTCTTCGAAGGCTTATAGGGTTCTGGTGGAACACTATCTTTTGGTATGGTATCCTGCTGTATTTGAAAATGGCTACTTGTTACCGAATAGGCACGACTTTCCTCCAGAAAGGTGACCAGCCCAACGGCGACAAACAGTTGTAATATGTATGATTTTCCCGTCAATGAATTGGAAATGAATCAGGCCCTCTTCAATACCCTTTTGATTAATTCTTCTAGACTTACCTCGTGACCGGTTTCTTTGAGCACCAAAGCTATATTTTTTTCTGCAACAGCCTTGTTAAAACCTAAAGTAGTCAGGGCGGATAACGCCTCAATTTGCATGGTATTGCCACCTTGCTGGGTGAATTGTGTGGATTTTTCTATTAATCCTTCCTTTCGCATCTTGTCCTTAAGTTCCAGTACGATTCTTTGCGCTGTTTTTGAACCAATGCCTTTAACCCCCTGAATGGTTTTGACATCCTCATTAGCGATGGCTGATTGAAGTTCTTCCGGTGTAAGGGATGATAAAATCATCTGCCCGGTAGACGGCCCCACTCCCGATATTGAGATCAAATCCAGAAATCGGATTTTTTCTGATTCCTCTGCAAATCCATAAAGTGTGTGAGCATCCTCTTTAACGTGAAGATGAGTAAATAAAAGTACGTCGTTCAGGTTTTTGATAGCGCCATAAGTAGCTAATGATATTTTGGCTTCATAGCCTACCCCTCCGTTTGTTTCTACCACGACATGGGTTGGATCCTTTTTTACAAGTCTCCCTTTCAGGTAATTGATCATTTTATCCCCTTTTCTTCAGTGATTTGAGCGTCTAAAACTGCAATGGTAATCATATTAAAGATATCACGCACGGAGCTCCCCACCTGCAGCACATGGACTGGTTTTTTCATGCCCAAAAGTATTGGACCTATGGCCTCGGCGCCGCCTAACTCCATCAGGAGTTTGTAGGCAATATTTCCTGAATCCAAATCAGGGAAAACGAGAGTATTAGCCGGATTTTTCGCCAGATCGCTAAAGGGATAATTTTTACTCAACAACTCCTTATTCAAGGCCACATTGGCCTGAATTTCCCCATCAATGATCAGGTCTGGCCATTTTTCTTTGGCGAGTTTGGTGGCAAGGGCAGTCTTTTCGGGGATTTTTCCCTTAGCTGAACCAAAGTTGGAGTAGGACAATACGGCAATTCTTGGCTCCGAGTCAAAGACCTTGACAGCTCTAGATGTCAGGCCTATGATATCACATAATTCCTCCGCAGTCGGGTCCAGGTTGACAGTTGTGTCGGCAAAGAAAAAGTTACCTTTTGGTGTGCTGATAATATACATGCCTGCTACACGCTTCATACCTGGTTCAACACCGATGATTTGCAACGCAGGAAGGATGGTTTTCGGATAGTCATTGGATAATCCGGATATGAAGGCATCCGCATCATTATGCTCTACCATCATGGCTCCGAAGTAATTCTTGCTACGGGTCATCTGCTTGTAGGCATCATTTAGCGTGACTCCTTTGCGTTGGCGTTTTTGATAATAGGCCTGGGCATAAGTGTCCACCAACTTGTGCTCTTTGAGCGGGTCAACGATCTGACAGTCAAGGAGGCCATCCAGCTCGTTTTCTTTTATCATTTTGATGATCTCATTCTTTTCTCCAATAAGGATAGGAATGGCCACCCCTTCATCCGCAGCCATGTTTGCGGCCTTAAGAATATTGAGATGACCTGCCTCTGCAAAAACCACACGTTTTGGGTCCTGCCTGGCACGAATTACCAGTCTTGAGATTAATCTTTGGTCAATGCCAATACGTTCCTCCAGTTCTCTTTTGTATTCGTCCCAGTCCTTGATTTTTTTCCTTGCTACACCACTTTCGATGGCTGCATTTGCCACAGCAGGAGAAATGGCTGTTATCAGTCTTGGATCCAGAGGTTTTGGGATGAGGTATTCTGGGCCAAATTTCATGTTTTTCACACCATAAGCCTTCAGTACCATTTCAGGAACCGCCTGCTTGGCAAGCTCTGCGATGGCATAAACGGCGGCCAGTTTCATTTTTTCATTTATGGCTGTTGCTCGTACATCCAGAGCTCCCCTGAATATATAAGGGAAACCAAGAACGTTGTTCACTTGATTGGGATGATCAGAGCGTCCTGTGGCCATAATGATGTCCTTCCTTGTTTTTATGGCCAAATCATAGGCGATTTCCGGGTTTGGGTTGGAAAGTGCAAAAACGATAGGCTGATCAGCCATTCCCTCTAACATCTCCGGACTCATGATGTCAGCAATCGATAATCCCAAAAACATATCGGCACCAACGAGGGCATCTTCAAGGGTATGAATATCAAGGGAGGTGGCGTATTTGGCTTTGGTCTCGTCAAGATTGGATCGATCAGCACGAACAACTCCTTTGGAATCTGTCATGATGATGTTTTCTTTTTTCGCTCCAAGAGAAACATAAAGATCCGTACAGGCAATGGCTGCTGCACCGGCCCCACTCACGACAATCTTGATGTCTTCTATCTTCTTCTCTATTACCTCCAGGGCGTTGATAAGCGCCGCACTTGAGATGATAGCCGTTCCATGCTGATCATCATGCATGACCGGGATATTCATTTCCTCACGGAGGGTCTGTTCGATGACAAAGCTTTCCGGAGCCTTGATATCTTCAAGGTTGATGCCACCAAATGTTGGCTCAAGACTTTTAACTATCTGGATGAATTTCTGAGGGTCTGTTTCAGCTATTTCAATATCAAAAACATCAATGCCCGCAAATTTTTTGAAGAGCACACCTTTACCCTCCATGACTGGCTTTGACGCTTCAGGTCCAATGTTTCCAAGCCCTAACACCGCTGTGCCGTTCGAAATTACTCCGACCAGATTACCCTTTGCGGTGTACTTATACACGTCTTCGATGTTATCTGCGATGGCCAGACAAGGTTCCGCAACGCCTGGTGAATAGGCTAGCGCCAGGTCGTGCTGACTGCTAAGGGGTTTGGTTGGATTAACCTCAATCTTTCCGGCTGGCTTTTCAGAGTGAAAATCCAGTGCTTCTTTTTTTCTGATTTTAGCACACATTGTTCCGAAGGTTAGGTGAAAATGGGTTGTTAACTCTTCTGAAGATCAGAAGGGCATCTAAAGGTAGAGATCACAGCTTCAACTTCCCTCACCATTTTCTTCTTTTTTGTGCCCGGAGAATAAACATAACCCTCTACGTAGTAGATCTTTTGATTTTCCTCATCTACAAAGGTGTAACTCACGAATGGTCCACCTCCGGAATTGTCACTGATTTTCCACAAGCCACGTCCCTCCACCGCAAAGTGTCCGTTGAAATTGACTCTTTCAGTAAAAACTGGGATTTCGAATTGTCGGGTAATATGAATGTCAGGTTTATCACTATCGGTCAGGTAGCGCTCCGTAATTTGGTCACGGTATTTCCCTACATCGTTGAAGATGGACTGGTCAGTATAATCCGCTTCGTGAATAAATATGGCCCACTCCATATTATGTTCCAGTTTCCTTATCCAGACAAAATCATTCAGGTTTTTAGCCATATCCCAGCCGAAAGGGATGTTGATTGAATAGCCGTGATCTTCCTCTATGGATTTCATCATTTGCTTTTCCTTCTCCTTAAAAAGCGAAGCTCTGACACGTTCCCGTACGGCGCTTTCGAATATTTCAGTAAGATATTTTTGATTGTCTTTGATCTTCTCGATGAGGATTTCTTCAGATTTGGAGAAGAGATACAGGACAAGCTGACCTTTTGCAAATACGTCTTTTCTCAAAGTCATGTATAACGAAGTGTCACCCTGTATCTTTTTTAGAGAAGCATCCGAAAAGTAAGACCGGGCCCTTTTGCTTTGACTGCTCTCATTGTCCAAAGTCATTACAAACACCATGTTCACCGCCGATCTAAGGGTGGTGTTAAGCTCGGATGGATTTACCTGATGTACACTGAATTTCGGTTCATCCTGCGGTAATCCAATCAGATATGAGCGATAAGTGTCTTTGACAGTCTGCCCAAGAGAGCCATTCCATTGAGTAGAATCCATCACGATGATCATCTCATCGGCCTCGCCTTTGGCATTTTTTTGAAACTCTTTTTGAACCCGCTCTTTCGTCTGTTGACAGCCGAGCAAGTAAATCAAAATAGTGAATAGGGTGATATGGGTTAATTTCATGAATCGCATAGCTACAAAAATAAAATTTTAAAGGGGTGACTATACGTTCACAACGAATTTATTGGGAAGATATGATGAGTGGTTGACCGGGCTTAATGGTATTGGAGGTCAGTTTATTGAGTTCCTTAAGTTTTTCGATGGATAAGCCAGGGTGGTTTTTAGCTATGGTCCACAAGGTATCTCCCGGCTGTACATAGTATACACTTTGCCCATCCTTTAGCACGGGGCCAACTGTGGTGCCTGTTTTTGTAGAAGCGTACAGTTTTTTTGTTTCAGCAGTATAGTTGGGGAGTACCCAAACATTCAGGTGCTGACCGACACGGATCATATTACCGGACAAATTATTCCATGCTCGAAGGTCTGAGATTCTGACTCCATATTGCTGCGCAATTGTGCCTAACACATCCCCGCTTTTCACACGATAAGTCATACGCTGGCGTCCATAGGTGCTTCCAGGAGTATTACGTGCCAGGTATTCAAGGTGTGCTTTCCCTACTTTTCCTGCAGTATCATATAAGAAGCTTCTGTTAGCTACCACATATTCTTTGCTATGCTCTGGTATTTTAAGTGCAAAATCTTTTGTTCCTTCCGGCAGTGCGCCTCTTTTGATTTCAGGGTTCAGATTAAGCAGATCCTCAAAGTTGATCTTCGAAGTGCTTGCGAAGGTTTCCAGGTGCAAATACTGACTTACCATAACCGTATCAAACGGTGGCAGGGTGTGGTAATTTTCTACAAAAAGATTGTGATCCTCAGCATACTGGAAAGCATAAGTCACGGCTACGAATTGAGGAACATAGGATCTGGTCTCTCTTGGAAGATAAGGATAGATATCCCAGAAATGCTTTTTGTAACCGCTTCTTCTGATTGCCTTTCGGACGTTACCCGCACCGCAGTTGTAGGCTGCAAGTGCTAACTCCCAATCATCAAAAATGCGATAGAGATCTCCCAGGTGACGTGCAGCAGCATCTGAAGCTTTGTAAGGATCCATGCGCTCATCCATGTACCAATCATTGCTAAGGCCGTAAATTTTTCCTGTTGCCGACATAAACTGCCAAAGCCCTACTGCGTTTGCTCTGGAGATGGCGTTGGTTCTCAGGCCGGACTCAACGATGGAAAGGTACTTGAGCTCCTCGGGAACTCCGTGTTTTTCAAGCGCCTCTTCAAATATTGGGAAATAAAGCTGTGTCCAGGACATTACCGCCCGGGTATACTCGCGATCACGAACAGTGAAATAATCCACAAAGGATCGTACACGTTCGTTAAAGTTCAAGGGAACCTCTGAGGCTATACAACCTATTCTGTCTTCAATCTCTTCATAGGTTACATCAGGGACATAATCATATGACGGAGCTTCCTGAGCCCAAAGGTTTAGGCTCAGAATAGTTGATAGAAGGAATATGTTGATAGAAAGTCTCATGGTATTAAATAACCTATTTAGCTTCTAATAAGTATTTTGAAAACGCTAAAAGTTTGTCTTCAGCAAAAACCTTCGTCATCACCTGAAGGCCAATAGACATTCCGTCGCTATCTTTTGCAATAGGGATGGATATCGCCGGTGCTCCTGCTACCGATGCCTGAACCGTAAAAAGGTCAGCAAGGTACATTTCCATTGGGTCACTGGTCTTAGCACCCAATTCAAAAGCTGTAGAAGGCGCCGTAGGTAATAAGACGAAATCGTATTCCTTGAATAGCTCTTCTAACTGATTTTTGATCAGTCTCCTTACCTTTTGTGCCTTGATATAATAGGCGTCATGATAACTTGCCGATAAAACAAAGGTGCCAAGCATGATCCTTCTGAATACCTCATGTCCAAAACCCTGCGTACGCGTCTTTTTGTACATGGATTCGAGGTTCCTGGGCTTATCAATTCTGAAGCCATACTTAACGCCATCATACCTTGACAGGTTTGAGCTTGCCTCGGCTGTAGTGAGTATATAATAGGTTGGAAGGGCATATTCCATCAATGGAAAAGATACTTCATCCACCTGATGCCCTTCAGCCTTTAACTTTTCGCCGATTGAAACCACCGCTTCCTTTACTTCCTCATTAAGTGCAGGGCTCTCCAGGGTCTCCTTTAGGTATGCGACTTTTACTTTTCCATCGAAAGCTAACATCCTGGAAAATTCCGGAACTTTCTCTGTGGAAACTGTGCTGTCGTGCTCATCTTCTCCTGCGATCGTCTCGAGGATAAGTGCCGCATCTTCAATAGAGTTGGAAAAAATTCCAATGGTATCGAAAGTGCTGGCATAGGCCGCCAGGCCATGACGAGATATTCTTGAATAGGTAGGCTTTAACCCGATCACATTACAAAATGAGGCAGGTTGTCTTACAGAGCCACCGGTGTCAGTTCCCAATGAGATCGTACACATATCCGACTGGACGGCTACTGCTGATCCTCCTGATGATCCCCCCGGAACCCTCGAAGTATTATCTGCATTTTTCACTGGTCCAAATGCCGAATTTTCGCAAGAAGAGCCCATAGCAAATTCATCACAGTTATTTCTTCCTATGATGATAGCATCTTCAGCAAGGAGACGCTCCACGCAAGTGGCAGAGAACTGCGAATGAAAATCGTCAAGAATTTTACTCCCGCAATTGAGTGGGTGATCCTGGTAACAAAGAACATCTTTCAGTCCTACCACTAAGCCCGCGAGTTTTCCGGCAGATTTATTAGCAATCTTTGTGTCGATCTCGGCAGCCCTGTCAAGTGCTTCCTGCTCATAGATGGTCAGGAAAGCATTGAGCTCATCATTTTTTTGATGGATGTTTTTTAGGTAATGGTTGACTATATCAACGCACGTAAATTTACCTTCATCAAGACCTGCCTTTAGCTGATGGAAAGAGGAATTGGCTTGCAATGGCTATTATTTTTTGTCCTCCCCTTCAGGAGCGTCTTCGATCTCTTTTTTGATTTCCTTGGTGGCATCTTTGAATTCTCTGATGCCTTTACCCATGCCTCGGGCGATTTCCGGTATTTTTTTCGCTCCAAAAAATACTATAAATACAAGTGCGATGACCATCATTTCCCATGGCCCAGGCATCCATACTAACACCGTGTTCATATTAACTAGTCTTTTATATGGGTTCAAAGATAGGGATAAACCGCGCTACCATTAAAAGAAATCGGGGGTATTTATCAATAGGCTGAGTAGACCAACGACCCATCATGCATTGGGCTATTTCATTGATAGCCAGCTCTCAGGGTTGAGTTTTTGGTACTCTTTCCATACTTCGAAATGGACCTCAGAGACTCCGTCCTTGTCACTAAAGACTGTTCCCAATGTCTCATTTGAAGAGACATTCTGACCTTTTTTGACTTTGACATCTTTTAGTCGCGCATAAAGGGTATAATAGTTACCATGCTGAAGTAGCACCACGTTATTCATCCCAGGCACGATGGCCACCGCCACTACCTTACCTTCAAATACGGCATTTACAGGGGCATTTTGGCTGGTTTGAATATCTACACCGGGGTTGTCCTCAATGATCCCTTTAATCACCGGATGCGGGTGCTTTCCGAACTTGGAGCTAATAAATCCGGTGGCAACCGGCCACTTTAACCTGTTTTTATTGCCTTCGAAGAGTGATGAAATTTCTTCTTCACTAGCCGCAGCTGCTGAGGATAAGGCTTTGGATCGCTCCATTTCTTTTCTCACTATTTCAGCAATAAGGTTGTCGAGTTTTTCAACGGCCACTTTTCGCTGAGCCAGCTCTTTTCGAATTTGTTTTTCTTTCTTACTCAGCTCGGTTACCAGGCTGTTCTGTTTGACTTTGAGGCCTAATAATTTTCTGTTTTCTGCAATTTGCTGATCGAGAAGTAGTTGTTGCTCAGATTTTTTGATCTCTACCTGGCTTTTTTGTTTGATCAGTTCTTCTGAAACGATCTCAATTTGCCGTACCTGAAGTTGTCGGGCTTCAGAGTATTGCTCCAGGTATTTCAACCTCATGAATAGCTGATTAAAGGTATTCGCTGAGAATAAGAAAGTCAGCTTACTGAAACCCCTGTTGGCTTTATAAGAGGAATAGATCATTTGAGCATACTCATCCTTGAGATCTTTGAGGTCGCTTTGCAAAGCACTAATAATGATATTAAGATCTCCAATTTCACCATCGAGTAGCCCAACTTCCTGATTTAATCCTGAGATCAACCTTTCTCTGGCTTTGATTTGCTGGTTGAGCGCATTGAGCTGACCGATACTTGCCTTTTTTTGGTGCTCTGTATCCGAAAGGATTTTCTCAGCCTCAGCTATTTTTTTGAGGTTTTCGCGTTTTTCCTGCTCAAGTTGGCTTTTTGTTTTTTGGGCCAAAGAGGGGAAGCAAATGAAGAAAAACAGGAGAAGTCCCAGTACACTAGTAAGCTTCACTACGCTCGTATTTCTGTGGCACATTGAATGGAAACTTGAGTGGTTTGTCTTCGATCTCTGCTTTTGTGTATTCAAGGTCAACACTAGTGGAAATAGTCTCAGAAGTGCCCTTTCTCAACTTTGCTCCAATTTGATGAGGCATGATCTGATCTTCCACGGGTTGAAAACTTCCGTAATTTACATAAATGGAACTTTTTGAAAGGGTATCCTGAACTTCCAATCTTTCTAATTTCATAGAGCTGGATCCAATTCCATTTTTGAAGTAAAAATTATTCTGTTGTTGATCGTAGGTTAAGAGGGTGTTTGACTTTCTCAGCTTCTCCCTGCGATAGGGATAGATGGGGTTGCCTAGGAGTACTGCTTCCACCATTTCGTAGCTGATATCAAAGTCGAACTTTTTACTCAACCCCTTAAAATCCATCACAATGTATTTCTTGTTGAATTTGTCAATTATGGAAATGGAATCTTTATTGATATGAATTCGAGCCACTTCAACGCCCAATCCCGGGGACAAGGAAATCCAGATGAGACTGTCTTTTTTCATCCGCATGTTTGCAGTTCCTGACAATTTCTTGTCTCCATCGTAATCTATTTTGATCTTCCCACTGAAATAATCAAAGGAGACCTCATTGATAGACAGGACTTCTGGATTTCTGGAAAACATCTTACCGATCTTCTTCCCACACCCAAAAGTGCAAATGCATAAAATAATTAATACCAGCGTGCTTTTACTCATAGAGCTTCCTCTCCGCAATCTTCTTTTCAATGTTTTCTGAAGCATCGTCTAGCGAACTGGCTTTCTCCCATTGCTTGACAGCCTCTTCTTCTCTACCCAGTTGATAGAGTACATCACCGTAATGCTCAATGATGGTGCCATTTTTGTCTAGCTTGGCTGCTTTTTCCAGAAATCCCAGCGCCTCCTCGTACTTGCCGAGGGTATACAATACCCACCCGTGCGTGTCCATGTAAGTAGGGTTGTCCGGAACCAGCTGTATAAGTTTGGTACTCATCTCGAGTGCTTTTTCAAGATCGGACTTATCCAAACTCAGGTAATAGCTGTAGTTATTCAGAACATGGTCATTTGTTGGATTGTTTTCTAACGCCAACTCGTAAGACTCGTAGGACTTTTTCTTGTTCTTGAGACTGTTATAGGCGTCTCCCAATTGTCCGTAGAAAATGGTTAAGATGCCCGGCTCAGTAGCATATTTAGTTCCGGCGTTGAGCATTTGAATGGACTTCTTATAGTCTTTAAGTATCAAATGTCCTGTTCCCGAGAAGTAATAGAGTATGGCTTGATTGGGGAAATACTCAAGTGCCTCGTCTGCATGCATTACCAAGCTATCATATTGATTCAACTCTGATTCAATATTCAGGATGTTCTGCCAGACGCTGTAATTGTCCGGGTTGATTTTAAGAGCTCGTAGATAATAATATTTAGCCTGTTGCTTAGCTGTCATTCGGTAGAGCACATCACCGGCATACGCCTGAGCTTCAAACTTGTCTTCATAGGTGTCACCAAGAGAAGTGGCCATTTCGATAGCAGATTCAAACTGCTCAGGGGTGATGGCTTGTTCCAGATAGGTATTCAGAATTTGAATTTTAGCTTCAAAATTGAGGGTAGGGGATTCGAAGGCCTCGGCTGCTAATTTCATGGCCGTTTCATTGTTTCCTCTCCTCATTTCAATTTCACTTTGAAGAAGGTTTCGCTGAGCCTGATCGATAACAACATTTTCCAGTCGTTTTTCCGCTTCATCGATCATACCCTGATTGATAAGGAACTGAGTAAGCTCAATGGTAAAATCGGTTTCATCAGGATTTTCTTTGATAAGTTGATCCCAGTCCTCGATCAAGGACTGGTAGTCCCGCTTAGCCAGATAGATCTTCTGTTTTTCCCTTAGGGCCATTTCGTTCATGCCAAACTTCTCGTCAGCCTTTTTGTAGGTTGAAAGGGCCAGGTCATATTTTTCCAGGTATTGATAGAGAACTGCCAGATCATATAGATATGAGTCAGTATCTGGAACCTTATCAATCATCTCAGCATAGAGATCAGCCGCAGTTTCAAGGTCGCCCTGTGCCTTGTATATTTCGGCAGTAAGCAGATAATAGTATTTGTTTGATCGGTCAAGATTTAAAGCTGCGGTCGCATAGGCCAGCGCATCATTCATTCTGCCTGTTTTGGTTAGTGTCTCTGCAAGCTTGAAATTGGCGGCTGCATTATCAGGGTCAATATCAAGAACAACCTGGAAGAGTTCAGTGGCTTTACCATAATTGTCCAGTACCAGCTGTTTCTCAGCTTCAATTAAGGTGGCTTCCATCTTGATTTGATCCTCTTCTGAAAGCTGCTGCTCCGTCCCTTTTTCTTTTTTATCCTTTTTCTTTTTGGAGACAGACTGCTTCTGTGACCATCCCGGAGAATAGATAATTAAGCTGAATAATATGTAAAGTATGATCCTCATTCCTGACCCTTCATTTCACAGTAGTCCCCCAGACTAAATTCACCGCTGGCGGATGACATAGATACGAAATTTCCAATCATTGAGTTAGCAAGCTTAACAGCTTTTAGGTTTGCCTGTGTTTGAATCAAAGATTTGCTAATCACCGCATCCTCAATGATGCTATTCTTTCCAATGGAAACGCCTGGACCGATTTCAGAGTTGCTGACTTTGCTACCGGCACCAATATAAACTGGTGGATGGATGGTAGTGTTTTGTATCTCTGCGGATTCGTCGATTAGATTATCACCAAGAAATCCCAGGTACCTGCTGTTAGAATCTACGGTTATGTTTTTATTCCCGCAGTCCAGCCACTCATCTACTTTTCCGGAAGTGAATCGAGTACCCTTTTGCTTTAGGTTCTCAAGTGCGGTGGTAAGTTGATATTCTCCACCAGCCATGATCTTGTTCTCAATGATACCTTTCAATTCATGATGTAACTCATCACCGTTTTTGAAGTAGTATATTCCAATGATGGCCAGATCCGATACCGGAGTTTTTGGCTTTTCAACAAACTGGGTAATGACCCCATCCCGATCAAGATTGACCACTCCGAACGCACTAGGGTCATCTACCTGCTTTACCCAGATGATCCCATCATCTTCTGTGTTAAGGGTGAAGTTGGCTCGAAAAAGTGTATCCGCAAAAGCCACTGTAACCTTTCCATTGAGTAAGGGCTCCGCGCAAAAAACGGCATGGGCAGTCCCCAATGCTTCCTCCTGATAAAAAATATGTCCTTTAGCCCCGGCTTCTGCGGCGATCCTTAATAAATCCTCTTCTACTTCACTTCCAAAGTCGCCAATTACAAACCCAATGTTTTCAATCGGTTCCGGAGTTACCCCGGCTATATCCTCAACCAGACGCTGCACGATCGGCTTTCCTGCAATGGGGATCAAAGGTTTTGGGGTGGTTAAAGTATGTGGCCTCAGGCGTTTGCCCATCCCGGCCATTGGAATGATCAGATTCATCTTTTTACTGGCAATTTTATAAATCCGGTGCGTACCTCCATCAACCATACCGCCAACAAATACGCACCTACAGCAAGACTGGCAAGTAAGTATCGAACCAGTCCCTCTAACGCGCAAAAATAGAAAGGCAATATGAATGCAGCTGTTAAAATGATATAAAAACTCCCCCTTCCGGTGTAATAGGGGACAGGATAATGCTTTTTCCCGATGAAATAGCTCGCCAAAGTCATCAAAAGATAGCTCAGAAGCGTAGTTATGGCACTTCCGATATAACCAAGTACCGGAATTAGAAGGATGTTAAAAAGCACTGTAATGATTGCACCTCCAACTGACAAATAGGCGCCATACTTCGTTTGGTCCGTCAGCTTGTACCAAACGGATAAATTGTAATAGATACCTAGAAATAAACCGCCTCCCAGGAGCCATGGTACGATGTCCAGGGCAAAAAGGTAGCTCTCTCTTCTCAAAAAAATCGGTGCGATATCCGGCATGAAGACGGAAAGGACAAGCCAGGAGAAACTACCGAAAAGAATAAAGCCATGCATGGTCTTGGCAAATAGCTCATTGGAATTTTTATCTTTTGATTTTGAAAAAAAGAAGGGCTCAAACGCATAGCGAAAAGCCTGGACTGCTAATGTCATAAACACCGAGAGTTTGTAGCAGGCCCCAAAGATTCCGAGAATGTCAAGGTTTGTCTTTCCGGGGTAGAAACCTTCTGGTAGCAGGTATTTAAGTAAGGCCCGTGAAAACATCTCATTTGTTACCCCGGCAAACCCCATAATCATAAGTGGGGCTGCATAGATGAGCATCGCACTCCATTCTTTACCAAGTGTTGGCTTGAGATTACGGAAATACCCAAAAAAGAATGGAATCAGTAAGGCATTCGCCACCAGATTTGATAAGAACACATAACCTACACGCATGGAGGGGTCATAATATTCTGTCAACTTTGGTAGCATTCCTGACTCAATGCTATACGGGAGCACCACCAGGAAAAGGAGGTTGAGTCCAATATTTATGAGAATATTAAAAATTTTTAGCGAAGCAAACTTCAGGGCTTTTCCTTCCAGTCTGAGCCGGGCAAAAGGGACCGCAAGTATGGCATCAATTCCCAGTATGATGGCCAGCCATTGGATGTATTGTCCTTGATCCGGATACTCTAATAATCCTGCAATGGGATCTGCCAGAAGAAATAACAGCCCGCTCAGCGCAACCGAAGAAACCAGCAGGCTGGTCTGGGTGATGTTGAAGATATTTGAAGACTCATCAGACTTTGTTGCAAAACGAAAGTAGGCGGTCTCTAAACCATAGGTGAAGAGGATGTTGAGAAATGCAACGTATGCATACAGCTCAGTGATGATGGCATAGTCCGCTGGAATAAAAACCGTTGAGTATAGCGGAACCAGTAAATAATTGAGTACCCTGCCAAGTACGCTACTGACGCCATACATCAGCGTTTGATTGGCTAGCTGCCTGAATAGACTCACTTATGATCCGGTAAATTTTGGAGCACGTTTTTCAACAAATGCGGCTGCCCCTTCTTTAAAGTCTTCGGTTCCGCAGCATCTCGCAAATGCATTTGCTTCGGTTTGAAAACCGTTTTCTTCTTTATTAAAATGTGCATTCACGCAATCCATGATCAAGCCGGTTGCAATGGGTGCTTTGTTTATTATTTTTTCTAATAACACATTGGCCTTTTCTAATGCCGCAGTTTTATCTGGCTCAACGTAATTTGCCAGTCCATGCGCCAAGGCCTTCTCTGCGGGAATCATTTCACCGGTCATGAGATATTCAAACGCCAAACCTTTTCCAATTAACTGGGTCAGTCTTTGGGTTCCCCCATAACCCGGGATGATTCCAAGATTCACTTCCGGCTGTCCGAACTGAGCGTTACCGGTAGCGATCCTCATGTGGCAAGCCATTGCCAGTTCACAACCACCCCCAAGAGCAAAGCCATTCACGACAGCAATAATAGGTGTATGACAATTTTCTATCAGATCGAAAATTTCCTGCCCCTCTTCCGCAAACTTGCGCGCATTCATTTCATTCAGCTGTGAAAACTCCGTAATATCTGCCCCGGCTACGAAAGCCTTTTCTCCCGCGCCGGTCAGGATCACTCCGGAGATTTCTTTATCATCATATACTGATTGAATTATTTCTTTCAACTCAGCTAATGTCTCCATATTGAGGGCGTTCAGTTTATTCTCCCGGTTAATGGTGATGGTGAGAATAGAACCATCTGTCGAGAGTTTGAGGTTTTTAAGGGTTGACATCTGGATGGTCGTAGGTTTGAGCGGGGAAAGAAAGAGTAAAATTCAGACTATTTCAAATAATTGGTCAAATATGAGTGCTTACCAGACCTGTTTTGAAAGGTTATTTTCTGATCAAAGAATTGCCTTGGTTTTTATTTGGCTCTGATCAGGTGATGTTTATGTGTTTTATGACGTTAATTTTACCCTATGGAATTCGGTGAATATTTAGAGAGTAAAAAAATCAGTTCAAAATCCTTTGAACAGGGTGAAGGTGAATTGTATAAAAGCTTCGAAAAGGAGTTTATGCAAATGCACCCGAATAGTTTTACAGCTCAAAAGCTCTTCTCGATCAATAAACTGCGACGAAAATATCCTATTCAGGCTCAAACTGAAGAAACTAAAACTTCTTCAAAACCAGCGGCAGCAAAACCTAAAATGAAGCCTCGCCCTAAGCTTTAATCAACTGGCCTGCTTTTCCCTGGACTTTGGTGTAGTCGGTTCTTTAGACTTGGTTTCTTTGGGTACTTGCTTGTTAGAACTGGATGATTCCTTCGCTTTCTGAAGCGCATCGGACGCTGGAACAGCTTTTTTGGAGTCTTCCTCAGCAAGATATTCGGTAATTTTTTTTCTGAGCTCCTGCGCAGACAGGTTATGAAACGATTCGCCATTGCGCATTACTGAGAGTTGTCCGGTCTCTTCGGAAACCACCACTACCAGTGTGTCTGTGCTTTCAGACATCCCAATCGCTGCACGGTGTCTGAGGCCGTACATGGCAGGAACTTCTCTTTCAGTAACGGGTAGAATACATCTCGCTGCGACGATCATGTTATTATACACAATCACAGCGCCATCGTGAAGAGGACTGTATTTGTTGAAGATCGCGAGTAATAGACGTTTTGAAATGATGGCATTCAGTCGGTCTCCGGATTCTACATAAAACTTGAGTTCCGAATTTTTGGAGATGACTATCAGCGCACCGGTATTAGATCCACCTAAGGTTTTACAAGCATCGATTAGTGGAGTGACATCCACCTTATTGTATTTGCCATTGGCGCCCCACATGGATTTGAAATTTTCAATGAGGCTTCCTTCATTGAAGAGACTGGTACGTCCGACCAGCAGCAAGAATTTTCTAATCTCTTGCTGGAAGAGGATGATTACTGCCAATACTCCAACACCCATAAACTGTCCAAGGATGTTACTTAGGAGTTCCATTTTGGCAGCATTAACCACCAGGTAAGTGAGATAAAGGATCAGGAAGCCGGAAAATACCTTAAAGGCCACGCTCCCTTTCATTAGATTATAAACCTGATAGAGTAATACTGATACGAGTAGGATATCCAGGATATCTACCCATTTCAATTCCAAAAACCCTATGTTAAAACCTAAAATCAATCCCTTAATAATTTGATGAGCTGAATAGCCTCAGAGGCTTCTTTCACATCGTGAACCCTGAGTATAGATGCACCTCCAAGCAAAGCTACTGTATTTAATACAGTTGTACCATTCAATGCTTCTGATGGATCAATATTCAGTGATTTATAAATCATGGATTTTCGAGATAAACCAGCTAAAACCGGGTGACCAACCTGAAGCAAGTAATCCATTTGGGCAAGCAGTTCAAAATTTTGACTGATGCTCTTGGCAAACCCAAATCCCGGATCAATGATGATATCCTTTAATCCCAGTTTTTTAAGTGTGCTGATTTTCCTAACGAAGGAATCCGCTATTTCTTTTAACAAATCATCATAAGTAGTCAGTTCCTTCATCGTCTGCGGTGTACCGCGCATATGCATCATGATATAAGGAACTTGCAGTTTGGCCGTGGTTTCGAACATTTTCTCATCCAGATCACCTCCCGAGATGTCGTTGATGATTTCCGCCCCAAGATCTACGGCAGCCTTCGCAACGTTACTTCTAAAGGTATCGACCGAAATGATTAGCTCGGGAAATTCACGTTTGATTTCATAGATGGGGTGTGCGATTCTTTCAATTTCCTCTTCAGTCGGTATGTCGGTGGCTCCCGGTCGTGAAGAGTATCCACCGATGTCGATAAAGGTGGCTCCCTCGGAAAGCATCTTTTCCGCCTGGGTCAGGATGCTTTTTATTTCTGATTTTCGGCTTTCACGATAAAAGGAGTCGGGGGTAATGTTAATAATACCCATGATCCTGGGAGTGGATAAGTCGATCAGAGAACCTCGAACATTGATGGTTTTTTGAATATCCAATTGTGTTAGATTTGTTTGAAAATTAATCTGATCCAATATTAACGAATTCACAAATTGAAAAGCGAAACGATCGAGCAATACCAAAAGATAGTAGGGCAGTGCAAGGAGATTTTTGAGAAAAAGACGAAAGATTATGGGACAGCCTGGAGGGTGCTCCGATTGCCGTCCATGACAGATCAGATTTTTATTAAGGCTCAACGGATCCGGTCCATCCAGGAAAAGGGAACACAAAAGATTGATGAAAATATCGAATCGGAGTTTTACGGTATTATCAACTATTGCCTGATTGCGCTGGTGCAAATGCAACTGACAGATACGGATCCTATGGAGTTGCCTTATGAATTTGTTGGGCCAAAGTACGATGAAGCAGCAAAAAACACTTTGGAGCTACTTACCAATAAAAATCATGACTATGGCGAGGCCTGGAGAGATATGCGCGTTAGCTCTATGACGGATATTATTCTTATGAAGCTTTTTCGTGTGAAACAAATAGAAGACAATCAGGGTAAAACACTCATATCTGAGGGAGTGGATGCCAATTATCAGGATATCATCAACTATTCAGTCTTTTGTTTGATTAAACTCGGCGAGGAAAAATAACATACAATGAAGTACATCTATGAAGCAGCCAGGTATCTGGTAGGAGCATTATTTATTTTTTCCGGATTGATTAAGGTTAATGACCCGGTGGGAACGGCCATCAAACTGGAAGAATATTTTGATGTGTTTGCCTATGATTTCGCACCGTTTTTTGAATGGTTTGTACCTGCTGCCTTATTTCTTTCTGTGGTGCTCAGTGTGTTGGAGATTGTACTTGGGGTAGCACTGATCCTGGGTTTTCAAATGAGAGTCACTGCCTGGGCGCTTCTTGGTCTTATTGTGTTTTTCACCTTTCTGACCTTTTATTCCGCCTACTTCAATAAAGTGACAGATTGCGGTTGCTTTGGAGATGCGATCAAATTGACCCCCTGGGAGTCATTTACCAAGGACATCATTTTACTAGCATTGATCATTTTGATATTTATTAATCGAGGTAGCTATCAATCTCATTTTTCTTCCTGGTTTCAGTGGATGAAAGTTGGGGGGGCAACGTTGTTCTTTGTGTTGTTTGCCATCTACTGCATCCGTCATCTTCCTGTCATTGATTTTAGGGCCTACGCTATAGGGAACCATCTGCCAAGCCTGATGGAGCCATCCGAGCCGTTGGTTTATGAGTACATTATGGAAAAGGACGGGAAGGAATATGCTCTGGAGACCTACCCGACAGGATCAGAATATACTTTCAAGGCTATGAATCTGGTGAATCCGGATGCACAACCGAAAATTACTGATTTGAGTGTCTGGACAGATGAGGGCGAGTATACGGAAGAACTTATGCTTGGCGACAAGCTGCTCATTGTCATCTATAGTGCGGAGAAGGCGAATGTGGATCATTTTGATGAGATCAATGAACTGGTTGGATCATTGGGAAATGTAAAGCCCTGGGTATTGACTGCTTCTGGTTACGATATTTTTGAACCCTTTAGGCATGAGGTACAATTAGCCGTGCCTTACTACTATGCCGACGCAACCGTCCTAAAGACTATGGCCAGATCTAATCCTGCTATTCTATTATTGTCCAATGGTACGGTGCTTGGGAAATGGCATTATAATGACGTGCCTGATATTGCAGAAATCAAAGAGCTATTGAATTGAAATCACGGAACAGAATCTACCTGATTGGACTTCCAGGTACAGGTAAGTCTTATTTTGGAAAAATACTGGCAGAGGAAACGGGGCTTCCTTTTTACGACCTTGACCATATCATTGAGGAGAAGGAAGGGTGTGAGATTACCGAAATTTTTGAGACAAAAGGGGAGGATTACTTTCGTGAAGTCGAGGCCGGGTGTCTTTCTGGGTTCAATAACAAAGAAGGATTCATATTAGCTACAGGAGGGGGAGCTCCGTGCTTTCATGATGGAATTGAGGTAATGAATGCTCACGGGGTGACTATCTACTTAACCCAGGAACGCGCTGTGTTGATCGAGCGCTTGTCTGCAAAATCTCATCGACCGCTACTTCAAAATAATGTAGCCGAAAAGGTAGACAAGTTACTTGAGGTTCGAGGTCCGATTTATGAGCAGGCGAACATCACGATTGCCCATAGAGAGGCCGACAAGGTCATGGCAGAAATTGCATCAAAGTTTTGATGTCTTATTCCGATCGATTATCCTCCCAGATCAATTTTTCGTTAGTACTGTCGTCAAAGAAATTAGGGCATTTGCCATCTCCACCTCCGGTTAATCCTCCGTCAGGGGCGCAGATTGCTTGACAGGATTCATTGTAAAGAGTACCTGGAATGTCGCAACATCTTTGCGGCACGAAATAAACAGTTTCTCCTTCAAATTGGTACTGATAAACCTTAGCTGGAGGATTCCACACCGGCTCAGCTTTTATTTCTTCAATGAGCGCGTTGATGCAATCAGGAACCTCTTTAATATCTGCATTCTCTTCTTTGCACGAGGAGCTCAAGAAAACAATCCCGAGAATTAATAGGCCTACTAGTCTCATTTTTGATTAGAACGTAAATCCTACTGTAGCTGATATAGCGGTGTTTTGATTGTCGAACTGCACCTGTGGTTGACTGTTATCCGGCAAATAATATGGTGAGTAGATGTCTTTATACAAGGTGTTTACCACAGCCAGATCGGTATAGAAATTCTTTTTTCTGATCCCCACACCCAATGTTAAGTTTTGTCTTGACCGATCAAACTCAGCATCACGATACGGATCGGCGGTGTAAGCATATCCCGCACGGAAACGGAAGATGTCCATTCTTACCTCAGCGCCCAGGCGGTAGTTCAGCGTATTTCTATATAGATTAATAATTTCTTGATTATCCGCATTCATATTTAACTCTGGAGTATTGGATTGGAATTGCGCAGAAGAATAATCCACATACTCGACGTCCCCGGTGATAAACCCAAGCTTTCCAAGAAAGAATGCAGCACCTACACTTAATTTGGACGGTGTGCGCAGGTTGTAGTCACTTACAGTAATATCGCTCACATAACTTTCCTGATCTAATATAGTGCTGTCATCATAGGCGAAATTGTTCCAGTCAACATCCATGATAAAACTGGACTCGTCTCTAAGTGCCAAATAAGTTGGGGTAGTATAGGAAATACCCATCGTAAGTACTGAAATTGGTCTTAGGATTAAACCAAACGTACCATTGATCCCTGCTCCATTGATGGTGTATTCATCACTCAAATAGAGTGAATTAATTCGATCATCATCGTAAGCGGTGCCATCCACATAGTAGATGAAATCATCTTCATAATAATATCGGCTTCTTTTGAAGTTCAAAGTCTGCACTCCTAGTCCCGCTCCAAAATAGACCTTGTCATTGTAGTTGCCTCCCCAGGAAAAATTAAGTTGATTCTGTCCGCCGGAAGTAATGATTTTTTCTGTTTGATAAGGTTCAACACCAACGTATGTTTGATATTCCGTAAGGTTGCCACCGCCATCATAAAACGGGTCAGTTAAATATGTATAATATGCAGCATATTCCATTTCCGACAGATTTCCAGGTGCGATGGTGCCTGAGTTAGATAGAAAGGCATCTACGATAGAGCTTTGAGGGCTATATCCTCCATAATTGGATACCTGATTGAAATCATTAATCCGGGTAAAAGAAATCGCAAAAGAGCCTCCCTTGAACTTATCCTCCGGAATGTCACCGATCGTATGGTTTAATACAATTCCAAAATTTGGAAGATTGAAGTTGGGCTGGTAGCTTGGAATGATTTCACCACCATAGTTTCCATCTGAGTTGTGAAAAGTTACTGTTGGGGTAAACGAGAAGACACTTCTGTTAAAGAAACCCAAACCAGCGGGATTTGATCCGGCGGAGCTGATGTCTCCACCCAGAGCGATTTGTGAACCCCCTAAGGCCTGAATTCGTGCTGTGGAACCAAAAGGGTTGGTCTGACTGAAGCGTAGTGCATCTTGATAGTAACCGTATGGTTGACCAAAACCTTTTAGTCCGAACAGAGCTAGTCCTCCTATTAATATTATACTAAGCGATTTCATAGTCCTAAGTCTTAAAAGTTAATAACCCGATTATCTGCCACCACGTCTGGATGAAGAACTGCTACTTGAGCTACGACCTCCTGAACTGCTACCGGAGCTTCTTCCTCCTGAGGAGGATGAACTTCTTGATCCTGAGCTGTAGCTTGATCCCGAAGAGGATGATCTACTGCCACCACCTGAGGAACCTCGGCTGTAGCTGCTACTGCTACCCGAACTTGAGGAAGAGCCTCTATTGTAGTTTGAAGAGCCGGAACTTGATGATCCTCGGTTATAGTTTGAAGAATTTGAGCTTCCGCTACTGTAGCTTCTATTGCTGTTACTGTTTGCCTTATAGGTCCTTCCATAATTGGAATTCCCTGATTTGTAAGATTGGTTTCCAGTGTTGCCTTTATATCGACTCGTATTATGAGAAGAATTGCTTGAACTTCTTACCGTTCCATTACCAGAACTGCGCGTAGTGTTTGGTCTGGTAGTATAGCCCGTTTCACTCGTAGAACCTGAACTGGTAGTTCGGTAGGAGGTTTTACGATTAGTGCTCGTTGATGATACAGAGGTTCTGGACCTGCTGTAGTATTCATTTTGAGTTCTGGAATAATCCCGACTATTAGCAGATGAGACAGCGGTGCTGTTGCTTGCCGTAGAAGACCTTGAGGGTCTGTCCAGATTTGCAGTACTTGTTGACCTGTTCGTAGTGGCTCCACCACGTGAATATCTTGCTCCTTGCACTACTGTTCTGCTATTTCCAGAATCACCATAATAATAACCACCATTATAACCGCTATAATAAAGCCCGTTATAGAAGCCGCTGTTGTAAGCGTAATTGTATCTTCCCCAGTTATTGTATCCGTAGCCATAGTAAGAATAATACGGGCTATTCCAACCCCATCCTCCCCAGTAGGGATCATACCATGAAGAATAGTAGTTATAACCCCATGGATTACACCATGAGTTCATGCGATAAGGGTTCCCCCAACCAAGTGAAACCGAAAAACCGGAATTCCAACCCCAGTAAGGGTCGTTCCAGCCCCAGTAGGGGTCATTCCAACCATTATAACCCCAGTTATTATTCCACCTGGTTTGTGCGTAGCCATTAGTGTAATAGTTGTTATTGATTATGGTCGTGCCATTAGGGTCGTTATTTGTCTGTGTATTGCTATACTCTTCCGGGTAGTAGGAATAGGAAATATTTGAAGCTGATGGAGTGCCATCTTCGTAATATTCTAGTGTGTCATCAGGATTGTAGGAAGAAGCGTCGGTACCCGACTTATATCTGGCGATGTATTCAGGGTTTACCTGGTGAGCCGAATAATTATCCGAATAGTTATTGTTCGTGTATGACTCATAGGTAGTCTGTGCATCATCTTTTTCATCAGTAGATGCCCTTTTGATCTTTTGCCTGTCGTTAGAGTTGAAATACATATCATCATATTCCTGTGCAGTGGCACCGAATACAACAAATAGCATCAAAGAGCCGACAAATACTTGGGATAATTTTTTGATAGCTTTCATGGCATCTTCCTTTATTGATATTACATCTTGCCGGGTCAAAAGATTCAACTTAGTCAAGTTATATTTGCCACCGGCTTTTGGCTAATATAAAAGTAGCAATTACTATACCAAAAAAGATTTTTAAACATGAGCAAGGGACTCCCAAGTCGATCGGAAGATTATTCACTATGGTACAATGAGTTGGTAAAGCGGGCAGGATTAGCTGAAAATTCGCCCGTAAGAGGCTGTATGGTGATAAAACCCTATGGTTTTGCGATATGGGAAAAGATGCAGCAGACCCTTGATAAAATGTTTAAGGATACGGGGCATTCGAACGCCTATTTTCCGCTTTTTATCCCTAAATCCTTTTTTAGTAAGGAAGCGGATCACGTAGAGGGTTTTGCAAAGGAATGTGCAGTGGTAACACACTATCGTTTAAAAAATGACGAAGAAAATGGTGGCGTGACGGTTGATCCGGAGGCTAAGTTGGAAGAGGAGCTGATTGTGAGGCCAACATCTGAAACGGTGATTTGGGACTCATACAAAAACTGGATCCAGTCCTACAGAGACTTGCCATTGTTGATCAATCAATGGGCAAACGTGGTGAGATGGGAGATGAGAACCCGCCTGTTTCTCAGAACAGCAGAATTCCTTTGGCAGGAGGGCCACACAGCTCATGCTACCAAGGATGAAGCTATCAAGGAAACTGAGCAAATGCTTGAAGTCTATGGTGACTTTGTAGAAAATTTCATGGCTGTGCCTGTGATCAAGGGAACAAAAACGGAAAATGAAAGATTTGCCGGGGCGGTAGAGACCTATTGTATTGAAGCAATGATGCAGGATGGCCGTGCATTGCAGGCCGGGACCTCTCATTTCCTTGGTCAGAACTTTGCCAAGGCATTTGATGTGAAGTTTGCAACGAAGGAAGGAAAAGAAGAGTTTGTCTGGGGAACTTCATGGGGAGTGAGCACACGTTTAATGGGAGCCTTAATTATGGCGCATTCAGATGATCAGGGTTTGGTGCTTCCGCCGAACTTAGCCCCAACACAGGTGGTCATTGTGCCGATTTATAAGCGTGATGAAGAATTAGCTAATATTTCTGAAGCGGCCAAAGAAATCATAGACGGATTGAAAGCGAAAGGCATCAGTGTGCAATTTGATGATCGCGACACCCATAAGCCCGGATGGAAATTTGCAGAATATGAACTAAAGGGCGTTCCTGTAAGGATTGCCATTGGGCCAAGAGATATGGAGAATGGTACCGTGGAGGTGGCTAGAAGGGATACCAAAGAAAAGCAAACTGTCAATCGAGATGCTGTGGTTGACCATATAGGGTCGTTGCTTGACGTGATGCAGAAAAGCATTTTTGAAAAAGCGGCCACTTTCAGGAACGAGAATACCCATACGGTGGATACTTACGAGGAGTTTAAGGAAATTCTGGAGACCAGGCCTGGGTTTATTTATGCACACTGGGATGGTACTTCAGAAACAGAAGAAAAAATTAAAACAGAAACCAAAGCAACAATTCGTTGCATTCCGTTAAATTCCAGTCCCGAAGAAGGTAAATGTATTTATTCGGGAAAACCTTCAAAGCAGCGCGTGCTGTTTGCTAAAGCTTACTAATGGACTGGTTGACCGTCATCGGTTTAATAGTATTTGGGATTGCCCTCATTGTGGTGGAGGTGGTGTTCATACCCGGAACCACTGTGGTGGGGATTCTAGGATTTTTGATCTCAGGCTACGGCATCTATTTAGGATATGATTATTTTGGTCAAACCACAGGAAGTGTGGTATTGGCCGGAGCTTCATTGATAGGGTTTGGTATCATCCTGTATGCACTTAAATCTGGAGCGTGGCAGAAGTTTTCGCTCAAAGAA
This sequence comes from Marinoscillum sp. MHG1-6, assembly GCF_024714475.1. Taxonomy (GTDB): domain Bacteria; phylum Bacteroidota; class Bacteroidia; order Cytophagales; family Cyclobacteriaceae; genus JAMZMI01. The sequence continues at coordinate 139,551 of NZ_JAMZMI010000007.1, read as the reverse complement.
GTAAATGCGGGGCGAACCAATGAAGATCAAAAAGTGGAGCTTAATGTAGGGGATGAAGGCGTGATGGTCTCTTCAGCTAAGCCTGTTGGGAAGGCCCGTTTTGAATTAGGTGATGTGGAGGTTAGGAGTAAAGGAAGTTTCATCACTGAAGAGACACCTGTAAAAATCGTTAGGATTGAATCCAACAAAATTTTTGTAGAACCAATTAATTAAAAATAATGGAAATGTTGCCCATGTTAATTTTCCTCTTTGCCGGTATCATTGGCCTTTTTGTGCTGCTGTATTTTATTCCGGTAAATTTGTGGATCACTGCCCAATTCTCGAATGTGCGGGTCGGTTTGTTCGAGCTGATGTTTATGAGGATTAGGAAGGTGCCACCGTCAATAATTGTTAACTCTCTAATCACAGCGACTAAAGCGGGTCTTACGCTTCAGGAGGTAGTTGATGGTCCGAACAGACCACTCAAAACACAAGAGCTTGAAACTCATTATCTGGCGGGAGGAAATGTTCCCCAGGTGATCAAGGCCTTGATATCTGCAGATAAGGCAAATATCAATTTGACCTTCAAACAAGCTACTGCGATTGACTTGGCAGGTAGAGACGTTTTTGAGGCGGTTCAAATTTCGGTTAATCCGAAGGTGATCAATACCCCATCGGTTGCTGCGGTTGCAGCAGATGGAATTCAGTTGATTGCCAAGGCGAGAGTGACGGTAAGAGCTAACATCCAGCAATTAGTTGGAGGTGCCGGGGAAGACACCATTCTGGCCAGAGTGGGTGAGGGTATTGTGACTTCTATTGGTTCTGCGAATTCTCACAAAGATGTTCTTGAGAACCCAGATAAAATTTCAAAACTTGTACTTCAAAGAGGACTGGATGCGGGTACTGCATTTGAGATCCTGTCAATCGATATTGCAGATGTGGATGTAGGAGCCAACATCGGTGCGAAACTTCAGACTGATCAGGCATCTGCCGACTTGAAGGTGGCCGAGGCGAAAGCTGAGGAAAGAAGAGCCATGGCTGTGGCGGAGGAACAAGAAATGGTTGCGAAAGCGCAAGAAGCCCGGGCGAAGGTGATCCTTGCGGAGGCGGAGATACCTAAAGCATTGGCAGAAGCCTTCAGAAGCGGAAACCTTGGTGTAATGGACTACTATAAATTCCAGAACATTCAGGCGGATACGGATATGAGAGAATCTATTGCGGGAACAGGTAAGAAAAGCTCAGGAAAGAAAAAGGATTCCTGATCAATCAGGACTTCAAAATAAATATAAAGGGCTGTCGCAAGACAGCTTTTTTTGTTTTAGGAGATATCGGAAATGTCTACCTCTACGTCTTCGAGGTCCAACATGGAATTGATCAGGCTCACCTTCGAAAAATAGTTAAGATCTGAAGGGGCTATGAAGGATTCTCTTATGACGCCATGACTTAAATAGAACTGTCTTTTAACCCCATTGAGCAATGGTGTTTTTGGGGTCACCCAGGTTTCTCCATCCCAGAATGCCAGGTTGAAGTAGCTCCCATCGGTAATCCTGTTTTTCTTGATGATAACGATATCATCGGCAGTTCCACGATCTTCATAAAGTACTTCTAAAGCCTTTCGATTTTCGGATTTATAAGCATAATCGATGTCGTCATCTTCCACCATGCGAAGGGATTTGATCGGCCTGGGGCGATATTCTGCAAACTCGACATCAATGGACTCATTGTCGTACAGTACGCGAACCTTGTAAGTTTCCTCAAAATCCAGTTGGGGAAGATGTGATTCAAGATTGAAAGGAATGTAAAGAGGGAAATGCTTTTTAAAGGTCAGATTGATTCGCCTTTGATGAAAATCCAAAAGTTGATAGTTGGCTTTCTTGAAGCAAACACTTTCAATGAATCGGGACATAGACTTTATCAATAAATTCCTGATATTCCTTGTCAGCCTGGGAGAACGAAGTTATTCCACCTCCGCTTTTATAGTACAAATTTCCATCTTCTTTTTCAATAAATCTGATCATCACACCGGAGTTCAGATTTTTTCCGTCAAAATACCCACAAACCCCTGTATAATACCCCCTGTCATAGGTTTCTGCACTTTGAATGATTTCTACTGTTTTTGGTTTCGGAGCTCCTGAAATGGAGCCTGCCGGGAGCAACTTGAAGAGGATAGTTCCCAGATGCTGCAGGTAATCTTCAGGCAAGGTTCCTTCGATCTCTGAGCTGACTTGCAAGAGCTTCTTTTCATGGGTGTTCACCTCGGTAACAAATCGAAATTTGTTCACATTGACCTGCTCCGCCACCTGGCTTAAATCATTTCGTATCAGATCGGTAATGGTTACGTGCTCTGCCAGTTCCTTAGGGTCATCGAGCAACTTCTCTTTGGCGTTGGGTAGAGAGGCATCAATAGTGCCCTTCATTGGATAAGAATAAATTTTTCCGTCTATGATTTTTACAAAGGTTTCAGGCGAGAAGACCACAAACCGATCCTCAAATAAGACCTTATATTTTGCACGGCTGATCCGGTAGATGTCTTTCAGAGAGAGGTCCGTGAAAATAGGTGTTTTGAAGGTCAGGTTAACCAGGAAAGAATTACCGATGTTGATTTGTCTGACCACCTGGTCAAAGCTTTTTTTAAAGGTGATGAAATCGGCGGGTTTCTTTGAAAAGTCGAATGCAGGAGTACTGATTTTTGAGTCAGCCTCATCAAAGTCAAATGATAATTTTTCAGGATCAATTTGGTCTGAAGGCGCAATCCAGGCTTTTGTGCCTAAAAAATCTGTAAAGAAGAAAAAGGGCCTTTTTTTAGGCGCGAGGGTATTGATTTGTGAGATCGCATCATTCCTGCTCAGGATCATTTTGCTTTCTTTTGAATCTGCTAAACATCTTTTTTTCAAACTCCCAGAAGAAGCGGAACTGGCCAAATATTAGTCCGTAGAAAAGGAGCACCACATTATATACTGGTAATATCAACAGGTAGTAGATAACTGAAAACCAGAAGTTTTGATCACTATCCGATGTGAATAAGTCGACTATCGGTTTTTTGAGAAACATGACTGTAAAACCCGTACAGGCAAAGACCACCAAAACCAGTATGACTTGTGTGGTGTTTTTGAGGTTCCATCTTTGCTGTAGTTTTTTAATCCAACTCATTCACGAAGCTGCTGTAGTCAGGCCATTCAGGTTTACAAGTGATTTTTACTGGTTCTTGTTTTACGGGGTGAGTAAAATTAATCTGGAATGCGTGCAAGCTAATGCTTTTGTCAGGATTTGCTTTAGGATACCCGTATCTCAAATCACCTTTTATGGGACAATTGATTTTTGAAAGCTGTACTCTGATTTGGTGAGGTCGTCCGGTTTTAGGTTTCACTCGGAGGAGAGAGTGACTGTCTCCAATGGCTACCACATCGTAAGTGAGTTCAGCCCTTTTGGCGTTAGCTTTTGCCCGAGTGAAGGCCCTTACCGTATTTTTTTTCGAATCCTTTTCTATGTAATGAACCAGTGTTTCTTCCGTCTCTGCTGGCTTGTCCTTAACTATAGCCAGATAAACTTTTTGTACATCGTCGTCTCTGAAAAGCTTGTTCATTCGCTCTAGCGCTTTGGAGGTACGCGCAAAAACGATCACCCCGCTCACCGGCCGATCCAGTCTGTGAGTTGGATGAAGAAATACATCTCCCGGTTTGTCATACTTTCGCTTGACATAAACTTTGGCCCAATCGGTAAGTGTACGGTCTCCCGTTTTGTCACCTTGCACCAACCAGCCTGATGGCTTATTGATGATCAAAAGGTGGTTGTCTTCGAAAAGTACTTTTGGGTCTTTCATGGTGATGTAAATTAAGTCAGAACGTAATACCAACAAATGCGTCTATTTCGCTTTATGATCAAGGTATTACAACAGTGATCCAAATGTTGGATGTTTGGTGTTTGTATTGCTTTAAAACTCGCTGATGTAATGGAAGTCAATGTCCGGAAAGTTTTCCTGAACCATCTGCAACCATGCCTTGCTTTCAGCCATGAAAACTAGTTTACCTTCTTTGTCTTTGGCTATATGACGGTACTTGTCTTTGACGAATGCATCCAGCTTGTCTGAATCCGCCGCACTTATCCAGCAGGCTTTGTAGATATTGACCGAATCAAATCGTGCTTTGGCATTGTATTCGTTCAGCAGGCGGTGTTGAAGTACTTCAAATTGAAGAGCACCGACAGTACCTACCACTTTTCGACTACCCATCTCATAGGTGAAGAGCTGGGCTACACCCTCATCCATTAGCTGATCCAGTCCTTTTTCCAATTGCTTGGACTTCATGGCGTCCAGGTTGGTGACTTCTTTGAAAAGTTCCGGTGAGAAACTTGGGATCCCTTTGTAGAGTCCTTTCTCTCCTTCGGTAAGGGTATCGCCAATTTTAAGATTTCCGGTATCATAGAGCCCCACGATATCTCCTGGGAAAGCCTCATCAATGGTCTCTTTTTGCTGGGCCATAAAGGCTGTCGCATTAGAGAATCTGAAGTTTTTGTTTTGCCTTACGTGAAAGTAATTGCTGCCTCTCAGGAACCTTCCCGAACAGACCCTTGCGAAGGCAATACGGTTTCGGTGCTTCGGATCCATGTTTGCATGGATTTTGAATATGAAGCCGGTAAACTTACTTTCGGTAGGCTCAATTTTTCTTTCTTCTGTTTCACGTGCTTTTGGGGCGGGAGCCAGATCAATGAAACAATCCAACAGTTCACGTATTCCGAAGTTATTAACGGCACTACCGAAGAAAACCGGAGCCACATCTCCATTCTTGTAAGCATCTACATCCAACTCATCATATACACCATTTACAAGTTCCACCTCTTCTCTTAAAGTGGCTACCGCTGATTCCGGCAGGTGCTTTTCGATTTCAGGGTCATTAATCCCCTTAATCTCCACCACATCGGTGACCTTTTTTGTTTTGTTAGGCTCATATAGGTTGAGGTTGTTCTCATACATATTATAAACCCCCCTCAGGGATTTACCCATCCCGATCGGCCAGCTCATCGGACGGACTTTGATACCCAGCTTTTCTTCGATTTCATCCAACAGGTCAAAAGCATCTCGACCCTCACGGTCAAGCTTATTGATGAAGCAGATTACTGGTGTATTTCTCATACGACAAACCGCCATTAGTTTTTCGGTTTGCTGCTCAACCCCCTTCACACAGTCAATGACCATGATCACACTATCGACCGCAGTAAGTGTCCTGTAAGTGTCTTCTGCAAAATCTTCGTGACCAGGAGTATCCAGGATGTTGATCTTAAGATCTTTGTATTCAAATCCCATAACAGATGTAGCCACGGAAATGCCACGTTGCTTCTCTATATCCATCCAGTCGGAGCGTGTACCCATATCGATTTTGTTCGATTTGACGGCACCGGCAGTTTGTATCGCACCTCCGAAAAGCAGAAGTTTTTCGGTAAGTGTGGTTTTACCCGCATCCGGGTGAGCAATAATGCCAAAGGTTCGACGCTTCTTAATTTCCTGTTCTAAAGTCATGGGAATTTGGATTTCAGCGCGAAGTTAATGCTTATCCCTGCCTCGCGAAAATGGGAGTCTAAAAAGCATATTGAATTGGAAATTATTTTGATAATGTTTGGAATGATTAGGTTTACAGTCCTATGAATGTAAAGGCTTATAGATACCTGCTTTATTTTGGCATTGGGGTAATGATGTACTTCGTACTGAAGGAAGAAGGAGGAACGGGGATTCAGGAAATTCATCGTGTGGCTCCATGGATTATTCTTTCGATAGTTGTCTTGATGATGGTGTTGCGTTTCATTGTTGAGAAGAAAAGGAATAAAGATGAGTAAGAAGAATCCCTGGGTCAAAAAGAGTGGTAAACTCATCTATGAAAACCCATGGATCAGACTGGATGAGGATAAGGTGATTAATCCGGGTGGTGGGATCAGCATGTACGGAAAGCTCCATTTTAAAAATCTGGCTATTGGCATTGTTCCTCTGGATGAAGACATGAATACCTGGCTTGTTGGTCAATGGCGATATGCGCTGGACGAGTATTCCTGGGAGATTCCAATGGGAGGTGGTCCATTAGGTATTGATAAGTTGGAGTCAGCCAAAAGGGAGCTCAAGGAGGAGACAGGACTCAGTGCAAATAAGTGGACCGAATTTTTAAAGATTCATACTTCCAATTCTGTGACTGATGAATTGGGCTATGCCTTTCTCGCCCAGAATCTAACCGAGGGAGAAACTGAATTTGATGAAACTGAAGACCTCGAAATCTGGAAATTACCCTTTCAGGAAGCCTATCAAATGGTTCTTGAAGGTAAGATTACGGATGGACTAACAGTTGCGGCTATTCTTCGACTTGCTGTGATCCTGAAAATGGGATGAGCGGTCAAACCTAAGACCCACGCGTTCGTATCCTAAGTGCCATATCGCTACATCGACCAATTCATGAACCTTTCTATAAAAGAGCATTTTAGAAGAAACATTATACTGGCATTTCCTGTAGTTATCAGTCAGCTGGGGCACATCATGGTAGGTGTGGCTGATACAATGATGGTGGGGCGGGTAGGAGTAATCCCATTAGCAGCTGCGACTTTTGGAAGTACATTCTATCATGTCTTGATGGTATTCGGAATGGGAGTCAGTTTTGCGGTTACGCCCCTAGTCGCGGCTACAGATAGCAATGAAAAGAACCTGCTGGCGAAATATTTACAAAATGGGGTTTTCATGAGCATCCTAACCGCTTTAGCACTAACAGGTGTTGGGCTATTGGCTGCACAGTTTCTGGATTACTTTGGTCAGGAAGAGGCGGTAGCTCAAATGGCTCAGCCCTACCTGATCGTGATGACCATTTCACTTATCCCCATGATGTATTTTCAGGCGTTGAGGCAATACTCCGAAGGTTTGAGTGATACATTTTATCCGATGATTGTGTCTATCGCGGCTAATTTGCTGAATGTCTTTTTGAATTATATTCTGATCTATGGTGTATGGGGTTTTCCCGCGCTGGGCTTATTGGGAGCGGGATATGCCACTTTGATATCAAGAGTGATTATGGCCATGGCTATGCACCTGGGGAAGCGGAATAGGATGAGACATTTCCAATGGAAGTTTGACTGGCTGATAATAAAGAGAATGTTTCGAATCGGCGTGCCATCAGGAATGCAATACGTCTTTGAGATTGGCGCCTTCGCTACTTCAGCCATCATGATTGGCTGGATCAATGCAGAGTCTCAGGCGGCGCATCTGATAGCAATCAATATGGCGGCCGTCACCTACATGGTTGCGTCTGGTCTTGGAGCTGCAGGCACGATACGTATCGGAAATCAGATGGGATTGAAAAATAAGCATGACCTACAGGTTGCAGGGTATTCTCTGCTCTTAACTGTTGCGGGATTTATGGGAACCTGTGGTTTGCTCTTTATTCTATTCAGACACGAGTTGGTTTCGCTTTACATTGATGACTACCAGGTTGAAACAATTGCGGCCGGGTTGTTGATCATTGCCGCGGGATTTCAAATCTCTGATGGTATTCAGGCAGTTGGGCTCGGCATCTTAAGAGGGCTGACGGATGTGAAAATACCGACTCTTGTGACCTTCATTTCTTATTGGGTGATCGCCATACCCATGGCCTATTTTTTAGGCTTTATATATGAGCTTGGCGTGGATGGAGTGTGGTATGGGTTGCTTACAGGATTAAGTATGGCAGCATTATTGCACTTCATCAGATTCAGAAAATTGACTCGACAGTTAGATTTTTGAATAATATTTAGAACAGATTAAACTATTTGATGGTTTAATGTGTCAAATAGGTATAGCCCAAGCATCATGAATCGAATTTTGCCGCTCTTGATTTTGATTGCTCTTTCGGCATGCAACTCGGAAGAGAGTCTTACACAGGAGGAGGTTCAGACTATAAGGTATGGAACCTCGTTCGGTCAGTGTATTGGGTATTGCCTTTCCGACATGGAGGTAAGTGCCGAATGGGTTTACTTCACCAAGTATGGTTGGCACGAAGATGTGGACGCTAAATCTACGACTATAAATTTTGATAAAGATGCCTACCAGGAGCTGTTGGCCTCAGTTGACAAAGAAAAATTTCTAGCCTCTGAACCCGTCATTGGTTGTCCGGACTGTGCTGATGGTGGCGCTGAATGGATCGAAATGACCATCGACAATCGAACTAAAAAAGTGACTTTTGAATATGGAAAAGCCCCTATGGGTTTAGAGGCCACTCTTACTGATCTTCGTGTTTTGGCGAAGCAAATCAATAACGGTCTTTAATCTGAGATCGGGATCAATTTGAATATATATCCTGGATTTTCAACGGACACATAAATAAAATCTTCCGGCCCCATTTTCACATTCCTTACCCTGCCGATATTTTCCATCAGTCGCTCTTCCTTAGTAATCTGATTTCCATCCAAATAACAAAGGTTGAGGTATTTGAAACGAAGCGATCCAGCTAGCAGGTGACCTTTCCAGCCCGGATACCGCTCTCCTGTAACAAAAGCTAAGCCACTTGGAGCGATAGACGGAACCCAATAAAGGTTCGGTTGTTCCATTCCTTCTTTCGCTAGCAAGTTGGTAAAAGTGGTGCCATTATAGTTGAGGCCGTAAGAGATGATCGGCCAGCCATAATTCAGGCCGGATGAGATTTCGTTGATTTCATCCCCTCCCCTGGGCCCATGTTCGTGGGTCCATATCTTGCCTGTTTCCGGATTGAGATCCATTCCCTGAGGGTTTCTATGGCCGTATGAATAGATGCTAGCGACAGCGCTATCCTGACCAATAAATGGATTGCTTTCCGGAATGCTACCATCAGGATTGATTCTATGCACCTTACCACAATGGCTGGCTAATGATTGTGGGTTTTGGTCTCTGGCCCCTCTATCTCCAACAGTGACATACAAATACCCCTGATTATCAAATTCTAAACGACTTCCATAATGATGACGGGTGCCTGAATAAGGGGCTGCTTTGAAAATGGTTTCACGGTCATAGATGGTCAGGCTATCGGAAAGTTTCATGCGATCGACCGCGGTACCTGCAGGATCTCTTTCCCCCTCAATGGGTTCAAAATCTGAATAGGACATATAGATCCAGCCGTTTTCGGCATAGTTCGGATCAATGATCACATCCAGTAAACCACCTTGACCATCGTTCAATACCTGTGGTCCTCCGGATACTTCTGTGATCTTTCCGTCAGTTCCTACATGAAAGATGGTTCCCGAACGATCGGTAACAATCATGGCCCCGTCAGGAAAGAAATCCATGCCCCATGGAATTTCCCCTCCGGTGAATACAGTATCCAGGTGAAATGAAAATTGTGCTGTTTTGAAGGTGTCTGATTCCAGTGCTACGTCCTGAAACTTATATGCCTCAACGTTTTCTATTCCATATCTTATGTAATCAGCGAGGCCGGCAATTTGCTCAGGAGTAAATGAGGCCCCGAAAGTGGGCATGCCTGCCTCTACATTACCATTGGTAATGGTGTTGATCAGTTCCTCTTTGCTATTTCCAAATTTCCAGTTCCTGTCTACAAAGGCCTGCATTTGACCTCCGTGACATCCTGAGCAGTAGGTGGTGAAAGTAGTCTCCTCCTCGGTATAGTCTTTTTCCTTTTCCTGCGGTTGGCATTGTACTATCAGAATGATCAATGCCGCGAACGTAAAAATGATTGCTAGTCTGGATTTAGGGTACATAGATCTTGTTTAAATGCAAACCCTAAATATAAAAACATGTTTGGTTATTGTTCCCTTAAAAACTCCTTTAACAACTGGCCGATTTGAGGTGCTTCAACCAAAAATCCATCATGACCGTAATTGGACGTGATTTGTGCAAAAGTTGCATTTGGAATTTCGTTGGCAATTAATTCCTGCTCATGTGGAGGGAAAAGTATATCAGAATCTACCCCAATTACTAATGCCTTTGATTGGATTCTTTTCAAGGCCGCTTGTATCGATCCGTAATGTCTGCCCACATTATGACTATCCATTGCTTTAGAAAGAGTATAATAGCTGTCCGCAGAAAACCGCTTTCTCAACTTTTCTCCCTGGTAGTTGAGATAAGAAGAAGCAGAGAAATCCTCCCACCTGTGATCTACATCCTCCTGGGTATTCTGGAAGGTGTTATAATGTCGGTAGGAGAGCATAGCAATGGCTCTAGCCGCTTCCAGACCTTTGGAAGGGTCAATATTTTCCAACGCCATTCTCTGTGCTTCATTAAAAGCGATACCCCATGGAGAGTGTACGGCATTGGTTGCCATTGGAGCAATATTTTCGAAAAGCTCCGGTTCCTGAACAGCCCACTCAAGCAGTTGCTGTCCGCCCATAGAACCTCCAAGTCCAAGGTGGATCTTAGTTATACCAAGCTCTTTGATCAGAATCTGGTGCAACTTGACCATGTCTTTAATGGTCACCAAAGGAAACTGTCGATTTGAAGGGCCGGTAGTGCCGTAGCATGAACCCAACATGTTGGCGCAGATGATAAAATGATCCTGAGGGTTTATCACGCACCCTTCTCCAACAATCCCGGGCCACCATTCCATCGGGTTGCTATTGGCAGTCAAAGCATGGAATACCCATACAGCATTGGTTTTCGTTTTGTTGAGCTTGCCGTAGGTGGTATAGCGAATTTTAACATTCTGGAGTGCTTCACCGCACTCCAGAAATAGTGACTGTTTTACCTTCAATAGATGAGGTTTTGGCTCCGCTATTTTAGATGGTGACTGTATCGTCTGCATATATTTTTTCAAAAGCTTGTTCGAAATCTGCTACTATATCATCAATGTGTTCTATCCCTACTGATACGCGAAGTAAGTTAGGGGATACACCGGTTGCCAACTGCTCGTCCTCAGATAATTGCTGGTGAGTCGTAGCTGAGGGCTGGATAATCAAGGTTTTTGCATCGCCCACATTGGCCAGGTGACTAATCAATTCTAGGCTATCCACAAACTCGGTGGTTTGATCTTTTTCGCCTCTTAGCTCAAAAGAAAGGACCGCACCAAAACCATGTTTCAAATACTTGTTGGCCAGGCAATGGTACTTATTGGTCTCCAATCCGGGATAATTTACTTTTTTCACCAACGGATGTTCATCTAACCAATAAGCCAGTTTCAGGGCGTTGTCAATAGATTTTTGTACTCTAAGTGAAAGCGTTTCCAATCCCTGCAATAGCAGGAAGGAATTAAATGGGCTCAAAGCCGGTCCGAAGTCTCTCAGTCCCTCTACCCGTGCTCTTATTGCAAATGCAATGTTGGGCAAACCGAGAGGGTTGTTCTCTCCAAAGACATCCCAAAAAACCAACCCGTGATAGCCTTCAGCGGGTTCTGTGAATTGCGTAAATTTTCCATTACCCCAGTTGAAATTACCACCGTCCACGATGACTCCTCCAACGGAGGTTCCATGTCCTCCGATCCACTTGGTTGCAGAAGCGGTTACAATGTTTGCGCCATGCTTCAATGGCTGAAATAGGTACCCGCCTGCACCGAAGGTGTTATCCACGATCAACGGAATATCGTGACGTTGAGCAACCGCTGCAATGGCTTCAAAATCCGGAATATTGAATTCAGGATTACCAATGGTTTCCAGGTAGATTGCCCTTGTTTTTTCGTCGATCAGCGCTTCGAAAGACTCAGGATCGTCATTTGGTGCAAACCTCGTTTCGACCCCAAGCCTTTTAAAAGCAACCTTAAACTGATTATAGGTTCCACCATACAAATGCGAGGTGGAGATAAAATTTTCTCCCGCCTGAAGAATATTATTGAGTGCTATGAATTGGGCAGCCTGGCCCGAAGCTACCGCTACAGCAGCCACACCCCCTTCCAACGCCGCGATGCGTTTTTCAAACACATCGGTGGTTGGGTTCATGATGCGGGTATAAATATTTCCGAATTCTTTTAACCCAAACAGGTTGGCACCGTGCTCAGAATCTCTGAAAGTATAAGATGTTGTTTGGTAAATCGGCACCGCTCTGGAGCGGGTCGTTTCATCTATTTCTTGTCCTGCATGTAGTTGCAGTGTTTCAAATCTTAATTCCTGTGACATTGTTAATGGCTTTTAATTTTGTGTAATTGTTAATGATGGATTGTAAGGTGAGCGTAAGATGGTCGCTCTCATTTGACCACAAAATCCTGAATGGGTCAAAGGTGATTAAAGGCCACACATACAATAACCGTCACTGGTCAGTACGTGATAGAACAATGTGATTGGGCTACATGAGCCAGCAAATGGCGTTACGTTTTTTCTAATTTTCATAATTGTCAATTTATCATTCAGGCATTAGCACCTTCCCTTTTTGGGGTGGGGGTTGCTAGCGCGTCATAGAGCCTGTCTCTCAGCGCTTCTTAATAAATCGATCGTTTACCGATTTGAGATGGCAAACGTAATATGTAAATTTTAGTTTACCAACAATTTTGAATCTGTTATTGTGATGAAGACATACACAGTTGGAGGTCTATTGGCCGGAAATCCGCCTTCCAACTTGTATCTGTGTTTTACCCATTATGATTTTACCGGTTTTACTTAGGCCTTCCACGACCACATCGTAAGAGGTTATATCATCTCCTACATAAAAACTGGCCGTTGCTTTGCCTTCTGCTGTCTTAAGTTCAGGCTTCCAACATAATTGGAGTCTGTAATCTGGTTTGACAATGTCCTGATTACCATAATCCGGAGTGTAAAAAACACGTGCCTTATCGTATCCTGTATGAATTACGTACCGCAGCCCCAACTCCTCAATTTCGGATTCAGGGGTTGTGATACTATTGGTGTTTTTTAAGTAGATATACAATGCCGGTAATCCGAAAACATTGGTTGAACCACTTCGATCCATATCAATGAAATAGACATCCCTTACCAAGGTTGATTGCAAAACATTCATAGCAAAGGAGCTTTCAATCAAATTACCATCAACATAGATCTGCGGGGCCTTACTGCGTATGGTAAATTCCTTTCCTGCAGTTAACTGAACACTGGGCATTCGATAAACCAGATCAATCAGGTAATTTGGAGCGGTTTCAACAGAATCCGGTATGAGACGATATTCGGGTGATCCGTATCGACCTCCTACTGCAGATTGATATTTATTATTCACGGCTTCAATCGTAACTGCCTCCAGTACAGTTACATCGTCACCATATGACTGCTCGATCACAAAATTTTTGTTGCTTTTCTGAATAAAGCCAGCAATTACCTCTTCATTACCAGATGTGTCCTGTGGAACTTTATCGGTCATGGGAGGAAGGTTGGTGTCCATCTCGATATAGTATCGATACAGCCTGTCTGTAATCTTCCTTTTTGATTTCAGGACATATTTTACACTATCGTAATGGTAATTGTTGTTGAAGACGAACCTTCCCTGATCATCGGTATGTGTATCGAAAAAGCCTGGTGAGGAGGAGGTGTTATCCTCCAACGGCAAGGTGGTAAGCTGCACATAGCCCGTTTCTATCTTGTCTCTCATTAAATTATTTTTTAGGCTTCCTGAAAGGGTGATTCCTTGCTCAGCCCTCATTTTTATTTGGGAAGTATCGCTTGCTATTACTTTGTCCCAATCAAACCTTCTCCACCCGTGAGTAAGCATAATGGCATCAAGCTCACGTGGGTTTATGCCTGCACTTTTTGTCACGTAGCTTATAGGTATATTTACATTGCCTGGTATGTCCGAACCAATGAGTAAATAAGTTGCTAAATAGTCATCATTATCTGTTCTGGAGATGACTTTATTGTTAGTGACCGACAGTGTGAGGGTTGCTGCCGTTGTATCAGGCAGGGATATCTCCAGATCAACTTTTTCTCTTTTTCCCAGGGCCATTGGCTGTGCATTGATTTTTGCTTCCTGGATTTGATCATCATGATTTATAAAAACAATTCTCTCTGCTTCAGGCCTTCCTGATCGGCTGAAAAAGGTGAAATGGGCAATGCCCGTGGGCATTATCTTTTTAGGGATGGCAACCATTTTTTGATTGACGGGTCCTGTTCCCTGAAGCTTGAAAGAGGTAAAAATTTGTCCTCTTGTATGTCCGATTAGGTACCCACCTTCAAGTCCGCCAGCTATATCGGTACGAATTGAAAGGCGCAAAACCGGAGCGGCGGGATGGTTGATCAATTGAATATTGTAGCTGTTGGTTTGCGCTTTTGGGAACTCATATTTGACATTGGCTGCTGGAGACTCAAGTTCGACTACATATTCGGCTGATGGGTCAAAAAGAAACAAAGTTCCAATCCCCTCTTCATTAGTTTCAAATTTAACAACTGCTTCAGGGTTATTTCGGTTGACGATCTTTCCCTTAACACTGATTTCCTGTCCAGAATCATTCGTTGACTTTACTCCAACCATGGAGGGGTGTCCCGCGACTAGTTGCCCTCCTTCAGGAAAGAACCCGAGATTAATTACCTGTGATTCTTTTACAGAACTTGCAACAGTGGTTAGAGAACCTGAATTCTCCACATTTAAGGGTTCATTGTCAGGCCATATGTCGTAGATATTAATTTTTTTCTTAAACAGGTATTCTTCAGGAAAGTTGAGCATCCAGTTGGTGTACGCCCTAATCATGTAGGTGCCTGGTTTCTGCTTAACAGATACGGGAAACTCTCCTGGAGATGAGCCCTCATTGCAAAAGAGTGTTTTCTTTGAGATCACCTCCCCCTCAGGAGATATGAGTTCAACATACAACGTATTACTGAATGTAATTGGCTGATGGTTAAAGGCATTGACCAAAAAACTCTCGAACCAAATGGTGTCTCCCAATGCATAGTAAGGCTTGTCAGTAACTATATAGGCCTTTTCAGGCATTGTGGTGGAGATGTATTTGGAGAGCTTGATCCCTAGACTGTCAAGAGAATTCTGGGCGAGTAGTGAGTGAAAAGCAGTACAGGTAAATAGAAAAAATCCCAATACTGAATAGAAACATTTTCTTTTAGACATGAATTTATTGATAACGGTGAATTCTTCATTTCTAAAAAAGGGGAGAAATGGCTTAATGAGTCATGATTTTTTTTAGAAAATTAAAAAAAATTACAAATCATGTTATGGCGATAGCACCTTTAACGATCGATTTGGAATGCTAGATCGTAAAGGTTGATCCGTGCTCATTTCGAATTTAGCCTGTCGAGCACTCACACCAAAAATATTATCAATCGCGGCTTGCAAAAGTGGCTCATCCATACTGCCTAATGGATAGAGAACTTTAAAGCGATCCTCTATTGGGACTTCTGGTGTAAACCCGTTCGGATAATCTTCTTCAAGGTCATTGACGATTTTAACAATTATGGGCTGCAGGCCAATTCGGTTATTGCTATGGTTTTCATCATATATTGTAATTGAGCCTACGTCTTTTCCGACTGTGGTATCTCCGACTACATGGATCGTTTGAAATGGTTTGAGTGAATTCATTAAGGCCTCACTTGCTGAAGCGGTATGATCAGCGGTAATAAACGTAATGCCATTGCCCGAAACCTGATCTCCGATATTAGCTGATTTATTGGAAAATTGAATTTGGAGATAATCCGTACCCAGGCTTGGCTCATTGAGGATGTAATCTTGAACTTCTTGATTATACTGCTTTTTCATCACAAACCTTTCTGTGTAAGCTGACGGAACAAGGTAGCTCGCCAGGTTGCGTATAGAACGCTCGCTTCCGCCACTGTTAAATCTCAGGTCTACAATGATGTGGGAGAGCCCTGCGGCCTGATAATTCTGAAATATTTGATCCATTTGATCAGTATATTCTGAGGACGTCTCTGTGGCTCCCGGTGAGAAAAAGGTATACACCAGGTATCCCACCTTATTTCCACTGATATCCAGAATTGTATCTAAGAGGAATGGGTTTTCAGCAAATTGAATTGGTGTGAGGTCAAGGTCTGGTTGTTTGTCAAAGGTCTGGTTTTGAAAATTATATCGCTCATAGGATAGGGTATAAGGAGCCGACATGGCCTCCCGAATGGAGGAAAAATTGGATTCTGTAATATCCGTCCCATTAACTTGTCGGAACAGGTCACCTCGTTTGAGTCCGGCCTGATCCGCAGGTGAACCTTGTTTGATATAGAGGATCACACCGTATACTTTTCCCGGGTTATCTGAGTCTTTGTAAAGCTGATATTCAAAACCCGATTCCAGACTTACACCATTGAGTAGATTAATCAATGTTTCATAGTCTTCGTAGTAAAATGAAAACCGATCTGCTTCATAAAGAAGAGCGTTGTAAAATGCCGGGGCAGATAACGCATAATCAGGATCTGAGGGCAGGAAATCGGTCCAATAATACCAATCGGTCATTTCGCTGTAGATCCATTCATTAACTTCCGTAGCACTGATTTTATCATTTTCCTTTTTACAGGAGACAAAAGAAATCGAAATGGAGAGGAAAAGAATTAATACAGAATGCTTCATGAAATAACGATCTACACAAAAATATAAAACGAAAAAACCCCGAAATGTTCTTCCGGGGTTCCACTTTATTATTTTCAGATGACTTCTTAAGCCAACGCTTTTTTGATGGTTTCACCAATATCTGCTGGTGATTTCACAACATGAATACCATTTTCAGCCATGATCTTCATTTTTGCTTCCGCAGTATCATCTGCTCCACCGATGATTGCTCCGGCGTGTCCCATTCTTCTTCCCGGAGGGGCTGTTTGCCCGGCAATGAAACCAACGACTGGTTTCTTGTTGCCGTTTTCTTTAACCCATCTGGCGGCCTCTGCTTCATAGTTACCACCGATTTCACCAATCATTACGATTGCTTCAGTTTCAGGGTCATTCATCAGAAGTTGTACGGCTTCTTTGGTAGATGTACCAATGATTGGATCTCCACCAATACCGATAGCTGTTGTGATACCAAGACCTGCTTTTACTACCTGATCGGCAGCTTCATAGGTCAAAGTTCCTGACTTTGATACAATACCCACATTTCCTTTTTTGAAGACGAAACCTGGCATGATCCCAACTTTAGCCTCTTCAGGAGTGATAACTCCAGGGCAATTAGGGCCTATCAAGGTAGCCCCTTTTGACTTTGCATATGGCTTTGCAACCATCATGTCTTTTACCGGAATACCTTCAGTGATAGTAATGATCACTTTAATCCCTGCATCGGCTGCTTCCATAATGGCATCAGCCGCAAATGCTGGTGGTACAAAAATGATTGTTGTATCAGCTCCTACAGCCTCTACTGCTTCTTTTACTGTATTAAATACAGGTTTGTCCAGGTGAGTTTGGCCGCCTTTCCCCGGAGTTACTCCGCCTACTACGTTGCTACCATACTCGATCATCTGTGAGGCATGGAAAGTACCTTCTGATCCAGTGAAACCCTGAACGATTATTTTGGAATTTTTATTTACTAGAACACTCATCGATGATAATTTTCTTTCGCTGCAAAAGTATTTCAATTGGGCTGATTGCCAAATGGTTTCTGAATTTAAACTATTACTATAGTTTTGCGACAACCTACCCTATTAAGATTTAAGAGCTACGAATGCACGTAGAGAGCAGAATTTTTCGGTTGACAGCAAGTGACGGACACCATGTGGGGGCATGTCTTTATCAGGGAAATTATGATGTGAAACATCTGATTATCATTGCGTCAGCAGAAGGGGTTCTTCAATCTTATTATACCAAGTTTGCCCAATATGCGGCTTCAGGTTCAGATTTTGACGTTGTCACTTTTGATTATCGCGAAACGGGTGAGTCTGTGGAAAAGCCGGTTGTGACAGAAGAATCCTGTTTATCCGACTGGGGTAAATATGATCTTGATGCGGTTATTGCCTGGGCCTCTGATAAATATGATCAGATTTTTCTGCTTGGTCATAGTGTGGCTGGGCAGATCTTCCCGCTCGCAGAAAGCAGAAAAAGAATCTCGGCAGCTTACTTTGTAGCTTCACAGGATCCCCATTTTAGTTATTGGACAGGTTTTTCGAAATTGAGAGCTTTGGGTTTTTGGTATTTTTTTGTTCCGGTGCTCACCACAGTTTATGGGTTTCTCCCTGGTTACGCGATCAGAGGAAGATGTTCACTGACCAAAGGGGCAGTTAAGGAGTGGCGAACATGGGGTACGAATAAAAACGGGATCAGGCTGTCCGATCCTGAATCAGATGAAAAATACCATGATCTGAATATACCGATTCACTTTGTCAGTTTGTCCGATGACCGGGACTTTGCTCCTGGTGAATCCGTTCAGGCCTTGATGCGGAAGTATGGCAACGCAAAGACTTCTTACCAGCACATTCGCCCTCAGGACATTGGTTTGAATAAAATCGGGCATTTTGGATTTTTTCGTAGCCGGTACCAGGAAAAGTTATGGTCTATGCCCCTGTTTTACTTCACACAGTTCGTCAATACCTTCTAAACCAGAAGGTTTTACCATTAGTGAACACTTATTGTTCGCTGGTGTACAGCGCAAAGCCGTTTTTCTCAATCAATTGGCATAATTGAGACCTATTTAGCATGTTGGCACATTTTTGGAGTTAAACCCTGTATTAGATTGTTAAAGTCTGTTAATTGGAAAACTACAAATCGTGGTCCGCGTAACAGTCTGATAGTAGAATTCTCTTCATATTATATTGGGCAGCAATCGGGTAGTAGCGGTTGCTGCTTTTTTATGGTCTAATCTTCTCACGATTGACAACCATCCCAACACCAATAAATACCAGGATTGAGGCAATTAAATGTTTCAAGGTGAACAGCTCTTCAAAAAATAATGTAGCTACAAGAACGGCAAATACGGGTTGAACATAGATGTATACCCCGATGGTGGAGGGACTTGTTTTTTGCATGGCCCAAATATTGACCAGGTAAGCAATGATGGTTACCCCAACAACAACATAACTGATGCTAAACCAAATTGTAGTATCAAAAGATGACCAGTCTGTCGTCATGAATTGGGAAAACCCTACCGGGATTACAATAAAATTCCCAAGCGTAAAAGCCCACTTGATGATCGTAATGGGGTGGTATTTATTGAGTAGTGGCTTGACCAGTACCAAATAGCTGCCATAACTCACTGCATTTAGAAAAATCATAAGGTCTCCCAACCAGTCTCCTGTGATAGGGACACCTTTCGGTTGGTAGATGATTATTGATGCACCTACCAGGCCAATCAGAAGTCCACTCACCTTTAACGGAGTAATTTTTTCCCCAATAAGAATAACTGACATGGTAAATACAATAGTGGGGGTGAGGGTCATGATCAGGCTGGCATGAATGGCCGATGTGAGACTTAAGCCTTTAAAGAAAAAGAGCATGTTAATGCCTACCCCGAGAATAGCACATAAGACCAGACGCCTTCCGTCAACCTTCCAGTTGATCTTTTCCCTGATGTTTCGAGAGATCATCCAGAAAAAAAGAGTGGCAACCACCACTCGAATAAAAATTAATGCAAAGGGTCCAATGTGATCGGGAACCGAGATTTTGGCGATAGCAAAATTGGCCCCGTAGAGTAGCCCAACAGTTAGTAAAGCAAGATGTCTCAGGAGCCGGTCTGTATTCATGGCGACAAAGTTATGGACCCGCTTGGCAATTATTGACATGAAGAGAAATGAAGGTTGCAAACGTTTGCTTTTAAATGATCTTTTATATAATTTTTTGATTGAATTTGACACTTATGATATTCAACGATCTGGACAAAGCAGTAACTCGACAATTATGTACACTGGCAACTTTAGTTGGTGATACTTCACGCTATGAAGAGGGATTACTTTACACAGGTCAACAATTAGGAGCTTCGAATGAAGAGATTATGGAGATTCTGAGCGAATGGGATGATCATGATGTGATCTCTTTTAAATCGAAAATTGAAAAGGAAAAATTCGTTAAGGAATGTTTCTTCTTCGTCAGTCAAAATGCGCACAATGCTCCTGAAAATTTACTTTATCAAGAGGTATTGAGGGCGCTTCAATTGTATCAACCCTCTCTCAATTAATATACTTTCGTTCCAGCTTAAATGATTACGGAGGCGTGAACCACATGTCTCCTTTTTTTATTTCAGCCTTTTCTGAGCGTAGACCTGATTAACTTGTGGTTCTCCTGTGGTTTTCTCGTCCAGGTAATAGTTGACAGGGAGTGTTATTTTCCCATCCCATGAAGCAGTGTAAACTTCCAAATGAAGGTGAGGCCCCGAGGCCCATCCTGTTGCCCCACTGAGGCCGATTAGGTCGCCTGCCTTCACCCGGTCACCAACTTTAACTATTGCCCCGTTTTTTTTGAGATGAGCATAGTTGGCAATGCTTCCGTCTTCATGGGTTACGAGTACAAGGTTGTTGTATTGTTCACAGCTTTCGTCCGGACAACCCTTATCATATCGCTCAATAACCTTGGTTACGATGCCATCTCTGATCGCCGTGATTTCAGCCCCAACATCCATATTGAAATCCAGAGCATAGAGGTTTTCATGCGTTTTATTCCCCAGATAGCCCTGGTCTATGTTATATGATGTTCCTTTTGGGTAAGGTAGCAGGTAAACATAGTTATCGTCATGTTTGGCCTGGACATCTCCCTCTACGTACAGTATGGATGTACCGTATCCAAATGGTTTATAAATGTCTTTAGGGGCGAGCGTTGTAAAGAGCACTTTTTCTCCTACCTCCAGAAATTTAGTGATAGGTAATTTTTCAGTGGAAGTCATCCCTTTTAATTCACAATCCAACAGAACCGATTGTCCCTGAAATGTTTGATTATGAATGTAGAGCTCGATTGACTTGTCTTTAAGTACAACGGGAACAATTTTCACCTCCTGTGCCAAAGCACACGAGAGGCTGAGGATGAGCGACAGACAGGTGATTATTTCTTTCAATTTTCTTTTTTTTCTTCCTTAACGAATTTGCCGGTTGGAGGTCGATATTTTTGGAAGGGAATAGCCAATAAGTTTCCCAAATTATCATTTTCCGATGGTTTGGTGTGGGTATCTATCCCGTAAATCAAGTCTCTTGAATCTTCGACCTGAGCGAAGGTGCCGAAAACGCGGTCCCAAATGGAAAACATGTTTCCATAATTTGTGTCTGTAAGTGGCTGGGTGTAATGATGATGTACCTTGTGCATGTTGGGAGTAACAAAGACCCATGAAAGCAACCGGTCTAATTTATCTGGCAAACTAATGTTGGCATGGTTGAAATGGGTAAATAAGGCTGATAAAGACTGGTAAATCATAAGCATCCATATCGGAGCACCTGTGATTATTACTCCCAGTATCGTAAATGACATTCTGAAGATGCTCTCGCCTGGGTGGTGTCTAAGTCCTGTGGTGACATCCACATGGGTATCTGTATGGTGGATTAGATGGAAAAGCCACATCCATTTTATTTGATGTTCCAGCCAATGGATAAACCAGGCCCCAATTAAGTCCATCAGGAGCACACACAATATGGTTTTTACCCACAATGGCGCTTCAAAAAGATAGAGCACTCCGATCTCATGATTGGTCACGAAAACAGAAGATCCAACCAGTAAGCTCGCCAGTCCCAGGTTGATTAAAGCTGTAGTGCCATTGAAAAATAAGTTCAATCCGGCGTGACGGATTTTTCGATAAGGGATGGTGAATAATGGTATTATCATCTCAATGATCCAAAAGAAGGCAATCCCTCCTAATAGCATGGTTAACCGAAACCAAAGGGGTGTGTCGCTGAAAAAATCAACCAGTGAATTCATCATTTTTGAATTTCGATCTATTAAAATAACGAATTTGATTTTGAATTAGTCCCTAATAGGAAAACGATTGTACCCAGGCAATTGTAACTTTGACACTCATTCAAAAGACGAACGACATTTGAACCCAAGTAACTTCAGCCTTAGTAATCTGTTTGTTGCATTTCTTATTTTATTCACTTTCCGGTGCGATTCCCCAGCGACAACTGAAGTGGGGAAAGTCCATTTTGATACGAATGATGATCAGCCATGGGTCTTCTGGTACTGGATGTATGCCAGTGTCTCTAAAGAGGGTATTACCGCGGATTTGGAAGCTATGAAAGAAGCTGGTCTGGCCGGGGCTTACATGATGCCTATACTTGGAGAACTGGACCCACCGGTGTATGAGCCCACAGCCCTTCAGCTAAGTCCTGAATGGTGGGGGATGGTGGAGCATGCCATAAAGGAGGCAGGTCGTTTAGGGCTTGAATTAGGCATTCATGCCTCAGATGGGTTTGCGGTAGCTGGTGGTCCCTGGATTAAACCTGAACAGTCCATGCAAAAGTTGGTTTGGTCCGAAACTGTTGTGAATGGCGGGAAGCAGTTCAATGATACGCTTCCTCAACCTCCAACAATCGAAGGTTACTATCGGGACATAGCTATTATAGCTATTCCGAATTTGGGTGGTGAACCGGTATCTTCTTTTAACCTAAACCCTTCTGTAATAAGTGAAAATGCTGAGAATGTAGCTTTTCTTGGAATAGATCAAACGGAAGAGAAGTTTAAATCTGATGATCCTGTATGGATCCAATTCGAATTTGATGATCCATTTACCTGTCGATCAGTACGTCCCACCGGGCCCTCTTCCAACCTTCAATGGCAAAGGCTGACCATGCTTGCCAGTCAGGACGGTGAACAATTTGATACAGTCGCACAAATGAAACCCGCAAGGCAGGGGTGGCAAAACTGGGATGAAGGCTCTACGTTTTCTGTACCTCCTACCACTGCCAGGTATTTTCGATTTGCTTATAATCCTGAAGGTACCGAACCGGGATCAGAAGACCTGGATGCAGGTAAATGGAAAGCCAAATTGGTTGTTCAGAATATTGAATTAATGAATAGCCCTAAAATCCACCAAATTGAAGGTAAGTCCGGATTGGTGTGGAGGATCAGTGACCGAACTAGTGAGAGCCAAATACCAAAATCTCTGTGCACCAGTCAAAACCAGGTTATTCTACTTACAGATTCCCTGGATGAAAATGGTGTTTTGAACTGGAACGTTCCTGATGGGAGTTGGACAGTGCTCAGAATGGGGCATACTTCTACCGGTCATACGAACTATACCGGGGGAGGAGGTCTAGGACTGGAATGTGATAAATTCAGTAAAGAAGCGGTGGCGCTTCAATTCAAAAATTGGTTTGGGGCCATACAGCAAAAGGCAGGTTCGGAATTAGCCAGAGAGGTAATCACTAGGTTTCATGTGGATAGCTGGGAGTGCGGCAGCCAAAACTGGAGCAGCACCTTTGCTGAGGAATTTCTGACCAGACGGGGTTATGAAATCACTCCATACCTACCCGTTTTAGCTGGAATTCCATTGGAGTCTCCCGAGGTTTCTGAACGTTTTTTGTATGATTTTAGGGAAACCATTTCGGAGCTGTATATTGAGAACTTCTACCAAACATTGTCTGAATTGGCTCATAACAATGGGGTTCAGTTTAGCGCTGAAAATGTTTCGCCAACCATGCTCAGTGATGGGGTAAGACATTTTGCAGAGGTGGATTTACCGATAGGGGAATTTTGGCTTAGAAGTCCTACACACGATAAACCAAATGACATGCTGGATGCCATTTCAGGCGGGCATATCTATGGGAAAAAGATTATTCCTGCTGAAGCATTTACCCAGTTAAGAATGGATTGGGATGAGCATCCGGCTAGCCTGAAGGCGCTGGGAGATTATCAGTATACCCTGGGGATCAACAGGTTTGTCTATCATGTCTTTGCGCATAATCCCTGGATGGATCGGAAGCCGGGAATGACTTTGAATGGAGTAGGGCTTTATTTTCAAAGAGATCAGACATGGTGGAAACCAGGGAGAGCAATGGTGGACTATGCGACCAGATGCCAGGCTTTGCTGCAAAATGGCATCCCGGTCCGTGATATTGCGGTTTTTATCGGAGAAGAGCTTCCAAGGCGCTCTATGTTGCCAGATCGTTTGGTAAGGATCTTACCCGGACTTTATGATCAGGAACTGAGGGAAAGAGAAAGCACTCGGCTAAGGAATGAAGGGACACCCACGATGAAGCAGCCAGCTAATGTAACGCTCACAGCCAATATGGCGGTAAATTTTCCCTGGGTTGATCCGCTGAATGGTTATCAGTATGATTCATTTAATCCGCATGCGTTAATGACTTTGGCTCATATAGAAAAGGGTAGAGTGGTTTTTGCGGAAGGTTCAGGCTACGGGATACTGGTGATTCCACAAAATACTTTGATGAATCCTGAGGGCCAACGAATGAGTGTGGCCGTGGCGAGTAAATTATTGAAACTCATAGAGGAAGGGGCAACGGTTTATTTTCAGGGGGAGATGGACCAAACTTTAGGCTTGAAAGGTTCAGATAAGGAACTCGATGCGGTCATGAACCAGATTTTTGGTGGGAAATTCAGCCAATTGGGAGGTTCCTTAAAAATGAAGGCCCTGGGGCAGGGTAAGGTGCTTACAGGAAAATTTGATATTGCCAGTCTTGAGCCTATTGGTATAAATCGGGACTTTGTGGCGATGGATCAAAACGGGAAGCAGGTTGAGGAAATCTCATGGACTCACCGAAAGGATAAGGGCTTTGATCTGTACTTTCTTTCTAATCAAACAGAAGAGGTTAGGGAAATTTACGCTTCGGTGAATTTGGAGGGATATCAACCTGAAATCTATGATCCTGTGGTGGATGAGCTCATTGAAGCTCGGGATTGGAAAGTGATTGAAGGTCGGATTGAGCTACCGCTGAGGTTAGAGCCAAACGGGTCGCTATTCCTGATTTTCAGTAAGGCAGGAGAACCAACCCGGTCTAAAGGAAAAAACTGGAAGGATTTTACCGAGGTCATGCAACTTCAGGAAAGCTGGCAGGTGCAATTTGATACTGCTGATTTTGGGCCAAAAGGAGTTTTTGACTTTGATCGTTTGATCAGTTGGACCGAGCATGAGATTTTTGATATCAGGTATTTTTCGGGGACGGCTACTTATCAAACAACCTTCGAATTTGATAAGAAGAAAGGGGATGCGAGGTACTGGCTGAATCTCGGGGAAGTAGGCAATATCGCAGAGGTTAAAGTAAATGGAGTGCAATGCGCCATCGCATGGACTCCGCCATATCAAGTGGAAATCACTGATGCTCTAAAAGCGGGTATAAATGACTTGATTGTTGAAGTGACCAATACCTGGCAAAATCGACTCATAGGTGATCAGGAATTACCTGAGGAGGAGCGGGTAACTTTTACACCCAGAGCACCTTATTTGTTGGAAGGTCGTCCTTTAATCAGGTCAGGATTATTGGGACCCGTCAGTATATTAAAGGAAGATTAAGCATTGATTTCAGGCATTCTTTCTTTTTTTGGAGGCTTTGGCGTCTGGGTTGAATAACAGGCATTGATCTATCCAGTATTCAAGGTCTGCTTCCATGTCAAAGCCATCGGGTGTGACAAAAATGTATCCTTTCATCGGTCTTCCGGTAAAATCCATCGGCAGGCAAACTTCTTTCTCCAATTGCTTTTCATAGGATGCCTCACCAATTCTGGCCATCAACAGGGAATGTCCTAATTTTTTATCCGTATGAATTCCACAAAGCATCTTGTCATCCACCAGGAAGCATAGGCCTCCCATCATAGGTTTCGATGAAAAATTGGCTTTTTTGGTCTTGAGTATGTTAGAGATCCGCTCTCCCAGATATTCGTCGTATGCCATGGCCTAAGTCTTTATCTAAAAGTAGTTTAACCCTTTTGAAGTTCCTATGATCCCTGTTATTCATATCTTAAAGAATGTGCAGGGTTAACCTGGGCGGATCTGATGGTTCTCAAGCTGGCGATTGACAAGGATACAACAATGATCGTAATGGCTGGAATGCTGAATGTCAGAGCATCCATGGATTTATAATAGCTGAAAATAGAGGCTATCATTGAATCAATCAGATAGTAACCAAGTCCAACACCTAAACAGCTGGAAATAGCCAGTAGAATAAAATATTCTTTGTTGATGAGGTAAATAATATGCCCCAAACTACCTCCCAGCACTTTTCGGACGCCAATCTCTTTTATCCTTTTGATCAGGTTAATAGAAACCAGTGTAAACAATCCCAGACACGACAAAATAAAGGCAACAGTCCCCAGGAAACTGAAGATCATAATAATATTGCCGTTTACTTCTCTGGCTTCTCTTAACAAGTCATCCTGAAAAAAGCCAGCAAACACTTTGTTTGGAACGTTGGCATTCCAGTCTTTCTCTAAATAATCATACACCTCTCTGACATTATCTAAATCCGTGCGAGCAATCATGTAGCTGTAAGTTCCATCATCTTCAAATTTCAGACTTTTGAGGCGCATGCCCACTGGTTCTATTGGTGCCCAAAAACCATACATATAGAAGTTTTTCACCACGCCAACCACAGTTAATTTGGTGGTGTCATTAATGGCAATTCTTTTTCCAACAGGGTTAGTCCAACCAAATGCCTCTGCCATTTTTTCATTAATCAGCATCGAATGCTGGCTATCTGTGGCTTCCAGTTCTTTTGAAAATGATCGCCCATCAACGATCTTAAGTCCCATTGTTTCAATGTAATCGTTGCCAACATCCAGCATATTCACTTCCAATTCAGTGTCTTCGCTGTTAACAGTTAGACCGTAATCGCCTCTTCCAATATGGTTTTTTGCGCTGGAAATCTGTAAAATATTGGGATTGGATTGCATGGCAGCTCTGGCTTTATGATACTGGTTTTCGTTTAGTATGCTCACCCCAATAATTTGCTGCCTGTTGTACCCCATGTCCAGCGTATTCTGATACCTGGCATTTTGTATAAAAGCAATGCTTGCGAATATGGCAATGACAGTAAAGGTGTATTGCAGCCCTAGAAGGATCTTGGTAAGTCTTCCGGCTCCGCCAATGCTCAAACTTCCTCTGAGAATACGTACCGGCTCATATTTGCTGATGTAAAGAGCAGGGTATAAACCTGCTAATAATGTGGTAATAATGAGCATTACTATAAGAAAAAGATAGATTTGAAAATCTTCGGTAAAACTGAGTTCGAAGTCCATCTCTTCCCACATGGCACTGTATGCTGGCACCAAATAATGTGCAATAGCCACTGACATTAAAACCGCCAGGAAGCACACGGTAAGGTTTTCGGCCATGAACTGCAATATCAATTGTCTCCTGCTTCCGCCCATGACCTTTCTTATACCGATCTCCTTTAACCTCCTGTTGGAAGTGGCGATGGCCGTATTGGTGAAATTAAAACAAGCTACCAGAAGGATTAGAATAGCCATGATTTGAGGAGTGAGGATCGCTGCTTTCGGCATGGCGTTTTGAAGGTTGTCCCATCGGATATCCCGGGAAATGTGCGCATGGTTATTCATCGGGGAAAGCTTGTACTTTGCTATCAGGAAGTCAGGTCTGGCCTCATTTTGGACCGATAGGTACTTATCTAATAATGGCTCAACATCTTTCGCCTTTGCTGGATCCTTAAAATAAAGGAAGGTATTCTGAGCCAGGGCTGCCCAATTGCCTTTGACCTGATCGTCGTACATCCGAAAGCGGTTCTCAAATGACAATAAAACCTCAAAATGGACTGATGTATTTTGTGGAGCTCTTTGGACTACTCCCCCAATGACGAAGTTGAAGCTCATGCCCGTATCATCAAATACGGTCAGTACCTTTCCAACAGGGCTTTCATCACCATAAAACTTACGGGCATAGTCCCGGGTAACAACTGCTTGTTCTAGTTTATGGTAAGCCGAGGGGTCTCCTTCTATCAATGGAAATGTGAAAGATTCTAAAAAACCAGGATCAGCATAGGAAACACTTGTATGAAAAACCTTGTCGAGGGTTACGTCTCTTGCTGTAAAGGCATGGCTTTCAAACCTGAAAACTTTGTCGATGCCGGCAATATCATTTTTGATGGCATCAGCCATGGGCATGGGTATACGCCCATATTCTCTTAACTCCCCCTGGCTTTCTCTAAGGTTGTGAATTTTGTAAATGTGATCGACGTTCACATGATGTTTATCAAAATCCCAGTTGAATTTTGAATTGAGGTAAGCAACGATACAGCAGGCCAATGCAAGTCCAAGTCCAACAATATTGATAGCTACAAAGACCTTGCTCTTAAGAAGGTTTCTCAGTGCAACCTTTAAATAGTTTTTGATCATGAGCGGTTTAGGTTTGGCTTGATAATAAGACGCTTTTGTGGGTCTTTAGGTTATAAAGACTAGAGATTTCGTTCATAGTTGCACCTAGGGGACCGCATTAATTGCATGTCGAGAACAAAAAAAATCCCCCACGAAAAGGTGGGGGATCATTTTGCTGGTTGAACCGAGCTTTTACCTCACCAGAAGAGGTAATGTTTTAGTCACGCCTTCGAATTGAACTTTTGTGATGTAGTATCCTGCCGTCATGTCTTCAATGTTTAATTTGATTTCCTGACGCCCGGCGCTCATTTCCCTCGATTCAGAAAAATGAAGTTTTCCCTGAATATCAAAGATTTTCACATTGACAACATTGGCCCCTGGTAGTTCAAGGTTCATGGTGAACTGACCTTCAGAGACTGGATTAGGGTAAAGATTAGAGATCCCAAATGCAGAGATTTCTGCATTGCTACTTTGTGAGAGATCGACGGGGGAGCCTAAACGAGCACCACTTCCGCTGCTATATTCTACATATTCGTTTGCTTTCACATAAACAGCATAACCCCTTGCAGGAGCTTCTACCCAAACCCGACCATCTGCGTATACCTGAGCAGTATCAGTATTGTCAAATGCATTGACCAGAATGGTGCTACTCCAGTCATCCCAACCAGCAGGTGAGCTATCTACCCAAAGCCCTTTGGTTTGGCTGTCGTGATTGTTGATCACCACAATGGCACCACTTTTAGCCTTAATTCCATTTAATCCATTTTCGTCCCTTCTTGCAACATAGACGTTATAAGCGTCGGCTGAAGGATAGGGGTTTCCTACCTCGCTAAGAACAGATAGCGTACCCCCGAGATAAGTGTTTCTGGCGAAAATTAGCTTTTTGATGTCCTCGTCAAGGTCCGGATCCGGTGTCACGGTATATGAACTGTTATGGCTATCGATCATTATATCGCCGAAGAAATGGTTGTAAAAAACACAAGGCTTTCCTTCATGAGTCAGGAGATAGGCGTATCCCATTTTCCAGTCTTTGGTTACCCACTTGTCATGTTCTTTACCAGTGTCGTGATTTTCCAGCCAGGTAACCACTGACGTGCCCGGTAGGCCGTTGCCCTGATCATTTCTAACCATTCCTGCGTGGTTGAGTGACCTCATGTCAAAGGAGCCATCACCATTACACATCGAAGTCAATGAAAACTTTAAAGGGAAATCGAATCCGTCTACATCTGCTCCGTAACCGGCCACATTGTTAACCCATTCCTTAATTCGGTAGTCAGGACCCCAGTACTCTCCAACAATGAACCTTTGTTTACCTTTCTTTAGTGGGAGGTTGCCTACCCAATCAGCGACATACTGTTCTTGAAAACCTCTTACAAAATCTAGTCGATAACCATCAAAGCCAATTTCATTGGTGAGCCATTCACCCCAGTCCTTATACCTGTCGGTTACTGTAGTATTAAAAGTGTTTAGGTCATTTCCAAAGAATTTGGTGTTGGTGATTATTTCATCCGTTCCTGCATAACCTAGCCAGTCATTATCGTCAGCCGGGTGAAAATGTGTGTAATCCCAGGTATAGTTTGGTTCTCCGATACCCGTATGAGTTACGTAGTTGACCCCCGTGTTCGTGTGTGCTTCAAGTTGTGTGGTAAGTGCTATGTTGGTTCCGTTAAACCAAATGGCTTTAGGATAATAACCGTTAGTCTGGTCAGCCCAGGCCCACTCCCATGGGTTAGTGTTTTCCCTTCTTGCGGTTAATTTGATTTTCACATTTGTGGTCGAAGTGACGGTCACCTTATATTCGTCAATGTCTCCAACTTCAATGTGTCCTCTGACGGTATTTCCAGAAGCAGGAAATACATTGAAATTGCCACTTCCATTGTTGGGTTCGGCTTCCCAGGAATAGTTGCCATTAAATCCGGAGTCGCTGTAATCAATTTCAAGATCGTAGCCACGTTCGGTTTTGGTGGTGCTAGCAAGGTGATATCCGGCTATCTGAATATAGTAGTCACCTGGGGTCGCATTGTTAATTTCCCAGATGATTTCATTAGTTGGGTAAGGTGAGAATTGCTGTCCGTTTCTAAAGGCCTCATCAAAGACATATTGTTTCACAGCAGGGTTGGATTCATCTTCGCTGCTTCCTGTGTAAATATGATTGAGCACAATGTCAGCATAGACATCAATGCCATTGTTATGCATTGCTGTCATCATAGCTTCTAACTCGGCTCTAGAGCCAAATCGTGTTTCAGTCGTTCCCTTTTGATTGTAATTACCCAGATCGTAGTGGTCAAATATTCCATAGCCCATGTCCCAGATTCCAAAGTTGCCTTTAGCGGGAGAAGGGATCCAGATTCCGGTGATCCCGGCATCGTCAAGTGTGGTTGCTTTGCTGTTGAGATTGTCCCACCAGGTGCCGTTGAGGTTTTGATCATCCACGGGTACATCCCAATAGAACGCCTGCATCATGACATCATCCTGTGCGTATCCCTTTTGGATAGCACTGAATAAGATTAGAGCAAGCACTAAGACAGATAGATGTTTTTTCATTTTGCTTGTGTTTAGAGTTACGTTGTTTCTGTTTGCCTTCAAAAGGCGACATCGAAACTCTTACAAGCCACTCTAAAAAACGTCCTAATTTTAAAAATCAGACAAACTACACGCGTTTATTGAGTGTGTTATTGATGAATATTCAATTCAAGAGGCCTATATTTTTATTTATGAGGAGGGTAAAACGGTGATCAATTTTACGAGATGATCAAATGGTACAAAAAATCCCCTGCCTTAAATAATAAGACAGGGGATAACTGCTGGCTTAAAAAGTGTTTTATCTAATTAGTAGCGGAAGAGTTTCTTGTTGGGTGCCATGCTCGACTTTCGTGATATAATATCCCGGTGATAATTCTTCCACATTCAGACTTACATCCTGATTTCCTGCTTCAATCGTATATGATTCAGAAAAGCGAAGTTTACCCTGAACATCATAGATTTTAATATTGAGTAGGCGGGATGTAGGGGTCTTTAGGTTTAGTATTAAACTTCCATGACCCAGAGGGTTGGGGTATAGCCTTGCCATAGCAGATTCGTCAAGGTTTAATATTGAATTTTCCTGCTCATCAATATTCCCTAACTGGACCTTTGAGCTGTCCATGGCGTAGTTTACAAATTCACTTTCCTTAACATAGACCGCATATCCTCTGGCCGGTGCTTCGATCCATACGCGGCCATCTGACATAACCTCGGTGGTATCTGTCATATCAAATGCATTAATCAATTTTGTGTTACTCCAATCTCCCCATCCCTCAGGTGAGCTATCTACCCAAAGGCCTTTGGTCTCGCTGTCATGGTTGCTGATTACGATGATCGCCCCACTTTTGAGCGCTTCTCCTTCCAATCCATTACCATCTCTTCTGGCTACATATACATTATATGCATCCTCAGCAGGGTAGGGGTTTCCAATCTCACTCAAAACTGTTAGGGAGCCACCGAGATATGTTTTTCTTGCAAAGATGAGCTTCTCAATATCATCACGTAAACTAATGGCTGGATATATTTTATAATAATTATCATGACTGTCCATCATTTGATCCCCAAAAAAATGGTTGTAGAATACGCATGGTCTTCCTTCGTGAGTAAGGATATAAGCGTACCCTAACTTCCAGTCTTTGGTCACCCATTTGTCATGCTCTTTACCTGTGTCATGGTTTTCCAACCAAGTTACAACTGAAGATCCGGGAAGACTGTTACCTTGATCATTTCGGACCATACCAGCATGGTTAAGCCATCTCATGTCATAACTGCTTCCATCGCCATTGCACAAATCATTGAGTGACCACTTGAGCGGAAAGTCAAACCCATTTACATTGGCTCCTCCACCTGCAACATTGTTAACCCACTCTTTTATCCTATAATCCGGGCCCCAGTATTCTCCCACAATGAATCGCTGCACATCATTTTCCAATGGAAGATTTTTCACCCAATCTGCTACATATTGCGACTGGATACCCCTCACAAAATCAAGTCGATATCCATCAAAACCGATTTCATTAGTAAGCCATACGCCCCAGTCCTGAAATCTTGTAGCTACGGTTGAGCTAAAGGTATTGATGTCATTACCGAAAAACTTGGTGTTAGTTACGATTTCATCCGTGCCGATGTATCCCAGGTAGTCATTGTCATCAACAGGGTGAAAGTCGTTGTAGGTCCAGGAGTAATTTGGCTCTCCGGTGCCGGTGTGAGTTACGTAGTTAACACCAGTGTTTGTGTGGGCCTCCAACTGTGCTGTTATGGCAATGTTTGATCCTTCATGCCAAATGGCCATGGGATAATACCCGTTAGTTTGATCAGCCCATGCCCACTCGTAGGGATCGGCAATTTCTTTTCTGGCCGTTAGTTTTATTTTAATATCGGTGGTTGACGATACGGAGACCTTGTATTCATCAATGTCTCCCACTTCTATGAAGCCGCGAATGGTATTTCCCGATGCTGGAAAAGTATTATGATCCCCATTCCCATTATTAGGTTCTGATTCTGATGAATAGGAGCCGTTGAATCCTGATCCGGTGTAATCTATTTCAACGTCATAAGCGCGATCTTCTTTATTGGTGCTACCCAGATGGTATCCCGCAATTTGAATATAATAGTCACCTGCTGTGGCATTTTTTACCACCCAAATAATCTCATTGGTTGGGTAAGGGGAGTATTGTTGAGCATTGCGATAAGCCTCGTCAAAAACGTATTGTTTCACCGCCGGATTCGATTCATCTTCACTGTCTCCGGTATACATATGATTCAGTACAATGTCAGCATAAACATCGATGCCCTTATCGTGCATGGTGGATAACATTGATTCGAGCTCAGCGCGAGATCCAAACCTGGTCTCCACGGTGCCTTTTTGATCATAATTACCCAGATCATAGTGGTCAAAAATGCCGTATCCCATGTCCCATATTCCGAAATTACCTTTAGCAGGAGAGGGCACCCAGATGCCGGTGATCCCTGCACTATCCAGGGCAGCTGCTTTGCCACTAAGGTTATCCCACCAGGTACCGTTTTTGTTCTGATCATCTACTGGTACATCCCAGTAAAATGCCTGCATCATGACATCATCCTGAGCCATGCAATATTGGGTGGCCAGGACCTGGGTCATGACAAGCAAGCTGAAATAATATGCTCTTGTCATTAGCTTTAGTTTAATTGAATTGGATATGAAACGCAGACTCGAAAGTCCTAAACGGGGTGTGAAAAAACGTCCTATTTTTTAATATAGGACGAATTAAAGTCGCTGAAAAGGACTCTTGTTGGAAAAGAAAAATGGTCATTTCCTGATTCTTTCCTTGAAGTAATCGCGCGGACTTTCGTTAGTGTATTTCTTAAAGGCCAGGTTAAAGGTGGATTTTGAATTGAAGCCAACCTCATGGGCCAGAGCAAGAAATGTGAATCTTTCTAACTGCCCCTCCTCAGCGAGTTTGATGAACGCCATGATTCTGTAGCTATTGATATAGTCTCTGAAATTCTTACCGTAATAGTCATTGATCATTTTGGAAAGTACGTGCGGCTTGGTGTCGAGGAGTTGAGATAATTCAGCTTTGCTTAATTCCGGATTTTTGAATGCCTGCTCTTCAATCATTAGCTTTTCAAGCTCTTCCTTTAGCTCGAGGGCTATCGGCGCTGATGGTGCAGGGGCTTCACTCAGGATTTCAGGGAACCGCCACAAATAGTACATTTCCACAATGACAAGAGCCGATAGTATTACAAAGATCGGATCATAGTCTTCCATCATTAGTTCAGGGATTTGAAATGCAAATCCACAAAAACCTCCAAAAAGGAGGATTGCTACAAGTAGGTTTAGGTTAAAGAACCATTTGGTGAATTGATTTGTGACTTTTCGATTAGGATTGATATCGAAAATGGTTTTATACGAAAGCCATAAGCAAATAGCCGTGTTGATGGCCGCCGCAGAGCAAATTCCGACGTAGCCATGGTTAAGGCCTCTCCAGTGCGAATTCATAAAATTGACCAGCTCCAAGTTCTTAATTTCCATTACCGTCAACACGATCATGCCAAAAGCAGGCAGAATTAACCAGCTCATTTTGACCTTAAATGGATTTTTTCTGAATCCCAGAAGAAATGAGTAAACCAATGGCCCCCACAAAAACAGAGTAACCTGAAGGATCATTTCCACATGGTTAATCCAAATGGCGTTTGCCACCTGGAGGACGACGGCGGCACTGAAAACGGTCACCATGAAGCCGTTAAAAATGGTAAAGACCTTCATGCGCACCGGATCTTTTTTATTGGTTCTGTAGATTAAAAACAGCAGAATGGAAGCAAGAAACGCTACGGATGAATAATAAAATGCAATCAGGCTTATAGGTTGAGCTCCACCTAAATCCTGCCAGTTGTCAATAGTTGTATACACTACCGGTGACTCCTCGGTCACGACTAGTTTTCGGTTAGGCATGTATTGATTGGATGGGCTTGACTCAACTTTCACCCAACTGCCTCTGGTAAACTTATATTCTATTTCTGTGTACGCAGGTTTATCGAAGCGAAAGGCTAGTTTCCCATCCAGTTGCTTTCGTAGTATATACTCGGGGTCATTTGTTCTCCAGTTGTTAAAATTCCCGGTTAGGAAAATAGTATCTGAAGGTGGTGTTGCATTTGGAATTGACTCAACCACAATGGTTACCTGACCAAAACAAGTCTGGGTGATGACAATGAAAATCGTAATCATGAAAAGACGTAACCCAATCTCAATGAGGTTTCGGCACCAGAGATACTTCTGGTAGTTGGATGCTGGATTGGGGTTGGTGGGGTGTAAATGCACTTTTCTTACTTAAAAGAGAGTGGACTAATGTTTTAGGAGCGGGAAATCAATTCTCAATTTAATGGAGTGAGGACAAAATAGATGAATGGGAAAAGCCATTTCTCTGAGATGTTAACGAATTGTAACCGCCTGACGAACGGTTGACAATATGAAAAAGGAGTCAAAATCGCGCTTAATCTGCGACAGCGAAAGCTCCAATATCCATCGAGCTGAACGATCCAGCCACTGTGTTCGGGTAGGTATCGAACTAATTGACTGTGGCGCTCCCCCAGTAATTAAAGCAGGCGGGCTTCCATCCGGGAATGTACATGGTGTCCAAATGGTTGATTTTAAATCCATTCGCTTTGATTATCTCCGGTATATCCCTGTTCAGGTTACAACCTCCGCCAAGCCTCTTCCATACAGGGTTGATAAGATTTTGCCATTTTTCAACTGCTTTGTCCGGAGCCTTGCCGTGTTCACAAAATATCAGCGTACCATTCGGTTTCATTACTCTCTTGAGCTCCTCGAAGGTGGCGGCCAAGTTCGGGATGGAACAAAGACTATAAGTGACTACAGCAGAGTCAATAGAATGGTTATCAATGGGAGTATGCTCTGCATAAGCCTTAATAAAATGAAATTCAAATGGAAGTGAGTGAGCATCGACCTCATTTTCTCGCCATATTTCCTCGGCTGGATCTACGCCAATGAGACTTTTGACTTTTTCTTGGTCATAAAAGGGGAGATTGAGTCCTGAACCAATTCCAATTTCAAGAACATTTCCGTAGGCGAGTGGGACCACTTTTTCCCTTTGCTTCATGTTGGGCCTTTGCTGGCAGGTCCAGTCTATGACTTTCGGCAATATGTATTTGTCATATAGCCCCATGACATTTTTCGATGATCAGAAGGTCAAAAAGAGGCATACAGATTCGTCTGTATCATTTACTAATTTACTTGATTTAGCTAACTTCTGACTGCCGAAAAGTATACCCAGGCTATGAACAATAACTGTAAGGGTATCCTGAACCATAGGTAGGTGAGCCCGGGCCCCGTGAGTTCCCCTGTTTGGTAATTAACTCCGTCTATTGCAGCTTTTACATTTGCTGGAAGAATAAGAATAAAAAACATGATGAGTAACCAGCCGGTATAGCCCGTGAAATTTGGAAGCAGCAGGCCAATAGCGAAAAGCAGTTCCGCGATTCCGGTAGCGAATACCAATTCGGTTTTATAAGGCAGAAAATCGGGAATCATGGCGGCCATTCCGTCGGTAAAAGCAAAGTGTCCAATAGCCGTGAATACAAGCATACAAGCCATAGCAATTCTGCCTGCAAGCGCAGCATTGAACTGTCCTGAAGAAAGTTTAATGACCCCAAGAGCAAGCAGAAAAACGATAATGAGTAGAATGAACGGTTTCATAGCGGAGTTTTTTGTTCAAAATTCCACTTATGTACGCTAAACCGCAATGAACCTGGGTTAACTAATTCGTTTCCTGATCCTGCTCAAAGCCTGTGGGGTGACTCCAATATAGGAGGCTATATACTTGAGCGGAACCTTCTTCAGCAATTCGGGTCTCTCAGTAAATAGATTTAGATAGCGCTCTTCGGCTGTATTATTTAATAATGAAAGCTCTCTTTTAGATTTTATCAGAAACTGCTCTTCGCTTGCCTCCCTTCCGATCAGGTTTCCGATTTCGCTTTCCACATAAACGGTCTGTAAATCGTCATAAGTTATTCTCCATAGTATGGTATCTGTAATAGCTTGCACGGCATATTTTGAGGGAGATTGGGTGATGAAAGAGTCGTAACCGCTCATGAAGGAACCCTCAAAAACAAACCCAAAAGTGAGATCGTTATCGAGCTTTGGAATATAAAGTCGTACAATACCACTTTCTACGAACGAAAGGTAATTTTCTGTTTGTCCTTCATTCAGAATGGGCTCGTGTTTTGAGAATTTTTGTTGAATCAATTTAGACGAGAATATTCCCCAATCCTTCTCGGATATATCAAAGCGTTCTTTATAGTAGGCGTGTATTTGTTCCAAAGGCTAATCGATCGTCTGTACTTCTTTTAAATCTTGCTTAGGCTACTACATTTTAGCTTTTTCTAGCAAAAGCCAAAGTAATGTTTTCCTGCTAATAATAAATAGCACTTACGAAATAAGGCATTACTCCTGTTTGGTATTTTATAATGCGCAATCATTGCAACTTTTTAATTGACTAACCGTTCAGTCATAAAATGAGTCCAAGGTCTAAACAACAGTTTGAAGAGTTAAGAGAGGCATCTATCAGGAAAATTCTGGATGCTTCACTTGAGCTATTCGGTACTACAGGATATGAAAACACTTCTATCGCCCAAATAGCGAAAGTTGCAGGTGTTTCGAAAGGGTTGATCTATAACTACTTTGAGAGCAAGGAAGCAGTACTAAAGGTGCTCATTGAGGATCTCACGGCGATTGGTGATCAGATGATGGCCGACTTGTTTGATGAAGACCCTAAGCAGACCCTTAAGAATATCTTTCGGATGATCTTTCGATGGCTGAGAGATCATGAAAAAATGAACAGACTCATATTTGGCATGACTCTTCATGTTGATCGATTCGATTTTGTGCACGAGTTGGCAACAACCAAGATGAAAGGATACGTGGAACTCCTTGAGCAACTGTTGCAGCAAATTGGCATGGAGGATTATAAAACGGAGGCCAGGATTTTGTCGACGATTTTTGATGGTATTGGTGTTCAATACCTGGTTATCAAGGAAGATTATCCACTAGACGAAATAGAAGAAATGCTGATCAAAAAATACTGTGCTTAAATAGTAAAGGCCATGAAACGAATATTGATTTTATCCCTGTTTTTTATTGTTGGTCAGCTCGTCTTTGCTCAGTCGGCCAGTGAGATTATAGAAAGAGCCAATCAAAAAATGCAAGGGGAGACTAATCGGGCAGAGATGGTCATGAAGATTATCCGCCCGGATTGGTCACGAGAAATCCAAATGAAGAGCTGGACGAAGGGGACGGAATACAGCCTGGTGTTGATCACGGCTCCGGTTCGGGATCAGGGATCGGCTTTTTTAAAGAGGGAAACAGAGCTATGGAATTGGCAGCCGACCATTAACCGGGTGATCAAAATGCCGCCATCGATGATGATGCAGTCCTGGATGGGGTCAGATTTTACCAATGATGATCTGGTCAAGCAATCTTCGATTGTAGAAGATTACGACCATGAAATGCTTGGGGACACAATTATTGGAATGAGGGAAGCATGGAAAATTGAATTGATACCGAAGCCCGATGCGGCAGTGGTTTGGGGCCGATTGGAGGTATACATTGATAAAAAGGATTATCTCGAGCTACTAATAAAATACTATGATGAAGACGAGTACCTGATAAACACCATGATCATGTCTGATATCAGGGAGATGGGTGGGCGTGTTATCCCAACAAAGATGGAGGTCATACCCGCTGAGAACCCGGACCAACGAACAGTGATTACTTATAAGGATATGGAATTTGATCAGCCAATGGATGATTCCTTCTTTTCCTTACAAAATATGAAACGAGTACGGTGAATCATTTAACTCTTCAGTGATGTACATCATACTGGCATGGCGAAATATTTGGCGAAACAAACGCAGAAGTTATATAACCATTGGTTCTATTGCTTTTGCGGTGTTATTGGCCTGTTTCATGCGTTCGATGCAGCTAGGTTCATATGAGCGTATGATAGAAAATGCGGCCAGATTTTATACCGGGTACGTGCAGGTGCATCAGAAGGGATACTGGGATGAAAAGACGATCGACAACAGTTTTTCTTTTGACAGCGGCCTTATTGATAGCATTTCCCGAACACCGGGGGTTCAGGAAGTGGTGCCAAGGGTAGAGTCTTTTGCACTGGCTTCTTTTGAGCAAAAAACGAAGGGTTGCCTGGTGTTAGGTATCGACCCCGAACTGGAAAACAGGTTGACACAATACGGCGAGAAACTGGTTGAAGGTGCAGGTATCACTCCTGAGGATAAGTCGATTTTGATATCGGAAGGTCTTGCCAACTATTTGAAAGTAAGCAAAGGAGACTCGGTGGTACTGATGGGGCAGGGGTATCATGGAGCCACTGCTGTGGGGATATATCCGGTGAACGGCATCATCAAGTTTCGTTCACCTGCACAAAATAATCAGACCATTTACTTACCTCTCAGGGAGGCACAGTGGCTCTATGCTGCACAAAATCGATTGACCACGCTTGCCTTGGTGATTGATAAGGCTAAGCATGTTGATCGTGTCGTCTCTCAAATTTCGGAGAAGATTGATCCGGAGACCATGGAGGTAATGGGATGGAAAATGTTGATGCCTGACCTGGTTCAGGGAATCGAAATAGATAATATCAGTGGCAAATTGATGACATGGATACTTTATACGGTCATCGGTTTTGGAATGTTCGGCACGTTTCTGATGATGACCGCGGAGCGTATGTATGAATTTGGTGTGTTGATTTCTGTTGGGATGAAGCGCATACAGTTGCAAGTCATCATATTTTTAGAGATGGCCATGATGTCGGCCATCGGAGTGGGGATTGGGGTATTGATCACCCTTCCTTTTCTCATCTACTATCATTATCACCCCATTTATTTCTCGGGAGAATCAGCGGAAGCCATTGAGAAATTTGGGTTTGAGGCAGCCTATTTCTTTTCACTGCAGCCTTCCATTTTTTATAGTCAGGCCTGGGTGATACTGATTCTGGCGATGATCCTTGGGTTGTATCCTTTGATTGTATTGCAGCGACTGAAGCCGGTTAAAGCCATGCGAGAGGCATAAATACTAATAAGATGTTGTTCATAATAGCCTGGAGAAATATTTGGAGAAATAAGGGCCGTAGCCTGGTGGTTATGGGATCCATCGTGGTCGGGATCTGGGCATTGATTTTTGCCACCGGTGCCATGAATGCCTTTATGGTAGGGTATATGGCCGATATTATCAATCATGATGTTTCCAATCTGCAGGTGCATCATCCAGATTTTAAAACGGATAGAGATGTGCAATTCACCATTCCGAATGGAGAACAAAAAGCCGATGAGCTGAGACACTGGGAGGGAGTGAAAGCAACGACCACCCGTACATTGGTAAATGGAATGATCGCCTCTCCCCGGAAAGCATCAGGAGTTCAGATCCGTGGTGTGGATGTGGCTAACGAGACAAGGGTGACCGCTGTGGATTCCCTGATCACCGAGGGGAGTTTTTTTCAGAATGTTCGCCGTAACCCGATTGTCCTTGGAAATCAACTGGCGGAGGAACTGAGAGTGTCCGAACGATCCAAAGTGGTGCTTACTTTCAATGATGCCAACGGAAACATTACCTCAGCAGCTTTTCGTGTGGATGGCATTGTAAAAAGTTCCTCGGTTAACATCAGCAAACAGTATGCATTTGTGAAGCAAGAGGATCTGACCAGATTACTGGGATTGGGTGGGCTGGTTCATGAACTAGCCATACTGACAGAACCACATTTTGATGAAAAAATAGTGGTGGACGAGTATCAATCAAAGTATCCCGACGATTTGATTGAAACCTGGAGGGAGATCTCTCCTGAGATGGATATGATGCAGGAAATGTATGGTAGTATGCTATACGTTTTGATGGTCATTATCATGCTTGCATTGGTCTTTGGAATCATCAATACGATGCTGATGGCCGTATTGGAACGCACAAGGGAATTGGGAATGCTAATGGCGGTGGGGATGTCCAAGGTGCGTGTATATTCCCTGGTGTTATTGGAAACCATTTTCCTTGGAATATTGGGAGCTCCTATAGGTTTAGGCCTCGGGTATCTAACCATTCGTTATTTCTCCGAGACCGGGGTCGATCTTTCTCAATACTCAGAAGGACTAGAGTCATTTGGGTACAGTTCTATCCTATATCCCTACATAGAATCCGGTACCTATTTTCAAATTGTTATTGCCGTATTGATAACGGCTTTTGTTGGAGCCGTCTACCCGGCCTGGAAGGCAGTTAGGCTGAAGCCGGTTGAAGCATTACATATGATTTAGTATCTAATTTTTTGATCATGAGCATCATCAAAGCAGAAAACATCACGAAAATTTATAATCACACTGTAGTTCCCGTACATGCGCTGAATGGCGTAACTCTGGAAATTGATAGGGGTGAATTTACGGCCATCGTGGGGCCTTCCGGGTGCGGTAAAACCACATTACTGAATATTCTTGGGGGACTGGACCACCCCACTTCGGGTAGCGTTGAATTGGCGAATACGGACATCACATCCCTCAATGATGGCCAGTTGATTGACTTTCGGTTGAAGAACATAGGTTTTGTCTTTCAGGCCTACAACCTCATTCCGGTACTGACGACTATGGAAAATGTAGAGTTCATTATGCTACTTCAAAAAAGGACTAAAAAGGACCGTGAGGCCCGGGCAATGGAATTGCTAAGCCAAATGGGAATAGCCGAAAAGGCTAATCAACGACCTTCTCAGCTTTCCGGAGGTCAGCAACAACGTGTGGCGGTTGCTCGTGCCTTGGCATCAAAACCTCAATTCATATTGGCTGATGAACCAACCGCCAATTTGGATTCGA
Organism: Marinoscillum sp. MHG1-6; assembly: GCF_024714475.1. Taxonomy (GTDB): domain Bacteria; phylum Bacteroidota; class Bacteroidia; order Cytophagales; family Cyclobacteriaceae; genus JAMZMI01. Next base: position 98,210 of record NZ_JAMZMI010000007.1, on the reverse strand, counting down.
AGTCTACGAGTTCCCTTCTGGATATCATGGCGGACATGAACCGGGAAGAAGGTGCCACTTTTGTTTTTTCCACGCATGACCAGCGTGTGATTGAAAAAGCCAGGCGGGTTATTACGTTGGAAGATGGACGAGTAGTGAAGGATGAGCGAAAATGAGGTATTATCTACTCGTTACGTGCTTCTTATTTCTTTTATCTCTTAGAGGGTATGCGCAGTCTGAAGACGAAAAAAAATGGCTCTTAAAAGGATACCTGAAGGATATGTCCACTTTCAATTTTGTTGATAGTGATTCCACCCTCATTGACAATCTCATTCATCACAGGTTAAATGTGGCCTGGTATCCCAATGAACATCTCACCGGTAAAATAGAATTCCGAACCAGGGTCTTTCATGGAGATGTGGTGGGCCTTATTCCGGATTATGGACGTTTCATTGACGTGAATGATGACTACTTTGATCTGTCATGGATGTCTGTCAATAACAACCGGGTGGTCATTCACACCATGATCGACCGCCTTTATTTACAGTGGAACAAGAATGATTGGGAGGTTACCGCCGGCCGTCAACGTATCAATTGGGGAGTGAACCTGGCCTGGAACCCTAACGATCTATTCAATACCTATTCATTTTATGACTTTGACTATGAAGAGCGCCCGGGAAGTGACGCTTTGAGGATTAAGAAATACACGGGTTTTGCTTCAGAGGTAGACTTTGCAATCAAGGTCGCTGACAGTTTTGAGGAACTCACAGCAGCCGGTCGTTATCAGTTCAATAAATGGAATTATGATATTCAGTTTCTGGGTGGTGTCATGCAAAACCATCTGGCCCTGGGTTCTGGATGGGCCGGGAATCTTGGAAACGCCGGGTTCAAAGGGGAGCTTACCTACCTAAATCAATTTAACTCTAATGAACAGGGCTGGTTGGTATCCACCACCTTGGACTACCTGTTTTCAAATTCACTTTATTTCAATGGTGCGGTATTGTATTCCTCTTTCGGACAGAAGAAATCCGATCTATTTGTTGTGGATACGAGGTCTAACCTCGATATTAAATCGCTTTCTCCCTATCGCATGTCCACCTTTGTGCAGGCTTCCTATCCCGTGCATCCGCTGGTAAATCTGGGCCTTTCGAATATTTTCTTTCCTTCGGACGCATCCGTTTTTATCAATCCTTACGTTACTTACTCAGTTCTGCAAAACCTGGACCTCGATCTTATTAGTCAACTTTACTTTGGTGAGAACCTCAACGGTGATTATCATGCTGTTTCCAAGGTTGTTTATTTCAGGGTTAAGTGGAGTTATTGAATTAGTTCCGTTTAAAGGAAGATTTTGCAACTAACGTCAATGACTTTAAGGAAAAAAGAAATATTTTAACGCAACATTTAACCCAAACCGATCCTATATGTCCGAATGGTGGAGTTCATTAACAAACCTTCAACAAATTTATTGGGGCTTTGCTATTCCATTTAGCCTCATTTTCCTGATCCAAATGATTATGACTTTCGTGGCTGGAGACCTGGATGCCGAGGGTCCGGTTGATACGGATATTGAGGCTGATCATGGAGCGGGTTTTCAGTTTTTTACCCTCAAAAACTTTGTTGGCTTCTTTACGCTTTTTGCATGGACGGGGTTGGCATGCCTGGAGTCAGGTTTTTCAGAATTCAGTTCACTCATGTGGGCCTTTTTTGCAGGGTTGGGTATGATGGTGTTGATGGCAGCTATTTTTTATTATTTCAGTCAATTAAGTGATTCTGGGACCTTGTCAATCAATAACGCAATTGGTGGCGTTGGACAGGTGTACCTCCCCATAAAAGCATCTCGTGAAAATATCGGTAAGGTTCAGATCAAAGTTCAGGGATCGCTCCGTGAGTTGGAAGCCATCTCCGATGACGAACAAGACCTTCAAACCGGAACGGTCGTATCTGTAATCGATGTAATTAATAACAATACTCTCGTAGTTACTAAATCTAAAAAGTAAATGGCAGGACTATTTATCCTCATTGTTGCAGCAGTTGTCATATTTGTTTTCATACTGCTGATAGGACTCTTTCGTCGTTATAAAAGATGTCCTTCTGATCGTATTCTGGTTGTATATGGAAAGGTGGGCAAAGGTGCGGATGACCTAGGAAGATCTGCCAAGTGTATTCATGGAGGGGCGGCTTTTATTTGGCCGATCATTCAGGATTATGAATTTTTGGACTTAACCCCAATATCTATTGAGGTGATGCTGACGAATGCCTTGAGTAGACAAAATATCCGTGTGGATGTGCCATCAAGGTTTACTGTTGGTATCTCTACAGAAGAAGGTGTGATGACCAATGCAGCAGAGCGTTTGCTTGGACTTTCGCAGGAGAGTATTCATGACCTGGCTAAGGATATCATCTTCGGTCAATTGCGTTTGGTTGTAGCCACTATGGATATTGAGGAGATTAATAGTAATCGGGATAAGTTCCTGGCGAATGTCGCGTCAAATGTGGAAGCCGAACTCAAGAAGATTGGTTTGAAACTGATCAACGTGAACGTTACGGATATTAAAGATGAGTCAGGATATATTGAGGCACTTGGAAAAGAAGCAGCAGCAAAGGCGATCAACGATGCTCGTAAAAGCGTAGCAGAGAAAGAAAGGGATGGATCAATTGGTGAGGCCAATGCTCATCAGGACCAAAGAGTGAAAGTGGCATCAGCGGACGCCATGGCGGTGGAAGGAGAAAATACGGCCAAAATTAAAATCGCACAATCCGATGCGGCGAGAAGAGAGAAGGAGGCTGAGGCGCAAAAAATAGCGATCGCTGCTGAAAAGGTACAATCTGCGAAGGCATTGGAGGAGGCCTATGCAGCGGAACAAGAGGCGGAAAGAGCCAGAGCAGAGAGAGATCAGGCAAGTCAGACCGCTGATATAGTCGTTCCGGCGAGGATTGATAAGGAGAAAGTAGAGATTGCTGCTGAGGCGGAAGCGGAAATGATCAGACGCCGGGCACGAGGTGAGGCCGATGCGATTCTATTTAAAAAGGAAGCAGAGGCGAAGGGTATTTATGAAGTTTTGACGAAGCAGGCGGAAGGGTTTAAACAGCTGGTTGCAGCCGCAGGAAATAACTCGAGGGATGCCGTGCTATTGATTGTTGCGGATAAACTGGATGAACTGGTTAGACTGCAAACAGAAGCGATCAAAAACATTAAAATCGATAAAATCACTGTTTGGGAGAGTGGTAATGGAACCAATGACAAGTCTTCCACTGCCAACTTCATCTCCGGACTTTATAAGTCAGTGCCGCCGCTTCAGGAAATGTTTGGAATGGCGGGGATGGAGTTGCCGGAATACCTGAAAGGTAAGTCTCCGGATGAAATCAAAGCCATGGCTGCAGAGGTCAAAGAGGCTCAAGAGGTGGTAGCGCCACCTAAGGAAGAAAAACCTAAACCTCCTAAACCGAAGGAGAGTGGGGATAAGAAATAATGAAAGGGGCGAGAGCCCCTTTTTTATTGAGATAATTTAAAAAATTTTCTTGAGCTTCCTTCCGCAGGCTACGGAGCAACTTTCTGTTCATTTTTGGCTTGACCCAAAAAGAACCAAAAAAATCGAGGCTGTGAGAAAATTGGCTAAAATTTCCTTCGCTCCGCTGAAAATTCATAAACTCCCTTTGGTCAGACAGTATGAATTTTCGACGCTCTGCTCGGAACTTTCTTAACGCATTTTCTCAAGGCCGCTTATACCTTTTAAACCAAAAGGCGTGATGTTCTTTGATCGACTTATCTCGTCGTGCGATTAGCTGATTTATTAACACAAATAATAAGAATACAAGAAGGAGTATCTCCATACAATCAACCCGCTGATAATGAGTGTTTTATGATAAAAAATCATAATTTTTTCATATTTTATAATAAAGGCGAATAATCGATATATCAATCTGTCATGAACCTCAAGGCCTGCCTTTCTCACAACAAAAAACCCTCTATCAACGATAGAGGGTTTGTGATTTATAACATTGGTTTACTTCGAGAATTTACCCACCGAGGTGGGACGATCCGGTTTTGACCTATGTATGGTCTGAAGTATTCGTGTCGCGTTGCGACTTACTTCTTCTCGTCGTTAACCTCTTCGAATTCTACATCTGATACATCAGAGTCAGAACCGCCAGCAGCATCTCCTCCTCCTTCTGCATCGGTAGATTGAGCTTTCTCAGCGCCTTCAGCAGCCTGTTGTGCTGCGTAGATTTCCTGAGAAGCAGCTTGCCATGCGTTGTTCAAAGCTTCCATTCCTGCATCGATACCTTCAGCATCCTGAGCAGCATGTGCTTCTTTCAACTTGGTCAATGCCCCTTCGATAGCCGTTTTATTACCATCAGAAAGTTTATCACCATAGTCTTTCAACTGCTTTTCAGTTTGGAAGATCAATGAATCAGCCTGATTCACTTTCTCTACCTTTTCTTTTGCCGCTTTATCAGAGTCAGCGTTGGCTTGCGCCTCTTGCTTCATTTTTTCGATTTCCTCATCTGACAATCCGGAAGAAGCTTCAATTCTGATTTTCTGCTCTTTACCAGTTCCTTTGTCTTTAGCTGATACATGAAGGATACCATTCGCATCAATATCAAAAGTCACTTCTACCTGAGGTACTCCTCTAGGTGCCGGTGGAATTCCATCCAGGTGGAACCTTCCGATTGATCTGTTGTCTTTTGCCATCGGACGCTCTCCCTGTAGGACGTGAATCTCTACAGAAGGCTGGTTATCAGCGGCAGTTGAAAATGTCTCAGATTTTTTACTAGGGATTGTCGTATTCGACTCAATCAATTTGGTGAATACACCACCTAGTGTTTCAATACCCAGAGAAAGTGGAGTCACATCTAGAAGAAGTACATCTTTTACTTCACCCGTTAGTACACCTCCTTGGATAGCTGCTCCGATTGCAACCACCTCATCCGGGTTAACTCCCTTTGAAGGCTTCTTACCGAAGAATTTCTCAACTTCTTCCTGGATCTTAGGAATACGAGTTGAACCACCCACAAGAATCACTTCGTCGATTTCTGAAGCAGAAAGTCCGGCATCAGCCAAGGCTTTTTTACAAGGCTCCATAGATCTTCTGATCAGGTCATCACTTAGTTGTTCAAACTTGCTTCTGCTCAGGCTTCGTACAAGGTGCTTTGGCACTCCGTCTACCGGCATGATGTATGGCAAGTTGATCTCCGTAGATGAAGAAGAAGACAACTCGATTTTAGCTTTCTCCGCAGCTTCTTTTAGTCTTTGAAGGGCCATTGGATCTTTTCTTAGATCAATTCCTTCATCGCTTTTAAATTCTTCTGCCAACCAGTTCATGATTACAGAGTCGAAGTCATCACCACCAAGGTGAACATCTCCGTTGGTAGATTTTACTTCAAATACGCCATCACCAAGCTCTAGTATTGAAATATCGAATGTACCACCACCAAGGTCATACACCGCGATTTTCATGTCAGCATTTTTCTTATCCAAACCGTAAGCCAGTGCTGCAGCAGTAGGCTCGTTGATAATTCTTTTTACATCAAGTCCTGCGATTTGACCAGCTTCTTTGGTTGCTTGACGCTCAGCATCGTTAAAGTATGCCGGAACGGTGATCACAGCTTCTGCTACTTCCTGACCCAAGAAGTCTTCTGCGGTTGACTTCATTTTTTGAAGGATCATTGCAGAAATTTCCTGTGGTGTATAATTTCTGTCACCGATTTTAACTCTTACCACGTCATTGCTGCCAGACTCCAGTCCGTATGAAACGTTTTTTCTTTCTTCTGCAACCTCACCAAATTTCTTACCCATGAAACGCTTCACTGAGCTAATGGTGTTTTGTGGGTTAGTGATCGCCTGACGCTTAGCCGGGTCACCAACTTTTCTTTCGCCGTTACCATTGTCCAGGAACGCGACGATAGATGGTGTGGTTCTTCGCCCTTCGCTGTTTTGAATCACTACAGGCTCGTTACCCTCCATTACCGCCACGCAGGAGTTGGTGGTACCTAGGTCTATGCCGATAATTTTTCCCATGTCCGTTTATTTATTATTAAGATTTTCTAAAATTCAAATTCAATTCCAATTGATCAATGGTTGTGCCAACCGCGTTTTGATTGGTTTATGTCAGACAGATTGTGACACATTGTCAGAATTTATTACTTAAATGCTGCTCCAATGCGTCCAATTGTCTATACCTGAAGGCAGGTTTAGGTGCTGACAAATCAGTATTGTCATTTCCACTTTAGGAGGCGGATGGCTAGTGGAATCTTACTTTAAACTATCGGTTTATCGAAAGAGGAAGATCCCTCATTTTTGGATAAACCAATAAAGTTGCGGGGCGATTGTGCTTTTTTAATAGAGACATTCTGAGATGAGAATTCCCTCCTTTTCTCTCACCACGGAGATGGCCGAGAGAACAGAGACGGTGGTGACTAAAGTCTTATTGGAGAATTACAGCCTTCTTTCTCTGAATGAAAAGTGGTTTTATCTAATAAAGGAGAATCGAGATTTACCAAAAAATAGTCCTTTGCGCCCTTAGTGTTCTCGGCGGTAAAAAGGCTGATTGTGCTTTTTCAAGTTACACTAAAGGTTTCCAGATTGATTCCTCATTCTTCGGGGTGACAAATAAAGCGTAAAATATAATATAACTGAATTGTTATTTGGATAACAAAAAATCCCACCCGATCAATCAGGTGGGATTCGATTATTAACGGTCACATTTCAACCAGCCGATTCATGGCAGCTCAATGTGACATTGCTTCCTAAATTTTATAAACCCATCCGTGTTTATCTTCAATTTCTCCGGTCTTGATCTTGTTGAGGGTGTCAAGAAATCCGTTAGAATATTTTCTGGTCTCGATAGCAGGTAGCTCGTAATCAATACCATCATTGCTGATCGTTTGAATTTGCGCCACTGTCGCAGCAGTACCCGCACCAAATGCCTCCTGAAGTGTACCTTTTTCAATGGCAGCCACGACTTCCTTCACGCTCACAGGCCTTTCTTCTACCTCCATGCCCATATCTTTGGCAAGGGTAAGAATACTATCTCTGGTGATCCCATGAAGAATAGTGTCTCCCGCAGGAGCTGTCACCAGAGTGTCATCAATTACAAACATCAGATTCATGGTGCCTGATTCCTCAACATACTCATGCGTTTTAGAGTCCGTCCAGATCAATTGGTCATAACCCTGTTTTGCCGCATCGACAGCAGGCTTCAATGCCGCAGCATAATTTCCACCTGTCTTGGCAAAACCAGTACCACCTTCAGCAGCACGGGTATAATGTTTTTCAATCTTCACCTTTACAGGCTTAGAGTAGTAAGCACCTACTGGGCCTGTAATAATGATAAATGAATACGTGTCAGACGGGCGAATGCCAACGTAAGGATCCATCGCAATTTCGAACGGACGAATGTACAAGGAGGTGTTCGGCTCACCTGGCACCCACGAAGAATCCAGTTTCAGAAGCTCAGTCATAGCTTGCATGAATAGCTCTTCCGGAACGGCCGGCATGCACATACGTTCCGCACTTTTGATCAAACGCTTTGCATTTGCTTCAGGTCGGAAAACAAGTATTTCATCATTTTTTCCTCTGTAGGCTTTCAGTCCTTCAAAAATGGTTGAAGAGTAGTGCAGTGTGGTGTTGGCCGGGCTGATACTCAGGTTGCCATAAGGAACAATCCTTAGATCACCCCATTCGCCATTGGCGTAGTCTGCAATAAACATGTGGTCGGAATAGACTTTCCCAAAAACAGGATTAGTCAGATCCGTACTCTCCAATTTGGAATTGGTTGTCTTCTTGATTTTAATTTCCATTGTCTCAGTCATACCACTAAATTTTAATCGTCGAGCTGTGGCTTCCACGGAACTTCAGCGATTTGTAATATCTGACTCATTTTTCTTGACATCACAAAAAAATAATCCGAAAGTCGGTTAATGAACGGAATGATATGTTCATCAACGGGCTCCTCGGAATGGAGTTGGGTAATGCTGCGTTCCGCCCTGCGACATACAGTACGACAAACATGACACAAAGATACAACTTGGTGACCTCCCGGAAGTATAAAATTCTTTAATTCAGGCAGTTCAGTAGTGTATTTGTCAATCCAAACTTCTAGTTGTTTAATATGTGTTTCCCCAATTTGAGGTAATTCAAATCCCGAAAAGCCATTTTCAGAAGCCAAAATGGAGCCGATGGAAAACAAATGCTCCTGGATCCAATAAAACTGCTGTTTGATTTTGGCTTCCACCTCGGGTTGATCTTTGAGTAGTCCGATAAATGAATTGAGCTCATCGATATTGCCATATGACTCAATTCTTATACTCGATTTGGCCACTTTTTTTCCTCCGAGTAAAGATGTCTGGCCTTTATCGCCGGTTTTGGTATAAATCTTAATGGACATAGAGGGTTAAACAGGTACAGCCTGTCTGATGTTTTCGTTTTTTATATCGGACTCTATTAATCCGTCTTTGAGTCTGATAATGCGATGAGCATATTCTGCAATATCTTCTTCATGCGTAACCATGATGATCGTGTTGCCTCTATTATGAAGTTCTGCGAAAAGATCCATAATACTGTAGGAGGTCTTGGAGTCCAGGTTTCCGGTAGGTTCGTCCGCAAGGATAATACTTGGATTATTAACCAAAGCCCTGGCGATAGCCACACGCTGTCTTTGTCCCCCGGAGAGCTCATTGGGTTTATGGTCTGCACGGTTTTCCAAATCCACATTAGCTAAGGCCTTTCGAGCCATTTCGTCACGTTCTTCTTTGTCGTATCCTGCATAAATGAGCGGTAATGCCACATTTTCCAATGAAGTTGACTTTGGCAGCAGGTTAAAGGTTTGAAAGACGAATCCTATTTCCTTATTTCTGATTTCGGCCAGTTCATCATCACTCAGATCACTGACATCGTGTCCATTGAGGATGTATTCTCCCGAAGATGGCGTGTCCAGACAACCTACAATATTCATAAGGGTGGATTTGCCGGAACCGGATGGTCCCATGAAGGCAACATATTCCCCTTTTTTGATTTGTATTGAAATAGATTCCAGAGCATGAATGGTCTCACTACCCATTTCATACATTTTGGAAATGCTTTTGGTATCAATAATGTTCATTGCGTGATAAAGCTACTAAGAATTATATTTTTCAGTTATAAAGAAAAGTACGACGAATGATTAGTTTTGAATATCTCAGATAGGCTATGAGGTTAATTTTTCTTTTGTTTTTAATGCTGGCTACCGATCCTCCCTTTGAGGGTTGGGATACCTTAAGTAAGCTCAAGATAGACCGTCAATTTGATGAAATTTTGAGCGAATCAATTGATGTTCCTATCTTCTCAGATGACCTGAAAGCATTTGACGGTAAAATTATTGAGCTTGAAGGTTATGTCATTCCGCTACAGTCCAGGGCCAATCAAGAGTACTTCGTACTTTCCCGTTTCCCATACAGCTCTTGCTTTTTCTGTGGTAATGCCGGGCCGGAGACGGTCGCAGAGGTCTATACCCCGGAAACTACTCGCTTTAAAGACGAAAAGGTGAAGATCAAAGGACGTCTCCGTCTCAATGCAGGCAGCCCTTTACATCTTTTTTATATAATCGAAGAAGCTGAAGTTGAGAAGGTAGACTAACTATTACCATATAACTTAAGCACCGTGTCCCGTAGCTTATTTCCCTTTTCCGAGATGAGGAAATAGATACTTTCAGCGATAGATTCGGGAGTCACCCAGTCAGAGAAATTGGCTTTTGGCATAGCTTCACGGTTGACCGGTGTATCGATGATGCTTGGGATGATGACAGAGGTTTGAATATAATCATCCTGACCGGTTTCATTGAGCAGCTCAGCTAATTTCATGACGGCATTTTTCGAAATCGTGTAAGGAAGCATAGCGGCACCGCCCCCTTCCAATGCAGGTTTGGCTCCCACCACCACCATCTTTCCACCTCCGTACAATTTCAAGTGAGGATATAAGTTTTTGGTGCAGTGAAAGGCAGTCAAAAAATTGAGGTTAAACATCTTGTGAATGTCTTTATCCTCAGTGTTTTCGATATTGCTCATTCCGAAGCCCCCAACCAAAAAAATACCCGCAATTATCGTATCATATTTCTTAAATGCTCTTTTAAAGAATTCCTTTGATGAATCTGGGTTGGTGAGATCCGCCTCGAAATAGTCTACACCATCGTCAGGTGTGCTTCTGCCTGGTGTAGAAGAGCCAAGGACGTGATAGCCTTCGCTGATAAATTTTTTTGCCACGGCTGATCCGAGATTGCCAGTGGTACCGGTTATAATTATGTTTTTGCTCATCTTTGAATTGTTGGGTGTTATTCAAAGTTATGGCAAAAGATCAATCCGGTTTTTTCAATGATATCTATGAAGTCGCAAAGCTCATTCCCAGAGGGAGAGTGACCAGCTATGGGGCCATCGGGGAATACCTTGGATTAAAAAGTAGTGCCAGAATGGTGGGTTGGGCCATGAACGGCGCTCCGGAGGGCGTGCCCGCACATCGCGTGCTTAACCGAAAGGGACTTTTGACCGGAAAGCATCACTTTGCTACTCCAACCCGAATGCAGGAGTTACTCGAGGCTGAAGGAATTAATGTGATAGACGATCAGGTGGTGGGTTTTGAAAAACTATACTGGGAACCGATCAAGGAGTTGTTGTAGCGTCAATACCTGAGAATATCATCCAAACTATTTTTGAGTTGTGTCAACTGGTCCTGCGTGATTTTTCCAACTTTTCTGACCAACCTGAATTTTGAAACAGATCGAATATGAAAAATAAGTGTTTCAGAAGGAGAAGTAAGGTTGTTAACATTGTCCGGCTGGAGTATTATATTTCCTTTATAGCCTTTTACATTGGAGGTCAATGGGCATACAATCACCACTTGCAACAACTCATTCATCATATTACCACTCAGAATGACTACAGGACGTGTGCCGTTCTGTTCGGACCCTTCAGTTGGGTCAAGCGAGGCAATCCAGATTTCTCTTTGCTTCACTCTTCGATTTGTTTGAAATAATCTGCCATGCCCTCTTCGGCGATATTCATAATATCAACATCCTGACCGGCCTGCTTGTAAGATTTGATGTATTCAGCTTTATTGAGTTGATCCAGGTAAATAGTCAGCGCTTTTTCAATCAGCTTATTTTTTGGAATAGAGAGTTCAGTAGCCTTTTTATTAAGCTCTTGGAGTAGGCGATCCGGTAGTGAACTGGTGAATGTGGTCATTTTATATTTATAAAATGTAAATATAATTAATACTTACGTATTGTAGCTAATCCCACAAAGGTCAACAGTCCATTTAGGATCAATATCTCAAAACCGAATTTATAGCCGCCTAGCCAGGCCACAGAGTTTAGATTGATGATATAGGAAAGTATCGGGCTGATCAGACAGACGGCAGGCACATATTGATCTTTGAGTTGCCATTTGGTGAAAATCCCAAAAGCAAATAGTCCCAATAGGGGGCCATAAGTATACCCGGCAGCTACAAAAACAGCGGTGATCACACTTTGGTCATTGACGGCGTGAAATACCAGAATCACCAAAAACAACACGATTGAAAACCCAAAATGAATGAGCATCCGAAGCTTTTTCCTTTCACCGTAATTTTCTTTGGTGAAGCCCAGGAAGTCAACACAAAAGGACGTGGTCAATGCCGTCAATGCTGAGTCAGCACTGGAATAAGCGGCTGCTACAATCCCAAGAAGAAAGACCACAGCCCCAAGCATGTGAAAATGGTCAATGGCGATGGTAGGGAAAAGGTAGTCGGTCCTTTCGGGAATGGCTATCTGATTGGTCTCTGCAAATTGGAAAAGCAATAATCCCATGCTCAGAAACAGGAAGTTGACTATCACCAGTATGATACAAAACCAAAAGATGTTTTTCTGGGCATCTTTGAGTGTGCGGCAAGTGAGGTTTTTCTGCATCATATCTTGATCCAGTCCTGTCATCACAATGGCTATGAAAGCTCCTGCAAAAAACTGTTTAAAGAAATTTCTGCCGCTTTGCCAGTCCCAATTAAAAATAGTACTTCGCTGATCTTCCATTAATCCGTAGATCATTTCACCCATGCTAAGGTTCATTTCGCCGGTTATGAAAGAAATGCTGATCACTACTGAAGCAATCATAAAGGTGGTCTGAAGGGTGTCTGTCCATACTACTGTTCGAATCCCCCCACGAAAAGTGTAGATCCAGATCAATACCACCGTGGTAAGCACAGAAACCCAAAATGGGAGTCCAAAGGCATCAAAGAATGATATTTGCAGCACCCCTGCCACAAGAAACAAGCGGAAGGAAGAGCCTATGATTCGACTAAGGAGGAAGTAAAACGCACCTGATTTATAGGACCAAAAGCCAAAACGCTGTTCCAGGTAAGTGTAGATCGAAACCAGATTCAAACGGTAATAAATAGGGAGCAGAATATGGCTGATGACCGCATACCCAACCAGGTAGCCGAGGACGACCTGAAAGTAGTGAAAACTACTCGTGCCTACTTCGCCCGGAACGGAGATAAATGTGACCCCCGACAGGGAAGCCCCAATCATTCCAAATGCTACAAGGTACCAGGGAGACTGTCTTTGGGCTGTATAAAAATCCTCATCCGATCCCCCTTTGGATGTAAAATGGGAGATGATAATGAGGATAAAAAAGTAGGTTAATATGATTGTGCCGACGAGTATTGGGCTCATTTGATCAAGGGCTTACGAAACGAAGTTTGCAATATAGATTCTTGTAAGTTATCCACATGCATTAAATTTGCAAGATGGTCACAACTATGGAATTTGATTACGAAATAGAAGAGCTTGTTGAGGTTCTGGAGGACCAGGATAGCGACGAATTTAAGGATCTGGTAGTTCATAATGACGATTTCAATACCTTCGAGCATGTTACCAATACGCTGATCAAGGTATGTAAACACGATGTCCACCAGGCGGAGCAATGCACTTACATTGTTCATTACAAGGGTCGGTGTTCTGTAAAAAAGGGCCCCTTTAATAAGCTGAAGCCGATGAAGGACGGCATAACCGATGCAGGTATCAAAGCCACAATAGAATAGATGGAATATCCGTCCAAGTTGGTCGAAAAGGCCGTAGAAGAAATAGCCAAACTTCCGGGGATTGGCAGAAAGACGGCGCTAAGGCTGGTATTACATTTATTGAAGCAACCAGAAGAGGCCTCAACTTCCCTATCCTCATCACTTACCGAACTTCGGAAAAACATAAAGTACTGCCGTACCTGTCACATCATAGCAGACACAGAAGATTGCACCTGCAAAACAATGTCTCGTGATGTGTCTACAATCTGTGTGGTTGAAGATACCCCTGATGTGCTGGCTATCAGGAATACAGGTCAATACACCGGGCTTTTCCATGTGTTGGGTGGCCGCATTTCTCCTATTGATGGTATTGGGCCTGACAATGTTAAAATAGACTCGCTGGTAGAACGGGTAAAATCCAGTAATGAAGAAGTTAAGGAGATCATTCTAGCCCTTAGTTCTACCATGGAAGGTGATACCACCGCTTTTTATATTACTAAAATGCTGAAGGAAACCGGAGTTAAAGTGACTACCATTGCTCGCGGAATACCGGTGGGTGGTGAGCTGGAATATGCAGATGAGCTGACACTTGGTCGTAGCATCGCTACAAGAACGGCCTTCGAGACAGACTAATACTCTCTTTTCTTTAGTAGGTTGATCCCTAAGAGGATCGCAATACCGAAGCCCAGAATGACAAAGTTATACTTGGGGTCACCTTCAGAATAGCTTTTATAGCTATACCACAGGCTAACAATCATCACGATAGTCAAGCCCACATAACTCAGCTTCTTTAATGTATTTGGATTCATTAGCTGTAAGATACTACCAAGTTAGGGAAAATGGATAGGTAGAGGTATTTCTCCTGCCCGCCACCATGCCGCACGTCCCCTCGGGAATCTTCGATTTGGAACTTAATGAGGGGTTAAGGCCGATCAGATTGGTGTTACAATACCTGAAAACAGGTATTGTACTAACATTGATTAAGCCATACCTTTATTATGCTGATAATATTCTACCGCTTAACTTATCTTACCATGAAACCTCATATTCTACCGCTATTTCTATTGAGTTTGATCTTATCAATTTACACCGTCAGATCTCAGGATTTCGATCGCGATGGTGTAGATGCTGCATTGGATTGTAATGATTCAAGTGCTGCGATTTTTCCAGGTGCTCCCGAAATATTGGATGGAGTAGATAACAACTGCAATGGAGAGGTTGATGAAAATACTGCTCAGGTGTTGGAAAAGCATCTTCCTTCTGTATCAGGACCAGTGTTCTCAATGGTTCATGACTCCGTCAATCACCTGCTATACCTTGGAGGAAGTTTTGCAAAGGCCGGGAGATTTGGTCAATATGGAGTCCCTGTCAGCAAAGAGGAGGGTCAGGTTCCTCTGATATATCCTTATCCGAATTATGCTGTCAACGCTGCTTCCCCGGATGGCTATGGCGGATATTATCTGGCCGGAGGGTTTTCGATCCTGGGGGACTCCACGAGAAGTGGCATTGGTCACATTGATGAAAATGGAATGGTGACAGACTGGGCTGCCGATACAAAAATAATAGGGAGTGTAACTTCAATGCAGATGAATGGAGATAGTATTTTATACTTGGGAGGTTCCTTTTCATCAGTAAATCCTTTAGAAAATACAAGAGGCGCTTTTTTGGATCCTTTAAAGGGAGAATATCTCCCTGAGACTCCGATGTTTAACTCAACCGTACAAGTGTCGAAAAAGGATGAGAAGGGCGGTTTATATGTTGGAGGTTCATTCACTTCAGTAAGTGATTCATCGATTAATAAAATTGTTTATCTAGATGAATTTGGAGAAATAAAAAATGAGGTAGTAGGACTTAATATTGATGGGGCAATTAATAGTTTGGAGGTTGTTGGCGATATGCTATATGTGGGAGGTAGTTTTAAAAATGTAGGTGAAGAGAAGTACGATCGAAGAGGGGTTGCTGGGTGGGATAATCATGGGCTTTTACTACCTGAAACTCCAATTGTCTATGGAACAGTTAATAAAATTATTGATGATAATAAGGGAGGCCAAATCCTTGGAGGTGATTTTTCATATGTTAATGCAGTTCCCGTAGTTGATGTTGCTCATGTAGATTCAACCGGTAAGGTTACAGCAATGCTTAATGATTTCAATCTTGGATATGGAAGTGTAAACGATATCCAATTGTATAATGATACGTTGGTGATCGCCGGGAACTTCAATTTTCAAGATACTCTTGGGACCTACCGAGATTCTCGTGTTGTACGGTTGAATGATTCATTTGAAGTGGATAAAGGTTTCCCAAAAGTGAGTGGTAATGTAAATTCAATAGTTTCAGACAAAAATGGAGGATGGTATCTGGGAGGAAGTTTCAATAAGGTGGGAAATACTAACCAACGTGGTATTGCACATGTTGATGCGGAGGGTAATGTGACTGATTTCATGAGTGATGTGAATTTTTCAGGTCAGGTGAATAGCCTGATTTTGCAGGATCAAGACTTGTATATTGGAGGCAGTTTTAACATTGCTGATGCAACTAATGCAACTACAAACACTCGATCGGGAATAATTTCAACTCGCTCTGGATTATCAATGCCAACATATCCTAAGAGCAATAATTCGGTTAATGCGGTGATTTCTGATGGCAATGGTGGCTGGTTTATGGGGGGGAGATTCGGTTATGTTGGTAACCAGTATCGAAATAAACTTGCACATATCGATAGCGAGGGACGAGTAACTGATTTTTTTGAGGGTCAATATTTAAATAATGATGTAAATGCCCTGGCGCTTGATGGATCAACGTTGTATGTCGGGGGAGCATTCAATATTAACGATACACAAGGAGCTCTAACAAGTTCAAATGGAGCCAAAATAGATAAGAATGGACTTCCGGACTTAGCCTTTCCACGAGTAAGTGGCACGGTAAGGGAGGTTATCGATGATGGAAAAGGAGGGTGGTACTTGGCCGGGGATTTCTCTCGAATTGGTTCTGCCACCACATACAAAGTGGCACGTATCGATGCTTATGGTAACGTGAAGCAGTTTTTAGATGGGGAATCACTTAATGGGTCTGTTGAGTCGCTGGCACTTCAGGATAGTCTGCTTTACATAGGAGGCTCTTTTACCTATACAGATAATCAGAATGGTTTGTCAGGGACTTATGGAACAAAGATTGATGGGATCGGTCTAATTGATAAATCATTTCCAAAGGTTAATGGCTCGGTTTGGGATGCCATTGAGGATGGCAATGGGGGGATTTTCATCGGTGGGCAGTTCAGCAATGTAGGAGGTGTTTCAAGAGATGGTCTAGCGCATATCAACTCCAATGGAGAGGTAAGCGAACTATTTGATAACACGCCACTAGGCGGTGGAGTGTATACCCTAGCCTTGAAAGGAGACAGTCTATTGATAGGAGGTAATTTCAATTTTTCCGGAGATTCCTTGACATTTCCTGACAGTAATGGGGCATTAATTGATCCGGATACAGGTATTCCAATTCAGTCACCGTTTAAAATCAATGGTGACATCAATGCAACCATACCTGATGGCAATGGAGGATGGTATATAGGAGGCAGTTTTTATTCCTCCTCATATGGCTCAGCTAGGTTAGCACATATTGATGCCCAGGGAAATCAGACCGGTTTTTTTCGTTCAACGACTATCGATGGTACAGTATATGATTTGGCACTTTCCGGCAATACGCTTTATGTCACCGGTTCCTTTAGGTACATTCAGGATAGCGAATCGGCGGCGGTGGGGCCTGCAATTAATTATAACAATGGCTCTTTAACCAATCTATTTGGCTCAATTACCTCAGGATACATACAAGACGCTGTTAAAGGGCCGGACGGTTCTTGGTTTTTAGGAGGACGAGATATTCTCATCAGCGGGAGCTCAAATTCCAATGACATTATAAAAATTTCTGCGAACGGTACTCCTCAACAAAATTGGGTCTTTGATACAGATGGACAAATTACTGATCTTATAGTCAGTGGGGATACTGTTTTTGTGGCCGGATCCTTCAATAAGGTAAATGGAGTATCCAAAACTGGCCTTTTGGCATTAGATGCAAATACCGGTCAATTATTGAGTTGGAATCCATCCATTAGCGGATCGGTGAATGAATTTGTGATTAATAATGGATACCTCTACGTTGCGGGCTCATATAGTGCTATTGCCGGCCAATCCATACCTTATCTGTCCAGGTTTAACCTTTCTGATGGGCAGTTGGATGAATCATGGAATATGGCCTTGAATCAATACGTTTTTACCATGGCCTTTAAAGGTGATACCTTGTATATTGGTGGCCAATTTTCAAGTTTAGCGGGTCAATATCGATACAGATTGGGGGGACTTCGTTTGTCGGACAATTCAGTCCTGGACTGGGCACCAAATCCAAATTCTTCCGTAAATGACCTTACGATTTCCGGGGATACCTTATTTGCGGGGGGACACTTCAGTTTTATTGATGGGCAGGAAAGAAAGTATATAGCCGCATTCGATGCCAATACGGGCAATCTGAATGATTTTAATCCCGGAGTTAATGGCGCAGTAAGCGAATTATATGCCAGTGGAAACCTTCTTTATGTCCGCGGAGGGTTCGGATATGTTGCAGGCAGCAGTCGAAATATCGTGGCCGTCATTGATCGAACAACTCAGTTAGCAACTGATTGGAATCCCGGACTAAGTTCAGCTAATCGTATGTATGTTGATGGATCCTCGGTGAGTATATTTAGTGCTTATTCCAATAGAATTAATTTAAAGACTAGAAGTAATGCCTTCTCCATAGATGTCACTTCCAATATCATTTCGGATTGGGATCCCGCGATGGATGCCACCGGTTACAGTATTACGCTGGATAATAGCAATGTTTTGATCGGCGGAGATTTCAAAAGAGTTGGGGTAGATAGTGTCTCAAACTTGACAGCGGTTAATGCCCTAACAGGAATTGTTCAAAATTTTCCGGAAGCAAATGGGCGTGTTAATGATATTATCTATGATGGATCCAACGTTTATATTGGGGGCTCATTTACGGAGGTGGCTGGTAATCTACGGAATCGACTGGCAGCTATTGATGGTGCCTCAGGGAACGTTACTTCATGGGATCCAAATGTTTCGGGGACTATCTATTCCTTGGATACTCTGGCAGGGACGCTGGTAGTCGGAGGTAGTTTCTCACAAATAGGAAGCAATACACATACCAACCTGGCAAAAATTGATTTAGGAACCGCTATCTCCACTGATTGGGCTCCCATTGTTGATCATCCAGTGTTGACGCTGGATGTCGATGGACCAATATGGGTGGGTGGATCATTCACTGAAATTGATGGTAGCAAACGAGAGGGCCTTGCTCGATTTGATCCTTCATCAGGTTTGCTTTCAAGTTGGAATCCAGGAGCTTCTGATAAGGTTAATACTATTCAGGCGAGTGGGAACCTGGTATTCGTTGGTGGAAGTTTTAGAGCTATAGGAGGAAAGCGGACTCAATTTGTTGCTTCATATGATTTGGTCAACGAAGAATTTCATGACTGGTTTCCAATGCCACAAGGTGAGGTTTGGGAAATAGAACATAAAAATAATGATATCTACATAGGTGGGTCCTTTTCATATGTGGGAGGGGAATATAGGAGGAGTTTAGCGTCGATAAACGGTCAAACAGGAGCATTGAATGATTGGAATGCTAATTTTAATGGAAGTCAGGTAAGAAGCATGCTTCTTTCCGGAGATACACTTTATGTAGGTGGATATTTTTCGAGCCTCCAAGGACAAACAAGATATAACCTGGCAGCAATTGATGCACCTACTGCTACCCTGATTGACTGGTCTCCCGATGTTAATTCCTATGTTCACAGTCTGCAAAAATGGGGAAATAGCCTGTTTATTGGTGGACAGTTTAATGTGGTAGACGGTTCGTCCAGAGAAAGAATTGCTCAGTTTGATTTGTCTACCGGATCATTGACCGATTGGGATAAAGGATCAAATGGATCAGTGTATGATTTGCATATAAAAAACGACACCCTCTTTGTTGGAGGATATTTTTCATTTTTAGCTGGATCAAGTCGAAAAAATGCCGGGGCATTTGATGCTCGTGATGGCAAATTATTGGATTGGAATCCATCTTTTTCAAATAACGTCTTGACCATTGAAAGCTTACAAAACCAATATTTTGTAGGTGGAAATTTCAATACGACAGGTGTATTTTATTATCACAAACTGGCTGCCCTGGATACTTCAACAGGAAGGTTTATTAAATGGGAGCCTGTTGTGAATAATACTGTTCAGGCATTAGAGGTCAAAGGAGATACGCTTTTTATTGGCGGGATATTTACCACTGTAAATGGGCAAAATGTTGGCAATTTTGCAGCATTGAACCGCAACTCTGGGGCTACGGTCGGAGGCTTACCTCAAATCTCAAGTAACTACGGTACCCGGGTGAATTCGTTGTTTTTGGATAATAACCTTTTATATGTTGGCGGTGAGTTCACAGCCATTGGAGGGTCATCAAAGTCTAATTTAGCTTCAATAGATATATCTACAGGCACTCTCACCGATTGGGCCCCTCAGTTGGATGGTGGTATCCATGCCATTCAGTCACGTAATGATACCATTTTTGTTGGGGGTGAATTCACACAGGTCAATTTAATGTCACGTGGAAATTTTGCTGCTTTTAATAGGCAAACCGGAGACTTAAGTGATCTTTTGATAAATGCTAATGGTCCGATTAATTCTTTCTCTTTGCAAGATAATTACCTGTATCTAGGAGGAGACTTCAATTCAATCAATGGTATTGGCAGATCAAAATTGGCTGAATATGATTTAATGAATGAGACCTTAAACGATTGGAGTCCCGGTGCCAATGGAGAGGTACTCAGTGTAAGCGCCAATGACTCTGTAATTTTTGTAGGGGGAGCATTTAACCAAATAGGTGGAAGCCAGAAAAAGTATCTTATCGCCATAGATACGACAACATCTACCGTTTTAGATATAGACCTCAGTACAGATCAAGTTGTAAAAACGCTGCATCGAGATGATAGTCATTTGTATATTGGTGGTGATTTCACTCAGTTTCAGGGGCAATCGAGACCATATGTGGCTCAAATGGATCTAAATGAACTGTCAGTGACCTCCTGGAACCCACTTCCGAATGCGTCGGTCAAAGCCATTAACTTGGAAAATGGCATGGTGCATTTAGGCGGTGATTTTACCGAAGTGGGAGGGCAATCACGTAGTCACTTTGCAGAGGTGCAGGCCTCGGATGGTGCGGTTACTTCTTTTGCTCCGAACCCCGATGGCTCGGTCAATGCGATAATAACCACTCCGGATCAATTGGTACTAGGTGGTCATTATGCCAATATTGATGGGGCTACAAGCGGCGGTCTGGCAGTATTTGATCTTACCACAAAAAACCGTGATCCATGGACTCCATCAATTTCCGGAGCCATTCAAACAATGGCATATCAAAATGATACACTGTATTTGGGAGGTGAATTTTTGGACATTGATGGTGAATCCAGGGCACGTCTCGCTTCCTTTGACTTATCGACAAAACAACTTTTAGATTGGGATCCTGGGGTCAACGGAACTGTCAATTGCCTGGAAGTCTCTGATACCGTTGTTTTCTCCGGAGGAGATTTTTCGCAAATAGGAGGATTTGTACGGTCTAATTTGGCAAAATATGACCTATCAAAGGGAGAAATCAGCAACTGGTCGCCCATAACAAATAGCACGGTTTTTTCAATGGCCATCAATAATGATCGGTTGTACATTGGAGGCTATTTCAGCCTGGTTAATGGAATAAGCCACAATCGAGCCGCGGCCCTTGATATACAAACCGGGAATGTCCTTCCATGGGATCCCCAAATTACTTCTGGTTATTATTCTTACTATGATCGTGTTGAGTCGTTTGTACTCAAATCTGACACCGTTTTTTTAGGAGGGTATTTTACAAATCTGGCGGGTTCATCACGCGCGCATCTAGCTGCCGTGAATGACTCGTCTGGCACCCTGTTGTCCTGGAATCCGGTTGTAAATTCTGTCGTTGAAGCGATGGAGCTTAAAGGTGATAGTCTAATTATTGGAGGATCATTCAGTCAGGTGTCCGGCCAACCCAGAAGTCGATTCGCAATGTTTGACTTAAAGTCGGGTAACCTGATTGGGGAGGATATTCCATTCAATAACACAATAAACGCCTTTGACATTTCTAATGACACGCTTTTTGTTGGAGGAACCTTTACTACAGCTGATGGTGAAGAGAGAAGGGGAATAGCCAGTATTGATCTAAAAAATAGCTCGATTTTATCAGCTATTACAACCACAAATGGTCAGGTATTATGTATTGATAAAACAGGTGATGACTTGATGTTGGGTGGCTCCTTTTCTGTAGTTGGGGCAACTTACTACCAAAACCTTATAGCTTATGATATGGGTGATTCCATGGTTCTATCAGGATGGCGGCCTAACCCAAATCAAATTGTTAATGACCTTGAAATTACAAATGAGGAGCTCTTGATTGGCGGGAATTTTACTTCGATTGCCAATGAAAACCGATCTTATCTGGCCAGTTTTAACCTGCCATCAATGGATATTTCCGGTTGGGCACCACAGGTAAGTAGCCAGATTATGGATATTGAAACAACATTTGATCGGATATTTGTAGGCGGTTATTTCACGGAAGTTGATGGGCTTAGTAGAAGTCGAATGGCATCCTTTGATCGTGCATCAAAAACTCTGGAAGACTGGGTTTTCGATGCGAACAATTATGTTCTTAAGCTGGAAAGTTCGGCCAACTCACTTTTTATCAGTGGGGCTTTCACGGAGTTAAATAGCATGTCGCGAAACTACATGGCTGAAATTGACCTGACAACAGATAATATCACCACTTTTAATCCTTCACCAAGCGGTATAGTCAGAGACATGTTTGTTAAAAATGATACTTTATATACCGGAGGAGATTATACTGTTTTCGGTGGCAAATCTAGAAATTATGCTTCTGCCTTAAAGCTTTCGGATTATTCATTACTTCCATGGGATCCATGCATGAATCAAAGAGTATTAACAGTCAGCTCAATAGGGGAGGAAATATATGTTGGTGGGCAATTCAGTTCGGTTGGTGGTGTTTCCAGATCAAATTTATTCGCATACGATTTGGTTGAAAAACAAGTTACCGACTGGGATGTCCCTACGAATGGAGTAGTCACATCTATTTTGAGATCAGCAGATAGCTTGTTTGTTGGAGGAGGTTTCTCTTTCGTCGGGCAGGAACCTAGAGGGAGACTCTTTTCTGTGAATTTGTCCACCGGAAACATCAGCGATTGGAATCCGGCATTAAATAATACTGTTACCTCAGGGGTTATTTGGGAGGATCAACTGATTGTAGGCGGGTCTTTCACGGATGCGAATGGAACTGCCAGGTCGAGGTTGGCGGGGTTTGACCTCTTGACAGGCCAATTGAATTCGCTTGATTTTCCTGTTAGTGGCAGTGTTGAAAAAGTGGCCATCAAGAATGACAGTTTAATAGTAGGTGGATATTTTTCTCAAATTGCAGGTATTGCACAAAACCACTTGGCTGCTATTGACTTGGGAGATAATCTGCTATTACCATGGAATCCTGAGATTGATAATCGAGTGAGAGCAATTGATTTCCAAGACAGTGATTTATATATCGGGGGTGATTTTACTCAGGTATCTGGAATAAATCGAGGTCGAGGAGCTGCATTTAATGGAAATGAAGAACTCACAAAATGGAATCCATCAGCTAGTTCATCGATTTATACAATTACCGGTTTGGGTAATAAAATATTCGTTGGAGGATCATTTAATTATATAGGAGGGAAAAGTGCAAATAACTTCATGGCACTTGATCTTGTTGAGGGTGATTTTGTCCCTACGTCAATTGAAACTAATGGTGTGATCAATGATATGGAAATCGATGGAGACACTTTATACCTGGGTGGCAATTTTACAAAGGTGAATTCAGCCGACCGATTGCGTGCGGCTTCTTATAATTTAAATTCCGATGAATTAACGGACTGGGCCCCAGAGGCCAATGGGAATATTAACACCATTGCTGTGGCAGGGAATCAAGTATATCTGGGCGGCCAGTTTTCGGCTATTAATGGGGAGCCAAGGAATCGACTGGCTTCAATTTCAATCCAGGATAGTACGCTTAATGCCTATAGTCCAATAGGGACTATATACTCAGTCAGAGATCTTGAAGTCCATAATGATCTTTTGTATGTGGCGGGTGATATCTATAGTTATGAGGGACAGAACCGGACAGGTCTTGTAGAAATAAATACTGAAACGGGTGAACTTACAGACCGGGATTTCCAATTAAATAGTTCGGCATATAAAATTGAAGTAGCTAATGACACCCTTTATGTTGGTGGATGGTTTAACTATGCTCGCAATGAACAGCGGAGGTATTTGGCCTCTTTTGATTTGATTGAGGATACGTTATTAGCATGGAATCCATCACCAAGTTATGCTCCAACTGTATTGGAGTCTGGAGTTGAGGATGTTTTTGTTGGAGGAATTTTTATTAACATAGGAGGAGTGTCCAAAAGTGGACTGGCAGCAATTGATCTCGTAACAAGGGAATTAATAGATTGGGAGCCTGCCGTTTCGGGAATCGTGAAACAAATGGTTTTGGCTAATGATCAACTATACGTCGGAGGGTCTTTTGTCTCCATAGACGGGCAATCAAGGAATAATATCGCTTCATTTGATACTTCAACAGGGAATTTGTTGGAATGGAGTCCGCAAATAAATTCTAATGTTGAAGCCATGCATCTGGTTGATGACCAACTTTATGTTGGAGGTGGATTTACACAGATTGATGGTAATGAGCGCCGATTTCTGGCTTCCTTTAACGCTGTAGACGGAGGACTTAATTCACTTTCAAGCAATATTAACTCTACGGTATTGACCATTGGAGCCAAAGGAGATTCGTTGATGATAGGAGGATATTTTAATCAAATTGATGGTGAAAGTCGTAACTATTTGGCGATGCTAAACCGCGCTAATGGGGCATTGCTGGGATGGAATATATCTCCAAATAATGTTGTGTTTGATCTCTCGGTAAGAGATGATATGGTATTTGTTGGTGGAGCTTATTCCCAGATAGGTGGAGAGGCACGTACTTATTTGTCTTCATTTGACCTTTCTAGGGATACTTTGACAGGCTGGAGCCCGAAACCGAAAAGTTATGTGTATAAAGTTGAAGCTTTGGGAGGTCATCTGTATGTTGGCGGGGTGTTTAGCCATATGAACAACCAATATACCGGTAATGCAGTGAGATTTGATAAGGACTCCTTGTTACTCTCTTCCTGGAGAGGTGGTTCTACTAGCTCTTATTACAATCCTGCTAGAGATTTCGAATTGATGGGTGATACTCTGTTTGTTGCTGGTGAGTTTAGAGATTTGGCAGGAATTCCTGGTACGGAATATCTGGGCGCAGTGAGAGATATTTCAATAAGGCCTCAACAGATTACATTTGATTCCCTCAGTGATCAGGTTTATGGTAATGGTTCATTTGTGCTTTCTGCTTCAAGCTCCTCAGGATTGCCGCTGGTATTTAGCAGTACCGATGAAAGTATCATTGCCATAGGTGGTGATACAGCTACAATTAAAGGAGCAGGATCGGCGGCTATTATTGTTAACCAGGAAGGAAACGATCAATTTGCCCCAGTTCGATCGGTACAGGATATTGTAGTAGATAAAGCCTTATTGACGGTTACTGCCAGTGATGTGACGGTTGGTCAGGGGGATTCGTTTCCTGAGTTGCTAATCACAATAGAAGGTTTTGTTCATGATGATGATGCGCTGGTAATTGATGAACTTCCGGTAACCTCTACATCGGTGACTTCTACTGAAACTGATGGAGTATTTGATATTGAGGTGAGTGGTGGATATGATAATAACTATAAGTTCAGCTATGTGAATGGAACTTTAACTATTGAAGTATCAGCGGAAGAAGTGCTGGACATGATCGCTGAATCGAATATTTCAATTTATCCAAACCCTGTTTTCACTACATTTTCATTAAATGGCCATGGTTCTGAAATTAAAAAGTTAATGATCATTGATATGAACGGTAAGATTCTAAGGCAGTTCATGGCCAATGCGGAAAATAGCTATGACCTGTCAGATTTTAATCCGGGTATTTTTATGCTTGTGATAGATAATGGAGCTTCACTCAAGGTGGCAGGAAAATTGATAAAGGATTAAATCCGACATAAGGGGACTTTAAATTAGATAAAACCCCGTGAGCCTCGCCGGTTTTTTTACTTGCCCGGTTGGTTAAAAGCCAAAAGAGGATGCTGAATGAGTGTTTCATAATACATATTGGTTCAAAAGGGTGAATTTTAGCGTATTTGAGAGGGATCGAGGGTTTGAATCCCTATATAAATAGGATCAAGCAATAAAGTTGTTGGAAGGTTGTACTTATCAATGAAAACCACTGGAAGAACTATAAGAAATCAATTTACTAATTTGGAGTCAACCTATTTCAGGACGGTACACTATTGAATTTGAATTTCCGGAATTACTTCACAGCCTTGATTTTTGGCTTCCGTTTGCATCAAGGCAAATGGAAGGGATATTCAATCTTGGGAGGAGATGTGGAAAAGCGATATCCCACTATCCATAGGATATCCTCACTGACACTGGATGACCCAGTGCAGAATTTATCCTGCTTTTTTAAAATATTAAGTTTCTTAGACAGTCCACAGGTTTTCGGATTGATCTCTTTTTTGCTTCTTTCCATTCCTAAAACACGTTTTGAAATGTTCAGAAACAAAAAACCCTGACAAAATTTGTCAGGGCTTGCTTGCAGAGGCGGAGGGATTCGAACCCCCGGTACCTCGCGGTACAACGGTTTTCAAGACCGCCGCATTCGACCACTCTGCCACGCCTCTGTAGTCTCTGCAATGTTGTTAGTAACCTTCTGTTACTCTAATATTTTATTAAGGCGGGTCCGCCGCATTCGACGGGGACGCCTAGTCCACTCTGCCACGCCTCTGTAGTCTCTGCAATGTTGTTAGTAACCTTCTGTTACTCTAATATTTTATTAAGGCGAGAACGCCTTTGCTATCTTTGCAAATCAGCGATTGAACAATAACTGCCGCTCAATATCCGATTTGGGAACGCAAAAATAATGGATCAGATGAATTAGGCAATTACTGAGCGTAAAATCTTTCTTAATCTTTTTCCTTATCGTAAACTTCACTGCTAGCCGCACGATCAATACTCGCATTGAATTCAAAGCCCAACAGCAAAATGGCTGACATTAAGTACTGCCAAACCATCAAGCCGATCATACCTCCAATGGACCCGTACAGCTTATTGTACGTTCCAAAATTGGTGATGTAATAAGAAAAACCAAAGCTTGTGGCAAGGCACAACAGGGTAGCCAAAAAGGATCCCATCGAGAAAAACCTCCACTTGTCATGTATGGCAGGTCCCCAGTAATAGATGGAGGCAATGGCCGAATAAAAGGCAGCCATGATGACCACAAACCGTAAGGGAAGTACAAAATAATTTATAAAGTCGGTTGAAATGTTCGTAAAGTCCAGCAACCAATCAATCACTAATTCCCCAACGATTAGCAGTAGGATGGATAGTATAAAGGCAGTCGCCAAAAGCAATGTGATGAAAAGTGCAATGAACCTGGTCTTAACAAAGGATCTCCTTTCAACTGTTTTATAGCTCACATTAAAAGAATTCATCAATGAATTTACCCCGTTTGTGGCCAAAAACAATGCGAAGAGTACACCGAAGGAGATTAGTCCTTCACGCCGTATTTCCAGGGTGTCATTGATCGTGCTTTCCGTGACCTCCCAAAGACTGGCAGGCAATACACCCTCTAGAAAGACCTTAGTTTCTGCCGCCGAAATACTCGGTATCATCGTATGAACAAAAGGTATCAGGGCGAACATGAAAATGATACTGGGAAAAAGCGACAGCGTAAAATTGAAAGCTACGCCATAGGCCCGTTCAAATAGGTGGTGGTCTCCGACCTTATCTATGAAGATAACACAGGTACGGTACAAAGAAGCTTTACCATGTCTCAAATGGATGGACTTCAGTAGTTGTACCAACCGGATATACCATCCCGTATAGCTAAGATGGCGATGAAGCTGCTGGCGGGTCCTTAAATGTCTTTTACTAGTCAAAATAGGTCTTTAGAAGTTTATTTACTTCCGCTGGTATGCGTGTCGCTTTTCCGGTTTCCATATTCATAAAAACCAGGGTTGTCTCTCCAGTATTTATCAGTGCTCCATGTTGGTTGGTTACTTCGTAGGTGAACCGAATTCGTGCCTTGGGCATTTCTGGTATGGCCAGCTTAATGGTCAGAAGATCATCGTATTTTGCCGGTTGCAAATATTTAATCTGGTATTCCAGAACCGGCATCCCAACACCCTCTTCCTCCATTTTTTTATACGGATACCCCAAATGTCTAAAGGCTTCCACACGGGCTACTTC
The DNA here is from genome assembly GCF_024714475.1 of Marinoscillum sp. MHG1-6. Classification (GTDB taxonomy): domain Bacteria; phylum Bacteroidota; class Bacteroidia; order Cytophagales; family Cyclobacteriaceae; genus JAMZMI01. The sequence continues at coordinate 70,727 of NZ_JAMZMI010000007.1, read as the reverse complement.
AAAATAGGTAGCATAATTGCCGTAATAAACATAACCCATTTGATCCGTTTCTGCATATCTGACGCGTATTTGTGTGTCGTGATGGTACATCTATCTGTAAATTCTTTGCTTGTTAAGTGCCTGTTGAAACCTTCTTGCATTGGCGTTATGCTCACTCAGGGTTTTGGCAAAAACGTGATAACCTGAAAAATCCTCTTTTGCGCAAAAATATAAATAGGAATGCTCTTCTGTATTTAGCACGGCTTCAATCGCAGAAATAGAAGGCATCATGATTGGCCCCGGAGGCAACCCTCTATATTTATAAGTATTGTATGGAGAGTCTATCTTTTTGTGGACATCGAGTACCCGGCGAATGGTAAAATCTCCTACAGCAAAAACGAGTGTCGGATCAGCCTGAAGATGATAGCCTCTTTCCAGGCGATTCAGGTAAACACCTGAAATTCGGGGAGCTTCATCCATAAAGTTCGTCTCACTATCAACAATACTGGCCAATGTGGAAACCTTTACCGGCGTTAAGTTTAAGGCTTGGGCTTTATTTCTTCTTTCCTCATTCCAGAACTTATCATATTCGGATTTCAGTCTGTTTAATATTTCCGTTGCCGAAGCGGTCCAGTAAACCTCATAGGTGTTCGGCAGGAACATGCTAATAAAAGTTTGCTTATTAAACCCATAAGCTTCCGCTACGCTGTCAGAGGCCAATAGTGCTTGCATGTCCACCGAGTCGATCGCCAGGTTGTCAGTCAGTTTGGATGCCAGGTCTTCGAGTTTCCTTGCATTGCTGAAAGTCAACTTGATAGGGGTTTGCATTCCGGCTCTGAGCATGTTGATTGCATCATTATTGGACATGTCCTTTTTCAAGAGGTACATACCCGGCTTAATCAACTTGTCATAGTCTTTTAATCTTGCCAAAAAGCTAAATGAAATGAGATCATTGACTATATTCTGTTTGTACAATTGGTCCTGGAGCTCCTTAAAAGTAGTGCCAGGATAAATTGGGAAATATTGATCGCCCTTATCTACCAGTATATTAGGTGTAAAGAAGATTTGGTAAGCATAAAATGAAAATGACGATAAAAAGATGGTAAAGACCACTATGGCTATCGACAAAATTTTGATCCTTTTCATACAGAGGGGTTCAAATGATAGCGGCAAAAATAGACAAGACTTTTTTGTTTGGGATGTAAACCAAGCCGTGTAATTTTCCGGTATAAATATTTAGCTGATGGCTGAGTTCATAAAAATGTATCAGGAAAATCCGGACCCGAGGAAAATTGCTCAGGTCGTGGATGTCCTACGCGATGGCGGGGTGATTATTTATCCCACAGATACAGTCTATGGTCTGGGCTGTGATATTTTTAATCAGAAGGCGATCGAGCGTATTCGGCAAATAAAAGGACTCAAAGGCAAAAGCCTGAACCTTTCGTTTATCTGTTACGACCTCAGCCACATTTCAGAGTATGCCAAACATGTGGATACGCCCATATTCAAATTAATGAAGAGTACCCTTCCGGGGCCCTATACTTTTATTCTGGAGAGTTCCAGTAAGACCCCGAAGATTTTGAATGTGAAAAAGAAAACTGTAGGTATTAGAGTGCCTGACAATAATATCCCAAGAGCCATTGTGAAAGAATTGGGTAACCCGATCATATCCACCTCAGTACATGATCACGATGAGATCATTGATTATGTCACAGATCCTGACCTCATTTATGAGGAGTTTGGAAGCAGGGTAGATTTGGTCATTGACGGAGGAAATGGAGGAGTCAAGCCCAGTACAATCATAGATTGTTCCTCTGGTTATCCGGAAGTGATCCGGGAAGGGTTGGGAGAAGTTGATTTTGTGGGTTAATGGGAGATAAGTTACTTATTGAACCACATTATTTAGGAAGTCTGGAGTACTACACACTGCTCACCAAATACCAGGAAGTCACCCTGGAGATTCACCAAAATTTCACCAAGCAATCCTATAAAAATCGTTGCTACATCCTCACCGCTCAGGGAGTTATGCCCCTGATGGTTCCTGTGAAGTTTGGAAATCGAACGCCCTACAAGGAAGTGAAAATCGACAACACCCAAAGCTGGAAACGAGATCATTGGGGAGCGATCTATTCGGGCTATGGCAAATCCCCTTTCTTCGAATACTTTGCTGATGACCTTCAGCACATCCTTCAGATCAAGCATGACTTTTTGCTAGACTTAAATGTAGATTTCATGACTTTCTGTCTGAAAGTTCTTCGAGTGAATATTACATTTGATTTTACAAATGAGTATATTCAAACGTCAGAAAGCTCATATACTGACTTTAGGGAAGTATTGCACCCCAAAAAACACTTCGCCGACCGAAAAATTTATATCCCTAACTCATATGGGCAAAACTTTGGCAATGAATTTGCCCCAAACTTGAGTATCCTTGATTTGATGTTGATGATGGGAACCGAGTCGGTTGACATTTTGCGAAAATCTGAATTTAGCAAAGGCTGAACATTTCCGAAACGCATTGTGTTTTTAACCTCAGATGATGATGGGATTTGACTTATTTAAGTCTTAAATTTACTTAAACCACTTATTGACTAAATCCATGTCTATGGAAGCAAAGTTTTCAAATAGAGTAAAAGAGGTCATCAGTCTGAGTCGCGAAGAGGCGCTTAGATTGGGACATGATTATATTGGGACAGAGCATTTGCTGTTAGGTATGATCCGTGAGGGAGAGGGCGTAGCTGTGGGGCTACTGAAGAAGCTTGGTGTTTCCCTTGAAGAATTGAGATCAGCCATTGAGCAGGCCACTAAAGGTACTGCTACCAGCAATGTGAAAAACCTTGCCAATATACCCTTAACAAGGCAGTCAGAGAAGGTATTGAAGATCACCTACCTGGAAGCCAAAATATTCAAAAGCCAGTTAATTGGTACTGAGCATCTGTTGCTTTCCATACTAAGAGATGAGGATAATTTGGCTACACAGATACTTGACAAGTTTGATGTGAGCTACGACGTGGTGAAGGAGCTATTGGAGTATCAAACCGAAAACCCAATGGCCCAATCTGACACAGATGACGGGGATGAGGATTCAGGAAGAATTTTCGGAGGTTCTTCATCAGGTGGAACCGGTGCAGGAAAAGAGTCAAAAGGTTCTGAAAAATCAAGGACTCCGGTGCTTGACAACTTTGGAAGGGACCTTACGAAACTTGCAGAAGATGACAAGCTTGACCCGATTGTTGGCCGTGAGAAAGAAATTGAACGTGTTGCGCAGATTCTAAGTCGACGTAAGAAAAATAACCCGATCCTCATTGGGGAGCCCGGTGTGGGTAAAACAGCCATTGCTGAAGGACTGGCTTTAAGAATTGTTCAAAAGAAAGTATCCAGAATCCTGTTTGGGAAAAGAGTTGTCACACTCGATCTGGCATCTCTTGTTGCCGGAACAAAATACCGCGGACAATTTGAAGAAAGAATGAAAGCGGTTATGAACGAGATTGAAAAATCTCCGGATGTGATCCTATTCATAGATGAGCTTCACACTATCGTTGGTGCAGGAGGGGCTTCCGGTTCTCTGGATGCTTCTAATATGTTCAAACCGGCCCTTGCAAGAGGAGAAATCCAATGCATCGGGGCAACCACTTTGGATGAGTATCGACAGTACATTGAAAAGGATGGTGCGTTAGCTCGTAGATTTCAAATGGTGATGGTGGATGCCACCACTCCTGAGGAGACAATTCAAATACTTGAAAATATTAAGGATAAATACCAGGATCACCACCATGTCAATTATGCTGATGAAGCGATCAAGGCATGCGTGGCATTGTCGGATCGATATATCAGTGATCGATATCTTCCGGACAAGGCGATTGATGTGATGGATGAGGCGGGAGCCAGGGTGCATATTAATAATATTAACGTACCTACTGAGATCGTACAGCTAGAGGCTCAGATTGAGGATATCAAAAAGGAGAAAAATCAGGTTGTGAAGAGCCAAAAATATGAAGAGGCCGCACAGCTTAGAGATAAAGAAAAAAAGCTCATTGCTCAACTCGAGCATGAGAAAAACCGATGGGAAGAAGAAACCCGAACCAAGCGTTATGATGTCACGGAAGATAATGTGGCGGAAGTAATCGCGATGATGACGGGTATTCCAACCAAACGTATCGCTCAGAATGAAAGTGAGAAGTTGCTCACTATGAATACCGAGCTTACAGGACGAGTCATCGGTCAGGAAGATGCTGTGAAAAAGCTGACAAAAGCGATCCAGCGTACGCGTGTAGGATTGAAGGATCCTAGAAAACCGATTGGTTCATTCATCTTCCTGGGACCAACTGGTGTGGGTAAAACGGAGATGGCCAAAGTGCTTTCTTCTTATCTTTTTGATAAGGACGATTCACTCATCAGAATTGATATGAGTGAGTACATGGAGAAATTCTCGGTTTCAAGATTGGTAGGAGCGCCTCCGGGATATGTGGGATATGAAGAAGGTGGTCAGCTAACCGAGAAGGTAAGAAGGAAACCTTATTCAGTGGTATTGCTTGATGAGATTGAAAAGGCTCACCCGGATGTCTTTAATATCCTGCTTCAGGTATTGGATGATGGGATATTAACAGATGGTCTGGGAAGAAGAGTTGACTTCCGAAATACCATTATTATTATGACTTCCAATATTGGGGTCAGAGACTTGAAGGATTTCGGAGCAGGTATTGGGTTCAGTACTCAATCCAAGCGTGAGTCGACAGATGAGATTATGAAGTCTACGATCCAGAATGCCTTGAAAAAGGCCTTCAGCCCGGAATTCTTGAATAGGCTAGACGATGTGATTGTATTCAACTCACTTGAAAGAGAGCATATTCATAAGATCATTGATATCACGTTGGGTAAACTATTCGTGAGAATCACTGACCTTGGATACAATGTTGAATTGACACCGAAAGCGAAAGATTTCTTGTCTGATAAGGGATATGATCCACAGTATGGAGCAAGACCTTTGAACAGGGCCATTCAAAAATATTTAGAAGACCCTGTGGCAGAAGAGATCCTTAAAGGAGAAATCCAGGAAGGTGACACGATTGTTGCAGATTGGGATGGTAAATCTGAGGAGTTGAAACTGAAGGTGAAAAAGAAAAAGGCACCACAGGAAAACAAAGAGAAAGAATAATTACTACTGATTAATAGAAAAGGGATCTTATGATCCCTTTTTTTATGCTCTTGAGTGCATTAACTAAAGTTAGTTGGTGTAATGATGTTGATCATAGTTCATATTAATACCGGATTTAATTTTGCTCTGGGTCAACAACTAAAGTCATGAGAATTGTAGTCATCGTTACTTCACTTTTATTTTTGAGTGCCATTATGATTCACCATAAGGTTGATTCAAATCTTCCAAAAGTGGAAAATAGCGTTTATTGGACCTATTCAGGTGATCAGGGTCCCGACCATTGGTCAGAGCTGAATCCTGAATACTCAGATTGCTCAGGTGAACGACAATCACCTGTGGATATAGATGCGACGCATTGTATCAATCAACAGAAAGAGCTATATTTTAGTTACCATCCTTTTTATGCCGAACTTTTCAATAATGGCCATACACTAATGGAAAGAATCATGGAGCCCAAGTCGATGCATTTTGATGGTGAGGAATATAGCCTTGTTCAATTTCATTTTCACACCCCATCCGAGCATCATATCAATGGTCGTGAATTCCCAATGGAAATCCATTTTGTACATAAAAATGTAAAGGGTGATTTTGGTGTAATCGGTATATTGATCGAGGAAGGTGCGAGCAGAAATCATTTTCTTGATCATTTTAAGAATTGTATTCCAAGTCATGCGAGCGAAGTAAAAAGAGGAGGTGAAATGGTGTCAATTTCTGAGGCCTTCCCTGCCCACACCAATAATTTCTACTATTATGATGGATCACTCACTACCCCTCCATGTTCAGAAAATGTGCATTGGATCATTTTTGAGGAATCTATCACTGCTCAAAAGGATCAAATTGAAGCAATACACCGTGTGATAAATGATGATAACCGTCCTATTCAACAGCTGGGCAGCAGAATGGTGTATCATTCCGTGAGTATGTGATCTTGGGTGATTGATTGCTCGTTGAGTGTTCAATTGGTTTGATAGGAATAAAAAAAGCCACTGTTTTGAGTGGCTTTATACTTTCAGAAATAATGACTATTAACTTCCGCACATTTCGCAACCTTCAGGATCATCTAGTGAGCACTGCATGGCTGATTGATTCTGTGCTTTCTCAGCCTCAATATCTGCAGATGTCTTAGCTGTAGGTTGAGCTTGCTGTTCTTTCTGTACAGTGAATTTGATAGCGTCTGTTGCTGCTTTAGTTCTCAAGTAGTACATACCTGTTTTCAAGCCTTTCTTCCATGCGTGGAAGTGCATTGAAGTCATTTTGCCAAAGTTGGCATCCTGTAAGTGGATGTTCAAACTCTGGCTCTGACAGATGTAAGCACCACGGTCAGCAGACATATCAATGATAGATTTCTGAGAAATCTCCCATACTGTTCTGTATAGCTCCTTGATATTCTCCGGGATCTCTGGAATGTTTTGAATAGAACCATTTGCTTCCATGATTCGGTTTTTCATTCTTTCATCCCATAGATTCAACTTGATCAGATCGTTCATCAGGTGCTTGTTCACAACGATGAATTCGCCGGAAAGCACTCTTCTGGTATAAATGTTCGAAGTATATGGCTCGAAACATTCATTGTTTCCAAGGATCTGAGAAGTAGAAGCTGTTGGCATTGGAGCTAGAAGCAATGAGTTTCTAACACCGTGCTTTCTTACTTTTTGTTTCAATGAGTACCAATCCCATCTTCCACTATCCGGAGTTACGCCCCACATATCGAACTGGAAAATTCCTTTTGATACCGGAGAACCTTTGAAAGTTTCGTACGGGCCATGCTTTTCAGCCAACTCCATTGAAGTTTCCATAGAACCATAGTAAATGGTCTCGAAAATTTCTTTGTTGAGTTTTCTTCCTTCTTCAGAGTCAAAAGGCAGTTTCATCAACATGAAGGTATCTGCAAGTCCCTGTACACCAATACCAATCGGTCTGTGTCTCATGTTTGAGTACTCAGCTTCAGGAACTGGGTAGTAGTTTACATCAATAACCTTGTTTAGGTTTTTGGTGACTACTTTGGTGACCTGGTAGAGTTTCTCATGGTCATAAGTACCGTCCTCTTTCACGAACTTGTTCAGAGCGATTGAAGCCAGGTTACATACTGCTACCTCGTCAGGAGAGGTGTACTCCATGATCTCGGTACACAGGTTACTGGATCTGATCGTTCCAAGGTTTTTCTGGTTAGATTTTCTGTTAGCATGGTCCTTAAACAACATGTAAGGAGTACCGGTCTCAATCTGAGATTCCAGAATTTCAAACCAAAGGTCCTGTGCTTTGATGGTTTTTCTGGCACGACCTTCTTTTTCATATTTTTCGTAAAGCTTCTCAAACTCGTCGCCGTACGTGTCATAAAGGTTAGGTGCCTCATCAGGGCTGAACAAAGACCAGTCTTCGTTGGCTTCTACACGCTTCATGAACAGATCCGGGATCCAAAGGGCATAGAATAGGTCTCTCGCTCTTAACTCTTCCTTACCATGATTTTTCTTCAATTGTAGGAAATCGAAGATATCAGAATGCCATGGCTCCAGATAGATCGCGAAGCTACCCTTTCTTTTACCACCTCCCTGGTCAACATAACGCGCAGTCATGTCGAAGTTTCTTAGCATTGGTACAATTCCATTAGAAGTACCGTTAGTGCCTTTAATGTAAGCGCCTGTTCCTCTCACATTATGAATACTCAGACCAATTCCACCAGCAGACTGAGAAATTTTAGCACATTGCTTTAGCGTATCATAAATTCCATCTATGCTATCATCTTTCATGGAAAGAAGGAAGCAAGATGAAAGTTGTGGCTTAGGTGTACCAGCATTGAATAGGGTCGGAGTAGCATGTGTAAACCACTTCTCTGACATCAGGTTGTAAGTCTCGATCGCCGAATCAATGTCATCCATATGGATACCCACTGAGACCCTCATAAGCATATGCTGTGGACGTTCTACTATTTTTCCATCAAGCTTCATCAGGTATGATCTCTCCAGAGTTTTGTAACCAAAGAAATCATAATTGTAATCCCTGTTGTAATCTACCGCCTCATCTAGTCTTTTCGCGTTGGCACGAATGATGCCATAAACTTTAGTCGATAACAATGCAGCATTTTCATCAGTTTTAGGATTGATGTAGGTATAAAGACGCTTCATTGTATTAGAGAATGACTCCTCTGTAACCTTATGCAGGTTAGAAATCGAGATCCTTGCAGCCAGTTTTGCAAAGTCCGGGTGACGAGTAGTCATAGTTGCCGCTATTTCAGCAGCCAGGTTGTCCAGTTCTACGGTAGTTACGCCATCGTAAAGACCGTCGATTACTTTTTTAGCGATTTCTACCGGCTTTACAAAGTCGGCATTTAGCCCGTAACATAATTTTTCAATGCGGGCGGTGATTTTGTCAAATTTTACGGATTCTCTCCGTCCATCTCTTTTAATTACTAGCATAAGGCATCAGGCGAATTTAGTAGTGGATAATAGTAGCATTAAAAATCTTCGTCTAGGCTGAATTTGGACTTATTCTCTTCTTGGGTCTTGGTGCCATCCATGACACCGGCCTTCTGATATTCTCCAACTCGTTTTTCAAAGAAGTTTGTTTTCCCCTGAAGGGAGATCATATCCATGAAATCAAATGGGTTGGTCGAATTAAATATTTTAGGGCATCCAAGCTCCGCAAGAAGCCTGTCAGCGACAAATTCAATGTATTGGCACATAAGGTCGGCATTCATACCGATCAGTTTTACCGGAAGTGCATCGGTAACAAATTCCTTCTCTATAGACACAGCATCTTTAATAATGTTAACAACTGTATCCACAGGAAGTTTGTTGATAAGGTGATTATTATAAAGAAGGCATGCAAAGTCACAGTGTAATCCCTCATCTCTTGAGATGAGCTCGTTAGAGAAGGTAAGACCAGGCATCAAACCTCTCTTTTTCAACCAGAAAATAGAACAGAAACTTCCTGAGAAAAAGATACCTTCAACAGCTGCAAATGCAATCAGACGCTCAGCAAAAGATCCTTCATCAATCCATCTAAGGGCCCAGTCCGCTTTCTTTTTCACGCAGTCCATGGTGTCGATTGCGTTGAAAAGCTTATCCTTTTCCTTATTATCCTTAATATAGGTATCTATAAGTAGACTATAAGTCTCTGAGTGGATGTTCTCTATAGTAATTTGAAAGCCGTAGAAGAACTTGGCCTCAGTATACTGAACCTCTGCCACAAAATTCTCCGCAAGATTTTCATTTACGATGCCGTCACTGGCAGCAAAAAAGGCTAATACATGAGAAATGAAGTGTCTCTCTCCGTCGTTTAAGTTGTTCCAGTCCTTTAAATCCTGGCCAAGGTCAATTTCCTCCGCGGTCCAAAAGCTGGCTTCAGCTTTTTTATAAAATTGCCAAATGTCACTATGGACAATGGGGAATAGTACGAATCGGTTTTTGTTCTCTTTTAGTATTGGCTCTTCTTGTTGACTCATTTTGACCTTTACTTATTAACAGTAATAACTATAATTCCACAGTGTTATCCACACTAATGTTAAGTTATCCACAAATACATAGAATGCAATAGCCCTAAGGCCATTTTCTGTCTTTTTGCTGGATTTTCTAAGATTTGGGATACAGGCGAGAACGAAATGTGGTTTATATTTTCCTCGCTGCGTCTACAAATGTGTACAAATTGACCTAAAAAAACAAAGCCCAAAATCGCTTGAAATAAGTGTGGAAAACTTTTTTGAAAACACCTATAACTGTCTGTAAAAAAGGGTGTTAAAAGGAATTTTACTAATAATTACTTAAGGGAAAAACGGCCCTGAAGGCCGAAAAAAAAGTCAGAGAAAAATTTAATTTTTTTTTAACCTGTTTTTCTGCTAGTTGAACGTTTGGTTTTGAGGGGAGTTGGTGTATCTTTGCAGTCCTTTTTCAGAAAGACAATTAGAAAAGCATGTACGCAATAGTAGATATCGCCGGAAAGCAATACAAAGTTGAGAAAGACAAATTTGTATACGCTCCATTAATAGAAGGAGACGAGGGATCTAAAGTAGATTTCAAGAATGTTCTCTTGGTAGACAATGACGGCAAAGTAAAAGTGGGTACGCCTACAGTGAAAGGTTCGGTTGTGTCAGGTAAAATACTTGAGCACGTACAAGGCGACAAAGTGATCGTATTCAAAAAGAAAAGAAGAAAAGGATACAAGAAGAAGAACGGTCACCGTCAACAATTTTCCAAAGTTTTAATCGAAGACATTAAATAAGATAGACCATGGCTCATAAGAAAGGTGTAGGTAGCTCTAAAAACGGTAGAGAATCCGAAAGTAAAAGACTTGGTGTAAAAATATACGGAGGTCAATCTGCTATTGCAGGTAACATCATTGTGCGTCAGCGTGGTACAAAGCATCACCCTGGTGAGAATGTTGGAATTGGTAAAGACCATACCTTGTTTGCCTTGGTGAATGGAACGGTAAGGTTCCAGAAGGGGAGACAAGATCGTTCATACGTTCACGTGGATCCTATTGCTGAATAATTTAGTTTTAGGTTAGTTATATAGGAAATAGAAAGGGCTCCAATGGAGCCCTTTTTTTATGCAGTTTCTTCTGATTTGACTTTCTTAGGTCTGCCCGGTAATACAGTTTCCGGCTTAAAGCCATTCTTATATCTTTTCTTCCTGGTTTTCCATACTTTGAAGTTGTTCTTGTTACCAACTTCAAACTGCCATTTCATGTGGTCCGAAGCACTCATCCATTCAAGGTTCTCTGCTTTGTTGTTGCGTGGATTATTATCCTTATGGATGATCATGGTCAACTCAGAGGGATCGTCGTTAGAAACAAATGCTTTTGCCACTTCCTTGTGTGGGTATACTGTGCGACGCTTTTTCTCATCGTCAATAAGATCAAGGAAATAACACTTGCAGGTTTTGTTCCAACGCTGCTTCATCATTTTTCCTTTGATTTTCATGTGGGTCTGACTGCCCTTGTGCCAGGAAGTTCTGGTCTTGCTTCTGATTTTACCTTTGGAGGAAATCTCGTAGTTTCCGAACCCTTCTATGGGGCTCCATTGTTCATTCTGTTCGCTCATCTCGCTTGTTATATTTGGTTATCGATACAACAAGCTGGTTCTCAATATAAGTTCAAAGGTAGCTGGTTCGCGCTATGCGTAATAACTGGTAAGGAAATTTACATCTTTTTTTTGTAGAGTCGCATGATTCCGTGAAGAATCTTTTTTCATTTATTATAAATCACGGTTACGTACAATTTTCTCAGAAAAAAGCTATTGATTTCAACCGTAGACATGCAAATCGTCCTTCAAAAATTTTCGAGCGATGTGAATCCTGTTTTTCACGGTTCCTATAGGAATGGATAATTTTTCAGCAATTTCATGATACTTGAAACCCCTGAAGTGCATTAAGAATGGGATCTTGTAAGACTCTTGTAATTCCTCGATAGCCTGATTGATATCCCTAAGCGTAAAATTTCCAAAGGCACCATTTTGAATGGTGTTATTAGAGGAATTCAGATAATGCAAATTATCTGTTGTATCGATAAAAGTGTTGCGTCTTACCATTCGTTGGTAGTTGGTGATGAAGGTATTTCTCATGATAGTATACATCCAGGCTTTCAGATTCGTACCGTCGGTGAATTTATCTCTATTGGTGTACGCCTTCATCATTGTTTCCTGAAGTAGGTCATTGGCATCCTCCGTGTCCCTTGTGAGTTTTAGGGCAAATGGCCTAAGGGTAGATGTTAGGTTGTCGATTTTATAAGTGAACTCATTGCCAGTCATAACTACAGGGTTTTGGTTTCTTGCTTTAATTGTTTAACAATTTACTAAAAAAGTTAAACAAAACAACATGTATATACACGAAAAATCATGCGAAGGGTTTCATGACCTACGTGGTTACAGGCTTAATTGGATTTACAGTGTGGAGAAAAAGCAGCTATTAACGCTTGCCGTCACTTTCGAGTATCGCAATGAGATCCTGTGGTTTGACGATGATTTGGGTGTTTTGGGGAAGATTCAGGTCCTGACCTACAACCCGCTGACCTGACACGATGATTTTTGCATTTGGTGCAATATCCGAGAGTTGTTTAAGGTATTTCTGAACGTCAGATGGGCCTGGGTTAGAGGTGATGACCGTAAGTATATGGCTTGGCTGATGATATCTGTAGACAATTCCCAGGTCAGAGAGAGGGAGTGATTGTCCAAGATAGACGGATTTGAAGTTTCTTTTTTTGATTATGAGGTCAGAAAAGAGCAAGCTGAGCTCATGCAATTCCCCTTCCGGAAGGAAGAGAAGAAATTTCATGCCGTCATCCGTTTTGTTGACAGGAATCTGGTCAATGGCCACAATGATCTTTTGTCTGATGAGATTGGAAATGAAATGTTCCTGGGCCGGGTTGATTGATCCCGTTTGCCAAAGTATGCCGATTCGGGTCAAGAAAGGGAATAACACATTAAGCATGCAATTCTCAAAACCAAGCTTGTTGGTCACCTGGTTGATGATGTATTCAAAATGAGCCTCATCCATATCCATCATGGACAAAATGAGCGCCTGGATTTGGTCGTCATACAGGGTAGGGTCTTCTGTGATCTCATCAATTGCCCCTGCGATTTCCTCATCGGTCAGCTTTGAGATTTTCGAAATCTTGATACCATGTTTATTGAGAAAAGCTACATTTAATAGCCGCCTCAAGGCATCATTGTCGTAGTAGCGAATGTTCGTTTTGGTACGCCTGGGTTCGATGATTCCATAGCGCTGTTCCCAAATCCTGATCGTGTGGGCTTTGATGCCTGAGAGTTGCTCTAAATTTTTGATTGAAAATCTGCTCATTAAGTTGAGTGATTATGGCGACTGTATAGGGAAACCCGCTGTATTTTTTTTTGTTTTGCGATATTCATAAATAATTACCTTAATCTTAAATCCTTGAGGAGATTTTAGGGGATTTATATCTAATACCTTTGTTCAAGAATCAATCTGAGATAAATGATAATTTATAATGTAACCGCCAATGTGGAGGAAGACATCGCCGAAGAATGGCTGATGTGGATGCGTGAAGTCCATATTCCGAAAACCCTGGAGACAGGTTGCTTTCATGATCATAAGGTGCTTCGTTTGATGAATGAGCGGTCAGATGTTCCGGGGATCACTTATGCAGTACAATACTTCGCCAGGGATATCCGGGAGCTCACCCGTTTTGCTAGCCAGCATGAACCGGGACTTCAACAGGATGTGTTTCAAAAGTATGGAGAAAGAGTAGTGTTTTTTAAGACACTGTTAGAGGAGCTCTAGAAATTGATGTTACAGTTTACCCATTCCTTGTCGAATTGGGTATTGTATTTCTTATAAAAATTGATGGCAGGCTCGTTCCAGTCCAGAACCTGCCACATCACGCCTGTACATCCGGTGGATTTGGCCGTCTCAATGGTCTGTTCAAATAACAACTTCCCAATTCCTTTCCCCCGAAATTTCTCGGTGACAATGAGATCTTCCAGATAAAGTCTTTTGCCTTTCCAGGTAGAATACCGAAAATAGTAAAGCGACATCCCTACAATCATGCTTTCAGATTCCGCCATTATAAATCCGAAAACCGGCTCTTCGCCAAATCCATCTCTTTCCATCATCTCCAGAGTGTTCGTCACCTCTTCAGGCGCTTTTTCATAAAGGGCCAATTCCCGAATCAGCTCAAGGGCTGCCGGCAGATCATCTTTAGTGCCTTTTCTGATATTGAAGGAAGACATTGTTTATTTTTTGATAGACTCGAAACCGGTGTATCGGTGCAAAACCTGAGGAATATGTATTTCGCTTTCAGTTTGATTGTTTTCCAATATGGCTGCCAGGATTCGGGGGATCGCCAACGCACTTCCGTTCAACGTATGAGCGAGCACCTTTTTACCATTCTTGTCCTTGATTCGAAGCTTCAACCGGTTTGCCTGATAAGTCTCAAAGTTAGACACGGAGCTTACCTCCAGCCACTTCTGCTGTGCAGCAGAGTACACCTCGAAATCATAAGTCAACGCCGACGTGAATCCCATGTCTCCACCACATAACCTCAAAATACGATAAGGTAACCCCAGTGATGCAACCAGTTTTTCAACATGACCAACCATTTGCTCCAACGTTTCGTAGGACTTATCAGGTGTTGTCACCTGAACGATCTCTACCTTATCAAACTGATGCAGGCGATTCAAACCGCGAACATGGGAGCCCCATGAGCCGGCCTCTCTTCTGAAGCATGGTGTATACCCAACGTTTTTAACTGGAAGTTGATTTTCTTCTATAATGACATCCCGATATAGATTGGTTATAGGTACTTCAGCAGTAGGGATCAGGTACATATTGGTATCCATCGCCTGATACATTTGTCCTTCTTTATCTGGAAGCTGTCCTGTGCCATAACCGGAGTCTTCGTTGATGAGGATTGGAGGTTGAACTTCCTGATATCCAGCCTCAAGCGCCTGATCCAAAAAGTAGTTGATCATCGCTCTGACCATTCGGGCACCTTCTTTTTTGTAGACAGGGAATCCCGCCCCTGTTATTTTATTTCCCAGGCCGAAATCAATGATGTCATATTCTTCGATAAGGTCCCAATGAGGTTTAGCTCCTTCGTTAAGTTGCGGAATGCTGCTATCCTCCAGCTTGACTACTTCATTATCCTCGGCATTTTTTCCCGCTGGCACGGATGAATGAGGGATGTTTGGAACATTGTATAGCTTGGATTTCAGTTCTTCCTCCAGGGCGCTTAATGATTCACCAAGTGCCTTGCTCTGCTGTTTTAACTCAGAGGTTTTGGCCTTTGCTGATTCGGCCTCTTCCTTCTTGCCCTCTTTGAGTAGTTGTCCGATTATTTTTGCTGATTGATTCGATTCAGAAAGAATTTCCTCCAGACTTTGCTGTGTGCTCTTTCTTTGATCATCAATTTTCAGGAGTTCATTCAGGATATCAGAAGCATTTTGAATACCTCGCTTGTTTAACCCTTCCACATAACTTTCAAACTGCTCCCTGATCGCAACTACTTGTAACATTTTTCTGTGTTTTTTAAAGAGACTGCAAATTAAAGAGCTTAAGGTGAATAACCGAAATAGATCGTGCACACAGATCACATTGGTCGTTTATTTTTTCACCTTTATTTTGTTAAATATGTGGTGATACGATATACTTGTGCTGCAATTCAAGTGTCATTCACTTCGTTTTCAATCCTTATCTTATTTTACTACAAGCTATCCGCCGCATTCTTGAGAACGGATAACCAGTTATTAAACCTACATTTTTGATTTTATGTACACCCTTGATGATTTGAGTGTGAGACTTCTCTCGGAGCTAAGAGAGATAGCCGAAGGGCTAGGCGTTAAGAATGCCAAGAAATCCCAGAAACAAGACCTTATTTACCAAATTCTCGACAAGCAGGCTACAATGCCAGATAGCGAGATCAAAAAAATCAAAGGGGACACTGAGCCAAAGGCACAAGTTGAGCCCAAAGAAAAAGAGCCTAAAAAACCTGTCCGCAAGAGAAAGAAAGTAGAGCCGGAAGCCAAAGCCGAAAAGGACACTAAAGGACAGGATGCAGAAGATTTGCTTAAATCACTTGATATAGAGATTGAAGCATCTACAACAAAAGCCAAGGAAGAAGTCGCGGAGATTTCTGATTCTGCAGGAACAGAGCGTAAAGCTCCAAATCCAAAACCTCAGGACACTCCCAAGCAGGAGCACCCAAAAGAAAATAGAGGCAGGGATGATCGAAAAGAGGGTAAGTCAAAGAGAGCTCAGTTCAACGAGGACATTAAGGATTTTGATGGAGTAATTGAAAATGAAGGAGTTCTTGAAATCATGCAGGATGGATATGGTTTCCTTCGATCAAGTGACTACCATTACCTGGCTTCACCTGATGATATTTATGTTTCTCCATCGCAGATCAAATTGTTTGGTCTGAAAACCGGAGATACTGTAAAAGGTCAGATCAGACCACCTAAAGACGGAGAGAAGTACTTCGCTTTACTTCGTGTATCAAGTGTAAATGGTAAGACTACTGAAGAGATCAGAGACCGGGTAGCCTTTGAATACCTGACGCCGCTTTTCCCTGAGGAGAAACTTAAGCTAAGCGGTAGACCGGATAATTATTCTACCCGAATCCTGGATTTGTTTGCGCCGATCGGTAAAGGACAGCGTGGTATGATCGTGGCACAGCCGAAAACCGGTAAGACGGTGCTATTGAAGAATGTGGCCAATGCCATTGCTGAAAATCACCCGGAGGTCTATTTGATGATCCTTTTGATTGATGAAAGACCTGAGGAAGTGACCGATATGGCACGTTCAGTGAAAGCTGAAGTAATAGCTTCGACATTCGATGAACAGGCTGAAAAGCATGTTAAGGTTTCAAGCATAGTTCTTGAAAAGGCTAAAAGAATGGTGGAATGTGGGCACGATGTGGTTATCCTACTTGATTCGATCACTCGATTGGCCAGAGCATACAATACTGTAGTGCCTTCATCAGGTAAAATCTTATCCGGTGGTGTGGATGCGAATGCATTGCATAAGCCAAAAAGATTCTTTGGAGCAGCAAGAAATGTAGAGAACGGAGGGTCATTGACCATCATTGCGACTGCATTGATTGAAACAGGATCGAAAATGGATGAAGTGATCTTTGAAGAATTCAAAGGTACAGGTAACATGGAACTACAGCTTGATAGAAAACTTTCTAACAAGAGAGTTTACCCTGCTATTGACGTTCCGGCATCTGGTACTCGTCGTGAAGATCTATTGATGGATAAGGAAGAGTTGAGTCGAGTTTGGATCTTGCGTAAATTCATGTCTGACATGAATAGTAATGAGGCCATGGAATTCTTGCTTAGCAGGATGAAAGGAACCAGAAACAATGATGAGTTCCTCATCTCCATGAATGGATAATAATTATCATAAAATTATATAATGAAAACCCTGGCATTGGTCAGGGTTTTTTTTGTTTGTACTCAATGCCTCCAGGCGTTAATTGGGATCAATCCGGAAACTTGTGGGGTAACTAAGAAACTTAATATTTTAAAAAAAAACAGGGTGAATATCCCTTCAATGCCGAAGACCTCTATCACAGATAGGAAGAAATTGTCAAATTGTCACTACATGATTTCTTCTATTAGCGCTCTAGTCAGTCATGACATGACTATCATAACTTTTAGGGGGAATTGAAAGAGGGCAATCATGTACAATGAAGAGATGTAATCAATTGTACATTTCTGCTAGTGGCTTTCACTGATGAATACAATCTCCCCACAAAAATTTTGCTTCATCTGTTAATTGCCGTTTATCACATTCTTTAGGATCGCAGCCGGGACTTTCGTTTAATCAGGTAAACACAAACCTAATATTTAAATGAAAGTCTTTTTACAATCTAAAATGGTGCTACTTCTGATCTTCATGAGTGGCACGGTGGTTATCTCTAATGCACAGACGGTGACCACTCCCAGACCAAGTCCAAAGGCCACATTAACGCAGCGAATCGGATTGATTGATGTGAGCATTCAGTACTCCCGACCTTCTGTAATCCGCGGAAATAATGATCGTACGGGTCAGATATGGGGTGTTCAGGTTCCTTATGGGCTGGCTTCTAATTCTTTTGGGAATCAGGAACCTATGCCTTGGAGAGCCGGAGCCAATGAGAATACGATATTTTCTACCACGGGACCAATTCAGGTAGAGGGTCAGGCCTTGGCAGCCGGAAGTTATGGGCTTCACATGATCCCGCAGGAAAACGGTACGGTTACATTGATTTTTTCATCCAACACATCGTCCTGGGGCAGTTTTTGGTATGAAAAGAGTGAAGATGTAATGAGGTTGGATGTACAAATGGAAGATGCCCCATTTACCAATGTGTTAACCTATGAATTCACTGATCTTACGAACAGCTCCGGTACACTTGCTTTGATTTGGGAGAACAAGCAAATTCCTATTCAAATTGCTTGTGAACAGGAGACTATCTTGCAAAGCTTCCGGGATGAGCTCAGGGGCGTAGCCGGTTTTGGCTGGAGAGGCAAGTTGTCAGCGGCTCAGTACTGCTTCCAGAATAATATGAATCACGAGGAAGCGATTGAGTGGGTGAATGCTTCCATAGCGGATACTAAGAATGCACAGAATTTATCCGTTAAGGCCGGCCTTTTATTTCAAAATGGACAAAAAGAGGAGGGTATCAAAGTGGCAGATGAGGCGGCTGAGATGGCCAATTTACAACAACTCAATTTCCTGGGTTATCAGATGCTAGGTGCAGGTGAAGTGGATAGGGCCATTGGGTACTTCAAGCTCAATATAAAAAATAATCCTACCGATGCGAATGCGCACGATAGTCTCGGAGAAGCTTATATGGCGAAAGGGGAGAATAAGAAGGCAATAAAGGAATTTCAAAAATGCCTGTCCATGAATCCGCCAAAATTTGTCAGGGATAACTCGATTAAAAACCTAAAAACATTGGGTGTCGACTATGAAAGTTGATCCCGAATGAATCGAGATGAACCCCGAATTATTCGGGGTTTTTTGTTTTATATAATTGAACTTTGAGTAAAATGCTTACCGGTGAATAATGACAGTGATTAGATTAGATGCCTGATTCATGACTTTAACTCCAATTACCCTGAAATGAAATTTTCTAGTCAAAGAAATATTTGGCTGAGCTGTGTACTGCTGATCAGCATGTCAACCCTCGCAGCGCAATCAAGAATTTATGTCAAACCGGGAGCAAAGAATGGCTCAGGGTCGAAAAGCAAGCCGTATGGGACCATTCAGGAAGCGCGTACAGCAGCTGTCAAGGCAAGTAAAAAGAAGGATGGAGATGTAGAAGTTCTACTTCGGGGAGGAGTTTACACCATAGATAAGCCCATTGAATTCAGCGAAAAACATTCGGGTGTAAACGGGAAGATCATATTCAAGGCCTACGAGGGAGAAAAAGCGGTGATCAGCGGTGGTGTGAAAGTAGAAGGTTGGCAGCATGTGGAAGGACCCATTTATAAAGCCCGATTGGACCGGGATACTAAGCTACGGTCTCTTTATGTCAACGGAAAGAGAAAACGCATGGCGGGTACCGATATGCCGGTCGCAGGTTTGGGAGATTGGGGGAGGTTTGAGATTGACGGATCAGAGGAGTGGTCCTTTGGTGCGGGTTCAGGCATAGAAGGGATTAAGTTTTCATCTGCTGACATTGATGTCTACAAAAACCCTCAAGATGTGGAGTTGGTCCAGTTCAATATTTGGACCGAAAAGATCCTTTGTGCCAAAGATATAGTGGAGCACGACGATACAACGATCATTAAATTTCAACAGCCTTATGGCGCCATTGCGACGTCAATGGCCTGGGCCGGTAAGATTAACTACAAGAAGCTCTTTGTGATCAGGAATGCGTTCGAATTACTGGATAGTCCCGGAGAGTTCTACTTCGATCGCACCACGAAGACCCTTTATTATTACAGCGAAGGGGAAGATATGACTCAGGTTGAGGTTTATGCATCAACTAGCATGGGACTGATTAAGCTCACCGGTTCATCGACAAGTTCAAGGGTGTCCAATCTCAGATTTGAAGGTATTACCTTTTCTCATGATGACTGGCAATTAATGGAAGTGGCAGGTTCTCACGGATTTGCTGGTATCCAGAGTCTTGGTTTGGCGGTAAAATTTATTCCGGATGGCAACTGGCACCCAACAAAATACAACAGTACCGACATCCCCACAGGAACCATACAGGTGACTAACGCTTCCAATATCTCATTTGTGAGGAATTATTTTGAGCGTAATGGATCGGCTATTTCCATCAATCTTGCAAATGATGTAGTCGATACTGAAGTATCCGGGAATTCATTTCAGAATCTGCTAGGTAATGCGGTCAACATCGGACATCCACAGCATTATGAGGTTGGCGATGGGGAACTGTTTAAGCCGGGTGTTGAAGGGGTTTGCAAGAATGTCCTCGTTTCCAATAACTACCTCAGAAATGTATGTCTGGACTATCGCCAGGTGGAGGGGATTACTTCCTTTTTTGTGGAGAATGTGACCATTACGCATAATGATATTGCGGGTACTCCATATGGTGCCATTACATGCGGCTGGTGGTGGGGTAACTCCGGTTTGCCGCCATCTACAGTTGCGAGAGGCAACCTGATCAGTTATAACAAAGCAGGAAATAGTCATCAGGTGCTTGATGATGGAGGAATAATTTATGTACTTGGAGAACAACCCGACTCTTATATTGAACATAACTATGTGTTTAACGGCCCAAGATGTATCTATCCTGATGATGGTTCCGCCTATTGGACCATACGTGATAATGTGGTCGGAAATCCGAGCTATAAGCATATGTGGCTGCATCTATGGACCAAGAGATGTCACGATATTATCGCTTACCGCAACTATGTGAAAAACCATTTCTACATGGACAATGGCACCAATGATATTGTTGAACAAACATATTCATTTCGTGAAGATGATTTTTCAACCAATCCGGATGCTCAGCAGATCATTGATGAAGCCGGTATCGAGGAGGCTTTTCAGGATATGGTTCCTGATTCCGAGCCGGAGGTTATTAGCATTTTCCCGAAAGGTTTCAAAGAATCTGATAGGTTCCATTGATATGAATTCATTAAGCAAAAGTCTCTACCAGCTTTCATTTGTATTCCTATTGTCAAAGGGTTGCTCTCAACCTCAACAAAAGGAGCAGGGCACATCACGGGAGGAAATCAACTATAGAGAAGCTATAGAATTCATTGCTCCGAAGGGAACAACTGTGGATTCCCTGATAAAAGCCAATGTGAGTAGCGAATTGGGAGTTTATTCATGGAAGAACCATACAGTTGTTTTCGGTGAGATGGAGGATGTAAAAAGGCTAGAAATGCAGGTTTCTGAAGTTATCTCCAATATCAAAATTAAGGAGTACCTGGAGCCGCTCTATGTGTATGATAAATCATTGCATTGTTCTGACTCAACCTTGGCAGTCGAATGGAGGGATTACCTACTTACTGCCAATCTGGTGGAGGATAGTGTAAAGCAACAAGAGTATGTAGCATATCATGATACCCAGTTTGAGGAATGGCCTGAGATAGCACAGGGCTTTTGCAATGCCCGTTTCCAGCAATTACTGGTGTATCGATCCGGCCGTCAACTGTTGCTGGTGATTTCAATTCCGGCAGATAAAACGCTCGATGAGTTGAATCCAAAGACCGTCGAAAATAACCCTCGCGTAGATGATTGGAATGCGCTCATGGCTCAATATCAGGAAGGAATTCCGGGCACTTCAGAGAGTGAGGTTTGGGTGTTTTTGGAATAATTAAAGTGCTTTCAAACACTCTTTTAAGCTGTCTCTCCAATAAGGTATTTCAATATCGAATGTGTCTTTGATTTTTGATTTGTCCATTACGCTGTAGGCCGGCCTTGCCGCTGGAGTTGGATATTTTTCCGTTGGAATCGGATTCACCGGGATGCTAATGTGGGCGTATTCAAAAATGGCTTTTGTGAAATCATACCATGAGGCAATTCCCTCATTGCTGTAGTGGTAGAGGCCATAAGCTTCGGATTTATCCTGAATGATTTTGATAATCACCTTCGCCAAATCCCGGGCGTAAGTGGGCGTCCCAATTTGATCCGAGATGATATTGAGTTCGGGCTTAGAGGTTCCAAGCTTGAGCATGGTTTTAACAAAATTGTTCCCAAATGTGGAGTACAGCCAGGATGTCCGGAGGATGAAGTGTTCTTTCAGAACCTCATTCACTTTTAGTTCTCCATTCAATTTAGACTCTCCGTAGTAGTTAATCGGCGTGGTAGGTTGATCCTCATTCAGAGGTCTGCTTGTAGTACCATCAAAAACAAAATCCGTAGAGATGTGGATTATAGGGGCACCTGCTTTTGAGCATGCCAATGCCAAATTTTCTGCGCCAGTCACATTAATCAGGTCTGCCTTTTCTTTCTCTGATTCGGCCTTGTCCACTGCTGTATAGGCCGCACAGTTGATGCAATAATCGGGACAGTTTGATTGAAAGAATGCAGTGACTGCCTCTTTATTGGTGATATCCAACTCCTGGTAATCTGTGAAAATAAAATTCCAGTCAAGTCCCTTTGCTAAGGTTTTCAACTCATTACCCAACTGTCCGTCCGATCCTGTTACGATGATTGTCATTTTCCTTCTACGTAATCTTGTAAGTAGCTATATTTTTCTGTGAGGGCCCCGTCTTTGGCAATCGTTGCGCGTTCAATTATTTTCTTTCCATCAGACCCGAGCAATTCCGGAAGTACATTCGTCAGAAGCTCATGACCAAAACTTTCTGAAGCATCTCTCGGAAGTTCACAAGGCAGGTTGTCCACCGCCATAACAGTGATGTTGCCCTCATCAGTAAAGGCTGCCTCGACACGATTATCGCTTGGGTTGTAATCATATACAGGGTCTTCAATCGTGCTTGGTTGTTTGGTTGAAGGAATAGATCCCTCAATGTCACAGGTAATGTCTGCAATGATGTTAATCTTGAAGTCATTTTTCAGTACATCCTTTCGGTCAAATAGGACCGGAGCCCGAGGATCCCAAAAAGCTGAAGCGATGAGGATATCCGCATGCTTGGCATACTGAAGAAATTGTGACTCGTATTTTTCCGGGTGCGAATAAAACTCAACCCTACTAAACGCTCCGCCATCACTTTTCTTATTGTAATCCCTGGTGTTCAGCTGAGCGAAGATTGGAAATTCGTATTGTTCCGTCATGAACTGGTGCGGGCTTACTTTTCGAGCGCCCAGTGCCATCAGCACTTCCATTGAACCTTTGGCCACTCGGCCACCACCGGTAAGTAATATTTTTATCGGAGGGAGTTTGATCTTCTCAAATTCCTTCTTCAGATCGTCCAGATCAAAACATTCATGGGCGCGCCGGGTATGAAACAGGTTATACCTCTCCCCATAGGTCCAAATACCATTATATGCCCCTACAATTCCTGCCCATCGACCAAAGGCAATGATGCGTTTACCATCGGGATTGGTGAGGGTCTCATAATCGATTAGGGTAATCTTCTTCGCCAGAATTTCTTGCAGAAGGCCTCGGTTATAAGGCTGCTTTTTGATGGTATGGCTGAAGAAGAAGTAAGTCTTGTCATTCATCAATTCAGGAATCGGCACCTCCTTGACACCCAGGATAATGTCACAATCACTAAGGTCTTGGGTGATGGCAATGCCTGCGTTAAGATAATCCTCATCGGAGAAGCATCTGATTTCACTGCTTTGTACCACAAGCTCTACCCCCGGAAACTGTTCAATCACGGATTTTGCCTGAGCAGGAGTCAATGCCACTCGCCGATCGATAGGAACTTTCCCTTCTTTGATGATCCCAATTTTAACCTTGCCCATAATTTTCACTAATTTGACGCAGCAAATCTAATTAACACAAACAGGTTGAGTAGTTATATCCCTTTAATTATTGGTTGGACGGTTTATTTGGGTCTTCACAGCGTTTTTGCTGCTGAAGGAGTGAAGCGAAGGATCCCTTTGGGAGAACAAGCCTATCGTCTTATCTATTCAACAATGAGCACTATCGGACTTATTGTATTGATTGGACTCATGGCCGTAAGTAAATCTGTGTATTTCTACGAGCAGACTTTTGTAACCAAGTACCTGGGATTAGGGCTTGGCGTGTGGGGTGTAATGCTCATGGTTGCCGCCTTTAGGGAGATTTCGCTCAAGTCATTTTTAGGAGTCCATCCTGCTGAGAATAAAGGGTTGGTTACCACAGGAATACACGCGAAGGTAAGGCACCCCATTTACTCGGGTGGGCTGCTGATCTTGCTGGGGATGTTGATTTCTGTTCCGAGCAATATTGTATTGGTTTCTATAGCCTGTATTTGCGCATACCTACCCATTGGCATCCACTTCGAGGAGAAGAAGCTTTTAAAAGATTTTGGAGATGACTACCGTGAGTATAGGAAACAGGTAAAAGCAATCATACCCGGGGTTATGTGATTACTTTTTAAGATCGTCTAGATCTTCTCTGTCACGCAGCTTTTTGTCATCAACGTTTTTATTCAAAAACTTATTGATGTCGTCAATATTCAGGGCACTTTTTACTTCTCCGAAGGAATCGATAGAAATATCAAACCCCTCAAGGTCTTTGTGGACCCTTGCTTTTTCTTTTTCTGGTTTTTGATTTTTAGTCATTGTATCAGGTTTTAGTTACCTAATACTTCTACGGAATATTGGATGCGTTCGTTCACTGCTTTGCCACCCATGATGGAAATGATCGACATTAAGTCAGGTCCGGAACCTTCCCCTGTGATGGATAACCTTAAGGCTTGCATGTTTTTCCCTGCTCCAATTCCATTTTCTTCCATAAGCTTAAAAAATAAGTCTTTTGCAGCCTCCGGAGAGATGTCTCCTACTTCGCTCAACTTTTCACCGTATAGGGTCACAGCCCTCACAGCTTCCTCTCCCCATTTTTTGCGTGCTACTTTTTCATCATATTCTTTTGGATGTCCAAATAAGAAAAGACAGTTGTCGGCAAATTCAAATGGATAGGTGACCCTTTCTTTTAGAAGGTCTACAATCTGAAGCGCCAATTCCTGATCACATTTAATGTTGTATTTCACCTTAAGATCTGAAATGACAATCTCAGCCAGTTTTTCTGGATTGTAGGTTTTGATATACTGTTGGTTGAACCAACGTACTTTTTCAATGTCAAACTTGGTTCCTGCCTTATTGACACGCTCCAGGCTAAATTGTGAGGCCAGTTCCTCAAGGGAAAAAATTTCTTGTTCTGTTCCGGGATTCCATCCAAGGAATGCAAGGAAGTTGATCAATGCTTCCGGTAAAAAACCTTCTTCTCTAAAACCCTTGGTGAGTTCTCCGTTCAACTCCCAATTCAATGGAAAAATGGGGAAACCTGCTTTGTCTGCGGCTCTTTTACTGAGCTTACCATTGCCATCAGGTTTTAAGATCAATGGGAGGTGAGCAAATTGTGGCATCTGATCTTCCCATCCCAAAAACTTGTATAGCAATACGTGAAGTGGGGTAGAAGGTAGCCACTCTTCACCACGGATGACGTGAGAAATTTTCATCAGATGGTCGTCAACTACGTTGGCCAGGTGGTAGGTTGGCATTCCATCTGATTTCATGAGTACTTTATCGTCCAGGGTGGCGCCATGTACCATCACCCATCCCCTGATGAGATCATGAAAACGGACATCATCTTTAGCCGGTATTTTTACTCGAATAACGTATGGCTCTCCCACATCCAGCTTACTTTGGACCTCCTGATCCGTAAGCGTTAGCGAGTTTTTCATGGTCATACGGACGCTGGCATCATATTGAGGGTTGGTCAGGCCGCCTTCTTTCAGACGTTCCCTCATGGCCTCTAATTCCTCGGGTGTATCAAAAGCGTAATAGGCATTACCTTCTGCGATAAGCTTATCTGCGTATTGTTTGTAAAGGTTTTTTCTTTCCGATTGTCGGTAAGGACCATATTCCCCTTCCTGTAGCACGCTTTCATTAGGTGAAATACCACACCATTCAAGAGCATCCAGAATATATTTTTCGGCTCCTTCCACAAATCTGGTCTGATCGGTATCCTCGATCCTCAGGATGAAGGTTCCATTATTTCTTTTTGCAAATAAGTAATTGAAAAGAGCCGTACGAACTCCTCCGATGTGTAATCCTCCGGTTGGGCTGGGGGCAAACCTTACTCTCACATTATCCATGCTTTCTTATTCCTTTAGGGGTCGCAAAAGTAACGAAGAGATTCGAGTGTGGAAAGTCTAATTAAAGCTCAGCGATACAGCTAATCTCCACATTCACACCTTTTGGAAGTTGGCTGACCTCTACCGTTTCCCGAGCAGGGGGATTTTCTTTAAAAAATTCGCCATAGACCGCATTGATCTGGCTGAATTGACTCATGTCGCTAATGAAGATCGAACACTTGATGATATTCGCAAATGTCAAACCGGCTTCTTCCAGGATATATCCGATATTAGTCATCACCTGCTTTGTTTCTTCTTCGATCGTAGTGGAGATCATTTTTCCGGATTGCTGGTCAATGGCGATCTGTCCGGAAACGAATAAGTGGCTCCCTGAAATTACAGCCTGACTGTAAGGTCCAATGGGTTCCGGGGCTTTTTTGGCGAAGATTATCTTAGACATACCTATTCAACTGTAACAGACTTGGCAAGGTTTCGTGGTTGATCAACATTTGCCCCTCTCATCACAGCGATATGGTAAGAAAGAAGCTGAAGTGGCACAACTGATACCAATGGCATTAACGCCTCGTGAGTGGCTGGAACTTCGATAGTATAATCTGCCATACCAGGAATTAATACGTCTCCTTCCGTTACTACTGCAATCACTTTTCCTTTTCTCGATTTTACTTCCTGAATATTGGAAATGATCTTGTCATAAGAACTATCACGAGTAGCAATGAATACTACAGGCATATTTTCGTCAATCAAAGCGATCGGTCCGTGCTTCATCTCTGCGGCCGGGTAACCTTCAGCGTGTATATAGGAGATTTCTTTCAGTTTAAGTGCCCCTTCCAGTGCAACGGGGAAGTTGTAACCTCTACCTAGGTAAAGGAAATTGTGGGCATCCTTAAATGTTGCTGATATCTCTTTGATTTTGTCATTGAGCGTCAGAGCCTTAGCCACTTTAGCCGGGATATCATTTAATTCATTCAGTAGCTCCCTGAAGGTGCTGTCTGTGATGGTTCCTTTCAATAAAGCTGCTTTGATGGCCATCATGCTTAGCACGGTCAGCTGCGCCGTAAATGCTTTGGTGGATGCGACCCCGATTTCGGGTCCGGCATGGAGGTAGGCACCTTCATCCGTAACTCTGGAAATAGAGGACCCGACAGCATTGACAATTCCCAGAACAATAGCACCACGTCTCTGCGCGATCTCTATTGCTGCGAGGGTGTCTGCCGTTTCACCGGATTGAGAAATTGCGATGACAATTTCACCGGGTTTTACGATTGGGTTGCGATAGCGATACTCTGAGGCGTATTGAACCTCCACTGGTATCCTGCAAAATTCCTCAAAAATGTATTCAGCAACCAGTCCGGCGTGCCATGACGTACCACAGGCAATAAAGGTGATTTTTTCTGCCTGGATCAGGGCGTCAGTATACTTTTGGATTCCGCCAAGTATTAGTGTCTGTTCAGGCATTTTCAGGCGCCCTCTCATACAATCCGCTATGGATTTAGGCTGTTCGAAAATCTCCTTTAGCATGAAATGCTCGTATCCTCCTTTCTCAATTTCATCCAGGGCAATGTCTATCTCATGGATTTTAGGAGTGAGCGGGATGTCTTTCAAATCCGTTATCTCCAGGCTGTCACTTTTGATAATGGCCACTTCCTCATCATTGAGGTAAATAACGTTATTGGTGTACTCTACTATAGGTGTAGCATCAGAGGCGACAAAATACTCACCCTTACCAACCCCAATTACCATAGGGCTTCCCTTGCGAGCAGCAATCAAGGTGTCAGGCTCTTCCTTTGAAAGAATGACAATGGCATAGGCGCCAACAACCCGACTAAGAGCAAGGCGTACAGCATCCTCCAGGTTTAGATCATTAGAGGTTTTAACGTCTTGTAGGAAAGTGGCGAAAACCTCAGTATCTGTATCACTTTTAAAGGAGTATCCTTTTTTTTGAAGCTCCGTTTTTAGGGAGCGGTAATTTTCAATGATCCCATTATGAATCACCGCCAGGCTTTGATCAGCTGAATAATGAGGGTGAGCATTTACGTCATTGGGTTCACCATGAGTGGCCCAGCGAGTATGCCCGATCCCAATGGAGCTTTTGAAGGATTGAGCACTTAGTTCAGTCTCGAGCTCAGCAACTTTACCTTTCTTCTTATGAACCTGAAGCTCATCGTTTTCGATTAATGCAATTCCGGTACTATCGTAGCCCCGATACTCAAGTCTCTTGAGACCCTTGATCAGTATTGGCTCCGCTTTTTGTTTTCCCAGATAGGCAACAATTCCACACATAAGTCGAAGTCTGAATTATTTGAGTTTGGTATAGAATACTCTCAATTTAATATCAGATTTTGGAAAGCTACTATACCCTACCTCATGAATATTGACATTGGTTATGGCCAGCTTGGCACTAATGTAATCGGTGTCTGATAATTTTTGATCCAGAAGCACCTGACTGAATAGGGTTATTTCATTGGCGTACTGTAGATCATCCTCCGAATAAGTACCTGTTAGCAAGGAGGCTGAACCAGTAGAGCCGGTTAAGTATCCGCTGTTATTCAGCACCGCATGAGCTCCTGAAGCCCCTGAAATTCCCAGGGCTCCCTGTGCATCGATTTTGTTCATTTCGTCCGCAAACAAATACCTGATTTGGGAGACTGGCGGAATAAATTCACTTAACTCATTATTCTTAATGGTTACTTCCGCTTTGTTGATGATGATGTTTTCTGATGAGTCCAGGAAGTCCAGATAAGGTTGTAAATCCACCAACGGGTAAAGCCCCGCAGCAGCATTCAGTTTAACAGTGGTTTCTGGTTGATCGTAGACATCGTAACTCTCTGTCAGGGTTGCATATTTGCTTCCGGTCCTATCTCTGATGACTTGAGAATAATTTTTTTCCTGCAGACTGAATTTATAGTAGTATTTGTTAATACCAGTCGAGTCTTGCATTTCAACAAAAAGGCCTACGGTGTCCAATGTCATGTCAAAAGTGAGCAGAGCTTCATTGTCATCTCCGGGTTCAAAAACCAAGGCTGGGTAATAATATTTCCTGTTATTCAATGAATCGAGGTAATCAGGGTCACTACTCGTAGCCAGTTCCAACTTTGTGAAAAGGGAATTGGCTAATTCTGTGCTAAGGTCAATCTCCGTCAATGAATCGCTGTAAATATCCAAAAGCTCTGATACAGAACCAATTGGATTGGTGCCGTCAAATGGTGTTGGTGTATTGGCCAGATAAGTGACTGAACTAAAAAGGGTGTCCTTGGCTTCGTAGATAGTAAAATCATTACGAGGAATATCCGATGCCAGTAAAGCTTTGGAATATTTAACACGGACAAAGGCCCTGACTAATTCCAGAGAATCATCCGGCAAGGTGCCGCCATCTGGTTGGTATTTCACAAATGAACGGGCACGAACACTCCCGAAGGTAGAATCGTTTTTGATCCTACCCAGTAAAAGAGCCCTCGCATTATCCGTGAGCAAACTATCAATGAGCATAGTCAGGGATGGGAGCGTGAATTCTATAAACTTGAGTTCAGTTTTTGAATTTTGCTCATCCAATTCCACTCCGAGTTCGTTCGGGTCATTGCAAGCAAAAAAAAACGGGATTAACGCAAGAAGCATTAATCCCGGTTTATATGAGTTTTTAAGTTTAGCCAACAAGGTCGTTGTAAAGGTTGAAGTAAGATTCTTCAGCATCATCTCCATTCTGAATGGTGTCAATTTTGATTTTATTTGAAATGTCGGCGATAACTTTCTTGAAACTGTCAGAGGATTCTTCGTCTGCGTTGATTACAGCATCAGCAAATTCAACACCGATCTTAATAAATCCTTCGTAATCAGCAGTTTTAAGCGGGTGAAGCATACTGTCGTCGATATCGATCATCTTCACCTTGTCCAACAAATCGTCGCCAAATTTATGACTAAATCTATTATTGTGAATAGTAAATACAGTTTTTGAATCCTTGAAAATCGGATCGTTTTTATAAGTACTCTGTACGTACAATGGAATCAAACTTGTCATCCAGTCATTACAGTGAATGATGTCAGGAGACCATCCCAGTTTTTTCACTGTCTCTAAAACGCCCTTGCAGAAAAATATTGCTCGCTCGTCATTGTCTTCATAAAAATTATCTTCCTTATCGAAGAAAACGGATTTTCTGTGGAAGTAATCTTCATTATCAATAAAGTAAACCTGCAGCTTAGCATTAGGAATAGATGCTACTTTAATGATGAGCGGTTTTTCCTCATCCCCAATAGAGATGTTGATACCAGACAAACGAACTACTTCGTGTAGTCTGTTCTTTCTTTCGTTAATTAATCCAAATCTTGGAACTAAAATCCTAATTTCCATACCTCGCTCCTGCATGGCTTGAGGGAGCCTTCTCACGAAATCAGCGACCTCAGTTGTCTTCAAAAAAGGATTGATTTCGCTCGCTACGTAAAGGATTCTTAAATTTGACATAGATTTATTGCTATTTTGTTGAGGATACTCGAAAATGAGCTCAAAATTACCATATTTTTGCTATATAATCAACATTTTCAGCCAGTTAGAAATCATTAACTCTATGCTTGATGCAGGTAGTTAGCTCACCCCGACTCATTTACCGTACTATACAAAAACTGCGTTTACAGGGTAAAACAATAGGTTTTGTGGCTACAATGGGTGCATTGCACAATGGTCATTTGAGCCTGATCAGGCGTAGTAAAGTAGACAATGATTTTACGGTGGTAAGTGTCTTTGTCAATCCGTTACAGTTTAATAATCCAGACGATTATTTGAAATATCCCCGAGTGATTGAGGAGGATATTGCCTTTCTAAAACGGCATGCAGTTGATTTCTTATATGCACCATCTGAAGAGGATATGTACCCTGAAGAGCCCAAGATCAATCTTACTTTTGGATCCATGACGGCAACCATGGAGGGAGCCTTTAGACCGGGCCATTTCGAAGGGGTGGGCTTGGTAGTGAATAAGTTGCTCAATCAGGTGAGTCCTGATCGCTCCTATTTCGGCTTAAAAGATCTTCAGCAGTTTTTGATCATTAGGAGAATGGTAACTGACCTGTCTATACCTGTTGAGATCATTGGTCTGCCAATTGTAAGAGAGGAATCTGGTTTGGCCATGTCGTCCAGAAACAGAAGGTTGAGCCAAACGGGGCTCAAAATTGCAGATCATTTATTTCAGGGCCTGAAAATGGTCAAGAGGGGTATTGAACAAGGGAGAGAAGGACAGGAATTGAAAGATGAGGCAATGGAGTATTATTCAGGAATTGACGGTCTGAAGATGGAATACCTTGAGATCGTTAATGCACACGATCTTACTTCAATAAACGGTAAACTGAAGGACGTGTCGGAACTGGCAGTATGTGTGGCTGGTTATGTAGAGGGTATAAGACTCATTGATAACCTATATTTGCGGCAAGATTGATACAGGAATGTTTATAGAAGTACTAAAATCCAAGATACATCGAGTAAAAATCACCCAGGCAGAACTTCATTATGTAGGTTCTATTTCCATAGATGAGGATCTCATGGATGCTGCCAATATTGTGGAAAATGAAAAGGTGCAGATCGTTAACATTAATAATGGGGAGCGATTAGAAACGTATGTAATTAAAGGTGAGAGAGGATCTGGTCAAATATGCCTCAATGGACCTGCAGCCAGAAAAGCGCAGGTAGGTGATGTTATCATCGTTATTTCCTATTGCTCTATTGATGCGGCTGAAGCCAAAGCGCACAAACCTGTTCTTATTTTTCCTTCGGAAAATAACAAACTCTCTTAATTGACACATGGTCAAAAGAGCTGCATCCATCCTCAAGTATAGTTTGTCTTTAGTGCTCGCCGGAGCCCTGATGTATTTCGCTTTTCGAAATGTACATTTTGGTGATTTCATGGAAAAGGCAAAGTCCGTTGAGTACGCCTGGGTCATCGGTTCCATCATCTTATCAATTGTGGCCTATTATGCAAGGGCTTACCGATGGAACATCCTCATTAGGCCAATGGGGTATCAAAAGCTCTCCATCCACAGAACAACTGTGGCTATTTTGGTGGGGTACCTGGCTAATCTGGCCCTTCCGCGTTTGGGGGAAATTACACGATGCGGAATGCTTAAAAGGAGCGACGACGTACCGGTTTCTACCTCCTTGGGTACAGTAATTAGCGAACGATTAATAGATGTCCTTACATTATTAATGCTTATTCTTTTCACTCTGGCGATTGAACATGAAAAGCTGGTGAGCTTCTTAGAGGATCTTTTTACCTCTTTTGTTGATTTGGAAGGACTTTGGTGGAAACTGTCGATCGCGGGAGTCGTCTTACTGGTACTGATTGGGGTTGGGTATGTGTTAATAAGAAGAGCGGGACCAAAAATCAGTCAATTTGTGCGAGAACTGGTCGAAGGAATTATCTCGCTGAGGAAAATAGACAATTGGCTTGGGTTTGTGCTTTCTACCCTGGTTTTATGGGTAGCTTATTATTATATGTCATACATCATTGTGTTTGCGCTGGAAGAAACCTCTCACCTGGATTGGGCTGTTGGAGTGATGCTGCTGGTGACGGGTGGTATTGCACTGGCTATTCCCGTCCAGGGAGGATTTGGCACTTATCATACCCTCGTCAGTGTCATGTTGTCATTATATGGCATAGAAATGACTACTGGCGTTTTTCTTGCTACACTGCTACATACCTCGCAGGTTGTGGCAATTGCCTTGTTCGGATCGATTGGTGTTTTGATTTCCATTTTTATGAATAAATCCAGGAAAAAGGAACATCAGGAGAATGAAAGAGCAACACTGTAAAGGGAATTTCGTAATTCTCGATACTTTTATCATTGAGTTTGCGCGTCATTCTAAATTGAAAACTTACTCAGAAGGAATATGCTGTTTGTTATTATTATAACATTTATGATAGCCAGTCTCATAGTGAGCACAAGGCTAAAGAATAAGTTCAAAAAATATTCTCAGACCCGGTTGTCTTCAGGACTGTCAGGTCGTGAAATAGCAGAACTAATGCTGGCGGATCATGGTATCCGGGATGTGAATGTGACTTGTGTTCCAGGAAAACTCACAGATCATTACAATCCGGCCAACAAGACGGTCAATCTCTCTCCGGAGGTATACGAGGGAAGAAATGCTGCAGCCGCAGCTGTTGCTGCTCACGAATGTGGCCATGCAGTACAGCATGCTACAGCGTACACCTTTTTAGAGTTTCGCTCCGCAATGGTACCGGTACAAAATGTCAGTGCGAGCATCATCAATGTCGTATTCATGATGATGTTTTTTGGGGCGTGGCTTTTGCCATCTGTGATCCCTTTCCAATTGGCAATATTGGTGATCATCGCTTGTTATTCTGTGTTTACACTTTTTGCTTTTGTGACTTTACCGGTTGAATTTGATGCTAGTAAACGGGCGCTGGCCTGGGTGCAGGACCGGAACATAGTAACTCAGGATGAACATAAAATGGCGAAAGATGCTCTGGACACTGCAGCTAAGACTTATGTTATTGCTGCACTTAGTGCCCTGGCTACATTGCTCTATTATGTGATGATTTATCTGGGTGGTAGTAGAGATTAAAAAAATAAGGCCTATCATGCGATGGGCTTTTTTTATACCTATATAGTATGCATGCAGAGTAAAATTTGTAAATTGATTGGCTAACAAATACCCGAAATGGACTTTCAACTATCTGAAGAGCATTTGGCTGTCCGCGAAGCCGCGAGAAATTTTGCGCAGCAAGAACTCCTTCCCGAAGTGATAGATCGTGACCGTGAGCAACGCTTTCCCGCAGAGCAAATTAAGATGATGGGGGAACTTGGTTTCATGGGGATGATGGTCGATCCTAAGTATGGAGGAGGAGGGATGGACACGATCTCTTATGTGCTGGCCATGGAAGAGATTTCCAAGGTAGATGCCTCAGCTTCCGTATGTATGTCGGTCAATAACTCCTTGGTTTGTTGGGGAATCGAACATTTTGGTACGGAGGAGCAAAAGGACAGGTACCTGAAACCTCTGGCTAAAGGGGAAATTATTGGAGCGTTTTGTCTTTCTGAGCCGGAGGCGGGTTCGGATGCTACTTCGCAACGAACCACAGCGATAGACAAGGGAGACCATTACCTTTTAAACGGGACAAAAAACTGGATCACCAACGGAAAATCTGCTTCTGTCTATATGGTAATGGCCCAGACTAATCCTGAGCTCAAGCATAAAGGAATTAATTGTCTGATCGTAGAAAGAGGTCAGGAAGGATTTGAAATAGGGAAAAAAGAAGATAAATTAGGGATAAGGGGTTCTGATACCCATTCTCTGATGTTTTCGGGTGTCAAGGTTCCAAAGGAAAATAGGGTAGGTGAAGAAGGCTTTGGATTTCAGTTCGCTATGAAAACGCTGAATGGGGGTAGGATTGGAATTGCTTCACAGGCTCTGGGAATAGCTTCTGGCTCACTAGAACTTAGTTTGAAGTATGCAAAGGAAAGAAAAACATTTGGTGTAGAAATAGCGAAACATCAGGCGATCCAATTTAAGCTGGCTGAAATGGCTACTAAAGTGGAGGCAGCCAGGTTATTATGCCTTAAGGCGGCCTATTTGAAAGACAAGGGCGAGGACTATGCGGAAGCAAGTGCCATAGCAAAATTGTACGCATCGGAAGTAGCTATGCACAATTCAGTGGAGGCGGTTCAGATACATGGGGGCTATGGTTATGTCAAGGAATATCACGTGGAGCGTCTAATGCGGGATGCTAAGATCACACAGATCTATGAAGGAACTTCAGAGATTCAAAAAATGGTTATCGCTCGTAGTATATTGAAATAGTATAAATATTGTAGTGGCATAACAAGAGGTAATATCTTGTTAATCCATGGGATAAATATTAGATTTGTACAATTATTTCTGAAAAGAAACATCATTAATCCATAATTAATCATATCGCCGGCCCGTGGAAGATTATAATAAAATCATAGAATCGTTATCAATTCGATTTGTAAAAGCTAGAAATATTAACATTTTGGAGCCTGTCACGGTTGAAAACAACTATGATATTGAAAATACGCTTTTCATTGTCAATAAGGGCTCTATTAGGTTCGGGAAGGAAAAAGAGGAGATTTTCAAGGATGATATATTGTTTGTACCGGGAGGAAAGCAGGTTTCTATCAGCTACGGATCTAATGATGGTGACTATTTATCGAAAGATGCATTTTTAAGCACACGGGAAAAATATTTCGAATCTTTTGCCCTCAACAACGGCAATGGCGAGATGGAGGAAACTTACAGTTATGTTTCTTTCGAAGCCAAAGCCTTTGATTCAGTCAATTTCTTTGCTTCTCTTGATATTCCGGCTTTTAAGATAGGGAAGAACAGTCGAATAGCTGAGCTTATTCGAGGGGTTAATGGAGAGGTGACTTCCAATGCACCGGGTAAGGACCGCATCGTGAAGCTGATGACGGAAGAGCTGGTCATTGAACTGATCAGGTTTATTTTGAAGCAGGGGATGTTTGTGGAGCAGTTTGCTACCAATAGCTCCTATTTTAAAGACCCTAGATTGATAGATATCTTCACGTTCATTAAGGAGAACCTTAGTAGTGACCTGTCAAATAAAGTGCTTGCCAATGTGGCCAATGTCTCTGAGGATTATGTCGGCCAATATTTCAAAATGCTCACAGGAATCAATCCGCAGGATTACATAGAGTATCAGCGAATGGAAGAAGCTGTGAAGCTACTACGTACCTCTAAGAAAAGTATTCGTGAAATTGGTAAAGATGTAGGGTATAAGGATACTGCTTACTTCTGCCGTAGATTCAAAATGATGTTCGGCATCCCGGCAGGTAAGATGCGTAGGAGGGAAACCCTTATCCAGGTTTAACCCTTGTTCTTTTTCCCTTTCGATTCGGTTTTCATTGATTGACCCAACTGATGACCTAAATAAGCCAGAAGGGCGCTTAGGATTCTTTCAGTAATCAAAGTTTTTAGCACTGTTCTTTTGGGAGGTTTTTTAACCTTGACATTTACAGGATCGGCAGCAATTTCAGGCTTTAACCTGGAGAAACTTTTATAAATCAGGTAAAAGATCAGGAAGGCTCCGCCGGTGGCGAGAGAAATAAATAATATGGCTTTTGCCCGACCCTCAAATAAATTAGATACGTCTTCAAGTTCTTTCTTAAGTGCTTCTTCTCGCTCGCTTAATTCTTGTCTTTTCCGGGTCCAAAGTTTGGCGTGTTTACTCATCGGACATGTTTTCGCTTAGGTTTATGAAAAAGGTTTCCATCCATTTTTGTATTCTATTGGTCTTCAGCAACAGCACAATCACAATCAGCAGCAGTAAATAGAACCCTGTGAGGATGAGATAGCCCAGATAGGTGCTTTCCATCACTTCATTTAGATAGGCACCTAAAGTGATTGACCCGAAGATGAAGAAGAAAAAACCGATTAATCCGACGAGTAAAAAGGCAACGAAATGGGCAAGAAGCTTTGAAACCTGAGCAATAATATCAAGTTTCAATTTTTCACCTTTAGCCTGTATATAGCCGGAAATTTTGTCCAACAAATTATTGATCAACGACATGCCTGCTAGTTTGTTTGGAATCTAAATTAGGCAATTAGCCTTAGCGATAGAACAGTTTAGAGGAATTATTGTTTTTTGTCTTCAGCTAGCTCAATCTGAGGATTTTTTACGGTCAGGGCATTTTTCTTCGTGCTAAAGTAAATGAGCGTAAAGGGAAGCAAAAAGAAGATGATGATGATGTAGGCAAAACCAGCAATTCTGTATCGTAGTGTAAGTGATCCAAGCTTTTTTGCAAGGAAGGTTGGTATGGACGACAAATAAGGGATGGCCAGGAATAGGAGTACACCAATGGCATTGAATAGAAAATGGGCGAAGGCCAGACTGATCGCCGATTCGCTTTTGAATATGGCAGCCAATAATGCAGTGATGGTAGTACCTAAATTGGCTCCTAGTACGAACTGAAAGGCTCTTTTCAATTTCACTTTATTAGTTGCGACTAAGGGCACAATTAGCGAGGTAGTAAGAGAGCTGCTTTGGATAATCGAGGTCAACAATATTCCCCAACCAAATGATCGAAATGTATTATTGAAAACGACCATTTTGAACTGATCCTGTGTCTCTCCAACCATTTTCGTGTAAAGAATGGAGGAGATAGCCTTTACAGTACCAAACAATAGAATGATAGCAAGGACGACTGAAACAAAGGGTCCAATCAGCCCGACTAATTTCTCCAATAACGAGCTTATAAAAGACAAACCAAACAAGTAGGTTGTTAGTCCTTTTCCACTCTGATTAACGGATATCAAGCTTGTCATTTGTTGACTGAGCTGGGTTAGAAAGCCGTATTTTATTTCCAGTGGAAATAAAATCAATGCAACAAGGATATTGAAAATATCATGGGAGACACCGGCACTTAATGCTTTTTTAAACTCTGCAGCCTTGGTAATATAACTCATGGATACAATCGTGCTCGTGAGGGTGGTCCCGATATTTGCACCCATGACTATAGGGATGGCATTAGGCAGTGTGAGAGATCCCGAGGCAACGGCTGCTACAGCCAGAGAGGTAGTGGTCGATGAGCTTTGTAGAATAGCGGTAGTAAGCAGACCTATGAACAGCCCAATGTATGGGTTTGCTGTGGCCAGGTTGATGGTAGAGATGATGTCCTTACCTAAATAGCTAAAGGAAACACCCAATAACTGAATTGAGACAAAAAAGGCCACAATAATCCCAATAAGGATTAGAATCTGACCGTATGTCGTTTTTGTCGTAGTCATGGGTTAATTAATAGCTTTTGAGGCTAATGCCTATTGTGCTAAATCCTGTGTTTCACGAAGATCTCTTTCAGACTCTCCGGTGATAGCTTCGGTGACGTTGATCACGTGATCACCAATTTTTTCCAGTCCCTGGAAGATGTCTTTGTAGAGTGAGCCCATAGGGATGACATATTTTTTATCCTCCATCTGTTTCAGCAAATCCTTCCTAAGTTTGTTTTTTAGGTCATTGATTTTTGTCTCAAGGACCATCGCTTCATCCATACTGACAGAAGAATAATTGTCCCCCAGATTGCCGGCCATAACGCTGAGACTTTTTTTAACGAGGTTGACCATTTCGGATAGGTTCTTCTCCTGTTTATTGGTGAAACCTACTTCGCTGTCATACCTGCTTTCAAAGTCTTTGGAAATTTGATAGAATACATCCCCAACTCTTTCGAGGTCGTTGATAATACTTAGTAAACTCACCAGGCGAGTAGAACTGGCAGCACTCAAAGTGTTATCCGGTAATTTGAGCAGGTACTTATAAATCTCCTCCTCAAACTGATCTGAAAGCTCTTCGTATTTGCGTATTTTCTTAAGAAGTTTTTTCTGCTTCTTGGCCTTGTTTTCCGATAGTAAGTCCTCTAGAAAAGTGGCCATCTTTTCCATCTTCTTACCAAAAAGTGCTGTTTCTTTCCTTGCTTCTTCAATGGAAAGCTCCGCTGTACTCATGAATCCGGTACCAATGTATTCTAATCTGAACTCCTCATCATCTCCCTTCGGCTTCACTGCCTTTGAAACTATTTGAGCAATAAATGGAACAAACCAGATCAAAAGGAAAGTGTTGGTGATATTAAATGAGGTGTGGAACAATGATAACGCAATCGGAATAGCCGTGGGATCCGTGTAAGGAGAAACCCCCTGAGAGGTTGTGAGGTAATGGTTGATTACACCGAGCACAGGATAGATCAATAGGCTGATCCATATCACCCCAAATACATTAAATATAAAATGGGCGAACGCTGCCCTTTTGGCATGAACATTTCCTACAATGGCCGCCAGGTTGGCCGTAATTGTGGTCCCAATATTTTCTCCAAGGACCATTGCTGCTGCCAGTTCAAAGGGAATCCATCCATTATTGGCCATTACCAGCGTAAGTGCCATAGCGGCACTTGAGGATTGAACAACAATAGTTATCAAGGTGCCAATACCCACAAACATCAATATCGACAAATAACCGAGGTTAGTATATCTAGAAAGGAAAGAAAGAAGTTCAGGGTTGGACTTGAGATCCGGAACCGCATCTTTAAGAAAGGCAAGTCCCATAAAAAGCAATGCAAATCCAATTAGCACCTCACCCCATGATTTGACTTTGTCGCGGTTGAAAAATAATAATGGGAATCCAAGTGCAATGATTGGTAAGGCGTAACTGGAAATTTTCACCTTGAAACCAATAATTGATATGAGCCATGCGGTGATTGTCGTACCAATGTTGGCACCCATGATCACACCTATAGATTCGGTAAGTGATAGCAGTCCGGCGTTCACAAAGCTCACAACCAAAACAGTCGTGGCACTGGATGACTGAACCAAACTCGTAATGATGAATCCTGTAACGACCCCTTTGAATCGGTTTGAAGTCATAGAGCTTAGGATCTCTCTCATTTTTGAGCCCGCCACCTTTTGTATGGACTCACTCATGATTTTCATACCGTAGATAAAAAAGGCAAGCGATCCTAAGAGATTAAGCGCCTCAATTACACCGAAGTTCATATAGAATTTATTTAGGTAGTAGATGCCTGAACAGGCGTAAAATTAGGATGCCGAGATTAAGACATTGTTATGGAATTGGTAATGTTCAATCAATTTATCCATAACACTGCGGTAATATATTAAATCCCTATCATGTATAAAACTGAGAGTGGGTCAGTATGAAGCTCTTATTTACGCTTTATTCAGCTCGCTAACCGCCAGCCAGCTCATCAATCCCATTCCCGTTTTGAGGGCATCTTCATCAATATCAAAAGTAGGGGTATGCACTCCTGATACGATGCCACGTGACTCATTTCTTGTGCCGAGTCGGTAGAAGCAAGCGTCAACATGGTGTGAATAGAAGGCAAAATCTTCTCCGGCAAGCCACAAGTCGATCTCCTCGACCTTGTCATCTCCAAGGTATTCTTTTGCCCTGTCCATATTGAACTGGGTGTATTCAGGGTGGTTTTTTAGGTGAGGATATCCTTTGTGGACATCAAATTCACATGATCCGCCCATTGCTTTGGCAATGCCTTGCGCCATCTCAGCCATAATTTCGTGGGCCTCTGCACGCCATTCTTCGTCGTAAGTTCTGAAGGTACCCTTTACCTTCACTTCTTCCGGAATGACATTGGTTGCACCATTGGCATGAACATCTCCAAAAGACAGCACACACGGTATTTTCGGGCTTGACCTCCTGCTCACCACCTGCTGTAAGGCTACAATAATGTGACTGGTAATCAACACCGGATCAATGAGTGTTTCCGGCATCGCAGCGTGTCCTCCTTTACCTTTTACGGTGAAATAAATTTCATCCGCACTGGCCATATACATCCCTTTACGGAACCCAACTTTACCTGAGTCAATGAAAGGCATAACATGCTGTCCCAAAATTCTTTCCGGCTTAGGGTTTTCAAGAATGCCTTCTTTGATCATCAAGGAGGCACCTCCCGGAAGTTTCTCTTCCCCAGGTTGAAAAATGAATTTTATTTTCCCTTTGAATTGATCTTTTAAATTGGATAAGATGTGCGCAGCACCAAGCAATGAGGCCGTGTGCACATCATGCCCGCAGGCATGCATGACGCCCTCATTTTTTGATTTGTAATCAACGTCATTGGCTTCCAGGATAGGCAAGGCATCGATGTCAGCTCTCAAAGCAATGACTTTACCGTTGTCCTCACTTCCATCCAGTATGAAAGTGATGCCCGTATCGGCCATTCTTTCATAATTAGTAATGCCAAGTTTCTGAAGTTCGGTTTCAATGAAATTGGCAGTGTTATGCTCCTGAAAGGAAAGCTCAGGATTGGCATGCAGATGTCTTCTTATGTCAAGAACAGACGAAAAATGCTCTTCGGATAAGCTCTTTATCCTGGCGATAAGATCACTCATAATTTATTTTGATTCTTTCAGGGATTAGCAAAGCCCTTGGGAAATATTCTTTCAGACTTTCATATACCATATGTGCCTCCAAACGGCTGGTATACTTACCGACACGTACTTTGTATGTTGGTTGATAATAGGAAATGACGGGTTTTAGGTCTTCATCAATCGTTTCGGCCAGCGTTTTTGTTTCATCTGCCTTATTTCGATCATTTCCTGTATACAGTTGGATGGTGTAACCGTCCACAAAATAACCTGCCTTGTTTCGTTCAATCATCTTTTGATTGACAGAGTCAAGCTCGGTTTTGAAGGTTGAGTTAATCGAACCGGTCACATTGTTTTCAGCCGCGTTAATAGTATTAGATGGTTTTTCATCTTCTGCTATCGATAGCTCTGGTCGCAGGTAGGTCAGGTCTTCGCTGTAGGCACTGGTGCTTCCACTGGAAGTCTGCGAGCCCTTGCAGCCAATCATCAACAGAGGTAAAACAATGAGTGGTATGATTAATCTATAAGTATGCATTTGTTGTTCTTAAGGTCATCTTCTACCGTCTTATACTTAACGTCCTTCTTCACTGAACCGTCCTGATACTGAACATTGACGCGGGCATTTCTGCTGGCCACTTTTTGAGACTGTGCAGGAGCTACTTTTTCAACTGGTCCTCTGTTTGTGTTCACTCGAGAAGCTAACGCTGATGCAGATTCCTCTTTTGACTCCTTATAATCCCTTTCAGATCTTTGTTGTCTGGCTTCCTGAACTTCAGCAGCATCCTGAACAGGTATCTGTGCCTTCATCAGGAAAGAGATGCATTCCTCATTCACCTTACCAATGAAAGATTTGAACATTTCAAAACCTTCAAACTTATAGATGATCAATGGGTCCTTTTGTTCGTAAACGGCATTTTGAACGGATTGCTTCAGGTCATCCATATCCCTCAAATGTTCCTTCCACATCATATCAATGATGGAGAGGGTAATCATTTTTTCCATGGCCCTGATCATCTCATGACCCTCGGAGGTAATGGATTTGTCTAATGGTGCAGAAACCCCAATTTGCTTCTTACCATCGGTGAATGGAACGAGCACATTCTCAATCGTTGCTCCTTTTGTTCTCTGAATTTGGTTCAGAATTGGTAAAGCCTTATCAATAATGGACTGGTTTTTTCTGTGGTAAACCGCAAATGCCTCATCATAGAGCTTTTGAACCAGATCTGTATCTCCGATTTTTTGGAATTCATCAGCCTCGATATGGAAGTCCATGCCCAGCACGCTAATGGTGTTCAACTTAAGACTATCAAGGTCAGAAGCAGCTTTGGCATTCAACACAAGATCTTCACATGTTTCGAAAAGCATGTTCATGATGTCGAGCTCCAGACGCTCACCATAAAGGGCGTTTCTTCTTCGTTTGTAGATTACCTCCCTTTGGGAATTCATCACATCATCATACTCGAGGAGCCTCTTTCTGATGGCAAAGTTGTTTTCTTCAACTTTTTTCTGCGCTCGCTCGATGGACTTCGTGATCATACTATGTTGGATCACTTCACCTTCCTGTAATCCCAATCGGTCCATGATTTTAGCTACACGATCGGAACCGAAAAGTCTCATCAGGTTGTCCTCCAGAGAGACAAAGAACTGAGATGATCCTGGGTCACCCTGACGTCCTGAACGACCTCTCAACTGACGATCTACACGACGTGACTCGTGTCTTTCCGTACCGATGATCGCCAAACCGCCGGCTGCTTTAGATTCCGGGGTCAATTTGATATCTGTACCACGACCGGCCATGTTGGTTGCGATGGTCACAGTTCCGGGTTTACCAGCCTCAGCTACTACTTCAGCTTCCCTGGCGTGTTGCTTCGCATTTAGGACCTGGTGCTGGATGTTTTTCATCTGCAGCATGCGGCTCAGTACCTCGGAGATTTCCACTGAGGTAGTACCTACAAGGATAGGCCTGTTTTGATTCCTCATTTCCACAATCTCATCTACTACCGCATTGAATTTCTCCCTTACGGTCTTGTAGACATAGTCTTCTCGGTCATCACGCTGAATCGGTCTGTTCGTAGGGATTACGACAACATCCAATTCGTAGATATCCCAAAACTCACCTGCCTCGGTCTCTGCCGTACCAGTCATACCGGCAAGCTTATGGTACATTCTAAAGTAGTTCTGCAAGGTGATAGTAGCATAGGTCTGTGTGGCATCCTCGACCTTCACATTTTCTTTAGCCTCTATGGCCTGGTGCAAACCATCTGAATAACGACGGCCTTCCATCACACGGCCGGTTTGCTCATCAACGATTTTAACTTTACCGTCTACAACGATGTACTCAGTGTCTTTTTCATACAGACAGTAAGCGCGAAGCAACTGGTTGACACTGTGAATTCTTTGAGCTTTGACTGAATAGTCTTGAATGACCTCTTCCTTCTGCTTCAGTTTTTCAACTTCCGGAGCTTCGGCTTCTTCCAGTTTAGCAATTTCCACTCCGATGTCTGGTAGGATGAAGAAAGACGGATCTTCGCCAGAACCGGTGATCAGGTCAATTCCATTTTCAGTCAGGTCGATGCTGTTGTGCTTTTCATCAATGGTGAAGAAAAGTGGCGCATCAGCCTCAGGCATCATTTTTTGATTGTCCTGCAGGTAAAAGTTCTCTGTTTTTTGAAGAATGGCCCTTACACCGGTCTCACTTAAGAATTTAATCAGCGGCTTGTGCTTTGGAAGGCCTCTGTAAGCTCGGAACAACGGAAGCCCAGCTTCTGCCTCGTTACCTTCTTTGATCAGCTTTTTGGCCTGAACCAGGTAGTCCGCAACAATTTTTTTCTGTGCTTCTACCAGCTTAAAGATACGTGGTCTGAGGTCGTAGAATTCATGCTCATCACCTTTAGGGATCGGTCCTGATATGATTAATGGTGTACGGGCGTCATCAATCAAAACTGAGTCCACCTCATCCACCATTGCAAAGTGATGCTTCTTTTGAACCAGCTCCTGGGGGTTGCGGGTCATGTTATCCCGCAGGTAGTCAAAACCAAATTCGTTATTGGTACCGTAAGTGATGTCCGCTTCGTAGGCCTGACGTCTTTCTGTAGAGTTTGGTTTGTACTTGTCTATGCAATCAATCTTCAGGCCATGGAATTCAAATAAAGGTGCATTCCATTCTGAGTCTCTTTTGGAAAGGTAATCGTTCACCGTTACCACGTGAACGCCACGTTCTGCGAGGGCATTCAAATAAGCAGGAAGTGTGGCGACGAGTGTTTTTCCCTCACCAGTGGCCATCTCTGCAATCTTACCCTGGTGAAGGACAACACCACCGATAAGCTGCACGTCGTAATGAACCATATTCCATTCTACTTCGGTTCCGGCCGCAATCCATTTGTTATGCCAGATGGCAGTTTCACCTACGATCTCCACGTTGGATTTTTTCGCTGCCATCTCCTTGTCGTGAAGCGTGGCCGAAACTTCCAGTTTTTCATTCTCAGCAAGTCTTCGTGCAGTCTCCTTTACCACGGCAAAGGCCTGAGGTAATATGTTGAGAAGCGTTTTCTCAAGTTCCTCGTCACGATCAGCTTCTAGCTTGTCAATTTTGGAGAAGATTTCCTCTTTCTCATGGATACCCATGGTAGGAT
Organism: Marinoscillum sp. MHG1-6; assembly: GCF_024714475.1. Lineage (GTDB taxonomy): Bacteria > Bacteroidota > Bacteroidia > Cytophagales > Cyclobacteriaceae > JAMZMI01. The sequence goes on along the minus strand of NZ_JAMZMI010000007.1, from coordinate 26,459 downwards.
TTTCCTCTATTTCCTTGTGATAGGCTGATAATTGATCATCTATAGACTTGAGCTCAGTTTTGATGATCTCTTTTAATTCCGTAGTCCGGTTTCTGAGCTTATCATCGCTGATACCGGTTAATTTTTGATATTCTGCGTTGATTTTCTCAACGTAGGGACTGATTTCTTTTAAGTCTTTTTCGGTTTTGGTTCCGAAAATTTTAGCTAGTCCTTTTGATACAACATCAAACATCTATCTTCTTCTTAATTGCTGTTTAAATCTAAATCCAATCAAATAGTATCCAAAGTGATCCTTCCTTCAAATACTTTCTTTGCCGGCCCCGCCAGGTAAATGTTGTCGAAGGTCTGGTCGTCTTTTTTATTGAAAGAGACCGACAATTCCCCTCCCTGAGCATGAATTTGTACCGGGCTTTCGTATCCCAGAAAACTGGATGCCAAAGCACAGGCCGTCACGCCGGTTCCGCAAGATAACGTTTCGTTTTCTACTCCCCGCTCATATGTCCTTACTTTGATTCCATCTCCTGCTTTTTCCACAAAATTCACATTAGTGCCGGCTGGGGCATAGTTGTCGCTATAGCGTATTTTTTGTCCTTCAGCGATGATATCGATTCCCATCACATCATCGACAAATACCATGTGATGCGGTGATCCTGTATTGATAAACCAATCTTCACCCAATTGATTCGTTCCCATGACATCGTGCAGGTGGAAGTGAACAATCTCCCCGTCGAAATAAGCGTCGTGAACACCATCCGTCGTTTCAAACGAAGTGCTATCACCAATGATTCCTAAGGCTTTGGCAAATGCAATAGCGCATCGACTACCATTTCCACAGAGGCTTTCGCTTCCGTCAGGATTATAGTAAACCATTTTGAAATCCAGGTCTGGGTGATTTTGGATCAGGATGACACCATCTGCTCCCACACCCATTTTTCTATCGCATAAAAATGAGATGACTTTTTTGTTTCCCAGAGGGAAGTTTCCTGACCGGTCATCGATCATGACGAAGTCATTGCCGGTGCCTTGATACTTATGAAATTGAATGGTCACGTGCTCAAAATTTTTCTGGTTTGGAACAAAAACCGTACGAATCGAAGTAAGACTCAAATATCTGCCAATTAGTCAGCAATTGGAAAATGAGCGCATAAAAAAAGCCATCCTACAGAGATGGCTTTTGAATATTTTATGAGCTGATGATCAAAGTTTTTCTTTGATTCTTGCCGCTTTACCTTTTCTTCCTCTCAAGTAGAATAGTCTGGCTCTTCTAACTTTACCTTTTCTTAGGACTTCTACCTTTTCAATGTTTGGAGACATTACAGGGAAGATCCTTTCTACACCAACGCCACTAGACACTTTTCTTACAGTAAAAGTTTCACCAGTAGATCCACCATTTCTGATTTGCATCACGGTACCCTGGAATTGCTGAATTCTTTCCTTGTTACCTTCTTTGATTTTATAATGAACGTTAACAGTGTCACCAGGGCCGAATTCTGGCAGGTTTCTAGCCGTCAACAAATCTTCTTCAACAAATTTTAATAAATCGCTCATGTCTTGACTCGTTTAGAGTGTTTTCCAAAAAGGAGTGCAAATATAGAAAATAGTAATTAAAAGTTATATTGATAATGCAAAACTATTTTCAAATTATTTCAGCAGGTCAGGTCGTCTTTCCTCGGTCCTTTTCACGGCCTGATCATGCCGCCATTTTTCGATGTTCGCTTCGTGTCCGGAAGTCAGCACATCCGGCACATTCCAACCTTTGTAATTGGCTGGGCGGGTGTATACCGGAGGGGCCAATAAATTATCCTGAAAAGAATCAGTGAGTGCTGAAGATTCATCATTTAAGACACCGGGAACCAATCTGATGAGTGCATCTGCAAGAACCATAGCTGCGAGCTCTCCGCCTGAGAGAACATAATCTCCGATACTGATTTCCTTTGTGATCAGGTAATCCCGCACTCTTTGATCTACACCTTTATAATGCCCGCACAACATAATAAGGTTTTGGTTGAGGGAAAGTTGGTTAGCTATGCCCTGGTTGAGAGTCTCGCCATCCGGAGTGAGGTAGATCACTTCATCATAATTTCTTTCAGCCTTTAATGCACTAATGCATTTATCAATAGGCTCAACCATTAGTACCATTCCTGCGCCACCTCCGAAAGCATAGTCGTCGACATTCTTATGCTTTAGCGTCGAATAGTCTCGCAGGTTATGAATGACAATTTCCACGAGACTTTTGTGTTGAGCTCTTTTAACAATGCTTTGATTGATTGGCCCATCAAATAGTTCAGGCAAACATGTGATGATGTCTATTCTCATGGCTCGTCACTCAAATAGATGTCCAGGAGTCCTTCTGGTAGAATGGCATAAATTTTCCTTTCCGTAAGATCTACCCGTTGCACGATTTCGTCTTCTAAAGGAATAAGAACTTCCTGCCCCTGATGATCTACGGATAATAAATTATTCCCGGTAAGTTCAATGACGTTTTGAACGGTTCCCAGGAGATGATCCTGATCATAGATCGGTAGGCCCACCAGTTCATGATAATAGTATTGACCGTCCAGTAATTTGGGTAGGTTGTCAAGTGTTAGGTATAAGGGACAACCGGTAAGTGTAGCTGCCTCGTCACGACTCTCGATGTCCTCAATGGCCAGATAGGCCTTATCGCCTCTGATGGCGAGGGATTCAATAAAAAAAGGAACCAGCTTGCCGTTGAGGTCAACGAAAACTGATTCCAATTCTTGATATTGTGTGGGGTCATCCACATCCAAATGAGCGACTAGCTCACCGGCCAGACCATGTGTCTTGAGAATTTTACCCAGAAGGTAGCACTCGTCAAAACCCATGATAGTGGATTATTCCGCTTTTGCTTCTTCGCTATCGTCAGATGCAGCTTCTTCTGCAGGAGCTTCTTCCGCGGTAGGAGCCTCTTCTTCTGATGCTTTAGCTTCAACTTCGCCAGCAGCCTCTTCGCCTTCTTCTGCCAATGCAGTTTCAGCTTCATCAGCATTTGCCTCAGCTACTTCAGCAGCCAGTGCAGCTTCTTCTTCTTTCTTTTTAGCAAGTTGAGCATCAATTCTAGCCTGGTTAACTTTAGTTTCAGCTTCAAGAGTGGCTTTTGCCTTATCTGCTTTTGCTTTTGCTAACTTGTCTACTTTACCCTGGATTTGAGCTTCTTTACCAGCTACCCAGTCCTGGTATTTTTTATCAGCTTCTTCCTGAGTGATAGCTCCTTTGTTTACACCAACCTGAAGGTGCTTCTTGAAAAGGATTCCTTTGTAAGAAAGGATAGCTCTTGCAGTATCTGTAGGCTGAGCTCCATTCATTACCCAGTTCAATGCTCTATCTTCACTTAGAGTGATAGATGCAGGGTCTGTGTTTGGGTTATAAGAACCCAGTTTCTCAATAAATCTACCATCTCGTGGTGATCTTGAGTCAGCTACTACGATGTCGTAGATAGCTTGTCTTTTGCGTCCTCGACGCGCTAGTCTGATTTTTACAGGCATAATTTGTTTTGTTTATGGAACACGTCCATTCAAAATTTTACTTTAAAAGGAGCGCAAAGATAAGTAAATAAACCTAAAAACAATAGGGGCTGTATTTAATGTTAATAGGCTGTTTTTCTGTGATTTATTGGTGGTGATGAACATGAAGCTTTTAAAGCACAATTTATACAGAATTCGCATATTCGCTTACACGGTTTTCAAATGTAAAACTATGTGCATACCTTTGAACCCTCAAACAATGAGACCCGAATGTCCCACATATCAAAATGGATAAATTTTCATACATAGCTAATGCTGATGTAAGCTCTATAGAAGCGCTTTATCAGTCATTCAAAGAAAACCCCGAAAGTGTCGATCCTTCCTGGCAGAAATTTTTTGAGGGTTTTGAGTTTTCACAGGTTCATGGCAATGGCGGTCCTGTTGCAGCTGATCAGGTCGTTGTAGGTTCAAAGGAAATATCTGTTCGAAACTTGATCTATGCTCACAGATCAAGAGCTCATTTGAAATCAGATACCAACCCGGTTAGACAAAGAAGACAGCACGTTGTGCGGTTGGAGCTTTCTAATTTCGGTCTGTCAGAGGCTGACCTTGAAGATGAGTTCGAGATCGGAACTGAGATCGGACTAGGAAAAGCTAAACTCAAGGACATCCTTAAGCGACTGGAAGATGTTTACCTGGGACATATAGGGTATGAGTATAACCACCTGAGGAATTCAGATATTTTCGAATGGATGAAAACCAAAGTGGAATTAGAAGGTGTTGATGTCATGCCTCCAACGGTTGAGAAAAAACGAATTCTTACTAAGCTGAATGAGGCTGTGGTATTCGAAAACTTCCTTCATACGAAGTTTTTGGGACAAAAGCGATTTTCACTTGAAGGTGGAGAAAGCACCATTCCGGCCCTGGATAAAATTATTAATAAGTCTGCAGAGCTCGGTGCCGAGGAGGTTATCATTGGTATGGCTCACCGTGGAAGACTTAATGTGCTCACGAATATCATGGGTAAAACCTATGATGAGGTGTTTGCTGAATTTGAGGGTAACGCAGAGCTTGATTTGACGATGGGAGATGGTGATGTTAAGTATCACCTGGGTTACTCCAGTTATATCCAAACACCATCAGGTAGAAAGATATATGTGAAGCTGGCACCAAACCCGTCACACCTTGAGGCGGTGGATCCGGTTGTTTTGGGTTATACCAGAGCGCAAATTGATGATGAATATCGTGGTGATGCCTCTAAAGCTATTCCAATCCTGATCCATGGAGACGCGGCAGTCGCCGGTCAGGGTATTGTTTACGAATGTATCCAAATGTCCATGCTTCATGGTTACAGAACAGGAGGAACCATTCACTTTGTCATCAACAACCAGGTAGGGTTTACCACTGACTACGATGATGCGAGATCAAGTATCTATTGTACAGACCTTGCAAAAATTGTCGATGCACCGGTACTCCATGTTAATGGTGATGATGCAGAAGCAATCAACTTTGCGGTGGGTCTTGCGGTGGAGTACAGACAAAAATTCCACAAGGATTTCTTCATTGACCTGCTTTGTTACAGAAGACACGGACACAATGAAAGTGATGAACCAAAATTCACACAGCCGAAGCTCTATAATGTGATTGCCAAGCATCCAAACCCTCGTGAGATCTATGTGAAGAAACTGATCGAAAGAGGTGATGTCAGCGACTCTGAAGCGACCAAGCTGGATAAAGAATTTAAAAAGCTCCTTCAGGATCGACTGGATGAAGTAAAGCAAAAACCACTTCCATATAAACCTCAGAAAATTGAGGAGGAATGGCATTTCCTACGTAGATCGAAAAAAGAGGACTTTGATCAATCCCCGGAAACGGGAATTTCTGATGAAGTTCTGGGTAAGGTATCGAATGCTTTGATGAGTATTCCTAAGGGCTTCAAACCTTTGAGACAGATTGAAAAACTGTTGAAAGAACGTAAAGCCAACTTTACAGAAAAGAAAATACTTACATGGGCTGACGCTGAATTGCTTGCTTATGGTTCAATACTGGCGGAGGGTAAAATCGTGAGGATGTCCGGACAGGACGTGAAAAGGGGAACCTTCTCTCACAGACATGCGGTATTATTCGATAGTAATACGAATGAGCCATACAGTAATCTTGATCATATCCAGGAAAAGCAGGAGCCGTTCAGAATTTTCAACTCTCTGCTTTCTGAGTATGGTGTATTGGGCTTTGAATATGGTTATGCCATGGCGACGCCAAATGCATTAGTGCTGTGGGAAGCGCAATTCGGAGACTTCTCTAATGGTGCTCAGGTAATGATCGATCAGTTCATTACCTCTGCCGAAACCAAATGGCAAAGAATGAATGGTTTGGTGATGTTGCTGCCTCATGGATATGAGGGGCAGGGTCCGGAGCACTCAAGTGCCAGAATGGAGCGTTATCTACAGATGACCGCTCAGGAAAATATGGTTGTTGCGGACATTACAACACCGGCTAACCTCTTCCACTTGTTAAGACGACAAGTTACCTGGGAATTCAGAAAGCCATGTGTGGTATTCTCACCTAAGTCATTGCTTCGTCACCCAAAAGTGGTCTCGCCACTTGAGGATTTCACTAAAGGGTCGTTCCAGGAGGTAATTGGAGATGATTACGTGACCAATAAGGAGGTGAAAAAGGTGCTACTATGTACGGGTAAGATTTACTTTGACTTGTTGGAAGAGCAACAAAAACAGAAAAGAAAAGATGTGGCAGTAGTACGTCTTGAGCAGTTATATCCTTTCCCTAAAGTTCAGTTGAACAAGATTTTGAAGAAATACTCCAACCCTAAATTGGTATGGGTACAGGAAGAGCCTGAAAACATGGGAGCTAAGGGCTTCATGATCAGGGTTTCGGGACTTGATCTTGAGTATATCTCCAGAAAGGAATCTGCTTCTCCGGCGACAGGTTATGCCAAAGTGCATAAGGATGAGCAATCAGGAATAGTTAAAAAAGCATTTGAAATTTAATTGACAACAATATCATGAGCCTAGAAATAAAAGTACCTACAGTAGGTGAATCTATATCAGAGGTTACGATCGCTCAATGGGCAAAAGCAGATGGTGATTATGTAGAGATGGATGAGGTGATCTGTGAGTTGGAATCAGATAAAGCGACATTTGAAGTAACAGCCGAAGCTGCTGGTGTGCTTCATATTAAAGCGCAGGAGGGTGATACACTTGAAATTGGTGGATTGCTATGCGAAATAGATGAGTCTCAAGCGAAGGAAGCTCCTGCTCCTAAGAAAGAAGCTCCAAAAGAGTCCAAGGCAACCGGAGAAGTCATTGAGATGAACGTTCCGGCTGTTGGAGAGTCCATCAATGAGGTGACAATCTCAGCATGGCAAAAGGCTGATGGAGACACTGTGGAACTTGATGAGGTGATCGCTGAGATTGAATCCGATAAGGCAACATTCGATCTGACTGCAGAAGCAGGGGGTGTTCTAAGAATTATTGCTCAAGAAGGAGATACCCTGGAAATCGGTGCACCGCTTTGTAAGATTGAAGTTGCTGAGGGAGCTTCATCTGCTGCAAATGAATCAGCGCCAGCCGCAGCATCGAGTGCTCCGACGGCTTCAAGCGATTCTTATGCCGCTGGTCATGCTTCCCCGGCAGCAGCCAAGATTCTCAGTGAGAGAGGTCTATCTCCCGCTGATGTGAATGGAACAGGCAAGGACGGACGTATCACGAAAGAAGATGCGCTGAAAGCTGAAAAGGCAGCTCCGGCAACAAAACCTGCGGCGTCACCGGCTCCTGAGAAGAAACCTGAGATAGCCCCACCAGTAATTAGCTCTGGCGCTACTCGTGAGCAAAGACGTGAAAAAATGTCTTCCCTTCGTAAAACTGTATCGAAGAGACTAGTTTCTGTGAAGAACGAAACAGCCATGCTGACCACTTTCAATGAGGTGAACATGGCACCGATCATGGAGCTCAGAAAAAAATACAAAGAGCAGTTCAAGGAGAAATATGAAGTAGGTCTGGGCTTTATGTCTTTCTTCACGAAGGCTTGTACCATGGCACTTCAGGAGTGGCCTGCGGTTAATGCCATGATCGATGGCGATCAGATCATATACAGTGACTACTGCGATGTTTCGATAGCAGTATCTGCTCCAAAAGGGCTGGTGGTTCCGGTAATTCGAAATGCTGAATCGCTGAATTTCAATCAGATCGAAAAGGAAGTTGTGAGACTTGCGATGAAAGCTCGTGATAATAAGTTGAGCATCGAAGAAATGCAAGGTGGTACGTTCACTATCACGAATGGTGGGGTGTTCGGTTCAATGATGTCAACACCTATCATCAATGCGCCACAGTCTGCGATTCTCGGAATGCACAATATCGTTGAGCGACCGGTAGCAGAAAATGGTCAGGTGGTGATCAGGCCGATGATGTATGTTGCGTTGTCTTATGATCATAGAATTATCGATGGACGTGAGTCTGTGAGCTTCCTGGTGAGAGTTAAGCAACTATTGGAAGATCCGACTCGCCTTTTGCTTGGAGTATAAAGTATTTGGTACGTTAGTACAAAGTACATAGATGCACAAGTATAAGAATCTGGAGGTATGGAAAATGGCGATTAAATTGAGTGAAAAGGCTATCGGTTAACTGAAGGCTTTCCTTCTGATGAAAAATTTGGTCTGATAGCTCAAATGAGGCGATCATCTGTTTCTGTGCCTTCCAATATTGCAGAAGGAGCTGGAAGAAATACTAATGGAGAATTCAGGCAGTTTTTAGGGATAGCTGTTGGGTCTTTGTTTGAGTTAGAAACGCAACTGATACTTTCTGCCAGATTTGGGTATTCCAGTACCAGCAAAGTGGAAATATTGAATGATAATGTGGACTTGGTTCGTAAGATGATTTTCGCATTACAATGTTCATTAAAATAAATATTCATCCCTGTACCAAATACCTAAGTACCTGGTACTAAAAATTGAAAAACATGCAATACGATGTAACAGTAATCGGGTCAGGACCCGGAGGATATGTGGCCGCAATCAGATGCGCCCAGCTTGGCCTGAAAACTGCCATTATTGAAAAATACGACACATTGGGAGGTACCTGTCTCAATGTAGGTTGTATTCCGTCCAAAGCACTTTTGGATTCCTCTGAGCATTTTCATAATGCAGAGCATACGTTCAAAGAGCATGGCATTGATATCGCCAAACCAAAGGTGAACATCAAGCAAATGATTGCCCGTAAGACGGATGTAGTAAAGCAAAACACTGAGGGCATCAACTACCTGATGAGCAAGAACAAGATCGATGTTCATCACGGTCTGGGATCATTTGTGGATAAAAACACTATTAAGGTTACAGGTCAAGAAGAAAAAACCATCTCTACAGATAAAGTGATTATCGCAACAGGTTCCAAACCTTCGACACTTCCTTTCATCAAATTGGATAAGAAAAGAGTAATCACGAGTACAGAAGCACTTGAACTCAAAGAGGTACCCAAGCACCTTGTGATTATCGGAGGAGGAGTGATCGGTCTGGAATTGGGGTCGGTATATGCAAGATTAGGTGCTAAGGTGTCGGTAGTGGAGTTTCTGGATAACATTATCCCGACGATGGACAGCACGCTGGGTAAGGAACTTCAGAAATCTCTGAAAAAACTGGGTTTTGATATCTATCTAAGCCATAAAGTGACTGCGGTTGAGGCCAAAGGAAAAGAGGTGACAGTTACGGCAGATACACCTAAGGGAGATAAGTTGGAGTTGAAAGGAGATTATTGTCTTGTCTCAATTGGTAGAAGACCCTACACAGATGGGCTTGGATTGGAGAATGCCGGCGTAAAAGTGACAGAAAGAGGCCAGATTGAGACTGATGAGCACTTGAAAACTAATGTGGACAATATCTGGGCAATTGGCGATGTTGTGAAAGGAGCTATGCTTGCGCACAAGGCTGAGGAGGAAGGCGTTTTTGTTGCAGAACAGATGATGGGTCAAAAGCCTCATATTAATTACAACCTGATCCCGGGAGTCGTTTATACCTGGCCGGAAGTGGCAGGTGTAGGTTTTACCGAAGAGCAGCTAAAAGAGCAAAAGAGAGCTTATAAAACAGGTAAGTTTCCATTTAAGGCCCTGGGAAGGGCTCGCGCCTCAATGGACGTTGATGGGCTTGTGAAGGTGTTGGCTGACAAGGAGACGGATGAAATTCTTGGCGTCCATATCATTGGAGCCAGAGCTGCAGATATGATTGCGTCGGCAGTTACCGCGATGGAATTCCGGGCATCAGCAGAGGATGTTTCGAGAATGTCTCATGCTCACCCAACCTACATGGAAGCGGTTAAGGAAGCTTGCCTTGCAGCTACTGAGAACAGACCATTGCATATTTAATTCTTTAGATATAATCAGAATAAGAGGGACTCGTTTGGGTCCCTTTTTTTGTATCAGGCAACTAGGCAGAAGGCTCAATATGGATCAGTACTTCTCCCACCTGAGGAAGTTGTTCCTTCAAAGTATCTTTCAATACATGGGCCAGGCTATGTCCTTCTTTGACGCTAATTTCAGCATTGACTATGGCATGTAGGTCGACATGAAAGACCATTCCCGTTTTTCTAATATAGCATTTTTCAGTGCCGAGAATTCCAGGCACATTTCCTGAGATGATTCTGATTTCGTCTACCAGATCTTCATATCGGTGTTCATCCATTATCTCACCGAGTGCAGGTCTGAATATAAGGTAACTATTGTATAGTATAAATCCTGAAGCAAAAAGAGCCGCCCAATCATCAGCTGTTTCATAACCTTCCCCCATAATAAGGGCTATAGCAATACCGATAAATGCAGCCACAGATGTAATCGCATCACTTCGATGATGCCATGCATCTGCCTTGAGGGAAGAACTATTCGTTCGTTTGCTTTTTCTCAAGACGATTCTGAAAGAAACTTCCTTCCAAATGATAATGAGCCCTAGTATGATCAGGGTCCAGGGTGCAGGTGTTTTGTGTGGTGTTTGTATCCTTTCAATGCTTTCATAGGCGATAATAGTCGCAGAGGTTACCAGAAAGGCAACTACGATAAATGTTATCAGAGGCTCAATTTTACCATGACCGTAGGGATGGTTTTCATCTGCAGGGCGTTTGGCATATCGGAGTCCAAGCAACACCAAAAAGGAGGAGAAAATGTCCGAGGTTGATTCAATGGCATCTGCTATCAGCGCATAGGAATGACCGAAGAAACCGGCAGCACCTTTGACTATAGCCAACAATGAGTTACCTATGATACTGAAATAGATGGTTTTTATGCTCTCTTTTGCTCCAGTCATTATTAGTATGCCTCAAACAAAAAAGGAAGACCTTCCGATCTTCCTTTTAATAAAAGGGTTGATATTTTATTTCATCGATTTGTAAACTCTCAGAAGTCCAAGCAAACCCAGAATAGCCCCGGCAATCAGGGAGGCATAATAGGAGCCTGAACTCATTGTGTAAGAACCAGAGAGTTCATTGTTAATGATTTGTCCAAGTCCCGCTTTTGGTGAATGCGTAATAGCCCAGTAGATTACAAATCCGCCCACCAGAACCAATACAAGTCCTCTAATAAGTCCACTTTTCATATTTGAATTCTTTTTTCGGAAAGATAATAAAATTAGCCTATTCAGCCCTCCAGTGATTGTTACTGTTAATGGCGTCTGGGCCATTCATAGTTTTAAGTTCAATATTCTTTATTTTGATTGAATTGCTAATGGTGGTAGTGTAGAGGCTTTTATTTTTCCAAACCTCCGGACTGGTCATGATTTTAAGCCGACTATCGTCCTGATAGGTAATATGAATTTCTACTGCAATGGGACGCCCGCCCACATTTTCAATTACCAATTTCCCATCTTTAAAACTTTTTATGGCCACGTCAGGATATCCCCAATCAAAATACCATGCCTTCCAAAACCAGGTAAGGTCCTGTCCGGACACGTCATCGAAAGTGAAGAAAAAATCATAAGGTGTCGGGTGTTTATTCTTCCAACGATCCATGAAGGTGTTTAGGCAGCGAGTAAACGTATCTTTTCCTAGTAAATGAAGTAGTGCATGGTAGGATTGTGAAGCAATGTCATAAGAATTTACTCCGTAATTTTTTGGGATCGAATAAGTCTGAACCATCAGTGGAGGATTGTCATAGGAGGCGAATCGTTCACGACTTTTGTAAGACTCAAGGTTAACATTGGTGAAGTAGTCTTCTGCAAATTCGGCCATTCCCTCATCCATCCATGCAAAGCGTTTTTCATTGATGCCCATGAGAAAGGGAAAATACATGTGCATCATTTCATGAATTGTCAATAGTTTGTTGGCTTCATAGTCAGAATAGGGAACACCTTCTGCTCGATAATTTGCTCTGGCGTGGTCATTACACATTCCCGGAAATTCCATTCCACCACCGATCTCGCCATTGAAAGCCACAAAATGTTCATATGGGAAGGGATGAACAGGGAAATCGTTATGAAAGGTTTGGAGTCCCTCTTTTTCAATATCCAGCACCAATCCGAAACTCTTATTTTTTGGATGGTATGCTGAATTCAAAAAGTAGGTCCCCATTTCATCGGTATAAGTGCAGGCCTCCCACAAGTAGTGATCGCTAAACGAAAAGACGAAATCCGGGAAATCTTCAAGGCTATATTTCCATACATTGGTGCGCATTTTAAGACCTTTTTTGATGTCTTTGTTACTTACAATAACTACTTTTTCATTGGATTTTTTAGCTTGTCCTAGCCTGTTCTGGATTTTACCCGGGAATATTTCATATCCATTAGATGGTGCCGCAGATGCCCAGATGATATAATTGTCCGGGATGGTGATTTCGATATTAAAATCTGAAACGTCATGATAGAATTCTGCTTTTCCGTCAAAATCAATCATATCCCATCCGAAGACATCATCAAACACGGCAATTTCCGGATACCAGTAGGCCACCAGCATGCTGGTTTCATCATAGGCACCATCCCGATCTACTTTTTCAGGAATAGTAATGCTCCAATCTACTTTCAATACCAGGGAGTCTCCTGGGATTAATGGGTTGTTCTCAAGAGATATGTTGTAATAGGTTGCACTTTTTTTGACCCTTTTACTGTCATTAATATCTATTTCCTGACCGTCGATCTTCAGCTTGGAGATAATCATCCCGTCATCATATAGGTCTTTATAGGAATGGAAAACTATTTTATCTAAAGCCACATCCTGATAATTGAAATAGGTGATTTTCCCGGAAGCTGTCAGTTGTCTGGTTGCTGGGTCTACTACAGCGCTGATATCATATCGGCTACTATTTTGCTTGTAGGTAGAGGATACCGTCCCATCCCAGGTTCTGGTGCCATTATCATAGGCTCTTTTGAATTCAATAGGCATGTACAGCCCGGGTTGAGCCAGGGCTCGATTTACCAGAATGGATAATGAGGTGAGGAGAACAAGAATCAAGAACTTTTGGTGGAGCATAAAAAGCAGGATAAGTAAAATCTGAAAGCTGGACCTAACATCGCCATGCGAGAAAAAGCCAGTGTCCTCTGGCTTTTTCTACATGACAATTTTCACACTAATAAAACAACGTCAAATCATGTACAATGTAAGGTAACCGAGGCGTTAGTAAAAATCAGGCTTTTTGATCAGTCTATATTCCGTTTAAGCGGTCGTGATTTTGTTGGAACCACCCAAAGGAGCACTTCAATTATTGCGGTAATGCAGTAAAGATGCGCCTGATTTATACCTTTTGTTCTCTATTAATTGGAGCCGTTTCATTGATTGGTGATCTGAAAAAAGCGGTATTCCCTTTCCTAAAATAATCGGCATGACAAATACCATGTATTCATCAATGAGATCAGACTGGTTCAAAAGTGTATTGACTTCCGCTCCTCCAATTAACCAGATATCCTTTCCGACCTGTTGTTTGAGTTCTTGTATGAAGGTGATATGATCGCTAAAAACGAAAGTGGCATATTCATCTTCCACCAGCTCTGCATTTCGAGTGATCACAAAGTTCTTTTTGTCTTTGTAAGGAAATTCGATTGGGAAAGACAGCACCTGCCGATAGGTTGCGTTTCCCATAATGGTGGTGTCCACGCGATCAAGCAAAGCGGGGTAACCATAATCATTTTGATCAGGATTGGGGAGTGATTCGAGCCAGTCAACGCTTCCCTCAGTATCCGCTATTTTACCATCGAGGCTTATCGCTATGTAAAGGACTATTTTTCTCATCTCAATTTTTTTCATCTCTAATGTAAGGTAGTAGTCAAGGATAAGCTATACCTATTTAAACTTTTAGCCTTTTTGATGGTTTAGCCTGCAGTTGCAATCGTAAAAGGATTTTCTCAGGACAGGACATAGGTAAGAGTAAAAATAATTTTGGCAACTGAAGTGGCATTAGGGCACTTTTTAGAATGCATAATTTGGCACAATGCTAAATTTTCAAAATTTAACTTTTCCTGTCTCGGACTCGTGACTTACTTTTGCGTCAATTTGTACTTTTAGTAACCACCACATCTACACTAATGCCAAAAGATTCAAGTATTAAGTCAGTTCTAATCATCGGGAGTGGTCCCATTATTATTGGTCAGGCGTGTGAGTTTGATTACTCAGGCTCTCAGGCTTCAAAGTCTCTTCGTGAAGAAGGCATAGAAGTAACCCTGATTAACAGCAATCCTGCTACGATCATGACTGACCCGGTAACGGCTGACAACGTTTACCTCAAGCCATTGACCAAGCAGTCTATCAAGGAGATACTTGAAAAACACCAAATCGATGCTGTGCTCCCTACTATGGGAGGGCAAACTGCGCTTAACCTGGCTATCGATTGTGATAAAGCTGGAATTTGGAATAAATACGGAGTCAAAATGATCGGGGTCGATATCGGCGCGATTGAAACCACTGAGGACAGGGAGAAGTTCCGTCTGAAAATGCAGGAAATCGGAGTAGGGGTTTGTAAAGGTGAAACAGCCACTTCATTCCTGAAAGGAAAAGAAATTGCACAGGAGATTGGGTTTCCTTTGGTTATCCGACCTTCTTACACACTTGGTGGTTATGGAGGAGGATTTGTGAATTCTCCCGAAGAATTTGATAAAGCTCTGAATGCCGGATTACAGGCATCCCCAATCCACGAGGTATTGGTGGAGCAAAGTATTCTGGGCTGGAAAGAATATGAGTTAGAGCTTCTTCGAGACAATCTGGGCAATATCATCATCATTTGTTCTATTGAGAACTTCGATCCAATGGGTGTTCACACGGGTGACTCTATTACCGTAGCGCCTGCGATGACGCTTCCTGATACTGTATATCAGAGAATGCGTGACATGGCAAAAACGATGATGAATGCGATCGGTCAGTTTGCCGGAGGGTGTAACGTGCAGTTCTCTGTTCACCCTGAAACAGATGATATCATTGGTATTGAGATCAATCCAAGGGTATCGAGATCATCAGCGCTTGCTTCGAAAGCAACAGGTTATCCGATTGCTAAAATTGCTGCAAAGCTTGCAATTGGATACAACCTTGATGAATTGAAAAACCAAATCACGAAAACGACTTCTGCTTACTTCGAACCGGCATTGGATTACGTGATTGTAAAGATTCCACGTTGGAACTTCGACAAGTTCCAGGGATCAGATAGAAAATTGGGACTTCAGATGAAGTCAGTGGGTGAGGCCATGGGTATCGGTCGAAACTTCCAGGAGGCATTACAAAAGGCTTGTCAGTCACTTGAGATCAAGAGAAATGGTCTTGGTGCTGATGGTAGAGAACTTAAAGACCAACAAGCCATTCTTTATAGCCTGGAGCATCCTAGCTGGAACAGACTTTTCCATATTTATGATGCGTTCAAATTGGGCATTCCGTTTAAGACGATCCATAAGCTTACGAAAATTGACCCTTGGTTCCTGCACCAGATAGAGGAGTTACTCTTGTTGGAAAAGGAGATCGAGAAGTTTTCACTTGACGAGCTTCCGAAGGAACTTTTGAAGGAGGCCAAAGAAAAGGGCTACGCTGACAGACAAATCGCGCACCTTTTGAATTGTCTGGAGAGCCAGGTTTACGCTAAAAGGAATGACTTAGGCATCAAGCGTGTCTATAAACTCGTGGATACCTGTGCTGCTGAGTTCGAAGCTCAGACACCTTATTATTACTCTGCGTTTGATGAGGAAAATGAGTCTGAGGCCAGTGATAAGAAAAAGGTAGTGGTACTTGGGTCAGGTCCTAACAGAATCGGGCAAGGTATCGAGTTTGACTACTCTTGTGTTCATGGGGTTCTGGCTGCAAAGGAATGCGGTTATGAGACGATCATGATCAATTGTAACCCTGAAACGGTATCAACTGATTTTGATGTTGCGGATAAGCTTTATTTCGAACCTGTTTTCTGGGAGCACATCTATGACATCATTCTTCATGAGAAGCCAGTTGGAGTGATTGTTCAGTTGGGAGGACAGACAGCATTGAAATTGGCTGAGAAGCTGGAACGATATGGTATCAAGGTTATTGGTACCAGCTATGATGCGCTTGATCTTGCAGAAGATAGAGGAAGATTCTCAGATCTATTAAAGGAGCAAGGCATCCCCTATCCAAAATACGGAACGGTTGAGGATGGTGATCAGGCAATCGAACTTTCAAGAGAGATCGGGTATCCTATGCTTGTAAGACCAAGTTATGTTCTTGGTGGTCAAAGCATGAAAATTGTGATCAACGAGCAGGAGATGGAGGAACACGTGGTGAACCTTCTTAAGGACAAGCCTGACGGCCGGATCCTACTGGATCACTTCCTTGAGGGAGCTATCGAAGCGGAATCTGATGCGATCTGTGATGGAGAAAATGTGTACATCATTGGAATCATGCAGCATATAGAGCCTGCAGGTATTCATTCCGGTGACTCATATGCAGTTCTTCCACCGTATAACCTGGGAGACCTTGTTATGAGACAAATCGAGGAGTACACTGTTAAGATCGCGAAAGCATTGAAGACAGTCGGTTTGATCAATATCCAGTTCGCTATCAAGGATGATAAAGTTTACATCATCGAGGCCAATCCACGTGCGTCACGTACTGTGCCGTTTATTTGTAAAGCCTACCAGGAGCCATATGTGAATTATGCGACGAAGGTGATGCTGGGTGAGAAGAAGGTGACTGACTTTGACTTCAAGCCGGTTAAGAAGGGGTATGCCATCAAGGAGCCCGTATTCTCATTCCATAAATTCCCGAATGTAAATAAGGAGCTTGGACCAGAGATGAAATCTACCGGAGAGGCGATCTATTTTATCGATGATCTGATGGACGACTATTTCATGGAAATTTACGCAGAACGAAACCTCTACCTGTCTAGATAAGTTAGAAGGTTACTATGATTTGGGTATTAATTAAATTTCTATTGATCGCTTACCTCATTTACAAACTCGTTGGGTTTGTAGTGAGGTTGCTGTTTGCGAATGCATTTCAGCAGCAAAAAGTATATAATCAAAACAATCATCAGGCGCCAAAGCACAAACCATCAGGAGGTAATGTGAGTATCGATTATGTGCCTGATAATAACACCAAAAACCCGGGGAGCATTAAAGGAGGAGAGTATGTGGATTATGAGGATGTTAAAGATTAACATTCTTAGACGATCTTCAACTTTTCACTTAGCTTTGCGACCCTGACAATTTGATCTACTTATGGCTTGGTTTAAAAGACAAGACAAAGGAATCCAAACTCCTACAGAGCACAAGAAAGAAGCACCTGACGGACTTTGGTATAAAACACCTAAAGGAAACATCATTCATATGCGTGAGCTCAAGAACAACGCATATGTGTGTCCCGACGACGATTATCATGTGAGAATCGGATCTGCAGAGTATTTTGAAATACTCTTCGACGGAAACAAATTCAAAGAGTTGGATGAAAATTTGAGCTCGGCTGACCCTCTAAAGTTTGTGGACACTAAGAAATACCCGGACAGAATCGCAGCTAGCCAGAAGAAAACCGGTCTTAAGGATGCGGTAAGATCTGCGCATGGTAAGATGAACGGTCTTGATCTCGTGGTTTCTTGTATGGATTTCGCTTTCATCGGAGGATCAATGGGTTCTGTGGTGGGAGAGAAAATCGCAAGAGCGATAGATTATTCATTGGAGCACAAGATACCATTCCTGATGATTTCGAAATCAGGTGGTGCACGTATGATGGAGGCAGGCTTCTCATTAATGCAAATGGCAAAAACTTCTGCCAAACTTGCATTGTTGTCGGAAGCTAAAATTCCTTACATCTCTTTATTGACTGATCCAACTACCGGTGGTGTGACAGCATCTTTTGCTATGCTGGGGGATTTCAATATTGCAGAGCCGGGTTCCTTAATTGGTTTTGCCGGACCTAGAGTAATCAGGGAAACGATCGGTAAGGATCTCCCAAAGGGCTTTCAAAGTGCGGAATTTGTTTTGGATCATGGCTTCCTTGATTTTATTGTGGATAGACGCCAGCTTAAAACAAAGCTTACTTCGCTGCTTAATCTATTAAGCAAGTAATCCAGGATTGATTTATATCGAACGAAAATAGTTGAAAATCAACGAGACATTTAGGAAGTATGGGCTTTCACTCTCTATGGTTATCAACTATATTTGTCGCGTTTTAATAAACTCATAAAGGTTTTTACCTATGTCATCAGTAGTTATCACAGCGGTTATCGCTTTTACAGCAGTAATCCTCCTTTTGGTGTTGATCCTTCTGTTTGCTCAGTCCAAATTGGTGCAATCAGGCCCGGTCAATATTATTATTAATGGAGACGAAGCCAATCCTGTTACCGTTTCAGCTGGATCTTCCCTTCTATCTACTCTTTCTGGTCAAAAGGTTTTCTTGCCATCTGCCTGCGGAGGTGGAGGAACCTGTGCCCAGTGTAAGTGTACTGTAGTAGAAGGTGGCGGAGAAGTATTACCTACTGAGTTGGGCCACCTGAGTCGTTCTGAACAAAAGGAAGGAGTTCGATTAGGATGTCAGGTCAAGGTAAAACAAGATATGAGAATCGAGATACCTGAAGAAATCTTCGGTATCAAGAAATGGGAAGCGACTGTGGTAAGAAACTACAACGTGGCTTCATTCATTAAAGAATTTGTGGTAGAGATTCCTGAAGACATGGATTATCAGGCTGGAGGTTATATCCAGATTGAAATTCCTGAATGTGAGGTACATTACAAAGACATAGATATTACGGCTCACCCTGAGGAGCACGATGATCCAAAGAAATTCCAGATGGAATGGGACAAATTCGGTCTTTGGGATCTGAAAATGAAAAATACTGACATCGTTGAACGTGCATACTCCATGGCTTCTTATCCAGCGGAAGGAAGAGAGATCATGCTGAACGTTAGGGTGGCAACCCCACCTTGGGATAGAGCTGCGAATAAGTGGATGGCTGTTAATCCGGGTATTGCATCATCTTATATTTTCTCAAGAAAACCTGGTGATAAGGTAACAATTTCAGGACCGTACGGTGAATTCTTCATCAATCCTTCTGAAGCAGAGATGCTTTACGTTGGTGGTGGAGCAGGGATGGCACCAATGAGGTCTCATTTGTATCACCTGTTCAAAACTTTGAAAACAGGAAGAAAGGTAACTTACTGGTACGGTGGTAGATCAAAAAGAGAGCTGTTCTATCTAGATCACTTCTACGAACTTGAGAAACACTTCCCGAACTTCAGTTTTTACATAGTGCTTTCAGAACCACTTCCTGAAGATAACTGGAAAGTGAAAAAGGATGTTGATGATAAAGAAGGAGATGGCTTCTTAGGTTTTGTTCACCAGGCGGTGATTGATCAATACCTTAGCAAGCACGATGCTCCAGAAGAAATTGAATTATATTTCTGTGGACCACCATTGATGAATGCGGCGGTTCAGAAAATGGGAGAGGATTTTGGAATCCCGGATGAGAATATTCGATTCGATGATTTCGGTGGATAATCATCAGATAAAAAAAGGGAAAGCAACGCTTTCCCTTTTTTGTTTATTTGTAACTGGTTCTTACATCAGTTAGGGTTCTGTAAAGGTACTATTGGATGGTTTTAAAGTTGGCCTATCTGTTGTTTAATTAACAGTTCTATGTAAAGAAATGATGGATAAACAATAAATGATGGGCTCCATTAAAATTGCATCTGCTAATATTTCACAGTTTTATTTAGTTTGCTGTCATGCAAGACCTGGACTTAAAACTTTTCTTTGATCCCATTCCCCCTTATGTTGAGATAGATACTTCTATTCAAGGTAGTATAGGACAATCCATTTTTATTAATCAGGGTTCAATGCCTGATTACGATGGGCTGGATATTGCGTTAATTGGTTTGGTTGAAGGCAGAGGAGAGAAGGAGGACCACCGGGAGGGGATAGCTAAAGGTCCGGATGCCATCCGGCAGAGCTTTTATTCCCTGAAAAAAGGCTCTGATGGACTGAAAGTGGTTGATCTGGGTAATTTTCGAAATGGACCGGATCTGGAAGATACCTACCTGAGGTTGAAAGAGGTATGTAGCTTCTTGATGAGGCATAACATTGTACCAGTCTTTTTTGGAGGGTCACATGATATGACACTGGGACAATATTTCGGATATGAAGATGCGGATAAGCTGATCACCGTTTTGAATGTTGACAATAAACTGGATCTGGGTGACCCTGCTAAAGGTCATTTACCATCTGGTTCGCATATTCAAAGGATTATCAAACATGATCCGAACTATCTTTTCAACTATTATCACCTCGGCTACCAGTCGTACTTAGTGGGATCAGCAGAATCTGATCTAATGGAACGATTAAGCTTTGAGGCTATTCGCCTGGGAGTGGTCAAAGAAAACATTAAGGACCTGGAGCCTGTGGTCAGGGATGCCGATATGATGAGTATTGATGTCTCCGCACTGCAAGCACAATACGCTCCTGGAGCATTGGATGCCAAGGTTTATGGTCTGACGGGAGAGGAAGCATGCCAAATTTGCTGGTATGCCGGATTGAACGATAAGTTAAGCTCAGTAGGTATCTACGGATATGATCAATCAAGGGATGATCTCAGTATGAAAACCTCCTTTGTGATAGCAACCATGGTATGGTACTTCATTGAAGGCTTTTACAATCGCAAGGGAGATAAGAACTTCAGGTCAAACGACTACCTGATCTATGAAGTACCACTTGGTGGAGACCCGTCTTCTATTAAATTCTTTAAAAGTAAAATTTCAGAGAAGTGGTGGATGGAAGTCCCTCACCCGGAAGAAACCGATGGTTTTATGCGGAGCAGGATGATCCCATGCAATTATTCGGATTATGAAAAGGCGTTAGACGGAGACGTCCCCAATCGTTGGATTACAACCTATTCCCGGTTTACCTGATCAGGCTTCTGGCATGATGATCCACAGGATCAGGTAAATCAATACCCCAAAGCCGAAGCTGAAAATCGTAAGGATGACATAGGCGATTCGTATAATAGTAGGATCCAGATTCAAATATTGTGCGATTCCGCCGCAAACTCCTGCGATCATCCTGTCTTTGGATCGTGTTAATCTCTTTGTCATAGTATTGATTTTGTTGTATGAAAAGTTAATGGATTATTACGGTTCTAATGAACTGAATACTTATTTTCTTAGATCGTTGAGTATAATAAGAAGCTGCTTATGGAAAGTTTTCGTTGCACTTTCAATTGCTGCTGAACTATGGGTTTGCTGTTGAGCTACTTGTGGTAGGTGGCCAAGCCTGTTGGATATCAGGTTGGGAAAAAGCTGAGAATGCAAGGATATCAGAATTGCAATGAGGATTCCTAAAATAAGAACCCATGTCCTTACTCGGTTTTTGTTAGGTTTTTGTTCGGAGGTGATCATAGCACGTGATGAAAGCCAATCCCTATGCCAAAAAATGTAATTGTCTGAAAATCAGGAATATAATTTGATATTTACGATCAAAATGAAAAAGAATGTCCGTTTTTGAACGACAAATTCTAAAATCTGGACAGTTGAGACTGCAACGAGTCGCAGGTGATGGGTGGCCCGGTGAGGTGGTTTAATTTTATGTTAATTCTGAAAGCTCTATTATTGTCGCTTTGACAATAAAAAAATGAAGAGATATTATTTCAGAACCCTCTGGTGTGTTGTGATGATTGCCTTATCTGCTTGTGGTGAGCATGCCGGGGATAGCAATACTGACTGGGTAGAGAAGAGCATACACATGGCCGCAACGCAATATAAAGAGTTGATGTCCGATTTACCGGAAGGCCAGTTTCCTAAGACCTATGAAAATAGTGAATTGAAAACCAGTAGTTCTGACTGGTGGTGTAGTGGATTTTATCCAGGGACGCTTCTGTATCTTTATCAGGCTACGGGAGATGCCGTTCTCTACCGGGAAGCGCTTAAAAAACTGCGTGTGCTTGAAAAGGAACAGTTTAACACGACAACCCATGATCTGGGCTTTATGATGTTTTGCAGCTTCGGAAATGCTCTTAAGGTAAGCGGAGACAAACGTTTTGAGGATATTATATATACATCTTCGAAGTCCCTTGCCACCAGGTTCAACCCCTCTGTAGGAACCATACGTTCCTGGGATCCCGCCCCCTGGAATGATAAATGGGCGTACCCGGTAATCATCGATAACATGATGAATCTGGAAATGCTGCTATGGGCAGGTAAAAGCTATGAAGATAGTGCTTTGATCAAGGTGGCAATCACTCATGCGGATACCACTTTAATCAATCATTTTCGTCAGGATTACAGCAGCTATCATGTTGTGTCATATGATACAATTACCGGGGAGGTAGAGATGAAAAATACGGATCAGGGGTATGCGGATGAATCATCATGGGCACGAGGACAGGCGTGGGGTCTGTACGGATTCACAGTGATGTATCAGTATACAAAGGACCCAAAATACCTTGAGCACGCTACAGGCATTGCAAATTTCATCTTAAATCATCCAAATCTTCCGGAAGACAAAATACCATACTGGGATTTTAACGCGCCCGACATCCCCAATGCAAAAAGAGATGCCTCGGCGGCAGCAGTGATTGCTTCAGCGCTTTTGAAGCTAAAGGATTATGTGGATCAGGAGTACTCTGAGCAATTATTCACGGAGGCTGAGAAAATATTGAGAACACTTTCATCTCGGGAGTATTTTTCTGAAGATGGTACAAACGGTGGTTTCATTTTGAAGCATTGCGTGGGTAACATGCCTGACAATACGGAAGTGGATGTGCCACTGTCGTATGCAGATTATTATTATGTAGAAGCATTGTTGCGCTATCAATCGGATCGATCAGAAGAAGAATTTAAAAATGAGTAAACTGCATAAACAAGTTTTACCTGGGATCGTGCAAAAGGAAAGGTGGTCTGCCTTGTTGGTTTTGGCTGTTCTGAGTGCTGTGGAGATTTTGTCGGGGTGTACTGTACAACATAATCTTTCAGTCTCAACACTGACGGAAGTGGGTAATGGATGGGCAAAAAATTCGGTGAATACCGTGATATTTAGAAAGAATTCCCTGGTATCAACAGAAAGCACCCAATACATTGCTTATTATGACCCCGAGGCCAGGCTGATATTGGGGCAACGTAACTTAAAGGGCTCTACGTGGCATACTCAGGAAACTCCATTCCAAGGCAATGCACGAGATGCACACAATTCGATCAGCATTGCTGTAGATGGAGATGGCTATCTCCATGTTTCATGGGACCACCACAACACTCCTCTTCGTTATGCACGGAGTATTGCTCCTGGATCGCTCATACTAGGGGAGGAAATGATCATGACCGGGCAAAGGGAACAATTGGTTTCCTATCCGGAGTTTTACCGATTTCCGGATGAGGATTTGCTTTTTTTCTATCGTGATGGTGGTTCGGGAAATGGTAGCCTTGTCATTAATAAGTACAGTTCTGCGAATCAGCAATGGACCCGCTTACAAGACATGTTGATTGACGGGGAAGGGCAGCGAAATGCCTACTGGCAGGCTTGTGTGGATCAGGATGGAGTTATTCATGTTTCCTGGGTGTGGAGAGAAAGTCCGGATGTGGCTTCCAACCACGATATGTGTTATGCCCGTTCACTTGATGGTGGAGTTAGCTGGCAAAGATCAAATGGAGAAGCTTATGAATTACCTATCACCGAATCTTCAGCAGAGGTAGTTTGCAGGATTCCAATGAATAGCGAACTGATCAATCAGACATCCATGGCTGTTAGCAGAGATGGTGAAGCATATATTGTGAGTTATTGGAAACCGCCGGGTAGTGAGGTGCCTCAGTATCATTTGGTTTATCAAAACCAGGGTGAATGGGAAGTGGAGAATCTCGGTTTTCGATCCCAACCCTTTAGTCTCAGCGGAATGGGAACAAAAAAAATCCCTATTTCCAGGCCGCAATTGGTATTGGGTGAAAAATCGGTGGTTTACGTCATTTTTAGGGATGATGAGAGGGGCAATAAAGTGTCAATAGCACAAAATGTTGCTCCCTTCAAAGGAGAATGGACGCTTACAGATTTGACGGATGGCGGCTATGGTTCCTGGGAGCCTACCCTTGATCATTCATTTTGGGTGACAGAAGGGGTTCTGAGCCTTTTGCTACAAAAAAATGAACAGGTTGATGGAGAAGGACTGTCTGAGATAGGTAGTAGTGTTATTAATGTGCTAGATCTGAAAGTAGCTCATGATAAAAAAGAAATAAAATAATTATGAGGAATAGAGGATGTATAGATGTTCTTACAATTATTACTAGTCTCATTCTAACCAGCCTGTTTTCACATGCGCAGGTTCAATCTATTATTTCGGAGGAAAATGAGAAGGAGGTATTCTCGGTAACAGATCCAGATTATGAGTTAAGTCCTTATACAGGGGTGACAATGAAGCATTGGTATGATGCTGCGTCATACCTTCTTGAAGGAGCTTTCGGTTACATAGATGATATAGATGATCCTATGCAGTTTCCTAAGCTTTCAGGGAAAAGCTACCCAACAAGTGAAGATCAAATTCCCACAGAAAAACTTGAAGGGCTATGTAGGACGTTATTCATTGCGGCTCCTTTGCTTCGGAAGAATCCAAGCCTGGTTGTGAATGGGGTGAATGTTTCCGAATACTATCGTCACCAGATATTGAATTTGCTTGATTCGACCCATGCGTCTTTTATCAGACCTCGAGCCCATGATGAAGGACCAAGTCAAATTTTAGTTGAATTTGGGGCATTGGCTATTTCATTATTTGTTGCCCCGGAGGCCCTTTGGGATCCACTTTCAAAGCAGCACAAAGACTTACTGGCTTCAACCATGCTGAGTTATGGAGATGGACCTACTATTCCTTCGAACTGGCGTTTTTTCAATATTTTCATTTTGAGTTTTTTCAAGGAACAGGGATACGAAATCAATGAAGTTCTGATGAAGGACTATCTTCAAAAATCCCTGGAGCATTATCGGTCAAATGGTTGGTATAATGATGCGCCTGCTTATGATTATTACAGTATGTGGGCCTTTCAGCTTTATGGCATCATTTGGGCAGAGTATTTTGGGAAAGAAAATTACCCTGACATAGCCGGTCAATTTGTAAGTAACTTCAAGGATCTGGAAGGCAATTACCCATATCTTTTCTCCGAAGACGGAAAAATGATCATGTGGGGAAGAAGCATTAGTTATCGATTCGCTTCCATCAGTCCGTTACCATTTACAGGATTGCAAGGCGAATCTTTCAATTATGGTTGGATGCGCAGGATTTCTTCGGGGGTGTTGCTTCAGTTTTTACAAAACCCAAGCTTTCTAAAAGATGATGTGCCGACGTTAGGTTTTTATGGCCACTATGAACCTGCAGTTCAGATATACAGTTGTCGTGGAAGCGTCTATTGGATGGGCAAGGCATTTTTAGGGCTTTTGATTCAGCAAGACAATCCTTTCTGGACATCTATAGAAAATAATGGGCCCTGGGAATCGGATTTTGAAAGCGATCAGGTCTATAATCATTTTCAAGGCAAAACGAACATCCTGATTACCAATTATACCGGGATTGGTGCTTCAGAAGTAAGGGCGTGGTGTCATGAAAAAGTAGCGGACGACTGGCAAAAGTTCAGGTCATCTGAGAATTACAACCGTCTTTCCTACAACAGCTCCTTTCCGTGGCAAGCCGATGGTAGTAATGGAGAAGTGGCAATGAATTATGTTGTTAAGAATGCTTTAGGTAAATGGGAAGCTTTTCGCCTTTATGACTTTAAGAAGTTTGAGTCAGGAGTATACTACCGGGATGTTGAACTTGAGACAGACTCCGAAATTAATATACAACTGGCTGAAATGCCCATGCCAAACGGTGTTTTGAGGGTTGATAGGAATTTGAGTAGTAAAACAATGGAGGTGCGACTGGGACATTATGCATTACCGAAACTGGATGATGAAATTCGGACTACAACAAGAGACCTGGGGAAATACAAGGCTACCATTATTGACAATGGCGTGTATCAGTTGGCCATGGTTCCTCTTGCGGGATGGGATGAGGTTGAGATAGTCAACTGTTCAGGGTTGCATCCTGAGAGTGATCAGAGTACTGTTCTGAATGCTACCTCTCAGTTTAGTCCCGAAGGAGGAAATATTTACTCCACCTTATTGCTTTGGAAAAAGTCTGGTGAAAAATGGAAAAAAAGTGAGCTTATGCCAGTAAAGAAGTTTAGTCCTTCGGATGGGGGAGTTTTAATTCGATTGAGAAAGGGGAAGGAAAAGGAATTAAAGGTTAACTACTATAATAACTAATAAGCATCGAACTCATTCATCATAACCTCCGCAGGATTGCTTTCAGCGATCCTTTGTTATCCGAATTCCGAAAGAAAAAACTGTTTGCACCCGTTTTCATTTTTCAGTCTAATCTGGAATGAATTCCGATTGCTCCAAAAAACGAAAACCCATCGCCTTCGCAATGGGTTTTTTCTTTCATAGTGACCTCCGCAGGATTCAAACGCGGGCGGCCAGCCCTGCAACCGGGGTTGCGGTTTGCTGAATATTGTTGATCATCAGGATTGCTTTCAGCGATCCTTTGTTATCCGAATTC
>NZ_JAMZMI010000006.1 GCF_024714475.1 Marinoscillum sp. MHG1-6 | reverse complement strand
GGTGGTGGGGTTCCCCGCCGCAAGACAAAGCAGGCAGATACACCAGGTGGTTAAACGAAACCATCAAAGAGTTTATGGTGATTATTGCCGGGCCGCGTAGGTGGTGGGGTTCCCCGCCGCAAGACAAAGCAGGCAGATACACCAGGTGGTTAAACGAAACCATCAAAGAGTTTATGGTGATTATTGCGGCGGGGTCCACCTCTTCCCATTCCGAACAGAGAAGTTAAGCCCGCCAGCGCTGATGGTACTGCCGTAACAGGTGGGAGAGTAAGTCGTTGCCAGTTTATTATTAAGGGATGTTGTTAGTTCAACATCCCTTTTTTTATGTCCATTCCAGATAAGGAAGCCCAATATGCCACGACAGTGAATCGCTCAGTCCATTAGTATGCTTATTGATTCAGATAAAAGATAGCCCTCCGACGGTGAAAATAATGATATGCGTAGTCCGGGACGCGTAGTCCGGGACGCGTAGTCCGGGACGCGTAGTCTGCCGGCTATGCGCCCCGGTTTATTATTAGCCTTCGTGGCTCGGCCTCTTAGAGCAATCTAAGAGGCTTTTTTATGCCCAATTTAGCCGTAAAAGAAAATCTTCATGGCAGGATTAAGAGACAGGCCATTACAAACAGAGAAGTTGACCTGATAGTAATTGTGGGGCCAGCGCATATGGTTCCGCGCTGAGGTCTTGGTGTCTCCATCGCCTGCCTATCGGTCCGGTATATTTTAACTCTTTTTTTTCGAGCAAAACCGTTTAAAAATGAACTCAGGGCTAGATTTTTGGCCTACCTTTTCATCGATGGAAAAGGTAGGATTGAAGATTCTCCTTCGATTATTATGTTCAGCCTTCAGCAGAATGATTAAGCCTTCAAACTGAAATGGATTTCAAGAGTTGGTTATCAGGTTGTATAAACGGAATTGAACATCACATAGTCAGTGGTAAGATCTGTACCCCAACCCACGGCTTCTTCTTTGCCATTGTTCAGTTTAATATGCACATTGATATCCGCAGACTTGAGAATGCGCTTCATTACATAGACTTCTTGTTCTACGGGTGTCCCCTGATCCAGTAGCTTTACCATATTTTTTCCGGTGCCAAGGTAAAGATCTACTTTGTCTGGATTGAATTTCACACCTGCCCGCCCCATAGCGGCCAGGATCCGTCCCCAGTTAGGGTCTCGCCCAAACATGGCGGTTTTCACTAGCGAAGAATCAGATACTACCCGGATCAGCTGACGTGCTTCTTTTTCACTTTTAGCATCAGTGACCTTATACTCGATGAATTTGCTGGCCCCTTCACCGTCTGATACAATTAGCTTTGCGAGATGGATCATGAGTTCTTTGAGCTTATCACGAAAGAGTGCGTAGTTCTTATCTTTTTCGTCCTCGATCAATTTATTTTCAGCCAGTCCATTGGCCATCACCGAGGCCATATCATTCGTAGAAGTGTCACCATCTACAGTAATCATATTAAATGAATCATCCACTGCTTCTTTAAATGCCTTGTCGAGTAGCTTCTGGCTGATGTTCACATCAGTAAATGCAAATGACAGCATCGTCGCCATATTCGGGTGAATCATACCTGACCCCTTGGCAATACCTCCAATATGGATCGTCTTTCCATCAATTTCAAACTCCACAAACCCTTCCTTAGGGAAAGTATCAGTAGTGAGAATCGCATTTGCCGCAAAGCTTCCCGCACGACTATTGTCAGTCACCTTCTTCATGTTCTCTTTGATTCCATCCACAATTGCTTCAGTGGGAAATTCCTGACCAATAATGCCCGTAGAGGCAACCAGTATCTGATTCTCTGGCACATCCAGTTCCTCTGCGGCAGCCCGGACCATTGCCTCAGCACCTTCTCTGCCTTGCTGACCGGTGACTGCATTGGCATTTCCGGCATTGACTACGAGTGCTTTAGCCAGATGCTTACCCTCCTTCAGATTCTTTTTGGATACCTTGATTGGCTCGGCGACCACAAGATTTTGGGTAAACGTAGCCGATACCTTGGCCGGTACTTCTGAAACAAAGATGGCGAGGTCACGTCGCATGGATTTTACTCCGGTGTGTGCTCCCCAGCACTTGATCCCTCGTACGTTTGTTATATTTTGTATCATGACTTTTCAATGTTTGGTATTTGGTAGTGTGATATAGAACACTAGAATTCTAATGTCTAAAATCCATTAGCTAATAGTCTGTATCGTTTATGGCTGTAAAGGTACTTGTCTCAGTCCTGTCGTTTCGTTAAGTCCCATGATAATGTTCATGTTTTGTATGGCCTGTCCGGCAGCTCCCTTCACCAGGTTGTCAATCACACCCATAGTAATAATCGTGTTTGTTCTTTCATCATATTGAGCAAAGACATCACAAAAATTAGTGCCACGTACTTGCTTTAGATGGGGTACGACTTTGCGATAACGCACAAATGGCTCCGCTCCGTAGTGATCCGCAAATACCTTGTCGATTAACTCCTGATCAACTTTCTTCCTGGGCTTAAGGTACGCAGACGAAATGATACCCCGATCTACCGGTAGCAGGTGAGGAGTAAAGAGCACAGTCACTGCTGCCGAGGTGCATTCGCCCACTTTTTCCTGGATCTCAATCGTATGACGGTGGTTGCTCACGCCATAAGCTTTGAAATTGTCGTTGGTATTTGGGAAATGCGTTACTTCCTTGGCTTTCACTCCGGCACCGGTCACACCTGTTTTGGCATCAATCACAATATGATCTGTTTCCACAAGTCCTTCCATCACAAGCGGGGCGATGGGTAGGATAGAGGCGGTAGGGAAACATCCCGGATTGGCTACCAGTTCACTGTCCTTTATTCGGTCCCTGAAAAGTTCAGGTAGGCCATAAACAGCATCTTCTATTCCTTTCGGGAAATGATGATCCATTTTATACCAATGCTCATAATCTGATTTGGATTTCAAACGGAAGTCACCGGAAAGATCGATGATCTTGAATTTTTGATGGTGATTTTTGGCTACAAAATCCATAGACACACCATGCGGTAAAGCAAGGAAGACAATATCCAGATCATAATTGCTGATCTCATTAATGCTTTTCAATTCGTCATCACAGATATTCAAAAACTGCGGATGGACATCACTGAACTTTTCTCCTGCCCGACTTTCAGAAGTTATGATTTTTATTTCTGCATTGGGGTGGTCGGTCAGCAGTCTTACCAACTCCGAACCAGTGTACCCTGTGGCTCCTATTATTCCTATTTTGATGTTCTTCATGTGATTTATGATTTGCTCTGAATTTCAGCAGAGTCACTGTCCCGGACTCCAACTGGTAGCAGGTTTTATTTTCTGTTTTCTTTGATCGACTCGATAAATATTTCCAGCGCTTCTTCCAGGCTTTCCCGGTCAATATTTAGCGGAGGTACCAGGCGGACGATATTCCCTGCGGTGGCGTTAGCAAGTACTCCTTTTTTGAGCATAGTTCCCACAATCGCTTTTGGGTCCATAGATACCTGGATGCCCAGCATGAGCCCGGCACCGCGGATCAATTCAATTTCAGGCAGCTCACTTCGTAGTGCATTGATTTTGCCTTTCAGCCAGGCACCTGACTCGGTCGCTTTCTGAAGTAGGTTTTCTGACTCGATCACTTCCAATACAGCCAGTGCAGCGGCGCAAGCCAGTGGATTTCCGCCGAATGTAGTACCATGATCGCCCCAGTCAATGGCCTGAGCGACTTTCTCCCTTGCCAGAACCGCTCCCACCGGGACACCTCCTCCGAGGCCCTTAGCCAATGTCATGATATCTGGTTTGATGCCGTAGTGTTCGAAAGCAAACATGGTTCCGGTGCGCCCGATACCACACTGGATCTCATCGAATATGAGAGCAATGTTCTTTTTGTCGCATATTGCCCGAACCTGTCTTAGATAATCTGAGTCAGCAGGGTTGATACCTCCTTCGCCCTGGATCGGTTCCAGCATAATTCCACCTACATCATCGGTGATGGCTTCTTTCAGTGCCTCAATGTCATTAAAAGGGACATGTTTAAATCCGCTGGGTATTGGATCAAAACCATTCATCATAGCCTCCTTTCCAGTGGCAGCTACAGTGGCAAGTGTCCGACCATGAAAGGCATTCTTCATCGCGATGATGGTGCCTCCACGCCCGGCCTTGTGACCATATTTTCGTGCGATCTTGATGGCGCCTTCAGCTGCTTCGGCTCCACTGTTGGCCATAAAGGCACGCTCCAGGCCGGAAAGTTGTGCCAGCTTTTCTACAAGCTTCATTTGCGGCTCACTCACATAAAAGTTGGATATGTGGATCAATTTGGCAGCTTGCTCTTCAATAGCATTCACCAGGGTAGGATGCGCATGCCCGATGTTGCTCACCGCTATGCCAGCAAGAAGGTCAATGTATTCTTTGCCTTCTACGTCCCATACCCTACTGCCTTTACCATGATCCAGAGCAATAGGATATCGCTTGAAAGTAGGTAAGTAGTGCTTTTGATCTATTTCG
Organism: Marinoscillum sp. MHG1-6; assembly: GCF_024714475.1. Lineage (GTDB taxonomy): Bacteria > Bacteroidota > Bacteroidia > Cytophagales > Cyclobacteriaceae > JAMZMI01. The sequence continues at coordinate 219,241 of NZ_JAMZMI010000006.1, read as the reverse complement.
TGTAGTGCTTGATTTGTCATTTTGTACTAAGGTTCCTTTTGTAATAGTGCTTTTGTTCGCTGGTTTTCTTCCCAACCCTTCTGGTCAGGCAGTTATGCTTGTCCCGATGTTTTCTCCATCGAGCACCACTCTTTTAAGCGTGCCCGGTTTCGTTCCATTGATGATCCGGACCTCTTTGGTACCACTTTCTATGGCGACTTCACAGGACTCAATTTTAGGGATCATACCCCCGGCAATCACCGTTCCTTTTAGTTCAGGGATGGTGTCCAGTTTCAGGTGCGAAATCAAGGTTTCCGGAGCGTCCTTATCCATGCAGAGACCATCCACATCGGTCATGACGATATACTGATCGGCCTTAACCGCACCCGCGATGTTGCCTGCGAACATGTCGCCATTGATGTTATAGGCCTGACCGTCTTCGCCACTAGCCATACACGTGAGCACAGTGAAAAAGCCCGCGTCCATCAACTTATTCAATACCTCAGGATTGACATGGTTGACCTTTCCAACCCATCCGATATCTTGCTTTTGACCTTTATCCTCGTGATACATTTTTTCAGCGATGACCAAACCGCCATCTTTTCCGGATAGTCCCACAGCATTTACGCCGCGCTGCTGAAGGGAGCGTACAAGATCTGGATTGACTTCGCCAGTCAAGGCCATTTCAATGTACTTGATGGCCTCATCGGTGGTTTTGCGGTGTCCGCCTACAAATTCTGATTCAATTTTCAATTGGTGAAGGAGGTTATTGATAAACGGACCCCCTCCGTGTACCAACACAGCCCGGTGACCAGCCTGATGGATAGCTGCGATTTCATCCAGTATGGCCTTTTTGATATTGCCGTCTTTCATAGCGTTTCCGCCATACTTGATCACGATTGTTTTTTTGTTTTCGATAATTGAAAGGTTTTTAATGAACGTTTCCTTTTTCGTCTATAATGTGTTTGGTGATGTAGTTTGAGTTGAGCAAGCCCAGAGCCCCCATATACTTAAGCTTGAAGCCAACAAGATCGCCAACCTTATACTTTTTACTGTTTTCGCCCAGGTCAATGACCAGCATATCGGAGCTGGCACCGGACATATCCAGGGTTTCATCTTCAGGGATCAGAAACTCCTCTGACACGTCCAGTCTTCCTATGTCGAGGATAGCTCGGTAGGCTGTTTTGCCGTAATCCTCTTCATCCAATTCATAACTCTCTCCTGAGGGGTTCGAATCTATTTCACCAATGGGCATGACTGGCTTTTTGGTAATTTCTATGATCTGAGCGTAGAGCTTGAAAATGTCTTCTTTCATATCCGGAATTCTTTCCCCGGTGAACAGATTATTTCCGAAGTAAAGAGATTCACCCACACGAAAGTGATTGATTCCTTTTGGGATTTGCTTTTTTGGGATTAATGGGATCACCACACTTGTTCCACCTGTCACCCACGGGATCTTCCGACCAAATTTGGCTTCGATCAACTGCTTATAAAGAGAAAGCTGGATGAGCTTGTCCGTTGATGGCATCACACCGTACAGGCAATTTAGGTTCGCTCCAATGCCTGTTACCTTGATATTAGGCAGACGAAAGACAGATTCGTAAAAATCCATCAGGTGATCTCCCATGATTCCTTCACGAAGGTCTCCCAGCTCGATCATGATGATTACCTTGTGGGTTTTGCCTTGTTTCTTTGCTTCATCTGAGATCCACTTGATGGTTCGATACTCTGTATTGAAGCTGGCATCGGCGTATTTGACCAGGTCTTCGATGATCTCCTGAGCTGGTGGCTTGATATAAACTGTGTCGATCTTGGGATCCAGTTCTTTGAGTTTGGCGAGGTTGCTGATACGGGAGTCGCAAACTTCGTTGGTCCCAAGGTTAATGACTTCTTGCAGATATTTTTCTGTTCCACATAGCAGTTTGGTCACCACTGCCCATTCTATTTCATTCTCCTTGAAGAGTGAATTGAGGTACTCGTAGTTATGTTTAAGTTTATCTCTATATAGATTTAAATATGCCATGGGGTATTATTTTACTTTTCTCGGGATGCTTGAAGGCAATCGAGTCAATAGTTCGTAATTAAGCTGATCACTAAGTTCACTGAAGGAGGAGACGGTGATCTCATGTTCTCCATCCTTCCCAATCAAGGTGACCGTGTCATTGATGGCCACGTCTTCTATATCTGTCACATCTATGGTGATACAATTCATGTTTACAATACCAAGAACAGCGGTTCTATGCCCTCGAACAAGCACACGACCCTGATTACTTAGCGATCGACTGAAGCCATGAGAGTATCCAATAGGGACTACAGCGATCTTCATATCTTTCTGAGCGAGGAAGGTGGTACCATAGCCTATGAATTCACCCATTTCTATGTGTTTGATGCTCATAATTTTGCTCTCCCAGCTTATTAGTCTTTTGAGCGGGTCTATTTTGACTTTTCGGCCTTTCAGGTATTCAATGAAAATCTCTCTGCTTGGCCAGAATCCGTACTGGAGTATACCAATACGTACCATGTCTAGCCGCATTTCCGGAAGTCGGATAGATGCAGCGGAGCAGCAGGTATGTTTCATTTTAGGCTTAAGCCCCATTTCCTCTAAAACCTTGCTCATGTGCAGGTATTGCTTCTTTTGGTGCTGTACCCGCAAGTAGTTACTGATACTTTCCGCACCAGCGAAATGGGTACACAGGCCGGTAAATTCTACCCATTCTTCATTTCTTTTGAGTGTCTCTACAAGTTGCGTGAGGTCTTTTTCATCAAAGCCTGTACGGTTCATGCCAGTCTCCAACTCTATATGCACCAATGCTTTTTTTCCAAGGTGCTGTGCCGCTTCGATAGCTAGCTCTAACCGCATGAAGTCGAAGACAAAAAATGAGATGTTATTATCGATCACCCAGGCGAGGTCACTATAGTCCACATGTCCCATGATCATGATCTCCGTCTCCGGTTTTTGAACCACCTTGATCAGCTCCTTGGCTTCATCGGCACAATAGACAGAAAAATGGTCAAAACCGACACTCTCAGCGATCGGAATGTAGGAACTTAATCCATGTCCATAGGCATTCCCTTTCACCACTGAGGAGATCCGTATATCTTCATGATACAGGTGTTTCAAGAACTTGACGTTCTCAATAAGTGCTGCTCTATTCAGTGTGATCACACTGCTCATTTCAATAGGTTTTTGATAATGCTATGAAACATATTGACGCCCGTTGGGATGATTTTGTCAGGAAAATCATAATCAGGATTGTGAAGCGCCGGGCAATTTTCTCCTGATCCTACTCCAAACATGGCACCCTTAAATTTTTCCGTAAACAGCCCGAAATCTTCTCCCCACTTAAAGGGAGCTTCGCGCTCTTCATATTTATATCTGTTTTGTCGGGCGGCATGACGTATTTCATCAACAGCTTCCGAGTCATTTTCATTCGCGCTAAATTCCTGGGTCCATCGGATAGTCAATCCCAGATCTGCGGCAGCAGCTATATTGCTAACCTTGTTTTCGACCACCTCGATAAATTCCTTCATAACCTCATTATCCCATGTTCGCAGGGTATAGTGTACCTCGCCGTAACCTGCCGAAACGCCGTAGGCCAGATCTCCCATGTTGATATAAATGGGGGTGGCCAATGCAAAATCCGATAGCATCGGATTTGGTTGTGACACTTCCTCAAACATGTCGATGAGCTGACTAATGGCGTGGCCCGGATTAATACCTTTTTCTGGTTCTGCAGCATGGGATGTTTTACCATCCAGGGTTATAATGATGCTTTTTGCAGCCGCTGTAAAGGATTGCTCACGGCAAACAATGTGATGAAGCGGATAACCCGGAAGGTTGTGAAGCGCAAAAACAAAGTTGGGTTTGTAGTTGAACTTTGGGTTCTCCAAAATGGCTTTGGCTCCCTCTCCATTTTCTTCGGCGGGTTGAAAGAGAAGCAGTACTGTACCTTTTGAGATGGGATCGTCCAGTAATGCCTTAGCCAGTCCACAAACGATTGTGGAATGACCGTCATGACCACATTTATGGGATACCCCTTTTGAAATGGACTTATAGGGAACGCTATTGATTTCCTGGATGGGCAACGCATCTATGTCTCCACGGATCATCACCGTGGGGCCGGGTTCATCGCCTTGAAATTCGCATACGAATGCCGTATCACTCAGGTCCTTGATGTTTCGGACGCCGAGTGTCTCCAGAAACTCTTTAATCCTTTTTTTAGTCTGGAGTTCATTACCGGAAAGTTCAGGGTTTTGATGCAGTTCGTGTCGCAACCCTACCAATTGTTTTAAGAGGTTCGTTTCCATCTCATTTCAAGATATTTATTGGTAAATCCTATTTTTTCGTAAAGGATCTTGGCCGGATTGTCTGGCTCTACATGCAGGGCGATATCGCCTTCTGTTGACTCAATTGCCAACTGCATTAATTTTTTCCCAATACCCTTGCCGCGGTAGTCAGCATGAGTAGCTACATATACCAGGATATTCTCGGGTATGTATCCGCCCATACCGGTACGGTTGATTACCACGGCCCCCACAATTTTGTTTCCATCCCATGCAGACAATATGAGACCTCCGGGGTGGTTTCCATAATTGAGGGCATAGTCGACACATCTAGAGATGTCCGCCTTGGCATCTCCATATTCATCGAGGTGTTGGAATAAAAAAGAGATAACGCTTTCTTTTTCGTTGAAGCCCACGGTCTGGGCTGGTAGATATTTTTTGTAGGTAAGATTCATTTTTTAGTTGTTTCAGTGTAAGCAATTTTATTTACCGACAAAAAGCAGATCAACGCGATCAAAAGGCCATAAAAATTCGGGTCAAGACCAAATGGTTTAACGTTGAAGATACTTAATGTAGTTGTAAAAACCCCGCCCGCGATCATCGCGGTAAGTGCACCTGCTTTGGTTGTTTGTTTCCAGTAAAATGCTCCCAGGATTGGGATCAGCAAACCAGAAACCATAAAAGCATATGAAAACAGCATTGCGCTGAGTACGTTCTGTAAAAACAGGGCGATAATTAAGGAGGCAGATCCTAGTCCAAGCGTAGCCCATTGGGAGTATCGAAGTTCACTTTTCTCCATGTTTTCCCCTTTAGGTTTCACACGCAATACATCGGAAAGAAATGCACCGGAGCAGGCCATGAGGCAGCTATCAGCCGTAGACATTACTGCAGAAAAGTAGGAAGCCAGGACCAGGCCCATAAAACCATGGGGTAGGACGGTCCTCAATAGGACAGGTAGTCCAATCTCAGGGTCTATTTCAGACCCGACGGCATATCCAAAATCAGCGAATAGGTTTTGTTCAAAGGCAGCCCTTGCAAATAATCCTAGTCCCACGCCCAAAAAGGCCATAATTGGCCATTCGAAAACACCGGCAATGGTCCAAGCCGTGCGTGCTTCTTTTTCACTCCTGCTTGCGAAAATCCGTTGGTAAAGGGTCATACCCACAAACCAAATAGGAATTATGGTGATCGCCCAGTTTATCAGTTCCGTTATGCTCACATTGGTCAATGTCATCAGCTCAGGTTGAATGGTGGCCTTTAAGCCTGCCCATCCTCCTATAGCCATAAATGCGAAAGGAACTCCAATGAACAACAATCCGCTTATTAAGATGATCCACTGGGCGGTATCTGTGTAGATCACTGCTTTCAATCCACCCAGAATGGTATACCCCACAGCAACCAAACCCATGATGAGTACTGCAGCAGTGAATGAGATCTCCGGGAAAGTCCCCGAAGCCAGTTTTGCTCCAGCCACAATTTGCGAACTGGTAAATCCAAGGTAGCTCACAGCTGTGATGATCCCGGCTGAGACTGCCACCTGCTTACCATAGAATGATTCGAATACCTGGGGTAGGGTGGTGATGTTTTTGAAATTACCCATGGCGTACACCTTTGGGATGAGCCATGCTGAGGCCATCCAGGCCCCAATTAAACCGGTAAATAGTAACCATGAACCGGATAATCCCATGGTAAAGCCAAGGCCACCGAGGCCGATAGAAAAGCCTCCACCAACGTCCGTAGCGACGACTGAAAGACCATTATGCCAGCTGCTAATATCACGTCCTGCTACATAGTAATCATCATGAGATTTATTTCTGTTGAAGAAATAAACACCCACCATGAGTACCAGTACCATGTATACTATAAATATGAGAATGTCGATAATCATCGATCAGTTCTGAACGTTAAAATTGTAAAGATTTTTTACAGATCAAGAAAATAATAGCTATTGCTAATCTGTTTTAGGTTTAATTTTGTGCAAAATTAACGATTCTGATTAGAATTGTAAAATTTTTTTACAAAATGGATAAGCTTTTCGGTAAGAATCTAAAGTTTTTAAGATCCCAGAAAAAACTAAGCCAGGAGCAGTTTGCCTTGGAAATTGGTTTAAACAGAGGGAATATCGCATCGTATGAGAAAGGAACAGCGGAGCCGAGTGTTAATAATCTTTTAAAAATTGTAAAGTTTTTTAACATTGATTTAAGCGATATTGTTGAAAAGGATCTCACGTTATCCAATGAGTTCGCCTCTGAACTGATCGAAGGGGGTAATTCCCTGACCGATAAAGTAGACATGCCTGAAGAGCAAATGATTGAGGAGTTGGAGGTGCATTCCAAGAAAATGGAGAAGTTCCTGACCCAATCTAATGATATGCAGAAAATCGTTGAAGGCTTCAAAAGCTTCTACCTTTTTAAAAAAGCTAAAGGCTCCGTAGATATGGATCGTATGGTTCAGGAGTACGAAAACCTACTTGAAGTAATGGAGTCACTTCTTGAGAGTCATAATGAACTCATTTCTTTTCTGGAAGATAAAGAGTCCTAGTTCGACATCTTATTCTTTTTCTTCCAGGTCACTATCACTTTTGAACAAATCCATTGACAAGCCTCCGCTTTTGATCAATTTTTTCAGGAATAATTCAGCAGGGAAAATCAGCAATGCGACCGAGAGGTTTACTATGAAGTCTAGGATCGGTGAACTTGCAATGGCAAAGAACGAGCCTACTACTGACTGCATTGATTCGATAATCAGTACGATGGTGAGAATAGTCAAACCTTCTGTCAGGAACCTGTTTTGCGCTTTTTTCTGATTAAGCCGGGTTGATATGGCTACGAGAAAGGCGAATATTGCTACCTCTAAGAAGTAAAACCATGGGGTCTGCCAGTAAGGAGGTTCAATGTAAATGGCAATAGGGTCCATTGTTTGAGTTCTTCCGAAAATATCCCTCGATCTGACGTGGAGTTGATATTTCCCATCAGGGAGGTGGTCCAAATCGATGTGATTGTCAGTTGTCCAGGCGGACCAACCCTTATCCATGCCCTCTACATGATATTGGAATTCTACTTTTAGCAGACCAAGGTAATCGGGCTGTGAAATCTCAGCACTTAAATAGTTCTCATCATAACTCAGATCAAAGCTCCCCCTGTAAGAGTTGTATTGAGATTCGGCATAAACGTGTTTATAGAAAATGTTGCTCTGATAGATGTCATTTCTGTCATCCCCGGCCAGGTACCGATAAAATTGATTGTTCTCATCGATAAAGTCTACCTCCCCTTTCTGTTCGCCTTTACTTAAGTACCTCATTTCCGGATACAAGCTGAGATAGGGGTAGATGACCATACTTCCATCTTCTTCTATGAGCTTCCATACTTTTCCATCAAACATCCAAAATCCTCCAGATGGGTCATGTTGATGTTCGACGGGCTGGCCATATTTAGCCAATATGATTGAATCCTGGGTAAGGGTATCATTCGCGTAGCTATAGTGGAAGTAGGCTTCCTTGGTGACAAAGTAGAGGTCTCCGTTAATTTTTGCTATTGTCGGCCTGTCCAGGTATCTATCAGGAAAATCAAATTCTTTAGTGGAGGAAATTCCCTGGGAGGTAATCCCCGTCAGGACCAGGTGATCTGGGGTGACTATCCAGATGGAATCTCCGTGGTCATGGTAGATGGACATTACGAAGGCATCATCGTAATCAAATTCCAGTTCTATGTACTGATGTCTATGTTTCAGGTATCTTTTGGCCTGATGATCGTTACTTACTGTAAAGAATTCGCCATTTTCTTCGAATGGGATGATTTGCTTTACGGATTGATCGGAAATTCTACTGATATAACGGCCATTATATTCGAAGAGCCCCAGGTTTGTTCCTATAAGTAAAACTCCGTCAAGTTCTATCAAAGAGTTGCATTTGCTGATGATTTCCGGTATTTTCTTATACTCCCACCTTGCATACTTAAAGGTCTTTGTTTTTACTGTTTCGTATTTATAAGAATAGTCCGATCGCGATGCTGGTGGCGTAGGTTCAGGCTCAGGTTCCGGTAGCAATTTTCTAAAAATACCGAATAGACCTTTACCCTTCTCGTCCTTGTCATTACTTTCAATAGCAGTGTGTTGCTCGGCTAAATCCTCTTCAAGTGTCTTTTCCTTATTTCGTACTTTGACCCTGTTTTCTGAAACGTTTATGGTGAAGACGCTGTCATAAACGAGCTTGAAAAGGCCGGAACTGGTGCCGACAAACATGTCCCCTCTATAATTGATCTCAGCAAGGAGATTACCTTCAATTCCCTCGTAATTGCTGAGACATTTGACCGGAGCACCCGGATCGATTCGGCTGAAACCAAATTGGTGCGCGATCCATATCCCCATAGACCAGTCAACTTCAATATCCATCACCTCATTGTCAGGGAGACCACTCTCGTAATCAATTTTATCGACGATCTTACCGGTATAGCCGTCCACCATTAAGCACCCCAGATCTTGAGTGCCTACTACAAAAAGGCTGTCATTAACCAGATCAAATTCTATAGCCTCACCAGCTGTAGACGGAACAGGTATCAATCTTCCACTTACGTGATTAATGAATACTTTTCCGGAAATGTCGAGAATAATGTAATTGCCGTTCCTGGCTTTGGTCACCTCTTTTGGAGGGTATCTGTCTGCTACCCAATCATTCGATTTTTGCATGCCAAGCTCAGTCCATTTGTATGATTCTTTGGCTGTTGACACGTACACCTGACCATCAACGATGAATACTGCCTTGAACTCCGAGTCATCCGGGCTGGAATAGTGAACAATTCTATTTTTACGCTCGTTGTAAATGATCAGCTTGGATTTGCTTAAAAAGCAAACACTGTCCCCAAAAATTTTCGTGGAGAAAAAGGATTCATCTACAGCGCTCTTCTTGATCTCGAAGTAATTCAGGCCATCCTTTGTTAGCTTGAGATAACCATAACTCGCATGACAGCCGATATAGATTTTGTTAGTCATCGAATCAATCGCAATCGATTCTGCAGCAGAGGGTGTTTTAATAAATTCCCATTTATCACCGTCATATCTTAAGATACCCGACCTGTTGGCAATGTACATTAGCCCATTCTGGTCGAAGGCCATGTCGAAGGTCGTGTTGTCAACCCCCGGAATGGATGCATTATGGTTCTTAATCGGGAAGTCTCCTTTCTGACCCAGACACAGATATGCCATGAATAAGAAGGAGCATATCAGCAAATAACGGCACATATTTCCAACTTTCAACAATAGTATTTTGGAGGCGGAAAATAGTATTATTTCACGAAAAACATGGGGTTTTTAAGGACTTTTCATAGAAAAGCCTAATTCCTTATGGTAAAGATAATATTTAAGTGCCAGTTAAACTGCTTGAAGGAATGGGACCGCTCCAAAGTTCGGGTTTAAGCAGGAAATCAGGATCAGGGTTTTTCAGAGCATTGAGCATGCTGGATTTAATTTGCTTGTTGTCCTTTTCAAGATTATTCAAAAGCTCTTTTACATATTGCCTTTTCAGGCCATCCTGCGATCCACAGAGATTACAAGGTACAATAGGCCAGTCCTGGGCAGCTACAAACGAAGCAATAGCTTGCTCCTCCAGTGAGTAAAGTGGCCTGATAACACTGATCCCTTCTTTATTGGTTTGGTAATGCGGAGCCATGGAAGCCAGTTGACCACTGTAAAAGGCATTCATCAAAAATGTTTCAAGTAAATCATCTAAATGATGCCCCAGGGCTAGCTTATTGCAGCCCATATTTATTGCTAAGTCATACAGTACTCCACGTCTCAAGCGACTACAGAGGGAACAATAGGTTTTACCTCCCTTGATCTTGTCCACAACCACAGAATAAGTGTCCCGGTACTCTATATGATGTGGGACCTCCCAATTTTTGAATAGCTCGGGTAGTATATGATCCGGAAATCCCGGTTGGCCCTGGTCGAGGTTGACCGCAATGAACTCAAAGTTGATCGGAGCCTTTTTTTGAAACTCCTTAATGAAATGGAGCAGGCAAAGGCTGTCCTTTCCGCCACTGACGGCCACCATAATTTTATCACCTTCTTCTATCATGTTGAAGTCCTGGATGGCACGCCCGATTTCTGAATTGATTTTGTTAAAAAGCTTCTTATCTGTGGAGGTCATTGTAATCGAATCTGCAGCAAATATCCGATAAATGTTTTCAAAGTGGAAAACGGGCAGGGTGATTACGGCCAAAGGCATATTTCTCGCTCGGCATAGCCAAGCGATCTCCGCCTCAGTTGGTTAAAACACCAGTCAGGGCTAAAAATGGGCCGGAGTACTCCGGCCCAAAGGATATTAATTGGATCTCTTATCCAGCATCAACAATTCGTTGAGGTTGATTTCAGTGATATATCGGGTGCTTCCGTCTTTTTCGTAGCTACGGTTAATGAGCTTTCCTTCAACGGCAATTTCACTTCCTTTGGCCAGGTACTTCTCAACTACCTCTACCTTTTTACCCCATACAACAATATTATGCCATTGCGTATCCGTCACTTTTTCGCCTTTGTTGTTGTAATAGCTTTCGTTAGTAGCCAGGCTAAAGGTGGCCATTTTAGTGCCTGATTCGAAGTTTTTGATGGAAGGTTCATTTCCTAATCTGCCGATTAATTGTACGCTGTTCTTTAATGATGTCATAATAATAAATTTTTAATGTTTAACTGAAGTCACTGAATGGCAGATGACTTGTGTCGATCGACATGACAAAGGGAGGAGTTTTAAAAGCGGTATACGGCATATAAACGAAAATACCCGATTATAAACGTTTATAATCGGGTATCTATCTGGAAATTAACTATTTGTATTATTTTCAGAAAAATAGGTTTAATTCATTTAATGAGAGAAATGTCTAAATCTCCCAGCTCTTTTGCTCAGAAATCGCCAAATACTTACCGCAATATCATGAAATGCGAAATGAATGATATTGATCAAATTTTTTGTGTGATTAGGACCTGCCATGATTCGCTTGGTTTGGTTGTTTCAATGCTAACTCAAGTTAAAAACGAATTGGTACTTTTCCAATTATCTTTTGTATACAAGAATAATATTGAAATTAACGTACTAATTTCACCGCACCTAAATAACAATAGAAATTCCCAAAATAGTTCATTCAATGGATAATAAGGAATGCAAGGAATGCCGTCGTCCATTCTTTGGGAGGGCGGATAAAAAGTTCTGTTCAGATGCATGCCGTAGCAGTTTTAATAATCGAGCAAGACCGGCAATTAGTCCGGCTGTTCAGCAGATCAATCGGGTTTTGAAGAAAAACTGGGAGATCCTTAACGAACTCAATCCTCATGAGACCCAAAAAGTCCCTTTGTCTCATCTATCTAAAAGAGGATTTGATTTTGAATTTTTTACACAAACATTGACCACACGAGAAGGAAAGGAATATCGCTTTTGTTATGATATGGGTTACCTGACGCTGGGGGATCAATGGATTTTGCTGGTCAGAAAGAAGGAGACTGGCTAAATGGTGGGTGTAAGTATGTCACCTTGACATCAGGAGAGGTTTTCCTTCGTTTTTAATGATCAGAGCGAATTCTTCTTTGTCGAAATGACAACCTCCAAAAGCTCACCTTAATGATCTAACGATAAAGGTTGGTTGGGTGCTGGTATACAATCTATTAGCCATTTATATTGTCTAGCGTGTATCTTTGATTACTACTACTATCATGATTCAGGTTACGGACGAAAATATCAGGAAGCACATTGGAGGTATCCTGGACGATGCCTATCAGATCCGGGTAAAGGATTTGGTAAAGGCCATTGAGCTGGCCGAAGAGGCGCTGCATGCCAGTGACGGTATTTATGAACTGTCCGACCTTCATGCCAAAGCACTTTCTCATCTATCTCTCTTTTATATGATTCGAGGAGAGTATTCGAAAGCAATTGAAATTGCTGAGAAGGCGATCGAAGAATTTGATACCATCGGTGATGATCATGGAGTGGCAAGTGCGATGTATAATATCGCCGGTGTTTATTATAAGACGGATAACTTCCATTCTGGACTTATCTATCTCATAGACTGCCTTGGCATTTATAAAAAGTATAAGGACTATCATAATCAGGCCAGGGTTTTGAAATCCATGGGCACCATTTATGAGTATTTTGGAGACACGGCTCGGGCCATTGAGTCCTACGAAAAGTCAGTGGAATGCGCATTGAAGATCGGGGACAAAAACCTTCAATCCAACGCTTACAATCCTTTATCCGGAATATACCTCAATCGTGGAGATATTGATAATGCCATGAAGTTGATCACAAGGGCCATCGATATGAAAGAGGAAACAGGCGATGTTAGAGGATTAGCCTTTTCTATTTATGGTCGAGGTAAAGTGTTTACCAGGATGGGACGATTTAAGGAAGCCGAAGCGGACTTTCTTGAGGCGTTACGGATTCATGACGAAATGGGAGAAAAGCTGGGCTGGGGCATGGCCATGATCAAGTTGGGGACACTCTATTTTCAAATGGGGCTCAACGATAAATGCAAAACGGCCTTAAATGAAGGGTTGAGTTTTACAAAGAAGAATAAGATTTCATTTCTCAACTTTAAGGCGTATCACAAGCTTTATGAACTATATAAGTCAGAAGGTAAAAGTGAGGAGGCCCTTCAGTATCTGGAGGCTTACCTTAAGGAGCGCGACTATGTGATCAACGCGCAAACCCTTCATGTAGTCGAAGCCTACCAGACCTTATCTGAAAAACAGTCTTTGGAGATGGAAGCGAACCTTCAAAAAGAGAGGGTTCAGATCAGCGAACAAAAGAACCGTGAATTAGATGCCTTCTTTCTGAAGGTGTCTCATGATCTGAAAGGGCCAATCAGCTCAATCATTGGACTGGGAGATATTGTGAAAGAAAAAATATCAGACCCCGAAGCACTGAAATACTTCGATATCTATAAGAAGAAAGTCCTTCACATTAACAATATGCTTGATGAGTTGGTAAGGATCACCCGAGTGGATCATGCTGACGAATGCCTGGAACCGATCCATTTTGAAGAGGTGGTTAAAGACAATATTGAATCACTGGCATATTTGGAAAATTTCAGTCAGGTAAATGTGGAAAGTCATGTGACCGGGGAAATTAAGTATACCGCCGAGTGGGCATTGGTGAATACGATACTCCAGAACCTGATCGAAAACGGCATTAAATATGCTGACCCGGAAAAGGAAAACCCAATCTTGAAAATTGACATTCACCAGAAGGGTGAAAATATTATCATTGAGGTGGAAGATAATGGGATTGGTATGAATGAGGAGGTGCGTGACCGCGCTTTCGAAATGTTTTATAAGGCCAATAAACTGGCCATTGGGTCTGGTTTAGGGCTTTATCTGCTACATCGGGCGGTTCAAAAATTAAATGGACAGATCAATCTGGAAAGTGCGGTTGGTAAAGGTACCAGTGCCATTGTAATCCTTCCTGTGGAACGTTAATCTTCTTTACTCCCCCTGTACATCTCGTATTTTTGAAATTTACATTCTAGCGGACCATTGAAAAGCACCAACTTTTTTGATGGGCGCAATCTTAGGTGTTTGAATGCCTCCATATTAGAGCTGATTAACCATGCGTCAAAGCCTGAATAGTTGTTTTTTAGGGTGTCTCCGATCAACCCATACAGTTCATTTACATTTTCACCGATACGTTCGCCATAAGGTGGATTGGAGATAATGACGCCATCAGCTGTGCCCGGAAAGCTCTTTTCGAAGGCGATTCGTCTGACGGTAATGCTATCTGATAATTTGAAATTACGAATTGATTTTTCAGCAATAGAAACAGCCTTGAAGTTGATATCACCCCCGCGTATGTTCAATGTGGTTTTTCTTACTGCTGCTTTTGCTTCGGAAAGTACTTTGTTCCAAATGGCCGGCTGAAAGCTTTTCCAGTTCTTAAATCCAAAATCCTTTCTATGGAGCTGGGGAGCCATATTTTGCCCAATCATGGCTGCTTCTATCAGGATGGTGCCTGATCCACACATTGGATCAATCAATGGACTTTCTTTTTTCCAACCAGAAAGTAGAATTAAACCTGCTGCCAGCACTTCGTTTAGCGGAGCTTCGTGACCGGGTTCTCTGTAGCCACGCTTGTTTAAAGGCTCTCCTGAACTATCCAAAGAGATGGTGAATTGGTCTTTGACGGCATGAAGGTCCAGCTGAATGTCCGGAGACTTCACGTCGATGGATGGGCGGGAGCCCATTTTATTGCGAAACTGATCAACAATGGCATCTTTGGTTTTTAGAGCAGCATATTTCGAGTGTCGGAAATACTCTGAAAAAACCGTGTTGTCAATGGCGAATGTCTTGTGTGAGTTCAGGTGTTTCGACCAGTCAAACGCATAAACAGCTTTATAGAGCTCATCTTCGGTGCGGGCCGTAAACCGATGAACGGGTACCAGCACTTTAAGCGCAGTGCGTAGATGCAGGTTAGCCCTGTACATGACTTCCAGATCTCCCTCGCAGGCCACCGATCTTTTAAGTATCTTGACATTCGTAGCACCAATGGCCTTAACTTCTTCAGCTAATACCTCTTCCAGGCCATGTAATGTTTTGATGAGTAGTTTCAATGAATTTCAATTTTAACGTGAAATTAATCGATTAGGAGTCAAATGAAATTCGTAATAAACGCTATGTTTAAAATATTATCCTGAGAGCAATAAAGAATAGTCCTCACATTTTTATTTCAAATCATGAAAGGACTACATTAGCTCTGAATTTTTAACTAAATATTCAAATAAATGAAAAAAGCATTATTATCAGCCGTAGCACTAGTTTTGTTTGTTTTTGCTGTTGACGCACAAGATCTGGACCTTAAAGGTGGATTGGCCTTTGGGACAGAAATTGATAAACTTGGAATAAACCTGGGCGCTAAATATGGCGTCACCCCGGAGATAGATGTGGAAGCAGGACTTACCTTCTTTTTTCCAGAGTCAACTTCTTTTACGGATCCTTTCTCGGGAACCACTACGACCATAAAAACTGGTTTTTGGATGTTTGACATTAATGGACTTTATAATTTTCAATTGGATAGCAAGTTCAGAGCTTATCCATTAGCTGGCTTGAACTTTTCTACAGGAACTGTTAAGATCG
The DNA here is from genome assembly GCF_024714475.1 of Marinoscillum sp. MHG1-6. Classification (GTDB taxonomy): domain Bacteria; phylum Bacteroidota; class Bacteroidia; order Cytophagales; family Cyclobacteriaceae; genus JAMZMI01. The sequence continues at coordinate 203,875 of NZ_JAMZMI010000006.1, read as the reverse complement.
ATAACAACAGGAACAGTAATACTGAAGTTGGCTTAAACATCGGAGGGGGAGCGGCTTATGCTGTTTCTGATAAATTGGATGCTTTCCTGGAGCTACGTTATATTCTCGGAAAAGCTGATCAGGGGATCATTGGTTTTGGTGTATACTACGCCTTGAACTAAATCCTGATATAAAAAATACAAGAGGGAGCCCGTGCTCCCTTTTTTTATGCCTTGGACTCATCTCATTTTTTGTTGATTCATATTGTTCACATGTGGTGAAATGAAAAGATTGATTAATTTCCATTCAAAATAAACCACCATGAGACACCAGTTGACTTTAGTCTGTTTGTTGGCCTGTTTAGGAGCAACAGCTCAGATGATAGATTTTCAGGATCCCGATTGGCAATCCGCAATGGATAAGGCAAAGGCAGACGATAAACTATTGATGGTTTATTTAAATACTGAATGGTGTGAGCCTTGTCTGGAAATGGAGGAAGGGACTTTTCTTGACCCAAAAGACAGTGCGTTCTACTCTGAAAACTTTGTCAATGTTCCCTTTGATGCGGAGGCATTTCCTGGTGCAGAAATAGCCGATCGCTATGATGTGTTTGTTTACCCGGCTTATTTATTTATTAACAGTTATGGTGAGTTGATTCATAAAGGTTGCGGTTGGATGAGGCCTGAGGAATTTATTTCGTTGGGAGAGACTGCTTTGGATGAGGAAAAGAACCTGATGAGTTATCAAAAGCGTTTTACCGATGGTCTACGGGCACCTCAGTTTTTAGCTGAACTATCTTCATTAATGGATTACTCATGCAGTGATGTCAGTCGAATAATGAAGACTTTCTATAAGGATCTACCACAGGAAGAATGGCTAGAAGAACCGTCCTGGACAATGATCAACTTTAATATTGACGACCCATTCAGTCCTCAATTTCAATACCTTATCACCTATGATGATCTGTTTGCTATTCGATATGGCAGGGATACCATCGATGCGAAGATCTATGAAGTACTTCTGGGACAGTTCATAGATATTTATGAAGGCGCTGATCTGACTCTTTTTGCGAATCAGGCACTTCAAAAAATGTTGGAGGACCTGGATTTCGCCAAAAAGGAAGAACTGGTTCATATGATTGAAATGCAATATGCCGAGATCACCGAGGACTGGGAGCTTTATGGAGAGAGTGTGGTGAATGTTGTGGATGAACAAAACGTCACTGATCCGGATCGACTAAATGAATTCGCCTGGAAATTTTATCTCTATATCCCAAAGAAGGAGCAATTGGACGCTGCGATAACCTGGATGGAAAAGTCTCTGAGGGAAGAAAAGACGGCAACGAGCCTGGACACCTATGCCTCGCTCTTATTTAAGACTGGCAGAAGCAAAGAAGCAATCAAATGGGAGAAGAAGGCCATCCAAATGGCTGATGATAACCTGGAAGACCTGACCCACTATCAACTACAAATGGAGAAGTTTAAGATGGGGAGGTGAATTAGGTTAATCCCTTGATAAAGGGTATTTGCCTATTTAAATCAAAATTAACATGATTTTTTTAGGGATTAATTTGTCTTATTTATTGTTTTAGGATGAAGAATCTAATGGAAATAGCCACTCTTGCAGTAAGGTGGAGGTTTTGAAAGTAATTTATCAAAGCATGATTTGATGAATCTGTGATCAAACTTTAGCCTGGTTTATACCGATCACTTAATTTTTGTCATTGTGATTCCGATTAAAGGAATGCTTAGGTTATTTAATAATCTTATTCATTTGGTTATTCCATGAATAAAAACTTAACCCCAGTCACGGCTTTGCGCATTTGTTTTATGCTCTTATTGTTATTGTCAACCCAATTGTTTGGTCAGGGGGTAAATTGGCAATATTATGAAATCAAAAACCTGTTGTCTGAAGACTTGATAAAGGGTGTTTATCGAGATGAGTCCGGATATCTCTGGTTGGCCACCGATGCCGGTGTCTTGAGGTATGATGGAGAGGAAACAAGAAACTTTTATGAGGGATTGCCCAGTCTCTACACAAAGGATATAATTAAGTCCAGCTCTGGCAAATATTATGTGGCTCATGACAATGGAGTCAAAACAATTAGCCAAAAATCCGATAGCGTCTTTTTAAAGCCGATTATTCTGAATGGAAAGGAATTACCTGATACGCTGGATGTCGTTCGATCCATTTATGAAGATGCCAAGGGTTCATTGTGGATAGGAGAGCCTAATTCCATATTCAGGATAAATGAAGAAGGGGTAAAACGCTTTTACCTTGATTCTGCTTTACATTCGACCAGCTATTTTAGGTCATATCAATTCGCTGAAGATGCGTTTGGGACATTATGGGCAACTTGCCACACCGGGGATCTTATTGTATTTGATTCAAGAAAAGAGAAATGGCAACAGGTTGTGTTGGATATTCCTGTTGATGGATTTTGTGATTTAGCTTCCATACACGGAGACTGGCTGGTTATTGGTGGATATGAAGGGGCTGCAGCAATTAAAGTAGATAGCGATCATAGAGTTCTAGACAAAGTTTACGACCTCACAATACCCAATATTTCTGCCCTGGAAGTCATCAATGATCACACATTGTTTGCAGGAACCTGGAATGACGGTCTCTTCATCATGGATTTTGATGGACATCAAGTTAAAAGCGAACCCATCAAGGGTGTAAGGATTAAGGATATTGTGAACCTTCATTATGATCAAAAGAGGGAGGAGATCTGGATTAATGGGAACGAACAGCTTGGATTAATTAAGCATTCTCCCATTGTCGATGTCATAAAACCTGGTTGGAGAATTGAGGATGTCTCTGTAGATGGGGGTGCCATTTATTATTCTGTAGGTTCGCGAATTTATAAACGAGATAAAGCTTATCAAGGTGTGTCTGAATTGGTTCTGGAGAATAGTAATGCATATTTCGACAGAATCAGTGCTGATGATGAATTACTGTGGATAGGAGATTATCGCAATGGTATATATGGGTATAATATGGAGGAGGATAGAATTTCTCAAATTTTGTCAAGCGATAAAGAGGAACATACGCAATTTATCTTTTGCGATCATAATGGAACGCGGTGGTTTACGGGAAATAGAAATGGTTTAGGGCGATTAGATTCTACTGGTGGCTTTAGTTTTAACACCAATGTTCATGCAACAACGGTGTTAAGGGAGTCGTCGGCAGGCGATTTGTATTGTGTCAATGACTGGTATTTTAGTGAAGGTGAAAAGCGAACCTTTCTGGGGAGGCTCAATCGCAGTACAAAAGAATTTGACCCCGTTTTTGTGGAAATGGAATCGGGGATACCCGCTAATGTTGTAATCTTCGATATGCAAATTGATGGAGATGGCAACTTATGGTTTGGGACCAAGTCGGGACTGCTTTTATTAAAGAAAAATGATCAGGGTTTTGATCCTCTGATAACGGTTCCCGTGCCTGGTATGAAGACAGCAGGGAGCGTCTGGGCTTTGGAGATAGTTGGGGATCGATTGATAATTGCAAGTGCTACCGGCTTAATTATTATGAAGGATGGGCAATCACTTGTTCTTGATTCAGATTTCAAAATTCCTTCTTCTCGATTCAAAGATAGAGGGTTGAAACGTTACGGGGTGAATATGGTTCTTGCCGCAACTGTGAAGGGGCTCGTGGTAGTAGACATTGATCAGATTCAATTTGATAAAAGTTATCCGCCGATTATTTATTGGGTAGCGGTCAATGATAAGAAGATAAATCATGACGACAATCTCTCTTTTGAATTTGAATACAACTCTAGTCTGGAGGTGGAATTCATGTCTCCTTCCTTCCCGGAGTCAGGGACCAAATATCAAACCAGGATTGAGGGATTAAGTGATGGATGGAGTGTGCCTTCCAAGGCCAGAAAGCTATCACTTTATGGTTTTGATGAGGGTAACTATGAAATCCAGGTTAGGGCCAAAGAAAAGGGCAGAACATGGAGCGAACCAGTGACCTTTTCGTTTTCAATAGCGAAGCCGTGGTATCAGGGATGGTGGTTTTTGATTGCTGTTGTTGTGGTTGCTTTGGGGTTGGTATGGGCAGTGCTTAAAGTCTATGCATTTCGCATGATTCGTCAAAAACAGTATCTGGAATCAATAATTAAGCGCAGAACGAATGAAATTCAAGCCCAAAAGCAACAAATCATTGATCAGCAACAACACCTGATAGATCAAAAGAATGAAATCATAGAACAAAAAGAGGAGCTGATCGCTAAAAATGAGGCCATTTATAAATCCAAGGAAAGCCTTAAAGAGGCAGACCTAAACTATTTAAGGCTTAAGGAAAAACAGCTACAGGAGCAGATTGACTATAAGAATAAACAAATTACCACGCACGCGCTCAATATTATTCAAAAGAACGAGACACTCAGCGCACTCAAGAATAAGCTGGACAATATGGCTAAATCAAATGCTGCCTTTAAGCCAGAGGCGAAGAAAATAAGCAGGTTGATCAATGAGAGTTTTAAAATGGATAAAGACTGGGAGCAGTTTAAAATGTACTTCGAACAGGTCTATACCGGCTTCTATTCAAAGCTTAAATTTAATTACCCAGACCTCACCAGTCAGGAGCTGAGACTTTGTGCATTGATCAGGTTGAACCTTAGTAACTCTGAGTGTGCTTCTGTAATGGGGATTTCCTCTGACAGCATCAAGGTTTCACGTTCCAGACTCAGAAAAAAGATGAAATTGGAATCCAATACAAGTCTTACCGATTTTATCATCAGCCTCTGATTTCCCTGAATTTTATTTTTTATTCCACGCCTGTGTTAACCTTTTGCTAACCTTCTTGAGTTAGAGAAAAGTGCCTTTATGCTCCATAAAGGCACATTTTATCCTGTATGCCATTCCGTTAACCCCTTGAAAGGCGGACAATGATTGTTTACTTTAAACAACTCCTGATATTTCACAATGCTGAATAATTTTTAATAGAATCACTTCAAAATGAGAAAATGATAATTCTTAATTGAAAAGAAATTCAAATATTATCAATATCGCATTTAACTCATTATTGGAGGGCTTTCAGATTATTCGAAAAGCAAACATCAACTTAACCAACTTATCTATGAAACAACACATACCAACCAAGCTAGTGATCATCCTTGCTCTTATAATGGGCGGGATGTTTCATCTTTACGCACAGCCATCGGCGGTGACGGTCAAGTACCTCAATGGAAGTACCTGGTCAGATATCAATGGGGTGGACCTTACCATTGATGACTCATTGACTATTGAGTTTGATGTTAGTAAAGGCACACAGGACCTTGAAGGAGTAAGTAAGATTTATCTTCATTCTGCTTTAGTGCTTGATGGCCCGGAGGGAACGAGTTGGTCTTTTAGGCAGGGTGATTGGAATATCGATTCTACCAGATGGGAATTGGAACAGATAGGAAGTTCGTCCATTTGGCGTAAGAGAATTAAACCAAGTAATTATTACTCACAGGTAGCAGGTGATCTGGATTATGAGGAGGTTCATCGTATTTCAATGACCTTTAGAAGTGAGCAATTGTCTGGGGGACCGATTAAAGGGGCAGATGACTGTAGTTACAGTAATTATTTCATAGACTTCGTTACACCGGTTGATATTGAGTTTGATGACCTCAAGTATGGGGCTTATCATGTTGCCGGGGATACGAACCTTACCATTGCGGGAAGCTCCACCAAAGCAGCTAATATTGATCTTTATGTGAAGGAGAATGGAACCTACGTAAAAAAGCATGATATAAGTAAGTCGTGTCAAATTGTTTATACCACAATGTTTGATGCCCCCGGAACCTACGATGTTATGCTCGTGGCTACTGATCTGAATACCAGTTCTGTGAAAGACACCGCTACTGCCCAAATATTTGTTCATGATGTTAGTGAAATGGATAGTAAACCGGCTAATATCATCTCAGGTGTAAACTATTTCCCTTCTGATCCTACGAAGGCAACACTTTGCCTTTATGCCCCTAAAAAGGATTTTGTACTGTTGGATGGCGAGTTCTATAATTGGCAGCCCCGGCCAATGAAAAAAGACGCCAATGGCTATTTTTGGTTGCAGGTAGATAACCTGGTACCAGGTAGGCAATATGCTTATCAATACCTTGTTGACGGTCATTTAAGGCTATCTGACCCTTACTCAGAGCTGATACTTGATCCCAAGTATGATCCCGAGTTGATTGATGACGGGGTGTATCCGTTAAATAAACAGTGGACCGATGAAACAATAGGGGTTGTCAGTATACTACAGACGGACCAGCCCGATTATGAGTGGCAAACAACATCGTTTAGCCCGCCCGTAAATTCTAACTTATTGATTTATGAGCTATGGGTAAGAAACTTTGGTGAAAAAGGCATCTTTCAGGAGGTTATTGATAGTCTGGACTATATCAAATCACTGGGTATAAATGCCATTGAACTGATGCCTGTTAATGAGTTTGGATACAACGATAGCTGGGGATATAACCCTACCCACTACTTTGCTGTGGACAAGCGATATGGGTTGAAAAATGATTTGAAAAAATTGATTGATTCTGCGCATGCAAAGGGAATGGCCGTCATTATTGACATGGTATTGAATCACTCGGGAACACAGAGTCCAATGATCCAGATGTATTATGATCAGGCTGCCAAGCGTCCAACGATCGACAACCCATGGTTTAACCAATACATTCCGGCTTGCGGACAGTCAGTCTGGGGTCCCGATTTTGATCATACAACTACGGCTACCCAGGATTTTGTGGATAGCGTCAATACCTTCTGGTTGTCAGAATTTAAGGTGGACGGGATGCGCTTTGATTTTACCAAGGGATTTACCAACAGATTTGATGGGGATTGTGGTTATTATGACCCGGAGAGGATAGCGGTTATAGAAAGAATGGCAGATGAAATGTGGGAAGTAAACGACAAAGCCTATGTCATCTTGGAGCATTGGGCCGAGTCTGAAGAAAATGACCTTTGTAGTCACGCCAGCCCTACAGTCAGTTATAATAAAATATTAACGTGGAATGACCACCTTGAGGAAAGGTTTTATGATCAAATATCAGCTAATAAGCCTGCTGCACTTGATGATGCCAAAGAAAAGAAAAGTGTGAGTTTTCTGGAAAACCATGACGAAGAGCGAATGATCATTAATATCATGAAGGGTGGCCTTGAAAGTGGTGACTACAATTTAAGTGACACAAGTACAGCCCTTCAGCGGATGGCGATGGGGTCAGCATTTTTCTACCTTATGCCTGGTCCGAAGATGCTTTGGATGTTTTCTGAGTTAGGCTTTGACTATAGTATTAACTACAATGGTCGTACAGGAACTAAGCCTACGATACAGGAGTTGGGCTATATGAATGACCCACGTCGCCAGGAGTTGAAGAAAATCACCTCCGCACTTTTGAAGCTAAGGGATACGGAACCTTTCAAAGATGCCAGCGATGATATAGATGTCTGGTTTGAATACCCGGGGCTTGTTAAAGGAGCTTTCTACAACGATCCAAATGGCAGTAATGCATATGTGCTCGGGAACTTTGATGTGGTGCCACAGACCTTTGTGCCTCAACGTTATGGTACCTGGTACAATTATTTTACCGGTGAGCAGATCACACTAGTGGAAAACGAGCAGATTACGATGGGGCCTGGGGAATGGATGGTGCTAACAGAAGATGATAGATCCATCCCGGAGGGTTTTGAAGATAAACCCACGGTCACCCTGGCCGGAACGAACAGCAGCTTGTCTTTTACCCTGGGTGTCAATGGACAAGTGAACCTTGCGGATAGCATAAGTCCTTTCGTTGGGCAGTCCTATAAATGGACTTCGTCAAATAGCACAGATGTGTCGGTCTCATCTAATGGAGTAGTCACTGCTTTGAACACGACCAGCTCGCCGGTTACCATAACCGCTGAAGTTTTTGGGAATTCAAATAAAACCGCAACCTGTCAGGTGACTGTAGATGGTTCCACTACGTCCTTGGATAGTCTGGTCATATCAAGGAAAAGCCTCAATAACTTTAGGGTAGGCAACGATTATGAGCTCTATGCCACACGGTGGCCTGCAACCAGCACCAATGGTAATACAATAGCGTGGGGGACAACAGATGCTAATGTTGTATCTGTAAGCAATGGGGACATTCATGCGGAAGGGGCCGGATCGGCCAGGGTTTATTGTAAAGTAAGTATAGGTGGAGGAAATTATAAAACCGATACCTGCTTCATCAATGTGATCCAATCGGTAAGCAGTATTTCCCTGGCGCATGGCAGTATGGGGGCGGCAGCTTTGGAAGTTGGTGAAACAGATACCCTGGTAGTCACCTTTAACCCTACAGGAACAAGTAATCAGGGGATTTCCTGGTCTAGTTCGAACTCATCTGCCGTACTCATCTGTGATGGTGTAGCCATTGCAAAAGCGGGAGGAAAATCGTCAATACAGGCTCAAAGTGCGGATAACGGGGATGTCAAGGCCTGGTTGGATGTGATGGTTGAAAAAGCACCTGACCAACCTGCCGGTCTGCTTGCCGGAGGGTTGGATTATAAGTACTACGATTTGTCATCGGGTGATCTGCAAGGCATGCCACTATTCGGTAATTATGTGCCGGACATGACCGACAGTGTGGATATAGTGAAACTTGAAGATGAGCATGTAAGTGGGGATAACTTTGCTTGCTTGCTAACCGGATATTTCAAGGCTCCAACCGATGGGGAGTATATCTTTTATGTAAAAGCTGATGATAAAGCTGTGCTATACATTGGAAATTCCAAGGTAGTGGAGGATTCCTATGATCCTGGCGAAAACTCCAGCCAGGATACCATGTACCTCAAAGCGGGGTACCATGCCATGGAGATTCGGTACTTAGAAAACACCGGTAATACCGATCTGGAGCTTAAGGTGAAGAAAGATGATTATAACGGTGGTAACGTTACCATTGTACCGGATACCTTACTATTTAGGGAACTACCGTTAAGAGAGCCAGATAACCCTGATAACCTGTTAAGTGGGCTGGATTGTTATTATTATGAGGTAGTGACTGAGTCAGTTCCTGATTTTTCCACTCTGACGGCAGAGGATACCGTAATTAGGACTCAATATCGTTCATACGCTCCTCCAGGTGAAAATGATGACTTTTATGCCCTGAAGTACACAGGTTTTGTGGAAATCCCTGAAGATGGTATCTATAAGTTCTATCTCAATTCTGATGATGGCAGCAACTTGTATATTGGAAGCGAATGGGTGGTGGATAATGATGGGAAACATGGGGAAAAAGAGGAATCCGGAGAAATTGGTCTGAAAGCGGGAATGCATGCTATAAGGGTGGAGTATTTTGAATATGATGGAGGTCGTCTGTTGACTGTGAGTTATGAGTCAGAAGCAAATAACATTGACAAGAAAGAAATACCTGCGTCTATGTTGTTCAGAGAGGATACGACCACTAGTATCAGCATTACGAATGGTTCTTCAATTTCCATGAAAAATGGACAAATAGAGCAGTTGAGCATCTCGTTTAATCCGACTACTGCCTCTGATAGAAATATCATTTGGGAAAGCGATGATGATGATGTTGTGACAGTGGATTGGAGTGGAAAAATTACTGGAACAGGAGAGGGATCGGCAACAGTAACAGCAAAATTGAAGTCAGACCCTTCTATTCAGGCATCAATCACTGTTAACACCACTGTAATACATATTGGGGGGTCATTTAACGGTTGGGTACTTGATCCAATGACTAGTGTGGGACAGGACGGAGACCTATACGTCTCTGTATTGACCCTTGATGCGGACAGTTACACAATGAAGTTTTCTGATAAGACAATATGGTGGGGAGATTCAGGTACTCCTGGTGAACTATCTTCTGATCCAGGTGCTGATAATCTTAGCTTTACTACTGACTATTCGGGGGCGTACACCTTCACCTTTGATATGACAACCAGCCCCTACACTTATTCCATTGACTGTCAGGATTGCCCCGAGAGCGGTTCCACATACTACATCAGGGCAAAAACCAACAATGCGGCTGTTGAAGCTGATAGCGTAAATGGAAATGGAAGTGTTGTCTTTGCCGGTGCGTACGATGGATACAATCCTTATCAGCAGTGGATCCTTACTGAAGTGACCACCGATACGTTTAGCATCGTTTCAGCTACTAATACTAATAAAGCTTTAGATGTAGAGGGCGTTTCGACACAGGCCGGGGCGAAGATCCATCAATGGAATTATGGTGGATATGATAACCAGCTATGGAAGCTTGTTGATCGAGATCAGGGCTATTTTCAGATTAAATCAGTCAATGGGGGTAATATGATTGATATTGATGCGCTGGATAGTATCATTCAAAACACAGACGATGTAAATAGCCAAACCCAGTTGTGGTTCTTCGAGCTATATGAAACGAATCCAGGTTCACGTCAGGCAGGTGAAGAAGCAGCACCTGAAATCGAACCAGTGCCCTCTGAAATCAGTCTCTACCCTAATCCGGCCTATGATTTTATCAATGTGAAGAATGGGGTGATAGGATCGAAGGTCTTTATTTATGACCTGATGGGAAGACAGGTGATGAATTTTGAATTAACCGAAAGTGAAGCCCAGATAGAAGTAAGGCATCTGGAACCAGGGCTCTATAATGTGTTGATCATTCATGACAACCAGTTTACATATAAGAAACAGCTAATTAGGTGACAAGGTCCAAACCTGCTATAGACTAAAATAATCAACCAGCGGACCCATCAACCAGCGGACCAACCAACCACTATGTAGATTAAGCCGGTTTCCATTTGGAGATCGGTTTTCTTAATTTATAAAAGAGAAAAGCTGCCAGGAAAAGAGCTGTTTGAATTACCTCAATTCCTGAATGACCGCATAGGCTCCATTGATCATCCAATTGGGATCATTTTTGGTCAAATCCTGAGCTGTCTGCGAATCCAGTTCCGTAATAATTTGACTCTTGAGTGTGCGCAAGGCAAATTGGTGATTTGTGATCTTTGCGGCTCCACTAAAGTCTGATGGAATCTCGCGATCCTCATAAAAACGTCGGTAGTTGGCATCACCTTTACTGATGAGGAGGTCGTTACTTCCGAACATGTTGTTAATCTCCTGAGGCACGGAAGTGAAATGATTGGGGCTGTTCCAGAAAGGATGTGGAACAATCTTTATCATTTTCTTATCCAGCAAGTCCCTGATTTCTTTAGCGAATTGAATCAGAGGAGTTTTTCCAGAGTTATAAAGGTACCTAAGAAGCATGTCGATATCCTCCGGAATGGTATCGGAAACGAAGATTGGGGCCGCTTTGGCATGCAAGATGACTTTAGAGCACTTTTTATTTTTCATCAATGTCCATGACAACAATAAATCGGTAAAGAGTTCGGTTCCTGCATTGTCCAGAAGGATGTGAACCTGCCGGTTGGCGTGCAAAGAGTCAAGTAACTGTTCCCTATGATCTGTTAGAAGCTTTAGTTCGTTTTGCTGTCTTTTCAGTTGGCTGAGGTCAGCTTTATTTCCACCTAAGCAAAGCAATAGCACGTCACTTAGATCTTCCGAATCTAGCAAAGACAGCATTTCAGTATATTGATGAATGGAGTCCTCAAGTTCCTGTTTCTTTTTTCCGGCAAATGGATCAATGCCATTTTCCTCATAGCACGTGATTGTCAGCAAATACTGATACCAGTAAACCTCGGCAAAGAAAAAGGGAATATCATCAAGGGATTTACGTGCGTAATTCTCAAAAAAGTTTTCCCAATAGACAGATTGACTGCTACTGATCACCAGACCTTTGACCTTTAGTTTTTTACCAGCATTTAAGAGATCAATGAGATTAGATTTGACCTTTTTTGGCCACTCCTGATCAATTATTTCCTGAAGTATTAGAGGAACACGTTGCTTAAAGGTGAAGTCCGCAAAGCTGTCTTCTGTAATGTTGAGATATGGATAATCTTGTAGGATCATCTGCCAGTGTTAGGTGAATTGAAATGAACCGGTTAAGATCAATATTATCAATGAAACCAGCTACGGGTATTCCAATTGATTATTTTTTGTTGCCCTGTTTGTCCTTATTCCTGACATAAATGAGCTTGTTTTTACTCTTGGGATTCTCCCGCTGCTCGACCTCAAAACTACCAATGGATTTAATCAGGGGTGTGAGCTTGTCAAAGCCGTAATTACGAGCATCAAAGTTGGGCTGTTTTTTTTGCAGTAAGCCCCCGACATCTCCCAGAAAGGCCCATCCGTCATCATCTGACAGGTCTGATATGGTGGTTGAGATTAGCTTGATTTCTTTGCGTGTGATTTTATCAACAGTTGATTTACCAGACTGTTCGAGATTATTCTCGGTCTTTTCTTCTGATGTATTTTTCAGGATTTCGATATAAATAAATCGGTCGCATGCTACGATAAATGGTTCGGGTGTTTTCCGTTCTCCGATACCGATCACCTGCATGCCGGCTTCCCTGAGCCTGGTAGCCAGTCGAGTAAAATCACTGTCGCTAGACACAAGGCAAAATCCGTTAACCTTCTCAGTGTACAGAATATCCATTGCGTCGATGATCATGGCCGAGTCGGTGGCGTTTTTTCCACTGGTGTAGGCGTATTGCTGGATGGGGGTGATCGCATTTTCGAGAAGTAAGCTTTTCCACTTATTGAGCCCGGGTTTGGTCCAGTCACCATAGATTCTTTTTATCGTGGGGTTGCCATATTTGGCTATTTCCTCCATCATCTCTTTCACGTGCGCGGAGGGTATATTGTCGCCGTCGATAAGGACGGCCAATTTTAGATTATCATTCATGATTGAATTGTTTTGAAATAGGTGGTGCCAACAAAAGCATGAAGCTTTTCTGTTGCTGAATTGTCATGGAAAGGGTTGAACCTCTCAATCTGTACTTGTAACTATTAACGGCGATCCATTAGAGGCGTTGTGTGATAAATGTACGGTGTCCAATTTCGACCGGCGTATTAGCCCCTGATATTTCCCAAAATTAGCTGTATAAACGCTCATAAGTTATATTATTCCCCATAAATGAGCTTTCGCAGCGATTTTTAAAAGTTCAGATACTATTATATGTTCTATTGGTTGTGTAAAACACATTGGTCGAGAGTGAATTTGTCGTATCCGATTGTGCTCAGTTGAGACAATTTTTTCCTATTCATGTGGTTATAATATTGATTCAATCATGAAGCCTATGATCTAGAAAGAGAGTGATTATATTTGAGTAACCAGCAATAGTAATATGTACAAAGCATCAACCCTTGCACATTTTTTTGTGTATAAGTCCCAGCGGACGCAAATTCCTGTAACCCCTCATAAAATCGAATTCATGGTCTATTTTGCTCATGGATGGCATTTGGCCATTGATGGGAGGCCGCTCATACTGGAGGAGGTGAAGGCGTGGCGGCATGGACCGGTTGTAGCTTCTGTTCACAAATTTTATTCTAAGAACAGTAGAAATATCTATGGTACCCTCAAACTGGATGAAATTAAATCGATGAAGACAAAAGACCTTCAATTTTTAGAGGGTATTTGGATGTATTACAGTCATCTGAATGAAGTGGAGATGCTCTCTTTATGTCTTGAGTCGGGCACTCCCTGGAACCAGACCTACGAGAAAAGCTCCAATGAGCTGACCATTGAAAACAGCATAATCGAACAGCATTATAGATTGCTGCACCTATCTAATCCGAACTTTGCAGATATAGATGATCCTATTTCTGTTGTAGGGGAGTGACATGCCAACACTTACACCTGATCGGTAAAGTGCCGATCTTCTTTTTCCTCACTAAACTTTTTCTCATTGTAAGCCTGACTTTGACCCTTCGGAATAGAGAGCGTTTGCCAGTCATCGCCTTTCAGCAGTTTAGCGATGTAGATCATCTGTCCAATGTGCATGGGGTAATGCGCCATTTGTCTTTGGATGGCATCGGCTACTGAGTGACCTTCATTTCTGATATAAATAACGTGGTCCATGTCCTCAGTCCTTAGACTTTTGAGTGCTTTGAGAAAACAGGTCCACCCTTCTTCCCATTTGCTCATTAGCTCATCCATATTTTGAATGTCGTCTTCAAATTCTTCATCTCGTTGACGCCAGGTTTTTTCGCCATCTTCAGTCATAAAATTGGTCCACCTTGAGAGCATGTTGCCCCACAGGTGTTTTACAATGATCGCAATGCTGTTAGATGTAGGGCCAGGTGTCCAGTGGATGTCATCTTCGGTAAGCTGTTCCAGTGTAGAGTTGCCCAATTTCTTATAATATTGGGCTAGCTTAATCGTATTTTCCAGATAGAGTGTACCGTTCATGGGTAAAGTTGTTTTTTCGTTAAGGTATGTTTTTTTTCTTGTATCCCTCTTAGGATCAAAACTGGTTTTTGGGCAGATGCGTTCCGAGCATGTCGTTTCTGTAATGTCCAGTGAAATAATGATCCAGGGAGAGACCAACGTCAACAAGTTTGGATGTACACTTTACAACCCTAAAATTTCCGATCCCTTGTTGGTTCATAGCACCTGGTCCAACTTTAGTATTCAGTTTGACAAGTTGGAATTGACTTATGAAGTCAGGCATTTCGATTGTGGTATGGCGGCAATGACGGATGATCTTCGTGAAATTCTAAAGGCAGATAATTATCCGAATCTGATCTTAAAAATCAATCAGATCAATGTTAGGCGTGATAGCGAAGGTTTTGAAAAATTGAAAGTCTCTGCGGATGTGGATGTGACCATTGGAGGGGTGAAGAGAAATATGCTGATACATCAGGCTTATGTGATAAACCATTCAGCCACGGATCTGACCTTGCATGGTGAACAGCCTTTGAGAATGACCTACTTTGAGATTGAGCCCCCGACTAAATTCTGGGGGACGGTAAGGGTCTATGATCAGATTAAGATTGCTTTTGATATCCGAATGTTCGTGGAGACGAAATAAGGTGGGAAAGGTTGGTAATGTATTTAAAGTTTGAAATGTTTTTTGGATCCAATAGTTTTAAGCATTCATGGTTTTTCAGATCAAACAATATTTCTGTGGAGCGATTGTACTATCTATTAGAGACCTTCTCAGGTAAGAATTTTCTCCCTTTCTCTCACCCCTGAGACCACCGAGAAAACAGAGTCAGCAAAAGCCTTATAGGGCATTAAATAAACTGCGGCACATTATCCAAATAAGGGAAAATTAGAGATCTACCAACAGGATTTATTTCTGTGTGTTTTCGGTGGTAAGAAGAGCTTATTGTGTTTTTGAAGTTACCCCGCCGGTTTTTCGATTGATCCCGTTTTTTTGACTTAGCCTACCTTGGTTTTGAAGCAAGCTCTTGGGAATTTAAATCGTTCATTTCAAGACTTTCAATTGAGGGATAAAAAAAGGAGGGTTTGAAAGCCCTCCTTTACTGTGCCCTGTTTCCAGGTTAAATTTAGAAACCAATGGTTGCCTCGATCACGATACCATCAAACTGAGCACCTTCATTATAGCTGTTCGCATAGCCCGGTCCCTCTAAACTTTGTTTTACATATTCTATTTTAGTTAACACATTTGGTGTTAGGTACCAACCGCCACCAACGTTGATTCTGGTTTGCTCTTTGGTTAGCGCTATATCAGTGTCTTTTCCGGATACAGAGTTATATCTACCGCCAATGTAAAACTGCTCTGAAGTTCCGAATCTGTAAAGTGCTTCAGCGGCAATGTGTGTATACTGTCCTCCTGATTTTGGATCTGCTTCAGCCGCTTTCAGGCCATTGCTGGAAACTTCGAATACCCCAAATACTTCCAGTCCTTGAAATTGTACAAAAGGGTTGATCATGAAAGAGTTTCTATAGGCCCAGCTAGGGTTGAATCTTCCGGCTCTGAAGTTTGCAGGGTTGGAGTCTGTACCCAATACATCGTAGTATCGGCTTCCAGAACGGTCACCAGCGTATAGGTTGTCACGAGTGCTTTTCTCAGTACTTGTGTAAATAGACCCAGTCAATCTCACTCTTAGGTCTTCATCAATTTGTTTGTCGTAGCCTACTTTTCCGTAAAGCACTGCCCCTTTGTCTGAGTTATTGATTACGCTTTGATTAAGTCGTCCGTTAGTTGCTCCAGCTACTACGATGATACCGTCTTTTTGAACAGTCAACTCAGCAAAAGGCTCAGTGGTGAAGGCATCCATAATATAGTTACCCACGAATGGATTGTAGATGGCACGAGCGTTGTCTGATCTTCTGAAGTGTGCGTCACCATAGTTGATTTCGTCCATACCAAATCTCAAGGTCGCATATTGCATCACGCCGCTTAAAAATCCTTCAGAAACAAAGTCCAAATCGTCAACTTGAAGATAACCACCTTTCACCCAGGTTTCATTGTGGTGTTCAGAAGAAAGGTAAGTTCTCATGTGCATTCTTACACCTTTGGCTAACTGTACATCCAAATTCAGGTTGGCAGTAGGAAGGTTAAAGTTTTGACCAATTTTTGCCAAAGAGTCCCCTGAGTTGGTTTGGGAAAGACCTTGAAATTGAAGGGCAAAATCTCCACCCACTCTGACTTTGACACCCTCGAAAGGTACATCCGCATCTGTTTTTGGTGTCTCGAAGACATTGAGCCCTGACTGATCGTTTGCTCTAAAGTATCCGAGTTCAGGCTGTTGTGCCTGTGCCATATACACGCCCAGCATTAGTACTGCAGCGATAAATGATCTGAAAAATATTGAAGTTTTCATGGCTATTTATTAAGGTTTGATTTTTATCTGTATTTAATTAGTTCTTTTTGAGTTTGAATAGGTATTGGACGTTCACCTTATCTCCGGTAACCATAGTCCCAAACATTGCTGTAGGAGGGTCAACACCGTACTCTGACATGATGATATCCAGTGATCCGGAAACCGAAACCAGGTTGTCACCTAAATCAGTTAGTTTACTGTTGATTGAGATGGTCTTGGTTTTTCCGGCAATTTGAAGCTGGGCTTGTCCGCTGATGGTAGTTCCCTTGATTACAAGCGATTCTGCTTTAAGTGTAATGTGAGGGTACTTGTTAGCTTTTAGCGCTTCATGCGTCTTGTCGTCCATGATGGACTTTCCACTTTTGATTGATTTGGTTTGAATCAGGATCTGAAGGTTGGCAACCTTGTCCGCCTGAATGTCTCCTGTTACATCAAATGAAGTGGCTTCTTCCTCCCAGTCATGCAGGGAGCTCGTTCCTGTGATTTTGATTTCTGACCCGTCTTTCACCGGAGAAAGACTTTGCATCCCCAATAATGGAGCGGTAGCCAGGGCTACCAGTAGGATCATGCTGTGTTTTTTAAGAGTTCTCATTTCTCGTGATCGTTGATCTTTAATTGTGAATGCAAGTTGGGGGCGGATTGATGCCTACCACATGACGTTAGTGAGTACGAGAGATGATTTGTGATATGTCCACAACTGACAAATGCTAGCACCTGTCGATAGAAATTGGAAATATGTGTGGTTTTGCGGTCTTCCGATTTTATTATAAAAGCGCTAGGAAGTAGTTTAGCAGATTCAAATGAAGGACACATCTGCGTGGAATCAGTAGATTACTTAGGTGTGGAACGAAAAACACTATGAGAGAAAGAAGAGTAGTAGTAACCGGAATGGGGGCTCTGTCTCCTATTGGAAATAATCTAAACGACTTTTGGACAAACCTCGTGGCAGGTAAGTCTGGAGCTGCACCCATTACCTATTTCGATACTACCCATCATAAAACCAAGTTTGCCTGTGAACTTAAAGGTTTTGAGGTAACCGATCATCTGGACAGAAAAGAGATCAGAACAAATGATCCTTATGTTCAGTATGCACTGGTGGCCGTAGAGGAAGCCTTGCAAGATGCCGGGCTGGATTTGGGAAAAATAGATGCTTTTCGTGCTGGAGTTATCTGGGGATCAGGCAATGGTGGAATTCAAAGTTTCCACAATGAAATCTCCGACTATGCTACCGGCGACGGTGTTCCAAGGTTCAACCCTTACTTCGTTCCAAAAATTCTGGTCAATATGGCATCCGGGATCATATCTATTAAATACGGACTTAAAGGAGTGACTTATACACCCGTTTCTGCATGCGCAACTTCTAATACTGCGCTTATCGAAGCTTTCAACCATATAAGATGGGGTAAAGCAGATATGATTGTGTCGGGAGGGTCAGATGCGGTGATCAATGCTTCAGGTATCGCAGGGTTTAACGCCAGTAAGGCTCTATCTACCAGGAATGATGACCCGGCGACAGCAAGTCGACCTTTCGATAAGGACAGAGATGGATTTGTTATGGGAGAAGGAGCAGGCGCTATTATTCTGGAGGAATTGGAACATGCCCTGGCACGTGGAGCAAAAATCTATGCGGAAATCGGAGGAGGAGCAATGACATCAGATGCCTATCACCTTACTGCCACTCATCCGGACGGGGAGGGTGCTACCAGGGGGATGCAGCTAGCCATGGAAGAAGCAGAAGTATCCACTGGAGATATTGATTATGTAAACATGCATGCGACTTCTACTCCACTGGGAGATGTGAGCGAGCTCAAAGCGATCAAAAAGGTGTTTTCAGAAAAGTCGCCGAAACTAAGTGCGACCAAATCGATGACAGGACATTTGTTGGGAGCCGCTGGTGCCATAGAAGCGGTGGCCTGCATTATGGCCGTAAAGGATGACATCGTCCCACCAACCATCAACACAACTGCGTTAGATGAAAATGTGCCGGAGGGATTAGATATTGTGATCGGCGAAGCTCAGAAAAAGGAGATCAACGTAGCGATGAGCAACACCTTTGGATTTGGTGGTCACAACGCTATTACGGTATTCAAAAAGTTCAGGGATTAATTCACGATAGATCTGAACCTGTACTTTAGGTTGATTCCGGCGTAATAATTCCTTGGTAATCCCGGGTAATAATACCTGCCTGTAAATGAATTAATCAAAAGCATGGAAGCATATTTTTCATCGAGGATATTGTTCAACCCGAAATACACCGAGTAGTCAAGTTTCCCAATGCTATTGGAATATCCAGCCCGTGCGTTTAATAACATGTATTCTTTTACGTAAAGCGAATTATCATCAGTGATAGGCATTTTACCTATATACTGGTAATTGACATTGGCATTGAACCCCTTGTCCCCTTTCAAATCCAATCCACCGGAGCTTTTGTATCTAGGAACGCCGGTCAGACGGTTTCCTGAGAAGTCTTCGCCATCGTCGACAAAATCATCGAATTGATAATGCATCCATGATCCTGCACCCCAAACATTAAGTGCAGTATTTTTGAACTGAGCTAAAAGAAAGTTTGCGGAAGCCTCAATTCCCCTATGAGTATTGTGTCCGGCGTTGACACCGATGTATTGATCTTCCGGCGTGCGACGCGCAACCAGAAGGTTTTTGATACTCATATGAAATAAGGAAAAGTCATAACTGAGTCTGGACTTGTTGCCTCGAAGTCCGGTTTCCAGGTTCCATCCGGTTTCAGGAGCTATCTCCTGGTTCACCGAGCCATCTGGGTATAGGGTTTGCTCAAGGTTTGGTGTGGAAAATCCATGGCTGAGATTTACGTAGGTGTTGAGTGAGGGAAGCGTTTGATGGACCACTCCTAACCTAGGAGATATAATAGGTTTGTAATTATAGGCGCCCGACAAATTGGTTTCGTCAGTTCTGAAAGGGTCTTGCAATTCATATCTTGTGAAATTCACATTCGCTCCCGCTTCAATATTTATTTTCTCCGTAGGGTGAATGTTGATTTGAGAAAACATATTAAGAAATGAACGGTGTTCTTCGATTTCATTGATAAGGCCCCCTTGCACGCTACCGTTACTTGTTGGGCTGTGTAAGTTCTCGTAGGTCGAGAAACTCAGGTGATCCTTAAACCACTCAAAACCTCCATTGAAAGACCAAAACCTACTTCGGTAATGCGCAACCGTTCTGGTGCCATAGGCAAATAGTTCATCATCCATGATGTTCACGGGTCGCGGTGCGGGTTCGTAGGCTTCTCTGGTTTGGATATTTAGAGAGTGTGAAAGTCTCCAGTTTTTACCGATGGTATAGTGATAGGACAAACCAGAGATTAGCTTTTGATAATCTTCATATCCCCGAGCTTCATTCCAGTTACTTGCTGCGGAGCTGGGTGAGCTCTTATAATCATCAAAGGAAAGGGAGCTGGGTATCTCACTTCGAAGGTCTGTATAAATGCTGATGAAATTGAAGTAACTATCATTATTCAGGTAATATCTGCCTGTAATGCCGGTTTGGGCCTTATTGTATTCGTTATTCGCACGGTAACCCTCACTGGTGGTTTCGGTATGGATGAGGTTTAGCGATAGTTTGTCATTATGCTCTGCAACACCAGTAAGCCATCTCACGGTACCGAAAGAACCCATGGTGACGCTACTTTCAAGAGAAGTGTTTCCGTAGGCTGGTCGGTTGCTTCTAATCTGGACCACACCTCCAAGGCCACTACCATAAAGGCTTGAGTTGGGGCCTTTGATGATTTCTAGTCGCTCAATAAAAGCCTGGTCCAGGTCTTCAATCGTAGAGTTGCCACTTCCATCAGTCAAAGGAATCTGATCATAGTAAGCTCTTATTTTGTCCGTGGCAAAGAGGCTTCTTGATCCCATGCCCCGTATCGTAATACGATTGGTGTTCAACGTTCCGGAGTGCATGTACACACCTGGCGTGCGGTTCAGGCTATGGTTTATGCTGTAAGGTGCATCACGTTGCAGGTGGGAAGGGGTGATGATATCTACGGTCATGCTGCTTTCTTTGACTACTTCGTCCACATATCCAGCGGAAATCACCACTTCATCCAATTCGGTGTCGGAGGCACTCAACGCAATGCGTACAGTTTGATTCGGACGCTTAACCGCAACGGATATACTTTCATACCCCAAATGCTTAATTTGAATGGGGTTGTTAAGGTCTTCTAATGCAAGACCGAAATGGCCAGTGGCATCCGTGATAGTATTGGCCGAAGTAGAAGTAACCACCGCTCCGGCAAGTGGTGTTCCATTGCTTGCATCTACTACAATACCTTGTAGGTTTACCTGAGCGTGGAGGGCAACCGAAAACAATAAAAAAAGTGAAATTAAAGCGTACCTTGTCATGACCTAAGTTGTTCATGCGAAGGTAACGCTTTTGCTATTTTCTCCTTAGACTTACCCTTCGTCCTCGCCTGAAATAATTTTAATATTAAACTCCAGGTCTACCATGTCTTGAAAATCAAGGCCAGTTTCTTCCATGTCCTCGTCATCCTCATCTACAATCCAATTGATCGTAATCCCAATGCCTGCTTCATTTAACTTTTTAAGTTCCTTAATGATCAAGAAGATACATCTGGCGGAACTGGTGTTAAAATATTCATATTGGAAGTTGGCTGTGATGTGATCTTTACCCTCACCTGCAAATTTTGCAACCGTATCAATTATAGGCTGATAGAATTCCAGGGTGTTCTCCGGGCTTGAACGACCACTGATGTCTAGGACACCTTCATCGAAGCTGATTCTGACGAAGGGTGTCGAGGTGGTAGGAGTGCATCTAAAATTGTCCATATTATTAATTGTGTTATGATATGTTAATTGACCACTAGTTTTTTTCTCAACACTCCCGAATTAGTCCCGACTTCAATGATGTACAGCCCTTTTGTAAGGTTGAGTTTGATATTTGTCCTCTTTTCATCTTTTAAAATCTCCGAGTATACTTTTTGGCCAGTCTGATTCCAGATATCAACGCAATTGATTTGAGTTGTTTCTCGGGCTTGAAGCCATAAACAGTTACCAGGAAGAGGATTGGGGTGGATGATTATATCATTGGCTTCAACATCACTGTTCAATACCAATTCGATAATGAGTGTTCCTGTAAAGTTAGCATTGGTCTGGCTGCCGATGGTGGTAACTGTGTAAATAAATGTTCCTTCTTCCGATGGGGTTCCACTGATGGTAATTTGATCGTTGGTTTGATCTAAGGTGGCTATTAAACCCTGCGGCAGGCCAGTGACTACTGCACTGTAAGCATTTTCCCATGAGAAAATAATATTGACAATAGGATCACCAAGTTCTACGTACTGACTCGTGTCTCCCGGGTTGTCTGCAATAAGTATGGCGGCTTCAGCAATGGTCTCAATATCCTCATAATTGGACAAGCCATCTGCAAGCTGAGCAGCGGTGATATTAGTCACCAGGCTGTTGATATAGACCTCAATATTGGTGTAAAATCCACTTAGATCATAATCATTATTATCTGATGCACTGTTTTTATCAAGACCATTAGCATCCTCCCAGTCATCAGGCATACCATCATTGTCTGAATCTGTCGGGACCGTAGAGCTGTTGTAGGTAGGCCAGCCGCCTACATCGGATTGTGTATCAATCAATCCCGGTTTGGTTGCTCCCGTGGTGGATCCTAAGTAGGTATATGTGCCATTCAGAACTTCATTTGTAATTCTTGTATCGTGACTGTCACGACTAAGGCTTGCTCCGGCATAATCCAGAACTCTTGAAAATGCATCTGCAGCCGTATGGGTTGAGATTTGACCCTCATCGAATTCGGTATCCGACTTTAACTCCTCCTTGCTTTTAGTGCCGGGATTAGGATCGATACCGGCCCAGTTGTCATTGGTGACGGTAGTGCTGCCATTCATATAATTTCCATCTACGTAAAAGGTTCCCCAGACACCAGCAGGTTGGGTGTTGGTGCCTCCATCTGCATTTGGTGAGAATATGCGGTCTCTGACCCCAGGGCTGGTAGCCGCACCGGGTTTGTAGTAATTATTAACGAAGTTGAAACTTCCACCTTCACCAGCATAACCGCTGTTTCCTCCCCAGTTGTAAATGACGTTGTTTCTAAAATCAACCAATTCCAGGTCTGGTAGGTTGGAATATCTGCTCCCATTCATTCGTGGATTTCTACTGTCGTGATGCGCTAGCAGGTTGTGATGAAAGCTGGCTTTCTTGCCACCCCAAATACCACCATAACCGTGAGTTCCTTTATCATGGACCGACACCCTTAGGCTTTCTGATAAGATACACCACTGCATGGTGAAATTTTCATTATCGTAAAACGAGGCGCATTCATCTGTGCTCCAGCTCATGGTGCAATGGTCCAGAATAATGTTTTTTCTGTTTCTGCCCCACATCGCGTCTCCTTCGTTAGCCGCTTCATCTCCCATGCGGGATCGGAGGTACCGAATAATGACATTGTCTGCGTCGACTTGCAATGAGTAGTTTTTTAGACAGATGCCATCGCCGGGGGCTGTCTGGCCTGCAATGGTGAGGTTGCCATTGGTGATTCTCAGGTTGCTGTTAAGTGAAATGATTCCCGATACCTTAAAGACAATTATTCTGGGGCCTCTGGTACCGATGGCAGCCCGCAAGCTACCTGACCCCGAATCATTAAGGTTGGTTACATAGATAACCTGACCACCTCTACCACCAGTTGTGAATCGTCCGTGTCCTTCCGCTCCGGGGAAAGCAATGGCGGTTGTATTTTGTATTTGTGCAAAAGCTGTTGCAATAAAGCAAACGATTGCATAGCTTAAAATTATTCGTTTCATTTGTATATGTTCAACTTGACAAAATCATCTTTTTAGATGGATTTGATCGACTAAAAAAGTGTGTTAATCAAATAGTGTGTTGATCATTAGGATGCTACACTATTTATTGAATTAGTTGGAAGGATTTGCGAATTCGAACACTAAAGTTAATGAGGTTTGCAATATTTTCAATAATGAATTGAAAAATAGAGAATCTTAAGACTTTGGTAGAGGTATAAAATCTTTGATGATGTGTTGAAATACTTAAAAAATTATTGAAACCCGATCTGTGAGAATATGATCACATTTTACTGTGATTGGACTTGAACTGAAAGGGTCATTAGTTTTTCAAATCTTTGAGGTGGAGTTTTCTTGTATTCAATTCGGTCAGGGGTTTTTCTGGAAAAACACTATAAAAATTGTAAATTGTACTTTTCCTTTGTTGTTGTAATTACACTTATTGTAATATTTTGAGCGCTAACCAACCATATGGCGAAAATCAAGTGATCTCCGAAGAAGTTTGGGTGAGTAAATTTGAGAAAGTCTATCGGCAATATTTCGATAGACTCTATGCATATGCTCGGGTGATTTGCAAATCTCAGCCTCTGGCAAAAGATGTCGTTTCTGATTTCTTTTTTAATCTCTATAAGAACAAGGTTGCCTTTGAATCCATCAAAAACCTGGAAGTTTATCTGTTTGTTTCGATCAAAAATCAGGCAGTTCAGGCATGCTTAAGGGATAATAAGGAGTTGAAGCAAGAAAACGAAGAGGTCTTTCGACAAATGGTGGATCACATCAATCCTGAAGAATTGTTGCTCGAAAAAGAGCTGAAGAAAGAGCTGGATAGACTCATTAACGAATTGCCTGACCAGTGTCAGCTGGTTTTTAGAATGGCAAAGGAGAAAGGTCTTAAATATCAGGAAATTGCTGATGAGCTTGGAATAGGTGTGGAAACTGTTAAAAGTCAGCTTAAGAAAGCTCAAAGCAATTTGCGATCTAAGATTATAGACTTCTATTTGGATCGTACTGATGCCGTATTCCCGGACGTTAGGCTAATTGGACAGTTTCTGATTGCAATAGGGCTCCAGACAGGAGAGCTGATGTAATCCATCCTGACGAGTGATTATTTCCTTTTCTTGTTACGAAAAAAAAATGTGAATATATCAGTGAATTGAGCTCACCATTGGTAATTCAATAAATAATAACCTCATTTTTTTGTAAAAATTATAAATATTTTCTTTTCGTCCCCCCATCACCACCTCAGGTCACTCCTATATATGAATTCGATGCAATCGTTTGCTTATTCTTATGGAAGAAATCATATATAAATACATCAATGGTGAACTGAGCGAAGGCGAGTGGAAGAAGCTACAAGGTTGGCTTGAAGAGCATCCGGAAAATAAAAGGGCTGTTTTTCGCCTGCTTGCTTATTCCCAGAACATAGCTGAGGAAACGGATCACATACGTGAGGTCATATGGAATGAGCTTAACGCGAATTTCAGTCAGGATAAGATAAAAAAGCCTAAATCAAAAGGGATTCAATTATGGCCGCTACTCAGAATAGCCGCGGTATTGCTCGTTGTCACGGGAATAGGCTTTGCGCTCTTCCAGTCTATGAATTCTAAGACAAATAAGGATTTAGTAATGAGCAAGGTGGAAAGTACTTCGCCGGGTCAAAAGAAACGAGCTACGTTGCCGGATGGTTCAAAGGTTGTATTGAATGCCGGAAGTAAGTTGATGGTGCATGAATTTTTTGTGGACGGGAAAAGAGAAGTTACGCTTGAGGGTGAAGCTTTTTTTGATGTGGTTCGGGATGAATCTAAACCCTTTATCATCAAGGCCGGCGCTATTGAGGTAGAGGTACTGGGAACCTCATTTGGGGTCAAATCTTATCAGGATGATGCGGGGGTGGCTGTATCAGTGGCTAGTGGAAAGGTGAAGGTTTCAGGTAACGATCAACACGAGATTATTGAGCCGGGAGAAAGGGTCAACTATGAGAAAGGAACAGGCATGTTGATGAGAGACACTTTTGATCAGGAAAAGGCCTTTGGCTGGATGTCTAATCTTCTGGTGTTTAGCGGAGAGCGGTTGCCTGAAGTTTTCAAGTTATTAGCGCTCTACTATGGGGTTGATATATCCTATGATAAAGCTGAATTCAGCAACAATAAAGGGTTCTCGGGAAAATTTAATAACGCAAATCTTAAAGAGGTATTAGAAGGACTCTCATATATATACGGATTCGATTATCAGATTAAAGATAACGCAGTTAAAATCAAGAAAAACCCAAAAAGAAATGGATAGCAGCTAGTAAAAAAGCCCAGTGGTACTAACCCCATCGCCAAATGTTGATTAGTACTCTGGGCCTCAAGTAGTTTGATATTTACATACCAAAACATCTATTATGAAAACAAACCTACTAAATACATTAGTTAAAATGACTAAGTATATGTTTTATTGCCTCGTTTTGCAGAGCACGCTGTGCTCCTGGGCGGTAACGCATACGTCGGAAGCTCAGGGTAAGAAACTGAGTGAGATTGAAGTGAAGATTGGTTTTTCAGATCTTGAGCTTCAGGAAGCATTTACCCAAATCGAAAGAAATTCAGATTTTGTTTTTGCCTATGTGATTGACGACCTGCCAGATGTAAAGGTCAATGTCACTAAGGATCAGCGTACCCTCATGGATATGTTACTTTCCATTGCTGATCAGGCAGATTTGTCATTCCGACGTGTAAATGAAACCATTTTTGTAAAGCAGGATGTCAGGCACAAGTTGCCAAAGGTGGAGGACGTCGTGAAGGAACAAGATCCTATCAAAATTCAAGGAAAAGTCACTGATGAAAATGGTGAAGGAATGCCTGGTGTGACCATTCAGGTACAGGGAACCACTGATGGAACGATTACAGATTTTGATGGAAATTTTACCATCATGGCCGAGGAAGATGCCATTCTCGTCTTTTCATTTGTTGGTTATTTGAGCAAAGAATTACCAGTTAATAGTCGGACTCAAATCGCGATCAGCCTGGAGCCGGATGTGCAGGCCCTTGAGGAAGTCGTTGTGGTAGGATATGGTACTCAGAAGAAATCAAACCTTACTGGATCGGTTGTTTCTGTGACAGGAGATGCTTTGAAAAAAGTCCCGGTTTCGACGGTGGCGGAGTCATTGACCGGTAGATTGGCGGGGGTTCAGATTACAACCACGGAAGGTTCCCCGGATGCCGAAGTTAAGATTCGGGTAAGAGGAGGGGCTTCCCTTACACAAAGTAGTAATCCATTGTTTATTGTGGATGGTTTTCCGGTAAGTACGATTTCGGACCTTTCTCCATCCGATATTGAGTCGATAGATGTTTTGAAGGATGCTTCTTCTACCGCTATTTATGGTTCAAGGGGGGCAAATGGTGTGGTTATCATAACCACTAAGAGTGGTAGAAAAGGTGAAGTATCTGTAAACTATAACACCTTTTATGCTGTCAAGAAAATCGCTAAAACCCTGGATGTTCTTGATCCAGGAGATTATGCTCGCTGGCATTATGAATTAGGGGTTTTGAGAGCGGAAGATGAAGGTCCGGATGCAGACTTATCTTATTATGAAGATTATTTTGGCCTTTTCGGAGACCTGGGGCTATATGAAGGTCAACCGGCCAATGACTGGCAAAGACAAATTTACGGTCGTACCGGAACCACATTCAGTAATGATTTGAGTATTCGGGGCGGAACCGAGAAGTCTAACTTCTCTCTGAACTTTGCTCGATTTGACGACAAAGCGATCATGATTGGATCGGATTATGTCAGAAACAACATCACTTTTAAACTGAACAACAAGCTAGGTGATAAGGCTGACCTCAGCTTTTCTTTAAGATACTCTGATACAGAGATAAATGGCGGGGGAGCAAATGAGCAGAATGAAGTGTCTTCTGCCGATTCCAGATTGAAACATGCGATACAATTTGCGCCAATTCCGCTGGAAGGAGTTAGTCTATCAGATGATACCAATGAACAAACCGCAAGCGATCTTGTCAATCCAATCAGATCCACATATGATAATTCTCGTCTTCAGGAGCGTGGCAATTACAATATATCAGGTAGGTTTTCTTATCGCATTATTGACCCATTACAGGTATCTACTTCTTTTACGGTAGATAATTACAGTCGATTGGATAATCGATTTTATGGGGTAACAACCTATAAAGCCAGAGACCGGTCTCCTGCATTTCCTAACCTACCTTCAGCGGTATTTACTGATGATAAGGAGCTGCGATTAAGGAGTACAAACCTGATCAATTATGATGCCCTGAAAAGTGAGACGCACAATGTGAAGGTCATGCTTGGTCAGGAAGTGTTGTTTACCCAATCATCAGAGTTGGAGTATGAAATACAAGGATACCCGGCATTGTTTTCAGCAGAGGATGCTTTCAAACTGACCACTCAGGGTACCCCAATTACGGCGGACAACTTCCAGAGTGCCGATGATAAGCTGGTGTCCTTTTTTACCCGTGTCAACTATGATTACATGGACAGGTATCTCCTGACGGCCGTTTACAGAATTGATGGTTCAAGTAGGTTTAGAGGTAATAATGTCTGGGGCTTTTTTCCATCTGTTTCTGGTGGATGGAAGATTTCAGAAGAAAGTTTTATGGCTGGAACCTCTGCATGGATGAACCTGTTGAAGCTGCGTGCAAGCTACGGGGTGGCGGGTAATAATAATATACCTACTGCTCAGACCGAGCAGGTGTTCCTTTCAAGTAATACCAACTATTTGAATGATATATCCAGCATTTGGGCACCCGCTACTACGCTGGCCAATTCAGACTTGAAATGGGAGACAACAGAAACTAAAAATATTGGATTAGACTTTGGTTTACTGACTGGCAGGGTCAATGGTACCGTAGAGCTTTACCAAAATAACACACGTGATTTATTGGTTCGTTTTCCTTTGGCAGGAGCCTACGCCGATCAATATAGAAATATTGGTGAAACAGAGAATAAGGGAGTGGAATTATCTCTTGGGGTGATCGCAATTGATGAGCGCGATTATGGAGTGAGTGCCAATTTCAACATAGCCTTCAATAAAAACTCAATTAAATCGCTTGGTACCCTCGATGAGATATTAGGGCCTCCGGTTACTACTGGCTGGGCTTCCACTCAGATAGCACAGGATTACTTAGCAAGAGTTGGTGGGTCAATTGGTGAAATGTACGGTTATGTGTCTGATGGCCGCTACGAGGTGGATGACTTTGATTACGATGCCGCAAACGATGAATGGATTTTGAAGGAAGGAGTGGCTAACCCTGATGAGCTTTATACAGCCCGTCCGGGAGCTATGAAATTGCTGGATTTGGATGGTAATGACTCTATCACTCTGGCAGATAGGAAAATCATTGGAAATGCAAATCCTAAGCATACGGGAGGTGTTGTTATCAATGCCTATGCCTATGGATTTGACCTGACTGCTGCATTTAACTGGAGTGTTGGTAATGATATTTACAATGCCAATAAGGTCGAGTTTACTTCTGCCAATGAAAATAACAATTACCGAAATCTAATTGATATCCAGGAGCAGGGTAAGCGTTGGACAAATATTGATTGGAACACGGGAGAGTTAATTAGGAATCCGGCTCAACTCGCAGCGGTAAATGCAAATACCACAATGTGGAGTCCGTATATCGATAAGTACATTTTCAGTGATTGGGCGGTAGAGGATGGTTCCTTCTTGAGATTGAACACTCTGACCCTCGGATACACTGTTCCGAAGGCCTTAAGTCAACGCGCGAGAATTGATAATCTCAGGTTTTATGTGACGGGCTACAACCTGTTTATTCTTACCGATTATTCAGGGTTTGATCCTGAAGTTTCCACACGAAGAAAGACTCCGCTTACTCCCGGGGTTGATTATTCTGCCTATCCACGAAGCAGGCAATTTACCGTAGGAATGAACCTTACATTTTAATCCAAAATGAGACTGAAAATGAAAAAGATATTAAACATAGCATTAGCGAGTGTTCTGATGATTGGTGTAAGTACATCTTGTGAGGAATTCCTGGAAGCACCAGCCAAGTCCACTCTTGACGAATCAAAAATATTCTCAGTATATGCTCTCGCAAAAAGTGCCGTAGATGGTATCAAGGAGCCCATGGGACAGACCAATTCCTACAGGGGACGCTTTTTGCCCTGGTATGGAATGAATACTGATATTGAATGGAATAACAGTTCCAGTAACGCAGACGATAACTACGATCTGGTCAAATATTCTGCACAGCCGGATAATGATCAGATGAATACCACCAACAATGCCTGGGCCATGATGTATACGGGTATAGAGCGTGCTAATTTGTGCATTAGAGGTTTGCGTGCTTATGGGGATATTGAAAATGATCCCGAGATGGCTCACTTACTTGGTGAAGCCCTTACTTTAAGAGCGGTTTACTACGCCGACCTTGTGAAAAGCTGGGGCGATGTGCCTGCCAGTTTTGAGCCGATCACTCCTGAGACCATCTATCTCCCGCGTTCTAGCAGGGATGTGATTTACAAACAATTATTAGCTGATTTGGAGGAGGCAGCAACGCTGGTTCCATGGCCAAATGAAACTTCCAATACTGCTACGGTGGAAAGAGTCAATAAGGCCTTTGTGAAGGGGCTTAGAGCTCGATTGGCTTTAGCTGCTGGTGGATATTCACAATATGGTGATGGGGTAAGGCTGAGTAATGATCCCGAGCTTGCCAGAGCTGATATGTATGCTATTGCTTTACAGGAATGCAAAGATGTCATAGAAAGTGGTACCGCTCAATTGGAGTCATCCTTTGAAGATCTTTGGAGGAATTTTAGTAACGATCAGATTGAAGCAGGAAGAGAGTCTCTTTGGGAAATTCCATTCGCCGACGGTCGTGGTCGATGGATGTTCACATTTGCTGTCAGGCATGAAAGTATAGATAAATACACAGGGCAGGCTCGTGGAGGGCAGGGTGGTCCGGTTCCTCACATGTTCTATGATTATGATGCTGCAGATACTCGGAGGGATGTTACCTGTGTGCCCTACAGATGGAAAGATGTGAGCCCGGCAACGGACGTAGCTCAGCAGGAACTTACAGGAATTAATGAATGGATGTTTGGCAAGTATCGCTATGAATGGAAGTCCAGGTATGTCACAGCTTCAAATGATGATGGTACCAACTACATGTACATGCGCTACGCAGAAATTTTGCTTATGGCTGCAGAAGCGGCTTATGAACTCGAAGGTGCGGATGCGGCCAAGCCTTATCTGAAAGAAATCAGAAAAAGGGCCTTCAATTCAACCGATTGGGCCACCAAGGTGGATGCATACATTGATGGTTTGTCCGGAACTGCGGTTTTTGATGCCATTGTGGAAGAGCACAAGCTGGAGTTCTGTGGAGAAATGCTACGTAAGCAAGCCTTGATCAGATGGAACCTGTTGGGTACGAAACTGGCAGAAGCCAAAGCAAAAATGTATGACTTGAGAAGTAGATCAGGTGACTATTCAGATGTGTCATCAATACTTTACTATCGACTTGCCGCGGACAACGAAACGTTAGAGTTCTACGGTCTGGAGCGTGGTGAAACCGATGATAAGTCAGCAGAATACAGTGATAATATGTCCTGGGCAGACCCGGGAGAACTGGAAGACGATAAAGTAGAAGGACTATATGTCGGAAATCCGGATGCGAATCAATACTGGCCTATCTGGCAAGTGTTTATTGATGGAAGCAATGGCATGTTAACCAATGAATTACTGAATTAAAAAAGAATGAATATGTATACTACAATAAAGAAATTTACAGGAATCCTGTTTGGTGTGCTGTTCATTTTGCTCACAGCATGCGATGATGATATTGATCCTGTCATTACAGATCTTACGGTATCCAGAGCTTTTGCTCCGGTAGGCCTTGAGGCCAGGGTTCGTAACCAAATTGATATTGAACTGAGCTGGACGGCAGATGCCAGGGTTAATCAATATGTTATTGAGTTTTTTCAGGATAGCCTCGAGTTTTCAGGAGATCCGGTAGCTACTGGAGTGATCGAAGAGGTTGATATTCCTGTTTCCGGGGAAATTACGTTTACGGAGACACTTAATGGAGACACTCGCTATTCGGCCAGGGTGAAGGCTGTAGTTGACGGCATTGAGGAATCAAACTGGGCTGAAATAACTGCCAGGACCTCTCCGGAGCAACTGTTTTTCCCACTTCCAGGACCCAATGTGCAGGATACTTATGCAAAGCTACTTTGGGAGGCTAACAGTGAGGTAACCCATTTTTTGGTGACTCCGGGTAATTTATTGGTTCAGATTTCCAATACCGAGAAGCTGAACGGAGAAGCGACACTGGAGGGCCTTTCTGGGGCTACGGATTATACCGTTTCAATATACAACGGGAGCGATAAGAGGGGTACGGTGGAGTTTTCCACTTTGAAAGAATATAATGTAACACCTCTGGATGATTTGGCGGCTAAGATTGATGCGGCAGCAGAAGGGGATACTTTAATTCTTGCAGAAGGGATGTATGATATTGGGAGTTATATTCTTGCCAAGTCCATTGTGATAGAAGGGCAGAAATCTTACGATAAGCCTGTTATAACTGGTCAGTTCCAGGTTGAAACGACAATTGCTTCGATTGGTTTAGTGCTCCTTGATATGCGAGGAGAAAATAACTATAATCAAGTGTTCAACGTTACTGCAGCCACCGGGAATCCCGTGAAATTGGTTTTTGATAGATGCGAGATCAGCGGATACAAAAATAACATCCTGTACAATCAGGGGTCTGGGACCTATGGTGATGTGATTATGATCAACAGCTATGTATATGATATAGATGGTGGTGGAGGTGATGGTTTTGATATCAGAGGAGGAGCCTTTGGATCACTCACCGTAGAGAACTGTACATTTAGCAATGGCATTCGATCATTCTTACGTATGCAGGTTATCGCGGATGTGAAATTTAAGAATTGTACTTTTTACAAAGTATGTACTGTTGATAATAGTAATAATCGTGGTTTCTTTAGAATGTCCGCCGCGGGTAACTCCCTGGAAGTGAGCAATTGCTTGTTCGTTGATACGGGCTTTGAAAGCGCCACGAATGGCAATCTTGGAAACTGGACCAAATCAGGAGATGTTGCTCCTGAAGTGTCAACCACTTTCAAAAATAATTTTTATTACAATGCTTTTGCACTATTTGAAGGCCAATATTTGGCAGTAGATGTGGATGCGACAGAAGCTAATCCAGCATTTGTAGATGCTTCATCAGGTGATTTTACTGTAACCAATCAGGATATCATTGACGCGAATGTTGGTGATACTAAGTGGTTACAATAAAAAAATGTCAGATGGTAATTTAATGGGAATATGTCTCCATTTGTCTGGAGGCATATTCTAAAAACCGAAGAATGAAGAACAATCGTTTACATAACTTAATAAGCCGTCTGATTTTTAATATAAATTTTAAATCATCATTATATGAAAAAGATATATTCAATATTATTCCTTACACTACTTTGTGCTGTAGCTCAAGCGCAAGATTGGACAGTGTATGAAGCTGATGTTCATCCGGTGGACACTTTTGATCCTCCATTTGAGGTGTCAAATACAAGTGGGACGTACACGTTTGAAACTATAGTAGATCCATCTGACGCCGGTAATAACTTATTTAGTGTAAAAACTGATCTTTCTGCTTTGAATAAGGATAACGTACAGTTTAAACAATTTACAGGTTCTGACATGGCGACAGTAGTGCTAAAAGCTAGGACAGCGGATGCTGCAAAAGGAATGTTATTTGACATTGACTTTCGCAGTACTTCTTCTGCACGATTTGCCATTAAAGTGCTAAATGATGGTACTTATAAAATTGATAAAGGAGATAATGGGGTCGTGCCTGCTACTGGTGACTGGGGTTTCACAGCTACAGAATGGACCATCTTCAGGTTTACCAAAAATGGAGCTGATGTAAATGTTTATATCAATGAAGATAATACTCCTATCTATACTCTTCCTGCAGCTGGAGCAGCGGATGGAAGTGGATATTGGAGATTTGGTGATGGTTGGAGCAGTGAGAATATTGATACTCAGTTTGATTGGATCGCATGGGATACTACAGGTGCCTATTCACCTGCTGATCAGGCTCTTCCTGCAAGTATAGCTTTAAAAGCACCATTGGGAGATTGGATATCTTATGAAGCTGATGTACATCCAGTGGATACATTTGATCCTCCATTTGAGTTGTCTAATACGAGTGGGACATATACGTTTGAGACTATAGTTGATCCATCCGATGCCGGCAATAACTTACTTAGCGTTAAAACAGATCTTTCTGCTTTGAATAAGGATAACGTTCAATTTAAACAATTTACCAACTCTGACTCGGTTACTGTGGTTCTGAAGGCCAAGACTGTGGATGCTGAAAAGAACATGCTGTTTGATATAGATTTTCGAAGTACCTCATCTGCACGTTTTGCCATTAAAGTATTAAATGATGGTACTTATAAAATTGATAAAGGTGATGATGGCGTAGTGCCTGCTACTGGTGATTGGGGGTTTACAGCTACAGAATGGAATATATTTAGGTTTACAAAATATGGAGCTGATGTAAATGTTTATATCAATGAAGACAAGACTCCAATTTATACCCTTCCTGCCGCTGGAGCTGCAGATGGTAGCGGGTACTGGCGATTTGGAGATGGCTGGAGTAGTGAGAATATAGATACCCAGTTCGATTGGATTGTGTGGGATACAACTGGTGCGTACTCCCCGGGTGAAACTAGAATTCCAGATGCGTTGTCAGATGCTGCGTCAGCAGTGCCTACCATTAAAACACTTGGTTTACCTGATGCACTTTTTCAGGACCTGGGTTATGCTGCAGGTTACAGTGTATCCACATATAGCCTGACCGGTAAAGATCTTACTGCAGATGTGACCATTACGCCGGAAGGTAGTTTCGAGGTTTCATTAAATGAGATTGATTGGTTTACTTCTATTAATCCATTGATCGTATCTCAATCTTCAGGATCAATAAGTGCTACTTCTATATATGTCAGACTAAATGGTGATACGGAAGGAGAGGTGTCTGGAAATATCGTTCATACAAGCACCGATGCTGAAAATGATACGGTAGCAGTAAGTGGAACAATCGTGACATTAATTCCGGAAATTTCTCATACCGGAACACTGACAGATTTCACACAAAACTTGAGTAATCCATCTACAGGTCAGTCTTACCGGATATCCGGAACGAATCTGAAAGGAGATATTACCGTAACGGCTCCAAGCGACTTTGAGGTTTCTGCAGATGAGGGAACGTCCTGGTCGACGTCAGTAGCGCTTACTCCGGTGGAGCGTACCATTACGAATGCGCTTGTCTATGTACGATTAAATGCGTCTGCTTTAGGTTCCTATAGCGGAGAAGTCATACACAGTGCGACGGATGCTGATAATGATACCCTGGCTGTCGCCGGTGAAGTGATCCCTGATCCGGGTATGACGATTACAGGTGAATTAACAGCTTTCTCTCATTCATTGGGCAGTCCTTCTGCTTCTCAGTCCTATACCATAGCGGGAACTAACCTGGCCGGAAAAGTGGATATTAGCTTGCCGGAGGGATATGAAATCTCCTTCAATGATGAGCTTTGGCTTAAATCATTGGCGTTGGTGCCATCTGAAGGCACTTTGGCGACCACTACTATTTACATAAGATTAAATGGTCCGGCTGAAGGCAGCTACAACGGTGACATCGTGCACTCTAGTACGGGGGTTGACAATGTTTCAATTTCAGTGACAGGAACGACGGAAGCGGCTGCTGCCTTGAGCAATAATGATCTGGATGACTATGAATTTAGGATATGGCCAAATCCAGCAACTGATAAAGTAATTATCCTAACAAAAGGAGAGTTGAAAAAGGACCAATTGGTCATTTATACTCTGGATGGTTCAATGGTGAACGGGGTTCCAAAATTCATATCCAACAATCAGGTTGAAATTGATATTTCTGCTCTGGCTAAAGGTATTTATGTACTGGAGATAATGGTTGATGAAGAAAGCTTGAGCCAGAAGTTTATTAAAGAATAAAGGAATTCATTTATGGTTTAGTTTGGCAGGAACGCCTTTGAGGTGTTTCTGCCTTAATTTTTTTTAATAATTGCAATTGACTTGAGGAAGGCGAAATCAATAATAAGTTGGAGTGAATGGTGTTTTGGAGGTTGTATGAAGCTTGCCTTGGTAATCATCATTTTTCTGTTTGATTTGACGGTCGCTCAGTCTCAAGGTATCGCCTTTCCCGGAGCCGAAGGTTACGGAAGGTTAACGACCGGAGGAAGAGGGGGAAAAGTAATGATTGTAACCAATTTAGAGGATGAGGGTCCGGGTAGCCTCAGGGAGGCATTGAGAAAGAAATATCCCAGAATTGTGGTTTTTGCTATTTCCGGCACCATCGAACTCGAGTCAGATCTGGATATCAATCACGGTGACCTGACCATAGCCGGGCAAAGTGCTCCGGGTGATGGTATTACACTTAAAAACTACCCGATTAAGGTCAAAGGGAACAATGTCATCATCAGGTACATTCGATCGCGGATGGGTGATGAGAAGGGCGAACAGGATGATGCCATCACGGTCAAAAACCAGAAAAACGTCATCGTTGATCATTGTTCGTTTAGCTGGGCTACCGATGAATGTGCCTCTTTTTATGACAATGAAGAAATGACCGTGCAGTGGTGTATTATCTCCGAGAGCCTGAATAACTCTGTTCATAGCAAGGGAGCCCATGGCTACGGTGGGATTTGGGGAGGAATGAATGCCTCTTTTCATCATAATTTGTTCGCGCATCACCTTAGTAGAAACCCTCGTCTTCAGGGGGCCAGGTACCATAGGCAGCCCGAAAGAGAAATAGCAGATTTCAGAAATAATGTGATCTACAATTGGGGGGAAAACAATGTTTATGCAGGTGAAGAGGGGAATTATAACCTCATCAATAATTACTACAAAAGCGGACCGGGTACATCAAGCAAGAAGGACAAAATACTGGATCCTTACGAGCCCTATGGACAATTTTTCGTCGAGGGTAATATACTCGAAGAAGATAGCGAGGTCACGAATGATAATTGGGAAGGTGTTAAGATAGATGAGGATAAAAGGTTGTTAATCAGATTAGATAACCCTTTGGATGTTGCGGAGATCAGGACGCAACCTGCTGATGAAGCTTTTGAAGTTGTATTGAAAAATGTAGGAGCTAATTACTGTCAGGATGCCGTGGATAAAAGGGTAATTGAAGAGGTGAGGAAGGGAACTGCAACTTATGGAAATGGCATTATCGATAGCCAAAAGGATGTGGGAGGATGGCCTGTGCTAAAGTCGAAAATGGCACCAAAGGATGCTGATCAGGATGGCATGCCGGATAAATGGGAGAGGAAAAAGGGATTGAATGTGGATGGAGATGATAGTGCCGGTTATGATATGGATTCGGTTTACACCAATATCGAGGTTTACCTGAATGAATTAGTTAGTCAGGAGTAATGAGGGAAGAGGATATTCAGATGAAAATATGGTGGAAGCGTGGGCCTTCCAATTAGACAAGTTTTTAGAGAGTGTAATAGTAGAAAAGTTAAGTAGAGTAATAATAATGAGAACAACCAGTTTACGACAAAATGTCTTTTACCTGTTGCTGGGAGCAATGTGGGTATTTGCAGCATGTGATGACAATACTCCTGAGTCAGGGGAGGTCCTGGTGGAATATATTTCCATAAAAGGTGATTTTATAGAAGACGGAGGGTCCTCGCAGCTTGAGGTGATGATTAGCCCTACTAATGCAACCAATCAGGTCGTGGAGTGGAGTGTTTCAAATGATCTCGTAGCCACGATCAGCCAGGAAGGCGTATTGACAGCCGTATCAAATGGAATAGTGACGGTAACAGCCAGTGCGACAGATGGTTCTCAAGTGACGGCTAGTAAATCTTTCAATATTTCCGGAGTAGGAGTTTCTCAGGTTTTGGTGGAAAGTATCACGATTAATGGCGGTGATATTACCGATGGACGAGCCAAACAACTGAGTGCTGATGTATTTCCGGCCAATGCTTTCAATAAAGTGATTTCGTGGTCAGTGTCGGATGAGAGCATTGCAGAAATATCTTCCTCAGGCCTGTTGACACCGAAGGCCAATGGTTCTGTTACAGTTTACGCTGTTGCAACGGATGCTTCTGGCATACAAGCAGAATTGGTGGTAAATATATCTGGTGTAAATACATCCATCGATGGTGAGGTCGTCACGACAAAAGCAGAGATCTTAAATGCGCTTGCGGCAGCACTTCCGGGTGATAAAATTTATGTTAGATCCGGCACCTATGCATTTAGCTCGACGATTAGTATTTCCAAAGATGGGAACTCTTCAAATATGATTTCATTGCTGGTTTATCCGGGAGATGATCGTCCAAAGTTTGATTTTTCGGCTATGCCTGAAAATAGTTCCAACAGAGGAGTTTCACTATCAGGTGATTATTGGCATATAAAAGGCATAGATTTTTATAAGGCCGGAGATAATGGGATGTTTATAAGCGGAAACAATAATATTATTGAATTCTGCACCTTTTCAGAGAATTCTGATTCCGGCTTACAGATCGGTAATGGAGGCTCCAATAACACCATCAAAAATTGTGATTCCTATTACAACGCTGACTCCTTAATAGAAAATGCTGATGGGTTTGCATGTAAACTCGATGCGGGAACCGGGAACAAATTTATAGGTTGTCGCGCATGGCAAAATCTGGATGATGGATGGGATGGTTATATGAGGGGCAATGATAATATTACTACCACCTATGAAAATTGCTGGGCGATCAAAAATGGATATTTAAAAAATGGTTCCGTAGGCGCTGGAGATGGTAATGGCTTCAAGACAGGAGGATCAGATGATAAATTATTAAAGCACAACGCTGTTTATAAGAATTGCATCGCAGCGGGCAATGTATATGATGGATTTGATCATAACAGCAACAGGGGAGACATCACCATTTATAATTGTTCAGCCCATAGCAATGGCAAAAATTATAGTTTTAGTTCAACCAATCCGGCAGCCAGTCTGATCATAAAGAACTCGATTTCGCTGACAGGAAATAGTGTTGATGCTTTTAATGCTACTACGACAGATGTTACTAATAATGGTTGGCAGGATGGTTTGAGTACCACTTCCGGTGATTTTGAAAGCGTTGATATGCAGCTTCTGTTAAGTCCAAGACAATCAGATGGGAGTTTACCGGATATCAGCTACTTGAAACTTGTCGGCGGAAGTGACCTAATCGATAAGGGTGTGGATGTAGGTCTCGACTATCAGGGGAGTGCTCCAGACCTGGGAGCCTTTGAACTTCAATAATGATCCTTTTTTCATAATTAATTTGGTTTTTTAGAAGATGGAAGCCCCCTGGATTCAGGGGGCTTTTTGTGTTCTTTGTGGGTAAAAATCGAGTCGTCAGCTTACCGAGTTCCATGCGAAATTGGTGAAAACCGAACGATGGTTATATCCATTCTTTTATTCCTGGTCCAGACGCATTATATAAATAGTACAGTTAGGCATATTTAAAAGTGTGGCAGGGTTGGTTGTCTGAATAGCTTACATAGATCACACATATCTCTTATCCTATTTTCACCCCGTAATCTGGTTAATAGCTCCCCTATAGTTTATGGCGTTTTAAAAGAAATTGATTTTTCAAATAAGTCAAAAAATACGCATGTATCATCTTAATAAATGATAAAAACGCATTTTGCCACCTAAATAATTATGAAAAATTTAAATCCGGAGATCCGACTTGGTTAGTTATTCTGATTTGATATAATCTTCTGACCGCCCTGAACGCGATTTTACAAAGCCACAATCCTGAATTATCAACGGCAATGCCTGAGGCATCATGAATGGTTTGTCAGACCATATTGATGCCACTTCGTGTGATGAAATTCACCCTAATTGATATGTATTTAACCAATAATAAATAACATGATTCAATTCTATTCTGAAAAAGAAAGACTCAATAGAGACTCTCTAACTTTTAAACATCATCAGCCTAATCCAAATTATTGTTTCAGGGTGATGTTGTCATTTTTGTTACTATTTATTGTAATGAGCTCATCAAATGCTCAAGAACAATTAACAGATTATCAAGGTACGGTAGAACATCTTAATGGTCGCAACATTGAGTTTTCTGGTTCATGTAACGTAGTCATTACCTCTGCTAAGGATCCTTTAAATGCCAGTACGATTAATATGTTATCTGATGATGTTTGGCTTTACTTTCCAAACCTCTTGCCTTCGGAGGTAGCGTCCAACGAACTTGCACATATTAAGGTGAACGGTTCAGCGGCAGTTGTAGATCAAAACGTGCGTGTCGTACAATATTTGCAGGGTGCGATGGTGATAAGTCACTCTTCAAGTTATCAGGCGTTGACGGCTTACGCCAGTGATAACTTATCTGGGACATCAATGAGTTTTGATAATTATACTTTCTACTATGAAGCCCAGTTAGGGAGTATGAACAACAATATCCAGTCATTTGTATTGAAAAAAGGATACATGGCTACCATTGCCGCTAATGCTGACGGTACTGGAGAAAGTCGAAATTATGTGGCTAGCGATGCGGATGTCGTTGTGAACTCATTGCCCGTGGGTTTGTCAAATGCAGCTTCGTTTGTTAGAGTGATCCCCTGGAGATGGACAACCAAAAAAGGATATGCCGGTGGAGGCAAAACCAACGTAGGTCTTCTTGAAGGTCAGTGGCACTATGATTGGAACAATCAGGACATTTCTTCTTTGGATGTCGAATATATCCCGATGAGGCACAACCCAGGATGGAATTCTTATGAAAACATTTGGTATAAAACGAATTCAACTGCGGCACTACACTTCAATGAGCCTGACAATCCGGTGGATGATGGTTATTCAACCGTCGAAGAAGCTATTGCTCAATGGCCTGAAATGCTTAAAAGTGGATTAAGAGTAGGTACTCCTGCGCCAACGGATGGTGGTGTGCAATGGATAAGAGATTTTTATGATGCCTGTCAGGCTAATAATTACAGAATTGATTTTATAGCAATTCATTTTTATCGCGGGGGGCAAACCACCCAGCAATTCTATGATTTCCTGGCGGATATTCATAATTATACAGGATTGCCTATTTGGATTACTGAATGGAATAATGGTGCGAACTGGACATGCTGTAAACCAACTTATGAGGAACAAGCTCAAACAATTGGAGATTGGGTGGAGATGCTTGATAATGCTCCATTCGTTGAGCGATATTCGATTTATGAATGGGTAGAAGATACAAGGCAGATGTTTTATCCTGGTACCTTAGACTTTACGCCTGCTGGTGAAGTTTATCGTGATCACAAATCAAGCTTTGCGGTGGGCAGTGGCATCCCAGAGCTTGCTCCAGGCGCTTCTGATGGTGTGAGTTGGGAATCATATAATTTCCCTAATCATTTTATAAGACACTTGAATAGCAGTGTGAGAATTGATCAAAACGTATCGCCAGCGGATGACAAGCAGTGGACCATGGTGCCCGGGTTGGCAGACCCGAATGGCGTTTCCTTTGAGTCCGTAAATAATCC
Source organism: Marinoscillum sp. MHG1-6 (assembly GCF_024714475.1). GTDB lineage: Bacteria > Bacteroidota > Bacteroidia > Cytophagales > Cyclobacteriaceae > JAMZMI01. The sequence continues at coordinate 162,872 of NZ_JAMZMI010000006.1, read as the reverse complement.
TGGTACCTACCTCAGACATTTTAATTATGTGTTAACCCGAGGAACTGTATCAAATAGTTTAGAAGAAGCTGATGCGACATTTTATATTCGTCAAGGGTTAGCCGATGCTGCGTGGACATCTTTTGAGTCATACAATTTCCCTGGTTATTACATGCGTCATTCAAACTTTGTGTTGAGAATTGATCAGGTGTCAAACCAAACCGAGTTTCAGGATGCAACGTTCCAAATGCATGAACTCCCACAAGTTCCAAATCAAGATCCAATCGTGTACATTACTTCTCCAGTAGAAGGAACTGCCTATCAGGATGGTGCCAATGTCAGCATAACAGCGCAATCGTATGATAATGATGGGAACATTACGCAAGTAGAATTCTTTGTAGATGGTGGATCGATTGGTTTTGATACGACAAGCCCTTATACGGCTAGCTGGATAATTGGAACAGGTAATTTTAGCTTGACAGCTGTCGCAACCGACGATTCGCTTGCAGTAACCACCTCAAGCCCAATTAATATTTCTGGTTCAGCAACGCCAAACGTACTGCCATTTGTGGATATTACTTCACCGGTGAATGGTACGAGTTTCTCTGATGGAACAAATATCACCATTTCTGCTTCTGCCTCTGATTCTGATGGTACAGTGACTCAGGTTGAATTTTTTGTGGACGGCATATCAATCGGTATTGATAAAACTAGCCCATATGAAATGAACTGGGTAGTTGGAACTGGGAATTTCAGTATTACAGCAGTTGCAACAGATAATGCATTAGAAACAACTTCATCATCAGTAGGTGTAACGGGTATTTGTGGCCCATCTGCAATTACTCCATATTATCAGATAAATTATGGGACCTGGGTGATTGGTACAGAGATTACAATCAATCAAGGTGACGTTGTTGGGCTTGGACCTCAACCATTTGATGGTACATGGAGTTGGAGTGGATGTGGCACATCCGGTTCGGAACGTGAGCAATATATTACATTGAGTAGTTCATGTTTACCGACAGCAGTGCATACCAATTACTGTGGCACGCAGAACAGTGTTAAGTATAACATCACGGTTAATACAGGTGGACCTTATATGTTCGTTCAGTCTGTAACGACTGGAACCATAGGTGCTGGCAAAGGTAGTAAATACGGGTATGCAGATGTGACTATTCTTGATGATCAGTCTAATCCTGTTGCCAATGCCAATGTTATAGGCACATTTAGCGGTAGCTGGAATGAAACGGTGTCTGGAACAACCAATGCTAGCGGAGTGGTAACTTTACAAACTACTTCTACTCTGAAAGGTGGTGTCGTAGTGGATTTATGCGTGGATGATGTTAGTCATGGCAGTTTGAGTTATAATGTGATGCAAAATGTCGTGACTTGTAGCAATGGTGGTGCGCGAAGTTCACTTGGGGGTGATGAGGCTTTTCTCAATGCAATCAAGCTATATCCAAACCCTGTTACTGATGTGTTGAATATTGCCCTACCTGCTGACCATCTGTATGCTGACCTAAGCATCATTGATCTTTTTGGTAGATCAGTTTTGGAAACTCAGTTGACTCAACCTGGCAATAAACTAGATTTAGGAGCCTTGAAATCAGGTATCTACTTTGTGCATGTAAAAATAGGAGGTTCAATGAGGACAATGTGTATAATCAAGGATTGATCACGTTATGGGTGGGCTTTTAAGCGTCTCCTTTATTTAATCAGGCAATATTAATGTGCCCTAAGCGAAATCCTGTGAAAAAATTTCACGGGATTTTTTTTATCTCAATCCCCATCCACTGTGTTCTGAGGAAGTTGAAATTCAATTTCTCTTAATCAGAAAAATGTTGTTTGGGAGTTGTTATGCTAATAGTTTGAAGGAAGTTTTCTTTGACCAAATTTCAAGAAACCATTAAAAAATTAGAGAGGAATATTGATTCATGATGGAAATAAATTATAATTATTTGGTTAAATTGGAAATAAAATAACATTCCATCTGAAAGTGTTTTTGAGGTTTTAAGAGAGACCTGCTAAATTCTTTATTGAAAGAATACTGTTCAAAAAACAGCGATTTACTAACCGGTGTTTCTACAATTTCCGCTAATATTTGAAATGCCCGACGTAGGGTTGAAAGGACTATAGCATTAAAAGTTGAGTGCTTCTGCGCTCCGAAAATTTTTGATATGGGACTATTAGAAATTTTATCAATCATTATTAACCAGAAGGGCAGCAATTATTAGTTGTTCCTTCGAAGAATTTAAAGAAGTGCAAAGTCTCGAATTAAGGTTTAGAAAGATTTACAATGATAATTTCCAAGATTTGTTTTTGTATGCGAGGGCCATATGTAAATCAGAAGAGTTAGCCAAGGACATTGTGTCTGAAGTATTTGTAAACCTCTGGAAGTCCCGAGAGGAACTTGAAAGGGTGAGAAATTTAAAGGCTTATCTATTGGTTTCAGTAAAGAATGAGTGCATAAAAATGCATTATAAAGAAACGGCTAGGAATGGTGAGCGAGAGAATGAACACTTTATTAATCAGATTGAAAGAGTCGGTCCTGAGGAGGTTCTTCTAGGCAATGAACTTTTGCGTTTAATTGAAACTACGATTGATAAATTACCGGATCAGTGTCGCTTAATATTTGATTTGGTCAAGAATCAGCACAAATCTTACAAGGAGATATCTCAGGAGCTGGGTATTTCTACTTCCACTGTGAGTACCCAAATGGGTCGGGCTATTCAATCGATAAGGAGGGCTATTCAAGATGAATATGATCAGGATTCATTTGAGGCCTTTTCAAACACGGCCATGACTTTACTTCTTGTTCTTTTTCTGGTATAGGATAGTTAGTATCCTGAGTGTAATATTCTCAATGAATCGACTATTTTTTTGAGTTTGAGTTACTTTTTCAAGTGAAAATCAATTAAAAATAAAAAAAAATTATAAATCTGTGGCTCAATTCCGGGTGATTAGTATCCTTTAATAGAAGTTCTAATAATTAAATTTTAGAGAAAAGAATTGGACAACTTAATTGCTAAATATTTAATAGGCGATCTAAGCCTTGAGGAGCAGTATCAACTTGCTAAATGGTTGGAAAGTCCCGGTAATAAGGATTTGCTGAACAAACTGGAGGTTTATTGGAAGAACTATCGCGAAGATGTTTCAGTGCAGAAAGATGAAGTTGAAAAGCGAATTCTTGAAGAGATTAACATGCTGGACATTGAACCTGAATTTGGGCGGTCGCATTTCAGGCCATTGGGTATGATCATGAAAATAGCGGCATCCATAGCCTTGCTACTGATCTCGTTTTTTAGTTTTTATGAAATCTCTGAAAGAACGACCGAACCGGAAGAGATGGTGAGCTATGTTGAAAAAGCAACTTTACCGGGTCAGATCATTACTACTAAACTGCCTGATGGTACCACTGTAAAGCTCAATGCCGATTCAAGGCTCATAGTGCCTGATCGGTTTGAAGGTAAGACAAGAGAAATTGAGCTAATCGGAGAGGCCTTTTTTGAGGTCCAAAGAGATGAATCAAAGCCGTTCGTAATCAAGACTTCTGGTTTTTCGGTTCAGGTACTAGGTACTTCCTTCAATGTAAAGGCTTATCCGAATGAATCAAATAGTCATGTGGCGGTAAAAACAGGAAAGGTTAGCGTAAGCTCAAATTCGAATTTATCTAAAGAGTTATCTCTTGATCAGATGGTAAACATTGATAGCGAAGGAACAATTTCTGCCATTGGTTCAGTTGAGAATGAGGTGGTGTTTGGCTGGATAGACAGAAAGATGGTGTTAAAAGACCAAACGCTTTATCAGGTTATCGAAAAAATGGAGAGATGGTACGGCATTACGATTACGCTTGAAAATAACATTCAGCCTAGTAAGACGTTCACGGCAACATTTTCAAACCCTACTCTTAAGGAGGTATTAGAAAGTGTATCTAAGGTATATAAGCTTAAATATGACATTAACCAACCAAATGTGAGAATCTATGAATAGAAACCCCTAACAACATTTAAGAAAAGAAAAGAGGATCGAAAGGACTTTTGGCGAAGCTTCCGATCCTCTAAAATAAAGTTTCAGTTCTAACCAAAACCCTATGAATGTAAATTTATATAAAATTATAGTTCGCATGTCTAAATTGACTGTGTATGCGATTGTCGTTTGTCAGTCCATTATCATGGCAATGGCAAATGAATCTTCCGCTCAACGCAAACATCTCCATGAGATTGTGATTGAGTTGAGGTTTGATCAGGCCGACATTCCTGTACCTGATATAATTGGTCAAATAGAGTCCACCAGTGATTTTAAGTTTGCCTATTCAAAAAATGATGTTAAGAATAAGAATATAAGTATAACATCAGGTAAATGGAACTTTCTGGATCTCTTAAACAGGATATCTATGGAGGGGCGTCTCTCAATCAGTAGGATCAATGAGACAATTGCCCTAATTCCTGTTGAGGACGACTTGCTTCCTAATGTTAAAGAAGAGTTGACTGTTCAAGAGTCCGTGTCAGGAACGATTACCGATGAAAATGGTGAGCCTCTTCCAGGTGCTACGGTAATTGAAAAAGGAACAATGAATGGAACAATTACCGATGTTGAAGGAAATTTTAATTTGAGTGTCAAAGAAGGTGCTGTTATTGTTGTCACTTTCGTGGGGTACCAAACACGGGAAATTGCGACGAATGGTCAGTCCTTTTTTGAAATTTCTTTAAAGGTGGATTCAGAGCAACTGGAAGAAGTTGTAGTGGTAGGTTATGGTGTTCAAAAGAAAGAAACACTAACAGGATCCGTGACTAGTGTAAAAGGAAAGGAATTAGAAAATATCCCGGTAACAAATGTGAGTCAAGGATTAGCTGGACGTTTACCAGGAGTTGTAGCTATTTCTAATGGAGGAGAGCCTGGTTATGACGGGGCTACAATTCTCATTCGTGGTGTAAATACTTTGGGAAATACATCTCCGCTGATAGTAGTTGATGGGGTTCCTGGTAGATCGCTGGAAAGAATAAATCCAAATACGATCGAATCAATTTCAGTTTTGAAAGACGCATCTGCGGCTATTTATGGAGCTCAAGCGGCTAATGGGGTTATTCTGATTACTACTAAAAAAGGAACGACCGGTGAGCCTACAGTTAACGTAATGTATAACTATGGAATTACAGCTCCTACCATTATGCCTAAAATGACTAATTCTGCTGAATACGCAACATTGCTTAATGAAATAGATGTTTATGCGGGGGGAAGTCCTAGATATTCGGAGGATGAAATACAGAAGTTCAGAGATGGATCTGACCCATGGAGTTATCCTAACAGCAATTACTTTGAGGAAACATTAAAACCCTGGTCGCCACAAATCTACGGAAACGTTTCAATCGATGGTGGATCAGAAAAGCTCAATTATTTTGTAAGCTCATCTATAAAGACGCAAGATGGATTTTATAGAAACAGTGCCACTTACTTTAATCAATATGACTTGCGATCCAACTTCAATTTTAAGATTAACGAATACATTGAACTGGTGACCAATCTTTACGGAAGATTCGAAGATCGAAATTTCCCCCAAAGAGGAGCAGGAGAAATATTTAATAAGCTTATGCGTTCAAAGCCAACTATTCCAGCCTATTGGCCAAATGGACTACCAGGCCCAGGAATGGAAGGTGGGGATAATCCAGTTGTTTTAGTGACTGATCAAACCGGATATTCTAGAGATAAGTGGTATACTCTAAATTCAGACTTTAGACTTAATGTTGATGTTCCATGGGTAGAAGGTCTATCTCTTGGTCTCACAGCATCTGTTGATAAGGGTTTTAATTTCATCAAGAACTGGAGCACTCCTTGGACGGTATATTCTTGGGATAAAGTCAGTTTAGATGCTAATAATAACCCACTTCTTGTGGGATCTTCTCAAGGCTTGGATGATCCGAGATTATATGAGTCAATGATTGATAAACACAATCTATTGACACGGTCAGTAGTAAATTATGAAAGGAACTTTGCTGACGCTCATAATCTTAAATTGATGGCTGGAGTTGAGAAAATAGTCGGAGGTGGTGATGACTTCTGGGCTTTTAGACGCCATTATGTTTCGACCACATTGGATCAATTGTTTGCAGGAGGGCAAGAAGATATCAATAACGGAGGATCGGCTTACGAAGAAACACGATTGAATTATTTTGGTCGAGTTAATTATTCTTATAAAGAAAAGTACCTGGCTGAATTTCTATGGAGGTATCAGGCATCCTACATTTTTGAGGAATCAAGTAGATATGGATTTTTTCCTGGAGTATCTCTCGGTTACATAATCTCCGAGGAGAATTTTTGGCAAGGGCTAAGAGGAGTTGTAAACTTCGCGAAAATCCGTGCGTCATGGGGTCAAACTGGTAATGATCTGATCGAGCCATACCAATTCCTGTCACCCTATCAATTTGGCAATCTGTCATTTATTACCGGTGGTGGATCAGAAGCCAATAAGGCACTTATAGAAGGGGTTATTGCCAATGATCTTGTCACCTGGGAGTCTTCTACGCAGAAGGATATCGGAATAGATTTAGAGTTTCTTGATGGAGAAATCGCCATTACCGCAGACTACTTCTACAATGAAAGAAAAAATATTTTGATCCCAAGAAGGGCATCAGTACCAAATACTGCTGGGTTATTGCTTCCTGATGAAAATATTGGGGCATTTGAGAATAAAGGTTTTGACTTCAATATTCAGTATAGAAAACAGAAGAATGAGCTTTTCTACTCGGTTAGTCTGAATGGAGTACATGCAAAAAATAAAGTACTTTTCTGGGATGAAAACCCTGGAGCGCCCGAATATAGTCGAATTACCGGGAGGCCATTAGATGCTGGACTATACTATCAGGCAATAGGTATTTTCCAGAATCAGGCAGATCTTGATTATTATCCGCATCTTGAAGGAGCACAAGCGGGAGATATCATCTTTAACGATTATAACGGTGATGGAGTAATCGATGCCAATGATATGGTTCGATATAACAAAAGCAGAACTCCAATATTTACTGGCGGTGCGAATTTTAATTTGAAATACAAAGGGTTTGATGTAACAGTATTATTTCAAGGAGCTTTTGGAGGAGTATTTTATCAGGGAACTGAATCCGGTGATTTTGGTAATTTCCTAAAAAGCTTCTATGATAACCGCTGGACAGAAGAAAACCCAAGTACTGAACACCCAAGAACTTATAATCGAACTGGGGAGTACTGGGTGAATCGCCCGAATACCTACTGGTTGCATAAGACAGATTACGTACGACTTAAAAATGTTGAATTGGGTTATACAATACCAAATTCTTTGTCTGGCAGAATTGGCGTTGAAAATTGTCGGGTATATGTCAATGGTTTCAACCTCGCTACATATAGCCCGGATATGACAGATTTTGATCCGGAAAATGTACAAGGCCAGTATGCAGGGTATAATTATCCGCTAAATAAGGCTGTTAATTTTGGTATGAGTCTAACCTTCTAACCTGAAAATCATGGAACAACTAAATAAAATATATCTTATTCTGTTCATTCTGTTTATTTCAGGATGTAACGATGATTTCTTGAATGTTACACCAAACGACAAGTTTTCGAGTGGAGCTACATGGGAAGACCCTGCACTCATTACGTCATTTGTTAATAACATATATCTTGGCCAGCATCATGCTTTCCAAACAGAGATGCTTTCATCACTAAGTGACGAGTCAATGGACGTATGGTGGTGGGAAACACAACCTGTGCTAAAGAGTGAAATTAGTAGCAGTTATCTCGCTGTCCTAGATCCTACACACTGGACCGGGGATTATTACAACCTAACATGGAATAGTCTGTATAAGAATATTAGGTATTGTAATCTATTTTTTGAAAATATAGAAGCCTCGGGTATTGAGGGGGATGAAATTGATAAATTGAAAGGTGAGGTACATTTCCTTAGAGCAAATTTTTATTATAGGTTAATGAGCTTTCACGGAGGCGTACCAGTTATTGATAAGCCATTCTCACTTACAGATGAGATGAAGAGTCCTAGAAATACGTTCGAGGAAACAATTAATTTCATAGTTGCTGATTGCGACGCAGCGGCCCCTTTGTTACCATTGGACGGAGACAAAGCGAGAGCAACCAGAGGAGCTGCATTGACTTTGAAATCCAGAGTCTTATTATATGCTGCGAGTGATCTATTTAATTCAGAGGCATCATGGGCTAACGGTTATTCAAATCCTGAGTTGGTGAGCTATATAGGAGGCGATAGACAGGCAAGATGGCAAGCAGCTAAGGATGCAGCCAAAGCAGTTATTGATTTAGGTGTTTATGAATTGTATGGAGGCACGAATCCGGGCAGTACTGATCAAGCAATTGAAAACTATAAAAACATCTTTTTAAATTTTGGTAACGAAGAGGATATTTGGTTGAGCTTCTTTGATCACGCAAACAATACTCAAAATTGGGATAACCCAAATGTAGGATTGTTTAATGGGCCTAATGGATGGGAGACATGGGGTGGTAATGTGCCACTCGGTCAACTGGTTGACGATTATGAAATGAGCGACGGTTCAAAATTCGATTGGTCTGATGCTGCACACGCAGCTGCTCCATACGAAAACAGGGATCCTCGTTTCTATGCTAATGTGTTGTATGATGGTGCTTATTGGAAAGAGAGACCAAACTCCACCAGACCGCTCGATCCTGATGGCTTAGTACAGACAGGATATTATGAGCAAGCAGATGGCACATATCTTCCTGGTCTGGATACTCGGCAGGGACCTGTTCAGGATTGGAATGGAACCTACACAGGTTATTATACCCGTAAATTCATTGACCCGGCAATAGACCACACTGCAACCAATATGCAAACATACCCTTGGCGTCAAATGCGATACGCTGAAGTTATCCTCAATTACGCGGAGGCATGCATTGAATTAGGTCAGGAAAGTGAGGCTAAGCAATATATCAATATGATTCGAGCTCGAGCAGGAATGCCGGATGTTCCTGCGGGAGAATCTGGTCAGGATTTGATTGAGCGCTATAGAAATGAAAGAAGAATTGAACTTTGCTATGAACAGCATAGATATTTCGACATCAGAAGATGGATGATTGCATCTGATGCAACCACGAATGCCCAGGGTGTTGATATTAGATACCCGACTGGTGGAGGCGTGCCAACTTATGAAGTAATTGATAACGTGCAAGAAAGGGGCTGGGATGATAAAACGAACAAATCGTATTTCCTTCCGATTCTTACAGATGAGCTTCAGCGTAATGACTTGTTAATTCAAAATCCGGGTTATTAAAAACCGCTGCTGAGTGATTAAAGGCGTAGTCATTTGAATTCCTGTGGGAAGTATCATTTGGCTGCCTTTTTCTTCTCAAATTGATTAATTCAACAGAAATTTTTATTGAGCAAACCATGAATAGATATGTTTTTGTGATGTTCTCCGTATGCATTTTCGTGCTACAGGGGAACTTGATAGCTCAGTCTCTTAAAAGTGATGTGCGGAAACAATCAATTGATTTTGATTGGAGGTTTAGTCTAGGGGAAAACCCCGGAGCAGAACAAGTGTCGTTTTCTGATGAAAAATGGCGTAAACTCGATTTGCCTCATGATTGGAGTATTGAGGGACCGCCCGAACATGACAATCCAACCTCTGTCGCAGGGGGCTACTTTCCTTCCGGGATTGGATGGTATCGAAAATCGATTAATATACCATCAGACTGGAAGACCAAAAAAGTAGGGATTTACTTTGAGGGCGTTTATATGAATTCTGAGGTCTTCATAAATGGAAAATCTCTAGGTGTATATCCATATGGTTATTCATCTTTCTTCTATGACCTTTCAGGGTATTTGAAGTTCGGTGAACAAAATGTGGTTGCAGTAAAGGTGGATAATTCACAACAAAACAACTGCAGATGGTATAGTGGTTCCGGTATCTATAGACATGTTTGGCTGATCGCGACCAATGATGTCCATGTTGATCATTGGGGTGTGTCTATTACAACACCAGAGGTGAGTACAGAGAAAGCAAAAGTGGTTATTGAAACTCTTGTTAAAAATGAAAGCGAAAAACAACAAAAGATAACAGTAACTTCTGATATTGTTTTTAAAGGAGAGATTATTCGTTCTAAAGGTTCTAAGGTTACTATTGGAGCAAACTCGGAATCAAAGATTTTACAAGAAATTTTGGTCGATGATCCAAAACTTTGGTCTCCTGAAATCCCGAATTTATATCAGGCATCAATTTCCATTACAAATGGGAAATCAAAGCTGGATACTTATGATGAGCAATTTGGGATAAGATCAATTGCTTTTAGTACCGAGCAAGGGTTTCAACTGAATGGCGAGACAGTTTTGCTAAATGGTGGATGTGTTCACCATGATAATGGATGTCTTGGTGCTGCAGCATTTGACAGAGCGGAGGAAAGGAGAGTTGAATTACTAAAATCAGGTGGATTTAACGCTGTTAGAACTTCACATAACCCTCCCTCGGAAGCTTTTTTGGAAGCTTGTGATCGCTTAGGTCTTTTAGTAATTGACGAAGCCTTTGATGGCTGGAGAACGCAAAAGGTTCCATTCGATTATTCCTTGTATTTTGATGAATGGTGGCAGAAGGATCTTGATGCTATGGTATTGAGAGACCGAAATCATCCATCCATCATTATGTGGAGTACGGGTAATGAGGTGATTGAGAGGACTGAGGATCAAGCCATAAAAACCGGAGACATGTTAGCATCAAGGGTCCGTGAAATCGATCCAACGAGACCAGTAACATCGGCCATGACAACCTGGGGACAGGGATGGGTTCGATTCGATTCTCTTTTTTCAGTTCACGATATTGGAGGGTACAACTATCAATTGTTGAAATACTCTGATTTCGATCACGAAAGGGTCCCATCCAGAATTATGGTCCAAACCGAATCTTACCCTATCAATGCTTTTCCTGTTTGGAACAAAGTAAACACCAAGAGCTATATAATTGGTGACTTCGTATGGACTGCACTTGATTATTTGGGCGAATCAAGCATAGGTCGTTATTATTACCCGGGCGAAGTTCATGGAGAACACTGGGAAGGTGATTTCTGGCCATGGCATGGAGCTTATTGTGGAGATATTGATATTATTGGTTGGCGCAAGCCTATCTCTCATTATCGCAATATGCTATATAATGACGATGAGAAACTTTATATGGCCGTGCGTGAACCAAATCCAAAAGACGGCAAAATTCGATTAACCGAATGGGCCGTATGGCCGACATGGGAAAGTTGGAATTGGCCGGGTTATGAGGACCAGGTGATTACTGTTGAGGTCATTTCCAAATACCCTACCGTGCGACTTTATCTGAATGATCAATTGATAGGTGAAAAACCTACAACAATGGATGAGGAATTCAAGGCTTTATTTGATGTCAGGTATAATTCTGGTGAACTAAAAGCTGTAGGTGTTGAAGACGGTCGTGAGATTGAAACATATACCCTCAATACTGCTGGCCAGGCATCTAAAATTCAATTAAACCCTGATAGAACATCTATCAAAGCTGATGGTCAGGACTTGTTGTTTGTGTCAGTTGAAATTACAGATGAGAATGGACGCATCAATTCCAATGCGGATCATGATCTGAATTTTCAATTAGAAGGACCAGCTACAATTGTTGGAGTTGCTAACGCCAATTTAAAAAGTGTGGAGCCTTATGTTGGAACAAGCAAAAGGGCTTGGAAGGGGAGAGCACTGGTAGTGATTAGAAGCACCAGAACGGCTGGCGATATCACACTTGTTGCTCAATCTGATGGATTGACGCAATCAGTCTTGAAAATAAGTTCAGACGACATACAATAAAGGAATTATGGTTTTCCTATTTGATGACATTAACTAACAAAATAAGAAATTATGAAAAATATGAGAAACAAAGCAATAGCCTATGTACTGTCGTTGATGGCGCTGGCATTTATTTCTTCTTGTGAAGAAGAAGGTTTTGAAAAGCTCAAGAGCAAGCAAATTGACCCATCGGGAACATTCACCTATACTACCGATGGTCCAAATACCAATGTCTTAATATTTACTGTATCTGATGCGGTGTACGCAAAAGGATATGAGTGGGACTTTGGTGATGGGGAGACATCTGTAGAGAGAGACCCAATTCACACCTACTCCAGTGAGGGTGATTACGATGTGAAGTTGACCATTATTGGGGATGATGGAACAACACCTTTTGACACTGTGCAAACGGTCACTGCAACAAAGCCTTTCAAGGTTATTGAAGTTACAAATGGGGATTTTGCAAGCCCGGGAGACCAAAAATATACGAATTGGACAAACGTTCCAGGTTGGAGCAGTGATATTGAAGCTTCTGATTCGGGAGTAGAGGCTGAGGCCTGGTGGATGAGCGCGGACAATAATGATTATTCGGGATATTCCTACAGCAAAGACACATCAACATGGAATCTTACAGATCATACCATTGTTGATGGTGAGCTTTTCAAGCTATCAGTAGACGGTTTCGACATATGGAATGGTTCTAAGTTGACTATTGCATTGTACTATGATTCTGGTGATGGCACCAGAAATGAGCTTGCTTCGCAAACCTTTGATCTCACTGCTTCCGAATGGAATACACTGGAATTATCAACCACTGCAACTGGAGCTTCAGTTGGAGCGAAGATAGGAATCGAATTGAAAGGTGACTCTACCGACGGAGGTGACGGCTGGACTGGGTTTGATGATGTAGAATTATTCTACAAAGTTCCTTAAGAGTACAACTAACGCATCATAAAAGGGCGTGTTATTTAGCCTATATGGGTTTTAGGCAAGGGTGTCCTTCGGGGCACCCTTTAGTATAATTTGACATTCAGAATTCTGGCCAATGTGAATGGCCATTGAAATAAAGATGCCTCCAACAATCCGACAAGTCAATTTTTATAATAAAGGAGGTTTTTAGAACCAAATTCATTTTTTAAAGCCGAAAAAATTTCTTTTAAGAAAGCTTTAAGTGGGCAATACTGGTCCTCCGGAGGTGCCATAAAAAAAGCCTTAGCATTATCCTAAGGCTTTTTTGTGGAGCCGGAGGGATTCGAACCCTCGTCCAGCAAAGGAGACAATATACCGTCTACATGTTTAGTTACTTCTTGAATCTCACAGAGGAGCCGGCAAGCAACAGCCTACTCTTTCTGCCAGCCACTGGAGTTTCGCACTGGCTTAGTAGCCTCACCAGCACTAGTCCCGAGAGTCGACACTCCTTGATCCAGCCTACGGGACAGAGGCTTGGAGGAATGTGGCAGGGGGAACCGATGGGGTTCAACCCTAATTAATTTCTACTAAACTTCGAAATTAGGCTGCCATGGCGTAATTAGATTCGCCAATTATGATTTGAGCGAATTGATCACAGGTGTACACTCGCCACCTGACATGCAAGCATATCAACTACACTTCCTGTCGATTCCGGTCGGCCCCAGAACCAATTCAAATACAAAACTAGCAAAGATTAGGTTCCGGCTTCGGACTTTTTAGATTCTTCGTAAAATTTCAGGTGATTTAATCGGATTACCTGAATCCGATAAGGAAGGAGAATTCACAGAATTCTTTAAAATCGAAACCTGATTCGAATAATTCATCGTTTTCTTCCTCTACGATCCATTCAATTTTTACCCTCGCGTCTTTGGCGTGAGCTTTGTTAAATACCTTGATCAGATTGAAAACAAATTTGGCAGTAGAGGAATTGAACAGGTCATAACTTAAATAAACGGTTAAACTATTCTCTGTTTTCAAATGCTCACGAATTTGCTCAAGGAGTTTTTCGTACAGTGAAGCATATTCTTTCTTAACAGACCATCCTTTTACGACAAGGACGTTTAGGTTCGGTCTAAAACTGATGTTAAGTTTTTTGTCTAATAACGGTGATTTATGGATTACACTCATTGGACTGTCTAATCTTGCTGGTTTTCTTAAAGCTGTCATGGTTCTAATGTTAAAGGTGGTAAATAAGTATAGGCATTAAAGGGCAGAAAGTCGTAGTGAGATTCCTGCGATTGCGGTAGGCCGGAAAGCTCTTATCCCCAGACCGGCATTGAGACTAATAAATTTAACAGGGCGATAAGACCCTAGAAGTGAAGGAGTGATGGTAAAGTTTTCACCGTTAGTAACACCAGTTCTTACCTGAGTGCTAAGTCCGAACTTTTCGCCTGATTTCAATGGCGCAGAGAAGTACACGCCGTAAAATTCTTGTTCGTAAATCAAATGGCGGGGCACATTTTCTGCGCCGTCACCATTACTGATGTCCTTTTGGTAGAAACCACCAAGCTGATACTGATTCTTAAATGTTACCCCAACAGTATAACCTAGCTTGGCGCCCATTTTGGTTTGTTCAAGGTAAGTGGAAACGGTTGGAGATTGTGCGAAAGCGGATGTGAAGCTGAGCAATGCCACAGCTAAGGCGAGGAATAGGGTTTTCATATCTGGTAATTAATTGGTTCTTAATTCAAAGTTGAATCATAGACCAATCAGATATGAGAGGGTATTGCGCAATTTAAAATTTCAGGGTTTTACCTAACGTTTTGCGTGTTTCACGCATAAAACGTATCGTTAATCATATGATCCCACGTTCTACAGCGTACATTACCAGACCGGCCACGTTTTTACACCCCGTTTTTTCCAGCAGGTTTCTTTTGTGGGATTCGACAGTCCGAACGCTTATGTAGAGCTTATCAGCGATTTCCTTATTGCTATGTTCGTTGGCGATCATAACCAGTATTTCCTTTTCCCGATCAGTGAGAGGAGTCTCAAGCGTTAGCCTTTGTTTTGTTTCTTTCTGAGCGATGCTATCCACAATGGTTTTATAAACTTCCTGGGTATAGTAATCCTGACCTTGCATGATTTTATCAAAAGCCATTTTCATCTCATTCTTTCCGGTGTTTTTGAGAATGTACCCATTCGCGCCCAAACTGATCATCTTATTAATATAGCTGGCCTCATTGAACATCGAAAGCACCATCACATACAGGTGAGAATGATTTTTACGAATACTTTTCATTAATTCGATTCCATCCATCTCCGGCATGTTGATATCTGTAAGTACCAGGTCTACTTTTTCGGTTGCGAGAATTTCCAGAGCTTCCAGGCCATTCGAGGCTTCATAGTTGATTTCATAATCGGGATCATCTGCAAAATAAAATTTGATGGCGTCCCGAATCATTTCATGATCATCTACTAGCAAAATCTGGGTCTTCATTGGCAAATTGGGTTAGTTGATTGGAAGCTTGATATCTACATGAGTGCCTTTACCTTTTTCGGAGGCTATATGGATCAGGCCATTGCATCGCTTTACTCTTTGCTGCAGGTTTTGGAGGCCGTTTCCGATATGTCCGTTGTTGGCTTCAAAGCCTTTTCCATTATCCTCAACGCGAAGCGAGAGCACCGAATTGTCCTGAACGAGCTGAACACCAATTCTTTTGGCACTACTATGTTTTAAAGCATTGCTGATACATTCCTGAATAATTCTGAAGGCCTGTATCCCTATAAATTCTGATATACTGTCATCATCCACGGATGCATCAAAGTCAAAATCTATGTTTTCAGGAATTTGGGACCCCAACTGACGAACAGAATCTTTGAGTCCAAATTGCTTGATGATATTTAACGAAAGGTTTGAGGAGAGTGCTCTGACCTCATGTAAAGATTGCTCAATAATCGACTTGACTTTCTTCAGCTCACTATCATCCGAGTATTTATTGCTCAGAGAATCTAAAAACAAGCAAGAGGCACTTAGTTTTTGTCCCAGGTTGTCATGGAGCTCTCTGGCAATGTTGGTTCTTTCTTTTTCCTGTATATCGATCATTGCCCTGCTGCTTTCCTGATCCGTGGTGATATCTACAGTAGTGCCGTGAAAGAGGATGTTTTCATGGGTGGTGATGTCCAGGTTTAATGTGGTCCGCCCAAACTTGATTTTGTCTGAATTCAATGGAACGAATCTATGGTCCAGCGTGCACGGGATCCGCTGTTCTAAGGCGTCATAAATTTGATCGGTGAATAGTTTTTGATCTTTTTTATAAACCAGGTTAATGAATCTGTTGAGTGAAATGACATTGCTATTCGTAGAGAGCCCCATCATTTTGAGAAAATTTGGAGAACAGGTAAGGGTATCAAATTCAGGATCATATTCGAAACTTCCGGAATTCGTTAGTTTTTCAGCCTGGTTGAGGTTGTACTGATTCCTGGCCTCCTTTTCCTCGAGTTGTTTTCTTATGGTGACATCTCGGGCACACCCAACTACGCCGGTAACCTTTCCCTCATTCAGTACCGGGCTTTTCACCACTTCCATGGTATATACTTTTCCACTGGCCGAGGTCAGCGTGGCTTCGTAAGTGATGGACTTTTTGTTGTTGACAACATGGGTATCCGTATCCATCACCTGTGTGGTGTAATTTGATTCCATGATATCCTGATCGATGGCACCCAAAATAGCCTTTTCCGGGTAGCCGAAAAACTTGCAGAATGCATCATTCACTTTCAAATACCGGCTATTGGTGTCTTTTAAAAAAACGAGATCTTCAAAAGAGTGGAATAAGGAGTCTAGTATAATGTTTTTGTTGATCAGCTCCTTTTGGAAATTTCTTCTTTCCTCGGCAATCAAAGTATTCTTTAAGGCTTGTTCCAGTATGATGGGAAGCTTGCGAATATTTTTCTTTAGGAGAAAATCACTAGCTCCTTCATGCAGCAAGGAAACCGCTTGTTCTTCACCTACAGTACCTGAAATTACGATAAAGGGGACATTGATCTCTTGAGCGCGCACCATTTGAAGGGCGTCAAAACCAGTAAACCCTTTGAGGTTATAGTCAGAAAGAATGATATCAAACCCTGATAAATCCGTCTGTTCAAACTGGTCTCTTGAAGAGACATTAGCCAGGGTATATTTTAGGTCACTTCTTTTCAGTATTCGATCCAGAAGCTCAAAGTCATCTTTGTTATCTTCTAAATAAAGAATATTCATAGCTGATATTTTATGGTTCTATTTGATCGTCTGGTTTATAATCAGCCAGTATTTGCAAAGTTTATCGATAACAGTCAGGAAATCTTCATAGCCTATGGATTTTCTTGCAAAACTGTTTACGCCAAGTGCGTAAACTCCCTTAATATCGTCATTTTCATTATATGATTTAAGTACTATCATCGGAATTATTTCTAAGGGCTCATCTTGATTTGAATGGCTATGAACTACCGGACCATTGGCTTTTCGCTTGATTAGCTCCTGGATTTTGATCTAAATCAACACTCTACGTATGAGACATTTTTTTTGTTGAAGGGACCTCATTGTTATCAGTATTATTGGGAAGGAATATGGTGAATTTTGAACCTACACCCGGTGAACTTTCGGCCCAAATTTTCCCCAGATGTCGTTGTACTATTCTTTGACAAAGAGCCAGTCCTATACCCGTACCTTCGTATTCGTCGTCGGAGTGTAATCGTTGAAAAATCTTGAATAATTGATGACTATAGCGCATGTCAAAACCGATTCCATTATCCGAGATGCTGACCTCATAGCCGTCGTCTCTCGAGGTTTGTTCGATATAGATGACGGGTGTCTCTTCATAGGCAGAATATTTAACTGCATTACTTAGTAGGTTCTGAAACACCTGCGTAAGGAGTCTTGGATCACCATATGCCTCACTGATATTGATAAGTTCAATTTGATATTTGGGTGGAATCTCCATTTCTTCAATCAGATTTTCCAGTTTTTCTTTCAGATTAAAGATTTGTGGGTTGGCCACCGATCTTGAAGTTCTACTGAATTCCAGTAGGTCATCGATGAGGTCACCCATTTTAACGGTATTATCCTGAATTCTTTGTAGATAGTGTTTTGCGGATCGATCCAATTCTTCGTCAAAGTCCTCTTTTAAGGCGCTCGAAAAACCTTCAATGGCTCTGAGAGGAGCTCTTAGGTCATGTGAAATTGAATAGGCAAAGGCTTCCAATTCCTTATTGACAGCTTCTAGTTGTGCGGTTCTTTGGTCAACCGTGTGTTCGAGCATGGCATTGAGCTCGGTTAATTCAAGATTGATCTTTTTGATTTGGTCCACATTTTTTATTAGGCCTTCTATCCCAATAATTTGAGATTCCTTAATGATAGGATGACCAATAAACCTGATCCAGCATTCCCTGCCCGTCTTTGTGATGATCCTCAGGTCCAGATCCCAATCACATCCTGATTCATAGGCCTGATCAAGCGCCTCATTGACAAGGGTTAAATCTTTCCTATGGATGAAGGATTTCATCTTATCGAGGTCAATTTCAATGTTTTCTTCCAATTCATGGATTTGGTAAATGGTCTTACTCCATTCAACCTTTTGGGAGGTAATATCCAGCTTCCAGGAGCCCATCTGTGCGATCTCCCAGGTTTTTTCCATGAGGGCATTGAGCGTCTCGAATTTTTCGTTTGCAACTTTTGATGCCTCATTAGCTTTTACTTCCTCTGTTACATCCTGAACTAGTACCAGAGCATGTCTTGCACTTGAATTGGGGTCGTTGATTACGGAAGCATGAAGCTTTACGTGGCTTATTTTCCCAGACTTCGAGATATAACGCTTATCTATAGAACCCTGACTGATTTCCTTGTTTTTGAGGTTATTGAATAGCTGAAGATCAATTTCAATATCTTCAGGGTGGGTGAATTCTGTAAAATTCATCTTTGTCAAATCCTCCCTTGGATACCCCACTATTTCGCACATTCGGTCGTTGACCATAAAAAGTTTCCCAGATTCATCGACCAGGCAGATTCCAAGAGAAGAATGATCGAAAATGTCCTTTAAGTACTGTTGATTTTCTTGGAGTTGGTTTTGAATATTTACCTGTTCGGTAATGTTCTCGGTAAACATGATAATGCCTCCGATCTCATTATTATGGTCTCTCCAGGGTTCAATCCGGTATTTAAGGTAAATGGTTGATCCGTCTGAACCAGTCATCTCATCTTTTTCCACGGAAATGGATTTCCCAGACAGTGCCTCCTGGTGATACTTAAGCCAATGTGGCATGTCAAGAATTTGGGGAAATATCTCGTAGTGAGATCTGCCGGTTATTTCATCTTCGCTTAGTTTGTAATCCTGATACCAACTATCACTGGCCATCAGGTATTGCATGTCCTTATCAAACATAGCGATAGCCCCCGGAGCATACTTTACAAAGGTTGAGAGCTGCCTTTTGATTTTTTCTTTCTCTTCCAGTTCTTTTTGTAATCGATCTCCTTTTGCAAACCAGGATCGAAAACGGAAATATTTGGTTGACCCGGTTGCTTTATTTTTTTTAATGGCTTTCATAAGTTCACTAATCGATAAAGGATTCCCGAAAAAGAATAGTGTCTTTAAGCTGGAAGACGCCAATAGAAAGAATAGTTCCTCTCCCTGAAGGTAAGAAGTTACTAAATATCTTGATACTGGTGGCTGTTTTTAGAAATCTCCAGCTTCCTGAAGCATATAAACTTTGGAAAAATAGCTTAACCGACGACTTTGGCTGGGTATTGATTATGTTGATGTCGCGGTAGCTTAAAGATCTATGATTTAGGTTATTTTGAACAAAAAGCCTGTAAACGCTATCCGTAGATGTAAAATTGTTCATAGCTGATTCAGCTTGGTTCTTAATACAAAAATTAGCTAAAATCACTGGAATTGATGGTTGGAGTCAATGAGCCAATGATTTAGAGTATGAACATCTATAAAAAGAGTATGAACCGGCTTTCGCTACCCATTTTTCACTTTTTTTATTTTAATGAGCTTGAGTAGCCATGTCGGGACGTCTTTGTTTGAATCATTTCCTTGCAGGTTAATCGAGAGTCCCAGGGAAGGGATGACGGGCACTTTATGTGTCTCCACAAATTCAATAGCTGTGCCATCCGGGTCGTCAATATATGCTACACGACTGGTCACTTCACCCATGTTGAAGCTTTCACCCTCTTCTGTTTCAAAACTGTCCAGCACAAAGGGGAATCCTTTCAATTTGCAGTGTGCTTTAAGAGCATCCATATCCCTGACATCAAAGCAGATATGAATAAAGCCAGGATCACCCCAATACCGGTCTTCATAAATTTTGATTCCGGTTCTGTCGAGTGATTGAATGAGCTCTATCTCAGTATTGCCCAGAAATTTCGAAAAGCCCCCGATTTCAGCAACTGGTTTGGTAAGCCAGGCTCGATTAAATCGACCCTCAGCGCCCGGTAACGAACTTAATTCTTTAGGAATGTCTGATTCAATTGCTCTTTGGAGTTCATACCCCAGAACATCAGTATAGAATGCAATTGACTTTTCTAGGTCAGAGCACCCAACAATAGCACCATATACGCCGGAGGTAGTTTTCGGTTTTTCAAAATAGCCAACACCTTCAATTACCTGGAAAAAGTTTCGGTAAGGGTCTGAAAAAGTAAAGGAAAGCTTCCCGGAGATTCCTTCTTCGATTGCCGATGGCGACAGGTGCTTCAGTATTTTATGAGCCCGGTGAATGTCAGGGGTTTTTAATTTGATACAGAAGGTGCCTAAGTCTCCTAGTTGTATCGGTTTCTTCGGCAATTTGGGTTCACGACTCAGGTACTGCCAAACTTCCAGCCCTCCGGCACCGGACATGTTCATTACAATAGCAGCTTGTCTCTCATGAGCCATTCCTCCTGTATAAGCTTTCATAAGTCCGGCAATGGTTTTTTCCTCGAGCACCTGGGCAGAGAAGTGAAGGTTCTTGTGATACCAGCTTCTCGCTTGCGGCATATCTGTTACGCCAATTCCTACCTGAAGTATGCCCCCGATTTTTGGTTTACTCATCCGACTTTTTGTTTCAAGATTCAAGTTTAACAATTATCTGCACCCAGACCATTTTCAAAACCCCTTAGTTTTTTATCTTGCAGGCCAGATGGAGTCATTTGTTGTATCAGCACGTAAGTACAGGCCTTTGGGCTTTGATGAGGTAGTCGGTCAGGGACATATTACCACTACGCTTAAGAATGCGATCGACAATAACCACCTGGCTCAGGCACTTTTGTTTTGTGGCCCGAGAGGAGTTGGTAAAACCACTTGTGCGAGAATCCTGTCTCGCATGGTCAATGGTTTTGAAACAGAGAGTGGCGATGCGCAAACCAGCAATTTCAATATCTACGAGCTGGATGCGGCTTCCAACAACTCAGTGGATGACATTCGTAACCTGATTGATCAGGTAAGGTATCCACCTCAGCAGGGAAAATTCAAGGTTTACATCATAGATGAGGTTCACATGCTTTCCACTGCGGCCTTCAATGCTTTTTTGAAGACGCTTGAGGAGCCTCCTTCGTATGCTATTTTTATCCTGGCAACTACGGAGAAGCATAAGGTACTACCAACGATCTTGTCAAGATGTCAGATTTACGATTTTAACCGTATTGAGATCAGTGATATCGTGTATCAGCTTCAAAAAATTGCCGAGGCTGAGGGGATTCAGGCGGAAGATGAAGCACTTCATTTGATCGCTCAGAAGGCAGACGGAGCTTTAAGGGATGCGCTGTCCATTTTCGATTTGATCGTGACGTTCTCTTCTGATAATAAGATCACCTATCAGAATACGATCAAGAACCTCCACATTCTTGATTATGACTATTACTTCAAGGTGGCGGACTTCTTCCGTGAGGAAAACATGTCGGGGTCATTGCTCATTTTTGATGAGATCCTGAAAAATGGGTTCGATGGGCATAACTTTCTCGTGGGCCTTCAGGGGCATTTCAGAAATTTGCTGGTCTGCAAAACACCGGATACTATGAAGTTGATGGAGGTGCCGGAAAACCTGAAATTGAGATATCAGGAGCAATCAAAAGCGTTGAGCGCTTCTTATTTGCTCTCGGGATTGAATATCCTGAACCAGTTTGATATGAACTATAAGTCCAGCAAGAATCAGCGACTCCACGTCGAACTTTGTCTGATGAAGCTGGCAAATCTTAACCGTGCCATTACGCTTGCCAATGCGGGCAGCTCCGAAGAAGGAGCAAAAAAAAAAGTAGCGTAAAGGCAGAAACTTCAAAGGAAGAGAAGGCATCAACGCCTGCACCTGAGCAACCTTCGGCCACAACAAAGCCAATACCTCATACACCGTCTATTGCCGCAAAGAGTCCTTCCGCTCCGCCGAAAGATACTCCAAGTATTTTTAGAAGAAAGTCTGCTGTTGAAGAGGAAAAAGAGGAGGAAGTAGGTAACCAGGTTGAAGAGCTGGATAATGCCTTTACCGATGAGGATTTGAAAAAGGCCTGGGCGGATTACAGGGAATTGAGAAAATCCCAAAATGCAGGCGACATGGAGTTGTTGGTGCTCAGCAGGGAAGTATCCAGGGAGGGTGAGCGTAATGCTAAAGTGACGCTTGCCAGTTCTCTTGAGATCAATATCCTCGAAAGGTTTGAGCAAGAGGTGGTGAGTTATCTCCGTACCACACTCAAAAACACGAAGCTTCTGCTTGAGAATGAAGTGAAGGAACAGGAGACCAGCAAGAAGCTCTATACAAGCAAGGATAAGTTTGAATATATGGCATCTAAAAACCCGGCCCTAAAAGACATGAAAGAGCGTTTAGGGCTGGATTTTGAGTATTGATTTTCCTGACCAAAATCAGCTTTTAACAGCTCATAGATCAAAGTTTATTTGAGCTTCGGTTTGTAGCTTCATGGCGTTGTTAAACATCGATAGCCATGAAACGTATAGTCATATTAGGTTCAAATTTTGCAGGTTATACAGCTGCGTTGGAATTGAAAAGGAAGCTCAAAAAAGAGCCACACGAAGTGGTGGTAGTGTCCCCAACTCATGAGTTTCTATATGTCCCATCTTTGATATGGGTCCCCTTTGGTCGAAGGAAATTGGAAGACATCCGATTTGACCTTCGTCCCATTTTTGATAAAAAAGAAATCAAGTTCATTGAGCAGGCGGCCGAGCATATAGACCCGGACGATAACACTGTTTTTCTTCAAAATGGAGACACCATTACCTACGACTACCTGGTTGTGGCAACCGGTGTCAAAATGAATTTTGACGTTATAGATGGGTTGAATCCCGAGGACCATAAAATTCAGAATATTGTTATTCCCAAGCTGGCAATTAAAACCAATGAAGCTTTTGAGGATTTGGTGAAAGACCCTGGTCCTGTGGTGGTCGGAGCTACCCAGGGAGCAAGTTGTATGGGAGCTGCCTATGAGTACCTCTTCAACATGGACAAAGAATTGCGTCAGCGTAAAGTACGGGATAAAGTGGACTTGTACTGGATTACTCCTGAGCCTTATGTTGGCAATTTCGGGATTGATGGCATGCCGGGCGGGGAGGCCATGCTCAAGATGTTTATGAAGCTTTATAACATTCACTGGATTGTCGATGCAAGCATCGAAAAAATAGAGGATCACAAGATCATCCTGAAGGACGGAACAGAACTACCCTACAAAATGTCCATGCTCATGCCTCCATTTGAAGGTGCGGATGTCATGAAGGCAAGCCCTAAATTGAGCGATGCGAAAGGGTTTGTGCCAGTAGAAGGTAGCTATCAACATGTGAGCTATGCCAACGTGTTTGCTGCCGGACTGGCTGTTCAGGTGAAACCTCCTTTTGAAATTAAGGGAACCGCTTTTGGCGTTCCGAAAACAGGGTATCCGAGCGATGTGACCGGAAAAATTGTGGCAGAAAATATAGCTCGCCTCATTCAGGGTAATACAAAACTCAAGTCCAAAGAGTGGGGAAGAATACCCGCTGTATGTATCATGGATGCCGGACGGAAAGAGGTTTACCTGTTAGCGAATCACCTGTTTAAACCAAGACAGTTCGCCATTATCCTTCCCAATGTCTTCAATGACTTTGGGAAGGTGCTGTTGGAGAAATACTTCCTTTGGAAAAACAAAAGAGGATTGGCCTGGCTTCCTTAAGGGGCTACCTTGAGTTGCTCCCCAACAGAAAGCTCATTTGTGCTTTTGTTATTAAGAGATTTCAACTCCTCTACCGTGAGATCAAATTCTCGGGCAATACTATAGTAGGTGTCGCCCGGTTGAACTGTATAGTTGGTTGGATTCTTCGTGCTTGAGGTACTTGAAACTGTTTGAGAGATTTCATCCTTTTTCTGAATAATCAATTCCAGCCCAATCGACAGTGAACTTTGAGGAGTAAGGTTATTCCAACTCTGAATTTCTTCAACCTTCACCTCATACTTTTTAGAAATCCCCCATAAGCTTTCTCCGGGTTGGACGATGTGGACCTTACGGCTTGATTGCGTTGGGGTTGTTGTCGGAGGAGCAGGGTCAGGTGTAGTCTGGGGTGAAGCTTCTCCTTGTGATATTCGCAACTCCTGACCGATTGAAATTACACTACTTGAGGTCAGACCATTCGTTTCCCGAAGGATATTAACGGGAATGTTGTATTTCTGAGCAATCGACCAAAAGGTTTCACCTGCCTGAACTACATGAGCTTTTGTTGCTCCTGTATTGCTCCTGGAGCTGTTCTCAGTATTTGGCAGAGTAGTAGAGCTTTCTGTTTCTTCGATTATCTGAGGTTCTTCTTTTGCAGGGGCAATGGGCTTTGGTGTTTCTACGATCTCGTTGGGGATATCAACTTTTGGCGGGGTAGAAACCGCTTTCTTTGGCCTGGCTGGTGCCGGTCGCTTTATTTTTACATACTCGATGGGAGTGTCTTTCGGTCGGTTAGTTCTGAGCCACAGTTTACGTCCGGGCTTGAGCTCTCTTGCAGATTCCATCCTGTTTTTCTTCAGGATCTTTTTCATTTTCACCCCATACTTCTGCGATATTTCCCAGAGTGATTCGTCATACTGCGCGACATGAAAATCAATCTCTGCCCTGTTGCGTTTGCGCTGAACATAATATATCTCCCCGGTATTCACTGTTTCACTTGCCCGGAGGTCATTGTACTTGAGGAATTGCCTGCTTAATATATTGGATTTTATTGCCAGAGAGACCACATTATCAGTTTCAGTGGCCATGACCGCTTTCAGACCATTTCGCTTAATGAAGACATTCTTTCGGTCAATTTTATAATCTTTCTTGGTCGAGGACTCGCTTGGCTCTTCAATTCTTTTTGCTAGTGGAGGGTTTCCGCTGTGACCCTTGAGATTGTCCGGAACACGCCCTTTTACAGGGACAATGACCGTATAGGTCTTGTCGTCAGGGATCTTCCCGAATTTTAGCCACTTATTATACTCCTTAAGCTCATCTTCATCCACCTTTAATTCATGGGCAATCTGCTCGATTGATTTGTTTTTACCGTGATCATATTCAACGAGTTTCATTCCCTCGCTATGAGGCCCACCAACCTCATCTCTAAAAGCGAGCACATGGGCGATAAATCTTTTGACATACCAGTGCGTCTTTTCAGAAATGACCATACTGTTGGCCCCTACGTCCTTTTGGTTGACATAGGGCTTAACACCACCTGCCCCAGTCATGTAGGCATTGACCGCATATATCCAGTTTTTGACATAAAAATTGTTTCGATGAAAATATTTGGCCGCCCCCCGGCTTGATGCCACAATGTTTTTTCGCTCATCAACTTTACTATCCACCCGCAGGCCGACTTCCCTTGCGGTAAAGTCCTTGAACTGCCAGTAACCGACCGCTCCTGAGGAGGAAACGGCATCGGAAACCAGGGCACTTTCCTGAATAGACAGAAACTTGATGTCTTCAGGTACTCCTTCTTCTTTGAGTACCCTTTCTATGATAGGGAAATAGAGATTGATGCGATCCAGTTTGAGACGGAAGTATTTTTCGCTGGCTCTGAGCGCATTGATTTCTTTTTGGATTTCCCGTTGCGCACCGGAAGTGATTTTTAGTTTCATTTCCGCGATCTCCACATTGGTGGGAACCTGAGGGATATCGCCCAGAGCGAAAACGTAAATAGATAGGCAGGTAAATGATAGGAGAAGAAGCTTCCTCATTTTTTTCTTAGCACCATTAGACCATCTCTGATCGGGAATAATACATTCTCTACCCGATCGTCATTTTGAACCTTTTCGTTAAACTCCCTAACTGAAACGGTTGCTTTGTCATTTTTATTTTCATCAAAGACCTTGCCGCTCCATAACACATTGTCAATAAGCATGAATCCACCGGGGCGAAGCTGATTGAAGGTCATGTCATAATAATCCGGGTAGGACTCCTTATCCGCATCAATGAATATCATATCCCATGTGTGGTTCAGAGTGGGGATAATTTTCCGTGCATCACCGATCATCATCTCAATTTTATCACCGTGGGGAGACTCAGAAAAGTACCCCTTCACTCTTGGTTCCAGTTCATCATTGATGTCAAGGGTAATGAGCTTTCCCGATTCTGTCAGTCCTTCCGCCATGCAAAGTGCTGAATAGCCCGTGTAGGTGCCAATCTCCAGGATGTAATCAGGTTTGATCATATGGGAGAGCATGGACAGTACCCGTCCCTGCAAATGTCCTGAGAGCATCCGGGGCTTTAGAACTTCCAGATGGGTTTCCCGATTGATCCGGTAAAGCAGTTCACTTTCGGGATCAGTATGAGCTTCAACGTATGCCTGAAGATCCTTATCCAAAAATTCCATATTGTAAAACTACTAGGTTTTGTGGTAGAAGTCTACTCAGGATGAAAAGTCAGACGACACATTTTTTCCATATCAAAACACTCGATGGCCAATTCCTGAAGTTGCGTTGCGGTGACACCGTCTATCGTCTCGAAAAGTTCGTTGAGATCCGGAACCCGATTGAGGTCCAGCAGGCTTTTCGCCATCATGAGCATCAGAGCGTTGTTGTTTTCCTCAGACATCGCCAGCTGACCTTTGAGCTGTTGCTTCGCTTTGTGCAACTGCATATTCCCAAGGGGCTTTGCCTTCAGAAGATTCAGCTCTTTGCTAACCAGGTTGTAGCTTTTCTTTAAATTTTTTGGGTCGGTGGCGAAGAGAATTGAAAACATCCCCGTATCGATGTAAGGGGAATAATGAGCATCAATCCCATAGACAAATCCATGCTTTTCTCTCAGTGACAAGTTCAGTCTGGAATTCATCCCCGGGCCGCCCAGAATATTCACCAATAGAAAAAACGGGACCCGATACTTACTTTTTAGGTCGAAGGAGGTTGATCCTATCGCCACGTGTGATTGGGAAATTGGCTTCTTAACCTCGCGAACGATGGGCGAATAACCATTGAATAGTGACCTTTTGTGCGTATGGTTTTTGTGCTGGATGGGCTCAACATACTTTTTGATAAGCCTCAGGAGTTTTTTTGTAGAGTAGCTTCCCACACTGGAGATCACAATTTTTTCTGTATTCAGATTCTTCTGAATGAACGAAAGGAAATCCTTCTGATGAAAGCCATTGACTGTTTGGGTAGTACCCAGGATGTTTTTTCCTAAAGCATGATTTTGGAATACCAACTCATCAAAATCGTCTTGTATTGCGTCTTCCGGGGTATCAAGATACATAGACATCTCTTCCAGGATCACCATACGCTCCTTTTCGATCTGCGGCTCCGGGAAGGTAGAATGGAACGTGATGTCTGCCAGCAATTCAACTGCCTTATCCAGATGGTTATCCAGAACAGATGCGTAGAAGCATATTTTTTCCTTCGTGGTATAAGCGTTCAATTCACCACCTAAAGAGTCCAGACGGTCGATGATATGAAAGGACTTACGTTTTTTGGTCCCCTTAAAGGCCATATGCTCCCAGAAGTGGGCAATTCCCTGTTCGTCCGCCGCTTCATCACGGCTTCCGATATCCAGCATGATCCCTACGTGAGCAATCTTCGTGTTGGGTATCTGCCGGTGTGCCACACGGATACCGTTTGGTAATGTTATTAGATCGAAATCCTCCATTAGGGCGCAAATGTACTATTAAGGAAACAATTCGTGTTCAGGACTTAAACCCTCTTTCTTGTTTTCCTTTTGTGATTAGAAGATTAGTGTATCTTAGATAACCATATAAGAAAAAATAAAATTTAATCGAGTTATGAATTATTGGCTGATCAAATCAGAGCCGGGGACCTATTCATGGGATGACCTTGTAAAAGATGGTAGTACATTTTGGGATGGCGTGAGAAATTATGCAGCGCGCAATCACATGAAGGCCATGAAAAAGGGTGATCTGTGTCTGTTTTATCATAGTGTAAATGAAAAGCAATGTGTGGGTGTGGCTGAAGTGGTCAAAGAATTTTACCAGGATCCGACTACGGAAGATGACCGATGGGTAGTGATGGATGTGGCGGCTGCTTATCCATTAAAAAAGGCCGTGACGTTAGAAATGGTTAAATCAAATGCCAATCTTTCTGACATGGTTCTCGTCAATAACTCCAGACTTTCCGTTCAACCTGTTAAAAAGGAAGAATTTGATATCATTGTAGGGCTCAGTGAGTCGTAAATAATGTAACTTCTTAGCAGATGAAGATGAACAACGTGACCCTTATTTCGTGCCTTCTGATGCTATGTGCCTTTTTCTCCCATGCCCAGAAGAAAAAGCAGCAGGATACGAGTGACTATATCGTTCAGCCCGGACGGATTGAGTTTGATATTGAGCTCATGGAAAGTAATCCCTTTCACATCATAGCAGGGGGTGAAACAGGTTTGTTATTGGCTGAGGAGGATGATTATATCAATAGGGGACAAAACTGGAAGCTTCATAAACTGGATACTGCCCTGAATCTGATCTGGACCCGCCTTTTGGTTATTCCTGCCGGGGCGTATTATACCGGATATGATTTCTACGACGGTAAATACTATATGCTCTTTTCTGATCCTAAGATGGATTATGGAGGATACCTGCTCTATGAAATAGACCAAAAAACATCTAACATCAATAGTTACCCGGTGAGAACGGTTTTTCCGTTGTCGCTGACGGAGTTTGAAGTGGTGGGAAATTTTGTGCTGCTCTCTGGGCATACCAATTATCGTCCGGTAATGATGGTTTATGACTTCATCGAGAAAAAGCCGAAGGTGCTACCCGGGATTTATGACCGTTCCGGGGATATTCAAAAGCTGATCGTAAATGATGATATGCAGGTTTTTACAGTCTTGATATCGGAGCGACTGAATAATAAAAAATACACGCTCATTGCGAAAACCTTTACCGCGTCGGGAGACCTGATTCAGGAAGTGCAGCTGGACCCCGGGGACAAACAGAATATTGTAGATGGCGTGAGTACCAATTTCTATGGAGGTTATCAATATATTTCGGGTACCTACAGTAAAAAACCTTCAACCTATAGTCGTGGGCTCTACCTCAGCAAATTTGTGAATGGAAGGCAGCAGTTTATTAAATACCACGAGTACGCCCAGTTGGACAATTTCTTTGGTTACATGTCTACCAAACGGGAAAAGCGCATCAAAGAGCGCATCAAGCGAAAGGCAGCCAAAGGAAAAAGTGCGAAATTCAATTACAAGCTACTGGTACATGACATCATCCCAAGAGGAGATGAGTTTTTGCTGATTGCAGAGGCTTATTATCCACGTTATTCCTCTTATTATGGTGGTTCTCCTAACTATGGGCAATTTTACCAGACTTATACGCCCGGGTTTATCGGGTACAATTTCACCCATGCAGTGGTCGTGGCTTTTGATCGGAACGGAAACATCAAGTGGGACGCCAGCTTTGGAATCGATAATGTCCTTAGCTATTCTTTGGAGGAATTCGTGTCTGTTAGTGTCTATGATGATGAGGTGGTTTTGATGTACCTGGATGAAAATGCGATCCAGTCTAAAGTGGTCAGAGGAGATAAAATTTCAGAGGGGAAAACATTCATGCCGGTGCAGCTGGCCTTTGAGGGAGATGAGGTGAAGACCCGGGATCCCGATACCGAAGGCTTGAAGCCATGGTATGATCAGACCATGTATGCCTTTGGTGAACAACGCATCAAAAATGATCAGGCCGTTAATGGAAAAATATTTAGAACCATTTTTTATATCAACAAGGTTCAATATCATATGCAGGAAAATCCAAAATAATTTAGATGGTCTTATATTTGCGCCAGCCTAAATCATGCAAAAACGACTTCTCCTAGACGGCAAGCTTCTACAAATCACAATCAGCCGGTTGTGTCAACACCTAATTGAAAATCACGACGATTTCGCTAACACGGTCATTTTGGGTCTTCAGCCCAGAGGAATATACCTTGCTGAGCGTATCAAGAAGACTTTAGAAGCGGAGTTGAAAAAGACCATCGATCTTGGTTATCTGGATACTACTTTTCATCGGGATGATTTCAGAAGACGAGAAGATCCCCTTAAGCCTAACCAGACCAAAGTTCCATTTATCATTGAAGGTAAAAATGTGATTGTAGTGGATGATGTCCTCTATACCGGGAGATCGGTAAGGGCCGCATTGGATGCCATGACGACATTTGGAAGGCCTGCTAAAGTGGAATTGCTGGTATTGATCGACAGGATGTATTCGAGAGATATCCCTGTCGAAGCGAATTATATTGGAAAGAAAGTGAATACCCTGGAATCTCAGAAAGTAAAAGTGGAGCTGAAGGAGCAGGGGAGTGAAAAAGATAATATCTGGTTAATTAATATTCCTGAATGAGCCAACTGAACACCAAACATCTACTAGGGATCAAAGACCTCACCGCCGAGGAGATCAACCTTATTTTTGAGACCGCAGATGGATTTAAAGATGTTTTGAACAGGCCCATCAAAAAAGTACCTTCCCTGCGTGATGTGACGGTAGCCAACGTATTTTTTGAAAACTCTACGCGAACCAGGTTGTCCTTTGAGTTGGCAGAGAAAAGACTTTCAGCGGATGTCATCAACTTTTCCTCTTCCTCTTCCTCAGTAAAAAAGGGTGAGACTTTATTGGATACCGTAAATAATATCCTGTCCATGAAAGTGGATATGATCGTGATGCGGCACAGTAGCCCGGGGGCTCCTCATTTTCTGGCGAAGCACATAGAC
The DNA here is from genome assembly GCF_024714475.1 of Marinoscillum sp. MHG1-6. Taxonomy (GTDB): domain Bacteria; phylum Bacteroidota; class Bacteroidia; order Cytophagales; family Cyclobacteriaceae; genus JAMZMI01. The sequence goes on along the minus strand of NZ_JAMZMI010000006.1, from coordinate 132,045 downwards.
GCGAATATTATTAATGCCGGAGACGGTACCCATGAGCACCCTACCCAGGCGCTTCTGGATAGTTTCTCAATCAGAGAAAAGCTTGGCGATGTGGCAGGCAGGAAAGTGGTGATTGTGGGAGACATCCTGCACTCACGGGTGGCACTATCAAATATTTTTGCACTGCAAAAGCTCGGAGCAGAGGTCATGGTATGTGGTCCGGCAACCTTGCTTCCCAAGCATATCAGCTCCCTTGGCGTAAAAGTGGAGTTGGATATCCGCAAGGCTCTGGAATGGTGCGATGTGGCCAACATATTGAGGATCCAGCTGGAACGTCAAAAGATGAGGTACTTCCCTTCCTTGAGGGAATACTCGCAACATTACGGAGTGAATAAACAACTATTGGATACGCTTAACAAGGAAATCGTAATCATGCACCCCGGACCAATTAACCGTGGCGTGGAGATCACCTCAGACGTGGCGGATTCTGATCACTCCATCATCTTGCAACAGGTAGAAAATGGCGTAGCGGTGCGTATGGCGGTGCTTTACCTGCTGGCCGGTAAAAAAGCCGGATAAGCATACAAATACCTAAATCAACCTGATATTTTGCTGACACCTTTTCGTTACCTCTTTTGCATTTTTTGGACGATCCTGATGATCAGCAGCTCGCTCGTGGTCCTGGTGATGACTTTCAGTCAGAAGATACCGGTGGTCATGGCGAGAACCATGTTTGCTCCGGGTATCCTTTGGGGGTGTGGAATTCGGTTACAGGTAACCGGTGCAGAAAATTTACCGAAGGGGGAGTCCTTTGTTTTTGTTTCCAATCATTTATCCTACCTGGATATCCCGTCACTATTTAGGGCGATCCCTCACAACCTACATTTTGTAGCTAAAAAGGAAATTAAATGGGTGCCGTTTATCGGCTGGTACATGCTGGCAACGGGGATGATTTTCGTCGACCGAAGTAATCGATTGAAGGCCATAGCGAGCCTGGCCCAGGCGGGCAAGCTTATCAAAAAAGGTAAAGATGTGCTGATGTTTCCCGAGGGAACAAGAAGCAAAACGGGCGAGATAGGAGAATTCAAAAAGGGGCCGTTCATGCTGGCAGCGAAGGCAGGCGTAAAGGTGGTGCCGGTGTCTATTACCGGAACGGAAAAGGTGTTACCTTCAGGTAGCTTTGCCCTCAGTCCGGGAGTGGTGAAAGTGAATATCGGTCAGCCATTGGAAACGCTCCAATCCGATGTAAAGAGTGGGGCCATCGTTGACAAAGTCAAAGAGGAAGTTGGCCGCCTGAAGGCTCAAATTACCACTTCCTAATCTCAATCCTATTCTATCAGAAAATGTATGGTGACCTGCTCGGTTACGGTGATATCCTGGGCTTGAAATCCCTGTGAATCTGGTCCCATCATGGCTGATTCTTTCATGGCGTAGGCAGCTTTCATTTCATACATCGGCATACCCGGGTTGGAGGTAGCTCCGTAAATGATTTTAGAAACACTTCCCAATGATACGTCGCTGAACCTTGCGAGGAGAGCAGCATTTTTCTTTGCGTCGGCTACGGCTTTTTCCAGAACCTGTTCTTTGGTAGTTTCCCGTAGCTTGTCTGACAGGGTAAACCCAAATCTAATTTCGGCTTCGGTGTTTCCATTTTGAAATTGATTGAGGAACTCGCCAATTCTTTTGCTTGAGCTTGGAAACTCCAGCACCATCGACTGAGTAGCGATATAGCCGCTATCTATGCGCATGCCGTTTCGCCAAAAAATATTTTCTCTCACAGAGAAGTTGGTCGTTTTGACCTTTTCTTCTTCATAACCCATGTTTTTCAGCTTCTTGAGTACTCGTTTTTCTCTGTTTGTCAGCTGAGAAACAGCTTCATTGAAGTTCATAGCGATAGCATTGAGATCGAGGTAAAGAATGCCCTGATCAGGTGAAACTTTCAATTCTGCAGAGCCCTTAATTTCCAATGTGTTTTGCTGGGCAAGTAGTAGGGTGTGGGTAGCAATAAGCAGTGCTGAAATGATAAGGTATTTCTTCATTGGTCTTTTCGTTTTCTGATGAAAGACGAAACGTATACTAACTTGCGGGGTTATAATATTTCTGGGAGGGTTGAAAATAAAAAGGCCGTTCCACAAGGGAACGGCCGGATAGGAATTCACCGCTGGTTGAACTTATGAATCCTGAAAATGTGATTTGACCTTTTCTCCAAATTCTTTGAGGGAGGTTTTCACGTCGCTGGCTGTATTTTCTGCGAAAGCTTTGGTGTCATCCCAGGCTTGCTCAGTGGAATTTTCCAGTTTTTTTAGCGCCTTGTCCAGGTCTTCCCCTTTAGCTTTCATTGTTTGCTTCATTTTTTCTAATTCCTCCTTAGAGTCCTCGGAAGCATTCTCCAGTTTGGTCTCAATTTTTTCGACCCTCATTTTCACTTCCTGTCTAAGTTCCTTCAACTCGACCTCCAGGTCTCTGCGCTCCTGCTGGATGTCTCGTTTTACTTCGCTAATGTCTTTTTTGGCCTCCTCTTTTTTGCCCTGTGAACAGCTAACCATCGCGTAAGCACCCATAAGCAAAAAGAAGATTCTAAACAGCCGATGAATGAATGTGTCTTTTGTACGTTTCATGGTGGTTATCATTTATTCGCACAACAAAGTTGAAATAACCGTGCTAGAAAAATAAAGTGCCCTTAAAGTGGATCTGAGAAGGATTGGGTTTGGGAATACTTCTCATTTTGAGAATGGGGCTTTCACATTGAAAGAGAGGAGATTGGACGGGAAATGGCTGAACCTTTCTGTGTGATGGTGGTCTTCTTATGTAGATGAATGATGTGACCTCACCATCTTTGACAGAGGATTTAACTAAATTTATTAGATGCCTCTATTCATGGATTTGCATATCGGTCAGGACCTCACTGCAGAAGATGTAGCGAGGGCGCACCAGATGGATTTGGAAGTTCAGGACCAATTGCAATGTCATTGCCTGACCTATTGGTTCGATGAAGCCCGAAGCAACGCATATTGTCTTATTGAGGCTCCGAATAAGGAAACCGCTGTTGAAGTGCATAATCGCTCCCACAAGCAAATGCCTGATGAGATCATTGAGGTTGACAAGAGAGTGGTAAAGGCGTTTTTGGGTCGTATACTTGATCCTGTGGTCGCCGATTTTGTGATTGATCAAAAAATTAAGGTTTTTAGTGATTCGGCATTTAGGGTCATACTCTCCATTACGATTTCCCAAAAGAAGTTGCTCATCCATCAACAAGGGGAGCGCAAAGCTGAAAATCTTACCAGTACCATCAAGGGGCTCATTCTTGAAGTGATTACGAAACATAAAGGGGTTGCAGCGGATTCCTCTTCAAATGAGATTATTACCACATTTGAATCAGCTCAGCCCGCCTATGAATGCTCCAGGGAAATTATGGCATTAAAAGCTTCGCGTGATAAAGACCTAAATCTAAGAATGGTGATTCATGCCGGGAACCCTGTAGATCAGGACCCTGATATTTTTGGAGCCACCTTAAAACAGTCTCGTTTTTTGTGTAGTGAACACATGGGGAGCCAATTAAATGTCACCTACACGGTCGCTGATTTGCTGCAAAAATCCGGGGTCAGTTTAGATAGAACTGATACAAGAAGTTTGGCGAAAAGTGAGGAAGAGTTATTGAAAAAGCTTGTGAAGGTGCTTCATGCAAACTGGCAAAATGCGGAATTTGATGTCAGTGCACTGGGTAAGGAGTTATTAATCAGTAAGTCTCAGCTTTTTCGAAAATGTGTCAGCTTAACGGGTGAATCTCCAAATATCATATTGAGAAACTTTAGGCTGGGCCAGGCTATCCAAAAACTAAACCTTGCGAATAGAAGTGTTTCTCAAATAGCTTTTTCCTGTGGCTTTAACAATCCTTCTTACTTCACCAAGTGTTTTCATAGTCGCTTTGGACTGAAACCCTCTGAATATATGGCTGTTTCGACCGCGGTTTAACAGGTGGTCATTTTGTGGCAGCAATTGAACTTTTTGTTCCATTCATCTCGGAACCTGTCTCCTAAATTTGAAAAACAAGACTGAGGGGTCTTGGCCACAGGCGTAGGATTGTAAAATCGAAAATCTGCAGTGATCAATGATCCATTCATTCACACGAGTTATTGTTTAACATCTAAATGACTTGATCATGAAAACTACTCATCCTGTTCTTCGAATTATCGGTATCAATTATGGAACGTATTTTTCCATTTTCGCCATCATGGCATTGTTAATCCTAGTGATGTCTTCATGTGCAAATAATGATGAAGACATTATTGCTCCTGCTCCTGTTTCTGCTCCTATGGTTGTAGGGAATAATGAAGACATTTGGTCATCCGAAAATCAATCGACTAAGGGAATTGAAAATGCTCCCAATACTTCTGGTTCTTTTGTGATCAGAGATAGCTATGAGGGTGCGTTCGCATTAACTCTGGTTGATAATGTCAGCAAACTGGTGGCTACCATTGGCTATCCAGATCTAATACCTACATATTGCGGAGGGGGTTTCCCTGAGGACGTAGTGGCGTTTCAAGATATTATTGCTGCGAACAATGGTGATCGTGCTCTGTCACTAGGGCAGGGTAAAATGCATGTAAAGGTTTTTCAAGGGCCATTGAGCACAGTGGATTTTAGTGAATGGTGTCCTTTTTTTACCAACTCTGAGGTACTTGCGGAAGGTACCGTTCGGGTCATATCACCTACCAACGAACTCTATCCTGCAGAAACCAACAATAAGATGATCTGGAGTGTTCAGTTTCATGGAAAACTTTTGACGTTGGATAATGAAATTAAAAACGTGAGCGGAGGGGTACTGTTTACCTGGGATAAGGAAGAAGAATTTAATTCGCTACTGGACCTCGTAGAAAGAGTTTCATTGCAGTTGCACTGAGGCTTTTCAGAACAGTAGACCTCTCAGCGTCCTCGCGCCTTATGCGAGGACGTTTATTTTATCTGTATATCAGACCACCATATGGTCGTCGATATGAATCATTGATCAAGCTGAATTTTGAGGCGATCAAGCAGAGACCTGTATTTACAGTCATCATAATTTGACTAATTCTAATTGCCTCTTCCAACCAGCTAGCAGGTAGTCAGACCGTTCATGGATGTAGCCTCTTAATAATAGTGGCTCGGGATATTTCTCTTTTGCCAATTCAGTATATTTAGGAGTATACTGATCAAATTCGGCTGCTCTCACTCCATTGAAACGATCACTTTTAGCTTTTAGCTTTTTTTTATATCTGGGGCAACTATGGTCTCAGGATCTTAGGTCTGCCACCATTGATCGATCTGATAACGGAAAGGGAATTAAAGACTATTTGTCAAAAGTGGAGCAGGACTATGGGGCGGATTTCATTTTTGATGAAGATAGAATTGGAAATATCAGTATTAACGGGGTAACTGAGAAGCGATATCTTCTGGACTATTTGAAGGTTTTTTTTCAGGCCTTTGAGCAAGAGATGGTCCAGGCCAAGCCAAATGTAGTGGTGATATTGCCTACAGACATTGCTAACAAGATCAATCAAAAGAAAGGGTTTTTAATTGTAAGGCGTTTAAAGTCTGGCTCAGTCAATCTTAAGGGCGAAATTTATGATATTGACTTAAATGAGCCGCTGGTTGGTGCACAGGTTTTGGTTGAATCAGTGAACGCCGGGGGAATTACAAACATTGACGGCAATTATTTTATAAGTTACCGCACAAATGAACCCTATAACGTTGTTCGTACCCAGTACATAGGTTATGATTCCTATTTGCAACTCATTGCTTACAGTGATTATGGTGATGATGAGCTTCCCCGGACATCACTTTACCCAAATACAACGAATCTGGAGGAAGTCATTATTCAAGCGTATATGCTCGATAGGAATATCAGTGACAAATTAACCGGAGTAGAAAAGATAGGCATTAAGAGTATCAAAATGCTGCCAACCTTTATGGGTGAGGTTGATCCTGTAAAAGGATTAACGACCTTACCCGGAGTAAGTACTGCGGGAGAGTTATCATCCGGCTTCAATGTTAGAGGTGGAAATTTGGGACAAAACCTTATTCGCCAGGACGGGGCAATCATTTATAATCCTTCCCATCTTTTTGGCTACTATTCTGCTTTTAATCCGGACGTGGTTGATGATGTAACGTTGATCAAAGGAGGAGGGAATGCCAGATATGGCTCCAGGGTTTCATCGATCATGGATGTAACCTTAAAAAATGGAGCAACCAGAGATTATCATACGGCAGGCGGATTTGGGTTGGTCTCGAGCCGATTGGCTATAGAAGGTCCGCTAAAGAAAAACCGGTCTTCTTTTATTGTTGCAGGGCGGATATCCTATGTGGACTGGATACTCAATGCAACGAAAAATCTTCAGCTCAGTCAAAGTTCAGCGGACTTTGGCGATTTAACCGCGAAGTTTTTTCAAATGATAGATGAGGATAATTTTATATCAGTCTCCGGATATGGCAGTTTTGATAGTTTTTCTTTTGTTGGTGATTCACTCTTCTCATGGGGGAATAAAGCTTTGGCTTTTAAATGGGGGCACAGTTTTGGCCCCAATACAAGTTCACAACTGACACTGGCTGGGAGCTCCTACAATTCTCAATTGAATAATAGGAATGAAATTGAAGGGTTTATTTATGAGAATGGTATTAACAGTGCCAATGTTGTTTACAATATAGAATCGAAGTTTTCGGAGGAAAAACAGATGAATTATGGGGTAGAATTGAGCTATTCCCTGATAAACCCTGGTGAATCCAAAAATACGGTGCCATCAAGCAATGTCCTGGAATTCAATATAGATGATCATAAAACTCTAGAGACTGCAGTATTTGGACAGTATAACTGGGATATAACAGATCAATTTGCGGTTTCAGGAGGGTTGAGATATTCTCAATTTTACAGGTTTGGAAAAGGTTTGGTAAATGAATTTAATTACAACCCAACCAACTCTCGGCTTCCTGAAATACAGAATTCGCGAAACTATAAAGCGAATGAGTTAATTGCTTTTCAGCATGGAATGGAGCCAAGGGTTTCGCTCAGGTACAAAGTTGATCCTACTGCCTCATTCAAGGCAAGTTATTACCGAACCTATCAATATGTGCATTTAATTTCAAACTCCACCTCATCGAGCCCCCAGGATTATTGGCTGTCCGGTGGTCCAAACCTGGAGCCTGAAATTGGTGACCAGTTTTCCCTTGGAATTTTTAAGAATTTGAAAGAAAATAAATACGAATTATCCGTAGAGGGGTATTACAAAATGGTTAAAAACCCTATTGACTACATTGAAGGAGCCGAAATTAAACTTACAGAATCAGTTGAGGGATATTTAATTCAGGGAGAGGGGTTTGCCTATGGGGTGGAATTTTTAGCCAGAAGGAATGCGGGGAGGTTCAATGGCTGGCTTTCATATACCTATTCCAGAAGTTTGTTGCGGTTTGATTCACCTTATGATGTACTGACGGTAAACGACGGTGAATTATACCCATCGCAGTATGATCAACCACATAACCTTTCGGTGGTCATGAATTATTCAGCAAACCAGGTTTTATCATTTTCAGCAAATTTTAGTTATGCAACCGGTCGACCGATTACGGTCCCAATATCCAAATTTTATTATGACCCTTATATTTCTGTCCTGTCATACTCACAGCGAAATGAATTCAGGGTACCGGACTATCATCGATTAGATGTTTCCATGACCATAGGTGAAGTGAATACTCAAAAGAAATTCCAGGGAGAAATGGTACTGTCAATTTTTAACCTGTATGGGAGAAATAATGTGTACGACGTTTTGTTTGATGAATACGGGGGAGCAAAAAAGGTGTCGATAGTTGGCAGCATGTTTCCATCTCTGGCCTACAATTTTAAGTTTTAGAGGATGAAAAGAGTTTTGATTGTTCTTCTGTTTTTGACCTCATGTGTAGAACGATTTGAGTTCAGTCGAAACAACCCTGACCCACAGCTTGTAATTGAATCATATGTTTCCGACATGTCTTTTAATGACGCTTTACAAGCCCCGTCTAATGGAAGATACTTTATCGTCAAATTGAAATTCACTCGACCAGTTGGTGCGACGGTGAAAGATAGTATAGCCCCATTTGCCGAAGTCAAATTAATAGATGACCTGAACAACGAGTGGGTCTATGTAGAGAATTTTAGAGAGTGGGGAACCTATTTTTTACCGGATAAGGACTTTAAGGTGAGTAGTGACCGAATGTACAAGCTTAATATTACTACTCGCGATGACCTGATATATGAATCCAGTTGGGAGCAACTACCTCCTGCCTCGAGCCCCGTTGAGGACATTTGGTTTGAAGAAGAGATAAGAAAGGTTTACGAATATCCTGCTGGGGAACAAGAGATAAGAGAACGACCGTTCATCAATATCTCAACCTCGGTTCCTGCCCTTTCAGATGGTCAAGTTCGGTACTACAAATGGGAATATTCTCCAATGTGGGTGTATGAAGCTCCTTTAGCTAATGGTGAATTCGTCCCTTTCAAGAAGTGTTGGGTAACAAGCCAAATGTATCTTGATGATTATACATTACAGGAAGATGCTATTGGTGGTTTTGAGAAAACACTCTTTTCACTGGCGATCGATAAAAATGAGCGACTGTTTTTCAACTTTTCGGTATTAGTATTTCAACAAAGCCTTTCAAGGGATTACTTCAATTTTTGGAAATTAGTGCAGGAGCAAACTACCTCCAACGGACTTTTTGACGCTATACCGACAAACCTGCCAACCAATTTCTCCTGTTTGAATGATCCGTCTAAAAAACCTCTAGGATATTTCGGGGTTATTAGTGAAACAGCAAAGCGTTGGTATTTTAGTAAATTTGATCTCTCATATCCAGTGGAAAATTACCTGTTGAGAGAATGTCTTATCCAATACGGAAGGCCGGGAGATGAGCCTGATTATGCGCCGGCTTGTTTGAGTTGTCTGGAGTATCCGAAAGGAGACGCTACTTTACTAAAACCTGAATGGTGGGTCGAGAAATGAGAAGAAGCTTCCAAATATTGCCGATTATTTTGACCGCTATCTTTTTGAATGGATGCGACGAGCAAAAACCTGTGCCAATTACAACCTGGACCTGGGATGATACGGCAATATCATTTGAAAATATTGATATTGCCCCTGGGACAACAACAGATGTTATTTTGGTCATTCCGGATCCGCCCTATCAATATTCTTTCAGGGTGATCACTCCAAAAATAATTGATGAGGTCAACGGTAATCCCCTCGTGTTGTCTCTACATGGAGGAGTTGGGGGAGCCGGTCCGGAAGCTCATAAAAGTACCGGATGCATCGCCCCCGCCCTGGATAGTATTAATGCTTTTGTGCTAAGCCCAAATGCTGATAAGGTTCAATGGTATGAGTACTATAACCAAGAAAAAATTGTCAGGATCATTAGCCTCGCAGTAGGGAATTGGCCAATAAATACCAGTAAGCTAGTGGTGACTGGATTCAGTGACGGAGGAAATGGCACCTGGTTTTTTACAGAATTTTATCCACAGGTATTCTCGGCAGGCATTGCTCTGGCGAGTTCATATAATACACTCTCGACTACCAACGAACCTCGCAAGATTTCAACGCCACTTTATGTAATTCATAGTTCAACTGATGAGCTTTTTCCTTTGGAACAGACCCAATTTTGGGTAGATCAAACCATCAGTGCTGGAAGCAACGTAACATTCGTCATTGCTGATAGCCTGTCTCATTATACACCATGTGATTATATGGGTTATTTTGAAGATGCCGTACAGTGGCTGGTAGACGAGGTGTGGTAGTAATTTTTGACATCCCAGATCCGGCGAAAATACACATTCAATAAGCCCTATCAACCAATGCTATTAAATCTTCGGCCCAAACGGCTGATCGTAGAACCTTTGACCGGTGGCTTTATATAACGCACTGGCCAGAGCACCAATGATCGGTGGTAGTCCAGGTTCGCCGAGTCCTGTCGGATCGATTTCGCTCTCCACAAAGAATACCTCAATTTCTCTCGGTGCTTCCATGTTCCTGATCAATCGGTATTGGTGGAAGTTGTTTTGCTGAGGAGCCCCATTGTCAAAATTCATTTGGGCATACATGGCGTGACCGATCCCGTCAATGATGGCACCTTCTACCTGGTTAACAGCACCCTCATTATTGATGACGATACCACAGTCTACGGCGCACCACACCTTTTGTATCACAGGTTTGTCGTTTTCCATAACCAGATCCACGACCTGCGCGACATAGCTATTATGGCAATAGTAGGCAGAGGCCCCGCGATAGACGCCATCGATCGGGGTGTCCCAGTTGGACTTTTCCCTAACCAGTTTGATTACGCCTGCGTATCGTTCGGGGTCGTAATCGTTTCTTTCTCCCACCGGATTATTGATCGCGCGGTCAAAGAGGTTCAGACGAAAATCAATCGGATCTTTGCCTGCAAGTTCTGCCACCTCATCTAAAAAGGACTGTTCTGCGCCGGCCATAAAATTGGACCTTGGCGCTCTCCATGCACCGGTTGAGATATTAGTTCCAAGGTTTAGGGATTCTGCCTTATAATGATCTATGGTGCCCGCTGGAAAGCGGTTCGCAAACAATGGGCTACCGGGAATCCCCGCTGCCTTGCACTGCAGAGACGACAGGTTGTTGTCCTGGTCAAGTGTAGCCGTGTACTTAACCCGATAGGCCGGGCGATAGGTACCCTGTGTCATGTCATCTTCCCTGGAGTAGATTAGCTTAACAGGTGCCTGTAGTTGTTGAGAAATAAGTGCAGCCTCCAGGCCAAAATGGCCATACAGGCGTCTGCCAAACCCACCGCCCATACGTGTCATTTGAACATTGACTTTTTCTTCCGGCAGGTTGAGGAATCGGGAGGCGAGTTTCCTTAGGTTTTCAGGAGTCTGGATCGGGCCGATTAAATCTGCTTTTTCAGTCGTGACATTGGCAAAAAAGTTCATGGGCTCCATCGGATTGTGAGCAATAAATGGCGCAGTATAGGTCCGTTCAATGACACGGTCTCCTCTTTTGATTATATCCTCAGGATTGCCATCTTGTCTCTGAACGTGCCCCTCCTTTTTTTCTATGGCCTCGAGGAGCAGCTGTTGATGATCCTGATCATTTTCCAGTTCGGTGCTTTCCCATTCTGCAATCACTGCCTTTTTGGCCTTCATCACCTGCCATGTGGAGGAGCCAGTCACGGCGATCAGCTTGTTGAAGGCATTGGTGGCACTCCAGTCGGATTCTTCCAGGCTGGTATCAATCGTGAAAACCTTATGAATTCCGGGTAGCTTTTCCGCCTCGGAAGCATCAAAGGATTTTAGGGTCATTCCGAATGAGGGTGGATGGATGATCATGGCGATGACCTGACCCTCTTCGTTATAATCCAGGCCAAATAACGGATTCCCGGTCACAATTTTCTGACCATCTACATTCTTTATACCCTTCCCAATGAGTTCGAATTTTTCAGGAGATTTTAATTCCACATCCTCCGGAACAGGAATAGCCGCTGCCTCAACGACCAGTTCCCCGTAATGAAGTTCTTTACCCGTTTCTGAGTGTTTGATTACCCCGTTACTTACCGACAGCTGATTGATGTCTGTTTGCCATCTTTTTGCTGCCACCTCCAGCAACAAGCGTCTGGCTGTTGCACCGGCCCTTCTCAGTGAAGGCCACCCATGCCGGATTGATTGACTTCCCCCCGCCAGTTGGCGGCTATATTTTACGGTATTCAGGTCAGCCTGTTCTACCATCACATTTGTCCAGTCTACATCCAACTCCTCTGCAATGATCAGGGGCATGGCAGTCTTTACATTTTGTCCGATCTCAGGGTTGGGGGAATAGATCGTAACAAGTCCATTATCAGCTATTTTGATGTAAGCATTGATGTCAAACCATTCTTTTGGTATGGACTGCTGTGGTTTAGTAGAGCAGGAGGCGAGCCAGTTGAAACCGATTAATAATCCGGTTCCACCTGCTGCAGAAACTTTTAGGAAAGACCTTCTGTTGATCGCTGTTTTTACAATGGTCATATCTGGTGGATTAAAGGGTTTTTGATGCTTCCATGACGGCTTTATTGATTCGGGTATAGGTGCCGCAACGGCATATATTTCCGTTCATGGCCTGAGAAATTTCCCGCTCACTTGGGGAGGGGTTTCTTTGCAGTAGTGCCGCGGCGTTCATGATCTGCCCGGCCTGACAGTAACCACATTGTGAGACATCAAACTTGATCCAGGCCTTTTGCACAGGGTGATCACCCGCTTCGGACAGACCTTCAATCGTCGTGAGTTTCATTTCCCCGACGGAACTTATGGGGAAGGAACAGGACCGAATGGCATTTCCATCGGCATGAATCGTGCAGGCACCACACTGCGCTATTCCGCAGCCGTACTTGGTTCCCAACAGCTTCAAATGGTCACGAAGTACCCATAAGACAGGAGTGTCCGCATCCACATCCACCTGGTATTTTTCATTGTTTACTGATATAGTGAAGAGAGACATAGGAACTAATTTATTTGGCTAAAGAGGTTAGACTATCAAAATGTTTCAAACGTTTTTTGTTTACTTGGCGGATCGTTGGTACACTTAACTGGTATTGCTTAGGTCTGACTGAATGAAATTTTCATATTCTTCCATCGTATCGATGTCAGTGATGGGTTGTTCAGGGATTATTTGGATGGCCTGGCTGGAGGGATCGTTAATCAGTCTTTTGGCACCGATATCTCCATTGAGCTGAGTAAGCTGACTAAAATACTTTTTCGGGAAAAGCGCCGGAACACCGAGTGCCTCATCATACTGTGTAGCCACAATTCGGTTCCCGCTATTACGTCCTGCATCGATGATATTGGTGAGTAGTGAGGTGCTCACTTCTGGCTGATCGCCCAGCATGAGCAACACGGCATCTACATCTATCTCCTGATTGAGTAATTGGTTAATACCAGATCGAATGCTTGAGCCAAGTCCTTCTCCCCAGTCATGGTTGATCACAAGATTAATTTTCGGGTCGAGTGACTGAGCTATTTCATCTGCATGGGCACCGAGCACACAGAGTAGATGATCGGTTTTCGTCGATCGACATATTTTGACCGTCTCATTCAACAGGGTTGAATCACCAAATGGTAACAGTTGTTTAATTGTGCCCATCCGGTGGGAGGCCCCCGCGGCCAGTATGACGATCGCTATAGAATAATCTCGGTTATGCATGTATTTTGTCATTTATCAGGGCCAAAGGGAGGGAATTGGTATTCCTGGTGACACTGAGAATTTCTGCGAGAATAGAAATTGAGATTTCCTGGGGTGTAATGGCACCAATGTTTAGTCCGGCAGGCGCATGAATCTGTTCGGCCAATTCGAAAGCATCATTTCGATGTTCCAAAAATTGGTTGATCAGCTCATTTCTTCGTTTCATCGCACCAAGAATCCCGAGATAGGAAAAGGAGGCTGACTGGTCGTACAAGGCAATCAGGTACCTTAAGTCCAGGGAAAAATTGTGGGTCATTAGCACAATGGCCGTTTGCTCGTCTGAACTATTCAAAGTAAAGGTTTCAGGCGTTTGGCCTGTTACACTGGTAGCTCCCGGAAAATGCTCCATTCTTTTTGCTTCCTTAATCGAGGTGATGACCTCCACTTCCCAACCCATATTGCTGGCAAGTGTACACAAGGCCACCGTATCATGTTCTCCACCAATAATGATTAGCCGGAAGCGTGGTTTTAGTTCTTGCTCGAATTGTTCGTTTTGATCTGAAGGTGAATTTTCAGGGTTGAAATGAAAAGTGGCTCCCGATTCAAACTTGATGACCGATCCAAGCGAGCTATGACTATAGTCATCCAGACTTTTAAAGTAGGAGGTGATGGTGAGGCTTTCACGTTCCGAAATACATTGAGCAAAGCGCTGTTCGAGGTCTGTGGAGATATGCACAGGTTCAATCAGAATGTAGAGCGTGCCTTCACACCCCAATCGATAACGTCCATCGTAAGTCATCATTAATGGCTGGCCCGTCTGGAAAACCGCAGTGCTTCTGTTGATTATTTCTTTTTCGACACACCCTCCACTGACGGCTCCGATGGCCTGACCATCTTCGGAGATAAGCATGCGTACGCCGGGTTTTCTGTAGGAGGAGCCATGAAGTGCTACGACTGTTGCTAATACCGATCTAATTCCCTTTTGCTGCCAAAGCAAGGATTGATAAATGATGTCTGTCAGCTCGTGCATCATAGGTTAGGTGGTTATATGTAATGATCAACAGATGATGGTAATTGTACAGTCATTAACAGAACTTCATTGCTAGTTCATGGCTTTACTATAACACTGATGAAACATTTTGGTTACTTCTTACATCTCTACGTGTAAATGGAGTGAACGGTTTACGGTATTACTGTTCGGGCAAGATATCAATTAGAAATTTAAGAGAATCCCTGGAATTTATCCAGGGATCGATGATACCTGTCTCAGGAGGAGAGGGTGTCTTTAAAGGACTCAAACCGATTACCCTAATATCAAAAAAGCCTTCTCCAAGAAGGCTTTTCAGTGGTCTCACCAGGAATCGAACCTGGATCTAAAGTTTAGGAAACTTCTATTCTATCCGTTGAACTATGAGACCATTATGATAGGGCTGCAAAAATAGTAAAATATGGTGCTAACGCAATTAATTGCCTTATTTAGAAATAGGCGTCAAGGGATATTATTGAATTATTTGGAAAGTCGGTAGGCTCCTTTTACTAAACTGTCTGGCTTAAATATTTTGTCTTCTTAAGCACAGGTATCGAATCGCAGCGGCGAACCGTCTGGATCTAAAGTTTAGGAAACTTTGTGAACGACTAGTTTCGGGCGCCTAGCCCATTCTATCCGTTGAGCTATGAGATCATTATGTTGGGGCTGCAAAACTGAGCATTCGATCCCCAATCGAAAGCCGCTCAATCAGCAAGATATTTCCATTCTTCGTTGTTCTCTTTTATCCAAACGGTCCCAAAAACACCCTCGGATTTGATTTCATTGCCAAGGGTATCCAAAGTGGTGTAGGAATAGGAACCTGTTGAGTAGGCCATATCCATGGATGCTGACAAATAGATGTTTTCAGGCTCCCAGGTCAGTTGTGCGTTTGGGTCTTCCCGGTCTTTGTAAAATTGATAAATCGCCTCACCTCCACGAATGGCTTTGTTGCCCCTGACCAGTTGCCCATTCTCCGCTGCAAAATATTGAAAGGCCTTAGCCAGACCTTGAGATTCAGCCATTTCCATAAATGCCTTTTCGGTGGCGCGTATTTCATCTTTCACTTCTTCCGCTGTTGGTGCGCAGGACCAAAGGTTCATAACCAAAAGGGCGAACGCAACCGATGATTTAATAGGTCTGGGCATCGAGATAGTTGGGATAGATCTTGAAGTGCAAGGCGGAAGTCTCTTTCCCCAACAACTCACGGAACTCGTGAAGATGATATTTGGTCTTTGCGGAGATGTAGATGCTGTCTTTGTTCACAATGTCAATGTGATGTTCCAACTTCTGATCTTCATCCAGCTTGTCCGCTTTATTGAAAACCTTTATCGTGGGAATGGAAGCCGCATCAATTTCCTCCAGGGTCTTTTCAACGATTTCAATGTGGTCCTCAAAGGCCGGGTTGGAAACGTCGATCACGTGCAGCAGGATGTCCGCTTCTTTCACCTCCATCAGGGTAGACTTAAAAGATTCGATCAGGTTGTGCGGAAGCTTCCGAATGAACCCTACCGTGTCGGACAATAGGAAGGGCACTCTGTCAATAACCACCTTTCTAACCGTGGAGTCTACCGTGGCGAAGAGCTCATCCTTGGCATAGACTTTTTCCTTACTGATCAGTCGCATGATTGAAGACTTACCAGCATTGGTATACCCCACAAGGGCTACACGAACGACACCATCCCTGGATTTCCGGCGCGTGGCCGCCTGTGTCTCGATCTTGTCCAGCTTTTTGCGCAGGACATTGATCTGGTTACGGATATTTCTACGGTCAGTCTCAATTTCTTTCTCTCCGGCACCACCCCTTGTGCTGGTACCCCCTCTTTGTCGCTCCAGGTGAGTCCACATCCGGGTCAGCCTTGGGAGCAGGTATTGATAGCGGGCCAGCTCCACCTGCGTTTTCGCCTGATTGGTCTGGGCGCGTTTCAAAAATATTTCCAGTATCAGTAAACTCCGATCATAGATAGTCGCCTTGAGTTCACGCTCCAGGTTACGCATTTGCGATGGAGAGAGGTCATCGTCGAAGATGACGTTCTTGATTTTTTTGGCCTGAACAAACTCCTTGATCTCCTGGAGTTTACCACGACCTACAAAGGTTCCGGGCTCCGGATGTTCCAGTTTTTGTGTGAATTTCTTTAAGGTTTCTATGCCAATGGTCCGAGAAAGGAATTCCAGTTCATCCAGGTATTCCTCGGTTTTTTCGTCAGATTGAAATTTTGGCGCGACAGTTACCAACACCCCAAATTCCTGCTCTTTTTTCGTCTCTATCATTTAACTGCCAATTCTTGATTTATTTCGCGATCGCAATCACATTTATTTGAATGTGCAAAGTTAACAAAAGGCATTGTTTAACTTAGTCCCCATTCGATCACGTCAACCCAAATTAACAACCTCCCCTAGTTTATGAAAGTGGCCATCATCATCAATTCGAGCTGGAATATTTACAATTTTCGTTCGGGGCTGGTGAAAAACTTTATTTCTAAGGGCCACTCGGTGGTAGCTATCGCTCCGAAGGACGAGTATACACGAAAACTGGAGTACATGGGTTGCGATTATGTTCAGCTGGACATGGAGGGCACCGGGATGAACCCATTTAAGGATCTGCTTTTACTTCTCAGTCTGAGCAAAATACTAAAGTCCGTCCGACCCGATGTAGTCCTTAGCTATACGATCAAACCAAATTTGTATGCTTCTATAGTGGCTGGGAGGCTTGGCATCCCCTGCATTTGTAATGTGAGCGGACTGGGAACGGTTTTTCTATGGAAAGGCATTGTCAGAAAGCTGGCGATTCAACTTTATCGCTTCGCCTTTCGCTCCAACAAATGGATTTTTTTCCAAAACGAAGATGATCGCGAGGATTTTGTAAAACTGGTCGGTCGGTTTGCGGAGAAAAGTAGCCTACTGCCGGGATCTGGTGTAGACACCAGTCAAATTACCTTTCAGCCATTTGAGACAAAGGAAAAGACGATCTTTTTGATGGTATCCAGGTTGATAGTTGAAAAGGGTGTGCGAGAATATGCAGAAGCAGCGAGAATAATTTCCGGGCAAAGAAAAGATGTAGAATTTCGTCTTGTCGGAGCCCTGGATGAGCATCACAAACGGTCAGTGGATCAAAGTGAGCTTGATCACTGGATTGAAGCAGGGTATCTTCATTATAAACCCCATCAGGAAGACGTCATTGGTGAAATGCAGGAGTGTGAAGTGGTGGTGCTGCCCAGTTACAGGGAAGGAACGCCTAGAACTTTGTTAGAGGCAGGAGCCTTGGGTAAAGCCCTGATAGCTACCGATGTGCCGGGTTGTCGTCAGGTGGTAGATCATGGTGAAAACGGGTTTTTGTGTGATTTGAAAAACCCTCAGAACCTGGCAGAGAAAATGCTGACCTATTTATCCTTGAGCGAAAATCAGAAGCTGAAAATGAGCCTGGTTTCGAGAAAAAAGATTGAAGAACAATACGACGAAAAACATGTCATACATCTCTATGAACAGAAAATTCAGGAATTGACCCAATCCTGATCTCCTTGAAAATCCCCTTTCATTTACCATAATTTCGGCTAATTTTAGACCATACGACAACATATGCAGAAGTTCACCCACTATTCCCTTCTATTAATCGTTTGCACCCTGTTTAGCTGCCGTGTCTATCAGCAGGATATTATGTTTCGGCTCAATGAAGAGTTTGGAGAGTCTGAACTGGCCAATGCCGTGGAACAAGCTGAAAGCAACTACCGGTTACGTGCCGGGGATAAGTTACAACTTGAGGTATACACCAATGAGGGAGAACGTCTGATCGATCCCAATTATGAATTGTCTCTGGGCAATAACAATCAAGCCATGCAAATGCGGAACAGGGTATGGTACCTTGTGCAGGATGATGGGAATGTCAAACTGCCAATGGTTGGAAAAATCAAGGTGCTCGGTATGACTGTGGATGAAGCGGAGGAGGTCTTGCAGAAAGCATATGATGAAGCTTATGTGGATACCTTCGTGAAACTTACCGTTATCAATAGAAGGGTGGTGGTAATGGGAGCAGCAGGAGGTATGGTAGTGCCGCTTGAAAATGAAAACACCTCATTGATCGAAGTGCTTGCCCTGTATGGCGGGGTGAATATGCAGGCTAAAGCAGGAAATATCCGATTGATAAGAGGAAATCTAAAGGCACCGGAAGTATATGAAATTGATCTTGCTACTATCGCAGGGATGCAACAATCCATAATGGATATTGAAGCGGGGGATATTATCTATCTGGAGCCCTGGAGAAGGCCCTGGAAAGAATCAATTAAGGATATCGCTCCGGTACTTAGCCTGGTATCAAGTACGATTACGATCATATTAGTACTACAAAATCTATAACTCGGTGAGCCAGTCATTTCAAACCGAAAAATTAGGAAAGAGCCCATCCCAGGTAGAGGAGTTGGATTTGGAGAAATTGTTATTCATTCTTCGGAAAAGCCTCGTCTGGATTGGATTGATCTTCGTGGTGTTGTTGGTGGGTGCCTATCTCATGTTTGTGCGTTGGTCGAAACCATTGTATGAGTCCGAATCGATCCTGAAGCTGGATTTTGAGAGTGAAGCCAATACGCTTGGTTTGGGCTCTGAGATGAGTGGACTGAAGCTCAATGAACTGTCCGGGGAAATAGAATTGTTGAAGTCCAATTTATTCTTTTCTAAGGTGGTGGACGAAGTGGGCATGGATGTGTCCTATTTCTTTTATGGCAACTTCCTGGAAGATGAGCGATATACCAATAGTCCCTTCGTAGTTTCCTACAAGATCAAGAATGAAGGATTCTTTGATAAGCCCATTGATTTAACCATTGAGGATGCCAACAACTTTTTACTTTCCTACACCTACGGGACGGAGGTTTATAGAATTCAACGCCGGTTTGGGGAGCCCATTGAAACCCCGAATTTTAATTTTTTGATTGAAAAAAGCACCTACTTCAAAAACGACGATAGAGGACGCTACTACTTTATGATCAACTCCAGGCAGGGGCTGCTACGCTATTTTCAAAGTCGTGTAGAGGTGCAGCCGGTCAACTTCAATGCTAAAACGATTCGTATTTCTCTTTCGGATCACAATAAATACAAAGCAAGGGACCTGGTTCAGGCCATAGATACATTATATCTCGAATACACCAAAGCAGTAAAAAATCAGGCCATAGAGCAGAAGATCTCCTTTCTTCAGAATCAGATTGAAAGCACTCAGTCCAAGCTGGAGGATTTTGAAAATTACTTTGAAACCTTCACCATTACGAACAAAACCACCAACCTGGAGCGGGACATTGCCAAGACCATCGTACAACTCGATTTGCTGGATTCGCAACGCTTCAGGCTCAAAAATCAACTTTCTGATCTGTCGGTACTCAGTAATCAGATTAATTCGGAAAACACCCGTGTCTTGCCGCAGATTGGAGTGACGTCATGGCCAGAAACCATCAAAAGAAAGCTGGAGGAATATCAGACGCTCAAAATAGAACGTCAGAGAAAGCTGGGGTCTTACAGTGCCAATACATACGTTATTAAGCAGGTGGATCAGCAGATTGAATTGTTGGAGGAGGAGCTCTCCAAAATATTGGCTGATTACAAAGTCGATTTGAAAGATATGCTGGCTGAAGTTAACCGGCGACGTGCCTATTTGGAAGGTAGTTTTGTGGAATTGCCTTCCATGGGGACAGAATTTAACAAAAACAGGAGGCTGTACCAGCTGCAGGAGGAATTTTTACTGGCCCTGCGTAAGTCAAAAATGGAGCTGGAAATCACCAGGGCCGGAACGGTCACTAAATCAGTCATTCTTTCACCGGCTTCCATTCCTTCAGTTCCGATCAAGCCAAAGCCCTTTATGATTTATGGTGTTGCCTTTTCTGCTGCGCTGGCGCTAAGTATTGTGTTTGTTCTGATCAGGTATTTGCTTCATAACAACATTACCAGCTTACGCGAGCTGGAGCGACTGGTCAATGTTCCGATCCTGGGATCGATCCCGGAGTATCAGTCTGAAAAGCTGAAGGTTACGAAGATGATCATTCAGCCCAACTCCAAGTCGGCGATAAGTGAGGCGCTACGGACGATCAGAACCAACATGGAGTTTTTCAACGGGGCCAAAGGAAGTCATATCGTTACGGTTACTTCTACAGTAAGTGGCGAAGGAAAAACGTTCATAGGGGTGAATCTGGCTGCAGTGATTGCATTCTCTAATCAAAAGGTATGTGTGGTCGATCTGGATATGAGGAAGCCAAAGGTCCACCTGGCGTTCGATGATTCCGAGAGTCCTGCGGGTGTGAGCACCTACCTGATCGGTAAGGATAAAATAAAAGACTGCATCAAGAAATCACCTATCGATCATTTAGATTATATTCCGGCTGGTCCAATTCCACCTAACCCATCTGAGCTCATTCTCAATGAGCGGTACAAAGAGATGCTGGATCATTTGTCCAAACAATATGATCTGGTGGTGCTGGATACGCCTCCGGTAGGCCTGGTGACGGATGCGGTATTGTCGATGAAAAACTCAGATATACAGTTTTATGTCCTGCGGTCTGATTATTCCAAAAGAGCTTACCTCAAAACGCTGGAGACGCTTCAGAAGATGAATAACTTCACTAATCTGGGCGTTATTTTTAATTCGGTAAAAAATTCTGGGAGCCATGGTTATGGTTATGGCTACGGCTATTATGAAGATTCTGATAAAAGCTGATTAATTTTGCATGCTATCTTTTTAGCAATGCTTAGAGCGCTTTTTTCACGTAAACCACCAGAACTACTAGTTGACTTCCACTCGCATCTACTGCCGGGGATAGATGATGGTGTTCGCTCCTTTGAAGAATCCATAGAGATTTTACAGCGATTCCAGAGACAGGGTTATAAGAAGGTCATCACGACCCCACATATCAGCGAACAGTTTAGAAATACACCTGAGATCATTGAAAATCTTTGTTCTGATCTTCAAACGCGTGCTGAGCGTGC
Source organism: Marinoscillum sp. MHG1-6 (assembly GCF_024714475.1). Taxonomy (GTDB): domain Bacteria; phylum Bacteroidota; class Bacteroidia; order Cytophagales; family Cyclobacteriaceae; genus JAMZMI01. The sequence continues at coordinate 110,913 of NZ_JAMZMI010000006.1, read as the reverse complement.
GGGATTGACCATAAAGGTGGCCTGTGCAGCAGAATACAAGGTAGATCCCACATTTTTGGATAAGCTGAAATCCGAGGAAAGGCTGCTGACTTTTGGAGATAAATACCTGCTTTTTGAAACTTCCTTTCACAGTAAACCCATGTTTTTTGATGAAGCTGTTTTCGAAATGCAATCCAGAGGTTATAAGCCCGTTTTTGCGCATCCTGAAAGATATCATTACCTGGAAGATGACTTGAGTTGGATCAAATCCGTTAGAGAACGTGGGGTTCATTTACAAATGAACCTGATGTCAATGGCGGGTGTTTACGGGAAAGAGGCTGAAAGAAGAGCAAAAACGATGTTGAAGGAGGGTTTGATCAGCTTTGTCGGTTCTGATTTGCACCGGATAAAACAATGGCAAAACATAGAAACTGCACTCAATCAAAAATTGGGTGGATATACATTTTTAAACAAGCAATTAATCTGATTTTTTGATGTGGAAAACTTTCGAACACCAAATAATGATCCCATTGGATTTTAGATTAAATTAATACCACCAGTTAGACACTTTTAAAGGTTTCTTATGCAAGAGGAATACAAACGCAAGGAGGAGAGGGAATTGATAAGAAGATTTGAGGCGCTCCTAAAGAATAAGGAATCCCATTATTTTGATGAGGAGACCTACCTGCAAATAATCACCTACTATCAGAACAGTGAAAAGTATGCCTACGCACTGAAAGCATGTGAACATGCTTTACAGCAATTTGCTTTCTCACTGGATCTTACGTTAGAAAAAGCGGATGTGTTGATCAAATTGGATCGGGCAGAAGAAGCGCTTGAAATTCTGGATGAAGTATTGAATTTCCATCCCAATGATCCTGAGGTGCTAATCCTTAAAGGGAATATCCACTCCATGCAAAGTCAGTTTGAGCAGGCCATAGAATGCTATGAAGCTGCCATTGATTATGTTGAGGATAAGGATGAGATCTATTACAATATTGGGTTGGCCTATCAGGGGCTGAGTAATTATGAAAAGGCCGCTGATAACTACAAAAAGGCCATTGAATCCAATATGCTTAACGAAAGCGCGCTCTATGAACTGGCCTACTGTCTGGATATCACTGGAGAATTGGAAGGAAGCTTATCTTATTACAAGCAATTCATTGATCAGGACCCTTATTCGGAGTATGCATGGTACAACCTGGGGATTGTATACAACAAGCTTGGTCAGTTCGAAAATGCCGTGGATGCTTACGAGTATGCCATTGCCATCGATGACGATTTTAGCAGTGCACATTTCAATGTAGGCAATTCTTATATGAGCCTCCAGCAGTTTGACAAGGCGTTGGAGTCGTATTTGAAGACGCTGGATCTGGAAGGACCAAGTGCGGAGATTTATTGCCATTTGGGTGCAGCCTATGAGAAGTTGAAACTCTACGATAGATCGATCAAATATTACCAGAAAGCTACGAAGCTGGATCAGATGTACCACGAGGCCTGGTATGGACTGGGGGTGTCCCTGGCTCTTCAGGAAAAGTGGTATGAAGCCATCCATTTTTTTAATAAAGCACTGAAAATTGATGTGGAAAATTCAGTGTACTGGAAAGCAGTGGCCGACGCCGAATTTAAAACGGGAAACATTACATCAGCGCTTGAGGCTTTTGCCGAAGCTTCTGAAATGAATCCTGATGATGAGGAGGTATGGCTGGACTGGTCTTATGTGTATTATGAGCAGGGAAATTTCGAAAAGGCACAGGATATTGTAGAAGACGGACTGAATGAATGTCCGGACTGTGCTGCGCTCTACTACAGAAGTGTTGTCTACCTCATCGAATTAGGTATGTATAAACAGGCAATAAACCGATTAGAGACAGGTTTAATGCTAGACTTTGACGGACACCTTTCATTATTCGAATTTTTCCCGAAATTGCAGACCCAAAAGGCGCTTTACAAGATTGTTGAGCAATACCGAAAAAACAACTTGTAGAAGTCGCCATTATCAACATTATTTATAATTTTTGGGGGTTTATACAAATCCGGCATAGAACTTATGAATTATCACTTAACGAATATCCCGAGCCGTACTAGCAAACCTAGGACGAATGGTTTCACCATGGTAATGGACAAGGGGTTGAGCCTGCGAGAAGTTGAAGACATGATAGACTCTTGCGGAGAATACATTGATATTGTGAAGTTGGGATGGGCCACTTCGTTTGTTACATCAAAGCTTAAGGAGAAATTGGCGCTTTTTAAAGAGGCTGGTATTCCGGTTTATTTCGGAGGCACCCTTTTTGAAGCTTTCGTGGTGAGAGGCCAATTTGATGAATATCGCAAAGTATTGGATAAGTATGGTCTTGAGCATGCTGAAGTTTCTGATGGTTCAGTAGAAATGAACCACGATGATAAATGCAACTACATCAGCACCCTTGCTGAACAAGTGACTGTTCTTAGTGAAGTGGGTTCTAAAGATGCCGCGAAGATCATTCCGCCTTACAAGTGGATCGAGCAAATGCAAACCGAACTTGATGCCGGAGCCTGGAAGGTAATAGGTGAGGCAAGAGAAAGTGGAAATGTCGGACTTTTTCGTGATTCAGGTGAGGTTAGACAAGGTTTGGTTGAGGAGATCTTGACTAAAATACCTGAAGAAAAAATTCTTTGGGAAGCACCACAGAAGGAGCAGCAGGTTTGGTTCATCAAATTGATTGGCACGAACGTAAACCTTGGAAATATTGCTCCAAATGAAGTAATTCCTCTTGAAACCATTAGACTTGGACTAAGAGGAGATACCTTCGACTATTTCTTAGACAAATGAAGCAATACATCGGACATGCCCTCAAAGGTTTAGCCATGGGGGCGGCCAATGTAATTCCTGGCGTATCCGGTGGAACCATCGCCTTTATTACAGGAATCTATGAGCGGTTGATCAATTCGGTTAAGTCCTTCGATCTTTCTGTAATCAAATTGCTGTTATCGGGTCAGTGGAAAGCATTTGTTGAGAAGACAGATTTTTACTTCCTGTTCTCAATATTGCTTGGGGTAGCAATCAGCATTGTTAGCCTTGCGAAAGTATTAGAACTGGCTTTTGTCAATTATGAAACGCTGACCCTGGCCTTTTTCTTTGGGTTGATCATTGCTTCAATTCTTGGTGTAGGAAAACAGATTGGTGTATTCAATGTGATCAATATTATTTTTCTGTTGATTGGAACTGCCATTGCTGTTGCAATAGCTTTTCTTCCTCCCGCAGAGCCTGATAGTTCATTCTTGTACCTCATTGTGTGTGGGGCAGTTGCCATTTCCAGCATGATTTTGCCGGGATTGTCAGGTTCATATGTACTGTTGCTAATGGGTAACTATGTCCTGGTGATGCAGGGGATCAGTAGTTTTAATTTTGCTATTCTGGTACCTATTGCGATTGGCTGTATCGTTGGGTTGGTGTTATTTGCCAGACTCCTTTCCTACCTGTTTAAAAATTTTCAGGACGCTACCGTGAGTTTACTCACAGGGTTCGTGGCGGGTTCTCTCGTGATTATCTGGCCATGGAAGATCACTCAGTACATGGCGCTGGAGAGTGGTAAAGAAAAAGCGACAGGATATGATTGGTATTTCCCGGAAATGGATAATAACTTTTTGATCGCGCTGGGGCTGATGGTTATCGGGTTCCTTTTGGTATGGGGGATAGAGAAATCAGCCGGTACGAATAACTAAGCACGCAGGCGACTTATAAGAGTCGCTTTTTTTATTTTTACGCCCCTTTTAATCATACTGCTTCATGAGAAAATTTGGCCTGATAGGGTTTCCGCTCACACACTCGTTTTCAAAAAAATATTTTACTGCCAAGTTTGAACAGCTAGGGTTAGCTGATCATTTCTATGACCTTTTTGAAATGGAATCTGTTGACGAGTTTGTCAAACTTTGGGAGGACCCCGAGCTGGTTGGCGTGAATGTCACCGTGCCACATAAACAAAATGTGATGCCATTTTTGGACGGATTGGATGCCAGTGCAGAAAGGGTAGGGGCTGTTAACGTCATCAAAAGACAACAGGAGGGCCTCATTGGTTACAATAGCGATTATGTAGGCTTTAAGCGGTCTCTGGAGAAATTCATTGGAGAAAACCACCCTGTAAAAAACGCAATTATCCTTGGGACAGGTGGTGCCTCGAAAGCCGTGGAGGTAGCTTTGGCTGACCTGCATATTGAGTACCAACTGGTGTCACGGCGAGCGACAGCAAACACCATTTCTTATGATCAGTTAAATGAATGTAAAGAAAAGATGCAGGAAGTACAGTTGATTGTAAACACTACTCCGCTGGGTACGTATCCTAAGGTTGATACTTGCCCGGATCTGCCTTATTCTGAGCTTTCGGATAAGCACTATTTATATGATTTGGTTTATAACCCGTCAGAGACACTCTTTCTCCAAAAAGGAAAAGCAAAGGGTGCTCAAATAATGAATGGTGCAGAAATGCTTGAGAGGCAGGCAGAGCGCTCCTGGGAAATATGGAATCAATAAACAATGGACTTTAAGCTTACCTCAGAATACACACCTACGGGAGATCAACCGAAAGCCATTGAGCAGCTATCTGAAGGAATAGAAAGTGGCGAGGCAGCACAGGTGTTGCTCGGGGTAACCGGGTCAGGTAAAACCTTTACGATGGCCAATGTGATCGCTCAGACCAATCGGCCAACACTGATTTTATGTCATAACAAAACCCTGGCAGCCCAGCTTTACGGTGAGTTCAAGAGTTTTTTTCCGGAGAACGCCGTGGAGTATTTTATCTCGTATTACGACTACTACCAGCCGGAAGCCTTTCTTCCTACCACCGGCCTTTATATAGAAAAAGATCTATCCATTAACGAGGAAATTGAGAAACTCCGCCTGAGTGCGACTTCGGCATTGCTTTCCGGGCGCAGAGATGTGATCGTAGTAGCATCGGTGTCGTGTATTTATGGTATTGGAAATCCGGAAGAGTTCGGAAAAAACGTACTTCGTTTTCAGGAAGGCGAGGAAATTCCCCGAAACCAGTTTTTGTTTTCTCTGGTCGACATCCTTTATAGTCGTACAGAAACGGACTTTAAGCGAGGAACCTTTCGGGTAAAAGGCGATACGGTGGATATCTTTTTGGCCTATGCCGACTTTGCTTATCGCTTTATTTTCTGGGGGGATGAGATTGAGGCCATCCACAGGGTTGATCCGGTTTCGGGAGAGAAGTTGGGGGACGAACGAATGGTGACCATCTTCCCTGCGAACTTATTTGTGACAGGGAAAGACCAGTTGCAGGTTGCGATCAAAGAGATCCAGAATGACATGGTGGCGCAGGTTCAGTTTTTTGAGGATGAACGTAGATTTCTTGAGGCCAAGCGATTAAAAGAACGCACAGAGTTTGATCTGGAGATGATCCGTGAGATAGGCTACTGTTCGGGTGTCGAGAACTATTCAAGGTATTTTGATCGACGAGAACCGGGAGCACGTCCGTTCTGTTTGCTGGATTATTTCCCGGATGATTTTCTATTAATGATTGATGAGAGTCACGTAACTGTACCACAGGTCAGAGCCATGTGGGGAGGTGACAGGAGTCGAAAGGTCAACCTGGTGGATTATGGATTTCGATTACCTTCAGCGCTGGATAACCGTCCATTGACCTTCAACGAATTCGAAGAGATGATCAATCAGGTGCTTTTTGTAAGTGCTACACCGTCAGAGTATGAACTTAGAAAGTCTGAAGGGGTGGTCGTAGAGCAGCTGATCCGACCGACGGGTCTGTTGGATCCGATCATTGATGTACGTCCGAGCGTGAATCAGATTGATGACCTGATGGAGGAAATACAGCTGCGTGTAGAACGAGAGGAGAGGGTGCTTGTAACGACATTGACCAAGCGAATGGCTGAGGAGCTAACCAAATACCTGATGAATGCGAGCGTGAGGACCAGGTATATCCACTCTGAAGTGGACACGCTGGATCGTGTAGAGATTCTGAGGGAATTGCGCCTGGGGGTGTTTGATGTGCTAGTAGGAGTTAATCTACTGAGAGAGGGACTTGACCTTCCGGAAGTTTCGCTCGTAGCCATATTGGATGCTGATAAAGAGGGGTTTTTGCGTAATGAGCGCTCCCTTGTTCAGACCATTGGTCGTGCGGCAAGAAATGCCAATGGTCGCGTCGTTATGTATGCAGATAAGATTACCGATTCTATGCGGAAGGCCATTGACGAGACGAATCGAAGACGCAGCATTCAGCAGGCTTATAATGAAGAGCATGGGATCGTTCCGACCACCATTATCAAAAACAGGGAAGCGGTACTCGGGCAAACAAGTGTTGCAGATAAGAAAAAAGGCGGGAAGAAGTATTATACCGGCGAGGAGGAAGCAAGTATTGCGGCCGATCCGGTGGTCGCTTATATGGCCAAAGACCAATTGCAGAAGTTGGAAGCCGAGACCAAAAGAAAAATGGAGAAGGCAGCCAAAGACCTGGATTTTATGGAAGCAGCTCGATTAAGGGACGAAATGCTCGAGATCCAGAAATTGCTCAAAGAGAGATCGTGAAATCCGATTATTTTTGAGCCTCGAAAATGACAATCAATAGCACATGTACAAACGCATAAACGGAATTCAGCACATTGGTGTAGGAGTAGCGGACTCAGAAGAGTCTCAGAAATGGTATCGTAAATTCTTAGGGATGGACATTCCCATTTTTGATGGAGTAGCACCAGCACCGTTGATGGATGTTTACACCCACAACAAGACGATCACTAAACGTGCGACGATGATCCTCAACCTGCAGGGTGGTTGCGCCATGGAGGTGGTGAATCCGACTTCGTTTGTTCCTAAAAGGCCGAACTTCGAAACTCAGCTTGGAGATATAGGCATTTATATCAACCAGATTAAGGCACGAGATGTAGCCGAGACCTACCAGTATTTCAAGGAAAATGGTGCTAAGCTACTTTCTGACGTTGTGGAATTGCCGGAAGGCGGGTTGACCTTTTACTGCGAGGATCCTAATGGATTGATTTTTCAAATACTTCCAGGTCAAAACTTCTATACCAAAGGCAAACATATTACCGGTGGTCCTAATGGCTGCGTGATTGGTGTATCTAATATTGATAAGTCATTGGAGCTCTATGCCGACATACTGGGCTATGACAAAGTAGTATATGACAAGACCGGTGTTTTTATGGATTTTGAAAGCTTGCCGGGTGGTGAAAAACAATTCAGACGAATTCGATTGACACAATCAAACCCTCCGGGTGGTGGTTTTGCCAAGGTTTCCGCAGATACTTACATTGAATTGGTCCAGGCGATTGATTACTCACCTAAGAAAATCTGGAAAGGTCGTATCTGGGGAGATGTGGGATTTGTGCATGTTGGTTTGGATGTGCGTGGCATGAAAGATCTCGGCGAAGACTTAGATGCCAAAGGTTTCGGTTTTACCTGCGACACCAAAGACACCCTGGACATGGGAGGTACGACGAGGGTCCATTGTACCTATATCGATGATCCTGATGGCATCCTAATCGAAATGATCGAGGTATATAAAATTCCGATTCTGGAAAAACTGGGAATCTTCCTGAATGTTGAGAAACGTGACCCATTAAAGCCTCTGCCGGACTTCATGCTCAAAGCTCTCAGGTTTAGCCGGGTAAAGGATTGAAGGAATTGAAGGATGTAGCAGCCTTGTTGAGATAAGGCTGTTTACTCGTTGATTAAATCTGTTTAATGCTTTAGCTGTTCAGAATACAGATTGGGTGGTGAAGTTGAAGTATTAATATCACGAGTTGCTAGTGAACCCTGGGGACTAGACTCAAAACCATCTTATGGAGTAGGGTCCATCTTTTTTGTACGCGAATCTAGGGTGCGGCTGGGTGTCCACGAAAAGCGTGGCACTTTTGAGGTTAGTGTGGTGAGCTGGGGAAAAAGGGTTTTTCGTGGTGCCCTTTTCTTGCTTCGTTCTTTTGGGCAGGCAAACAGAATGAAGTATGTCTTCTGAATCTTGGTGATTTCCAATGTGTTTTAGTAGCAATTGTGTTCATGGATCTGTACAAGGATTAAACACTTATAAGTAATAAACATATTGGTTACCCAATCACCGAGTCAAAAGCCACCTCAATTTGTATTTAATAAACTCTTGGAAACTCGCGCTTCTTCTATCTCTTATATGAATTGGAGTGACCTTTTTTAATGGGACATTAAGAAAGTCACAGATAGCCTTCACCTCAAAGCCATTATCAATATTGATTTCGAGCAGGTCCTCTGGTCTGTCCTTAAAATATGATCTCGCCTTATCATGATACTCATCGAAGGCCCGACTTAATTTTTTTTGATCATAGTTCTTGGTGCCATAGAGCTCCCTATGATATTGATCGACGGACCTGGGCCAATTCCAAATCACCTTTCCGTGACGAAACAACCACTTCATTGAATCGAGCCATGCATCTTTATTACGAGTGGTAAGAATGAATTTACTGTGCGGATATCGTTGGTCGCATGATTTGAAGAGTAGCGGTATCGGTGTGTCACTGATGGCATCATTGTGATCCACCAATGTCCAATCCTTTCCTTCAATTAGTGGCTCAATGTAATGAACGCTTCTCAAATCCAATTCCTGAAGTAGTTCATGCAGGGAGGTGGTTCCGGTTCTCGATAGTCCGATGCAAAAAACTTTGTTGTATTTAATAGTGGCATGCAATTCTGTAATGTTTGAATCAAATATACCTAACTACTTAAATGACATGACAATAGATCTGTTATTTGCTCCAGTTAAATTGCACTTAGTGAGTTTGACTTACTTCAAGATTTTTCGTCGAAATAATTATCCCTTTCAAAGAAATAATCTTGCATTCCCGGCACAACACAAGTAAATTTCATTAGGCGGACAAACCTATTAAAACTGCTAATTGGGAAAATTATTGCATGATTTTTAGCATTGTTAGAACAATTCTTATTTTTGTTTACTTGTTTATCCCGCTGAATATCATAATTTTAAGCTGTTATGCTTGACTCACTGCTTTACCGTCTAGTTAGTTACTGCTTCCTGCTCACCTTTATTACAGGAACAGCTTTTGCACAATTGGAGCCATCCCTTGCTGGTAACTCTGCTCAACTTACATATACTGAGAATCAAGGCGCACTGACGGTTGATGCTAGTTTAACAGTTTTTACCAATGTATCATCCAAGCAAGTATTAGAAGGATACGTTCAGATCTCAGGGAATTATGATTTGGATGAGGATTCGTTAATTATATCATTAGGTTCGACGCCAATTGCTGCAGTTTGGGATGAGCCATTAGGAAGGTATCGATTAGGAGGCTTTGCAACGGGGGGGTCTACTAATGATAAAGCTTTAGATTACCAGGCTCTTTTCCGTTCAATTCAATATATAAATAAGAGCGACACTCCAAATGTGGTTGTGAGAACAGTTTCATTTCAGGTCACCGATGCCAATGGTACCAGTAATACTTTTACCAGAAATATTGGTATAAATCCTGTTAATGATGCTCCCTGGTACTATAATTCAAATTCCAGTATTCCGGCGGATACCCTGGTTTATACAGCAGAGGAGGATAAGCTAAAAAACATTTTTCCGAACGCCTATGACCTGGAGGGAGATGGATATACGGTAGCGGTTTCAAGCACTGCAGAGACCGAAGGAACGGTGGTGGTCAATGGGGCTAACCCGAAGAGTGTGGATTTTCTTTCGGCTCCGGACTTTGTAGGGACTGATTATTTCGAGCTGAGTATCTGTGATGAGAATGATGGGTTGTTGTGTACTAATACGGTTTTCAAAGTAAATGTCACGCAAGTAAATGATCCTCCAAGAATCCTCAACTTTGGCGCTCGAGTAGATAGTATCTATTATGGAGCGGACCCTGACTCACTGATTGATATATGCATTGAGACCCTGGATTTAGAAGGGGATAATAGTGCGATTCAAACTATTACCACTACCACAGGAGATCCTTATCAATATGGAACGGTTTCGCAAACGGGGGATTTATGCTTTGATTATGATGCAAATCCTGATGCGCTGGGCTCTGAGTTTTTAAAGGTGATCATTTGTGATGATAATCCTATTGCTCCACGATGTGATTCTGTGGTGATCCAGGTTCAAATTCCAACAGTGAATACAGCCCCCGCTTTTGCTACTGCGGGAAAGGATACGGTGATCATTGGGGGATTGGTAAATGAGGTGCTGGAAGTAGCCATTCAGGTTACTGATCGGGAGCGGGACGATATTATTCTCACAAGAGATACAGTGCTCATGGGTAACCTTGATTCACTTTCAGCAAGTATTGTGGGAGACAGCTTGAAATTCACTTATCATCCCAACCCGGATGATTCAGCCACACAGGCTGTATTGCGATTTAATATCTGCGACGACAGACCCGTATCCCTCTGTAGCGAACTTACCGTAATTGTACCCATCAATTACTTACCGGTACTGGTAAATGACGCCGGAGGTATTGTCAACAATATTTATCTACCATTGTTGAAGAACACCCAGATTGATAGCTGTGTGAGTATGGTGGACTTTAACAGTAATTCTGTATTTGAAAGTTCTATTACCTCCACGGCACAGGGCACTTTGATTTCATCGGTTGATAATACCAATGATCGAATTTGTATGAATTACACTCCCGACACTGATTTTATCGGACTCGATACAGTGACGCTGACCATATGTGATAACGGTGATCCGGAGGGTTGTACGGATATTGAAATTGTCTGCGAGGTATTTGAAACGAATACCGCTCCGGTATTGACCGACGCGGACCTAATGACTTATACGGCCACTTTCGAGGTGAACGAAAATGATACGATCAGTATGTGTCTGCCTTTTGTGGATGTAGAAGGGGATTCTGTATATCTGGAATCCTTTGATAGCCTTTCCGGGCCGGGCAATTTCACTTTTGAGCTTTCAGGTACGAACATTTGTATGAATTACCTGCCGGACCTTAACCAATATGGCACAGCAGAAACAATGGTCACGATCTGTGATGATAATGATTATCCGATTTGTCAGACTTATGTAGTGGCGCTTAATCTTAATCCGGTAAACTATACCCCTATTTTGGGTGTGGATGAGATTGAAATTTTTAATGCTGATGAGTTTACCATGGATTTGTTGGATAATGATGCCGACCCTGAGGATGAAGGATTATTCATAGTTCAGGACCAGACACCTGCCACGGTATTGGGGGATATAGTGATTGAAAATGACAGTGTTATTCGATACATCCCCAACCCTGATGAGTATAAAGGAACGGATGAAATTATCATTATTATTTGTGATAAGGGGATTCCCGAGGTTTGTGTGGAATCAATCCTGAAGGTGAAATTTACCTTGCCCATTCCTCCATTGAAGGCTTATGAAGCGTTTTCTCCTAATGGAGATGGGATCAACGATGTGTGGTGGATTGACGGTATTACTGAGTTCCCGAACAACACTGTATATGTGACGGATCAATATTATAACGTCATCTATGAGGCAAAGGGATACGACAACCATGGGATTATCTGGACTGGAACTTCATTGAAGAAATCCGGTAATGGGCCAGCTGATGATGGCACCTATTATTATGTAGTGGATACAGGTACAGGGAAAAGATTAACCGGCTTTGTAGTCTTGAAAAGATGAGAAAGATACTGACCTATATATTGCTGTTTACAGCTGTTCAGGTTTTTGGGCAGGGAGGAAGTACGAGTTATCAGTATATGTTTAACCCCCTTCCGATCAATCCGGCATTCACCGGCTTCTTTGATGCCCCTAGTATCAGTTCCCAGTTCAGGTTTCAGAATCTAACGATTGAAGGGGCACCGGCGAATCAGAACATTGGGATGCACGCGCCAATTATGAAAGATCAGGCAGGTGTGGGGGCGTATATCTGGAATGAGACCTTTGGAGCAACCCGCAACTCAGGCGTATATGCAGCCTATTCGTACAAAATACAGACACGTACCTTAAAGCTCTCAGCAGGCTTACAGGGAGGAGTTTCCATGGGCGAGGTAGATTACGCATCTCTGAACACCCGTGCCCCAGACGATCCTGTCTTTAATGAGACTAATCGTATTCTTAACCCGAATTTCGGAGTAGGCTTCCTGGCTTATAATGACAAGTTCTACTTTGGAGCCTCAATGCCCCAGATTTTGATTGATGAAGAGTTGGGCAATGACTATCGAGAGTTGATTGGGGTGATTGGTTACGGATTTGAATTAAACCCTAATCTGGTGCTTAAGCCAAATATGCTTGCACGGGTAGGGGAAGTTGAGATAAAGGAAATGATTTTTAATGCTACCCTGACCTTTAAAGAGGTGCTCGGGGTGGGTGCGTCTTATAGCCTCCGTAACGTGGCAGCATTATTGGTACAGTTGAATGTCACGGATCAGTTACGACTGGGTTATTCAGCAGAAGGCCTTGTGGGAGACGTGAGCTTTCATGGGGTAGGATCGCACGAGATTGCGTTACACTACCTGTTTAAGAAGTCAAGGAAAAATAGTTTTTCACCAAGATATTACTAGTGAAGAAGTCTTTTGTCATACTAGCTTGTTTAATGGCATTTCAGCTATCTGCCCAGATAGACAATGTCACCATTTTGTGGAGGAATCTGGAAGAGCAGTCGGATGATCTTTACGAAAAAAGACTTTATGCCGAGGCGCTTAATGGGTATTTAAAAGTAGCCGATGATGCCTCTCCAGCCGGAGTTTCTTTGAATCTCAAAATAGCCAGAAGCTATTATAAATTACGTCGATTTAATCAGGCGGAACGATACTTTCGAATGGCTATCGAGCAGGATGATTCGCATTCCTATGCCAGTGAAGACCTGTTCAGGTATGCGGAGTGTTTGTTGTTTGACGAGAAGGTGAAGCAGGCCATCTCGATGTACAAGCGCTATCTGAGTATGACCGAAGGTGATTTGGTGGCAGAGAATCGATTGAAGGGAGCCTTAATTTACGATTCCCTGAGAGAAAGTATTAAACCTACAGTGATTGAGTCTGTCTCTGGTAATGATCGTTCTGCTTTTATCGTGCCGGTCTTTAAGGACGGTGTGATTTTCTATTCAGCCAAAGCATATCGGGAAGGTTGGTTGACAGCGGAAGAATACCTGATGGGAGACATGGAAACTTTCACACTTTATGCCAAGAATCACGATTTTGAGAGTGTAGCTGTGGAAATCCCAGGAGGATTCTATAACGTGGCTTCTCCCGTATTTCTGGAAGATGATAATGTGATTATCAGTGCAGCTAAGGATGGAGATAGAGGACTGTCTTTATATCAGGGTAAAATTAAAGATTTCAATAAGTGGACGGGATTTACAAAACTCCCTATTTCCAAGTCTGACGGCTCGATCATTTCAGCTTCTGTATCTGAGAACATGGATACTCTTTATTTTTCGTCGAATAGATCTGGTGGATTTGGGGGATTTGATCTCTATTATTCGGTTCGAACCACCAAAGGGTACACAGAACCTGTAAATATGGGGGAGTTGGTGAATACCGCCGGAGATGAAATGTATCCGCTAAGCAGAAATGGTAAATTCTATTTTACTTCGAATGGGCATCCCGGATTGGGGGGATTAGATAATTACGTGGTTGAGGGGGGTGTTGTATTCAATATGGCGGGTCCAATGAATTCATCACAGGATGACTTTGCTATCTGCTACACGGACCGTGAAAATGGTTATTTTTCGTCTAACCGAAAGGGTGGGGCCGGAAGAGATGACTTGTATGCCTTTGAACAAACGGAAAATCCGGAAGTGAATTTGAAGCTGCAGTTGACCAGAAAATATGATTCAACAATCATGGTGGATGGTGAGATCAATATGTTCGCAATTGAGAGAGAGCATGAGGTGGCTGGTCTGACTGATGAAAATGGAGAGTTTGAATCAGTCGTTCGCACCAAGACGAACTATCTGTTGACGATAGAAAAACCAGGCTTCATAACCTATAAGGATACCCTTAGGGTGGATCAGCAAGATTTGGACATTAACCTGAAACTGGATGAGCTGTTTACGTTTCAGGCGTTGGTGTTTTCAGCTGAGGATAATGGTGCTCTTGGTAATCCGCTGGTGTTTATGGATAACCTGGATAAAGGTACCAGTAAGGAATTGCAGGGAAATGGAATCGGATATTTTGAAATTAGACTGCCGGTCAGGACCAAGGCGTCCATCCTGATCACCAAAGAAGGATATGCTTTTTCAACGGATACGCTGACTTTTGAAAAACCCGAAGTAGCCCGCTCCTACTCACTGAAAAAGGCTAAACCAGCCGGAACACTTACCCTGAGGGATTTGATTTACGAGCTCGATAAATATAAGTTGAGAGATGAGTATGTGCCTGCACTGGACTCCCTTGCAGGGGTATTGAAGAAGTTTGAAAACCTCAATATCATTGTGGAGTCACATACAGATTCACGTGGAGGCTATGAGTATAATCAACAGCTATCTCAGAAGCGATCTGAGTCCGTTAGAGATTATTTGATCTCAAGAGGGGTGAATGGAGACAGGATTGGTGCAGCGGGAAAAGGAGAGGAGAATCTTCTTAACAGATGTTCTGATGGTGTTTCTTGCACCGATGCTGAGCACCGCGTCAATCGAAGGACGGAAATACGGCTTTACAACTCCAAGTAGACTTTGCAATAGACATTTCTGCTGCTAGGGTACAATCCAGGGTTCGGTAACGGGACTACCTGAAGATGTACTTTACCATCATGATGAAATGCAGGAGACTTCCTGCCATTACAAAAAGGTGCCAAATAAAGTGAGCTAATCTCATACGGTTATCAATAATGTAGAATATGATGCCGAGTGTATAAGCAACGCCACCGGAAGCAAGCAGCCAAAATGCCGGTGTTGGCAAGACTTCTTTGACCAATTCTATCTTAAAGACAATAATCCACCCCATAAAGGCATACATGATCGTGGAGATCAGGTTGTACTTACCCGTGTAGAAAACCTTCAAGATAATCCCAATCAGCGCCATGCCCCATTGTATCCCGAAGAACATCCAGCCGGTAGGTCCGCCAATGCTAATCAATAGCACAGGTGTATAAGTACCAGCTATAAGTAGGTATATGCCGCAGTGATCCAGTATGTTGAAGATGTACTTGGCCGTCTTGTGACGCAGGCCATGGTAAATGGATGAAAAGGTGTAGAGCAATACTAGGCTCGAGCCATAAAATATGGCGCTGAATAGGCTCCAGTCATTATCGCTTTTCGCACCAAAGACGATTAGTACGACCAGTCCGCCAATAGCGGCTAAACCGGTTATGCCATGAGACAACGAATTGAACCATTCCTCTAGTTTTGTTTGGGAGGATGCTTTTTCTCTTTTGGACATTTATTAGAGTTAAGTGACCCTTTTAATAAACGTAAAGAATCGCTCCACCGATATCAGAAGTGATACAAAAACAAAAAAGCCAGTGAGCTTACTCACTGGCTTTGGATATTTATCTATTCGGAGAGTTACCCGATAGAGATTCTTTTGAATGCAGAAACAGTCAAACCTTTAGATACGGTATCAAGGTACTGCTGGATAGACAAGGAGTTGTCTTTTACGAAAGACTGGCTCAACAAAGTGTTCTCTTTGAAGAACTTCTGAAGTTTACCCTGAGCAATTTTCTCAAGGATCTGCTCTGGCTTACCTTCTTGTCTTGCCTGCTCTTTACCGATCTCGATTTCCTTTTCTACGATAGAAGCATCTACACCGTCTTTGTCAACCGCTACAGGGTTCATCGCAGCAATTTGCATCGCTACATCTTTTCCAGCATCTTCTACTGAAGCACCATTTACGTTTTTAAGCGCTACAAGCACGCCAAGTTTGCTGTTGGAGTGGATGTAAGGAACAACCGCCTCACCTTCAACAAATTCGTAAGCAGTGATATCAAGTTTTTCACCGATTTTACCAGTTGCTTCGATGATCTTCTCACCTAAAGTAATGCTACCTGCAGGAAGAGCTTTGATGCCATCTACATCAGCAGGCTGGTTAGCAAACGCAGCGTCAGCGATTTCATTAGCCAATGCTACGAAATCTTCGTTTTTCGCCACGAAGTCAGTTTCGCAAGTGAAAGCCAATACCATACCTTTAGTGCCATCTTCGCTGGTTCTGGTTACCACAACACCTTCAGTAGTCTCTCTGTCAGCTCTTGATGCAGATACTTTTTGACCTTTCTTTCTAAGCAGCTCTACAGCCTTATCAAAATCTCCTTCAGCTTCGGTAAGGGCTTTTTTACAGTCCATCATACCGGCACCAGTCATTTGTCTTAGTTTGTTTACGTCTTGCGCAGTAATTGCCATTTTTATCTTGTTTTGAATTGAATCGTGTAATAACAAAAATTGAACACCAATCCCGATGGGGATCGGGACGATGTTCAATCAAAATTATAGTTTCATATGTGTGAGCGGATTAAGCTTTTTCCTGCTCGTCCACTTCTCTTTTAGCTTGCTCTTCTTCCTGAGCTTTAGCTTCTTCCTTATCTTTCTTTCTTTCGTTAAGACCTTCTTCAGCCGCTTGCGCGATGTAGTTGGTGATAAGGTTGATTGACTTCCATGCGTCGTCGTTACCAGGGATTGGGTAATCTACCTGAGTAGGGTCAGAGTTGGTATCAACCAAAGCAAATACAGGGATGTTCAGCTTTTGAGCCTCAGAGATCGCAATGTGCTCTCTTTTGATGTCGATAACGAAAAGGGCAGCTGGAAGTCTGTTTAGGTCAGCGATACCGCCTAGTACTCTTTCCAATTTATCCTTCTCACGGCTGATCATCAAACGCTCTCTCTTAGCGAGGTTTTTGTAAGCCTCATCTTTCATCAGCTTGTCGATGCTCGCCATTTTTTTCAATGACTTTCTGATCGTTGCGAAGTTGGTAAGCATACCACCTAACCATCTTTCAGTCACGAATGGCATGTTCAGGTTCTTCGCAGCAGTTTCTACTACTTCTTTCGCCTGCTTCTTTGTTGCCACGAACATCACTTTTCTTCCTGATCTTACAATTGCCTGAAGCGCATCAGCTGCTTCTTCCATGGCAGTAAGAGTTTTGTTCAGGTCTATGATGTGGATCCCGTTTTTCTCCATGAAGATGTAAGGAGCCATTTGCGGATTCCACTTGCGAGTAAGGTGTCCGAAGTGAACACCAGCATCTAATAGGTCTTTATATTCTACTTTTTGCATGTCTCTTAAATCTTAACGTTTACTGAACTGGAATCTTCTTCTAGCTTTTCTTCTACCTGGTTTCTTACGTTCAACCATTCTTGGGTCTCTCGTAAGAAAACCTTCTTTCTTTAATGCAGGCTTGTTTTCTTCGTCAAGCTCTACAAGTGCTCTTGATATCGCTAGTCTTACGGCTTCTGCCTGACCTTTTGGTCCGCCACCGTCTACGTTGATATCAATGTCGAATTTTCCATCAGCTTCAAGTGTTTCAAGAGGCTGCTTTACGATCAATTGAAGGATCTCAGAAGGGAAGTAAACGCTAAGTTCTTTCTCGTTTACTTTGATTGCTCCTTTTCCGACTTGTAGGTAAACTCTTGCTACCGACGTTTTCCTTCTTCCTATGGTGTTTATGATATCCATTCAGATTACAGTTTTACTTCAGTTGGTTGTTGTGCTTCATGTGGGTGCTCAGAACCTTCATATACAAATAGGTTCTTGTAAAGTTTGTTACCCAGTTTGTTCTTAGGTAACATACCTTTCACAGCTTTCTCTACCAGGATGGTAGAAGATTTAGCCTTCACCTCCAATGGAGTAGCAATTCTCTGTCCTCCAGGATATCCTGTGTGTCGCACGTATTGCTTTTCTGACCACTTGTTACCAGTGAGTCTGATTTTGTCAGAGTTGATGACAATGACATTATCTCCGCAATCTACGTTAGGAGTGTAGCCAGGCTTGTTCTTCCCTCTAATGATTTTAGCTACCTCACTTGCCACGCGACCAAGTACTTGTGCCTCCGCATCAACGATGACCCATTTCTTGTCAGCCGTAGCTTTGTTTAGTGATACTGTTTTATAGCTTAAAGTATCCAATGTTTTAAGTTTTAAAAATTAATTATTTTAACTACCCTTCGCGAAAAGGGACACAAAAATAGACTTTTGTTTTTGTAAAAGCAAAAGCTAACCCTCACTAAATCAAGAGTTTTTTCTCAGTTGCTTCAGTAGTACCTCGAAATCTTTAGGATAAGGAGCTTCCATCTCGATGATTTCGTCTTCATTAGCGCCAAAGTCCTGAAAAGCAATGCTATAGGCATGTAGCGCCACCCGTTTGATCAAGGGCTGCTCATCTTCAAATTTCCCGATGTTATATTTCCTTTTTAGCGAGGATAAGTAAAGCCACTCTCCACCATAGGTGGGATCACAGGCGATTGGTGCGCCATGAAAAGCCAGGTGTACACGGATTTGATGTAGACGACCGGTCACCGGAAAGCATTTGATCAGCGTGTTAGACTTGAAATGCTCAATCGCAGAGATCAGAGTCAGTGAAGGCTTTCCTTCCCTAAAGTCGACCCTGGATTTGCTATTGGATGAGTAGATGGGCTGATCTGCTTCCAGATCCTGAAAGTCATGAATGCCATTTAAAACTGCATGATAAATTTTCTTTACACGCCTCTTTTCCAAATTCATGGCAAAGTGACGGTAGGCATCGGGATGTTTAGCAATGACCAATGCTCCTGAAGTTTCTTTATCCAGACGGTGGCAGACCTGTGCTTCTTCAAAGTAGTCCTTAGCCAGGCCCAGAATATTTTGTGGGTCATTTCGATCCTCCAAAGTGGAAATGTATGGAGGTTTATTAATGACTATGTAATTGTCGTTTTCAAAAAGGATAAGGTCTTTGAAGTCTATCCTGCCTTTAATCTTCATCTTCGTCGTCTTCTTCGTAGACAAACCGGTGTGATACGGGTTTGCCCTTTTTCAGCGCAAAGCTAAAGACTGATCCTTTCTTATATTCACTTTCTACGGATACTTTGGAGTCGTGTGCCTCCATAATATGTTTTACAATCGCCAGCCCCAGGCCGGTGCCTCCTTTTTCTTTCGATCGTGACTTGTCCACACGGTAAAATCTCTCGAAGATCCTGTTGATGTCTTCTTTAGGGATTCCACGTCCATTGTCTTTTACATAGGTATAGATGGAACCGTGCTTTTCTTCAAAATCGACCCAAACTTTACCGCCCTTACGGGTATACTTGACCGCATTGGATATCAGGTTGGTAAGAACCTGGTAAATCCTGTGAAAATCTGCATAGACAAAGTGTTTTTTGACTTCTCCGGAAATGGTGATTTCGATGTCTTTTTTTGCCGCCTTTCCTTCCAACTGGTCTTCCACTTCCTTGCACATTTGCACAATGTCGAAGTGCTCATAATGCATCTTGATCTCCCCGGTCTCCATTTGTGAAATGGTGAGGAGCTCATGTACCAGGATATCCAGACCATCAAGGCTTTTTGCAGCCTTTTTAAGGAATTTCTTTCTAACTTTTTTATCCTCAATGGCACCATCCAGAAGGGTGTGAACAAATCCCTGTGCAGCGAAAATGGGTGTTTTCAATTCATGGGAGACGTCAGCCATAAATTCCCTACGGAAGGCTTCGAGTTGCTTTAGTTCAATGATTTCCTGCTGCTTTTGTTCGGCATAGTTGAAAATCTCCTTGTTGACGTTTTTGAGCGGGTTGAAAGAGGTCTTTGCGGTGGATTTGATCAAAAATGATAAATCCTGATCCTTCATGTCCCTGATATTTTCTAGCACCTCGAAAATGGAGTTGATCTGACGGAAGAAAATAAACTCTAGCGTGATGAGGATAAAAATGTAGGAAGTGGAAAACGACAAGAAAAATGCGATCGTCACCGCAACGTCATTAACCGATTCTACCATAGATATAAACGCCGTGGTGATGATAGAAATAATCAGCGCCAGCAAAAGCGAAATACCACGGGAATTAATCATAAGATCAGTTCATGTCAAACTTGTAACCTACTCCCTTTACAGTTGAGATGTATCCTTCGCCAATTTTCTCTCTTACTTTCCGGATGTGTACATCCACTGTTCGAGCAAGTACATATACGTCAGTGCCCCAAATATTTTGTAAGAGTTCGTCGCGGCTGAATACCTTTCCGGGATTTTGTGCAAGGAAATAAAGTAATTCGAATTCTTTCTTCGGAAGATTGATTTTTTCTTCTCCGGAGATGACTGTGTAAGACGATCTGTCAATGATCAAATCTCCCAGTTCCACTTTATGGGACTCTTTTTTCTTCTTGGATTCTCTTCGGAAAAGGGCATTGATACGGCTCACCAATGCCCGGGGTTTGATCGGCTTCGTGATGTAATCATCGGCTCCCATGTCAAAGGCGGCTACTTCCGAATATTCTTCAGATCTGGCAGTAAGGAAAATCACAAAGGCATTGGCCAACTCGGGAACTTCTCTCATTTGGCGACAGGTCTCCACGCCATCCTGCTTGGGCATCATAATATCAAGAATGATGAGATCAGGGATAAAGCCCTTGGCTATCTCTACACCTTTAATACCGTCAGAGGCTGTTTTTACTTCATAGCCTTCTTTGCTGAGGTTGTATTTTAGAAGTTCCAGGATATCCGGTTCGTCATCAACGAGCAGAATTTTTTGGTTTTGTTTCGCCATGAGTTATGTTAAGGAAGTAATATTCAGTTAATGATTCGATTAACTTAAATTAAATAATCCCTCTTGGAAATCTGAGCAGTCCCCCAAAAATGATTACCTGCTCGATAATATTCAAATTTAACCAGAAATCAATTTCTACCGGAAATGGTAACAATTTGTTAATTGCAGCTATTTACCATGGGTTTCTTTCATGCCCTGGATAAACAGGTGAAGATCTTTGTTGTGCTGAGCATAAAGGGTGGTTAAAGTGTCGCTTTGTCCATGGTACCTGATCAGTGACATGAAATACGCATTATTGAGTTTTCGATCTTTAAATACCTCTTTATAGAAAGGTTCGTGAAAGTCGATCGTATCAAGGTTATTTACGATTTCGCGTATGTAGAGGGCTTTTAGGTGAGCTTTGATGCTGTCCGGTTCTCTTGTAAAACTTTGATAGAGGCTATCCAGTCCATTTGCCCCTCTTAGCATGTGAACGGTAAACCTTTCATGGTCTTCAAGTTCGTTTTGATAGCTTATTAGGGCTTCGGAACTATCGCCAAAATGTTTGGAGAGGAAAAGTTCGGCTCCTCTTTCACCAATAAATGAGGCCAGGTTTTCATTAAAATCAATTTGTTCTTTGACGAAGATGGTCGCGTGCGTCAATTCATGAATGATTACCTCTGCCAATTCCCCATCACTGCGCTCAAGCATATTGCTTAAAAGGGGATCGTTGAGAATGCCCAGGGTCGACCAACCACTTACAGGACGAACGCGAGTGTCATAACCGAGCGAGTCGAGGATTTGCTCTTCCGCCTGAGCCTTCTTCAGTTTGAAAAAGCCCTTATACGGTACTTCTCCAAGGAAGGGAAAATACCAGGTATATGGCTCTAACTTAAATGGATCACTGGCAGATAGGTTCCAAAGTAAAATTTTGCCCTTTTGATCGTAAAGCTTCGTGTAGGTCTTTGACTGGTTAAGTCCCAGTTCTTCCATGGCGAATGCGCGAACTTCCTTCGACAACAGAAGCTTTTGTTTAAGTGAGTCCGGAAAATTGGGGTCAGACAGGAACTCATCGATTGGACGTGCATTTATGATCACATCAAGTTGTCCGCGTCCCTGTGCAATGCCGTATTTAAGCAAATCCCATTGCCAAATGATCGTGGCCAACAGAACCAGGATGGATAAAAGCATAAGGATACGCGTCTTTTTTTTCATGGTGGGCAAATTACTCAAAGCCGGTCAATGCGGTAACGGAGATGATGAATTTGGATTGCATGATAAGCATATTTGAATGATAATAATATTAGTCTTTTAATTAATTTGCTAAAAATTTTAGCTTTTACCTTTTATTATAGATAGATAAGCTTAATTTTGTTGGCATTGAATCAACCAAAATAAACGCTCGAAAGGAAACCTCTTATGGCTGATAATTCTGAAAAATTTAAAGCGCTGCAACTTACCATAGATAAACTGGAAAAGACCTATGGAAAGGGAACCATCATGAAACTGAGTGATAACAAGGTGCTTGATGTGCCCGTGATCTCAACAGGTTCTTTGAGTCTGGACATGGCTTTGGGAGTTGGGGGTATACCCAGAGGTAGAATCATTGAGGTTTATGGCCCGGAATCATCCGGTAAGACGACATTGGCGATGCATTGCATTGCTGAAGCGCAGAAAAAGGGAGGACTTGCAGCGATCATCGATGCGGAGCACGCTTTTGATAAGACTTATGCTGAAAAACTGGGGATCGATACGGAGAACTTGTTAATCTCTCAGCCGGATAATGGAGAGCAGGCGCTGGAGATTGCGGAGCATCTAATTAGATCCGGAGCGATTGATATCATTGTGATTGATTCCGTGGCGGCTTTGGTGCCAAGAGGAGAGCTTGAAGGCGAGATGGGAGACAGTAAAATGGGGCTTCAGGCCCGATTGATGTCTCAGGCCTTGAGGAAATTAACGGGTGCCATCAATAAAACCGGTTGCTCTTGTATTTTCATCAACCAGTTGAGAGAAAAAATTGGAGTGATGTTCGGAAACCCTGAAACAACCACGGGAGGTAATGCTTTGAAGTTCTACGCTTCTGTGAGGTTGGATATCAGAAGAATCGGCCAAATCAAGGAAAGTGCGGATAACATACTGGGAAACCGTACCCGTGTGAAAGTCGTGAAGAATAAAGTAGCGCCTCCATTCAAAGTGGTAGAGTTTGATATCATGTATGGAAGGGGAATCAGTAAGGCCGGAGAAATCATTGATATCGGGGTAGAGCTTAATGTTATCCAGAAATCAGGTTCATGGTTCTCCTACAATGACAATAAACTAGGGCAGGGAAGAGACTCCGTGAAGCAGCTTATAGAGGATAATCCTGAATTAATGGAAGAACTCGAAGTGAAGATCAAAGAAAAGATCAGTGGCGCGGTGGTTCCCGAAAAGGAAGAGGCTTAATTCAGCTTTGATAATCTCCAAAAATCCAGTTTCCCAGCTCGGAGGGATCATCGGAGGTAAGAAAGCCCTCAACAGCCAGAACGAGTTCGTACCGTGAGAGCCGATCGTCTGAGTTACTATCCAATTTTTCGTAAAGGAGACTGGCCTTTGAGTCGTCGATGCTCAGTACCTGGAAAATCTCCTGATATTCTTCAAGAGAGAGGAAGCCATCATGGTTTTCGTCAAAAAGGCCAAAAATAAAGCCCAGGAGTAGTTGTGTCAGCTCGGCCAGGTTGTCCTGATCTCCTGATTCAATAATTTCCTTGTCAATGTATTTCACCCATTCGTGCATTCCGATTCGACTTGGATCTGAGGGCTCGAGGCTCTTGATTAGTCGATTGTAAAAGGTCATGCCTCTGTACACCAACTGATTATAAGCCTTGCTGTCTATTTTACCATTGACAAAAGGGGCTACACGTTCTGCCAGGAGCGTGAAATCATTCTTCTGAATGATTCCATTATCATTAATATCCAGCAAGTTGAATAAATGCTTGAATTTGGTTGACTGAAATTCTGAAAGCATGACTTTACACAGTTGGTTAAGTAAATCAATTTAATGAAAATGGTCCTTGTCGGACATACCCCTATAGGTCATTTTAATTATTAAATATTGTGTTTAATCAATCTAACAATAATTTGTATTAATAGCATGTTCGCGGTTATCTTAGGGAGATTTTCTAGTCAAGTGAGGTTAATGCTGATTTTGTCTAAGAAAACAAAACTATTCGCTAATTTTGCGCTCTTGTTTAAACAAAGACCTTCAGGTTAAAAGACTCCCTGTGAAGTAAACCGCATTTCAAATTCGACACACATTTGTGGGTCGATGAATGTGCGCTGACGCTTCAAATGGCCATAAAAAAGCAACTATAGAATGAAATTATCTGCATTTAAATTTGACTTACCTAGTAGTCACATTGCTTTACATCCAACAGAAAATCGCGACGAATCCAGGTTGATGGTGATCCACAAGGATACCGGAGAGATCGAGCATAAAGTATTCAAAGATATCGTGGATTACTTTGATGATGAGGATGTTATGGTCATCAATGATACGAAGGTTTTTCCTGCCAGACTATATGGGAATAAGGAAAAGACCGGGGCGAAGATTGAGGTTTTTCTTCTACGGGAGTTGAACAAAGAGATGAAGCTTTGGGACGTATTGGTGGATCCTGCGAGAAAGATCAGGGTTGGAAACAAGCTTTATTTTGGTGATGGAGAATTAGTGGCTGAGGTCATTGACAATACTACCTCTAGAGGTAGAACCATTCGTTTCCTTTATGATGGCGACGAGTCGGACTTCTATAAAATGATTGATAGACTGGGAGAGACCCCTCTCCCTAAAAATATTGAAAGAAAAACGGTTCCTGAGGATCGTGAGCGTTTTCAAACAATCTATGCTAAGAATGTAGGAGCAGTGGCAGCGCCGACTGCAGGACTGCACTTCACCAAGCAGGTGATGAAAAGACTTGAGATTGTAGGGGTTGATATTGAGCCAATTACACTTCATGTTGGACTTGGAACATTTCGACCGGTAGATGTGGAAGATCTGACTAAGCACAAAATGGATTCTGAGAACTATTTTGTAACTGAGCATACTGCTGATCGCGTGAACAAAGCGCTTGATGATAAGAAAAAAGTTTGTGCTGTAGGTACAACAGTAATGCGAACGTTGGAGTCATCGGTATCTGCATTGGGCCGATTGAAGGCTAATGAAGGATGGACTGATAAGTTCATTTTCCCTCCATATGAGTTCAAAATATGTGATGCATTGATAACCAACTTCCACTTGCCTGAGTCGACTCTGTTAATGATGGCGTCAGCATTTGGTGGTTACGATCTAGTCATGGAGGCGTACCAAACTGCAATCAAAGAAAAATATCGTTTCTTCACTTATGGAGATGCGATGTTGATCATCTAAAACATTGTAATCGTGTCCCGAAACAACGCCATCATCGTAGCAGGTGGATCCGGAACACGGATGAATTTAGCCACTCCAAAACAGTTTTTGGAAATACACGAAGTGCCTGTTGTGGTCCACACCATACAGGCATTTCTTGCTTACGATCCTGACATTTCCCTGGTGCTGGTACTTCCGGCTAATCATTTCGATTCATGGATGTTGCTGAAGTCGAGCTATCTGCCAGATGTCAAGGTTCAGACGGCAAAAGGAGGCGAGACAAGGTATCAATCGGTAAAGAATGGGCTAGAGCTGGTGAAGGAAGGATTGGTAGCCATTCATGATGCTGTTCGTCCTTGTGTTACTCAGGAAGTTATTCAGAAATCCTTCGAGGCTGCAGAAAGGTATGGTTCAGGGATCGTGACGACTGCTCTCAAAGACTCGATTCGAAAGGCTGATAAAGAATATTCTCATGCCATGGACCGCAGCCTGTTCAGGATCGTCCAAACGCCACAAACCTTCCAGGTAGATAAGATCAAAGAAGCATTTCAGGGAGAGGAGAAGGAGATATACACAGACGATGCTACGGTCTATGAGCACGTGCTGGGTGAGCAGGTGACCCTGGTTGATGGCGACTACAGAAACATCAAGATAACTACCCAGGAAGATTTGCAGGTGGCTGCATTATTCCTCGAAACGAAAAAACCCCAAGCTAATCATTAGCTGGGGGCTTTTCCATGAAATATCTTTAGAATTAAAGCTTAGTACTCATCCTCATTAAAGAAGAAGTCCTCCTTAGTGGGGTAATCCGGCCAGATTTCTTCTATGCTTTCATAAGGATTGCCATCGTCTTCCAGTTCCTGTAGATTTTCTACAACTTCAAGAGGAGCACCTGATCTTATTGAGTAATCGATCAATTCGTCTTTTGAAGCCGGCCATGGTGCGTCTTCCAAATAAGAAGCGAGTTCTAGTGTCCAGTACATAATTCGTTGGCTTTAAAAATTTCGTGCAAAAATAGTTTTATTACTGAGAAATCAAACTTTTGTTTCGTTTTAAAAAATATAATCCATAATCGCGAAAGACGGGCATTTTGTTCCAAGCTTTTTGAAAAAAGTCTCAACTTTTTTTCAAAAGGGCCAGTAACTGCTCTTTAACCGCAACTTTAGATTTTTGCTGATGGAGTTGTTTTTCAACCAATGGGCTAATTTGACCGGAAGCCGTAGCAAATTTTTCAGCATTTTCTGAATACTGTTTGAGGTCTTCTTTGTCCCTTCGAAGCAGATCTTCAAGTAATTTGATTTGTATATCTGCCTGCTCTTTTTCAGAAAGTTCGCTGTAGTTACTCCTTTTCTTTCTGGCCAGGCCCTGTATAAAAGTCCTTTCCTTAAGTAGCTGCATCTTAGCAAAAAGTTCCCTTTTATCACTTCTTGATTTGTGATCCACCGGGTTGTAGCCTCTTAAGGCCCCTTTGAATTGATCCAGGGCTTTTCCATCTATAGGAATCTCTCCCTCAATCATTTGATTGATAGACTTTTGAATGGGCTGGATGTCCATTACTGGTTTTTTACCATGTTTGACCCCGGGTTTCAGGAGCTTATTGAACTCGTCAATCAATGGGCTGTACTCCTCCTTCGGAATATTGCCAAGAGCGGCCCACTCATCTTTTAGTTGTTTTACTTTTTGGAACCTTTCCTTACCGTGAAGGTTATTGATCTTTTTCGCTTCTTCCACCAATGCAGCATAGGACTCTTTTGCCTTGTCCATCAATCGGCGCTTATCCTCATAAAAAGCCTTTTTCTTTTCAAAAAAGGCCTGCACTACTGACCAAAACGCCTCTTCCAATTGCTCATTCTCTTCTTCTACGGCATTTCCGGTTTTGATCCAGCGTGTTTTGATATCATGGATTTCTACTGTGGCTTCCTTCCAGTTGATCTTTTCTACAGCAACCTTCACTTCTTCGATCAGGGCCTTTTTAATCTCTGTATTTTTCTCGCGATTTTTAGCGATAATATCATTGATCAGGGATTCCTGCGCTGTCAATCGATCCAGTAACAGCTGATAATCACCTAAGCCGTCATGCGTTCCGAGTACTTCCTTCATATGAAGGAGCTTCATGAGAAAGGAACCTTTGTTGGTGGATTCGGTAATGAGGGCTTCTAGTTCCTGAACTTTGGTAACAAGGTCTTCAAAACGCTCTTCAAAATATTGGAGTGAAGCCTCAGGGTTTTCATCCTTCACTTCTCCGATTTCTCTTTCTTGCGAGTCTCCCCACGATTTAAGGAAAACCTTGCCGTCTTTTACGTATCCGTATGCCGTTTCTGTGGCTGCCACTATTTTTTATTGATTATTGGTGAATATTTACTGCTGAGGAAGATTAGCTGTAAATTCGAAATCATTTTGAACAATCTCAAAGATGTCAGACGAAAAAATCATATTCTCTATGGCTGGGGTGAACAAAATCTACCCCCCAAAGAAACAAGTTTTAAAGAACATTTACCTATCCTTTTTTTATGGAGCCAAGATTGGCGTGCTGGGTTTGAACGGATCCGGGAAGTCTTCGCTACTCAGAATCATCGCAGGTATAGACCAGGATTTCCAGGGTGAAGTGGTGTTTTCCCCGGGATTTAGTGTTGGATTGTTGGAGCAAGAGCCTCAATTAGATCAGGATAAAACGGTCAAAGAAGTAATTAGTGAGGCTGTTTCTGAGATTACAGCGCTACTTCAGGAGTATGATGAGATCAATTTGAAGTTTTCTGAACCGGAAATTCTTGAGGATCCGGATAAAATGAACGCCCTTATCGAGCGACAGGGAGAGGTGCAGGAAAAACTGGATCATGCCGGAGCCTGGGAGCTGGACAACAAGCTCGAAAGAGCAATGGATGCCCTGCGTACACCCCCGGAAGATGCTATCATCAAGAATCTGTCTGGTGGGGAAAAGCGTCGTGTAGCCCTGTGCAGGCTGTTATTGCAAAAGCCGGATGTGCTATTACTGGATGAGCCGACGAATCACCTGGATGCCGAGTCGGTGCATTGGTTGGAGCAACACTTGCAACAATATGAAGGGACTGTGATCGCTGTAACTCACGACCGTTATTTCCTCGACAATGTAGCCGGTTGGATCCTTGAATTGGATAGAGGGGAAGGTATTCCATGGAAAGGAAATTATTCCAGCTGGTTGGACCAAAAGCAAAAACGACTGGCGCAAGAAGAAAAGACCGAATCTAAAAGACAGAAAACACTTGAGAGGGAGCTCGAATGGGTGCGCATGTCTCCGAAGGGACGTCAGGCAAAATCCAAGGCCAGATTGGGAGCTTATGACAAACTATTAGGTCAGGAAGGAAAGGAAAAAGAAGCACAGCTTGAGCTCTATATTCCACCGGGACCAAGATTAGGAGCAAAAGTGATAGAGGCGAATGGCGTTTCTAAATCTTATGGAGATAAGGTGTTGTTTGAAAATCTGACTTTTAGCCTGCCACAGGGAGGAATTGTAGGTGTTGTCGGACCAAATGGTGCGGGAAAAACGACCCTGTTCAACCTGATTACCGGTAAAGAGCAACCGGATGCGGGAACATTCGAAGTGGGTGATACCGTGCAAATGGCTTATGTAGATCAGGAGCATGATGACCTAAAACCGGATGACTCTGTGTTTAAAGCAATTTCAGGAGGTAACGAGCTGATTCAATTGGGAGGAAAGGAAATGAATGCACGTGCTTATGTAAGCAGATTCAATTTCTCAGGATCGGATCAGGAAAAAAAAGTCGGGGTTCTGTCCGGTGGAGAGCGAAACCGGGCCCACCTGGCGATTACGCTGAAGCAAGGAGCTAATTTGATCCTTCTCGATGAGCCTACCAATGATTTGGATGTGAATACTTTGCGAGCGTTGGAAGAAGCCCTGGAAAGCTTTGCAGGCTGTGCAGTGGTAATTAGCCACGACAGATGGTTCCTGGATAGGATAGCCACTCATATTCTGGCTTATGAAGGGGACTCTCAGGTTTATTGGTTTGAGGGTAACTATACCGATTACGAAGAGAATCGAAAGAAACGATTGGGCGACAAAGAACCTACCAGGGTCAAGTATAAGAAGCTGATGAAATAATGAATGAACCTGACGGATTCAAATGCTGTTGGGCTCAAATTTTTCCGCAATGTCCGACATCAAAATCGAACAAATTGAAAAGGATCGTAGAGGCTTCTTTAAGGCCTTTTCAGATGATCTGAAAGCGGGTCTGATGGTTTACTCCTGGATTGATGATTCAACATTTGTTATTGAGCATACGGAGGTAAACGCTGATTTTTCCGGAAAGGGAATTGGAAAGCAACTGGTCCTCGCCTCGGTAGAATTTGCCAGAAATAAGGGGCTTAAAATTGTACCTCAATGCCCTTTTGCGAGGAAGATGTTTGATAAAACCGAGGCGATCCGGGACGTGATGTTCTGATTTTTCAACCATCAAATGATATTCTCAATCCCAACTATTGTGTTCTAAATAGGGTCGATAGAAAAATGATCGTGAGACCCATGAAAAACTTTTTACCCCTATTAGCTCTTGTCTTCAGCCTAAATCTGGCCTTTGCCCAGGACAAGGTCTATTTCTCTTGTTTCGAGATGATTAATGTGGATCAAGGCTACAACTACAGTGCGACCAAGCTGTTCAAGGTCTACTCCGATGCTCACGGAAAATATCAGGTCATACTGCCTGCGGACTTTACTCCTGAGAGTTTCATGCCTTCCATGGAGGAGGTGCAGCAGGAAGCTCAGAGATTAGGAGCCACTTATTTTCTTAGCGGAGAGATCAATGGTCTTCAGAAAACCCTTATAGTGAGTGTCAGTCTATATCGTACAAGCGATGGAGGCTTGGTTTGGAGTGATTTTGTGAAGGGCGCAAGTCTTGATGATTTGGATCCGGTATTGGAATCATTGGCAATCAGTATGGGTACGAAGAAAAAGGCCCTGGTCAACGAGGATATCTATTCTGTAACAAGCTATGATCGGCTGGAGCTTTCCAAAAAGGAAGCCAATAGCTTTTTTGGTGTATCCGTGGCAGGACTGGGTACCAGGCTTCGTAATGTAGATGAGAACTTCTCCAGTGGTATAGGCGTCAAATTGAGCTATGATGTGCGGGATATGATTCTGGATATTAATGCCGACATGTTTTTTGGAGATATAGATATCTATAATCTGAGCCTGGCGGCTATTTTTCCATTTCAGGCGCGGCAAAGATCTCCTTTCGTGGGTGGTGGATTAGGCTATGGAAGTCACAAAGTTGATTTTGAGGTGCTAAGTGCGGATTATGAAGAGGACAAGGATCAAGGGTTGTCCACCCATGTATATGTGGGTTATATCTTGAGTCGTACTTCTACCGTGCAGATGCGTGCCACATTAACAGGAACGGTTGCCACTTATAAAATCAATCAACAAACTCCGACGGGCCTCGGTTTTGGGCTGGCTATTTTGTTTTAGTTAATATTGAGGATTCTTTAAGTTCCTGACCGTAAAGCTGATTCCTAGAGATCTGCGCACAAACAGCCTTCCTCAGTGTAGCATGAGGATATCATAAGGTACTGTTTCATTTTTTATGGTGGCTTTAGGGCCTGCAAGCCATTTATTCAGTATTTTCCCTGACGACCTGATTGAACAACCCTCACTATTTTCCGGTTAGTTTAGAAACATCATTTTCACGATTATGAAAAAATGGGTTTGGCTGTTGTTGGTGATGGCTCCGCTCCTGAGTTTTGCCCAGGATAGCAGCTTTGGAAACTGGATTAATTATTTCGGTACTAAGAAGCTCAGTGATCGCTTCAATTTTCATCATGAGATCCAGTATCGAAATTATAATGCAGTTGGGGATCTCGAGCAATTGCTTTTAAGGACAGGAGTGGGTTACAACCTAACTGAAGGGAATAATAATTTGCTCCTGGGTTACGGGTTTATTCATAGTCAGAATTATGTGCCGGGGGAACTTGAGAAGAATGAGGTGGATGAGCACCGAATTTTTCAGCAGTTCATAACTACTCAGAAAATTAATCGGGTCAATGTCCAACATCGCTATCGGTTTGAGCAGCGATTTATTGAAGGAGATTTTAAATTGCGATACCGTTATTTTCTTTCGCTGAATGTTCCTCTGAACAATAGCGAGCTTTTGGCTAAAACGATATATTTGTCAGCTTATAACGAGATTTTCCTGAATGATCGGAATGGGGTTTTTGATCGGAACAGACTGTATGGAGGACTGGGGTATAAATTTTCGGATGCTATCCGCTTAGAACTGGCTTATATGAACCAGTTTCTTCGGGGTAAAAGCCGTGACCAGCTCAACATCAATACGTTCGTCAGCTTCTAGTTTCAAAAGAGTAAAAAAGGGTGAAGGGCACAAAGCCACCCCACCCTGATACCCCATAATTATATCTTATCGGTTGTTTGTTTAAGTAATTCAGTATCAATGATTTGCTCTAACACATGTTTGGGTAGCGCTCCGGGCTGCATCAGAGGCTGTTCGTTCAGTGGGATGAAAAGCAAGCTAGGGATACTTCTGATTTGAAAAACTACAGCAAGTTCCTGTTCCACCTCTGTGTCTACTTTATAAACAACCAGGTCCTGATATTCATCCGACAACTCTTCCGGGATTGGTGAGACCATTTTACAAGGCCCACACCAGTCAGCATAAAAGTCGATAATCGCTGGTTTGCTCCCTTTATATTTCCATTCTTGCTCAGTAGTGTAATCGAAGATATCTTCCTTAAATTTCTGAGTAGTTAATTTCACTGTTGCCATGAGTTATTTCTTTTAAGGCAAAGGTGAGATGGGATTTCGGGAAGATTTGTAACACTTGTTACGTTAAAGTGGCGGGAGAAAAAATACCCGGGCAAATTGCCGGGTTTCCTTTATAAGAATTCATCTCGGATTTTCGACGTATGCCTTAAAATTATTGAGGATCGCTTGCCAGCCTCCTTTTTGCATTTCGACGGGATTTTCGCTTTCCGCCTCGAAAGTCTCAATAATTTCTACACCCTCAGCGGACTTATTAAAGCTAATATCCACTGTACGTTCATCATCCATGGTATAGGCAATGTGTTTGCCTTCTTCTAAAGCGGTATAGGTGCCACCAAATTCAAAACTTACACTGCCATCTTTCGCCGCCATCGTGCAGGTAAGTCGTCCGCCTACTTTTGGGTCGTTACTGGCTGCAGGGCAATGCCAGCTGTCAATGGCGAAGTTCCACTTCATGATGTGTTCAGGTTGATTCCAACATTCCCAAACGGTTTGAAGGGGCGCATTTACGACTGCTGAAATAGTGATCATAGTCTTTTCCATAGTATTTAGATTTATAGCGTAGTGCTGTGCTCGTTGTACAATACAATGTTAAGTTCTAAAATTATTTTTTGTAAAGTGTAAATACGTCATTCGAATAGGGCGAATACGACATATGCCCGGTTTCATGGCTTTGGTAACAAATGTTACGTATATAGGATGAGGGTCATCCTACTTTTGCTACAGGATTTTAAAAGAATATGGATATACTCAAGGTCATTTCGGATAGTTACGAAGGTTATGCTAATTACCTGTGGAATGAAATCACATATCCGGGATGGCATAATTACTTTTATTGGCTGATCGGTGTTTCTGCCTTCTTTTTTTTGCTGGAGCTTGCGAAGCCCTGGCGAAAAGATCAGGCAATACTCAGAAAGGATTTCTGGTTGGACTTCTTCTATATGTTTTTCAACTTCTTTTTGTTTTCACTGATCATCTATAATGCAGCTTCCAATGTCGTAGTTTATTTTTTTAATGACCTGCTAGCCTCCATTGGAATAAATAACCTGGTTGCTTTCGAAGTGATGACCTGGCCAACCTGGGCTCATTTGCTCGTAGGGTTTATAGTTCGGGATTTTATACAATGGTGGACTCACAGGTTATTGCATGCCTCCCCTCGATTATGGGAGTTTCACAAGGTGCATCATTCAGTAGAGCAAATGGGGTTCGCGGCCCATCTAAGATACCATTGGATGGAAAATGTGGTGTATCGAACCATTGAATATATACCGCTTGCGCTTATTGGTATTGGTTTAAGGGACTTTTTCATCATTCATATTTTCACGCTGGCGGTTGGGCATTTTAATCACAGCAACATCAGGATCAATCTTGGGCTTTTTAAATACATTTTCAACAACCCTCAGATGCATATTTGGCACCATGCCCACGATTTGCCTGAAGATAGAGTAAGGGGCGTCAATTTTGGACTTACCTTAAGTCTGTGGGATTATCTATTCAGAACAAATTACATACCCCATAGCGGGCGAGATATTCCTTTAGGGTTTCCCGGTGTAGAGGATTTCCCCAAGGACTTCATTCATCAAAACCTACACGGATTTCAAAACCTTAAAAAGAAGAAAACATGATACGACTATCTATTTCATCGAGCCTTGTGATTCTACTAGTGATGTTGGTCACCGCCTGTCAGTCTGGAAAAGCACAAGGCGTTAGGCAGGTCAATGGAGAGGAACTGAAAAGCCTGCTTCAGGAAGAAGAGGTTCAATTGCTTGATGTGCGTACCCCTGAAGAAGTAGCTTTTGGGGTTATTGAAGGTGCCTTGGTTATTGACTTTTATGATCCCGAATTTGATTCTAAGCTGGAGGAATTGAATAAGGATCAACCGATTGCGGTATACTGTGCTGCGGGAGGGAGAAGTGCGAAAACGGCGAATAAGCTGAAAGAAACCGGGTTTAATGTGATATATGATCTCAAGGGAGGAATGAGAGGCTGGATTGCTGAAGGTCGCCCCGTATCAAAAGTGAAACAGAGATGATGAATCAAGAGAGACAAAAACTTTGGATTGCGATTGTGCTTTCGCTTACGTTGGGGTTGGCACCGTTTTTTCCGGAACCGCATCTGGTTGGAAAGATAAGGTGGGTGTTTGGGGGTGCAAATGGCATGCAGTCGATGGATTACTTTGACCTGATATTGCATGGAAGTCCCTGGCTGTACCTCGTTTATGCAGTGGTTCGAAAAGTATTTGAAGCGAAAGGGCAAAATGACACTGCTAACTGATAGTCTTTTACTCTCTTAAAATTATGAAGCTTGCTGCACGTGTCTGAAAGAATATGCCTCATTGGACATGTTCTTCCCATGTGCTGAAATACATTTTCCCAAATGTCAGTTTGTCCTGGTATCAGAGGTAGATGGATTATTCAGTTCTTCCGAAAACCTGGCCAACCAGTCGCGTGCTTCAGATTCACTGGTAAACAAACGTGTGGGGTTTTTAGGTTTGCTAACGGTCATAAAGAAATTCCCGATCATTTTAGTCACGGAGGAGCTAACAAGCAAAGCACTGGCAACAACCAAATCGTTACCCTCATTCGCCATATAATCGCGCCCATCTTTATTGGTTGATTTTACTTCACGTATGTCAAATAAACTCGGGTAGGATTTCCCTTCTTTAAATGCAATGCGACCCTTAACTATTTTAATGGCGGTTTCCTTGTCCAATAAGTCCAATGGTTTGTAGACCATTAGAAATAACTCATCCTTAATGGACATATATACATACTGTGTTTCTAGTTCTCTATCCATGGCTCTAAACCCCTAATTGCAATAATAATCGCGGAATATAGGTATATTCTGAGGTAATTGACAGTTACATATAACTGGTTACATTATATCACGTATTTTAATTATATTAATTTACGAAAATATGGCATATGGCGAAAATTATTCATAACAATATATTGGACACAGTAGATGCTGTATTTACAGTTTCTAAGAATAAAGGCTCATTACATCTGTATGCCGAAGATGATACTCTTGATGGTCGACACCTTACCATCAATGGACGAAAAGTCCTCCATTTTGGTACTTGTGGGTATCTCGGACTTGAACACCATCCCAAACTTAAACAGGGGGCTATTGATGCAATCATGAAGTATGGCACGCAGTTTCCCATGTCACGAACCTTTGTATCTAACCCATTATACAATGAATTGCATGATCGGATCCAGGAGATGTACAAGGCCCCGGTGGTTGTCTCAAAAAATTGCACCTTGTCTCATCTTACGACCATTCCGATATTGATCACGCAGGAAGACCTGGTGGTAATGGATCACCTGGTACATACGAGTGTACAGGAAGCAGTTAAAAAGATGCTTTCCCAAGGAGTAACGGTTGAGATGATTCGGCACAACAACCTGGAAATGTTGGAGGCTATTATTAAAAAGAATCGGAGCAAATACAGTCGGATCTGGTATATGGCTGATGGCGTTTATTCCATGTACGGTGATTATGCACCTATAAAGGAGATGATAGCCTTAGCTGAAAAGTATGAGCAATTATATCTTTATGTAGATGACGCTCACGGAACCAGTTGGGCGGGTAAGCATGGCACCGGATATGTCATGAGCCAAATGGATGGTCTGTACCGTAAAATGATACTGACTGCCAACCTGGGAAAGGCATTTGGGGCATGCGGCGGATTGACAGTTTTTCCGGACGAAGAGCTGCATCGAAAGGTCAATATTTTTGGAGGTCCATTGAGCTTTTCCGTTCAAATAGAGCCCGCCACACTTGGAGCGGCAATAGCCTCAGCAGACATTCACCTGAGTGACGAGATCTATAAGATGCAAGAATCACTACTGGATAAGATCATGCATTTTAATAAACTCCTGAGGGGTACCGATCTGCCTTTGATTGTGGAAAACGACAGTCCAATCTTCTTTATCGGAGTAGGGACCATGGACATGGGAAATTATATTGTCAGAGAAATGGTAAAGGATGGTGTTTATGTAAACATCGGACCATATCCTGCAGTGCCGGCCAAAAATATTGGCATTAGGGTTACCATATCTCAACATAACACAAAGGAAGATATAGAAGAGCTCGTCAGAAAGTTGGATGTCCATTTTCACAAGGCACTAGTTGCTACCAATCAGACATTGCTCAATATCAAAAAGGCATTCAAGCTGCCAATTGATAATGAAACTAAAGAGGCAGGTCCTGTTATTAGGCATGATAGATCATTTCAGGTAAGCCTGTTTGATAGCATCAAACAAATTGACCCATCGGAGTGGGATGATCATTTAGGCAAGCGTGGAATGTTCGACTGGAATGGACTAAGCCTCCTTGAGCGATCTTTCATTAATAACGAAGAGGAAGCGAACAACTGGAAGTTTCGATACATGGTTTGCAGAGATCAAAATGGCCAGATCCTACTCATGACCTTCTTTATCAGTGCACTTTATAAAGAGGATATTTTCTCAAGAGCTTCAATATCTATTGCCCTGGAAAAAGAGCGAACCATAAATCCGAATTACCTGATATCCAGAGGGATATTTATTGGAAGCCTGTTTACCGAGGGTAATCATTTGTTCCTTGACAGAGATAACCCGGATTGGAAGCCGGCAATGAAGAGTCTCATTGATGAGTTGTATCGATTTCAGGAAGAGGAGGACGCCTCGAATATCATGTTTCGTGATCTTGAAGTCGGAGATAGCGAATTTGAAGAATACATGATAGAACATGGATTTGTCAGGGTGGACCTTCCGGAGTCATGTGTGGTAGAAAATCTTAGCTGGGATACTGAGGAAGAATTCGTTCAGGGGATGACCCCGGAAACTAAAAAGAACTTTAGGAGGTACATTAAGCGATATGAACATTTATGTGATGTGGAGTTCCGGGATAAGCTTAGTGAAGAGGAGCTACAGCACGCACTAAAGCTTCACGAGGCCGTCAATAGAAAAAATATGGCTATCAACACCTTCCTTTTTCCTGAAAGAGTCTTTAGGGAGATGGTTGATGACCCGATGTGGGAATTTGTTCAGGTGAAGATCAAGCCGCAATTTAATGACACGGATGAGGCGATTGTGGTATGCTTTTGCCAGAAAAACTCACGTGGTGTTTACAGTTTTATGCTTACCGCCATTGATTATGATCGGGTGTACGATTATTCCGGATATCGGCTGGCGCTTTGGGCGATGGTAAAGCGTGCCAGGGAGCTAAAGTGTCATCAGGCGAACTTTGGGATATCGGCTACCGTTGAGAAAAAACGAGTAGGGGCAAGACCCCATCCAAGAGTTGGTTATTATCAGGCTAAAGACAATTATGCGATGGAAATGATGGAGACTACTATCGCCAAAGAGAAAGATTAAATAGGTATGCGCTAAAGAATTCAATATAATTCACCATGGATAACGGAATGATTAAGGCAGGATTAAAAGCTCGCATTGATGAAATCAGTGAGCTAATATTCCAGGTAGCAAATGGCAATTTTGACTACACTATTGATCAATCAAACGAGGGGGAAGAACTTGACGCGATCATTGCTGGTGTAAATATGTTAGGTGAGGAGCTCAAAACCTCTACCGTGTCGAGAGATCATGTGCAGAGTATGTTTGATGGAGTTATTGACATGATTCTCGTTATGGATCTTGACATGAGGGTTACAAAAGTCAATGATGCTTGTACACACGCTTTGGGCAAAAAGGAAGAGGAACTCAACGGCTTGATGGTCACTGAATTGATAGCTGAAGATACCAATCAAATTGGCCTGATCAAGAAAATTAAGCAGCAGTTGAATGATTCCGGAAAGTATCAGGGAGCAGAGCTCTATTTCAGAAAATTGTCGGGAGATATCATACCAACTTCGTCCTCCTTTTCATACCTTAAAAACACCAAAGGCGAACGAGAAGCCATAATGATTGTGGCTCGTGACATCACAAAAATTAAAGAAACTGAAGACAACCTGATTCGTGCCAAAGAAGCGGCAGAAGAAGCTAATCAGGCCAAAGGGCGTTTTTTATCAAATATGAGTCACGAGATCAGGACCCCATTAAATGGAATTATAGGTTTCACCTCTTTGCTTTTGGGTACAGAGATGAAAGCTGATCAGCGTGAATACCTTGAAATGATTAGGGTTTCGAGCACCAATCTTGCCAAGCTTCTCAACGATGTGCTGGATCTAAACAAAATTGATCTCGATAAGCTCACGCTTGAGATCGTCCCTTTTGATTTTCGGGAAACGATTGGTTCCAACCTCAATCCGTATAAACATTTAGCTAAGGAAAAAGGACTTGAGCTCAATTTTCATATTGAATCCAATGTGCCGAAAGTGATTGAAGCAGACCCAACAAAGCTCAACCAAATATTGCTAAATCTCATTGGTAATGCGATTAAGTTTACGTCGAATGGCTATGTTGATATATTCTTTTCAGGATCACAAGATGGGGAAAGGAAGTTCCAGCTAAACTGTGAAGTAACTGACAGCGGGATCGGTATCCCTGAATCTAAGCGTGAAACCATTTTTGAGACTTTTACTCAATCTGACAATACAATCACCCGGCAATATGGCGGTTCAGGTTTGGGGTTGGCCATTTGTAAACAATTAACAAAACTAATGGGTGGTGAAATTGATGTAATCAGTCCGCCTGTGGGAAAAGATTCGGGCACCACTTTTAGGCTCATGGTCCCGGTTGGAGTTGGCGAAATAGCTGAGGAGAAGGAAGTCGCAAACTTTGATGGAAAAGTCAAACTTCCTGAGGGAACGAGGATACTTGCCGTAGATGACAATGATGTCAATCTGATGTTGCTCAACAAGGTGCTTGAGGACGCCGGCGCACAGGTCACGACTGCAGAAAATGGAAAAGAGGCAGTGCAATTTGCCGGGCGTGAAGATTTCGATATGATACTAATGGATATCTACATGCCGGTAATGGATGGTTTAACCGCCACGGCTCTATTGAAGGCTAATGGTTATGAAAGGCCTATTATCGCTCTTTCTGCCAATGTGGATAAAGAAAATATTCAGAATATCTATAATGCCGGGATGGTTGATCATTTGCAGAAGCCCTTTCAACCAGGAATACTCATAAACAAGGTGAAAGGCTGGATATTGAAGGGGCAGAATAAGCTTAATAATAGATAGATTTAACCTTTTTAGGCCAATGTTCCTCTATTTCACATAATTGATTGAAACAACCTGAATGGTCGTGTTAGCCCTCTGAATGTTGCGTGCTTAATTTGATGTGTGGAAAATTGTATGGAGCTAGAGGACAAATTGAAACCCATAAATGATTGTCCTCTAGCGTCCTAAAATTACGAGGCTATCGAAACATATCCGAAAGAATCCATCGCTTCAAGCATGTGCTTTCTGTGCGTGGCAATGATATTCTCCACAACTTTTAAGTTTCGCTGGTGGTGGAGATTGCCGGATTTCAAGGATTTTTCCAGATGCTGTCTAACCTTTTCAGCACATTTGATTGCCTGAATATTTTCTTCAAGGCTTAAGGTTTGTGCTAGTTGGCCGATGTCCTCTCTATAGTGGTTGGTTGAGATATTCATATCGCTGGTTGTTGGTTGTTGGTTGTTGGTTGGTTGTTATTTAATTCTTTCATGAAGTTCGTTATACCATTTTAATTAATGAACTAATAATACCTGAACAGGAATTTTACTTGCTTGAATCAGGTGCTTTGAGTAATAAGCCAAAATGGCTTCGCTGTTGATGTCGGCAAAGTAATGTTCCACAGAAGAAGGGGATGTTATGGCATAATTAATTCTACATTTATTTAGACAGGCTCTCATGAAGTAATTGTGATGAACTTAGCCGTTGTAATAAAACCGACCTGTTTTGTGATGTTTGAAACTATTTGGGAAGACTTCCATGTTTTGAAATCGTAGTTATTTTCCTTTTTGCTTTGACCGCCTACGAGCATTTTCGGATTCTATTGGTTACTTTTGCCCTCCATTTTGGAAGGTCATAGGACCATTTTCAAAATATTGATTCGAGCATTTAGAATAAAGACAAAATAAAACATGGGAAAAACGCTGTTTGATAAGGTATGGGACTCACACGTGGTACGTAAGATTGAAGGCGGACCGGATGTGTTTTTCATCGACAGACACATGGTGCACGAGGTGACAAGCCCTGTAGCATTTTTAGGAATCAAGAACAGAGGCGTTGAGGTTCTGTACCCGAAGAAAACTTTCGCAACGGCTGACCACAACACCCCAACTATCAACCAACACCTTCCGGTGCAGGATCCACTTTCAGCAGGACAGTTGAAAGCCTTGGAAGAAAATGCCAAAGAATATGGTATCTCTCACTGGGGACTTGGTCATGAGAAAAATGGTATTGTTCACGTAGTAGGACCTGAGTATGGAATTACCCTTCCTGGCGCTACTATTGTTTGTGGTGATTCTCACACATCAACTCATGGTGCTTTTGGAGCAATTGCTTTTGGTATTGGTACTTCAGAGGTTGAGATGGTTTTGGCTACGCAATGTATCATGCAGCCTAAGCCTAAGAAAATGAAAATTAATATCAACGGCCAACTTCAAAAAGGAGTTACTCCGAAGGATGTGGCGTTGTTCATTATCTCTCAATTGACCACTTCAGGTGCCACAGGTTATTTCGTAGAGTATGCTGGTGATGTTTTTGAAAACATGACCATGGAAGGAAGAATGACGGTTTGTAACCTGAGTATCGAGATGGGTGCCCGAGGAGGTATGATTGCACCGGATCA
The DNA here is from genome assembly GCF_024714475.1 of Marinoscillum sp. MHG1-6. Lineage (GTDB taxonomy): Bacteria > Bacteroidota > Bacteroidia > Cytophagales > Cyclobacteriaceae > JAMZMI01. Next base: position 70,479 of record NZ_JAMZMI010000006.1, on the reverse strand, counting down.
GACAACTTTTGATTACATCGAAGGCCGTGAGTTCACTCCTAAAGGAGCGGATTGGGATAAGGCCATGGAATACTGGAAAACGTTGAAGACAGACGACGATGCAGTATTCGACAAAGAGTTTAACTATGATGGTTCTCAGATCGAGCCGATGATCACCTATGGTACCAACCCGGGAATGGGAATGGGTATCAGCGGAAGCATTCCGACTGCAGAACAGCAAGATGGTAATCCTGCCACTTTCAAGAAATCTCTCACTTACATGGATTTCAATGAAGGTGATTCAATGATTGGTAAGAAAATCGATTATGTATTCATCGGAAGTTGTACCAATGGTAGAATTGAGGACTTTAGAGCTTTCGCTTCTCTTGTGAAAGGACATAAAAAAGCAGATCATGTTACGGCATGGTTGGTTCCCGGATCTCATAAAGTTGAAGCGGCGATCAAAGAAGAAGGATTATTGGATATCCTGAACGAAGCTGGTTTTGAGCTAAGAGAGCCTGGTTGCTCGGCATGTCTTGCGATGAACGATGATAAAGTTCCAGCAGGCAAACTGGCGGTGAGTACTTCGAATAGAAACTTCGAGGGAAGACAAGGTCCTGGTTCGAGAACACTTCTTGCCAGCCCACTGGTAGCGGCAGCAAGTGCAGTGACCGGAGTCGTAACTGACCCACGTGAACTTCTAGAAGGAGTAATGGCATAACGCTTAACGCCGAACGCCCTGCGCTTGGGGTGACGAAAAATAAAGATTAATCAAAGCAAAGGGCCAATGGCCAATTGCGAATATCGAATAGCAAAATAATGGCATACGATAAATTTGAAATACTAACATCATCAGCAGTTCCACTTCCAATCGAAAACGTGGACACTGACCAAATTATACCAGCCAGATTCCTGAAGGCAACAAAGCGTGAAGGATTTGGTGATAACCTTTTCCGTGACTGGAGATATAATAATGATGGCTCTCCTAAAGAAGATTTCATCCTGAACAATCCTATCTACAGCGGAAAGATCCTTGTTGGTGGAAAGAACTTTGGTTCCGGTTCATCAAGAGAGCACGCTGCCTGGGCCGTTTATGACTACGGATTCAGATGCGTGATCTCCAGTTTCTTTGCGGACATTTTCAAGAACAACTGTCTGAATATTGGTGTTCTTCCGGTGCAGGTAAGTGCTGAGTTCCTTGATAAAGTTTTTAAAGCGATCGAAGCAGACCCTAATGCTCAGTTTGAAGTAAACCTTCAGGAGCAAAAGGTGACCATCCTTGCGACTGGTGAAAGTGAAGGTTTTGATATCAACTCCTATAAAAAAGGCAACATGCTCAATGGGTTTGATGATATCGACTATTTGCAAAACATGAAAGGTGAAATCGAGCAATTCGCTGAGACCAGACCTTTTTAATAACCTCTTTTTTGTCATCCCGACAGCGGAGGGATCTTCCTAATTAAATTAGTTAATCCTAAATAAATAGTGAGATTTCTCCTACGTCGAAATGACATTCCTTTTGGATGACATTTAGCTTATAAAGCATTGAAAGTAGAAGTTCTTGATACGACATTACGCGACGGAGAGCAAACCTCCGGTGTTTCCTTCACGGACAGTGAGAAGCTGACCATCGCACAGCTATTGCTGGAAGAGTTGAAGGTTGATCGTATTGAGGTGGCATCCGCCAGGGTTTCTGAAGGAGAGTTTAAAGGAGCACAGAAGATTCTGGACTGGGCAGGCCAAAATGGTTATGCTCAGCAGGTCGAGATTCTTGGGTTTGTTGATGGTACGATTTCAGTTGACTGGATCAAGAATTCCGGTGGAAAAGTGATTAACCTCCTTTGCAAAGGCTCCAAAAAGCATTGTGAAGGACAGTTGAGGAAAACTGTACAGGAGCATTTAGCCGATATTGAAGGAACGATCAGGTATGCCCATGATCAGGGATTGATCATCAATGTGTATTTGGAAGACTGGTCCAATGGGATGCGGACCTCTCCCGATTATGTGGATACCATGATCGAGGGCTTGCTAAAAATGCCTGTCAAAAGGATCATGTTGCCGGATACATTGGGAATACTGAATCACAAGGAGTCAGCAGAATATTGTGGGCAAATGACTGCTAAGTTCCCGAAAGCACATTTTGACTTCCACGCACATAATGATTACGATTTGTCTACTGCCAATGTATATGAGGCATTGGAGGCAGGCATTACCGGAATACATACAACTTTAAACGGTTTGGGAGAGCGAGCAGGAAATGTTCCGCTTTCCAGTGTGATTGGAATCGTTAAGGATCACCTAAAGGGTGAAATGAAAGTAGACGAAACCAAGCTGTATAAGGTATGCAAGATCGTTGAGTCTTTCTCCGGCGTTCGCATTCCACCCAATAAACCATTGATTGGGGAGTTTGTTTTCACACAAACGAGCGGTATTCATGCCGACGGAGATAGCAAGGATAACCTGTATCATAATAGCCTGAATCCGGAGCGTTTCGGCAGAACTTATTCTTACGCACTTGGTAAGATGTCCGGTAAAGCCAATATCAAGAAGAACCTAGAGGAGCTGGGTATTGAGCTGAGTAAGGAGGAAACCAAGAAGATCACTGAAAAGATCATTGAACTTGGAGATAAGAAGGAGGTCATTACCAAAGAGGATCTTCCATTCATCATCAATGATGTGCTTAGAAGTGAAAAGCTGGAGCGAAGGGTTAAGATCCTGAATTATTCGCTATCTGTAGCACAAGGGCTTCGGTCTGTGGCAACGCTGAGCATTGAGATAGATGGGAAGACTTACCAGAAGACAGCTTCAGGAGATGGTCAGTACGATGCATTTATGAACTCGCTGAAAAGACTTTATAAAGATCTCGGAAAAACCCTTCCCAAGCTCATAGACTATGAAGTTCAAATCCCTCCCGGAGGTGAAACTGATGCTTTGGTAATTACCACAATTACCTGGGATAGCGGGAAGAAGTTCAAGACCAGAGGATTGGATCCAGATCAAACGGTGGCAGCTATTAAAGCCACCATCAAAATGTTGAATATCATTATATCATAGAATAAATCTTAAATAAATGGATTACAAAATAGCAACCCTTCCGGGTGATGGTATCGGTCCTGAGATCGTGGACCAGGCGATCAAAGTCATGAAAGCCGTTGGAACGAAATTCGGACATTCTTTTGATTTTCAATTTGCCCCGACTGGTGCGGCAGCTATTGATCAGGTAGGAGAGCCATATCCCGATTCTACTCACGAAGTATGTATGAATGCCGATGCAGTACTTTTTGGAGCTATTGGTGATCCAAAATATGATAATGACCCTTCTGCTAAAGTAAGACCTGAGCAAGGTTTGCTTTTGATGAGAAAGAAATTGGGTCTTTATGCCAATATCCGTCCGGTAGCTACTTTTCCTTCTCTGATTGACAAGAGCCCATTGAAGAACGATCGTGTCGAAGGCGCGGATCTAATGGTGGTAAGGGAGCTTACAGGGGGTATCTACTTTGGTGAAAAAGGTAGATCGGAAGACATGACTAAGGCTTTCGATAACTGTGTTTATTCAATTGAAGAGATCGAAAGAATCTTGAAGTTGGCATACGAATATGCTGAGAAAAGAAATAAAAGAGTGACTGTTGTTGACAAAGCGAATGTACTTTGTACTTCCCGACTTTGGAGAGAAGTAGCTCAACGAATTGAGAAGGAATTCCCTCAGGTGGAAACAGACTATATGTTTGTGGACAATGCAGCGATGCAGCTGATCCAGTGGCCAAAGAAATTTGACGTGATGGTTACTGAAAACATGTTCGGTGATATCCTTTCTGATGAAGCAAGTGTGATTACCGGTTCATTAGGATTGTTGCCATCTGCGTCTGTTGGTCTCCATACTTCGGTATTTGAGCCAATCCACGGTTCTTATCCTCAGGCGGCTGGTAAAAACATTGCCAACCCGGTTGCAACGATCCTGTCTGCAGCTATGTTGTTAGAGTCCTTGAATCTTTTGGAAGAGGCGAAGGCAGTAAGAGATGCAGTAAATGCTTCGCTTGATGCCAATTTCGTTACTGAGGACATTTCTAAAGAAGCTTCTAAGTCTACCACTGAGGTAGGTGACTGGATTGCTGCTCAGATAGCTTAAGAAAACGGTGCCCCAAGGCTACTCTCGGAGAGAGTCTTCGCCTATCATTGTGATTATCACTCGAAGTGTAAAGATCCCCTTCGGGAATAGACTTAAAGATGTAAGTGTTGGGGTAATAGCAAGGCATAATCAGTCTTAATAAATAAAAAACCCGGACCATTGGTCTGGGTTTATTTTTGCACCTCTTTTTCAGAGGAAATGATGCCCTGTAGCTCTCGTAGAGAGTCTTCGCAGATGATCACGAGTATCACTCAAAGCGCGAATATTCCCTTCGGGAATGGACTTAAAGATGGAAGTATTGGGGTAAAAGCAAGGCATAATCAGTGCTTTTGTGAGTAACTTAAAATTTATTGGTAATTAGCATTTCCACTCCCAAAATGATAAGGAGGATCAGAAAGGTAATCAGGAAAACAAGGATCCCATTCTTTAATAAACGCTTTTCTTTCCTGATCAGGCCAATAATAAATATGGATATGCCCGAGAGAAAACCGAGGGTTCCGAAAATAAACTTGATTAGACCGACCCAATCCATGCTAATTGGTCTTTGATCTGCATTCCTCCAAAGCCTTTCTCGCTTTCTCTACTTCGGCCTGAGCGAATTTTGCCTGCTCTTCAGCTATGGCAGCTTGCTTTTCGGCATTATTTTGTGCTACCAGGGCTTCAGCATGAGCCTTTTCGGCAGCATACCTTGCTGCTTCAGCTTTGGTTTTTTCCACTACTGCAATTGTGGTTTGTTGCTCCGCAATTTCCGCTTGTTTTGCGGCTTCTTTTTTAGCCATTTCGACCTCTTTTCTGGCTCTATTTAGTTGGTCCAGGAGTTTCAGGTGCTCCTCGGGATTTTCGCATTCGGCAATGTGCTTATACCTTTCTGCTCGATTTCGTTGCATAATGGCCTCGGCAGTTCGTTGCTCAGCCAAAGTTGCTAACTCGTCAAACTTCAATGCCTGTTCTTCAAGTTGTGCTTTTAGGAACTCATTTTCTTTTTGTAGTTCCTTGTTGTCACAAGACCATAATGTGATGAGTAAAATTAGCGGCAATATTTTTTTCATTTAATTGAGGTTTATGTCATTTTCAATTTGGTTAATATAAACTTTTTAATCCGATCAACTCAGAAACGTAATTGCTATCTTTAATAGGTGAAAAGTCTGTTATTAAGTGTTTTCCTTTCCATAGCCTCGGTGGCGTTTTCTCAGTCCCTATTACAGGTCTCGGGAAAGTGGGTAGGGACCTCAAAGGCAATGATGACCACTTATCAAATCTCAGCAGATATTTCGCAAAAAGGTAATCTGTTGGAAGGTTATGTGATCACCAAATCCATGGACGGCAGGGACTCTGTCAGGATGAATGTTAGTGGAGCGGTCAATGAGAAGGAAATTATCCTGGTGGGTTCAGAGATTGTCTATCATACCATTCCCACTTGTTTATCCAGCCTTCATCTTGAATATGTCAAAGCGGATGGAGTCATTAGCATGATAGGCTATTGGAAAGGTGACTGGTCATTAAAAACCTGTCCTCCGGGCAGCAAGGGAGATGTAATCCTCTACCTTGACAAGCCAATTCGGAATGATGATCTGGTTGTGCTTGAGGAAAGGAATGCTTCCCGACCTGGTGAAATGGAAATGGGATTGGATGACTTAGGAAATGTGTTGGTCAATGAGCTAAGTCAAAGAAAGTTTTATTCGCTGATTATTGGCATTGATGAATATCCAGATGCGGAAATTGAATCATTGGATAGACCAGTGAGTGATGCGCTAAATCTGGCAGCGGTACTCAAAAAACATTACACTTTTGAAGAGGAGCAGATGATCATTCTGAAAAACCCAAAAAGGGCTCAGATTATTGAATCGCTTGATGAATTGGCAGAACGGGTTGGAGAAAAGGATAATCTTCTGATATTTTATGCGGGTCATGGTATATGGAACGAGCAGCTAGGGCAGGGATACTGGCTGCCATCTGATGCTTCCATGCAATCCCGTTCGCAATGGTTGTCGAATAGTACCATCAGGGACTATGTAGGTGGCATAAGGTCTAAGCACACGCTACTGATCTCCGATGCTTGCTTCAGTGGTGGTATCCTAAAAGAGCGAGCCGTAATGGAGCATAGTAAGGCAATTCTGGAACTGTATAAACTGCCTAGCCGCAAGGCGATGACCAGTGGTACGATGACCACCGTTCCGGATCAGAGTGTATTTATGCAGTATCTATTGAAAAATCTCTCCATGAACGAGCAACCGTTGATATCATCGGATGAATTGTTTCGCAAGTTTAAGATCGCAGTGATCAACAATAGCTCTGACGGGCAAGTACCACAGTATGGTGCCATTGCTCAAACTGGTGATGAAGGGGGTGACTTTGTATTTCTGAAAAGAGCGTACAGGGTCACAGAATAGCTTTACTCACCAACCTCTTTAGGTCACACCCCGAATTAATTACATTCTAGAGTTTAATGATTTTTAGAAATGTCACTTGACCATTTGTTTGAGTAATACATAAAGTATAAACCCCATGACTTAGTGAGGATAGGTTCATCGGACTTTCAAAATCGTCCACAATTAATACAGAGTTTCCAGTGATATCAATAATTGATATTTCAAGGATTTCATCCAAGTCGTGAACCATTGATATTTCAGCAAAATTTTCAATTGGGTTTGGATAAACATGAAAAGAGGATAATTGGGTTGATACATTTAGCGGAAACAAGGTTGAATCCTGTTTATCCTGGGGAATAGTTTTTTCATTCTTTTTAAAAATTACGCCATCACTGATAACATAATCATAGTTAATGGATTCTGAATACAATCTGGAATTCGCAGAGACCGTCACTGTATAATAATCATCCATAAAAATACCTGCAGTATCAACTAAAATATTGAAGGTCCCATTAGGAAGTCCTTGAAAGGAATAATTGCCCGCAGTGTCTGATAAGCTATACGCAATTGGAGTGTTATCAGGTTCTGTTGAGAGTATTACATCAATAAATCGTTTCGGGTTTCCAAGGGAATCTTCTATTGAACCTGAAATTGCTCCGTTTCCTTCTAAAGTTGGTAATTCAATAAGGTTTATTATCAATTCAGTAATGGCCGTATCGGAATTAATATTCAGTTGGATAGCGTCATCCCATAAAAACTGGTCTCCTAAATAAGCACCCATAAACTGATTGTCATAATAATGGGCTTTTAAAAAATAGTAGCCAGAATCACTTAAAGACAATTCAAATTGGCCATTACCAATAAAATTGTCATATACGGTTACTAATTTCTCGTTTTGAACTTTGGTCAATTTTATTCTGGCAGATGAGGGGCTGCCTTGTTTGTGTATCTCTCCCTGGATTGAAGCATCTACCTGCGGACTTCCTATTTTAGCAATGAAACCATTCGCATTTCCAGCAAGGGGACCTTCTATGTAAATGTCTCCAAAGTTCAATCCGTTAGCCCACCGGTATGCTGACCCGGTGAGTAGAAATTCGCCATTTCTAATTGGAGCCATGGAATAACCTATATCATCTTCTCCCCCACCGCCAGCTGTGATGAGATCAGTCAATTGCCCTGATCTTGTTTCGTATCCGGCTACGAAAATCTCTTCAAAGAGGCCAAGTTCACCAACTTGAATTGAATCGAATTCTCCGAAATTTCTATAACTGCCGCATACTAAAACTTTATCCTTCGAGATCTCAATGTCATACGGGGTAGCCAGAGCAGGTTTCGCCCAGAGAATTTGCGAAGAGGTATCCATATTGATCAAAAACATGCCTGTTTTTTCAATGTCCTGGCTAAAAACTTTTTGATTATCCTTGAGAATATTTTGCTGATAAACCCCTGCAAAAACGAGGCTGCTATCATTCCATTCACAGGCGTTTATATTAAGTATCCCATTTGGGATTTCGAGCTCTGATATTTTGGAGATCAATCCATTACTGTCAATTATCCGGCTATCGTAGCTGCTTATGCTCTCACTGTTGGAGGCAATTAAGTAGTCGCCCGACTTTGAGAGATAAGTTGCATTATTTCCAAGACTGGCAAGTGAATCTCCATTTGTGGCATAAACTATAACGTTCCCGTCTGCAGCAAGGTAAATAAGATTATTAAGGACTGTCATTATCCTTCGCTTGGTGTACCAGGTATATCCGAGGCCTATTTGCCTCTCCCAAATAAGCTCTCCATCCGAGTCATACTTTATTAGGATGGTGTTTTGAGCATCATTTAAGCTTCCAGCGACATAGACATTTCCAAGGGAGTCAATAGCTATTGAGCTTCCAAAATCTCTTTTATCAGATGGGCCAAACTTTTGTGCCCAAACCACATTTCCATCGCTATTAAGCTTAACTGTCAATATATCATTTCGGTAATCCGATGTAATTGACGAATTTTTGAAAGTCCATGATCCTTGAAAATGCCCTGTTAAGTAGGTGTTTTGATTTGAATCCAATGCGATATCAAAAAATGAAGACAAGACATCACAGTCTGTAACATTTGCAGATTTCCAAGCGATTTGGGAGTATGAAGTATTGATTAAGCAAAAAAAAAGAGCAAAAAAGGTATAAGGTCTGAACATTTATCAGTAACATGATTAATAACTGAAAGATAATGCTAATTTGGAATATTAGGGACTTATTCACCAACCGAGATATTCTTGGATTTACCCCCTTGTATGTTCAACAGCGGCTGCCCTTCAGGTATATCGAAACTCACATCTTTAAAAACTACATTTCTAGTATCTGTAAGCTCAATCCGGCTGGAGTCTGCTTTGATTTGGATGTTCTTAAGGGTAAAGCCATCCAGGTCGGCGACCCTGATTAATTGTTTGCAGTTTACTACGGCATTTTCAATGGTCAGGTTGGTTAAAGGGGATTCCGGTATTCCAATGACTTTCAGAAAATGATCTCCATTTTCGATGATCAGGTCCTTTGCGAAAATGTTGGAGTAGCGTGGGGTTAACTCATTCACTTCTCTTTCGGGAAGTCGGTTGGCAAGTTCGCCTACTGAGCTGGTCGAGCCGAGCATATCCCATTTAAATACCGTATATCTGGTATTCATCCGTATGCGTTCGTAATATAGGTTTTCACCTCCGCCTCCACGGGGTCTTCTGGTTTTAAATCGAATACCGACACCCGTATCTTCAAACACACAATCATGAACATAGAGGTTTCGGATCATTCCGGCAGTTTCACTTCCACAGGTGATTCCGCCATGCCCTTCCTTGGCCAGGCAGTAACGAACGACTACGTTTTCGGTTGGCTTGTTGACCCTGAGTCCATCAGCACCTCTTCCGGCCTTCATGGTGAAACAATCATCGCCACTGCTGAGCGTACAATACTCAATTAATACATTCTTACTCGACTCAATATCAATACCATCACCGCGAGGGATTCCAACGGATTGGACCTCAACACCTCGAATAATGACTGTGTCACAATAGATGGGAACCACATTCCAAAAGGCAGTGTGCTCAAGAGATACCCCTTCGATCAGAACATTAGTGCAGTTAATAGGAGAGATGAACATTGGTGCAAAGAGCCAGTTTTGCTGTGATCCATCATGAATGCGTTCCGAAACGGGTAGTGATAAATCAACCACATTTTCGATCAGGTCATGGTCCATGATTCTTTCTCGAATAGGTCCCTCAGATGGACCGATGAGTTTTCCATTACCGGTTATGGCAATATGATCTTGTCCATTGGCATAGATGCATGCGCCAAGCGACATTACCTCATATCCTTCTATGCGAGTAAAAACTGCTGGTCGATAATCTTCGGGTTCACCGCTGAATTGTACGATAGCACTATCCTCAAAGTGGAGATTGATATTGCTTTTCAGCTCGATTCGCCCAGAACTCCAGGAGCCTTTTGGTATGATCACCATACCACCTCCAAGGGCACTTACTTCGTTGATGGCCTCGTTGATAACCGATGTGATCTTTTCGCTTTCAATGGCGCCTCTGTCCTGAATGTTGACTGACAGTTCGGGGAAAGTCGGCATCTTAAGTTCCGGCATTGGAAAAGGAGCAACAATTTGTTGTATTGTATCAGGTAGGTTGGATATGCCCACCATTTCGGCGGTAGGGATTGGAGGGCCTAAAGGCTTCCCTTCAGGTTGCTTCCTGGAGCATGAGAGCACCGCGAACACAAAGATGAGGTATGCTAAATACTGTAAACGCATGTTACAAAACTAGCATAACAAAAAGGCTGAAGCGATAGGATCGTCCAGCCTTTGATTCTGTAATCTGTAGGGAAATTACATTCCGGTGTAATTGTACGGAGTAATCACCCTAAGTTCTTCTTTGATCGCGTCCGAAACGTTCAACCCGTCAATGAAGCGATGGATGAGTTCTTTGGTGATTTTTTCTCCGGTACGGGTAAGCTCTTTCAGCGCTTCATAAGGTTTTGGATAGGCCTCACGTCGCAGAATGGTCTGAATGGCCTCAGCAACTACCGCCCAGTTATCTTCCAGGTCAGCTAAAATATTAGCCTCACTCACTTCCAGTTTTCCGATTCCCTTTTTCAGAGATGAAAGGGCCAATAAGCTGTGTGCATACGGCATCCCTACATTTCTCAATACAGTCGAGTCAGTAAGATCTCTTTGCAGTCTGGAGATGGGAAGTTTTGCACTCAGGTGTTCAAACAATGCATTCGCTATACCGAAGTTTCCTTCAGCATTTTCAAAGTCAATCGGGTTTACCTTATGAGGCATCGCTGATGAGCCAACTTCTCCTGCTACGATTTTTTGCTTGAAGTAGTTGACAGAGATGTATTGCCAGATATCGCGGCTGAAGTCGATGAGGATGGTGTTCACCCTTTTCATGCAGTCAAACAAGGCTGCGAAATAATCATAATGCTCGATCTGTGTTGTTGGGAAACTTCTTTTGAGACCCAAAGACTCAGAAACAAATTTGTCACCGAAAGCATGCCAGTTGGTATCCGGATATGCAACATGATGAGCATTGAAATTACCAGTTGCTCCACCAAACTTGGCAGCGAATGGGATAGCTTCCAGGTCTTTAATCTGTTCGTTGAGCCTGCTGGTAAATACCTTGATTTCCTTTCCTAAAGTTGTTGGAGACGCTGGCTGACCGTGAGTCCTGGCTAAGAGAGGAATGCTTTTCCACTCTTCTGATAAGGATTCTAAAGTGCTCACGATGGCTTTTAGTTCAGGAAGGTAAACTTCCAATAGAGCATCTTTAGAAAGTAAGGGGACAGAAGTATTGTTGATGTCCTGAGAAGTCAGTCCAAAATGGATGAATTCCTTGTAATCACTCAGTCCTAGGGCATCAAACTTTTCTTTGATGAAATATTCGACGGCCTTTACATCGTGGTTCGTGATCTTCTCAATGTCTTTAATGGATTGAGCATCTGCTTCCGAAAAGTCTTCGTAGATTTTTTTCAATGAGCCAAAAACCGCATGATCAACCCCTGATAACTGGGGAACGCCATGTTCGCATAATGCGATGAAATAGAGAATTTCTACTTTCACACGATATTTGATCAGGGCATATTCAGAAAAGAATGGTGCCAGAGCGTATACCTTGCTTCTATATCTTCCATCTATTGGCGAGATGGCGGTTAGGTCATTTAAAATCATTATTTGTGCATTTTGAGGCTGCAAAAATAGGCCATTAGATTAAACTTGTCAGGCAAAAGGCGGGGATTTACATTTGCAGCAATTATTGAAAAGCTTATGGTATTCGGATTTTTAAAGAAAAAGAAAAAAAAGAGTGACAACAGGTACTTCACCTTGACTGTCAAGGATGTGATTGCTGTCTCTGAAGATGCGGTAAATGTGGTTTTTGAGAATCCGGGCAGCAGGTTTGTCTATGAGCCTGGCCAATTCATTACTGTGATTGATGTTGTGGACGGTGAGAAACTAAGGCGTGCCTATTCACTATGCACCACTCCGTTTTTAGACGAATATCCCGCCATTACGGTTAAGCGTGTGCAGGATGGTCGTATGTCAAACCATATCAATAACAAATTCAAGGCAGGAGACAAAGTGGAGGTGATGGAGCCCATGGGGCATTTCACTACCAAATATGATAATGATAAAGTCAGAAAGGCGATATTCTTTGGGGGAGGAAGTGGTATTACTCCACTTTATTCGATTATGCGGTCGGTGCTTGAAAAAGAGTCGTTTAGTAAGGTGGCCTTGGTTTACGGGAACAGAAACGAAAAACAGATCATATTCAGAAAAGAGTTAGAGGCGCTATCAGAAGAATTTGGAGGTAGATTTCAGTTGATACATATCCTTGAGGAGGATCCTGAAGGATTAACCCATCATCATGGATTACCTACTACGGATTTGATTGGGGACATCCTGACCGAGATCAATTTTGGAGCGGCGGCTGAGTTTTATATCTGTGGACCACAGCCAATGATGGATGTGGTGAAGGATGGTCTGATCCGCGCTGATGTTGACACCGACAAGATCAAGATGGAAAGTTTCGCGTCAGGGGTAACTTCTCCTGAAGATCGATTGGATGGAGATTCAACTGCTGTAGAAAAAGGGGTTGCCAGTCGGGTGACCATTTTATTGGAAGGGGAGGAATATGAGGTGGACGTAGCTCCGGATATTCCGGTCTTAGATGCAGCCCTGGATCAAAATATTGATATGCCTTATTCCTGTCAGAGTGGTTTATGTACTGCTTGCCGTGCAAAATGTCTGGAAGGAAAAGTGAGCAAGGATGCGATTGAAGGACTTACTGAGGAGGAAGTAGCGCAAGGCTACGTGCTTCTTTGTGTAGGAAAAGCACTGACCGATAAGGTGAAAGTGGAAGTGGGTTAATAAACTCATTTTTTGATGACAAATAGAATCGTCTGGGATCAATTTTATCAAAAGCTGAACGTCATTTTCAATGGCGTATTAGCTATTTCCATGATTCCTTTTGCGCTTGTTTTTTTGGATATCCAAAAGAACGATCCTCCGTCCATGTATGAGGGCATGACACACACTGCACTGAAAATGTCACTGATGTTTTTGAGTCTGGGCGTGTTGGGAATTTCCAACTGGTTTTGGAGGAAGCATATTGGGCAAGTGTCAAAAGCTTCAGACATTGAATCAAAGCTCGAGGCCTACCTTTCCGAGAGATTGAAGCACCTGGCGGTAATAGAATTGTCAGCAATTGTTGCGGTAGTGGGATATTTCCTCTTAAAGGAATTCATTTTCGTTATCATATATCTAGGTGTGCTGTTTGTTTTTTCACAGTACCGGCCAAGGTTTTCGAAGGTCTGTAAAGATCTACTGGAAAAGGAGGAGGATGTAATTAATTGGATTGAGCAGGGATAGAAGTTAAATTGTGTCTATGAGGTATTTGATTGTTTTGTTGGTAATTGCTTGTCTGACTCAGTGTAAATTTATCGAAAGCAGTACGGGGTCTTCAGGCCCTTCATATGCACCTGCCACTGGTCCTCACGCATTAACCGGTCAGCAATGCTTCATTAATGCCAAAGTATTGATGATGCTGGACACTGGAGTTTATGAATTGCGGGTTTATCAAATTATGAAGCAATCAAAGACCTTTTCTCAGCCGCTTTCTCCGGGAGATAAGATCAGTCTTCATACGCCCATAATATTGCAGGTGGATTCGGAAGTCGATCTGAGTATTGAATGGGAGGAATATAACGGAGGAGGAGGCCGCTATATCCACAGTTCCTCCGCCGAGTAACACCAATCTTATAAAGTTATTCCAAAGCTCATGGCGTGCAGGCCTCCTAAATTAACCGGGCCGTGTCCTTGACTAAATACTTCGTTGAGGTCATACGTTGCGAAAATGTCCAGCCCTTTGAATCCAAATTGAGCCCTAATTCCATATCTGAAATTTTGAAGATAGAAGTGATCGGAGGTCTTATCTTTTTGCTTGTTGCCGTTCACCTTGTATTTCAATTTGCTATTACCCCCAATCCTGTAACCGGCATAACCGCCTAACCCGAATCTTAATCCCTGGTTTTTATATTCATCCCGATCGAAATTGAAACCATCCTTCCATTTAGAATGAGGCCTTTGACCATTGGTCAGGTTAATAACAGGTACAAAATTGACATTGACATAAGGCACTGAGAGACGACTTTTGATAGTCTGGTATTCTGCCGGTGTGGGTTGGAGTTCAATTTCATTGGCTCCTTTCGTAAAGATATAGTCAGAGTCCTGAAGCTTGTAATTATTCCAGCTCACCCCAAATCCCCAATCCAGATATAAAGGCCCGGTGACCCAGGTACTGTAACTACTATTGAGGCCTATGTACCAGCTTCCAAACGGCTTTACCGTGAAAGGAGAGTTATCGGCATCGGGAAATTTCCCTCCAGCCATCCAGTTGTTGAGTCCAATGTCTACATTAAATGAATTAGAGGTCCTTCTATTATCGTTGTCATCTTCCTTATCAAAGTCATCCCAGAAAAAGTTATGGTCCTCTTCATCTTCCTCCCATTCATCAGCGTCAATGAGAAGTTCCATATTGCCAATTTTTATGCTTGTTTTGGCCTGACCATCACCAATGATAATTGTCGTGTCCTTTGAATAACTCTGACCATTTTCGTCAGTCAACTCTATTTTTTGAATTTTTTTAGATTCTAACGCTTCGTTAATATCTCTGATCATTTGATTGATATCATATCTCTCCAGTCCTTTGAGTTCTTCGCGATTATCGGAGTAAATAATGATCTTGCTTCCTGCTGAAAGTTCGATGATCACAGTATCTGAGGCTAAGATATCTTTTGTGGTGAAAGCAAAACTTCCCAGGGCTGTGAACAACACAGCGATAAATATTGCGGTCTTTTTCATGTTGATTTTCTTAAAAGCTTAATTTCTACTTAATAACTGGTTCTTGGCATCACGCAAGTCGGCTAACAGGCCGGCAGGGGAGACCTGCTGAGCAACAGAGATGACTTTTGTAAGACTTTCACCCACGCCATCCTTTTTATTGCCGGGCATATGTGCTATTCGAACGCTTTGACTAACATCTGCCGGTACTGGTGCCAGGTCCAGGGAATATGAATAGGGAATTGCGATCTGCTGAGCTGGTTTCGCCTCAACCGTGAAAATCTCAGGCACTCGTTCCTCGACTATAATATGATTTGTTTCAGGTTCAGCAGTTTTAGTGGCTAATTTATAGATTGGATCACTTTGGCTGTCAGAAATCTTCTGGGGATCAGGAACAGGTAATGCGATGACCACGATTTGTTCTTTTCTTTGAACTGGATGATCAATTGAGCCACTCAGGTACTGATCGGACACTGAATCAGTTTTCCAGAAGGCCACGACAGCCAAAAGTATTGCGATGGATGCGGCTGCGGCCCAATAAGTCCTGACTTTTACGGATTTCTTCGGCACAATTTCCTGCTGGAACTGTTGCCATGCCAATTCCGTAGGAGTAACCTCCATATTCGATAGGCGCTCTCGAAAAAGTAAATCTGTTTGATTGATATCAGCCATTTTCTTTCCTAATTATCCTTTCATCTTCCTGCAGGGCCATCAACTTTGTTTGAAGCAGTTTCCTGGCTCTGCTAAGTTGCGATTTAGATGTACTTTCATTGACATCTAGTAGCTCAGCGATTTCGGCATGATTGTAACCTTCAATTGCATACAGGTTGAATACCGTTCTGTAACCCACAGGAAGTTCTTGTATGATTCTTAACAGGTCCTCCGTGGCCATGGACGATTCTATCAGTTCAAAATCAATTGACGATGGGTCATTCACATAATCCACCTCCAGAGACATCATTCTGTTCTTTCTGATGTACATCAGACATTCGTTGATCACAATTCGTCTTACCCATCCTTCCAGGCTACCTTCCCCTTTAAATTGCTTCAACTTTTCAAATGCCTTGACCATGGCACCTACCATTACGTGCTCGGCTTCCATCCGATCAGGGATGTACCGGGCGCATGCGCCTAGCATCTTGCTCGCAAATCGCACATAGAACTCCTTTTGGGCCTGTTGTTTTCCTTTCAGGCAGTCCTTCAGAAGTTGGTTTTCGGCGATTGTTTTCTGTATCAAAAGCATTTGAGACGATAGCGTTCGTAAGGAAGATGCTTGTGTTGCAACAAAGGTTGCATCATTATTAATTTTGAGTTAACCAAAATTATTTTGGTTAAAAAATGTACCCTTCAACGTATTCAGGAATTCCTTCATAGGTGCCGGAGACCCTGTTATCATTATTTAACAATACGTCAAACGTGATCCTTATGGTGCCATTCTTGAAAGCAACCAGTTTCACGTTACCCTCAATAGCTGAGAAATTTTCCTGGGCCGTCCCAAATAAAAAACGTCGGTAAATGTATTCTTCGGCTATCTCCTCGAATGATTCATCACGTGATTTTTTACGAAAGGTTCCGGTGGTGAACTGCTCAGTCCCCGGAGAGAACAATTCAATAAGAACAAAAAAGTCCACGCTATCACTAAAAACAAAGTAGGGCCGTCCTGCGTAATCGGTTTGTTTCTCAAAATAGACTGATTCACCTATTATCGTGAAGTCCATATTATAATGAGTGCCAGTATGGGCTCCCCAATCCTCCATAAGACAATGAGAAAACATCAGGGTCTGATCTTCATAATGAAGCACCGAGAGGACATCAGACTCTTTGTTGCACGAGCTAAGAACCAGTGTTGTAATGAAGCCAATGAAGATTGAAATTGATTTCATTGTGTTGAGCGTCTATATAAAGTTACTCATTGTTTGCCTTGAAATGGTAGGTTGTATATGAAGGTCTTTTTCCTTAAATTATATAGGTATAAACAACAAACTAGACCAAGCCAATGAAAACCCCAACACTATCTGTCATCCTGGTGATGGCTATTGCACTGATTTTTACGGCATGTGACAGCCGGCCAGCTAAAGACCAATCGAAAAGGGCAACAGTAGGAATAAGCCTTGGACCAGCTGATGGTCGATGGGCAAAGGACAGGGACTACCTGATGAGTAACCTTGAATCCAAAGGAGCTAAAGTTTATGTCAGGGAGGCAAAGGATGATGTGGCCACACAAAAGGATGATATCAGATACCTTATCAGCGAAAAAATTGATGTGATGATTGTGGTGCCTATTGATGGAGAATCATTATCAGAACTTGTAACAGAAGCCAGGTCAAAAGGGGTTAAGGTGGTGGCTTATGACAGGTTGATTCCGAATTGCAACCTGGACTTTTATGTTTCATTTGACAACTTTCGGGTTGGAGAAATGCAGGCGGAATACCTCACAAGGGTGATTCCGGAAGGTAATTACATGGTACTGGGAGGGTCTCCTACAGATTTGAACTCTAAGTTTCTGCGCCTGGGTCAGATGAATATATTACAACCACTTATTACAAAGGGAGATATCAATCTTATCTACGATACGGATATTGATAATTGGAACACGGAGCTGGCTTTTCAAAAAGTAAATGAGTTTCTAAAGAAATCTGAAACCAAGCCGGATGCTATACTTGCTTCAAGTGATAATTTGTCTATTGGCGCGATTCAGGCCTTAGATAGACACGGTCTGACAGGAAAAGTTATTGTCTCGGGACAAGATGCTCAGGAAGATGCTTGCAGAAGAATACTGGAAGGTTCACAGATCATGACGGTTTATAAAATCATTGAATCACTGGCACATACTGCCGCGAATGTGTCACTTGCTTTAGCTAAAAATGAAGTTATCCCGGATTCACATCTGACCATTAGCAATGGTAAAATGATGGTTCCGTCGATCTTATTGTCTTCTATGATTTCTGTAAATAAGGAGAATCTTCGGATGACGGTAATTGCTGATGGATACCTGGATGAATCTAAAGTCTATGACTCGAGTATGGTAGTGTCAGAAGAATAAAAAAAGGGCTTAATGAGCCCTTTTTTTGTTATGCGATGTTGGTAAAAACCTGCTGTACGTCGTCGTCGTCCTCAATCTTATCCAACATCTTTTCAATGTCTTCCATTTGCTCCTCTGTAAATTCTACCGGAGAAGTGGGTATTCTTTGAAGGTTAGCCTTTTTTATGTCTATTTCATGTTCCTCCAATGCCTTGGATAGAGTTCCGAAACTAGTATAATCGGCATATAGATAAACCATGTTTTCGTTTTCCTCGATTTCTTCCAGTCCGGCATCAATCAGCTCTAATTCCAATTCCTCCAGGTCCATCTCGTCCGGCTTTTCAAATTCAAATACAGCCTTTCTGCTAAACATGAACTCCAATGAGCCATTCGGGGCAATACTACCCCCTGCCTTATTGAAATAGGACTTTACATTGGCGACCGTTCTGGTTGTATTGTCCGTGGCACATTCGACAAAAACTAATACACCATGTGGCCCTTTACCCTCATAGATCACTTCTACAAAATCGGAAGCATCACCTCCGGAAGCTCTTTTGATCGCATTCTCAATGTTGTCTTTTGGCATGTTCTGCGCTTTGGCATTTTGAATTGCCGTACGCAGCTTGGCGTTCATTTCTGGCTCTGAGCCACCCTCCTTCACCGCTACGGTAATGGCTTTGGCCAGTTTCGGAAATAATTTGGACATTTTGTCCCAGCGTGCCTCTTTCGCTGCTCTTCTATATTCGAATGCTCTTCCCATGGGTTAAATTCAGAAATTGATATGCGAAATTACTTCGATTGCTTCAATGAAAAAACTCAGAATTGACATTTAGCGATGGCCTCTTTGAGTCTTTGGAGTGTAGGTGGCTTTTGTACAAAGTCCACGTAAGGGACTTCAGGGTAATGTTTCATAAAGCCCTCCGTATGAGCTGAAATTACGATGATCTTTGGCTTGTGATCCAGTACTTCAACAAACTCAGGACCTTCCAAGCCCGAAATGTTAATATCAAGAAAGATGAAGTCAGGTTTCCTTTTTTCAATTTGTATTGCCGCGTTTACGGTATCGCCATAGGCACCCACTATTTCAATACCTTCAATTTTTGAAAGTAAAAATTGAAGGATTTCAATGAATTCAGGCTCATCTTCGACAATGATACATTTCAACGGCTTCATATTCCGCAATTATAAACATAACCGCCATGTTTTTTCAACCTGACGTGTCATCGGGAGACATTACCTGTTAAATAAATCCTGGAAACTTCTTCGCTTATCGATTTTAAGTTGCTGAAGGAGTGCGGACCTTGGGCGAATAGACAAACTGAAGGATTGATAATATCCGAAAGGGATGTAGCTAAATGTAAGAGACCAACAGTGAAGGTCCCTGTTCACATTGATGTTGGTGGTGGTCATCTTTTTGGCTTCAAAGTCATAACCTGACCGGAAAGAAACCTGGGTTTTTTGCGTTAGACTTACAGATCCACTAAAAGACATGCTTTGGGTAAGTTTTGCTTCATCAAACCCCGTTTTCCTACGATTGATTGAATATTGGACATTCAAACTCCAGGGCATATCGAAATCGACGTATTCCTCTGGGTTTTGCATAATGTAGTCGAGTTCTTCATCTGTAGCATAAGGATTATCGGTCAGTCCATTTTTTTCATCAATGAACCCATTGGTGTCTGAAAAAGTGTCGGCTCTGTTATAAGGGTCCTCGCTGGTGTCAGATTTTCCTTTCGTGTTTTTAGGCTTCAGTCGTAAGCTAATTGAGGTATTCAGTGAGGAGAGTTGGCCGATACCACCCCCGTGATTCCATGCATATTGATCAAGGCGTCGTTGAGATACTCGTGTATTCCCCCCGGCATCGGTTGTTTTACTGAGAAGCTGATAGACGTATGGGTCAAAGACACCTCCGAAGCTGACGCTTATGGCACCCTTAAAAAAGGAAGTTCTTGCATTCCAGTTGATATTGCTCAACTTAAAGGAATCGGCAGCGAAGTTATAACCGGAGCTCATGGACAGGTTGTCGAAAATCTTAACTTTTCTGTAGTCTTGCGTGCTGTCCTTATCATCACGGATTTTCATTTCAAGGTTGTTGCTTAGGGAGAAACTCATGGTCTTGCTCTTAGAGCCACTTGGTGAGCCATAGGCAAAATTTTGATACTTAGAGAGTCTTCGGGTATTGCCCAGGGTATCTATTTGAACATCTTCCCACACACCATACCTTTCTGATCCAAAATCAGGGCTGTAGCTAAATGAAACGCTTGGAGTAGCAACATGACGGATAGCCTGAATTTTCCCATCTCCACCAAAGGCAACAAATCCATAGAGCCGGGTATTCATAGAGGCACCGGTGTTCCAACTGCCTGCGCGGCTAAAACCATCTACGGTATCTACCCTTACTCCATTTTCTTCTGGCACAAAGGTGTAATCCAACTCTTTGAGGTACCATACCTCCTGGTAATTGAAACTAGGGCTGACTGTGAAATATTTCAGAAGACTGAAAGAAGTACTGACCGGGATAGTATGTCTACCTCCCGACTTGGCGTAGGGAAGGAAATCGCCCAGGTTGGCAAATAAATCTTGCAATTCAGCATCGGGATCTCGTGGCTGAGCATTGACCACATTAATACCCCCAATGGAAGAGCTCGAGATATTATTAGTTATTTCATTTTTAGCGGCAAAATTATGGCTGAAACTCAACTTGGCCAACGGAGATTTAGAGTTGCTGACGATCTTTTTCAATGGATAGATCCGGTTCATACTCATGGTGAAATCCGGCAAAGTCAAACTCGCCACCTTGGTGGAGATGTTTTGACTATGACGAGCATTCATTGCAAAGTTGAATGGCAGGTTACGAAATCGTTGAGTATAACCCACATTCGAAGAAAACTGAGAATTGATACTTCGCTCATAGTTTTGGCTGACAATGTTATTGTTAGAGTTATATGTAGATGTACCTGCTGAAACTGAAGCACTGAAGCTTGACAGTCCACGTGTTTCAGGTCTGTGGTTCCATCTGATCCAATAGTCCTTACTTTCGATTGGATTTTCTACATCATCGGATATGTTACGGTTGTAAGAAAAGTTGAAGGTTCCTCCGTAGCTGTACCTTTTCTTATAGTTGGAGGTGGCATTGATTGCATGTGCACCTTTAGAGTAAATGTCACCTGTAAGTCTGAGGTCGATATAATCGTTGAAAGCAAAGTAATACCCCATATCTCTTAAGAAAAACCCTCTACGTTGCTCTTCACCATATGAAGGAAACAATATACCGCTGGCCTGGTGTTTTGGTTGAGGGAACATTCCAAAGGGTCCCCAAAGTGGAGTCGGTATTTCTCTGAATTTTAGGTTGAATGGCCCTGTTACGACCTTGCTTCCGGGGATTACTTTGATTTTGTCTGATTCTATAAAGAAATGGGGGTCGGCCAGGCTACAGGTGGTGTATTTTCCACCTTTGATAAACAAATCATCATCTTCATCTTTTTTCACATCCTCGCCGTGCATAAAAGCACCATCGCTTTCAGTTACTGCACCCTTAATAAGGGCCCTTTTGGTTTTGAAATTGTACGTGAGGTCATTGGTTTCGTAAACTTTGCTTTTCTGTGTAAAAACAGGCTTTCCATATTTTGATCCCGTAGAGTCGACCAGAAATTTGGAGCTGAGTGTTTTCTCCTCCCAATCTATACTGGTGTTTTCAGAATCAATGGACATATCGTCATAATCGATGTGCGCTTTCCCGTATAAATACAATTTTTGATTGTCTACATCGAATATAATTGAGTCCTTGGCACTGTAGTTGATTGTGGTCTCAATGTCACTTTGTGTCCTTTGTTGAGGTCTGGGAGTAGGGGTTCGGGTAATTGAATCCTGTTTTAGAGGAGAAACACTTACAATTGAGTCTTTTTGTGAGTTATTTGAAGGATTGGCGATAATTGAGTCTTCAGGGAGAGACGGAACGAGTTGATCATCCGTTTGCGCCCAAAGATTAATTGAAAAAATCGTAAAAAAACAAGCAAAAACGAAACTCCTCAAGCCCTCTCGGATTTTAATTTAAAGTCAAAAATTTACAATTTTGCGTAAAAGTATTGGATTTTAGTATATAACCTGAATGCTGTGAGAAATATTGCTGTACCATTTCTAATTTCGGTGATCTTAGTTTTGGCTTCCTTTAATACGATAGGAGTCAAAAACGTTAGGGTCAAAAAGGTTGTTATAGACGCTGGTCACGGTGGACGGGATCCCGGTACTCATGGCGCTATCTCTAAAGAAAAGGATATTGCGCTCAAAATAACTAAGGAATTAGGTCGTATCATCAAGGAAAATTTACCTGAAGTTGATGTAGTCTATACCAGAAAGGACGATAGCTTCCCAACGCTTGAATCACGTCCGGAACTAGCTAATAAAGTAGGTGCGGATCTTTTTATTTCTATTCACGCTAACTGGATATCTAACCCTAAAATTCATGGATCAGAGACCTATGTTATGGGGGTTCAGAATAGTAGCCGAAATTTTGAAGTCGCGAAAAGAGAAAATTCAGTTATTCTTTTGGAGGAGAATTATCAAACCAGATATGATGGATTTGATCCTACTAAACCAGAATCTTATATTTTGTTTAACCTCACTCAATCTGCTTATCAGGAAAGAAGCTTAAGATTAGCCTCCTTGATTGAAGATCAATTCCAGAATAGAGTTGGTCGAAATAGCCGGGGGGTGAAACAATCGAGCTTATGGGTATTATGGAATTCCGCTATGCCTAGCGTTTTAGTAGAAGTGGGTTATCTTAGTAATCCCAAGGAAGAAAAGGAGCTGAACGATGAGCTGAATCAGGTGTATATCGCTTCAGGAATCTACAGAGCTTTCAGGGACTACAAACAGGAAATAGAATCCATGAATTAATCCGCATGTCAAAACAATTTAAAGTAGGACTAATAGCACTTCTTGCAGGTGGTGTGCTCTATTGGGGCTTCAACTTTTTAAAGGGTACTGACTTTTTCTCGCCGATCAATAAATATTATGTTGTTTATGAGAATGTCGAGGGCTTAAATAAATCCAACCCGGTTATTATCAATGGCCTCACGGTAGGACGTGTAAGTGAAGTAAGCTTACTGCAGGAAAAGGATAATTTCATTCTTGTCGAATTGGATATTGATGAATCTGTAGTCCTTGGTAGTGATGCTCAGGCTGCTTTGTCAAATACGGACTTTCTAGGGAGTAAAGGTATTGTTCTGAATGTTGGTAACCTCAGTAATCCAGCTGAACCGGGAGATACCCTTGATGCTGTTATCGATAAAGGTCTCGGAGAAATTTTGGAAAGCGCTCAACCAGTGGCCAATAACCTAAATACAACGATTACCAGGGTTAATGAAATTTTGATTGGTCTTAAGGGGAGTGGAGAGAAGATCAATGAGACTATCGGAGAGCTCCAAAAAATGATTGTTGGGGTCAACTACATGATAGATAAAAACCAGTCTAACATCGCCAAGGTCATAGCATCAACTTCGGAAGTAGTTAATAGTCTCAATGACAAAATTGATCAGCTTGGTCCGGTCATATCCAAGTCAGAAGGCTTGATTGATACTTTAAGTAATGTGAAGATCAATCAGACACTTGCCGGAATGGATTCCCTTATTTATAACCTCAATCAGACCGTAATGAATCTCAAGGATAGTGAAGGAACCCTGGGTAAATTCATTAAAGATGACTCTGTTTATAACAACCTCAATCAGTTGCTGATCGATTTAGATAAACTCGCTATCCACTTTGATCAATATCCTAAGGATTTTATGAAGCCACTTGGTCGTAAGCACAAAAAGCTAAAATCAGGTAACGAGTAGAAATAATAGCACCTGATCCTTAGCACATTTTTCGGGTTTATTGTTATATTAAAAGAGGAACCCCGAAGTTTAATTTCAGATTATTTAAAAGCCGTTTTGAAAGAGAGCGAATTAAAAGCACTGGTAACATTGCTCGAAGATGAGGATGAGGAGATTGTCAATCATGTCGAAAAAAGATTGATGGAATTGGGTACTGGTGTGATCCCTCTTTTGGAACAGGAGTGGGAAAGTAACTTCAATCCATTGATTCAGCGACGCATTGAAGACCTTATTCATACCCTGCAGTTTGAACTGGTGCAAGAGCGCTTAATCGAATGGAAGGACAATGGCGCAGAAGATTTGCTGGAAGGGCTTTGGCTGGTAGCGACTTACCAATACCCCGACATCGATCTTGAAGAGCTTAAGCAAGACGTACATCAGTTATATGTTGAAGTTTGGCGTGAGTTTCAAGAAGATTTGACGCCTTACGACCAGGTAAGGATATTAAATTCTGTCCTGTTCGATAAACTGAAATTCAGAGCTAACACCAAAAATTTTCATTCCCCTGCCAATAGCATGATCAATGCGGTATTGGAATCAAAGAAGGGTAATCCTATATCACTTTGTGCAGTTTATATGCTTATCGCACAGAAACTGGGCTTGCCCATTTATGGTGTAAATCTGCCAAACCTCTTCATTCTTACTTATAAGGATGAATACAATGAGTTTTACATCAATTGTTTCAATAAGGGGCTCATTTTTAGTCGGGCAGATATTGATAATTATTTGGATCACCTGAGCATTAGTCCTCAGGAGCTTTTCTATGAACCATGCGCACCTTTAGATATTGTCTTAAGAGCGTTCAGAAATCTTGTGGTTTCTTTCGAAAAACTGGGTGACTATCATAAATCCGACGAGGTGAAGATCATATTGAAAAGACTGGATGATCAATATATCGGGCTTGATTGAAAATTATTTCAGGTATTATAGGCGAGGACGTATCCTTTAATTTCCTCCAGCACAATCTCGTAATCTTTCGAAGCTCCATTCATAGACTTACTTATTGTTCCAAGGATTTGCTGATCCGAAAGGAATTTGACGAAAGTATCATCCTTCAAACTGAGTCTCTTTCTACTGTAGATTTTATAAAGGACTTCTTTAGCGCACCAGATGGCACACAGTTTTGACAGGTCATCTGCGTATGACACTTCAGACCCATTGATAAATTTTTCCCTAACCTGGATGAGTTTATGTCTTGGCAACTCCAGGTCAATACCACATGGAGATTTCAAATTAATAAGTGCCGCTGCCAATGGAAATGAGTGGGTAATGGAGATCTCAGCTTTTTTGTTTCTTAAAAAGGGCTTTCCAGTGGCTTCCACATCCACTCCCTCGTACGGGATGTTATACTTTGCGCAAAGTGTTTGAATAAGAATTCTCCCTACCATCCATTCGGCCTGTTTAGCCAATTTATAGTCCTTGGGAGGCATATCCGGTACCATTTGAGCCAATTCTTCGTTGGTCTCTTTGATGTTCCAAACGGCATATGCGGAATGGCCGTTGATAGCTTTGGAAAGTAGTAGTGGCATATATTCTGGATTGGATTGTTAATTTAGTATTAAATACAGGTATTTGGTCATTATTGATGAATGAATTTACTGGTATGATTGTTAATCCCGAATTCCCAACAGGAACCCAACTATATGCTTAGAAAACCCATTCAGGTACAAAAAATAAGAACACTTTCCGGACATAAGGAGCCGCTTTATACGCTCCAACCATTAAATGGATCACAATTTCTTTCAGCAGGAGGAGATGGAATGGTTGTGCGTTGGGATTTAGACAATCCGGAAGTCGGGCAGATGATTGTAAAGGTCCCAGCTTCGGTATACGCTATGGAGTACAATGAGCCCCATAATCTATTGGTGGTGGGACAAAACTTTAGCGGAGTGCATCTCATAGATGTTGAGAACAAAAGTGAGGTAAAGTCAGTAGCACTGACAAGTGAGTCCATTTTTGATATCCAATCTTCTCAAGAGTATATTTATGTGGGTGCCGGAGATGGGGAGTTGATTGTGCTGGATTGGGATTTGAATATTGTAACCAGGAAAAAACTGTCCCCCAAGAGTATCAGGGCCATAGCGATCAATCAGCATAAATCTGAAATGGCGGTAGGCTACAGCGATCATAAGGTCAGAATATTGTCAATGGATGATTATAAGGTTTTGCATGAAATTGAGGCACACTCTAATTCAGTTTTTAGTCTGTGTTATCACCCTGAGTTACCCTTATTGCTAAGTGCGGGGCGTGATGCAAGGATTAAATTTTGGGATACAGATAACGAATATAAGTGTGTGGAGGAAATCGTCGCACATATGTATACGATCAATCATCTGACGTTTAGTCCCGACCGACAACATTTTGTATCTTGTAGCATGGACAAGTCGATAAAGGTGTGGGATGCCCAAACCTTTAAACTGCTCAAGGTAATTGATAAGGCAAGGCACGCCGGACACGGCACATCGGTAAATAAGTTACTGTGGCTCAATCATAAAGAAACTTTGGTTTCTTGCAGTGACGATCGTACTATTTCCTTGTGGGACATTAATTTTGCTTCCTGATATGAAGATCACACCATTAGAAATTAGACAAAAGAACTTCGAGAAAAAGCTTCGAGGCTACGATAAAGATGAAGTATCGGCTTTTCTCCTTTCACTTTCGAATGAATGGGAAAGAGTTCTGGATGAAAATAAAGAATACCGGATCAAACTGGAACAGGCAGAAAAGGAGGTTAAAAAACTTAGAGAGGTAGAAAGCTCTTTGTTTAAAACTCTTAAAACAGCGGAAGATACCGGTGCAAGCCTGGTCGAACAGGCGAACAAAGCTGCTGAACTTCACCTGAAGGAAACGCAGATGAATGCTGAAGCCATGCTTGGTGAGGCAAAATCCAAGGCCAAAAACCTCATTGAAAAGGCCGAATCTGAGGCTCGTGACATAATCGACGAAATGCAGGAGGCAGTAAAGGACCTGGAGGAAAATTATCGGACACTCGAAAATCTGAGATCCACCATTATTTCGGAATTAAAAAATTTCACTGGTGATGTGACAGAAAGAATTGACAGAACGGTCAACAAGAAGGCGGAGTTTAAGCTTGAGGATCATACAAAGAAAGTAAAAGAGATCGTACGTGAATCGGAGAAGCGCATTAATAAGGAAAATCTCGAGATCAAGCCAAAGGTGATGAAGCCGATCAGTGAAGAAGAGGTGAGGAAAAAGTCGCTACCTGCTGCTTCTGAGAAGATTGTGAAGCCAAAACAACCGGTTAAGTCCAATCAGGGAGGTTCATTCTTTGACGAACTAGAGGACTAAGTAAAGGTTATGGGCAAGGTTTCTTTAGAGGGCATGGAGTTTTACGCTCGTCATGGTTATTACGAAGAGGAGCGTATTATCGGCAATAAGTACAGTGTTGATGTAACTATTGAGGTGGACTTTTCAGAAGCGGCAGAGACAGATCATCTGGAAGGTACGGTCAACTACGAAAAGGTCTACGAAATTGTGGCTGGTGTGATGGCCGTGGATGCCTTACTCCTGGAGCACCTGGCTGGAAAGATTATTAAAGACCTCAAAGCTCATTTTCCCCGAATTAAAAGCACCACTGTAAAAGTTTCCAAGTACAATCCACCAATCAAGGGGCTTTGTCAGCGTGCGGTGGTTGAGATGGAGGGATAGTGGATATCCTTATTCGGGCTTGGGAAAGCCCTGTTGTTCTGTGAATGACAGATGGTCCCAGTAGCCTCTCTGGAATTTGATTTTTTCATCGACTATCTGAAAAAAGCCACACCCCCTTAGTCCCAGTGGATCTTTCCATTCGAGTATCCCCCATTCACCATCCTCGAATATATTTTCTATTACACATGTCATTTGAGCGCGGGAGAAATCCTTTTCGAACATCATTTTGATATTCTCTCTACCTTCTATCGGATCCCATACCACCTGATGGTTAATTGCATCAGCATGATATAGTTCAGCTAAAGCATTGGCATCTCCATTGTTGAAATGTACCACCCATTGTTTTATCAGTTCTTTCGGGCTCATGATCCTCCCGAATTAAATACAAAACCCATTTCCGTTTCACCTTCGTACCAATCAATTTCCTTCCCGACCAAAAACATCGTTTCACGTTTTTGAACATAGACAGGAACACCATCTACTTCATAGGATAAATCTCCTTCTTTTTCTTTATCAAAACCGAGGACGAAGGACACACCGCAGCCCCCACCCTTCACACCTACACGGAGGCCATATCCTGAAGGAATATTCTTGTTTTTCAGAATGTTTTTGATCTCAACGAGTGCTTTTTCTGTAATTGTTACCGGTTGCATTTTGTGGCCAAAGAAAATGGTTATTTTTGGAACGCTTTACGTTTTGGGGTGGTGGAATAATTCCACAATAAACGTAGCAGCAAAGTTATATGTCGATTTGACAAAAATGATAAACTCTTAACACCGATCCAATGGAGATGGTTTACGACCTTCTGAAAATTACCTTACCTGCAATCATTGTATTATACGCCGTGTATTTGATGGTGCGTTCATTTATGCAGCGTCAGTTGGATGAATATCAGCAAACCTTAAGACATAAAAATCAAGAGGTGGTGATGCCCATTCGGCTTCAGGCCTATGAGCGTATCTGCTTGCTTCTGGAGCGTATTTCTCCTAATAACATCATACCGCGTTTAAATGAAAGCGGGATGACCGCGAAAGAATTGCAAAGTATGTTGGTAAGTGAGATTCGGAGTGAATATAACCATAACCTGTCTCAACAAGTTTATATCTCTGATGACGCGTGGTCTTTTGTTTCAGGTGCTGTGGAGCAACTGATTTCATTAATTAATGAAGCAGGAAATGAGGTGAAAGCCGATGCGGCAAGTATTGAGCTGGCACGATTAGTTTTGGAAAAATCAATGCAAAACCAAAGCGATACGATTAAAGGCGCTATCCACTTTTTGAAAGGGGAGATAAAAGAGTTATTTTAAGCTGATGGCTAATAAGAAAATAGATGCGATGATGACACGGGCAAAGGAAACCCTTTCAAACAATGAGAGGGTGAAAAAGCTCCTGGAATCGGTCAAGGATAAAATTGATGAAATTTCTCAGGATGGGGAGGGTAAGCAAAATTTTATCTATCATTTGCAGACTATTATTCGTATGGTAAAAGCGCAGGTGACCGGGGAATATCACAGCTTTTCTATTCAGTCCATGCTGATGCTTGTTTTTGCATTAGTGTACTTTATTACACCACTTGATCTTCTGCCTGACTTTATTCCTGCGCTGGGATTTACTGATGATATCTCCATTGTTCTTTTTATTTTCCGAAGCATCAAAGAAGATATCGATCAATTTCTGAGCTGGGAGGAAGCTGGTGCTTAAACTATGCGTGTAGTTATTCAGCGAGTTTCCGAGGCCTCTGTTACTATTGATGGAGTAGTGAAATCCCGGATTGGAAAAGGTCTGTTGATTTTGTTAGGCATTGAGGAGGCTGATGGTTTGGAAGACATCGATTGGCTAACCAGGAAAATTTTGAATTTGAGAGTTTTTTCAGATTCGGAGGGTGTCATGAATGAGAGTATTCTGGATCATAAAGGAGAGTTGTTGGTGGTGAGTCAATTTACGCTTCACGCGAGTACAAAAAAAGGTAATCGTCCTTCCTACATTAAAGCAGCCAGACCAGAAATTGCCATCCCTCTTTACATGAAATTTGTTGAAGATCTAAAGAAATCCGGGCTTAGCATTTATACTGGTGAGTTTGGTGCTGATATGAAAGTGTCGCTGGTCAATGATGGGCCGGTAACCATTTCAATGGACACTAAAAATAAAGAATAGGGGATTCCTTCATCTCCCAAAATCCTTATTACGTAAAGCTTCAATAATGACTATTGTTTGTGCTAACTTTGCCCACTTTTAATAGTTCATATGGATCATATTCGTAATTTCTGCATCATTGCTCACATCGATCACGGCAAGAGTACCCTTGCTGATCGTCTCCTCGAATTTACCCAAACGGTATCTGATCGGGACATGCAAGCTCAGTTGCTGGATAACATGGATTTGGAGCGTGAAAGAG
Organism: Marinoscillum sp. MHG1-6; assembly: GCF_024714475.1. Lineage (GTDB taxonomy): Bacteria > Bacteroidota > Bacteroidia > Cytophagales > Cyclobacteriaceae > JAMZMI01. Next base: position 40,674 of record NZ_JAMZMI010000006.1, on the reverse strand, counting down.
GTATTACTATCAAAAGTCACGCAATCCAGATGAACTATCTAAAAGGTGGTAAGGAGTTCATTTTGAACCTGATTGACACTCCAGGACACGTGGATTTCTCTTATGAGGTTTCTCGTTCAATTGCAGCTTGTGAAGGGGCATTATTAATTGTGGATGCCTCACAGGGTATTGAAGCTCAGACCATCTCGAATTTGTATCTGGCACTTGAGCATGATTTGGAAATAATTCCGGTGCTTAACAAAATCGACCTTCCAGGCGCCATGCCTGAGGAGGTTTCTGATCAAATTATCGATTTGATAGGATGCGCCAAAGAGGATATCATCCACGCCAGTGCCAAAGAGGGAATTGGTATTGAGGATATACTGAATGCCATCGTCGCAAGAATCCCATCACCAAAAGGCGATCCGGAGGAGCCGCTTCAGGCGATGATCTTTGATTCAGTTTTCAATTCATTTAGAGGGATCGAAGTATTCTTCCGAGTGTTTAATGGTACGATCAAGAAGGGTGACAAAGTCAAATTCGTTAATACGGGGAAAGTTTACGAAGCAGATGAAATTGGCGTATTGAAGCTGGATCACGAGCCACGTAAGGAATTGAAAGCTGGAAATGTTGGCTACATAATTTCCGGTATTAAGGTGGCAAAAGAAGTCAAAGTTGGGGATACGATTACCCATGTTGATAGGCCTACTCAACGTCAGGTCAAAGGGTTTGAGGATGTGAAACCGATGGTTTATGCGGGTATTTACCCGGTAGAGACCAGTGAATTCGAAGAATTAAGGGCTTCAATGGAGAAGTTGCAGCTCAATGATGCATCGCTGGTTTGGGAACCTGAGACATCCATGGCGCTTGGCTTTGGGTTCCGATGCGGATTCCTAGGTATGTTGCATATGGAAATTGTGCAAGAGAGACTGGAGCGTGAGTTTGATATGACGGTAATCACTACCGTGCCGTCGGTACGATTCCATGCGATTAAGTCAGATGGAGAAATTGTTAAGGTGAGTGCGCCTTCAGAGTTGCCTGAGTCAAATTATATTTCTCATGTGGAGGAGCCTTACATCAGAGCGCAGATCATTACGAAATCGGAATATATTGGAGCAGTGATCGCTCTGTGTATGGATAAAAGAGGTGAAATCAAAAACCAGGTTTACCTAACCAGTGACAGGGTTGAGCTGACTTTTGAGTTGCCGCTGGCCGAAATTGTTTTCGATTTCTTTGATAAATTAAAGACAATATCACGAGGGTATGCCTCATTGGATTATGAACTGATTGGGTATCGTCAGTCGCATATGGTGAAGTTGGATATCATGCTCAATGGGGAAAAAGTTGATGCACTATCAGCAATTGTTCACAGAGATAAGGCGTACGAATGGGGTAAAAGACTTTGTGAAAAACTGAAAGAGCTAATCCCTCGACAGATGTTTGAAATTGCGGTTCAGGCCTCAATTGGAACAAAAATTATTGCAAGAGAAACCGTAAAGGCCATGAGGAAAAACGTTTTGGCTAAATGTTACGGAGGTGATATTTCGCGAAAGCGTAAACTTCTTGAAAAACAGAAAAAAGGTAAAAAACGAATGCGTCAGGTAGGTAACGTGGAGATTCCACAGGAGGCTTTCATGGCGGTATTGAAACTGGACTAGTTTGAGGGAAGGGAGTACGAAGCAGGAAGTTGGGTTTAAAATTGAAAAGTTGAGAATCTGGCAGGATTCAATGGATTTTGCTGAGATGGTTTTTAAGGCTTCGAAAGATTTTCCTGATAATGAAAACTTCAATCTTACATCTCAAATAAGAAGAGCTGTCAATTCAGTTGGATTAAATATTTCTGAGGGATCAATTCTTCAATCCAATGCGGAGTTCAGGAGATTTCTTGGGTATTCAATAAGGTCTTTAGCTGAAGTTGTTACCTGCTTGCACAAGGCAAAACGAAGAGATTATATGAGTGGAGAAGAGTTCAATGATTTTTATCTTCGCGCTTACAATTTGATGAATATGATTATTGGCTTTAGAAATAAATTGATCTAATGACTTCCAACTCCTCACATCCAACTTCAAGTTCTAAAATCCTTGATGGTAAAAAGGTGGCTTCCGATATTAGAAGCGAAGTTTCGCTCAAAGTAGAGCAACTCAAAAAGGAAGATAAGCGAGCTCCAAATTTGGCAATCATTATTGTAGGAGATGATGGCGCAAGTCATACTTATGTAAATGGCAAGATTAAGGCGTGCAAAGCAGTAGGGTTTGATTATACCTTAATGCACTTTGCGAGTACCATTTCAGAGGATAAACTGCTCAAGCATGTTGATCAGCTTAACGACGATGAGGATATAGATGGTTTTATTGTTCAGTTGCCATTACCTGAACACATCTCAGTGGAAAAAGTAACGGAGCGGATCAAACCTGAAAAAGATGTCGACGGTTTTACTAATCAGAATTTTGGCAGTATCGTGTCAAAGAATCCTTTGATTCTTCCGGCCACTCCTTTTGGTGTGATGGAGATATTAAGAAGATACGATATTCCTCTGGAAGGTAAACACTGTGTGGTAGTTGGATCAAGCAGATTGGTTGGAGCTCCTTTAAGCATGATGTTATTGGAGGAAGGTCGAGCCACCGTCACGGTTTGCAATAAATACACTACAGATTTAGCGTCTCATACGAAAGAAGCCGATATACTCATTGTAGCCGTAGGAAAACCTAACCTGATTACAAAAGACATGGTGAAGCCTGGCGTGGTGATCGTAGATGTAGGAACCACACGAGTAGAGGACTCATCAAGTAAAACAGGATTTAAGTTGAGTGGTGATGTGGATTATGAGGCAGTGTCAGAAATCAGTTCTTACATCACTCCGGTACCTGGGGGTGTTGGACCGATGACCATTGCTTCTCTACTATTAAATACCATGAGAGCGTACGAGCAGCAGCATTTGAATGGCTGATTCAATTTCAGGATCGAAACTTCCGTTAATGGAATCTTTCTTCACCATACAGGGTGAAGGTTTTTACTCGGGTACTCCGGCATATTTCATCCGTTTGGGTGGATGTGATGTGGGTTGTGTGTGGTGCGATGTGAAGGAATCATGGGAAGCTAGTGATCACCCTGAGGTTGATATCTTAAAAATGGTGGAGCAGGCAAAATCATCAGGTACCAAAGTTGTGGTGGTAACTGGAGGGGAGCCATTAATGTATGATCTGACTTCTTTAACTGATGTGCTTAAGCAAAGCTCGCTGCAAACCAATGTGGAGACAGCAGGTGTGTACCCAATCACTGGTAATTGGGACTGGATATGCTTTTCTCCCAAGAAGTTTAAGGCTCCGCTGGCTGAATATTATCAGCAGGCCAATGAACTTAAGGTCATAATATATAATAAATCAGATTTTTCCTGGGCTGAGGAACATGCATCTAAAATGAACGCAGAAGCCCAGCTTTATTTACAGCCGGAATGGGGTAAAAGAAACGCGATGATGCCCCTCATCGTTGATTATGTGAAGAAGAATCCAAAATGGAGGATATCTTTACAGACTCACAAATACCTGAACATTCCTTGATTGATCTTCGAAAGTTATTTTTTCTGTGTTTTTTTCTCGGTTCTCTGGTACTGTCCGCGCAGAAGTATTCAACTTCTAGTGGTAAGGCCATCAAGCTTTTCGAAAAGGGAGAGCAAGCAGTTATTGACAGGAACTTTGAAACTGCAATAGCGCTATTTGAGAGTGCTATAAAAAAGGATAACAGTTTTCGGGAGGCCTATCTCAAGCTAGCAACGATCTATTCCCTTTACAGGGATCAGGAATCTAGTCTTAAATACTATCAGGGATATTCTGAGGTTACTCCTAAGGAAAAGGTGAGTTGGGGAATTTGGAAAAATCTGGCATATTTAAATTTTTCATTTGGTCATTATGAACTCGCTGATCAGGCTATGACGCAACTATTGAATTTGAAGCCTGATTTATCGAATGACCCGAACATCAAGCTATTGGCTGAAAGTATCGAATTCTCCCTGGAAGCCATTAAAAATCAAGATGATCTGGTATTGAACGAATTGCCCGCCAGTGTCAACCGCTTTGCTCTTCAATATTTCCCAGTCCTTGCTGTAGATGGAAGAACCTTACTCTATACCAAGCGGGATGCGAATCACCCGGGTGCCGATGAGGATATTGTGTTTAGTGTACGCTCTGATTCAGGGTGGAGTGAAGGAGAATCTATATCTCCGATGATCAATACCGATCTGAATGAAGGAGCCTGTTCTATATCAGCAGATGGTCGAACCTTGGTCTTTACCTCATGTGATGATGGTCGGACTATCGGAAGCTGTGACTTATTTATGTGTACGCGAGAAGGTAATGAATGGTCGGAGCCGCGGAATATGGGGGAAGTGGTGAATTCAAAGCATTGGGACTCTCAGCCTTCTCTTAGTGCTGATGGACGAAAGATCTATTTTTCAAGTAACCGTCCGGGAGGATTTGGTAATAGGGATTTATGGGTTACCACGCTTAATGGGACGAATTGGTCTCAGCCGGTGAATATGGGGTCAACGATTAACGGTTGGAAAGACGAAACCACTCCATTTATTCACGCAAACAATAATATTCTACTATTTTCAAGTAATTCTTATCCATCATTGGGAGGATATGATCTGTTTTTTTCTAAAAAAGAGAATAATGTTTGGTCACAACCAGTGAATTTGGGCTACCCGATTAACTCTTATAAAGATGAAGTTTCGCTGTTCATTGCCCCTGATGGCACTGAGGCCTATTATTCTAAAGAGAGAATGGAACGTGGAATGGTGGTTGAAAGCAAGATTGTTAATTTCAAAATCGAATCAGATACGTTTGAAGTAAGTAAAGTGAGTTATGTAACGGGTTTGGTTAGGGATGAGGAGACTAAAGCGCCATTAGGAGCAAGACTGCGGCTATTGAACTTGTCTGATAGTACTGATGAATACCTTGCGTTTTCAGATCCCGCTTCAGGTTCCTATTTCATTGCATTGACGGCAGGTGTTGAGTATGGTGTATTTGTAGATAGGGAAAAATATCTGTTCGAGAACCTTTCATTCGAGTCTAGAAGCAATGAATTATTGCGTCCAGATACGGTAAATGTTGATTTGAAGCCCATAAAGCCGGGAAGTTCGGTGGTGCTAAAGAATATATATTTTGAATTTGACCGGTATAAGCTAAGTGATAAATCAAGACTTGAGTTAGAGAGTATTGTTAAGTTTCTGGAATCTAACCCTGAAGTACAATTTCAGATTGAAGGGCATACAGATAGTCAGGGGGAAGATGACTATAATGTTCGCTTATCTCTCCAAAGAGCTGAATCTGTATTCAATTATCTGAAGTCAAGAGGAATATCCCCCAAAAGAATGGTTGCAAAGGGTTTTGGAAGCAGTCGTCCGTTACAAGCAGGGGAGTCCGAGGAGGTATATCGAATTAACCGTAGAATCACTTTCAGAGTCTTAAAGTAATCCTTTAACCGCTCGTCTAAAAAATCTACAATTTTTTTCAAAAAAATCACCCCAAATTTCATTCAAGTAGATCAGGGAATTAGCGATGAATATTTGGTGATTTTTTTAATTGGGATGTTCTGAGATTGAAATATCCTGTTTTTCCCGATTTTACAATCAAAACACCCCTTTTATGGCAATTGTCAAAACATTTATTGGTTTTGTTCAATACCATATAATTATTATAAATTTAGTCATGTAAACATAATGTTCAATTTAAACAGTATGATATGAAGAGGATTCTACTACTCAGTTTCATGTCTTTAGCTGTTGTCTTTGGGACAATGGCGCAAAGAACGGTATCTGGTAAGATCACCTCTGCCGAGGACGGCAGCGGGATACCAGGAGTGAACGTAGTTCTGAAAGGAACTACTACAGGTACAACGTCTGATTTGGATGGTAACTACAGAATTAGTGTACCTGAAGATGGAGGCACGCTCGTTTTCTCATTTGTGGGATTGCAGACTCAGGAAGTTTCAATCGGAACAAGGTCTACTATAGATGTGGGAATGAGCTCGGATGTTCAACAGTTGACCGAAGTGGTCGTAACTGCCATGAACATTTCCAGAGATAAGGCCTCATTAGGTTATGCAACGCAGACTCTGGATAGTGATGCGGTAACTCAGGCTAAAGAGCAAAACTTTGTCAACTCTTTATCTGGTAAAGTTGCTGGTGTTCAGATTAGGACCAATAATAACTTTGGAGGTTCTACGAACATTGTTATTAGAGGTAACAATTCAATTTCAGGAACAAATCAGCCACTCTTTGTTGTGGATGGGGTGCCTATCGATAACAGAACTGGTAATGATGATTACCAGCAGCGTGGTCGATACGGTTATGACTATGGTAACGCAGCTTCTGATATTAATCCTGAGAGTATCGAAAGCATCAGTGTTTTGAAAGGTGCTGCGGCAACTGCGCTTTATGGATCAAGAGCTGCTAATGGTGCTGTGATCATTACTACCAAGAAGGGGAAAAGTGGTCAGGGTATTGGTGTTTCGGTTTCTAGTGGTCTAATAATAGGTAAAATTAATAAAAAGACCTTTGTGAAATATCAGGATCAATACGGTGCTGGTTATTCTAATTACTATTATGGTAATGACGGAGGTCCTTTCGATGATTACTACGATAATAATGGTGATGGAACCATTGACCAGGCGGACTGGACTGTTCCAACTTACGAAGATGCCTCATACGGTCAAAAATTTGATCCAACTCTTAATGTTTGGCATTGGGATTCATTCGTTCCTGAATCACCGAATTTTGGCAAGCCTTATGCCTGGTCTGCTGCCGAAAGTACTCCGGTTGATTTCTTTGAAACGTCTTTAACTTGGAATAACTCTGTTTCAATATCTGGGGGAAGTGAAAATAATACTTTCCGACTTGGATATACCAACTTTAATCAAACTGGTATCCTTCCAAACAGTGATCTGCTAAGACATACCATTAATTTCTCAGGGGTTAGCAAAATCAATCCTAAGTTGACAGCAACTGTTAATGCTAACATCAGTGCTCAGGATGTAACAGGTAGAAACTCTACAGGTTACGGTGATAACCTGATGTCGGAATTCAGACAGTGGTGGGAGACTAATGTTAGTATAAAGGATCAGAAGGATTTGTTCTTCGAAACAGGCAGAAATGTAACATGGAATATGTACGATGCCGCGGGAGGTGATTTTGATCCGATTTTCTGGGATAACCCATATTGGACGAGACACAAAAACTACCAGACAGATAAAAGAAATAGAACCTTCGGTAACGTATCATTGGATTTTAACCCAATTGACTGGTTGAATATCACTGGTAGAGTTTCTCTCGACCACTATACTGAGTTAAGAGAGCAACGAAGAGCGGTAGGTAGTGTGCCACAGGAGTTTGGTATCCAAAAATTGGACGAGCAGTCCGGTTATCATAGAGAAGATAGAGAGGTAACAGAAGCGAATTACGACTTCTTGGTATCCGTTAACAGAAAATTATCCTCTGATCTTTCTTTATACGCCTTAGTGGGTTCAAATATTCGAGTTCAGAATTTTGAGTCTGTATGGCAGTCTACTTCAGGAGGTTTGGCGATTCCGGATTTATATACGATCAATAACTCAAAGAATAAATTGCCTCTTCCTGTTGAGACCATTCAGGAGAAGGAAGTTTATGGTTTCTTTGGTAATGTAAATTTAGGTTACAATGACATGTTGTACCTTGATTTGACCGGAAGAAGAGATATTTCTTCTGCACTTCCTGTTGGTAACAATGCTTACAACTATGGTTCAGCAGCTTTGAGTTTTATCTTCTCTGAAGTGGTTGACCTTCCATGGTTGAACTTCGGTAAGGCAAGATTGAACTACGCTGAGGTAGGTAACGACACAGATCCATTGAACACCAAGGACTACTATTTGAGAAATGATAATTTTGATAAGGCTGTTATTTACACCGCTTCTTCATACAGAAGAAACCCTGAACTAGAGCCTGAAAGACAAAAAAGTTTGGAGTTCGGTTTGGAGGGTTCAGTTTTGAATAACAGATTGAGATTTGATGTTGCAGCGTACAATACCAATACTTTCAATCAGATCATGACCATTGAAGTGTCAAGAGCGACTGGTTACAGATACAAAACAGTAAACGGTGGTGAAATCAATAATCATGGACTTGAACTTACCTTGTCAGGTACTCCAGTAAAAGTTGGTGATTTCTCATGGGATGCAACTGTAAACTGGACGGCTTACAGAAGTGAGGTTAAGTCTCTGGCCCAGGGAATTGAAAACTTTGTTATCCAAAGCTACCAGGGCGGTGTGTCATTGAACGCCACTGTTGGTGAGCCTTTCGGAGTACTTAGGGGCACCGGGTTTGAGTATTTGGATGGTGAAAAAGTAGTCACTTCAAGTGGTTATTATGCAGCTGTTCCTGATCAGGTAATTGGTAATCCTAATCCGGATTGGATGATGGGTATTACTAACTCCCTATCATATAAAGGCCTGAACTTAAGCTTCCTGATTGACTGGTCCCAAGGGGGTGATGTTTACTCATTGGATATGCATTATGGACAAGGAACTGGTGTTACCGCTAATACTGTTGGAACCAATGATTTAGGGAATGATTGGAGACTACCTGTAGCTGATGGAGGAGGTATTAAGCTGGAAGGTGTTCAGGCTGATGGAACTCCAAATGAAGTTTATGGACGTGCTGATTACTATGGTGGTGTGTTCTACTGGGGTAACAGTGCTAGAAACCCCGCAGCGCTAACTGTTTATGATGCTACTTATATCAAATTGAGAGAGTTGGCATTAAGCTACAGTTTGCCTAGTGACTTGATTGGTGGATTTGCTAAGAATATCAACCTTTCAGTTGTAGGTAGAAACCTATGGATCATTAAGAAATACCTTCCTTACGCTGATCCCGAGTCTGGTCTAGGTGCAGGTAATGCGCAAGGTTACGTATCAGGTTCTTACCCAACAACAAGAACAGTAGGTTTCAAAGTAGATTTCAACTTCTAATAACTGAAAAGATTAGATTATGAAAAAAATATTAATAGCAATATTCGCAGCGGCAACACTGTTTGCCTGTGACGATAGAATGGATAAATTGAACACTCCTAAGACGTATCCTGTTGAGGTGCCTGGTGAAGATTTGTTTACCAATGGTCTTAGAGAAATGTTCGATATGATGACTAACACGAACGTTAACGAAAACGTGTTTAGACTATACGCCCAGTACTGGGCACAGACGACCTACCCGGATGAGTCTGGTTACAATATGGTTACAAGGGAAAATCCTGATAACCTGTTTACAAATGCATATAGGGAAGCACTGAAGGATATGGCTGATGGTAAAGCTTTTATCATCGCTAACCCGGATGCGACGGTTCCTGATGAGCAAGAGTTGAATCAGCAGTTGATCATAGACATCAATACAGCGTATGTCTATTCATTCCTTGTGGAGACATTTGGTGATGTGCCTTTTAGCGAGGCCCTTGATCCAGATAACCTTACTCCCAAGTATGACGATGCGCTGACCATTTATCAAGCTTGCGTAGATATGTTGGATAACGCCATCGATAATATCGACCCAGCTTTTGACGGGTTCTCAGAGGCGCAGGACCCTGTATATGGTGGAGATGCCGCCATGTGGGTGAAGTTTGCGGCTTCTTTGAAGTTTAGAATGGGTGTGATGCTGATCGATGCAAATCCAACTTTGGCTCAAACCTGGATTACTGAAGCCCTGGCTACAGGTGTGATTTCAAGTAGTGCAGAGAACACTACAATCACCTACAGTGCTACTCCCCCAAGTACCAATCCTCTATACGAAGATTTGGTGCTAAGTGGAAGAAAGGACTTTGTGATTGCAAATACTGTTGTTGACTTGTTGGATTCATTGCTGGATCCACGTTTACAGTTGTTTGCTACGGAAACGATGCCTTTTCCATATGAAGTTGATCCGTCAACCGGAAGTAAGAAAGATTCGGTATTGAATTCACCTAAATTCCTTGTTTATGAGGATGTAGATGGTGAAGATTCTCTTGTTGCCGTTACGACTGCGATGTTACCTTACACTGTATTGGCTGCTGACTCTACAGAAGTTAAAGCTTATATAGGTGGTACCTATGGTACAGCTAATGGTTACGCCGGTAAAACAAAAATCGGAACGATGTTCTTTGAGCCAGATATTTCGGCAAGCATTATCACTTATACTGAACTGCTGTTCTTAGCTGCTGAGGCTGTTGAGAAAGGAATGACATTAGCTGCTCCTTTCACTGGTACTGCACAAGAATTATATGAAGCAGGTATTACATCAAGCTTTGCGGATTGGGGATTGGCTGGGTCAGCTGCTTACATAGCAAGCCTTCCAGCTTACTCAAGTGCGGATTATAAGCAGATGATTGGTATACAGGCCTGGATTGCTCTTTACAACAGAGGATACGAGGGATGGACTACCTGGAGAAGATTGGATTTTGATGGATTTAACATTGCGGAGACTATTACTACCGTTGATGAAATTCCTGTAAGATTCATCTATCCGATAAGAGAAGCTACACTTAATCCTGCTTCTTTGACAGCTGCCAGTACTGCCATTGGTGGTGATGAGCAGGTCACTAAACTGTTCTGGGACAAATTCTAAAATCAATAGCATTTTTAAAGGAGCTTAATTTTAAGCTCCTTTTTTTTTGCTTTTGAAACTTGATGGTAATATCAAGCAACTGTATTAATACACTGTTTCATGATGTTGAGTGTGAGTCGAGCATGTCTCCTCATAGGGATGCTGCTTCTATTATTTCAGTCTCTGAGAGCTCAAAGTGTACGGGATGTGATGATAAAGCCCGCAGACAATGGGCGGATCCTGAATGAATTTTTGGAGGAAAAGGAATCTGAATATGGTGTGGATTTCATTTTTGAAAAGTCACGTATGGAAGCTCTAAATGTTTCTGGTGTCCGGGAAGAGGATAGATTAGAGGATTTTCTGAAAGATTATTTTGTGAGTTTTGGACTGGCTTTGGTAAAGGCATCAGATAAAATCGCTCTTATTGTTGATGAGCAAACAGAAAGAACGCTTGGAAGAATAAAAAGTAACTATTTGGTAGTCAACACAGAAAATTCTAGTGGTCGGTTTAGGCTGGAAGGGAAAATAAAGGAGGCAGATTATAACGAACCACTGGTTGGAGCTCAAATCGTTATTAAAGATTTAGAAAGTGGTACCCTTTCGGATATAAACGGACACTTTGAACTATGGCTTCCAATGGGCTATCACAATGTGGAGATAAGGAATGTAGGCCATTCCAATTCTAATTTTGTAATTGGCTATAGTTCACTTGCAGAAGCTACAGGAGTATCAATTACCATGTTTCCTTCAGTTACGGAGTTGGATGAATTGGTAATTACGGCGGAGAAGGAAAATATTAATATCAAACAGACTTATGCTGGTGTTGAAAGCATGGGGATCGAGGCCATAAAAATGATGCCCACATTTCTTGGGGAAATAAACCCAATCAAAAGCATTACAGCGCTTCCTGGTGTTTCTTCCGTTGGAGAAATAGCCTCAGGGTATAACGTTCGGGGTGGAGAGGCTGGACAAAATTTGATCTTACAGGATCGAAGCGTCATTTACAACCCTACACACTTATTTGGAATGTTTTCGGCCTTCAACCCTGATATCGTCAGTAATGTTTCCTTACACAAAGGTGCAGGTCCCCCATCATTTGGGGGGAGAGTGTCGTCTGTTTTGGATATTTCATTACGCAATGGAGACCTGAACAGGAATATATGGTCAGCCGGAGTGGGAATTATTTCGTCCCATTTGACCACCGAAGGCCCAATTATCAAGGACCGGTTATCTTATATTATCGGCGGACGTTATTCTTATAGTGACTGGTTTTTAAAAGCCTTGAACAATGAAGGATTGAATGATAGTAATGCTGATTTTTATGATATAACAGGAAAACTGACCTACAAGCTAAATGATAAGAATTACATCTCTTTAAGTGGTTATAGTAGTCATGATTGCTTTAAAGTGGAGGGAGACTCCACCTACTCATGGAATAGTCTCAACTTCAATATTCTTTGGGACCACACATTTGGGGCTGTGTGGTCGTCTTCTCTCAGTTTATCCAGAAGTCAGTATTCCAGCCAAATTGATAATGAGTATGTTCTGGATGCTTTTACGTACAAAAACGGAATTAATGATCTAAGTCTAAAGTTTGACTTGACATTTAAGAGGAGTGAAAAAATGGCGATGAACTTTGGCTTAGATGCAAACTACTACCTATTGCGTCCGGGAGAAGTAATTCCATCTGATAGCTTAAATAATACCCCAGCGATTAGAATAAGTAATCAGAGGATATTTCAACCAGCCTGTTATTATGAAATTAGTATTGAACCTACGGAAAAAGTGGGGCTAAATATAGGGCTGAGGTATTCTCAGTTTTACAGGATGGGGCCTGAAGATATTCTTTCGTTCGATTACAATAATTTTGATGGGAGAAACTCCAACATACAAGACTCCCTTTCATATGCTGCTGGTGAGGTGGTTAAGTTCTATCATAATTTGGAGCCCAGGATTTCAATGAGATATGCATTTAATGATAAAAATGCTGTGAAAGCGGGATATGGTAGAGCTACTCAATATTTACACCTAATGTCCAATACTACCTCGACTACACCATATGATTATTGGATTAGTAGTGGTCCGCATCTGAAGCCCTTGATATCAGATCAGTTCACTTTTGGTTATTTCAAAAACCTGAAAGAAAACACTTATGAACTTTCAGTTGAAGCTTTTTATAAGGTGATACATAATGCTGTTGATTATTATGATGGAGCTGATATCACCGTGAATCCGGCTCTTGAGTCCGTTTTGTCGCAAGGCAGAGGGCTTTCTTATGGACTTGAGCTTTACATGAAAAAGGCTAAAGGAGAAGTGAATGGGTGGGTGGCTTATACTTATTCAAGAAGTTTGAGACGGTTTGAACCTGATCAGGTTGGCAGAATAATCAACCAGGGAAAATATTATCCATCTATTTTTGATCAGCCGCATAATTTGACGGTTGTATTAAATTATCGGGCCAGGGAGCGCGTTTCTTATTCAGCTAATTTTAGTTACAGCACCGGGAGGCCAATAACTATTCCTGTATCGAAATACGAATATGATCCTTATTTAGCAGTGCTAAACTATTCTGAACGAAATGAATATCGAATTCCAGACTACCATCGTTTGGATCTCTCTATGAACATTCAGGAAAGGAAACGAAATAGTAAATCCTATCAGGGTGAGTGGGTGATATCTATTTTTAATGTTTATGGGAGAGATAATGCATACTCCATTTTTTTTAACAGGTATGGGCGGGCAAAACAACTTACTATCCTGGGGTCTGTTTTTCCTTCTGTCTCTTACAAGTTTAGGTTTTAGGAAAATGCAAAGGGGAGTATTCTTAATACTACTAATAGTTCAGGTTACTTCTTGCATTGAGCCCTATCAGTTTGAGCTGGAGCAGGAGGTGACTTATCTGGTCGTAGACGCCCGGGTTTCAAATGTCAGTTTTAATGAAACGCTGAATTACCCTTCCGAAGGTCGGCTTTTTATAGTGAGTTTGGGTTTCAGCAATAAGCCATCTAATGTTCGAGATAAAACTTTGACAGGAGCTAATGTTTTTATCGAAGATGATCAGGGAGGGAAGATGATCTATGATGAAATGGGTGATGGGGAATACGTAATTCTTGATCCGGATTTTAAAATTATGGAAGGGAGGTCTTATAGATTGACGATTGAGGATGGTCAGGATATTTATCATTCTAGGTGGGAGGAACTCCCGGACAAGACTGAACCCATGAAATCGGTTTATTTTGAAGAGGACCAAATGAAAGTTCTCGTATACAAAGCGGGTGAACCTGAATTAGAAACCGTTGAAGCTGTATCAATTTACGTGGATGTACCATCTAATGGGATAGATACAAGATATTATATGTGGGATTACGATGCACATTGGGTGTATAGGGCACCTCTTGCCAGCAGGCAGGGATCAATTATTTGTTGGGTAAATGAACCCCTGTATTTGCGAGATTATACATTAAAGCTTGATAAAAATGGAGGATACCCACAAAAGCTATTTCAGGTTCAAACGATCCGTAATGAACGTGTTTATGAAGAGTTGACAGTGTTAGTGAAACAATACCTCCTTAATAAAGGGTATTTTTTTTATTTAAAGGATTTGCAACTCCTGGCTTCCAGGGAGGGTTTGTTTGAAGAGCCGCCATATAATCCTCAATCAAATATTTACCACGAAAGTGATTCTGAAAAAAAGGTTTTGGGTTATTTCGGAGTGGTTAGAGAGCAGGCACAGCGTTGGTATCTTACGGATAATGATCTATCCTATTTTGTTCCGTCAACTACCCTGGAGGATTGTACTGCACATGAGCAGGAACCTTCTCCCCAGTGTTACGATTGTATGGAGTACAGCCGTGGTGAGCCTGTCAACGAGAAACCTTTCTGGTGGTAGACCGAATTTGGGTCAATTGTAATATTTAAAACCTCTTGCCAGAACTTTATAATCGTCCAGAATTTTACCTACTGAAGCCCTAAGGAACCTTTCATTCTCCATTTTATTGTCCTGGAATACCCCTGACATGTATCCGCTCCAAACGGTGTTGTTCTTTTTTGCATCGAAAAAGGTCAAATATATCATGCCTTCCAGCATCTCCTGTTTGATGGGAATGTATTCGCCGGTGGAGGTAACCACATAGGAATTTCCATCTTCGTCTACCTCAATGCTTTCTTCTTCTAGGTTATAAACTGGATAAAAGCTCGCGCTATCATATTTCTTCTTTTCAAACTCAACGCCTCCCAGGTTGTTTTTAACCCAGGAGTTGAATTCAGGCTGATCATAGCAAAGGAATGATACATCATTGTAGTAAAACCTGTAGGTGATGAGCAGGTCTGGCTTATCATCCTGCTGAGAATAGCCCATTGATGATAATCGCGACTTTATGGCTTTCTGAACTACTTCATTATTGGATGAGCTCGCGTCGGTATTTTCATCATCCATGAAATTGAATGTGCGGTACTTATTGAATCTTCCCCTGTAACTATAATCGGAGTCCAGGACATAGTCTTTCATGGAAAAGCAACTGGAAAGAAGTACTAAAAATGCTATTAAGGAAACGTTTTTCATATTGCAGCATTTTGAATTAGATACTAAAAGTTAGTTGATTTTGTTAAATAAATCCATCTTCAGTTAGCGTATCGCTAATTTTTGAAAGCATCACGACATATGTAACAAAGTTGATCGCTCAGTTATTTTAACATAAAAGTTTGGAGGCCTGTTCCATATTGTGAGTTCATCAGAAGGATATTTGTTTTATAGGGTTAGAGGTTCCAAGTTCTATTGATTTTCAAAAACAGGATTTTTTTGTGCGTCGGCTCTTTTTTGTGTCAATACCTGATAAAGAGTGCTAGCTTCCCTACTTTTGCGGTTTAAAGTAGACCATGATTTTTGTTAGCAGAAAAGAACATTTTAACGCAGCTCATAAGTTGTACAATCCCAAATGGAGTGAGGAGAAGAATCGTGAAGTTTTTGGGCCATGCGCTAATCACAACTGGCATGGTCACAACTTTGAGTTGATTGTGACAGTTAAAGGGAATCCGGATCCTGATACGGGATTTGTCGTGGACTTAAAGAAATTGAGTCTACTGATAAAATCTGAGATCATTGATAAGGTCGATCATCGAAACCTTAATATGGATGTGGATTTTATGGAGGGTAAGATGGCCAGTTGCGAGAACCTGGTGATGGAGTTTTGGAAGATATTAGAGCCTCGTGTAAAAAAATTAGGGAGTCTCTGCGAACTTCATTCTCTAAAGCTCTACGAGACCCCCCGTAATTACGTTGAGTATTTTGGTTGATTGGCTTATGCCGCCCTTAGCTTATTGAATTTCGATTTCTCGAATTTCTCAGCCGCATACTCTTTAGTTATTTCTATTTCTTTAATGTCCTTCGAAGAAGGGATTTCAAACATAGCGTCTGTAATAATTGCTTCGCAAATAGATCTTAGCCCTCTGGCACCTAGTTTATATTCCAACGCTTTCTTAACAATATAATCAAGAGCGCCCTGAGAAAATGCCAGCTGCACGCCTTCCATATCGAATAAACGCTCGTACTGTTTGATTAACGCATTCTTTGGTTCCGTTAGGATCATTTTGAGCGTTTCCTCATTCAGTGGGTCTAAATGAGTAAGTACCGGCAGTCTACCAATTAATTCCGGAATCAGGCCAAAGCTCTTCAAATCAATAGCCGTAACATATTGAAGTAGGTTTTGCTTGTCAATTGTTCCTAATTCAAAATCATCCTTACTTGAAAATCCGATTGGTCGGGTATTCAAACGATTTGCTATGTGACGTTCTATTCCATCAAAGGCCCCACCACAGATGAATAATATGTTTTCAGTGTTCACCGAAATCATTTTTTGATCCGGGTGCTTACGCCCACCTTGTGGTGGCACATTTACCGATGTTCCTTCCAGTAATTTGAGTAATGCCTGTTGAACACCTTCACCACTTACATCTCTTGTGATGGAAGGGTTGTCAGATTTTCTGGCGATTTTATCCAGCTCGTCAATGTATACGATGCCACGTTCAGCCGCTTCAACTTCATAGTTAGCCGCCTGAAGCAGTCTTGTAAGGATACTTTCAACATCTTCTCCAACATATCCAGCTTCTGTAAGAACAGTAGCGTCAGCGATACAAAATGGTACCTGAAGGATTTTGGCTAGTGTTCTTGCAAGATAGGTCTTACCAGTACCAGTCTGGCCAACCATAATGATGTTTGACTTTTCGATCACCACATCATCCTTATTTTCTTGCTGCATGAGCCGCTTGTAGTGATTATAAACCGCTACAGAAATGTATTTTTTGGCCTCATCCTGTCCAATGACAAACTCATCTAAGTGCTGCTTCATGTCAGCAGGCTTGATAAGGTTGAATTTTGGTGATTCGGATGGACTCTTTGTCTTTAACTCTTCACTGAGTATTTGTTGAGCCTGCGAGATACATTTATCACAAATGTGAGCATGAATCCCTGAAATCATCAGATCCACGTCTTTCTTATTTCTCCCACAAAAGCTACAAGTTACTTGTGCCATTAGCCTTTCGGATTTTTCTCTAATACCTCATCGATAAGACCGTATTTCTTTGCTTCGCCCGCTCTCATCCAATAATCTCTGTCGGAGTCATTCTCGATCTCCTCATAGGTCTTCCCGGTATGACTTGCCAGAATGTTATAAAGGTCTTTTCTTAATTCCTGCATTTGCTTCAGGGTAATTTCCATGTCTCTGGACTGACCCTGCATACCACCAGAAGGCTGGTGAATCATGATTCTGGCATGAGGAAGTGCAGATCTCTTACCTTTTGCTCCTCCGGCCATCAATACAGCGCCCATAGATGCGGCCATTCCGGTACAGATGGTTGCCACATCCGGACCAACAAATTGCATCGTGTCATACATTCCTAAACCTGCATAAACAGATCCTCCCGGACTATTAATATACAACATAATATCCTTCTTTGAGTCAACAGACTCCAGGAATAACAATTGTGCAGTGATAATGTTGGCGATGTTTTCCTCCACTTGCATGCCTAGAAAAATAATGCGGTCCATTATTAATCTGGAAAAAACATCAATTTCTCGGAAGTTTGTTGGTCTCTCCTCAATAACGGCGCGGGTCATGTTGTTAACCCTTTCTACGTAGGAGTCGAACGTCAAACCATTCACTCCTTGCCCTTTTACCGCAAATTTCCTAAACTCTTCTGTATTGATCATGTTTCAATATAACTTAACTCGTACAAAATAAAAAAGTCCTTATCTTATTGTAAGGACTTTAAATAAACTTTTTTTCTCGAACGAAAGTTCGTTAAAGTTTTCTAAAATCGTCTACACTGACCGCCTTTTCCTTGATAGTAATCTGCGATTTAATGTAATCAAATACCTTGGTTGAAAGTACCTGGTTGTGAACCTTCATATAGTTCTCACCATTTTCTCCCTGAAGGTAGTTGTTTGCAAAGGTGTCAAGCTGATCATCTAGCTGACCAATTAAGCCCGCCTGTCCGAATTGTGAACGGATCATATTTTTGGCTTCGTCCTGAATTTCGTTTGGAGCAGCATTAAGCTCTTGCTCTTTAGCTATTTTATTTCTGATCAAAGACCATTTTAGCTCAGCAGCATACGCATCGTATTCTTGCTCAAGAACCTCAGGAGTGATGTTTTTGTTGGTTTTCATTAACCAATCTTTCAAAAACTCATCAGGGAGTTCAATTTTAGCCTTCTCTACTAGTGCTTCTCGCAATTTATGAATGAAGAAGTGCTCTTCCTCGTTTTTGTAATTTGCGCTGATAGCCTCTTTTACCTTCTCCTTAAATTCTGCTTCATCTTTAACATTTCCTTCACCGAAAGTCTTGTCAAAAAGTTCCTGGTTGACTTCGGCAGGAGTGGTGTGATTGATAGCTTTGAGTGTAAAAGTTAATTTGGCTTTTAACTCATCAAATGAATCGTGCGAAATGTCAAGTTGATGGTGAAGCTTGTGGCTGTCTTTGTAAAGTATCTTTGGATCAAAATCCAAACTGTCTTCCAGCTTTAAAGCAATAAGTTTTTTAGTGATTGCAGACTCAGTTTCAGTTAGGTCGATAGCAATCTCTTTGTTGATATCGTTGGCCTCTGAAATAATTGTTCCATGAAGCGTATCACCAGCAACAGCTGTTTCCGGGTTGGAAATTTCACCGAATTGCTTTTGAAGGTTTTCGATGGTTTCGTCGATAACCTTTTTATCTACTTTAATCGTATTCTTTTCGATTTTGAATTTGCTATCGACCGGAAGATCAAACTCCTTAGCAAAGCCAACTTCGTATTCAAATTCAAAATCCTGAGGGTTTTCAAAGTCCAGACTTTCGAATGAATCTTCTTTTGGCATTGGTTCTCCCAAAATTTGAAGATCACTTTCTCGAATGTATTTGTTTAGTTGATCGGAAAGAATTTTGTTCAATTCCTCTGCAAGAATGGACTTACCGTACATTTTTTTCACAAGTCCGAAAGGGACTTTACCGGGTCTGAAGCCCTTTATTGCAGCCTTTTTGCTGTATTCCTTGATCTTTTGTGTGACAGCAGGTTGATAATCCCCCTCCTTTAAACTAATTTTAATTGAGGCTTGTGTCTGGTCCTTTTTGTCAAGTGTGATTTCCAAATCAGTGAGTATTAAAGTGTGTAATTTGCATAAATCAAAAACCCTCTTTCCCGTCCCATTACCCGATGTTAACCGAGGCAGGAAAATGAAAAGAGGGTTGCTTGGTGCGGATGGAGGGACTCGAACCCCCATGCCTCGCGGCGCTAGATCCTAAGTCTAGTGCGTCTACCAATTTCGCCACATCCGCTGAAATGGAGTGCAAAGATATACGGAATTTTATAATCATCAATAGTGTGATTAATTTTATTTTATGATTTTAAATGTAGACCTGGAAGAAGAGAGAAAGGAAATCCTAAGACGCTATAGACGATTGCTCAGGCACGCCAAACCAATCCTTAAAAAGGGTGACGCGCCGATCATCAAAAAGGCATTTACAATATCAGCTGAAGCGCATAAAGATATGCGCCGTAAATCCGGTGAACCATACATTTTTCACCCCATTGAGGTAGCTCAAATTTGTGTTTCAGAAATTGGTCTGGGTACAACTTCTATTGTGGCGGCATTGCTCCATGATGTAGTAGAGGATACTGATATGACCCTTGGTGATATTGAGCGGCTGTTTGGGCGGAAGGTTTCTAGAATTATTGATGGCCTGACGAAGATATCAGGAGTATTTGATCAGGGAAGCTCTCAGCAAGCGGAGAATTTTCGAAAAATGTTACTCACCCTATCAGAAGATGTTAGGGTGATTTTGATTAAGCTGGCGGATAGACTTCATAATATGAGGACACTGGGGAGTATGCCCCGGGACAAGCAGCTGAAGATTGCTAATGAGACCATATATATATATGCTCCACTGGCGCACAGGCTTGGCCTTTATGCGATTAAGTCTGAGCTGGAGGATTTATACCTGAAGTATACGGATCGTGAGACCTATAGTCATATAGCTAATAAGATCAATGCCACAAAGGCGGCGAGGAATAAATTCATCCGAAGCTTTATGAAGCCGATCAAGGATGAACTGGATATGAATAGTTTCACTTGTGAGATAAAAGGCCGTCCTAAATCAATCCATTCTATTCTCAATAAGATGAGAAAGCAGAATGTGCCGTTTGAAGAGGTCTACGACCTGTTTGCTATTCGAATAATTATTGATACTGACCTTGAAAATGAAAAAGCGGCCTGTTGGCAGGTATATTCTATAGTTACCGACTATTATCAACCTAACCCTGATCGGTTAAGGGATTGGATCAGTATTCCCAAGTCTAATGGATACGAGTCTTTGCACACGACAGTAATGAGTGATAAGGGACAATGGGTCGAAGTTCAAATTCGAAGTAGAAGAATGGACGACATAGCCGAAAAGGGTTACGCAGCTCATTGGAAATATAAGGAGAGTAAAGACGGTGCTAATGATCAGGGCCTCGAGATGTGGATTTCTAAGGTTCGCGATATTTTGGAGCAGAATGATACCTCAGCAATTGAGTTTGTTGATGATTTTAGGTCAAATCTGTTTCAGGAAGAGGTCTTTGCTTTTACACCCAAGGGTGATTTGGTAACCCTGCCAAATGGTGCTACCGCCCTTGATTTTGCGTTTGACATACACTCAGAAATAGGATCGCGTTGTTTAGGAGCGAAGGTGAATCAGAAGTTGGTGCCATTAAACTATCAATTAAGAAATGGTGACCAGGTCGAAATTCTGACGTCAAAAAAACAACGGCCCAAAGAGGACTGGCTCAAATATGTGGTTACATCCAAAGCCAAGTCCAATATTAAAGACTCCCTAAAGGAGGAGAAGAAAAAATATGCTGCTGATGGCCGTGAGATTGTCCAAAGAAAATTGAAACAGCTAAAACTTGACTATACTCAGGAAGTCATAGACCAAATGGCGGCATTTTTTGAGGTCAAAACACCGACTGACCTGTTTTATCTGATAGGGAAAGGCAAAATTGATCATAGTGAGATCAAGAAGTTTAATGACAATAAGTCGGAATCTGTTAGAAGAGTTGGTCGAGTATCCAATACCGAATCCTTTAAGCAACAAATAAAGCAGGTTCGAAAAGAGGATAGTGATCTCTTACTGATAGGTGAGGACATGGATGTAGTAGATTACAAATTTGCAAAATGTTGTAATCCTATCCCTGGTGATGATGTTTTTGGCTTTGTAACTGTTAATGAAGGCATAAAAATACATCGCACTAATTGTCCCAATGCAGCGGAATTGCTTTCTAATTATGGCTACAGGGTTGTTAAAGCGAGGTGGACTTCAAGTCAGGACGACTCCTTCCTGGCCAACTTGAAGATCATTGGAACGGATCGAATGGGACTCATCAATGATATTTCACGGATCATATCAAGTGAACTTAAAGTCAACATGAGATCATTAACCATTAACACTGAAGGGGGAATTTTTGAAGGGGAGATCGGGCTTTATGTTAATGATACCAAACACCTGGATATTTTGATTAGAAACCTGGAAGCTGTGCAGGGGGTTGTTTCTATATCCCGAGATAGTTAATGGTAAATTCTGTGACTGCTCTATATTTGCGTCCAAATGCAGCAAGAGGCTATACTTGAAGAAGTTAAAAAGATTTTCACAGCGTATCTTGAAAGAAAGACACTCAGGAAAACTCCGGAGAGGTACGCTATACTGGAAGAGATTTATTCCAGGACTGGCCACTTTGATGTAGAGTCTTTGTACATCAGTATGAAGGAAAAGAACTATCGGGTGAGTAGGGCAACTGTTTATAATACCCTTGATCTTCTGGTAGAATGTGACCTGGTCACCAAGCATCAATTTGGAAAAAATCTAGCCCAGTACGAAAAGTCTTATGGCTTTCGTCAGCATGACCACCTTATTTGTACAGATTGCAATAAGGTGTCTGAATTTTGCGATCCGAGGATTCAAAACATTCAGAATATGGTAGGGGACCTGTTAAAGTTTGATGTTATCCATCACTCATTGATACTCTACGGGCACTGCATGAAAGAAAACTGCGAAAACAAAAAGTAATCAGCATTAAATTTGTTTCGTGAAAATATTGAGTGGTTAGATAAATGACCATTGGAGTAAAGTTTTGATTTTAAATCAATAGAGAATGAAATATTCACATGCGATAGACCAGGGGATTTTAAAATTGGTTTTTTCCGGAGACCTTATAGGAGAGAACAATGGTCCTGATTTGGTTGAATTGATTAATGATACCCTGAATAATGATGTCAAGGATTGTATCATTAACATTTCGGATGTGCGGTACATTAACAGTAGCGGTATTGGTGTACTGATCACCATACTTACCAAGTTTAGGAATAAGTCAGGTGATCTTTACCTGATCAATCCTTCAGAACACGTCAAAAAATTATTAATAATCACCAAGCTTCAGGCAATTTTCAATATTGTCGACTCTGAGCAGGAAGCACTAACTAAAATCGCGGGATAGTCAAATTATGGCGGCAGTAGATATCTTATTGGGCCTTCAATGGGGAGATGAGGGCAAAGGAAAAATTGTGGATTTTTTAGCTCCAAAATATGATGTGGTGGCCAGGTTCCAGGGAGGACCGAATGCCGGGCACACGTTGGAGTTTGATGGTCATAAACACGTATTACACCAGATTCCATCGGGAATTTTCCATGAGGGAATTCTTAATGTAATTGGAAACGGCGTAGTACTTGACCCAATCACATTTAAGAAAGAAATTGAGGAGCTTGCTCCTTTCAACCTGGACCTGAAAAGACATCTGGTAATTTCTAATAAAGCACAGATGATCATTCCAACCCATCGCATGTTGGATAAGGCTTATGAAATTGCGAAAGGAGATAAAAAAATTGGTTCAACCCTAAGAGGTATAGGACCAACTTACCAGGATAAAGCGGCCCGAAAAGGTCTGAGAATTGGAGATGTCAATGAACCTGACTTCGACGATAGGTACAAGCAACTTAGAGATTTTCATCTCGAGATATTGGCCAGATATGATTTTGAAGCTGATTTGGAAGAGGAAGAAAGATTATTCTTCGAGGCGGTGGAAATGATCAGGGAGTTTGATATTCTGAGTACGGAGTACCTTATCAATCAGGCTTTGGTTGAAGGAAAGAGTGTATTGGCTGAAGGGGCTCAGGGTTCTCTGCTTGATGTTGATTTTGGCAGCTATCCATACGTGACCAGCAGTAACACAATTGCAGCGGGAGCATGCACCGGTTTGGGGGTTGCGCCAAATAAAATTGGAGAGGTTTATGGTATCTTCAAAGCTTACTGTACAAGAGTAGGAAGTGGTCCATTTCCAACTGAGTTGCATGACGCATCTGGAGAGGAATTGAGAAAAATAGGTAACGAATTTGGTGCCACAACTGGTCGTCCAAGAAGATGTGGTTGGTTGGATCTACCGGCTTTAAGGTATACCGTAATGTTGAACGGAGTGACTCAGCTTTTTATGATGAAGGCGGATGTGTTGGAGGATATTGACGAGATCAAAATTGCTCACAGCTACCTGAAAAATAATGAGTTGACGGATGAACTACCTCTGTATCTTGATAATGGAGAGTTTTCATTAAGTTTTGATTCATTTAAGGGATGGGGAGGAACAAAAGCGACAGAATTCGATCAGCTGCCGGAAGGTTTGCATAGCTATATAAAATACATAGAATCTAAGGTGAGCGCTCCGATTAATTTAGTTTCACTTGGTCCGGACAGAACTCAGACCATTATGAAAGGCGATATTGTAGCGCAATAAAATTTTAGACATTGAGTCTTTTAAGCCCGGTATTGGCAATGGTTGCTGATGCCGGGTTTTTCTTTTAGGGGCAATTTGACTAACTTTTTACCAGGTCATAATACTCATTTATCCATTAAACCCCATGATAATGAAATGGCCTGTCCTCATCCTTATTTTTTCCTTTCTCTTAATTGATTGCGCGAAAAAGACCGAACAACCTCCTGCAGAACCCGATTATGAGCCCAAATGGTGGAAGGAGGGTATTATATATCAGATTTATCCAAGGAGTTTTAAGGATTCCGATGGTGACGGAGTAGGAGATCTTCGGGGGATCATTGAAAAGTTGGATTATATCCAAAGTCTGGGAGTGGACATGGTTTGGTTAAACCCTATTTACCAATCGCCGAATGTTGATAATGGCTATGATATTAGTGATTACAGAAATATCATGGATGAATTCGGTACGATGGAGGACTTCGATGAAATGCTTGCAGGAATGCATGAGCGTGGGATCAGGTTTGTCATGGATGTAGTTGTGAATCATAGCAGCAATAAGCATGAGTGGTTTAAACAGTCCAGAAGCTCAAGAGATAATCCCTATCGAGACTATTATCATTGGTGGCCATCGGAAAAGGGTGAGCCAAATTATCGCTGGAGCTTTTTTGATGACAAGGGAGAAGCATGGAAATATGATTCCCTTACCGATTCCTATTATCTACATTATTTCGCGGTGGAACAGCCGGACCTGAATTGGGAGAACCCTAAAGTAAGGCAGGAAGTGTTTGATGTGATGAAATTCTGGGCTGAAAAGGGCGTAGATGGTTTTCGTTTGGATGCCTTTCAGTATGTATCCAAGGATACCACATTTGCTGAGCTGCCTGAAGGCTTTGAAAATAATATTAACAAATACTACGGAATGGGCCCCAACCTTCATGGCTACCTGAGAGAAATGTATGATCAGGTATTGAGTCAATATGATGTGTTTGCAGTGTCAGAAGGAGCCGGAAGCACCTTTGAGGATGCACATTCGTTGGTCGATTCAGACCGGGACGAATTGCAAATGGCTTATCACTTTGAAGGAATAGGTGTAGGAAGCAGTTTGGATAGATACACCCTTTCTGAATTTCGGGGAATATACTCTCAATGGGACAGTGCCTTTGCTGAGGATGGTTGGTTATCGATTTTTTTGGCTAATCATGATCAGCCACGGATGGTAAGCAAGTATGGTGATGATAGTCCCGAGTTCAGAGCGATTTCAAATAAAATGCTAAATACCTTTATCCTCAGTATGCGCGGGACGCCATACTGCTATTATGGGGATGAGCTTGGAATGACCAATATTGATTTTGACAGTATTGATCAATATCAGGATGTGGCGGCACTAAATGGATATAAGAAAGCGATGTCTGAAGGTGCAGATATGGATGATTTCATGCAAGAACTCAATTTTATGTCTCGAGACAATGGTCGAACTCCAATGCAATGGGATGCTACGAAGAATGCCGGGTTTAGCGATGGTGTACCCTGGTTACCGGTTAATGAAAATTACACCGAAATTAACGTTGATCTGCAGGAAGAAGATAAGGAAAGTTGCCTGAACTACTTTAGAAGGATGGTAAAACTCAGAAAAGCCAATCCGATTCTTGTTTACGGAGATTACAAAGTAATTTTTCCAAAACATGAACAGGTATATGCTTTCACACGATCATTGGGCGAACAGCAAGTGATTGTGTTATTAAATTTTAGCTCTGAGCCAGTTACAGTTACCTTGCCGGATAATGTATTAATGGGCGAAGTGTGGATTAACAATTACAAGGGAGTGAAACTGGATGGCCAAGCTCTTAACATGGAGCCATACCAGTCCATTATCGCTGAAATCTGATGCCATTTGTGTTAGGTGCATAATGTAATTGGAGAATAACGTAGTTGTTTTAATTAACCAGGTGATTTTTTAGGGTTATTTTAATCGTATCACTTAAAATTATTTTTTTCATAAATCACTAAGTGGCAAAAACAATTTGAATGATAAATTGTTAATTAATGAGTATATTTATTAGGGGTCGTATCATTTAAGGGGATTATAGAATAATTAGACAGCATTGTCTTTTTAAAGAAACCCGAACAATATGATGAGAATTCTACTACTACTCTTCTCGTTTCTGGTGGTTACGACTATTTCTCTAGCTCAACAACGAACCATTTCAGGAACAATCACAGATGCAGAAACAGGCGAAACGGTACCAGGTGCCAGTGTGCTTGTTTTGGGAACGACCAATGGTACCATCACAGACTTTGATGGGAAATTTTCTTTAACTGTTGACCAGCGTGATACCCTGCAAATCTCATTCGTTGGATATGCAAATTACATTGTACCGGTAGCCGGAACGACTAACTTCAATATTGGTCTTTCAACAGATGTTGAAGAATTGGCGGAGGTCGTGGTGATTGGATACGGACAAGTGGAGAAAAGAGATGCAACAGGTGCGGTGGCTTCTGTAAAATCAGAAGATTTTAATGGGGGAGTGATCGCAAGTCCGGAACAACTTTTTCAGGGAAAAGCTGCCGGTGTTCAAATTACCGGAAACAGTGGTGAGCCCGGAGCTGGAGTTAATATTCGGATACGGGGTTCATCCTCTGTTAGAAATGGGAATGGCCCTCTGTACGTGGTTGACGGCATTCCACTAACTTCGTCTGATGTGTCCAGTGGTGGAGTAGATCTGGGGCGTGGTAAGGCCGCAGCATCAAATCCGCTTACTTTTTTAAATCCTAGTGATATCGCTAGTATCGATATTCTTAAAGATGCATCTGCTACGGCTATTTATGGTTCCAGAGGAGCTAATGGTGTTGTGATCATCACCACGAAAAGTGGGAAGGGAGCCAAGGCCTCTGTGACTTATTCGGCTTCTGCGAGTTTGGCTCATGTAGCAAGAACATTCGATCTACTTAACGCACAGGAGTTTTTGGATGGAGCTGTGGCCAGAGGGGGGATACGTACAGAGTTGGATTTTGGCTCCGAAACAGATTGGCAGAAAGAAATCTTTCAGACTGGTATATCAACTAAACATGATGTGGCTTATGGCAATGGCTATAAAAATGGTGATTACCGCCTTTCTGTATCATATGGGCACCAAGGGGGGATAATTGATAAATCTGAATTGGATAGATACAGTGCTCGACTCAATTTGAATCATCGAATGCTCGATGATAAGTTGAAGTTGGGATTCCAGGGAACGATCTCAAGGGTCAATAATTCCCAGGTTCCATTAGCAGATGATACAGGTTTTGAAGGAGATTTGCTTGCTGCTACCTATATGGCCAATCCGACGTGGCCTGGAGACCCTGACTTTCAGCCTGAAACTTCAAATGTGAACCCGTTATCCTACTTAAAATATTCCGAGGATGTGACCCAAACTGATAGGGCACTAATTGGTTTAACAGGGGAGTATCAACTTTTGGATCCACTAAGTTTTAAGGTGAATGTTGGTTTGGATCGTACACATTCTATCAGGGAGGCTGCAATAAGTGGAGACCTCAACCTTATAGGAAGGCAGGCGATACCTGGTAACGGCAAGGGTGCTAGATCAGATTGGAATACTGATAGTGATCTGGTTGAAGCATATTTTAATTTTGTTAAAGATCTTGGAAATGCCAAAGTAAATGCGGTTTTAGGTTACTCCTACCAGCAGTTTAAAAGGGATGGGACTAATAATGTGGGCTGGGGATATAGCACCTCAGATCTTTCTGAAATGCACAAAGAACTGGAAAGGACAGCTAAATTGATAAGGTCAAGTGTTTCAGGTGATTATCAGCAATGGGGCTACCAAAAGGTTTATGATGAAAATGGAATTGAAACTGGAGAGAGGCTCTTTGTCAATAGACTATTTCCAACGCCAACTTCAGAGGTGAATGATAGTTTTTCGGCCTTTCCTGTTAGTCTCAAGTCCATAACTGAGGATGTGTTTGAGGAGGTTGATGAACTGCAGTCATACTTTGTACGGGTTAATTATACCCTCCTGGATCGGTATATGTTTACGGGTACTGTAAGAACGGATGGTTCGAGCAAATTTGGAAGCGAAAATCAGTACGGCATTTTTCCTTCGCTGGCTTTAGGTTGGAGGATTTCTGATGAATCCTTTGCTCCTTCTTTTTTCCAGGATTTGAAATTGAGAGCAGGATGGGGAATAACTGGTAACCAGGAAATTCCTCATAACTTGCATCAGGCCAGACAGCGCTACGGAGCTATTACGGTCGGGGATAACGGAAATGTTGCGATCCCTAGCCTTACCACCATCGCATTTGCTAACCCCGATTTACAATGGGAGCAAACAATCCAAACCAACATCGGATTTGATTTTGGTGTCATGGATGGTAGATTAAATGGTACAGTGGATTACTACAACAAGGTCACCACTAATCTCTTGATAAAAATAACATCCGCTCAACCGGCACCCCAACCCTTCTACTGGGCCAACTTGGATGCTGAAGTAGTTAATACCGGTTTCGAGGTAACCTTGAATTATAATATCCTCAGCAACAATGCCCTTACATGGGATGTGAGTGGTAATTATTCCAATAATTCAAACGAAGTCAGTGGTCTGACGACATTCTTAAATACCGGCCAAATTAATGGTCAGGGGTTGACTGGAGCATTTGCTCAGAGAATTGCCAACGATCAGCCACTATACGCCTATTATCTACGAGAGTTTTCTGGATTTGATGCAGATGGCTTTAGTATTTACGAAGGGGGAGATGTGCAAAAGTTTATCGGAAAGTCACCACTGCCAAAAACCAATGTTGGACTTTCTACGAATCTCGCTTATAAAAACTGGAACTTGAATGTTTATGCTTATGGGCAATTTGGAGGGTACGTATATAACAATACGGAAAACGCCTTGTTCACATCAGGAGCTCTTGGTAGTGGCCGAAATGTTATTCGAGATGTAATTGAGTCAAATGAGTCTAACCTAAACGCTCCCGATGTATCTACCAGGTTCCTTGAAAAGAGTGATTTTGTAAGAATTCAGAATTTTGCTTTGGGCTATAATTTCAATACAGAGTCCATTGCATTTTTAGAAATGCTCAGCTTAAGTGCAACTGTGCAGAACTTATTTCTGTTTACTAATTACTCTGGATTAGATCCTGAGGTGAATAATAATAAGGCTTTGGATGATATTCCATCATTTGGAATTGAATATTCACCATATCCAAGACCAAGAGTTTATACCATAGGGCTCAATGCCAAGTTTTAATCTAAAAATGGACGGAAAATGAAAAGAGCATTAACATTTATACTGTCACTTGCATCCATTTATGTTTTTTATGGTTGCGACATTGATGTCGAAGAAAAAGATTCCCTGTTGATTGAAACCGCTTCTGGAGAATTTGGTGGAGTAGACCCTACCACGTCCCTTGAGGGTGCTTATGAAGATTTAAGAGCCATTATGGAATCGCAGGAGAGGATTCTGGCTTTATCCGAGCATCCCTCAGATGAGTATATGGGGCCTACACGTGGGACTGACTGGGGAGATAACGGAATATGGCGAACCTTACATCAACATACCTGGTCTGCCAATCATAACTTTATACGTGACACATGGAATCAAGTGAATGAGCGTGTATTTAAGCTGGGCCAAATTCTTCACCCGGCTTCCGCAGCAAGTACCCAGCAAGCTGCAGAGGCTAAATTTCTTAGGGCCTGGTATATGTATTGGATATTGGATTTTTGGGGTCAGGTGCCTATTCGGGAGCCTGATGCAGGAATAGATGAAGACCCCATTGTGCTCAATGCTACTCAGGCGTTTAATACCATTCTTGAGGACTTAGATGATGCAATTGCTGATTTGCCTGCTGCTGCGCCCGGTGTAGCCAATACGAAGTCTGCCACAAAAACTGCCGCTCAATACCTCAAGGCGAAGTTACTACTCAACAAGGCAGCATTCCTTGGTGGATCAGAAGATCCTGCGGATATGACTACAGTGATTAGTTTGGTTGATTCTATTTCGGCTGAAGGTTTCGCTCTGGAGGATGATTATTTTGAGATTTTCCGTTCAACGGATGATAATGAGACCATCTTTTGGACTCCATCTTCAATTGGTCCTCGTGTATGGTGTGGACTTCATTATAACCAACCTACTAGAGATAATGCTGGTGGTTGGAATGGCTTTACTACGACATCAGATTTCTACAATCTTTTCGAAGGTGATCAGAACATCAATGTCCTGGGCAGTAATCAGGAGGAAAGAAGAGGTTATGTGCCCACCGATGGTTCTTTACAGGGGATTGGATTGGGTTTTTTGATAGGTCAGCAATATGATTCTACTGGGGTGGCACTTAAAGATCGAGCAGGAAATCCACTTGTTTTTACCTTGGAAATGCCTGGTATTTCAGGAAACAATGAGCGAACTGGGGTGAGGATTATCAAGTATCACCCGAATGATGGAGCATCAAGGCAGCATGTGATTTTGATGCGTTATGCAGACGCCTATTTGATGAAGGTGGAGGCGATTCTTAGAGGGGGTACTTCATCAGATGATCCACTCACCATGATAAATGATCTTAGGGCCTTACGTGAAGCTCAACCTGCTACCACCGTGGATTTTGATTATTTATTGGACGAAAGGGGACGTGAACTTTACCTTGAAATGTGGAGAAGAAATGATCTGATCCGGTTTGAAAAATTTACTGCAGAAACGTGGCAGTTTAAGGAGGCTTCAGAAAGCTACAGGGTTAAATTTCCCATTCCAGAGCAAGCATTGGCCACCAACCCTAATTTGATTCAGAATGAAGGTTACTGATCCATTTAGTTAATAGATTTAGTTGGAAAGCAGAGGTCATTCTCTGCTTTTTTTATATCTTATTAGCATGAAGCTATCGTGTTTGTTCTGCACACCTCTTTTGTTGTTGATTGGTTGTAAAGAACCAAATGAACCGGCTTTAAAAATGTTCACTAAAATGAGCCCTGAGCAAACAGGGGTTGATTTCGTGAATCAACTGGACCTTCAGGAGGGACTCGATGTTTTTCGCTACAGAAATTACTATAACGGTGGCGGAGTCGGCATTGGGGATATTAACCAGGATGGCTTGCCGGACATCTATATGGTCTCGAACCTCTCATCAAATAAACTTTTCCTCAATCTGGGCGACTTTACCTTCAGAGATATTACAGACGAAGCGGGTGTTGGCGGTAATAAGCCCTGGTCTACAGGTGTAGCAATGGCAGACATTAATGGTGATGGCTTGCTGGATATTTATGTCTGTAATTCCGGTGATGTCGATGGCGGCAATCGCGGTAATGAATTATTCATCAATCAGGGGGACGGAAGTTTTTCAGAGGAAGCGGGAGCCTATGGTCTGAGTGATCAGGGGTTTTCAACACATGCGGCCTTTTTTGACTTTGATCAGGATGGAGATCTTGACTGTTATTTACTCAACAACTCTTTTAGACCAGTTTCTAGTCTCCCAATAGAAAACATCAGAGATCAAAGAGACGAGCTCGGGGGGGATAAGTTTTATAAAAATGAATCTGGGAAGTTCGTAGATGTAAGTGAGGAGGTAGGAGTTTATGGTAGTGTGATAGGTTTTGGATTGGGTATTACACTGCTCGATGTCAACAAGGATAGCTGGACTGATATCTACGTATCTAACGATTTTTTCGAGAGGGATTATTTGTATTTAAACAAAGGTGGTTCTCGTTTCGAGGAAGTGCTGGAGGATTATTTTGGACAAACGAGTCTTTTCTCAATGGGAGCTGACGCTGCTGATTTGAATAATGATGGACTGGAAGAAGTCTTTGTTACCGATATGCTTCCTCGAGACCCTCAACGTCTAAAGCAAACAACACGCTTTGAATCTTACGACTTATTCAACTTGAAAAAGAGCAGAGGTTTCCATAATCAGTTTATGAAAAACACCCTTCAACTTAATTCAGGTAATGGATGGTTTGAAGAAGTAGGACAGCAATTTGGAGTCAGTGCCACTGACTGGAGCTGGGGTGCATTGATTTTTGATATGGACAATGATGGGTACAAAGACATTTTCGTGGCCAATGGCATTTATAAAGATGTAACGGATCAGGACTTTCTGAAATACTTCTCGAGCGATGAAAACCTGGAGGCGGCAAGAAAAGGAGAAGAAGTAAAGTTTGAAGATTTTAATGAGCGTATGCCGTCCAATCCACTTTCCAATGTCGTTTTTAGCCTGGATAGTACCAGTCGCTATATGGACAAATCTGAAGCATGGGGGCTGAGTGAGCCTTCCTACTCCAATGGGGCGGCTTATGCTGATTTGGACCTGGATGGGGACTTAGATCTCGTAGTGAACAACGTCAATCAGCAGGCGTTCATTTATCGAAATGAGTCTGATCAACTATCAAATAACCACTTTCTTCGACTTGGCTTAAAGGGTGATGTGAAAAATAAGTTTGCCATAGGCGCCGAGGTAAAACTCTATTTGGGCGATGAAATTATTTCCTATCAACATTACCCGACCAAAGGATTTCAATCTTCAATGGATTATACGATTTCCCTCGGTTTAGGGAATCGTGTGGTAATAGATAGCCTGGAAATACTGTGGTCCGAAAGTCGACGAACAATCCTATCAAATCCACCTATTGATACCACCTTGCAATTTTCTATCAATGATTCCAAAAGTTATATGGTCCCTCCCGGGTCCAAGGATCCAATTTTCACCAAAAAGCCTTTTGACCATCCACATATAGAAAATCATTTTATTGACTTCGATTATAATCGGCTGCTCTATCATCAATTGTCGATGGATGGCCCGTGCCTGGCAGTTGCAGATTTAAATACGGATGGACTTGATGATTTTTTCATTGGAGGAGCAGCCGGTTATCCCGGATCTATATACCTCAATAACGGTAATGATGGGTTTCGTTCAGTTTCGATTCAGTTATTAATTGATGATGCCGATTTCGAAGATGTAGATGCTGTATTTTTTGATGCCGATTTGGATGGGGATGATGACTTGTTGGTAGTTAGTGGGGGGGTTGAAAATGGAGATAATAGTATCCTTTTTAAACATCGATATTATATCAATCAATCGGATAATGGTAAACTCTCTTTCACAAGAGGCGAACTACCTGTTAAGGCGTTTTCAGGTAGCTGCATCCGTGTGGCTGATTATGATGACGACAATGATCCGGATATTTTTATAGGTGCAAGAAGTATTCCCGGACGATATGGAATAGCACCTTCCAGTTATTTATTAGAGAATGATGGACAGGGCCATTTTTCTGACGTTACTCCACAAAGGATTTCTTCGCTGTCTCAACTTGGAATGGTGACGGATGCTACCTGGTTGGATTATGATGAAGACGGCGATCAGGATTTGTTTATTGTGGGCGATTGGATGCCGCTTACCTTATTCGAAAATCGAGGAGATTTTTTTCAGCAACGCGCTGATTTTGGCGCTTCCCAAAATTCTAAGGGTTGGTGGAGGTCATTGATGGTAGCGGACATTGATCAGGATGGACATAAAGATCTTGTAGGTGGTAATTGGGGAACGAATTCAATGTTCACGGCTTCATCAGCATCCCCAATCCGATTGTATATCAATGATTTTGATGAGAATGGTTCGCTGGACCATATCTCCTGCTTTTGGCAGGATGGAAAATATTACCCCTATCATCTCAGGGATGATTTACTGAGTCAATTAGTATTCCTAAAAAAGAAGTTTCCGTCATTCGCTTCGTATCGTGATCAACCTATTGAGCAAATTTTTTCTCCTGAGCAGCTGGAAAAATGCCTTGTTCTGGAGGTGCAGGAACTTCGTTCGGGGGTGTTTCTAAATAGTGGTGATGGAGATTTTAGGTTCGAACCGTTACCACAGCGAGCTCAAATTGCTCCCATTTTCTCAATGCTCTTGGAAGACTTTAACAAGGATGAGGAAGATGAAATAATGGTGGTAGGCAATTTTTTCGGTACAAGACCTGAAGAAGGTATTTATGATGGCAATCACGGTCAGGTTTATTCTGTGGAAGGTCAGGGACTCAGGGAGGTCAGTTTTGATCAGACCGGACTATTCCTGAAGGGACAGGTTCGGGAAATAAAGATTGCACAAGGTAAACATTCACGACTCATGCTGGTGGGCAGAAACAATGATCAAATGGAGATTTATGCGTATTAGTGGGTTGAGCATATTGATGATTATTCTGACGATCGCCTGCAAGGAAAAAACTCGTTTTCAATTGCTGCCTTCTGAGCAGACAGGGATTGATTTCGTGAATGAAATCACCCCGACTACAGATCTGAACATTTTCAATTATTTGTACTTCTACAACGGAGGGGGAGTTGCAGCCGGAGACCTTAATGGGGATCTTTTACCAGATCTTTATTTTGTTTCCAATCAGGGCCAATCGCAGCTGTATCTGAATCAGGGAGATTTTAAATTTTTAGATATATCAGAGGTTCTCAATCGAAAGGATCGAAATAGCCAATGGTGCACAGGAGTGACATTTGCCGATGTCAATGGAGATGGTCTCATGGATATCTATGCGCAGGAGGTAGGTAGTCACTTGAAGGTCTATGGCCAAAACAAGCTTTATATCAATCAGGGTAACGATGAAAATGGTATTCCTCAATTCAAGGAGATGGCTAAAAAGTATGGTTTAGATTTGGTGGGTTATTGCACCCAGGCGGCCTTTCTGGATTATGATTTAGATGGAGATTTGGATATGTACCAACTGAATCACTCTATTCATGCTCACGGCACTTTCACCAAATCAGACCTGAGATATGAAAAGCACCCCTTGGCCGGAGATCGCTTTTTACGAAATGATGGTGATTACTTTAAAGATGTGACGGATTCATGCGGCATCTATTCTTCACCCCTGGGATATGGTTTGGGTATCGCGGTGAGCGATATTAACGAGGATGGATATCCGGATTTGTACATTGGGAATGACTTCCATGAAAATGACTATTTCTATATCAATCAGAAAGATGGGACCTTCAAGGATCAACTTGGTGACATGATGGGCCATACTAGTCGTTTTTCTATGGGAAATGATATCGGAGATATTAATAATGACGGAGCTATGGATGTCTTGTCTCTGGACATGCTGCCACGTGATTACGCGGAGCAAAAGTCTTCAGAGGGAGAAGATAATTTCGATGTGTTTAGGTACAAACTGAGCTATGGATATAACTATCAGTATGCCAGAAATACCCTCCAATTAAACCGGGGTAATGGAAAATTCAGCGATATCGCCTTTTACTCTGATGTTCAGGCCACTGATTGGAGCTGGGCGGGCTTGTTGGCAGATTTTGATCTGAATGGTTTTAATGATTTATACGTAGCCAATGGGATAAAAAACCGGATCAATGATTCCGACTATATCAAATTCATAGCTAATGAGGCCATCAGTCAGAAGCTGGAAAAAAATGTCACAAATGAAGATTTAAAGCTGTCTGAAAAGATACCGGAAGTACTCATCCCAAATTATGTCTTTCAAAACCTGGGTGGAATTCAATTTTCGGATGTTTCAGCCGAGTGGGGTCTTAACCAACCCAGCTATTCCAACGGATGTGCTTATGTTGACCTGGATCTGGATGGCGATTTGGATTTGGTGGTAAACAACATTAATCAGCGAGCATTTATTTATAAGAATAACACCCTCGAAAAGGAGCCATATCGACATTTTGTTGGGTTTCGATTTGAAGGGAACGACAGGAATAAGTTTGGTATTGGATGCAAAGTGCAAATTGAATTGTCCGATGGAAATGTACTTACCCGAGAAAATTTCATAACGCGAGGATTTGAAAGTTCGGTGGAGCCCGTTTTGCATTTTGGATTGGACACATTCCAAACTATTTCAAAAGTAAAAGTGATTTGGCCCGGGTCCGGCACGAAGGAGTATTCGAACCTTAAATCTGATCAGATTTATAAGGTTAATCAGGAGGACATGATCAACCTTCAAGACCAGTTGACAGGCCAGCGACCTGTGGTTTTGATGGATGAAGCTCATGAAATGGGTGTTGACTTCCTGCATAGAGAGAACGACTACATAGATTTTAAAAGAGAGGGGCTGATTCCTCAATCGGTTTCTATGGAAGGGCCTGCCTTTGCAAGGGCGGACTTTAACGGAGATGGCAAGGAGGATTTTTTCGTGGGTGGAGCAAAATGGCAGTACTCCCAGGTTTTCATACAAAATGAGATGGGTGGGTTTGGTAGTTTACGCTTCGAGGAGGATTCTACTTTTGAGCATGTGGATGCAATCGCCCGTGATTTCAACGGTGATGGTACGGAGGATTTATTGATTTTAAGTGGGGGGAATGAATTTCGGGGACCCTCACCGTATAGAAGTCCGCGATTATACCTTAATGACGGTCAGGCTCATTTCACATTAGATACAGAGGCGTTCGAAGAAGTTTACCTTACAGGTTCTTCGATAGCAGCCGCAGATTACGATAATGACGGAGATATGGACCTGTTCCTGGGGGCCAGAGCCGAACCATGGGCTTATGGGATAAGTCCTCAAAGCTATTTCCTGTTAAATGAAAATGGACGATTTAGTGTTGATGAGAGGTTTGACGAGCTTTCATTTCTGGGTATGGTGACGAAAGCACAATGGGCTGATATGGATCAGAATGGCATGCAGGACCTTGTGGTGGCAACTGAGTGGGGGAGTATAAAGATCATTTATCAATATTCAGATGAAATGAAAATAGTAAAGCTGGATCAGGGACTTTGGTGTGGATTGCAACTGGATGATGTCGATGGGGATGGAGATATTGATATCATAGCAGGTAACCTGGGACTCAATTCCAAAATAAAAGCCGATGATGAAAACCCTTTACACCTGTATATCAAAGATTTTGATGGTAATGATCAGGTTGAGCAGATCATTACCTACGAGCGCGGTAACCGAGAATACCTTTTTGCAGAGAGGGATGATGTGGTAGGTGCTTTACCCTATCTCAAGAAGAAATTCCCGGATTACACCTCATTTGCAAAAGCGGATTTTCATGAACTTTTCTCCGAGAAAGAACTATCCGAGGCTACAATCCTTAAAGTCAGTGAGCTTCGAAGCTGTGTGTTTTATAATAATGAAGGTCATTTTGAGAAGATCCCCTTCCCTGCTAAAGCTCAGTGGTCACCTCAGTATTCCTTTCAGCTTTTTGATCTGGGCAATGATGAAAAACGGATATTGTCCGTCGGCAATTTTCGAGGTGCTACAGTCGAGCGAGGAAAATATGATGCAAGCTATGGAGACCTCATTTCAGTCAAAGGCGTGCGGATCTCTTATATTGAAAATCAGGAGCATGGCCTGTATTTGAGCGGCGATATGCGAAAAGTCGCTCAACTGAATGTTGACGGAGAGGATTTTGTTGTTGTATTACGAAACAATGGTCCGTTATCTATATATAAGTTTAAACCTTCATTAAACCCAGCCTTATGATTAGCAGATACAAACTGGCGTTGATCCCCTGGCTTTTGCTACTCTTTATTTTCGCTTCTTGTCAAAAAGACAATAGCTATGAAGCCACGCTACAAGATGCTGAGACTTATCAAAAATGTGCAAAGAAGCTGTCGGATGCGATAGTATATGATATTTTCTCCCCACCTGTAGCCAGCAGAGTTTACGCTTATTCAAACATTGCGGCCTTTGAAACATTGGCCGCTTCTGAAGCATTCGGTCTCATTTCACTAGCGGGTCAGATTACCGAGCTAACCCCATGTCCTGAGCCAATTCCAGATGTCAATCTTCATTTGGCAAGTATCCATGCCTTCCTTACTGTTGGGAAGGCCTTGATTTTCACCGAAAAAAATTTGGGTGATTTTCAGGATCAACTATATCAACAGTTGAAGGATCAGGGATTAAGTAGTGGGGTTCGGGATGCCTCGTTAGAATACGGGGAGACGGTCGCTGCACACATATTAAAATGGGCAAATCAGGATATGTACAAACAGACGAGGACCTATCCCAAGTATACAATTTCAACTGAGCCATATGCATGGAAGCCAACCCCTCCGGATTATATGGAGGGAATTGAGCCGCATTGGAACAAAATCAGAACCTTAATACTCGATTCAGCTGATCAATTTGTGCCCACCCCTCCGCATACTTTAACAATGGATGAATCAAGTCCATTTTATGCCGAATTGAAGGAGGTGTTTGATGTAGGTAATGAGCTGAATGACGAAAGGACTGAGATCGCGAAATTCTGGGATTGTAATCCTTACGTATCCCATCATAAGGGCCATGCGATGTTCGCTACCAAGAAAATCACGCCGGGAGGGCACTGGATGGGAATTACAGCCATCGCCTGTAGGCAGACTAATAGTGGTTTTGAAACGACTGTTGAAGCTTTTACCAGAACATCAATCGCACTCTTTGATGCTTTTATAAGTTGCTGGGATGAAAAATGGAGAAGCATCGTCATCCGACCGGAAACGCTGATCAATCAATACATGGATGAAGATTGGAAACCTTTGCTACAGACACCGCCATTCCCAGAGTATACAAGTGGGCATAGTGTTATTTCAAGAGCGGCGGCGGTTACCCTCACAGACTTTTTTGGCGATGATTTTTACTTTGAGGACATCACCGAAGAGGAGTTTGGTTTACCGATGAGAACCTTTAATTCGTTTCTGGAAGCTTCTGAGGAGGCGGCCATTAGCCGGTTGTATGGAGGTATTCATTACCGGATGGCGATCGAAAATGGAGTGGCACAAGGGCATAATGTTGGTGATTTTGTTGTTGAAAATTTAAAAACTACCCAGAATAATAATGAACTGATGACACACCGATAATCCTGTAAAAATGAAACCCCATTTCTTTTCCTTAATGGTAATAGCCAGCCTTGTTATTGGATTGTCTGGCTGTGACAAGAAACCAAAAAGCACTTATTATCAGCCCTGGGTTGATATGAAGGAATTATTTCATGAGGTTCAGATGAATCGGGTCTTTGAAGACTCCAAAACATTTGTTGATTGCATCCCGCTGAAAAATCCTGAGGACATCATGAAGGAGTATAAAGCATCCAGAGGTAGAGAGGGTTTTGATCTTAAAGCGTTTGTTCAGCAAAATTTTGAGTTGCCTAAGCCGCCAGTTCAGGCGGAATTTGAACCGGTAGACTCCAAGGCCAGGATATGCGCCAACTGTTATGATTCACTCGATTTCCAACTTTATCAATACCTCGATAACAAATGGGATGAGCTGATCCGCGATTCCAATGAGGGAGTGCGAAATTCCACGTTGATTCCACTTCAAGGTCAATATATCGTTCCAGGCGGCAGATTTAGAGAGATATATTATTGGGACAGCTATTTTACGATGATTGGGCTGGAGGCGTCTGGCCGAATCGATCTCATTGAGTCTATGCTCGATAACTTTGCCGGGCTTATAGAAACTGTAGGATTTATTCCGAATGGTAATCGAACTTATTATCTGGGCCGCAGCCAGCCACCTTTCTTCTCACTGATGGTTAATCTCTACGCTAATGTCACAAGCCAGCAACAAGCACTTGGTTACCTAGATGCGATTCAGAAGGAATATGATTATTGGATGGCCGGAAGCGAACAGTTAACTGAAGAACAGCCATTTGGTGGAAGAGTGGTGTACTTGAATGATTCGGTAATTCTAAACAGGTACTGGGATGATTTCGATACACCACGACCAGAGTCGTATCGGGAAGATGTCGAGCTTGCATCTGAAGCTCCTAATAAACAGGGGCTATATAGAAATTTGAGATCGGGGGCAGCCTCTGGATGGGACTATAGTACCAGGTGGTTCGAAGACAAAGAGGAGTTTGCCTCCATCAGGACGATTGAAATGTTACCTGTTGATCTCAATTGCCTACTTTATTTCATGGAGGCACAATTGGCTTCCTTTTACAAATTGAAGGGAGATACTCAAAAATCTGATGAATATGAATTGAAAGCTTCTGAAAGAGAAGAGGCCATACGCGGTACCTTTTGGAATGACGAGTTAGGAATTTTCACAGATTACCTCTGGTCAGATGCCAAACTCGAAAGTCAGCTGACCATGGCGTCCATGTTTCCGCTTTACTTTGGTATTGCTACTGAAGCTCAAGCTGAGCGCATGTCCCGGGAGATCCGTGATAAGCTTTTGGCTCCGGGTGGTTTGTTGACGACTACTATAGAGTCCGGTCAGCAATGGGATGCCCCAAATGGTTGGGCGCCCTTGCAGTGGATAGGCATAAAAGGACTGGAGCGATATGGGTACGATGGCTTGTCGGATACCATAGCCACCCGATGGGTAAATATCAATAAGAAGGTTTATGCCAACACCGGCAGAATGATGGAGAAATACAATGTCGTGGATACCACCTTACTTGCAGGTGGAGGAGAGTAT
This sequence comes from Marinoscillum sp. MHG1-6, assembly GCF_024714475.1. Classification (GTDB taxonomy): domain Bacteria; phylum Bacteroidota; class Bacteroidia; order Cytophagales; family Cyclobacteriaceae; genus JAMZMI01. Next base: position 493 of record NZ_JAMZMI010000006.1, on the reverse strand, counting down.
CCTACGCAGGATGGCTTCGGCTGGACTAATGGCGTTTTGCTGGGCTTACTGGCAGGAGATCCTGTAGAATAGTTTTTGGAGCGTCAGCATACTCCTTTTCATAGAAAGGGCTTAATCCCGCTATCGTCTTTATCCCTCAGCGGCGCTTCGGGGATATCGCCTCTATCGGGGCTATGGCTGGGTTCGATTTTCATAGCCTGGATTCTGGTTTCATATATCCTTTATCCAGTCACATTCTTCCCTTGATTAAATGCAGATAGTGGTTGTGGAAAAAAATGATGACGTTCTAAGTGGTTGGTGTTTAGGAGTTTGAAATGAATTATTGAAAAAAGACATAAAATTTCATTGGTTATGTCTGGCAATATCGAGGAACTTTCTATCTTTGCCCTCCCTTACGGAAACGACCGGGGAATTAGGGCTGAAAGGGTCTTAATATTTTTAATGAAAATTGCTTTTAAAGGGTGTTGGAGGTGTTAAAAAATATTTTCAAATA
>NZ_JAMZMI010000005.1 GCF_024714475.1 Marinoscillum sp. MHG1-6 | reverse complement strand
ACAAATCTCTATCAATCAACAAAAGGCGCCACATATTATTTATGCTACGATTACGGTTTCACGCCCATTTGGGATAATGGGAAAGAAAAAGTACTGATCATACAATGTCAGGATTACATGATGGGCAGGTTCAATCCGTGGAAATATTAGTTATGAAAACCATATAACGGATCAAGAAAAAAAATGTGGGTCAATATGACTTCAGTCTGGATTTTGCCAGCTTTTTGAGGGGACGCCTGGTCCGATGAAAAAGTAGCAGAAAATGACTGAAGAAAGCCGGTTGGGATACACTAGAATGGATAAATGAATTTTGTTACAGATACATGATCATCATTATCTAAATGACCTATATCAAAAGATACTACAGATTTTTTGGTTGATCCCCCCAGAAACACCGATTGATCCTTAGTAAGCCAACTCAAAACATTGCGCATAAAAAAAGCGAAGTTCATTGAACTTCGCTTCTGTGGGCCCACCTGCCCAGATAGCTATCGGGGCGAACCAGGGACTTAGTGATATCTTTGAAGTAGATTGATTGCAAAGTCAGGTTTTCAATGTACTTCCATCTATCCAGACCTTGCGCGGCTGTGCCGAGGGATAAGGAAAGGAATGAACTAATCAATTTTATTCATATTCATAAAAAAAGCCCTTTACAATGTAAAAGGCTTTTTGTGGGCCCACCTGGGCTCGAACCAGGGACTTACTGATTATGAGTCAGTTACTCTAACCAACTGAGTTATAGGCCCATTTTCCTATATTCTGTAATATATTAGTTAGTTGTGAGACTTACTGACTATGACACTATGCGTGCCAGTCAGTTACTCTAACTAACTGTTTTATAGGTTCTAATCCCTATATTCTACAATTTGTAGTTAGTTGTGAGACTTACTGACTATGACACTATGCGTGCCAGTCAGTTACTCTAACTAACTGTTTGATAGGTTCTAATCCCTATATTCTACAATTTGTAGTTAGTTGTGAGACTTACTGATTATGACACTATGCGTGCCAGTCAGTTACTCTAACTAACTGTTTTATAGGTTCTAATCCTATATTCTACAATTTGTAGTTAGTTGTGAGACTTACTGATTATGACACTATGCGTGCCAGTCAGTTACTCTAACTAACTGTTTTATAGGTTCGAAATACCTATCCCAAAACGGACTTGCATCCGCTTTTGAATTGGGAGTGCAATATTAGATATTTGCCGCAAATAATACAACGAAGTGCCTTCAAGACTCTCTCAATTAGATACAATAATTTTTGACCTGGGAAACGTGATCGTAGATCTGCAACCGCAAGCAGTGCTGGATCGGTTTGCAGAACTGGCTCCGGATGCCTCCAGGGACATCCCGGCCCTGATAAAAGACACAGATCTGCTCATCAAATACGAGACAGGAAAATTCACATCTGAGGAATTTGTAACAGCCTGTAATGAATTTTTAGGAGCCGATATCCATGCAGATGATTTTTCAGAAGCCTGGAATCTCATGATAGGGGACATACCCGAGCGCAGATTGGATCTTTTGAAAGAGCTCGCCCAATCTTATCAGGTGTTGATCCTAAGCAATACTAATGAATTTCATGAGATCTTCTTTGAGGACAAGATCAGAAAGGAGCGAGGCGTCTCGGGACTGGACCACTACGTACACCATCCTATCTACTCTCATCTAATCGGCCTGAGAAAGCCGAAGGCGGATATTTATGAATATGTGATCGAAAATTATTTAACCAGCCCGTCTAAAGCACTTTTTTTGGATGACAAGGCAGAAAATGTGGAGGCAGCAATTGCTGTAGGAATGCAATCAGAGCAGGTGGAATACCCTGATCAGATCTTCAAGATTTTGGGATATGAATAAAGAACAAAAAACTTTACTGATCCAGATAGGACTACTGGTGGTAACGATATTCACTACTACGTTGGCGGGCGTAGAATGGATGTTTTCTAAATGGCTGTTCTTTGTTCCGGAAGATCACCTGATGACGTTGGGTGATTTTAATAAGGGCTTTATGTTTTCATTGCCCTTTTTGGGAATTCTTACTGTGCATGAGTTTGGGCATTACTTCACGGCCAGGTACCATCGCATTAAGGTGACGCTTCCGTTCTACATTCCTTTTTGGCTGGGTTTTTTCGGAGCCTTTTCACTGGGAACCATGGGCGCCTTTATTCGGATCAAGGATAAGATCCGTACACGTAAGCATTATTTTGATGTAGGAGTATCAGGACCACTAGCGGGTTTTGTGATAGCACTCGGTGTGATCTATTATGCTTATACTCACCTGCCTCCGATGGAGTATATCTTTGAAATACACCCAGAGTATGAGCAATTCGGAGCAGATTATAAAGATCATGTTTACACGGATGAGTTCGCACGTCAGCAGCACTTCCTAAGCTATCAGGAGGCGAGGCAGGCCGATTCATTGGCGCATTTGAAAGAATCAGCTCCCGGTGAATGGACATACCCTGATTTTGAAGCTTTGGATAGCTACGGATCATTCTACTTCAATAAGCCTTTGCTTTTCATCCTGGTAGAAAAATATCTCGTGAAGGATACATCACGAATACCCGGTGTTCAGGAGATTATGCACTATCCATATCTGTTGGCGGGGCTACTGGCGCTGTTTTTCACAGCCCTGAATTTACTTCCCATTGGACAGCTTGATGGTGGACATGTGGTTTTCGGGTTGTTTGGTGAGAAAAACAGCCGTAAAATTTCATTGGTGCTGTTCACGGCTTTTCTTTTTTATGCAGGACTTGGGATCATCGACGTAAGGCAAATGCATGATACTTCCTTTGAAGGTGTGTTCACATTTGTAGCCATTCTATTAGGGTATCTGTACTTTCTTTATATCTGTGCGTATTCCATTTTCGAAAGCCGACAGGACCGCTTTACCTATGCGGCCGTGATCATGGCGCTTCAGTTTACGCTTCACACGATGTTTGGCTTTGAAGGATACAGCGGATGGTTGTTGTTTGGGTTATTTTTGGGTCGTTTTATTGGGATCTATCATCCACCGGTATTGGATAACCGACCTATTTCTTTAAGTAGAAAAATTCTTGGCTGGATAGCCTTGATTGTGTTTGTGCTGTCCTTTAGCCCGGAGCCAATTATAGTAGAGATCTAACGGATAATAAGCTTTCGACTACTGATCTTGTTTTTGTTATAGACGCGAAGAATATAAAGGCCGGGTTTGACGTCCAGTCGGTATTGATCCTGCCTGCTGCTTCTGAAGAGCATTGATCCTGAGAGGTTGTAAACTTCTACATGCTCGTGAGCTCCGTCAACCCAAATTGTTCCGGAGGAAGGGTTAGGATAAACAACAATATTCGGAACTTGATCTGTCGATACTTCTTCTGTGCTTAGTATGAAGGTACTGTCGGCCGCGAACACCGGACGAATCATAAAAGCCCCTGCGAGGCGATCATTTTGCTCCCACATGGTGGTAGTCGTCTTTGTCCAGATGGTCTCCATCGCATCCGGATTACTTTTATCAAACCCAACCCCAATGTAATCCTCTCTAAGTTGCTGAAATCCAATGTAAATGGTGTCATTGACATATTTTGCAGACTGAAGTTTGATCCTCTGGAACATGTTTCTATGAGTGTTCTCCTGAATGGTGTGGGACTGAATGGCGATTATTTTCTCTTCTTCGAGCCTTGACCAAACCATCACGTTGATTTGTTCACCAACGGCACTTGGGTTGATGGAGGGGAAGCATATATCTATGTGCGAAAGCGTGTCTGCCCGTGGAAGGACATAGCGAACAGCTATTTTTCCTTTGTTAACATTGATTCCGTAGGCATACTCTGCAGTGCCATCGTCATAAGCGAAGAAATTCTGTAAAGTATAATCAATGCTGAGGGTATCATTTTGTCTTAAATCCACATCCGTGAAAAGGGAATCCCCCATTTCATTCGTTTCCTCAAAAAGGAATTTGTCACCACTATTCATGTAAAAAGTACTTCTGACCACCTGTGAATCCGCCGGAGAATCTTGTGACAGGATGATCCCATCTGATGGAGAGAATATCGCTTCGGTTTGGATATTCAAAAGCTGAAGCGGCTGTAAACTTTGTATCGGGTGTAGCTGGTCAACATAAACTTCTGCCGTATTTAGGTTTTCAAGTTTATAATAGATGTCAAAGGAGTGCACTTTGTCGTCCAGGTTAGAAACCAAAACGCCCTGACTAAGTGGAAACCTTGACGGATCTTCAAATAATACCTTGGCGGGAACATGGGTGTACAACGCAAACAGCGGGTCCAGATTTCCCGTCACCGCTCGATCCAGATGAGTCAGATCATTGATACTTCGGGATTTATTAATGTAGATGTAGTCAAGATGCCATGCATCGAAAGGACCTGCCACGTTTCCGTAGGATTGAAACTTAAATTTGAATCCCGCATGCATGAATTTAGCTGCGGATATTCCCAGGATCTCCTGCTTAAAGTCAGCTGTTGCTGTTCCTCCGATGATGCTCCAAACGGTTTCCCATGAGCCATCAATATTTAGAAACTGTAAACTAAGCGAGTCATCATCATCAGGCAATTCCCCATTACCACCGGCCTGCCAGTAGAAGCTCATAAATACATTGTCCGAAAGCCCCAGGCCACTCAGGTCAATTTTTTGTGATACAAGGCTGTCTGTCTCCCCAACAATCTCATTCGCGATGTCATAAGCAGTACCATCGCCACGAAGTCCATCCAGCGTGGCCACATTATAGGTTGGAGGATTGATGGCAAGGCCATCATTCACATAAACATCACTTCCATATCTCCAACGTATGCTGTCCGGCGTTTCTTTTGTTTGTGCGAAATCCTCCCAAAAAGGCAGTGCCAGTGTGGTATCAGCAGTTACGGCCTGCACATCATATGACCTGATGGGAATCGCTCTTAATTGGGCCATCAGGCTGGGAGTGGCCAGCAGAAAAATAATAATATGAATGAAGTGTTTTCTCAAGGTTCGTCCAAAATAGTTGGTGCCAGGTCAATGGAGTCGGGAGAGTAAACCCACAGATCCATAGTTTGTCCTAAAGTCATTTCTTCGCCTTTAGTTGGAGACTGCTTATAGATGCAGCCAGGTCTTACTTTCGTTCTGTAAGATGCTGCATTACCTTTAGAGTCTACCGTAGTTACAACGGCAACATTTTCTTTATCGCGCGTAATTTCGCCAACTTTTAATCCGGATCCTATAATCGCGATCTGAGCACTTTCCAGATCATAGCCAATGAGATTCGGAGCAGAAAGCTGCTGTTGACCCAGTCCGTCTCCGGCTACCAGATCAATTTTTGATCCTTTCGGGATTTTCTCGCCTTCCATCACCTCTCTGCCATCAATTTGCTGCTTCAGGACATAGTTAAGGTCTCTGTCCGGAACGTAGATGATATCTCCAAGCACGAGGTCATAAGTTTGAAGTATGAGCGTTGCATTTTTAACTGAGCCCTCGATCAGTTTTGGCATCCTGATCAATGGAGGTGTTTTGGCATTTAGTGTGACATAGATCTTTCTGTTTTCCTTGACCTTAGCGTCAGGAAGAGGTACTTGCTTGAGCACAGATAGTGGCTTTTCGGTAGCCGAGTACCCCGAGTCTTTGGTGACCTCGAAACGTAGGTTTCTACTGCCTAAAAAATCATCCAGCTCATCAACGGTAAGTCCACGGACATCGGGTACGGTAATAGACTCGCCATGATTGGTGATATTTGGCAGATAGCTGTAGAAGAAGACCAAAATGAAGGTAATGGCCAGTGCGGTAATAATTCCGAGGTTAATTAATAAATGTTTCCAGGTCCTTTCTTTTGACATTTTTCGCTAGTTACGATTCAAATCAACTGATAAATATGGGCTTTTTTATTAAACCGAGATAGCATCCCGCTTTTGTTTTGCAAAACCATAGGTGATGATGCGGTCAATGAATTCGTAAGGCTTCATTTCATTGATTGCGCTTTGATGAAAGATGGCTGTGGCCGGAGTCATGCCCGGTAGAGAGTTTATTTCAATAATAACTGTCTCTACCTTGTCAGGAAAGACCCTGACAAAGGCATCAATTCGGCAATAGCCTTCTACATTAATAAGGCGGGCAGTTTTTTCAAGTGTCTCCTTCACAGATGAGGCGATCCGGTCATATTCCTTTTGACTATCTGCGAAGCGGGCGGGAGTGATGTTTTGACCTTCTCCTGCTAAAAATTTCTCTTCCAGTGATAGCACCTCACCACTGGCGAGGGCTTCCGACGGCTCAAAAACCTCAAAAGAAATGGAGCCATCATCATTCATATGGGTCAGCATACCTCCGGTGATTTCCAGGAACTTGTCCGCACCATTGGAAGAGATGAGTTCTTCTATGAGGAAATAATCTTTTTGAGGGAATTCTTCACTGTTTTTCAGCTTCAATACCTTCTTGGGCTTTTCAGGGAATGCCTCAGTATTTCTGAACATCATCTCGCAGAAGGCTTGAAATTCCTCTTTTGACTTAATCTTCTTGACCGCTGAGGAACAACCATCGTCGGCAGGCTTGGCAATAAAAGGATATCCAAAGTCAGATTCCATTTGTTTGATGGAGCCTTCCGGGTTGTTCAGATAGTCGGCCTTTTGCATCAGGGCATGTTTGGCTACCAATATGCCATTTTGCGCCAGCAACTCATTGGTGTCATACTTGTTGATAGAGACCCTTGAGCTTTCGATACCAGATCCATTGTAAGGAATCCCGCGCTGTTCGAGTTGCTCCTGAACCGCGCCGTCTTCACCCGGTCGTCCATGTAGCGCGATAAACGCAAAGTCCACCCGTTCTTTCAGGATATCATAAGTGATTTCCTCCAGGTCCAGTGAGTGTTCATAGGCAAACCTGGACTTAATAGGCGCTGCCAGTTCATTGACTTTTTCAATGGTTGCATGTTTTTCGTGTTCTGTGGCAGTCACCTTTTCCCTGATGTCATCTGCATTGTCCTTCAGCATGATATTGACCGGCAGCTGGTACATCTTATGCTCCTTTTCATCTCCAGTTAAAAAGATCGGTACCGGAGTATATTTATAAGAAGAAGCTAATTTTTCATAGATGTTTCTGCCGCTTTCTACGCTGATGTGGCGTTCAGAGGAAAAGCCACCCATGATCACAGCCACCCTGATCTTGTCTGTATTTTGTTTGGACTCATTTTTCAAAGCCTCATCGAGCCTTTCAATAAGAGACTGAAGCCTGAAAATATTCTTACCCGTTCTCAATCTGGCCTTTAGTGATTGATCGATGATGTAAGTCAGGAACTGGGATGGATTTAAGCCAATTTCTGCTGCCTGGTGAAAAAAGAAAGAGGAGGGAAGCATGCCCGAAGTGGTATTCGGATCATTTAGAATGATCTTTCTTTTTACGGTATAAAATCCATCGATACGCGCATAGACCTCGCTGTTGAGGTCCTTAAAAAGCTTTTCTGCAGACAATCTGATCCTTTTGATCTCCTTGTCCGGCAATTCGATAGGCGTAATCTTCCTTGAGATCCCTGGTAAATACTTGGATCGATAATCAAAAAGCTGATGAGATTTCTTTATTTCCGTGGGAGGCAAAGCAAGGGGTTGTCCCTTATCATCTTCAATAACGATGCAAGAGAATTCTTTTCCTTCCGTGAAAGCCTCAATGAGTAGCATGGATTCGCCATCGGGAGATTCCAACTTGATATTCTTATCTGCATGATCAAGAAGTACCCAAAGATCTTCAGGGTGGCGGATCATGCGTCCGTTGGCAATAACCGGGAATCCGAGGCCTTCTCGGATATCCGTAAAGCTTACTAGGTATTGTCTTTTTTCGTCGTCATTCCAGCTTTTCCACTCATCGATATTTAGTTCCTCAATAAAAAAGGACCTATTGATCAGCTTCTCAAGCTCTGATCTTTCTTTGGCGATATTAACCCCAATGGATGAACCCTGATGAGGGGCTTTGATCACGATTGGAAAGCCAAAGTCTTTGACTATGGCATCTGCAAATTCCTTTTTAGATGCGAGCCAGTGATCACGACTGATAATGGCACTCTTCAGCACATCAAAACCAGCGCCTTTGATGATGTTCTTTTGAATACTCTTATCTATACCGATACTTCCCGGTAAGATCCCTGCACCTGAGTAAGGGATGCCGTACCATTCCAGTATGCCCTGAATATTTCCATCTTCTCCATAAGGACCATGAAGCGTCAGAAATGCAAAGTCAATTAATTCTCTAAGTTCTTCCGGCTGTATTTTACGACCGATCTTGTCAATGCTTTTTTCAACCGCCTCTTTATTGTTGGCAATGGATTCTACATAAATCTGGAAAAAGTGTTTGCTCTCAGGGGTATGCTCGGCGGCAGGGTAGAAATCTCGAATGGTGCCCTTGTATAAATAATGCCAGTTGAGGAGGATGAAGTTTCCAAGACTATCAACGAAAATAGGAACTGGGGTGAAAAGCGACTTATTGAGGTTGTCGTAAACCGTACGGCCTCCTGCAAATGATATTTCCCTTTCTCTCGACTGACCTCCAAAAATGATTCCTATTTTCATGTCCCTTGTTTACTCCTTGATGGGTAAAAATAACCCGATTACTAATTTTTATTAGCGTATGTATAATCTTTCAACCCTGCTTACATCCTTACCCTTAATTACAATCAAATAAAAACCTTTTTCGTCGGGCGTAATGACTTCATATCGCTGGTTCAGGGTGTTTTCATAAACGTGCTCTATCACCTTTCTTCCACTCATGTCCACCAGTTGAAAATGCACAGGCTGTTTTTCCGGTAAGTTGAATGTCATGTAGAAAAACTTCTCTGCAGGATTCGGATAAAATGTAAACCGGTCCTCAAAAGCTATCTGTGAAGTGTCGCTTGAGGTTAGCACTTCCACATCATCGAGGAAAAGACTATTTCCCTGTCCATTCGTGAATACGAGTGCAACCCGCAAGGAGGGAGAGATTAAGTATTCGGTGATATCTACTTGTATGGTTTGCCAGTCACTATCATCTTGAGGAACCCATGTCGAGTCGGATACTTTGGTGGTTAGGTCCCCAAGATTTTCATTGAAAGCCTCCATCGTATAGGTGCGACCACAATTGTTGGAAAGCAGTATTTTTAGATTATCTATATGATTTTCACGAGAAGCATAGGACATTTTGAAACGAACAGCAGCAGATTCATAATCCAGCGTTTTCAAAGTAGGACTGACCAAATAGGTTTCTGAACCTACCATACCCTGGTTAAAGGATTTGGTCTTGAGTACTTTGTTGGTGCGCTCCTCGAGGGAAACAATCTCAAAGAGGGGCTCGTCATTGATCTCACTAACGCCCCATTGAAGCTCCTCCTTGTCAAATGTTTCTTTCGAAGGGATCGCATCCTCCGAAGCGTCAATTACGAAATGATACTTAAGCTGATTATTCGTAGGAAATGAATCCATCAGACTATTAATACTCATAATTTCGAACAGAATATCATTCTCCCCAGCGGGCAGATTCAACAGGTTAAAAGTCAAATCCTCGCTTTGTCCGGAAACCATACCAAGACTGTTGAAGGTCTGAATGTTTGCGTTTCCATTAATAGTCACTTTTAGTTCCAGCTCGTCGATAACCTCATAGCCATAATTTCTGATATTCAATTCGGGAGATAATTGATCCTGGCAGGTAAATACAGTTGCATCGGTTAATTTTCTAAGGCCGATATCATAAGCCGGAAGGTTGGCAGAGCTGACCACTACATCGTCAACATAAATATTATTTCCGCCGCCATTGACTCCGATAAAAGCAATTTGTATTTCACCCATACCCAGATAAGGGGTAATGTTCAGATCCACTTGTTGCCAATCAGCAGGGGAAGAGGGGGTGAAACTGAAATTTGTTTTTGTGGTAGTAACCAGGTTATTGCCCGATAAGACGAAAACGTAATCACTGTAATGGAAGGTCTGTCCGCAATCAGTAGAAATACCGACGATGAGGCCATCTCCATACTCATCAAAACTTCGGCCGGAATAGGAGTATTTGAAACTCAGTTGAGCAGATGTTAAGGAGGATAGATCCAGTGGTGCTGTTAGAAGCATATCCTTAATACCGTAGCTCTGGGTGTTATTAAAATAGGGAAGTACAGCCGCTCGATTCATAGCTTCTGCATCAGGAGCAGTTGTCACTGACCATTGAGAGGTCAGGCCTTCTTCTTCCATTTCGGTGATGATATAATCCGAACTGTCGAAGCTCTGAGTGTAAGGAGCAATGCTGGTGATGGTAGGGTTTATTTGAACTTCCTTCATGTTATTGGATGCCTTTCCATCAGCTCCGCCATTTACTTCGGTCACTTCAAATGATGCCAAAAAAGCGGAGTCAGTTTCTACAGTTTGTGGTGTTGGGAAACTCACCACTACCAGGCCAAGCGGCCCAAGGGCGTTACTAAAACTGGCAGTCTCTATTTCCTGCCCATCAATAGAGAACTTTATTTTGAAACTCGATATGAGGTTAGAACCATAATTCCTTACCTGAACAGAAGGAGTGAAATCAGGCGAACAATTGGATTTCAATGGATTCCTGATTTCTCTGATGCCGAGGTCATTTTCGACAATGGTTGCTGGCGCTAAGGCATGGCTTGTGAGTAGACTTTTACGTCTTGGACTATTTTCCAAGACGGTGCGCATGCGTGTTTTTTGGCACGTTGTAAACAGGCTCATACAGGCGTCGTCTGTATAATCCATATAGTTTTCAATCATTGGGCGAATTTCTTCATCGCAGGTATTCGTAGCAGGAGTAGTGCACTTACCAATAGACGAGCCACCTTGAAGTGGAGTGTCGGCGCAATAATCTCCAGGTCCGCCACAACCACCATGAAAGGTGTGCAACAGCCCAAAGTAATGACCGATTTCGTGTGAAGCTGTTCTCCCGTAAGATTCAAACTCCAATGAAGGATCGTCATTGTTTCCTACAAACTCATAGTCAAGAAAGACCCCATCCTGCTCGGCTATGTTGTCGTAGAGGCTTTCAAGTCCCCCAACATCCGAAAAAGGAAAAATCGCGAACCCAAGGATGTCTTTCAGGTCGGTGACATAGATGTTGATATAATCTTCAGGTGGCCATTGAATGGTTGCGGTTAGCTTATTGACCTCACTGTCCTTGAATTCCGGTTGGCTGCCTTCCGTTCGGGTGATTCCCGTAGTAGGAAGTCCTTCCGGGTCTTGTTTTGCCAATACAAACGCTATTTCAGCATCGGCAGCTACGGATTCATACTCGGTAGGAGTGCTCGAGGCGTTCCAGTTCTGTCGGCGATAATCTTCGTTGAGGATAGCTATCTGTTCCTCTATTCGGTCGGAGGAGATATTAACTCCTGAACCCTCGGCCTCCCCGTTGTGGATGATGTGGAAAACGACCGGAACGGTGTAAATGCTTTGTGTTGAAAGAGGATCGTAAAGTCGGCGACTGGCGTTTTTCTGAGCTATTTTTTTATCTATCCAGCTAGAGAACGCCTCTTTTGTCTCTTGACGATTGGTGTTAAGATCAATGTAATCAGTGGCACAGCGCTCCTGTGCACCGGCCCAAAGCGGTATGATAAATGCTAATACCCACCACAGCCTCATTCAGACCATCGTTTGAGGTAGCTTGGCGTTAGGGTCGTCAGGAGCAGTGATATTGATCGCTTCTACAGCTTTGATTTCAGGAACTGCACGTTTGATGGCTTCTTCAACACCCGCTTTCAATGTCATGGTTGACATGGGGCAGGACCCACAATTTCCCAGTAGCTCCAGTTGTACCACCATATCTTCACTTACCTGCAAAACTTTCACGTTACCCCCGTCTGCTTCAAGGTAAGGTCGGATATTATCCAGTGCGCCTTCTATTTTTTCAATTAGTTCCATGATCGTATTTACCTACGAATTTAACGCTACTTTCACAGTTTTTTGCATTGTAGCGTTTCTAATCGCTACCTGCTGTGCCAGAGACTCTGCTAAATTAGAGAATGCATGAGCCGTAATATCATCCTTCAACACCGCCGGATATCCCGAATCCCCGCTTTCTCTAATACTCTGTACGATAGGGATCTGGCCTAGAAAAGGAACATTTTGTTTCTCCGCAAGGTTCTTTCCGCCATTTTCTCCGAAAATAAAATATTTATTTTCAGGAAGCTCCTCAGGTGTGAAATAAGCCATGTTTTCAACGATTCCCAACACAGGTACATTAATCTGTGGTTGTTTGAACATCGCAAGTCCCTTTTTTGCATCCGCCAATGCCACTTTTTGTGGAGTAGTGACCACAATAGCTCCAGTTACAGGTACAGATTGAACCAAGGTCAGGTGGATATCACTTGTTCCTGGAGGCAGGTCGATCAATAGATAATCAAGATCCCCCCAGTTCGTATCTCCCAAAAATTGCTTTAATGCACTGCTGGCCATGGGACCTCTCCAAACAACCGCATTATCCGGAGGGCTAAGGAACCCAATCGACATTAACTTCACGCCATATTGTTGAACAGGGACAAGCATGTTTTTCCCGTTTTCTACTACGACTGTAGGTTGTTCAAACTCGCAGTTGAACATGGTAGGGACCGAGGGGCCAAAAATATCAGCATCGATGAGTCCGACCTCTGCGCCTGTTTTTGCCAGGGCTACTGCTAAATTCGCAGCAACGGTAGATTTACCGACACCGCCTTTTCCGGAGGAAACAGCAATGATATTCTTAACGCCTGGAAGCAAAGGTGCATTGGTTCTGATAGTGGTCACAGTTGAAGACATTTCAATATCAACGTCAACATCTTCACCCAAGTGTGAAAAGATTGCCTTTTCACAGTCTTTCTTTATTATTTCCTTTAATGGACAGGCAGGAGTGGTGAGCATTACCGTGAAGCTTACTTTTTTGCCGTCAATCGCCACGTTCTTAATCATATCCAATGTCACCAGGTCTCTTTTTAGATCCGGATCCTGAACATTACTCAATGCCTTTAAGACGTTTTCCCTCGTTATTTCCATGCTATATCAAATCAGATGCAATGTTAATCAAGCCTGATTAGACCTCAAACTAAGTATATTACTCTATTGATGGTTTTATACTGTTAAACTACCCCTTAACATTATGTGGATGGCAAGGGTTTCCTCTCAAAACATTTTAGATTTGCATTCCACGAAATACCAGAATGATCAGTCCTGCAACTATAGAAGAAATAAAGAACCGAGTCGATATCGTTGAGGTTGTAGGAGACTTTGTGACCCTCAAGCGTTCTGGGTCCAGCTTTAAGGCACTGAGCCCTTTCTCTAATGAGAAAACACCTTCATTCTATGTAGTGCCTTCCAAAGGTATTTTTAAAGATTTTAGTTCCGGAAAAGGAGGGGACGCCATCACTTTCATTATGGAGATAGATGGCTTGAGTTATCTGGAAGCCTTACGATATCTCGCCAATAAGTACCATATTGAGATTGTTGAGGAGCAAAGTGATGAGTCTATTAAGGCTCAAAACAAAAGAGAAAGTCTTTTTATCGTTCTCAACTTTGCCAAAGACTACTTTAAGGAAAAACTCCTTGAGCATGAGGAGGGACAATCAGTCGGGCTGAGCTACATCAAAGAGCGCGAAATTTCTGAGGAGTCGCTGGAGAAGTTTGAGCTTGGATATAGTCTGAGCTTGTGGGATGGGTTAATGAAAGAAGCCCTGGAAAAGGGCTATGATAAGGACCTTTTGGAAGAAGCCGGTCTGATCATTAACAAAAAGGAGGAGGGAAAGACTTATGACCGCTTCAGAAACCGGGTCATGTTTCCTATTCATAATATCTCGGGAAAGGTGGTCGCTTTTGGTGCCAGAATTCTGGTTAAGGATAAGAAGCAACCCAAGTATATTAACTCCCCGGAGACAGAGCTATATAATAAGAGCAAGATCCTTTACGGCTTGTTTCAGGCGAAACAGGCCATCCGCCAGGAGGACAATTGCTACCTCGTAGAAGGATATACCGATGTGATCAGCATGCACCAGACAGGCGTGCATAATGTGGTTTCATCATCTGGAACGGCACTAACGGAGGATCAAATCAAACTTATCAGCCGCTACACGAAAAATGTAACGGTTATCTTCGATGGTGACGCGGCAGGTATCAAAGCCAGTATTCGTGGTATAGATATGCTGCTGGAGGGAGGCCTCAACGTACGAGCGGTTGCATTACCCGAAGGAGAGGATCCTGACAGTTACGCTAAGCAATTGGGAACCAGCGCATTCAAGCACTTTATTGAAAGTGAGTCTCAGGACATCATTCGTTTTAAGACGCATCTTTTTCTGGATGAAACGCAAAATGATCCGATAAAAAGGGCAGGTGTGATCAAGGATTTGGTAACCTCCATTGCCAAAATCGATGATCCGATCAAGAGAACGGTTTACCTGAAAGAATGTAGTGATCTGCTTGGAATCGATGAATCTGTTCTCATTTCTGAGCAAAACAAAATTCTTTTCAAAAAAGGGAGTGCAAGCCATCCTCAACCATCTGATCCGATGGAAAACGGGTTTGCCGAAGCGTTTATGCCTGCTCAGAAGTCCATCGAAAAGATGGATATTCTCAAGGTCATAGAACTTCAGGAGCGAGAGAGCATACGTGTTCTCATGAATTATGGGAAAAGTCGGATCACAGATCAGGAGTTGCAGGATCAGGAATTAGTCGCTTATTTTCTAACAGAAATAGAGGAAATCAACTTCATTAACCCAATTTACAGGGAAATTTTGGAGGTCATTAAGGCAAGGCTTCAGGATGGAGAATTGATTGACGGAGCGTATCTGATTGAGCATGGAAGGGAAGAAGTTAAAAAGGTGGTTGTAGATTTGCTCACCCAGCGATATGAGGTGAGTGAAAACTGGGAGAAGAAATACAAAATTTATGTTCCTAAGGAATCGGAACTTTTAAGGGACGTTACGTATTCCAATATATTAAGGCTGAAGTTTCGTGTTATTCAGCATTTGATTGAAACTGAGAATAAAAAGCTCAAAAATGTTACTGAGGAAACGGAAGTTGATCAGTTGCTGGACGAAATTCACGAATTAAAGAAAATAGAGATGACAATTGCCGGTCATTTAGGTAATGTCACGGTGAAATAATAGATCAATTTAGACAAATGGGTCAGGAAAAATTATTAGACACAATAGAGGAGGCCATTGAGGCGATTAGATTAGGTGAAGTGGTAATCGTGGTGGACGATGAGGATCGTGAAAATGAAGGCGATTTCATATGTGCTGCCGAAAAGGTAACGCCGGACATCGTAAACTTTTTCAGTAAAGTTGGACGTGGGTTGATTTGCGTTCCCCTAATTGAAGAACGTTGCGAAGAGCTTGGCCTGGAGCTGATGGTGGGTAAGAACACCGCCGTGCATGAAACACCATTTACGGTTTCCGTTGATCTAAAGGGGCATGGAACGACAACGGGTATATCTACTTCGGATAGAGCCAAGACCATAAGGGCGTTGGTGGATCCTAAAACCAAACCGGAGGAGCTGGGAAGACCCGGACACATTTTTCCATTAAAAGCCAAAAAGGGTGGCGTACTTCGACGTGCAGGCCATACCGAGGCAGCCATTGACCTTGCCCGATTGGCGGGATTATCACCTGCGGGTGTATTGGTCGAGGTGCTTAAGGAGGATGGTACCATGGCCAGAGTGCCGGACTTAAGAGAAATTGCTGATGAGCATAACCTTAAGCTTGTTTCTATTCGGGATTTGATTGAATACCGGATGAAGAATGAATCACTGGTCGAGGAGGAGATAACCGTGCAAATGCCTACGGAGCATGGTGAATTCATGCTAAAAGCTTTCAAGCAAACAAATACCGGAGATACCCATTTGGCCCTGTACAAAGGTGAGTGGGAGCCGGGCGAACCGGTAATGGTCCGTGTACACTCTTCGTGCGTGACAGGAGACATCTTTGGATCCTTTAGATGCGATTGTGGAAATCAGTTGCACAGTGCGATGCAGATGGTGGAGAAGTACGGAAAGGGCGTGGTGCTATATATGAATCAGGAAGGCCGTGGTATCGGTCTGGTAAATAAATTGAAAGCCTACAAGCTACAAGAAGACGGTATGGATACTGTTGAGGCGAATGAGCATCTTGGCTTCAAAATGGATCAGCGAGATTATGGGGTGGGCGCTCAGATTCTTAGGAAAATGGGCATTACAAAAATGAAACTGATCACCAATAATCCTAAAAAAAGAGTCGGACTAATAGGTTATGGTCTGGAGATTGTGGAGAATGTACCAATCGAGGTTGTTCCGAATATCCACAACAAAAAGTATTTGGAAACCAAGCGAGATAAAATGGGTCATGAAATTTTGAAAAAGCCCTGATTGATGCAAGTAGTGCGCTTATTGGTTTGTTTGGTGATGCTGCTTGGTCTGAGTACGGTCAGCGCACAAAAGTTTTCCATGGAGACATGGCACCGGGGATTTCTGGTTTCTGTAGAGAGAGATACCATTCGAGGTAAAATCAAGTATGACATTCCAAATAATGTGGTGCTGGTTTCCAGAAATGAAGTCGTTCAAACCTTTACCAGTCAAAAAACCTTCTATTTTGAGATTTTCGATGAGATCGTAGGGAACTATAGACAGTTTTACGCATTGCCCTACAACGTGAATTTCGACTACGAATTACCAATTTTTTTTGAAGTACTCTATGAAGGGCCCCTTTCATTGCTGACCCGGGAGGCCATTGTGACTGAAGTGGTCAATGCCTCCGGTGCTTATTATAGTATGCCTGTTCAGCGAGAAGTGGTGTCTTATGCCTACTTCTTTTTGGATAAAAAGGGCAATATTCGACGGTTTAGTGGTAATAAAAAGGATCTTTACTTAATCATGTCCAATAAGCAGGCACAGGTAAAAAGCTTTGTGAAAAAGAATAGATTGAATACCAATGACCTTCGTGATTTGATTCGAATCACAGCATTCTACAACTCTTTATAACATTATGGCCAAACCACTCATACTCATAACTAACGATGATGGTATAACGTCGGAGGGGATCAAAAAACTAACCTTCTTGATGAAACAACTTGGTGAAGTAGTGGTGGTAGCCCCTAACAGTCCACAATCCGGAATGGGGCATGCGATCACCGTAGGGGATACATTGAGAATAACGAAAAACGATATTTTCGATGGGGTGGATGCTTACGACTGTAGTGGTACTCCTGCAGATTGCGTCAAACTCGCCAAGCATTACGTACTAAAAGGGCGTAAAATTGATTTGGTGGTGAGTGGAATCAATCATGGCAGCAATACTTCTATCAGTGTTTTGTATTCCGGAACCATGAGTGCGGCCATTGAGGCAGCGATTGAAGGGACTCCTGCCATTGGTTTTTCTCTTTGTGATTATGATCCCAAGGCAGATATGTCTCATGTGGACGAATATATCCTACGAATAAGTAGACAGGCCCTGAAAAGAGGAGTGCCAAAGGGTATTGCGCTGAATGTGAATATTCCTCCGGCTCAAAAGGAGGCGATCAAGGGAATAAAAGTTTGCCGACAAGCCAATGCCAGGTGGGAGGAGGATTTTGATCAACGGATCGATCCACACGGGCAAAAATACTTTTGGATGGTGGGAAACTTTGTTAATCACGACAAAGGAGAGGATAATGATGAATGGGCCATCGCTAATAATTACGTTTCCATTGTCCCATGCCAGTTTGACCTCACCGGCTACTTCGCTTTTAATACCCTGAACGATTCCTGGGAACTATAAGAGGTTTGCCATTATCTCTATTATCTGGCATTAATCTTCAGGCTATATAACAAGTGGAGGCTATATTTGGTTGAGTTAATTGAATAACACAACTAAAGATTAATAATATGGCATCTGAACTGCACAAAGAATTACTTTCAGGCAATGAGGTCTGGGTGAGAAATACTTTAAAGGTAAAACCTGATTTTTTTGAAAAGTTAGCTGAGGCCCAGCATCCACAATTTTTATGGATAGGATGTTCTGATAGCCGAGTACCGGCAACTGAAATTACTAACACGGTTCCAGGATCCATTTTCGTTCATAGAAATATTGCGAATATGGTGGTGCATACCGATACCAACCTGCTGAGTGTTGTCAACTACGCCGTTGAAGTGCTTAAGGTTAAGCATATTATCGTTTGTGGTCATTATGGTTGTGGAGGGGTGAAAGCAGCAATGACGAATGGCGATTATGGCTATTTGAATAACTGGTTGCTTCATATTAAGGATGTATATCGATTACATGAAAAGGAACTGGATGGTATCGCTGATGAAGGTGAGCGTTTTGATAGGTTCGTTGAATTAAATGTTCAGGAACAAGTGCGCGATCTTGCGAAGGTTTCATTTATTCAGGATAAATGGAAGTCAGGTGAGTTCCCGCATATTCACGGATGGGTGTATAGCCTTAAGGATGGCTTGATAAAAGACCTTGGAGTGGCTATTAATTCAAGTGAGTCTTTAGAGAATGTTTATAAATATTAATAAATGATATTTTCCACTGTTGGAGAATAATTAGATATAAAACGAAAGCGATCCACTGGGTCGCTTTTTTTGTTACCAGGGGGTAAACTTCACAAATAGGTTGAAGGCCAGTTGTTGCTTATTGACGGTGGAGCCATAACCAGGGATACTGTAGACATCCACTTCATACTTGTCCATAGTGTTTTCATGTGCAACAAGGAAGCGGACCCGGAAAAAGAAACCCAAACTTATCATTTGATTCAGCCTGGAATCCGGATTGTTTTTATTCAAAATCAAACGACTTTCCGAGGTCAAAACCATTTCCCACCAGCGAGCGGTAAGGTCATTTCTATTAAATGTTGAGATGTAATCATCCTGAAGTCCTGAAGCACTTTGAATTTCAATTTTCCCCTGATCTTCAAAGAGGCTCTGTCCATACCTTACACCTAAGCCAATGTTGGACTTAGCATTTATTTTACTGATATAACCGCCACCAACACGGTAATATCTTCCGGAGGATTCATAGTTGCCGTTGGTATAGGCATGTTCAGGTTTTAGGGTAGCCATACCAGCTTCACCAATTAATTCAAATGCATCAAAGAAGAGGAGCGAGAAAGCGCCTTCCATTTTATTTTCGAGTCCGGCTGCTGTGGTGATCAGTTTTCCATAATCGATATAGACCTGTGGTGTGAAGACCGTTCTGTTTTCAAAGAAGCTTACTTCTTCCTCCTCTTCACTCTGAATAACCTGAGAGGGAGTGGATAAAGAATCCCCTTGAGCAGGTATTTCCTGTATCCATTGAAGAGTGTCAGTGGATGAACTGCTCAACGAATCAGTATCCTGCGCCCACAGCGAGAGGGAAATAAGGCTAGAAATAAACAGTAACCAATACTTCATTATCTAAACAGTCATCTGATTCACAATCTACAACAGGTGCTTCCTGATAAGTGTAGTCAACTAATTGGATGTTCCTTACTCTCATCCGGACTTTACGTTGAGCATTTGTGCTGATCTCCCGCTCATAGGAGAAGCTCAGTGTGTCCGACTCACCTAATATGGTGATTTTATATGAGGTAAAATCACTGTCCATTAGCAGGGGTAGCCGGTAGGTCTTAGTGCTGTCGAAGTAGCTCGTATCTCTTTGATTTTCAATTAATTCAATGTTATCTACCAGGATTTTACCCGAATTGACCCCTGTTCTGGCCGTTTGCAGGGTGGTAAGATATACATTCGTATATTTTCTGGCTGTATCCACTTCACCCAAATCTGCAGTTGCCATGGAAATGTCGCTGTCCAACTGTACAGTGTCGTCCACGTAATCACTATTTCCATTTTCAATTGAGTCCCGATAAGCAATCAAAAGGTTGTTCCAAACACCAATGGTGTCTACAAGGGAGTCACGCAAAGTGGTCAGTGTCAGAAGGCTGTCATTTGTTTCCAGAAGGGAAATGTCCAGATCAGAAAGGCTATCATAATCGATGAAAACCAGGCTGATAAAGGGATCGAACACTACAGGTTCACCACAATCAGCACAAGGCTCACATTTCCACAGGAGTGAAAGACATATAACGAGGATGGGTACTATTCTGTATTTCATTGGACTAGATTGGGTCAACGTCAAACTGAATTCGGACACTTTTAAAAGAACGTTGACTCAACACAATATTACGCGAAGTAAGTAGGAATTCCTTTAATGCCATTAAGCTCACGCTTTGTTTTTCTACTTTCACTGTGATTTCCATCAGGAATTGATTTCTTATTTTTCCGATAAGTGGTTCTACAGGCCCAATAACACGCATGGTACCTAGTTGTCTGCTTATTTCCCGGTAGTAAAACTGGGCAGCATGATTGACAACCTGCTTGTCGTTGTCTTTTAAGGTAATCACAATCATTCGGAAAAAAGGAGGGTAGTGAAACCTTTCCCTTTCTAATATCTCTGAGCGATAGAAGGATTCGTAATCATGCCGTTTAATGAGCTGAAGTATAGGTTGCTCGGGATCATTGGTTTGAATGATAACCTGTCCTTTTTGTTTTCGTCTTCCGGCTCTTCCACTTACCTGGTGGATTAGTTGAAAAGCTCTTTCATGCGCCCGGAAGTCGGGGAAGTTGATCATCCGGTCAGCAGCAAATACACCCACGAGGGACACCTTATCGAAGTCGAGCCCTTTACTCACCATCTGTGTACCAACTAAAATATCAATCTCTCCATTCTCGAATTGGTCGATGATCCTTTGGTAGCTGTTTTTACTTCTTGTGGCATCCAGATCCATTCTTTGGATACGAGCATGAGGAAGCATGATCTCAAGTTCCTCTTCGAGTTTTTCGGTACCAAAGCTCATAGTTCTCAAATCGCGAGACTGGCACTGCGGACATTCCGTGATCATAGATTTCTTATGTCCGCAATAATGACAAACCAGTACATTCTGATAAATGTGGTAGGTCAGACTGACGTCACAGTTGGGGCATGTGGCGTGATAGCCACATTGGTCACACTCAATATATGGGGCGTAGCCTCGACGGTTTTGAAATAGGATCACCTGATTTCCGTCAGATAATGTTTGCTCCATTGCTCCAAGAAGTGACGAGGAGAAGTTGCCTTTTATGGTTTTCTTTTTCCGTTCTTTACTCAGATTTGCAAAAACGATGTCAGGGAGGTTGACTTCGCCAAAACGCTTATCCATTCTGACCAAACCAAATTTGCCATCAATAGCATTTTTATAAGTTTCTATCGCAGGCGTAGCTGTGCCTAGCAATGTTTTGGCGTGGAACTTTGATGCCATATAGATGGCAGTGTCTCTTGCATGATAGCGAGGAGCAGGGTCATATTGTTTATATGACGGTTCATGCTCTTCATCCACGATGATTAGCGACAGGTCAGAAAATGGAAGGAAGACCGCACTTCTTACCCCAACCACAAATTTGTATTCTCCCTTTAATACCTTTTGCCAAACCTCGACGCGTTCATTGTCAGAATATCGTGAATGGTAGATTCCAAAGGTGTCTCCAAATGCCTTTCGAAGCCTCTTGATAATTTGGGTGGTCAGTGCAATTTCCGGCAGCAAGTAAAGGACGCAACCTTCGTTGTCTAATATGTCCTGGATGAGCGAGATGTAAACTTCAGTCTTCCCGCTACCCGTAATCCCCTTAAGAAGAACTGTTTCTTTGGATTGGAAATGACCCAGAATTTCTAATTTAGCTCTTTCCTGATCGGGGGACAAGGATGGAATGTCTGTATCAGCATTTTCGTCATGCGGAATGCGAGAAACCTTTTCTTTCCATTCTTCAAATACGCCCTTCTTGACAAGAGTAGACAAGCTTGAGGTGCTTACTCCTTCATTGATCAGGTCTTTTTTGACAACGCCTTTTTGGTTTCTGGATGGGTATTCAAAAACGTTGACGAGCTTCACATAGGAGAGGAGTACCTCTGATTGTTTAGGCTTTTTTTCTAGCTCATCAAAAATTTGTTGTAGCGATTCTTCCTCTACGAATTTAGCATCGAGCCTGATTCGTGTCTCTGTGCGAGCGGTGTATTTGTCTTTAACCTTCTCAAACAAATGGATGACATTCTTTTGAGTAAGCGATTTGATGTGATGATGAGGAGATTTTATTTCCAGCAAATTGGCCAGTTCATCGAGGGTGTGGTCCGCCTGTTGCAGGTTAGTTACAATGAGTTGTTCTTTTTCTGTCAAATCAAGATCATCGAGATCAATATCCGGGTTCATTGAGACAAAAGACTCACTGGCAATTTTAAGACCCGAAGGGAGGGCCGCATTGATCACTTCACCAATGGTCGCCATGTAATAGTTCGACATCCAATGAAAAAGCTCCAATTGGTGTGCGGTAAATGTTGGACTTTCATCCAATACATCCAAAATCTCCTTTGGTGTGTATACATTGGGTGCTTCATCGTGTAGATGGTAAATGACTCCGGTATAGATCTTACGCTTACCAAACTGTACAATCACACGAATTCCGGGCTCGAGTGATTCGATGGTCTCTGGTATACTATACGTAAAGGTTCCCTTCAGTGGGAGAGGGAGAATGACTTCTGCAAATTTCAAAATAAGCCCGATCTATGAGGCTTACGAAATTAATTCTTTGCTAATGAATTTTGAAGGTTAAGAAAGTTTATCCTCAGTCGATCAATCATTTTGATAGAAACGGAAGCAAGCTCAATGGCATCCTCAAGGTAGTTGCAGATCTCTTTCAGTTCTTCATCGGATAATTTTTGTTCTTCGGCAATTTTTGCCTTCATAGAGGTGAGGAATTGTCTTTCTTCACTGAGGTTTGTCATAGCTTTGCTGGTTCTAATTGCGGCAAAAATAGTGTAGATAACGGGATGAGAAAAATAAATTGAATAAACAGGAAGAAAGCTTGTTGAATCCTCATTTTAAGACACTTTTTACATTCATAGCGATTAAAGGCTTAATGCTATTTCTTTAAGTGCTTCCTTGATATCTGTGGTTGGACGTTGGCATGTTTTGTTAAAGCATACGTAATAGGTCTGCTTACCATCAATTACCTTCTTATCGGAAAGCAAAGGCAGCTGATCACCCTCTTGTCCCATCATTTTAATAGCATTCGGTAAGTAGGTTTCCAACAAGTCTTTTGGGAAAGGTTCCTCGTCAGGCGAAAGGATCACCACCTCGGCAGGCTGGTGGTTGATGAGTAAAGCCACTTTGGACCAGTAGGACATATATTCTGGTTCGGCTGCAATCAGGCTACTGACCTGTCTGACCATTGCGGTAGCTATTGATTTGTAATCCTCTCTGTCCATTATGGTTCCAACCTTAAAAAGGTTTTCTGCCATCAGGGCATTGGAGGAAGGGATAACATTATCAAAGATCTCTTTTTTTCGTGCGATCAATGCTTCACTTTGTCGGCTTGTAAAATGAAAAAGCTTTTCGGCATCATGATAAAATTGTCCGATTACATGATCACAAAGCGTTGACGCCATCGACAAATACTCCTGATCTCCCAGTGTTTCGTAATACAAAACAAATGCCTGAATAATGGCTCCATAATCCTCCAGAAACCCTTCTATTGGTTGATTCAGGAGTCTCAAAAGTTGGCCTTCTGAATTAATCAGTTTCTCCTTAATAAAGGCGGCGTTAGTCTTTGCAAGCTCGGGAAAAACCTCATTTCCTGTGGCCTGATACGCATCTAAGAGTCCACTCAGCATGAGACCATTCCATCCGGAAATGATCTTATCGTCGAGGCCGGGTTTGATCCTCTTGTTTCGTTCAAAAAGCGCTTTCTTGTTGAAGGCTTGTACCTTTTGATTTAACGCTGATACTGTGAGCTTCCAGTTGTTGGAAAAGGTCTCGTCATCATCCAGCCTTCTGAGAACATTAGTGCCTTCCCAGTTACCATTTCTGGAGACGTCATAGTACCTGGTTATTATATTCGCGTCATCCAGAGCAAGCTCCAGTATTTCGTCGTAGCTCCACACGTAAAATTTACCCTCGACACCTTCACTGTCTGCGTCCAAAGCAGAATAAAAGCCCCCCTGTTCGTTGGTCATCTCTCTCTTCAGCCATTCAGCGGTGTTAATTAACACCTGCTTGTACTTTTCTTTTCCGGATATTTTATACCCTTTAGCATATAAACTCATGAGCTGACCATTGTCATAGAGCATTTTTTCGAAATGTGGAACATGCCATTCGCCATCTACTGAGTACCTCGCAAAACCCCCACCAATTTGATCGTAAATCCCACCTTCAGCGATTTTATCCAACGTGAAAAGGAAGTGATTTTGAGCCTGTTCATCCTGAAACAGGTAGGCGTAGTGAGCAAGGTATTCCCAGACACAGGGCATCGGAAATTTGGGAGCTTTATTTAGGCCGCCCCACTTCAGGTCAAATTTTGAAACAAGCTTTTGAATAGCCGCATTAAAATCCTGGTCATTGATCTCGAGAGCTTTCTGTTCCAAACCATACTTGACTACATCACTGGCTTGAATGTGTTGTGCAAATTGCTCCGCAGATTCATTCAATTTCTCAAAATTTTGATCATAAGCCTGAGTGATGCTCTGAAGGAGCTTGATCCAGTTCTCTTTAGGAAAGTAGGTGCCACCGTAAAAAGGCTTTTGGTCAGGAGTGAGGAATATGTTCAATGGCCAACCGCCTCGCAAGCCCATAGCCTGTATCGCATCCATGTAAATGCTATCGATATCCGGTCGTTCTTCACGATCCAGTTTGATGTTCACGAAGTGATTGTTCATGTACTCAGCCACCACATGGTCATCAAAGGATTCATGGGCCATTACATGGCACCAATGACATGATGAATAGCCAATGCTCAATAAAATAGGTTTGTTTTCATCCTGAGCCTTTTGCAATGCGTCATGGCCCCAGGGGAACCAATCAACAGGCTGATGAGCATGTTGCAAAAGATAGGGACTGGTACTGTCTTTTAAGTGATTCTGTTGAGAAGCCTGGTTCATTATTAATCTTTCAACTGTGATTTGAGCTGTTCTAATTCTTCCTGGACATCTATGATTCCTTTATACTGCCCAATATGCTTGATGAGATTGCCAAGAAATTTTTGATGGGACGGAGATTGTACATGAAAAGGTCGATGATTGAGGCCATTTCTGATCTTAGACCAGTCTTTAATAAAGTTTAAAGCCTCAGCATCCATGCAGGATTCTATAAACATGGACCATATATAGTCGATGGCCAATTGGCTTGGGTGGATCATGTCCCTTTCGTAGAACCTGTAGTCTCTCAGTTCATCGATCATGATCTCATAGCCAGGGAAGTAATATATCCCTTCGGTTTGCTTGATGATCTCTGCTACAGCATGATGAAGGATGCCCTTGCTGATGTTGTTTTGATGCAGGCCATCTCTTACATGTCTGACCGGACTTACTGTTAAAATCACCTTTAGATCTGCATTTTCTGATCTAAGATTTTCAATGCACCTGGAAAATGATTCAACGATTTCAGATGGACTTAGTAACCTTCTTTTAAATTCTTTCTGTGGGGCTTTGTGGCAATTAGCAACAACTTCCCCTGTTTTTTCAAGTACGTAAACATAAGAAGTTCCGAAGGTGAGGATCAGCCATTTGGCAGATTTAACTGCCCTTTCGGTCTTTGCCAGGCGTTCTCTCAGAAGCGCATTGAATTGGTCTTTATCGGAATGTGAAATTTCACCATGAGCATCCCAATGATAATGGACATCCTGATGTTCAGTGGTATTCTCAGGATCAATTTTTCCTTCAAGAATCCTTAAAAGGGAGAGAGGATTGTAGATGGTCCCGAATGGGTTGCTGAGTACGTGAAATTTATGTTCCCGGAGTTTCTGTCCGATGTTGTCCGAGAAACATGAGCCTAAGGAAACAATGCGATCGCTTAAAGCAATTTTTTCAGGGGAAGGAGGGATATGAAAATCCAGCTTGAACATGTATGTAATTTAGCCTTAAGCATAAAAAAACCCTGACCAAAGGCCAGGGTTTTCGAATTTGATTCGTGAGTTGTTATTCAGCAACAACACTCACTTTAATCTCAGTTTTTACTTCTTTATGGAGATCAATCTCAGCAGCGTGCTCGCCAAGCTCTTTGATTGAATCCAAAGAAATTTTCTTTCTGTCGATATCAAAACCTTTTTCTTTTAGTGCGTCAGAAACCTGAAGTGCTGTAATAGCACCAAAAATTCTACCAGACTCACCAGCTTTGGTTTTAAGCTCTAGCGTAACACTTTCAAGTTTTTTAGCGATCTCCTGAGCATCAGCTTTGATTTTTTCCGCTTTGTGGGCAGCTTGTCTGATATTCTCTTCGATCATTTTAGTGTTCGCCTTATTTGCGATAATAGCAAATCCCTGAGGGATAAGATAGTTTCTCGCGTATCCGGGCTTTACGCTCACTGTGTCGTTTTTATAACCCAGACCTTTGATGTCTTCTTTTAATATAATATCCATCTCGCTATTATTTTAAAGAGTCAGTAACGTATGGTAAAAGGGCCAGGTGACGAGCTCTTTTCACAGCTTGTCCAACTTTTCTCTGGAATTTCAGGCTTGTACCTGTGATTCTTCTTGGAAGAAGTTTTCCTTGCTCATTTACAAAAGACAAAAGGAATTTTTCATCCTTGTAGTCGATGTATTTGATACCACTTTTCTTGAATCGGCAGTATTTATCTTTTTTCTGCTCTCTGTTGATCGGTTCGTTCTGTAGTGTCATGCTTTTGCCTCCTCTTTTACTTCTTTTTTCTTGAATGCTCCGCTTCTTCTTTTCTCGTTGTAAGCCACCGCGTGTTTGTCAAGCGCTGTTGTAAGGAATCTCATTACCTTCTCATCCCTTCTGTATTCTGTCTCAAGCTTTGCAATTACGGATGGTTCTGCCTCGAATTCAAAGAGTTGGTAGAAACCTGTAGTCTTGTGTTGAATTGGATAAGCCAATTTTCTAAGACCCCAATTTTCTTCATTGACGATCTTCACACCTTGATCTACAAGGACACCTTTGAATTTTTCGACAGCATCCTTCATCTGAGCCTCAGACAAAACGGGAGTTAAAATGAATACTGTCTCGTAATTTTTAGTCATCGTTTTAAAATAAAAACCTTTAAAATTTTTCGAAGTGCAAAGCTAGGTAAATTATTGATAATGAGAAACACTGCTGCCTTAAATAGTGAGGCGCGATCATTTCACTTTCCATGGATATTTCATTTATAGGGTAGGGTTTAAGTTGATCTTCCCGTTTTAGGTTCAATTGGCGCTTACACCAGCCAACCTAAAATCAATTATGAAAACTATGAAAAGAAATCTATTCAGCTTATTCATTATCGGAGCATTGCTTTTTCAAACCTCTTGCATGGAGGATGACGGATCATCTCCTGGTGATGAAGATGAGCAGTTAAACGACAATGAATTACAAAATGAAGAGCAACAGGAGGAGTCCTCAACAACCTATATTGATCCTGATTTCTTCGCTTCGTCGAGTTTTGCAGTCACAGCCAAGGTGGTGGACTGTACTTTGGATAATGGATCAACAACTCAGTGTTATGAGTTAACCTTTATTAGCAACCCTGTACCCGACGATGGCCCGTTTTGTCCGGCTACAACTTCTGATGTAGGTGGCCTGGGCATCTATGATGGAAATACAAATGCCGGTTTTCAGGTGATGAAGGCTTCTCTTTTTGAGGCCATGGAAGCAGATGGTTACGACATCATAGATGTTGGAGGCAATATTCGAATGAGTGACTTTTCCACAAAGGACAAACCAGAGTTCTCTTACTGTCTACAACCAGTTGTAAATGATAACCTCAAGTTGACTTTTTATATCCCACTGGAACCGGAAGACCTGTCTTCTCCAAATACCATAGAAACTGTTGAACTGATTGGTGTTTCTCTTGACGGAGTTCCGATGAATGGGACGCCACCGTCCGTGGTTGGTTTTGGCAATGGAAACATCCCATCGCTGGATGCCTGTGGTGGTCATCATGATCCTTCAGGCTACTATCACTGGCATTTTATCTCAGAATCTATGAATGAGGTGCTGTCGGCTTATCAAATAAGTGAACTAACCTGTACTAATACTGAGCAGGATAAATCTGCCCTCAGTGGTTTTGCTAAAGATGGTTATCCAATCTATGCATATGCTGATATGGATGGAAGTGAGCCATCTGATCTTGATCAATGTAACGGCCATTTTTCTGCTACTGCTGAGTTTCCTGATGGTGTCTATCACTATCATGCAAGTAAAACCGAGGCTCCTAATATGCCGCCATGCTTAAAGGGTGCATCAGTAACTAATGCTTTTGTCTATCAATAATTATGAAAAGGAAAATTTTCATCGTGATTTTGGGTATGTGTGTCGTAGTGGTCGGCTACGCACACAGCCCTAATCTGGCTACATTTCAGCTAAAGCAATATAATCAGGTGTGGGTGCTGGAGGGTAGTTTCGCACAGTTTGGTCTGAATGAGGCTATGAAGAGCCATTACCCTGAATTGAATTTGAGTGAACTCACTTCCCGGGAATTTAAAAAGAAAGCCATGGCTTACCTACGTGAAGGTATTGAAGTCTCATACCCGTACGGTAAACTGTTGCGGCTTGGAGAAGGAGGGATCAAAATAGGAAGCCATCAAACTGATGTAAGGTTTGTAGTCGACGACCCGTTAGCGGATCTGGGAGCACTGAAAATCGTGATCCGGTGCATGTCGGAAAATACTCATCAGCAAAATGTGTTTCTTTATCCAAAGTCAACAGGGATAAAACACAGGGTTTTAAGCAACTCCAACGGGTTTACCTATGACCCTAAGGTTAGTCCGGTAGAGGAGAATAATAAAGAGGGGCTTAGCCACGCGGGTGTTACCCTTCCTGCCATTGTTCTTTTAATGGTATTGGGATTATTTTGGTTTATGAAATGGAAATTTGAAGGTGCCTGATTAGTGAACCTCAAATGATCCTTTACCCATTAGGTACTCGTCTGTGTAGACTTCCACGATATGGTTACCTAAAGCATATTCGCTACCCTTGTCGTAAAATAAAGTGACCTGCTGATCTCTTTTATCGTAAAGGATCTCCTGCTTTTGGGTATAGAACATTTCTCTGCCCTTAAAGGTGAAAGAGCCAGATCCACGAGCTACATCAAATAATACATTCCCATCAGGCGCAACTACCCGAATGAGCAATTCTTTACCTTCAATAGGAGCGACAGTGTTTTCAAGTACGGTAAAGGTGATTTGGATTTGCTCTATATGTCTGTTTCTGAAAGGGCTTTCGCGTCTGCGTTCACCTGAACTTACTGCATAAACCGTCATTCCCTCAATTTTGAGCTGAGAAGCTTGCTCAACCTTCTGTTGTAACTCATTTTTCTCGTCGTTGATCTCATTGATAGACTTATTGAGCTCCTGCTTTTCGACCTTCAGCTCGGTGTTTTCTGACATAAGTACTTCGGCCAGCTCTTGAAGTTTCTGGATCTCCACGTCCTTCATGAGGAGCAATTCCTGATAGCCATCAACTTTATCCTTTAATGAGTGAGCATAATTGCGTTCGCTGTTTCTCTGAGTCAGAAGTTTCTTTTTGTCTTCCTCCAATTGAGCCTGAACCTTCAGCAAGGTGTCGATGTCACCACCAAGCTGTGAAATGGTCACAATTTTCTTGTTGAGTTCTGTTGAAATTGAGTCAAGTTGTAGAACTGTGTTATTAAGTTCCTGTTGCTGGGCTTCCTTCTCTGCTTCCAGGTTTCTTACCTGGAAATAGTAGAATGCCACGACGCCTAGCAATAGTACGGCCAGCCCAATAAAGTAGGGAGTAAAATCTTTTTGCTTTTTATTACTCATAGGTGAGGTCCTTTAAACTTCGAGAATTTGCGATTGCAAAAATAGGCTATTGAACGAGAAATCATAAAACGTCTTGAAACACTAAAATTGTATCGTGAAATGTTGCTTCTGTGTGGGGTGGTTTGGAAAGATGATTCCCGCTTGAAACAGATCTATAGTCAGGTTATATCTTTGGTCAGATATTATATTTCTCCAGGCCTCCATCATATCCTTAGACCAGTAAATATCATGAACGATTATCGCTTTGGGTGGCGTGTCGAGTGTGTGAATATCTTTCAAATATTTGAAAATGGATTCACTTCGATGATCGGCATCCAGAAAGATGAGCTCGGGTTGATGTGCTTGAATGGTTTCTTTGAAGGTTTCCTGAACCATGCCTTCAATGACTTCAACTTTCCGGTTTCCATACTTCTCGATATTCTGTTTTGCCAGGACAGCGATGTCGCCTGAACCTTCCAGCGTTATGATCTTTTTAGCAGTGGATAAACTGAGCGCACAGCAATTAACTCCTGAAGCAGTGCCCGTCTCCATCACAGTAGAAACATTCAGCCAGTTGATCAGGTTGATCAGGAACACTGAAAACTTCCTCTGAGAGGTGACCTTTTTCGCCCATTGACCAACAATTACTTTTTTAGCATCTCCTGTTCTTGGGTCTGTGAAACTCAGAGCCTCCTTGCTCGAGAAAGTAGCTTTTCGCAAGGCTCTGACCTCTTTTTGAATGGAGGCATTCTTGTTCCTTATGACCTTCGTGTAGAGCTCGTACAGAAAAGGGGAGTGGAGCCCATGCGCATTCACAGCACGTAGTCGGTACCTGAGGTACTGGCTTATCTGAAAGGAGGATAGGGACAATCTTAGTTCAATCTGAAAGGTACTACCATGTCGAACTGAGGTATCTTGACTGTAAAGCGTCTGCCGTCCACAAGCCTTTCCATGGTATAAAAGCCCGACATGTTACCTAAGCCGGATTTAAGGTTGCAGCCGGAGATGTACTGGTGCATTTGACCTGGTTCCAATATGGGCTGCTTCCCGATAACTCCCTCACCATCAACCGCTCTTCCTGGAAAGGTCAGGTCTACAATATCCCAGTGACGCTCCAACAATTGAATGGTATGTTCGCTTAAGTTTTCGATGGTAATTTTGTAGGTGAAGACATAATGCATCTGTCCAGGACTAGAATATTCTTCCTGATATTCAGTTTCGACAGAAACGCGTATTCCCTTTGTGGTGGTTACAACCATTGTCTTCTTTTGAGAAAAGAAATTTATAGTCCTTTTTTTTATTTTGCCAACAATCGCGATAAACTTTTCTAAAGCTTATGGATGTGAAAATTGAAGATTCATGGAAGAGCCTTCTTGCAGATGAATTTGATAAAGATTATTTCAATGAATTGGTGACTTTCGTGAAACAGGAGTATCAGTTGGGTACGGTATATCCTCCGGGAAGTCAGATATTTCGTGCTTTTGATTTCTGTCCGCTGGAAGAAGTTAAAGTGGTGATTATTGGACAAGATCCTTACCACGGTCCCGGACAGGCCAATGGATTGTGTTTCTCTGTGGCTGAGGGGGTTCCTATGCCACCTTCATTGCTGAACATCTTTAAAGAACTCAAGACAGATTTGAATAAAGATATTCCTCCCCATGGAAGTTTGGAAAAGTGGGCGAAGCAAGGAGTGCTGCTGTTAAATGCCACGCTTACAGTGAAGGCTCGTCAGGCAGGGTCACATCAGAAAAAGGGATGGGAAAATTTCACAGATGCGGTAATCAGTAAACTCGCTTCTGAACGATCAGGACTCGTCTTTATACTGTGGGGAGCATATGCACAGCGAAAAGGGGAAATGATTGACCCGAACAGACACTATGTGATCAAAAGTGCGCATCCATCACCATTTGCAGCTCACAGAGGTTTTTTTGGTAGCAAGCCGTTTTCTAAAACCAATGCCTACCTTGAAAAACAAGGTAGAACATTGATTGACTGGTAATCTTTATTCGATTGGCTTGAAAAGCCTTTTCCATCGGATGTTAGCAGGGAATGAATTGCGATCATCCATGGACATCCAGATAAATGAAGCTTCTCCAACAACAAAATCCTCGGGTACAAAACCCCAATACCTTGAGTCAGCGGAGTTGTGACGGTTGTCACCCATCATGAAGAAGTAATCTTTTGTGAAGGTATATTCAGCCACTTCCTGTCCGTTGATAAAAAGCTTGTCGATATCGATTTTCACATCATCAAGCTCTTCGTAGTTTTTGATGGTGCTGCCATACTTAGCCAATGCATATTCGTCAGCCTGAATCGTCATCCCTCTAAAGGGTAGCTCCAATGGACCGAAATAGTCAGCATTCCATGGATAGTACCTTGCGTCCGGGAAAATTTCCGGCTCAACGATTGAGGTGTCACGTAGTTGAATTTTAACGCTTTCAACAAAATCCAGCTTTTCCAATTCCCTGGCTACCTCGCTATTTGTCATTGCATAAAAAGAAGTGATACCACCCTGTAGTTTCACGGGTCTTAAGTCTTGGAAAAGGTCATACTTTTCAATGATTTTCATCCAGTTATGATCACTGACCAGTTTGTTGGCTTTGATGAAATAATCATGTTGCATAAGCTCAGGGTTATCCTGAGGTTTTCCATTGATATAAACCTGGCCGGCCTTTACTTCTATGGTGTCGCCCGCAACAGCTACACATCTTTTGATATAGTGAGTACGTAAATCCTTTGGATGCTTGAATTCCGGAGGGTAGTTAAATACGACGACATCGCCTCTGTCAACTTTCCCTAATGAGGGAAGCCTAAACTGTGGCAACTGAATCGCGTCAGAATAGGAGGGGGCATCCGATCCCCATATCGTAGCATGTGTCAGAGGAATCTGAAAGGGTGTTTTTGGGGTTCTTGGCCCGTAATTGATCTTGCTTACGAAAAGGAAGTCGCCAACCAGTAAAGATTTTTCCATCGAAGGTGTTGGGATCACATAAGCTTCCATGAATATCCACCTGATAAAGGTCGCAGCAAAGACTGCAAAGACAATCGCCTCAAACCATTCCTGAACAATCGTTCTTTTGCGCTTTGGCAGCTCTGTGGCTTTTCCTTCATATTTAGTATCAGCAAAGGCTATGTAAACCATGTAAAAAGGAGCGAAAATAACTCCCAGTGACTGGTCCACATAAGAATACCGACCAAATGACTTCATTAGATCCAAATGAGCAGTAAGCGCAATAAAGAAATTGACAACAGGCACAAACAGGAGGGCGACCCACCAAACAGGTCGTCCAATGATTTTCATGTGTACGTAATAGTTATAAAATGGCACCCATCCAATCCACGAGGGCTGGTTCGCCTTTTCAAAAAATTTATGGTAGGCAATGCCCTGCATCAGGTACCAGCCACCCAGTACGATGATGCAAAATGTCAGGCTGAAATCGTTAAGATACATTTAAGATTGTTTTAAAAAATCTGCCATAGTTAATACACCTGATTGGTTAGTAAACCATTCGGCCACCTTTATTACACCACTGGCAAAAACTTTTCTGTCATGTGCGGTATGCTTGATTTCAATGCTCTCTAATGGAGAGTCATATTTGATGGTGTGGGTTCCCGGAACTCCGGGCTCACGAAGGGAGATAATGCCAATAGCGTCAGCAGCATCAGTCTCTTCATTCACCCATTTGCTGATGGATTGATTTTTTTCAATCACCCCTTCCGCTAAGGTAATCGCGGTTCCACTTGGAGCGTCTTTCTTTTCTGTGTGATGGATTTCTTCCATCTCTGCTTTGAAGTCGCTTAGGGAAGCCATCTTTTCGGCTAGCCATTTATTCAACTCAAAGAATAGGTTGACCCCAATGCTGTAGTTGGAAGCATATAAGAAAGTTCCATTATTACTATTGCAAAGAGCAGCCATCTCCTCATACTGATCCAGCCATCCGGTAGTACCGACCATGGTTTTTACTCTATTACTCAGTAGGGTCTTGATGTTCTGATAGGCCGAAGAAGGCTGTGAGAATTCAATGGCTACATCCGTATTTTCGGGAGATATATTATTAATGTCCTGAGTGTTATCAGCGTCGATGATAAAGCTGATTTCATGTCCGGCCGCTTGGGCAAGAGCTTCAATTGCTTTTCCCATTTTGCCATATCCGACTAGTGCTATTCGCATTGCTAAAAGTTAAGTGAGACAGAAAATCCTACTGCACGCGAAATTAATGGAGTTGACTCAACAACAGGTACTATTGTCATGGAAAGGTTCTCATTCACCTCAAATTCATCCAAATGGGCAGATACATGGGCCTCTACGATATTGAGTAAATAGAATGCCGAGGTAAGAATGATTAGAAAATCTCTGTTGCGCCTGAAGACATTTCGGTTGTTTTCCAGGGCTGTTTGATTAAAGATGCCAGCATAAAAGTTTACAGTGCTCTCGCTTTGATCTGTCTCGGCAATCAAGGCATTTTGCATCTCCTGATAAATGCGATGGTTATAGCTTATATAATGCGCGAAAATGATCCCGCCACCATAAATAATAGGAATCTTCCAGTACTGGTTGTTATATGCCTGACCAAGTCCCGGTACAATGGCTGAAAGAAATGCCGCTTTTTGTGGATTTAGCTTAGATACAGATTGAAAGGATTCCAGGTTAGCATCCGTCATCAAAAAGATAGAGTCAGCCTTGCTGATCTGTGCATTTGACTCAAAAATCCAGAATAAAACTGTGATAACGAATAAATACCTGATCATTTCAGAGATCGAGAATATCCAAAATTCTGTTTAGTTCATCCGAAGATACAAACGGGATCTTTATCTCACCCTTGTTTTTGGTATCAGATTTTATTGAAATCCTTGTTCCGAAGTGGGAGGTAAGCCTATTTTCAATTGCCTGAATTTCAGGGTTAACCTGTGGTTCTGGTTTTAGAGTTTCTGTTTTCGGTTTTCCAATGGCACGTACTAACTCTTCTACTTTTCGCACTGAGAGCTCCTGCGCGATGATCTTTTTGAAAATATCCAGTTGCGCATCAACATTTTCAATATTGATGATAGCTCTTGCGTGGCCCATTGAAATTTTACCATCTCTAAGGGCAATCTGGATATCCGGCGGAAGTTTAAGAAGACGTAGGTAATTATTAACCGTAGTCCTGTTTTTTCCTACTCGGTCACCTAACTGTTCTTGCTTGAGATCACATTCAGACAAAAGGCGCTGATAACTCAACGCTATTTCTATAGCGTTAAGATTCTCTCTTTGAATATTCTCGATGAGCGCCATCTCCAGCATTTGCTGGTCATCGGCGGTACGGATATATGCAGGGATTTTTTCTAATCCTGCACGCTTTGAAGCCTGAAATCTTCGCTCACCAGAGATAAGCTGGAACTCAGTCTCGCTGAGAGCGCGAACAGTGATTGGTTGAATTATTCCCTGAACTTTAATGGATTCAGCAAGCTCATTGAGGGCTTCTTCATTGAAGTCAGTTCGAGGCTGAAACGGATTGACCTCAATTTGATCAAGAGGGATCTCATTGATCGCCCCGCGAATGGTGGCACCAGCACCACTTAAGGTTTCTTTTTCTTCAGTGTCATCAAGTAATGCACCCAGACCTCTTCCTAACCCGCTTCTTTTTTTCCACTTTTCCGCCATGAACTCTCCTTATGCTGCCTCTACTTGATTTTTTTCTAATATTTCTTTTGCAAGATTTAGATAAGCCAAAGCTCCTTTACTTTCAGCGTCATGACTGATAGCCGGCACCCCAAAACTTGGAGATTCACTTAGCTTGATATTTCTAGGTATCAGCGTGCTGAATACCATTGATTTGAAATGCGTTTTCACCTCTTCTACAACCTGGTTTGACAGATTCAATCTCAGATCGTACATAGTAAGAAGGATACCCTCGATCGCCAGATCAGGATTGAGTCTGTTCTGGATGATTTTGATGGTATTCAAAAGCTTTCCGAGACCTTCAAGGGCGAAGTACTCGCACTGAACAGGTATGATGATCGAATCTGCAGCAGTGAGTGCATTTACGGTTATCAGACCAAGTGAAGGGGAGCAGTCAATGATAATGAAATCATATTCCTTTTTCACGTCGGCTAGTGCCGCCTTCATTTTGTTTTCCCTCTGGTTGATGCTTACCATCTCAACTTCCGCTCCAACCAAATCAATATGAGAAGGGAGGAGATCAAGGTATTTATTGTCAGTCTTAACAATGCAATCGTACGGATCCACATTATCTACCATACATTCATAGATGCTGGCTTCAACGTCTTTCGGGTTGATGCCTACGCCTGAGGTAGCATTTGCCTGAGGATCGGCATCGACAATCAGTGTTTTTAGCTCGAGTGCTGCCAGACTGGCGGCAAGATTGATTGCTGATGTGGTTTTACCAACACCACCTTTTTGATTAGCTATCGCAATGATTTTTCCCATAGTAGATACTTCAAAGTGTTTGACCCTTAAAAAAGACAAGGACACAAATATATCCAGAGTCCAACGGAACTCAAATCCAAAAAAAGCGAAAACCACTGGCGAGGCCAGTGGTTTTAATTATATATCTAGTAATCAGATAATTAACAATCTGAATGTGTATAAGTAGTGTATTACTTTTTGTTTGAGCGAGACTTTTTCTTCTGATCCTGAGCTTTCATAGCGTCTTCAAGCCTTTGTTGGAACGAAGATTTCTTCTTATTGGCGTTCTTCTTTCTGTTCTCTTCCAGAATGCGCTTGATTTTTTCTTCATCAATAAGTTTTCTGAAGATTGCGATCTGTCCAAATGAAACAATATTGGAAATGAAGTAATAGAAAGTCAATCCTGCTGAATAGCTGTTTAGGAAGAATAGGAACATAATAGGCATCACGTACTGAAGGGTTTTCATTGGCCCTTGTACAGAGGCTGTCATTTGGCTGTTCGACCAGGTATACAAGATCGTGGAAGCTGTCATTAATAGCGTGAATAAACTAACATGATCTCCGTAGAATGGGATCGTGAATGGCAAATTAAGCACGCTATCATAGGTTGATAGGTCATGTGCCCATAAAAAGCTTTGTTGCCTAAGCTCAATGGAATTCGGGAAGAAATAGAACATTGCAAACAAAATCGGCATTTGCAGGAGCATCGGGATACAACCACTAAGCGGATTGATTCCTACCTTCTGATAAAGTGCCATTTGTTCTTGCTGCGCTTTTTGCATGTCATCACCATGCTTAGCTTTTATCTCATCCAGTTCCGGCTTAAGGACTCTCATTTTCGCCATACCCATGTGTGAGGTGTATGTCAAAGGTGAAAGCACCAGCTTCAGAATAAATACCATGATGATGATAATGATTCCATAGCTGGAGATGTAGTTTTCCAGAAAATGGAAAATTGGAATAATGGCAAACTTGTTAATCCATGAAAGAATGCTCCATCCCAGCTCCACGTTTTCGCCAAAGTCAGGAGCCACTTTTTTCAACAAGGCATAGTTGTTCGGGCCGTAATAAAATTTCAGATCGGTGTTATTTCCAATGAATGCCTCATATGATAAGCTTAAATTCATTGAAACATTTTTGACCGAGCTGCTATCACTAAAATCTATGACAGAAGAAACATCTCCTTTTTCAAATGGTGCAGTATTTGAGATGATCGCAGAGGTGAAGAACTTCTGACGGAAAGAGATCCAATTGGAAGGCAACTCCAATGTCTCGGCCTCTTTTTCAGTAGATCTGGCATCCAGTTCATCCACATCGCCATCGGTGTATCTGTACTTTACGGTAGAGCGATTACGAGCATCTTTGAAGTCCATTTCTACACGGTTCATGTTTTGCTCCCAGGCAAAATTGATCCCGTTTTCCAATAAGGGCTCCATACCAGACTGGAGAATCTTCATTCCCACTTCATAACCTTTTCCTGCGATGGAGTACTCGTACGTGATTTTCTGATCGCCTTGCACGTTTAGCGTAAAGACGATATTGGTAGACTCATCACCAGATAGGATATTTTTATATTTCCCAACCTGGAAATAAAGTTCAGCCAAGTCAATGTTCCTCGAAAGGTGATTTAGTTGAATGTGTTGCTGAGCATGATCTTTATCGATCAATACCAACGGCTCTCCACGGAAGTCCAGGTGTTTTTTCAATATGACCTCTTCAACAGATGCACCTTTAGTATTGAAAGTGACGACCATGTCTTCATTTTCAATGGTGATGAGTTTTTCCTCTCCAACAGTGTTCCCTGAAAAAATTCCATACTTTAATTCATCCAGTTTAGCCTTTGCGCTGTCCGTAAGGGCAGGGGCAGTAGATACCGAAGCTGAAGTTGAGTCAGTAACAACTTGTTCAGTCGTGCTTGACTCAGGTGTTGCTTGTTGTGCTGGTGGTTCGGGTGCAAAAAACTGGAAGTACACCGTTATGAATACCAACATCACCACAAGACCTATAATTTGATTTCTATCCATGATTGATTTGATACTAACGAAATAGTTATTCTTATGATTTACTGCTTCTGTAATTCATTGCAGCTCTTACAAATTTTACGAAAAGGGGATGTGGGTTAATCACTGTAGACTTAAGCTCCGGGTGAAACTGCGTCCCAATAAACCAGGGGTGATCGGTTAATTCGATCATTTCCACCAGGTTGTTTTCAGGATTGATCCCCGAGGCAATCATTCCTGCCTGTTCATAGGCCTCTAAATATTCGCTGTTAAACTCATATCTATGTCTATGCCTTTCGGAGATTTTTGACTGCCCATAGACATTGTATGCCTTGCTTCCTTTTTTGATTTGGCAGCTATAGGCACCCAGTCGCATGGTTCCTCCTTTATCGGTAATATTCTTTTGCTCTTCCATCAGGTTGATTACCGGATGTTTGGTCTTCGGATTCATCTCTGAACTGTTCGCTTTCTTCAGTTTCAAGACATTTCTGGCGAATTCAATAACAGCCATCTGCATGCCCAGACATATTCCGAAGAATGGAATTTCGTTTTCACGTGCATACTGAACAGTAGAGATTTTACCCTCAATACCTCTTTCTCCAAAACCAGGGGCTACCAGAATTCCATCGAGATGTCCGAATAACTTTTCAGTATTATCTTCCTGAACATCCTCCGAATGAATCCATTCCAACTTCACTTTTGTTTCGTTGTTTGCTCCGGCGTGAGTGAAAGCTTCAACAATTGATTTGTAGGAATCTTTAAGCTCAACATACTTTCCTACAAGGCCAATTCGAACTTCGCTGGTAGGGTTTTTCAGGCGCCCCAAAAATTCTTTCCACTGATCGATCTTTGGTTCCTTTTTGTAAGACATTTTGAACCTGGATAAAACTCGCTCATCCAATTTCTCCTTACGCATTAGAATAGGAACATCATAAATTGATTCAGCATCAATTGACTCAATGACGCAGTTAACAGGTACGTTGCAAAACAAGGCCAGTTTCTTTCTGATATCGGCATCAAGATGATACTCTGAACGACATACCAGGATGTCAGGCTGAACCCCGGCTTCTAGTAGTTCTTTTACCGAATGCTGAGTAGGCTTGGTTTTAAGCTCACCTGCTGTTTTGAGATAAGGTACCAGTGTCAGGTGAAGCGTTATACAGTTGGTAGGACCAAGCTCCAGTTTAGCCTGTCTCACTGCTTCAATAAACGGCAATGATTCAATATCACCCACACATCCACCAATCTCAGTGATTACAATGTCAAATTTCCCGGTATCCCCGAGCTTATATATGTTGTTTTTAATCTCATCCGTGATGTGCGGGATTACCTGAACAGTTTTTCCAAGAAACTCTCCGGCACGCTCTTTTTGAATAACATTGTAATAAATCTTACCTGTGGTAACGTTGTTGTTCTGAGAGGTTGGGATATTCAGAAACCTTTCATAGTGTCCCAGGTCGAGGTCTGTCTCTGCTCCATCGTCAGTGACATAGCATTCTCCATGCTCATATGGGTTAAGTGTTCCAGGGTCTACATTGATGTAAGGGTCAAATTTCTGAATGGTTACAGAGAGACCTCTGGCCTGAAGAAGTTTACCTAAAGATGCGGAGATGATACCTTTTCCCAGCGAAGATGTTACGCCACCCGTAACGAAAATGTATTTGGTTTTGGACATTGAAAGAGTTTATGACCTTGCTATTGTTACGGGATGCAAAGGTAGGTCTTTCGGTGAAATTACCCTGACGATTCAAAAATATTATCTGACCGGAATTCGATATGATATAGTAGCGGAAAAATAACCTGATGGGCTGAGGTGTTGCTCGCCCGGAAGTGCCACTGGAATGCTGTATAAATAGCTAATTATAAAAGTGAAATTGTCCTTTTTGAGGAGTAGGGGCAGGCTGAAGCTGATATTCATAATTCCATACTCGTTATTGTTTGTCTCGAGAAGGTCATAGATATAGTTCTGAATATCCGGATTGCTGAGGTATACGGCTGTCGTCCTGCGTCTTTTTTCTTCACGCGTCAATCGGGTGTTGTTTTGAATCAAGAAAATTAGATCCTTTTCCTCCTGGGTAAGAACAGATTCCGAATAAGCTCTGAAATCCTCCGTTCTGAGGCTTTCTCTGAGTGCCTCATTTTGTCTAAACTCACCAATTATATCACCTGAAAATTGTTGTATTACTTGATTGTTGCCATAAATACTCGAGATGGATGGGGAGAATTGAATCTTATCAAAGAATTTACTTCTCCTGATTTTCAGGTTGCCGGATATTGTTCCTATAATCCTCTGGGCGAAGTCAGAATCGCTAAACAGCATGGTGTAGTCAAATGATGTGTAGAACACTTTGGTGCTAAATGCGCTGGAAAGAGAAAGGTTATTGTTGAGGCGGTTGGATGTCGTGTTGCTATTATAAAACCAGCGGTCGTAGCTTCCGGTGTAGCTCCATTTCTTTCCGAGAAGACCCATGTAGCCCACAGATGCAATGGTCAAATTGTATTTTGGGTCAAATCCGCTGTTCCAGTAACCAGACATATCTGCAAAAACACCTGATTTATGGTAATATGAAATTGCAGGGGAAATTGAGTGTTGTTTGATTCCATAGTTCCTCCCTGCGCTCAGAAAGTTACTGTTATATCCTGCACGTATATACCACTCTGAGTATTTCACAGGTTGTGTATTCAAAATGCTATCAATCATGGAAAAAATGAAGAGGGAATCCATCTCCATTTCTAATTGAGCGAATTTTTCCTGCCAGGAAAGCGAGTCGCTTTGAGGTTTGGCAACCAGGCAACAAATAAGGGCCAAAAACGAAATGATCGTTTTTTTCAGAGGCATTGGGTAGGGGTTAGGGCGTAAAATTGATTTGCAGGATTAGAACCGACGTTGTTGCATCTGTTCGTCATTTCTTTGTCGTTTTTCTTGCAGGCGCTGGCGATCCTGATTTTGTTCCCGAATTCGTCTGATCAGCATTTCTCTAAAATCATCTTCTGCCTTTCTTAAATTCATCAACTGTCTGGTCGTAACTACCTGCTGCATTCGTTCAGTATAGGTCCGCTCCATGTTGAGCCTTTTCTGTTTAAGTTGCTGGCCTTGCTCAAGGATTTTCTTGTTCTCTTCCTCTGTGGCATTGTTGGGGTCAAAGTTCTTTTTCAATTCCTGGAACTCAGACTTCAGTTGTTTTTGCTGCTCAGCATATTCCCGGTATATAGGCCAGAACTTCTCAGCTTGCTCGGGAGTTAGTTCGAGTCGCTCAGTGATTAGAGCAATTTTGGCAGCTTCTATTTTTTCCATTGCCGATTGATCCTGACCTATAGCTCCAAAGGAGACAAGTAGGATCAAAGTAAAGAGTATATATAGCTTTCTCATGGTTTTGAGGTTATATTCAATATTTTAAGGAATGGTCACTTCATGACCTGCTTTCTATATTACAGGTAAGTATCATTTAAGTCGAACGTATTCATTAAATCGTCGAGGTTTTCTTCTTCCAGGTCTATTCCTTGCAGGTAGTCCGAGTTTTCAAATAATTGTTCCGGGCTTTCCGCAATAGAAGCCAGCTCCTCAAGAGATAGATCAGTACTCTCCAGATATTCTAAGATGGCATCATCAGATACTTCTGCCAGTAACAATTCTGTCGGAGGCTGAGATTCTGTATTGAACATCCAAATTCCTATTGCAAGCATCAAAATCATGGTTGGAATTGCATAGGCCCAGTGCATTTGCTTGATCAGTACCTTAATTCCGGAGTCCTTCACGCTCACCCGCTCCCGAATATCAGCACTTAATTTATCAAAGTAGCCGTCAGGGACACGGAAGGGATGTTTGTTGTCAATATCGTCTAGTTTAATGCTCATTTTCCTCTTAGATGTTTCTAAATGTCAAAGGTTTAATGCTCAGATACAAATTCTTCAATTTTTTTTACCGCATGATGATAGCTGGCCTTTAAGGCACCCACACTGGTTTTTGTTATTTCTGCGATTTCATCGAATTTCAACTCATCGTAATACTTCATATTGAATACCAATCGCTGTTTCTCAGGCAATTTGATAATGGCCTTTTGAAGCTTGATCTGGATTTCATCTCCAGATATCAATGGATTCGCTTCCAGTTTGTTCTCCAGCTCCTGAGTATGGTCATTCAATGAAAAGAAAGAACGTCGTTTTTTCTTTTTCAAAAAATTCAAACATTGATTGGTGGCTATTCGATAGACCCAGGTAAAAAGGCTTGAGTCTCCTCGAAACTGATCAATCTTTGACCATATTTTAACAAAGACCTCTTGTGTGATGTCATCTGCATCCTCATGATCGATCACCATCTTTCGTACATGCCAATAAACTCTTTCCTGATAAGCCTTCATTAGCAGGTTAAACCCGTAATGTCGCGTTTCCTCATTTCGGAGCTTATTTATGATGAATTCTTCTTCCAAACTTGTAGTAGCGATTTGAGGATTAGATTCTTTATTGAAACTAAGGTTTAATCTGATGGAAAAAAAGTTGAATAATTTTATATTCGGTGTTGGAACATTTAATGTAATTGTTTGCTTTAATAATTATGGGAATAGCGGAAGATATCAAGCAGAAGCAATTTAATAGTGAGCTTCACAAAGCAATTGTAAATATTATTTATACCAATGGATGGCTGCATCAAAAGCAGTCCGTTGTATTTAAACCACATGGCTTAACAACGCCTCAATATAATATCCTAAGAATTCTAAGAGGTCAGTACCCTGGCCCCTCAACGGTTAACTTATTGATAGACAGGATGATGGACAAAAGTTCGAATGCCTCTCGGATCGTGGATAAATTGGAAATGAAAGGATTGGTTGAGAGGAGACAATGCTCAGGGGACAGGCGAGCTGTGGATGTTATTATTTCTGAAGAAGGCCTGAAGCTTCTTGAAAAGATTGATAATGAAATGAATGAGTGGGAAGAGAGTGTCCGAAATCTCAGTGAGGAAGAGTTTGAAACACTCAACAACCTTCTGGATAAACTCAGAGGTTGCTGAGTGATTTTATGATTTAAAGCTCTCGGATGTAATCGATAAAGCCCGCACCTTTTCCTTTTGGCCGGATAACCAGCATAGGGATATCTTCATTGATTTGAACCATTCTTTCGGCTTTACTTCCAATGAAAAGCGCGGCTGTAGCGGTTCTTCCTTTCGCTCCAATGATGATCATATTGGCATGTATCTTTTTCGCCTCTTTGACAATGTCATCAATGATGTTGTCATTTTTGTCCAGGGAGTATTTGCTTTGAATATCCAGACCTTCAGTGTTGAATTGAGACATGAACTTGCTGTATTCTTTAGCGATATTTTCCTTCATAATATCGGCAAATTCCTCAAAGCTTTTTCCTGCATAATGATAGCCTGTAGGTACCTGAAATACATTTTGGATAACCAGCTTGGTCTTCTTTTGAGCTTTCGTGGCCAGGCTGATAGCCTTTTCCATTGCACCTTTAGAGTAATTTGAAAAGTCCGTAGGGACAAGTATTTTATCAAAGCTGACCGTCTTACCTTTAG
Organism: Marinoscillum sp. MHG1-6; assembly: GCF_024714475.1. Taxonomy (GTDB): domain Bacteria; phylum Bacteroidota; class Bacteroidia; order Cytophagales; family Cyclobacteriaceae; genus JAMZMI01. The sequence continues at coordinate 226,782 of NZ_JAMZMI010000005.1, read as the reverse complement.
GAATAATTAAAAGGGAACATGGAGCCCTTCTGGCGATTCTGGTTACGAGGACACCCGGTCTTTTTTCGTTTTTTCTACCGATAACAATCAGGTCAATCTTTTCTTTTGCTGCAGTTTTGATCAGCGTCTTGGTAATTACTCCTTGCTCAACTATTACATTTACTTCGACCTTCGCTGAATCATAATCAAGGTATTTTTCAACGGATTTTTCAAGCTCCTTTTTACGGTCTTCAAGTGCATGTTCGATCAAATGGGGAAACTCCTTAATGACCTGTTCAGGCACCTCGAAGTCTTTAATGACATTCACGAAGAATATCTCTGTACTCCCGGATAGTTTACATAATTCTGAAGCGCCTTTAATGAGGTCTTTATCAATTGACGAGTGATCAAGACCAACGAGTATTTTGTTGAATTTATACATTGTGTATAGTCATCAATTTTGACAGGGTGTTTTTTAAAAGATGCTAAATCTAAACCTTTTCAACTAATTATTATCCTTGATTGAAGTAATCGCAAAGTTGCTCAATTTGTTCCTTGGAATGCATTGGGAAGTTGGCAATCCTGATGTGGTCAGCTTTAAATGAGCTGTAACCGCTACCGAGAATCCATCCTTTCTTCTTGAACCTTTCTATTACCTCAGCACTTCCATTTTTACACTCTGAAACAACAACCGTTTTTGAACGATGCTCTTTGTTTTCAATAAATGGATTGAAGTCCGGGTGGTTTTCCAGTGTTTGATAGAGAAGGGTAGACTTATAGATTGTCTCGTTCTGAATATTTTTCACCCCCCTGTCGATCATATCCTTTGCTACTTTACCCAGAAGGTAAATCCCAAGGGTATTAGGTGTTTCAGGAGTTTGGTTTTTCGCACCGTGTTTTCTCAATTCAGAAAGTTTGTGATAGCTTCCTGTGATCTGTCCATTCGCTTCCAATTGCTCTGCCTTTTCAACGCAAGCTTTGTTCAATATCCAAACGCCCAATCCTGAGGGTAGTCCAAAGGACTTTTGCACTGAAAAATAAGCGGTGTCCACTTTTGAAAAATCAAACGGTATACACGGAAACGCACTCACACCATCAACAGCGACCAATTTATCAGGATGTTTGGCCTTTAAGTCGTAGATATCCTGAATAGGGAAGGTATAACCAATACTAGTCTCGTTTAATGTGCAGGAGATCAATTCCGATCCTTCTGCGATGGAAAGATCTTCAAACGGCTTACCCGGTCCGGATTCGGTAAGAATAGAATCTTTCTGATAGTCTTTGGCGAAAGAATAAAATTTCTTTGCAAACGATCCATTGCTAAAGTGGTGAGAGCGATGCGCTACCAGGTTTTGGATAATTCGCTCCCAGATTTCATTAGCAGAAGAAGTGAAATAAATTTCGTGTCCCTGAGATAGCCCTAATAGCTCAGTTAGGTTTTCACGAGCTTCAGCAAAGACCTTCTCAAATGCTTTGCTTCGGTGTGAAATGGATCCTATGTCATCTTTTAATGCTGATTTAATGTGACCTTCAACGGTATAGAAAAGTTGTGTAGGGCCAGGAGTGAAATAAATATTCTTAGACATTTCGTTTTAATAATTAGCTGTTAGTTTTGCTACTCTTTCCGGATCATATTGTTTTAAACCTAACACTAAAACAAGACCGAGCCAAGTGGAGTGTAAAGAGCGGGCCCCATTCTCATTTTTAATGCGAACCTCGTTCATTTATGAAAAGGATAACAGGGGATTATTGATACATTTTTACAGCTCAAATCCTTACTATATAGGGGTTTAAAATCAATTCGGAAAGAATTTAGAGAGCTTTCGGATAACCGAAAGCTTTTTTTATGCCCTGGTTTCCATCCAGCGAAAGGTGCGGTTGACAATTTTAAGCGCCAGTTTGATTTTTTTAAAGCTGATAAGTTCAAGGGATTCATCGTACATGGTGACACCATCAGCAAATAATATGACTTGAGGGGTTTCGTCGTCAACGCCTGCCACAGTAATAACTTTATCAGTAATAGACGCTATGGAAGCGTCTGCTATATATGTATCCAGCTGAGATGCAGACAAAGACCAGTCCTGATCCAGATTTTTTTTAACCTGGACACTGAACGGATTGGATTCATTATGCCTTAGAAGTAAAACCGGCTTTGATTTAGAGTCTTCAATGATTTTCTCTAATTCAGCTACCGTTTTAACATCTTTCCATTGCGGTGACGATAAACTCATTTTTTCTGCTTTGGGTTGACAAACGGGATGATATACAACCTTACTGCGACTAAATTTAATGATTAAGATTCATATATCACTAATACAAAACACGGAATCTTATAGTCGCCTTGATCTTCTTAAGGTTTTTTATCACCTCCGAATCGTAGTCTTTATTGATGTCAGTAATCACATAACCCACTTCTTCGTTGGTTTTTAGGTATTGACCTACAACGTTAATATCGTGTTTTGCGAGCTCATTATTTATTTCCGCCAATACACCTGGCTCATTTTTATGAATATGAATAAACCTGTGAGCATCCTTGAGTTTCGGGAGGACGATATTCGGGAAATTCACACTCACACTAGTTGATCCAGTGTTGATATAATCCATGATCTTACCTGGAACAAAGTCGGCGATCATTTCCTGTGCCTCCAGGGTACTACCACCAATATGTGGCGTCAGGATTGTATTGGGCAGGCTTCTCAATTCTGAGATGAACTCGTCATTGTTGCTCATCGGCTCTTCTGGGAATACGTCAATTCCGGCACCTTTTATTTTGCCAGAAACAATGTATTTCTTAAGTGCAGCAATATCTACCACGTGACCTCTGCTCAGATTGAGGAAAATAACCCCATCTTTCATTTTACTAAATTCAGATTCTCCGAAAATATTCTTGTTGGTAGGTCGCCCATCTACGTGAAGGGTGATCACATCAGAAGTTTCAAGGAATTCGTCCAGAGATTTGCATTGCTCGGCATTACCCAGGGCCAGCTTTTCTTCGATGTCGTAAAACTGAACCTTCAAACCGAGAGACTCCGCAACAACAGAAAGCTGACTTCCGATATTTCCATAACCGAAAATACCTAGTTTTTTACCTCTGATCTCAAAGCTATTTTTAGCGGACTTATCCCAATTACCTTCGTGCATGAGTTTTATTTTGTCCGGCAGGTTTCTCATCAGCATGATGATTTCACCAATAGCAAGTTCAACTACAGAACGTGTATTTGAATACGGAGCGTTGAATACCGCAATACCTTTCCTAAGACAAGTATTGAGGTCAATTTGATTGGTTCCAATACAAAAAGCTCCAACCGCTAAAAGTCTGTTTGCGTTTTCCAAAACTTTTGCCGTTACCTGAGTCTTTGATCTGATCCCTAAGATAGAAACATCTTTGATAGCTTCAGATAATTCTTCTTCACTCATTCCGGCAGGGTATACCTCCACCTGGTAACCTTCTTCCTTCAATTTTTTAATGCCATGATCATGGATGTTTTCAAGAAGAAGTACCTTAATACGGTTTTTTGGATATGAAAGAGCTCTCTCCATTTTATTTACATATAGAAATTCGTCCAGCGTAGGGGCTTCATGGTCTGCATTTTCCAAAACATTTTCCCTTCTGATATTTTCAGTAAAAGCATAGAATTTATGGGCGATTCCGGCTTTTTTGATTTCATAATCCGTATACCCATCACCAAGAACGAAGATTTCTCCCTGGAGGTTCAGCGATTGGATCTGTTTAGGTTTTCCTCCGTTGCTGGATAATAAATTATCCGGATCGAAGCCTGTAATGTTCCCTTCATCATCGTAGGTAAACTCATTCGCATATACCTGATCAGGATTGATGCCATATTGTTCTACAATGGGCACGATGAAGTCTTTGAATCCATTTGAGACGATGTAAATCTCGTCGGCGTATTTCTTAACGAAATCCTTGTTACGCTTAAATGATTCACTGACTTCTTTGCTTAGTCTGTTAATAAGTTCAGGTAAGTGTTCTTTTTTTGCTTGAAGAATGTCTAAACGCTTTTCCAGAGATTCTCTTAGCGAAAGCTTACCTTCCATTCCCAAATCAGTGATCTCCTTGATTTTTTGTAATGCGCTATCTTTATTTGGATGCCCATTAAGGGAAACTTCACACAAGACATCAAGGGCCTCAACTCGGGTGAAGGTACTGTCAAAATCAATTACAAAATGTTTCAGATTTTCCATAAGTTCGCTTTATCTCTGGGGCGGCAAAATTAATTAGGTTCATGTCTTATAAAACAATCATTCTGATTTTATTATTTATAAATTTTCAGATAGATTCTTTGGCACAAAACTCCCGGGATAGCCTCTTACTTCATCTTTATTCTGATATAGATAGTGTCATAACAGATGCGATCTCCAAAGAAGCATTTCCGGGTTGCATTATTTACGCTTCGCAAGGTGAAAAAGCCTTCTTTCGCAAGGCTTATGGGTTTCATACCTATGATAGTTTAAGATCGGTTTCCTATTCTGATTTATATGACATTGCGTCAATCACAAAAGTTTCCGCCTCTACGCTGGCCTTAATGAAATTATATGAAGTAGGGTTGCTTGACCTTGATAAGCCTGTTAGGGAATATGTAGATAGTTTCGGTTTTAGCAAGTTTGGAAAAGCGACCATTCGTGAGGCGTTAGCACATCAGGCCGGATTTAAAGGCTGGATCAAATATTATGAGGTGATTAAGAGGAGAAATGGAAAGTATAAAAGGAAGACATTTTTAGATCGGCAAACTGAAAGCTACCCTTATAAGGTTTCAGACGATCTTTATTTACACGTAGACTTTTATAAAAAGCTGAAGAAATATATTAAGAAAACTAAGGTTCAGGCTAACCCTGAGTATGTCTATTCGGGTTTGTTCTTTTATCTAGTCCCTGAGCTTGTCAAAAACGTGACAGGCATGGATTTTCAATCCTTTTTGAAGTTCAATTTTTATGACCCCTTGGGAATTGAGAGCCTGATGTTTAATCCTTTAGAAAAATTTGAACCCGAGGAGATCGTTCCAACGGAGATTGATAGTTTTTTTCGTAAGAAGCCCCTGCATGGTGAGGTTCATGATGAAGGAGCCATTTTTATGAAGGGAGTGTCGGGAAACGCAGGACAGTTTTCAAGGATTGAAGATTTGGCCAAGGTGTGGCACCTATTCATTAATAATGGTATCTACAGAGGCGATACACTTCTCAATGCTGCGACTATAGATTTATTCACTTCCTATCAATACCCTGCACTGAACAATCGGAGAGGGTTAGGGTTTGATAAGCCCTTACTTGAATATGATGAAGTGAAGAGTAGTGTAGCCAAATCAGCTGGTTATATGAGTTATGGTCATGCGGGTTATACAGGGACCCTGGGTTGGGCGGATCCTGATAATGATTTGGTTTACATCTTCTTTTCGAACCGGGTTTATCCAAGCCGGGATCATCGAATGATTTACGAGTTAAACGTTCGCCCTACCATCCATCAGTATTTCTATGATTTTCTTGATCTGGTTGAGAACTGTGAGAAGATAAGTACGCCGAAAAATGGTTCTGATAAGGCGCCCTAGTTTATTCAAAAAGTTGCTTTTCAGCTATGATTTCGGCAAATTTTTTCAAGAAAACCGGAAAAAAACAGGTGAGGAAAAAATGTTTCACTCGAAGCGTTATTTATACTGATTCTAAATAGCTTGGATAATCGACCTGTAGAGTCAATAATGTGTTGATTTTCAATGAATTTAAGCCTTTGCCTTTCAACATCTCAAGATTTGGCCTTTTTGGCTGAATAATCCGGCTTTGAAAAACCCGTACCCCCGTATTACATTTGTACCCGTTTGATTTCGACCTAAGAAATAAATGATAACAAACAACCTATCTATTCGAAAAGCCACAAGGTTGATCTTGTCGGCAAGCTTCTTTTTATTAGTAATTTTCTTCTCTTATACGTCACAAGCACAAGAGTCCGATGGAATCCCTACGGATGAGTCTGTGGTTTCAGCAGGTGAAAGCCTGTTTAAGGGTAACTGTGCGCAGTGTCACGATATCCATGAGGTGGTTATCGGTCCGGCCCTTAAGGATGTACATGAGCGCAGACCTAAGGAGTGGTTACTTAAATGGGTAAAGAATTCGCAAAAGGTAATTGCCAGTGGTGATGAATATGCGGTGGCCCTTTTCAATGAATACAATAAAAATGTGATGCCATCTTATCCGTTTTCGGATGAGCAAGTGACATCACTTTTAGCTTATATAAAGGTTGAATCCACTAAGGAGCCTGTGAAAGCGGAAGTAGCTGCTGCTGGTGATGCAGCAGGTGTTGCTGCCGCAGATGATAGCATTCCTTCAAGTTACCTTACAGCCATTTTCGTTGTTCTGATCGTCGTTTTGATCTTGATTTTGGTTGTGCTGGGATTAATTATTTCAGTGCTCAGAAAATACTTGAATGAAAGCAGTGAGCTGAATGAGGAAGATGTTGAAGTTGTTAATCAGAAGTTTGATCTGTTTGGACTGCTTCAAAGCAATGCTTTCATTGGTCTGGTGATTTTCTTGTTTACAGCCATTGTTTTAAAGACGCTTATTGATGGGGCGTTTACAATCGGTGTGCAGCAAGGTTATATGCCAACTCAACCGATAGCATTCTCTCATGAGCTACATGCTGGTCAGTATGAGATAGATTGTAACTACTGCCATACAGGTGTAAGAAAGGCAAAATCAGCTAATATCCCTTCGCCAAATATTTGTATGAACTGTCATTCAGGAATTAAAAATGTTGGCGGTGCAAGCGGTGTTTCTCCTGAGATTGCAAAAATCTATGCTGCGATCGATTATAACCCTGAAACAGGGGAATATGGAAACAACCCAAAACCTATTGAGTGGGTGAGGGTTCACAATCTTCCTGATTTGGCTTATTTCAATCACTCTCAACACGTGAAGGTAGGTGGACTTGAATGTCAGACTTGCCACGGTCCTGTGGAGGAAATGGAAGTGGTTTATCAATACTCTACTCTAACGATGGGATGGTGTATCAACTGTCATAGAGAAACAGATGTAAATACTAAAGGTAATGAGTACTATACTAACCTAGTCGAGCTTCATGAAGAGCATAGCAAAGAGCCTATGAAGGTTGAAGATATCGGAGGTTTAGAGTGTTCTAAGTGTCACTATTAATAAAAGGCTAGTTAGTTAAAGTATATATTCCAGAAATATGAAAGAGACTAAGAAGTACTGGAAAGGATTAGAACAGCTGCAAAACACAGCTGAGTTTCAAGAAAAGGCAAATAAGGAATTTCCAGAATATCTTCCATTGACGGGAGAAGGGGATGAGTCTTCAAGAAGGGATTTCCTTAAACTGATGGGATTTGGTTTGGCTGCGGTGTCATTAGCGGCTTGTGAAACTCCTGTTAGAAAAGCGATTCCTTACGTAAGAAAGCCTGAAACTGTTGATCCTTCTAATGCTAACTATTATGCTTCTACTTATGTAAGTGGAAGTGATGTTTGTCCCGTTGTTGTAAAAACAAGAGAAGGACGACCTATCAATGTAGAGGGTAATAAAATGTCTTCGGTAAGCGGTGGCGGTACTTATCCACAAGTACAGGCTTCTGTTTTATCACTTTATGATAAAGAACGTCTTCAATCTCCATTGATTAATGGCAAGAAAGCCAGCTGGTCTGATCTGGATGCAGCTGTAACTGGTGCACTTTCCGCAGCTAGCGGAAAAATTGCTTTGGTGAGCCATTCGGTGGCTAGTCCAAGTACTTTAGCTGCAATCAGCAAGCTTAAAGAGAAGTATCCATCTTTGGATCATGTTCAATATGACTCTTATTCATATGATGGACTAACTTCAGCCTATGAAGCTGCTTTTGGAACTAAATCATTCCCTCTTTATGATTTTTCAAAAGCAAAAACGATTGTAACCTTTGGTTATGATTTCCTGGGTTCTGCTCCTAATGCAACACTTAGTACAAAACAATTTGCCAGCACACGTAAGCTGACGGATTCTAAAAAAGACATGTCCAGGCTTTATGCTTTTGAAGCAAACCTGACTATTACAGGAGCGAATGCAGACTACAGAACATTGATCAAACCTTCTCAGGAAGGTTTGTATGTGGCAGCATTGTATAATGAAGTAGCATCTAAATTGGGTGCCGCAACAATTGCTTCCAAGAAAATTGAAGACAGTGCGACAATCAAAAAGGCAGCGGCTGATCTTTTGAAATCAAAAGGTGCTTCTTTAGTTGTTTCTGGCTCATCAGATGTTGCCGTTCAGCAACTGGTAATCGCACTAAATGACTTATTAGGTAGCTATGGTTCAACTATTGATGCTTCCAAATCTTTAAAAACCAGAGCTGGAGATGATAAGAAGTTCGGTTCTTTCGTATCCGAGCTTAAGTCAGGAGTAGTTGGAGGCGTGATCTTTTACAACTGTAATCCGGTTTACGATTCAGCATTCGGAGCTGACATTCAGGCGGGTCTGGCTAAAGTGAAATTCTCATTATCCACTGCTGATCGAAAGGATGAAACTTCAGCATTAGTAAAATACCAAGCTCCGGATCATCACTACCTGGAGTCATGGAATGATTTTGAGCCAATTTCAGGTTCATACAGCTTATCACAACCTACCATCAAAAACATTTTTGACACCAGACAGGCACAGGATTCATTCCTTACCTGGGCTGGAGTTGAGACAAGCTATTATGATTTTATCCGATCAAATTGGGAGACCTATGGTTACCCATCGGCTACAGGTTTTGCATCGTTTGATGCTTACTGGGATAAATGTCTTCATGATGGTGTTTATGATGCGGCTTCCGGAGAAGCGGAAGTACTTTCACCAACAGTAGATGTTGCATCAATTGCTTCAGCGATCTCATCATCCTATACACTGGATAACGCTGGATTAGAATTAGTGATCTATCAGAAAGCAAGTATTGGTGATGGTACTCAGGCTAACAACCCATGGTTGCAGGAAATGCCTGATCCAATCTCTAAGGCTACCTGGGATAACTATCTGACTGTGTCACCAAAGCAAGTGGAAGAGTGGGGAATTGCCTTGGGTGATATGACTACTCAGCTTGTGAAGTTGACCGTGGGAGGTGTTTCTCTTGAAGTACCTGTATTACCTCAACCGGGTCAGGCGTATGGTACTATTGGTTTAGCACTTGGTTACGGTAGAACGGTAGCTGGTAAGGTGGCTAATGGTGTTGGAGTGAATGCCTATCCATTGATTGCTTCTAAAGGCGGTAGTCTTTCTTTTGCAGTAACTTCTGGTGTAAGCGTTGAGCCTACATCTACCTCATATCAAATAGCGCAAACACAGACTCACCATACTTATATGGGTAGAGAGACTGTGGTACAGGAAGCGCTTTTGAAAGAATACCAAAAAGATCCTCAAGCTGGAAGACACTTCCCTAAGATTGCTACTGCAGAAGGAATGGTTAAGCCTTATGCTGTTTCTCTTTGGAAAGGGCACTCTTATGCTAACCATCACTGGGGTTTAAGCATCGACCTGAACTCATGTACAGGTTGTGGAGCATGTACTGTAGCGTGTCAGGTAGAAAATAATATTCCGGTAGTTGGTAAGGAAGAGGTTCTGAACCGACGAGAAATGCACTGGATCAGAATTGACAGATACTACAGTTCTGACGCTACCAAGGAAGACGGTTACACTGCAATGGAAAAGGCTTCAGCTAATCCTGAAATCACTTTCCAACCGATGATGTGTCAGCAATGTAACAACGCTCCATGTGAGACTGTTTGTCCGGTTGCTGCGACCACTCACAGTACTGAGGGTCTCAATCAAATGACTTATAACAGATGTATTGGTACGAGATACTGTGCCAACAACTGTCCTTATAAAGTAAGAAGATTTAACTGGTTTAAATACCACGATAACAAGCAGTTCGATAAGAACATGGCGATGAACAATGATTTGGGTAAAATGGTATTGAACCCGGATGTGACTGTTCGTGCTCGTGGTGTGATGGAGAAATGTACATTCTGTGTACAGAGAATCCAGGCAGGTAAGCTTGAAGCGAAGAAAGAAGGAAGACGTCCATCTGATGCAGATGTTACTACGGCTTGTGCCAGCGCATGTCCTTCTGAAGCGCTTGTGTTTGGTGATATGAAAAACCCTGAGAGCAAAATCTCTCAAATGTTGAAGATTCAAAGCTCAGATAAAGGAGTAGAGTCCAAGGAGCCGAGAGCATATCACGTGTTGGAAGAGCTAAGAGTGATGCCAAATGTTTGGTACCTGACTAAAATTAGAAACAAAGACGAAAAAGCTGTAAAAGAAGAAGCGGAGGCTTAAGCCGCTGATAATGTATAGATTATGACTTCAGAATCTGTTATTAGAGAACCTTTAGTTACCGGTGGTAAAACCGTACATGATGTTACAGATGACATCTGTAGAAGGGTTGAGGAAAAACCGGCAAAATCATGGCTATTAGCTATGGCTGCATCTCTGGGTGCATTAACCATAGGAATATTGGCAGTGGCAATTTTGGTATGGGAAGGAATTGGTAGTTGGGGTCTGAACAAGACCGTTGGATGGGCCTGGGATATCACCAACTTTGTATGGTGGGTGGGTATCGGTCACGCTGGTACGCTGATTTCTGCAGTATTGCTTCTTTTCAGACAGCGATGGAGAATGTCCATCAACCGTGCGGCTGAGGCGATGACCATTTTTGCCGTAATCTGCGCACTTCAGTTCCCTGTACTTCACATGGGACGTCCATGGTTAGGTTTTTACTGGGCTTTACCGCTTCCAAATACATTCGGTTCACTTTGGGTGAATTTCAACTCACCACTTCTTTGGGACGTATTTGCGATTTCGACTTATTTCTCTGTTTCACTTGTGTTCTGGTATATCGGGCTTGTTCCTGACTTTGCAACGATCAGAGACAGAGCTACAGGGATATCTAAAATTGTATATGGTGCACTAAGCCTTGGTTGGAATGGTGCAGCAAAAGCATGGTCAAGATATGAGACAGTTTCATTGATCCTTGCTGGTTTAGCAACACCACTTGTACTTTCAGTACACACTATTGTATCCTTTGACTTTGCAACTTCAGTTATACCTGGATGGCATACTACGATCTTCCCTCCATACTTTGTTGCAGGGGCGATTTTCTCAGGGTTTGCTATGGTATTGACCCTTTTGGTGATTACCAGAGCGGTTTACAAACTGGAAGATTATATCACCATCGGACATATTGAGTTGATGAATATCATCATCATCATTACAGGTTCGGTTGTAGGTATTGCTTATATCACAGAGTTCTTTATTGCATGGTATTCAGGTGTTGAGCCTGAGCAATATGCCTTCATTAACAGAGCTACTGGACCTTACTGGTGGGCATACTGGTCAATGATGACTTGTAATGTAATCTCACCTCAGTTGTTCTGGTTCAAAAAGATCAGAACCAATATTGCAGCGACTTTTGTATTGTCCATTGTTGTGAACATCGGTATGTGGTTTGAGCGATTTGTAATTATCGTGACATCACTACACAGAGATTTCGTTCCTTCAAGCTGGGCGATGTTCTATCCGACACGATATGATGTAGGAGTTTACATTTTTACTTTCGGATTGTTCTTCACTTTGTTTTTTGCATTTGCTAAGTTCTTCCCTGTGATCAACATGGCAGAGGTTAAGAGTATTGTTAAACCAACAGGAGAAAAGAAATAAGATGTCAGAATCTAAGAATTATATATTAGGTGTATACGAGGACGAAGATGTTCTACTCGATGCAGTTAAAACAGTTCGTGCCGGAGGTGTGAAGGTTGATGAAGTTTATTCTCCATTTCCTGTACACGGTATGGATGATGCTTTAGGTTACAAGGGTTCGAGGTTGACTATCGTGGCATTCCTGTTTGGTCTTTTGGGAACATCCCTGGCGTTAACCATGCAGATTGGTATGATGGGGGTTGATTGGCCTATGATCATTGGAGGTAAAGATTTTATTCCTTTTCCATCATTTATTCCGGTGACTTTCGAGCTGACAGTCTTATTGGCAAGTTTTGGAATGGTAGGAACGTTTCTCGTTATCTCTAATCTAAAGCCCTGGGGAAAACCTAATTTATTGGATATCAGAATCACTGATGACAAGCACGTCGTGGCAGTGGATCTTAACAAGAATAGTTTGAGCGAAGATGTTATCACGAAAATGTTTTCTGATAACGGAGCTATTGAGGTTAATAAGAAAACAGTATAAGAGATACCATGTTAAAGAAGATTTATCAAGTAGGTATTGTAGGTGGTGTTGTTTTGATGCTTGCGTCTTGCACTGCAGGTCCGGATAATACCGGGTTAGAATATGCCCCACAAATGTATCACTCTACACCTTATGAGCCTCTTTCTCAAATTCAGGACAAAGAAGCTGGTACGTGGTTAGACTCAAACCCTGAGGATGAACATGGAGAGTTTTATAACTCTAACGAGTATAATGCTTTTGGAATGACCATGAGAGAGCCAGTAGCTGGTACAATCAGAAGAGGTGGGATTCCAAATCATATTGCTCCTGATGATTATGAAACGGCTGCCACCGAGTTAACCAGCCCAATCGAGTTTACTCCCGATGTAGTGAAAGAAGGGAAGGCACTATACGATCGTTTTTGTGATCATTGTCATGGTGCTAAAGGTATGGGAGACGGTAGCGTAGGTAAAGTATTCAAAGGGGTGCCAACTTATAATTCGGCAGCTATCAAGGATCAACCTGAAGGTCACATATTCCACGTAATTACGCACGGTAAGGGTAGGATGGGAGCTCATTCATCTCAATTGAGTGTTGAGGAGCGATGGAAGATTGTGTCTTATGTTCAAACCCTACAAAAACAATAAAAGCAGATTTACCCATTAGAGATATGGTTGAAGAAAAATTTGAATTTACAGGTAAGGCCAAAAAGAACCTCTTCATTACAATAGGGGTCGGAATTATCCTTGTTATCATAGGTATTATCTCCCTGAACATGGGAGGTCATGGCCATGAAGGTCACGAGGCAGTGGCCGAAGGTGGACATCATGCTTTTCACTGGACACAACGATTATTCGCAAACCTCTGGATCAACAATGTGTTTTTTGCAGGTTTAGCAGTTATCGGTGTTTTCTTTTTTGCAGTACAATATGCTGCTCAGGCTGGGTGGTCTGCAGGTCTTAAAAGAATTCCACTGGCATTTGGTGCATGGTTACCGATTGCAGCTGTTTTGATGCTGGTTGTCTTCTTTATTGCAGGGCATGATATTTTCCATTGGACACATCATGATTTATATGACACCTCTTCTGAAGATTACGATTCTATTATAGATGGTAAGGGTGGCTATTTCTATTGGCCATTGCATAAAGGAGGCTTTCCACTTTTCTTTATTGCCAGAATGGTGATATTCTTTGGTGTATGGTACGTGTTGTTTCTAAAACTTAAAGCAACGGCTATCAGCGAGGATGTTGATGGAGGAACTGAAAAGTGGTATCAGATGCGTAAGCTATCTGCTATTTTCTTGGTGTTCTTTGCTGTGTCATCTTCAATGTCAGCATGGGACTGGGTAATGTCAATCGATACACACTGGTTTAGTACCATGTTCGGTTGGTACATGTTTGCCAGCTGGTGGGTATCAGGATTGGCCTTGATCGCGCTTATTGTGGTATTGCTAAAAGACAAAGGTTACTTGTCAGTGGTTAATGCCAACCATCTACATGATTTAGGTAAGTTCATCTTTGCATTCAGTATTTTCTGGACCTACGTGTGGTTCTCTCAATTCCTATTGATCTACTATGCGAATATTCCTGAGGAGTCAATTTATTTCGTTGAGAGATGGAAGAATGATCACTATGCTCCATATTTCTTTTTGAACCTGTTTCTTAACTTCTTCTTGCCATTCTTGTTATTGATGACAAGAGATTCTAAGAGACATTCAAGGTTCATGAAAGTGGTTACACCGATCGTTATTATAGGACATTGGTTTGACTTCTACCTAATGATCACTCCAGGCACCTTAAAAGGTAATGGTGGTTTTGGAGCATTAGAGGTAGGACTTATGCTGATTTATGCTGGTGCATTTATCTTTGTAGTACTAAATCAATTGAGCAAATCGGCATTGGTAGCGAAGAATCACCCAATGTTAGAGGAAAGTTTACATCACCATATTTGATAAAAGAGTAATAGGAGAGATATGTTGAATTTGATCATAGTTTTAGCGGTAATATTGATTGTTGCCATCTTGATAGCAATCTTCAAGGTGACGACATTGGTTGGGATCGCAAAAGGTGATGCAAAAAAACCTGAGCCGAGTAACAACAAATTAAATGCGACACTGCTTGCGCTCTTTCTGGTCGCTGGCTTGTTCGGGTTTTTCTACTATTCATTCGGGGGACTGGATGAAGATTTTGTTCAGCCAATAGCATCCGAGCACGGTCTGATAACTGAAAGACTGTTCTGGATCACCATGGGTATTACGGGATTTGTTTTCGTGATTACTCAAATATTCCTTTTTGGATTTTCATATAAGTACCAATATAAGAAGGACGGAAAGGCAACTTTCTACGCTCACAATAATAAACTTGAGGTGATTTGGACGGCTGTCCCTGCAGTTGTTTTGGCAGTCCTAATTGTTTCCGGTTGGAAAGCATGGGTAGGGATCACCAGTCCGGCTCCTGAAGGTGCTGAAGTGGTTGAGGTAATGGGCTATCAATATGCCTGGGCGGTTAGATACCCTGGAGATGATAAAAAGCTTGGAGATTCAGACTACAAAAAAATCGATGTTACCAATCAAATGGGTATTGACTTTTCAGACAAGGCATCTTTTGATGATTTCATCCCATTAGAACTTCACATTCCTAAAGGAAAGCCGGTATTGCTAAAAATCAGAGCTAGAGATGTGATTCACAGTGTTTACATGCCACATTTCAGAATGCAGATGAACGCGGTTCCAGGCATGCCGACACACTTCTGGTTTACTCCAACCAAGTCTACAGCTGATATGAGAGCAGAGACTGGAAATCCGGATTTTAACTATGAATTAGTTTGTAATAAAATATGTGGTAAGGGTCACTTCGCAATGCGATATGTTGTTGTGGTAGACGAACCCGCGGATTACGAAAAGTGGTACAGCGAACAGACTCCATGGTTGAAGCAAAATGAAGATTACCTGAGTCAGGTTCCTGCTGAACTTAAAGAGATGGCCAAGATCGCTGCTGGAATTGAGGCAGAAGAGGCTGAGATTGTTAATATTGATAACGCACTAGTTAGTACAAATTAAAAGCATTAAAACATGTCAGTAGCGGACATTCACATAGGAGAAGAAGTGCATCATGATGAGCATCATGAGCAAAGCTTCATTCAAAAATATATTTTCAGCACTGATCATAAGATGATTGCCAAGCAGTACCTGATCTCAGGTATTTTTTGGGCACTTATCGGTGGTGGGTTGTCAATAATTTTCAGACTCCAGTTAGGTTTCCCTGATATGAGTCTAGAGTGGTTGAGACCAATTTTGGGTAAGTGGATCACTTCAGCTGGGAAATTGGATTCTGAGTTCTATTTGGCCCTCGTTACCATGCATGGTACTATCATGGTATTCTTTGTTTTGACAGCGGGGCTGAGTGGTACCTTTAGTAACTTTTTGATCCCTCTTCAAATTGGAGCCAGGGATATGGCTTCTGGTTTTATGAACATGTTATCCTATTGGTTATTCTTTATTTCCAGTACTATAATGTTCGTTTCTCTGTTTCTTGAAACAGGACCTGCAGGAGGAGGATGGACCGTTTATCCTCCTTTGAGTGCGTTACCTCAGGCTATTTCGGGATCTGGCTTGGGTATGACTTTGTGGTTAGTTGCCATGGTGTTCTTCATTGCCTCCACATTACTCGGTGGTATCAACTATATCACAACCGTAATTAACCTTCGAACCGAGGGAATGTCATTCTCCAGACTGCCATTGACAGTGTGGGCTTTTTTCATCACGGCTGTAATCGGATTGTTATCATTCCCGGTATTGGTGGCGGCAGCCTTGCTATTGGTATTTGATAGATCATTTGGAACAAGTTTCTACCTGTCTGAAATTTATATCGGAGGTGAGGCATTGCCTAATATGGGTGGTAGCCCGATCCTTTATCAACATTTATTCTGGTTCCTTGGACACCCTGAAGTATACATAGTATTACTTCCTGCCCTTGGGATTACTTCTGAGATTATTGCTACGAACTCGAGAAAGCCAATTTTCGGGTATACAGCGATGATCATGTCTATGTTGGCAATTGCATTCTTATCGTTTATAGTTTGGGCACACCACATGTTTGTGACTGGAATGAACCCGTTTTTGGGATCAATCTTCATGTTCCTAACATTGATTATTGCGGTGCCTTCTGCGGTTAAAGCATTTAACTACATCACTACCCTATGGAAGGGTAATATTCACTTTACTCCAGCAATGCTGTTTTCAATTGGATTGGTGTCGTTCTTTATTTCAGGTGGCTTAACTGGTATTTTCCTTGGTAACTCTGCTTTAGATATCAACCTTCATGATACCTACTTTGTGGTGGCACACTTTCACCTGGTAATGGGTAGTGCTTCATTCTTTGGGATGTTGGCTGGTGTTTATCACTGGTTCCCTAAAATGTTCGGAAGAATGATGGATGAGAAACTTGGATACATCCACTTCTGGTTCTCTTTCGTTGGAATCTACCTGGTATTCTTCCCTCTACATTATGTGGGTATTGCAGGATTTCCTAGAAGATATTATTCATGGACAAACTTTGATGCATTCAATTCATTTACTGACCTGAACGCTTTCGTAAGTATTGCAGCAATTTTGACTTTCTCTGCTCAGTTTGTATTCCTGTTCAACTTCTTCTACAGTATTTTCAAAGGACGTAAAGCACCTCAAAATCCTTGGGGTTCAACTACACTTGAATGGACGACTCCTAGAATACCGGGTCATGGTAACTGGGAAGGAGATATTCCTAAAGTTTATAGATGGGCGTACGACTATAGTAAGCCGGGAGCAAAGGATGATTTTATTCCACAAACTGTTCCATATAGTCATACTCCGGAATCTAATCTTCCATTTGAAAATGAGTTGGCAAAGACCGAGGATGTAAGTCCGGTTGCTCAAGATGCCAAATAATAATAGATTTTATAAAATCAACTTATACACGATCATTGCCGTCTACTTTTTAATTCTAGTAGGCGGCATTGTTCGTAGTACGGGGTCCGGAATGGGTTGTCCTGATTGGCCTAAATGTTTTGGTAATTATATTCCTCCGGTTTCAGATGAAAAATTGCCATCAGGCTACGAAGAAATTTATGCCAGGAAAAGGTTGGAGAAAAATAACAGATTGGCTGAAGTGCTAGGTGCATTAGGCTTGAATGAACTTTCTGATCGAGTGCTAAACGATCCTGAGATATCTGAAGAAACCGAGTTTGATACGACAAAGGCGTGGACCGAGTACGTTAACCGCTTAATAGGAGTAGCAATTGGATTGTTTATTATGGCCAACTTGTTTTATTCATACAAATCAGGAGATTCAACTCAGCTTTGGTTAGGCCTGGCCGGTTTTATCCTGGTGCTGTTTCAGGGATGGGTTGGTTCATTGGTGGTTTCTACGAATCTGCTTCCAGGCTTTATTACTTTTCATATGTTTTTGGCCCTGTTGCTTGTCGGATTGTTGATGTATCAAAATATCAAAATCACAGGAGCTCAAACTGCAGTTAAGGGTCGTTGGGCAATTTTGGTTTTGCTGGTATTATTTTCAATTCAAGTGCTTTTGGGAACAGGGGTTCGAGAGCAGATAGATGTACTCAATGGGCTGGGAATTTTGAGAGGTGAATGGATTGATAATCTCAGCACAGTATTTTTAGTGCATCGTTCATATTCTCTGGTACTTATTGCACTACTTGGTTATATTCTTTATCTGAATAGGTCAGAATTAAGAGGCAACTATTATCTGTTAGTCTTAAGCGGACTTTTTCTCATTGAGATATTGCTGGGAGTTATTTTGACCTATGTGGGATTCCCCGCTTTTGCTCAGCCGATACATTTGTTTGTGGGCTCTCTGGCCTTCGGAGTTATATTTTATCTATTTTTGAACTCTAGATTATATCCTTCAGCTAGCTAATGCAGACTACTTCAACATATTCTTTAAGTTATTCTGAAAAGGCCCGGGCTTATGTCGAATTGCTCAAGGTGAGATTGTCATCTCTGGTGGCATTTTCCAGTGGTTTTGGCTATTTGCTAGGTAATAAAGGAGATTTATCCTGGATAGGTTTTGCAGGACTTGTATTTGGAGGTTTTTTGATCTCGGGATCCTCGGTGATTATTAACCAGGTAAAGGAAGTGGAGTATGATCGTGTGATGACCAGAACACAGGGCAGACCATTGCCAACAAGTAGACTTTCCAGCCAGGATGCAATTCAATTTTCGATATTAACCGGAGCTATCGGTTTGTTGTTGTTGGTTTGGCTTACAAACCCAATTACTGTAGTTCTTTCGATGGTTTCTATGGTGTTGTATTCATTTGTATACACACCGTTAAAAAGGGTAGGGCCGATTGCAGTGTTTGTTGGAGCGATTCCGGGAGCACTTCCACCACTTTTAGGGTGGACAGCTGCTACAGGAGTTATTTCCTACGAAGCCCTGATCATTTTTGGCATTCAGTTCATTTGGCAGTTTCCTCATTTTTGGGCTATTGCATGGGTGGCTGACGAAGATTATAAAAAGGCCGGATTCAAGTTATTGCCAAGTGGTGGTAAGAAGGATTTGAATACGGCAATTAATATTATGACCTATACCTTGTTTCTATTGCCGTTGGGCTTGTTGCCGACGTATTTCGGTCTAACAGGAATTACCAGTGGGGTGGTTGCAACGTTTTGTGGAGCATTGTTCCTTTCTCAGACCTTTATGCTGTTAAAGGACAACTCAAGAAAATCTGCGTTGAAAATTATGTTCGGTTCTTTTATCTATTTGCCTATAGTGCAGATAGCGTATCTCTTAGACAAAATTTAATATGACGAGATCATCAGCTGACATACATTTAGGAAAAGTGAGGGTGAAATCAATGCACCCTAAGAAGTTTGCGATGTGGTTATTTATCATATCCGTTACCATGATCTTCGCTTCGCTGACAAGTGCGTATATCGTGAAGAAATCTGAAGGCAACTGGGCGTTGATAGATTTTCCGTCATTGTTTAACGTGACTTCAGTAATGATTGTGCTAAGCAGTATCAGTATTCATTTTGCTTATCTGGCTGCTAAAAGGAATAATCTGTTCAACATCAGATTGGGGTTGACCCTAACAGCTGTCCTGGCTGTTGCCTTCTCGGTTGGTCAGTTTTTCTCCTGGGGACAGTTGGTAGAACAGGAGGTGTTTTTTGTGGGAAACCCTGCTGGTTCATTTATATATGTGTTTACCGGATTGCACGTGGTACACTTGGTAGGAGGGCTTATCTTTTTGCTGGTTGTGCTTGTCAATTCATTTCGATATAAGGTTCATTCTAAAAGCCTTGCGCAGATTGAAATGTGCGTAACTTATTGGCATTTTTTGGGTGGACTTTGGCTGTATTTATATTTATTTTTGATTCTTAATAATTAGACTTTTTCACTATGTCAAACACTACAGTTCTAGTGGATGGAGGTAAAATGAGTGCTTGGGCTGGCGGTACTGAACCGATGAAGGCCAGCTATGGAAAACTAATGATGTGGTTCTTCCTACTCTCTGATGCCTTTACCTTTTCAGCATTATTGATTGCTTATGGTATGACCAGGTTTAGCTACCCGGCTTATGAAGGAGCTATCGAGGATTTCGTTTTTTCTCAGGCATACTGGCCTGTCCCTGAAAAAGTGTTTGAGGCGGTTCCTTTCTTGCATGGTGTGTCGCTTCCATTGGTTTTTGTAGGGATCATGACTTTTATCCTCATCTTGAGTAGTGTGACGATGGTATTGGCGGTGGAAGCCGGACATAGAATGGATAAGACTGCTGTGGAGAAGTGGATGCTTTGGACCATTTTAGGTGGTTTGACTTTCCTTGGTTGTCAGGCATGGGAGTGGTCACACTTCATTCATGGTAACGGAGGAGTGGGAGCTAATCTTTCAATAAACGAGTATGGTCCTCCAAACTTCGCTGCCCTGTTTTTCTTTATTACAGGATTTCACGGATTCCACGTATTCAGTGGTGTGGTATTGAACTTTATCATATTCTATCAGACTACGGTAGGTAAATTAGAGAAAAGAGGCCACTATGAGATGGTTGAAAAGGTTGGTTTGTACTGGCACTTTGTAGACCTTGTATGGGTATTCGTATTTACCTTCTTCTACCTTGTTTAATCTAACCCGAGATTTAAGAAATTATGGAACATCACGATAATACACCACAAATAGAAGTGCAGCCGGCTGATAAGGCCAAGATCTGGGGTATATGGAAGGTTATGTTGATTCTTTTGGCCGTAACTGCGGTTGAATTCGTCATTGCCTTCACCATGGAATCAGGTGCAATAAAGACGTTTATTTTCGTCATCTTGACGATAGTAAAAGCTTTCTACATTGTTGGACAATTTATGCACCTTTCACATGAGAAGAAGTCTTTGATCTGGGCGATTTTATTGCCTACCATGTTCATAGTATTCCTCCTGTTTATTTTGAGCTACCAGGGTTCTGCTATTTTCAGTTTGCTTTATTGATGTAGAGAACTTAATAAAATTTGAAGAGGCTGTTAGGCCTCTTTTTTTATGCCATGAAGAAACTAATCGTAGCTGGCTTTTTTATCGTCGTATTTGTACTACCAATTAGCTGGTATCTGATATTGCAAATCTTCGGAGAGAACAAATTTGATATCCCGAAGTTTGAAATGGTAGCTGACTCCTGTCGCATTGTTGACGGGGCTTACTTGCAACTCAATGCAGAATTATGGGAGACAAAGCGGAATGAACTAACACGTATCAAAAGAAGATTTGAGTCAGTTTCTGATTCTGAAATGAAACTCATAATGGAGGAGAGTTGTCTGAAAGACAATGCCGCCGTTTTGGTTGATGAAGAGGGTTATTACCGAGGCTTCTATAAGGCAAGCAGAGAAGAGACGGATCGTATACTTACTGAAGTGGATATCTACTTAACTAATATTGAGAAGAGTGAAAGAGAATAAAGTTTATTTAAGGATCATTATTGCTATTTCTATAGCTATCCCACTAGTTGTGGCGATATTATTATACAGCCCACTTGACCTGGGACTAAGTGGGGATTGGATTAAAGCCTTGCCGAAGCTGAATGCTTTGCTGAATAGCACTACCTCTGTGCTATTGATATTGGCATTAATAGCCATCAGAAAACGGAAGGTAAGTCTTCATAAAAAACTGATGCTTTCCTGTCTGGTATTGGGAACACTTTTTCTTGTTTCCTATGTGGTTTACCATTCGAATTCGACTTCTGTCATCTTCGGGGACTCCAATAAGGATGGAATTCTTAGCGCCGATGAGCTGTTGAAAGTGGGTGCCCTGCGAACGATTTACGTGTTTACATTACTTTCCCATATTGGTCTTTCTTTCGTAGTCGTTCCTTTCGTTTTGCTTGCATTTTACTTTGCGCTGACTGATCAGATTACCAGACACAAGAAAATTGTGAAGTTCACATTTCCTGTATGGCTTTATGTTTCTGTGACCGGAGTAATTGTATACCTTCTGATATCCCCTTATTATCTTTGAGGCATGAATTTATGGTTGAGGATTTGCGTAATTACCTATTGTTTATTGGGTACATTTTGGGCTGAGGCTCAGTGCGCAATGTGTCGAACCCAGGTAGTGAATAACGTTAGTCAGGGCGATACTTCATTAGCTGCTGGTTTAAACACAGGAATTCTTTATCTATTTTTTACACCATATGTGGCGATAGCCGTGGTGGCTTACTTCTGGTACAAAAATGCAAAGGTCAATGAGCCAAAAAGGACTTATTCCCGCACTTCTTGAGTGTAAATGCCCCCGATGTCGTGAGGGTAAAATCTTTCCTCATGGAGCGTATGATTTGAAGAAGTTTACAGTAATGAACCAGGAATGCCCGGTTTGTAACCTTCGCTATGAAAGAGAGCCCGGTTTTTTTTACGGGGCAATGTTTGTAAGCTATGCTTTGTCCGTGGGAATTTTCTTGGTGACTGTTTTTTGTCTTTACTTTTTTGTAGGTGATCCTGAATTGGAAACTTACATTATAACTGTAGGACTTGTTTCTGCTTTACTATATCCGCTAACTCTTCGTTATTCAAGGGTTTTATTCCTGAATATTTTTAGTGGAGTTCACTACGATCCCGCAAAACAATCTAAATAATTATATTGGGCATTATTCTCATGGCTTAATGACCCGATCCCTATCTCTTACTCTTATTTTCCTTATTGCTGCCGGATTTATCTGGAGAGTATCTCTGAATGATAAGCAGCGTATTGAAGGCCAGATACAGGAAAACTTTGAAGAGCAAATCATGGATCAGAAGGCTGATTTACTGGACTTCGTTGATCAGTTCACCATCTACTCCAACCCGTTTGATATCAACTCGAATGCTCGTTTCCTGAAGCGTGTTTTTGTGAATGGTACGCTGGTTTACTGGTCTGATAATGAATTAACCCCCTCATATCCACAACTGAGATCTAAGGATGAGCTGTATAAGCTGAGTTTCGATAACGGGACATATGTAGCCAGGCGCCATGTGGTTCCGAGTAAAAATACGCTTATCGAGATATATTCTCTGCTGCCGGTCAATCGGGAACCGCTGATCAAAAATCAGTACCTGCGTGGAACGATCAATTCTGATATTTTCATGGGGTATGAGGTGAACGTTGGAGAAGGAGACAGTTACATTAAATCTACTGACTTCACGGTTGCATACAGTTTGGGAGAGGTGTCCTCAGGAAGGGTTGATGCCATATTGCTGTTGCTTATACTCATATCGGGGCTGTTTTTGTTCTATCAAAAATGGAGTGACTGGACAGATAATCTCGGAGAAAAAGTCCGCCTGATTCTTGGGCTGGTCGCCATTGTCCTGGCCCGTTTTCTTATTTTGATACTTACCAGATACTGGTTGGATATTTCACTAT
This sequence comes from Marinoscillum sp. MHG1-6, assembly GCF_024714475.1. Lineage (GTDB taxonomy): Bacteria > Bacteroidota > Bacteroidia > Cytophagales > Cyclobacteriaceae > JAMZMI01. The sequence goes on along the minus strand of NZ_JAMZMI010000005.1, from coordinate 203,758 downwards.
TTGACCCGATCAATTATACTTCCTCGCTGGCTCATTCCCTGGGTGATTTATTGCTTAATTCGCTGTTGATCGTTATTGTTCTACGGCTGCTTTACAGGCAACTCATCAACCTAATTGTAAGATTTAACAGCCTCATTGCTGGAATATTGATGCTGCTTGTGATTCAATATTGCGGGTTTCTGGTTTGTAAGGTGAGCTGGAATATTTTGGAAAACTCATTGATCTCGCTTGACGTAAGTGAACGTCTCCAGTTTTCAGACCAAAGGGTGGTGGCCTATCTTGTTTTAGTCGTTTGGTCAGTGATCGTTTTTCATGTTTTCCAAATTGGTATTTATTGGATCAACAGTGTGAAAGCGAATAGGTGGTTACTGTTCGTTATTCATGTTATCATGCTCGTCGTTGGCTGGTCTTTATTGTCTGAGAGGGTAACCTTTTCTATTGCCCTGGCGGGGTTAGTGTGGTGGATTCTAGTACTCACCAGACTGTCTTTTGATCATTTCAACCTTGATTATAGTTCCTTTCTATATAGCTCCCTATTGATTGTACTTTGTGCATCAATTTGTTCATTCACGGTTTATAAACATTACGAAAAGGATGAATTGGTAGCGAAGCGGAGGTTTGCCAATCGCTTGCTAATTAAGAATGATTTTCTGGCTGAGTATTATCTCAGTCAACGTGTACTCAATATTCAAAATGACCAGTACATCAAATCGCGATTAAGCAATCGCCTGCTCGTTCGAAAAAACATTCGTGAGAAAATCAGGCGACAGCACCTTTCGACATACTTTGATAAGTATGATATCGAGGTTTTTCTCTTTGATAGCGAGGGAAAAGCAATGGATAACCTTAGCTCTTCATATGAGGCTTTGTGGGCGGAGTTTGCCAAAGAACCTTTTAAGACGGATTACCCGAATATTTACTTTGTAGAGGGCAAAAAGGATAATGTTCAAGATCGATATTACACCTTTATCCCCGTATCCTCGCTGGGTCGGGAGGTGGGGTATGTAGTCCTGACCCTTACATTGAAGAAATATATCCCTACCAGCGTATTTCCACAGCTTGTGGTGGCAGGGCAATATTATCTCAGTGAGAATGATCGTTACGATTATGCTGTTTTTAAGGAAGGAAAACTGCTCTATAAGAGAAGTCGAATAGAATTTCAGAATATCCTTGGCTATCCTGATCTGACCAACGAGCAGTTATTTGATAAGGGAATTGAAAAGCAGGGGATTCAATTTTATGGATTAAAAACCTCTGATGGAAGGGTCTATGTCATTGCCTCACCGGATTATCATGTCCTTGCTATTGTGGCTAACTTTTCCTTTCTCTATTTAGTGATATTGTTTTGCATGGCCCTACTGTTTTGGGTGTTCAAGGCCTTTGATCACGAACGAATATTTAATCTGGCTACCAAAATTCAGCTGTATCTAGGGCTGTCTTTTGTAGTACCGATGCTCATCGTGAGTGTTGCCCTTCTCAATAGTTTGAACCAGTCCTATAAGGAGGAAATTGATAAGAATTCTAATAAGAAGGCCTACAACATTTCGGAGTCGCTGGTTGACCTTCTAGACCGGTTTTATAACAATGAGATCAATAGAGATGATCTTGGAAATGAGGTTTCAAGAGTGGCGTCGCTTATTCAATCGGATGTAAATATATACTCCTCTCAGGGGCAATTGCTCGTCTCGAGTGAGGCCGACATATTTGAGTTAGGGTTGTTGAGTAGACAAATTGCTCCCAGGCCTTTCAACGCCATTAAGTACGGAAACGCAGAAAACAAAATTTATAAGCAATCAATCGGGGAGCTAGAGTTTCGGGTATCATTTTTGGGGCTTAAATCCTACCGAAACGGGGAGTTGTTAGGTATATTATCCATGCCATATTTTGACTCCAAGAGTCATTTGCAACGACAGCAGGTAGAAGTTTTTAATAATCTCATTTCGATCTTCACGATTATATTCTTGTTCTCACTGATCATTGGCAATCTGATCATAGACAGATTGGTTAAGCCATTGAAGTTGATAACAGAAGGACTTAAAACCACGAATCTTCAGGAGACGAATCAACCCATTGAATATCACTCTGCGGATGAGGTAGGAATTTTGATCAATGAGTACAATCAAATGATCTCCAAACTGGAAGAAAGTAAGGCTGCATTGGCTGAGAGCCAAAAGGAGTCAGCCTGGAAAGAGATAGCGCGACAAGTGGCACATGAAATCAAAAACCCACTTACACCCATGCGTTTGAAAATCCAGCAAATGATGAGGCATAAGGGTGCTGATTCACAGGATTATAAAGTGCTTAGCTCGTTGATTGGCCAGATTGATGCTTTGAGTTCCATTGCGGATTCTTTTTCTGCGTTTGCAAAGATGCCAGCTCCTAAAAATGAACAATTTGACATTGCTGCCTTAATTCAAGAGGTGGCTGACGTCCATTGCTCCGATGATGTCCTCATTGACCTGTCAGGCGTGGATCAGGAAGTGATCGTTGATGCCGATAAGAAGATTTTTAACGGGATATTCAATAATATACTTTTGAATGCTATTCAGGCTACATCAAAAAATCCAGTTGAAGTTCATATAGATCTGGAGGTAAAGCCGAGGAAGGTTTTGATAGCTGTCAAAGATAATGGAGAAGGTATTAGTGAAGAAAGTAGGGATAAGATATTTACTCCTTATTTTAGTACTAAAGCTACAGGTAGTGGAATAGGGTTGGCAGTAGCTAAAAAAGGAATAGAGAATGCCGGAGGAAATATATGGTTCGAGTCAAAGATCGGAGAGGGGACCACGTTCTTCATTTCTATGCCTGTCGTGGTATAAATTACTCATTTCCACTGGCTTATTGGTACTGACCTGCTTTGACCTAAATGGTCAGGGTCTTCAATGCAGGAGTTATCCGGCAACCAGCACTATTTTATTGGATACCATACCGGTAGAACCCGGATCTATAACGATAGAAAACGCCTCCTATGATTTCGATCCATCTAGTAACAGGGTGACCTTAAGTGGATCTATTAAATCAGATTCTATAACTATTTGCTTTCGTACAGTATCTACTGAACTCTATCAGCCATTTATCAATAGAAGTATTGATACTTATGATCAGGGTAGGGTTTCTCAAATGCCCAGTGCTTCCACGGTTTCTGTGATTCCAAAGGAGGAGATTTTTCAGTTCAACAATATGGATAGCTATGGAGCGATCAGCCGAGGTGTGACATTCGGAAATCGCCAAAATGTCTTTGTAAACTCAGCCTTGAATCTCCAATTGGATGGTCAGCTTTCAGAGAACCTTTTTGTCTCTGCGTCTATAACAGATCAGAATGTCCCATTTCAGCCTGAAGGAAACACCCAGCAAATTCGTGATTTTGACAATGTGTATATCAAACTTTATAATGATCAATTGGCACTCAATGCAGGGGACGTTGTACTCACGAACCCCGTTGATGAAGGATATTTTTTGCAGTATTATAAGAACGTTCAGGGGCTTAGTGCGTCCTACCAGTATGACGTGGGCTCACGATGGAAGGGCAAAACCAGTATGAGTGGATCTGCGGCCAAGGGACAATTTTATTCTGCTCAGCTTACCCCACTTGAGGGGATTCAGGGTCCATATCGGTTAACCGGGCCTAATGGTGAGCGGTATATCATTGTTATGGCCGACTCAGAACGTGTGTTTGTAGACGGAAAGCTGCTGGAGCGTGGTTTCGACAGGGACTATGTCATTGATTATAATCTGGGAGAGATCACTTTTAGTAATAGTATTTTGATTACAAGGTATACTCGGATTCGAGTAGATTTTGAATATGCAGAGCAATATTATGGCCGATCCAATTTCACTGCTACTCAGGAAATTTATAATGGCCGCACGAAGTTTTTCTTTAATTTCTATCAGGAGAAGGATAACCCGAACACAACCTTAGGCTACACCCCTTCCCCAAATGATATTAATACCTTATCTCAATTAGGGGATAATGATGGTTTAGGCATAATCAGCGGTGCGGATGAAACAGGGTACATTGAAGATGCGGTGCTTTATTTCGAGCGCGATACACTGATTGGAGGAATCACCTACACCTATTTTGAATATACCACCGATCCTGATATTGCTTTGTTTCGAGTGAGCTTTAGTGAGGTGGAATTGGGTAATGGAGACTATCAACTGGTTTCAGGAACAGCAAATGGGCGAGTATATCGATGGGTAGCTCCAGTGTCAGGAGTGTCTCAAGGGAATTATGCACCGGTTAGGACTACACCCCTTCCCAATAGCAAGCGGATGTTGGTGGTTGGAAATGCGACTAAGGTCTCTGAATTTGAAAAATTTACTCAGGAACTGGCCATTTCTGATAGGGATGAAAACCTATATTCACTAATAGATGATGGAGATAATCAGGGGATAGCCTGGAGAGGTAGTTTCCAGTCCTCGGGGAGAAAATTAGGCGACTACGGATTTGATGCTGGTGTGTCTTTTGAAAGCCTATCCAGTAATTTTAAATGGATCGATCGTTTTAGGCCTATCGAATACGACCGAAACTGGGGTTATGACATTTTTCAGGACAGCCTGGACCGATCTGATCATATCCTGAAAGCAAATATTGGGTTAACCCGAAATACGTTAAATCAGCTGAATTATCACTACAGCTATAGAGATCGAAATGGCATTGTCAATGGGCATCAGCATGATCTGGAGGTTTCAAAAGAATTGGGCCCGTTATTATCTCAGTCTTCGTTCTATTACCTGAATAATGACACTGACCATTTTCAATCTAAGTGGATGAGAGCCAAACAGGATATCAGGTTGATATCATGGGGCATTCAGCCGGGTTATCGATATGAAATAGATCAGCAGAGGACCTCCGTGGGGGATAGCCTGACAAACACTCTGATGCATTATTATTTGCACGACTTTTACCTACGCTCAGGGGATTCCTCAAAGACCTCATTTCGGTTAGATTATATTAAAAGATATGATCAGCAACCATTGGAGGGCAGGATGAGGCGCTATACATCCGCCGATCAGTTTGTTGTTGGCTTTTATGCACATTTCTTTCAATCACAGCGTGTCGGTATCACGGGGAATTACCGTAAGGTGACGGATCATTTTGCCAACTCAAGAGATAAGAATATTCTGGGCAGATTGGATTGGCAAGGAAGTTTCTTCAAGAAACTAGTGCAGCAGCAATTTTCATATTCAACAGCAAATACCCGAGAGCTGAGACGTGAATTTGTATTTATTCTTGTCCCAACTGGTCAGGGTACACATACCTGGCGTGATGAGAATGATGATGGCGAGCAGGACCTCAATGAGTTTTATGAGGCAATCAATTATGATGAGAAGAACTATGCCAAGATCTTTCTGCCAACAGATGAGTACATCAACGCTTTTCAATCCACTTTTCAACATAGTATCGATGCTCGTTTACCGAAGAGATGGGAGTCCGGTAATGAACTAGCTAAAATCTTATCCAGAGTTACCCTGAGTACCAATGTAAGATTGAACTATAAATCTGTGGAAGACCGATTGGGTAGCCGTTTGAATCCAATTAATTTTAAGATCCGGCTGCAAGAAGTGCTTTCAGCTCAGGCACAGCAACGATACACCCTATTTTATAACCGCAATGGGTCCGGATTGGCAATGGATATAAGTCATACCCAACAGGATCATAAGACCTTGCTGACCAATGGTTTCGAGTTGCGATCAAGGGAAGATTGGATAGGAAATTTTAGATATAGCATTAATCAGGTATTTACAGTACGTTTTCAGTCGGGAGTTGGAGAAACCACCAATCAATCCGATTACCTGGCTTCACGAAACTTTCAATTACATCGGGAAATATGGGCTCCTGAGCTCATATGGCAGCCAACCAATAACGCCCGCTTTTCTGCAAAAGTGGCACTTAGGTCAAAGGCAGAAAAGGGGAGTGAGAACCAACAGCATTCAGATATTCAGGATTATCTATTAGAATCCACATGGATAAGATCAGGTAAGGGAAATTTTAATATTCAGCTTCAATGGTTATCTATTGGTTTTGATGGGGAAGAGAACACTTATCTAGCGTATGAACTATTGGAAGGCTTACAACCGGGTCAAAATAAAAAATGGAACCTGAATTGGCAACAATCATTAGGAGGGGGGCTTCAGCTAACTTTTCAATATAACGGACGGAAGTCTCCCGGCTTGCGGCCCATTCATACCGGGACCATGCAGTTGACCGCTTTTTTCTAGGTCAGAACCGGGCTTTTCGACTTTTTTCATTTTTTGAAAACGTTAGGGTTTTTAAGTCGTTGTCTATGTATGATGACATAGTCATTTGGTTTATGTAGAAATAAAATGATGAGATGATGAACAACCTAAATGTAAAACACGACCCGTCGAATCATATGTTTTATGTCAACCTAAATCATGGTCAGGCTATTCTGGATTATGAACGACATGGGGATCTTTACCTGGATTACAAGTCGACCCATGTTCCTAAAGAATACCGGCACAGGCAGGTAGGAACAGCTCTGGTTGAACATGCTCTCGATTTCGCTAAAATCAATGCGTTAAAGGTGAAAGCCTCTTGTCCTTTTGTAAATAATGTGATGATTAGTGAACCCGAATACCATAGCTTGAGATATCATGTGATCTGATTTTTGTGCCAGATCAAATAAACAATAAAGGCCCGATTTCGGGCCTTTTAAATTTTTATGAGATGGATTTGATTCCTATGTGAGAAACGATCAGAATACCAGATTGGTAATCCTGGATTCATTTATGGTTCCGGGTTACTTAAGTATTTTCACTTCAATAGCCTCCATTCCCTTTAAACCTTTTTGCGTCTTAAATGACACTTTATCGCCTTCCTGAACGGCCATTTTTAAATTGTTGGCGTGTATAAAATAACGTTGTTGTGTACCATCCTGGTTGATAAAACCATAGCCCTTGGAAGTGTCAAAAAAGCTCACCCTGCCACGATGTTCCAGGTCTGGTTGGTGTGGTGATTTTGGTACACTGACTTCAATCTCAGACGCATCTATCTTTTCCTTTTTGTCATCCTTTTCGGGAGGACTGTCGAGTATGTTCCCCTGTTCATCAACATAGGCCATCATGTTTTCCAACGTTCCACTTTGCGCATTTGCCTGACGCTCTTCTTTACGTTGCTGCTTGTCCTGCTTCTTCTGCTGACGTTTTTTCTCTTTTTGTTTCTTGTTAAATGCGTTCTGTGATTTTGGCATATAGGTGCGTTTATGGTTGTTGAATAAAATGAAAAAGACCACCTCTTATCAGGCAGTCTTTTTTAAGACTTGCTAAATGTTAGATTCTTTCTACATTGATAGCATTGATGCCCCTTTCACCTGTTTGGGTTTCAAATTTTACTTTGTCATTTTCTCTAATGCTATCGACCAGATTGCTTTGGTGAACAAAAACATCTTTTCCACCATCGTCCGGAGTAATGAAACCAAATCCTTTGGTTTCATTGAAAAACTTTACAGTTCCTTCTTTCATTATGTATTGTATTGATTTATTAAAATTTCATTTGATTATTCCGCCTAGTCGACGAAGGTGAAAGCACGGCCATGTTTGCCTGCTCGCCCGGTTCTGCCAATTCGGTGAATGTAGCTGTCCATCGTTTGAGGCATCTGATAATTGATCACATGCGATACATCCGAAACATCCAAGCCTCGAGCTGCAACGTCCGTAGCAACGAGTACCTGGACTTTTCCTGAACTAAACATTTTTAAGGCATTTTGCCTATAGCTCTGTGACTTGTTGCCATGAATGACATCTGATCTGACACCACTTTGTCCCAGCTTTTTGCTCACCTGATTGACAACCCTTTTGGTCTCGGCAAAGATCATCACCCTACTAAAGTCATTGTTTTGAATCAGTTGTAGGAGCATGTCGAATTTATTTCTTCCCGGTTGTACTTTTATCAGTTCCTGATCAACCCGGTCTGAGGCAGCAATCCGTTGCTCAATCATTATTTCTACAGGGTTTGTAAGGATATCATTGATTAATGCACGTTGTTTTTTATCCATGGTAGCGGAAAAAAACATTGTTTGTTTCCTGCTGGTAAGTCCCTTCAAGATTTTCTTTACATCCTGTAAAAAGCCCATATCCAGCATCCTGTCAAATTCATCAAGTACCAGAGTGTTAAATTGTCCAAGGGAAAGTGCACGTTGATTGTTAAGATCCAGCAATCTCCCCGGAGTAGCAATCACTACATGGTTAGGCTGCTTCAATCTGGCCAGGTCCGAAGAAATACTTCTACCTCCGATGAAGCATGAAGCACGAAAATTCAATTGTGCCGCAACCATATCAAATTCCTCTGTCACCTGGAGTGCAAGCTCACGTGTTGGAATAATGATCAGCGCTCTGGTGGTTTTTGGATTTTCTAATAGCTGTTGAACGATAGGAATGAGGAACGCAGCAGTTTTGCCTGTTCCCGTTCCTGCTATACCCAAAATGTCCCGACCCTGCGTTGCCGGTTGCAGGCATTGCTCCTGAATTGGAGTGGGGTGTGTGTACCCACGTTTGGAAAGGTTACGCTTTAGAAGAGGATGGAGCTCGGTAGCCTCATAATTCCAGGCTGGAGTCCTTGCTTCTTCTTTATGTGCCGTAGCCTTACGAACCAAAAGTTCAGGGTTTAAGGTTGAAGGGGCCCTTCGATTATTTCCCTTTTTTCTTCTAAAGTTAGAAGAAGACGATTTTTGTTTTTTTATGAATTTCATTCTGATTTATTCTATTTAAAATACCCGTAAGGGTAGTGTACTATGAGCAAAGCTCCTTATCCATGTACCTGTTGTTGGCCAAGCATTTTCAGCATTCTCAGGTGATCCCATACTGCTTGTAAAAATGTTTTGTGGGAATTGTATGGCAAGCCGTGTTTTTTGGCAAGTGCTTTCACCACTTTTGAAAGTCCCTTATAATGTACGTGGCAAATGTTGGGCATTAAATGGTGCTCGATTTGATAATTTAACCCGCCAATGTACCAGGAGAAAAGCGTGCTTTTGGGTGCATAGTTAGAGGTAGTATGCAATTGATGCACAGACCAGTGATTTCCAATCACCCCATTTTCATCGGGTTTTGGAAAATCTGATGTTGGCATGACATGTGCAGTTTGAAATACGATACTCAATATGCTTCCTGTAACATAATGCATACATAAAAAGGCTAACACCACTATCCACCAGGCTTGTGGAACCATAATGATGGGAAGAGCCAGGGCATAGGTGAAATAGGTGATTTTCCATGCCAAAGCCTTTAGCACCTCTGAGTTGAACTCTGATTTTTTCTTAAAGAATCCGAGTTTTTTGTATTGTCTAATTCTGATAAAATCCCGTGCTGTTACCCAAATCAGGGTCATAAGGCCATAGAAGAACCATGCATAGATAAACTGAAACCGGTGGATCCAGTAAAGCTTCTTATCCGGTGAAAAACGGAGTAAAATGGAACTGTTCAGGTCATCATCCGCATCTGCTACATTGGTATAGGTATGATGAAGCACATTGTGCTGGATCTTCCAGATGGATGCACTCGCACCGATTAGATTGATCGAATGGCCCATCAAGTTGTTAAGAAATTTATTTTTAGCATAGGATCCGTGAAGTGCATCGTGCATGATGTTCATGCCGATACCTGCCATACCAAGTCCACTGATGATATAAAGGATAAAAAGCGGAGCGATTCCAGCAACCAATCCTGTGCTCAAAAGGATCAGTGGTAAGCTGTAAATGGTAAGAATGAGGATAGATTTTACCACCATCGAATGGTTGGCATACCTGCTCTCACCAGACTTAAAGTATTGATTAATACCTTGTCTCAGGTCCTGTGCAAAGGCAAGACCTTGTTCGGAAGAGAATTTTAAATTTTTCATAATAAAGGGGGTCGTGATTGAACCCGCCTACCGGATCACTTAAGGACCTTGCTAGGGATTTGCCTTGGTGAATACCAATAAGAGAAGATTAGACTGCAGAATACTGCAGCAATCCGACAAATGTTAATGTTTGTTTTTTGAAACGTTTTAGTTCTAAGAGAGGCTTAAGAACCAGTTATCAGATCGGGAGATCAATAAAGAGAATTAATCCTTCAGTTAAAGTACAAAGGTACAGAAAATAATCGGCATTGGGAAATTGGGTATGATTGTCGGGCTGGTTGCTCGAGTCGTTGATGCTTGGTAATATTTCCCACTCATTAGCTTTTTGGCGTAGATTTATGTGCTGCTTATTGATTGTTGTATTCTGCGGTTTCAATTATGATATTAGTGATTGATATGATGTTTAAAAGGCCAGGAGTAAAGAAAGGGATTAAATGATTCAGGGGTTTGTCAATCCTTTTGATTGAGATTTTCTTAATAAAAGGTATAACACCGGATGGATTTATTATCTTTTCGGCTTAAAGCTGGCATCAATTTTACCGCTCGGATGTACAGACAACGCATTTTGTAAAATTTTTGATAAATCGATGAATAATCACCAGCGAATAGCCTTGGAAAGCAAGGTTAAATTTCTGCTATGCTTTCTTTTCCTCATAATTATTGGTTGTAGCTCTAAAAATGAAGAGGATACAGGATTGCCTTTACCTGTTAAAACCCTGAAAGGGCAATCAGCCGCCAATACATTTCAATACCTTGGTTCTATTGAGGGCATAGAGGATGTGGAAATACGTCCCCAGGTTGATGGTATTTTGGAAGAGATATACGTGGACGAGGGGGACTTTGTAAAAAAAGGGCAAGCCCTATTCAAAATTAATGCTCAACCTTACATTGAGGACCTAAAAAATTCTCAGGCCAATGTTGCCTTGGAACGTGCTAAGCTAAAGAAAGCGAAAACAGAGCTGGATCGGTTACAGCCATTAATCGATAATGACGTGATCTCCGATGTGCAGATGCGGACGGCCGAGGCTGACTATGAGATTGCACAGGCTTCTCTGGCGAAAGCTCAGGCTATTGAAGCCAACATGCAGATCAAATTAAGCTTTACGACCATTCATGCACCTGTAAGCGGGTTTATTGGCAGAATCCCAAAGTCAGTAGGTAATGTGATAAAGAAGACCGATTCTGAACCCATGACGGTACTGTCCAATGTCAGCAAGATTTATGTTTACTTTTCTATGAGTGAATCTGATTATCTCTATTATGAGCGGATGAAAAATGATTCAACTTCAAAAAGAATTAGCCCTGATGTAAAGCTTATTCTTGCGGATGGATACATATATGATCATACGGGTAGGATTGACGCCAACTCCGGACAGATTAATAGAAACACAGGCTCCATTACCCTGAGAGCAGTGTTTAACAATCCTGACACGCTGTTGAGATCCGGTAATACCGGCAAGATTTTGATGGAACAGATTTATCCTAATGCCATCCTGATACCTCAGAGTGCAGCCATTTCCATTCAGGATAAAAAGTTCGTGTTTGTGTTGGATGACAACAACTTGACCAAAAGGAGGGAAATTCAAATTGAGGGCAGAACAGGTAAGGATTATATCATCAGTAATAACAGCTTATCAGAGGATGACAGAATCGTGACTTCGGGATTGAATAAGCTGACTGATGGTGTCAGGATCAATCCGATCAAAAGTGGTTCTTTAATCAACGGTACTTCATCACAGGCCCCAGGGCAGGTTTCACAATAGTTTTTACCTCTCATTGCATATCTGAGATAAATTATGTTAGAGAAGATTATTTCAAAACCGGTCCTGACTTTAGTCATCTCCATCTTGCTGGTTCTGGCAGGTGTGACCAGTATTTCCACACTTCCGGTAGAACGATTTCCGGAAATTGCGCCACCAAGTGTGAGTGTGCAGGTATACTATCCTGGAGGTAATGCAGAAACTGTAGCCAAGTCAGTGCTATTGCCTATCGAGGAATCCATTAATGGTACGGCAAACATGACGTACGCTAACTCCACGGCCACAAACTCAGGGCGTGGTAGGGTGACGGTTTATTTTAAGCCGGGGACTGACCCTGATAAAGCGGCCGTCGAGATTCAAAACCGGATCTCAAGTGTTACGGAGCGGATACCAGCTGAAGTTGTTGCAGCGGGAATCCAGGTAATGAAGCGGATGAAGGGTAGTATCATGACCATCAACATCTTCAGTGAATCGGGGATGTATGATGAAACCTTCCTTAACGCCTATACCAGGATCAATATCAGAAGAGAGCTAAAGCGTATTGAGGGATTGGCTGAGGCGAGTATCCTTCGTGCCCGCGACTATGCCATGCGTATCTGGCTCGACCCCAACAAGCTGGCCCAATATGGACTTTCTCCGAGGGATATCTATAATCAGATAAAAGATCAAAACTTTGAGGCTGCCCCCGGTAAGTTCGGGGAGAACTCTGATGAGCTTTTTGAAATTGTTATTAAACATGAAGGGCGTTTCAATGAGGTGGAAGAGTACGGAAACCTCGTAATTAAGACGGACGAAACGGGATCTCTGCTTCATTTGCGAGATGTGGCCCGGGTTGAATTTGGTGCTTCCAATTATACAAGTGAAAATAGGCTAGATGGTAGACCGGCCGTGACCATTGACGTGGTTCAGTTGAGTGGAGCAAATGCCGTAGAGATAGACAAACAGGTCAGAAGGATTCTGGAAGAACAATCCAGGGTATTTCCGGAAGGCATTGACTATGAGATTACTTACAGTGTGCGCGATCAGATTGATGAGTCCATGAATCAGGTGGTTCATACGTTGTTTGAAGCATTCTTTTTGGTGTTCTTAGTCGTTTTTATCTTCCTTCAGAATTTCAGAATAACGATAATAACTGCTATTTCTATTCCTATATCCCTGGTAGGAACATTCTTCTTCTTGAATCTTGTAGGCGTTTCTATGAACGTTTTGAGTATGTTCTCTCTGGTACTGTCCATTGGTATTGTTGTGGATAATGCCATTGTAGTAATGGAGGCGATTTATGAGAAAATGAGTGGCCATGGCATGACAGCAAAACAGGCGGTTTTCTCAGCTATGAGTGAGATTACGAGCGCGATTGTTTCAATTACTGTGGTTATCGCAGCGGTATTTCTACCCATTGCCTTTCTGCATGGTCCGGTTGGAATATTTTATCGAGAGTTTGCTTACACAATCATTTTTGCTGTAATCATCTCGGCGGTGAATGCACTTACACTCGGTCCGGTTTTAACACGGTTACTTTTTAAGGAACGAAAAACGTCGGAAAGAAAGCTGGAGTTTTTGGGTGAGTTTACGTTCTTATTTCATTCACGTATCAACCGCTCCATTGAAAATACCGATGTTAATAGAATAGGAGAGTTAGGACTCCTTAAAAGAATAAAAATAGGGTGGCAAACGGGATTGGAGAAGTTTGATAGCTTCTTTGACAGGCTTGTGGTGAAATATGTTTCTTTGATCAAGTGGGCTATCCATAACAGTTTTGTGTCTATTCTGGGATTGATAGCCATCTTTATATTGACCGTAGTTTTGATGAGGAATACCCCAAGTGGATTTATCCCTACAGAAGATGATAACTTCTTGATCATGTCCCTGAGAATGCCTGAAGGGTCTTCTTTGCACAGAACAAATGTGGCACTTAGAATGGCTGATTCACTTCTCAAAATGGAGCCATCCGTAGCAATGGTCAATACCGTTTCGGGCTTTAATGTGGTGGTGAATGCGAACAGTCCATCTTCTGGTTTGGCCTATATTAAATTGAAGAAATCCAAGGAGCGAGGTGAGGTCCATCGGATGGAAGATGTGATGAAGCTTCTATCCAAAAGGATGCTGGCAATTGATGGAGCGAGCATCAATATCTACCCCAGACCTACAGTTCAGGGATTTGGAAGTTTTGATGGGGTACAACTCATGCTTCAGGACAGGTCAGATGGGGACTTAGGAGAGTTTGGTCAGTTGGCAAATGAATTTATAGCTAACCTGAACAGGTTGCCTCAAATAGAAAATGCGTTTACCTCATTCAATCCCAACTTTCCGCAGACTAAACTCAATATTGATTATGAGAAGGCGAAAAGTCTTGGGGTAAGTGTTTCTGACCTGATGTTTACCATAAAGTCATACTTTGGACGTACCCAGGCGGGAGACTTTAACAGGTTTAGTCGTCAATATGGTGTTTATATGCAGGCGGATATTCAGTTCAGGGAAAACCCTTCAGATTTCAATAACATATTCGTCAAAAACGACGCAGGAGAAATGGTTTCTATTAATACCATTGTGAAGTTGGAACAGGATTTTGGTCCAGAGACAGTCAACAGGTATAACCTGTACAATGCGGCTAAGATTAATGTCACTCCGGCCAAAGGCTACAGTACCGGAGACGTGATGAATGCTATTGAAATAGAGGCGTCCAACAAGCTTCCGGCTAGTTTGAGCTATGAATGGACAAGTATGAGTTTGGAAGAGAAAAACTCTGGTGGTGATACGGCAATCATATTCATCATGAGTATCATACTGGTCTATTTGATTTTGGCTGCACAGTATGAAAGTTTCTGGCTTCCCTGGGCGGTAATACTTTCCATCCCAACAGGTATACTGGGAGTATTCATTGCCATCGATCTGGCTGGTATTGACAACAACACCTATGTGCAAGTGGGTATCATCATGTTGATTGGACTATTGGCAAAGAATGCTATTCTAATTGTTGAGTTCGCTACACAGAAGTGGAAAGCCGGTCAGCCGGTGATTGAAGCGGTACTGGATGCGAGTGCTCTGCGTCTGCGATCTATTGTGATGACTTCTTTGGCATTTACGGTAGGACTAATCCCGTTGATGTTTGCTCACGGTGCAGCAGCTCAGGGTAACAAATCCGTGAGTATTGGTACTGCCGGAGGAATGATGTCGGGTGTTATTCTAGGAGTTTTAGTTATTCCCGTGCTAGCCTACCTGTTTCTTAGTTTGCATCAGAGATTTAATATGGATTTTGGTGATGAAGATTAATGTCATGAAGTACAACAAATTTATCTGGATATTAACCCTCATCACGATCGGTAGTTGTAAGCTAAGCGAGCCTTATGAGCGGCCGGACCTGGGCGAATCCGAGAAATATTATGGAACTGAAATTGGGTCGACAGGAGATAGTGCGAACCTCGCTGGAATTCACTGGGCAGATTTCTTTGGTGATTCACTTCTGGTTTCCCTGGTAGATACGGCTTTGCAATACAGCATTGATCTTCAAATTGCTGACACTTATGTAGAAATTGGCTTATCAAGATTAAAGCAATCAAAGGCTAATTACTACCCATCGGTCGGGCTGAATGCATTTAAGTTTAGACAGGATCAATACTCAGAGAATTATGCAAATTATAATTCGAATCGAGCCAGAAGAATTTATGATCCGGATGCTGTTCCTACCAGCTTTTATAAAGAGCGGTTAGAATATGAGGTGTCTTTGGATCTTAGTTGGGAGCTTGATATATGGAGCAAATTGAGCGGACAGAAAAGGGCAAGTCAGCTTTCTTACATGAAAACGATGGAGTTTCAAAAGGCGGTCCAAACTTCATTGATTGCAAATATCGCCTCTACCTATTATAATCTTGCCTTACTCCGGTCACAGATAGAAGTTTATAAGGATAACTTAACGCTTAATGACAACACCCTCAACATTGTCCAATTGCAGTTTGAGGCAGGGGAGGTGACCTCTCTTGCGGTAAAGCAAACCCTATCGCAAAAACTGAGAGCGCAAACCTTGATTCCAAGGCTTGAAAGAGAATATATCAGGGAGGAAAACAGGTTAAATAGATTGATTGGTCGGCAGGGACGGGCTGTTTTGTTGCAAAGCCTGGAAGATCCAATCTTCGATGAGTCCTACGTGGCAGGGATGCCGTTAGAGTTGATCAATAATCGTCCGGATGTGGCGGCAGCAGAATATAACCTTCGCGAGGCGTATGAGCGGGTGGGGGTAGCCAACGCCATGAGATACCCTTCTGTCAATTTAGGAGCAAGTCTTGGATTGAATTCCTTTGAACTTGATAGACTGTTAAACCCTGCCGGCTCAGGACTACTTTTATTGAATGGAGTGATTTTCCAGCCTTTATTTCAAAAGCGGAGGCTCAAAACAAATTATGAGATAGCCCTGAACCAAAAGAAAATAGCGGAACTGGAATTCAAGGATAAGTTCATCCAGGCCATGAATGAGGTCTCTAATGCGCTCGTTTCTATTGAAAAGTTGAAGGAAGAATATGCAATCGCTCAGGAAAGAGTAGTAGCAGCACAGAATGCGGTCAAGGATGCTTCCTTTCTTTTTAGAAGTGGTTTGGCTAATTATCTGGAGGTAATCACCGCACAAAGAGAGGCCCTGGATAGTGAATTGAATCTTGAAAATGTCAAGATGCGAATATTCTCAGCTAAAGTGGAATTGTATCGTAGCCTGGGTGGCGGATGGAAGTAGATTCGAAACTATTACCCACCTGATAGAGACTGAAAGCACTCAGGTAGCATGAGTGCTAAGTCCCGTATCATCGTAAGTTCATTTTAGTCTTTAGGAGTTTTGGCGGTAATGATATTCTCCAATACACTTTGCTTCACCTTGAAGACCGTGCCATGCCTTGTGCCTTTTGGGAAGCTAATATTCTCGGAAATATCGGTCCATATTTTCAGGTCCTTTGAAGAGATTCCCCCCATTTTACTTTTGGTGTACATGTCAAAATAGACAACCCAATCATTACCTACCCTGGTTACCGTAGGACCCTCGACCCAATCAGTGGTTATTGGCGTTGTAGGTTCTGAGTAGTCACCAAGCAAATCCGTACTTGTAGAAATTCTGATGTTTTTTTCTGGTTTGGGTAACAGGGTTTCATTTTTGAGGAACATAACATAGGTTTTACCATCCTTCACGATGGTAGCATCGATAACACTAAAGCCCTTATCATATAAGATTTTAGTATCGCTAAAACTCCTAAAGTCCCTGGTGGTGGTGTAATACATTCTGTGATCGTAGCCTCCACCACCCAAAGTGTCCGTTGCGGGAAACCTTCCGGGAATGGTAGTTGCCCAATATATGAGGTACTGATCTTTCTCCTCATCATAATAGATCTCTGGTGCCCAGCAGTTTCTTGCTGTTGGTTCGTGGTCCATCACAGGGATATATTTTTGATCTGACCATTTGATTAAATCAGTTGAGTTGGCGTAACCTATGCCTCGTTCATTCCAGCTAACTGTCCATACCATATGAAACTTATCGTCTCCGCCCTTGATTATACATGGGTCCCGCATAAGCTTGTCTTTACCGGCAGTAGGAGCCAGAAAAGATTCATTGTTATTCAGCGCTTTCCAATTAAGACCATCGGTACTTGCAGCAAGGTGTAATCCATCTTCACCATTTCCCTGAAAAAAGGAAAAAAGATATACTTCGGGTTCTGAGGGTTTACAGCCAATAAGGCCAAACAGAATAATTAGAACTGTCAATTTTTTCATGATAGTTTGATATGTTGCAATTCTGCTTACAGTAAAAGTAGTACTCATTATATAGAAATAATTATTTGCAATAAAATGTGGAGAGGAGAGAGGGATTGATTACGAGTTTTTGAAATTTCTGTCCATCAAATCAGACGTGGCTATTCTATGGGATATTGGGAAAACCACGACAACTTTAACTCCTGTATGATTTGGATAAAGATTGATGGTACCTCCATAAGCAGCTGCAAGATCTCTGGAGATATATAGCCCCAATCCAAAACCTTGCCCTGGTGATTTTGTTGTAAAAAAGGGTTTCCCGATTTTTTCCATATCCTCCGAATCTATCCCAGTTCCATTATCATTAATGATTATTCTGATTTCATCTGCATCTATAACTTCAGTTGTAATCTCAATCTTTCCAGTATGCTCAATAGCGTCAACTGCATTTTGTAGTAAATTGACAAATATGCGTTGGACTGCAATAAACGAACAAAGCACTTTTGCTGGTGGTGCGAAATACATTTTTCCAAGTTCGATGTCTTTTTTGTGTAGAGATTCAGACATTTTGGAAATGGCAGAATCAATGATTTCATGAATATCCACTTCATGGATCAAATCTTGACTATTTGAATCAAAGTAGATCAGGTTTTTCACAATTTTATTGATTCTCATAACGCCATCATCAATTGATCCCAACACATCGAGTTGTTCCTTTTCGGTTAATTTGACATCGTCATTTTTGAGGTAATCTTTAAGCCTCCAAACTCCCCCCAAAATAATGTTTAAGGGGTTGTTCATTTCATGACCTAAGCCTGCGGCTAGAATACTTACCGCTGCTTTTCGTTCTGATATCATGAGCTGTTCCTGAGTACTTTCCAGTTTTTCCAGAGTATCCTGAAGTTGATCTCTTTGTTGGGTTATTTTCTTGTGTTGATCTCGAACGGCGGCCAATAATTCAATAAGCTTTTGATGAGCCCTTTGTCTTGTTTTAATCCATATGATAACGACAGCAAGCAGAACAAAAAGCAATACAAGAGTAATGATGAAGATAGCCTGTCTCTTAGATTGTCGCTGTATTTCTGCCTCTATAGAAGCCTTTTGAAGCTCCGCAACGTGTTGGATGGAGTCTTCCTGGTATTTAAATTGAAACTCCGCTTCAAGAAATGCTATATCTTCATTTGACTTAAAATAATTAAGACTATCGCGAAGTGCTACGAAGGTTTTATAATATTCTAAGGACTTATTGTAGTTGCCCGATTCCTCTTCCAACTCAGCCAGAGATTGTAGTGTATTCATTTTTTCCCTCTGGGCTTCCAAACTATCTGATAAATTAAAGGCCCTGATAAGGATTTCTCTGGACTCGTTATAATTTCCTAATTTATAACTTACTCTTCCAAGTGCGGTTATTGCCTCTGCAAGTGCAAATTCATTGCCCGTCTTTTCTGATTCATCAATTACATTATCTAAGTAGTCATGAGCCAAATCATATTTTCCCATGTCCATGTATAGCAATCCGTAATGCAGTAAATTATAAATCCAGGGTCTTAATCCTTCTTCAGAACAAAGTTGGGTTGAGGTGTTGAGACAGTTTTCAGCGGCTTCGTAATTATCCATAAGTCGGTATAAATCACCAAGTTCATAATGAAATTCTGATAGTCTTATTTTCAGATTGTTTTGTTCCCCTATTTCAATAGCCCGGTTAAAATAGTGGAGTGCTCTCTGGTAATCCCCTCTGTATTGGTAAAATAATCCAAGATGTCGATAACTTGAAGCATGTTGTTCGGCATCGTTATTGAGTTTACTCAATTCCTTTGCCTGATTGTAACTTTCGAGTGCGTTATAAAAGTCACCTGTTTTCTGGTATACATATCCCAGTTTAAGATCTGTGATAATCTCATAATGGCTGTCATTTATCGAATGAAAGCATTCCCATGCCAGATAATAATGAGCGAGACTACTTTTTACCTGGGAAAGCCAATAAAAATCCCCCAAGAACAAATGAGCTCGTCCTTTTAGTAGTTTGTTTTGATGTTTTTTAGCCTGTACTAATGATTTTTTTAAAAGGGCAAATGCAGTATCGAATTGACCTGATTTTGTAAAATAGATGCCAGCTACGATATAACTATTAATAATTCCATCTGGATATTTTAAGGAATCAGACAGGTAATAGGCGGCCTGTAAATAGGTGTTTGAAATATCGAAGTCCTTATCTGTAAACTCCTCTGAAAGCATCAGGTAATGGTCAATCAGTTCCTGAGGAGTTTCTGAGATTCTCGCAGCTAATACCAAAGAGTCCAAGGAGGCATCTGCGGAATGAATAATGAAATAAAGGAAAATAAATGAGAATCTTAATTTCATAGGTAGTTGGAAGCTCAATTTAATAATATTTTAATACTCAACCATTTACAGCTTATCGATGTCATGAATTTGAATCTTCTGACTTTTTAGAACAGGATCTTGCTTATGTTGAGCCATTGAGCTTTTGGCTTTTTACTTGCTTATGAAAATATCTAAGTTTAACCCTCATTTAAATATGCTATGAAACCACGCTATCAGATTTTTCTAATATCCGCCCTAATGATATTCCCGGGGTTAATTCAGGCACAGTTTGGTGACCTGGGAAAATCTTTAAAGAAAAAGGCCAAGGAGGCGATCAAAGAAAAGATAGAGGAGAAGAACGAGGAATATGAGACCTCTACCTTCAACTATGCCATTGCTTTCCTGGATAAATCGGAATCGTTTGAAAACAAACAAAAAGGGGAGACCTTCTATAAAACAGCCGCCTGGGTTACCCAGGATGACAGCAAAAAAACGCCACGTGATGAAGCAGTGAGCCAATACGAATTTGGTCGGTTCAGTTACCTAAGACGTGCTTATCGGTTGTCAGAATCAGCACTAATAGATGCACAGCTACAATTTGAAGTTTTGGGAGAAAAGGTTGATCCGGTATACTTAAAGACCTTAGGTCTTCTTGGCTTATTATATAGCGATATGGGCCGTTTTGAAAAGGCCACGACCTACACCCAACAAGCCCTTGATAGTTGGAAAGAACATTACGGAGTAGAGAGCAAGGGATATGCAGCCGAATTCAACAATATGGCTGTCCTGCGATTTAATAAGGGGGAGTATACACAGGCTGAAAAAGACATGGAGCAGTCAATCAAGCAGATTCAATTAGCGGAAGGTGGCGGATCAATGCCTAACGCCATTTCTCTCAACAACAAGGGAATTCTGTATCTCTACATGGGGCGTTCCAAAGAAGCCACTGAATTGATGCAGTATGCTCAAAATATTGCCGAGCGTAAAATCAGTGACAATTCGGGGACCTATCTTCAACTGATGACCAACAGGGCGCTGGTATTACAGGAGAGCGGAGACTATGCGGGAGCGGAGGCGGTTTACCAGGAAGCGATAGAGCTGCAAAAATCGAGATTAAAAGTGAACCGGACGGGGGACCCCGATTATGCACATATGCTGAACAATCTGGCGTCGCTCTATTTTCAGACTGATAGGTTAGAGGAAGCCGAGAGTCTGCTAAAAGAGAGTCTGTCTATCTATAAATTGAAATTTGGTGAGAGTCATCCACTTACCGCTTCGGCAATGCAGGACCTTGGTAACCTTTATCGGGTAACCGGCAGATTAGATAAGGCCGGCGAGTTGCTTTCTTCCGCTTTGGTGACGAATAAAAAGAGATTAGGAGATAAGCATCCGAAAACAGTTCAAAGCATGGAAGATATGGCTTTGGTTTTGTGGAAACAAGGGAATGCTGAAGCCAGTGCGCTGATGTATTCTGACGTCATGACTCAGACGATGGACTTTATTAACAGCTTTTTTCCCTCAATGAGCGAAGCCGAGAAAACCAAGTACTGGGAGAAACTAGGACCACGCTTTTTCAACTACTACAATTTTGCATTTGATCAGATGGATGACAACCCCGTGTTGTTAGACCAGGCGATCAATTATCGTATTGCAACGAAAGGCCTGTTGCTTAATACGACTACCAAGATCAAGAATCTCATTCTATCAAGTGGAAATCAGGAGTTGATCGAACTCTATCAAATCTGGGTTGATCAGAAGAAGGAGTTGGCTACCTATTACACTATGTCCAAGGAGGAACTGGAAGAACAAAACATTTTCCTTGATCAGTTAGAAGCTGAAGCTAATGATACTGAAAAAGCTTTGTCAGAAGTGTCAACCATATTTTCAGAGAATATGGTAGATCAATCAAAAGAGTATCAGTCAATCGTTTCCAAACTGGGCCCCGGACAGGTGGCAATCGAGATGATTCATTATCCATATTTCGATAGTCGACTGACTGAGGAGATGAGGTATGCAGCTATCATTTTGAAACCATCAATCAAACCTCAGGTCGTTATTCTGGAAAATGGTTCTCAGTTAGATAGCAAGTACTACAGCTACTATAAGAACATTATTCGATTGAAAATGGATGATACTCAGTCTTATAGCCAGTACTGGAAAAAGATAGACAGCGCCATTCCAGGAATTAAGACGGTATACCTTTCTCCTGATGGCGTTTATAACCAGCTTAATGTTAATACACTAAAGACACCTGAAGGAAAATTCATTGTTCAGCAAAAGGATCTTCATTTAGTTGGGAATGTGGCAGACTTGGCAAGTTCAGGGCGTGAGAAGAAGAAATCCAGAGACGCTTTTTTACTTGGATTTCCAACCTACGGATCGACTAGTATTGCTCCCTTACCCGGGACAGCAAAAGAAATTGGTGTGGTGGAAAGTGCCCTTAAATCCAGTCAATATAGGATCAGCCTAAAGCTCTCAGAAAATGCTACCGAGAGTGCAATTAAACAGGTAAACTCACCAAAACTACTGCATATAGCCACCCACGGATTTTTTATGGAAGATGTAAAATCAGGAGGACAGGTGTTTGGGGTACAGGTAGAGTATGCTAAAAACAATCCATTACTGCGCTCCGGATTATTATTGGCCGGTGCATCGGAAGATGGTCAGGGTAGTGGAGCTTCGTTCTCAGAGTCAGACAATGGGATACTGACTGCATTTGAAGCCATCAATTTGAATCTTAGTAAAACGGATTTAGTAGTGCTTTCGGCTTGTGAAACAGGAAAAGGGGATATCAAGTCGGGTGAAGGAGTTTATGGACTTCAGCGGGCTTTTAAAGTAGCAGGAGCAGATAGAATGATCATGAGCCTATGGAAAGTAGATGATATTGCTACTCAAAAGCTGATGAGTGCATTTTATCAGAACTGGACCCGTGGAGGCTTGTCACCTGAGGCGGCATTCCAAAAGGCACAGATTGATCTTATGAAAACCTATCCTCATCCCTATTATTGGGGTGCCTTTGTGATGGTGGAGTGATCAAACGTCTTTAATAAAGGTAGTAGCTTTATGCTGCTACCTTTCTCTTTTTAGCTTGCCAAAGCCATATCGTGATAAATTGAATCAAAATGACAGGTAGCGTCATCATTAACAGGTTCTCCCAACCCAAAGTAAAGACGATCCAACCTGATGAGAGAGAGGCTACCGCCTGAGTGGCGAAAATGATCAGCTCATTCATGCCCTGAACCTTGAATCTTTCCGAAGGGGTATAAGATTGAGGTAGGAGGGCAGTACCACCAACAAATAGAAAATTCCATCCTAAACCTAGCAATACCAGGGAAACCCAATAGTGATGTAGGAAGTGCCCTGAATATGCTGTGGCTATACAGAAAAGGTAGATGAACAATCCAATGATCATCATTCTGATAATACCAAACTTCTTGATAAGCCAACCTGTAAAGATGGAAGGCAGAAACATGGCTACAATATGACTTTGGATGACCCATTTCGTATCTGAAAGAGAATGGCCATCCATGAGGTGCATACTAACAGGTGTGGCAGTCATGATAAAGGTCATGACAGCATAACCGACAGTTGCTCCTAATACGGCAACCCAGAAAACACCCTGAGAGGAAATTTCTTTAAGTGTCCTTTGTGGTAGGTCGGATTCGTTGGTTTTGAATACGGTGTTTTCGTAAGTAAGTAAAACAAACAAAGACAGAAGGAACAGTCCACCCAACAGCAAATAACTACCCATGAACTCACTGGTGAATAGGTCTTTTCCCAGTACTGCCACTTCTGGGCCCATGAATGCGGCGGCAATTCCTCCAAGTAGCACATAGGAGGCAGCTTTAGGTATTTGATCCTCATTGACGCTTTCCATGGCGGCAAATCGAAACTGCATCAGACAGGCACTGGTCAGTCCCAGTAAAAATGTACAAAAAGAGAACAGGTAAAAGCTTTCCATCATGATGGCATATCCCGCCAGTATGGAAACGATGATGGAGTAAACGGATATGAGCAGAAAGGTTTTCTTTCGACCGATTCGTTTCATGATCATGGTTACCGGAACCGTTGATAGCGCGGTTCCCACAACAATACTTGCCACAGGAATGGTGGCCAGTTTTTCTGAGGGTGCAAGTTTTGTGCCTACGAGTCCACCAACAAATACATTGAGTGAGTTGAGCGACATCATCAGCGCCTGTGCGATGGTCAATATCCAAACGTTCTTGTGCATCGAATTAGAAACGGAAGCTTACTTGATGAGTTTCATCATTCGATTGGCGAAAACGAAATCGTTGAGTTCCTTCACTTCAGACTGGGTAATATTTTCATTGCTTCCTTCCCAGAGCTTATTTCCCTGGTAAAGGAAGATAACTTTTTGGCCAATTTCGATGACCGAATTCATGTCGTGAGTGACCACAACTGTGGTGATGTTGTACTCATGGGTAATTTCTGCAATGAGCTCATCAATCGTGATACTCGTCTGAGGATCCAGCCCGGAGTTCGGCTCATCGCAAAACAGGTAATTGGGGTTGTTGACAATGGCCCGGGCGATACCCACCCGCTTTTTCATACCGCCACTGATTTCGGAAGGCATTTTGCTATTCACATTCTCCAGTCCGACACGTTCCAGACAAAAGTTTACACGTTCCAGCTTTTCTTCGAAAGGCGTATCAGTCAGTACATCCATCGGGAACATGACATTCTCCTCGACATTCTTACTGTCGAACAATGCACTTCCCTGGAAAAGCATGCCTATTTCTCTTCGTATCTGAGTCTGTAGCTGCTTATCACCATTGGTGAAATCCCGGCCATCATAAAGTACATAGCCTTCATCGGGATGAACAAGACCCACAATGTTTTTTAGCAATACACTCTTACCGGTACCACTGGATCCGATGATCAGGTTGGTTTTACCTTTTTCAAACGTGGCACTGATGCCCTTCAGCACTTCTTTGCCATCAAACGACTTTTCTATGTTAACTGCCTCTATCATGCCAATAAAAGTTGAGCAAGTAAATAATCAGCCAGCAGAATAGCAATACAGCTGTTCGTTACCGCTGCGGTAGAGGCCTGACCCACTTCCAAAGCTCCACCACTGGTGAAGAATCCCTTATATGCGGAGATTGATGCAACAAGGAAGGAGAAAACAAATGCTTTGATCAGAGCAAAGCTCACATTAAACTCGATGAACTCGTACCGGATACCGTAGATGTAATCATAACCGGAGATAATGCCGGTTGCCAAACTGGTCAGGTATCCGCCATACATACATAGGAACGCTGAGAGCACGACAAGCATGGGGTACATGATCATCGAGGCAATAATTTTAGGCAGCACGAGATAAGAGGAGGCATTGATCCCCATAACCTCCAGCGCATCGATCTGCTCAGTGATACGCATAGTCCCTAATTCACCTGCTATATTGGAACCCACCTTTCCGGCATAGACAATCGCAATAATAGTGGGAGAGAGCTCCAGAACGGTCATGTCCCGAACGACCAGAGAGATCACATAATCAGGGATAAAAGGGCTAACCAGGTTGTAGGCAGTTTGCACCGTCACTACCGCTCCCATAAAGACGGAAACAATGGTGACAATGAATAGTGAGTTATATCCTACCTTGATGCATTCGTCGATTGTAAGTTTGACATAGGTCCCGAAATTCTCCCTTCGGGTGAACAGGGTACCCATGAACAAGATAAACTTTCCTAATTTCTGCATTCGGAATCCTCTTCTTTCAGATATCGCTTAGTTTTGCTGAAAATTAGCAACTAAAGATCAAACATTACTGACCCTTTTAAGCTTTAATCCCTGACAATGGAAAATAATAGCAAACTAATAGTCGTATCTGGAGGGACTAAAGGCATCGGCAAGGCCATTATTCACAGCTTTTCGGCTAAAGGATTTGAAATTGCGACCTGCTCACGAAGCCAGAAGGATCTTGATTCCCTAAAGTCTGAGGTAGAAGCCCAGTACGGAAATAGAGTATATGTTTTCAAGGCAGATCTTTCTTCAAAACAGGCTACTGAGGACTTTGTTGAGTTTGTACAAATGATTGGAAAGCCGGTAGAAATATTGGTGAATAACACTGGGATTTTTATTCCTGGAGAAGTGCACAATGAAGATGAAGGTGCCTTGGAAAAGATGATACAGACGAACCTTTACAGTGCGTATTACCTCACCCGCGGACTGATCCATAACATGAAGGAAAATGCTCGTGGACATATCTTTAATATGTGCTCAACAGCGTCTATTATGGCTTATAGTAATGGCGGGTCCTATTGTATTAGCAAATTCGCACTATATGGCATGTCAAAAGTGTTAAGAGAAGAGATGAAGCCTCACGGTATTCGGGTTACATCAGTGATGCCCGGTGCAACTTACACCGCGAGTTGGGAAGGGGTGGATTTGCCTGAAGAGCGATTCATGAAGCCGGAAGATGTGGCAGAGATGGTATTGATAACTTATGAATTGAGTGATCGGTCCGTGGTAGAAGATCTGGTAATTAGACCGCAATTGGGTGATATTTGAGCAATCAATTATGGAGACAAAAGCAGCAGAGGTTCTGGAGCCTATTAGATATTGTGAATCCCTGACATCTTATAAGCGCAGACAGACGCTTGAAGTAAATATAGGGGAGGTGCCTCTTGGAGGGGATCAGCCAATAAGAGTTCAGTCGATGACTACCGTGGATACCATGGATACAGCGGGCTCCGTGGAGCAAGCAATCCGAATGGTGGAATCCGGTTGTGAATATGTGAGGATCACGGCCCCAAGTGTTAAGGAGGCTGAAAACTTAAGAAACATTCGAGATGAGCTTCGAAAGAGAAACATTCAGGCTCCTTTAGTTGCTGATATACATTTCACCCCCAACGCGGCTGAGCTAGCGGCCAAAATCGTGGAGAAAGTACGGGTAAACCCTGGAAATTACGCTGACAAAAAGAAATTCGAGGAGATAGAATATACGGATGAGGCCTATCAGGACGAGTTGTTAAGGATTGAACAGAAATTTACGCCGCTGATTAACATCTGTAAAGAACATGGTACAGCCATGAGGATCGGAACGAATCATGGTTCACTTTCTGACCGCATCATGAGCAGATATGGAGATACACCTATCGGGATGGTAGAGTCGGCCTTAGAGTTTATCCGGATTTGTGAAAAAAACGAGTACTATGACCTCGTAATTTCTATGAAATCCAGCAACCCTCAGGTTATGGTTCAGGCTTATAGACTGCTTGTGCAGAAGTTGGAAGAGGAGGGCTTGAAACCATATCCGTTGCACCTGGGTGTAACCGAAGCGGGTGAAGCTGAGGATGGCAGAATAAAGTCCGCATTAGGCATCGGTACTTTACTGGAGGACGGTTTGGGGGACACCGTGAGAGTTTCTTTGACAGAAGCTCCGGAAGTTGAGTCGCCAGTAGGGAGAATTCTCGTTGATCGTTTTCTCAACAGGGAGGAGCATCAGGAAATAGATGCAGTAGAAAATCCAAACTACAATCCTTTTGAATATTCTAAAAGGGGATCACTGGAGGTCCTTAATATTGGTGATACTAATGTGCCCAGGGTAATTGCTGACTTTTCTAAGGTGGAAAACCTGGAAATGGCTGATTTGAAAAACGTGGGTCATTTTTACTTACCGGCACTTGATAAGTGGACGATGAGCGACCTGGGTACAGATTTCATTTATACAGGTACCAATCCGGTATCGTTCATGTTGCCAAACGGACTAAAAGAAATTGTTGATCACGCTGCCTGGGTTACAGATGGTTGTTCAAAGTCAATATACCCATTATTAGAGACACGGGACTTGGGGGAGGTGCTTCATCCGGAGCTCAATTTTGTCAGAGTGGATGAAATCAGGCTGAGCAATTCCGTCCTTGAGGCCCTAAAAGGGACGTCCAACATGGTACTGATGCTCACTACCCGCAATACCCATGCAATGGCCGCTCTGCGAAATGCTTTTTTCAAGCTGGATAAAGCGGGAGTAAAAGTGCCGGTTATCATCGAGAGGGTTTATCCGCAACTGGAGGAGGATGCCATGATGATGTTTCCGGCAACGGATATTGGAGGTCTGTTGATCGATGGTTTTGGAGATGGCTGTATGATCACCACTTCTCAATTTGATAGTCAGGATCATTTGTTTCGGCAAGTTAAGAAATATAATGAGATCGCTTTTGGGGTACTGCAAGCCGCCCGAACCAGGATAACCAAGACGGAATATATTTCATGTCCGTCCTGTGGGCGAACCTTATTTGACCTTCAGGAAACTACGGCCATGATTCGTAAAAGAACGGATCATCTGAAAGGAATCAAGATCGGGATCATGGGTTGTATTGTGAATGGCCCGGGAGAAATGGCAGATGCCGATTATGGTTATGTTGGTTCCGGAAAGGGTAAGATCACATTATATAAAGGTAAAGAAGTGGTGAAACGTGGTGTGCCGTCGGCGAAGGCTTTGGATGAACTGATTGAGCTGATTAGGGAAGATGGCAACTGGATAGAGCCATCGGCAGAGGCTGTAAATTAATGGTGACTATGGAGAATGAAGAAAAGGAGAAACATGAGCCCGGTTATTATTTCAATTTCAGAGAGGTATTAACCTATTTTTTTAGAAAAAAGGACCCTAGCAGGCCTACGAACATCAATATTAAGATGATGCATGGTATCAACAAGATTTCCATGTTGATCTTTCTGATTTGTTTGATTGTGATCATCGCCCGGTTTATCATCAGAGCCATGTAACTCATGAACATTGAAGATTATCGGAATTTCTGTCTTTCTAAGCCTGGAGTGACCGAGGAGGTCCCGTTTGGCCCCGAAACACTGGTTTTTAAGGTGATGGGAAAAATGTTTGCGCTGACGGATATTGAAAGTTTTTCGAGTATTAACCTCAAGTGTGATCCGGATATTGCTGAAAAACTCAGAGAAGAGTATCCGGCAGTAATGCCTGGTTATCACATGAACAAAAAACACTGGAATACGATTATGATGGATGGTTCAGTGGCAGATGCCCAAATAAGGGAATGGATCAATCAATCTTATGACCTGGTGATTTCAGGTCTGACAAAAAAACAAAAGGAAGAGCTCGCCGGTTTAGCTTAGATGAAATTGAGCACCCTAATTCTGGTTTTTCTCTTATTTTCGTTTTGCGAGCCTCCTGAAGAACCAACAAAAAGCCTTGAATCGGAATACGAGGACTTAACCGACACCATTCCAGAAGAATCACACGTGCAAGACAATCCCATGAAAGAACCTGAGGTGCCCTCAAAACAAAAGACTTTCCTTGCATTAGGAGATTCCTACACGATCGGAGAAGCAGTGGATGAGGACCAAAGATGGCCTGTCCAACTGGTGACAAAGCTTTTGAATGATAGCGTAAAAATAGACGCACCTACAATTATTGCCAGAACAGGTTGGACGACGAATGAATTGTTGGCTGCCATCGCTCTTGAAAATGTAGTAGATACCTTCGATATTGTTTCTCTGTTAATCGGGGTGAATAACCAGTATCGGGGATACCCCATCGACCAACAAAAAAGGGAGTTTGATAAGCTTTTGCAGCAGGCAATAAGTTTTGCCGGAGGAGACACATCCAGGGTGTTTGTTGTCTCAATTCCGGACTACAGCGTTACACCATTTGGACAAAGCGGAAACCCCGAGAAAACTGCCAGGGAAATTGACCTCTACAATAGTATAAATGATTCAATCGCAGACCTTTACCAAGTACAATATTTTGACATTACACCTATTTCCAGAGAAGCTGCATCCAATCCGGATTTGATTGCTTCAGATGGGCTTCATCCTTCCGAAGAGATGTACAGAAGATGGGTTGAACTCATGTTTTCGTGGTCGAAATCAATACTAAGTCAATAACGTCACTTCATTTCTTATTTGACTTTTACCTTTTTCCAGAGTTAAAATAATCCTATTTTTAGGCTTGATTTGTGTGATGCTCTATTTATGAGGTTTTTAATTACCTTATTAGTCTCCATTGTTGCTTTCACTGGTTGCAAGGATAAAATTATTTGTCCGGCCTTTCAAAGCACCTACATTCTCGACGACTCCGTTAGAATGGTATACTATTCCTATCTCTGGAAACTAGACGAGGCAGAGCGTACAGAGTACCTTGCAAGCAAGGCGAGCATACCGGTCTCCGAAAGCTCAGCAACGGATACCGCGGCAATTGCAGACCTTCCCACGAATCCTACTCCAACACCAAAACAGACGGATTATTTCGCTTATGCAGGCGATTATAAAGTTGACGAAAGGGAGGTTAAAAAATCAAAATACGGAATTGTTAAGTATGAGCCTTACTGGCTGAAAAACTACCGTATGAAAACGGCTCCAATGGAGAATGTCTTGCGTCCCGAGGAACCTGCATTACCTCCGGGCCTGGAAGAAGACACAGCCGCCGTGGAAGTGGGAGAGTTTTACGTGTCTGACTTTGAAGATTCGCTGGGCGTAGATTCCACTGCTATAGCATTTGCAGGAGCGGACAGTATTCAGGATGACTTTGCGCTACCGACTTTGGCAAGAGCCCCGCCTCCGGAAAAGAAACCTGAGCCGAAGTTCCTTTATGGTTACGATCCCAAGGATAAGTTGATGAATGTCGAGCAGGAGTATTATAACAAGCATTTTGGTCAATATCTGATCCAGCAACCCATGCCTAAGAAAAAGCCTAAACCCAAGCCTGAGCCCACAGATTCCGCTGATTTTGATTCCGGATTTTCTGACAGCTTTGTACCCGATGGAGAGCAGACGGACTCCTTTGTGGAGCCAACTCCTACGGAGGAAGGTGATCAAAGCATAGACAGTCCGGTAGAAGATCAAAATGACACTAACCAGCAGGAAGAGGCGGTAGAACCGGAGGAAGTTCCCGAACCCGTGGATGAAACGAATGATCAGAACGAACCACAAGGCGATGACCTTGGTTTCTAAGCAATAAGTTTCCTATGAAAGAGCAATTGGCATCCATGCTGCTCGGTGCAGGTTTTGAGCAGGCCCTGGTAGATGAAATCCTTACAGTGGGGAGACAAAAGAAGGCTTCTGCGGATAGTATCATCATTAGCCCGGATGATCAGGGTGAGGAAATTCCAATAGTAATTAATGGCTTACTGAAAGTGATGAGGAGAGATGATCAGGGAAATGAAGTATTTCTTTATTACCTGGAAGGCGGGGAGACCTGTGCGATGTCCATTACCTGCTGCCTTGAAGGAAGAAAAAGTGCTTTTCATGTTATCGCCGAAGAAGATTCGATGCTTTGGATGATTCCCATGTCTTACATGGATAGCTGGGTAAAGAAA
This sequence comes from Marinoscillum sp. MHG1-6, assembly GCF_024714475.1. Lineage (GTDB taxonomy): Bacteria > Bacteroidota > Bacteroidia > Cytophagales > Cyclobacteriaceae > JAMZMI01. The sequence continues at coordinate 172,790 of NZ_JAMZMI010000005.1, read as the reverse complement.
TACTCCTCATTCAGAAAGTTTGTTTTTGCCTCCTATCAGACCCGGTTTGATGAACTGCTCAATACTATCGAGTCGGTGGTTTTCATGAAGATGGACGAACGCCTGTATAAGTACCTGCTTGATAAGAAGCAGGCCATTGGGTCGTTTGTCATTCATAAAACCCATGAGCAGATTGCGGGTGATTTAGGCACCTCAAGAGTCGTTATCTCGCGTCTTTTAAAGAAGCTCGAAAGAGAGGAGAAGATCGAGCAATATCGAAACAGGATTGAGATATTGTAGGTGTTAGCCTTTGGCTTTTAGCCGTTTGCTTTTGGCCATTAGCAATGAACTGTCAACTGATAACTGTTTAGCTTTTGGTGTTTGGCTTTTGGTGTTTGGCTTTGGGTTTTTGGCTCTTGGCTTTTGGCCGTTAGCTGATAACAGACTCCTAAAAACTGTTAGCCAACTGGTAGACTCTTCATCGTTAAACGTCACTCAGAGAGAGCCTGTTGGCAAACAGGTGCTGCGAAGAGTCTTATGCTTTATTCCGGATCACAAATGGATCAATTTGGCAAGTACCAACCAACCATGAGACTCTTCATTCTCCGCATACTCAGGATTCAGAGTGACGTCTCGGAGGGGTGTTACTTCTAACTGATAACTGTTAGCTTTTGGTGTTTGGCTTTAGGTTTTTGGCCTCTACCACTAACTAAAGACTGCTATCCAATCCCGAAGATCCTTTCAGGATTGACTTTCTGGGTTTAATGTCCAACTAAAAACTATGGACTGACCCCTGACGACTGATTACTGCAAATTGGTCACTGTCCAACAACTATAAGACTCTTCATCCTTCGTATACTTCGGATTCAGAGTGACGTCTCGGGAGAATGTTTACTGCTGCTGAAGACTATTAATTGTTGACTGATAACTGACGATTGCCAACTGAAAACCTATATGTAACCAATGTTACAATCGCGAAATCGTTATCTTAATACTTTCGTGGGATCATTATGGGTAAGTTTTCCTCTTCTCAGGTTTTTCCATTTCTCAAATGGCTATCAGGCTACAAACAATCGTGGTTAGCAGGTGACCTCACCGCTGGTATTACGATTGGTATTATGTTGATCCCTCAAGGTATGGCCTATGCGATGCTGGCAGGCTTGCCTCCGGTTTATGGGCTCTATGCAGCCATTATCCCGCAACTCATTTATGCTTTGTTCGGAACGTCCAGACAACTTTCTGTAGGTCCTGTGGCCATGGACTCCCTTCTTGTGGCTGCCGGGGTGTCGGTAATGGCCGATCAGGGCACAGAAGAATATCTTAGTTATGTGGTGCTGCTGGCTTTGATGGTAGGCGCAATACAGGTACTATTAGGGCTTTTACGAATGGGGTTCCTGACGAATTTGTTATCCAAGCCTGTCATTACAGGCTTTACAGCTGCTGCCGCAGTGATTATTGGGTTTAATCAATTGCCGCATTTGTTGGGTTTAGACTTCATTAAGGAGTCGGATATCTACCGGTTAGTTGTGGAAGTCGCGAATAATGTAGTGGAAATAGAGTTCCATGCGCTCATTTTAGGACTTGTTGCAATTGGCTTGATAAAATTTCTTGGGAAGAAGGATAAGAGGATTCCAGGGGCGTTGATCGCTGTTGCTTTGGGAATAGGCGTTGTTTATTTTTTCAAGCTTGACGAAGCCGGCCTGAGTACCGTTCGTGAAATTCCCTCCGGGCTTCCAGATTTTTTGTTGCCGAATTGGGATCTGGGTAGAGTGGGGCAGCTCGTGCCATTGGCATTGACCATGGCGATCATAGGCTACATGGAATCGTTTAGTATAGCCAAGGCATTAGAAAGTAATAAAAGGAGCTATAAAGTGTCTGCCAATCGTGAGTTGGCAGCTCTCGGCTTGGCCAATTTTGTGGGCGCATTCTTTCAGTCTTTCCCGGTTGCAGGAGGTTTTTCTCGTTCGGCAGTCAATGATCAGTCAGGTGCGAAAACTCCTTTGGCGCTTGTGGTGAGTGCTGGTCTGGTGGCATTGGTACTGCTGTTTCTAACGCCTGTATTTTACCATCTTCCCAATACTATACTCGCGGCCATTATTATCGTAGGAGTAATTGGTCTTGTGAATGTGACGTATATACTCACGCTGTTCAAAACAGATAAAATAGAATTTTCGATTTTGGGATTTACCTTTTTGCTTACGCTATTCACCGGAATGGTGATGGGTATAGCAGGAGGCATTGCTGTATCCATACTGGTGTTGCTGTATCGGGCAGCGTACCCTCATGTTGCACGCTTAGGACGTGTACATGGGCATCATGAGTTTCGAAATGTTCGTCGCTTCAGGAATCTGGACGTTTGGGACGACCTCATCATTCTAAGGGTAGATGCACCGCTGGAGTTTGTGAATATTCAGTATTTCAAGGATTTTGTTGAAAATGAAATTCAAAAATCCACCGGGGAAGTTCATGCCGTGATTATTGACGCAGGCCCCATTAGCCATATGGATGCCACCGCGGTTCGAGGGGTGCATGAAATGGTAGAGGCTTTAAAAGAGAGGGGAATAAGGATGGTTTGGTGTGATTTGATCGGGCCGGTACGGGATGCCATTCATGTAAATGGTCTCATGGATGTAATAGGAAAAGAAAATATCTTCTTAGACTTGAGCGAAGCGGTGAACGGCCTCATAGGAGAAGGGGATAATCGATATAAAGAGTATGCGATCCAGTCGAATCTTTGAACCGTAACAATTGTTACAGAGTCGGCCTCATAAGGAGCATAGTTTTGTGAAAAATTAAGATTATGAAAGTAGAACAGATATATACAGGCTGTCTTGCTCAGGGTGCTTATTACATAGAAAGTGCTGGTGAGGCAGCTATTATTGACCCTTTGAGAGAATCTGCACCTTATATTGAAAAAGCTCAAAGAGAAGGAGCCAATATTAAATATGTTTTTGAAACACATTTCCATGCGGATTTCGTCTCTGGCCACGTTGATCTAAGCCAGAAGACCGGGGCGAAGATTATCTATGGTCCCGGGGCAAACGCTGATTTTGATTTTTATGAGTCCAAGGACGGGGAGGAGTTTCCTCTCGGAGATATAAAAATTAAAGTACTTCATACACCGGGTCATACCCTGGAAAGCGCAACGTATTTGTTGATTGATGAAAACGGAAAAGAGGCTGCCATTTTTAGTGGAGACACACTCTTTATCGGAGATGTCGGTAGACCGGATCTGGCTCAAAAGGGAAATTTGACTCAGGAAGGCCTGGCAGGAATGTTATACGATTCTCTTCGAAGTAAGATCATGACTTTACCGGATGATGTTGTTGTATATCCGGCTCATGGCGCGGGATCAGCCTGTGGAAAGAACATGAGCAAAGAAACATCTGATACCCTGGGACATCAGAAGGAAACGAATTACGCTTTGAATGCGAAACTCACTAAACCTCAGTTTATTGAGGCTGTGCTGGATGGTTTGCTGCCTCCACCGCAATATTTTGCCCAGAATGTGGCAATGAATAAAAGTGAGGCTATAGGTCTGGATAAGGTATTGGAAAAAGGTCAGGTGCCTTTGGATCCGGATACTTTTGAGTCGATTGCCAACCATGAAGGAGCGTTGGTGCTGGATACCCGATCAGCTGCTGCCTTTGCGGAGGAACATGTGCCTAACTCGATATTTATTGGCATTGATGGAGGTTTTGCTCCCTGGGTTGGGGCGTTGATTCCTGATCTGCAGCAGGCTATTGTTTTCATCAGTGATGAGGGCAGAGAAGAAGAAGTCGTGACCCGACTTTCAAGAGTTGGTTATGATAATACATTAGGTTATCTTAAGGGAGGATTAAGTGCCTGGAAGGCTGGCGGTAAAGAGACAGAATCCATTAAGTCGATTCCGGCTGAGGAGCTGGAAAATAGTTTAAACAGCCATGAGCTCAATATCTTAGATGTTAGAAAACCAGGGGAATTTACTGCCGAACACGTGAAAGAAGCCTTTAACCTTCCATTGGATTACCTCAATTCAAACATGCATGAACTGGACAAAAACAAAACCTATCACATTCATTGTGCCGGAGGCTATCGCTCGATGATTGCTTCGTCTATTTTGAAGTCCAGAGGTTTTGAACACCTGGTAGATATTGCCGGAGGCTTTAATGCCATTTCCAAAACGAACGTTCCCACAACAGAATATGTTTGTCCTACTACAGTGGCGAAATAAAAATAACAGTAACAAGTGAGGTTCTACTACTACCCTCAGGATCACTTCGGTAACTCACTGGAGTGATCCTTTATTTTTTTAAACACTATAGATTAAGATGAAAGATTTAATTGATTTTATTAGTCAACCATGGCCTTGGTACGTCGCCGGACCGATTATTTCGGTGATCATGTTCGTCCTATTCTTCCTGGGCAAACGATTCGGCATTTCTTCTAATTTGCGGACCATCTGTTCTGTGCTTGGGGCTGGGAAATCCTGTGAATTTTTCGATTTTGACTGGAAATCCCAACGGTGGAACCTGGTGTTTGCTTTGGGAATGATGATAGGAGGGGCAATAACCTCGATGTACCTAACCTCCGAGGATCCGGTACAGATTTCAGAGGCCACCAAAAATGACTTAATGGCTTTGGGTTTAGGTGCTCCTAAAGGGTCAATGGTGCCGGATGAGATATTTAACTGGGAAATGCTTCTGACAGTGAAGGGATTTATCATGCTGGTCATTGGAGGCTTCTTAGTAGGCTTTGGGACAAGATATGCCGGTGGATGTACCTCGGGCCATGCAATTAGTGGTTTGAGTGATCTTCAGCTGCCATCCTTAATTGCGGTAGTAGGGTTCTTCATCGGAGGACTCTTTGTCACCTACCTGGTACTGCCGTATTTATTGACTCTTTAAAGTATTAACAATGAAATTTTTTAGATATCTATTTATAGGAATCATTTTCGGGATCACCTTAACGAAAGCAGAAATCATCTCCTGGTACCGTATTTATGAGATGTTTAGGTTTCAATCTTTTCACATGTATGGAGTGATTGGGTCTGCTGTTATTTTGGGTGTTCTCATCATTCAGGTCATCAAGAAAACGAAAATGAAAGGCCTCGATGGTCAACCTATTGTCATCGAACCCAAGGAAATGGGCTTTGCCAGATACATTATTGGTGGTACTATATTCGGAGCCGGATGGGCATTAACCGGAGCTTGTCCTGGACCATTGTTTATTCTCCTGGGAAATGGTGTTGGAGTGATAGCTGTCACCATTCTGGCGGCAGTGGCAGGTACTTATACCTACGGTTTGTTAAAGGATAAACTGCCGCATTAAGGATTTCCAAAATGTCTAAGGGGAGATTGGGTTAATCGCGTACAAAGAATGCAAATGTCCTGAACGAGTGGTTGCAAAATGGCAGAATATTCTTCATTTTCTTTTGCTTGCCCAAAAGAAAACGAAGCAAAAGAAAAGGGCACCAACGCCAAAAACTATTTTGACTGTGTCATTTAAATTGCTAAATGTGAGCTTTGCAAAGTCAAAATCGTTCACGCTGTCCTTGGATGACCCACCCGCAAGACGCAACTTTATTGGCAGGCTATTTTGATTCTTTCTGCCATTACAGGAGTGATCATCTTCTAAGATAATTTCCGTTGCTGTTGATAGCACCAGTAAAATCTTATTGAATCAAGCAATAAAGTTGTGGGGAGATTGTATTCATCAGTGAAAACCAATTGCAGAAATGTAGATTTGTTTATATCTCTTCATTGAATACGATTGCCCTCATATATTCCCACTAAAAGTTAGGCTGTTCATGCCATGACTTACTAGAGCGCTAATAGAAATCATGTTATGACTTTTTATCCCACCTGCCATGGAGATCTTCGGCATTGAAGGAATTCCGATCAGAAATTCAAATATTTGGATGCACATTTTTGAATCCGTTGTTTGAGTCCCGATAACGTCGGGATGAGTTTTGGATTCATTACATGTTGAATTTGAATTTCCGGAATTACTTCACAGCCTTGATTTTTGGCTTGCGTTTGCAGCAAGGCAAATGGAAGGGATGTTCAACCTTGCGAGATGATGTGGGAAAAGGGATGTTCCTCAGATTTTCGGGCTGATCCATCAATTGTCTGTTAGAACGATTTAGGTCGCTGGTGATAAAACCTGCAACGACAAAAAATACAAAACCCCGGCTGTTGCGGCAGCCGGGGTTTTTCTTTTGGACGTGACGGTGAATTAAGGACCTGTTTGTTAACTAACCATAGTAAAAGTACTCATCCTTTTTCACCTGTGAAATACCTAAAAATGGGTATTTATGCCACGATGTTTACGATCTTATTGGGAACAATAATGACCTTTTTAGGTGGTTTTCCTTCCAGCCATTTTTGAACTACATCATTATCCAGTACTGTTTTTTCCATTTCATCCTTCGGAGCGTCCACACTAAAAGAGATTTTAGCCCTCATTTTTCCATTTATCATGATGGGATACTCCTTGCTCTCCTCTTTGAGGTATTTTTCATCGAATTTTGGAAATGCTGCATCGAATACCGTTCCCTCATGTCCAAGCAGGCTCCAAAGTTCCTCCGAAATATGAGGTGCATAAGGGGCCAGGAGGATCACAAATGGTTCAAGCACTTCCTTTTTCTTGCATTTAAGAGAAGCTAGCTCATTGGTGGCAATCATGAAGTTACTTACGGAAGTGTTCAGAGACAGTCGCTCAACATCCTCTTCGATCTTCTTGATCGTCCCGTGAAGCACCTTCAGCTCTTCTGCTGACGGAGCATCATTGGTGATGGAGAAGTTCCCTCCATTGTCATGGAAAAGGCCCCAGAATTTTCTAAGAAACTTGAATACCCCTTCGATACCGTTCGTATTCCATGGTTTGCTCTGTTCAACAGGACCCAGGAACATTTCGTACATGCGAAGCGTGTCGGCCCCGTATTTTTCCACCAGGTCATCAGGGTTCACCACGTTGTATTTGGACTTGGACATTTTTTCAACCTCCCAGCCACAAATAAATTTATCACCTTCAAGCTCGAAAGTAGCATCCGCAGCATCAGGTCTGAATTTTTTGAAAGCCTCGATATCCAGCACATCTTCTTTGACAATGTTTACATCCACATGAACAGGATAGCAGTCAAAGTCCTTTCTTAAGCCAAATGACACATACTTGTTCTCATTTTTAACCCTAAAAGCAAGGTTAGATCTTCCCTGAATCATTCCCTGGTTCACCAACTTCTTTGCATACTCATCTACTTTGATGTAGCCCATGTCATACAGGAATTTGGTCCAGAAACGGGAGTAGAGTAGGTGACCGGTAGCATGCTCGGAACCTCCCATGTAGAAGTCTACATCCTGCCAGTATTCCAGCGCTTCTTTACCGCAGAATTCTTTGTCATTCTGTGGATCCATGTATCGGAAGAAATACCAGCTCGATCCGGCCCAGCCTGGCATGGTGGTCAGCTCATAAGCCTCACCATCTTTTGTTTTCCAGTTTTCTGCTCTTCCAAGAGGTGGTTCACCATCTTCTGTTGGCAGAAACTTGTCAATGGACGGCAACTCTAATGGTAACTCATCTTCTTCTAACAGGTGAGGAACACCATTTTTGTAATAAACCGGAAAAGGCTCACCCCAATATCTTTGACGGCCATAGACGGCATCTCTTATTTTGTAGTTAACCTTGGCTTTACCAATGCCTTTTTCCTCAACAAATTCGATCGCTCTTTGAGTGGCTTCATCGAATGTCAGGCCATTCAATATCCCTGAGTTTATAAACCTTCCTTCCTTGGTAGGATCTGCCTCTGTTTCCGTCACCTTTTGTGCATCAAGGATAACAGGCTTTTCCAAACCGAAATGGGTGGCAAAGTCAAAGTCCCTCTGGTCACCACTTGGGACCGCCATCACAGCACCTGTGCCATATCCCGCCAATACATAATCAGCAATATATATGGGTACTTTATCTTCGTTGAATGGATTGACGACGTAGCTTCCGGTAAATACCCCGGATACAGTTTTTACGTCACTCATACGATCTCTTTCCGATCGGTTTTTTGCAGCTTCAACGTAACTATCTACTTCTTCCTTCTTATCAGCTGTGGTTAGCTCAGGAACCAGTTCATGCTCAGGAGCAATGACCATACAGGTCACTCCGTAAATAGTATCGATACGAGTGGTGAACACCTTGATCAGGCTCTCAGAATTTTCAACCTGAAAATCTACCTCTGCACCATAGGATTTTCCAATCCAGTTGCGCTGCATTTCTTTGATAGGATCCGGCCAATCAATTTTATCCAGACCTTCTAATAAGCGGTCCGCATAGGCCGTTATCCTCATATTCCACTGAGGCATGGTCTTTTTGATCACCGGGTGACCACCACGCTCAGAAAAGCCATCTTTTACTTCATCATTAGAAAGAACCGTACCCAAAGCCGGACACCAGTTGACAGTGGTATTAGCAATATAGGTTAGTCGGTATTTGAGCAACATTTGTTGTTTCTCATCGTCCGAATAGGCCTTCCATTGCGCTACCGTAAATGTTGGAGTTTCCTCATCACAGGCTGCATTCACCTGCTCATTTCCGGAAGCCTCAAATTTTGCTATCAAGGTATCAATAGGTTCTGCTTTATCTGCATCCTTATTGTACCAGCTATTGAAGATTTGTTTGAAGATCCACTGTGTCCATTTATAGTAGGAGGGTTCGCTCGTTCTGAACTCGCGAGACCAGTCGTAGCAAAAGCCAAGCTGCGTTAACTGCTCCTTGTATCTCGCAATATTTTCATCCGTAGTCTTAGCCGGATGTTGTCCGGTTTGGATCGCATACTGTTCTGCCGGAAGACCGAAGGCATCAAAACCCATAGGATGGAGTACATTAAAGCCCTTTAGTCTTTTATATCTGGAAATAATATCCGTCGCGATATACCCAAGTGGATGCCCTACATGAAGGCCGGCACCTGAAGGATAGGGGAACATGTCCAACACATAGTATTTGGGCTTGCTATTGTCTATTTGTACTTTGTAAGTCTGGTTTTTAGTCCAGCTTACCTGCCATTTAGGTTCAATAGCCGACGGGTTATATTCTGCCATTTTGGTCTGGTGTTTTTTAAAAGAGTGGCAAAGGTAAAAGATGGACCCTATTTAGATGAACTTCGGCTGACCTTTTCTGATGAAAGTGATTAGTTAAAAGATAAAAGTGGTCAGACTGAAATGCCTGAAGTTATCTTATAGCATTTAACGCATCAAGAGATTCCGTAATATGTGCAAGGAAGTTTCTGGCAGAGTTAAACTCTTTGATTAAGTGCCCCTTCGCATCAAAGACGAATGTTACGCGTCCACCTATGAGGCCCAAAAGATTACGTTCTACACCAAAGGCCTTCTCCGCTTTTCGGCCCTTATCACTGAGCAATCTAAAGTTGAGACGATATTTTGTTGCAAAACGCTTGTGTGAGGAGACGCTGTCAGCACTAATTCCGATGACCTCAGCACCCGCATTTTCGAAGTCTTCATACTGATCCCTGAAACTGCAAGCCTCTGTGGTACAACCAGGTGTGTCATCTTTTGGATAAAAATAGATAACTACCGGATGGCCTCTTAATTCAGAAAGATTGACTTCTTTTCCATCCTGATCTTTGAGTGTTAACTGGGGAATAGGATCGCCGATATTTAGGGTTTTGCTCATGGGTAACTTAACTATGGGTTTCGTGAATTGTTAGCGTGGTGCATGATAATCGGTAAAAAGGTCATGTCAATAATCACTGCAAAGGTTAAAGAAAGAAATAAAAACAATCCCAGGTAATAGGTTGCCCCAAAAGAGGAAAATAGAAAGATTGAAAAACCACCGAGCAGAATCACTGAAGTAATCATAATGGCATTTCCTGCGTGGTTAAAAGTTTGGATCAGTCGATGTACCCGGCTTTGATGGGTTTGCGCACGATAAACCGCCATGAAGTGAATGGTGTCGTCCACGGCTATTCCGAATGAAGCTGCAAAAATGATTGAGGTGGTGAGTTTAAGGTCAATGCCAAACCAGCCTATGATTCCGGCAATTAATGCCAGAGGTATTAGGTTAGGTATAAGGCTGATGATCAAAAGCTTAAATGACTTAAAGTATATTCCCAGTATTGTCGATACAATACCAATGGCGATCAGAAGTCCCATGATCAGGTTGTGGGACAGCAGGTGATGACTCTTATCAATGAGGTAGGTCGTGCCGGTTATCCGATATTGGATTTTATCTGCATCAATATTGTTAGCGAGGAAGTGCTCCAGCTCCTGATTCTTGAGGTTGGTCTGATGGCTTCCCCACTCTGGAATAAACCCCACGATTCGAGCGTATTGGAAGTTTTTGGTGGTAGTTTGATGGACGCTACTATCGCGGACAAGAAGATAACGCATGGCTTTGCTGACATTTTCGTACTCTTTGTCAGTGGGAATTTGAAATTGCGAGGCCTGACTGCCATTGACCATTTCATTGGCAAGTTTTGTCAGCATGATCGGAGACCACATCCGGCCGATATTGTAGTTGCTGTCAAGGTAATTGTGGATTTTGGACACTTCATAAACTACCTGATAATCCCAAATGGTGCTGTTACTGTCAGACGGCCAATAGGCTAATTCAAAGGGTTTGTAGCCATGATATTGATCCTCCAAAAACTGAAAATCATGCTTTACCTGATTGGCGTCCGGAAGGTCTTCTAACAGATACGCATCGGTTTTTAAATACTTAATTCCGAACAGGCCGATGGCCAATAGGAACAAGGTAAGAACTACCACCGTCTTTTGGTTTCTGAGCAACCATATCACATACAGTTTATAATCGGCTGTTTTGGTCTCTGCTGATTCTTGCGAGAATAACATGATCGGGCCCACCAGCAATGTGATGAAAAAGGCCATCAACACACCGATTCCAGCAAAAATCCCCATTTCCTGAACGGGTACCGTTCCAATGGTATATAAGCTGAAGAAACCGATGGCAGTAGTAAGCGATGTTAGTAGGGTAGGCAAGAAAACCTGACTAAGCGCCCCGTCTATGCGTTCAGATGAGGTGCCTTTTTGCCTGTTAAATGCGTTGATGAGATGTATGGCATCGGCGGTTGAGGCAAAGAGAATTATAGGAGGGATCAACGAACTTAATATGGTCAGTTGAATGCCTAAAAAGCCCATTAACCCCATCAACCAGATCAGGGCTGTAAGGCTTATGACGTAAGGGATCAAGGTGGACTTCCAGGATTTGAGAATGATCCTCAGTAGTATCAGGCTGAGTATTAATCCCGTGACAATAAATAACCCGAAATCTTTTCCGATAAGGTCAATAAAAGCCTTTTGTGCAGTGAGTTTGCCCACCAATCGCGCTTTAAGCTGATGCTCTGTAATTATTTTTTCAATTGAGCTGATAAACGCATCTCCATGTTCCGGTGTCGTGAAGTGATCATGGGTAACATTGATTATCAGGGAGTTTTGGTCCTTTCCAAACAGAGAGGTGTAAAACGGGTGTGAAAAAATTCGTGCGCTGTCTGCAGCAAGTTTTTCCCGTTGGTCAAGGTGGATCAAAGGGATATAAAGGATCCCCATCGGTCCGGAAATGGGCTCCATCAAATTAAGAGGGGAATGTAGTTTCTGAACTCCATCAATCGATTTAATGACCTCTGTTGCATGATTAACCTGGTTTAGGAAGTCCTGATCAAAGAGGGGAGCGTGCTCAAAGACGATGGATAAAAAATCATTGTCGTAGCCAAAGCTTTCCAGATGAGATTCATAGAAGGTAATATCTGGGTCTTTGGAAGGAAATAGCTTCTCAAATTCAAAATCAGGTTTGAGGCACCTCATCTGAAAGGTGCAAATAGCCGTTATCGACAACCAGCAGATAATCAGCACCCTTCTGAACCGGATAGAAGAGAGTTTTTGGCAATACTTGTGAATAGGTCCCTTCAGAATTTCGTCTTTTGGTTAATTTAGCAATACTAATATTAGAAAAGACGAAGATGAAGCAATACCTCGATTTGATGCAACATATACTGGATGAAGGAACGGTGAAAAGTGATCGTACCGGAACCGGAACCAAGAGCGTTTTTGGCTATCAAATGAGGTTCGATCTATCGGAAGGTTTTCCATTGGTCACAACTAAAAAAACGCATCTAAAGTCTATTATTCATGAACTTCTTTGGTTTTTGCAGGGTGATACCAATATTAGGTACCTTGTTCAGAATGGAGTGAATATATGGAATGAATGGCCTTTTCAAAACTACCTGAATGAAAGTGGACTGGTGGATAAGCTGCCTAAATATTCGGAGGAGTGGAAGGCGGAGTTAACCTCCTTTAAAGAGAAGATCAAAGAAGATGAGGCTTTCGCTGCGAAATGGGGAGAATTAGGGCCTGTTTACGGAAAGCAATGGAGAGATTTTGAGGGCGTGGATCAAATCACTCAGTTAATCGAGGACATCAAGTCAAAACCGGACTCCAGAAGACTGCTGGTTTCTGCATGGAATCCGAAAGATGTACCGGTCATGGCCAAGTCAGGGCTTCCGCCTTGCCATAGCTTGTTCCAATTTTATGTGGCAGATGGCAAGCTGTCCTGCCAACTTTATCAGCGAAGTGCTGATGTGTTTTTAGGAGTTCCTTTTAACATCGCTTCGTACGCCTTGCTCACCATGATGATTGCACAAGTATGCGGTCTCGGATATGGTGATTTTGTCCACACTTTGGGTGATGCGCATTTGTATTCTAATCATTTTGAGCAGGCAGAGTTGCAATTGACGCGTGAGCCACGTCCATTGCCATCTATGAATATAAACCCTGAAGTGAAGGATATCTTCTCATTCAAGTTTGAAGACTTCACGCTTGAGAATTATGATCCATATCCTCCGATTAAGGCAGAGGTCGCTGTATAATTAGTCCAATGGACTTATTCCAAAATCGTACTTAAGAAGATCGTAGAGCTCTTTCATTGGGAGTCCGACAACATTGGTATATGAACCGTTGATTTTGTCAATTTTGGTTAATCCAATCCATTCCTGAATACCATAGGAGCCCGCTTTGTCCATGGGTTGATATTCGCAGATATAGTGTTCCATTTCTGACTTAGACATATCAGAAAAAGTCACCTCAGTTATGACTGAAAGCGATTTTACTTTTTTCAGGCTTGAAACGCATATCCCGGTGATCACCTGGTGAGTCTTACCTGAAAATGACCTCAGCATTTCCAGGGCTTCGAGCATATCCTTGGGTTTGTTAAAAACAGTATCACCCATCACCACGGTCGTATCAGCAGTAATCACGACCTGGTTTTCGAGTTTTTTTCGGTAGAAAGCATTTTTCTCTATGGCTAAAAACTCTGCAACCTGGTGGGCAGGCATTCGGTCATCAAAATGTTCTTCAAGATCATAAGTAACCACCTGAAACTGGTAACCGGCCTTTTGAAGCAGTTCCTTTCTTCTGGGGCTATTAGAAGCGAGAATAAGATGGTGCATAGAATTCATCGATACCTGTTTTATAGGATAATATTACCTTAATAATCATTTCAACTTTTGCTCAGGCATTGCCCACAATATTGGCAGGCCAGCCCGGACCACAAAAGTATCGCAAATTAGAAGGTTGCTTAATTCATTGTGAAAATAAGATTGTATTCCTTGAAATTGATCCATCTTTTCAATGGGATATTTAATTTAATGTTAGATTTGTAGCTCGTTTTTTACACGGTTATTTAACAATTCGTAAATGGATTTATTCGAAAAATTACTTCAGGATAGGGGACCACTTGGTCAGCATTCCTATTTTGATGACAATTTCTACATGTTCCCTAAGTTGGAAGGAGAAATTGCTCCAAGGATGCAATTCAAGGGAAGAACAGTATTAACGTGGAGTTTGAACAACTACCTTGGTTTAGCTAATCACCCGGAAGTGCGAAAGGCTGATGCAGATGCAGCTGCTGAGCATGGCCTCGGTTACCCGATGGGAGCAAGAATGATGACTGGTAACACCAAGTTTCATGAGCAGTTGGAGAGCGAGCTTGCTGAGTTTGTAGGTAAGCAGGCAGGTATGTTGCTGAACTTTGGTTATCAGGGTGTATTGTCAGTAATTGACGCGTTAGTTGACCGTAAAGACGTAATCGTATACGATGCGGAATCTCACGCATGTATTATTGACGGTGTAAGATTACATATGGGTAAAAGATTTGTATATACCCATAATGATATGGACAACCTTGAAAAGCAACTTCAAAGAGCTGAAAGGTTGACGAAAGAGTCTGGCGGGGGTATCCTTGTAATCACTGAAGGAGTTTTCGGAATGTCCGGTAACCTTGGTAATCTGAAAGATATCGTCGAACTGAAGAAGAAATATGAATTCCGTCTGATGGTAGATGATGCTCATGGTTTTGGAACGATGGGTGCTACTGGCGCTGGTGTTGGAGAGCATTATGGTGTACAGGATGAGATTGATATCTACTTCTCAACTTTTGCGAAATCAATGGCTAGTATCGGTGCGTTTATCGCGGGTGATGCCAAGATCATAGATGTTATTAAGTACAATGTAAGGTCTCAGATCTTTGCTAAATCCCTTCCTCTGGCTCTGGTTAAAGGTTTATTGAAGCGATTGGAGTTGATCAGAAACAGTACAGAGCATAAGGATAAGCTTTGGACCATTGTAAATGCTATTCAAAACGGATACAGAGACAACGGTTATAATATTGGAACTACACAATCACCTGTAACACCGGTTGTAATGAATGGTGAAGTGATGGAGGCTGTGAATCTTGTGAAGGATCTTCGTTTGGAGCATAGTATTTTCTGTTCGGTAGTGGTTTATCCTGTTGTTCCTAAAGGAACTATCATCTTAAGAATAATACCGACAGCATCTCATTCGTTAGATGATGTGAAAGAAACATTAACCGCATTCGAGGTAGTTAAGAGCAAACTCGATGACGGTGTGTATCAAAGAGCAGGGGTAGAAGGAGCATCTTTAACTCAGATATAGCTTTTTTCTACATTAAAGCTTGATTTTTGAACATTTTGTATAAATTGCTCAACGAATAATTATCAGTAACCTTAAAGATCATCAATATGAAAAGATTCGAGCAACTTCAAGAGTTATTAACATCTCTAGAGGGTGATTTCAGCAAGTTCTATGACAAAGGAAACGCTGCTGCAGGAACAAGAGTAAGAAAGGGAATGCAAGAGCTAAAAAATCTATCTCAAGAGATCAGAGTTGAAGTTCAAGAGATTAAAAACCAAGGATAATTTGCTTCCTTGTTGATGAATAAAAAAAGACAGCTTTTAAAAGCTGTCTTTTTTTTGTCTTATATTTTTTAACTGTCTTTGGATCAAGCAACAAATCTCTTAGAGATTGACATATGTCTTGTGAAATGTTGGCGCATCAAGGCTAGACCCCATTTCAATCAAATGATTAACCTCATTTTCTTTTGCTCCCGGAGCGGGTATCTAAAAGAAAATGACCGCAGCCGCGGATCGGGCAAAGGAAAAGGAGACCAACCTAGCCGGTCGCAGGCCAAAAACTATTTTGACAACATCGCTTAAACATCTGTTGAATAATGCTCTAACATCAAAATAGTTTACACTGGCCTTGGATAATCCCCCCGCAAACCGGTTCTCTCTCGATTAGTAATATCCCTTTAGTTTAGAATGTTGTTATACCAATGGCATCCACAACTTTCTGGACTGATCTATTTTATTTCAAGTAGTCAATAAACCTGTTCTTCAAGTCATCCGAACCTTCAAAAAGCGGCATACGTACGCGCCTGTTCATAATGTTTGCGGCTTCCAAGCCAGTTTTCAAAGAAACCGGGTTTCCTTCTGCTGAAACCAGTTCATATCCTTCTAATAAAGCAAAGTGGAGTTTGCTGGCTCCTTTATAGTCTCCCTTTAGTGCCAACCTCACCATTTCACTGAATTCAAATGGCTGAAGGTTTGCAATAACTGATATTGCGCCATTTCCACCCAATGAGATCATTGGTAGCGTTAATGCATCCTCACCGGAGATCATTAGGAAATCATCATCGGTATTGGCAATGATTTCAGAGCATTGCACCAAATCACCGGCAGCCTCTTTGGTGCCAATGATTCGAGGATGTTTAGCGAGTTCTATTGTGGTAGCCGCTTCCAGGTTAGACCCTGTTCTTGGTGGCACATTGTACAATATTACCGGGAATGGACTTACATCCGCTATTTCCTGATAATGTCTTATAATGCCTTTTTGGGAAGGTCTGTTGTAATACGGGCTAACACTTAACAATGCATCAAAAGGGTAGTCCTTAAACTGCTGAAGTGCGCTTTTTATGGTAGTGGTATTATTACTTCCATACCCCAATACCAAAGGAAGCTGCTTTGGGTTGTTTTCGACAACGAACTCAATAATCTTAAACCTTTCCTCCGGTGCGATGGTCGCTGATTCTCCTGTTGTTCCCAGTATAACCAGGTATTCCGCCTCTCCATTACTTATGTGCTCAAGCAACTTTTTCAGGGCTGCATAATCAACTTCAAGCTTTTCATTGAAAGGGGTCACCAGTGCAACTCCCGTACCCGTTAATCTCTCATTAATCATTACTTCGGATCATTTTTAAATATCTCAGGATATCCTCACTACCAGCTTTCCCCTCATCATTTCCCTGAATGATCATTTCGAATTGGTGAAAATGGTCAGCTTTATAAAAACCAACTCGGCATTTGGCTTTCGTATGTGCCATCACATACTGAACCAGATAATTTTTTTTATTGTCAAGACAAATCAAAAAATCAAAATCATCATCGATGAAAGATGTTAATTCTTCCGATTGGATCTGGCCAAAAGCACTGATGTCTTTGGTGTCAAAAAGCGGAAATTCCTGAGAACTTTTTTCCTTGCTCTTACAAAACGCTAAAGTACTGATTTCTTTACCTTCAGCATTTAAATCACTGATGATTTTCTGGATATTT
Organism: Marinoscillum sp. MHG1-6; assembly: GCF_024714475.1. Lineage (GTDB taxonomy): Bacteria > Bacteroidota > Bacteroidia > Cytophagales > Cyclobacteriaceae > JAMZMI01. Next base: position 155,908 of record NZ_JAMZMI010000005.1, on the reverse strand, counting down.
TCAATATCCGTTTGCGGTAGTTCGGTAAATAGTAATCCAATCTTTTTAGCTTTTGCAAAGCTGGTATGATTGCTATGATCACGACGTTTTTCCTGCCGCTGTGTCTTATAGTTTATTACATACTGCTTTAGCATAGGTTAGCTAATCATTGTTTTAAAATCTTGTTCAGTAATGATGTTGGTGCCCAGTTTTTGTGCTTTTTCCAGCTTGGAAGGCCCCATTTTGTCACCAGCCACCAAGTAATCAGTATTGCCTGAAATACTGCTGCCGACCTTGCCACCATTTTGCTTGATCAAATTCTTGAGTTCGTCACGATCAAACAGGGTGAATACACCAGAAACCACGAAGGTCTTTCCTTTGAGCTTGTCCGCAATTGGTGCCGCTGGCTGTTCCGCTTCCATCTGAAGACCGGCTTCTTTCAAACGATCAATAATCGATATGTTGGCATCCTTTCCGAAAAAATCTATCACACTACTTGCAATCCGTTCGCCTATCTCATGAACAGCCACAATATCTTCAAACGAAGCTGAGAGGATCGCATCAATGCTGCCAAAGTGCATGGCCAGTTTTTCTGCCACTGTTTTTCCTACATATCGAATACCTAATCCAAACAAAACATTCTGGAATGGCATCGATTTGGAAGCCTGAAGGGACTCTATGAGATTAGTAGCGCTTTTTTCTTTGAGCGAACGTGTTTTGGTTTCTCCGGTTGCCGGATCCATGATCTCAAATTTCAGATCACATACCTGCTCATAGGTCAGTGTGTACAGGTCCGCCAGGTCATTGATCAGTCCCTTATCGAATAACCCTTTAATCGTGTTTGGGCCCAGGTGATTAATGTCCATGGCATCTCTCGAAATGAAATGCTCTACGCGACCTCTGACCTGGGGAGGGCAGGAGGTTTCATTTGGACAGTAATGATTGGCTTCACCCTCTTTACGGATGAGTTCCGTTCCACACTCGGGACATTCACTGATGTATTCGGTTTGGGGAGCCTCATCCTTACGTAACTCTTTTACTACTGCGGTAATTTTAGGAATGATCTCACCGCCTTTCTCCACAGCTACATAATCGCCAATTCGGATATCCAATCTTTCAATTTCATTGGCATTGTGAAGAGAAGCTCTTTTAACAGTGGTTCCTGCTAGTAGTACTGGTTCAAGCTCAGCCACCGGTGTAATAGCGCCTGTTCGACCTACCTGGTAGGTAATGTCTTTGAGTACCGTTTGTGCACCTTCGGCCTTGTATTTATAGGCTATTGCCCAACGAGGGATTTTGGCGGTGAAACCTAATTCCTGTTGCTGTGCTGTGTTATTTACCTTTATCACGATACCATCTGTTTCCAATGGTAAGGTCTTTCTTTTCTGTTCCCACTCATCGATGTAGTCAAATACATCTTCAATGGTGCTACATTTTTTGTAGGTGGGGGAGACATTGAAACGAAGCGTCTCAAGTTTTGAAATGGCTTCAGAGTGGTTTTCAATATCAAGATTTTCTCCCATCAGGGAGTAGAGATAGCAATCAAGTTTTCTTTTGGCTACCACCGATGAATCCTGCATTTTAAGGGTTCCTGATGCGGTATTTCTTGGGTTAGCCAGTAGCGTTTCGCCAGCTTCTTGTCTTTCCTGGTTTAATTGATGAAAGACATCATTGGGCATAAAGACTTCACCCCGGACTTCAAAAACATCGGGAAAATCACCACTTACCTTAAGAGGGATACTTCTGATCGTCTTTACGTTTTGAGTGACATCGTCTCCTTTTTGTCCATCCCCACGTGTGACCGCTCGCTTCAAAATCCCGTTTTCATAGGTCAGGCTGATGGCAACCCCGTCGAATTTGAGTTCACAGAAATATTCATATGAATCGTCGTTAAGCCCCTTGGCCACTCGTTTATCAAAATCTATCAGCTCCTCTCGTGAGTAAGTGTTGCCTAAAGACAACATCGGATACTTGTGCCGTACCGTATTAAAACTTTTGGTGATATAACCGCCAACTCGTTGAGTAGGAGAGTCTTCTCTTTTCAAGTCGGGGTGTTGAGTTTCCAGTTCCTCTAGTTCCTTGAGAAGGTAATCAAATTCCTGATCCGAAACTTCAGACTTGCTCTCCTGATAATAGAGGTAGTTGTAGTGATTCAGTTGATCAGTGAGCTGATCGATACGTTCTTTTGATTCGGTCTGATTCATTTCGGGATTAAGTTCAGCAAATCTAATATGATCTGGTTTTTAAAGGTGACTAAGGAAATGAAAAGTGAGCGGGTAAATAGTCGTTTAGTGATAGGTGTGATTAAAGGGGCAATATTGCCCTGTACTTTTTAATTTTGCCTTAATGATTACAGATATCGAATTTGGTGAAAGGGTACGAAGCATTCCTTCTTTAGTGTTGGTCTCGGAGGTAGCAAAAGAAATAGGGGTGGATACCTACGTAGTTGGCGGGTTTGTGAGAGACCTTTTGCTGGAGCGAGAAAGTAAGGATATTGATGTAGTCTGCGTTGGAAGTGGGATTGGTCTGGCGAAAGCAGTGAGTGATAAGATTGGAAAAGGAGCCAGCCTGGCAGTTTATAAGCGTTTTGGAACGGCCGCGATCAAATATGGGGATTGGGAACTGGAGTTTGTGGGGGCACGCAAGGAATCTTATCGTGCTGACAGCAGGAAGCCGATAGTAGAGGATGGGACACTTGAAGATGACCAGAATCGTCGGGATTTTACGATCAATGCGCTGGCTATTAGTTTGAATGCAGAGAATTTTGGAGAGTTGATCGATCCGTTTGGTGGAATTGAGCATCTGGAGGAAAAACTTATCAAGACCCCCCTGGAGCCTGGAATTACCTTTTCAGACGATCCATTAAGGATCATGAGAGCGATACGCTTTGCATCGCAACTGGGGTTCGATATTGAGCCTGAGACCTGGCAGGCTATTGAGGATAATAAGGAACGACTGGAGATTATCTCACAGGAACGTATCTCTGATGAGTTAAACAAAATCATCTTGTCCAAAAAACCTTCCTATGGGTTCAAATTGCTTTTTACTTCCGGGATATTGAAAATGATTTTCCCTGAGATGCAAAAACTGCATGGGGTAAAAGTGATCAAGGGGATGTCCCACAAAGACAATTTTTATCATACGCTCGAGGTACTGGATAACATCAGTGAGGTAACTGATGATCTATGGTTAAGGTGGTCAGCCATTTTGCATGATATCGCAAAGCCGGCAACCCAAAGGTTTTCTGAAGGAACTGGCTGGACCTTTCATGGTCATGAAGACCTTGGGGCCCGGTGGGTTCCTAAGATATTTGGCAAGCTCAAGCTTCCTCTGAACGAGAAGATGAAATATGTTCAAAAACTCGTAAGACTTCACTTAAGACCAATTGCTTTGGTCAATGAAGAAGTGACTGATTCGGCGATAAGGAGGTTGCTTTATGAGGCAGGTGATGATATCAATGATTTAATGAAGCTTTGCAAGGCTGACATCACATCCAAGAACCCTAACAAAGTGAGAAGGTACCTGGCTAACTTCATTAAGGTGGAAGCGAAGATCAAAGAAGTGGAGGAGCGCGACCATGTTCGAAATTTCCAGCCACCAATCAGCGGGGAGGAGATTATCGAGACATTTGGGATCTCTCCATCACCTGTAGTAGGTGAGATTAAGAATGCCATTAAGGAGGCCGTACTAGAAGGCACAATTCACAACAACTATGAAGAGGCCCGTTCATTGATGCTTTCGTTGGGTCTATCCAAAGGTTTGACCGCGATATCAAAGTAATTTCTATTTTTGCAGCCTTAGATTTGAATAATAAACAAGTATGAAAAAATATTATGCATTTATTGTGGTTGTACTGCTGGCTTTCGGTCTGAGAGCACAGGAGGCCATGCAAGAACAGGATTCGGTTCCGTTTGAATTTAGTAGACTGGCTTACATGTATCAAATGGCCAAGGATTATAATGATCCGGCCATGGCGCGAATGGCGCTTTATAATTTGATCTCGTATAGCCCCGGAAATACCAGTTTACTGGATTCATTAGCATTATGGTATTATGATTACAATCAAATGGCTTCTGCGGCTTTGATTGCTCAGGATGTGGTGGAGATTGATCCTAAGGACAAATTTGCGGTGGAAATCGCTGCATTAAGTTTTGAGCGATTAAGTGTATTGCCTAAGGCCATTTACTACTATGAGAAATTGTACCTGCACAACAACGATTTAGGGACGCTTTACAAATTGGCCTTTTTGCAAAAGAACGCTAAGCGATATGACGAGAGTAATGTTAATGTGGACGTAATCATCGAAAACCCTAAAGCTGCTGAGGTAATGTTGATATTTCCAAAGACCCAAAAAGAGCAACAGGAAGTTCCTTTAACTACATGTGCTTATCGTTTGAAAGGTATGATCCAGCAGGATCAGGGCAATGTCGATAAAGCGAAAGAATACTATAAAAAAGCACTTGAGCTAACTCCTGATTTCCAGGTGTTAAAAGATGAATTGGCAGAGCTAGATAAATAAGTCTAGCTTTTTTCTGCTTCTTTCTTAAGCGCCTCCAGCCAGTGGAGCATGCTTTCGTGAAGGTTCTGATGACCAAAAATGATGGTTAAGAGACCTTGCATTGATTCTTCGCAGGTGACAATGGTTTGATTGCCATCGGTTTCATCCAGCTTCCATACCCTGGCTACTTTGATCCCCCGAAATGTTGAGACCCACGCGATCAATTCGTGCTTTATCACCCTGGCGATTTTGGTCTTTTTCTTTGATCCTTTCAGGCTCCAGGTAAAAGTTTCACCTTCCTTAACCTCGTCAATCTTTACATCATGGATCTCATTGTTCCATTTGCTCCAGTTTTTAGCGTCTACCATTAAGGACCATACTTTTTCAACCGGTGCATTAATGATAACGGCTTGCTTATCCCGAATACTTGCGTTCTGATTGATTTTTCCCTCTGCAGCGAGTGTCTCTAACTTTTGCATACAATGACTAAAGGCGGTCTTTACAGAATAATAATTGAAATGGAATAGTTGGTGTAGGGAAGGTAGGTAATTGTTGAAAAACCTCAAAGTTCAAGATTGATAATATTATATTTTTGGTTAGCTTAATAATGTGATTATCCGTAAGAACTAAGACCTAATGGGCCGTTGTTCCAGGTAAAGTAGATAATTGTTAATGTTCTTAATTAAACACATAAGGTCCTCTCTCGTCGCTTTTTCTTTTGTCCTTGTTCTATACAGTTGTAGCGATGATTTTGAAATTGAACCGATTCCCGGTTCAATAGATCTGACGAGTTCAATCTACTATCAGGTTTCGATTGAAGATAGTCGTGATGCCATAGATCAGTTCGAAGTCAAGGTCTATTTCGAGGGGTCTGAACTGTCCTCCGACATTTTTCAATTTCCCGCAGCCGTACCAGGCACGTATCGTATGGCTAATTATGGAAGGTATGTGACCAGTATTGAGGTTTTTGATAAAAAGTCGAAGAAGATTGGAGTCGAACAGATTTCTGCGAACCAGTGGAGGATTGCTGACAAAGAACGAGCTTATTACATTCAGTACCGGATAGCAGAAACATGGGAAAATGACCTGGAAGGAGGAAGAATCTATCCCATGGGAGGAACCTCGATAAATTCGGAATATGCTCTTTTAAATTTGTTCGGAGTTCTTGGTTATCCTCTAGGTATGGAGGACTGGAATTACAGTGTGAAGCTGGATTACCCATCTGGTTGGAAAGTGGCAAGTGATCTCGCACCGAATGATAGTGGATTGTATATGGCACCAAACTATCACGAGATGGTTGATTCTCCAATGCTATTAGGGAATTTGAGCTCAGTTAGCATGACGGTAGATAACCTGAAGGTGGGTTTGTACTGCTATTCTAATTCTGGTTTGAATGAAGCGAGCAAAATCCAATCTGATATTTTGGCCGTGGTGGAGGACGCTCTTGAGTTTCTGGAAGAATCCCCGGTTTTAAGTTACGACTTCCTGTTTGTATTCGATTTTTTACATGCCGGTGCGCTTGAGCATAGTAATAGTTCGGTCTACGTAATGATGGACAATGAACTAACCGACGGTTACAGAAAATCAATTCGGGGAATCGCGGCTCATGAGTTTTTCCACACAGTTACGCCTTTGCGTGTTCGGAGTGAGATGATTGATGAGTTTGACTATAGTGGTCCAACAGCATCCAAACACCTTTGGCTTTATGAGGGTGTAACGGAATGGGCTTCCGACATGCTATTATATCGTGGTGGTACACTCACGATTGATGAATTGCTTGATGAGATCAGGTTAAAGTATACCAACTATAAATACGGTAATCCGGATGTAAGCCTGACGGAGGCCAGTGCGGTCTCTTTTACCAAGGAAGGCTTATCCTACTTTGCGAGTGTTTATTATAAAGGAAGTTTGGCGGCGTTGTTAATGGATATTCAGTTGTTGGAATGGTCTGATGGTACTTTTGGTTTGAGAGAGCTGATTCAGGAATTGAATGCGAGATACGCACCAGGAACTCCATTTTCCGATGATGGTCTCATCGAGGTATTGGTAGACCTTTCCTATCCGGAATTGCAGGGTTTTATGGATTCATATATCACAGGAAACCAGGACCTACCAGTCTTTGAGGTGCTACAAAAAGTAGGGATTGAATCATTAAATGTTGTCTCCAATCCGGATTCAGCCCAGACGGCAATGTTCAACGCCTGGAGTCAAAATCTATAACAAGGGATCATCCGATGATTGCTCAGATTCCGTTTGATCATTTTCAATCGCCGATTCTTCAATCATGTCAGCTTCATCAGTGTGCTTCATTTTGATCAGTCCATAGGTCATTACCAGACTTGATATGATGATGATAAAAAGCAAGACCCCCTCATTGAAATGTATAGATTTAAATTCAAGGGGTATGCTGTAATAAAGCAGCAATGTTATCAGTCCTCGAGGTGCAATGAATGTCGCTAGCTTGATATCCCGATGCATCACAATTTTCAGGATAAGCAACCTGATGAGGTAGATTGAGATCAAAATAGCAGCACTAATCACAGCCACTTTAAAATTGATGATCGATGCCAGTGCGACGGTAAAACCGAATATTACAAAGAAGAAGGTCCTTATCACAAAAGCCGACTCCATAGTGATCATGTGAAACGAATCATAAATTTTATCGGTGGTTTCACGGTCAATGAGGTTGTGCAACTTTCCTACAAAGAAGACTCGATGATTGCTGAGGATAATGCCGAATATCAAAATAATGATCAGGGATGAGAGATGAAGCAACTTTCCTAAACCGAAAAGCAAAATAAGGACAGAGATCATCAGGAAGATTTTAACCTTCGCCTCTAGCTTTTGAAATACGTACAGCAACAAGAATGAAAGGGAGCCCGAAACGAATATGGTGATGATTAGTCCCACAGTGAAATCACCCACGGCGAGCGCATGGTTTGTGCTACTTGCCAGATTGATCAAAAAATAGAATAGCATGATTCCCAGGATATCTGAGAAGGTACTTTCATACACGTGAAATTCCTTTTGAGACTCAGGCAGGTTTGCAACACTTGGGATAACTATCGCACTACTGAGTATAGAGAGCGGTGTGGCATAGATCAGGGCTTCAGTGTAGCTCATTTTATCGGTAGCGACCATGATCAGGTAACCGGTGATAAATGTGCAGGAAATCAAACCCAGAAAGGCAATAAGTAGGGATTTTAAGATTAAAGGTAGTTTTTTGCGCTCGATTTTAAGATCCAGAGCGGCTTCAAGCACGATCATGATCAGTCCCAAAGTTCCGAGCAACTCCAGCACTCGTATTTCAGAAAAAGTTTTCATAATTCGATCATAACTGATCGATGTCATTGAGATCAATTGTTGCATCCCGATGCCCAAAGCGATCAATAGTAGCACCGATGGGAAATTGGTTTCCTTAGATATCCAATTGAATAAATAGGATAAGATGATAATAATAGAGGCAGCAATTATTATATAATATTCCATAACGTTAGCTTAGCGTCCTTATCTGTTAAATTATTTCATTAAGAATGAAACGAAGAAACTTTGTAGAATTTTTAGGAAAGGGTGCAATTATTTTTCCAATGCTTCAGGTGGGCTTGCAGGGATGTCGCTCAAAAGTGGGAGATGGAATGAATGCAAGTCTGAAGGATGAGCTACTGCTCACTGATGGTTTGGAATATGAGGTCTTGCTTAGTTGGGGTGATCCTATTTCTTCTGAGGATACTTTTGGTTATGATAATGATTACATCGCGTTTTTGCCCCAGTCAGGCCGGGAGGCGATACTTTGGGTCAATCATGAGCAGATCAATCCACGCTTGATCAGTGGTTTTAACCCGGAGGACAAGGTTAACGTGCGCAATAGTAATCAGATTGATAAGGAGATGTATGAGGTTGGGGGGTCCATTATTAAACTAAAGAAATCCCTTTTTGGAGGATGGAAGCCTGTTATCGGAGATGAGTTAAATAAGCGAATCACCGCTCATACCCCTATTCCATTTAAGTGGCATGAAAAAGTAGCGAGGAAGGACCAGGCTATAGGCACACTTGCTAATTGCTCGGGTGGTGTGACTCCCTGGGGAACGATTCTAACCTGCGAAGAAAATTATAATAATTTCTACGGGGAAAGGGATTATGCCAATGCCAAGTTCCGCAAGAGCTATCTGGGATGGGAAAGCTTTAAAGGAAACCCAACAGAACATTATGGATGGGTAGTAGAGGTGAATCCGATTACCGGTGAGGCTCAAAAGCATGTGGGACTAGGTCGGTTTGCGCATGAATGCGCCACTGTTCAGGCCCTGGAAGATGGTAGAGTGGTTATATACACAGGAGATGACATTGAAGGAGGTTGTCTGTATAAGTATATCTCGGAGGAGCCAGGGCAGATCTACCCGGGAAAGCTATACGTAGCGAATACAGAAAAAGGAGAATGGATACATCTGGATTATGGTTCGCTATCGCATTTGTTTAAGTCGGAGACAGAAATGTTAATTCGGTGTAGAGATGCAGCTATTGCGATTGGAGGCAGTCAGCTGGATCGCCCGGAAGACATTGAAATTGACCCGTTGACAGGAGATGTGATTATTTCTCTCACGGACAATGTTAAAAAGGATAATCATTTTGGCTCCATCGTGAAACTGAGCGAGACTGACACTAATTACGAGTCACTTACTTTCAGCTATGACACTTTATTGACAGGTGGCGAAGAAACGGGGTTTGCCTGTCCTGACAACCTTATTTTTGATAAAGTGGGTAATCTGTGGTTTACTTCTGATATCAAGGGAGCCAATTTAGGAAAGGGAATGTTTGAGTCCTTTGGAAATAATGGCTTGTATGTATTGATCAGGAATGGTGAGCAGGCAGGTAAGATCATTCAGGTTGCCAGTGCTCCTAAGGAAGCAGAGCTTACCGGTCCATGTTTTTCAGATGACTGGGAAACTTTGTTCCTGAGCGTACAGCATCCCGGGGAGCGATCTTCTCAGGATAACTACACGAGTAATTGGCCAAAGGGTGGAGCAGAAATGCCAAGGCCATCAGTTGTGGCCATCACCGGTGGCTTTCTGGAAGCTATTCAGGATCTTTAAGGGAATAAACTATTCACGTGGTTATAGTGTTACACCACGAAATGAATGATTGATTATGGAGAAAATCACCTTAGGTTCCGGTTGTTTTTGGTGTACACAGGCAGTTTTCCAAAGATTGCGCGGTGTAGAATCTGCAGTTTCAGGATATTCAGGAGGTAAAACCAAGGAGCCTTTTTATCGGGAAGTTTGTAGCGGAACTACCGGACATGCAGAGGTGGTGCAGGTAACATTCAATCCAGAGGTTATTAGTTTGACTGAAGTATTACAGGTTTTCTGGAAAACGCATGATCCTACTACATTAAACAGACAGGGAAATGATGTGGGAACGCAATACCGATCAGTGGTTTTCTATCATAATGAAGACCAGAAGGCTATCGCCGAAGATATAAAAAATGAGCTTGATGCTGCCGGAATCTGGCCGGACTCCATTGTCACTGAGATCACAGCCTTTGAAAAGTTCTGGCCGGCTGAGGACTATCATCAGGAATACTTTGAGTCAAATGGTTCACAGCCCTATTGTCAGTTTGTAGTGGCACCGAAGGTGGAGAAATTCAAAAAAATATTTGCAGATAGGCTGAAATAAAAAGGCGACCCAATAGGTCGCCTTTTTAGGATCTGACTTAGAACAATGCTTACCGAAGGTCCCAGATTTTTTGTTGTAGTCTGGTGTTTTCCGAAGTTGGTTCCTTTTGTTTGATTAAAACAATGGCATTGTAATAGTGACGTCTGGCTTCTTTGTTTTTGCCTACAGATGCGAGGTAGTCTCCATAAACCTCCATATTGTAAGGGGTTTCCTTGATTTTGATAGAATGCTCTATCCATGTTACAGCCTCTTCCATGTTTTCCTTTTTCATAAAACAGATTTCAGCGCTTTGGGCCAGGGTTTCCCAGTCGTTATCCTCAGCATTGGCTACAGCATCAATTGCTTTTTGAACGATTTTGCTATTCGGGTCATCGAAGTCATACCCATTAGCCAGAGAGGCAAACGAGAACAGGGTCAGCCCTAAGGCTAGCATTGAGAGTTTTTTCAGCGTGTTCATGATTTATAGTTTATGAGTTTAGTGTGAAAATTTGTCTTTTCATTATGAAAGACTGTGCCATAAACCATAAGTTGCATGAAATCAGGTGTTTATGTTGATGCTTTTGGCAGCCAACTTGCGTGAGTGTACGACACCGTGCGTTAAATCGTACACTTTTTAGGATTTGGAAAGATCTGAAAGGTTACAAAATCTGGGGGTTTTTAGGATAATTTAATTCAGAGCTTCAAAAGCAATAAAAAAGGTGACCCGGAAGGGTCACCTCATGATAGACGAAATTAAAAGAAGAGATCATCTTAAGCTCAATAGCTTGTCCTGTATTCGGGAGTTATGGGTATCCAAAGACGATTCGTCAGCAGCCAGCACCGCTTTCAGGTAATAATTTGTAGCGAGGCTTTTATCACCAATGGAAGCAAGAAAGTCTGCCTTAATCTCAAGGTTGTAAGGGGTCTCTTTTATATTCAATGATTGATCAATCCAGGATAATGCCTGTTCGGTATTCTCTTTGAGTAAAAAACATATCTCGGCACTTTGAGCTAAAGTGATATAATCATCCGGTTCCGCAAGCTTAACGGCTTCTTTAGCTTGTTTTACAGATTGACTATTTGGATCATCCAAATCAGAAGAGAAGGATGCGAAGGAGAGCGTCAGGGCTAAGGCCAGAATGAAAAATTTATTCAGCGATTTCATGACTTGTGCATTTAGAGTTTGTGTGAATTTGAATAGTAGTCTTGAAAGATTGTGCCAAAAGATTTAATGTATTGATAATCAACTAGTTGAGTTTATTTTGAAGGAAAAATGTGTTCGTTTATGTACACTTCCGAACACTTTTATGTGCGTTTTTTTGGAAGCACAGTTCTCAAAAAGGTTGCATCGATTTGAAAGTATTTTACTCAAATAGTTGTTGTCGACAATTATTAATAATTACTAAATAGGGGTGATGGAATATTTTTGCGATATGCCAGATTTTAAAAAGTACTTTACCATACCCGCAGCGCCTGAAGAGGTTTTCGCCGCTTTGACTTTCAAGCCGACTATTGAGCTGTGGACCGGATCCCCTGCAGTGTTTGAATTAAAAAAGGGAGCTGAATTTTCGATGTGGGATGAAAGCATTGTGGGTGAGCTGGTTGATTTCGATCCAGGTAAAAAATTGGTTGAACAATGGTATTTTGGAGCGCATGATGAATCCATTGTGACCCTGAAATTTCATCCACATAAAAAAGGAACCTCATTAGAGGTTAATCATACTAATATTCCGGAAAATGATTTTGAAGATATTGTAGGAGGCTGGCACGAAATGTTCATTCAGGGACTTCTGGATTTTTATGAGGAGTAAATAGGGGTTTACCACAATGAAAAAGGCCATGTCATGTCAACATGGCCTTGTTTATCTGATAAGTTCTCGCTATGCTCTTTTCGAATAGCCTCAACAAGTCAATTTTGGATAATCACTCCATAATTTAACCTGACTGTTTCTAACTGCATCCAAAGCAATATGTACGCATTTCGCTACCATTCCTCCGGTTTCAACCCCTGATTCTGGTTGTCTACCCTCAAAAACACAATTTCGGAATTCAATTAATGACTGCTTGGTAGGGTCCATTCCTTTGGCTGGAATGGGTACACCTTGGCCTTTTTGCCATGACTGTAGGGTGGCTCCTGAGACCCCGTCTACCATTCCAAGTTCAGAAGGACTGGTTCGTTCAGGATAAATCATGGCATCATTGTAATCAATAACAATGGTCGCTTGGCTACCCAGAACCTTTATTTGATAATCCTCAAACCCATTGGTAGTGGTGCATGAAAATGTCGCATCTAACCCATTTTCATAGGCTATTTGAAGATGGACGTTATCAAAGGTTTCACGTCCGTCTTTCCAATGGTCAACACCACCAAATCCTGCAAACTTGGCCGGAGTAGATTCGGAGGTCCAGTTTATGAAATCTATTTGATGCGACATTAATTCTGCGATCAAACCACCGGAATACTCCTTGTACATTCTCCAGTTGATAATGCGTTCCCATTTTGGGTCAGGCACTTCACGACGCCAATTTCCATTTCTATTCCACTGACAGTGGTAGGCAGTAACATCGCCAATGTATCCTGATTGAATGATTTCCCTAACCTTTCGATAAAGTTCAGAGGTATGGTATTGATGACCGGTTTGAAAAATCAATCCAGGGTTTTCCTGAGCAACTGCAATCGTCTTTTGGATACTATCAATACCCATGGCCATCGTCTTCTCACAATAGACATGCTTACCTGCATTAAGAGCATCTATGGCCATTTGTCCATGCAAAGAGAACGGAGTGCAAATAATGACGCAATCAATGGATTTGTCTTCTAAAAGTTTCCGGTAGTCTTTATAGCCTTTGGCTTTGGGTGATGCCAGACTTAACCCCTTTTCTAATCTGAATGGTATCACATCGCAGCACCCGATGGCTTCCATTTGATCTATTTGAGAAATCAAACCCAGGAGGCCTTGTCCTCTATCACCGGTTCCAATAACTCCAACACATAATTTGCGTTTGCTGATGGAGTTGGCACTAAGAAATGTAGATCCAAGTGCCAATCCCCCTGAAGCTAAGCCGCTTTTAATTAAGAAGGAACGTCTATCCATAATATCACACTTTCAATTCCCAACCGGGCTCATATTCCCGCTTCCAAAATTTCATTGCTTCCTCATCTTTGAGAATACGACCATTTGTCGGATCAATGTTTAGAGATCTTTGAACATCCTGTGAGATGTTTCCCAAATGGCATAGCATGGTGCTTATGCTCGCATCATCGATAGGAGCATTTAAGGTTTCTACAGATTGTATGCCTTTGATGAAATTAGTCATGTGTTTCAAGTCAAGTGCACCAATTCCTACCGTGTTAAGCGTTGCGCTTTGTTCATCTTCTTTGAGCTCTTTGATTAGTTCTCCGGACTTATTGTAGGTTCTGGTACCATTCCTGGTTAATATGGCATAGCCTTCAGTACCATAAATTGCAGCTCCACGGCCCTCTCCGAAAAAGGTAGAAGGGTTACAGCTTTTCCCTTCCCAGGAGATCATCTTGTTGCCATCAAATTCAAAATTGGCTAATTGCGTATCATAGAATTGCCAATCATCCTCAAAGTGAAAACGTCCTCCAGAAGAAGTGACGCGGTTTGGGTAGTCAACGCCAAGAGCCCATCTACAGATATCTAATTCGTGGGTACCATTGTTATGTATTTCTCCTGTTCCCCAGTTTCGGTTCCAATGCCAGTTATAATGAACCCAAATGTTTTCAAAGTCTTTTCTTGGGGCTGGTCCTTGCCACAATTCCCAGTTTAGCCAATCCGGCACTGCGGTTTTTTGGGCTCTTCCGATTGAGCCTCTGGAATTGCTATACCAGGCTTTACCATAATATGGGTTGCCTATAATTCCGTTATTGATGTCTTTTATAGTTTGAATGGAGCTAGGAGCACTTCGCTGTTGATTTCCCATTTGCACCGTTTTACCATAGGTCTTTTGAGCTTCAACCAAAAGTTCGCATTCGAAAGGGTTGTGAGCACAAGGTTTTTCAACATAAACATGTTTTCCTGCTTGCATTGCCATTATGGCCATTGGAGCATGCCAGTGTTCCGGAGTGGCTATGGCCACTGCATCAAGGTCCTTTTTCTCGACGAGCTTTCTGTAATCCTCTACCTCCTTGAGCTTATCATCGTGACCAGCTTTTACCAACATATCCTTAAAAGTAGAAAACTGTCGGTTGTCTACATCGCAAAGGTAGCGGACTGAGGCACCCGGTGTTTTTAAGGCTGAAAGACCAAGGGCCTTTCCTCTTCCGTTTAGTCCGGCTACGGCAATGTGAACGCGGTCGTTAGCGCCTATGATTCTCGCATAACTTGAGGCCGAAAATGCCATGGAGGCACCCGCAGCGCCGAGTACTGATTTTTTGATGAATGATCTTCTATTTTCCATTAGAGTTCTCTGATTTTGATACTACGATAACTAACTTCATTGCCATGGTCCTGCAAAAGGATGCATCCTTCTGGCCATCTTCCAAAATTTTCCCAACCAGCATATTTGCTATAGTTTACAAGGGCTTCGAACATCTGTGAGAATCGCTCATATTCAACAACTTTCTCATTGTTAAGCCAATGTTCAACATGACCATCTTTTGCAATGATGTATGCTTTATTCCATTTGTCAATTCCTTTGAATTGTTTGGATCTTCCTTCAACGCTAAGGTTTTTCGCAGTAATCAAATCATATAGGGATCCTACCGTTCTATTACCCTCAACTCCTTTTTTTGCATCTGGGTGATTTACATCATCCAGAACCTGAAATTCACAACCAATGGCAGACCCTGATCCCTTATTCAGTGATGGATCTACAAAATACTTGATGCCACTGTTGGCACCTTCGGTTATTTTGAACTCCAGTTCTAATTCAAAGTTGCTGTAGTTTCTGGTGGTAACGATATCGCCACCTCCTGTTGATTCACCACCATCAGAGGCCAGGACAGTTAGTTCACCATTTTCCATTTTCCAGCCTTTATTTGGAAATTCATCTAGCTTGGCACCGCGCCAACCATCAGTTGATTGTCCATCCCAGAGTAATCTCCATCCATGATTTGTTTCCCAATCGGTAAGTTGATTTTTTAAGTAGGACAATTCTGATACAGTCGGATCCGGAGTTGACAGATATTCCGCTACATCTTCAGTAAGAATTTTGATATCTCTCCATCTGACCTGAAGGCCATTATCTTTTTCGGGAATGGAATGAACTTGAAGGGCAATAATACCATCAGAAGCCATGTCATCAATCAGCCGGCTACACATCATTCCATTCACATAAGTTTGAATGCTATTGCCATAACATTCTATACGTATGCTATTCCATTCACCTTTTCTGAAAGCTGATTGTGCTTTCGGGTTTCGACTTAACGGATAAAGCCAACCTCTATTTTGTTCATCAAAGATTCCGCCCGTGAACTTTCTATCGGATGGATCAATGTCACATTGGTAACCTACTAACGTACCTGCGCCATTAATTTGACTTCTGAATTGAATACCCGAATTCAAGCGGTTGTCCACCATAACTTCGAGTTCCAGAATAAAATCACCGTAAGAGCTTTTAGTATAAAGAAAGGAGTTGGGAGAGTTTGGAATAGCGGTGCTTACAATAGTTTCATCTTCAACTTTGTAAGTAGCTTTTCCCCCATGTTGTTTCCAGTTACTAAGGCTTTTACCATTGAACAGGGGTTGCCAGCTTTGGGCATAAATTTGCGTTGATGTTAGAAGACATAACGCGAAGATTATTCTCATAGTTTGGTTATATTTAGTTTGCTTCAAAAGCCAATTTATAAAATATGATTTTTGTTAATAAAATGAGAATTAAAATTTTTAAAACATATTAATTATCGGCAGGTCTAATTATTAAAAACACAAAAAAAACCATTTAAAATATAAATAATGTAACCTGCAAACGTTCTTAATTGGTAAAATTTGCATTGAACGCCTGGTGTGAGAAACGCTTATGACCATGTATTAATTTGCTATTTACACAGCTTGATTCTTGGATAATAACCCATTTATAACAAGTAATGGTTATACGTCAATAAATGAATATTGAATGATTTCTTAAATCAGAATTAGTTATGCCATGGAAATAGGAATTAGCACCTTCGTAGAAAACACGGCCGACCCTGAAAGCGGTAAGGTTCTTAGTCCTTATGAGCGAATGAAAAACCTCATGGAGGAAATTGAATTGGCGGATCAGGTTGGACTTGATGTGTATGCCATAGGTGAACATCATCGGCCAGATTTTGTGGTTTCTTCTCCAGCCACGGTTCTTGCGGCGGCAGCAGTCAAAACCAAAAAGATTAAACTGTCGAGTGCGGTAACCGTGCTCAGCTCCGATGATCCTGTTCGGGTCTTTCAGCAATTTTCTCATGTAGACCTGCTTTCCAAGGGGCGAGCGGAGATCATGGCCGGTAGGGGGTCGTTTATTGAGTCATTTCCATTATTCGGTAACAATCTCAAAGAATATGATTCATTGTTTGCGGAGAAACTTGAACTCCTTATTGCGCTGAACAAAAGTGAAAAGGTCACCTGGGAGGGGAGACATCGTGCGGCAATCGAGGATCGTGGTGTTTACCCAAGACCTTATCAGGATGAATTGCCGATCTGGATTGCCGTCGGAGGTACGCCGCAATCAGTGGTACGAGCGGCTTCTAAGGGGCTTCCATTAGCGCTGGCCATCATAGGGGGACAGCCCGAGCGGTTCGTTCAGCTGACAGATTTGTATAAAAGAACTTATGAAGAGTCGGGGCATGATTTGAGTCAAATGCAGATTGCTGTGCATAGCCATGGTTTTATCGCGGATACGGAGCAGGAAGCGGCTGATGTGTTTTATGGGCCGTATGCTCAGGTCATGACTCAGTTGGGTAAGGAACGTGGATGGCCGGCTATGAGCAAAGCCCAGTATAAATGGATGCGTTCACCGGAGGGTTCCCTGGTACTTGGTGACCCTCAAATGGTGATTGATAAAATACTGGCGCAGCAAGAGATGATGGGGCTAACAAGATATCTAATGCACTTAAGTGTTGGAACGATGCCCCATGATAAGCTTATGAGGGCTATTGAACTGCTTGGTACGGTTGTGGCACCGGCTGTTAGAAAGGCTGTGGGTGAAAGTAGTCCGATAATGAATTAAATAGCCTTCGTATACCTTAGGGGTTTAAATTATTAGGCAATAATTGAAAAGACTTTCTGAAAGTAACGCGATGAGTTCGATCGTAAGTGATTTTTGAAAATCCTTGATCTACAAAATTCTAAATCTGTTCAATTTTCATTTTGGAGTTTAAAGATTTTGCTATCAGCTACAAACGTCCCAAATGGGATTAGAGATGCCACTAGTGAAATGGTGCCAACTTTAAATGACCAACCGTATTTAAAGATGCTTTCGAAACAAAAGATCACATAAAGAATAAAGAGCCAGCCATGAGCCATGCCGACTATGAAGTTGGGTTCAGTAATCCCGAATGCATATTTAAGCGGCATGGTTATGCCAAATAACAGAAAGCTAATTCCTTCCAGTATGGCCAATAGCCTTAACCTGCCGATGGTGCTTTTGAGTTGTTTCATCCTTTTACTTTGAAGTCGCAAAGCTAAATGGTAGGACTGGAAGTAGGGCTATCTCATTTCGTCAAATAGCGTTATCTTGAAATCGGCTAACAATCTGCATATGAAACTTCCTTCAATTCAATATCTGGTGGAACAGGGCATAGACGCACTGAAAAAGCATCCACTGGTTATTTTTTCAGCTTGCATGGCGGTCTATTTTGCCATCTTCCTGGTAGAGCATGAAACGAGTCTTGATAATGCTTTTCCATACATTAACCTGTTGTTATGTGGCTACCTGGGGGTTCCTTTATTTTTATCAGTCGACATCTATGTAAAAGCAACAGATCGTAGCAGCAATTTTAGAAATATCGTTTCTGGGGTAGCGGTACTCCTGCTTATAGGAGTATATTATTACCTTCCGGGATCGGAGGAGACACTCAACAAGAGCATACCTTATATTCGGTATACCATCCTTTCCATTGCTGCACATTTATTGGTATCATTTGCACCCTTCCTGAGCCGTGGTACGCTCAATGGCTTCTGGCAGTTTAATAAGGTGCTTTTTCTCCGGTTTTTGCTGGCGGTGCTCTATTCTCATTTTATTTATGTGGGTTTGATTTTAGCCTTGTTTGCTTTAGATGAACTCTTTAAGGTTGATGTTCAGGATGAACTGTATTTTGAGATTTTCATTTTCATAGCTGGTGTATTCAATACCTGGTTCTTTGCGGCAGGTGTACCTGATGAGTATGATGTTTTGGATGGAGATGAGGTATACCCCAAGGGATTGAGGACATTTATTCTTTACGTTCTGATCCCTCTTTTAGGGCTTTACTTTCTGATACTTTACAGCTATTCTATTAAAATTATAGCGCTTTGGAGCTGGCCCTCAGGGATCATCACCTATATGATTATTGCAGTGGCGGTACTGGGAATTTTGGCCATGTTGTTGGCTTATCCATATTCCATTCGGGAGAGCGGAAGCCCGATTCGGTTTTTGAAAAGGGGCTATTATTGGGTATTAATTCCTATGGTTGTGATGCTGTACCTGGCAATTGGCATCAGGGTTTTGGATTACGGCGTGACCATCAATAGATACATCACCATATTCCTTGCTGTGTGGCTTTCGGGGATATCTATATACATGATTGTAGGAGGGAAGGATATTCGGGTGATCCCGATTTCTCTCTTCTCCATAATCCTGCTTTGTTCCTTCGGGCCATGGGGGTTGTTTAGTGTGAGCGAAAGAAGTCAGGTGAATAGGTTGGAAAAAGTATTGACCGAAGCTGGAATTCTGGACGGAAAAATCAAAAATGAGCCTATTTGGGATCGAACGGATACTGTTGTGCTGACTTTTGACAAACCGGAACTGAATGAAGGCATCTTAAGTGATAGCCTTCATAATGAAGTGGTTTCTATTCTGTATTATCTGGAGGATTATCACGGGGTAAATGCCATTGAAGACTGGTTTGATCAGAGTCCAAGAGAGATTGCAAATCAACTGGGGTATTCAGAGGGTGTAGTTGCCATGCGATTGATGGGTTTACAGGACGGATACAAATATTCGGAAGAGGTTTATACAGAGTTTCCAACTTACTATTCTTACATCGATAACAAGATGCTGCTTGATGTCTCCGGCTTTGATTATGTCTACAAGTTTAGTTTTTCAATACATTCACGAGAGACACACACTGATACTTTACGAGTGGCAGATAGCACGGTGGCAGTTTTGTCTTTTGACCGTAAGGCTTTGATACTAAGGTCAGTCAAAGGAGATTCGATGCTGGCGTTTGATTTGAATCGTGTTTATGAAGGACTCAAAGCGCAGGAAGAGAGGTATAAAGACCTCAATAATAGATCTGTTAAGGAAGAAATAATTGTTTCGGAGGAAAATCAAGCTTTTAAAGGCAGGCTGATGATTGAAAGCATCTCTGCCAATGAAGAAGGTATCGTTTATTGCAATGGTCAGTTGTTGTTTACATTAAAGGAATAATTTCCTTATTCTCTTCTGGATGTCATGATTTAATTTTTCCATTAAAAATGAGTTTCGAGGTAGTCAGGTATAACCCTCAGTTGAAGGAGGATTGGAATAAAACTGTTGAAAAGTGTAAAAACACCCACTTTATTTTCTACAGGAATTTCATGGACTACCACAGTGACCGTTTTACCGATCATTCCCTTATTTTCAAATCAAAAGGTGAAATTAAAGCACTTCTGCCTGCGAATGAATTGAGTGATACACTCGTTAGTCATAGCGGACTAACGTTTGGAGGTTTGTTGTACCCCGAAAAAACAACTGCAAGAATGATTCTTGAGATCACCGACGCTCTGATCGCTTATCTGAAGGCTACCGGTATAAAAAAAATAATCTATAAAGCAATTCCATATATTTTTCATACACAGCCGAGTCAGGAAGATATTTATGCCTTGCATTTAAAAGGGGCACAAGTTTCACGTAGAGATATCAGTTCCTGTATTGACCTGAAGCATACAAATGGGTTTAGAAGGAATAAAAAGCGGGATCTAGATACATTCCAGAACCAAAACTTGAAAATATGCGAGAGTTCCGACTACGATTCCTTTGTTTCGATCGTGGCAAAAGGACTTCTAAAGCATGGTGTAAACCCTGTACACTCTGCAGAAGAGTTGAAATTACTTACTTCCCGGTTTCCGAATAACATTAAGCTATATGTTTGTTTCGATGGTGATGAAATGATTGCAGGTGCTTTACTCTTTATCAATCCATCCATCATTCATGTCCAGTACCTTGCCTCGACGGATGAAGGTAAAGCCGTTAGGGCAGCCGAGGGGCTTATTTCTTACGTGGTCGATATGTATAAAAATCAAAATGAAGTGAGGTATTTCAACTTTGGTATCTCAACGGAAAATGAGGGTAAAAAATTAAATGATGGGCTCATTCAGTTTAAGGAGGGGTTTGGAGCTTATGGGGTAGTACAGGACTTCTACAGCCTGGATATTTAGCTCTTCGTGCTATTATGACCTTCATAATATGCATAAAAACTATTGACTGATTGGCTGGCGCCATTTCTACTCATGCTTTAAACCTATTTTGCAGTAGTAATGGGATGGATTATTTTCGGGACCAATTTGTGAATGAGGATAAGGGATTGACAGGTGTTGTTCCAGTTTTTGGTGGCTCAGCCTTTTTTAGGCTAATTTGAATTAGATTTTTTAGACATATGGCTTTATTTAAAATCAAGGGTGTTGTTCAAAACTATGCCTGGGGCGGTTCAGAATACATTCCCAGATTGATTGGACAGTTTGTGGTAGACGAAAAATGTGCTGAATATTGGATGGGTGCTCATGATAAGGCACCGGCCATCATTGAGGAGAGTGGTGAGCCATTGAACGAGTTCATCAGTAAAAACCCCAGGCAGGTACTTGGAGAGCAGGTTTATGATCAGTTTGGCAGATTGCCGTTTTTGTTCAAAGTTTTGGATGTCTATGATATGCTATCCATTCAGGTGCATCCTTCCAAGGCAGAAGCGGAGAAAGGATTTGCCAGGGAGAATGAAGCTGGAATTCCATTGTCTGCCCCTCATCGTAATTATAAGGACGATAATCATAAGCCTGAGATCATGGTAGCTTTGAGTGAGTTCTGGTTGTTGCACGGCTTCCTACCCAAAGAAGACTTGAAGAAAGTGCTTCGATCCACTCCCGAGCTCAACCACTTGTTGACTGTTTTCGAAGAGGAGTCTTATCGTGGTTTGTATCAAACCATAATGGAGGAGCCAGCAGCGCAAACCAATGCCACGCTCCAACCCCTGATCGATCGGATTTTACCACTATATGAGTCTGAGTCATTGGATAAATCCAGTCCTGAATATTGGGCTTCAAAGGCCTACTTGTCGTTTTGTCCCGTTGGGGATATAGATAAAGGAATCTATTCGATCTTTTTCTTCAACATCGTGAAGGTCAATGAAGGTGAAGCAGTTTTTCAGGATGCAGGCGTACCACATGCTTACATGGAAGGACACAACATGGAGTTGATGGCCAATTCTGATAATGTACTCAGAGGAGGGCTCACACCTAAGCATGTGGATGTAGCAGAATTGCTCAAGCATGTGTCCTTCAAAGAAACAATACCAAACATCCTTGAAGGAGAAATTCAGACCGATGAAGTAGAGCGAATTTATAAGAGTCCTGCACCGGATTTCGAATTAAGTAAAATTGACCTCGACTTTACCTCCAGCTACAGGGCTATGTCTTTGACATTAGAGATCATGATTGTACTGGAAGGAGAAGTTAAGGTTTCTTCAGAAGATGAGAGCATAGAGCTGAAGAAGGGAGAAGTATTTGTGATCACTTCCGGAAGCAGTTACCATATCAGCACCAATTTGAGAGCTCAGATTTATAAGGCTAAATGTCCGGTTTGATTTACTTCCGAAAACGACATTTGGATTAAAGACTTTCACTATATAAAAAAGCATCTGACGCAAGTGTCCACTTGTGACTCCTTTGGCCCGCTCGGGTATCATCAGTGAGAAATAGTATAATGATTTATAGCCATCATTCAGTTATAGCTTTTGGCAATGTCGGTATTGTGAAAGAAAAATAGGGATCATATCATGTGATCGTAGGGAATTTAATGAGATACTGGCTATGGCCGGATATTGAACCGTCATTGCAAAGGAACGAAATGGAATGAAGTTCATGAAGCAATCCCTGTTCTTCGAAGTGTTCTTCAGGACACTTGGAAGCTTGAATGATTACGAGTGTCTCCGGACACGTGAAAGGACGGTTTTGGGTAGAATGATAAAATGATGCTCCACTCACCACCGTTTAACCTGATCATACAAGTCAATCCAATCCCAATTGGTGGAACAAATCAGGTCCTGTTTCTTTTTTCTTGAGCCAGCTTTGATTTGTTTTTCTCTGATGATTGCCTCTTCAATGGAATGGAAGGTCTCGAAATAAACCAGTTTGGTGACTTTATATTTGGCCGTAAAACTTTTAGGGAATTTGTGAGACCGATGCTCCTCAATCCTGGAAAGTAGATCCGATGTCACTCCGGTGTATAAAGTGGTGTGATTGTAATTGGTAAGAATGTAGACGAAGCCACCACGAACATGCATTATTTAAATATAACGGAATATTATTAATTGTCATTCTTCGCGAGAGATTGCTTCACTTCGTTCGCAATGACGTCTTGAACTAAAATTATCATTTTGAGGAGCGTTTTTATACATGATTAAAGCCATCCTTTTCTTGCGAGAGATTGCTTCACTTCGCTCGCAATGACGTCTTGAACTAAAATTATCATTTTGAGGGAGCTTTTATACCCGATTGAAGCCATCCTTTTCTTGCGAGAGATTGCTTCACTTCGTTCGCAATGACGTTCTTATGAGGATTCCCTCATCTGTTTCAAGTGTATTCTGGCAACAACAGTAAAAAGTAGCTATGTAGCATTAATTCTATAAGCTTTCGGTGAATTTGTTAGGGTTTTCTTAACGTATAATGGAATTTATTATAAAATTCGTTATCGAATTATTTTTTTAAATAGCGGGGTTACATATATTTACTCATGACGTATTAAGTTACTCAGAACCTAACCAAACTGCTATGGATAATAAATTAGTGAAGGGATCCCTCACCGGGGTGCTCTTGCTAAATCTATGTTTTGTCCTGTCCGCACAGGAACTAGATCAGCTGCCTAAAATATGGCTTAAGGCCGACGACCTATCAAAATCAAACACTTTCTGGGAAAGTAATTCCTCTTCACTCAATGGGACGATTTCAGGTGGTGAAGGACTACTACTGGATACCATCAATTATCATCAGGCCCTCGTCTTTAACAATAACCTGGGTGTGGAAATACCTTATAATCTTGATAGTACTTCAGAACTCACGGTCTTTACTATTTTCCAAAGGGAATCAGATCAGGAATCCGTGATATGGTCAACGAAAAACACAATTTCAAGGAACATTTTTCAAACTACCTCAAAATCCCTTGGACCGGATAGTATTTACGACGACTATGACATATTGAAGGAGATACCGGTCAGTAATACGCTTTTCCAAAGATGGGAGAAAGCTGAGGAACTAAGTACAGCTGCTTCCCTGGTTTTTGGAGCTGCGGACACCAGTTCAGAATATTCAGGTTTTAATGGGCTTTTAGCAGAATTCATACTTTTTGACCGGGCCCTTAGCTTCCTGGAGCGCGTACAGGTTGAGACCTATTTGGCACTTAAATACGGAGTGTCAAAAACCAGGGGCAATTATGTTAGTTCTTCCGAACAATTATTGTGGAACCTGAGGAACGATCCGACCTACAATAACCAAATCATCGGGGTAGGAAAAGATAGCCAATTCGGTTTGGATCAACCCAGAACTTATTCCCATTCAGATACTTCCCGGTTTTTTGAATTGTCAGTAGACCTGGAACACCAGGCCCATTTACCAGAGAATAATTTTATCGTGGCAGGCAACAACGGGAAGGGGCTGGAGCTTGATGAGCCGGAGAAACAGACAGGGTTGATATTTTTGAGTAGAAAATGGGTGGTTAAGGCAACAGGCCCGGTGATTCAGAATATCGGATCCACACTTCAATTTGACTTCAACCAAATACCGGGATCTCCGGACGACTACTGGCTGGCAGTAAATCAGAATGGACCTGAAACTAATCCTGATAGTTTTCAATACATCAAAGCCGACTCTGTGAGCCCTTCAGGAATTGTGCGTTACTCAGACATTAATTGGGATGGTGCTACAGGAGATGGCTCCTTTGCCCTGGTTCAGAAAATTCCCTTACTGGCTCTGGTCGAGCAGGTTGTTATGCCGGAATGTTACGGATCTAAAAATGGAGAAGTGGTATTTCGGGTAGCCGAAGGAGAGGGTCCATTTCGTTATCGTATACAAAGCAAAAGTGGGTTTATTGAAGATGCCTTTGATGGTAAGGAAGCCATAACCTATAAGGGACTTCTTCCCGGGGAATATGAACTCATTGTTTCTGATCGGAGAGGATTGGTATATAACCGGGATTTTACCATTAATGTATTGGATGAGATCGAATTCAATATGGGTGAAAATAAAACCATCAGCGAAGATGAGACCATCAGCTTAAATGCCTTTGATTATGTAGAATGGGTGCCGGGCTATCAATATTGGTGGACCGGCAATTACGGATATAAATCAAACGGTGCCAACGCTGTTGCCAATGAATCAGGTATCTATACCCTGCATGTTACCAATGAGTCCGGTTGTGAGTTTACCGGAGACCTGACGATAGAGGGAGCCCTTTCAGAAAGGACCGCTGTATTTCCTTCCATTTCTTCAAGTGGTTATTACAGTGTAAATGTATCGTTGACAGATCCGGGCCACATGAAAATGGGCTTGTATGATATGTCAGGGAATATGATAAAACTGTCTGAAAGGCAGGGCGGAAAAGAATATCACCTCGATGGCTATCTGCCCGGTAACGGAATGTATATGATCCGCCTTGAAACCCCGCAAGGTGCTTATACTTATAAAGTCATCAAACAATAAAACCAGCTTTAATACCATCCTAATCTGCTATGAAATCATTGCAACCTGTTTACCTCCTTTTTGTTCAGTTACTTGTAATATTTTTGACTGTTGACCCTGCATGTGCCGAAGGCCCCGAAGGACTTATTGGCACCACGGAAGAAATGCCTTTTGATAATCCTGTTGATAACATCTTCCATGTCCGGTTGGATGAGGAAGTATGTGGCAACGAAAAAGCTTACCTGGTCTATGAGGTCAATGGTGTGACCGAACCTGGAGCAGTAACCAAAAGTGTCAATGATCAATATGCTCGCGGTGGGTATGCGGGTAAGGTAGGCACTGGCTGGCGTAAGCTGTCCGAAAGACTGGATTTGAAAGACCTGCGTCAGGGGGATAATGTGATCCGCTTTGGTACAGTGTCAAAATCCCTGCATTACCGCGTAAGAAATGTAAGTATCCGGTTAGAAGAATCTGATAATGAACGCGAATTGGTGTTGGTTACCGAGTACTATACTGATAAAGGATTGTACTTGAGTGGTTTTGTGAAAGGGCAGGGAGCTGATGAGACCATTGTTCGGGTTGGAAGTAAGAATATCGAAGTGATAGATGGCTATTTTGAATATGTGACAAGTCAGATGGAAGGTGCTCAGAAGTCCGTCCGAATGGAAGCCGTTTTCCCGGATGGAGAAATGTTTTGTCATGAACTGGAAAAGGATAAAGGAGGTTCTCCTGATTTTTTTGAAACCATGGACAAGACTTACCGGGCCTCTGCCAAACATTTTGAGGCACACGAGTCAGGTACGTTTGGAATTATAGGTGCTCAACTGGATCTGACTGATCAGGCACTGGACAAAGCAACACGATTAAAGATAGCACCGCTGAGAGCGGTGGACCTGGCGCCTTTGGATCCTGGAATGATTAACGTTACCGGAGAAGTGTCCGGTTACCGGTTCTTACCTCACGGCACGCAGTTTCTGGATTATGTAGGAGTGGAAATGGCTTATGATCCGGTCAAAATCCCGGAGGGCTATACAGAGAAAGATATACGTACCTACTACTTTGATGAAAACACTCATCACTGGGTGGCATTGCCTGTTGATTCAGTTTTGACCGAATCGGCCGTGCTTCGGTCCCTGACCACCCACTTTACTGATATGATCAACGGGATCATTAAAGTACCCGAATCCCCGGAGGTGGCCGCCTACAATAGCACCTCAATGAAAGGCATCAAGGCCGCGAACCCAACAGCCGGCATCAACCTGATGCAACCCCCATCGGCCAACAATATGGGAAATGCGAATATGAGTTACCCGTTGAATATCCCTGCCGGGCGTGCCGGCATGCAGCCTCAACTGGCATTAAGTTATAGTAACGGTGGAGGTAGCGGCTGGCTTGGTTTGGGCTGGTCACTGTCAGTACCCTCTATCAATATAGATACCCGTTGGGGAGTGCCCAGGTATGACCCCGATTTGGAGACCGAAACCTACCTGCTCAATGGCGGACAATTAACACCGGTTGCTCACCGGGGAGAATTGAGACCAAGGGACAATAGTGACAAACAATTTCATCCGCGTGTAGAAGGCGGCTTCCAGAAGATTATTCGACATGCAGATGGTGGCGATATGAAGAAGTACTGGTGGGAAGTTGTTGATAAAAGCGGGACACGCTATTTCTATGGAGGAAATTCAAACGGGGTATTTGATGAATCGAGTGTGTTGCGCACGGATGAGGCGAACGGAGGTGGTGACATTGCCCAGTGGTGTTTGAGGGAAGTTCGTGATCTAAACGATAACTACATCCGGTACCATTACGCCAAAGTACAGGACTGTGGCCTTGCCGACTGTACGAAAGGTGTACCTGGCTATGAGATCTATTGTGAGCGCATTACCTATACGGGGCATGGAACTACGGAGGGGAGTTATGAGGTACGACTCAACCGTCAGACCGATCGAAGAACAGATATTTCCATTGATGGCAGACTAGGATTTAAAAGGGTGAACGCCGGACTTCTGGAAAATATTGAAGTGGTTCTGATACAAAATGGGTCGGAGAAGGCGATTCGCAGCTATGGCCTTGAGTATACAGAAGGAGCTTTTTTTAAGACTTTGTTATCGCACATCAATGAATACGATGCCGCCGGGGAGCTTTTTACCACCCATGAAATGGAATATTACGATGATGTGGATGCATTTGGTGATTACAAACCCTTTGATCAGGAATTTACTGACTGGATGATTGATGCTGATGATTTGAAAGGTGTTTTTGATGCTAGAAAAGAGGATTTTAAGGGAAAAGCCACTGTTTTAAGCGGTACTCGTTCAACTAATTATGGGCTTGGAACCGCAGTTGGGGTTGGCTTTAATTTGAAATTATGGGATAAGAGTAAGTCCGTAGTTGCCAACCTCGGATATGGAGGGAGCAAAAGTTATGGAATCATATCCATGATGGACGTTAACGGTGATGGACTTCCGGATAAAATATTTCTTGATGAAGATAATAAATTCTATTATCGACCGAATTTGTGCAAGGAGAACGGTGATCCAAAATTTGGTACAGTGCCATTACCAATTGAATTTAATAAAAAGAGCTTCTTTCTGGAAGAAAGTTCAACGATTAACGGGGGAATTGAAGCGTTATTTGGTGCTTTTGTTTCGGCAGGGTATAGTCGGACAAAATCCAAGACGACTACTTATATGTCGGAGGTGAATGGAGATGGCTTACCTGATATTGTTCATAATGGGCAAGTTTGGTTTAATCATTTGGATACCGAAACAGGTAAAATTACATATAGTAAATCAAGCGATGGAACCCCAAATTTAATTAATGAGGGCGAGTTTGTTGCGGATGGGTTAGTCGAAACAGACCCACAGGAGCGTATCGATCTGATTAAACAAAACCCATTGCATGATGTGGTGAGAATGTGGATTGCACCTTATGCAGGGTACATTCATATAGATGCTCCTGTCCAGCTTATCGAACCAACTGAACCTGACGGGGAAAATCTTGATGGTGTAAATGTGAAAGTTCAGGTTGGCGATGAGGAAAAATGGAGTCAGCGTATTTTGGCGGGCGATTATACTCAAAAGCCATTTGAAACCAGAGTCAGTGTAGAAAAAGGCACCAAAATATTTTTCCGGGTTCAGTCTGTCGAGAATGGTTTCAATGATCAGGTGTTATGGGCTCCAACAATTCAGTACCTCAACAATGAACCTGATGTGTTAAATATTTATGGTAAGCCAAGAGGGCGTTTTAACAGTGATGAGGATTTTGTATTGGCCGCGCAGCAGGAAATTGGCATGCCATACAATGGCGAAGTTGTATTTGAAAGTTCCTTTATCAAACCAAAGACGGCTGATCATATAAAGGCTTTAATTACTCTTAATTCTGAATCAGGGTCAATTGAGGAAATATGGAGGGGTGAATTTAGTCCGGATTCGACAGTCAACATGCTCATTAATAAGAATATCCTTGTTGATTCCAGTGATGTTTTGAAAATACAGTTTTTCACTGACAGTAACATTGATTGGTCAGAAATAGGCTTTGACCCGTTTATTTATTACTCCAATGTAGAGGATGAAAATATTCAGGTTTACGAGGATCCTGAAGCAGATACTCTGGTTCCATTAATCACTTTCATACCAGTTCCGGATTTTTATATGTATTCCGGTGTACAATTGCCTGCTCATCCTTTAATCGGGAAAATGGATTCGGCAACTATTAGTGTGAGCCCTTATTTGTCCCTGGTACAGTTTCCATTGAAAGATGTTACTGACCAATTGACTTTTACCATAAAGACGGCGGATTCTTTGATTTTCAAGGATACGCTCAATATTACAGCTGGGGATACATTAATAGAGGTGCGTTCGTTTTCCGGAAAAATTAGGAAGGGTGAGGCTTTTTACTTTGAATTTTCAGCCAAAGATTCATTGATGTATGGACTCCTTAATCAGCTAAAAGTAGATGTGATTGTTGATGATACATTGGTAGATACTGATTTTGGGTATTATTATAACAAGGGAAATAAAACGTTTGGTCATCTTTTTCGAGGCTGGGGCCAATTTTCATATAATGGAAATGGGGAGAACGGGAATTTGCCAATTGATCAGAATAAACTAAAAATCAGCAATGAGCTTAAAGGACTTGCAGAGGATGATTTTAAGGATAAAGATGCTGAGCAATTGGGTAATACAGGATTTAGCTTTTCCAATGAGGTGTTTATCGTGATGATACCACATGGTGCTGGGAAGGGTTGGCAGGGTTATGACAACTTTACCAGGCTGGATGGACGCATTATACAAAGCTCCAGGTATGGAGTAGATGATATTCCGCCGTTGGAGAGCGTAGGAGGCGGTTCTCGCGCGATTAATAAGATATCGATCACCAATAATTTTTCCTTTTCAGCGGGAATAAGTGGACAATTGGAAAGTGGTTTCGGTGGTGGAGTGAGCGGTAGTGCAAGTTTTGGGCCAAGCAAAGTTGTGCTTGATTTTAGAGATATGAATGGTGATCGGTATCCTGATGTTGTATCCCCAAATAAAATCCAGTATACAAACGCTCTGGGAGGACTTACTTCTGAGGTGAGGGACCATGGGTTCAACGATTTTACTCACGAGAATTTTGCAAATACGGTCGGAGCTAGTCTCTCAGGCTCATCCCCTGAAACCAAGACCAAATCATCCATGACCAATAAAAGCAATACCAATGCTGAGACAGGGAGTGCTTCAGTTTCTATGGGAATAAGTGGTAATTATGGTTTTGGTACTTCTAAAACCAGACATACTTTTTTGGATATTAATGGCGATGGACTCCCGGATCGACTAAAAAGAGCAGAACAAGGTGATAAGGTTTCAGTTGCACTTAATCTTGGTTATGGTTTTGGGCCATTTGAAGAATGGGATATATATAAAATTCAATCAGGTAGTAGTAGAAGTTACGGTGGGGGCTTAGGGGTTACGAAAAGAAAAAATAGTATTTCTGCTGGTCTCAGTCTTTCACGGTCTGAAAACCATTCAGACTTTAGCCTTCAGGACGTAAACGGGGATGGCTTGGCTGATGCTTTGTATGAAATAAGAACTGATTCTAAGAATGAGGTCTTCGTTCGGATTAATCAAGGCGGGTCTTTTTCTGATCCGATTGAATGGACCGAGCTTTCTGATGTGGGTGAAAGTAGATCAGCTGGTTTTTCGGCTAACGGAGCATTTACAGTTGGATTTCCATTAAACTTCGCTCCTCCAATGAAGTTGGTAGTAAATCCGAGCTTTTATGGAGGTTCAAGTGTTTCACGAGAGCAAAATGGACTGCGTGATATCAATGGCGATGGATATCCGGATTTTGTGGAATCGATCAATGATGGGCAGTTGAAAGTGAAACATTCCACCATCGCCCGTACCAATATGCTCAAAAAGGTCAACCGTCCACTTGGGGCATCATTTACAGTCGATTATAAGGCAGTGGGTAATACCTACGATCACCCGGGAACGGTCTGGACGCTGAGCGAAGTGAAGGTATTTGATGGCTTTGCAGGTGATGGGGTGGATACCCTGCGCACAGCCTATGCCTATGAAAAAGGGTTTCATGACCGACGGGAAAGGGACTTTTATGGATTTGAAAAGGTAATAAGTAAAACGCTTGATGACGAGGGTAGTGTATATACACGTGTTGAGCAGACTTTTGCCAATCGCAACTATTATGCTAAAGGGTTGTTGCTGTCTGAGGTCATGACCGATGGTGGAGGTAAGAAATATGTAGAAAAAGAAAACCACTATCAATTCAAGGACATCAATACCGGACAGGAGATACTGGAAAAAGACCTGGATACCGATGATGGGAATGTATTTCCAGCGCTGAAGGAAGCAGAACAACGATTCTATGAAGGTGAAACCTCGGCAGGGAAATCCACCCGTACCAGCTATGAGTATGATGCGCTGGGGAATGTGATCAAATTCAGGGATTTCGGCGATAATGGTAATACCGATGACCTGGTTGCCACCATTGATTATCATAAAGTCGAAGCCAATTATATCATGGCCTCGCCCAAATCCATAGAAGTACGTGGTGCCTCCGGTACGCTCTACAGAAAACGGGAGGCCAGTATCAATGAAACCAATGGCAATGTGACCCAGATACGCCAGTTCCTGAATGAAGAAACGGAGGCCTTTTATGACCTGGAATATGATGAATATGGTAACCTGACCAAAATCACCAGACCGGAAAATAGTGAAGGACAGCGGATGAGCGTTGAATACGCTTATGATGAAGTACTTCATACGTATACGACTGAGGTGAGCAACAGCTATGGTTACCATTCCACAGCTTCCTATGACTTCCGCTTTGGGCAAGTATTGAAAACGGTGGACTTAAACGGTCAGGAGATCACCTATGAGCTGGATGATAAAGGCCGTGTCAATAAAATCACCGGTCCGTATGAGCGGGCCAACGGGTCAGGCTATACCCTCAAGTTTGACTACCATCCCGAGGATGAAGTGCCCTGGGCACTCACCCAACATTATGACCCATCCAACCCTCAGAATGAGATGGAGACGGCCACTTTTGTAGATGGTCTGGGACGCGTGCTTCAGACCAAGAAGGATGGAGCGATCTATAAAGGAGACGGACAACCCGACGAGGAAATGATGATTGTATCCGGGCGAGTATTGTTTGATGCATTCGGCCGTAGTATCAAGGCCTACTACCCGGTTTCAGAGCCTACCGGTACACAGGGGACGTTTAATAGTACCACCGATGGAGTAGCACCTACCACCACGGCCTATGACGTGCTGAACCGGGCCATTGCCGTAGTGCTGCCGGACGGAGCTGAGACGACTACTGAGTATGGCTTTGACAGCGACCGGGACGGAAACAAACAATTCTTAACCCGTACCACCGATGCTAATGGTATTGTTACCGAACAGTTTACCGATGTAAGGGGACGAGTGACGGCGGTGAAGAATGTGACTACGGATGGACCCGTGTGGACGAGCTTTGCCTACAATGCCATCAACGAGCAAGTGGCGGCCACCGATGACCAGGGGCACAGTACCCTTTCCACCTACGACTTGTTCGGACGACGGGTAAGGAGTGATCACCCGGATGCCGGCATGACTACCTACAGTTATGACCTGGCCGGGAACCTTACCGCCCTGATGACCGCCAACCTTGCTGAGAAGGGCGGGCCAATTAAGTATAAGTATGATTTTGAAAGACTGACCGATATCCTTTACCCTGATAACGCCGAGAACGACGTGCACTATACCTATGGAGAAACTGGTGCGGAATTTAACCGGGCAGGGCGTATCGTACTACAGGAAGATGCGACCGGGGCTCAGGAGTTTTTCTATGGACCGCTGGGGGAAGTGGTGAAAAACATTCGCACAGTGGTCATCCCTAAATTCGACGAGCAGACCTTTACTACCGAGTGGACCTACGACACGTGGAACAGGCTGACATCTATGGCCTACCCTGACGGGGAGGTGGTGAACTACAAGTACAATGTGGGAGGACTCTTAAAATCCATGGCCGGCGTTAAAAAAGGGCGTGTATACAATTATGTAAAGCAATTGGGATATGATAAATTTGAACAAAGGGTGTTCCTGGCCTATGGAAACGGAAGTAAGATGACCTATAGTTACGAGGCGGACAGAAGGAGACTGCAAAAGATGACTGCCAGCACGGCTACCAGCAGGCTGTTTATGGACAACAGCTACACCTATGATAAGGTCAATAATATCCTGAGCCTGAAAAACAACGCCCCTGTTCCCGAGTCCAGCTTGATGGGCGGTGCTAGTGAATATCATTACGAATATGATGACCTATACAGGCTGACAGGTGCTACGGGCCACTATACCGGCGCCAACGAAGAGCACCGTTACAGCCTACAGATGGCCTACAACACAGTAGGGGGGATCATCCACAAAGTTCAGTCCCATGACAAAACCGGTAATAACTCAAAAGGAGATTGGAACTCGCAGAGCAAGACCACCTATGACATGACCTATACCTATGGACAGGAGCAGCCCCATGCCCCTACCCAAATAGGTGAACACAGCTATAGCTATGACAAAAATGGTAACCAGACGGGCTGGACAGATAACCTCAGTGGTCAGGAGCGCCGGATCATGTGGGACGAAGAAAACAGGATACGTGCCATATATGATGATGGCAATGTCAATCATTATATCTATGATGCTTCCGGTGAAAGGGTGATCAAGGCGAAAAGTATAGGTCAGGCAGTATTTATCAACGGACAAAAGGAGTCGGCATCCGGTAGTGTGGGCAACTACACCGTATATGTAAATCCTTATATGGTGCTACAGTCAGGTGGATATACGAAGCATTACTATATAGAAGGACAACGCATCGTCTCAAAGCTTGGCGGAGGACAGGATAAAGTATCCCAGGGCAAAGCGGGTGTAGATGCCATTGACTATTATACGAAAAGGAAAGAAGTGGAGCAGGCCATTGTGAAGAACCTTAAATGGGTCGGAGACGATGGTGTGGTATTTACCGCTGGTAAGAGTGGTAAGGTGCCTCCGGGACAAGTAAAAGATTCCGGCAATGAAGCTGAAAACTTACAGTATTACTATCACCCTGATCATCTTGGATCTACGAGCTATATTACTGATATCACAGGAGAAGTGTATCAACACCTAGAGTACTTTGCTTTTGGTGAGACCTTTGTAGAAGAGCATAGTAATAAGAATGGCATGCCGTATAAGTTCAATGGTAAGGAACTGGATGAGGAAACGGGCTTATACTACTACGGGGCCAGGTATTATGACCCAAGAGTGGGAATTTTTTACGGAGTAGATCCTTTGACAGATAAGTATCCTCACCTTTCACCATATAATTATGCTAGTAATAATCCAACCACCAATATAGATTTGTGGGGATTGCAAGGGCTACATTATATGGAAGTTTTAAATGACGGAACTCAAAGGCATGTTATTGAAAAAAATGTAATAGTTCTTACTCAGGCCCCTAAAGCAATACCTGCTGGAGCAAGTCCAAATAAAATTGCAAGGATAAATAGGCAGAATGCTCGTATTGCAGCCAACAATGTCGCTAAAGTAAACGCTGTTCGTGATGAATTAAATGCATATTTTAATGGCTCAGATGGTCAAACTACAAACTCTGCAGGAGAAGCTGTCCGATTTCAATTTAATGTAACTGGTGTTGAGACCAATAACACTGATGGGGGGACAACAAGGCAGAATATTATTCTTGCAGATCAAAATGGTTTAATTTCTAGTGAGCAAGATGTTGCTGGGAATAACAAAATTGTTCCGTCTGCAATTATTACTACAGGATCACCAGGAGCATATAATGAAGGTTTAACAACAGCAAACAGAACTATTTCGTTAAAAGATGATGCCCCTGGAGGGGCAACTGCCCATGAAGTTGGACATACATTAATGACCAGATCTGGAAAAAATGCTGAACACAGCAGTAGTGGCTTGATGAGTACTTCCCCGAGCAGTGTTACCCAAAGAGAAGTAGATATGATAATACAGGATAGCTATGAGAGATAAAATTAATTTATATGGGGTGCTTTTTTTTATTACCATTATTGTCAGTAATAAGATAATAGCTCAACAACTATCTACTAAAGCTATTTTGCTGACGTACAATATAGATAATCGGGATGACAATCATCCACCAGAGGAATTTTATTGGATTATGCCTATAACGTCAGACTCTGTATTTCAAGCTGGTGGAGGAATCTATCCTTTTTATTTTGAGATTTTCTCTAAGGATAACTTGGAAAGATGTACTGATGGAAATCCAATTGATATTTTTGTTTCGACTACCTCTACGGATTGGAATTTTTCTGAGGATTATTTGCACCAAATTGATGAGATGAAAAGGTATTGTTCCAAGAATAAAACCTTGATTCAGAGTTTAAAACGAAAATGGTTTACAGGGAGGAAGGATAAGGTTAATGTTTATTACACCCTGGTTGAGGCCACTTTTTGTTCCTGTAATCTCTCTGAAGAAAGTGGGAAAATGATAAATTATACTGGGAAGGTATACCTTCCATTATCTTTTAGAGAAGATAATTGGACAATTTACGAAAAAGAGCTTT
This sequence comes from Marinoscillum sp. MHG1-6, assembly GCF_024714475.1. Lineage (GTDB taxonomy): Bacteria > Bacteroidota > Bacteroidia > Cytophagales > Cyclobacteriaceae > JAMZMI01. The sequence goes on along the minus strand of NZ_JAMZMI010000005.1, from coordinate 120,648 downwards.
TAATGTATCTCGATGATAAAGACCTTGTTTTAAAAGATATTGCCAATAAGTTGTAGTTATGTTTCCGCGTTGCCTCTGAAACGAAACTTTCTTTGTATACGAAAAATAATGAAAGAGAGGTTTCTGGAAGTATTGGTAAATATAGCTTGATTTTTTACATCAATGGGAAAGAGAATATTTATAGATATGACGGTAAGCGAATTATTAAATCTTCATTTTTGCACTACAGAACAAAGAGAAATTTAGCAAGGAAATTTTTGTAGCCTCAGCTAGTGCCAGCTTGTAGCTGGGATCGGAGGAGAGAAAGAAAGCCCTCCGTTCCCTCCATGTTTTGCATGGTGGTTTGGAAGAAACGAAATGCCCCCACTGGTCTAAGGTTATAAAAAACAAAAACTGGTTCAATGCGTCTCGCTTGGACCTTTTTGTAGAGTATACCTAGCCCCCGACCCTGTTCTTCGAAGTGTTCTTCAGGACACTTCGAAGCTTGAATGATTACGAGTGTCTCCGGACACGGAAAGGAGCAAGGTTTCATTTCTACACAGAGTTGCCTGCTAAGGAACTCTGAGGTTGCAAGCTTTTATAAGTTGATATGAAAAAAGCGGTAATCAGAGTGGCTGGACACATGACCTGAGGGGGACGCCTAGTCTGGTCAGGAGCGCCGGATCATGTGGGACGAAGAAAACAGGATACGGGCCATATATGATGATGGCAATGTCAATCATTATATCTATGATGCTTCCGGTGAAAGGGTGATCAAGGCGAAAAGTATAGGTCAGGCAGTATTTATCAATGGAGAAAAGGAGTCAGCTTCGGGAAGTGTGGGTAACTACACTGTTTATGTAAATCCTTATATGGTGCTTCAGTCCGGGGGATATACCAAACACTACTATATAGAGGGACAACGCATCGTATCAAAGCTTGGCGGCGGACAGGATAAAGTATCCCAGGGCAAAGCGGGTGTAGATGCCATTGACTATTATACGAAAAGGAAAGAACTGGAGCAGGCCATAGTTAAGAACCTTAAATGGGTAGGGGATGATGGTATGGTGTTTACGGCAGGTAAGAGTGGTAAGGTGCCTCCGGGACAAGTAAAAGATTCCGGCAATGAAGCTGAAAACTTACAGTATTACTATCACCCTGATCATCTTGGATCTACGAGCTATATTACTGATATCACCGGAGAGGTATACCAGCATTTGGAATACTTTGCTTTTGGTGAGACCTTTGTAGAAGAGCATAGTAACAAGAATGGCATGCCATACCTGTTCAATGGTAAAGAGTTGGATGAAGAGACGGGGTTGTACTACTATGGAGCCAGGTATTATGAGGCAAAGACGAGTGTTTGGCTGAGTGTGGATCCCGATACAGAAAAATACCCTAATTTATCATCCTTTGTTTTTGTTGGGAATAATCCATCCAATCACGTTGATCCCAATGGTAGGTTTTTTGTGAAGCATGTCTCTGTGGGAAGAAATTCAAAAAAATTAAAAACTGTTTTAAGAATTAATATCTATACTCCCCAGTTTTCAAATGCGGTTTCTTTAACAAGCTCTGCTCCTTATATTGGTACATTAACCTCATTAGGGATAAAAGGTATTGTTAGTACTCAGGATCCATCAGTAGAATTTGGGGGGGCGGGTGACCTTATAAGCGCAGGTCTTTCTTTATTCGGAATAGGGGTATTAAAGTCTGCAAAAGATGTTCCTAAGCTTGGAAAGCAGGTATTGAATGTTTCCAATCATCTTAGAGAAAACTTATTCACTTTAGCAACATTACTAAAAGAAGACCCTGCCAGTGGGGAATTGGCGCTGGAGGCATTTGCAGGGCATGAATTTGCTAAGAATAAGGATGGCGTGAATATGACATCAACTGGTGTTACAATTGATGTAAATAGTAATTATTATCAAAGCATTAAAGATGATGTGATAAAAAGTTTTAAAGGGGATAAATTTTCAGAAAAGGAACTTAAAAGTGCTATTGAGAGCGAGGTTTCTAATGATTTTCAGAAAATTAAAGATGGATTAAGAAAGCAGATTGACAACTTGGAATAAGCAAAGCATGAATTGGTATCATTTCGAAAAAAACAGATTAATCGCCATATTTTTCTTATCCGTTATAGTATTGGGAATTACGTTTTATCATGAGGTATATAGGCAAGTAATTCGCTATAAATTAGAAAACTTAGATAAGAATTATTTTGTAAATGATAATCCGAAATTGTTATTCACAGAATCTGTAGGCAAAAACACATTACTTGAACCCCCATTTTCTGATATCGTAATGTTGGATTTGATAACCAAAAAGAAGGTTCGCCTAAATTATGATAGATATTATGATGAGAGCCCTACTTTATGTCTATTAAAAAATTGTATTTATTTCACTTCTAAGCGTGGAGAATTAGCAAAAAGTCTGCACTTAGGTGCGCCCTCAGACCTATACAAAGTGGATTTGAATGATTTTGAAATAAAATCCGCAAAACAGGATGTATTATTTGCATTGAAGGATTCTACAAGTGAATTAATGGATTCTAGAGTTTCTAAATTCAATGATTCCATTATGGCTTTTGTTGAGTACAATTACCCAAGAAAGGATTTGATTTTTTGTGATCTCAAGAACAAAAAAAGGCTATACAGTATATCATATGACTCTGTTTATCATTATAATTTTTTAAATAATGGTGTGGTGGTTAATTATAAGTCCGAAAAGGCCATATTTTATGACTTTGATGGTAGGGATAGTAGATTAATTGACTCGATTTTAATTGTGAAGGGCACAGATTATCAAGATCCAGATTTTTTTTACAGTTCATTGTATGACGAACCAATACTTTCTATATGGAAAAGCTCTCTAAAAGATAATTCGTCAGAGAATTATTATAAAATAGATTTTTCTATTAATCCCTTAGATAAATTAGGGTCAATATATTACTTTTTCCGAGGGAAATATTACTTGGCTGATCTTAACAAAAAAAACACATTTTCAAATATTGCACTCGTGAAAGGGGAAACTATTATTCCATTAACAAACAGTCCAAGAATAAGGGATGATATTTCATTTATAGGTAATTCATCATTGCTTGATAGTCTGTATTTTGGCAATGCCCTCCCCACTGGTCCAAGGAGTCAGAAATAATAAAACAAAAACTGGTTCAAGCTTGTAGCTTGGACCTTTTTGTTGAGTATACCTAGCCCCCGATCATCTTGGTTCTACGAGCTATATCACAGGAGAAGTGTATCAACACCTAGAGTACTTTGCTTTTGGTGAAATGCAAAGCATTCGCCGAATACCGATAAAATTAAAAGTAAATGAGGCAAACGTTCGTAGAAGAGCATAGTAATAAGAATGGCATGCCGTATAAGTTCAATGAGGGTCGACCGTCAAGAAAATGTCCGGTGGACATATTTAGGGAGGAGCCAGGATGCAGGGGGGGGGCTGGATGAGGAAACGGGATTGTACTATTATGGGGCCAGGTATTATGAGGCGAAAACGAGTGTATGGTTGAGTGTGGATCCCAAAGCTGAGACATATCAAGCATGGTCACCGTACAATTATACCTTAAATAATCCGGTGAATTACATTGATCCAAATGGAGAATATGTTTCAGGAGATAAAACAACCGGAATTTCTTCTTTCATGGTGATATTCCAGCAATGGCAAGGGGCAGCTTCAGATTTGTCTCATCGAAAACGATATGGTCGACACGGCACTTATGAAAATAAAAACCACGCTTTGATAAGAATATTCGATACTGACTTTAGAGCCACGAATCAAATTGTTAACAGCGTTGGAGGAAATGAAGGTTTTAGCTATAATAAATCATTCGGAAAATATGTTAACGCAGGTTTGCCATTAGATGTAGCTCATTTTTTTAAGATGGCTAATCTGGCACAAGATTATCCTGATTTTGCAGTTCGTATGGCTTATGTGAACGAAGAATTCAACCAATCAGAAGATCCAAGACCTGCGGGAAGAACTAGTGCCTTCTCGCCTGAAGACCTTTTTTCAAATGAACTAGGATTAATATTTGGTTCGAACTTGGATGGATCTGCAGATATTTCATCGGAACTTCAAACATTTTTGGGTGAAGTAAATACATTATTTACTACAAATAATCTTAATGATGGAAAATACTTAACAGAGAGCAGGATTAATAGATTAAGAGGAATTGCTGAGAAATATTATGGAACATCGGACCTACGGAATTTTCAAAAGGACAGTGAGATTTATAGTATCAAAAATATCAGATCGATCAATAAGAATGCGTCAGACAAAAGTTATCCTTTCTATAAAGGATTTATTGCAGATTAATATATATAGCTGCTTTTTATGCGGCTTGTTGACCACCGCTTGTATTCAAGAAGAGTATGAGACGAATTTGTCGGAAATCAGTATGTATAACAAACTACAAGAATGTGAAGAAGTTAATATTCATTATTCAGTGCTTTCATATGATTCAATTGAAATAATAGTACTGCCTGTTTTTGATGAACCACTAAAGACAGAAGACAACTATCAATTGTTTTTTCCTTCAGAAACCAAAAAGAGAATAGAGATAAGTGTACAGGGCTATTTTTCAAAAAAACCAAAGAAAATTGACGGATATGGATGCGACGATGCTTATCTATTTAAAATATCAGAGATTTTGAAGGTTGATGATGTTACGACTGATTTCAGTTATTCAATAAATAACAAGTAGTAGGAAATCACCCCCACTGGTCTAAGGTTATAAAAAACAAAAACTGGTTCAATGCGTCTCGCTTGGACCTTTTTGTTGAGTATACCTGTTCTTCGAAGTGTTCTTCAGGACACTTGGAAGCTTGAATGATTACGAGTGTCTCCGGACACGGAAAGGAGCAAGGTTGGTAATGCTCTAAACCGTAACTTTCTTTATGTGTGGCTTGTAATGGATGGTTACCCCCGTTCTTTTAAGTCTTCCGCAGGTGGACTTGAAAGTTTCTGATGAAAACGAGTGTCTCTGACACGGCAATAGAAATACTACATATCTTCGCTGTATGTCAGCCTATAAATTTAACGATCCGTTAGGATACTATTTTGTAACATTTACAGTAGTGGAATGGATAGACGTATTTACTCGGGATAATTATCGACAAATGGTCGTTGATAGTTTAAAGCATTGTCAGCAAAAAAAAGGGACTTGTTATACATGCCTGGGTCATTATGTCAAACCACATTCATCTAATCATATCAAGAAAAGAACATGTCGAACAATTGTCAGATATTGTTCGGGATTTTAAGAAATTTACTTCTTCAAAAATCATCAGATCTATTGAAGAAAACCGAAACGAGAGCAGGCGCAACTGGATGTTGTGGCTATTTAATTCTGCTGGCAAGAAGAATAGTAATAATTCCAACTATCAGTTTTGGCGTCAGGACAACCATGCTGAACAATTATTATCGAACAAGTTCATGACACAGAAATTAGATTACATTCATCGTAATCCTGTAGAATCAAGACTTGTCGAAGAACCAGAAGCCTATTTGTATTCAAGTGCAAGGGATTATGCTGGTCAGGTCGGTTTACTTTCCATTAGTTTAATAGCATAATATTGACCGTGTCGGAGACACTAGTTATCATTGAGCAGTTTTAAGTCTCCCTGCGGAAGACTTAAAACAACTGGTTCCATAAGCTAAATGGTGTGTCCAAGAATAGGTTCTCCTGCGGGTGTGATCAATTGGGCATGATTGTTTGGCTTTTTGGTGTTGTTAGGAGCCTTGATTTCTTTCCCTAATGGTATTGCTAGATACTCCGCCGAATCAAATCGTTTGAGCATTGATTCTAATTCATCGGTAGAGGCTTCAGGGTTTAGCCAGGAGCCTTCCAGTTCTTCAGGTATGACCAATGGACTCCTGTGGTGTTCAACTGCTTCATAAAGTAGTTTAGCTGCTGGAGTAGTGATAATAGCCATGTATCTCTGGCCAAGAATGTCAGAGTAAAAACCACCCAGGCTAAATGGTCTTTTATCCTGCCGCTCGATCAGGAATGGCTTGTCTAACCTTTCCTTTTCAGGGCCTTCAATGAAGTAGTCTACGGGTATCAAACACCGGTGTTTTAATGCATCTGATTTGAAGCCACTGTTTCTGAAAATGTTAAATGGCCCTTCATAGTCCGGGTCATCTTCTTCATTGATCTTGTCACGTCCGGATTTACCCTCGGCTCGCGCATTGATGCTGGCTCTGGCTTTTTTATAATTGAACTTCGGATATCCTGACTCGGGGTCAATGATAAGTTCTTTTGTTTTGGGATCCTGCTCAAAACCGTAATAGGGGCGATATCCAAACGAGGCATTGAGTTGCCTGATCTTACCCAGTTCATCATATCCAAGGATAAACGTTGTATTGCTATGAGAGACATTGTAGTTGTCTTCAAACTCAACATCATCCTCTAGTACCATATCCCGGTAATCTAACCAGCTTTCTATACTATGGATCGTTTGTCCGTATCTGCCACACATGTAATAAAAATATTCACTTAACCGATGAAATCAAAAGCTAATAATTTTAGTTTTGTATTATTAATACTAATATAATTAGCTAATGTATCCAATAATCACCTGTGAAGAGTCAGATTATGCGAAGGAATACCGGATTAACTTCCGGGATTTTCAGTACTGTCTGGTTGTCCGGAAGGGTAAGGGCTTTGGTGTCAGTCTGACTTTAGATAGGAAGGGGGGTGGTTCATCAGGAGATCAACGGAAAGCTGAGGATGTGCTGAAGGTATTAACTGGCTGTTATGCCTGGGTGAGACGAATGGAAAAGTACAAGATTAATCAGCTGGAAACCGAATTTGAGTTTAAGTTTATTCGGGCTTCAGGAAGTGTCCAATTCGTCGCTATCAACAAGAAGGCAAATATGGCTCTTGTCTACTCTCACTCTAAGAATGGGTACAGACTTACCAAGAACCTTGACTTGATAACGGATAACATTGATTCGATCACCTACAATCCATTCAGTAGAAACACCAAGGATATTACGCCGATACAGAAATGGCAATGTTACCAGGGTTGGAGTAAAATTCTGGATTTACTGGAGGCCCTGAAAGTGGATATGGAAAAGCAAAGTGGTCATGGGGACAAGAAGTCATTGAGTGGTCGTGAACAACTCCAATTGGTTAAGCAATGTGAGAAATATCACATCTCTGCGGAAGCCATTTCTTCCGGGACCAGGAGAGGGTTGAAGGTATTCGGAAAGCAGTTCTGGAATATTCATGCCATCAATAATATTGTCGAGGCATTGGTAGAGGAGAGGAAGGATAATTATTTTCCTTCATACGATATTTTTTCGGATGGGATATTGAGTCAGTAGTAATTGAGGGTGTTGGTGCATAGAGTGTGTTTAATTAAGGATCAACTTGACAGGTTAATTTGTTAACTACACTCAGTCCCTTAAAGGGCAGCTAAAGTTTAAATATGCTCAATCAAGCCACACATTTAAGTTTCTTTCTGAATAAATATTAAGCTACTCAGATTTCGACTTTAAAGCATATTTGTACATTCTCGAATTATTTATAGTGTAAGCTTCAATTTCACCAGATTTGATTGGGGTATTGATCTTTTCACCGTGTTGTTTAGGTTATTTGGTTTGCCCCTTATTCTTCTAAGTATTCCGCAGGACACTTGGAAGTTAAAATGAAAATGAGTGTCTCCGGACACGGAAGGGAATTGGGTTAATGTGCCGATCGGGTAAGTTACTTCCGTGCTGAGAATAGAATGGGAATTGTCAAATGAAAATCCAAAAGTTGTTTTATAGGCCCGATAGTAGTGGCATCCTTTTGCTTTGGGGTTTAAGGAAAGCAGCAAAAGATACAGCGGATAGCGGGAGTTATAGTATCTATGAAAAGGGGAATGTTCCCTATAAAGAAAAAATGTAGAACAGAAATGACGTTTGTAATTGAAGATATGAACTTAGCTTCCCCCGTTCTTTTAAGTCTTCCGCAGGTGGACTTGAAAGTTTCTGATGAAAATGAGTGTCTCCAGACACGACATCTTACCATTTGGTATAATTCCTGGTGAAGTCAAATCTTTCAACAATGTATTAAATACCCATTATCGAGGAAGTTACTTCCGTGAAAAAGATAAGCGTCATTTGCCGATACAAAACTTAGAAAATATGTTTTCGAGCAGGTCATCCGTTGTGATCTCACCGGTTATGAGTCCGAGATGATGTAGTGCATTTCTGATATCCATCGCTACAAAATCATTGGTTACCTGGTTATCAATACCAGTCAGAACATCATCAAGTGCTAAATCAGTCTGTCTGAGACTTTCATAGTGACGCAGGTTGGTGACGACCGTATTACCCGTTTTGAAACTGTCTAAAGAGACAAGTGTTTTCAAAGCCTCCTTCAGGTTTTCGAGATTCTCCTTTTGGCTCGCGGAGATCAATAGGCCTTTGTGCTCTTCTAATTTGGTTTTCAGCTCAGGTTGCGCCTGGTCCATTTTATTCCCGATTAGGAGATAGGGGACACCCAGTTCCTCCAGGTACTCCAACTGTGTATCAAGGTCATGAAGGTTATCACTTTTCAAATCGATCATATATAAGATGACCGAGGCGTCTTTCATTCGTGCATGTGTTCGTTCCACCCCGATAGCCTCTACATGATCCTCTGTGGTCCTGATACCTGCGGTGTCTACAAAGCGAAAGGCGATGCCATCTACATTGATGACATCCTCGATGACATCACGTGTGGTCCCCGGAATATCTGAAACGATAGCCTTTTCTTCATTAAGCAAGGCATTGAGTAGGGTAGACTTGCCTGCATTGGGCTTTCCGGCAATAACTGTGGGAATTCCGTTTTTGATGGCATTACCAAGCGCAAAACTTTCAGTGAGTTTGAAAATAACTTTTTTGAGTTCGTAGATAAGTGATTTCAGATCATCCCTGCTGGCGAATTCCACGTCCTCTTCGGAAAAGTCGAGTTCCAATTCAATCATACTGGCGAAATGTACCAGCTTCTCCCTAAGCTGCTTAATCTCCAATGAAAAGCCCCCCCGCATTTGACTCATGGCGGCGTCATGCATAGATTCATTTTCTGCGGCAATGAGATCAGCCACGGCCTCTGCCTGTGCCAGGTCAAATCGTCCGTTGACAAAGGCTCTTTGGGTAAATTCTCCCGGCTTAGCCAGCTGACAACCCTCTTTCAATAATAGATTGATGAGCTGCTGAATGATGTAATTACTGCCGTGGCAACTGATTTCAATGACGTCTTCCCTGGTAAAAGAATTTGGAGCCCTAAATAGTGAGACAAGCACCTCGTCGATGATATGATCGCCGTTGCGGATCGTTCCGAAATGTATGGTATGAGAGGCTGCTTTGCTAATATCCTTTCCTTTAAATACCCGATTGACAATGGTGAAGGTTTCAGGTCCGGATACGCGGATAACACCGATAGCCCCGATTCCGGCTGGAGTAGCTAATGCAACGATAGTTTCAAACTTCATGTGGCAAAATTAGAAGGAAAGAATTTGAAAATCGTTCGGATGTCTTCTCAAATGCTTTTTTAAAGAATCAATAGGCTTTTTAAGGATTATTGATCAATTTGTCCTTGTTTTACAGATGTTACTTAACCATAATCAACTATGAAAAAGCTATTGATTTTATCTGTCTTCGTGTTAGGACTTACGCAGTTGTCTCAAGCTCAGGAACTTGGTATCAGGTTTGGAGATGTAACCGGAGGAGATGTTGCTCTTGATGCCGTGTTTTCTGCCGGTCAATTTAGCATGATACATGCTGACGTTTCTTTCGGAAATAATGGCGTAGGGATAGACGCCCTTTATGATTTTATTTACAGACCGCTGGGTGATGCTCCTTTGAATTGGTACTTGGGAGTAGGGCCTTCTTTGTATTTGGGTAATGTAGTTTTACTTGGTGTTGCAGGTGAAATTGGTTTGGCATTTAAGATTCCGAATGCTCCAGTTTCATTAAGTGCTGATTGGAGACCTACATTCTATCTTATAGAGAACACAGACTTTCATGCCGGATTTTTTGGTTTGAACATAAGGTACGTTTTCGGTAATTAACAATATAATACTGGCGTTTACTTAAAAAAGTAGACGCCAGCATTGTGCTATTAGGAAGCACACCACCACTCCAAAGACTACTGGTAGAATCGTTGCCACAGAAGTCCATTTCCAGCTTTTAGTTTCCTTGTAAATCGTGAAGATCGTTGTGCTGCAAGGGTTATGCAGTAAACTAAAAAGCATCAGGTTGATCCCCGTTAGGAGCGTCCATCCTCCTGTTTTCAGAATATTCTCAGTTTCTGAGACCGAATCCAACTCAAACATTACCCCATCACCCGCACCAAACCCGGTGATATTAAAGTGAGCCACAGTCAACATTAAAACTGTCGGTATGACAATTTCATTGGCGGGAATTGCCACGACATAAGCCAGAAGAATCACTCCATTAAGGCCAATTAGAATACCAAAAGGGTCTAGAAATTCGATCGCATGAGAAGCAACTGAAGTGCTTCCTATATCAATATTGGAGATTAGCCAGATAACCGCTCCGGCGGGAGCAGCAAAGATGATGGCTCTCCAAAGCACAATAATTGTTCGGTCAATGAGCGAAGTGTATATGGTTTTCCAGAAACGTGGTGGCCTGTAGGGCGGTAGCTCCAGGGTAAATGTCGAAACCTCACCCTTAAGCATGGTCCTGGAAAGGAGCCAGGAGGTCAAAAACATAAAGACAATCCCCAAAAAAGCTATGGCTATGACTGCCAGGGTGGAAATAGTCCCTGAAAGTCCGGATGGTACCAGGGCGCCGATGAAGATCGTGGCGATAAGGATCTGTGTAGGCCAACGACCATTGCACAGGGAAAAATTGTTGGTAATGATGGCAATCAACCGTTCCCTTGGACTATCTATAATTCGGGTAGCTACAACACCTGCAGCATTGCAACCCCAGCCCATACTCATGGTTAATGCCTGTTTGCCATGTGCACCACTTTTTTTGAATAGGCCATCCAGGTTAAAAGCCACTCTTGGGAGGTACCCGAAATCTTCCAATAAGGTAAATAATGGGAAGAATATAGCCATCGGTGGAAGCATCACTGCAATTACCCATGCAACAGCCATGTATACACCATCAAACAAGAACCCGTCCAACCACCACGGGAGACCAATACTTGCCGAAACAGATTTAAGAGTAGGGTAGATGAGCTCCAATAGTAGCGTGTTGAGCATACTGGAGGGGTAATTAGCACCTTGTATCGTCAGCCACAAGATCACTGATAGAATCAATGCCATAATCAGAAAGCCGAATCTTCTACTGGTTAGTATACGGTCCAGCAGCCGATCAAAATGGTAGCTTTTTTCGTCATCACCTTTGGTCTCTACACGACTGGTAATGACCGCAGCATCTGAATAAATGGCTTCAGTAAGCTTATCGTGAAAATCATCACCCACTTTCCATCGTAGGGAAGAGGCAAATGAGATGATATCGTCTATTTGGTTGTTTTGGTCACTCATAATATTATGCGACAAGTTCTCCTTCCTTCAATGCACTCAATATCCTTTGGTCACCATCCAGCAGCCTCATTGCCACCCATCTGCTGTTGGGTAATCCTGGATATGCTTTCAATAACTTACTGCTGAGTTCCTCTACCGCTTCACTCACCTTGGAGTTGAGATTCTTTATCTTATGCGGTTTACAGACTATCTCACCGGATGCAACCTGAGCAATGACCTTAATAAGTTCAGGGATTCCTTCGCCACTTCTTGCGCTGGTTACTACCACAGGAATTCCAAGATCTTTAGCTAGGGTCCGATCATCAATGCTGATCCCGTGTCGTTTGGCTTCATCCATCAGGTTGAGACAAAGTACAGCCTTATCAGTGATCTCCAGTACCTGTAGCACCAGATTGAGGTTTCGCTCAAGTCGTGAGGCATCTGCAACAATCACAGTTACGTCCGGTCTTCCGAATAGAATGAAATTTCGAGCAACTTCCTCGTCTTCAGAAGTAGAGAGGAGGGAATAGGTTCCCGGAAGGTCTATAAGTTTATAGCGCTTTTCATTGTAAGAGAAGCCGCCTTCGGCTCTGGTGACCGTTTTTCCGGCCCAGTTTCCGGTGTGTTGTCTTAATCCTGTGAGTGCGTTAAATACCGTACTTTTTCCTGTATTTGGATTGCCCGCAAGGGCGACTACAAAGTCAGCGTTCTCAACATTCACTCCCAGCTTCTTTAGCTGTGCGGCGTTATAGAATGCACATGATTCGCACGCCTCCATTGGTGTTTCCTTCACTTCTTTCATGATGCAATTTTTTCTATAAGTATTAAGTCTGCCTGATCATTTCGTAAAGCGATCAGGGTGTTTTTTATCCTATATGCTTTAGGTTCTTCCATCGGACCATCTAATCCTGTTTCAATGGTTGTTCCTTTAATGAAACCAAGGTCCAGAAGCCTTCTTCTATTTGCTCCCCGGCATTCTTTTGAAATGCCCACTACTTTAGCTTTTTCTCCTTCTTTTAAAGTGCTGAGCCGAACAGCCTGAGCTTCAAAACTTTCTTCATCATTGAGCTCCTTGACGCTTATATTACTAGCTACGATAGTAGAAAGTTCATATTCGATGCCCTCCGAAAGAAATCTCGTCTTATTATCATCACATGAGAGCACTTTTAATTGCTGGTCAATGTGAAGCTTTTCATTGATGATCTGCTTGTAAATGACTTCAGGTTCGTCCTCTATATGGGTAATCCTGACATATTTTCCCGGATGTATTCCTGATAGAGGCGTAGCGGAAGACTCTATTATTTCCCCGGATTTCATCGGAATTGGGTCGCCATGAGGGTCAAACCTGGGACTTCCCAAAGATCGATACAGCTCATCTGCCTGATCAGCTGTTAGGTTATGCTCCATCATTTCTGCACGTTGGTGCCATTCGGACTTATCTATACCAGTCTCTTCAGAAAGGTATTTTTCCCAGAGTCGGTGGACACGAATGATCTTTAGTGCGTAATCCGTACCAGATTCGGTAAGATAGATGTGCTGTCCTTTCAACCGAATTAAATTCAGACCTGCCATATGTTCCAGCAGATAAACTAATTTGGAGTCAGACATTTTAAGCGCTCCTGCCATGGCATTGAGGGTTGCTTTTTTGTTGCTGTGTTGGACATGATAAAGTTGCTTAAGCACGTCCTCTACCTGAGCCTTTAAGCGCTGAGCCTTTGTCCGCCTGTTCCAAACTCGCGTTTTGATTCCGAGGTAAATCAGCAGAACCAGAATGGAGAAAATGAGTAATGCTATGGTCGGATTTGGAATCATTTCAATTTCAACATAATGTTTTCTGATATGGCGCCCGACAAGTAAATAGGAGATTGATTATCGATGCTGATCAAAACAGATCCATCAAACTCAACCTTTTCTATGACTTTGACGAGCGAACCAAGTTTCATTTTGATTTGATCCAGGTGACGGAGAAGTGCAGGATTGCTGTCGGGTACATTGATTACCTGACCGAGCTCTCCTTCGTTAAGTTCCATTAAGGATTTCTGAGGCTGAATATTGATTTCTCCATTTTCAGTTGGGATCGGATCACCATGCGGATCGACAGACGGGTAGCCCAAAAAGGCATCTAGCTTTTTAATGAGAAGGGGGGACTTGATATGCTCCAACTGCTCAGCAATATCATGAACCTCGTCCCATCGAAACCCAAGCTTTTCCAATAGAAAAACTTCCCAAAGTCGATGCTTCCGAATCACATTCAGAGCGATCTTCTTTCCCTTGTCGGAAATATGTACTCCCTTATATTTCTGATATTCAATCACACCTTTATCTGAAAGTTTGCGCATCATATCACTTACAGAGGCTGGCTTGGTTTGAAGATCTTCGGCTATGGCATTAGTCGAAACTTCGGTGTCTCCATTTTCCGATAGGTGATAGATAGATTTCAGGTAATTTTCTTCCGCTAAACTCAGTTCCATAACACTTCAAAGCTAAATATAATTTTAGTCTCACCTAAAAATATTTTTAATGAGTGATTTTTTGAGATATATAAATAGCTATTTTTCAATGAGTTAATATGCATTGATTAGTTTTTCAGTTAAGGACTTAAAAATGATCTCTTCCTGCGTCCAATGGCTCCTGCTTAATTCCCATGATTGAAGATTTTCAAGTCTTTCCAACAGGTCAGCCGGGTCAAAGTTTTCAAAATTTACCACAATGGCTCCACCTAAAACGTTGGCTCGATTTACCCAATACGGGTGATCATGAAGTAAGTATGGTAAGCCATGTCCTGAATATTCAAACAGCTTGGTGGGAATTCTGGATGCATTAACTTCATTGGGCTGGTACCCGATGATTCCTAAATCTGATGCTTCAATGGCTTGCAAAATATACTGATGGTCAACCGAATGATGCTGAATGTTTAGTGTGATGTCTTTACAACCATTGGCATAATCAAAAAGTTGATTCGCCAAATTCCTATCCTGGTAGGATCCGATAATGAGCAGCTCGGATTTCTTATGAATTTGGCTGATGGCATCGAATAATTCGATAGCATTTAATACCCCTGAGTATTCCGAGATCGAACCACTAAACAGCATTTTCAGAGGTTTAGATTTAGACCATTCTTTAAAGGTCGGAACATGAATTGGAGGCAGCGACTTGTTCTCCAATATTGTCGTTTCATCAGGTTCTAATTTTAATTCCTTCTGATAGGCTTGCTCCGCCAATAGGAAATGATCAACTGTACTGGTGCTAAGTTTTTCTAGGAGGCCTGCTAGTGGCCGGAGCAGAAACTTACTGAAAGAGGTGTATTCTTTCTGATGGTTAATGTTACGACCGTAATTCTCCTGAACATCATAGATGATGGGAAACCCGAGGAATGCTTTCATGATTGCTGCGATAGGTAGAAGCTCTGGAGTACAGATGATAAGTAGTGTTGGCTGCAGGCGAATAAGCCTGTATAAGAAATGAATTTGAACCAATAGCCTGCGGATGCTTTTTCTGCTAAAGTTTCCGGTAGGATAGAAGGTGATGCTTTTGTCGGGGGATTTTTTCTGTGTTCCTTTTCCCAAAATGAATATTTGGTATTTCTTTGCCTTCGCTAAGGAGCAAGCAAGCTTATGGTAGTGCCTGACGTCGTCGACGGGCTTAAGCACACTGGCAATAAATATTTTTTTTACCTTCACTCTATTAAATAGACAGAAAACACAAACCTATATGGATTTACAAAAACTTATTGAGTCTGCCTGGGAAGATAGATCCCTCATTAACGAAAAGGAAGTTTCCGTGGCAATCAAGACCTTGATTGATGATCTGGATATAGGTAAAAGACGTATTGCATCTCCAACTGAAGATGGATGGGTTGTGAATGAATGGATGAAAAAAGCCGTTATTCTCTATTTCCCATTGATGAAAATGCAACTTATAGAGGTAGGTCCTTTTCAGTTTCATGACAAGATGAAGTTGAAGTCTAATTATGATCAATTAGGTGTAAGGGTTGTGCCTCATGCTATCGCGAGATATGGCGCATACATTTCAAAAGGTACAGTATTAATGCCTTCGTATGTAAATATTGGTGCCTATGTGGATGAAGGGACCATGGTGGATACCTGGGCTACTGTGGGTAGCTGTGCGCAGATTGGGAAAAATGTTCACCTGAGTGGTGGAGTGGGTATTGGTGGTGTTTTAGAGCCCATTCAGGCTGCACCAGTGATTATTGAGGATAATGTTTTTGTTGGATCGCGTTGTGTGGTGGTTGAAGGTGTACGAGTAGGTAAGGAAGCGGTACTTGGTGCGAATGTGGTATTGACCGCAAGTTCTAAAATCATCGATGTAACCGGACCGGAACCTGTAGAGTACAAAGGTTATGTCCCTGAGCGTTCTGTGGTTATTCCGGGGACGATCCCTAAAAAATTTCCTGCAGGGGAGTATCAGGTGCCATGTGCGTTAATTATTGGCCAAAGAAAGGCCAGTACCGATAAAAAGACATCTCTTAATGATGCATTAAGAGAGAACAACGTTTCTGTTTAATAATGTTAAATCCGGAGCGATGCACCCCCTTAGAGTGCTCTGGCATTTATATTTGCATCCTTATTTTATAAGAAGGTCAATTAACTATGTTAAAATCTATTCAAATTTTACTGCTAGTAGGGGTTATGGTAGCAGGTGTAGCGTGTGGTGGAGGTGATACTAACAAGGGGGATGACCTTTTTGCCAAAGGAAACTACAAGGCGGCAATTGAAGCCTATAGCCAGTATTTGGAGTCCAATGCGGCTGACGTAAAAACGCTGTACAACCGAGGAAGGGCTTATCAGGAGTTAAAAATGTCGGATCTTGCTGAGAAGGATTTCATGGCGGTGATCCAGATGGATGAAAAGAATGTCAATGCAAGATTGAGTCTTGCTAAACTCTTTTATAGTAAATCTCTGTACAATAAAGCTGTTTTATGGGCAGAGCAGGCCGTTGATATTAATGAGAATAACTCTCAGGCACATTTCCTTGCAGCCAGAGCGAAGCATCAGCTAGGCTATGTAGACGGAGCGATGGAGTCGTATTCCCTTGCGTTAAAGATCAACTCTGATTTTGGTGAAGCATACCTTTACAGAGGAGCATTAAAGCTGCATCAGGGTAAGAAGGCTTCTGCATGTGAAGACATTCGTAAGGCCCAGGCACTCAATGTTAAAGAGGCTGAAGCAATCAAAAACAAATACTGCAATTAATATCCGGTGAAAAATCTGATTCCTCAATTCTCCAAACTGGAGACACCATTCTATTATTATGACATGTCTCTGCTTGAGGAGACATTGCAAGCCATAAAAGCGGCCAATGCTTATGGCTATCATGTCCACTATGCCATTAAGGCTAATGTGAATGAGCCGATACTTAAGTTGATTAAGGAGGCAGGCATGGGTGTGGACTGTGTGAGTGGAAATGAGGTGAAGTTGGCCTTAGAAAATGGCTTTTCTCCAGAAGATATTGTTCTTGCCGGAGTAGGGAAAACGGATAAGGAGATCGAATACGCTCTTGAAGCAGGTATTTTTGCCTTCAATGTGGAGTCAATCCCTGAGCTTCTGGTAATTGATGAGATAGCTGCAAAACTGGCTAAAACAGCTCATGTGTCTATGAGGATCAACCCGGAGATCGAAGCAGGTACACATCATTACATTACTACAGGGTCAAAAGAGAATAAATTCGGGATTTCAACCGATGAATTGTTGGAATCATTGGACACCATCAAAGGGTGTGCTAACGTGGATTTCATTGGACTACATTATCATATCGGTTCTCAAATCACTGATATTGACCGATTCAAGAATTTAACTGAACGTGTCAATTTCCTTCAGGAGGAGTTGCTTTCCAGAGGGTTTAGTCTTCCACACCTGAATGTTGGAGGTGGTTTTGGAATTGATTACGAATGTCCTGATAAAAATAGCATTCCGGATTTTCAATCCTACTTCAAAGTGTTTAATGATCATTTGAAAGTGCTTCCGGGACAACAGGTGCATTTTGAGTTGGGCAGATCTGTCGTTGGTCAGTGTGGTTCCCTGATTACAAAAGTGCTTTATGTAAAGGAGGGTGGACATACTAAGTTTGTGATTGTTGACGCGGGTATGACCGAGCTCATGCGACCTGCACTATATCAGGCAAAGCATAAACTTATCAATATTAGTAGTGAGCAATCAGAAGACATTTACGACGTAGTAGGTCCGATCTGTGAATCTTCCGACTGGTTCGGTAGAAAGGTCTCTCTTCCTAAAACCAGCAGAGGCGACCTGATCGTCATAAGATCGACCGGGGCTTATGGCGAAACCATGCGGAATAATTACAATGGTCGTCAGTTTGCCAAGGCTTACTACTCTACTGATCTAGGCGAGTAAAAACCCGAATATCAGGTATAACACGAAGGAAGCCCCTCCTGTGATCAGGGCATAGGGTAACTGCGTTTTTACGTGATCAATATGATCTGTTTCTGTTGCCATTGAGGCGATCAGGGTAGTGTCAGAGATAGGTGAGCAGTGATCTCCGAATACACCACCGCCAAGAACAGCCGCCAGGGCAAGATAGATGTTGAGGTCGAGGTTTTGCGCCAATGGAATTCCTATCGAAATCATAATGGCGAATGTGCCCCATGAGGTACCGGTGGAGAAAGCGATGAAGCAACTTGTCGCAAAGATTACGGCAGGAGCTAATTGAGGTGTAAGCCAGGCCTGGGTAACTTCTGCTACGTATTGACCAGTTTCCAGTTCCTTACACAGGTTACCCAGGGCAAAAGCCAGTACCATCAGGATGGCCATGGAAAGCATTTCATTCATGCCTTTAAAACTCTCTTCGATAAACCCCTTTAGGTTTAATAGTTTTTGGAAAGCATACATGATACCAGCTACAATTACAGCAAGAGAAACAGCATAGAGAACAGAAGATGATCCAGATGCTTCTCCAATGTAGGCCCAGAGGCGTTCTATGGTTGAACCGGTTACATCTGGTGAATACCCTGTGTAGATCATAAATAGGGGCATAGAAAAGATCATGATCAGTAAGGGGATAAGCATATTAGACGCTTTGCCGGTTGTTACGGGTATTTGTGATTTTGCTTCTGTTGTCTCATAGCTGGCTATAACTTCAAATTTTTTCATTGGTCCAATGGTCTTATTGGTTGACGAGACGAAAGCAACCATCAATAAAGTCAGGATCGGGTAGAAGTTAAAAGGGATGGAATAGATCAAAGTCTTAAATGGAGGAAGGTGGTCGTAAAGCGCCAGCAGACCTATGATGTAAGCTCCCCAGGCATTAGCCGGAAACAGAATACAGGAAGGGGCACTACTACTATCTGCGATATAAGCCAGTCTCACTTTTGATATCCCAAATTTTTTAAACAGCGGGCCAAACAATGTCCCTACCGTCAAAATCGAGATGTTCGACTCAATAAATATAAGAAAGCCGGTGAGTGCTGAATACAATTGTAATTTCGGCTTGGGTCTTGAAGATCTTTCAATTTTATTTTGTAATAAATTTACAAAACCATGAACTCCGTTTGAAGTTTTAATTAACTGGATTAGTGCCCCTATGAGTAGCGTAAACAGGATTGTACGTGTATTTCCGGCACTTTTAAAGACGTCTACTAACCCATCAATGGTTCCCAGTGCTCCGGATATCGGGTTCCATCCGAAAATGATTAAATAACCCAAAAACAACCCGGTAAGAATGGCCGGAATTACCTGTTTGGTTTGGATGGCAAGAATGATGGCTATAATGGGTGGAAAGATGGAGAGTATTCCGAATTCAGTCATTCGTATTTGTTAAGCTTGGATTGGGAGATGCACTACCTGCGGTGTAAAGGTAGTTTTCAAAAAGTTTGGATACCGACTGATCGATGACCTTTTGAATATTCTGGTCTCGCCCATATTGGTTGAGATCAATACTGGCCTGCCAGATCAATTTCTTTGTTTTAAAATCATTGAGTTCTATCAGAAGCGTGGATTCCAAAAAGCTCCTGGAGGTAATAATGGGCATGATATATCCATATGGATATGGATTAGATATGCTTACATCGGTTTTTTGGTTTGAAATGATCTCGTAACGAGCAAGAATATCAGGTTGCTTGTTTTCCTGTAAGTATTTTCGGAAGTTCATTTCCGCTACAATCTTTTCTTCAATAGCCTCATAAATACTTGCAGATTGCTCGGAAGGAGGGGTGTTGCCTAATTTGTAATTTACCACAGCGAAGGTGTGATAATTGGCGAAAGGTACCCCTTCATTTACAAAGGAGACTACTTTTTGAGAAGCACAGCCGATTAAAAGAAGTGAAATGGTAAGCCACTTATTCATACGTGGCTAAGATACTATCAAGCAGCTGAAGTATCCAAGAACATGCTGCGTGCTGCATTTAATGAATTAAGTACCTTATCGGTAAGTTTCATTGAGGGCTCTGAGAATTCATAGAGGATGTCGAAACGGTCTTTGTTTGTGCTCGAGAGTAAGGCCCTGTCATATTGTTTCAATGAGCCTTTTTCATAGATGCCTAAATCCGGGTTGTACCAAATTAATGTTCCATTCATAATTTCTCGTATTGGCGATATTTGATTTATACCAAAAATGAGGCCAAAGTAACCTGGTATTGAAATATTGTCAATTCCATATCTTCATCGTAGAATATTAACGTGAATTAAAGTGTTAATATTATTGTTCATAGAGGTTCTCAATTGACGATTAGCTTTTGCGAGAATTCAGTTTTTCTTTATCTTGAATAAACCAAACGGTAGAGTTGAGTGTCGTTGTTTTTCGCCTTATACATTTTTTTCCTTGGATCACTGGATCATGGTGAAATAGCGGTGTCAGATACTCATCTCGTGGGGGTGTACAAAGGGAGACCGCTTTTTATAAAAAATGCCTACGATCCGGTGTCAAGAACCTTTTGTGTAGAGGGCATTGAAGTCAATAATAGACCAATCAGATTTCCTGCAAGGGTAAGCGCCATTAAAGTAGATTTTGCAGGTATTGATCTTTATGCTCCCGTAACGCTCAAAATAATTCACAGTGACAGCTGCGAACCAATCGTAATTAACCCGGATGCCATCTTTTATCATAGTCTTTTTTCATTTAAAAAGGTTACTGCCACGGATACCCTGATCACCTGGGAGACGGTTGGAGAAAAGAAAGGTGGGGTATATGTAGTTGAGAAGATCGAAACTGGCCTTTGGCAAGCTCAGCAAGAGGTTGTGGCAGAAGGACATTATGCCGGAGGCAACTACAAGCACATTCCAAGTCTCGAACAGGGATCAAATAAGTTTAGAATTAAATATGTCTTCCCGAATGGTGAATACCTTTATTCACAGGAGATAGATATGCATTTTTATCCAGATCCAGTCACGTTTGAACCCAAGAAAACGGGTAAGGAAATCCATTTTTCGCGTTCAGCTTTTTATGAGATCTATGATGCCGGTAGCACAAAGGTGCTGGATGGCACCTCAGATTTCGTTGACGTGAGCGTCTTACCAGATGGTGATTATGTTATCTATTTTGATGGCGATGATCCGGGAATGTTTGTCAAAGAGAGCCCTCGTTGATCATATCAGGGCGATACCAAAGAAGTTATCCAAGAGAACCAGCACAAAAAGGATAGCCAAAATAAATGGGCATAGGAAGGTGATGAGGAAACTGATCCCTTTTTTCACAAATGTGTTTTCATAACCTTCATATCCACTGGCAATTTCTTCATGCAGGTTGTGTTTTTTCCAAATAAAGGCCGCAAAAGAGACAATCAGAAATCCTCCAAACAGTAGCATGATGTCTGCTAGTCCGGCAACCAGTGAAAGGAAATCACTTGATCTCGGAAGTTTGAATGCGGTTCCGAAGAAATCAGAGGCCCCATTAGCCAGCAAAGATGGTATACCCACAACGAAGATGATTATCGCAACGACAATCACCGCAGGTTTTCTTCTCATCCTCAGTTCGTCTACAGCATAAGAAACCGGTACTTCTAGTAGTGATACCGTGGAGGTGAGCGCTGCAAAAGATAACAGCAGGAAGAAGAATGCACCGATAAAGGCCCCTAAACCAGGTCCCAATGTCTCAAAGACCCCGGGAAGAGTAATGAATATAAGTCCTGGACCTGCCTGATCGGATTGTACCATGCTCATATCTCCTCCGTTATTGTATGCTACAAGCGGAAATATCATCAAACCGGCAATAAATGCTATCCCTACATCAGCTAATGTGATGAAGGCAGAGGATGAAACGATATTATCATTTTTTGAGAGGTAACTTCCATAGGTAATTAAGGCGCCCATTCCGAGTGAAAGAGAGAAGAAGGCCTGTCTCAAAGCGCCGCCGATGGTGCCAATGTTAATAGCTGAGACATCAGGAATAAGGTAGAATTTCACGCCTTCCATAGCATTAGGTAGCGTAAAGGAGTAGCCTACCAGGATCAAAATCATTACGATCAGGGAAGGCATTAATATTTTGGCCAACCTTTCAATACCGCCGGAAACACCTTTTGAAACAAAAAAGGCAGTGAAAAACATGAATACGATGGCATAAAGGCCAACTTTCACCCAATCGCTGGTAAAGGCGCCAAAGTTCTGACTTACTGCGAAATTCCCGCTGGCCATTTCAACGAAGTAACCAAACGCCCATCCGGCGATGACATTATAAAAAGACAGGATGACTACTCCGGCTACCAATCCGAGAACCCCAATAAACCTCCAGTTTTTGAATCCCAGGGCTGTAAAAGCGCCTACCGGGTTTTTTTGAGTTTTTCGTCCGATGGTGACTTCAGTCACCATTACCGGGAAGCAAAGCAAAAAGCAAAACAAGAGATACATCAACACGAAGGCTGCTCCACCTCCGAGGGCAACTTCAAATGGAAATTTCCAGATGTTACCCAACCCAACAGCTGATCCCGCCGCTGCTAAAACAAAACCCAGTCGATTAGAAAATGATCCTCTTGTAGCCATAGATTGTTAATGTCAGCGCCAAATATAGCAAAACACAGTGATCGCAAACCCGCCTATTTGATAAGATGGTAGAAGCTGTCCTTAGTGAAGGTCTTCATCCTCATCCAATGGCACGTCATATGGGTAATTAAACAGGTGATTCGCTTTGATGGCATCGGCAACACGGTTGGGAACGAATTTCTCCCAGCCCTCTCCTCCGTCCTCAATCATTTTGAGCACATTGTCAGAGATGATGTGCAGGTTTTCCGCTTTTGCTCCACTGACATTACCAATTTTGTCATTGTCTTTCAGGTATGCATACAGATGCTTAAGGTGATCCTCAGGCTCAAAATCCTCAATGTACAATAGTTTATCGGTTCCTTCGGGCTGAGTTGGGTATACATAGAGCTTCACATTGCTTCCAAATAGCCTTCCAAACGACTCCAGGATACCTCCGTTGAGATTGTTGTAATACTTCTCATCAAAAATGCGAACAAGGTTATTGAGTCCCAGGACAATGCCGATTTTTTTCTGTCGGGTAAATTTCGAAAGGTAGGAGGCGATTTTATAATGCTCCTGATAATTCGAGATCATTACATTTTGTCCCAGGGAGCACAGGAGATCTACTCGGTCGAGAAAGTCTGTTTCATCTACTTCACCCCCTAGCGTAAGGTCATTGAGTGTCAGCTCCACCAGAGGAACGATATTGTCAATTTCCACGTCCGGTTCCTTTCGGAAGGCCCGCATACCTGCCAGCATCATGTCCACGTTCACGTGAGTAACCGGACGAAAACGACCTCTTAATACCAGGATATTCTTTTTGTATAATCGCTCTGAAGGCTGCAAAACCACACCATTTCTGTCGAACATCGTGGCGTGAGTGAGTCCGTTCTTCACCAGTTTCAATGCCATCAGGCGGTTATCTACATGATGGAAATCCGGTCCCTCGATCCGGAACATATCAATTTCGATCCGGCTTGGGTGAATATTATCGGTCAGAGCATTGATAATATCCTCAGGTTCAGCATAAGTAAAGCATGCGTGGATGAGGTTGACACCCACCATCCCGAGTACCTGCTGCTGCCATAACGGATCATTATCCTTGAGCGCCACGTGTATGATACAGTCGTTAGGTTCAGAATTTGGGTGCTTTTGGAATCGACAGCCTATCCAGCCATGTCCTTCGTTGGTTCTACGAAAGTTGATGGTCTCAACAGTATTGGAAAAAGCGAAAAAATGAGATCGTTTTGCACGATTGGTCAAGCGCTGCGACAGTA
This sequence comes from Marinoscillum sp. MHG1-6, assembly GCF_024714475.1. Classification (GTDB taxonomy): domain Bacteria; phylum Bacteroidota; class Bacteroidia; order Cytophagales; family Cyclobacteriaceae; genus JAMZMI01. The sequence continues at coordinate 96,981 of NZ_JAMZMI010000005.1, read as the reverse complement.
GGGAATACTCCCGGTTGAGCATTTTCATGAGCTTCTCCTCGCAAACGTATCGCGCACTTTTGCCGTAGATAGCATCACTAAATGTCATGTCATAGGCAGACATCGTTTTGGCGATGGTACCAGAAGCCGCTCCGGCCTTGAAAAACCAATCTGCCACTTCCTGTCCGCCACCGATTTCGGCGATCGTACCATAGACCTTATCGTCCAGGTTGAGCGACAGCGCCTTTTCCTTGGTGGTAAGTTTTTTGAATTCCATTGAGACCCTTTATGATAGTTTTGGATAAAATTATGGCATATTGGACTCTAAAGAAAGGTGCAACAGGGGAAATGCAAAAAGTCCTGCATTTGCAGGACTCTTTGTCGCGTGGACTTTAACTACCTAACCTCAATATAAAGTGTAAGGGAACTTGTTGACGCTGATCATTTTACCAGCAATCGACCGTCTCAATTCTTTGGTGTTGACAGGTTCCGTTTTGGTAAATCGTTTCATTCCCATCAATAGTACCTTCAATTCGTCACCAGTGGCGAAACAGGCTACAGCCTCATCACCATGGTTTTTTATTTTTTGAACAGCATCGAACAGGTATAAAGTGGTCATATCTTTATAAAGTTTGGCTTCCTCTTCACTGTATCGACTCATTAGTTTTTCTGTTCTTAGAATCACACATTCGGCAGCATAGATCTCAATGAGCATATCTGCAATATGCATTAGTATCTCTTGCTCGTCATTAAGTTTAGGTCCGAAGGTTTCTGCTGCCTTTCCTGCTACCATCAAAGCAGATTTCTTTAATTTTCGGAGGGTATCCTTTTCTTGTGCCATCGGCTGGCTCAGGTCGGGTTGTTCGAAAGACGGAACAGAGGTCAATTCTTTTCCGACGGCCATCGCGGGGCCCAGAAGGTCGATTTCACCTTTGAGTGCCTTTTTAAGGATCATGCCCACCAATAGCATTCGGTTAATTTCATTCGTACCTTCATAGATTCTGGTAATTCGTGCATCACGATAGGCGCGTGCCATCGGAGCCTCTTCTGAGAAGCCCATTCCACCGTACACCTGTACGCCTTCATCTGCGATGTAATTCAATACTTCGGATCCCAATATCTTAATAATGGCGCATTCAATAGCGAATTGCTCCATTGCCTTGAGTTTGGCTTGTGCAGGTTCTAAACCTTCTTCTTTCAGGGAGGAGATAAGGTCTTCGATATCCTGACCTGCACGATAGGAGGCTGATTCCACTGCATAGGTTTTCGCGGCCATATTAGCCAATTTGGTCTGGATTGCTCCGAAACTAGATATAGAAACACCAAACTGTTTGCGCTCATTGGCATAATTGGTTGCCAGAGTAGTCACATATTTACATCCATTGATTACACCACATCCTAGTTTGATACGACCGACATTAAGAACATTGACAGCTATTTTGAATCCGTTTTCCCTTTCTGAAAGCATATTTTCTACCGGAACTTTGCAATCATTGAAAAATACCTGTCTTGTGGAGGAACCCTTGATTCCCAGTTTCTTTTCCTCCTCATTCATAGTGATACCACCGAAGGACTTTTCTATCAGGAAGGCTGTGAGGTTTTTGTCATCATCTATTTTGGCAAAAACAATAAAGAGATCAGCGAATCCTGCATTGCTGATCCACATTTTCTGGCCATTGATAAGATAATGTTTACCATCCTCAGTCAGTTTGGCTTTTGTTTTTCCGCTGTTAGCATCGGAGCCTGCATCTGGCTCTGTGAGACAATAACAGGCTTTCCACTCACCGGAAGCTAGTAGTGGAAGGTATTTTTGTCTTTGTTCTTCAGTGCCGTAGTATAAGATCGGAAGGGTGCCGATGCCCGTATGTGCTCCATAAGCTGTAGAAAAAGAACCTGCTGCGGCTACGATGTCCGCGATGAGCATTCCGGTGTTAAAACTCATACCGAGCCCTCCATATTCTTCGGGAACGGTAACTCCCAGTAAGCCTAATTGTCCGGCTTTTTCCATCAGCGAGGACATAAAGCCTTCCTCCAAATTATCCATCCGGCTGATATTGGGATTAATTTCCTGATTAATAAAGTCCTGAGTGGCAGCAGCCATCATTTTTTGCTCTTCGGAAAATTCTTCCGGAATGAAGATTTCCTCTGCTTCAGTCTCTCTGACGATGAATTCGCCGCCCTTAATTGATGCTTCTTTTGCTATAGCTTCCATAATTCCATCTATTTATCCTCTAATATAGTATGCATGCATACTTTTTCAAACAGAATGAGCAAATATGTTATGCATGCATAACAGTTTGTTTGAAAGTATTAACGTTTAAATCTTCGTGTGGTTTGAATTTGCAAATAATGGACGAAACCTTTTAAATTATTTTGAGTTTATCGTCTTGCTATAGCAATCACCTATATGATCAACCTATGATAAATCAAACAAAGTCCATTCGAGTACTTGACAACGTAGTACCATGATTTTATTGGATGGTCTCAAAATCGGGATGTTTTCCATGCTTTTTTTGTCTTTGGTGTCGGTAAACGCTCAAAAGACGGATAGAGAGTTGTTTGCTTATGAGTACACCAAACTGGGGTATCGCCTTGACTTGTTCGATCAAACGCTTTCAGACTGGCAAAGTGGCATTCTTGAGATGAAATTCAAAGGTCAGGCATGGACGCTCTTACCTCGATTGACCTTAAGTAACCGATTTGATCAGTTTGGGTGGATGCTGGAACAGGATATTTACATCGAATTTAAAAATGAAGATTATCTATACCTGGATGGTGCTTTTTCCCCTGATCGTATATTTCCTCAGGGAAAGTTGGGAGTGGAGTATAATAATCCTTTTGGTACATGGGAACACGCTATTGGAGTCAGATGGATGAGATTTGATCAAACGGGTAGTGTTGGGCTGCTGACCGCAAGCCTATCCAAATATTATGGAAGCTGGTTGACTTCCCTGCGAGGAGTAGGAGCTTACGGTTTTGAGACTAACCAGTTTGCCAACTATGCAGTCATTTTGAGTCATCGTTATTACTTGTCGGATATTGAATATGCAGGTCTCAATGCCTCTTATGGTTATGATCCTTCTGTGATTGTCCTACTTGATAATTCCGGGTCGGTAAAAGGAAACCCAAGTCAGCTCACACTCGGAGTCACATATCATTCAGATTATAAAAACAGGTTGAGATGGAATGCTTCATATGAATGGACAAGGTATGATTTTGTTTCCAATGAGCGCATTCAACATACATTAAGGTTATTTTTTACTTTAAAAAGAAAGGAGCCATGAGCAAACAAACAATACTGCTGGCTGAGCCGAACGAGCTCTTGAGAAAGGTACTTACGGATCGGTTGAAAATTGAAGGCTTTCGGGTGGTTGTGCTTACTAATGGTCTTGAACTTCTGGATGCGATTGAAAAAGGAGGTGATCTGATTATAGCGGAAGAGTTATTGCCATTCCGCAATGGATATGAAATACTGGAAACAGCCGTAAGTCGTGATATCCCGATGATTGTAATCAGTGAAGCAGATCTGGAGGAAAAAATTCTGGAGGCCTTCCGCCTCGGTGCCTCTGACTTTATTGATAAGCCCTTTAGCCCTAATGAGGTAGTGGCAAGGGCCAAGAATGTGCTTAACAAAATGGGCGTGAAGAAATGAATGACTGGCTGAACTGGGTAGCACCGCAAGATCGATGGCTCTTTTGGGTAATTGCATTTAATGTATTGCTGTTTTCTACAGTGTTTATAGCAATCATGATTTACCGAAGTTATTACATTCTTACCCACAAAAGAGAACGCAAGTTCAGGTCTACCTTATTGTCTCTGCTATCAGGAGCCTTGAACTATCCTGAAAGAGAACAACATTACGCTGCCAAGATTAAAAAGCTCGTAAGACGAACCTGGCAGGTTGAAATACTTCTGGATAACCTGGTAGTGATGTGCTATTCATTCAGCGGCGTTTATGAAGCTCGCAGCAAGGCGTTATATGACCTTTTTAACCTTCGGGAAATATCTCAGCGCAAGCTCAAGTCACGCCAATGGCATGAAATCGTGGAGGGAATCATTGAATTGTCTATTGTAGGGGGATCCAATGATGTTAAGGCCATTCTGCCACTTTTGGAGCATGAAAACTTTCACGTTAGAAAGGAGGCCAAGATTGCGATTGTAGAGATAGGTGAGGTGAGGGGGCTTATGGAAATGGAGGCCAGGATGGGACTAATGTCACGATGGACGTTTATTTCAATCCTGTCCATTCTACACCGAAGCGCTTTTAAGCTTAAAAAGGAAGAACTGGAGAAACTGAAAAATTCAGACAATCCGGCCATGCTGAGGTTGACGCAGCATTTGGAAAAATTTTCAGTCGCTTCTTAATTCGTTGAGTATGGTATATCATTACGTCACCAATTTTTTCAACTATGGCATCTTCATCTATGCGATGACGATCATGAGTGCTTACCTGGTGCTTGCCTATGTCTCCCTTAGGTCTATCAGAAACTATATTAAGCATTACAACAATACCTATTTTGATAATATCCTGAGATCACCATTGGCGCCGAGCATTTCGATCATTGCCCCGGCTTACAATGAGTCCCTTTCGATTGTAGATAATATTCGTTCGCTACTGTCTCTTCATTATAATAACTACGAGATCGTTATTGTTAACGATGGAAGTAAGGACAATACCTTGCAGCGGATGATTGAGGCTTACAGCCTGGTTCCGGTGCAGAATATTGTTTTAGACGAAATACCTCACAAACAAGTACGTGGAGTCTATGAGTCCACCAATCCGGCCTTTAAAAAGCTTAAAGTCATAGATAAGGAGAATGGTGGTAAGTCTGATGCGCTGAATGCAGGAATCAGCTATGCCTCCTCTGAGCTTGTTGCCTGCATCGATGTAGATTGTGTGATTGAGGATGATGCGTTGCTGCGGATGGTCAAACCTTATCTGGAAGAAACACGCCGAAAGGTCGTGGCCGTTGGTGGGGTGGTGCGTATAGCTAATGATTGTGTGATCAGGGATGGACGATTGATGGAGGTGCGGTTGGCCAGGAAATGGCTACCTACTTTTCAGACCCTCGAGTATATCCGGGCTTTCCTCTTAGGTCGAATGGCGTGGGGGCAATTGAATGGTCTTTTGATTATTTCCGGGGCTTTTGGGCTCTTTGATCGTAAATTGGTGCTAGAGGTTGGAGGGTATGATACCCGTACAGTGGGTGAGGATATGGAACTGGTGGTGCGGATGAGGAAATATGTCGCAGACCAGGGTATTAGCTATAAGGTTGCTTATGTGCCGGATCCACTGTGCTGGACGGAGGCACCGGACACTCTCTCTGTGTTCCAAAAGCAGCGCAATCGCTGGACTCGTGGCACCATTGAGACCTTGAGGGCTCACAAGGAAGTAATGTTTAAGCGCAAATATGGATTGATGGGGATGCTTAGCTATCCTTTTTGGCTGTTGTATGAGTGGCTGGCTCCATTAATTGAGTTTTTCGGGTTGATCTATTTTGCAGTGCTGGCCTGCCTTGGCTGGATCAACTGGCAGCATTTTACTATTCTCTTAGTGCTGGTATACACTTTTGCGGTGTTCATTTCATGGCTGAGTTTGTTGATTGAGGAGATGACCTATCGTGAATATAGCGGGGGGTGGGCGCTTCTGAAATTATTACTGGCGGCCTTATTAGAACCGATCTTTTATCACCCGATTACAGTATGGGCAGCCGTGATGGGTAACTATGATAAGTTTGTTCGAAAGAAGAAAACCTGGGGAGAGCAGGTGAGAAAGGGTTTTACCAGCTCATCGATGTAGGGGTTTTTGGCGTTTGCATTAGCCTTTGGCGCCTGGCTTTTGGCGGTAGCCTTTGACTGTTTGGCTTTAGGTATTGTCCTTTGGCTGTTAGCGTTTGCTGTAGCAGTTGGCTCTTGGCGTTGGACATTAGCTGTACAATGTTAAATAACGCCTGAACACTGCCAACCTTCCGTCATTACGAGCGTAGCGAAGTAATCTTACATGGAAGATTGTTTCAGGCTTCTTTCAGACAGCCTTTGCAATGACGTTTCGCAATGACATTGAGGGAGAATGTTTACTGTGAACTGGTAACTGATGACCGATTGCTGATAAATACTGACAGGTGACCGTCATCAGAAATAAATAGGCTAATTCGAATAATTAATATTATTTTTTGATACCTTAAAACAATCTATCAAACAACTGGTTTAGCTTTTAAACCAGATGATTGAGATGTTTAAGCAAAAGAACCAATTGATACCCTCCAATGAAAGTTGATATTCTCTATGTTGAGGATGATCCTTCAGATGTTGAATTATTCAAATCATTTATTGAAATAGATAAGAAGTTTGAAATTCGATATGCGAAGACCATGGAGGATGTTGAAAGTCATCTAAAGAAGCCTGTAGATATCATTATAACCGATTACAACCTAAAAGGATTTAATGGAGTAGATGTGCTGAATTTTGTGCGTCAGAGAACTGCAGATCTCCCGATTATTTTTTTTACTTCCACGCTGGGCGAAGAGAAGGCCGTTGAGCTCATAAAGAAAGGTGCAACCGACTTCGTTCTCAAGGATAATATTGAGAAACTACCACTCGCTGTGGATAGAGCTTATAATGAGTTTAACCTGATCAAAAGCCAAAAGGAATCTGAGGTGGCGCTCTTAAGGCGAAACCAGCTCTTCAATACACTTTTTAATTCGTTAACAGATTTGGTCATGTTGACCGATACCAGCGGAATTATCACCCAGGTGAACAATTCTTTTTGTCGTTATTACGATACAGCAATGAATAATGTACTCGGTAAACAGGCTTTTCATTTTTTGCCCGGACAAGAAATTGCTGATGCTTTTGAATACGTTCTACAAAACAGGCTTCCAATAAATTTTGAGTATGATCATTTCGACTCTTTGGGACAGCGAACCATTTTTGAAATCATTAAATCTCCCTTAATAATTGATGATGAACTGGAAGGAACGGTCACGGTAGTTCGGAATATTACCCGGAGAAAACTCCTGGAGGAAAAGACTTTAAAAGATCGTTTGATCCTCCAACAAGCAGAGGCCCAGACTTATACCGGAAGTTTTGAGTTTGACGAAGACAATGATATCCTGATGGTTTCTGCCAATCTTATGAAGCTATTAAACCTAAGGGCTGATCAGAATATCATTTCATTTAAGAAGCTTGTCAATTCCATTTTTTCAGATGACCGATCTGTTTTTGCCTCGAGGTTTGACAAAGCGATTAATGATATGATCGAATTTGAGATGGACCTGCGTTATATCCCCACTAGTCAGGATGATTTTAGATATGGACGAATAGTCTTAAAACCAGTCAAAAGGGGAGATCATAAATTTGTGTATGGAACACTTCAGGACATTACCGAAGAGCGAGAATCCAGTCACGCACTGCTCAATATACAAGAACAGGAGCGCGAAAAGATTTCCAAGGAACTTCATGATAACGTAGGTCAGAAACTCAGTGCATCTAGCATGTTTTTGGATTCTAACAACGTACCATTAGCTAAGGTCAAGAAGTTAGTAGACGAGGCGGTAAGCGATATTAGAAGCCTTTCAAGAATACTAACCACCTCTAATCTTGAGGGTAATTCATTTTTAGATGCTCTGGAATTTTTAATTGAAAATACCCCCAATAGTGAGATTATTGATTTGGATCTTGAACTGGATGATGAATGGATTTCTCCCTTTATCTCTGGGCAGATTTATCGCATTCTTCAAGAGGCGATCAACAATAGTATGAAGTATAGTGGGGCGACCAAAATATCCATTCGCATATTTGAAGAAGACCGGTTGATGAAGTTATTATTTACGGATAATGGAAAAGGCTTCGATGTAGACCATGTAAAATTGGGTAATGGAGTACGAAATATGAGAGACCGGGCGAGAAATTGCAACGGCATCTTTGAAATAAAATCTAACCAGCATGGAACTATCGTAAGTGTACAATTACCTATTCCTCGTAAACATGAATAAAATTTTGCTGGTTGAAGATCATGAAATGATTCGTGATGCTATTAAAAATTACCTTGATGATGAAAGTGAGTATATGATCAAGGACGAGGCAGAAAGTGGCCTGGAAGCTCTGGAATTGCTCAAAGGGAATTCTTATGATCTCATACTTACCGACATTAACATGCCCGAAATGGATGGGATTGAAATGATGGGGAATATTCAGACACTGTACCCAAATCAAAAGGTGATGGTGCTGACCATGTTTAATGATTTGCACCAGATTAAAAAGATGATTGAACAGGGGGTGAATGGCTACATTTTAAAAAACGCCACAAAAAAGGAGTTGATGGAAGCCATGAGAACAATCATCAATGGCGAGAATTACTATGCTCAGGAGATTTATTCGGCCTTGATTCAAAGCATGTCAAAGAGAAAATCAAAGGAGCGACTGACTTATGAGCAAGAACTTAGCGATCGGGAAAAGGAAGTTTTGGTTTTGATCGCTCAGGAATTATCCAATCAGGAAATCGCAGACCAACTTTTCATAAGTATTCGTACAGTTGAGACTCATAAACGGAATTTGTTAGAAAAAACAGGCTGTAAAAATGTGGCTGGTTTGGTACTTTTCGCTGTCGAAAAAGGTATTATTTGATGAGGTACCCTAAGAAGCAGTATTACATCTATGCAATTTTGGCTTTTGTTCTTGCGAATGGGTTACTCATTTTAAGGCACAGCTTTGTTAGGGCTAAGGAGGAGTCAGAGGAGAAGCTAATCATTAACGAAAGGAACAAGATAGAATCTATCAGATTGGAAATGGAGACGAGTCTCCAAAACATGTATTCTGACTTGCTATATCTCTCCAATCAACAAAATGTTAAAAACCTCCGGTATGATCGGTTTGAAAAAAAAGATTTGATTGAAGACTTCACCGCTCTTCTCACCATCACCAATCGATATGACCAAATCAGGTTTATCGACTCGATGGGTAAAGAACTTGTTCGGGTTAATTATAATAAAGGTAGTCCCATAAGTGTGGATGAAAAGGATCTTCAGGATAAGAGCGATCGCTATTATTTCAGTCGGGTGATCAATCTGGATCGCAATCAATTATATCTATCTCCCATAGACCTTAACATGGAGGGAGACACTCTTGAAAGACCATTTAATCCAGTAGTGAGAGCAGCAACTCCGATTGTTGACAATGATGGGAATAAATCCGGGATCTTGATCATTAATTATCTGGTAAGTGACCTTTTACACCCTAATGACTATAAGGATGCCGTTGGGGATATCATGGAAAACAATTCAATTCAGTTTATTAATGCAAAAGGTTACTGGCTCGCCGGAACATCTGAGGATCAATTGTTTGGATTTATGGTTAAAGGTAGAAGCAATTCAACTTTCGGTTCCGTTTATCCAGAAGAATGGGAGAGGATGAAGCAAAGCAAGGAGGGAGCATTCTATTCTGATAATGGTTTGTTTATTTATGAAAGAGCACCTCTTATTGACCAGTACTTTTCAAAATATACACACCTGAGTAACTTTCAAACTGTTAATTCTCCTGAGTATTTACTCGTTTCTCACATTGATAACTCGATATTGTCTCTGGTTGCAAGGGAAGTTTGGAGGGATATGATCATCCAGGTGTTGGTCTTCATCCTTATCATATTAGTGATTTTATCCTACTTTGGAGTAAGATTCCAGGGCTTCAAGAAGATTCGCGAGGAATTGCTTGAATCTAACAGATTTTTAAGCCTTTTGATCAACTCCAATCCTGATGCGGTTTTATATCTCAATAAGGATCGTAGAATACAATGGGTAAATGATAGAGCTTCCGTCGTTTTTGGTTATAACTCAGAGGAATTTAAGGGAAGGAGTCCTGAATTTTTATTGGCAGGTGATTACTCAATAGGGCAAAATGGTGTGTTTAGTAAGGAAGGAGAGGGAGCTCAGAACCTGGAAATTGATTTCAAGTCAAAAAGCGGAAAATTAATAAACTCCAGAACAGCGACCGTGCCCATTTCTGATGGAGCAGGAAAACTTAGCGGATTGCTTGCATTCATTGAAGACTATACGGACTTCAAGAGCGCTGAAGATAAAATTCAAATATTTGAGCGGTTTTTCAATATGTCAGGTGATTACCTGTGCATTATTAATCAGGATGGATGTTTTGACACTCTAAATCCTGCGTTTTGTAAGATGCTTGGACTGCAATTTCCCGAAGTTGTGGGTAGGCCGTTCCTTGATTTTCTTCATGAGGAGGATATAGAACGATCCGGAAAGGAATTTGAGAAGTTATTGGAAGGAAAACCAACCATTTCCTTTATCAATAGGTATAAATCCGGTTTGCAGGGGGACCGATGGCTTGAATGGTCAGCAGCACTTGATCGAGAAAGAGGAGTTGTTTTTGGTGCAGCGAGAGATATCACTCAGGATATTGCGTATGAGGAAAAATTAAAAAGAAGTGAAGGAAAGCTGAGTGCTATTTTTAATAACACCTTCAATTTTATGGGATTTCTTTCCACGGAAGGAAATGTCATTGACATGAATAAAACTGCGTTGGAATTTCTAGGCCTGAGTTTGGAGGATATAATTGCAACAAAGTTTTGGGAGCTTCCGGTTTTTCTGGAAAGTGAATCGATAAAAAACAGAATTAAAGAATCAATCATTGCGGCTGCTCAGGGTGTGTTTATCCGTTATGAGCTTGGATTGATTGGAAAAAATAAAAAATCAGTAACTGTTGACTTTTCAATTACCCCAATATATGATGAAGACGGAGGGGTTATATACCTGTTGCCGGAGGGGCGTGATATCACAGATAAGGTACGGGTTGAGAAGAAAATCAAGAAGCTAAATGCTAATCTGGAGAAAAGGGTAAAAGAACGAACCGAAGAAATTCAAAAAATAAGTGATGAACTATCTGATCAAAAGGTCTTTCTGGATTCTGTGATCGATAATGTGAATGCCATGATTTTTATCAAGGATCTGGAAGGTCGATTTTTACTCGCCAATGAATATTTGTATAAAGTGATTGGTTTGGATGAAAAAACGCAATCCATCATCGGTAAGACGGATTATGATCTGTTTCCCAAAAAGGTGGCCGATGAATTCAGGAAAGTGGATGTAAAGGTTACTGAGAGGGAGGAATTGATTACATATGAAGAATCGGTGGGACAGGGTAAAGAAAAAATTGACTTCGTCACTTCAAAATTTCCCCTTTACGACGGCGAAGGTGTTGTTTATGCCATGTGTGGCATTTCCACTAATATTTCGACTCAGAAAGAGCAACAAGCGAAGCTAAAAATCCAAACGAAGAAGCTGAAAACGGTGGTGGATGAACTATCAGTAAAACAGCAGGCATTAATTAAGAGTCAAACACAATTGGAGCAGGCCAATGAGGAACTGGAAAGCTTTAGTTATTCAGTTTCTCATGACTTACGTGCTCCACTACGTGCATTAGAAGGATTTTCGAAACTCTTGAACAAACAATATCAGGAGGTGTTGGATGAAACAGGCAAAACCTGGCTTGATTTTATAAATAAAAATGCCTTGAAAATGGATGAATTGATCAATGATATACTTGATTTTTCAAGAGTCTCAAGATTAGGATTAAACAGGCGAATAGTAGATGTAGATCATACCGTTCGTGAACTTGTGGAAGAGGAGGCTAAAAATTATCCGGATCATCATTTTAACATTCAAATTGAGCCATTGGTTGAAGCTTATGCTGACCCTAAAATATTACGGCAGGTTTGGGCTAATTTGATCTCAAATGCCTTTAAATACTCTTCCAATAAAAATGAAATTGATATTCATATTTGGTCGAGGAGCGAAGAGGACTTTACGGAGTATGCGATAGCTGATAAAGGTGTCGGATTTGATATGAGCTACTCAAAAAAGCTTTTTGGGGTATTTCAGAGGCTACATCATGATGAGTTCAAAGGAACGGGCGTTGGTTTAGCTATCGTGAAGAAAATCCTGGACAAACATGAGGGGGATATTACTTTTAAGAGTGAGGTGGATAAAGGCACCACATTTACATTTAGACTTCCACGGAAAAAATCATAGAAGTAGAAAAATCATGCCTATTCACAATCAAAATGCTTAACGCTTTAAAACATGGACAATCTAGAAGCTAAAATACTCCTTGCCGAGGATAGAATGGAAGATGCACATCTCACACATTTTGCGTTAGAAGAAGCAGGTTTTGTAGCTATGCTTCATTGGGTTAAAAACGGCGAGGAGGCCTTGGAGTACCTTAAATGTGAAGGAGTCTATAAGGAACGATCACCGATAAAACCAAAAATGATTCTTATGGACCTTAAAATGCCTAAGCTGGATGGTATTGAAACCTTGAAGATCATTAAATCTGACAAACGCTATTTGTCTATACCAGTTATTATGTTAACAACTTCACGTGAAGAAGTGGATCGCATCAGGGCAATAGAAAATCATGCAAATTCATACATAGTGAAACCAGTAGATTCGGAAAAATTTTCACAAACGGTAAAGGCTTTAGGAGAGTATTGGATGGAACGCAATTTTGGGGTTGAGGGATAATGGTTAAGCTAAAAATTATGACAATTATCACTTGAAGGAAGATTGAAATTTTTTAATTAATTAATATATTTACTTATTAAGACCTCTAAGACATTTAATGTCTCTCAACCAAAGATCTCTTATCAACCAGCAAATTTGATTCAGCTATATGGAATAATGGTATTCGGTCTATCCGTTTATAGACTTTTTCCTGATCGATGATCTGGATTTTAAGTCCAACCAAAAATTGCTGAATTATGAATAAGGACAAGATTAACATTCTACTGGTTGAGGATCGGGAGGAGGATGCCGAGTTGACCATGATGGCCCTTCGTAAAGATAAATTCAATGGCCAAGTTTATTGGACGAAGGATGGAGATGAAGCCATCAATTTTCTTCTTGAGCAACCGGACCCGGAAATCATTAAAAATCTCAGGCTTATATTATTGGATGTAAACATTCCAAAATTGAATGGTTTGGAAGTGTTGAAGCGTATCAAAAATTCGCATCTCAGAGGAATCCCGGTGGTAATGCTGACTACGTCAAATCATGAGAAAGATGTAACTACGGCCTATGACAATTATGTTAATAGCTACTTGTTAAAACCAGTCAGATTTGACCAATTTCAGTTATTTATTGAACGGGTACGTTATTACTGGACGGATTTGAATGTGGCTCATTTCTAGTGTTTCCGACTTTTTATCTCCATACGCTACGTGAATCACGGGTAAGGCTAGGGGATTTTCGTAAATGTCAATATACTTGTTTCACGCTTATATCGGGTTGGGCTTTTCCAGAGTTTTGTATTCATATTAAACAACTGGAAAATGAAAAGAATACTCCTTGTAGATGATCATGAAATGATTAGAGACGCCATCAAAAACTATTTAGTGGATCATAATGATTATCAGATTGTAGCTGAGGCGGCCAATGGTAGAGATGCATTAAAAGCCCTACATAGTGCCAAATTTGATCTGGTGATAACAGATATCAAGATGCCAGTAATGGATGGAGTGGAATTAATGGAGAATGTTCAATTGAATTTTCCTAATCTACCAGTTTTGGTCTTGTCCATGAGTGATGACAAGAAATCTGTTCATCAAATGATTCGTGCCGGAGCGAGAGGTTATGTCTCCAAAAACGTGAAGCGAAACGAGCTACTTACCGCCCTTGATTATCTGATGAATTCAAAAAGATACTTTTCCGATGAAATCAAGATTCAGGTAGATGACATCCTTAAAGAAAAGGAATCAAAGAAGTCGGGAGGAGGTTCAGGCGGTAACATTTCACCAATTGAGCATAGGGTGCTACACATGTTGATTCAGCAAAAGCAAGTAAATGAAATTGCAAATTCGATAAATACCTCTCTGAGAGTTGTAGAAATGCTGATTAGTAAACTGCTTAAAAAGGCTCGGTGCAACAGCATTCCTGGTTTAACCCTCTATGCCGTAGAGCACAACCTGGTGTAAAACATCCATTCTTGTATTCAGTATCCATCTTTACCAGTTGGCTTGACCAACAATTGCTAAACTTCCATCCTTAACCTGGATGATAGAGTAGACCCTATTTAAAATCAAAACGTTAGTATGTGTTAGGTGCCTGCTTTTCTTTCATGAACACTTGGGCTTCCATGTGTATAAGCCCGTTCTTACTTGTTACAAATCCGTTGATCTCATTTCATGATCAAGGTAAGTAGGGGCGAATCGGCTATCATACAGCAAATCTGTGGAGTTTATTGGGAGAATTAATTTAAGAATAATCGATTAATACCTATCTCAATGTGTTTAGGCGGGTGGATTCATCCAAGGCCAGTGAGAACGATTTTGACCTGAATTTATAAACACCTAAGTCAAATTGAAATGTTCCAAATCGTTTTTGGCGTGCGACCGGCTAGGTTGGTGCCTTTTTCTTTTGCACGGTCCGCCGTCGCGGTCGTTTTCTTTTGCCCGCGCGGCCCGGGGCATGCAAAAGAAAATGAGGTATATCCTTTAATTGGAATACTGCATTATCTGGTATTTAACGATCGTTTTCCGGTAAAATACAATTGCCCTACAAATTTATTGCTTGATCCCGAATCGGAATAAAGGGAAAACCGACCTCAAATCACAAATAATAAAGTTAAAAGTCGCTCTAAGCTGATTTCATGGGATCCACTACGTGATTTTCGTATTACGCTAAGTATTACAACCAAAATTTCAAATCCGAATTATACGCTTACACAGGATTGCCCTCAGTCCCAATTTTGCATTGTAATTGAAACATAAAACACTGCAAAATATGAAATACTTCTTCACTATCGCACTACTAGTTATCATCACCCTTTCACAGGCCAATGCTCAGCAGCCTTTTGTTAAGTCCTATATCGAGCGTACTCATATCAGCCCGAAACTAGGCTTACAGGGAGGTTATGAATTCAAAAACAATTTTGAATTAGGTGGATTTTACCAAAAAGAGAATGATGCTTTTTGGAGTTCTAACGAGGCAAAGCCAAGATTTTACGAAAAAGAATTTTATGGAGTGATTATGGCAGCTCCTGTTCTTTCAAAAGAGAAATTCAATGTTAAAGCGAATGTTAGAATGGGCGCTGTAAACGGTGAATACTTCTCCATCACGCCATCCATGATTGCAGGTTACAAATTATTCAATGCGATTGAGGTACAAGCCGGTTTTGGATTGAAATCATTCAGAATCACCTCACAGGCAGGGATAAGATTTAACCTTAATAACTGATCAGGGTCACTAACCAGTCCTATAGCATTTCAAATTTCAAATAGATTATAAAAAATTAATGTTATGATTCAAGCAGCTCTCAATACCGAACTAATCTCTTCTGAAAGAACCTATAATGATTACGATTTTCCAGTTCAGGAAAAGCTATCAATCAAATATCTGGAGGCTAATAATATGATTGTCGCGAAAGGAAGCTCCACCGCGTTAGATTTACTAAATGTCTATACTGACATGATCGAAAATGCGAAATTGCACCTTGAAAATCACCAGGATCTAAGATGCTACTTCTACTATTCAGTGATTAATGCTTCAACTACGAAACTGCTATTCAATCTTATGAATGTCTTACAAAAACATGCTCATCAAGGTAAAAATGTTACAATCTACTGGGTCACAGATGAAGGAGATGAGGACCTGATGGACGTAGGCCTGGATTTAAAAGGTGTCTTTGATCTTGATTTCAGAATCACAGTAAAATAGTAGTGGAAATGACTTCTGTTGCTTTTTAGATAGCCTGTCAATTACACTTCACGGACCTAATCATTGCCATTTTTCGATAGTTTAACTCATTCCCGACGAGAAATGCAGACCCCTGTCGCCCTTTATTTGCCTTAATACTACCGACCTGAATTAGTTGCTACGATCATATTGCTACAAGTGATCGAAAGCATATTCACACTATCAAAGCCCCCTTACTCGTCAGGGGGTTTGTCGTGTTCAGGGATTCGGTGTAAAAACTGGACTGTTAACTAAATGGTAATGTCTGCCAACTTACCCCAATTGCTTTCAGCATTTACTTTCTGTGGGTAGCTATAACTGAAGTCCGTAAACTGCTTACTGATAACCGTTTACTGATAACGATCTTGAACCACAAAAATGCCCATGCTCTCAACAGAACACGGGCAAACTATCAACCAAAAAATGAATCTTAAGGGCTAGCTCACAACCATCTGGGGAGCGATCACAATCTCTTCTTTTTGCTTTCGTATGGCTTTGATATTGAATTGAATCACAATAGAAACAACAAGTGCCACCACGAATAACCCGGCGAAGATGTACAGGGTGCCGGCATAGCTACCGGTTGCCTCTCTCACATAGGCAGCGAGTTGAGGTCCCACCAACCCGGCAGCAGCCCAGGCAGTCAGGATATTACCATGTATTGCGGATAAATTTTTCGTTCCAAATACATCACCGATATAGGCCGGAATCGAAGCAAATCCGCCACCATAACAGGTCAGTATCAGAAATACAATCGCCTGGAAAGCAAAGGCATTGGTCGTTTGGGGTAAAAGGAAGAAGGCTATGATTTGTATCAGGAAGAAAGCAGTATAGGTCATCGGGCGACCAATTATATCTGAAAAACTTGCCCAACCAATTCTACCTAAACCATTAAAGAGTCCCATTGCACCAACCATTGCAGCAGCAGCCACAGGCGTAAGGCCTGCAATCTCCTGGGAAAGCGGAGAGGCCACTGAGATTACCGCGATGCCACAAGTGATATTGAAAAATAGCATGGTCCAAAGAAAGTAGAAGCGGGGAGTCTTAAGTGCTTCGATAGAAGTCAGTTGTGCGAGATCAGCTTTAATTTGCTTCTTAGTTTTTCTTTCGGCGTTAGCTTCAAATCCGGCAGGAGTCCAATCTTCCGGTGGTGGTGCCAAATACTGAGCTGAGCTCATCATGAGAACAAAATAGGTTGAGCCCAGAATGAAGAACATCGATGAGATACCTACTGCTCCTATGAGAAACTGAATAATGCTACTGGCTAACAACGCACCAAAGCCAAAGCCCATGATTGCCAGGCCGGTTGCGAGTCCTCTTCTGTCTGGAAACCATTTGACCAATGTGGAAACCGGGCAGATATAGCCTACACCAAGTCCAATCCCACCAATTACACCATAACCCAGGTAGAACAGATTGACACTACCTAACATGACAGCAAGACCAGATAGAATCAGTCCGGTACCATAAAATGAAGCAGAGAGCATACCACTTTTTCTTGGCCCCATCTTTTCTACCTTGCGACCAAGAAATGCAGCTGAAAGTCCCAGAAACAATATAGCGATACTAAAGGCCCATGCAGTTTCTTTGAACTCCCAGCCTAGCTCAGCCAATAGAGGCTTTTTCAACACACTATAAGCATAGACCGCTCCGATTGACAGGTGGATACCGACTGCAGATGCAGCTATTAGCCAGCGATTCTTGAGTTTTTTCATGTCTGTATGATTTGAGGTTTGGTTCATAAATAAGTTCCGACCAATGTTTGAAATCAGCCGATTTAAGACATCAGTACTGTCCTTATATTTTAGGGGTCAAAGCACATATCAAAACGTTCAACAGGGAATGACATCTATCATGCCGAATCATGATAACCGTCCTGAACACGCTATTTATTGTAGACGAGATTGCAATCGCAAATCAAAACAAAAGGACACATGATTACTGATATTGAAAATGACGTAGAGCCTTTCGTCGCCGGTAACTGGAATGAAACCATAGACGTTAGAGATTTTGTAATGAAAAACATCACTCCTTATGACGGGGATGCTGATTTTCTTTGCCCACCAACCGAAGACACCGATCTTCTATTTGACATTTGTAAGACAGCTGTAAAGGAAGAGTTGGCTAATGATGGGGTAAGAGCTATTGATGCCTCAACTATTTCCAGGATTAACTCCCATGCTGCCGGATACATATCAGAACCGCATGAAAAAATTGTGGGTCTACAAACAGACCAACTGTTGAAACGAGCTATCAAGCCTTTTGGAGGCCCGAGAGTGGTAGAAAAAGCCTGTAACGAACATGGCGTCGCTTTGGATCCTAAAGTGAAAGAGGTTTTCAATTATGTGAAATCTCACAACGATGGTGTTTTTGCCGCATACAATGATGAGATCAGAAAATTCAGGTCTCTCGGGTTTTTGACCGGACTACCTGATAATTATGCCAGGGGTCGTATCATCGGTGACTACCGAAGATTGGCCCTCTATGGAGTGGATCGCTTAATCGAGCAAAAGATAATTGACCTTGCAGGAATTAACGGTCCCTATGATGATTATAAGATCAGATTGAGGGAAGAAGTGAATGACCAAATTATCGCCTTGAAAGAGATCATCGCACTAGGCGAAACCTATGGCCTCGACCTTAAACGTCCTGCAAAAAATGCGCAGGAGGCTGTACAATGGGTCTATATGGCGTACCTGGCTGCCGTTAAAGAGCAGGATGGTGCTGCCATGTCACTGGGTAACGTATCCTCTTTCCTCGATATCTATATTGAACGCGACCTGAAAGCAGGAATAATTACAGAATCTGAAGCTCAAGAGCTTATCGATCAACTGGTGATGAAACTCCGAATGGTACGTCATTTAAGAATGGAAGCTTACAACGAGATCTTCGCAGGGGATCCTACCTGGGTAACAGAAGCAATAGGGGGGATGACACTGGAGGGACAACATAAGGTAACTAAAACATCTTTTAGGTTCCTTCAAACCCTTTATAACCTGGGACCATCTCCTGAGCCTAACCTGACCGTGTTATGGTCTCCAAAATTGCCTGAAGGATTTAAAAAATTCTGTGCAAAGGTATCTGTCGACACTTCATCAATCCAATATGAAAATGATGATTTGATGAGAGCCACTCGCTGTGCGGATGATTACGGGATTGCTTGTTGCGTGTCTTACCAGGAGATCGGGAAACATATCCAGTTCTTCGGAGCAAGATGTAATCTGGCAAAAGCTCTTCTTCTCGCCATCAATGGAGGTAAATGTGAAAACACCGGTACCATAGTAGTAGAAAACCTGCCAGCTTTGGATGATGGGGTGCTCGACTTCGAAGATGTGATGATTAATTTCAAATACGCCATGAAGGAGGTTGCTCGGGTGTATGTGGATGCTATGAATATCATTCATTACATGCACGATCGATACTATTATGAAAGGGCACAAATGGCTTTCATTGATACGGATCCACGGGTCAATGTTGCGTATGGTATCGCAGGGCTTTCAATTGTGGCAGATTCACTATCAGCCATCAAACATGCCAAAGTGACTCCAATCAGGAATGAGGATGGTCTGGCCGTAGATTTCAAAATAGAAGGGGAGTTTCCTTGCTATGGTAATGATGACAATCGGGTAGACTTTATCGCACGGGATATTACCTCCATATTCAACCAACAGTTAGCCGAGTACCCAACTTATAAAAATGCAGAGCCGACCATGTCTATCCTGACGATCACCAGTAATGTGTCTTACGGTAAGAAAACCGGAGCGACTCCCGATGGAAGGGAGAAGGGGGTAGCCTTTGCACCAGGGGCCAACCCAATGCACGGACGTGATACACACGGTGCAATCGCCTCTTTGAACTCTGTCGCCAAGCTGAACTATGAGGACGCGCAGGATGGAATCTCCAACACACTTACCATGATACCTAAGACACTTGGTAATGA
Source organism: Marinoscillum sp. MHG1-6 (assembly GCF_024714475.1). Classification (GTDB taxonomy): domain Bacteria; phylum Bacteroidota; class Bacteroidia; order Cytophagales; family Cyclobacteriaceae; genus JAMZMI01. The sequence continues at coordinate 77,322 of NZ_JAMZMI010000005.1, read as the reverse complement.
TGAGAAAACAAGGGTGAACAACCTGACAGCGATCATGGATGGATACTTCAGCCGGGGAGCGCATCACCTGAATGTCAATGTGCTCGACAGGGAATTACTTTTCGAGGCGATGGAACATCCGGAAAAGTATCCGCAGCTAACCATCAGAGTATCTGGCTATGCCGTAAACTTTGTCAGATTAACCAGGGATCAGCAACTGGAGGTAATTTCCAGAAGCTTCTTTGATCAGGTTTAAAACAGTTAATATCAGTAGCAATCATAGGGGATGGCTGGAGAGCAATAGCTCTTCAGCCTACTTTTCAGGATTACTATTAAAAATTGAGACAGATGACTTCTACACAAATAATACACGGAATTGACACTCTCAATATTCACTCTATTGAGTCCTTTGGGATCTATGACGGACCAGGTATCCGCATGGTGGTTTTCTTACAGGGTTGTACGTTTAGCTGTCTCTACTGTGGCAATCCTGATACCATGAAATGTGATCAGGGGAAGACTTACCCCATCGATAATCTTTTTGAGGAAGCCACCCATATGAAGTCCTACTTTACTAACGGTGGAGGCATCACCTTCTCTGGTGGTGAACCTTGTCTTCAGGCGAAGAGGTTGATACCTCTGATGAAAAGGTTAAAAGAAGAGGGGTTTCATATCTGCTTAGATACCAATGGCAATGTCTTCAATCATTATGTAGAGGAGATGCTGCAGTATGTTGACTTGGTTTTGTTGGATGTAAAACACATTGACTCTGCTCAGCATCAGTATATCACAGGTCGTCCTAACGAAAAGACTCTTGCCTTTGCCAAATACCTGGAGGACCATCATCGTCCTTTCTGGCTAAGATATGTGCTGGTTCCGGGATTGACCGATGCTCCCGCGGACCTTCATCATTTAGGGCAACACTTCTGTGATTATCAGCAAATAGAAAAGCTCGAAATTCAACCCTATCATACCCTTGGGGTACATAAATGGGAAATACTCGGACTGGATTACCAACTCAAAGACACACCTAAAAACAGTCCTGAGCAGATTGAAGTGGCCAGGGATATTTTCGAAAGCTATTTCAAAGAGGTGGTGGTGAATTGAGAAGGTAATTCAGACACTTAGGTGGTCATTTGTTTGATTGAACAAATATAAAATCACCTCCTTCATCTCCGGCATTCATGATGTCTCCATATTGAGGAACCTGACCGCTAACATTGTTATTGGCAACGGGTATTTTTAAATCCATGAAGAGTTGTTGAGCACTCATTAGTGGGGCATCGTTTTCCTGAAGTTTTTTTATCAGGTATTTTATGAAAACACTTTGATCCTGAACAGGAGTAAGGTTACCACTGGTCATAGCCTTTCGACTGGTCAGCTTATATAGGTTTGCAAACCCGATCGCATCATCCAAAAACACTTCTCTTGTCTTAAATATTCCACCACTAAAACATGCATCCGCGATCAATAAAGAATGTTTAGTCTTAATGCCAGTAATGTAATCACGTATGGTGCTGTTAGATAACCATGCCGCTTTTGAATTGGATTTGGCATCACTGGGTAGCCAATAGCCCTGCTTTAAGTTTTCATCCCAGACTCCATGGCCTGCATAAAATATGAGCAAATTGTCAGTCTCGCCTAATTTGGATGATAAGGAGTCGAATGCCTCAATGATATCTGTTCTGGTAGGGTTGTCGAGATAGGTGATGTTGGATGAGGAAAAACTATACTTATCCATCAATACCCTGGCGAGCATCCTTCCATCATTAATGGGTTGTTCGAGGTCAACCACCGTTTCCGAATAGTAATCATTAACGCCAATAATAAGGGCATGAAATTTCGATGAACTAATACGGCCCATTACTGCATTACTAATCTGGCTGTTGACCATGGAGCGAGTAGACTCCACAGCAAGGTTATTTTGGTTTTCTAATCCTGAAATCGTCTTTTTAAGCAAAGGATCTACCTGAGATTCGGGCAACAGCAATGGGGATTTGTAATTTTTCGACTCAAAGACTTCTGCCTTTGGAGAAATCACCTTATATCCAAGCAAGACTTCTTGTTCTCCGTCCTGACCCAATTGTTTGGCTCCCACGGCTACATAGGAAGCAAAGTCATCTTTAAAACTTCTCGCCACTGACAAGGGAATTTTTAGCTGGACCTTGTTGGCGTCAACTGTAACAGGGTATATTTCCTTATCTGCATCATAGGTCCCGATTGAAGAAATGCTACCAACAAATTCCTGATAAGATTTTATGATTTTTTCCTTCATGACTAGCATCTTTCTTTTGTCATGCTCTGTTTCAATGCTATCGATCACCCGTTCCCTCATGGAAGCCATCATGTGATTATGTCTGTCAGTAAGCTCAGCAATCTTCTCATCAAGCTGCTGATAGGCGAGTTCTTTTTTCGAATAGTATTCAATTATGCCCTTAAAGTAGTTCTTACCTTCATTGAGCCTTTTCTCGTAGTCATCGGATCGTTCAAATTCACCTTTTTGCCTAAAGAGGTCTGACTTGATATTTAATTCCAGATCAATCTGATTTTTATTTTTTTGATAAACCTCAGTCTCTTTCTGAGCGAGATTATTGATCAGATCTTCGGCTATCATTTCAACTGAGACTTGCTGGTTATCCTTTTTGATGCTTCGGCTGATATTATAAATCTCTGTTCGGTCATCCTTTATCACACATATATAATTTCTTCCAGGGCTCATCTTGAAATCCATGACGTCATCTATTTCCAGAAAATGATCTGATAAATCCTGCGGATTATAAGTGATAATTTCACCGTGAGAAAGTAAAAGGATTGTAGCCTCATCGAGATAAAAAGCTTTTGAAGCGGAAATGGAATGATAAACCGGTGCTTCATCGTCGAACCGTTTAATGTCCCTAATAGGTAAATACCTGCCACTTACGGTATTAATCAAGCGTATCTCATCTTTTTTGGCTGCCAGAACCGAATGCTCTATGAATGGATTCACATCAATCCACCTGATAATACCATCAACCGAAACAGAGGCCAAAACTTTATCAGTAGAACTGAACTTTATGTTAGTTTCTTTCTGATCGATGTTGAACTTAAACTGAAAATCAGGACTATACGCCATTTTTTGAGAACTAGAGAAGTTCTTCAAGTCAGTATTGCTTATTCGGTTATCCGTGAAGCTATAGGTTACAGCGGCTTCTGCTGAGCTTTCCAGTACTTTTATTTTGTAGAGAATATAGATTCTGTCTTCTTCAGGCTTAAAATAGGCGTTCAAGACTTTGTAGGTATTCGACGGATGTGTTTTATTAAATATCTCATTGTATTCTCCGTCATAGGCAATGAGTTTTTCATCGGTCACAAGTGCCAAATTACCATACTGGCTAAAAAAAGCATACTGTGTTTCAGGAAGTGTCTTTTTAAGGGTTTGTGAAAACCCTACCAAGGCCGCATGAATAGCAAGGAGGGTGAGGACATGCTTCATGGTTAAGGTTGGTTATGTTAGTCTATATAAGTTAGCAGGTTTTTAGATAAAATCAATGTGATTCGGGCTAGATGTCAGTCGGTTTTGTGTTGGATAATGGTATGGCCTGATAGGAAAACAAACACATTCGGTGAGCCGCGCTTGGGCATTGTCCATGTTTTTGCCTGATTAATACTATTTTTTCATTCTTACTTTCGGATGTAAAGGGGGGATAATGTGGTATCACTCCTAAATAGTTGGTAATACATTTGTCTCCTTGCAAGGATCTTTCCGACTCGGGAAGTGTTATTTTGTGAATAACGAAGTGCTTCAAATTTTTAACTATTCCAATTTATTCTTTAAATAGTTATAACGTTATTTGAAAATTACCATAAAGGGGGTATTGATTTATTCGGATTGTTTGAGGAAATTCATTAGAAAACACCTCAGTCATGAAAACTTTCCAACATTACCTAATCACTTTGACGTTCTCCGCGTCTTTCTTAATTGTAAATGGTCAGGAGGTAATTGAATCTTCCTATAATGCCAAGACTAAACCCGACCCCGAAATCACCTACTCGCATTACAAGTGGACCACGAGTCTGATCGATGAGCATAGCTATATCCTCTTTCCGCCATTCTTCGATTACAAATACAATAATTTTCAATGGTTACCCGGAGAGGGCAGAAAATCTATCATTGAAGCAAAGATTAGTGGGGTGTTTGATATTTGCAGTACTGGGATGTACAATAAGGAGAGGGTTGCCAAAAATCATTTCAAAATTGCCATAGCAGGAAGTGTTAATTTACGACTGACCAGCGAACCCGGGCTGACATCACCATCTATTCCTCCCAGCAATAAGATTGGGCTGCGTATTGATTATGGAAAGACGGGAGCACGAGCAGAAGGAGAAACATTTGTTCTTGGTCATCGCTTAGACATCATGCATTATAGCAATGGTCAGGCTGAGAAAAACTACATTGACTCACTCAATAGATATAACTATGCCAATGCCGATTTTAGTACTAACTATTTGAGATATACACTATTTGGTGCCACTATTATCACTACCAGATATGATAGTGTTTCTCAGACTTTATCCAAGCGAGACAAAAAGATCATTGAAAGTACCCGCTATGCTGCAGCCTATTTGTTTTTTCAGGCCGACGGGAGGGCCCCGGGTGGGCTGGGAGATGTATTTGATTATTTACCCAATGATGGTAATTATGGACATTGGCGAACTGGAATGGGCTTCAGGTTTCCAATTTCAATTATGGCAAAAGGATTTAAAAAACCACTCCTTTTTACTGTCAGCTCGAATCTAGAATATGTCTTTGTTAACACTGTGGCTGATATACCTGTTTTAAGTGGTACACATAAACTCATTTGGCATCCCTATCGGGTTCCCTGGGGAATCATGGCCTTTTATCACCACGGGCGTGACTATATGAATATAAGGTACCTAATGCCTGCACAAATATTTGGGGTGGGTATTCATTTACAAAACTTCCTTTTTGGCAATAGGTTGCTGGACTAGCATATGAATTCCTGATCAGCATATTTGATATAGTCCTGACAAATTCTCATTAGCTTACTAACCATCAGCTGTCAAAATGAGTTATTAAGCGAAACACCCCATAATGATCCAGTCAAAATATTTTCAGGACAATCCCGCGTTGTATGCGTTCGTGCCGGTTTTTTACATGGTTTGGGCGGATGCTATTCTCACACCATCTGAAATACTAAAGATCCGAATGCTCGTCGATAGTCAGGATTGGCTTACTGATGAGGAACGACAATTTCTCCTGTCCAACCTCGACCCTCAAAATCCTCCCTCCCCAAACCAACTTAAAGGCTGGTTGAAGGAGATTAAACATTCCGCCGAGGCAATGACTGATCAGATGAAAGAAAGCCTGGTGGATATTGGCATTAAGCTCGCACAAATTCATGCACAAAACCAAAGTGAAGAGGTGCTGGAAAAAACCAGGGAACCACTGAAGGACCTGGTAGAAGCAATGGGTATCATATCTTCTGAGTCAGCCTTTCATCTAAGGTCAGCCACGAGGAAAACCTCTACCGAAAACCAGCCTACCAAAAACACTTTCAATGTGGAAGTAATGGCTGACCTGCTTGATGGTCAGAATAAGGATATTTTAACCAAAGTGCGCACACTGCTTGCGGATGAAGCTTTTAACTTCCTGGAAACGGATAACTTAAAAGAATACCGTGAACAGGTGCTCAAATGGTGCCAATACCACGCGGAACAGGGATTTGGGGCTATAGCCTACCCGAAAACCTATGGTGGCAAAGGAGATATGCGACAATACTTTGCGATCATGGAAGGCTTGTCTTACCACGATCTGAGTGCGGTCATCAAGTTTGGAGTACAGTTTGGATTGTGGGGCATGAGCGTGTATTTATTGGGAACAGAAAAGCATCATAAGAAATATTTGAAGTCTATTGGCACATTGGAGCTTCCGGGTTGCTTTGCGATGACTGAAACCGGACACGGATCTAATGTGAAAGGAGTAGAAACCACTGCTACCTACGACCACTCCAGGCAAGTATTCGTGATCAATACCCCCCATGAAGGTGCCGGAAAAGAATATATCGGAAATGCTGCCCTGCATGGACGGATGGCCACGGTTTTTGCCAAGTTGATAATTGATGAGGTGGACTACGGTGTAAATGCCTTTATTGTGCCACTAAGGGATGAAAATGGACACTTATGGTCTGGAGTGAAAATCAAGGATTGTGGACGTAAAATGGGATTAAATGGGGTTGATAATGGCCGCATTTGGTTTGATCATGTCGAAATAGGTAAGGATGAAATGCTGGATCGCTACGCTTTTGTTGATGATAATGGGCAATTTCAAAGTCCAATCACCAGTGACAATCGTCGGTTCTTTACCATGCTAGGAACACTTGTAGGAGGCCGAATTGGGATACCAAGATCAGGCCTTAGTGCTTCAAAATCCGGATTGACCATCGCCATTAAATATGGAGATCAGCGAAGGCAATTTGGGCCAGAAAATGGAGTGGAAATTCCCATACTGAACTACAAGACCCATCAGCGCCGTTTAATGCCTTTGCTGGCTAATGCTTATGCGAATCACTTCGCCCTGCAATACCTGACAGAGCGCTATCTAAATCGTACGGAAGAAGACATGCAGGAGATCGAGGCGCTGGCCGCCGGGTTGAAAGCCTTTTGTACCTGGAACACCACCACAACCCTCCAGGAATGCCGCGAAGCCTTGGGAGGGAAGGGCTACCTTTCTGAAAACCGTATCGACAGGCTGAAAAACGATACAGACATCTATACCACCTTTGAAGGCGATAATACTGTTCTTATGCAGCTCGTAGCCAAAAGCCGGCTATCAGAGTTTAAAAAGGAATTTGCCGATATCAACTTTTTTGGGATGCTGAGTTATGTCGCCGAACAGGCAAAAACGAGCTTTAGTGAAAAGAACCCAATCATCGTTCGAAATACAGACCCTGAACACCTCAAAGACTTTGAGTTTTTGATGGATGCTTTCAAATACCGGGAAAAGAGCATTGTCGCCTCCGCTGCCAGAAGATTCAAACATTATCTGGATGGGGGGATGGACTCTTTTGATGCCTTTAATGAGACACAGTATCACATGCTTGGCATCGGATTCGCCTTTGTGGAGCGTGTGGTATTGGAGCAGTTCATTGATCAGATAGAGCGAACTGAGGATGAAAATTGTCGTGTAGTGCTGACCAGACTATGTCAGTTATATGGTCTAAGTCAGATTGAAAAACATAAGGGCTGGTACCTGGAGCAAGGATACATAGAAGGAGTGAAGAGCCGAGCCATCAGAAGAGTGGTCAATGAGCTCTGTCAGGAGATACGACAGGAGGCAGTGCCATTGGTCAATGCCTTTAGAATTCCCGAAAAATGTTTGGCAGCACCAATAGTGGTACAACAAACAACATAGTAGGTTATTGCCGTGAGTGCCCTAAAAACACTTTGTTTTAACCTTCAAAAATCGCTTTGATCTTGTCAAAGTGAATTTCTTCAAAGTTACTGATCACCATGTCGGCTTTGCTGTAATCCTGATTTTTGGAGTGGATGCTGTCGAATCCTACACAAAATATTCCGGCATCTTTTGCTGCCTGAATGCCATTGGTAGCATCTTCGATCACGATGCATTCTTCAGGAAGGTATCCGGTAGCCTCAGCAGCCTTAATAAAAATTTCCGGGTGAGGTTTGGAGGCTTTAAGTTCGGCACCACTCAGCTTGGCCTTGAAATAGGGGTTAAGCTCAAAACGCTTGAAGATTCGCTCTATGCTCGGCATGGTTGCTGATGAGCCCAATACGAGCGTCAGGCCACTTTCATGGTAATTTTCGATGAGTTGACGCACACCTTTGATCAAATCAAAAGTCTTGTCATTCTCAAAGATCACGTCGTAATGTCGACGCTTGATGGCCGCTAGTTCTTCAGGTGACTGTGATAGGTTGTAATGATCCTTTAGCTGTTTACAGACATTGATGGTAGACTTTCCGGTTAGTGAGTCATACAACTCCGCACTCACGGAGATTCCCACTTCATCGAACATTTGGTGATAGGCTTTGTAGTGTAAAGGTTCACTGTCTATGATGACACCATCCATGTCAAATATTGCAGCCTTGAGCATAAGCTTTTTTGTTTGCGAAGATAGGAATTCATCTGTTTCAAATGCGCGCCGTTTCTCCAATTTGACAATTGTTTTATCAGAGTGAGTATTTTTTCTGCATTAGATAAAATCTTAAGTAGTTGATAATCTTTCAGTTACAATTTATTTTCCAGTCTGGCACTGTTCGTGGCAAGTTCGGAACTATGATCCTTTCCAGAGGGAAGGCTGTGTTATGATAATTTGAATTAAACAGGACTATTAGAAATGATTATTATGAAAAAATTGATTCGGCTGGCGGTGGCATTTGCAGCACTTGCTTTTACGGCTTGCCAGGAGAAAGAGGAAGCATCCAAACCGATGGAGATGTCTGTCGAACCATTTACAGATGTACATGTAGCGGGTAATTTCAAAGTGGAGTTTGTTAAGGCCAATACTCAAAAAAACATAAGAGTATCAGCCACGCACTATGTGAAAATCTATTCCTCTCATGAGCAAAGGGATCACATTACTATCAACAGCATTGATGGCATACTTAGGATCTCTTCTGATAATCATATACAGCTAGCTGACAGTGTGGTTGTGAAGATCACTTCGGCCAATATCAATGAAGTTCGATTGAAACGTAATCAACAATCCATATTCAATGGACTTTTTAATCAGTCAGAGTTAAAGATAGTGGCCGAAGAAAAAAGTCAACTGAGCTTGTTCAACTTGAAGGTAGACCACCTTGTGTGCAAGGCTGAGGATAACTCGAGTATTATCCTTGCGACTTTCCAAAATCACATTAATGGTGTGCAGTCCTATGAAATTGAGCGGGGAGTGGCCCTAAATGACTCGACCCTCATCGTTGATGATGCATTTATGCTTGTGGGTGATAGTGTGGGGGCCGATCAGAATGGAGAGTTTTGGATTGTCTACGGCGATGTGACCCATTCATCCTTTAAGATGCAGCAATGTGATTTTATGACTCAGGGTCGGACGCGGATTGATGCAAGCAAGGCACTTTCTGAGGTTGTCAATATAAACCTGGAAGGGTCCTCTCAAGCCAGTGTATACGCCACCAAATCTATCAATGGCAATGGAGAGGGGACATCTGTACTCTACTATAATGATCTCGAAAGCTTAAATACGGCTGATTTCAGCACATTAGGAGATGCACAATTAACAGCATGGAATTAACGACGATATAGCTGCTATGGAAATAAGGCCGGGTCTGGATATTCAGATCTGGTTTTTTAGAAATGAGCTGCTTTCATGCATAAAAATCTGAAATGTTCTCAGGATTAAGTTTCTGTAATTAATTATATAATATATTAAATAAGTTATATTTATCCTTCGTTTTTTACCGTCTTCTATTGTAAACATTAACTTTAAAACAGTTATTCGTCATGAATAAGAAGAATGTAAAATCACTAGTTTCATGTCTATTAATGGGCTTCGCAATGCTCATGATGATTTCCTGCCAGGAACAGGATCTATCTAAAAACCCTGAAACAGGATCCGTTAATTTATCTGTTAAAGCTATTTCAAGCGGTGGCATAGACTCCCAATCATCTGTGAGGATAGCTGCAACCAGTATAATTATCACCGAAGCGTATTTGGGAATTGATGAGATAGAACTCGAAAGCCTGGAGGAATACGAGGCTGAGGAAATAGAAGAGAGTGAAGGTGAAGAGAGTGACACTGAGCAAGAAACTGATAATGAAGGTTCCGATAGTGAGGAAGAAGATGAATTCGAATGGGAAGGTCCATTTGTGTTAAATCTCATCACAGGGGAAAGTACCCCGGAACTTCCAACGGTTGAAGTGGTGGCTGGAACTTATAAAGAGTTTGAGGCTGAACTGATACCGATCATTGGAGATTCTGCGAGTGTCGTCGTAAGGGGGGCAGTGATTGTTGATACGGATTCAATCCCTTTTGAATTGGTATTCGAACAGGAATTAGAATTTGAGATTGAAAATGAGGATGGATTTGAAGTGACTCCTAATTCGCTTAGCTCTATTTTGGTTGAGTTCAATCTGGACAGCCTGCTTGCAGGTATTGACTTTTCTCTTGCAGAGTTTGATACAGACGGGGTTGTTCGTATATCTAAGGATCAAAACACTGCATTGATAAGTGCCATTGTATCCAATTTTGAATCATCCGGTGATTGTGGGAAAGACGAAGATGGTGATCATGAATTGGATGATGATGAGGATTGAGGCAATTCAAATAACTTTGTAGATATCAGCGGCTGGTCATGAATGACCAGCCTTTTTTGTTACTATTCACTTTGTGCAGGCTGAAGTGGAGAAAGAAATGGAAGTAATTATTCAAGATAAAAATGTCGCTATGTCTCGATAGTTATGGGTTGTCGAAGGGCAGATTTTTGGCAGATAATGCATAAGCTGAGCCTGACAGGGAGGTCCCATTTCCCTATTAAATGCTCTTGATAACCAGCAGATCGAAAGGACAAACCTTGCTGTAGCAAACACATTTTTCCAACGACCCAATTCCAGATTAAACCTCACCCCGATTTGCATTTTGCAACTAACGAATTGGACAGCAATACCTATTCATTCAATATAATCCTTTGATAATCACATCGTTGTATGAAAAATACACAAAATGTGGTATTGCATATAATGTAAATTATTCTGAATTTCAATACAAAAACTTATGTGCGAGTTCGTTTCCATCATGAACGAACCCACAACCGTCATTTGGCTCAGGATCTACTGGAAATGATTTCCAACAAATAAATTTTACTATTATGAGCACACTGGTAGAAGCGCAAACAAAGCAGCTTAAAGGGATTCTGGAGGAATTTAATCTGGGAGATGTAAAAACGGCACTGGGCGAACTTGTTCAGGATAAATTACCACACGGTATTGGCTGGGACGATAAAGTGATGGGTAAAAAGTGTAAAAAACATGAAGATGGTTGTGTTGATGTTCAAGAGTATAACGAGAATCTCGAGGCGGTCTGGGATGAATTCAATTTGTTGCCTGCACATTTTCTGACAGAAGGAGCTCAGGTTCAGAAGGCTGTTGCTATGGTCACACTAAAGGAAGGCCACAACGGGTTGCCTGCCGGAAACGGATGGGGAACAGGCTTTCTTATATCGAATTCTCTCTTTATGACCAATAATCATGTGATTGCAAATAAGGATTTCTGTGATAAGGTTAATATGCAGTTCATGTATCAGGACAATTACAATTCAGAGCCTGACATTCCTTCTGAGTTCTTTGAAACCAATGAAGATTCATTTTTCCATACGAATGCCACATTGGATTATACCATTGTCAGATTGAAAAGAAAGCCATATTTCCTAAGAGCCGTTGCAACACCTTCACGAACTCTTGTAAGTACTGAAAATGGTCATTCGGAGAGGTATGCAGAGCAGGATCAAATTGAAGAATTAAAATTCCTGAATGACGTGATCGCTAGGAAAAAACCCATTACTGCACTGGACCCACAAAGAATCATCAGTATTTTCGGATACACTCCAGGAAGTAAGTATGGTTTCGTTCCTCTAAGAGACAAGGTTACCTATCCCGTGGGTTTGAGGCTGAACATCATACAACATCCGCAGGGTAGAAGAAAAGAGGTAGTTGTACAACAGAATAAGTTGAATGATGTGCACACCAACGTCATTCATTACTTCTCTGATACCGACTACGGTTCATCCGGATCTCCTGTATTTGACAACAAATGGGATTTGATGGCATTGCATCATGCAAGGCATCCGGCAGAATCAGCTAATGAAGGAATCCGCATTGACAAAATCGTAGCAGATCTTAGAAATGAATTTGGAAGCTCAAATCCGGCAATCTTAACCGAGCTGGGGATTTAAAGTTTCATTCAACCCACTTAAAAAGGCTGGTCGTATGTGATCAGCCTTTTTTTTTGTCCAGAGAACGCTATTAGCATTTGTTTTTTGGGGTACTACGGATCAAGCAATATTTCTGTGGGTCGATTGTTCTTTTCATATAGCCACATTGTGAGGTGAGAATTTCCTCCATATCTCCTCCCGGAGATCACTGAGAAAGCAGAGACAGAGTTGTCAAAAGTCTTTTGGTGATTTAAAGCCTTCATTATTTGAATAAAAAATGGCATTTTGTCCAAATAAAGGAGAATTAGAGATTTACAATAAGATTAGTTCCTCTGTGTCCTTTGTGTTCTCGGTGGTAAAAAGGGCTTATTGTATTTTTTCAAGACACCCCACAGGTTTTCGAATTGATCCGGTACTACCTGACATCAAACTATGAACGGTTAACTGAAGGCTGATAGCTGCGGACTGAAAATGAGACTCTTCATCCATCGTGAACTCAGGATTCAGAGTAACATTTATGAGTAATGTTTATACTGTAAACTGATGACCGTAGACTGTTAACCGATAACCTCTCGTCATTACGCGCAGCGAAGTAATCCTACAATTAGCATTGGCTATTAGCCTTGGGCATTTAACAGATTACTGATAGCCGACGACTGAACACTGTACACTGCTATCCAACAATGAGATTGTCGCGCTACATTCCATTCCGCTCACAATGACGTTTATGTGTAATGCTTATACTGAAAACTGATGACCGTAGACTGTTAATCGATCACCTCTCGTCATTACGTGCAGCGAAGTAATCCTACAAATGAAAGAGATACCTCAGGCCTCTTTCATGTTATCTTCTCATGACAATCACATTTAAGAACCTGCAATTTGAAGCGACTAAAAATGCCTACACAAACGCTTTTCAATAACGACCTAAATCTGGAATACGCATAATCCCAAATTGCATTTTTTAATACATCAGTTTATCTATTTGCATATTTCACAAAACGACAATTTAAAATCGTTAAGGGTTTGCAATTGGTGAAAATACTGAACCTCAGAAGGCGATATTCGATTTTTTTAAACATTATTTATTTAGGTGTTCATCTGACCTGTTAAATAATTTTATTTCATCAAAACATTTAACGCTATGAAAACCTTAAGCCTTAAAACCGCATTCTTTCTAATGATCTTCTTGCTCGGATTGTTAGCCTGCGAGAATGACGAAGTAACCCCTAAAACAGAGATCGAAGAAAGTACAAGCCAAGTGGCGATTAAATTATATCGAGAACAAGCCCCAATCGTTTCAGTCCATGGAGCCCGCATATCAGCTATATCAGAAGACTACTATACACTGGCATGGTTATTTCAGTTTAACCCAGCTGGCTATTATGATCAGATTGCAAGCGGAGTGTGGTATGGTACTCCTGATTCTTTGTTGTTAGCCCTGACAGATACCAATTCTTACTACCTAATGGTAAAACAGATTGGAACAGGTGAGTCTAATTATGGAATACGTACCTGGATTTATAATGGAGAGCAACAGATTTCAGGTCATGGATTCATAACTAATAGATTAGTCTATGGGGAAGAATCTTTTTGGGCAACTTATAATTCCAGTATTGACCTGTATGTTAATCCGGATAGTATGAACACTGAGCGATACTATGATTATGATGTCTACTTCGAGCAAGTCTTTTTTCAAAAAAGCAATGTCCCCAGCGAAATTGAGCTTTATCGTTGGCAAAATGGTGCAGAAATAAACCTAATCAATTCGAATCCCAATGTATTCATTGATTTAGAAGCAGAATGGTGGTATGAACCCATAAGGATAAAAAATGATACAACTTTTTATCATCAGTTTACTCATCGAAATATGGCTGGCTCGCCTACATTAAATTTTAGTGATCATACATTCTACAACATTAAAATATGGCAAAATATTATCATAGATGGTGACACATTAAATAGCCTTATCTATGATGGCAATCCTGAGTTCAGTCGGTTGGAAAAAATATTAATTGAAATAGACATGGCGAATTCAGTAAGCAGCTCATCTGTTGTGAACCTTTACGAGCAAATTTATCAGGGGGATACTTTGCAGGTTGGCAGTTAGAATCTTCAATTCATATGTTGGAATAGTGTTTCATCGGAAACTATGAACTGCTAATCGATGCTAACTGAGGACTAAGGACTGACTGATTTCTAGCCGATCACCTCCTGTCATTACGAGCATCTTGCACTTTGAATAGAATGCTTCAGGCTTCTTTCAGACAGCCTTCACAATGACGTTCATGAATGATGTTCACGGTCAACTGTTCACTATCCACTGTCAACTGATAACTGTAAGCTTTCCCCCACATTCGGATCATACCAGCACCTCGATCTCACTTTCCCAGGCTACGGGTACGCTCTGATCGTAGATAGGCGCCAAAGCTTCTTCGTATTTTTTAGAAATTTCGTTGCGCTTCATTTTCAGCGATGGTGTTAGCAGTCCATTATCCGAAGTCCACTCATCTTCTACCACCACAACTAACTTCAGTCGCTGGTAGCCCATATACTGTTGGTTGAGTGATTTCAGCTGATTGGTAAGCTCTTTCTTTACCATTTCTTTATCCATGCTTTTCCCGGTTTCTGACAATCCAACCAGCACAAACGGCTGTGAATACAAAGAACCCACCACACAGGTCTGATCTACAAAAGCCAGACTTTGAAAGGCTAATTCGATAGGAGAAGGAGTGATGTACTCACCCTTGGAAGTCTTGAAGATATCTTTGACTCTCCCCGTGATGGTGAGAAACTGATCGTCAGTGAGACTACCCATATCTCCAGTATGCAAATAGCCATCCTTGAATACTTCGGCGGTCAGTTTAGGTTCCTTGTAATACTCCTTCATCGACCAGCTGCACTTTTGAAGGATCTCATGCGTTTCGGGATCAATGACAATGTCCTGACCAGGGAATAACTTCCCAACAGTGCCCGGGCGAATATCATTGGAAGGATTCATCGATAAGACGTTGAAATTTTCACTCATTCCATACGCCTCTCGAATCACCAACCCTATACTTCGGTACCACCTGATCAATTCAGCAGACAGGGGAGCAGCTCCTGATATAATCACCTCTGCTTTTTTAAGCCCCAGGGCACGTAATATCCGAGACTTTACAATTGTTGAAACCAAAGGTATACGAAGCAGTCGGTCCAGTTTCTTTTGCGGCATCTTTATCAGAATTTGTGACTGGATTTTTTCCCAGATGCGAGGAACACCAAAAAAATGAGTCGGCTGAATGTCCTGAAGGTTACTCATAAAGGAAACCTGCGATTCAATAAAAGATACCACACCACCGGAATAAATACTTCCGCCTTCGGTCAACCCACGCTCCGCTGCATGACTTAGTGGCAAATAAGAGACAAACCGGTTCCCTGGCCGATCAAGCTTCACATCTACCGCGGCAGTTTTGATGGCATTGAGGATCGATTGATGAGTATGAACGACCCCCTTGGGATCTCCTGTGGTTCCTGAAGTGTAAATAATTGTACATACATCCTCAGCATGAACATCAGTCATCTCAGGCTCACCGGAAGTGGTAACCCATTCGTTCCAGGGCCTGACTGTATTGCGAGGGTACCCATCCATCTCGAGCGTGTGGATATTCTTAGGAATATGTTGCTTGACTGCTGACCAGTCCTTATCCAGCAGCTTCCCAATTAAGATCGCTTTTGATTCAGAATGATCGAGAATTTTCACCATTGTCGATGCATTGACGTTGGCATAGAGAGGAACGGAAATGAACCCGCCCATTAAAATGGCCAGATCGCAAATAAACCATTGAGCACAGTTGGCTGATAATATCGCAATACGATCTCCTCGCTCTAGCCCTAACGATTGAAAGGATGCAAGCGTATCGCGCGCCAATTGACCAACCTGTCGCCAGGTATATTCATGCCATTGTCCTTGTATGGGTTGACGCAAAAATACCTGGTCGGGGTGATGCTTTTCCCAATGAAAAAAGTGTTCAAGTAGCGTTCCCTGGGACATGTCTTGGGTGAATAGGAAATAATATAAAATATATAGAATATTTGTCACAAATCCCTGATCATGAGCCGGATAAATCATCTCACATAAGATGCCAACCAACCCCAAAGATCCTCTCAGGATTGCCTCCTGGTGCTAGCCGTCTGAAAACTATAAACTATTGACTGAACACTGATAACTGACCACAGCCTACCGTCAACTGTTAACGGTCTACTGTTCATTACCTACAACCGCTGACCAAGATCAGCTATTAACTATCAATTAAATACCTTAAATTAAGAAAACATAAACAACCCTATGTCCATCAATAACTTAAGAAAAACATTTAGACAGAAACTAGAGACCGATGGCATCGTTCTTCCCGGTGCCTTTAACGCACTCACTGCCTTACAGATACAAAAGCAGGGCTTCGATGGTTGCTACATTTCGGGCGCGGCACTAAGTGCAGGGGCAGGTCTTCCGGATATTGGCTTGTTGACTATGAATGAGTTTTCTTTTTTCATCAAGTACATTGTTGAAGCAGTTAGTATCCCTTGCATTGCAGATATGGATACCGGTTTTGGTGAGCCGGTCAATGTGGCTCGTATGATGCGGGAGATGGAACAGTTGGGTTTGGCCGGAGTGCATATCGAAGACCAGGTGTTACCAAAGCGCTGCGGACATTTAGAAGGCAAGGAATTGATAACTATCGAGGCGATGAATGAGAAAATCAAAATCGCCACTATGACCCGCAAGGATGAGAATTTTCTTTTGATCGCCCGAACGGATGCGCGGGGGGTAGAAGGATTGTCAGCAGCTATTGGACGGGCGCATGCCTATATCGAGGCAGGAGCCGATGCGATTTTCCCTGAGGCACTCAAGACCAAAGAAGAATTTGAAACCTTCTCCAGAGAGGTGAAGGTGCCATTGCTCGCAAACATGACTGAGTTTGGAAAGTCACCCCATTTCAGCGCTACCGAATTGATGGATATGGGCTATAAAATGGTGATTTTCCCTGTCACCGCGCTGAGAGTGGCTATGAAGGGCACCGAAAGCCTTTATCAAGCCCTCAAAACGGAAGGTACACAGAAGTCCCTTCTGGACCGGATGCAAACCCGGGATGAGCTCTATGAGCTATTACGTTATGATGATTATGCCCGACTGGATGAGAAAGTCGCCCATTTTCGACCCAAAACAGCAGAACCCAAAGATGACGACCCATGAGTGAGAAATTTAAAGCCAAAAAAGGGTTAGACGGCATCATCGCCGACGATACCCATGTTTCACATGTAGAGGTGGAAGAGAAGCGCCTTCATTATTTCGGATATGATATTAATGATCTGTGTGCTAATTGCTCTTTTGAGGAAGTAACCTATCTGATGTTGCATGGAGAGCTACCAAACTGGATGCAACTCAAAGATTACCAGCAGGTTGAGGCTCATAACCGAAACTTACCCACAGAACTTGTAGAAATATTGCAAAGAACGCCTAAATATGGTCATCCGATGGATTACCTTAAACTGGGCGTAGATTACCTGGGTATTGCCGACGATCACAACAAAGTGGGAGAAAACAGTTTGGCCATTAATCTAAGAAAGGCATTGTGGCTGATCCCCAAGTTACCCACGCTTGTAGCCAACAGTTATCGTATCACTCACGATATGCCTTTGGTATTGCCGGACCACTCAAAATCCTTTTCAGAGAATTTCCTTTATATGATGAGAGGGAAGGAAGCTGAAAATGAATTGGAAATTAAGTTGTTGGAGGCTTCATTGATTCTTTATGCGGAGCACAGTTTTAATGCTTCCACGTTTACCTCAAGGGTCGTCGCTTCTACCTTATCCGACTATTATTCAGCGATCTCTGCGGCTATTGGTGCCCTTAAGGGTCCTTTGCATGGCGGAGCCAATGAGCAGGTCATGCACATGTTGTTGGAAATTGGGTCTGTCGATAAGGCTGAAGCCTTTCTAAGGGATAAAATAGCCAACAAAGCGAAAGTGATGGGGTTTGGTCATCGTATTTATAGAAAGGGAGATTCCCGTGTTGGGATCATGACTGAAATGGGTAAAGAATTGGCTGAAAAGAAAGGCTTAACTAAATGGCATGATATCTCTGCGGTCCTTGAAAAGATTATGGTGGAGGAAAAAGGCATCTTCCCAAACCTGGATTTCCCTGCAGCCACTGCTTATTATCTACTTGACATTCCAATCGAATTATACACACCGATATTTGTGGTTGCACGAATTACCGGATGGACCGCTCATATCATCGAACAACACGAAGACAACCGCATCATAAGGCCTGAAGCTAATTATATCGGTCCTGCGAAAAGAACTGTTAACCCCCTAAAAAGTAGAAAGTGAATAAACCTGATCAGGAACTTGAGGAAATAGCTGAATATGTGTTAAATGATTCCATGCCCAGTGAGGAAGCCATGGATATTGCCAGGTATTGTCTTATGGATACCTTAGGGTGTGGGATTCTGGCTTTAAATTTTCCTGCCTGCACCAAGCTATTAGGTCCTATTGTCCCGGGGGCTGTACTGAAAGGTGGGGTACATGTTCCCGGAACAGATTATCGGCTGGACCCCGTACAGGCGGCTTTTAATATAGGGACCATGATCCGATGGCTGGATTACAATGACACCTGGCTCGCAGCAGAATGGGGACATCCATCTGATAATCTGGGTGCAATCCTGGCCTGTGCTGAATACCAAAATTTACAGGCCAAACAGAAGAATGAAGCCATGCTGACCATGGAGGACGTATTAAAGGCCATGGTCAAAGCTCATGAAATTCAGGGTGTACTGGCGCTGGAGAACAGTTTTAACAAGGTAGGCCTGGATCATGTTATATTGGTGAAGGTAGCCTCGGCCGCTGTAGGTACGCATTTATTGGGTGGGGGGCAGTTTGATATATTGCGGGTACTTTCTCAGGCCTTTGTTGATGGGCATAGCCTCAGGACTTACCGACATGAACCGAACACAGGTACACGTAAATCCTGGGCGGCGGGAGATGCTACGAGCAGAGCTGTTAAGTTGGCCTTGATTACTTTGAAAGGGGAGATGGGCTATCCTACGGTGTTATCTGCACCGAAATGGGGCTTTTACGATGTGCAGTTCAAAGGAGAGCCATTCAGGTTTCAGCGCTCTTATACCCATTACGTGATGGAGAATATACTTTTCAAAATCAGTTTCCCTGCGGAATTTCATGCACAGACTGCGGTAGAAGCAGCTATCCGGCTGCATGGTGAATTTAAGGAAAAGCTGGGTTCGTTGAAATATGTTCATATTCAAACTCACGAATCAGCTATTCGGATCATTGACAAGAAAGGTCCATTAAATAACCCGGCAGATAGAGATCATTGTCTGCAATACATGGTTGCAATTGGTTTATTGGAAGGTAGATTAATCGCGGAACACTATGAGGATAGCTATGCGGAGTCTCACCCTGAAATAGATCAACTGCGCGAGAAGATGATCATAACTGAAAATGAACGTTTTAGTAAAGAATATCATGATCCGGATAAACGTTCCATTGCCAATGCATTGCAATTGGAATTCGAAGATGGCAGCACCTCAGAAGTGATTGAGGTAGAGTATCCCATTGGTCACAGGAGAAGAAGGACAGAGGGAATTCCTGTACTCGTTGAGAAGTTTAAACGTAATCTTGAAACTCAATTTGATCAGAAACAGGCGGATAGTATTCTTTCCTTATGTATGGATACTGAAAGGCTTTATAAGAAGAATGTTTTGGATTTTATGGAGATGTGGGTGAGGCCAATTCCTGAAACTTAAGGTGGATGCCCAAATAAAGCACGATTTTCCTGATTGGTAGGTTAAAATACCCGCTGATTCCACTTCGTTAGCTTGTTATTGATTGGTTATCTATTATTGACTAGTCAATTAATACCAACTTGCTACCTTTTCACCCTTTGATAAAGAGTTATTTACTCGTTATGGCTGTTTGTCTGGCTGCATGTCCGATGAAAGCTCAGGACAGTTGGTCGGATATTCTCAAAAAAGGACATGGGGCAGTGCAATATTACTGGTACCCAAATAACATCGAAATCACCAAGTCAAAGGACATTCTTGATGGTATCGAATTTGATCTATCCACGGCTTTCATTCAATACCTTGAGAAGAAACATGATGTCTCCATTACTTTAGAATGGAAAGAAACAAAAAGCTTTGAAGAGGTCATGGACAATATTAAGGATGGCCAGAGTGGCATGTTTGGAGCGTCATCTTTTTCTATCACAGAAGAAAGGAAGGCCTACTGGAACTTTACACCGCCTTATCTGGCGGATATTGCGGTACTTGTTTCCAATGCAAAGCTCCCTGTTGTTCTCACGAATTCGGAGTTTCGTAAGGTATTTGATGGAGGGACAGCCATTACCATCAGGAAAACGACCCTCGATGCATCCATAAGAAGGCTTGAAAGAGAACAGAATATAAATTTCAACAAGATTTATGTAAAGAATAGTGGCGAGATCATTGATGAAATATCAAAGCATGAGAATGCCTTTGGATATATCGATTTACCAAATTTTTTAATTGGATTGAATGCAAGTAGATCGGTTCGAAGACAATTTTTTTACCCATATAAGTTAGAAGGACTGGCATTTATTTACCCTAAGAATAGTGACTGGGAGGGTGCAGTGAATGATTACTTTACAAGTGACACATTTGAGAAGGACCGAACCCGAATTATTAATAATTATTTAGGAGAAGATGTTTCGGCTACCATCAATCGAATTTCTAAATCGGCTGAAATAGGTCCTTTAGAGGAGATTGCTATTTCTCAAAGGGAACGGGAATTGCAACACCGGGCTTTGCTGGAGTCAACAATAAAGGATAAGGATCAGATACGCGCCAACATTGTTATGGCCCTGATGACGATTATTACGATTCTGGTTCTTTTGTTTCTAATAGTTAGATACCGAATCAAACATAAGGCGAATGTGATGTTGATGGAGCATCAGGAGGTGATTGAGCAACGAAATGCTCAGCTGCAGGCGATCAATCAGGAGAAAAATGATTTGATCCATGTATTAGCTCATGATTTAAGGTCTCCTTTGACGCATATTGCCGGTATAGCGGAGATTTTCGAGTCCCGGGAGGATTTACCGGATGATGTAAAAGAACTGAATCAGTTTACGGTTCAGGCGTCCAAAAAAATGACCAATATGATTTCGAAAATATTGGATACCGATGCCATTGACTCCGGGATGCGAAACATCCATATGGAGAGTTTTGATGCCAACGAAGTCATTGAATCAGCATGCCGTGAACATGGTTCCAGTGCGTCGGAGAAGAATATAAAACTGGAAATGGTTCGAGGAGAAGGAGTTGTTGCCTGCGCAGATAAGTTTTATACCCACCAGGTGCTGGAAAACCTGATTACAAATGCGATCAAATATAGCGAGCGAAATACGAGAGTGCTGATCACATCTGTCTTAAGAGGAAATTGGGTTAGGTTGATTGTGAAAGACCAAGGGCCTGGCTTTTCAGGTCATGATGCAGATAAAATTTATAGAAAATATCAGAAGTTAAGTGCCCGACCAACAGGTGGTGAGCATTCAATGGGACTTGGGTTGCATATCGTCAAGCAATACACAGAGATGATGGGGGGAACCATTAGTTATGAAACCAAAGAAGGGCAGGGGACTTCCTTTTTTATTGATCTCAAAAAGGCATAGCCCATTTTCTGTTAATTAATTATTGCAATTGACGTAATTGAATGCGTTATTGGGAGAGATTATAATAAACTCTCCTAAATGAGCACCTCATCCAAAGTCAATCTCTTCGAAAATATAGCCCTGGCCTTTAGTGGGGGTGGTTTTCGTGCCGCTTCTTTTTGCCTTGGCGTACTCTCTTATCTCAATCATTTCAAGTGGAAGGATAAAACACTGCTACATCACGTAGCCGGGCTTAGTACTGTTAGTGGCGGGACCATTGCAGGTGCTGCATACGCCAAATCAGCTGCGGCTCAACAGCCTTTTGATGCTTTTTTTAAAGACATGAAATCCTTTCTGAACGGTGACGAGGTACTGATTGAGGCGTTGGATAAATTGGAGAATGAAGATGTTTGGGCAAATACAGATAAGAAACATACACTAGTCAATGCATTTAGCATAGCTTATGCGGATTCCCTGACCGATGAAACCTTTGGCTTTCTTAAGAAGAACCCCAGCCATTTACAGGATATATGTTTTAATGCCACCGAGTTTTCATTTGGTTTGGCATTCAGGTTCCAATTGGGAGGGGATTTTGGTAATTACCGTATCGACCTGAATCGATTCGAAGCGGCCAGGGATTCCATCAAGATAGCAGATGCAGTAGCCTCTTCTTCCTGTTTTCCTTTAGGTTTTGCACCTATGATTATGCCGGATGATTACCTGGATCATGATCATCCCGAATATCAGGAGATCAAGAAATTGGAGTATTTTAAAGATGGAATCGGCTTAATGGATGGAGGTATTGTGGACAATCAGGGTATTGGAAGTACCATGCTCGCCAATAATAGACGCAAAAACGGACAAAAGTATGATCTGGTAGTCGTCTGTGATGTGGCCAGCTACAATATGTCACCCTGGGAGCAATCAGATGATGTGATCAATGAGGGAAAAACGATCAAGCAAATAGCGCAAAAGATACTTTCGTCCATTAAGGGTAATTGGATAGGTTGGATCGTGTTGTTGGTCGGGTTGGGGCTTACCTGGGTGGCGGCAGCTGATATTTATCCAGATTTTAATGTGTTGGGTTATTATATAGGAGGAATTATCACTTTTGTCGGTGTGTTGGCAATCTTGGCCAGATTGGTCCTTGGCATTGGTCTAAGATTGGCTGTTTGGTTTCTTAAAAAATGGGTTGAGAAATTGATTCCGAAATTTTTCCTTCAGAAGGTCAAATTCTTCGATGACCTCAAAATTGAGCTGATGAAACGGATGATTGAAGAACGGGTGACTTCCGGAGTGAAAATGGTGAGCGAGGTATTCCTCAAACAGATTAGAAGACTGAACTATGATCTCTTTTATAGAAACAATGAATTAAAGAAACGAAGAGCTACTGTCCTTATTTATCAATTAACAAAGGATCAGTTTGAAGGTAACAAATCCACGGAAACGAGAGGAGAGAAGCCGATTCCCGGCGTCCCACTTCCGAGCCCTGAGATATACAAATGTGCGCAGACTGCATCAGAAATGGCGACCACGCTTTGGTTTACTCCGGAAGACATAGAGGTGAAACGTTTGGAAAACCTGATTGCCTGTGGTCAGTTTACGATCTGTTATTCCTTAATTAGGTATCTAACCGGAATAAAGGCCTCAGATACCAACAGCACACAAGACGAAATTGATAATCTTAAGGCAGCGTTGGTTGCTGACTGGACTGAGTTTGTTTCCAATCCCTTTTGGCTTTTAGACGATTAAGCTTATGCTAGTTCTCTCAGGTCGACAGGAACGACTCTTGATACTCCTTGTTCGATCATAGTAATACCGTAGATGACATCTGTACTGGCCATGGTACGTTTGTTGTGTGTTACAATGATGAACTGAGACTCCTTGGAGAACTTGCGAATGATTTCATTGAACTTGTCAATGTTCGCATCATCCAAAGGCGCATCTACCTCGTCGAAAATACAGAACGGAGCAGGCTTCAAAAGGTAGATCGCAAACAGAAGAGAAGTAGCCGTTAAAGTCTTTTCTCCTCCGGATAATTGATTAATTGTCAATGGCCTTTTCCCTTTTGGTTTTGCCATGATTTCGATAGGGGAGTCCAGCGGATTATCAGGATCAGTAAGCTTGAGTTCGCAATCATCCTCTTCTGTAAATAATGTACGGAAGACCTTTATGAAGTTATCCCGGATATTTTCAAAGGCATCGAGGAATGTTTCCTTAGCCACCGTATCAATTTCATTGATCGTGGCCATTAAAGATTCCTTGGCTTTCAGCAGATCTTCTTTTTGGCCCGTGATGAAATCATGCCGTTCTTTAATCTCTTCGAAGGCCTCCATTGCCATCGGGTTGATCGGTCCCATGTTTTCGATCCTGCTTTTAAGTCTTTCTACATTTTCCTTAAGTTCCTCTTCGGATTTCTTAAGTTCCTCTTCGTTATCGAAAATTTCAACCTGGTTCAGGTCTACATTGAACTCTACAGACAAGCGTTCTTTGACTGAGTTCAGCTTAAGCTTGGTTTCGTTCAGCTTGTTTTGCCATTCCATCAATATCTGGTCGTTGGACTCGCGCATACGTTGAAGTTCTCTTACCGCCTTTTCTTCCTCGTCAATAACTCCTCTGGCTTTGTAGTATTCTCTTTCAGCTTCGTTGACACCTTGTTCGATCGATTCTTTTTCCTCATACATGCCGATAAGATCGTCGTCGCTTTCCTCGGCTTTTTTCATCAATTCATTCAGGTCATTGATCGCATGTTGTAAGTCAGCCTGATTTCTTTCGATTCTGGCGGCACTGCTACTTGCTGCTTCTTCTTTGTACCCAATTTCCTGCTTGACGCTGTTTACCTTGTTTTGCTGACGATGGAAGAGGACGTTTTCTTCGTTGAAGGCTGTCGATTTCTGGCTGAGGGCTTCGTTTAGGTCTTCAAGATTTTCACGGTAGATTTCTACCTGACTTTCTAATTCAGTCAGTAGCTCTCTGCTTTCTGAACATTGAGGTTTCAGCGATTCCAGTTCTTCACTTAGCTCGCTGATTTTTTGTTCGATGTCCTCTCTTTTCGTTTCATTGGAGGATAACAACTCAGTGAACTGCTCTTGCTTGGTCTTGATGCTAATGTACTTCTCATTAACATGGCCGATCTCTTCCTGCAGGTTGGAAAGCTCTTCGGACTGACTGGATTCCTTTAATTTGTGAAGCTCATTTTGAGCGTCGTTGATCGAAGATTCTGTAGTTTGTTGTTTCTTCGTTAAGTCTTTTATTTGGACAGCAAGCTTTTCAAGGTTCTTGGCTCGACCAATTCGCTTTCCTTCAAATAAACCTACAGATCCACCTGAAATATTGAATTTTCGGTGAATGACCTTACCGCCTTTTTCAACGAAAATAGTACCGGGTTGAGGGCGATCAGGAATTTCACTTTCGTAGATGTAGACATTTTCCAGCAGATAGCTGATCAGCTTTATGTATTTTTCGTCGTATTCTACCACCTCCGTAGCAGCGGTAGCATATTCTATTAGAGGGGCTTCAGCAATATGATCTTTGAGTGACTCAAGTATAAAAAAATGAGCACGCCCCCGGGAGGCATCACTTAACAGGTTTACCGCTTTAAGGGCATCTTCCCTGGTGTTCACCACATAATAATTCATGTAGGGCTCCAGGTAGTTTTCAATTGCAATGCGGTATTCCTCCGGACAGGTGATGATGTCCGAAAGGAGAGGAGCGTCCTTCCAGCTACTGTTTTTCTTCAGGAACTTGATGGCCTCCGGGAAACCTTCCAGGTTATCTACCAGAGACTTCGTCAGGTTATATTCGTTCTGCTTGGAGTCAAGGGTTCGATTGGTCTTGGTCAATTCCTCACGCATGAGGTCAACACGCTTTTGTACAGACTCAATCTTGTTCTTGAGGTCCTCTTCTTTACTCTTGAGCTTTAGGTAGATCTCAGTCTTCAGATCTTTTTCATTACCAATTTCGGTCAGTTTTGACTCGAAGTCGCGCAGGTTTTCAGATTGCTGAGAAGAGTCCTCTCTGGATTTCTTTAACTCATTCTGAAGGCTATCAATCTGGATCTCCTTGATCTCTATTTCTTTACTTAGCTGAAAGACCTCTTCACGTTTGGAGGTATATCTTTGGCTGTTTTCATTAAGGACGGCCTGTGCCTCCTGCGTTTGAGATTTCTGTTCATCCAGCTCCGTTTGGAGGTGCTCGAGTCTGTTGTTGATCTCAGACAGGATGCTTTGCGCTGTTTCTCTTTCTTTATCCAGACTGCTCAGAGAGAACAATGCTCGTTCGTTACTTTGCTTGTCCTGAGAGATCTGTTCGTTCAGGTTGTCGATGCGAGCGTTCAGGTATCGCTGACGCTCATTTTTGATCTTCTTATCACTCTCATACTGTCGGATTTTCCCTACATGCTCGTTAAGAGATTTTTGTCTGGAGGATAGAAGCTTTTCTTTGCTTACCAGGTCTGCTTTGGCCTTTTCAATAACCGCTTCTTTTTCATTCATCTGGGCTGTAAGCGCACCTTTCTTATCACCACTGGCTTCTAATTCCTTTTGAATGGTATCCTTGATACTGTTCTGTGATTCAATGGATTTCTTCGCTAAAGCAATGCTTTTGAGCTTATACTCTTCCTTGATCTCATAGTATTTTTGAGCTTGCCTTGCCTGCTTTTCAAGCGATTTGAGATTTTTCTCAATTTCAAAAAGCAGGTCTTCCACCCGGTCAAGGTCATCATCCGTATCACCAAGCTTCTTGAGTGTTTCCTTTTTTCGAATTTTGAACTTGGAGATACCTGCCGCTTCCTCAAACAAACTTCTTCTCGAGTTGTCTTTGTCGTTGAGCAGATCATCCACCATCTTCAATTCTATGATCGCGTAGGTATTGGACGCGATACCTGTATCCAGGAATAGGTTGGTGATGTCCTTTAGTCGGCAGGGCACACCATTAAGTAGGTATTCGCTTTCACCGGAACGGAAATATCGCCGGGTGATGGTCACTTGTGAGTATTCAGTGGGTATGAGGTTTTTGGTGTTGTTGAAGGTCAGTGATACTTCCGCAAGCTGTGTCGGCTTTCTGGACTTCGTTCCATTGAAGATCACATTTTCCATTTTGTCTGAGCGAAGAACACGTGTTTTTTGCTCTCCCAGCACCCACCGGATGGAGTCTACCACATTGGATTTACCACAGCCATTCGGCCCGACAATTCCGGTGATTCCCTCATCAAAATTTATTGTAACTTTATCCGCGAAGCTCTTAAATCCTTTTATCTCGAGACGGGTTAGCTGCATAAAGTATGGGTGGTTTTCAGACTATTATAAACCATCAAATTAAAATAAATATAGGGATAAGATCACTATGGATGATATTCAATTTTGGGTGTATTTGGTATTTGGCTTGATTTATTTGATCATGAGGGCCATGCGCAAAAAAAAGGTGCAGGACGAATACCAGGAGGAAGGCATGGATGTACCTCAACAAACACGGAATAGACCAAAGACTTTTGAGGAGCTTTTGAGGGAATTTACGGATGAACAATCCGAGGAGCATAAGGAGACCATGCTGGACGAATTCGCTGAAGATCAAAGAAATGAGCCGGACCCTGTGACCGAACCTGAAACCCATAAGCCTGGTGAAAGAGACCGATCTAAACGTACTTTTGCTGATGACGAGAGTAAACGCGTCTATGAAGAGTCGATTAAAATGGCAGAGGGTTCGGATATTCAGTTCGAAAGAGATTCACATTTTACATCCGGAATCAAAAGGAGGGAGGATCCTGAAGAAGAGGAGAACCCAATAGGTAAGGAAATATTGGCTGCCTTGCAAAACCCTAATGAAGCTAAGAAAGCGGTGGTTTTGAGTGAAATATTGAATCGAAAGTATTGACGCCAGAACGAAAGCCTTCAAAAGAAAAAGCCCTGACCATCGGTCAGGGCTTTTTCGTTGCTATGTTTTTTTTCTTATCTCTTAGAGACTGGAACGTAGTCTCTTGAATTCGCTCCAACGTAAACCTGTCTTGGTCTTCCGATAGGCTCTTTGTTTTCGCTCATTTCTTTCCATTGAGCAATCCAGCCCGGTAAACGTCCAAGAGCAAACATTACGGTAAACATCTCAGGTGGAATACCCAATGCTTTGTAAATGATGCCAGAGTAGAAGTCTACGTTTGGATATAGTTTTCTATCTACGAAGTACTGATCTTCCAATGCTTCTCTTTCAAGGCCTTTGGCGATATCCAAAACAGGGTCATTCACACCAAGCTTTTCTAGTACATCGTCAGCCGCTTTTTTGATGATCTTAGCTCTTGGATCAAAGTTTTTGTAAACTCTGTGACCAAATCCCATCAATCTGAATGGATCATTTTTATCCTTAGCTTTTGCCATCCATTTTTTAGTGTCGCCACCATCTTTTCTGATGTTCTCAAGCATCTCAATAACTGCCTGGTTAGCACCACCATGAAGAGGGCCCCACAACGCATTGATACCTGCCGAGATAGAAGCGTAAAGACTTGCCTGCGAGCTTCCAACAATTCTTACAGTTGACGCAGAGCAGTTCTGCTCGTGGTCGGCATGAAGGATCAATAATTTATCAAGGGCTGCAGTGACTACCGGGTCAGCTTCAAACTTTTCGGTAGGAAGCGCAAACATCATTTTTAAGAAGTTTGAGCAATAGTCGAGAGAATTGTCCGGGTAATTTACCGGATGCCCCATTTGGTTTTTGAATGCCCATGCGGCAAACGTTGGCATTTTAGCCAAAATTCTTATAATGCTCATTTCAACTTCCTCTTCCGGTCTGTTAGGATCAAGACTCTGTGGATAGAAAGCCGTCAATGATGTTACTAAAGAAGAAAGAACGCCCATTGGGTGTGCGGTAGAAGGGAAACCATCCAATAGTTTCTTGATATCCTCATGCACAAGGGTATGCGTCGTGATTTTTTGCTGAAAATCAGAAAGTTCTGAAGCAGAAGGCAAAGAACCATAAATCAAAAGATAGGCTACCTCTATGAACGTAGACTGATCCGCTAACTGCTCAATTGGATACCCTCTATACCTAAGAATACCTTTTTCTCCATCCAGAAAGGTAATTGCACTTTTTGTAGAACCTGTGTTTTTAAATCCAGTGTCGATAGTGATCACCCCAGACTGAGCTCTTAGCGAACTTATATCGATTGCCAACTCGTCTTCCGTGCCTTTGACCAATGGTAGTTCGTATGACGAACCATTGACCTTGATTTCTGCTTTATCCGACATTTATTTAATCTGTTGTTTAGTATTTAAGAAATGAAGTTCAAAACTACGTATTATTACTTAATTTTTTCTATTTGTTTTTTAATCTCCTCCCAAAATCAATGGTAAGCCGCTTTCACCGTTTCCAATAACGATGATTTTGGTGTTTTGAGAATTAGCAAGGTCCTGAGTAGCCTCAATTCCTCTCATCTTTAACAGTTCCTTAGTTAAACTGCTGTTAATGATTTTGTTAGCTGTTGATTCTCCTTCTGCGGCAATTCGCTTTCTTTCCGCTTCACTCTTCTCTTTTTCAAGTTTAAACTGGTAAGCCAGGGCTTCTTGCTCTTGCTTCAGTTTATTTTCAATGGCCAGTCGAATTTGCTCAGGAAGTTTGATTGAACGAATCAAAAGAGCTCTCATCTCTATATTGTTACCCGCAGCACCGAGAATATTTTCGGTTTCTGTTCTGATAGCTGCTTCTACTTCAGGACGCTTGGTGGAGTAGATCTCTTCCGCGGTGAATCTACCCATCACTTGTCTTACCGTGGACCTCACTTCAGGCACGACCAATCGTCTTACATAATCCCGCTGAAAAGTCTCATAGATCTCGCCAATGCTATCATACATAGGATGAAATCTTACTGTCACATCCACATTAATATTCAGACCGTTTTTATCAAGTACGTCCAGGGTTTCTTCGATCTGATTTTCAGTGACATCATAGATGTAAACATCGTTCCACGGAGCTTTAAAGTTAAATCCAGGTCCGATTACGTTTTCTTTATCCAGACCTCCTGAAAACTTTCTAAACATAACGGCGCGTTCACCCGCCTGAACTGTAAAAAATAAGCTGTTTGAAACTGAAATTATGATGATGATTGCAATCGCGATGGTAATTACAACAGGTAGATACTTTCTGTTATCCATTTTCAGGAATTTTAAATGAAGTGGGTAAAGTTAACACAGTAAAATCTTTATAGTAGAAAAAAAGCAAACCAATATTTTTTTACTAATTACTCAACTAATGACTGCAAATTTTGCGAATTATAATACATTTTTGTTTTTTCATTAGATATCGAAGAATGATGCAGAAAACTTTAAACCTCCTTATTGATACTCTTGGAAAACCTTATAAAGACCTTAAGTTTTTGCTTGAGGCTCTTAGGGAAATATTGATCGAGAACGGCGAGACTGAAATGGCTGATGAGATTCCGTGGATCAATGATCTCCCTGATCTCGATAAGAAGGAATTAACAGAAAAACATATCCAGTTGTATTCGCTGGTATTTCAACTAGTCAACATGGTTGAGGTAAATGGAGCGGTACAACATAGACGTACATTGGAAGATGAGGATCTTTCTTCAATTAGTGGTCTTTGGGCCAATAACTTCAAGAAATTGAAGGACATCAAGATTGATGAGCGGGATATTGCGGTACGTCTAAAAGATATTAACGTGGAGCCGGTATTGACGGCACACCCTACAGAGGCGAAAAGAGCCACGGTACTTGAACATCACCGTGAGTTATACCTTTATATCGTGCAGATGGAAAACCAGATGTACACTAAAAAGGAGCTAGACAATATTCGCCATAATATTAAGCAAACCTTATATAGGCTTTGGAAAACAGGAGAGATCTTCCTTGAAAAGCCGGACGTGGCTTCTGAGCTAAGAAATATTCTCCATTACCTAACGAATGTATTTCCAGAGGTTATCTCTGTTCTGGACAGAAGAATGGTTCAGGCCTGGGAAGATCAGGGTTTTGATAAAAAGACGCTATACGAACTGAATTCCTGGCCGAAACTGAGCTTCGGTGATTGGGTTGGTGGTGATAGAGATGGTCACCCATTGGTAACTGCCAGTGTGACGGATGAAACGCTCCATACCTTAAGGTTGAATGCGATTGTGGTGGTAAGGCGTAAGATTACCAACCTGTTGAAGCATTTAAGCTTTACAGCTGAGATGGACGAGGTGAATGCAGAATTCAAAAATCGCTGTCTCGAGATGATCAACGAACTTGGTGCAAGGGGAGAAGAGGCCTATGCCAGAAATCGTGGAGAGGCCTTTCGACAGTTTCTAGCATTAGTGAATTCTAAATTACCTGTTGATACCAGAAGAGGTCATGCTACAGAAATCCATGAGTATAAGGGATCTTACCTCGTTGCAAAAGGATTGGTAGAAGACTTAAAATTATTACAGTCTGCATTGAGAGAGTATGGCTCTATCACGATTGCCAATGATGATGTGCAGGAGGTGATCAGGGTCGTGGAGTCATTTGGATTCCATCTTGCCTGTGTTGATATCAGACAAAACAGTGCTTTTCATGATAAGGCCATCCAGCAGTTGTTAGAGGCGGCCGGTATAGAAAAGACAGACTTTGGCAATTGGTCTGAAGAAGAGCGTTTGGAATTCCTAAACCAGGAATTGAAATCTAACCGACCTTTTGCGCATGAAAATACCGCTTTGGGGGAAAACGCAACGGCGGTTTTGGAATGCTACCGTGTAGTAGCCAGTCACGTGGCTAAATATGGCACGGATGGTATCGGTTCACTCATCGTGAGTATGACCAGATCTGTTTCGGATCTGCTTGCAGTGTTCTTGCTGGCACGTGAAGGTGGATTGGTGAAACAAACTGAGGCAGGCCCTGTATGTGTTATTCCGGTTGTTCCTTTGTTAGAGACCATTGAGGATCTTGAGAATGGTCCTGAAATCATGAAAGGGTTCTTGAGTCATCCATTTACGGAACGAAGCCTTAAGTACATTCAGGCCAGAGAAGAAACAAAGTCGCCATTACAGCAAATCATGGTGGGCTATAGTGATAGTAATAAAGATGGTGGGATTATGGCCAGTCAGTGGCACTTATTCAAAGCCCAAACCAAGCTTTATGAAATCGGTCGTCAGTTCGATGTTAAGGTGCAGTTCTTCCATGGTAAAGGTGGTTCAATTAGTAGAGGAGCGGGTCCGACCCACTACTTTATTAACTCATTGCCTCATTCCAGTCTTGATGGTACGCTGAGACTTACCGAACAAGGGGAGACCATTGCACAGAAGTATGCCAATAAGGTAAATGCTGAATACAATATCGAGCTATTGGTAGCTACGACTGCTGAGAAGACAATAAGAAATAATTTCACGGAAAGAAAGCCTCATCCGGTCGCTGATATTTTCGAAAAACTCGCTTCAGATAGCAAGCGTCACTATGAGAATTTGATGAGGGAAGAAGGTTTTATTCCATTCTTCAGGGAGGCAACTCCAATCGATGCGATCGAAACCAGTAAAATTGGTTCTCGACCTGCAAAAAGAACCGGTGCAAATACTTTGGAGGATCTCAGAGCTATTCCATGGGTGTTCTCATGGAGCCAGTCAAGATTTAACATGACCTCATGGTACGGAGTAGGTACCGCACTGAAAACTTTGAAGGATACGAATCCTGAAGGTTATGGCGAATTTAAAAAGGCCATCAAGCACGATGCATTCATTCGATATGTCATGACCAACGTGGACACGAGTTTGGCTGCAACTGATGAAGGGATCATGGAAATGTACATTTCCCTGGTTACCAATGAGGATATCATGAAGAAGTTTGGTGAAATGTTCCTTTCAGAACTGAAGCTAACACGTGAAATGCTTATGGATGTATTGGGCGAGGGAATAGAAAAGAGACGTAAGAACCATTACTTTTCTAATATGCTTCGTTCCTCTTTGCTGGACTACCTTCACAAGCGTCAAGTAGCGTTGCTTGAAGTATGGAGAAAGCAGAAAAAAGCCAATGATCCTAAAGCAGAAACTACCCAGGTTCAGCTCATGCTGACTATCAATGGTATTGCGTCTGCAATGAGAAATACAGGATGATCCCTTGATCATCAATCACAGAAACAAAAAGCCCTGACCACTCGGTCAGGGCTTTTTGTTTAATACAATTTTAACACGGAATGTTACCATACTGACATTCCATCTCAGGCATAAACTGATCATATCATTATCATTGTTAATGAGAATAGCATAGACAATAAACCCCCAGATACAATGATATTGACCTTATGCAAAATGTGCATGTCCCGAAAACGCTCATTGCTAATACCTTTTTTGGTATTGATCTCATGCGTGGGCACAGAGAAGTTTGACGATCCGATTGTTGGTGAAACGCTGGTTATTTCAGCTTCTGAAACTAATATTCTGATTGGTGAAACTACTCAGCTACAAGCGGTCTATAAAGATGAATATGGTGTGGAGTCGATGGCAGATATAGAATGGATAAGTTCGGATACTACGGTAGCCACGGTTTCAGATGGGCTGGTTAACGGGATCTTCAATGGTCAGGCACTTATCATGGCTAAAACGCTGGATATTAATGAAAATGTTTTGATGAGTAATGCGATAACAATAGTTGTGACGGAACCCTCAGAAGATCTAGCCCTGGTGGTTATCGAGGCATCCAAAACGATGTTAATGGTAGGAGACACTGTTCAGATAACCTATGATGCTAAAAATGGGTTTGGAGACCCTTATACCGGTGATTCACTAAGATGGGAAAGTAATAATCCGTCGGTGCTATCAATTGATCAAAGCGGGCAGGCCATAGCCAGAGCCGAAGGTTCTGCAATGGTGCTTTTAACTATAGATTCAGTAGAAAGTAATATGCTGTTGTTCGCGATTGGGGATGCAGGTGGAAACATGTCCATTACAAAAGGCTTTACGACGGACCATTATCAAACGGAAGGAATGGTAACGCTGGCCAAGGAAAAAGATGGAGATATAACTTTAACCACTAGTGTAGATTTCCAGGTGAGTAGTGTTCCGGAACCATGGATTTATTTATCCAATTCTACGGACGCCAATGTTACACTCGCACAGGGGGTGGCTGTGGCCGATTTGACCAACAACCTTTCGGGAGTACAGAGCTACAATCTCACCAGTATTCAGGCTGATATAACCCTTACGAGTTATCGCTATGTGATCATTCTTTGTAAACCATTCGCAATTACGATGTCTCATGCGGATATGTTTTAAAGGAAATCATTTAGGAGGCCTTCTGGTCCTGACAACACTTTTGCTTAGTCATTGTTTTGTTGCTCAGGCAGGCGGGGGCTGGACTTATGATAAGGGTAAAGGGTTTTTTAAGATTGGTCAAAATGCCATTTTTGGAAATGCCTATTTCAATAGTAATGGGGACGTTGTTGACCTCACAAGGTCAATCAATTTATACACTTCCAGTCTTTACATGGAATATGGAGTGTCAGATCGGCTGAATGTGATCCTCTATGCTCCGTTTTTCGTTCGTTCAACATTTGCGTCAGCGCAATTCGTACAATCGGGGATAGTACTGGAAGGAGACGAAATGAATGCGATTGGTGATATTAACCTGGGAATGAAATTTGGTATCATCAAAAGCGGACCGATTGTCCTAAGTGGCTCTATCACCTTTGGTTTACCACTGGGCGAAACAAGCGGTGGAAATACCGGTTTGCTCATGTCAGGTGATGGGGAGTTTAATCAGCTGTTCAAACTAGATGCCAGCCATTCGTTTTATCCTGTCCCTTTTTATGTGTCTGCCCTGGTAGGAATAAATAATCGAACCCGAGACTTTTCTGAAGAATTTCATGCCGGACTGGAGGCTGGTTATACCATTGGATCGCTAACGGCTATCATGAAACTTTACAATATTTCGTCATTTTATAATGGCGATGCCTCTCCATCCGCAGGTAATGGTGTTTTTTCGAATAATACAGAATATTTCTCCTATACGCCTGAACTTAATTATTCCTTCGCTAACAGCCTGGGGATTTCAATTTCAGCCGGGTTTGCGTTTTCGGGTAAAAGGATACTCGCCAGTCCAAACTGGGCGCTAGGAATATTCTATGAATTGTAGCAATTAGAAGTTTATAGTCAAAACATTGAGCTCTTTCTTTTGAGGTGCTATATTATTAGTATAGCTTTAAAAAGAAATTATTGGAAGATATGAAGAAATGGGTCACTCTTCTATCTACCGTCCTATTATGTATTTCCTGTGGAGAAGAAGCCAAAGAATTTGATGTCTCCAAAGTAGCTGAGTTCAACTTCTCTGTTGATCAGGATTTTCTCTCTTTCATAGATGAGCCCAGAGATCTTGATTTTGCCATTGAAGGTGGGTTGCAGGAATACACGAAATATGCTGAATCGTACAAAATCAATAGTGTTTCTTATCGTTACACTCCGCGGAGTGGTAATTTATCAACTACGGGGAATGTAACCTGTTTGCTGCTTCTTGACACGGTTGAGACGTTATTATTTGAAAGAATTCCGTTCGACTTTTCTTCACCATCAGAAGAACTCGCTGAGCTAAGTAAGGAGACCTTAGATACGTTGAGTGCACAGGTAAGTGAGTATGGAGGTCTTACAGTACGTGTCATTTGGGAAGTCGATACACTGCCTTCACATTTTGATTTTTCTCTTCTTCTCGACACTTCTATTGAAGTAAACCTGGATGCCGAATGAAAACAATCAAATCTTTAATCATCGCATCCCTTTTATTGTCAGTTATTCAATTGGTGCATGGCCAAAGTGAAATAGATACCTATTTGCAAATCGGCGCTACAGACGGGCAAAAATATATCTCACACTATACCAGGCCTTTGTTTGAGGCGGTGGGCTTTGGATTTACCTCCGGTTGGTATAATACCGCAGAAGCTCATCAACCCCTTGGCTTTGACATCACGATCATGGGGAATGTAGTTTTCATACCTCGAGCAGAAAAGACCTTTTTATTTAAAAATAGTGAGTACCGTAAGCTTACGACCTCATCAGGACAAAATGAGAAATTATCATCGATTTTCGGGCCCCAGAGTAAAAATGAAAGACCTGAGTTAACCATAAAGGACCAAAATGATGAAGTACTTGCCAGGATCACGTCACCACCGGGAATGATCAACCTTAAAAGAGAGATTGGGGTGGATGCAGTTCCCCTTCCAATGGTACAACTAGGGTTGGGTGTTTTTAGAGGTACGGATCTTAAGTTTAGGTATTTGCCAAAACTCCATTTTTCTAATGAAACCTCCGTTTCGATGTTTGGCCTGGGCATTCAGCACGATATTGGACAATGGTTTCGCAGGTTGAGAGTATATGATATCAGCTTTGCGGTGCTGGGAGCTTTCAATGGGTTGACCGCGAGTACGGATCTGAGTTACAATCAGGAGGGAACAGAAGATAATCGTGGGGAATTCAAAATGAATGGGATTAATCTACAGATGATCGCATCGAAAAAATATGTGGAGGTACTGACTGTATTTGGTGGTTTTGGATACTCCAGATCCGGTTCACGCATACAGATACTCGGATCCTATCCGGTGGATAGTCAGTACGATCCAATTCCGGAAGACCCAATAGATCTAAAAAACGGTAATAGCAGCCTGAACTTCACAGCCGGTTTGACATTAAAATTAGCTGTATTCACCCTGAGCGTTGCCCACACGGTGCAGGATTACCAGGTTACCACTGCCACCTTCGGAATCAGTGTTAGGTGATCCCTGATTAATTGACTTTAATCAGGTAGTAGTTCTTCTTTCCTTTTTGCGCCAGAAGATATTTGTCCTGCAACAGGTCAAACGCCACCTCCGCATTAGGATCAGTTATTTTTCCTTTATTAATGCTTACTCCGCCACCTTTTATCATTTTCCTTGCCTCACCTTTTGAAGGAAAAATGATGCCTTCAGTCACCTCACTTAGTAGATCTGTGACGTTAGTAACCGCATTCAAAGTAGATTTACTGATTTCCACCTGAGGAACACCTTCAAATACTTGCAGCAAGGTCTTTTCATTAATTGCAGCAAGGTCTTCTGTAGTAGATTTCCCAAACAGGATATCAGAGGCTTTCATTGCCATGTCAAGATCCTCTTTAGAGTGGACCATTATTGTTATCTCTTCCGCTAATCTCCTTTGAAGCGCACGGGCATGAGGTGCCTCTCTGTGTTCAGCAATTAGACCTTCAATTTCATCCTGTTTCAGAAAGGTGAAGATTTTGATGTATTTCTCTGCATCCTCATCAGAGGTGTTGAGCCAGTACTGATAAAACTGGTATGGTGATGTTCTTTCGGCATCCAGCCATACATTGCCGCCTTCTGTTTTTCCGAATTTGGTTCCGTCAGCCTTAGTGATGAGCGGACAAGTCAGTGCGAAAGCTTTACCACCACCAATTCTTCTGATCAGTTCAGTTCCGGTGGTAATATTTCCCCACTGGTCACTTCCACCCATCTGTAGCGTACAATCAGCTTCCTGGTATAAATGAAGGAAGTCATAACCTTGTACTAGCTGGTAAGTGAATTCTGTAAAACTCATTCCCTCAGCAGATTCAGACGAGAGACGCTTTTTTACAGAGTCTTTGGCCATCATGTAGTTGACTGTGATATGCTTACCCACATCTCTGATGAAGGAAAGGAATGAGAACTCCTTCATCCAGTCATAGTTATTGACCAGCTTGGCAGCATTGGGAGCATCAGAATCAAAATCAAGAAACCTTGAAAGCTGCTCTTTAAGAGCATCCTGATTATGTCTCAAAGTAGCTTCGTCAAGAAGGTTACGCTCATTGGATTTTCCTGAAGGGTCTCCAATCATACCCGTAGCACCCCCAACGAGGGCATAAGGCTTATGTCCGCATTCCTGAAAATGCTTTAACATCATCACGCTCACCAGGTGACCGATATGTAAAGAGTCTGCAGTAGGATCGATACCCACATAGGCAGCACGCATGCTTTCCATCAGGTGCTCATCTGTTCCAGGCATTACATCGTGAATCATGCCTCTCCATTTCAGTTCCGCTACAAAATCTTTCATCAGTCTCTGTTTGTATTTGATGCGCAAAAATAGAAGCCTTGACAGAAAAGAAAGGCCTTATTTTAAATTTTGTGTGTCGCAGAAGTGGATAGTTGACCGGTTTGATTTCTTATCCTGCAATGGATACAAACTTTCGTATATTTTTGTTGCATGGCAGAGTACAATGAGGTCATCAAAGACCTTCAAAAAGGCGTATATGCTCCTATCTATTTCCTTCAGGGAGATGAACCTTTTTTCATCGATAACATTGTAGAGAATATTGAGGAAAATGCCCTCGATGAGTCCCAGAAAGGATTTAATCAATATGTGCTTTATGGTAAAGAAGTGAGCTTCACGGATGTCCTCAACGTTGCAAGAAAGTACCCGATGATGGGTGAGCGACAGGTTGTGATCATCAAAGAAGCACAGGAGATCAAAGATTGGAAAAAAGAGGATACTCAAAACCTGCTAATGGCCTATTTGGAGAATCCGCTACCATCAACCATCCTGGTGCTTGCTCATAAATATAAGTCGCTGGACAAGAGAACGAAAGTGGCGAAGGTGTTGGCCAAGCAAGCGGTCTTTATTGATTCCAAGAAAATTTACGATAATCAATTGCCCGCATGGGTGCAGGCCTATGCAGGTGCGAAGAGTGCTAAGGTGACGGATAAGGCCGTGATGATCTTGTGTGAAAATATTGGTAACAACCTTCAGCGTTTAGCTAACGAAATAGATAAGCTCAGTTTGAATGTAAAGGATGGCGAACCAATCGACGATGCTGCAGTGCAGAAGTTTGTAGGTATCAGTAAGGATTACAACGTTTTCGAACTGCAGAAAGCCTTATCACTTAGAAATGAAACGAAGGCCTATCAGATAGTTAAATTCTTTGCTGCTAACCCATCTGCTAATCCGCTGGTTTTAATCATCTCAAACCTTTATCAGTACTTTGTTAAGCTGTTAATCCTGCATCAGAATGGTGCCAGAGATAAAAATGAAGCGGCAAGGCTTATTGGGGTGAATCCATTTTTTGCGGGGGAATATTTGCAGGCAGCACGGAATTTTCCATTACCAACCGTCGTAAAAAATATCCAGGCTATTCATAAGGCGGATCTTCAATCTAAGGGTATCGGTTCAGCTTCCATGAAGGAGGGAGATATTTTGATTGAGTTAATGTTTAACCTGCTTCATTAAAATCTTTTCTGCTGTTTCATCGTTCATGCAACAAGTCAAAGTAACAGAGTGTATGTTAAGAGTTTTAGGATGCTGCATCCTTTTTGCCTTTCAGGTGATTTCTGTTCAATCTCAATCGCTTATTCGAGAGCAGGCGGGTGATGACCTATATCAAAATGGGTTAGCTGCGTATGAAGAGGGCTCCTATAAGACGGCTGTTCTTTTGCTAAAAGAGTACGTAACTCTCGGTAATGAAAATCAAATAAAACCGGAGGCGAATTTCTACCTGGCCATGGCCAACCTGAAAGAAGGTGAATCCGCGGGAGGCAAGGCTTTGAAGGACTTTGCTGAAAGCAATAGGAATCATCCTTTAAGTTCCGAGGCTAATCTGCAGCTAGGAAATATTGAATTCGCAAAAGAGGAGTACAAGCAGGCGGCCTTACATTATGCACGTGTATCAACGGACTTGCTATCCACATCGGAGTTATTAGAAATGACCTTCAAGAGAGGGTATGCTCAAATGCAACTTGGTAATAACAAGCAAGCTGTTAAGGATTTCACACAAGTCACTTATTATCAGAAAGATTACTACGAAGAAGCGGTTTATTATTCCGGACTGATCTATTCAAATGAAGGGGATTACGAGGCTGCTCTGAACGTTCTGGAAGGGGCGGATAAAAGTGACTGGCCTCTGGTTCAGGAGCTGATTGCCAATATCTATTTCCAGACCGGACAATATGACGAATTGATCAGGTATGCCGCTCCAAAGTTGTCGGATAAGCCCACAGACCTTAACAAAACACTCTACCGTCTGATGGGTGAGGCCTATTATCTAAAAAAGGAATACTCTGGTGCTGCTAAATATTTACAAAAGCATCTGGAGCTCTCATCCAATAAGATGGATGTTGACGGTTATTTTAAACTGGGTTACAGTTATTATAAAACACAAAAGGATCAACAGGCAATAGATGCCTTTAAGTTGGCAGCGCTAAACGAGGATGGTTTAGGACAGGCAAGTAGCTATTACCTGGGCCAGCTTTATGTTAAGCGTGGTAATTATAAATACGCACTCAGCGCCTTTCAGACCGTGAAGGGAATAGAAGGTGGTGATCCCAAATTAGTTGAAGAATCGACATTCCTGGTTGGAAAGATCGGTTATACCACAGGGCAGTATTCAGATGCAATAATGGCGTTACAGAATTTCAATGCCACCTATCCGAATAGTCCGTGGTCTATCGAAAGTGCTGAAATTCTGACACAGGCTTATCTGCATACTTCGGATTATGACAGGGCCCTTAGTTATATCGAAGGCCTGGGCAAGCGATCACCGATCATCATGGAGTCGTACCAAAGAATTTGCCTGCTAAAAGGGCAGCAACTCTTCAATGACTCGGACTTTTCCAATGCCATATCTTTCTTTAATAAATCGTTGTCATTTAAAGTCAATCCTGAGATCACTCTTCAAGCATATTACCTAAATGGAGAGGCAAAATCCATGGTTGGAGATATCGCAGGAGCCAAACAGGCATACGTAAATTGTAGGGGGCTGGGGTCAGGTTCAAAATGGTCCATACTATCTACCTACGGACTGGGTTATTTGGCGTATAATGAAAAGAAGTACGCTGAAGCCACGAACTATTTCAAGTCCTTTGTTCAGGTGATTCCTTCAGATCATAAGTTTTATGCTGATGCTAAACTAAGGCTGGCTGATTGTTATTTCGTTCAAAAGGATTATTCTCAGGCAATTAGAAATTATCAGGGACTACTGAATGATACAAGAGTCACCAAAGATTATATCAATTATCAACTAGGATTGACCTATGCGCTG
This sequence comes from Marinoscillum sp. MHG1-6, assembly GCF_024714475.1. Lineage (GTDB taxonomy): Bacteria > Bacteroidota > Bacteroidia > Cytophagales > Cyclobacteriaceae > JAMZMI01. The sequence goes on along the minus strand of NZ_JAMZMI010000005.1, from coordinate 36,762 downwards.
AATGCTGACTACGACAAAGCGAGACAGTCTTTCAGATCAGTAATCAATTTTTCAGGGAAGTCGGAATACAAGGATAACGCCATCTTCCAGTCAGCCGAAACCTACATCACAGAAGCGAAATTTAGTAATGCAGTTGGGGAACTTGATCGTCTGATCGGAGGATTTCCTGAGAGCTCTTTGATTCCTTTTGCATATAACAAAAGGGCATTATGTTATCTCAATCTCAATCAAAATGAAGCAGCGCTGAGTGATTACCGGTGGATTTTGGATCATCATATCAGCCACCAGGTAGCGAATGATGCTTTGCTCGGTTTTCAGGAACTGAATAAACGAGGTTTATCCACTCCTGGCCTCGATCAGTACATGAGTGAATACGAACAGGCCAATCCGGATGATAGCAGTCTGGAGGTGCTGACTTTTGAGGGTTCCAAGACCAAGTATTATGCCCAGGACTATCCCGGAGCAATCATCTCTTTTAAGTCCTTTTTAAATAAGTACGCTACGAGCAGTTTTCAGGTTGATGCCCAATACTTCCTTGCAGATAGTTACTATCGAATTGAAGATTGGAGCAATGCCGCGAAGGAATTTTCAAAGCTGACTTCCACAAACAATTCCTACAGATCCAGGTGCCTGGATAAACGCGGCAAGTCACTTCTGATATTGGGTGATCTGGATGAAGCGGCAAAGAACTACCAACAATTGTTGTCCATATCCTCTAATCGAAAGGAAGTATTCCTGGCTCGTGAAGGATTAATGAAAATGCATTTTGCAAAAAACAACCTTGATAGTGTGGTGTATTATGCTGATCTGATTCTAAATGCCGACTGGTTACCTCCAGGAGTAGCAGAAGGGGTCTATTTGACCAAAGGGAAAGCTCTTTTCTTTCAAGGTGAATATTCTCTTAGTACGGATGAGTTTATTAAGGTACTGAATGGTCCAATAGATGCTACTAGCGCTGAGGCGAAGTATTATGTGGCAAAAGCCTATTATCAAAAGAAACAGTACGGGCCTTCCCTGGAGACTTTGTTTGACCTGAACAAGAATTATGGGTCTTACCCGGAGTGGATCGGTAGATCCTTTTTACTCATCGCTGATAATTACATTGCCACTGATGAGTTGCTACAGGCCAAAGCAACCCTTAATTCCATTATTGAAAATGCTCAGGATGAAAGAATCGTCCAGGAGGCGAAAAAGAAGCTTAGACAAATTGAGATGTCGGAAGATGAAGTGATTGAGAAAGATTCTGTTGAAACTGTTAACCCAAATGCCAGGTAAGATGAGAATTATTCAAATAGCTTTTTTCTTATTGACAGGTTTTTTGGTTGGAGAGGTAATCGCACAGGACCAGACCGATGCTCAGGGTGAAATCGAGGATGTCCAGGTGATTATTGAAAAAGATAAACCACTGGAATTACCAAAGGCCAACCGACTATATGAACGAAGCCAGGTGACACCATTAGAAAAAAACGGTACCGAGCAGGTCGATTTTGATGTCAACGAGCCCTCTTATAAAAGTGAGACTTTCAAACCAAAGTTTGAGCCGAAACCGGTGGTCTTTCGGTCTGAGGAAGACTTCTTTAATAATTATGTAAAGGTAGGCTTTGGAAATTACTTGTCGCCCCTGCTGGAAGCTTATGCAGGAATAGCTGATCGCAGAAATAATATCGGTTTCTGGTTTCGACATGAAAGCTTTGCAAAAGGACCTGTCAGAGGTAAGTCAAGTGCGTTTGCTCAAAATCAATTCAAACTGGATGGGGACTACATTACAAGGTATTTGAAACTGTCTCCAATTTTAAATTATGAGCGAGAAGGTTTCTACTATTATGGATATGACCATGAGGCTTATGAGCTTTCCCCGACTGCACTGGTTGATCGGTATTATCAGGACATAGCGCTTTTTCAGGAATTCAGAATAGGGACTACGGTTGAAACTATAAGCGATAAGGGATTCAATGCTGCTGTCACACCCTCCCTTAGCCGATATGGAATGAGAATTAAGGGTAGTAATTCCTTTAACGCCGACAATGAATTTTCTCTTGATGGCAAGATCTCTTATGAATTTGAGAATGATCTTTCTTTTGGGGTTAAGGCCAATTCCTCTTTTGCCAATTATAAAAGTGGAGAGAGCTTCAGGCGGTCAGCGATATTGATCCGACCGGGCGTAACTAAAGACTTTGGAATCCTGAAAACGGAATTGGGTGTAGGATTTGGTTTCTCAAAGGATTCGGCTTCTAATTCTTACTTCTATCCGGATTTAATGGCTCAATTTGATGTTAATGACCAAATTACCGTAATCGGAGAGGTGAGAGGGGACTTGATGACCAATACTTTAGGCTCCGTTTATGACCAAAATCGGTACCTTGAGGATTCGTTGGCCCTGATCAACACGAATGTACCTCTGGATATTTCGGGTAAAGTAAATATTCAGGTATTGGATCAGTTTTGGGTTCAGGGTTTCATTGGCTACGAGGTTGTAAAGCACCAATTACTTTTCAAACATTCAAAAAATGATACTTCCAGATTCACCGCGGTTTTCGATCCGAATTTTGGAAGATTTGAAATGGGAGGAAAGGGGGTTTACAGTCTCTATGGTCATACCTCGGTATCCTTGTCGATCGCGCTCTATGGATATGATAAAGATTCCGAGCCAATAGCCTGGTTCATGCCACATAGAAAAATTGAGTTTGGGGTGGAAAATACTTTTGTAAAAGGGCTGACAGCAAAAATGAGAATCACATCTCTTGCCGGGATTAAGGCACCTTATACCAACTTGAACAACGACCCGGTACTGGCTTCATCGTTTGTTAAATTGGATCCAATCGTTGATATGGGATTGGACTTGAAATATGATATTGTAGATCAGGTAGATGCTTTCTTTACTTTAAACAACATCTTTAATCAGCGTTATATGAGGTACGCAAATTACCCATCGAGAGGTATGACTGTTAAAATCGGTTTTATTTTCCATTTTTAGTCCCCATATTCGCAGGAGGCAAGTCTTCAAGTTTTTGATTTTTGAAGATTTTGTTAAATTGGTTTATACTAACTCTAATCGAATGGCCAACAAGAAAGATAAAAACGAGGATCCGGAAGAAGAAAAGAAGAATCAATTTGATGATGATGATGATTTCGGTTTACCAGATCTTGACTACGACGAATTAGAAGAAGAAGCAGATGAGGAGCTGGATATAGATCCAGAGGAAGCATTTTCTGATATCGAAGAAGAAGAATCAACGGAAGAAGAAGCGCCCGAGCCTACAGCAGATGAGGAAATCGAAGCTGTGGATGAGGGCGAATCTTTTGAAGCCTCTGATGATATTGGGCTCGATGAGGATTGGGAGAAGGAGTTGGAGTCAGAGTTAGAAGATGAAATGAAATCCGGGAACTTTGATGAATCCTTTTATGAAGAGGAGTCATTTGAGGATTTCGGGGCAGACCTGGGTGAAAGTGAACCAGCAGAGGAGCCACAAGCTGATGAGGTAGGAGGTTCTGTTTTCGGAGCCGACGACGAAGAGACTACTGTATCAGGTGAGGAGGATGATTTTTATGCCGGTATCGATGAACCGAAGGATGAGTTTGTTGAGCAGGAAACAGATGATTTTACAGCAACCTCTTCTTATGGAGCAGAGGAAGCTCCTAAAAAAGGTAATTTCACAAGGACAGTTGTCATTGGAACGTTACTTTTTTTAATTGTTGGTGCTGTATTCTACATATTATATGACTCTGGAAATCTTTCTTCTAAGCCAGTTGCTAAGAAAGAAGAGCCAAAAGAGGAGCCAGTAAAGAAAGAAGAGGAAGCGGCCAAGGCTGAAACTGAAGTTGTGGCTGGAGCTGAAGGAGGGGAAGAGACTACTTCTGAAGTGCCTCCTGCAAAGGAGGAACCTAAAAAAGAGGTTAAACCGGAAAGCAAGCCTGTAAGTAAACCAGCGGCAACTGCCAATGCTGTAGCTGCCGGAGAAATCACTAAGCTTTCAAGCCAAACAGGAAAATCTTATGTTGTGGTTGGAAGTTTCTTTGATGGTGATATGGCTGATGACTTTGCAAATGAACTGTCCGGACAAGGTAAAAGCCCTTATGTGATCCCACCTTTCAAAGAGCATCGATTTTATCGTGTGGCAATTGCTGAGTTTGATACTTTTGGTGACGCAAGAGATAACCTCGGAACCTATCAAGCCGAGTTTGGCCCGGATGTTTGGGCTTTAAGATATTAATCTGAACCATCTTAGTAATGTATCGTTTAATCTGGCGTTAATTTTGCGCGGGGTTAAACGATATTTTTTTTAAAGCCATTTCAATAAACTATATGCTATTACAAATTGCTGTTGAGGAAAACCTGGAAACCGTTTCGGTTCTTGAGTTGCTCATGAATGGGGGCTATATGATGGTGCCTATTCTCATTTTATGGATTATAGCGATTTATATATTCGTTGAGCGTCTTTTGGTCATTAAGTCGGCATCTCAGACACCATCGGATTTTAAAAGTCAGATTAGAAGTAAGGTAATTGGGGGTGATGTACAGGGCGCACGGCTGTTATGTGTTGAAACAGATACACCAGTGGCACGTATGATCGAAAAGGGGATCAGCCGTATCGGCTCGTCATTAAAAAATATTGAGGTAAGCATTGAGAACATCGGGAAAATAGAGATTTACCGATTGGAGAAAAACCTAAGCTCGTTGGCCACTATATCCGGTGCAGCACCGATGATAGGTTTCCTTGGTACAGTAACGGGGATGATACAGGCTTTCATTGCCATAGCGCAGGAAGAAGGGGCTGTAAGTCCAAAATTGCTTTCAAGCGGAATTTATGAGGCTATGGTCACTACCGCAGCGGGTCTTTTTGTGGGTATTCTCGCTTACCTGGGTTACAACTACCTTGTTTCAAGGGTATCCAAATTGATCCATACGATGGAATATAATGCCATTGAATTCGTAGATCTACTTCAAGAACCACAAAAATGAATCTGAAGCCCAAGCATAAAGTTGAAGCCGCTTTCAGCATGTCGTCAATGACGGATGTGATCTTTCTATTGCTGATCTTTTTCATGCTTACGTCGTCATTCATTACGCCTAGTGGACTTTCCGTAAACCTCCCAAGCAGCAAGAGTTCAGAGATTGTCATGCAAAAGGTAAGCGTCACGATTACCAAAGACCTTAAATACTTTGTTAATGACAAAAAGGTGGGCGTCAATGAACTGGAAGGAGTTTTGAGGAATGAGTTTGCCGGTAAAGAGGGCGTGGTAGTTCTACACTGCGATAGCAAGGTGCCTGTAGAAAATGTCGTGAAAGTAGCGGGGATTGCTACGGCTTTGGAAGCAAAAGTTTCAATCGCAACTAAACCTGATAAATAAGTGGATCAGGAACAGAAATATAAACGAACAGGGTGGCTGGTATCAATTCTGGTACAGATAGTCATGCTTGTGCTGTTTTATTTCCTGATTGCCTGGAGAGAACCAGACCCACCCATACCTACCTATGGTATTGAACTGAATTTCGGATTTCAGGAGGTGGGGAGTGGTGCTGAGCCGGTATCCGGTCAGGAAGCCGAGCAGGTTGAAGAAATATCAGAAGAACAGCCTGATGAAGTGGAGCCCGAACCTGTTGAAGAGTCATCCGATGCAGTACCCACCGAGTCTGTCGAAGCGGAACAGGTCTTTGAAGACAATATAAGTCCCGATGTAGTAGAAGAGACGAAGGTGGAACCTAATCCTGTTCCTAAAGTTGAAGAGAAACCGAAGGAAGATAAAACGGAACCGGTCAAAGAAGAACCAAAAATTAACCCTCAGGCCTTGATGTCGGGGGCAAAAGATGGCCATCCTAATGCCTCTCAGGGAACCAATACCAATTCGAAGGGTGATCAGGGGAAAGAAGAAGGCACGATTGATGGAAGGTCACTTTATGGCAGTCAGGGAAGTGCTGATGGAGCCTCTTTAAACATGGCTGGATGGGTTTGGGATTATAAACCCAAACCGGATGATAAATCCGACGAGTCAGGAAAGATTGTTTACAAAATTGTCATTGACGATGAAGGTTACCTATCCAGAATCGATGTGGTTTCAAGTACCGTTTCTCCGGAAGTAGAGAGGGTATACCGACAATCAGTAGAACGGCTATCGTTTAGTAAGACCAACGATTATAAGCCTGCACCTACATCAACAGGCTACGTTACCTTCATCATTCGCACTCGCTAATCATCATGACTTACGGAGAGGCTTTAGATTATCTGTATTCCAGGTTACCTATGTTCCAACGGGTTGGAGCACCTGCATTAAAATATGACCTCAATAACACGCTAAAAATATTAGAAGCCATTGGCAATCCTCATCAGCAATTGAGGTGTATTCATGTCGCTGGTACCAATGGAAAAGGGAGCAGCTCACATGCACTGGCATCGATTCTACAGGAAGCAGGATATAAGGTGGGTTTATTTACCTCGCCACATTTGAAGTCTTTTACTGAACGGGCAAGAGTCAATGGGATCGAAATGGAGGAGCACTTCGTAGGCTCTTTTGTCGAGCAATATCGCTCATTGGTTGAGCAGATCAAACCATCCTTTTTTGAATTGACCTTTGCGATGTCAATGTTGCACTTTCAACGTCAGCAAGTGGATTGGGCTATTGTTGAAACCGGGTTAGGGGGAAGGTTGGATAGTACCAATGTCATTTCTCCGGAAGTCTGTCTCATTACGATGATTGGTTGGGATCATACCGACTTGTTGGGTGATAGCCTTGAGAAAATTGCAGCAGAGAAGGCAGGTATCATCAAGCAAAATGTCCCGGTAATTATTGGTGCAGATCAACCAGAATTATATCATGTATTTGATGATATGGCTGGTTCAGTTGCAGCTCCCATCTTCAATGTTCAAGATGTTTTGGTTGAGGAAAAGCTTGAAAAGGATGAGAAATGCTTGGATATATATATAGATAATCAATTAACTATCAGTAAGATATTCCCTGATATCTCTGCCAGCTATTTCGTGAAAAACCTGCCAGGCATCATTAAAGTCGTAGAGGTGCTGCGAAACAAGGGATTTGACATTTCCGGAGATGCTGTGAAAATAGGTTTGGAAACGGTTAAAAGAAATACAGGGCTGAAAGGAAGGTGGCAGGTACTAGCTGAACGTCCGCTTGTGGTGGCTGATATCAGTCATAATCTGGCGGGGCTACAGGAGTTATTTGATCAGGTAAACCAGCAACGTTCTGGTGAATTCCATTTGATTATTGGAATGGTGAAGGACAAAAGTATTGAACAAATTTTGGAGCTTGTAGCTGAACAAAAAGCAAGTCTGTATTTTACACATTCTCATACTCCCAGAGCGTTACCTGTTGAGGAACTAAAACAAAAAGCCATAGATTTTGGTCTTCAGGGAGAAGCATTTGACGATGTGAATGATGCCATTGATCATGCCGCTGAGGTGGCAGACAAGAATGATCTTATTTTGGTTTGTGGTAGTACCTTTGTGGTTGCGGAAATCGAAAATTTGTGAGAAAGAAACTAAAGCGGTTCGCTGAGAACCATAGTCGCGATAACATCATCCAGCCGGGAAAACCTTTGTATGAGAATGTCAGGGGTAGCTGGAACAGTGATTATTTCAAGGAAGAAAATCCAATTGTAGTGGAGCTGGCTTGTGGTGATGGTGAATATACAGTAGGATTAGCTCAGGCTGAGCCGAGTTGTAATTACATTGGTATAGACATTAAAGGAGATCGGCTTTACCAGGGAAGTACTCTGGCCATGGAATATGACCTGACCAATGTCGGATTTCTACGTACACAGATCCATTTACTGGAGAACTTTTTTGATGAAAATGAGATCAGCGAAATCTGGTTAACTTTTCCTGATCCAAGACCAAGAGATCGGGATGAAAAAAGGAGACTTACCCATACTCGCTTTTTAAACATGTATAAAAAACTGGTTAGGAAAGACGGCTGGTTTAAGTTTAAAACTGATAATACAGCTCTTTTTGATTACACACTTGAGGTTTTGCAAAATGATTTTCCAGTAAAAAACCTGGAGTATACTCACGATCTTTATCAAACGGAACTGGTTTCGGATCATTATGGTATCAAAACCAAATATGAGAGGATCTGGTCTGAGAAGGGAGAGAAGATCAAATATTTGAAATTTCAATTCTAGTAGCTATGCAAAATAAATTGATATTAGGCCTTTTAATGATCCTCATTGGATTGGCCTCATGTAAGGAAGAAGATATCATCACACCTGAAGAGCAATATGAACTGGATCTGGCTGAGATAGAAGCATATCTCACAGAAAACAATATAGATGCATTGCAGGATTCCATTTCTGGATTGTACTATATTCTGCACGATGCCGGTGCGGGAGATCAACCCCAACTTTCAGACAAGATCAATGTGACCTATGAAGGTCGGTATTTTGATACCAAGGACGTTTTTGATAAAGGTGATAGCGTCCTGTTTAGGTTAAACACGCTTATTATAGGTTGGCAAATCCTGATTCCAAAAATGAAAGAATCAGGGTCTATGACCATGTATTTGCCCAGAGGTGTAGCATATGGCAATTACATCCTTGAGTTTGATGTTACTTTGAATGATGTTTTGTAAGAATTAATCTTCTTCCAGAACTTCCAGTATATCCATCAAATCCCCGTAATCGTTAAAGCCGGGTCTTTCTTCCTGGGAGCCGGAAAGCTCAATGCCGTAAAAAACTTCAACGTCAAGGTCACTGGCAGAGGATTCTGACAGGTCATATGCCTTAACCAATTTGAGATCAGTTTGTGGGGCGATGCGTTTTAGCTGCTCATCCAGGTCCTTGTGTAATTCGCTGTTATCACAAGTGATGATGATCAATTCGAGTTTTCCCTGTAATGATTTAAAGACTTCAGGTAGCTGCACCCAGTCATCTTCACTGCCAATATTCAGTTTTCCAATTAGTGGTACTTCCACTTCAGTCAGGCTATCAATAAGTGAAAGGTCGTTTAACTGAAGATAGTCCAGATGGTACTGGTCAACATGAGATAGTATTTCAGGTGAAACTTTACCAAGCTCCCCAACAGTTTGTGGTCCCGCTACCCATCCGATTATTTCATTAAACAACTCAGGGCTAACACATTGATCGTCCGCCGGATCAATATTGAATCCAAGCAAATCAACGCCCATACCCGCGCAATACCTTGCGTCACTTAAGTTGCTGATGTTGGTAACCTTAACAAATGTTTTTAGAGCCATTTTTCCGTATTTTTTAAAATTAATCTTCCAACTTTTATTGGAATTTCTAATATTGAAGACGAATTCCAAACCACTACTTAGACAGAACCATGCTTACCGCCTTTCAAAAAACAAAATTGCAACTCTTTTTTGATATCATCGATTACGACAAAAACGGATTTGTTGAAAAAGATGATTTTATCAGTATTGGCGAAAATATTTGCGCCATGCTACAACTGGATGAGGAAAATTTCTATTATCCATTGATTTATGCTGCTTGTGAAAAAGCATGGGAGGACCTATATGCTTATGTGGATGAGGATGAAGATGGCAGAGCATCTAGCGGTGAATGGTTTAAGTACGCGGATGAGAAAATTGTCAATTGCGACAAGTCACAATACCAGCTTTACCTCGATAAAGTTGTTCAGCATATTTTTGAGCTTTTTGATCAAAATAAGGATGACTTTATTTCTGTTAATGAATACATCAATCTTTTTATGAGCTTTAGGCTGGAAATTCGCTATTCAGCAAAAGCATTCACCAAACTTGACCTGAACAAGGATAGTCTGATCAGTCGGGAGGAATTGTATACGGGTGTAGAACAGTTTTTTAGGAGTAACGATCCCTCAGATAAAGGAAACTGGCTTTTTGGTTCCCTTGAGGACATGAAAGTTTGAGTTAAAATACCTTACCTTTGCAATTCAAGAACGGGATCAACCGTTCTTTTTTTGTTTCATTTTTTAACGTAAACGAGGCTTTCAACCTCGCGAGACGACATGAGTAAACACGGAAGAGTACTAGTGGCTATGAGCGGCGGTATTGACAGTTCGCTGGCTGCTTTGATGCTACACGAGCAAGGTTATGAGGTCATTGGAATGACCATGAAAACCTGGGATTATCAATCATCAGGGGGAAGTAAAAAAGAAACAGGCTGTTGCAGTCTGGATTCTATTAATGATGCCCGAAACATGGCAGTAAGCCTTGGTTTCCCACATTACATTGTAGATATAAGAGAAGAGTTTGGTGATTACGTCATCAACCACTTCACCAATGAATATTTGAACGGGAGGACTCCCAACCCATGTGTACTTTGCAACACGCACATTAAATGGGATTCTTTACTACGCAGGGCAGACAAGTTAGGCTGTGACTTCATTGCGACAGGGCATTATGCTAATGTCAGGGAAGAGGCTGGGCGTTATGTGATTTCTAAGGGAAAGGATGAAAACAAAGACCAGTCATATGCACTTTGGGGAATCTCCCAGGAAAGCCTTAGCAGAACAAAGTACCCATTAGGGCATCTTCATAAATCAGAGATTCGTGAGATGGCAACGGACAGGGGATTTCACGAGCTGGTAAAAAAATCAGAATCGTATGAGATTTGCTTCGTGCCTGACAATGATTACCGTGGCTTTTTGAAGCGAAGGGTTGACGGACTGGAAGATGAAGTAAGAGGCGGAGAATTTGTGCTTGAGTCCGGAGAAGTGGTAGGTACGCATGAAGGTTATCCGTTTTATACCGTTGGTCAGCGCAAGGGATTGGGAATTGCCTTAGGTTATCCCGTATATGTGACTGAAATACAGAAAGATAAGAATAGAGTAGTTCTTGGTACTTTCGATGAGTTGGCGCGTGATGGAATGTATGTCAATCAGCTGACCATGCAGAAATATAAAAGTATTGAGGGAGAAAGAAAAGATACAGTTACCAAGGTTCGATATAACGATAACGGGACACCGGCTGTTATCGAGCAAGTTGGGGACACCATGAAGGTTTTCTTTGGTAAAGGAGTAAGTGCCATCGCCCCGGGACAGGCGGCAGTATTTTATGAAGGAAATGATGTGATCGGAGGGGGTTGGATTCAATCAAGTTTCAGGCAACATCAGGGTGAGAAGGTATCTTAATATTCTATTTGTCATATTAATCTGGTCTTGTACCAACGATCAGCCCGAACCGGTGAACCTGGGATATGATTACTATCCATTGAATACAAATAAGCGGGTTTATCAGGTTTCTGAGATCAATTTTAATTTATTGGGCCCCGATACTGCCAGCTATCAGTTGCGGGAATCCATCTCAGATACCATTCAACATGAAGAGGACATTTCCTATGTACTCAAAAGAGAGAAACGAGCAGATGAAAATGCTCAGTGGGAAAAAGACTCGCTTTGGGTGGTAAGGAAAAATGATTTCATGGTCTCGGTTACAGAAAACAATCAGACTTATGTGAAGTTATCATTTCCAGTGGTGATAGATCGTCAATGGGATGGAAATGCTTATAACACAGAATCTGATCGGCTCTATACCTACATAGAAACAGATACTTCACAGCTGCTCACGACGTTTATTGATAGTTCGATGGTCACGGTACAAATTGCTGCCGTGCCTGATAACCTTAGTTTTCGAGATGAGCGATTTGAAGTTTATGCGGAGGGGCTGGGTCTCATTGAAAAAAATTATATTCGAGTCACTTACTGCACGGTGGGTTGTGATAGTGTTAAACAGATTCAAAGTGGCAGTATTCTTAACCAGTATATGATAGGATATGAGGAGTAGGCTATTGTCTTTAATAGTAATTACAATTATTGGGTTCGCTGCACAGGCACAAACCAATCGTTACATGGTCTTCTTTGCGGATAAAGACACTGCCAGCTATTCTGTGAATGAACCTCAAGTATTCCTATCAGCGAGAGCCATTGAAAGACGCACAAAGCAGCAAATCGACATCAGTGCCGAAGACTTTCCTGTCAATGGTGTTTATACGGATAGTTTGATGTCTCTGGGTGCAGATGTCTACTTCACTACAAAGTGGATGAATGGTGCCTTGGTCCAGATGGATCAGTCACTTGTCAGTACCATCTTAGGCAAAGGGTTCGTTACGAAGGTTGAATATATAGCTCCCGGAGCCATTCTTTCCCATACCCAGGAAGAAGCAACGATACCCGGAACCTTTGAGGCGCCAACCCTGACGGGAAAGACCAGTGAACTACAACTCGCTAAGTTGAATGCCCATGTTATGCATGAAGATGGCTATCGAGGGGAAGGAATGCTTATTGCGGTACTGGATAATGGATTTATCGGAGCTAACCAATTTGAGCCATTTGGGCATATTTACACGGAAGACAGGTTATTAGCTACCAAAGATTTTGTGACTAATTCAGGGAATGTTTTCCAGCTTGGCGGTCATGGTACGCAGGTCCTATCATGTATTGGTGCAGATTTTGGTGACTCTATTATGATCGGTACGGCTCCGAAGGCCTCCTATGTGCTTTGTATAACTGAAGCATCGGGTGAATATCGCGTGGAGGAATATAACTGGCTGATAGCTGCCGAGTTTGCGGATAGTATCGGTGTGGATGTGATCAATAGTTCGCTGGGCTACAGCACATTTGACGACCCCACTATGGATTATACCACTAATGACCTTGATGGTTCGACGACTGTCGTCACCCAAGCGGCCAATTTTGCGGCTTCCAGGGGTATCATCGTAGTGACAAGTGCAGGAAATGAGGGCACTTCCAGTTGGAAGAAGATTACAGCTCCCGGAGATGCATTTGACGTATTAACCGTAGGAAGTGTAAATAGTATTGGCAGCCATACAGCATTTAGTTCAGTAGGACCGACAGTGGATGGAAGAATTAAACCTGATGTATGTGCTCTGGGGGATCCGGCCACTGTTGTGTATGCAGATGGTAAAATCAACGGGGGGGGTGGAACAAGTTTTGCATCTCCTCAGGTTGCGGGTTTTGCGGCGTGTATCTGGCAAGCCAATCCGGATTGGAGCTACAAAACGGTGATTTCGGCGATAAAAAACTCTGCGAGCAATGCGCTTAGTCCTGATATTGAATTAGGGTATGGGGTACCTAACTATCGAATTGCAGTGGTTAATGGGACGCTTTCATACGCACAGCTTGTAAAAAGTGAGGTGAAGGTGTATCCTAATCCTTTCAAAGGGAACCAGGTAACCATTGACTTCATGGGTGCCCAATTGAATCAGCCGTTGCAAATTGAGGTTCAGAACCTGGAAGGCAAGACGATATTCAAGCAGCGCTTAACTGATCGAAATTTGCCTGATAAAATCGATATTGAATTTGAAGCCAATGAATCTGGCGTGTATCTGCTTTCTTTGCAGGGTCGCAGGCTCAATAAACTTATCAAACTCATCAAAATATAAATGGATCAATACCTAATCGCCCCGTCTATACTGGCAGCAGATTTTGCCAATCTTCAATCTGAGTTGGAAATGCTTGACAAGAGCCAGGCAGACTGCATTCATGTAGATATCATGGATGGAGTTTTTGTCCCAAATATCTCTTTTGGGTTTTCAGTGACGGCGATATTAAGTAAATACACCTCTAAGCCTCTTGATTTTCATCTGATGGTGCAGGATCCAAACCCATATCTGCAAGTATGTAAAGATCATGGAGCAGCGACGGTATCCGTTCACTATGAGGCATGCCAACATTTGCATCGTACCATTCAATCTATCAAGGCGCTGGGTATGAAAGCTGGTGTGGCTATTAATCCGCATACCAATGTAGAAGTGCTGAGAGATATGTTGTCTGATATTGATGTGGTGTTGCTTATGTCCGTGAATCCGGGTTTCGGTGGTCAGCAGTTTATTGAAAGGACCTACAGTAAAATCAAACAAATCAAAACCATTTGTAAGGAATTGGGTACTGAGGTACTCATTGAAATAGATGGAGGAGTTTCTTTAGAAAACGCCAAAACACTAAAGGATACAGGAGCAAATATACTGGTAGCCGGAAGCTTTGTTTTTAATTCTACTTCACCTGTAGATACGATTAAGGCTTTGAAAAACGTTTAAATACGGAATGTTTAGAGCCCTATCTCTCCTTTGCCTTATTCTAATCTTTTGCTTCAGGGTATCTGCCCAAACGTTGTTTGTTACGGGTTTGGTAAACGATGTCAAGGGAGAACCAATTGAAAATGTTAATGTGGTCATTAAGGACCTGAAGGGTACGACCACCAACTCTCAAGGGATCTTTCGCTTAAGGGTAAGTGGGGAAAAGGAATTTCTACTGGTATTTTCTCATGTGCAGTTTGAAACGAAAATTCTGCCCCTTAACCCCATGCAAATAAACGACACCTTACGCATTACGCTTACAGAACGTACAACAGAGCTGGAAGGAGTGGAAGTTGTCACTCAGAATCCAGTGGTCAATGAGGTCCAGTCGGTCGTCAAAATAGAGGCCCAAACAGCGAAAAGGCTTCCATCTGCTTTTGGAGATTTCAATAAGATTCTTGTGACACTCCCCGGAGTGGCAAGTAATAATGAACTGAGCTCAGCGTATTCTGTGCGAGGTGGGAACTTTGATGAAAATCTGGTTTATGTCAATGACATACCGGTCTATCGTCCTTTTCTATCAAATGCCGGACAGCAGGAAGGATTGAGCTTCGTGAATCCCGACATGGTAGAAAATATTGAGTTTTATGCAGGGGGTTGGGAAGCCAAATACGGTGATAAGTTATCCTCCAGTTTGAATATCGAGTATCAGGAACCAACCTCTTCTGGTGGAGGTGCCACCCTCGGTTTTCTCGGCGGATCGGCTTATTACGGAGGTTCAAAAGGGCGCTTTTCACATATTACAGGGGTCAGACACAAGGACTCCAGGTATCTGCTTGGGACATTAAAGACTCAGGGTCAGTATTTTCCAACTTACTCTGACATTCAATCGCTATTGAGCTTTGACCTGACAAACAAGAATTCCACTTATATCAATAAAACCAAGCTGAATGTGCTTTTGGCCTATGGCAGGAACAGGTACATGACCTTGCCGGTTTCTCAGCAAACACAATTTGGTTCAGTACAGGCCAATTTCAGGTTATACACAGCTTTTGAGGGTCGTGAAATACTGGATTATGATACCTACCAGGCAGGGTTTAGATTAACCCATCGATTTACCGACAAGTTTCGATCACATATCATCGCTTCAGGGCTATTTACCTATGAGCGTGAACAGTATGATGTGGAAGGTGCCTACAGACTTTGCGATGTCAATACCAACTCAAGCGACCGTTTTGATGAATGTGTAGTGGTGAGGGCTATAGGTAGTAATTATGATTATGGAAGAAATGGCTTGTGGGCCAACGTTTATACCATTGAAAACCGGAACGAGTACCTGCTTTCCTCCAACAGCGTGCTGGAAATAGGGGGAGGAGCTACCTTTTCTAACATCCAGGATGAGATCAATGAATATAGCTTTGTTGATTCTGCGGACTACGTTCAACTAACGCGTACTGCATTTAATGATCTGGATATCAATTCCGTTCAATATTTCGCTTACATTCAAAATACCTTTACCTGGGCCGACTCCATGCATGCTATGACAGTAGGTGTTCGTATGAACTACTGGAGCTACAATGATGAATTGTTGATCAGTCCACGTTTGGCATATCTTTTTGCTCCTAAATGGAAGCTGCCTACCACGTTCAAATTATCTATTGGGATGTACCAGCAGCCACCTTTTTATCGGGAGCTGCGAAACTACGATGGCAAAGTCCAGCGCGATGTTTATGCTCAAAAGTCCATCCATTATATCGGCAGTTTTAGCCGGGTGTTTTACATGTGGGGACGTCCGTTCCTATTTAATTCAGATGTCTATTATAAGCAGTTGTTTGACCTGATTCCTTATGATCTGGATAATGTTCGGCTTAGGTATAATCCCGATAAACAGGCCAGCGGCTATGCCACGGGTTTTGATTTCAGGATTAATGGGGAGTTTATCAAGGGAGTAGAGTCCTGGTTTAGTCTGGGGCTGATGAGTACCAAAGAAAATCTTCGCGACGACTACTATGATCAATATTTTGATGTAGACGGAGAGGAGATACCGACCTCGGAACTTCCTTTTACGGATGTGGCAGATACCAGCAGAACTTATATAGGCCACCTGAGGCGACCAACAGACCAGCGGATCCATCTGGCGGTAAACTTTGAAGATCACATGCCCAATGATCCGACATTAAGAATCAATCTAAGCCTGGTATTTGGCTCAGGTTACCCATTTGGGCCACCGCGTAGTGTCAGGTATCGAAACGTATTTAGTGGCGATGAATACTATCGGGTAGATATAGGCCTTTCCAAGCATTTTATAAGAAAGGATAAAACTTTTCACAGCATCATTGTGAGGGCTGAAATGCTCAATGCCCTTGGAGCGGACAATACCTTGTCATATACCTGGATAGAAGATGTTTATGGAAATAATTTTGCCATTCCCAATTCACTATCGGCAAGGTTTTTGAATCTCAAGGTTTCGACAGAATTTTAGGTTGTAAATCGCAACCTATTTTCTCTAATTACATTTAACTATCCAATTAAATCGTAAACTTCATCATGAACAAACTATTCACCTTATCCCTTGGCGTCCTTGTCACATTATTTTCACTTACTGGTTGTACACGCTCCGTTACCCGTGTGAGTCCGGATCAGCAAATTGACCTTAGTGGACGTTGGAATGATACCGATTCGAAATTGGTAGCCGAAGAAATGACCAGCGACGTCCTAAGAAGACCGTGGAGAGATGATTTCGCAAATGCCATGGATCGCAAGCCCGTAGTAATTGTAGGCATGGTCCAAAATAAGACGTCAGAACATATTGAATCAGAGACCTTTATCAAGGATATGGAAAGAGAATTCATTAACTCCGGCATGGTTAGAGTGGTAGAAAACAGTGTTTTCAGAGAAAAACTAAGGGAAGAGCGTGCGGAGCAGGGTGAGTTTGCTTCTCCAGAGACGCAGGCACGATGGGGTAGAGAGCTCGGTGCAGACTTTATGATGTTTGGGGTGATGACCTCAACAACAGATTCTTACAAAAAAGAGAAGGTTGTTAATTACAAGGTAAACCTTGAGTTGGTCAACATCGAAACCAACGAAAAAGTCTGGATCGGCGATAAGGAGATCAAGAAATACATCAAGAACTAAGCTTTAGTCATAGTCTTTCTTTCATTTTCATTAGCCTCCTGAATGAAGCGTCTTAGCTTAATTCTATTAGTGATTTTAATTGCCTCCTGTTCGACCTACTATCAGGTGAACCAGGAGTTCAATTCCCGGTTTGAGCAGGGAAACCTGGCATCAGCCGAATCATTCCTGAAAAAGAATAAGACTAAGAGAACCAGATTCTTATACTATGCCAACAGGGGGGTAGTGAATGCGCTGGAGGGACAATATGAGGAAAGTAACAAGTGGTTCGAGAAAGCATACATCTACAGTGAAGACTACGCAAAGGACCCGGCTGCTGTGGCAGCCTCCTTTCTTGTCAATCCGCAAGTAGTTCCTTACCAGGCGGAAGATCATGAACAACTATTAATCCTTTATTACAAGGCCCTTAACTATCTGAAACTGAATGATTATGAGGCAGCCTTGGTGGAGTGTCGAAGGTTGAATGTCAGACTTAACCAACTGAGCGATAAGTACAAGTCTGACAATAAGTACAGGCGGGATGCTTTTATTCATAACCTGATGGGGATCATTTATGAGGCTTCCGGTGATGTCAATAATGCATTTATTGCCTATCGCAATGCCTATGAGATTTACGAATCGGATTATGAAAAGCTATTTGGGCTGGGGCCTCCGACTCAGCTCAAGCAGGATTTGCTCAGAACAGCCTACCTCAATGGATTCATGACCGAATTATACCAGTACGAAGATGAATTCGGTATGAGCTATCAGCCGGTTCAAACCGATGCTAATTTGATTTTCTTTTGGCACAATGGACTTGGTCCGGTGAAGGGGGAGTGGTCGCTCAATTTTGCGGTTCAGGGTGGAGACGGTGCGATGGCGTTTGCCAGCACAGATGAGGGCATGAGCTTTCCCATTCCTATTAATAGCCTCAGTGATGAGCAATCTAATGCTTTGGCGGATTTAAAAGTATTTCGGGTGGCCTTTCCAAAATACATAGAACGACCAGTTTCATTTGCCGGCGCTTATTTAGAAAAGGAAGGTTCAACCTTCGATCTTGAGTTGGCGGAAGATGTCAACGACATCGCCTTCAAGACCCTTCAGGAGCGCATGTTGAAGGAGTTAGGTAAGGGGATTCTGAGAGTGGCGCTGAAGAAGGCAGCAGAAAAGCAGCTCAGAAAGGAAAGTGATGGCTGGGGTGCTGTTATGGGGATCGTAAATGCTGTAACTGAAAAAGCAGACACACGAAACTGGCAAACCATACCTCATAGTATTTATTATTCAAGAATTCCTCTGGACATCGGCAAGAATGAACTCGTGCTGAAAACCTTCAATGTGAAAGCAAATCAACCGGTAGAGGAAGTATTTACCTATGACGTGGATCAAAAGGGCGTCACACTCTTTCAGGTATATCAATCCTTTTAATTTTTGTTAAATCTCATGTTTTACTGGATCTATGAGGGGGATTAGGTAACGATTTCCTTTCAGTTGGTGACCTGCTTTATTAGTTTGCAAGTTCGAAATTTCAGAACTTATAAAAAGAACATATGAAGATGAAGCAGTTAATAGTTGGAGCATTCTTTTCGCTAAGTTTAATATCCGGAGTGCAGGCACAGGATCAGGCGGATTATACGGATGAGCAGTTGTATAAATATGCACTACTCAATGTAGTTATTGACCAAATGAAAGGAGAGATTAGTGATGTGGTCAATGACATGATCAAAAATCAGGAGGGCATTGATGGGAAACGATATGTCGAACTGTCAAAAGCTAAGGGAGACGAAGCAAAATTGGATGAATTGGGAGCCAATGACCTTGAAAAACAATTCATGCAGCTTGTAGAGGAAGAAAAGGCTGAAAGAATTACGAGTATTAAAACCGTGAACCAGGAATTGGCCACTAAGATGCTCGGAGACGGAGGCAAGGTTTATAAGTCCCTTAAACAGGCTTTGAAAGCAGATGAAGATTTGAAGGCGAGATACGAAGCCATCGCAACAAAAATTCAGTTAGCAGAATCTTAAGCTATTCATTCGCAGGAAAGCATTATTTTAAAGGGTTGATTTCGGTCAACCCTTTTTTATTTGAACTTAGGTTCCTATTTTCAACCAAGATAAAACCAAAACCCACATGTTTACCGAATATGAAATAGACACGATGATGGAAGTTCCCGAGATTAAGGAAGCCACATTCGCGTTGAAAAAAGAGTTTATTAAAAATGAAGTTCCCTTCCTGGAAATTGAGGATAATGATTTTTTCAGCCTGATCATGATGGCTCCTACGGTCGGGATCGCAATGGCGGATGGAAACATCAGCTTGTTTGAGGAGCTGGCCTTAAATAAAAAAGCAAGAAAGCTTTCTAAAGGAGGGTATTTCATGAAAAAGGATCCCGTGGTCCATGCCATGAAGTATCTGATTAAAAAATTTGACGACTACTCTGACAAGTTTTTTCATGTTCTGAGTATAGCCATGCATAAATCTTTTGATATGGCGAGCCTGGAGAAGCAAGACTTCGATCCTAATATGGAGGTGTCCTATGAAGATTATAAAAAGGAGGTTCTCAATTCTCCTTACATCCTGATTAGGTTCATAACCAGCTTTTTTCTGGAAAATGATGAAGACATTATTAACCACAAGAGGAAAATTGCAAGGAGTGAATACCTGAAAATGCTAACCATCGGAGAGAAAATAGGGCTTAATAAGTTGCCGGTGTTTCAAATGTTTTGCAACACTTTTGACCAAAAGGCATAAGATTAATAATCTTTGCGGGTCACTGTCGTTTGAGTAAGGATATGAAGGGAGCTGTGTTTTATGTGTTTGTGTTAATTCTGGTGCTCTCTGTTGCCTGCGGAGACAGTGCTGGCCCGGATATCAATACCTCTGAAGACTCAACCATTGTTGCCTATCTGGATTCCCAAAACGTCACTTATTCTGTGGATGCAAATGGGATTTATTCCTACGTCATTACTGCTAATGCATCCGGAAAGACCCAGGCTGAAGGAAATGTACTCTCCATTTATTATGAGATGTCCGTTCTAAATGGGGGTAATCTTATTTCTTATGACAGCACCGATGGTGATCCTATTCGCTTCAAGCAGGGAGCAGGGGCGGTTTACCCCGTTGGGGTTGACCTGGCAGTGACTTCCATGAAAGAAGGCGAGACCTGGGGGTTTGTGATCCCTTCGGCTCAGGCTTTTGGTGAGGATTACTCCTCATCCTTGATTCCTGTCAATTCAACGATTCTTTTCGAGGCCACTTTAGTAAAAATCCAATCTGAAAGCGATGTGCAATTTGAAGAAAATGTGCTCATCCAGGAATATGCGGATTCGGTGAACCTGGCGGATACAGTGGCCAATCCATTGAATCAACCTGAAAACCTGACCAATGGCATACTTTATAAGAGACTGCAGGCCGGTAATACAGGATTAAAGCCTCTTTCGGGGGATACTGTAGCCATTACCTATACCACTTATTACCCTTACGGGAAAAGTGAACCCATAGACGTACAATATGCCGGAAGCGCAAATCCATTTACATATATCTATGGTACAGGAGAAGTGATTGCCGGTTTGGATGCAGGGGTAGGAAAGATGGAGCTGGGAGACAAAGCATTGGTCATCCTGCCATCAGCTCAGGCCTACAGAGAGAGTGCGATTGTCTTTCCTGATTATTTGACCCCGGATCTGGCTGAATTGTCTATTGTACCGAGCTATGCAAGTAAAGTCGGTCCTTATGAAGTGCTTATATTTGAAGTAACTTTGCTGCAAATCAATTAAAGCCTCCTAATTCTTGAATATTTTGAGAAAAGTCCTGCTAATTCTATCATTATTACTTGTACAATTGCAGTGGCTCTCCGCTCAGAATCAGGATATTTACGAAAAGTACAATATCTACCGGAACCCGTTTCGTGTCTTTATCAATAAAATCTCCTTTACAGGTACTGTTGGTTACGGACTGACCAACTTTAAGCACAATCTGGCCGGGTATTATTTCTTCCAGGATGCCACTACTCAAATGATCCTTCGAAATGATCAGGAGCTGGGTACTACTTTTCCGGGGTATGTGAACTGGATTAGCAAACCTGCGCCAGGGATAGAAACACCGATTTCAGATCGTTTCACGGTCCCATATGCTTATCTGTCCAACCCTGTTAATAACCCGAACCTAAACAATAACCAGGTGCTGGTTGATGCGGACACCTCCAATTTGTCTTTCGCATCGTTGTCCTCGACGATCCCGTTCATGCTGTCTATTCATTACAACATCAGGAAATTCAGGATAGGGTTTGGTTTTCAGTACGAAAAGATCATTATGAAGGACCTGGAGCCTTCTACAGGGGCCTCATACATTCGAAATTATAAACCTGAGTTCGAATCTACCCGATACATTAAGTGGTTTGGAATGTTGGGTTATCAGTTTTACGAGTGGTGGGATTACACTTTTGCAGGAGAACTGCAGGTGGGAGCTGCTTTGCTTGGTCCGGAGATTGATAATTCGGCCATTGGTATTGGTCAAAAGCTATTTTTTAACCTTGGGGTTAATATTGAAAAAAACATCTCTGAGTATGTGAGAATTGTGGTTCGGCCTAGCTATGATTTCAAACAATACACCGTCAATCTTCCGGATGGAACGGACATGCGGCATAACAATAATGCAATGTATGTGCAGCTGGGGCTGAGTATGAATATCCCCGAAATACCGCGTAGTCCGATGAAAAGTGATCATGTTCAGTTAAAACATGTCGTGACGGATCCGAAAAGCGGTCGATTGATGGAAGTAAGGGGACAAACCATCTGGAAAAAGCAGAACCCGAAGGTTGGTGAAAACCATCGAAGATTATGGCGATATAAGTGGCGAAACAGGCGTAAAATAGACCCGTATTAAGCCTTCACAATACATGAAAATTTGTTTAAATTGCCCCCGGATTTTAAAGCAACAATTTAAAGACTTTTCATGTCAGACGGAGATATTGAAAACCTACCTGAAAATGATTCAGGAGACTATTCTGGTCAACACATCATCCCGATAAATATTGAAGACGAAATGAGAGGAGCCTACATTGATTATTCAATGTCGGTAATCATTTCGCGTGCCTTGCCTGATGTACGAGACGGTTTGAAGCCGGTGCATCGTCGTATCCTGTATGGAATGGACGAGCTCGGGGTCAATTACAACAAGTCGTATAAGAAATGTGCGAGGATTGTCGGGGATGTCCTTGGTAAGTATCACCCTCATGGAGATACTGCTGTTTATGATACCATGGTGCGTATGGCACAGGAGTGGTCTTTGCGCTATCCGATGGTGGATGGTCAGGGTAACTTCGGTTCTATCGATGGTGACTCTGCGGCAGCCATGCGTTATACTGAAGCACGTCTGAAGCGAATCGCTGAAGAGATGCTGGGAGACATCAACAAAAATACCGTTGATTTTGCTCCTAACTATGATGATACGGTGCAGGAGCCAACTGTACTACCTTCCAAAGTTCCCAATCTCTTACTGAATGGTGCTTCGGGTATTGCGGTAGGTATGGCCACGAATATGGCGCCCCATAACCTGACAGAAGTAGTTGACGGTATCAATGCCTATATCGATGATCGCGAGATCAGTGTTGAAGGGTTGATGCAGCATATTTCTGCGCCGGATTTCCCAACTGGGGGTACCATCTATGGTTATCAGGGTGTAAGATCTGCCTTTGAGACGGGTAGAGGACGTATCGTTATTCGTGCCAAAGCTGAGGTAGAGGTGTTGAAGTCAGGACGTGAGCAGATAATAGTATCTGAAATACCATACCTCGTGAATAAGGCGAGCATGATCGAGAAGACGGCCCAGCTTATCAACGAGAAGAAAATCGAAGGGATTTCTGATATCAGGGACGAGTCGGACAGAAGTGGAATGCGTATCGTCTATGAATTGAAGAAGGATGCCATTCCGAACATTGTTCTTAATAACTTATATAAGCAAACACAGCTTCAATCTTCTTTCAGTGTCAACAACGTGGCACTTGTAAAGGGAAGGCCTAAGACGCTTAACCTCAAGGACTTAATTCATCATTATGTAGAGCATAGACATGAGGTGATTGTCAGAAGGACCCAATACGAGTTGGAAGAAGCTGAGAAGCGTGCACATATTCTTGAAGGTTACCTGATTGCGTTGGATAACCTCGATGAAGTGATCGCTTTGATTCGAAACTCAAGAGATCCTGAGATTGCCAGATCTGGTTTGATGGAGCGTTTCTCGCTTTCTGAAATTCAGGCAAGAGCCATTCTGGACATGCGTCTGCAACGTCTGACAGGTCTTGAGAGAGAGAAGATCATCAAGGAATATGAGGAGATCAAGTTGTTGATCGAAGACTTGAAGGACATCCTTGCTGATGAAAGTCGCAGAATGCAGATCATCAAGGACGAACTTGGTGAAATGAAAGATCGCTATGGCGATGAGCGAAGAACTGATATCGAGCATGCGGCAGACGAATTCACAGCAGAGGACATGATTCCGGATGATGAGATGGTGATCACCATTTCTCATGAAGGATATATCAAAAGAACTCCTTTGGTAGAATACAGGACACAGGGCAGAGGGGGCGTAGGTTCGAGAGCGGTGAAGTCTAAGGATAATGATTTTACAGAGCATTTATTTATTGCCACCGCACACAATTACCTGTTGATCTTTACTGAATCCGGTAAGGTATTCTGGCATAAGGTGTGGGCCATTCCGGAAGGTAGTAAGACAGCCAAGGGAAGACCGATCCAAAACCTGATCAATATTGATAGTGGTGACAAAGTTCGTTCGGTAATCAATGTGAAAACCCTTGATGACCCGGATTATATCAATAACAACTTCCTGATCATGGGTACGGCCAATGGTACGATCAAGAAAACCGCACTGGAGGCCTACAGCAGACCAAGACAGAATGGAATCAACGCCATTACCATCAATGAGGGCGATAAGCTACTGAGCGTACAGCTAACTGATGGTGATAGTCATATAGTAATGGCCACCAATGGAGGCCGTGCGATCCACTTCCATGAGTCAGATGTAAGACCAATGGGTAGAACTGCCGCTGGTGTAAGAGGTGTGAACATGGGAGATGGTGAAATGGTTGTTGGTATGGTTTGTGTAAGTCATAAGGAGCCTCCGCAATTGTTGGTGGTATCTGAGAAGGGCTATGGCAAGCGTTCTGAACTGGATGATTACCGAATCACTAAGCGTGGTGGTAAAGGTGTGAAAACCATGAACATTACCGAAAAGACCGGTGAATTGGTGACCATTAAGGCGGTGACGGACAATGATGATTTGATGATTATCAATAAGTCAGGCATTGCGATCAGAATGGAGGTTTCCTCTCTTAGAGTGATGGGTAGAGCCACGCAAGGGGTGAAGCTGATCAGATTGAATGAAAAAGATGAAATTTCGGCAGTAGCCAGTATTACTAAAATAATGGAAGAGGGCGAAGAAGGTGAAACCACCGAAGGTGAGGGCACCAATGAACCTAATTCAGAAGATCAAGAATAAACAATTTAAGACGTAACAATTATGAGACGAGCGTTTTTAACGATAACATTGGCGGCATTAGTTGTCGTAGCATATTCACAAAAGCAGCCTAAACCTAAAATCAATAAGGCAAATGCTGCAAGAGAAAGAGGCGAGCTAGCTGAAGCGAAGGAAATCATCGATTTGGCTATTGACTATGAAAAAACAAAAGATGATGGTAAAACCTGGTACTACAGGGGTTTGATCTACGCTACGATCGATACCACCTCTAATCCTCAATACAATTCTTTGAAGGCCAACGCGCTGGAAACAGCAATGGCTGCCTTTGATAAAGCAGACGAGTTAGGAGATAAGGATAAAGAATACTTCATTATTAGTGCAAGTGGTTTCCCTCAAACTAAAAGCCAGCAAATAGATGGCTACTACAGCTATTATTTCAATGATGCGGTAGTTGCTTTTCAGGATGAGGATTATGAAACTGCCGTTGAGAAGTTTCAGAAATCTGCGATGGTATTAAAAGCAGATACTAATTCCTTGAAAAATGCTGCATATGCAGCGCATAGTGGTGAGCTTTATGATGATGCCATCAATAATTATAAAGCAGCGATCGAGGCAGGGGCTACCTCACAGGACATGCACTCCAATCTGATCTATTTGTTGTCTGTTGAGAAGAAGGACAATGAGGCTGCATTGGTAGCTGTAAATAATGCTTTGGAAGCTTTCCCTGGCGACCCGACTTTTACCAAGAACAAGATCAATCTTTTGATCCAAATGGATAAAGTGGAGGAAGCTATTGAAGACCTTAAAAAAGCAATTGAGGCTGAGCCGGAAAATACCAACTTGCTTTTCAATCTGGCAGCGATGTACGAGGAAACAGGCGATTTGGAAGCAGCAGCAGCTACTTACGATCGGGCAATCGCGGTTGATCCTGATATGTTTGAGGCCAACTTTAACAAAGGAGTATTGCTCTTGAATGCTGCGAACGAGGTTTACAAAGAGTATAGTGACCTCGGTATTTCGGCTGCCGATAAGAAGAAGGCAAGAGCGCTGGAGCCAAAAATCAAAGAAAAGTACCAGGCTGCTTTACCACAGTGGGAAAGGATCTATGAAATTGCTCCGGATGACAGACAGGTTGTTGAGACTTTAGGATATATCTACGGACGTTTGAAAATGTGGGACAAGGCTGACGACATGGAAAAGGTGTTGGATGGCATGCCTGAGGAATGATCCGAAACATAAATGACTTAGAAAGCCACATGATGACCATGTGGCTTTTTTTATGCCTACAGTTTCCAATTCCATTATGCAATTAGCCAAAATGAGGAGAATAATAACTAATGAATGAAATCTGTTAGCCTTTGATAATTCTGTGTTAATTCTTCAATGAGGTGTTTACTAACTTCAATTTTGTAAACTAATCATTAGCATCCGGTGAGGATATTGGTTGGTTTTATTCAAATTCACCCTTGGGCCAATGGAACCGCACCATGAGCTAACTCACTTTGTTACAGTCTTTTTTGGGCTGTTTTGTCACCAAAATGAATCCATCTTGATGCATATAGAGGGTACTCCCTTCCCTCTGTGCATAAGATGTATAGGACTGCAAACAGGTTTCTTTAGCGTATGGTTGAGTTTATCCTTTTTTATTGAGTATCAATCGAACCGGGTATCCAATTGGTTTGGCGGTGTGGGTATGGTATTCCTGGCTTTGGCGGCTTTGGAATGGCTATTAGCTCAAATCACAGGATATGCTGCCACTGACTTAAGTCGACTTACTGCTGGATTACTGGGAGGAATTGGCATCGGACTCCTGGTCAACAACTATCAAAAATACTCCATTCATTTTAACATTGATAGGTTTAGAAAATTAAAACAGGCCTTATTACTACTCTATGGCAGTTTATTATTGGTTTATGTGGTCGTTTACGATCCATTAATCAGTAGTCTTATGATGTTGATTATGGCCCTGATCATGATAGCGAACATTGGTTATACGCTTGGTCTGATCGTGCTGCGAATCAGACAAAATTTCAATTCACCCAAAATTTTTTACCATGAAACTTCTAAGAATTAACACCTGGAAAGTAGACCTTCTTTTTCTTATTGGCGTCGTATCTTTTTTCTTTAGCTGTGTGATGACTTCTTTTTACGAAGCCCGGACATTAGATAAGGGTCAAGGGTCAATATCCGGAACTTATATGCGTGTGCATAATGCCGAAGACCTCTCTGATGACCCCATTAATTTGGTTGGTCTTGGTTTAAGAGTGGGGGCCGGAGATAATTTTGACATTGGACTGAATCACACCCTGGATGTAACAAAGAACAATGATAATGCCTTTAATGCATTTTGGGTCGATTGCAAATTGCAGCTATCCAATAGAGAAAACAAGTACAACAGGTTAACTTTCTCTCCCGGGCTGATGAAGGGCTACATCTATGATTCGGATGTTGATTTAAGTGTTACTTCCATACCCTTCTATTTCTCATTGCCGGTTAGTGAGCGGTTTTCACCTACGTTTATTTATCGCCATGACTTTATTTCCAACAAGGTGTTGCCTGAGGGTGAAGAATGGACAAACCCAAGACATCATTTCATGCTGGGTGGCCAATACACCTTGTTTGCACCCAAGGAGGATAAATGGATTAAAAAACTAAGTTTTAGTATAGGTTTAGGTAATGCCCTGGATGGTAGTCCTGACGGTAATGACTTCCTAAGCTTTGGATTGGGAATACAGCTGTTCTCACCTGGCTATTGAAAGCCTTTAAATGGAAGAAACCATGTTACAGATATTCTATATCATACAGAAATGGAGGCTTTGGTTAACTTATTTAATCAGTTTCAGTAGTCTGGCGTTGGTCTGGCTTACCGGATGTAATGGTGATAAAATTGATCCGTCCATTATTGGATCATGGATTTATATTAGCGAGTCGTCAGAGGATTGTGAGCCCGGATTCTCTGAGTACTTCAGAGAAAAGGAATGTAACACCGATAATTGTGAAAGGTACCTTTTCAAGGAAAATGGGAAATATGAGCTACTATATACCTATCAGGGTGAAGAGCGTGCCGTATTTTCCGGCAGCTACGAAACGAAAGGGACTACACTGATTTTTATATTAGGTGGAAGACTTAGAATCAAACAGCAATACACGGTAAGAGACAGTTTGCTGGTTTTAGTCACCCCTAAGGGTGATGATTACGAATGTCTGTTGACTGACTCATTGATTAGAGAGGAATATTACCAACCAAAATATCCCTGGGAGTATTAATTGAATTGCCAGATTGTTAGCTCGCTAACTACATGCATCAATCAGGTTTAACCGTTAGTGTGTGCATCCTTCAGCTATTTTATTAATATTGCAAGGTGAAGTTTTTTGCTATCATAATGACGATTCTGATACTTACGCTGTCTTTAACTCCTTGCGGGGATGAGGATACAGACTGTCGTCAGGATGAAATTTCGCTTCTGGAGGCGCACCAGCATCACGATCATCACACTTCTGATCTATGTTCTCCATTGTGTGTTTGCCAATGTTGTCATACCAACTTAGTGGTTTGCAACCTGTACCTCAGTATTACTTCACAACGAACGATAGTAGAGAATCGCTCCACCTTTTCACCTGTACTTATCGATGGAATTTCTTCCGGCATTCTCCAGCCACCCCAGGTATGAATTTTAATAGCAGCGATGTAGCGAGCGCTTAATGAGATGCTTCATTGAGGGCTGATACGCTATGCAATCCTTTAATGGCCTGATGGTCATTAAAAATGTTATGAAATTCAAAATCCAATAAATTGATATGCTGGATAAAATCATTCTTTTTTCAGTTAAGAATAAGCTGATGATCGGGCTGTTTACGCTGGGTCTGATCATCTGGGGGATTTACTCCCTGACCAGGCTGCCCATTGATGCTGTTCCCGACATCACCAATAACCAGGTGCAGGTGATCACTTCGTCGCCATCATTAGCGGCAGAAGAGGTGGAACGTCTAATTACCTTCCCGGTCGAAATAACCATGGCTACGATCCCGGAAATTGAGGAAATACGCTCATTTTCCCGATTTGGGCTCTCAGTGGTGACCATTGTTTTTAAAGAAGACGTGGATGTGTACTGGGCACGTCAGCAGGTGAGCGAAAGGCTTCCGGAGGTAATTGCTCAAATACCACCTGGCGTGGGAAACCCCGGAATGGCTCCGGTAACCACCGGACTGGGGGAAATCTACCAGTATGTAGTGGGTACCACGCCCGGCTATGAAGACCAATATGATGCACGAAAGCTTCGTACCATACAGGACTGGATTGTCAAACGGCAATTGCTGGGCACACCCGGAGTGGCCGATGTCAGTAGCTTCGGAGGATACCTGAAGCAGTATGAAATCGCTATTGACCCGGATAAGTTGAAGGCCATGAACATTTCCATTGCGGACATCTTTCAGGCCTTAGAAGAGAACAATGAGAATACGGGGGGCGCCTACATCGAGAAAAGCCTAAGGGCGTATTTTATCCGAAGTGAAGGACTTGTTGGCAGCCTCGATGACATCCGAAAGATCGCCATAAAAAGCAATGATAAGGGTATCCCAGTGCTTATCAGGGATGTGGCCACCGTTCAGCTCGGAAGTGCCGTGCGCTATGGTGCAACCACCAGAAATGGAGAAGGAGAGGTGGTGAGTGCAATCGTGATGATGCTCAAGGGAGAGAATTCAGCAGAGGTGATCGAAGAAGTGAAGGCCCGTATCGAGCAGATCAGAAAGACATTGCCTGAGGGGGTTACGATTGAGCCTTTTCTCGACCGAACCAAGCTGGTCAATAACGCCATCGGGACGGTCACGCGAAACCTGACGGAAGGGGCGCTTATTGTCATTTTCGTATTGCTGCTACTTTTAGGCAACCTTAGGGCAGGCCTGATTGTGGCCTCAGTGATTCCGCTGGCACTCATTTTCGCCTTTGGTATGATGAACCAATTCGGTGTATCAGGTAACCTGATGAGCCTTGGAGCCATAGATTTTGGGTTGATTGTGGATGGAGCCGTGATTATCGTCGAGGCTACCATGCACCACCTGGGGTTGAAGAAGATCGGTCGACGGCTTACGCAGGACGAAATGGACCATGAGGTTTATCAGTCGGCCAGTAAGATCCGAAACTCAGCGGCCTTTGGCGAGATCATTATCCTGATCGTTTACCTGCCGATCCTGGCATTGGTAGGTACTGAAGGAAAGATGTTTCGCCCTATGGCTCAGACTGTAAGTTTTGCTATTCTAGGTGCTTTCATTCTTTCGATCACCTATGTGCCGATGATGTCAGCCTTGTTTTTGAGTAAGAAAACAGAGTTTAAGGCAAACATATCTGATAAAATCATGGCCTTTTTTCACAGGCTGTATGTGCCGGCGATCAGGTGGGCCATGCATCACAGGCCGTTCGTGCTGACGCTGGCACTGGGTCTTTTTGGTGCGTCGCTCTGGGTTTTCACCACCATGGGAGGAGAGTTTATCCCGACCCTGGAGGAAGGCGATTTTGCTGTAGAAACACGTGTTATTACGGGTAGCTCGCTGGAAAATACCATCAAAGCCACCACGCAGGCTGAAAAAATCCTGCTGGAGCAATTCCCTGAGGTAACGCAGGTGGTTGCCAAAATTGGGGCAGGTGAAATTCCCACAGACCCTATGCCGATAGAGGCGGCCGATCTGATGATCATCCTGAAAGACAAGGAGGAGTGGGTGACTGCGGATAACCGGGAAGACCTGGCCAATGCCATGTCCGAAGCCCTCGAGGTGATTCCCGGGGTGACTTTCGGTTTTCAGCAACCCATCCAGATGCGTTTCAATGAATTGATGACGGGTGTGCGGCAGGATGTAGCCGTGAAAATCTATGGAGAAGACCTGAACCAACTCTCCGAATACGCTGCGCAAATCGGAAGAGTAGCCTCGCAAGTTGACGGGGCCGTGGATGTGTACATTGAAGAAGTCACTGGTGTTCCTCAGGTGGTAATCACCTACAAGCGTGATCAGCTGGCGAAATATGGACTGAGTATCAAAGATGTCAACCGCTCTGTTCAGGCAGCATTTGCCGGAGCCTCTGCCGGGTTGGTTTTCGAGAACGAAAGACGATTTGACCTGGTGGTGAGGCTCACCAAAAGCAACCGGGAGGAAATTGAAACGGTGCGAAATCTGTACATCGCACGGAAAGACGGTCACCAGATCCCGTTATACCAGGTGGCCAACGTGGCAATCAAGGAGGGACCTTACCAGATTCAGCGGGACGATACACGCAGGCGAATATTGGTAGCGTTCAATGTGAGAAACCGTGACGTCGAGAGCGTGGTAGAGGAACTCCAGCAGAAAATAGCTTCGTCCATCGTGTTTGCACCGGGATACTCGGTCGCCTATGGAGGACAGTTTGAAAACCTTATTGAAGCACGTCAGCGACTATCTTTTGCAGTGCCGATAGCGCTATTGCTCATTTTTACCTTACTCTATTTCACCTTCGGGTCGCTCAAACAGGGCGTGCTGATCTTTTCAGCGATTCCACTTTCTGCCATCGGAGGGATTCTCGCCCTCTGGGTCCGGGACATGCCATTTAGTATCTCAGCAGGAGTGGGGTTCATCGCTTTATTCGGAGTGTCGGTGCTCAATGGAATCGTGTTGATTGCAGAATTTAACCACTTGAAGCAGGAGGGAGTTGCTGATGTTTTCGAGCGGATCTATATAGGTACGCGCATACGGTTACGGCCGGTGATTATGACCGCGGCAGTTGCCTCTATGGGATTCTTACCCATGGCG
Source organism: Marinoscillum sp. MHG1-6 (assembly GCF_024714475.1). GTDB lineage: Bacteria > Bacteroidota > Bacteroidia > Cytophagales > Cyclobacteriaceae > JAMZMI01. The sequence continues at coordinate 5,402 of NZ_JAMZMI010000005.1, read as the reverse complement.
CTGTCCACCTCATCAGGTGCGGAGGTACAGAAACCGCTGGCTACCGTCGTGATCGGCGGGCTGGTCACAGCAACTTTTCTAACCCTGGTCGTGCTGCCGATTTTGTACTACTATTTCGAAAAGGGGCTAAAGGTCAGGCTTAAAATAGCCGTATGGGCTTTTCCTCTGATGTTTTTGGCCTTTCAGGAAGTCAATGCGCAGGATTTGACTAATACCACTATCCATACACTCGATGAGGCCATTGACGTGGCCATTGCCAATAATCCGGACCTGAAAGTGGCGGATTTGCAGTTGCAGCAGGAGAGGGCCTTACGGGGTACGAGCTGGAATATCCCTAAAACCGGAATCAGCCTGACGCGCGGACAAACCAACAGCATCTATGATAACGATAGCCAATGGAATATCAGTCAGTCCTTCGCCTTTCCGACTGTTTACAGTGGGCAAAGTCAGCTGGCAAGGGCCAAAATTGAAGCGAGTGAATGGCGGAAGTCGGCGACACAAAATGAATTGGTGCAACAGGTAAAAGCCACCTGGTATCACCTGTGGATGGAGTATAGTCAAAGACAGCTACTATTGACGCAGGACAGTATCTATGAACGGTTTCTTCAGGCGGCCACACTGCGGTATGAAACAGGGGAGACCAACCTGCTGGAAAAGTTTACCGCAGCATCCCAGGTAGCGGAGATTGTCGTGGCTCTGGACCAAAATCAGACTGAAATAGAGATGTACCGCACGCAATTGCAAGTGCTTCTCAACAGTGATCAACCCATTGAAATGGAACAGGAAATGCTTCAGGAAAGAAGCAGTGAAGTGCTGCTGAGTAGCCCGGATGTTGCAGAAAACCCAACGTTGGCCTGGTTTAGGCAACAAATAGCGGTGGCTGAAAGGGAAAAATCTGTAGAACAGTCCAAAATGCTGCCGGATTTGAAGGTAGGGTACTTCAATCAGACTTTCAGAGGTCCCAATCAGGATATCAATGGAAACCCGGTGGTATTCGATGGTGGTGATCGGTTTACCGGTTTTACCGTGGGCGTTCAGATTCCCATCTTTGGTGCCGGGGCGTATACTTCCTCTATAAAAGCCGCAGAACTGAAGCGGCAAGAGACTGAAGCTCAGCTACAAGCAACAACCAATCAACTGGAGGGGAGGCTGCAGACATTGATTCAGCAATATCAAAAGTATCGGGCCAGCCTGGATTATTACCAGGAAAACGCCCTTCCACAGGCAGATCAAATTATCAAACAATCAGAGCAATGGTTTGAAAGCGGGGAAGTGGGCTATGAAAAATATATCGAGGGGATCAGCCAGGCGCTGAAAGTGCGGTCGGCATACCTGAACATGCTGGACCAGTACAATCAAACCATCATTCAAATCGAGTTTATCTCAGGAGCTCAATAAAACAAGAGAAGACATGCAAAGTATAGTGACATATATCAAACAAATAGCTAAGGTCGTTGCGATGGTGACGATTATGAGTTCGTGTGGCGCCGGCAAATCACCGGAAACTGAACTGCATCACCATGAGGCAGAAAACACTGTAGCGCTCAGCCAGGCACAATATGAGCAGGCCGACATCCAGCTGGGAAAAATTGAAAAGAAGATGATCGGGTCGGAGCTTCGGGTCAATGGCATCATAGATGTGCCACCTAAGAGCAATATATCCATCAATATGCCATACGGGGGATTTGTGGAATATACTGAGATGCTGCCCGGTAGTCCTGTCAAAAGGGGACAGGTGCTGGTGAGGATCGAAAACCCGGAGTTTATCCAGTTTCAGCAGGATTACCTGGAGAGTATAGCAAACCAGGAGTACCTAAAAGCTGAATATGAACGCCAGGAAAGGCTTTATAAGGAAAATGTGGCCTCCGAAAAGAATTACCAACAGGCAAAAAGCAGCTACCTGGCCAATGAGGCCCGCATCAAGACGATGGAAGCACGATTGAAACTCATCGGGTTTAATACCACGCGCATTAAAAATGGGGCTGTTTCTGCAACAGTCAACATTTATTCTCCGGTGACAGGAAATGTAAGAGAGATTTATACCAATACTGGTAAATACATTAATCCGCAGGATGTGATCATGGATATTACCAATCGTGAGGACCTGCACGTGGAGCTGTCCGTGTATGAAAATGACATTCCCAAGATCAAAAATGGGCAACGCATTCGGTTTTCGTTGGCCAACGCTCCGGACCAGTGGCGCGAAGCAGAGGTTTTTCTCATCGGGAGTGGCGTGAGAGAAGATCGTTCGGTGACGGTACACGGACATTTGAAAGAGCATTATGTGGATTTGTTACCGGGAATGTACGTGATGGCGCGAATTGATACTGACCTGAATGAAGTCTGGGCCGTGCCAGATGAAACGGTCGTAAGGTTTGGAGGCAAACATTATGTGTTTACTTATGATGGACTGCACGAAGGCAACACACATGCGTTTGAAATGACTGAAGTAATCAAAGGAATTTCTGAAGACGGCTACACGGGTATTGCGCTGGTGGACAAAGAGCTGGTGATCGATGAACTCCAGGTCGTGACTGGCGGAGCTTTTACGTTACTGGCCAAAGCCAAGAACACTGAAGAAGAAGGCGGCGGTCATCATCATTAAACTCTCGCAAAATTATTTTCAGAGAATCAGGCAAGGAGCTGGTAGTCGGGTGATGGCTACCAGCGTTTAGCATCTCAACCAAAGGTGAACTAATGGAAATAATACCAGACAGGATAGACGTCGAAAAAGGTTATTTAACATAATATAAATTATATAACATTGCTATATGGATTTGTGGTCAGCTTTGCTGATTAATATAAAATCAGTTATTTGATGACAGTCGAATAACGACAATGATTTTATGTTAAAACAAATCCATATCCCTCACACGAATCCTGCTTATATAATTCTATATTATATTAAGCTGGCAGTGGCCAGCGAGTTTGTTCGTGTAGTGCTCCTTGGTTTGATTTTTGGATTCCGGTCCATGTTATATAATTAGACGTTATATTAACCGGGCCGACGTTTCGGTAGCCGCTTCGGTGGACCGTCGGCCAGCGCACAAACCCTGCGCTCTGCCGTGCCCTGACCGGGTCGCGTAGACCAAACGGCTATTACACTACGCGTGCCGATAGTTTCCCACCCGCTTTCAGGCTATGGCCTGATCACCAGGACTAGCCGTCCGCCCCAAATGCAAGAGAATCCCAGGCAAAGTTGTATTGTCTTATTTTTCGTTATCCGTACGATTGTTCAGTTCGTTTTCAAATACGCCATTCTCAGCGACTAGCCTACGCGGCTCGGGACTTTGCCTGTGAACACCGGGGCGCGTAGCCTTGCTTGCCAACGCTTTGTTTGGCTCACAGCACAAGCCCTCAAGTAGCACGTCATTGCGAGGAAACTTTGCGAAGCATTGTTGACGTGGCAATCTCCATGCTACTGGCAGTACAGCTCACAGATCATCTGTCTTTTATCTGTGTTCGCTGTGACGCTCAAGCCGCTGGGCTCATACTTTTCCATTGATGAAAAGTATGCAAAAATCTAGCGGTTCCCCGCCGGGACAAAATAATCACTCCCAACACACAGACCACCGCACCCCCGGTATTTTGCCTTGCCAGCCCGCCTAGTCGTGGATTAGATTCTACTTAACATAATATTAGTCAGCTAGACCTACATGTTTAGCTGTATGTTTCAGTTCTTCTCGAAGCTTAGACAAATCAGTTTTTATATCCTCTCGACCAGGTTCATTTATTAGCTTCAATTCAAGAATTTTTATCTCAATTTGATCAATTAAAACACTAAGTCTAGTCATTGTATTAGGGATAGCTAGACATAGCAGCTCAAAATTATCATGTTTCAGATCCTTTGATAGTAGACCTACTATATCATAGAAATTACTCAATTGCTGACGTATTTCCTTAATCAACATAGTCTCATCCTTGCTTGACGATATGTCAATCTTGAAATCTTTAGCTACGTGTTCATAGTTATTTATATGCTCCACATTCGCCCAAAACTCATTCATGTCCTGAATTATAACTTGTATTGCTTCGCCATTTATTGAGAATTCATGTTCCTTAAACCGATTTTCATGATCTTCTTTAATCTGTTTTAGCTTGCTAACAGTGTATTTCTCAACATCATCTGTTTCTTTATGATGACGATAGCACATAAATAAAAGGTTCTCAAAGGAATTAACTTCTTCATCATTTGCGTCTGGGTTATATCTGGGCGCATTTGGAGAAAGTGCCTCAATATGACATAGCTGCGCGACAAAAAGGTTACTGTCATTAAATAGCGGATGATCACACTCTGGAAATGCACATTGATTTCCCGACCTAGCTAGCAGATTTTTAATCGTATTCAACTTTATCTTCCTGGGAAATCTTTTCATAATTGGCTTATCATTCTTTCAAAAGCATATTTCTGCACAAACTCTTTCATTGTGTGCTGATTCAGGTTGACTCCATACTCAGGGTTCTTAACAGCCGAATCTGTGAATAGCTGATTTGGTTCATTCCAAACAGTGCTTGGAAATAGATATTTTTTTGGTTTCTGACCATCCACAAACAAGACTAAGCCAATCCATAGATCATCTCTTAAACCTCGTTCAAGATCAGATTTAGATACGAAAGCATAGTTTGTTTTCTCGATGTTCACGTGACGACATAGAATATCAAGCTCTGACTCCCCTACTCGATTGATTATCTTAAAATGAGCTCCTTTGTGGTTTAGATAACTCTGAATAACATGATGATTTTCAGAGAGTAAGAAAGCAGTTTTCATGATGGTCTCTGCAAGCTGATCTAGCTTGGATAAAGGACGGAGTTCTGACCATTGGTTCATTTTCTTTTAAAGTATTCTATGAATCTATTGAGATTAAGCCCTACTCCAGCAATGTTAGGCTTCAATTCAAATAAGTTATTTAAGATTGAAACAGTATCTTCTTCTTCCTTATTTAGCTTATCAATTACTTCTTCAATGGTAAGATTTTCTGAAACTTTTGAGTAATATTCCAATTCCAATCTTTGTATTTGATAGTATAGAAACTTTAAGTCAAACTTCTTGATCCAGTTTTCAAACGTTCCCTTAACCTGCTTAAATGACTTCTCATCTTTTGTTGATAAAGAAATTAGACTATCAATAAACTGATTTCGATTATTCCATGTTCCTGTTCCATAATCGTTAATGACAGCATCTTCAAAAATTTCAATATAATCATTAATATTCTTACTCTTAGGACTGTTTCTGTTGAAGATGTGATCAGGAATTCTTTTGTTTTTAATAATCCAGTTGTAAGCTTCCCTAAAAATAGGACTGTTTGAAAGGCGACAAAAATTGTACATTTAAACAGTTACGATGAAAAAGCGAAGAATATCAGAAGCGCAGATAGTCAAAGCGCTCAAGGAACATGAATCAG
>NZ_JAMZMI010000004.1 GCF_024714475.1 Marinoscillum sp. MHG1-6 | reverse complement strand
CCTGATTCATGTTCCTTGAGCGCTTTGACTATCTGCGCTTCTGATATTCTTCGCTTTTTCATCGTAACTGTTTAAATGTACAATTTTTGTCGCCTTTCAAACAGTCCTATTTTTAGGGAAGCTTACAATAAGTCAACATTCACTATCAGCCAAATTCTTGGCGTTGGCGGTCGGACATTTTAATGACTGTGAAAATTATATATACATGTATTCAATTGACACTAGCTTTAAAGTAGCCGATAAAAAGGAAGTTTATACTAATGGTTGTTTTCATTTTGAGGAAGAGAACATTCAATACAAGAATTATCTTGTTAATGAGTTCGATTATAAAACGACAACCTACTTTCATCCTGACTCTACATTTAGTTTGAAAGTGGAAAATATATATGAGCTCACGGATACTCTTTCAGGAGACAAAATAAAGAGAGTCGGTAGAGAAGAGGTAACGCAATATAGAATTGACGATAATGGCAGATTTGTCCAAACCGGAAAGGAATTAAAAACTGAGCCTTTTGTTCAAAAATAATAAAAAGAAAACCGCTAACATTCTGTATGAAATCATGGCTGATTAGTGGTTTAGGCAGCTTTGGTGCTTCGTGGTTAGCCCGTCAATCCGCAGGATTGACTTGCTGTGTTGGAATAATTTAGCAAGTCAATCCTGCGGATTGACTCGGTGGTAAACAGAAACTTTTGTACTTTTAAATCAGCCACGATTCATACAGTGGCGTTACGCCCCTTCGATCTGATACTCCGCGGAAGCTCTACGGTATCAATGCCTAAAAGCATCCATCAAAGTCGATAAAGCGCAATTTGTTCCTGCTAAGTCAATTAGAGGTACTACTGCTCCGTCGTAAAAACGTAGGAGAGGATATTGGCACCCATTTTTAGTGCTCTGATTCTGACCTCCTGCGGGTCGTTGTAGATGGACTGATCCTCCCAGCCGTTGCCGAGGTCGCATTCGTAGGTGTAGTAGCATACCAGACGCCCGTCTATGAATATACCAAAGCCCTGCGCAGGCTTGCCGTCATGTTCATGGATCTTTGGGGGGCCGTCTTCGAAATCATATTTCTGATGGTAAATCGGATGATCGAAAGGGATTTCCACAAAGTCCTTATTAGGAAAGATCTTTTTGATCTCTACACGGATAAATGGATCCAGGCCGTAGTTGTCATCGATATGTAGAAAGCCTCCTGATTGGAGGTAATTTCTGAGGTTTTCAGCATCCTCGTCGCTAAAGACCACGTTCCCATGACCAGTCATGTAGACATAAGGATAAAGGAATAGATCAGGGCTGAATACCTCAACGATGTCTTCCTCACGGGCGATGGAAGTCCCCATATTTTGGTTGCAGAAGCTGATCAGGTTAGGAAGGGCGGTTTTGTTGGCATACCAATCTCCGCCACCACGGTATTTGAGTTTGGCAATCCTGATATCCTGCCCAAAGGAACAGAGGGACATTAACAACCCGATGATCAGTAGGTGCTTTTTCATTTAAATACCTAAGACAGCTTTTACCTGTGACATGGAAAAGTTTTCAAAATCATCAATGATCAGATCAGCAGACAATTCTTCTCTTTTGTGAGAAGTGGCCAGGGCAATCACTTTAGCGCCTGCCGACTTACCAGCCTTGATTCCCGAAACAGCGTCTTCAAAGACAATGCAATTTGCCGGGTCACGATCAATGGCAGACGCACATTTCAAATATACTTCAGGATCAGGTTTCCCTTTGGCAACCATACTATCATCAACTACGCCTAAGAAGTACTTTCTCAAGTCCAGGTCGTCGAGGGTATAGGTCACATTCTCATAAGGAGCTGAAGTACCCACGATCATGGGAATCTCAAGGTCTTTAGCTGCCTCTAGAAATGGGATGAGACCTTTCATGGCTGTACGTTTTTCGCGGTACAGTTCACGATAGGTTTCTTCTTTCTCCCTGCCAATTTCACGGGCCTCTTCTTTACTGACCTCCAGTTGAAACACCACCCGAACCAGTTCATCAATGGTACGTCCATTCATGTTTTCCCGGTAAAATTCCTCAGAGATGCTGATCCCTCTTTTTGAAGCCAATTGTTGCCAGGCCAGGAAATGGAATTCATGGTTATCAACGATGACACCATCCATGTCAAATATTAGTCCTATTTCTTTTTCGTTCATTCATTGATTGTTGATGACTATTGAAACTAATCGAATAGCTCCTTAATTGGTTCACCCGTACAGGCACTTGGAAGTGAAATATTCAGGATCATGGATATAGTAGGTGCTATATCCGTGATAGCCACTTTCCTTGTGGTACTTCCATTTTTTATACCCTTGCCATAAAATAGCAAAGGTACATGGGTGTCATAAACATAGCCTGATCCATGGTCCGTACCTGCTCGTCCTTCGCTACCAAAAAGATACCCAGACTTCAATACGACCATTAAATCCCCTGATAACTGGCGGTTGTAGCCGTTGTTGAGCTTAATACCTAAATGGTCATAGGCAGGAGCATCAAGCACTTCTTTTGCTGTATATACCTCAGCAATTGATTCCATCTCCATCAAAGCCTTTTTTCCGGTATTAATGACTTCCTCATATCCGGAGGAGGGGATGAGATCTTGGTTAAGGAAGAATTGGTAGTTAGAGAAGCTCTTGATCCAGTCTCCTTCACCGAAGGATTCGGTGAGTGCTTTTTGGAGGGTTGATTTAATATCGGATGATTTGAATGTTCCTGCAGGCATTTTTTGATCCTGAAGATAGGTGGGATTAAGTGCGGCTGCATGATCGGAGGTCAGGAATATCAAATAATTGTCCTCGCCCACCTTTTCATCCAGAAAGTCAATGAATTTTTCCAAATCCCTGTCCAGTCTCAGGTAAGTATCTTCGATTTCAATAGAATTGGGACCAAACTGGTGCCCGATTTTGTCGGTGCTGGAAATACTCACCGCCAGGAAGTCAGTAATGTCATCACTACCCATACTTTCTCCCATGACCGCATCTTTGGCCATATCCAATGTAATGCTGTTGCCAAATGGAGTATTCATGATCAGTTCGTAAGGACCATTCTTTTTTCTTAATTCAGCAAGATGGTAAGGGAAAGTAGGTTCATCAATGCCTCTGAAGGTATTTTCATAGTTCACATTATCCTCCGTGCTCGCACTGTATGATTCAATGTCGAGCAGGGGAGCCCACTCGCCATCAAGGTATTTATTTACCAATTCTTTAGCATTGAATTGCGCTACCCAGCCAGGGAGCGATTGGGAATAATAGGTTGAGGTAACAAAGTTTCCTGTTTTCCCATCGTACCAAAAGGCTCCATCGGGGTTGTGTCCTGCGGGGAGCACTGATCCGCGATCTTTTATAGAGATGCTTATCACTTTGGATTGAAAATTTGTACTCAGCTTCAGCTCATCGGTGATGGTAGTGGTCGCAAGATTTCTTGGAGAAAAGTGTCCTGAATGTTCACTTCCGCCTATAGCGGACTCGTTTTCGTCTCCCACGCAGTAGACCATGCGCTCTTGTTTCTTGCTGTACCAGCTATTACCTATAATTCCATGATATCGCGGGGTTGTTCCGGTATATATGGAAGCGTGACCCGCCGCTGTTACTGTCGGGATATAATTGTAGTGTGTGTTTTCACACATAAAACCGTCACTGATCAGTTTGCTGAAGCCACCTTCTCCAAATCGATCACCATACCGGTTGAGGTAGTCCTGCTTCATCTGATCTACCACAATGCCGATCACCAATTTTGGTTTGATGTTCTGACAATTGGCAATGGATAATGCCGTACATAGCACCAGCGAAATAATACCTTTCATCACGTTCTTACTCATTCTCTCTTTTCAAGTATAAAGATAGAGCGGCGATGTTACTGAATGTTTTAGTGAATATTATAATAACGGTGGATCATTTCGGCTATCAGGCCAGTCCATCCGGTTTGATGGGAGGCCCCAAGACCTTCTCCGGTGTCACCATTGAAATACTCATAGAATAGTATGTGATCTTTGAAATGTGGGTCCGTTTGAAATTTCAGGTGCCCACCATAGACCGGTCGTTTGCCGTTTTCATCAACCTGGAAGATGGCCATCAGTCGTCGGCAGATGCTTCTCGTGACAGATACCAGGTCCTGACGTTCACCGCTGCCCTTAGGGAACTCTACCTTAAACTCTTCACTGTAGTAAGTGGAGAATTTGAGGAGTGATTCCATGATCAGGTAATTCACCGGGAACCAGATAGGGCCCCTCCAGTTGGAGTTACCGCCAAAGAAGGAAGAATCCGACTCTCCGGGTAAGTAGGAGACACTGAGGGTTTCATGGTCTGTTTCCAGGACGTAAGGATGCTTTTCGTGATATTTAGATAATGCTCTGATCCCGAAATCTGAGAGGAACTCCTCCGGATCCAACATACGATCGAGGATTTTTTTCATCCTAAATCCTCTTAGGATACTGAGCAATCTTCTTTCACCTTTTCCCGGAGATTCCCACCTTGATACCAGTGAGGCAAGCCTTGGTCTTTCTTTTAGGAAAAACTCGAGACGCTCCCTGAATTCTGTCAGGTTCTCATAGTTTTCATCCCTCAGGATTTCAATCGCATAAAGAGGGATCAAACCAACCATGGAACGAATCTTCATCCTTTGATTTGGTTTGTCCGGGGTATGCATTACATCGTAGTAGAAGAAGTCCTCCTCATCCCAAAGGTCCACGTTGTTGTCCCCGATGCTGTTCATGGCTCCGGAGATATAAAGGAAGTGCTCGAAGAACTTACTGGCCATGTCCTGATACACAGGATATTCCATGGACAGGTCCAGCGCCATCTTCAGCATATTGAGTGAGAACATAGCCATCCAGCTTGTACTGTCGGCCTGTTCGAGCTTCGCATCTTCCACAGCCGGGTGATTTCGATCAAAGACCCCAATATTATCCAGACCGAGGAAGCCACCTTCAAAAACATTGTTTCCTTCTTCATCCTTTCGGTTGACCCACCAGGTGAAGTTCAGACAGAGCTTATGAAAGCATTTTTGCAAAAAGTCATAATCTGCTTTTCCATCATTAAGCCTGCGGTCAATTTCAAATACCCGCAGCACAGCCCACGCATGGACAGGAGGGTTTACATCACTAAAGTTCCACTCATAGGCCGGAATTTGCCCGTTCGGGTGAAGGTATCGGTCTTGTAAGAGCAGTAACAATTGTCCTTTGGCAAAATCCGGGTCAATTCTTGCTATCGGGATGCAGTGAAATGCCAGATCCCATGCGGCATACCACGGGTACTCCCATTTGTCAGGCATGGAAATAATGTCGTGGTTGAACATATGCTGCCAGTTGGCATTACGCCCCATTTTTCGGGTGGAGGAGGGTTTCATTCGTCCGGGATCACCGTGCAGCCAGTTTCTGATATTGTAGTAGTAAAATTGCTTGCTCCACATCATTCCGGCCCAGGCCTGTCTTTGAATGCTTCTCAGGTCTTCATCATCGACCTTGGCATGTTTTTCATTATAAAACTCATCCGCTTCGCTCTTACGGGCATCGAATATCTGATCAAAGTCTGAAAACGGTTCAGTCAGTTCGTCTTTTGTCATTCGAAGCTTAACCGTAATGCTTGATCCAGCAGGGATTTTCAGACGATAGATCCCGCTGCCTTTGGTACCCCAGTGCTTTGGGTTGACCGCATTGATGTCTCCATCAACCACGTAATCGTTGATGCCATCTTTAGGGTATTTGGAGGAGCTTTTACTCCCATAAAGGCGTTTACGGTTGGTTTCGTTATCGCAAAATGCCAATTCCGCTAATTGGTCATCAAAATAGATGTTGTAGCTGCCAAGTATATGATGATCCAGTTTTGCACTGCGATCATTTGATTTTTTGATTTTTGGTTTGGTTTTATCACGTCCGGAGGCCCAGGTATTTCTAAACCATATGGTGGGCATGACCACGATTTCAGCTTCCTTCTCAGATCGGTTATGGATTTCAGCACTGAAGAGAAAGTCTTCCGTGTTGTTTTTTGCATAGTGAAGAAAGATGTCGAAATACTCATCGAAGTCGAAAACCCCGGTATCGAGAAGTTCAAATTCCCGAAGTGATTTGGAGCGCCCTACGTTCTTATCCACTAGTTCACCATACGGATAAGTGAAGGGATATTTGTAGAGCATTTTCATATAGGAGTGGGTAGGAGTGCTGTCCAGGTAGTAGTACAGTTCCTTTACATCCTCTCCATGGTTGCCTTCATAGGAGGTAAGTCCAAAAAGTCGCTCTTTTATAATTGAGTCATTCCCGTTCCAAAAGGCCCAGGAAAAACATATTCTTTGGTCTGAATTTGAAAACCCACCAATCCCGTCTTCGCCCCAGCGGTAAGCTTTGCTTCGTGAGTGATCATGAACGACACTTTCCCAAACGTTACCGCTTTCGGTATAATCTTCTCGTACGGTCGCCCACTGTCTTTCACTTAGATAGGGTCCCCATTCCTTCCATGAAACCCCTTCTCTGGCCTCTTTTAAACGCTCTTCCTCTCTCGTCATACAGTAAATATACTAGTGCCAATAAATTGAAAAAGTAACAAATTATAAATCCTACGGAGATTTCGATTCACGTTTGGTCGATTCTGCTAATTTTGCCGAATGACTGATAAAATTCTGATCCTGGATTTTGGATCACAATATACCCAACTTATTGCGAGAAGAGTAAGAGAATTGGATGTTTATTGTGAAATTCATCCCTTTAACAAGGTACCATTGATAGATTCATCAACAAAGGGGGTGATTCTTAGTGGTAGCCCGTGCTCAGTTTTAGAGGAAGGAGCACCAGATATTGACCTTGCACAATTTCGTGAATTGCCCTTGTTAGGGGTCTGTTACGGAGCACAGTTGCTGGCTCATAAGAATGGTGGCGTAGTCAGTAGATCAGAACATAGGGAGTACGGCCGTGCAAATCTGGATAGTGTTGATACCAGGATTGATTTGCTTAAGGAAATAAATTTTGGAAGTCAGGTATGGATGTCTCATGGAGATACGATCACGAAGCTCCCTGAGAACTTTCAGGTGATAGCGCATACGGAGAGCATTCCGGTTGCAGCTTTCAAGGTAGACGGGCAATCCACTTATGGAATACAGTTTCATCCGGAGGTGACGCATTCTCTTGAGGGTAAAACGCTTCTCAGAAACTTCGTTGTGCACATTTGTGGAGCAGGTCAGGATTGGACGGCAGATGTATTTGCCGAAAACACCATCAAAGAATTAAAGGAAAAGCTGGGGGATGATAAGGTGGTAATGGGACTTTCAGGAGGGGTAGATTCCTCTGTGGCTGCCACTTTGATCCATCATGCCATCGGTAAGAACCTGTATTGCATCTTCGTAGATAATGGACTTCTTAGAAAGAATGAATTTGAGCAGGTACTAAAATCCTATGAAGGACTTGGCTTAAATGTCAAAGGTGTTGATGCTAAGGATCAGTTTTATAACGCATTAAAAGGTCTGACTGACCCGGAAGATAAAAGAAAGGCAATTGGTAAAACCTTTATTGATATTTTTGATCAGGAGTCGCATAAGATAGAAGATGTAAAATGGTTGGGTCAGGGAACAATCTATCCTGACGTAATCGAGTCTGTTTCTGTTAATGGCCCGTCTGTAACGATCAAATCTCACCATAACGTTGGGGGACTTCCTGAAAAAATGAAGCTGAAGGTGGTAGAACCACTTAACACGCTATTTAAGGATGAGGTAAGAAATGTGGGTAAGGCATTGGAGATCCCACAGTTTATCTTAGGCCGTCATCCGTTCCCGGGACCCGGATTAGGTATCAGAATCCTTGGGGATATCACGGCTGAAAAGGTCAGAATTCTTCAGGATGTAGATGATATCTTCATCTCCGGATTGAAGGAAGAAGGTTTGTATGATGACGTTTGGCAAGCTGGCGCGATGTTGCTGCCAGTGCAGTCGGTTGGAGTAATGGGGGATGAACGTACCTACGAAAACGTGGTAGCGTTGAGAGCGGTATCCAGCCTTGATGGTATGACAGCAGACTGGTGTCATCTGCCTTATGAATTCCTTGGTAAAGTTTCTAATAAAATCATCAATAGAGTGAAAGGAGTAAACCGCGTGGTTTATGATATCAGCTCCAAACCACCAGCTACCATTGAGTGGGAATAAGATGATCTTTTACACCTAAAATAATCACCAGTGATACGTAGTTTTCTTTTCCTTACCGCCCTATGGATCGTTCCTTTTTTGCTTCAAGGCCAAAGTAAGCAGGCCGAGTATCTGGAAGGGAAAAGAATGTTTAAACAAGGAGATTATCCCAGTGCCAAATCCTATTTCGGTTCCCTGATGGAGGATAAGCACTTTGGAAATTACGCTTCTTTTTATTTCGCTTTATGTGCCCTTAACGAGGGAGACACCACCCAGGCTCTTGCTATGTGGAAGCAACTTCTGGTTAAAGCACCTAATTGGTCAGGTGAAGATGAGGTGCTTTTCTGGTTGGCGTACACAAGCTTTTCTACTAATAGTGAAGATTCAGGAATTAAGTATTCGGAGCGACTTGCCCGAAAGACAACTTCTGATTATTTGAAAAAGGACCTATATGCGAAGTTTTTGTATCCCAAACCAATCGAGAAAATTCAGGAGCTGTATAAAACCTTCCCGGAGGACCGTGCTCTTGGGGCGATTTTATTGAGTAAAATGAAAACTCAGCCGTATGAGATGCGAGACCTCAGACTGATGAAAGAATTGGACGAGAAGCTAGGCTCTGAAGAAACTGCATTGCTCTCAGAGGTTCTTCCTATGGAACTGAAGGATCGTTATAGGATCGGAGTGCTGCTTCCGTTTATGTATGATTCGAAAAACATTGAGCAGATACTCCAGAACAAGGCCGTAATGGGATTGTATCAGGGGATGATCTCAGGAACACAGGAGCTGGCAAAAAAGAAAATCTATCTTGATCTTGAGCCGATAGATACCAAGCGCAGCAAAGATGAGATGAGCAAAGCTTTAGAGCTGCTTCCATCTGACTACCTTGATCTTATGGTTGGGCCATTGCTCTCGGGGCCATTTGAAGTGGCAAAGGAGTATTCCAAAAATAACCGGGTGAATATGATCAACCCAGTATCCTCAAGTAGTGCTGTCATTGGTGATAATCCATTCGGTTTCTTGTTTAAGCCAACCTATGAAACCATGGCTTTGGCCCTGGCTCGTCAGGCAATTGAGCAGTTTAATAACAAGAATGTCATGATTTTCTATGAAAACAATGATAGGGACTCGGTCTTTGCCAGCATTTATAAATCTGAACTGGAGCAGGCAGGGTTCAAAGTGCGATGGTACCAGGAGATCGATGCTGAAAGTGCCAAGGAGGTCATGGACGAGCTGATAGCGGAATATGAAGATTACTATACGCAAGAAGTGGCAGATTCTATTGCACAACTACCAGGCAGATTTGTGAAGGAAAGGCGTTTGAGAGAGGACGAACTGCGTAGGATAAAGAAATACGAAGCTGGTGAACGAAATTGGGATAGGAAATTCTATGAAAGCCTTCCGGTTACCTACAATCAGAAGGAAGAGGCGATCACTTATTATGAGACCAAACTCAAGATCGACAGGGATTCCATTGGCCATATCCTGGGAGCCACGAGCAGGAACGTCCTGGCGAATAATCTCATCAGCGCTGTAGAGACCATGGGAGACAGTACCGTGCTCTTTGGGTTTGGCGGCTATAAAGATTGGTTAGATTTTACGATGCTCTCGTTTAGTCAATTGGAGCGTAATGGCGTGTCTATTGTCTACCCTGAATTTGTAGAATATTGGAGTGATGCCTATGTCAATAAGAAGAACCAACTCGCCAATCAATGGAAGGTCGAGCCCTCCATCTATCATATGATTGGCTATGAGCTGACTGTTCAGGTTGGCTATTTGATGAATAGGTATGGCAAGTACTTTCAAAATGGTATTAGAAATGGAAATTATTTCCCAGGCGATATTTTTCAGGGTTTAAAATATGGTCTGGCAAATGATAATCAGATTGCACCGATAGTTCGATTCGAAGAGTCAAAGCTAAAGGTGGTGAATAAGGATAGTTATGAAGATTGATAAGAGTACCGCATTATTTAATCAGGCAAAGAAATTTATCCCTGGAGGGGTTAACTCTCCGGTTAGGGCATTTAAAGCAGTAGGAGGGGATCCGCTGTTTTTCAAGCGTGCCAGGGGAGCATATATGTATGATGAAGATGGGAATGCCTTCATCGATATGATCAATTCGTGGGGGCCGATGATCCTTGGTCACGCGCATGAAGATGTTGAAAAGGCTATTGTTGATGCCGTGAAGTCATCTCCTTCATTTGGTGCACCAGGTCAACGAGAAGTTGAAATTGCTGAGGTAATCGTCGATATGGTGCCATCTATTGACAAGGTTAGAATGGTCAACTCCGGAACGGAAGCGACCATGTCAGCCATTAGGGTTGCCCGGGGTTTTACCGGACGTGATAAGATCATCAAATTTGAAGGTTGCTATCACGGACATGGAGATTCATTTTTGATTTCTGCCGGTAGCGGTGCAGTGACTATGGGAACGCCTGATAGTCCCGGAGTGACAAAAGGTACCGCTCAAGATACCCTGACTGCTCCATATAATGACCTGGAAGCTGTTGTTCACCTGGTTGACCGAAATCCAGGAGAGATAGCAGCAATTATCGTCGAGCCCGTAGCAGGAAATATGGGCTGCATTCCACCGAAAGCTGGTTTTCTTGAAGGGCTTAGAGAGTTGTGCGACCGTGAAGGGATCGTTTTGATTTTCGATGAGGTAATGACTGGTTTTAGGTTGTCCAGGGGGGGAGCACAAGAACTATTTGATGTCCGTCCTGACATGACCACTCTCGGCAAAATTATTGGAGGAGGTTTACCGGTAGGAGCTTACGGAGGAAAAGGGGAGATCATGGATTTCGTTTCACCTCAGGGCCCGGTATACCAGGCAGGTACACTTTCCGGAAACCCGGTTGCTATGGCCGCAGGATTGGCTATCCTGAATCATTTAAATGAGCATGCTTCGGAGATATATTCCAAATTGTCGAAAACAACAGCTCATTTGGTGGAAGGATATAATGAAACCCTGGATGATCTTGAGTTACCATACGTGATCAACCATGTTGGAAGCATGTACAGTCTCTTTTTCACGGATCAAGAGGTTACAGATTTCCAAACCGCAAAATCTTGCGATACAGAACTTTTTGGAAAATATTTCAGAGCTATGTTGAATCAGGGTATTTACCTGGCACCATCACAGTTTGAAACACTGTTTGTTTCTGCGGTACTTACTGAGAAGGAAGTAGAGCTCATTCTGGCTGCAAATAAAGCCGCTCTTCAGGAAATCACAGGTTAAGCAATTATTTGTCAGGGATAATCGTATCTCTGGGGGCGTAAAAGCACTTTTTTAGATTTTTTCAATTTTTTGAAATCCAATCCGGACTCACGGGTCGTAGATAGAGAAATCAATAATTGAATATTAAATCTCAAAAAAATGCAACATTTACGTTTAAAAGATCTCTTAATCAAGCACTCACTACTTACCGCCCTTGTGTTTTTTGTAGCTCTTGGTTTTACCTCTTGTAAGGATGAGGAAAATGACGGGATCAAGGGTATGATGACCATCTCCTATGACTTTCATAATGGGCAGACGGTAGAAACAGCACCCTATGACGGGACACACTCCAGTGATTTTTCTGCAGACATGGTCTTGGAGGAAACAGATGGTGGAACTTTAATTACTGTCAATTTAAAAAACACCGTAGAAGGGGAGACTTACATGATCCATGCCCACGATGCAGCCGATCCTGCCTCCACTCCAAATGGGACTCCTTATAACGAAACTCCCAATTCAGATGTCCTGGTTAAAATGGCCATGGGTAATGGGGGATCGGTATCAGTTTCTCAGGAGACAACCATGTCCTATGAGGAGTTGACTACGATGTACGACGGATTCTTTGTGGTTCATGATCCGCTACAGGATATCAGCACCACGGATATTTCGACTTACCTGGTTGTGGGTGCATTTGCCAGAGCACAGACAGCTACATCCTTTGCGATTTCAACTTTTGATTACACTTTCAATACCGGCCAATTGGCTGAGACCTATGCTTATGCGGGTTCACATGTGAACACTATTTCTGCGTCGATCACTGTGGAAGAACTAGCCGGAAGCCAAAGTAGAATTACTGTTGATATTATGAACACGCTTGATGGTGAGATGTATGCCACCCATGCACATGATGCTGCGGATGCGGCATCAACGCCTAATGGAACACCCTACAATGAGACCCCAAATTCTGAGGTTTTCGTCAAGATGATTGCCGGAAATGGAGGAACCGCTACCGGATCTCAAATAAGCAGCATGTCTCATGATGAAATCACTGCAACGTATGAAGGATTCTTCGTGATTCATGATCCTTTGCAGGCAATTGACACCACCGATCCAACCACTTACGTAATTCTAGGGTCTTTTGCTAGATAGATGATAGGTTAGGTTAGTTTTGTAAAAAGGCCCCGCAAGGGGCTTTTTTTTCAAGTGTATCATACAGACTTATATTTGCCCTCATGAAATACCTGTCTCAAAAACTCATATTATCTACACTGTTTATTCTCATGACGCTTGTGGCCTTTGCTCAGGATTCTGCCTCACAGGAGCCAACGCTTGGTCAGAAAGCTATGTTTTACGGATTGACAATCGTAGGGCTGTTACTGCTTTATCTTAGTTATCGCCAAAGCAAATGGGGAAAAAAGTAGCTATCATTCTTTAGGTTTTGGATCATACTGCATGTCATGATGTCCACCATTTGGGCACCATTTGTTAGCAAATTTTTGCTTCCATTTTTCTCGGTCTTCGTCAGACATTTGTCGCCACTTCTTTTGCCATCGTGACTGCCATCCTCCAGGGTGATGGTGATGTCCTCCACGGCATTTCCCAAAACCAAAAATGATTTTGGAGAGTAATAGTAATCCAAAGGCCTGCCAAAAGGTGATTGTGGTTAAGCCAAAAATTTCAGGCATCAACCAATTCCAAAGGTACATCACCGCTACGGTCACCACGGAAATGGCCAGTAGGATGAGGAAGGGGGTTTTTATAAACCAAAGCTTTTTCATTTTCTTATCAATTAAACATTTCTTTATACATATCAACCAGCCCATCTCGAAGTGCGAGTATTGCATATCTTTTTCTGGACATTAATGTGTTTTCCGGTTCTCCGGTGAAGGAGGCGATCTCTTTAAAACTCTTTTGTTCGAACTCGTGCCAAATGAAGACCTGTCGCTGTTTTTCAGGCATCATATCCAGCATTTCCTCAATCCGTTCCCAGATCATTTCGCCATGCAATTCACTATCCGGCAAGCTATTCAGGTCCGGAAGAATATCTTCCAGACTAAGAAACTCCTGATCATCCGACAGTATTAGCGACGAGAAGGTCTCAGGTTTCTTTTTGCGATAGCTGTCAGTGATTTTATTTCTGGCTACCCGAAAAAGCCAGGAAGTGACCTGATCCCAAGACCTGATTTGTTCATATCCAGATACAAACTGGTAAAGCACATCCTGAAGAATATCTTCGGCGTCTTCATCGTGACTTACGAACTGACGAATGAAGTTGAGCAGCCTTACGCGCTGGCTGTTCACCGTTTCATTGATACGTTCTTCCTTTTCTTTCATATGTAATGCACCTGTATGCATGCTTTTCAGGTACTGAGTACAAAAGAATGTCTTGTTGAGCTCATTTTTAGCAGCGCTCCTATAAAACGATCAATTTCATTATCCAGATCGATATTCATAAGATTTAGAAAGGAGTCAAATTTGTTCTTAGCATTGAGCACGATAAGACTTGCTTCTAATTCGTGGACACCCAGGTTTTTAAGCGCTAATTTTAATTGTAAATCTGCGGCACTTGCCTGAATGAGCTCGGAACCATCAATGATGCTAGCCACTTTTTTATTTCTCCATACCTGTCTGTGTTCAGCTAATAACTCGTGAATTTCTAACGAATACAGGCTTCCCTCATGTGATCCAACTAAAATGATATTGTCAAATGCAATAAGCTGGCTCATAGGATAAGACCTGTCCGCCATGTCAAAGATTCGGCTGTTTTGGCGCAAATCACTTAATCTTTCATCTATTTCCAGTGCTAATAGATGAGAGCCACGGTTGATAGTAGTATCTGCTATAACAATGGCAAATGATTCCTTCGGTGTCGAGGTTAATTCCATAAGATTGAGAAGGTCTAAGTACTCCTATACAGACGGATAACCCATGTGAATCTTTTATTCCGCTTAAAATTTTTTTGTTTTCCTTTCAATAAATACCCATTTCTAGGTATTGATTATCGTTGAGCTAGTCAATAGCTTTATGAAAGGTATTTTCTTAAGATGTGATCTTAAAAATAGCTGGTTGGAAAGTAAGGCGGTCATCGACCGCCTTTTTTATGACCTAACGCTATTTATAGAGAAGGTTCCTGCTGACTCAGGCAATGGAAACTACCTAATCCCCATACAATATCTGTAGAGTCGATCCCAACCACTTTTCGGTCTTTGAATAATGATTGCAGGATTTCCAGGGCAATGGGGTCATTTTTAGGATCTTTGTAGGTAGGAACTACGACATATTTATTTGCGATGTAGAAATTGGCGTATGAAGCCGGTAGTCGTTGGTCTTCATAAATCACAGCCTTAGGCATGGGAAGTTCCACCACGTTTAGCCGTGAGCTGTCAGGCATTTGAAATTTCTTAAGCAATTCCAGGTTTTCCGCAAGTGGCTGATGATTTTCGTCTTCTTCATCTGGTTCCACTACAGTTACCACAGTATTTGGATTGACAAAGCGCGTGATATCATCAACATGGCCGTCAGTGTCATCACCTACTATGCCATCTCCGATCCACCAGATTTCTTTTACGCCGTAGTAATTCTTTAGGTAATCCTCGATTTGAGATTGGTTGAGATGTGGATTGCGGTTCGGGTTGAGCAAGCAGGCAGTTGTGGTGAGTAGAATGCCCTCTCCGTTGAATTCAACAGAACCACCTTCCATCACTATGCCCGGGTTGTACACTTCTAAGCCCAGTTTGTCTGCAACGAGCCCTGGGATTTGATTATCGAGGTCGTAGGGTGGGTACTTTTCACCCCACGCATTATAGCCCCAATTGACAATCGCCTTCTCATCCTTTTTAATCACAAAGGCTGGCCCATGATCTCGGCACCAGGCATCGTTAGTTGGATGATGGAAAAAATCAATCTGACTAAGGTCTGCATTCACTTCCTCCAGACATTTGCGGGCAAAGGATTCCATTTTGGAGTCTGCTACATTGATGCAGACACGCTCACCTTCCGCAACCAGTCTGATAAATTCAGCATAAGGCTGGTAAATCTTCTCGATTTTCCCTGGCCAGGAGTTTACATTGTGTGGCCAGCTAAGCCACGTAGCACGGTGCGGATGCCATTCGGCCGGAAATATAAAACCAGCTTCTTTCGGTGTTGAATTTGTCATTACTCGTCAATGAAGCGCTTTTCGATTGGAGAATAAGCATCTATTCGTCTGTCACGAAGAAATGGCCAATGCACCCTGTAATTGTTTGATTGTTTTAGGTCGACCGGTACGACTTTAATAATCTCTTCCAGATGAGGTGCTTTATATTCTAACCAGCCAAAGGCGTTCGTTACATACGATCCGCCCCAGAACTGCATTTCACCTTCTACTCCCGTTCTGTTTACCCCGATGACGGGAACACCATTGGCTACAGCATGAGATTGCTGAATGGTTTGCCATGCATTATGCTGTTCCTTGTTGGTGCGTTCATCCTGACTTTCATGCCATCCGATGGCAGTAGGGTAGAAGAGCATTTCAGCGCCCATCAGGGAAGTGATTCTGGCGGCCTCTGGGTACCATTGATCCCAGCAGATCAATACCCCAATTTTTGCGTATTTGGTTTGGAATACCTTAAATCCCAGGTCGCCTGGAGTGAAATAAAATTTTTCGAAATAACCAGGATCATCCGGAATGTGCATTTTTCTGTATTTGCCCAGATAGCTCCCATCTGCATCAATGACGGCAGCAGTATTGTGGTAGAGTCCTTCGGCTCTTTTTTCAAAAAGGGAAGCGACGATTACCACATTTAGTTTTTTAGCAAGTGCACAAAATATGTCGGTAGTAGGACCTGGGATCGCTTCGGCAAGATTGAAATTATCATAATCTTCTACATCGCAGAAATAAAGCGATTTGAATAACTCCTGAAGACAGATGATTTGTGCTCCCTGAGCTGCTGCTTCCTCAATTCCTTTAATAGCCTTGTTCATATTTTCCTCCAAATCCTTGCTACAGGAGGTTTGAACTAAGCCGATATTGACAATCCTTTCTTTAGCCATTTTCCGTGGTTTTTTGCGGGTGCGAATTTCGGTATTTGTCTATCAAATATACAAGTGTTTTTTACCCAGAACATGTAGAGATGGCATGATTTCTCAGACAGGGAATATCTCCTCAAGCTTATTCCATCGGTAGTCGAAGATTTCGTTCAACTTACTTTTAATCATAAGCGAATTTGCAACAGCCCCTAAAAAACCAAAGGGAGGGCTATAATGGACGATGTCCTTCATCAATATGCCCTCAGGGGTTTCTTTGATATGATGTTGGTGATGCCAGAGCTTATAAGGTCCTATTCTTTGCTCGTCGATGAAGAATTGTTGGTGTCTGATATGAGTAATTTCCGTAACCCAGGTCGTTTTGATGCCTAAGAGGGGACTGACTTTGTATCGGATAATCATGCCCTCATACATCTCTTGAAGCGGGTTTTCGGAGAGGATATCGAAACCCATGTAATCAGGCGTGATGGTTTTGAGATTTTCAGGTGAAGAAATAAAATTCCAGACCTCTGCTAAAGTTGCTTTTAGTAATTGATCTCTTTCAAGTGTGTAAACAGCCATTGTCGTAATTTGACTGAATCAACTGGTACAACACCTAATTTGTTTAGACATACCACCAGTCTTTTCCCTGGTGGCGGTTGATTTTTTTCAGATATCCTTCCATTTGATTCCTTTCCTCTGGTTCGGGGTACACGCTGACGAGTAGTTGTGAATCAGCATGATCTTCGATCGATTGATAGTTGGAGATTATGAGTTTCTGAAACGGAATGTCGTGTGCTTTAAATACCTGGCTACAAAGTTGAGTTTTGATGTTATTGCCCCATAGGATGACAGGTTCACTATTCCAGTCTAATTCAATGAAACGCCGGATTTTCAGGTTAAAGAAGTGTTCCTGATCATAGTGATTCGAATTTCTTGAAGTTCGATCAGGATGTTCACGCCAAAATAGGGTGACATGATTCATCGTCTTGATTTCAAATCGATGCTGATACCACCGGAAAACTAAATCGTAGTCTTCGGGATAGGTGAGTTGGTCAAACCCTCCAATGGCCCTTAATTCATCAGTTTTCATTAACCAGTTAGGGGAGGCGATAACACACTCACGATAAATATTCTTCCATTGGGAATTACTGAGGTTGATTTGGTTGATCCATTGCTCATACTTTTGATAGCCTTCGCTTATGGGTTGATCAGAAAAATACTTTACAAGTCCGGTTACAATGGTGGGTCCAACACATTGATCCAGCTTCTCCTTCATAAGGTAAAGACGATCAGCCGGCATGAGGTCATCAGCATCTATTCGAGTAATATAATAGCCAGATGCTTCATTGAGTGCTGTTTTCAGTGCATCGATGATACCATGACCATTGTTATCAAAAACCTTAATTCTTGAGTCCTTTTGAGACCAGTTTTTAAGGATGGATAGGGTGCTGTCAAATGAGTGATCATCGATAAAGATAAGTTCCCAGTCTGTGAAGGATTGAAGCAGGACGGATTCAATGAGTGCATCAAGGTATTGCGCTCCGTCTTTAATTGGGCAGATTATCGAAATTAAATTAATTATATTT
The DNA here is from genome assembly GCF_024714475.1 of Marinoscillum sp. MHG1-6. Lineage (GTDB taxonomy): Bacteria > Bacteroidota > Bacteroidia > Cytophagales > Cyclobacteriaceae > JAMZMI01. The sequence goes on along the minus strand of NZ_JAMZMI010000004.1, from coordinate 506,899 downwards.
TTTATTTGATTAATGCAAAATTATTTTTTAACTTAGCATTATCTGTTATTAAAATAAATCTTTCTAAAGTTATGTTCAATTTGTTCGGTTCTAAAACCAAAAAAGAGAAGTTAGAGGAGAAGTATACCAAACTATCCAATAAAGCTCTGGAGCTTGATCAAACTGACTCGAAAGCAGCTTCTAAGGTGCGCAGAGAGGCCCAGATGATCATGCAGAAAATAGTGATTTTGGAGAAAAGTACTTCCCTCGGCTAGCATTAGCAAACACTTCCACTTTTTGGTCCGCCTTACAAAATTCATCACAGCCTACAAGTCAACCTTGTAGGCTGTTTTATTTTGGTTTCAATTATTGAGACTCGTCTTTAGGTTTGTTCTTTTTGTACCAGAGGTGAGCTCCCTGACCAAGCAACCAGGCAACTAATGCCGCAAGGGTATACATCACCTGATCATTTTCGCTTCTGATAGACAACCAGAAAAGGATAATGGCTACAATGGTAAAGCCCCAGGTCAGGGCTCTTAGAAATGATGTCATCTAATAATTAGTTTGCTTTTTTTACTTTCAATGAGGTGCCTTCGTCTGAAATCACCACGATCTCCTGTCCTTCTTCGATATATTCTCCTCGTGTAAAGGCATCATATAATTCCCCCTCAATTTCAATGCGGCCACTCGGCCTTAGAATGGTATAAGCTTTGCCTGATTTACCTACCATGGACTTTCCCTTATAAAAGCTTGAAGAATATCCCTGACTTGTTTCCTGTGTATCTGCCAGCGCAATTTTCTGGAAAACTTTAGAGTTGGTAAGACGAACTCCTCCAAAAGCCATGACAATGACAGAACCCAATAAGGCGAGTAGGGTAGTCACTATGGCTACGAAGACCTCATCCAAATTGACAAATTGGAAATCGAACTGTTGATTATTGAGCATGGAAAGAATCAATGATCCAAGTGTGAGTATGATTCCTGATATGCCGGCAATGCCAAATCCAGGGATTACAAATACTTCCAGCCCAATGAGTACAATTCCCAAAGCGAATGCGACCAATTCCCAGTTTTCAGCCAGGCCATTTAAGTAATATGGAGTGAAGTATAAAATCATGGCTATTATAGAAGCCAGTATTGGGAAGCCTACCCCTGGCGTTTGTAACTCGAAATAGATACCACCAATAATGATCATGATCAGGATACCACTAATAAATGGATTAAGGAATAAAGAGATGACCTTGTTAGTAGCGCTGGGCTCATAGGTGATGATTTCATAATTCTCAATGCCTATTCTGGACATAATATCTTCAACCCGATCTAATTGCGCTTCACAAAACCCCCATTTGATGGCCTCTGAAACGGAAAAGGTCACCACTTTGCCCTGGGTGGCTATAGAGTCGAGATTAATGTCTTCATCTACCATGGCTTCAGCAATGGCAGGATTTCTACCTGTTGCTTCAGCAGTCGAACGCATGATAGAACGCATGTAAGACTGGTATTTGTCCGGCGCTGCGGAACCATCCTGGGTGACTACTGTAGCCGCGCCAATGGAAGAGCCTTTTGCCATGTAAATACTATCACAGGCAATTGAGATCAAAGCGCCCGCTGAAGCCGCATCTTTATTGATGAAGGCATATATAGGTTTTTCGAAGTTCAGAATACGAGTACGTATTTCATCGGCATCATTCAGCGCACCTCCGTAGGTGTCCAACTCAAGAATAACGATGTCGGCATTGATTTCATTGGCTCTTTCAAGTCCCAGTTCAGAGTATCGGTTGGTTCTGGGGTCAATATTATCCTGTATTTGAAGTAATAATACTTTTGTTTGGGGTTCGTCTTCCGCGTGGGCTAAGAAACTCCATGTCAATAAGAACAGAACAACGATTTTTTGGATCATGATTTAAGATTGCATTGGTAAAAACAAGCTAAGCCGTGGCACTCTTTATACCTTTGGGGTGCACTCGGATAAAATTACCTAAATCAGTTGGAGCACCATCTCAGTTTCGATTTTTCTTTTGATATAGTAGGCAAGATTTGGCAGTTAAAAGCAGATCATAAGAATGGACAACTGGCTCTGGAGGTTCGAAATGAAGAGGATCAATCAGTTTCCTTTTTGGTTTTCGATCTGGAAACGTTTGAAATATCCGATTACTTAAATATTGAAGTGATCGATTGGTGGTCTACCTTACACGGTATCCAATCTGGAGACCTTGCAATAATCCAGTATAGTGACCCTCAGGATCCTTCTAAGAAAACCTATTTAAGCTATAACTGTGAGACACAGCGGTTAACTCAGAGCGATGATGGTTTCATTGAATCAGAAGATTCAGGGGGCATGGCTCCGGTTTTTGCTCCGATGGGGTCAGAGATTTTTGAGCTATGTAAGGAGTATTTGGAAGAAGATATCCAACTTGGCGTCGAGTATTATGAGGAAGGTTCTACGATCATTTTTAGCTATTACCTTCGTTCTGGTGCTAAATTTGATAGGTACTTACTCGTGAACAAGGATGGAGAGGAAATACTCAGGGCTGTTCAGGATACAGGATTGGACGGCTATGCGTCCGGAGGTTTTTTGATCCAATCGGGTTTTTTAATTTTTATCGCAGATTCAAAACAGGTTAATGGAATTAAGATATAGTTTCTCTTTGGTAGTGCTGCTCGCAACTTTTTTTACCAGTCTGTATGGTTACGATTCCCTACGTATGGAAAACAGAAATGGTGAACAGGTAATCATACATCAGGTGGACCAGGGTGAAACCTTGTACGCTCTTTCGAAAAGATATGGAGCGGTACTTTCTGCCATAGTCAGTGCTAATAATATAGAAAATAACAACATATCGCTCGGACAATTACTCGTGATTCCCACCGGAAGACTAGCTTCTGAGAAATCTAACACGGAGGTTAAACCTGCTAAATCATCATCAACGAAAACTCATATTGTTAAATCAAAAGAAACGCTCTACAGCATATCCAAAATGTATGGTGTCTCAGTATCTGATTTAAAGTCATGGAATAAGTTGAAAGGGAACTCGCTGGATATTGGACAGGAATTGCTTGTAGAAAAGGGTGGATCCAAAAACATTTCCCCAAATACCAAAACAGAAAAAGAGGAGAAGGAAACAACATCCATCGCAGCAAAGGAATCGAAGCCGGGATTTACAGAATATTATGTGCAAACTGGCGATAGATTGGAGACCATAGCGAAAAAATATGATGTGCATCCCGATAGTATTATCATCTGGAATGAGCTTCCCAATACTTATCTCGCAATTGGTCAAATGCTATTGATAAGAGGGAATCTGGATAAGAAGGCACAATCGATTCCTGAAATGGTTGAGACAACCAATTATGGCAAGAAAAGAAGGGTGGAGGATGTTAGTGGTTTTGTCAAGATCTATGAGGAAGGAGTAGCCAAATCCATTGAGGGTGTGATAGACACCGATAAGTATCTGGCAATGCATCGTACACTCAAGGTGGGAACGATGGTTGAAGTACGTAATCTGATGAACAACAAGAAGATATTTGTTCGCATCGTGGGCAAACTCCCCGATACCGGATTAAACGAAAACACCCTCATTCGCCTTACACCAATATGTTTTGAGCGCCTGGGGGTCATAGACCCTCAAACAAGAGTGGAAATCTCTTATTATGAGGAGTGAAGAGTTAAAGGACTTTTTGGATGAAAAGTTCCTTCAATACCATGTTCCGGGATTTATAGAAAATGATCCCATTTGTATTCCGCATTCATTTCATCATAAACAGGACATTGAAATTGCTGCTTTTATGGCTGCGGTGCTCGCATGGGGACAGCGAAAGACCATTATTAACAAATGCCGTGAATTCTTTGAGTTAATGGATAATGCGCCATATGAGTTCATCATGAATCATAAGGAGACGGAATTAAAGCCCTTTTTAGCGTTTAAGCACCGAACCTACAATGCTACCGATGCGCTTTACTTCATTCATTATTTTCGTTGGCATTATCTTCAATATGAATCTCTGGAAGATGCCTTTTTGCAAGGGGGCTATCAACCATGGGACGCAGAGCGAGGCCTCTCGCACCATTTTTCCTATTTCTTTTCATTGCCTGACCATCCGACAAGAACCTATAAGCATATTCCCGACCCCCGAAAAAAATCAGCCTGTAAGCGGATCAACATGTTTTTGCGTTGGATGGTTAGAGAGGATGTTGGAGGAGTAGATTTTGGGCTATGGAAGCGCATAAAGCCTTCAGAACTTATTTGTCCTTGTGATGTGCATGTAGATCGTGTTGCCAGAAAGCTGGGGTTGATCACCCGGAAGCAAACGGATTGGCAAACAGCTATTGAGCTTACTGAAGAGCTAAAAAAACTGGACCCTAAGGATCCAGTTAAATATGATTTTGCTTTATTCGGACTTGGTATAGAAGAGAAGTTTTAAGCCGTTTCTTCTACTTCATTACCCCATTGGGCTGGATTTGTTCTCCACGCTTTCAATGTGGCCAGTTGATCTTCAATAAGAGATCCGTTTTCCATTCCCAGATCAATCATCGTATTGTAGTCGCTGAGGTACCAAAGGTCAATGTTGTGAGATTTGAAATTTTCTACGGAGATAGGGAAGCCATAGGTGAAAATGGAAACCATTCCGAGTACTTCCATATGTGCAGCGCGGATAGCCTCGGAAGCCTGTAGCGAGCTACCCCCCGTAGAGACCAGGTCTTCAAGAATGACTACTTTCTGGTCTGGTCTTGTTAAGCCCTCTACCTGGTTTTCAAGGCCATGAGCTTTTGATTTTGACCGGATATAAATAAACGGCAGGTCAAGGTAATCGGCCACTAACGCCCCCTGAGGAATTCCGGCGGTGGCTACTCCTGCGATGGCCTCCGCATTAGGATATTTTTCCTTAATCAATTTCGCCAGTGATTCTTTTATCAATGTACGAGTGGATGGAAAGGAGAGACTCAGTCTATTATCACAATAAATAGGTGATTTCCACCCTGAAGCCCAGGTATAAGGGTTTTCAAGGTTTATTTTAATGGCTTCTATGGCAAGCAATTCGGAAGCAATTTGTTTTGCCAGTTGCGTATCGAATTTATTGACAGACATGAATTTTATTTTTATTTAATGATGGGAAAAGCAGATAATTAACTCCTCCCCAATATATTTGAAATTGAATCTAGAACAAAGCTAACCTACTTTGAAAATATATATTAACGATATCCCCGTTAGTATTGTGGATAGAGAACATCTTTCTAAGCAAAAGAAGTTCGGTAAGGTCATAGATGGCAGCAAAAAGATCAATAAAAAGCATTTGATTGATGATGTCTTGATTAATGACTGCGAGCCAAATAAGATTGATGAGCTGCTTCGTCTAATGACGGATAGTAAGTTGAAGGATGTTGATTCTATCACCTTTGCCAGCGACAAAAAGGATGTAGCCATCAAGTACATCAAAACGAAGTTTAAAGTCATTGAAGCAGCTGGGGGTGTGGTAGACAAAAACAGCAAGACACTCCTGATCTATAGAAAGGGGCGATGGGACATTCCTAAGGGGAAAATTGACAAAGGAGAGAAAAAGCGGGTATGCGCAGTCAGGGAAGTGGAAGAGGAGACAGGAGTGCAAGCCGAAATCATAGAGAAGATCTGTACCACCTGGCACACCTATGTGACCAATAAAAAGTACATCCTAAAGAAGACTCATTGGTATTGGATGAAATGCCTTGATGACTCAGAAATGGCTCCCCAGGCGGAAGAAAATATCAAGGAAGCAAAATGGATGACTTTGACGGAGTTGAGAGCTGCATTATATGACAGCTATCGATCCATTAGAGTGGTGATTCAGGAATATCACAAGATGCTAAAGGTCGTTCACAGATCATAAGGCAGGAATGCGGAAACATCCTCCCCGTACTTGTGCACTTCTCTGATAATACTTGAGCTGATAGGGGCAAGCTCTGGAGAAGTAATCAGGAATACCGTTTCCAATCCAACATTGAGGTGTTTGTTGATCTGAGAGATGCTGTTTTCGTATTCAAAGTCAGTAGTATTTCTGAGTCCTCTTACTAGAAATGAGGCATCAAATTTCTCGGCCAGTTTTGCGGTGAGCTCGTCATACAAAACCACCTTCACATTTGGGTAATCCTTAAATGCCGATTTGATCTTATCGAGCATCAGATCAATATCAAAATACCGCTGTTTTTTGGTATTGTGACCTATGGCCACAACGACCTCATCAAAAAGCTTGAGGCTTCTCAATACTATATCTTCATGTCCTTTGGTGAAGGGGTCAAAGGATCCGGGAAAAAGAGCTATTCTTTTCATTAATCACAAAGAAAGATGCTGTAAAGATCGAAATACCTGTGATCAGGCAAATCTGAAAACTCTTCAGGGAATTTTACAAAATTAGGTCTGGCACCAAGAGTGATGTGCCGTACGTATTTTTTGATCAGTGTAATGTGATCAGAATTGGGGTTGAAGATGCCCCAAAGAATTAATTTGACTTCTTTTGGGTTGAGCCTAAGCTCTTTAAATACAGTTAATATGTATTTAAGATAATCGTCACTCGCAGTAACCACGAACTGGTTGTAGAAAAGAAGCTTCCCTTTTTTGGAAGCGATCAGGTGGAGTAAACCCCTGTCGATGAAGCCAAATACCATTGTTTCATGAGAGTGGTCATCATATTTAAGCACTCCTTCTAAAAGGACACTACCCTGATGCAGTACCTGCGGAGACTTTCCGGGATAAATACTTCGAACCCACTCAATCACCTTCTTATCGGCAGCAAAGACATTTACTGCCTCAGTTTGAATTTGCCGGTAATAAAATATGCCTTCAGCCTTAGTGTTAACCTCATTATTCAGGATGAGGTAATCACCTGCTCTTTCAGGAACAAAAAAGCTATGTGGGATGAGTGAGAATTTTTGACTCTTAAAGCAGAGCTTGATATTGCCCCATTTGTAAGATCGGAGAAGAGGATGTTTGTTAAAGATTTCCTTAATGATCGTTAGCCGGTCATTGATGGTTTTGAGTCCTTCTAATTTGTAATCCTCTATATAGAGACAGGAATTCTGTCCTGTTATTGCAGCAAATTGAAAGTCTTTAACGCCAATCAGCAGGCATAAAGTATAAGAGTGCAGGCTCTTCGAATCAAAGGAAGAAGCCTTTACTCTTTTTAATAGTTTAAATCCTGATGTGACTGCTGTACTCAAAATTTTACTCCCAGTTACCTGCAGTAGTTACGTTCGTTCTTGATCCAAATCGAAGCGGTCTTCTTGAAGGAATTTCACTTTCCGGATCTCTTGTTTTGTCAACCGGCTTAGGGTTCACGACTTCAATTACATTCACTTTCACACCGCTCTTGTCAATTTTATCTGCCCAGATGTCAAATTTTACAGGAGGTTCACTTCCTGGGACAATTGGTAATGTTGCCAGATCAAATCTTGGCCACTTTTCTTTCTTGAACAAAGAGTCCTTAACAGCGACCGACCCAAGCGTGTCAATTTCAACGTAGGTACTATCCGCACCATAAGCTAATGTGACAATGAATTCTTTTCTTAATGTAATATAAAATGTGCCGGTATCCACAAACGCCTGCAGTTTTTCCCAGTCACTTGTATATTGCTTATTTACAGCTTCATATCCAATTTCTGCTTCTCGGATCATTTTAAGCTGTTCGATTATTCTGGCTTCAAGTTTTTCGATTCTTTTGCCTTCTTCTATGGTTGAATTAATCGAGTTGTAAAGGAAGTATGCCAAACCAGCAGCAATAATTCCAAACACGATTGTCAGAGCCTTTGTGGTATTCATTTGTTGTCTATCGGTTATTAGATTTTTACAATAATAAAGATTTTCTAATCTCTGAGGAAAGGCAATAATGGCTATTTGTTCTCAGAGGCGAAAAAGCCATTTTTTTGAAAAAGCTTCCCAGATGAGGTGCAATCTAATAAAGAATTGTGGATCGTAGTATGATCCATTTTTTGCAAATCCATAATACTGATAAATTGAGCATCACTTAATATCTGTTTGTTCGGTGCCAATTCCGGGTCTTTTCCCAGCTTTAGTTGGCCATTAATTTTTTTTACTTTGAAAAACAGCTCAATGGCATGATACTGGCTATCAATGTATTCATTAACAAACATAAAATGTTCAATATCAATGCTTAAATTGGTTTCTTCGAGAAACTCTCTTTTCAGAGTTTCTTTTATCGATTGCCCGAATTCAACCCCACCACCAGGGGGTGACCACAGGTATCCGGCGGAGCCCAGGCCTTCATGTTTCAAGAGTAAAATTTTGTCTTTCTCTTCGAGTAATCCGCATACACGAACACGGACAGACCCCGAAAATGGATTGATATCTTGAACCATAGTTTAAAACTTATGTAAGCAGAGTTCGTTAGATTTGTCTAAAATAAAAAGTTAAAAAGCATGAGAATTATTCCAGTACTATTTGTTCTATTTATTGGTTTTGGTGTTTACGCACAATCTCAGGACGCTACAGAAACAGCAAAAGAGGAACCAGCAACAGGACCGAAAATTGAATTTGAAGAAAAACTTCACGAGTTTGGTGACATTACGCAAGGAGATAGAGTAGAGTATACTTTTAAATATAAAAATACCGGAACTGAGCCTTTGCTTTTGGCCAGTGTAAGAACCACTTGTGGGTGTACAGCGCCAAATTGGAGCAGAGACCCATTAGCCCCGGGTGAGTCCGCGGATTTGATAGTGAGATTTAACAGTACTGGTAAGATGGGAATGCAAAACAAAGTGATCACGATCAATTCCAATGCTACCAATAGCATCGAGAAGGTGAAAATCACTGCGAATGTTCTTCCTAAAGCTCCAGTGGCTACTGAAGAGACTGAGAAAGAGGCTACTCCCTGAACAATCCCAAAATGTAGGTTGCCCAGCCGATCAGAAAAGCCAACCCACCGATGGGGGTAATCATTCCTAAAAAAGGAAGATTAAGCGTTGCAAGAAGGTAAAGGGAACCGCTAAACATCAAAATACCAATAGAAAAGATCCAGGCCGAGTAACGGAAATAGTTACTCGGCTTTTTTGTTTCCGTAAGCCCCACAATAAGAATCGCCAGGGCATGCATAATGTGATACAGTACTCCAGTCTCAAACGTGCCGACCCTATCGTAAGCCACTAATATGGAATGGAGGCCATGAGCTCCGAAAGCACCGATGGCAATTGCCAGGAATGAAAAAGTAGCTCCCGTAATTAATATTTTCTTATGCATAATTTCTCTCACCAAATATTGAACTTCCTACACGTATCATGGTAGACCCGCATTCGAGGGCAATCATGTAATCTCCGCTCATTCCCATTGATAATTCATCCATGGAAATATTATCGACTGAAACTCCATTTTTGATCTTATCAAAAAGCTTTTTTAGTCCTGAAAACTCTCTTCTTATTTGTTCTTGGTCTTCTGTAAAAGTAGCCATGCCCATCAGCCCCTTGATATTGATATTCTTCAGATTGGCAAACTCATCGGAGTGAAGGAGGGATAACAATTCTTCCTCATCGAAGCCAAATTTGGTGCTCTCTTCCGCGATGTGAACTTGTAGTAAACAATCAATAACACGTCCTGCCTTTCTCGCTTCTTTATCAATGGCTTTCAGTAGTCGCTCGCTGTCAACAGAATGGATTAAATGAACAAAGGGAGCAATATACTTTACCTTGTTACGCTGAAGATGACCAATCATGTGCCACTTGATGTCCTTAGGTAAAATTTCATACTTGCCAGCAAGCTCCTGAACTTTGTTCTCTCCGAAGTGAATTTGCCCGCTATTGTATGCCTCCTGAATTAGCTCATTAGGCTTGGTTTTGCTGACTGCAATCAGTGTGCAATTGCGACCATCAATTTCCCTTAATATTGAGTCTATGTTATGTTTAATATCGACCATCCTCAAAAATAAAATTAATCTTAGAGAAGGAGGAGTGATTGATTTGCTGCGGCCATCAAATAATTGCGATAAGTTCCTAACGTGTAGATAATCAGTAATTATTATCCTTTTTAAATGAAGTGATTTATTGAGGTTTTGGTACCGATGAAAGTGAACCCGGGATGTCTTTAATTTGGTTGATAGCAGAATACAAATACCTTGACATAGCTTAAACTTATTAGGGATGTTATTAAGTTTGCGTCGCTAAGATGATTACGGAATTCTCATGACTTTGAGGCATATAAGTGGACATCTTGCCTTCTAACATTATTAGAGGTATATTTTGGTAAACCATCATCACCTAACCAGAGTTTAATGCCACCATATATCAATGGGCTGATATTCGGGTTGATTTTCATCTTTTCGTTTGGTCCGGGTTTCTTTTCCCTGATTCAGACGAGCGTTCAGAAAGGGCTGAGCAAGGCTATCTTTTTGGCAGTGGGGATATCCCTGAGTGACATTATTTACGTTGCTTGTTCCGTGTTTGGGCTCATGTCTCTATTGGAGAGAGACGGGGTAAGGATGTGGATTGCTATAGGCGGCACTATAGTTTTGATCGCTTACGGTATTTATAGCTGGTATAGGAAACCTCGAATTTATAAGGTCACATCTGATAGTAAAATTGACTCAGGCCATTTAAAGTATATTCTAAAAGGGATACTACTGAATGGTTTGAATCCATTTATCTTGCTGTTTTGGATTGGTATTATTGGCATTGTTAGTGTAAAACACGACTACTCGCTTAATCAGCAAATAATTTTCTTTTCAGGAGTCTTGACTACCATCCTGACCATGGATCTGGCGAAGGCTTTTCTAGCCAATCGACTAAGGTCAGTGATCACTCCAAGGTCTATTTTGATCATGAACCGATCAGTTGGACTTATCCTTATTCTATTTGGAATACGAATAATTTTTTACCTGTTCGAAAACGGAGTGCAGGTCACTTCGATGATCCCATAATCAATTATCGTTCAAAGCAATAATCTCATTCATTTCACGGATCATTTCATCCAGTTTGTTTGAAATCTCTATGGGTGAAATCTCCGGTGACTCGATTAGAGAGTCAATTTGCTGATAAACCTTCAGATCATAAGTTTTATTGGGCAGATGCTCGTATTCCATGGCGTTCCTAAGGTGCAGTTTAGCATATTTTAGGGCCACCTGAGCAATATCTAAATTGGCGGATTCAGCATATCGCTCAGAAATTCTCAACTCGGCCAGTGCTACGGTCTCCAGAGTTTTAGCAAAGGCCTTATTCATGTCACTAGGTTCAAACTTATTTTCAACGATCTCTCTTTCAATCTTATTCAGGGAGTTGATGGCATCTTCTATCTCCTGTCCACTTTCTATGTCAATATCCTCTTCCAATCGTCTCAGTGATTTTTTAGCCTGATCAATGTGGTAAGTGCTTCGATCAAAGACATTATCGTGAATATAATACCGTGCGTTTTGCAGGTACATATCGGTTTCCATATTATCATCACTCAAGGATGAATGGTGTGATGCGTAGGTCAGGTGAATTCTGGAGCCAAGGTAAAATGAACTAAAAGCGAAGATCAGAAATGCTAAATACCCGATATATCTATTTTTCATGGCCTTTTTTTTATTCTATTTAAGAAAAAAAGCGCTAATTATCAATGATTTATGTCAAGGTAGCTAATGATACAGATTAATCAGAAAGGGCATTCGTCATGAAAGTAGACTTTAGCAAAAGCCAGCATAGAAGGAGAAGAATAGCCCATTTTAAATAAATGAGATAGAAATCGGTAGTGTCCTTGTATCGGGATTCTTTGATCTCAGCTTTCTCAAGTTGGTCTATCTGTGAGAATACCTGCTCCAAAGCGGACTTGTCGGTTACACGATAAAAGTTACCACTTCCAATTTTGGCAATCTCTCTAAGGGTGGTTTCATCCAGATTGTTCTCCACGTACCGAACCCGGCCAAATGGATCTCGCCCGAAAGGTACCCGACCTTCTTTACCGATGGCAATTGTATAGATCTTGATATTGTAAGCCTGGGCAAGCTTCGCCGCGGTAATTGGGTCAATATTGCCGGCGGTATTTTCACCGTCACTCAAAAGAATCATAACGCGTGATTTAGAATTTGATTCCCTGAGGCGATTGGTGCCCACGGCTATGGCACTGCCTATGGCCGTTCCACGGTTTTCGATTAGATCAAATTCAATTTCATCAATGTAGTTGTTGAGCAAGTCATAATCTGTAGTCAAAGGAGCACGGGAATAAGCGTCTCCTGAGAATACGACCAATCCAATACGGTCTTGAAAACGGCCTTTCACGAAGTTTTCGGCCACTTCCTTAGCGGCCTGAAGGCGGTTGGGTTCAAAATCCTGTAGTTCCATAGATTGAGAAATATCTATGACCAGCATGATATCAATTCCTTCACTCCACTGTTCCACCTGCTCATTGGTGGATTGAGGCCGGGCCAGAGCCACAATTATTAATAGCAGACTTAATGCAAAAAGCAGCGGTGGTAGAAACCTTAATATGCTAATTGGATCGTTTTTGATATCCTTTTTGATCAATGCAATCGGCATTTTCCGGGTCAGTTTTTGAATAACCAACCAGCGGATCAGTAAGATGAGAATTGCTACCGGGATCAGGTAAAACCAGAAAGGAGCCTCCCAATCAAATGATTGTAGTGTTTCAGGTCGGAACCATCGAAGTGAAAACATAGAATCTGCCAATACCATTCTATTTGCTGTTTTTGATCTCGTCTACTGTTATTGTATATCTATGTTGAGTAAAGTCCTCAATACTCTGAAAATGTCGATACAGCTCTTTGTCTGTAGCGCCTCCATAAATGCATTTGTCAATGCCTCTAAGCGGCTCGTCTAATTCTGCTGTGTAGCCAAAGCCAAGAATTTCCCTGGTAGTCATTCTGGAGTAAGGTTTGTCTTCCAGCCGCTCTGAAAAATTTTTCCAGGACACAAGGGCTCTTTCAGCCGTAATTTTATCAGGGTTTTCTTTTAATGTACGGATGTATTGAGTGAGTTCTTCTGAAAAGCGGATGTAGTCCTTTTTCAATTTTTTGAGTTTGAGAATCCTCCTGATTTTCTTGCCAAAGATCAGGAATGTGACCAGTGCTAACACAACCACCACTCCCAGGGAGATCCACAAAAGCGGAAAATTGAATAGGGTATCCACCTCTGTGTAGGCCACGTTGGTGCGGAGGCTGGTGGTGTCAGTCACCACTGGTGCCAGTTCGTAGAATAAGATGGTATCCGCTTTAGTAAATATTTTGGTGCTGTCCCCTTTAGGTGAAAGGATGATCACAGGCACGCTGAGCCCCTGAGAAGGGTCTATTTCGTAGCATTGAAGGGTATAGATCGCTGTGTCATAAACCTGGCCTGAAGGTAGCCTTTTAGAAGGGTAATAGTTCTTTGCAGAATACTCAAAAGGGGAAAAGTTGTAGGTGCTGTCGGGAAAGAACAGGTTCATGTGGTCAGGATAGGTGGCAGTCAGATAATACTGCACTTCGTCCCCCAGCTCGAAATGATCCTGAACAAAACCACCTCTGACTTCCAGCTTTTGCGAAAAGCAGTTCAGAGAAAGCAACACCAATAAAAAGAGGAGTAGGTTATTTCGCACGTTGAATACTCGATTTATTTCTATGTCTAAACATCCTGATAAGTTTCGGGACATAATCTTCACCCGTCTCGATGGAAACGTAGTTCACATCATTTCTGCTACAAAAACTTTCGAGTTGATCACTATTTTTCTTGTTCGTATTGTTGAAAGTATTTCTAAAGTCACCGGAGGAAGAATTGATCCATACGGTTTTTCCGGATTCTTTTTCAAATAAAGGAATGATACCCAGTCCGGGCATGGCGCTTTCTCGCTTGTCTTTTAGTTGAATGACAACAAGGTCATGCTTCCTTGCCAAACCTTTCATGCTATGTTCAAAACCTTCATCGATGAAATCAGAAATAAGGAAGATCACGGCTCTTTTCCTAAGCAAGCTCAGCGTTGTTCTGATAGCTAAATCCAGATTAGTTTTTCGGGATTTGGGCTTGAGGTTAAATATTCCCGAAAGAATTTGATACATGTGTTTGGACCCTTTAGCCGGCTTGATGAATTTTTCCTTTTGGTCCGAAAAGCATAACAACCCAACCTGACTACTTTCCTTGATGGCCGACATAGACAATAGCGCAGCCAACTCTTTTCCAAGGTCAATTTTCTGGTTGCCTTCTTCGCCAATTTCCTGAGATGCAGACACATCCAGCACAAAAAGTACAGTTTGTTCCTTTTCCTCGATATAGGTTTTCACAAAGGTTCCATGCCCCTTTGCGCTTACGTTCCAGTCGATAGTTCGAATGTCATCCCCGTACTGGTAAGAACGCACATCGTCGAACTCCAAACCGGATCCTTTGAAGATAGAATGAAAGTCCCCTTGCATCTGCGAGTTGATCGCCTTTCGGATTCTGATCTCATATTTACGGAGCTTTTTGAGGATATCCTTCATGCGGAGTAATTTTGGGATTCAAAAATATATCAATTGAACAGTTTTGGAGGTTTGACATGTTAAAATGTGTGAAAACCTCGTTCTGAATTTTTAGACATTTGAAAATCAACTGTCATGTATCTTGTATCATGAAAAGAATCCTGTGAAGAAAATACTTGTTATAGGTCTATTGCTGCTTCTTGGTTGCTCTCAAAACAATACGGAAGATTACGGTGAAGTGTTGAGTAAATCTGAGATGGCAAGGGTAATGACCGAAGTTCATATTTTGGAAGCTAAGATTTATAAATTGTACCTTAAAAGTGATTCGGCTGAAAAGCTTTATCAGCACTATGAAACTATGTTGTTGGATAGTTTGAATATCTCACCTGAGCAGTACGAGAATAGTTTAAAGCACTACTTTTCCAATCCAAAGAAATTTGAGAAGGTGTACAATGAGGTAGTAGACACTTTGCTGAGTAGAGAGAAAAGATCGACGTTAAAATAGTTTATGCTGATATTCCCCAAGGATTACGAGAATAAGTTAGGGTTTGATCAGGTGCTGGAAATGGTGAGGCAGAAATGCCATACCCCGGCCGGAGAAGAGTATGTCAGCCGCGTGAAGCCGTCATCGAAATTAGATGAGGTCATGCTCTGGTTGAACCAGACGGATGAAATGCTTCAAATTCTTTCCGGAGGAGAAAATGTGCCTTCGAGGGAATTCATGGACATCAGAGCCTTTTTGAAGCGCTCTAAAGTTGCCGGAGTATTTCTCCAGGCGGAAGAATTTGGGATTATTAAATCCACACTTCGTACGTTGTATGAGTGGACTCAGTTCCTCAAAAAACGTCAAACCCAATCACCTGAACTATTTAAGCTTACGCTTGGCTTTATTTCCGATCAGAACCTGATCAATGAGATAGACCGAATCGTAGATGAAAGAGGTCTGGTGAGAGATAATGCCAGTCCCGAACTTGAAGCAATTCGCAATCTACTTGTCAAAAAGGAAAGAGAGGTTCGAACAGCTATCAACAAGATTCTTAAGAAGGCGATACATGATAAGCTGACTGACGAAGATAGTATTGTGACCATTCGAGAAGGTCGATTGGTGATTCCAATTAGGGCTGAGAATAAGCGCAGAATCCAGGGGTTTGTCCATGATGAATCCTCTACCGGTCAAACAGTCTATTTGGAACCAACTGATACCCTTCAGTTGAACAATGAGGTTAGGGAATTACTCTATCAGGAACGTCGGGAGATTGCAAGAATCCTTACAAGGCTGACCGATTTATTAAGGTCTTCCTTAAAGGATATTGAGAAGGGTACTTTTTTTCTTGGTTTATTGGATTTTATACATGCCAAAGCTGTTTTTTCACAAGAGATAGAGGCCGTCAAACCAAAAACGCAGAAATATCCGGTGGTACACTGGATGGAAGCTCGACACCCCTTATTGTGGTTATCTCATAATGCCAGTGGAAAGCCGACCATACCACTTTCTTTGAGACTCAATCGGCAGGAAAATCGCATCCTGGTTATCTCCGGACCAAATGCCGGGGGTAAATCCGTAGCACTTAAAACAGTTGGCCTGATCCAGTATATGTTTCAGTGCGGATTCATGGTGCCGGTAGATGAAAGGTCTGAATTTGGAATTTTCAGAAGTGTTTTTCTGGATATAGGAGATACTCAGTCACTTGAAAACGACTTAAGTACCTACAGTTCTCACCTTACAGCCATGAAGTATTTCAATGAAATGGCTGACAGAGATAGCTTGTTCCTGATAGATGAGTTTGGTACAGGGACCGAGCCTCAGTTTGGTGGTGCCATTGCCGAGTCTATCCTAAACGAATTGCATCGAAAAAAGGCCTTTGGAGTGGTGACCACGCACTATCAAAACCTTAAAAAATTTGCTGAAAACAATATGGGGGTGATCAATGGAGCCATGAAATATGATGTAGCAGAGTTGGAGCCCTTATTTGAACTGGAAATAGGCAAGCCGGGAAGTTCCTTCGCTTTTGAAATTGCAAAAAAGATCGGACTCCCTAAACTCCTGATTGAAGATGCGAAAACCAAGATCGGTAGTCACCAGGTTGATTATGAGTTTTTGCTGAATGATCTGGAAAAGGAACGAAACAAGTATCGTCAACTCAATAAGAAGGCAGAGAAGAGCGAAAAAGAGATCTTTGAGATCCGAAAGGATTATGAGGAGGTGAGAAAAATGGTGCAGGAGGAGCGAAAAGATATCCTTAAAAAAGCCAAGAACGAGGCTCGTCAGATATTAGCTGAAGCCAACAAGAAAATTGAAGGCACCATACGCCAGATCAAGGAACAAAAGGCAGATAAAGAACAGACCAGGAAGGCAAGAGAGGGGCTGGAAGCCTTTAAAAAGCAACGTCTGGAGGAGCGAGAGCCCAAGGCGGCTAAGAAGGCGGAGATCAAACCTGGTGATGCGGTAACGATCATCGGTCAGGATACTGCCGGTGAAGTGATGCACCTAAAAGGCAAGCAGGCGCAGGTGCGTTTTGGAAATATCATTTCCTTCATTGATCTCAAGAAATTAGAAAAAACCAGCAAATCTGCTTCTTCGGGAGAAAAGAAGAAATCGAGTAGGGTTGGAGGTGTCAATATGCTGGAGAAGATGTCGAAATTTAATGGAGAACTGGATATTAGGGGGGTGAGAGCAGAAGAGGCACTGGGAAAAGTGGATGAGTACATCGACCAGGCTTTGATGCTTGGAACCGATCAGGTAAGGATATTGCACGGCAAGGGGCATGGTGTATTGAGGGAGTTAGTGAGAAATCACCTGAGGCGACATCAAAGCGTTGCGTCGGCTGTGGATGAACATGTGGATTTTGGAGGAAGTGGCATAACGATAGTGACGTTCAAATGAGGCAGATCACAAAATCCCAGTTAGCGCTCAGGAATGGGTCAGATCGAGAAGAAGTATGGATCGCCTATCAGGGTCGCATATATGATGTGACCAAAAGTCGATTATGGAGAGAAGGTAAGCATTATGAGCATTGGGCTGGGCAGGACCTTACCGATGAGTTACCGGACGCACCTCATACCGAAAGAGTATTTGAGAAATTTGAACAAATAGGAGAATTGATCCCATGAAGCTAATAGTAGATGCAGGAGCCACACAGGCGGATTGGTGCCTTTTAAGTCCTGATGGGATAAAGCTTCTGAATACGGTCGGCTGGAACCCAAACTCCGGAACCTTCATTCAGTTTGAAAAGGAGGTTGTTCAGAAGTTTGCAGATTGGATTTCTGAAATAGATACCCTTCATTTTTATGGAGCCGGTGTTGCTTCAGAAGATCGGGCAGAGGTAGTTAAGGGAATTCTCAAATCTATTTTCAGTGATAGTGAGATACATGTACGATCAGACCTTACCGCCTCAGCGCGTGCAGCCTTTGGAAAGGAACATGGGATGATTGGTGTGTTGGGAACAGGTGCTGCCCTGGGAGAGTGTGTTGATGGAGAAATTGTGAGGCGTGTTCCATCCCTGGGGTATGTGTTGGGAGATGAGGGGAGCGGATTTTATCTGGCGAAAACCTTTATTGCAGCCTTATTGAGGGGACAGGTTCCTGAGGAAGTTAAAAAGGCTTTCCTTTTCAAGTTTCCTGATTTTGATGAATTGAGGGCATTGGATATAGCCTATAAAGAGGATCACCCTAACCGTGTTATAGCCGGCTTTTGCGAGTTTCTAAGTATGCAGCAAAAACATCCGTATGTTTACCAGATGGTCTATGACGGACTTAGGATGTTTTTTAAGAGTATGTATAACAATGATCCAAGGTTAATGGATCTTAAATGGCGTTTCACAGGGTCTATCGCTCATCATTTTGATGAGATGTTGAGGAAGGTAGGCTCCGAAAAAGACTTATATATCGACATGGTGCTGCAGTCACCAATGGATGATCTGATCAAATATCACCAACAATATGGATAAACTCCCCTCGACCGAACATAGTTCTCTTTACAATGACATTGAAAATATGTCTACGCAAGAAATATTGCAATCCATTAATCAGGAGGATGCTAAAGTTGCTCTGGCGGTTCAACAATGCCTTCCACAGATTGCTGTGCTGGTGGATGCCGTTGCTGAAAGGATGAAACATGGAGGGCGATTGTTTTACATTGGCTCTGGAACCAGTGGCAGGTTGGGTGTGGTGGATGCTTCTGAATGCCCACCTACATTTGGCGTGTCAGATGAACTTGTGGTTGGCGTCATAGCAGGCGGAGATGGTGCTATTCGAAAAGCTGTCGAATTTGCCGAAGATGATACAGAAAAGGCCTGGGAAGATTTAGAAGCATACAGCATTGGTTCACTGGATAGTATTGTAGGGTTGGCCGCATCCGGTAGTACTCCCTATGTCCTTGGAGGTATTCAGAAGGCGCGAGAGGAAGGTTTACTCACCGGGGCTATTACCTGTAGTCCCGGGTCGAAGATTGGGCAGGCCTGTGAGTATGCTATTGAGGTGGCTGTTGGGCCGGAGTTCATTACCGGAAGTACCAGAATGAAATCAGGAACGGCCCAAAAAATGGTGCTGAATATGCTTTCCACTTCCGTAATGATCAAGTTAGGAAGGATCAGGGGAAATAAAATGGTGGACATGCAACTGAGCAATCAAAAACTGGAGTTCAGGGGAGCTCGCATGATCATGGCCGAATTGAATATTTCAGAAGAAGAAGCCCGATCGTTATTGAAAACACATGGCTCAGTTCGGGCGGTCCTTGCTCAAGCCAAAAAGTAGGGATCAGTCCGAAAACCTGTGGGATATCCCTTTTCCTACATTTGCTCCCAAGGTTGAACACCCCTTCCATTTGCCTTGATGCAAACGGAAGCCAAAAATCAAGGCTGTGAAGTAATTCCGGAAATTCAAATTCAATAGGTAATGAATCCGAAACTCATCCCGATGTTATCGGGACTCAAACAACGGATTCAAAAATGGGCATTCCAATATTTGAATTTCTGATCGGAATTCCTTCAATGCCGAAGACCTCCATGATAGGTAGGAAGAATTTGTTTAAAAAGTCATGACATGAATTCTATTAGCCCTCTAGTCAGTCATGGCATGACTAGCGTAATTTTAAGGGGAATGTAAATAGGGCAATCATATACAATGAAGAGATGTAATCAACTCTACATTTCTGCTAGTGGATTTGACTGATGAATATAATCTCCCCACAACTTTATTGCTTGATCCAAGAGTAGCCCGCAATATTTCAAACGTTTTCTTAAGGATTTCGAAATCATGATTCATCGTCTCATCAAGTGAGGGTAGTGGATTACAATGATCCAAACCTTCCTATGCGTTTTTGTTAAGTAATTGAGAGTTTCGTTAACTCAGTGTTAACTAAATGCTTGAAAATTAATTATTTGAAAATCAGATTAAATGAGAATCAAGGTTATTTTTGGATGACTAACCTGAATGACTACTATGACTAAATATTTACTTGGAAGACTGTTGATGGCCGGGACGCTGGCTTTATTGTCTTTAGCAGCCTATGCGCAGGGTACGACCACTGCTTCAATGAGGGGAAGGATAGTCGATGATCAGGGGGAGGCATTGATTGGTGCTACGGTGATAGCCGTCCATGAACCAACCGGTACGGAATGGGGAAATATTACCGATTTTGATGGCTTCTACAGGCTTCCTGCATTGAAAGTAGGTGGGCCATACACAATTACCATCTCTTTTGTTGGGTTTGAAACACAAACCAAAGAGGGTATTGCTTTATCGTTGGGTCAGGCCTATAATTTGAATGTCGTTTTGCAGGAGTCAGCTACTCAGTTGCAGGAAGTCATCGTTTCAGCGGGTGTAGGAGATGCTTTTTCAGGTACTAAGACAGGAGCAGAGACACATCTCGGAACTTCAAAGATTAACGAAATCCCTACGGTGGGACGTTCGATAGGTGATTTTGCCAGGTTCAATCCTCAGGCTACCATTGAAGAAGGAGGGGATGGTTTGGAAATATCCATCGGCGGTATGAATAACAGATACAACGCCATCTACATCGATGGGGCTGTAAATAACGATGTTTTCGGATTGGCGGCGAGTGGAACCAATGGTGGACAGACGGGGGTATCGCCGATTTCGCTGGATGCGATTGAACAATTTACAATATCCGTGGCGCCTTATGA
The DNA here is from genome assembly GCF_024714475.1 of Marinoscillum sp. MHG1-6. GTDB lineage: Bacteria > Bacteroidota > Bacteroidia > Cytophagales > Cyclobacteriaceae > JAMZMI01. The sequence goes on along the minus strand of NZ_JAMZMI010000004.1, from coordinate 486,386 downwards.
TGTGAGGCAATCCGGGTTTGCCGGAGGTTCTATTAATGCGGTGACCAGAAGTGGAACGAATGAATTTGAAGGTTCAACGTACTACTTCTTTCGAAACGAAAACCTGGCAGGGAAAACACCTTTTGAGAAGGGACAAAAAGATATCATTGAGAGAGAAAAGCTGGCTGAATTTTCCGCCCAAACCTATGGTGTGAGAGTAGGTGGTCCGCTTGTTAAAAACAAAGCCTTTTTCTTTTTGAATGCTGAGTTTCAACGAGATGAAACTCCTCAGCCGTTTAGTTTTGAAAATTACAATGGAGACATTACACAATCGGATATTGACGGCTTGTCAAATTATTTGAAAACCAATTATGGATACAATCCGGGCTCTTACCTGAATAACACTGCTTTTCTCAATAGTGATAAAATCTTAGGACGATTTGATTTTAACCTGGGCAAACAACATAAGCTAACTGTCAGACATTCTTATACCCGTGCTGAAAATCTTGAAGCCAGAAGGTCTTCTGCTTCCAGCATTCAGTTCAAAAATGGATCAGAGTATGTAGTGTCTACTACCAATTCATCAGCGCTGGAGCTGAAATCCATGATTGGAAATTCCATGTCGAACCATCTTACTGTGGGGGCGACATTTGTTCGAGATGATCGAGATCCATTTGGAGACCCTTTCCCTTCAGTATTTATTGATGATGGCAGAGGGGGAATTTTCTTTGGTTCGGAGCCATTCTCTACGGCCAACTTATTACATCAGGATATCATTACTATCAATGATAATTTTGAATTGTATAGAGGCCGACATACCTTCTTAATTGGCGCGAATGCCGAATTCTACAAGACACTAAACCTTTTCATTCCGTTTAACTACGGAGATTACAGCTACAGCACTCAATTCGGTTATGGTGTGCAAGGAACCTCTTTCCTGGATGATTTTTACAACAACCTGACGGTTCCACTGTATCAATTCAGCTACGCACTAAATGACCCAAGGCTTGGGGATGCAGGGGATGGTGCTGCAGCAAAGTTTACTGCTTCACAGTTTGGGCTTTATGTGCAGGATGAATTTCAGGCTAATGAAAAGCTCAGATTGACTTTAGGACTGAGAGCGGATATCAATATTTTTGAGAATACTCCTACAAATTCTGAGTTTGAAACCTCTGCTATCGTCACTTCGGGTACGTATGACCTGAAGGGCGCGGCACCAGGGAGCTTCATTGATCCACAAATATCATGGTCGCCAAGATTGGGTTTCAATTATGATGTCAATGGAGACCAAAATGTACAGGTTAGGGGAGGTGTAGGTCTCTTTACAAGTAGAATTCCACTTGTATGGCCGGGAGCTGCTTATAACAACACCGGTTTGAATACGGGTTTTGATTTTGAGGCCGCTGCTTTTGGTTCTACTACTACTTTCAATCCTGATGCCCTGAATCAGACACGGAATATAGCCGTTGGAGCTACCCAGCCATCAGGAAGTGTGGACATGTTTGCCAAAGACTTTAAGATACCTCAGGTTATGAAAGTGAATCTGGCTGCAGATGCAAAATTGCCCGGAGGGATCATTGGTACGGTCGAAGGGCTTTATAGCAAGTTTGTGAATAATGTTTATTACCAAAATGTCAATGTGACCATACCTACAACCCGGCTGGAAGGTACCCCGGATGATCGTCTGACAGGTTATGATGATGTAGATGGAACCTACGGTAGAGTACTTCTTGGAAGTAACACCAATAAAGGATACACCTATAATGTTTCTACCACCTTATCGAAAGAGTTTCAAACAGGAATCTCGACATCCGTTTCCTATGCGTATGGTGATGCCTGGACGGTGTATGATGGTACCTCTTCTCAGAACTCCTCACAGTGGCGGGGCTTACATGCGATCAATGGCAGGAATTTTTGGACCCAATTGGGTAGATCAGACTTTGCTCAGGGCCATCGTATTCTGGCGAATGTCACATACAGAAAGGAATACCTGGGATTCATGAAGTCTACGATCTCTTTGATTTATGAGGGGCAATCAGGCAATAACTATAGCTACGTTTATGGGGATGGAGATGAGCTCACCGGTGAAGACTCACGAAACAGGGAGTTGTTGTACATTCCGAAGGACGCAACTGAGATCGTTTTCGGAGCATATGACTCCGGATTAGATCAGGTAGTTCTGGCAGATGGGGCTACTTCCGCTGCTCAATGGGCTGCTTTGGATGCATTTATAGAAAGTGATGATTACCTGAAATCAAAAAGAGGGGAATACATTGAAAGAAATCAGAACCGGACACCCTTTGAGCATATCATAGACGTGAGGGTGCTGCAGGATTTCTATATCGAGATGGAAAATGGAAAACGTAACACCCTACAACTCTCGCTCGATATCTTCAATTTCACGAATCTGCTTAGCAAAAACTGGGGGAAAAGGTATAATTACGACCTGGAAGATGGTTACACTCCATTAAACTTTGAAGGCTTTCAGACGGGTACCAATATCCCTGTCTATTCCTTCCAGGAATTTGAGAAGAATAAGCCTTATTATGGAGATTTTGATGATTCCGGAGTCTTGAGTTCCCGTTGGCAGATGCAACTGGGAATCCGGTATATTTTTGAATAAATAATATTAATTGAACTTTCAAAGGGGCCTTCGAGCCCCTTTTTTAATTTTGTGCTGTGCATCAGATCGAACCATATTCCCGATGGCTGAAATTTTATGATTCAGCTGAAGACCCGAACTCTCCTTTTTTCGGTAAGGAGTATAATTACGATCTGTATTCAGAGAATATTTACGGATACTACATAGATCCGGGATGGGATTTTTTTGGTTCTGAGACTCTCTATTTAAAAGTTCTTTATGTAAACTATCATGAAGGGTACATCATCATTGAGTTTTTGGGTGAGTGGAATGATGCACTCAATAATGACATCATGCATCTCAAGCGCAACATTATTGAGCATTTTCTTGGTCTAGGAATAACCAGATTCATTTTGATAGGGGAGAACATACTCAATTTTCATGGGAGCGATGATTGCTACTATGAAGAATGGTTTGAAGAAGTGGAAGACGGATGGATTGTTGCCTTGAATTTTCGGGATTTTATAGAATCTGAGATGGCCGTTTACGCGATAGATCAATATGTGAATTTCGGTGGGCAGCTACAGATGATCAACTGGCGTACCATGACCCCAATGGTAGTCTTTGAAATAGTAAATAACCTTATGCAAAGAAGGTTACCGGCATAAAAAAAGCCCGAATAAACCGGGCTTTTAATAATGGTTTGATGACAATTAGAGTTCTCCTTTTTCTGCCATTTTCTTCATCTTTTCATTGGCGAAGATAGCTACCTCTACGCGTCTGTTCGCTGCTCTTCCAGCCTCAGTTTCATTATCTGCAATAGGCTGAGACTCGCCGTAACCCATGGTAGATATTCTGGCTACATCCACTTGCTGACCGATAAGGTAACCGGAAACTGAATTGGCACGTTGCTCTGAAAGTTGTTGATTGTAACTATCAGAACCTGAAGCATCCGTATGACCCTCAATCAGGATGTTCGTGTCTTCGTACTTGTTAAGTGTTTCAGACAACTCATTAAGGTTCTGTTTGGTGCTCTCTTTGATGGTGTAAGAGTTGACATCAAAAAGAAGTCCTGAAGAGAAGGTGATTTTGATACCTTCACCAACACGCTCAACAGTAGCTCCATCTAAATCCTCACGAAGCTCTTCCGCCTGTTTGTCCATGTGTCTTCCGATGATGGCACCAGTAGTTCCTCCGACAGCTGCTCCAATGATGGCTCCGGCGGCTGTATTGTTACCGGCAGCTTTTCCAATGACGGCTCCTAACGCACCACCCGCAGCAGTTCCGATGGCAGCACCTTTTACGGTATTCGATGCTTTACAACCCTGAAAGAAAATAGCAGCAGCTACCAGTAAACAGAGTATAGAGATGGATGATTTAATTGATTTCATAGTGATCATATAGGTTTCTATTTAAGTTCGATTATTTAACCCAAAATCGGTCCAATTTGTTGCTGTTTTGAAATTCACGTTGAATGCATGATTCCAAAAATTAGAAAACATCAAAATGAAAAATAACTTCTCGTTTTGAGATAAATGTCCGTTAATCCTTGATTTGACTCAATTTACGAATCGCAGCATTTATCTCATCGGGGTTGAAGGCTTTTTGTTCAAAAAGTTTGGTAAGTAACTCTTCGCTCAGTTCCGAAAATTGTTTGCTGATTTTATGATCAGGTAGATAACTGGATATCGGAAGCCCCTGACTAGTGGCCTCTCGGAGCTTAATGGAAGTGCTAATCGTAGTATCCAAAAGGATGTTTCCAAAGAGCTCCTGTGTATATTCAAAAACTTTCCTGTTTTGGATCCTGTCATTCCTGTACATATTGAAAAACATACCCAAAATATTGATTTGTTTTATGTTTTCAATCGATTTGAGATGATTGACCAGTGTTTCTGCACCTGTGATCGAGAATGCGTCGGCAACATTCGGAATTAAGATGCTATTGATGTTTTGAAGTATTGATTTGAGATAGAAGCCGAAATGGGTTGGGCAATCTATGAGTACTAGGTCGTAGTCTTTATTGAGATTTAAAAGGAGTTTGCGGACGATCTCGTACCCCTCATGAACAAATTGTTGATGGGATTCTACTTCTGACATTCGATAATCACCGGGTATAAGATGTAAATAAGGATGAATTTCAAAAGGTTTGATCTCTACTCTTTGATCATGCAGTAGTTGCCTAAAAATATCGTGTAGTGTAGGAGCGGTGGCTTTCTTAAGGGGAGCTAATGAATTGGTGAGATTACATTGGGGGTCCGCGTCGATGAGCAAGACCTTAAATAACCTGGACCAGTTATAGCCAATATTCAGTGCGGACGTGGTCTTTCCGACACCTCCCTTAAAGTTATAGATAGCAATATTATTTGACATACCTGGTTGAAATAATCATTCTAATGACGGGTTGGAGTGTCATTTGAATGGTCTATAGTTGCTAGGTCAATTTAATATTTTGGAGAGAATGATGAAACCAATCCCCAATATTTATGAGCTATTTAGAAACAGAGGCAATTTCCGCAATGAGGTATTTTCTTCCAGAGCTCATTTCCATACAAACACTTCTGGTTCGTCGTTTTTCTAATTTCCGATAAGTCTTTTCTTTAAAGGTGAAAACTTCACCGATGTTGACCTTGCTCAATGGGATGGAGTCGGTTGGTCCATCAAACTCTCTTAAGACATTGTATAGTACGGGATCAGAGCAGCTACTGGCTTTTGGGTTTTTAAAATAATTCTGAAGTGCCAACAATATTTTGGGAGGAAAAACCTGTTCATTAAGTACCGGCTGCATGGCCTTTTTATAATTCAGCTTCCATTCTGACCCATGGGGGTTGACCTTCCTGCCATTTTCTATATAGGTGACATGGTGGGCAACCTCGTGAATATAGGTGACCAGAAATGCATACGGGTTCAGGTCATTGTTGATGGTAATGGTATACTTTTTCGTTTGGGCATTAAATCTAAAGTCTCCCAGTTTGGTTTGGCGACTTTTCTTGATCTTGAATTCAAACCCAAAATAGTTGTAGAGTTTGCAGCAGTAACTAACCGCCGCAGGAGGGACAAACTTGCCAAATATGTCCTCACAGCTTCCCTTCACTATTTTTTCCTAAATACGGCTTTGATGTTGACCCCTTCGAAGCCAAAGTGCTCCCTTAGCTTGTTGACTAAAAACCTTTCATATGACTCCCGGATATCCTTGGGATAGTTGCAGAAGAATGCGAACGTGGGACTTGGGGTAGGCAACTGAGTGATGTACTTGATTTTGATGTATTTACCTCGAACCGCAGGTGGTGGGTTATGTTCGATCTCCTTGAGCATAATGTCGTTGAGTTTCGAGGTTGATATTTTTTTGTTTTTGTTTTCTGATACTTTGAGGGCAAGCTCTATGGTTTGGAAGATCCGTTGCTTATTAAGCACACTGGTGAAGATGACGGGGGCATAGCTGAATACCCCCAGTTTGTTTTCAATTTCCTTTTGAAAGTCACGCGCCGTATTGGTTTCCTTTTCAATCAGGTCCCATTTGTTGACCATGATGACCAGCCCTTTTTTGTATTTATGTGCCAGGCTAATGATGTTCATATCCTGTGATTCCACGCCATTTTGTGCATCAATGACAATGATACAAACGTCGGAGTCCTGAAGTGCCTGAATGGCTCTCAAAACAGAATAGAACTCAATGTCTTCGTGAACCTTGGCCTTTTTTCGAATACCAGCTGTGTCTGTAAGAATGAAGTCCTTTCCAAATAGTTGGTAGCGGCTATCTACCGCATCACGGGTAGTTCCCGCTATATTGGTTACGATCGTTCTTTCTTTCCCAAGCAGGGCATTCAGGAAAGACGATTTTCCCACATTAGGTCTTCCCAAAATCGCAATTCTAGGTAAACCTTCAGTGTTTTCTTCTTCCTTTTCCTCTTCAAAATGCTTGATCACTTCATCCAGCAATTCACCTGTACCGGAACCATCCGCTGCGGCGATTGGGTATATTTCACCGGGTAGTCCAAGTGCATAAAACTCGTGCGACATGTAGGCTTTCTCCGTAGTGTCAGCCTTGTTGGCACAAATGATTACAGGCTTTTTGATCTCGCGTACAACATTGGCAAAATCTGCATCCAAACCATGCATACCCGTGTGGCAGTCAACCATGAAGAGCACCACGTTCGCTTCTTCGAGTGCCTCTTTCACCTGGGATCTGATAGCACCTTCAAAAATATCTTCCGACCCTTCTACGTATCCACCAGTGTCAATGACCGTGAAAAACTGGTCACGCCATTGCGCAAAACCATAATGACGGTCACGGGTAACGCCGGACTCATTATCCATGATGGCTTGCTTCCTTTCGATCAGCCTGTTAAAAAGGGTGGATTTTCCTACGTTTGGTCTCCCTACAATCGCTACTATATTTCCCACGGTTACTTCCTAGTGAATTTTTGAAAGTGCAAAACTACGCATTTGTTTGCTTTGGTGCAGGAGCAAATCTGCAGCAAACCATATCGGCATTAAACTGAAGAGGGAAAAGATTAGTTCACGCGATTTTAGTAACCGAATCTGGCAAGCTTTCGGTCATTCTTGCGCCAGTCTTTTTCCACTTTAACGAAGGTTTCCAGATGTACCTGTTTTCCGAAAAATGACTCCAGCTCTTTTCGCGATTCAATTCCCAGGTTTTTAATGGATTCACCCTTCTTTCCAACAAGAATCCCTTTTTGACTGTCGCGCTCTACGTAGATTTCTGCCCTAAGCCTTATAATCTTTTCATCTTCCTTGAAACTGCTGACAACTACTTCAGAACTGTAGGGAATCTCTTGTTTGTACTGTAGGAAGATCTTCTCCCGTATGATTTCGGAAGCAATGAAACGCTCAGTTTTATCCGTTAGTTCGTCTTCCGGAAAATAGGGTGGGTGATGGGGGAGTAGATCAATGATGGCCTGCTCGAGCAGGTCAGTGTTATCACCGGTGACCGCCGATACGGCAATGGGTTCAAAGTCGGGAATTTGTTCTTTCCAGTAAGCCATTTTATCCTCAACCTGTGATCCTTTCCCAAGATCTGTCTTATTAATAATGAAGAGGATTGGTATGCCCGATTGTCGGGCTAATTGTAACCAATCTGGATTGTCGAACTTTTCACCGAGTTCTACCACATAAAGGATAATGTCCGCGTCTTCGAGAGAAGCTTTGACGAAGTTCATCATCTTCTCCTGTAGTTTGTAACTGGGATCGATGGTCCCCGGAGTATCTGAATAGACGATTTGGTATTCGTCCTTGGTGATAATCCCAAAAATTCTGTGACGAGTAGTTTGTGCACGGTTGCTGATGATGGATAGTCGCTCACCAGTCAGTCGGTTCATAAGACTGGACTTGCCCACATTGGGTTTTCCCATGATGGTCACAAAGCCAGCTTTAAATTGATCAATATTCTTCATTTCTGCTGCAATATCCATGTTTTTGAAAAGACCTTAACGATACGGGAGTAATTTCTTTTGATATTTTGTTGTAATGTTTTGGATGTGTAAAGAGTTATACTACTTTTGCACTCCTAACAGCGCGGGATGGAGCAGTTGGTAGCTCGTCGGGCTCATAACCCGAAGGTCGCAGGTTCGAGTCCTGCTCCCGCTACAGAGCCAAAAGGTCAGCTAATCAGCTGACCTTTTTTTGTTACATCGATAGTCGTTTCTCATCTTCAACTAACGCGTCGGGGAGATTTATTGCGAAGTGGTTTCGCTTTTTAAAGCTCGTAATCGAGTTAATTTCCATAATTGTATTTACGTAAAATATCATAACCTTGCTCTCCTGACCTAAAGCACCTTGTGCCATTATAAATGTATTAAAGGTTGGTGTTTGGAATATGGTGAACGTGAATTATGAAATTTCAAAAGTAATATTGTGAAAAGCAGCAGTTTTCTTGTCCTCTTTTTAGGTTGTTTATGTACAGCATTTGCCCATCTGGAACCTACATATTACCTACAAGGAACCATAGGTAGTCGTCAGGTTGGTGTTCAGATAGATCATTTTCAAGAAGCTGTTTACCTGAAATATTTCTATCAGGATGAAAAGCTGAATCACTTCTTCAAAGGTAAGTTTGACTCAACACAGTTCCATTTCGAAAGTGCCAAGGAGTTAAAAGATAAGCACACCCAGAGTATCCTTATAAAACACTTGCCTGATGGAAAATGGGAGGGGCAGTTGATCGGTGGCGCAGACACTTTGAATATTCAGTTGAAGCCTATCGTTGAATCAAAAGTTAATCACCAATACGAAAGTCAGGAATTGTTGAAAACGTTAAATCTCTATGGTTATTTGAGGACGAGTAACCTGAAGTTTGAGGAGGTGGAGGTTTCGAGGCATAAAGGATTTCGCCTGATATGGCTTAGGGAACCAGTATCGGGTATAACAGCCTTTCGAATAAGTGATCCCAAAAATGCTGTAAGCACTGCAGCGATAAATAAGAAGCTACAAACCCTTCACATACTTGAGGTAGAAAGTTTTTTGGAATGTGGAACGCTTGGTTTTGTGGGTAGTTATGGGGTGGAGTTTGTCATTCATTTTCTGAATGACAATTATGTTAGTTATGAAAAGATTACTCAATCAAGCTGTTTTAGCCAAAAAAATAATAAAGAGTCTGAGTTTGTTACTTTGAATATTATATCGGCTCAGGTTTTAACATTAGAAGACATTGTTTATTTGGGAGAGGGCACAGCGCCCAGACCTAATTCTTCAGATTGGTTCAGTTATAGGAGAAATGTGTTCGGTTCGGCCATCGTTGATATATTAAAAAGGTGTTATCCGGAAAAATTTACTTCAATTACCCCATGTGATTACAATATTTCACAGGCCTGGCAACAGCCAATATGGCATTTGAAGGATAAAGGAATCTACATGGGAGCTGTTTTTCCCGGGGTTAAAAGATCATGTAATAATCCCGAATGGTCTGTCATCCCATATAAGGAGATTAAAAAGTACTTTGTAGCAGCTCCGATCAGGTAATATATTTTAAGGCTCCTTCAACTGAGATATGACTTACTAACTCTGAAGGTTTGAAGGTTGAGACAAAGTTTTTTGAGATCCGGATACCAATTGGTTGAAAGCTCTGGCGCAAGCGTCCGCTTATGTCTATTATTCAATAGCATAGATACCAGGCGGTCCTAATTTTTCTTGAAATCACTCAGTTGACGGAAGGAAGATACCGGTCATATTGCAAGCACAAGTGGGCACTTGGGCCAGCTATGAAGCTCTTATCATTAATATTATGGGATTCCTGAACCAGTCAGGAATGACAACCTAATTTTGTTCTCTAGAACCCGCTACCAGTTGCAATCTGGTGATAGTCGGGTTATATTCATATGGGTTTTGAGGCACAATCAGATAAAAGGATGGTTTTTTTATGAAACCCTAAAGCAATTAAAATGAGACGGATTTTAATGCCTATTCTGACATTGATCTTTGCCGTGATCTTTTTCTCCCGCTGTACAGACGATAAAAGTTCATCAGGAGAAACTGATGATCAAAGTGCTTCCGCATTTGATTTGAATGAAGCACGAGGTATTATTCAGGAAAAGACAAAGCGCTTTACAGAGGCGCATATATTGAAGGATACAGCCTATCTCAACAACATTGTTTCTAATGATGCAAGGTATTTCCCACCGAATTCAGAGATTGTGGTTGGGAAAGAGGCAATTGCCCTGCTTAATACTGAATGGGTAAACTATGAAATTCAGGAATTTACGGAAGAGACGATTACTTTCTATGGGAATGAAGATTATCTCATTGATGAAGGTACCTACTTCTTACGGTTTGGCGAAGATGGTGTAACTGACCGGGGCAAGTACATCAATATTTGGACTAAGGTAAATGGCGACTGGAAGATCTGCAGCAACATATGGAATACGAGCCTTCCTTTAAGCATGATGGATGAGGAAAAATGATGTCCGTCTGGATCCTTATTGTATCAAGCGGAAGGCAACACCCTGCTGGAACTCACGGTCAAGGATGGCCTGACCACTACTTTCCAGGTAAAAAGAATCAAATCCTGTCATTGAAAGTGAGTGCGGTTCAATGATCTATTTCACCAGGTGAGGTCTAATATTGATCAATACACTATACTTGAAGGGAAAAATTCAATTGTTGAAATTGGATCAATTCTTAAACAACTTTAGGGATTGGACTACTTATCAAAACCTTAAAAAATGAAAAGAATTAGCATTGTCTTGGGTTTGGCCTTTTTGGCTTCGTGCGCCTCAAAGAATGGACTGGACAGAACATTTACCATAGAGAATCCTGCAGCTGTAGATCGATTAGCCGCAGTGGTTGGAATTTCAATAGAGCAACTGGGAGACATTTCTGTCATTAGCAATTTGGATGATATCCTGGTGGAGGACGTGTTAACGCAAGAGAAGTTGCGAACACAGTGGGTGGATAATGATCAGGACAGTACTATGGATGAACTTTTGTTTTTGACTGGTCTTACGGCTGGTGAGAAAAAGGACATTCGGATATATTGGCAGGAAGGAGGTAGCACTCTTCAACCGACCTCTGAATCTACTACCTACTCGAGATTTGTTCCTGAGCGCACAGATGATTACACCTGGGAAAATGACAAGGTGGCCTTCAGAACCTTTGGCCCTGAAGCGCAGCGAATGATTGAAGAAAATATACCGGGAGGTACGCTTTCGAGTGGGATAGATCTTTGGCTTAAAAAGGTCAACTACTCGATCATCGACAGTTGGTATGAAGGTAACCTGAAAGAAGGTGGGTACTATCATATTGATCATGGCGAGGGGTATGATCCTTACCACGTTGGCAAAAGCCGTGGTACCGGTGGGACAGGAGTTTGGGCAGATGACACGCTGCTCACTTCAAAGAACTTTGCCGCTTACCGCACAATTGCTATTGGGCCACTCAGGACTGTTTTTGAACTGGATTATGCACCGTGGAGTGAATATGGGGTGAAAGAAACCAAAAGAATTACCCTTGATTTAGGTTCTAATTTTTCGAAGTACGAAATCAGTCTTTCCTCGGATCAACCAGTTCCAAACTATACAATTGGTATCACATTGCATGAGAAGGAGGGTGAGGTTGACCTCAATGGTGAGCTGGGTTATTACAGCCATTGGGAGCCAATAAAGGGTTCTCAGGTTGGGGAAGGAATTGTGATAGATCCTACGGTCGTGATTAAAGCTTTTGACTTCAGAACAGAAGTTCCGGATCAGAGTCAGTTGATTGTCCTGACCGATTCGACACTAACCACACTGACCTATTACGCAGGTTTCGCCTGGACCGAAAGCGGACAGGTGACCACAAAGGAAGATTGGCTTCAAATGCTGGCAAATCAGAAAGAAATAGTAGACAATCCTGTGAAGGTAAATATCGATAAACCTTGATGGGATGACCAGCTTACCCGACCGGAGTAAGTGTACCAGGGTCGTGTAAAGGGAGTCGTTGCGGGCTGAAAAGCCCTGCATTAGAGAAGAGCTCCGAAAGATTTGAAGGAGGCTTGATCAGTAATGGTCAGCCTCCTTTTTTTTGGCCCTGACTTACCTGGTTCAATAATGTTTATTTTTCACGTCATGGCCCTAATTTTTGATCGTAAATGAAAAAAGTAAAATTAAATGTAACATTTTTTATTACATTAAGTAAAAAGAGGTAATTTTGAGTCAATTATGAGTAATACAAGATTCGCTACAGCACTTCATATATTAACTCTTCTTGCCGATGCAAAAGGAGAGTGGTTAAGCTCTGACTGGATTGCAGGTAGCATTAACATACACCCTGTCATTGTTCGTAAAGAGCTTGGGGTTTTAAATGATGCAGGATTGGTTTTGAGTCGAAAGGGTAAGGAAGGTGGCTTCACGCTGGCAGTTGGCAGTGAGGACATTACCATGGATGCCATCTATCTGGCCATTAAGAATTCAAATGTTTTGGGTAAAAAGAATAACCAACCCAATCCGAAATGTCCCATTGGCAAGGATATCAACGAAAAGTTGGATGTGCTGTTTACGGGTATTGATAACTCGGTAGTCAGGGAATTAAGTGGCAAAACACTGGCAGATTTTGTGTCAGAGTTTCACTGACTTTTTTTTGACCATTAATGTAACAAAAATTATTACACTTAAAATATAAAACTTATGAAAATCGGAATTACCGGGGCAACCGGACAACTAGGAACTTTAGTAGTAGAGCAATTGAAAAAGAGAACTGACGCATCCAGCCTGGTGGCGATGGTACGCTCTCCTGAAAAGGTGGATGGAATTGAGGCAAGAGCTTTTGACTATGAAAAGCCTGATCAATTGGCCGAGGCTTTAGTGGGAGTAGATAGTCTTTTGTTGATTTCAGGAAATGAGATTGGTCAACGTGCAAGACAGCACAAGAATGTGATCAACGCTGCTAAGGAGGCCGGTGTGAAATGGATTGTTTATACCAGTCTGTTGAGGGCAGATACCTCTACGATTAATTTAGCTCAGGAGCACCTGACTACCGAAAACTTGCTGAAAGAGTCGGGTATTTCATTCACCATTTTGAGAAATGGGTGGTACACGGAGAATTACACGGGTTCATTGTCCGGTGCTGTTGAAGCAGGAGCGCTTATTGGTAGTGCGGGTGATGGTAGAATCTCATCGGCCGGTAGAGCAGACTTTGCAGAGGCTGCAGCTGTGGTTTTGACAAGTGCCGGTCACGAGGGTAAAACATACGAGCTCTCCGGCGACGAAGCGTATACATTAACAGAGTTGGCGGAAGAGACTTCCAAACAGAGCGGAAAGGTGATTGCTTATCAAAACCTTCCAGAAGCAGACTACAGCCAGGCACTTAAGAGCTTTGGATTGCCCGATGGCTTTGCGGATGCTATAGCGAGTTGGGATGTGAGTGCATCCAAAGGGGATTTGTATGACGAAGGCAAAACACTCTCTGAACTAATCGGACATTCTACAACGCCGCTATCTGAGGTGGTAAAGACTGCGTTGAATTAATTGACGAATTTAAAGGCAATGAAAATGGCACCTCAAGGGGTGCCTTTTTTTGCATGACTGCCTGCTGTGTTGCGGACGCTTTAGATATTGAGTATTTTTATACTGTGGTAACTAAATGAAGAGCTATGAAAAAGGTCCTATGCCTCGCTGTCTGTCTTATCGGAATCATATTTTTTACAAAGGCTCAAACACCTGATTTACCTGAAGGAGAAGTCCTTTATACCTACGAGGTCAGTAAAAATTTGTACGTGGTGGTCATAAAAGGGCCGGATGGAAACGTTCAGGAATTTGAGGTTTCAGATCTTCTAAAAGCAGTAACGGAAAAACCAAATTGGCGTTCCGCCACATTGGATGGGAAAGGTTCCGATGTGATGGATGAAAAAATGGAGATTGCCATTGAAAATGTTGAACGGGCCGATTAGCAGTCTTAACTGTCCCTCTATTACTCCATCAGGTTGATATGTTTCATGATGGCTATGTATCTGGGGTGATTCATGAACCATTCTTTTTTATGAGGACCTTTTATGGCAAAATAGGGTAGGTCAGGATCTCTGACGATATACATTTTTTCCAATTGGCTCAAGGATTTCTCTACGTTATCTGCATAGAGATAGATGAGCAATAGCCCAGGACCCTGGATACTAGAGGAGTCACCCAGCGAAACCAGTGAATCACCCACCATGTTTAATGACGTTTTATAGTCATTTGTTTCTTCATATAGCGCTGCCAGGTTGTTCGAAAGCTCGTCAAAGCCTCTGGCTTCCAGCGTAAGTTTCAATGCCAAAATAGAGCTGTCGGATTTGCCCAGATCAGCGTACATACTGAATTGCATCAAAGGTGCCATGTAGGGAGGTTTCATATTCAATTCATCCCAATTACCTGAATGGATGTACATAACATCCTGAAAGAATTTCACCAATGGGTTTAAAGGGTCTAGTTCCTTTGCCTTAATTATTTGACGCCAGGCCTCTTCCCATTTATTTTGCATCATTAAAAAGTGGGCATAAAAGGCATGAGCTTCAGCAAAGCTGGGATTCAACTCAAGGCACTTTTCCATAGCCTGATTACAGCCTTGCCAGTCAAAGTCATAAGCCAGTTTTGAAGCATACCATCGCCAGACTTCCGCATCCATACTATCCAGTTCAAAGGATTTTTTGATATAGGCATCAATTTTAGGGTTAGTGAGATTATGAGGGTAGGTTTCGCTATATAATTGCTTTCTCGCTACCCAGATACCAGCCAATCCTGCATATGAAGGTCCAAAATCAGGGTCGATTTCAATGGATTTTAAAAAGTATTGCTCCGCGTTCTCAATACTGGTCAGAGTCAGGAAGGCCAAATTCACTTTACCTCGGAGATATAACTCATAGCATTTGGGATCAACAGTTCTGGTTTCTTCAAGTTGCTCTTTTTCATCCGGCGATAAGGCAAGGTTTATTTCTGTTGCGATGTTTTTGGCAATGGTAGCGTACAGGTTGAGTACTTTTCTTTTTTCCAGCTCATAGGATTTTGACCAGAGTTGTATCTCGTCAGGCATATTGCCTATGAGTCTAAGTTGAACCTTGATCTTGTCGGGTTCCGTAGGTAGTACAGAACCTTCAATGATTGCATCTACATGCAGATCCCCGGCAATTTCATTGAGACGCTTCTGGGTATCCTTGTAGTTCATTGCTGATGTTCTGGATACGACCCTGATGCCGCTGATTATTCCCATTTGACTAATGATTTCATCATGGATACCATTTACTAGGTAAATCTGAGAAGTATCATTGGTCATGTTTTCCAGTGGCAGAATAGCGATGGAGTTGATGGTCTGAGCCAATTTTTTTTGATTTTTTTTAAACTCTAAAAGCCGCAGCTTGGTGGGGTTGATTTTATCGGGAAAGGCTTGATTGAAACTTACCACGGTTATCGCCAGCGTAATGTTTAATGCATGAAGCATGAGCGCTTTCCGTGTGAATTGCTGATTGAACCACTCATGAATAAGAACGCTCGGCAGCCCAAACAATACCAGTATGATGATAATGTCGAGGTAGCTCGATTCCAGATTGTACCACTGTACAACAAAGTTGAAAGCTTCAATGAACAACCAGGCAGTTCCGAAATAGACCAGGAACGCTTTTGGAATATTGGCTTTTGGCTTTTCTTCAGAGTTCACTACTAAATTTACTCAAAACAGTTACCTGGATCAAGGTAATATCCATAGAGAAAGTTTTAGTATTGGATTTGCCGTATCAGGCGGTATGTTCTACAGGTCAGAGATCAAATGATTATCTTACAAATAGACTAATCACCCCATTATTATGTCAAAACCTACGATTGATACGCCAGAAAACTGGGGCAAGGCCAGCAGAGGCTATGCCACCGAAGTTGCACCTCGATTGATGGATCTTTACGTCTCAGAATTTCTAGATCGGTTAGAAGTCTCAAAAGAGAGCAATGTTATTGAGGTAGCTGCGGGTTCAGGAGCTATGACGCTTCCTTTGTCCCGACGCGTAAAATCAGTTTTGGCTACTGATTTTTCTCCGCCTATGCTGGAAGTACTGGAATCCAGAGCAGTAGAAGTGGGTGTTCAAAACGTGGAAACGGCGTTAATGGATGGCCAAAACCTGGAAGTAGACAGTGACCGTTTTGATGGTGCTTTATGCAGTTTTGGATTGATGTTTTTCCCCGATAGAAATAAGGGTTTTAAAGAACTGTATCGGGTACTTAAACCCGGACATAAGGCCGTGGTCAGTGGTTGGTCAACACCGGACAGATTTGAGGCATTTGCTATTTTCTTTGAAGCTATCGGTCGTGCTATTCCGGACTTTCCGAAGCCGCCATCTCCACCACCTGTATTTAATCTTGCCGATCTGGATAGATTCCGAGAGGAGTTCAAAGCAGCAGGTTTCCGGGAGGTGACAACGGAATATGTGACTCGTGAGCTCATACTTCCTACCAGGAATGAGATCTGGTCGATGTTAACGTCAGGTGCTCCGCCAATACAGATGTTGTTTGATCAACTAGGTGATGATGGGCAGTTGAAGATACAGGAGGCCTTGTTCAAAATTGTGTCGGAGCGTTTTGGTGATGGCCCGATTACTTTAAAAAATAGTGCGACATTAGGAGTGGGAGTGAAATAGTATAGGGTTCCTAATAGGAGTAGGAGACATTATCGTTTCTGGAAGCAGGTACTAATCACATCACTCTTTCATTCGGAATTACCAGGAGGGGAGTTCGGGTTCTTACAGTCATTCGATCCGTTTTGCTTCCTTTCAAAAGGTATTCAAAAAAACGGAGCTTATGGGGTATCATGACCAATAAATCTGCTGGAAACTGGTCAAGACCTTCCCTGATGCCGTCACCTACCTTGTGGTTGTATGCATAACCATAGGTATGATCAATACCATGAAGGACTCCTTCAAGAAACCTTTCTAATTCTTCATCTCGTTGTTTTTCTGTCCGATGAGTGAAAACATGGAAAACCTGAAGCTGCGACTTAAAACACCTGGTTAGCTGCTTGAGTACACCTAACTCAAAGTCCTCTTTTAAGTAGGACAAGTCGCAGGCTAACATGATCTTATTGATGCCTGCGAAGGGAATTTCATTAGGGACGACCAACAATGGAAACTGCATCAGGTGAATAGCAGAGGTGGTCGTATTTCCAAATAGTTTGTACTCGATGAGGTTACTTTCTATTCCCATGACTACCAGGTCCACCCAATGTGTTTTCATGTACTGTTTCAGGCTTCCTATGGTGTCATCTTTTTTTAATTCCCAGCTCACCTTGATTTTATGACTTTCTTGTAAGTCTCTGGATTGCCTGATCAGTTCGTTTTCACTTTTTCTTATAAGATTATCGATGCTGGAAGTTGATGCCAGAGAGTTACTTGCGTGAATATTCAGCTTAAATACATTGAAAAGAATTAATTCCGAATCAGTCGTCTGTGCGAGATGTGCTGCGTAATCAACTGCGTTATTGGCAGCGGGGGAGAAATCGGTGGCAACCAGAATGATCATAGCATGAACGAATAGGTATTAATATCGTTAAATTCATGTACTTATCGTATGATTTTGGTCAGGAATTTTTCTGGGAGCGAAGAGGGCAATAAGGGGTAATAAATTCGGTGGTTATCCAAACTCCTGAAATCTTTCTTTTTTGACTGAGTCCCAATCTTCTCTGATGATGCTGAAGTACACATCATTTCGACTTTCACCATTTGAGTCGATATAGTTGTTTCTGAAAATCCCTTCTTGTTGTGCTCCTAATTTTGCGATGGCTTTTTGTGATCTGAGGTTGTCCTCGTCTGCGCTGAATTGTATGCGTCGGAACCTGATGGTTTCGAACCCAAAATTTAATAGTTCGAATTTACAGGCCTTGTTTAATCCCGTTCCCTGAAACTCAATGCCGTACCATGTCCAGCCGATCTCACATTTCTCGCTGGCCCGATTGATATATCCGTATCGTGTACTGCCCGACACCCGATCGTTGAGTTTGTCGATCACTAAAAATGGATAGCAGAGGCCATTACATTTATCAACTAGCGTGTTGGCTACGTAGCTGTCAAAGTCCTTTTCGGTCTTCATGGAAATGCCCATATATTTCCAAATCCTTTCATCAAAGATGATTCCCTTCAATTCATCATTCCTTGCATGCTCAAAAGGCAGTAGCAAAACCCGTTCGTTTTCGAGGGTAATGGGAGTATTTAGGATTTGGGTATTCATTGGGAAGAATTTCGAGTTTTTCGGGAAGGTCATTTATTCCATGGAAGATTGTAGCCAAGATTGAAGTGAAATTGTATAGGAAAGAAGAACATCTCATCTTCAATTCTTCTTTTCGCACTTTCTAAATCCGTCTGGTCAATCGTCACGCCCTGAATGGATTGCAGTGAAATGTTCCTGTGAAAGGGAGCACTTAGAGCTATTGGTACTCCCAGTCCAATGTCAAAAGAAAGACCGCTTCTGTGAACGAAGTTATATCCTAATCCAATCCCTATGGTGGAGAGGGATTTGAAATTCCATTCGGCATATATGTCGGTAGCGTATGAATTTTGTCCGATGACCATAGTAGTATTTATCATGTCAAAATCCATGTTATACTTTGCCTTTGTAACGTGAGTTAAAAATACGGCCGCATAAAGGTCAAATTTGAATGGAAAGTACCTGCCTTCCAGGCTGTGGGCAGTTCCGGTATTATGATCAACGACAATGTTTCCGTCTTTTACATCTTCACCAAAGGTCCAGGGTTCCTTTAAAACTAAATTCCTGTTGGGCTGAAAGGCATATCCAACGTGGAGACGTGGGTTTAAATGATATCCAATAGTGATGCCTGGCCATCCCCAATCCTTCACGATCAATTCATCAACCTCACTGTCTGCCAAAGTATTCCCGAGGGTCCTTAGAAACACGCCACTGGCATTTAAGTGTATTTGAATGGGTTTTTCTACTCGGGTTTGTGCAGCGACTAAACTGCCTAATATTAGGCACAGGGTTAATATTATCAATCTCTTCACTGAGTATGCTTCTGGTTTGTTGCTCTGGGTAGTAAACGTACGAAGAAATGGTGGTAATGATAGCGACAATCATTCTACGGCATAAGACATTATTTATCAGAGTCAAACAGTTATTGCTTCCAATAACTGATTTTCGTAACTTCATCAACTAACCTAAAAACAAAAAATTATGAAATCACCAATCTATTTATGTTTCATCTTAGTCTTTGTGCTCGCCTCGTGCAGCAATCAAAAATCTGAGTCAGATAAGGACCAGGATGAAGTAATGGCTGAAGGCGAAGAGGCGATGGAGGAAATCAACGAGGCGATGGGCGGGGATGCCGGCTCTAGTAGTGTCCTTTCAAATGCGGATATTGATCGTTACCTGGAAACCATCAAGCCTATGGCAGCGGATTTTGAAGCTTTGGGAGAAAGTCTGAACAGAGGGATGGATGGCCCCGGTCAAACCTTGGATGCCATGTTCAAATCGGATGAGGTAATCGAAGTGGTCAAAAAATATGGATGGGATAAAGACTTCGGCCAGAAATTCATGGCGATCTCGATGGGTACCAGTTATCTCGTGATGGAAGAGCAGGTCAATGCACTTCCGGAGGAGCAACAGGCCTCCTACAAGGAAATGATCTCTACTCAATGGGAACAATATCGAAGCATGATTAATGATGATGACCTGGAGCTGTTGCGTCCACGACTGGCTGAGATCATGAAGAAGATGCAGGAGATGCAATAAAGCACTAAGTTGGAACGCATTTCAAATGCGTTCCTTTAAACCTCTATGCACTCTGTCATGTTCCGAACATTCACCGTAATCCTTCTTTTCCTTTCCATTTCATGTCAAGTCAATGCTCAGGAGCGCCCATTCAGGGTAGGGATTAAGGTTGGAGTGCCTGAAGTTGCAGCTCTCAGCCTGGAGTATTTAACCCCTTTGATGGAGCAAAAATTGGCGGCAGCTGTTGATGGGTCCTATTTTGCTCCTACAAGTGGTATGGAATATATGTATGCCACTATAGGTGCGAATTTATATTTTTCAAAACCGGGCAAGGGGTTTTATGGGCATCTGGGTTACGGGCTTACCTCGATGACGGTCAATTTTGCCCAATTGACCGAGGGTTCCTTTTGGGCTTTGTTTTATAATAAAGACGTAAATGTTACAGAACATAAAGTGAACCTTAAGCTGGGATATAGATCGGGCCGTAGCGTGTATTTCAGGGGAGAATTGGGATTTGGCTTGATGGTTAGCGAACAAATCAGTGATCCAAATGCAACAAGTTCGGGATCATTTCCTCTTTTACTCAACCTGGGAATGGGCTATTCTTTTTGACAATGAAAGGGATTGTGTCTTTGGTAGATCGTACAATTGGGTTAGCACATGTTTGAAGAGTGCAGCTGAAGCTAAATTGAAAATTATATAGTTTCAGAAGGCAATAACAAACTGGCATTCAGAAGGGAGAGGAGCCTGCATAAGGAAAATCCTTTTGATAGCTGGTGTCTCTAATAGTCGAACACGTGTTCTACTTCAATAGAATTCCTACCTGCATGGCGAATAAATGGTAATAATTCATTGACGGGAAGTATGCATACCAGCCGCATCAGATGGTCGCTGGTGACCACCTTCGATTCATAAAGTGGTTCTATATTTTTGAAATTTAACTGCTGAGATTTATCCATCAATATAGAAACTACGATCTCGTCATTACCTCCAATTTCATGGATTGTTATTTCCTTTTCACATAGGTCCAGAATTGTGTTGGTAAATGCACCCCAACGTGTTATACCTATCAGCTTTTTGCTTCCTTGTTCGTTAATTACCTTGATTTCATCTGAGATAGCCATGTTTTCTTCAGTAGATACCATCAAATAAATGTTGGTTACGGGCTCTTCGTAGCTAGCCTCAGCTGCCCATTCAATTAACTGAGCGTAACCGGCCTTGAATACATATTCAAATGTGAAAAACAAGGTTCGTTCCCATTTGCGCAACCAACTGGCATCCCGGGTACTTGAAGCTTTCCATACTTTTCCTATCCATGGCAGGAATTCGAATTCATACCAGGCTGTATGGTAAATAAAGTCACTATAAGCTCTCTGAGCATCAATAATGGTTTGTTCCTTTTCTGAAATAGAATTGCCAGCAAACCAGCTAAACAATTTGCCAATAGTGTTTTCATAGATCATTTTTGCCGCGTACTCCATGGTAATGCTTACACCTATCACCTGGAGCATCGTATGATATTCATTGTTTTTGGGGTAGGCCTCAGAAACCAGTATAAGAGAGCGGTCATAAAGCTTCCAGTATTCATCAATTGAGGCAAGAAAGGGAAAGTCAGAAGGGTTATTACCAGCTTCCAGGAAGTCTGCATATTCCTTTGGGTTAAAGACCAGGTACCATTCCGGAACGGTGAGCACCGTTTGTTCTTCATCACGGAAATACCCTTTTATGTCCTCTCTTTCTTTTTCAATTTGCCCCGTTAGGTAAGGATTGTATTTGTCAAGCAGTTTATTATTGAAGCGCTGCATGCTGTCCATCCTGTTTTTCACCTCAAAGTATTTAACAGAATTCGGGAAACCCTGCGCAAATTGTTTGATGGTTGCATGAGGTTGATAAGGTAGATACCACTTTCCGTTTTCACTTAAAATAGCATCCGTCATTTCTATAGTCCACCGTTTTACATTGGCTCGGGATTCAACATCAGTGCCTTGTTTGTAGTAGATCACGAAAGCAAAAACCTCCTCGTCGGCCCATGAAAGGTATGATTCCTTGTCCGGATATGCATGGCGCAGTGAGACATTGATCACATTTACATCATATTTATCGTAAACAGCCTTCATTTTTGGAATGAACGACTGAATGTTGTTTACCGGAATGAAATACTCCTGTAAAACATAGGTGTACTCTTCCCTCGATGCTGGTTCTAGCTCTGCTACATCATAGCTTGCTTCCTTATTTCTCCAGACAACTTTTTCCTTGTTGTAAAAGGCAGGATCAACAAACATTCTACGAGCCCATTTACCAAAGTCTCCCCATGAGGCTATTTCAACCAGTTTGGGTTCAATCCAATAGTTGATGCCCTCGGGCGTAACCCGGGTCGTATCGGTTAGCTCCTTATGGGTTGTCTTCCATGAAACATTGTTGATTACGTCGAAGTCAGGAGGGTAGAGGTCTCCATTTTGAAAGATTATACTGGTGTCCTTCCTGATATTGTTTTGGAAAAACTCATTGTAATCGGCTACATCAACCAGTTTGGTTTGTCGCTCTACTTTAACATTGTCTACTAACTGCAATGTAGCTTCTGCAATCACCCCAATGCCGCCGTAGCCACCAACTGTGGCCTTGAACACTTCTTCATTCTCTGTCCTGCTGGCGGTAATTACATCTCCTGAAGCCGTAACTATTTTCAAAGCTAAAACCGATGATATGATCGGCCCATGACCAATGTACCGGCCATGGCAGTTTACGGAGATAGAGCCGCCAACCGTAAAATTGGCATAGGTCTGCATAATTTTGACAGAAAGGTTTTCCTTGTCTATCACATTTTGTAGATCTCTCCAAATGATACCGGACTGAACGGTTACCTGCTTCTTTTCTTTGTCAAGGTGCAGTACCCCATTAAATGCTCGCATGTCAAGGTGCAGACTATTTTCATAGCCGGTCTGTCCACCCATACTAAATCTGCCACCTCCTATAGAAATCGGTCCCGAGGTAGATCGAATGGCTTCCACAATATCATTGATAGAATGTGGTCTAATCTCTTTTGCAACTTGTATCGGATTTAGCTGAGTTATATCGTTTAGTCGTTTGTCGGGAAGGGTTTTTTCGAAATCCGGATCACCGGAAAACCAAATAACCAGAACAACCAACAATACATACCCTGTAAATGCATAAAATGGAATGAAATAACGCTTTTTCCTATGGATAAGCCACGTACATTTTCCCATTAGTCGGAATAGAAATTTCAGCACCTTTCCGAATAGAGAAAAGATGAACCTGAAGACAGCTTTTGATTTTGTCATTCGTAAGCCGGGAGAGATTAAACTTTGGTGAACATCATTAACGCATTTTTGGTGGGATCACCTTCCTGAAACAGGGTCCGTTTATCGAACTTGAATCCAATATCTTCCACAAATTTGCAGATGAACTCAAGTGAATAGAAGTTGCGGACTTCTTTGCTGTTGTAATCCCATGATTCTTTGGTTCCCATGTTAAACACATCATGAGCCAAAGCCACCATCGTTTTTTGAGCTTCCGTATTACAGTCGTGGTCTCTTAAAATCAGTTTCCCCCCAACGCGTAGCGTATCGCGAATGGAAGAAATAAATGTTTTGCGCAGATCAATAGGACAATGATGAAATCCGATATATACTGTAACCAGATCAAGGCTTTCATTGTCTATTAGTTTGGAATATTCGGTGCGATAATCAGCCATTGGGATGTATTCTGCTCCAATAGCTATTTGCCCTCTGTCCACCATTTCTGTAATAGAATAGCCGGGTTCCTTTCCATCCGCATAGTAACGATTGCCGATGATGTTCACCTTTTCTTCCAAATAATCGAGATATCTGCCCAAAGAACCAATTTCCAGGTATCCGTTATAGGTGGTGTCTTCACCAAGCAACGCCACTGTTTGCTTAGCCATTTCATCTTTTTGCTTGAATAGCGATGGGAGTTTGTTGGTGAAAAGGGAAAAGCATGGAGTGATCTCATCCAGTTTATATTGGGCCTCCAGGTATATATCCTGGTCAGTGTTATTAGCTGCTGTTGCATCCGAAATCAACTGATGAATATCCTTTTCCGGGTAAAGGCTAAATACATTTTTCAGAAAATTGAAAAATTCATTTTTTAATTCGCTGTTTAAATAGATGGCTTTGAAGTTACCGTAGTTGTTGGTAATCGATTTGATCAGCTGGGATGGGAATACCGCAACGGAAGTAAACAACCATCCGAGAGATAGAATGAATTTTTTTCTGTTCATAATCTGATTAATGAAGAGTACCGAATATAATACACTTGCAGATCATAGTGGAGAGGTAGTGTTATTTTCAGTCTGGGAATAGCGGAAAAATCAGTTTGCTGGCGGGCATTTGAAACGCGGACTTTCACGCCTTGAGAGTCACGGCAGGGACTCTGATATATTTCATTTCAGTCAGGTGTTAAAAACCGTTTCATTAAATGGGTATCCCTGGCTGTAGAATGAGTCTGAACACCAGTACCAATAGAATTAGGCATATTAAGGTGAAATATGACACTTGTCCCGGGTTACTATTATCTGATACCGGAACATTAACAATTCTTCTTGCATTCTGCCATGGAAAAATGAAGACCATTCCGCTGGTGAATGGATAAATAATACTGACAATGGCCACTACAGGTAAGTATAAAAGTGTCATAATAGCTGAACCAAATAACCAGGGTAGAATCATGATGTATAAGGAGAAATTCTTTCTGGATGACGCTGAGTTTACCCATTCCTCCTTGAAGCTAAATTGTAGAAATGGTCGCGTTAGATGATATGCGACCAGCAAGAGGAGGGCAGCCCCAAGAATTGCGATAAAGATTTGCATCCACATCGGAGTATTAAAAAGGGCCAGCGCTTTGCCAATGTCACCGTTGTGAAAAACAGGCCCGGTCATTAGGTATCCCAAAAAGTTAAACATGCCTAAAATGGAAAACCACAAAATAAAAAGCCTGAACAGGCCCTGTTTGGGTGATTGAAAATATACCCAACCGGCAACTAATCCCTGAGTTAAACTCATTATGGGGCCTGCCAGCGCTACTGTGGCGAGTTGTAGTGCGGACATATGATGAGTTGTAAGTTGTTCTACATAGTTATGATGCAGGACAGGTTGAGTATTGTAAAAAATACCGGCAAGAGCATGTGCCAACTCGTGAAGAACTGAGGTAAGCATAAATGCTATCACATAGAGAATTGTGGAATTAATAGCAATATTCCTCTTTTGATTCATGCCATTCAAAATTCGTAATTCTTAATATCAAGCCTTCAGTTTCATACACGTGTTCAACGTTGTTAAGTTAGGCCTATATAAATTGTCATTTCGACGGAGGAGAAATCATTTTTATTCGTAAAATGTCCATGCTTCGACAAGCTCAAGGTGACATTCGCTTCGACGGGCCTACGCGGCCCCACCTACCTGCTCTAAAGGCATTCTCGCAGAGCATCTTTGGCGCTAGCAGAATCATGTAAGGTCAATCCTGGAGGGACTTAACTTCAGAATTTAGCTGGCGCAGTGGTCCGCTTGTGCCACTCTTTGAAGTATCAGCAATCCACAGCTGTTTTCACTTGCCTCGCGTAAGGAGTAGTATCATTCCTGACTGTCCTGCAATCATTCCTGACCATGAGAAAATGACAAATGACCACCCGACAATCGTTCATGATCTGTCAGCAACCCAGTTCTTCGAAGTGTTCTTCAGGACACTTTGAAGCTAAGATGAGTACGAGTGTCTCCGAACACGGAAAGGAATAAGGTTAATGTATGAACCGTATCAAACCATGTCCTGAGACTGCTAATCCTGGCCATCGCGAGTCTTCCCGCGAAGGGTTTGCGCGTTGGGGCGACCGGTAACTGATAATAAGAAATAGAGAAACCCGACTAAAGCAATCTTTTCTTTTGATTGGGAAAGATTGCTTCACTACGTTCGCAATGACGTTCTCACCACTGGTCGTAGCGTCCGCTAAGACCGAAAACAACAATAGCGTTTGGCTCTATCAAAAATATGGTAATCCTTGAGCCGTTGTTGAGCTGTCTCCAATAACATTACTATGGTAAAGAATTCATTTAGGTCATAAAACTGTCAAGGGCGAAAGTGATCATCAGTCATTTTAAGTGACGCTGAAAGCTGAACACTTAAAACAACAGGGAGGTAATTAATATATACTTCTATGCTATATCCTCAACTGATACTGCAACACCACCATATGTCTTCGGTCGCTTTCCTTCGCTCCGGTGCCGTCATCAGTGAATACAGGGCGGTTTTGATAGCCTAAGGAGATTTTGGATTTGTGTCCGTCAAGGATGTAATTCACCCCACCTTCAAACAAGACCATCGGGTCATCAAGGGCCTTAAACCGAGCGTATTCGATCATCAGGTTGGGCTGGATTGCATTTTTCGTTAGTTGCTTAAGAGCAGCCAACTGGAATAATATGATCTGTCCGGATCCAGCCTCAGGGAAGCTGTTTCCTTTTCCGTTTAGCGAAAGGGTATTGACCACCCCATTGGAAGGATTGTTGGCACCGATATATCGGATAAACTCTTTTCCCAAATGGTGATTAAGGAAGGATAAATAAGAAGTCCAGACTAGCTTACCGGAAGGGCGCTCATAGTACACATCGACTGCAAAAGATTTCATCGCATGAATTACCGTATCATTGAGTGTACTCAGCGATTGCGTGGCTTCATGTTGGTACGTCCAGCCCGCCCCGATGTTGAAGAGCTCTTTCTTTCCATGATACGTCCACGGGCTAAAGGCCGAAGATTGGGACTCATGATCCAGGAACTGGTATTTGAAGTACCCGCTGACATTCAGGGAGGTCGGCTGATCCGAGAACTGTGCATAATTGCTCAATGGCGGTGCCTTATAGCTAAAGGGTTTGGAAAACACCAGTCGGTAATTCAGGTCATTAATGTCACCATGTAAAGCCACACCCAGTCTTCTGAAGAAATCATCATGCAAATTCAGTGCAATGGTAGCGGCATAGTTGATATCAGCACCCACCGCAGCAAAGGTGGAAGGCGCCGCATACCGCGATAATCCTGTCCAGGCATGTTTCCCTACGGTGACGCTATGGTTGGGGAAGTAGTGATAGCTCACGTAGGCGTCCAGTAATTTCGGAGGTTGATCCTTGGCATAGCGGCTAAGGTTGTTGTGTCCGATCTGGATATTGTAGCTGAGGTAGTCGTAAGGGTTCCCCTTTACCCCCAGACGGTAACGTCTGATGCTGAAATCCAGCGCTTCGTCGCTTTCCTCTGTACCAATGGCCGAACCCGGATTTAAATCGGTGTATCGCATCCAGATCTGTAGTCCGGCATAAAAAGTTGGGCCTTCCTGGGCGAGGGTGATGAAGGAGGTTGTGGCCAGTGCAAAGAGTGTTAGGAGTAGCTTTTTCATATCAGATAATGCCAATGATTTGATCCAGGTAAAGAATTCCAAAAACGATGACCATACCGATCAGTCCCATAAGAACACCTACACGGGACATATGTTTGGTGCTGATGAGTCCGGTGCTGTAGGCCAGCGCATTGGGCGGAGTACTGATAGGGAGGGCCATGCCTAGTGATATACACAGGGTCGTTGACAGGATCAGGGTTTTGCTACCTCCGAGTCCTTCAAGGCCGCTGAGGGAACTGCCCACAATAGCGATCAGTGGGAGCATGAGGTTGGCTGTGGCCGTATTCGACATAAAGTTGGCGATCAGCAGCCCTACGAATGCCGCAATAATGAAGATGACGTACAGGTTCATCTCTCCAAAAGGGATTCCGTTGATGATCGCTTGTGCGAGACCTGTTTTTTCGAGGGCCAGACCCAGTGCCAGACCACCGGAAACCAGCCAGAGTACATCCCAGGAGATCAACTTGAGGTCTTCCTTTCCAAGTATGTTTAAGCTCAGAAAGACTACCACGGGAATAAAAGCCACCACATAGGAGTTCATCCCATGAATAAAGTCTGTCAACCACAGTAATACCGTGAGACTGAAAGTAGCATACACAATGAAGGACTTTCTACCCAGCTTGTTGGAAGTGGAGATCTGTACTTTGATCTCCTTGCTGTCCGTAGGAAAAAAGACGTTCAGCAAGGTCCAGCCCAATGCTACCAGAATGATCACAGCGGGCACACCCATAAGCATCCATTTGCTAAAGGTGATATCAAAGTCCATCAGGTATTTCATCGCCAGGGCGTTGGGCGGCGTGCCGATAGGGGTACCGAGACCACCGACGTTTGCGGCTACAGGGATGCAGAGAATGAAAGCCGTACGCCCTTTGTCCTGCTCAGGTAAAGCAGCCAGTACAGGCATGAGTATTGACAGCATCATGGCAGTAGTAGCCGTATTACTCATGAACATGGAAAATACGGCCGTCACGATCATCAAACCGAGCATCACCATTTTAGGGTTTGTGCCAAAGGGCTTGATGAAAGTCTTGGCCATTACCTGGTCCAGACCATATTTCGTGGCGGAAATGGCCAGGAAGAACCCCCCAAGGAAAAGAAAGATGATGGGGCTGGCGAAGGTTCCCAAAATAGCTTTGTAGCTAAGGATCACACCTACTTTTTCACCTGCTTCAGTAGCTTCTGGAAGGTTAAGTCCACTATCAGAAATCAGGATGAGCTCCAGTAGTATGACCAATACTGAGGTCGCAAAGATGGGGATTGGTTCCAGAATCCAGAAGATGGCGGCTAAAGCAAAAATGAATACGGTCCGGTGTTGGGTAACCGTCAGGCTATCTGTTAAAGTCCACTCCGCGGGGAGGAAGATGATGAGTAATGGCAGCACAAGGCAACCAATGATCTTGATGGCGGTGGCATGCGCTTTTAATTTTCTTCGGAGGTATTGATATCGCTCATTCTGGAGCAATATTTTCTTGGCGGTTGCAGTGATATCCTTAAGCATGATAGTGTTTTTGGTCTGGAGCAAAAATAAATATAGGTAATAGGGTCGGTGGGACGAGGGGTCACCCCATACCCTGATTTAGATCATGTCATAATTGATCGCTTTTAGTCATGAGCCTTTATCATCACCTGAATAAAACCATTACTGTTGAAATATTAAAATATTGTATAACTGAATGGTTGAGAAGATTAGTTTTGCAGGCTATGAAATATTTAATAGGACTCTTGGCATTGCTATGCTGTTGTCAGTTTGAAAGGGAACCGGATTTGGAAATGGAGGAAGAGATAGGTCTAAAGACTGATCCGGGGAAAGATATTTCCGCTTGCTATCCTGCTTACTATAACAACGAACTCAACATCGCGACATGGAACATTCAGGATTTTCCTCAGGATGTCAATACCAAAGACCTCGTGAAAACATTGATTGCTGATTTGGATGCCGACCTCATTGCCGTTCAGGAGATTTCGGATACGGTGGCGTTTGTGGATTTGGGCAATGGGCTGGAAATGTATTCCGCCCATTATTCGAATGTGAGGTATAACCTGGAGGTTGGGTTCATCTATAAGGAGTCTGCATTCACCTCACTTAGCGAATCAACCTTATTGTTTGAAGGTGATGCCAATGCTTTTCCCAGGCAGGTGGTAAGACTGGATGCCACTCATGTCAGTGGTCTTGAATTTACTCTTCTTATTGTGCATTTAAAATGTTGTGGTGATGGGTTGGAAAGAAGGAAATTGGCTAGTGAGGCATTGAAGCAATACATCGATGAAGAGCTATCCGATCAGGCGGTCATTGTGACCGGGGATTTTAATGATGACCTTGAATCCGGAACCCCCTTTGAGAATTTCATTAATGACTCAACGAACTATCAATTTGCGGACCGACATCTGACGGAGATGAGTTACCCTTCCTGGCCCAGTCATTTGGACCACATCCTGATCACCGATGAACTCTTTCATAAGCTGAGAATGACAGAGGTGATCTTGCCTGAAAACTGCATCAATGATTATAGCATACTTGTTTCTGATCACAGGCCGGTGCTGGCTTCCTTTAGGTAGCTCATGGTGACGTTCTAATCCCCCGGCTTTCAGCCACCCCTTTTAAATGGGGAATTTTTGAATGGAAAGATTAGAAGATCTCCTTTTTGAAAGGGGGCAGGGGGATTAGGTTATCCTAATTCCACCTTACCTACTAAACCTCGGACTGACCACCAGGTCTTTAGTGCCAGGAGTATACTGATAGAAACCTTCACCGGATTTGACCCCTTTGTATCCCGCCGTGACCATATTTACCAGTAAGGGGCAAGGGGCATATTTTGGATTACCAAAGCCATCGAGAAGGACATTAAGGATAGACAAACAAACATCCAGTCCAATGAAATCAGCTAATTGCAGTGGCCCCATCGGATGTGCCATGCCCAATTTCATGACCGTATCAATTTCTTCCACTCCGGATACCCCTTCATACAGGGCATAAATGGCCTCGTTGATCATCGGCATCAGGATTCGGTTGGCCACAAAGCCAGGATAGTCGTTGACTTCCACAGGTACCTTTTCCAGCTTCTTGCTCACCTCCATGATGGTCTGCGTAGTTTTATTGCTGGTCGCATAACCCCGGATTACTTCCACGAGCTTCATCACCGGAACCGGGTTCATAAAATGCATCCCGATCACCTGATCAGGGCGATTTGTTACCGCAGCTATTTTGGTGATGGAGATAGAGGAGGTGTTGCTGGCCAGTATCGCATTAGCAGGTGCAGCCTGATCAATGGCTTCAAAAATCTTCTTCTTGATCTCAAATTGCTCACTGGCTGCTTCGACGACCAGATCCGCATTTTTCACTGATTCGGCGAGGTTCGTGCTCGTCTGAATCGCTTGTGTGGTCTTATCTGCGACCTCCTGGGTGATCAGTTCTTTCTTTAATTGCCGTTGCAGGTTCTTTTCAATCGTTTTGAGGGCATTGATCAGTGCCTCTTCTGCAATGTCTACCAGGCTTACCTGATAGCCATATTGTGCAAAGACGTGGGCGATGCCATTGCCCATTGTTCCGGATCCGACCACGGTAATGTTTTTCATGGGGTGTTGGGTTTGAATATTATTGAGCTGTACGATTGAATGGTAAAAAACTCATTTATCTCCATGTTTTCCAAACCACACGTGTAAAAGATTGGTGTCATCCCATAAGGTAGCTCAAGGGGCTTGGCCTCATCAGATAGGTTATGAATAATCTGTAATTCCTCGTCAACCATGGGAATCTGAAAGGCAAACAACTCAGGGTCTTTCAAATCTATGGGCACGACTTCGCTGCCTGCCCATTCAGGATATTGGTTGCGAAACTTCAATAAGGTTTTGTAATGATCCTTTAGCAGAGCTGCGACCTCAGGTTTTGGCTGTTTATTGTACTTCGGTTGCATCCAGTCCGTTTGGTATTGGTTGCACCATGGATAAGGTTCCCGAAGATATTCATCCGGTTTTTTGCCCTTCAGGCCAATTTCTTCGCCATAGTAAACCACAGGAATGCCGGGTAGCGTGAGGAGGATAGAAGCGGCAAGCTTGGCCTTGTGAATATTATTTTTTAAAAAAGATACTACACGTTCCTGGTCATGGTTGGAAAGGAAAGTACTTTGTATAAAACCCGGGTTTGGAGCGATACCTTCATTGTAGATCTCGGCAGGGGAGCCACGGTCTTCGGCCTTCCAGGCATCCTTACTTACGTGGGCGGAGGCGATAAGGCCTCTTTTGACCGATTCAAGTATCGAATAGCTCAGGTCAAAGCTGAAAAGGGAGGAGAAGCACTCCTTGAATTTAGATTGGGTCTCCAGGTCTTTCCATACTTCGCCTAACAGAAATACCTTTGGGTTGACCTGCTGCATTTCCTTTTTGAATTCCGTCCAGAATGCTACGGTGTCATCAACCTGATCATCCGGGTAAAGATGCATAGCCGCATCCAGCCTAAACCCATCCACTCCCTTCTCCAGCCAGAATCTACCAATTTCGAAAACCTGATTCCTGACCGCAGGATTGTCGTAGTTGAGATTAGGCATGCCCTCCCAGAAGTAGGCATAAAAAAGATCGGAATGTCCATCAATTTCATGCCAGATGACTGTATTGTCACTGTCGCCACTCTTTCCTTTTCTTCGTTGTTTTTTGCTTTTAAAAGCATTTTTCGGTTTCCAGATAAAGTAATTGCGGAACTCAGGATCACCTTTCAAAGCGCTTTGAAACCAAAGATGTTCCCGGGAGCAGTGATTGACGACGAGGTCCATGATTACTTTAAGATCCTTTTCATGAGCTTCTTTAATGAGGTCTTCAAAATCTGCGATTGAACCATATTCCGGGTCAACATCGAAATAGTTGGTGACATCATATTTATGGTAGGAAGGAGAGGGGTGGAACGGGGTGAGCCACAGGGCGTCACAGCCAAGGCCAACAATATAGTCCAGTTGATCCCTCAGTCCGGGGAGGTCCCCAATTCCATCTTCATTTCCATCCGCAAAGGACCTTACAAAAACCTCATAGATCGAAGAGAGTGGCCACTTCATGCCTCTCTAAGCTCGTAGATATTGTAGTTGCAAGCCCGAAGGTTGAAGGAAAGCTGGGAGTCAGTACCCTTATGATCGAACGTGGATGATTTATCGATCACAAAATGCTCCTCACCAATAACCTCGATTTTATCTGTGTTGAGTCCATACTGTCCCCAGGCAACTTCAGGAATTTTGATGTTAGCCGTTTGCAGGTAGTCACTGAAGTTGATCAGGATCAAAAGCTTTTGCTCCTCACAATGTCGGATAAAGACATAAACCCGATCGCTGTAGCCTTCATAATCCTCATTGCGATTGTAGTAGTGCAAGTCGTAAAAAGCCCCTTCCTTGATAGCAGGTAAGTCATTACAGGCTGTAAGGATGTCAATGTATTTTTGTCTGAGCCACTTTTGATCCGTAGATAGCATGCCGCCGTCGAAAGCCCCATTGTTAACCCATTTCACAAATTCGGGTACGCTGTAATAGTCAAAGATGGTGGTACGCCCATCATCCCCCGAGAAACCACTGGCTCCATAAGCTGCTTCTCCAACCTCCTGTCCAAAATACATCAAGACAGGACCTGTATGCATAAATGAGGTTGCGGCCATCATAGGGATGCCTTTACGCATATCTCCTGCAAAGAACCTGGAAGCAATGCGCTGTTCATCATGGTTTTCAAGAAAGCGGAGCATGTGCGTTGAAATATCCTCTTGAGACTGCCAAACGCTCGTAATGCTATCCGTATTGGCATGTCCCTGCACGATATACTTTAAGGTATCATAGAGCTCGACCTTATCATAGAGGTAGTCAAACCCACCATCATGAATGTAATGACGGTATTCCTCCGGTTTATAAGTTTCTCCAAGGAATATGATGTCCGGGTGTGCTGATTTGATTTCTGCTGTGATCCATTTCCAGAATGCTACCGGCACCATTTCAGCCATGTCACAACGAAATCCATCTACTCCTTTTTTGGCCCAAAACAACAAGATGTCGCGCATCTTCAGCCAGGTATCCGGGATTGGGTCAAAGTAAGATTTGTGACCATGGACATAATCCACCCCATAATTCAATTTGATGGTCTCAAACCAATCATTGATTGAGGGCTTTGCGGAGAACACATCGTTCCCTGTGGCTTTAGCTGGAAACTCTTTGTAAAAGCCGTCCTTATTCGGAAAGTTGATTTTTGTTAACTCCGCATATTCTTCAGGTACCACAAACCCATGCTTAGGCAAGTAGTAAAAGTTATTGTTGGGGGCGAAAGCTTTGGTTTCGTCATCATTCTCCCCAAAATCAGGTACACCTTCCGGTTTGTTGTCCGACTGGTAGCCACGTGCCAGGTGGTTCGGGACAAAATCTATGATGACTTTCATCCCATGTTTATGGGTGCGGGTAACCAATTTCCTAAATTCCTCCATCCGGTCCGGAACAAACGAAGCCAGGTCGGGATTCACATCATAGTAGTCTTTGATCGCATAAGGCGAGCCTGCACGTCCTTTTACCACATCAGCATCATCCAAAGCCACTCCATATTCAGTGTAATCTGTCAGTAGGGCATGTTCGATCACTCCGGTGTACCAGATATGGGTGATCCCCATTTTTTTGATTTCCTTAAGGGCCTTCTCCGTGATGTCATTGAATTTCCCGACGCCATTTTCCTCAACTGTGCCCCATTCCTTATTGGTGGTGTTGGTATTGCCAAAGAGGCGAGTGAAGATTTGGTAGATGATCGGGCGCATAGGAAAGATTAAGCAAGAAAATTATAAACCCTAAGGGTAAAAGAAAAGCCCTGATGTGGGTCAGGGCTTTAAAAAAATAAAGTTTGCTACGATTTTAAGCGTTTGTTCCGATGTTGTTCAAATCTTCGAACGCCACTTTCAGACGAGTAACGAAGCTTTTCTCAGCTTCTCTTAGCCATACTCGAGGATCGTAGAATTTCTTATTAGGAGAATCTTCACCTTCAGGGTTTCCGATCTGTCCTTGTAGATATCCTTCTTTTGATTGGTAGAAGTTTAGGATTCCACTCCAGAATGCCCATTGAGTATCAGTATCGATGTTCATTTTGATTGCACCATACTCGATAGCTTCTCTGATCTCTTCTCTGCTTGATCCCGATCCACCGTGGAATACAAAGTTTACAGGGTTTTTACCTGTTCCGAATTTCTCCTGGATGTAATCCTGAGAGTTTTTAAGGATGATCGGCGTCAACTTCACATTACCTGGCTTATAAACTCCGTGAACATTACCGAATGCAGCGGCAACAGTAAAGTTTGGACTGATCTTTTTAAGCTCTTCATAAGCATAAGATACTTCTTCAGGCTGTGTGTAAAGCTTTGAGCTGTCGATGTCTGTGTTATCTACACCATCTTCTTCACCTCCTGTTACCCCAAGCTCGATTTCAAGAGTCATACCCATTTTAGCCATACGCTCAAGGTACTTCTTGCAGATATCAATGTTTTCTTCAAGAGGCTCCTCAGACAAGTCGATCATATGCGAGCTGAAAAGAGAAGAGCCGGTTTCTGCAAAATGCTTTTCGTTGGCATCTAGCATGCCATCTATCCACGGCAATAGTTTTTTAGCCGCGTGATCTGTGTGTAGGATTACAGGAACACCATATTTTTCCGCCATTTGGTGTACGTGTTGTGCGCCACTAACAGCACCGGCTACAGCTGCAGCCTGGCCATCATTGCTAAGTCCTTTACCCGCTATGAAAGCAGCACCTCCATTAGAGAATTGGATGATGACTGGGGAATTTACCTCTTTAGCAGTTTCTAGTACTGCGTTGATGGTGTTGGTACCAATACAGTTCACCGCAGGTAGGGCGAAGTTGTTCTCATTGGCGTAGTTGAGAAGATCTGTTGCGTCCTGACCTGTTAGGACTCCTGGTTTAAATTTCATGCCTAGTTATTTTAATTCACTTGATTTCCTGCAAATATATCATTTGGAAGCAATAGTCGCCCGCCCAATTTAATATTGTGAATGAGTGATAGAGGAATTTTAAATGATTCTAAACAAGATGGTCGGTTTTGAGGTGATATTAGGAAATTTGCAGCCTCAATTTTATTCCTTGTTAAGTGCTGGTATTATTCTGATCTAATGAAGAGATTTAATCCTATGAAGGTATGGTTTGATTTGCAGGTAAAGACCCAACCGGGAGAGCGGGTCTTTGTAATTATTAAAAAAGCAGCGCAACACCAGGAGCTGGTGATTGAGTTGTTTTGGCAGGACGGCCGCTGGAAGGGAAGTGGTGATTTAAGGAATGGTGCCGGCCTGATTTATTACTATGAGGTCAGGTCTGAGTCTGAATCATGGAGTGAGTTTGGCGAAGCCCGAACGGTTAAAATGTCGGACACTGAAAGCCTGTATTTAAGGGATCATTTCCGATACTCCGATTCGCCCGAAAACCTGTTACATTCATCTCCATTTTACAAGGCTTTTTTTAACAGAAAATCCAGCAAGAAAAAGACCTCCAAAAAGTCTGGAAAGGCTTCGAAAAACCTCACAGTTTCTATCACACTGAGAGCCCCTCGTGTAGGTCCAAATTACCTGGTGGGAATAATGGGAAATACCCCGGAGTTGGGAGAGTGGTCAGAAGGAAAGGTAAGACATTTGAATGATCCCAATTACCCCATTTGGGATTACACTCTTGATCTTCCAAAACAGCCTTCCAGAATTGAATATAAGTACGTCATTGTGAATGCGGAAACCGGCCGCATAGCTACTTGGGAAACCGGGGGTAATCGAGTGGTGGAACTATCAGATGAAATGCTTGACTCAGAACAAGTGGCGATCAACGATGAGTATTTTTCTTATCCCTCGGATCCATGGAAGGGAGCAGGATTTGCCATCCCCGTTTTTTCTATTCGCTCTGAAAGTGGAGCAGGAGTAGGAGAGTTTGCTGACATCCCTAAGCTGGTAGATTGGGCAGTGAAGACCAACATGAAAATTATACAGGTATTGCCGGTAAATGATACAGTGGCCACCCATACCTGGAAAGACTCTTATCCTTACGCGAGCATTTCTGTTCATGCACTTCATCCGATCTATGCGAGTATGAAAAAGATCGGTGACTTGAAGGATAAAAAACTTCAAAAGAGTATCAATGAGGAAGCAGAGCGATTGAATCAGCGTGCACAGCTTGATTATGAGGGGGTGATGAAATTGAAGTCCAAATTCTTTAAGTATCACTTTGATGAAGTGAAGATAAAGTTCCTGAATTCTAAAGAGTTAAATGGTTTTATAACCCAAAATATAAGTTGGATAATCGCTTATGCAGTTTTTTCTTTTTTACGTGATAAATTCAAAACGGCCGACTTTTCACAGTGGGGTGAATATGCGCAGATGACTGACGAGCAATTGATCGAATTTGCCCAGCCCGGACAGGATCATTATGAGGACATTGCCATCCATTATTACATCCAATATCACCTGGATCAACAGCTAAAGGAAGCAACTGAATATGCCAGACAACATGGGGTGGTGTTGAAGGGCGACATCCCGATCGGGATCTTCAGACATAGTGTGGATGCATGGCGATGGCCGCATCTTTTCAATATGGATACACAGACGGGGGCACCTCCGGATGACTTCTCCGTTGTCGGTCAGAACTGGGGATTCCCTACTTACAACTGGGAGGCGATGGAGGCGGGAGGCTACCGTTGGTGGATCAGCAGGATGAAGAAAATGGCGGATTATTTCGACGTGTTTCGCATCGATCATATCCTTGGGTTTTTCAGAATCTGGGAGATGCCAAAGCACGCCATTCAGGGGATCATGGGGCACTTCAGTCCTGCCCTTCCATACAGTATTTCAGAGATCGAATCCCGAGGCATATCTTGGAATTATGATCGTTTTTGTAAGCCCTATATTTCAGAAGATCTACTGGACTATCTGTTCGCTGAGCACACCGATTGGATCAAGAAAAATTTCCTTATAGAAAGGGAAAACAATCAATTCGATTTAAAGCCTGAATTTTCAACACAAGTAGGTATCTGTAATAGACTTGATAAGTTGGTTGAAACGGAACCGGGAAAAGCTCCTTTTTTCAACAGCCTAAGACTACCACTTTACAGCCTGCCGGGAGAGGTGTTATTTTTCGAATCGGACAAGCAAAAGGGGAGCTTCAATCCCCGGATCTCTCTACATCAAACTTCCTCATTTGCACATCTCGACCCAATGACGAGGCATCAATTGTTTGAGCTACATAACGACTATTTCTATCATCGGCATAATCATTTTTGGAGGGAGAGTGCGTTGCGAAAATTGCCCATGTTAAAACGTGCCACTAACATGCTCATTTGTGGAGAAGACCTTGGAATGGTTCCGGCTTGTGTACCGGGCGTGATGGATGAACTGCAAATCCTGAGTCTGGCGATCCAGCGTATGCCAAATGACGCCAGAGAATTTTGGCAGCCTGCAGATATTCCATGGATGTACGTCACAAGTACAGGAAGTCATGATGTATCGAATTTGAGAGAATGGTGGTTAGAGGATTCTGAGCTATCCCAAAGGTTCTTCAATAACATCCTTCATTTTCACGGTATAGCACCGAAGCGATGTGAAGCATGGGTGGCTTATGAAACGGTGAGACAGCACCTGGCGTCTCCGGCTATGCTGGCAGTATTCCCGATACAGGATATCCTGGCCATGAGCGATGACTTGAAAAGGGGGAATGCGATGGAGGAACGTATCAATGTCCCGGCGATTGTTCCGCATTACTGGAGGTATCGATTACATATCAATATTGAGGAGCTGCTGGAAGCTGATAAATTCAATGGGAACCTGTCAGGTCTGGTGGAGTCAAACGGGCGCTTTACAGATTACTAATGCATTTGAAAGGCCCTGACAACGGGGACTGTCTGGTTGAAGAACCTTAGCATCCAATGCCAGACTTCCTCAGGCGTGCTGGCTTTGGCAATTCCCGGGTATTGATTGTTGAGCCTTACAATGATCATATCATACTCGGTACTATCCAGGGCATAAAGTTTCATGAGGCGTTGCTTAATAGAATCTTCTGCTACAAACTGAGAATAGGTGATCACCTTCGCGTCCTCCTCAACTATCTCAGCGGCCTTACGCTTTTCTCTTTCACCTTTACTAAAATAAGTAATAGGGCCATTGAGTGTGACACCACCACCCGGAATGCCACCGGGTCCCGGACTGGTTCCATAGGTAATTTGACCGGGTTGAATGGCAGGTTTATCTTCATCGACACTGATTCCTCTTAAATACATTGGCGGACCCTGCATGTTCAAGGGCACTTTGTAATAGGGATCGGCGTATATGGTAACAGAAGGGAGGATAACGGGGTCTTCTGGAAGCACTACCTGCATATAATTTGCAAGATGAATAGGGGTAATGATTACTTCATGGTTTTTGTAGCCTACAAAGGAAAATTGGATTGTATCTCCCTTGTTGGCCAGTAAATTGAACTTACCATTGATGTCAGCCACCTTTCCCAGACCACTGGATTTGTTAAAAACGTGAGTGAAACCAATTTCATCTCCTTGTTCGTTTAATACGCGTCCTGCAATCGAATACTGGGCCCTGGCTGTATAACCAATGGCGACAAGTGTAGCTATAGTCAGTAAATACCTGATCATATAGCAAAGTAACGCATCTCTTTTTCAATATCGTTCAGAACGTTTGGGGTTTTAACAATAATTGGGAGGGCAATACCGCACTAATGGCGTTAATCTGGCTATTCTACCACCCGTCAAATTAAAGGGTATGCCTATTTTACAAATGCGTAAAAAGAGAAACAACATTAATTAAAGAAATGAAGCAGTTTGTTTGGTTGCTATGTTTGGTTGGGTCGCTATCTCTTGTAGCTCAGCCGGTGATGAAATATTCGGTAGATGTACGTTCCAATTTAGATACGATATATGTCAGTTTGGAGCCGGAGGAAGGGTTGACGGGCGAAAATGATGTATTTCAGTTTGCTGCTACGGCACCTGGTACCTATCAAACTATGAATATTGGGAGATATGTGAGTGACTTTAAAGCATTTGATAAGAAGGGCAAAGAGCTTGAGGTTAAACGACAGTCAATCAACCAATTCAAAATTTCCAAACCTGAACTTATTTCAAAAGTGACTTATTCTGTTGCGGAGACCTTTGACACCCGTGTGGATGAATTACCAATCTACCTGATGTGTGGATCTTCTCTAGAAAAAGATCATGCCTTACTCAATACGCATGTTTTTCTGGGGTACTTTAATGGTCTTCAATCCAGCCCGATTGCTTTGACCATTGCAGGTAGACAGGGCTGGGATGTGGGTACGGCGCTGAAATTTGAAAATGGTGTATTCTATGCCAATAGTTTTGATCATGCAGTTGACAGTCCCATACTTATGGGTAAACTGACTTATGCGGATACGTCACTTTCCGATACACCGATTCGAATTTTCACCTACTCGGCCAATGATAAGATTACCTCTACCATGTTATT
Source organism: Marinoscillum sp. MHG1-6 (assembly GCF_024714475.1). GTDB lineage: Bacteria > Bacteroidota > Bacteroidia > Cytophagales > Cyclobacteriaceae > JAMZMI01. The sequence goes on along the minus strand of NZ_JAMZMI010000004.1, from coordinate 446,798 downwards.
GAAGAATATGATGGATATGTTGGGAGCGGCACAAAAGTTCCTGATAAAACTTCCGGTGGATCAATACACTTTTCTCTATCACTTTGAGCCTAATCCGCCCGGAACCACAGGAGCTTGGGAGCATAGCTATAGCTCGGAATATGTGATGGCTGAAAAGGATCCGAACGGTGCCTTCATGAGCGCGGTAACCGACATTGCTTCTCACGAATTTTTTCATATTGTGACGCCGCTTAACATTCATAGTGAGGTGGTTGAGAAGTTCAATTTTGTCTCTCCAACGCCGTCTTTGCACCTGTGGCTTTATGAAGGTGTGACAGAATGGGCCTCTAACATGTTACTGATGAGGGGTGGGGTGATTTCGGTTCAGGACTACCTGGATAATTCCATCAATTTTAAGATCAAGGTTGATGAAAAGCATTTCGATAAGACCTGGAGCCTTAAGAAAATCGCGGAGGAATCTTTCACTACGGGTGCGAAGCAATACGCTAACATCTATTATCGAGGATCATTGGTAGCTGGATTGTTAGATATAAGACTGCTCGAATTATCAGAGGGAAAATACGGTCTGCGCGAACTTATACTTGATTTAGTGGATAAATATGGAAAAGGAAACCCTGTTTCGGAGGAGACCTTTATCGATGAGGTGGTAAAAATGACCTATCCTGAAATTCGGGATTTCTTTGATAGTTATGTACTGGACAACCAGCCTCTACCTCATAAGACATACCTGGCGAAGGTAGGGGTGAGCTTCAGGGAGCCTCGAAAAAAAGGCCTTATTATCACCCCAATGGAGGATATGACCAAAGATCAGGCGAAAATGTACAAAGCGTGGACGACCAATATGACAAGAAGGTAATCTACTTGTCGTTGGAGTTGCCTTAGGTGTTTAATACATTTCTGCTTCTTCTGTTTCTGATTTGGATATTTTGTTAGCCGGAATTTCAACAATGTCTTTTTCATACATGGTGTATTTACTTTCTTCATCCCAGCTAGCTATTTCTACATCCTTATGCTCCCTATGTCCGCAATAAGAGCACTCATAGTGTTTACGGAGAACTCCTTTCTGATGCAGTTGTGGCTGTTCAATAATTTCCTGTTTTTTTTCTGTGAGCGTTCTGAAATTACAACTTTCACATATCTGAGGGTGAAACCGGGTGTTGTATCTTTCGATCACCTTGAAATCAGATTCTTCATCTACCCATACATCATAATCCACTGAGAAGTTGTCTTCCTCTTCAATCATCTCTTGCGATAAATGGGCGTCTTCCTGAGTTTCATTCAATAACATCATGGGTTTGCCTGTAACAGGAGAGTTCATCGGATGGAATCGAATGTCTTTCAGTCTTTTTTCCAGGATAAATGGGTGGTAGAAGGAAAGAAAGGACCAAAGACCATACCCCAGTGTTGACCCAACTATCAGCCCGAAGAGGCCTACAAAAAAGTATTGATAAGTTTCAGAAATATTAATTGACAATCCCATTAATACGAAGGAGTAAAATGAGATACTTCCTGCCAAAAGAACGGCAGTTACTTTGAGGGCTCCGCTTTCCTTTTCAGAAACGAATTTGTACTTGTCAGTTCTGGATCTGAAACTGATTACCTGTACCGCATAGCCTAAAAATGTGAATATGGATAAGGATATCATCAAATCCCCAAACATCAATACAGTCTTTAGGGCACTTTGATCAAAAACTTCCATGATCGAAATTTGTTAACGTTAAATTTTTCATACTGAATATCAATAAGTTATATAAACCTCTATTTAAAAAACATGACATATATCAGCTCTGAATAATAGTGATAACATGTTCTGAACTGTCTTTTTTCAGTCTCTAAATGTGCAATTATATAGCCATCAATGTTCCTTTCTCGAAACAGATTTTTGAGGGTAAAAGTGCCTTTAAAAGAGATCTTGTTCATTGCTTGATTACAAGCAGATCCATGCAGGTAAAGTTTTAATTTCACTTACACTGTTCTAATGCTTTAATTGTCTATTTTTCCGGGCTTAATATTTTAACCCCTAACTAAATTATGCGTAGCCATTTTCAATTCACCTTCCTACTCATCATCTTGTCATTTTTCATTTCATGTTCCGGAAACAAAAGCAACGAGAAGCCGGACAATACGGAGATTCAATATTCTCCGGAGGTGGCAGCCGTGGTTGATTATATCACCACTGGTACCATCCCACCAAATTCACCTATCAAAGTGTCTTTCGTGGAGTATTCAGTATCCGAGGATCAATTAAATAAAGCGGTAGAGAGTCCGTTTACATTTTCTCCCGCGGTTTCGGGCAAGGTGACCTGGGTTGAAACGAATGTGCTACAGTTCCAGGCGGATGAATCGTTTCAGTCGAGGGTCAACTACACAGGTAAGCTGGATTTATCCAAAGTGATAGAGGGGAATACACTTGATCCCGTAGATCTCAAATTTTATGTTCAGGGACAGGAGATTGTGTCTTTTTCGGGTGATTTAGAACTGTTGAACCCCAATAATCCAAAGCAATTGATCTATAAAGGTAAGATGGAATTTGGCCTGAAAACCGATATTGAAAAGGTATCAAAAGCTGCCTCTTTGGATGGAGAGGTATTGGATTGGAATCAGGAGGGAGATAAAAGCTTCAGCTTCGTCAGCAAGCCGATTGAAAGAAAGGATAGCGAAGCAAGGTATCTTTTTAAAATAGACAGAGGAGACCTGAATCTTGAGGAAGGCCTGGAAAGAGAGGTAAAAGTGGTGCCTCTGGACAAGCTTAGAATTAGCGCTGTTGAAAAGGATGACCAGGGCAAACATCCGAAAATCATGATCAAATTTTCAGATCAACTGGATGCCAATCAATCCATTGATGGTTTTATTTCTACCAATCCGGAGGTCGATTTTAAGCTTCAAAAAATGGGGAAATATGTGCTTTTGGATGGTGATTTTCGATTTGGTACCAGCTATGAGGTGAAAGTTGAGTCAGGTGTCAAGAGTAAATGGGCTACTAAGACTGAAGAGCCATATCAGGCTACTGTTACTTTCCCGGATATTAATCCGCAGGTAGAATTTGCGAGTGATGGAATATTCATGCCTACCAGCAACGACAAGAACCTTCAGTTTCTTACTACCAACTTGAAGAGGGTGCACGTGGAGGTAAAAAAGGTCCTTTCGAATAATACGGATCGATTTTTCAAAAATGAATCACTCAATAGCTCTAAGAAAAGAAACAGTGAATTTGATAATACCTACATTTCTTCCGTAGGGGCTATCGTCTATAACCAGACCTTTGAAATTGGTGGAGAGAAAAACACCTGGTTGCTCCATAACCTTTCGTTGGAAAATGTGCTGAAGGAGTTCTCCAATGGTCTTTACCTGATCAGGATCAATTTCAACCCAAAAGATGTGCTCGTGCCTGTCAAGGAAGACCGTTTGAGCTACATTCAAAAAAATGGTCAGATATATAAACCTGTGACCATTACTGATATTGGCCTATTAGCCAAAAGATATGATAATGACTCCTACAGGATTTACACAACGGATCTTAGAACCGGGGCTCCAATGCCGGGAGTGAGGGTGAAGGCCACAAGGTATGATGATAACTATTATGCTACTACCAATGACAAGGGAATGGCAACTATTCGTGCCAGTTCGTATGTCCAGCTAATTCAGGCAGAAAAGAATGGTCAGATGAGTGTCATCAAGCCCTATGAGATGGAGTGGAGTAACTCCGGCTATGATGTCGGGGGAATCAGTCCGAGCTCGCTAAAGACCAGAGCATATATTTACACAGAACGAGGAGTTTATCGTCCCGGTGATTCGGTCAACGTATCTTGTATTGTCCGATACAAGGATGGATCGGGTGGCAACAATATACCCGCGGATTTTTGGCTGTACAATCCGGAAGGGACACTTATCTATGAAACCACTGCTAAAGCGGCTCGCGACGGTTATTATAATTTCAATTTTGGAACAGATTTAAATGCTCCCACAGGTAACTGGAGCGTGCGAATCAGGGTAGGTAACAAGCATTTTTATCACACCCTGAAGGTGGAAACAGTGGTGGCCAACAAGCTTAAGGTGAAGGTGATACCCGCTTTGAAAACCATTTTGCCTGAAAACAAGCAATTGGAGTTTGAAGTAGAGAGTCGATACCTATTTGGTGCTTCAGCGAAAGGGCTACCCTATGAGACTGAAGTAGAGGTCTTTGATGTCTCCGAACCGTTTGCCAAATTCACTGACTACTCGTTTTTTAATCAATACATTGAATTTCAGGACATCCGAACCAAAATCAAGTCAGGTGCTTTGGATAGCGAAGGAAAGGCTAAAGTAGTTTGGAACGTACCCAATCTAAATCAGGCTCCTTCACCGCTGAGAGTCAAATTGATGGCTTCGGTACAACAGGAAGGCGGTCGTCCAAATGATGCATGGTCTTATCTGACGCTGCATCCTTTCTCCCACTATGTAGGGATTGATCGGGAAGTTCGATACACCAAGCTGGGCGCAAAACAGGATATCAAAGTAGTATTACTGGATCACAATGGGGAGTTGGTTTCAGGAAAAGATTTGGTTTACAGAATCTACCGGAACAATAAATACTGGTGGTATCAATATGATAGTTTCAGAGAATTTAAATTGAGATATAAGTCGGACAAGCATTCTTATCTGGTGGAAGAAGGGGCCATCAGATCCGGGAAGCCTTTTACCTCGGTTCCGTTTTTCCCACAACAAAGTGGGCAATATCTAATTGAAGTACAGGACGCCTCCAATCCAACGGGGCATATCTCTAGTGTATTTGTAAGTGCCTATCCTTATGGAGGTATCCCAACCGGGGATGAGAATGCCGGTACTTTGGCTTTGCGAAGTGATAAAGCGTCATACAATGTTGGTGAAACGGCCACAATTTCCTTTCCCTCACCAAGGCAAGGGAACGTCTTGCTTACTGTAGAGCAGGGTGATCGAATTCTTCATGACCAGTGGATCACTCCGGAGGACAAAGAGGACATGACTGTCAAGCTGAAGATTTTAGAATCTATGTCTCCAAATGTATATGTAACGGTAACAGTCTTGCAGGACCATGCCCAAACGGTCAATGATCGACCGATTCGGGTGTTTGGTATTTTACCATTGAAGGTTGTTGATCCATCCACCAAACAAGATCTTGTTATTGATATGCCGGATGAGCTTGAGCCGAAAAAGAAATTTGATATCAATATCAGCAATTTGAGTGGTGACCAGACTCAATTCACTGTGGCGGTGGTCGACGAAGGGTTGCTAGATATCACGGGTTTCAGGACACCCGACCCATGGAAGGAGTTTTTCAAAAAGATCCGTCTGGATGTAACTACTTACGACCTCTTTGGTCACGTGATAGGAGCGAACGCTGGTGATGTCTTCAAGACCTTCTCTATAGGAGGAGATATGGACTACCGCGAATCTCAGGTTGACCCCTTTGAGAAGAAAAAGAGGTTTAAACCTGTGTGCCTGTTCAAGGGGCCACTCATGACTGATGCCAAAGGCAAAGCCACTGTCAGCTTCACCATGCCTAACTATGTCGGATCCGTGCGTGTAATGGTTGTCTCCGCCAAAGGCAATGCGTTTGGCTCGGCAGAAAAAACTGTTCCAGTGACCAGTGACCTGATTATCCAGCCAACCATTCCCAGGGCCTTGAAACCCGGAGATGAGTTTACTGTTCCTGTAAATGTCTTTGCCATGAAAAAAGGGCTTGGTGCGGTGAATATCACCATGGATACAGAAGGGCCGCTCGAGGTCATTGGAGAAAGAAATATAAAGCACTCATTCACTGATGTGGACGATCAGTTGTTCCATTTCAAGGTGAAAGTCAAGTCAGCAATCGGACAGGGAAAAATTGTCATCATGGGTCAAGCGGCAAGTGCTCAGAGCTTCTTCGAAGCTGATGTACCTGTTTCACCTTCGGCGACTAGAGACTATCGTAGTGAAGAGAAGATCATTAAGCCCGGTGAAACGATCGCTTTTACGGTACCGAAAGTAGGATTAGATGGAACGAACAATGCGCGATTGCATCTATCTGTGTTTCCAAACATGGATTTTATGTCCAGGTTAGACTGGTTGATTCGGTACCCATATGGCTGTATCGAACAAACCACTTCATCTGTTTTCCCTCAGTTGGCACTGAAGAATATGTTCAAAGGGCAGACAGATCGACTGAAGGAAATAGATAAGAACATCAGTGCCGGTATTGATCGGTTAAGGTTGTTTCAGCTCAATGATGGTGGTTTTAGCTATTGGCCAGGAGGCGAAGAGGCTTCTGAATGGGGGAGCAACTATGCCGGCCAGTTCCTCATAGAAGCCAGAAAACAAGGGTACGTAGTGCCTGATGCCATGTATGATGGGATTGTTCGGTATCTGGAAAGACAAACAAGAAAGAGCAGCAATGAAAAGAAATACCTGATGACCCGTGTAAACAGATGTTATGTACTTGCCCTGGCCGGAAAGGCCCCTTTAAGTGAGATGAACTTACTAAAGCAGAATAATTACAATGACATGAATAGCGTGCAGAAATGGCAACTTGTGACTGCGTATAAATTGGCCGGTGCGGAGGATAAGATCCGGGATTTAGTAGAAACGATTAGCATGGAGGTTGAAGAATATAATGAGTTTGCCTACACTTATGGTTCGGGCAAAAGGGATTTAGGAATTATACTTCGATGCCTTGTCATTTTTGAAAGAGGAGATGATGCTGCTCTGCTTGCAAAGCGTCTCGCTAAAGTCCTGTGCGACAGATACTGGTACTCGACTCAGACATTGGGTCAAATGCTACTCGGAATAGGTAATTATTTTGAATTCGCAGGTATTTCAGTAAGTGATGATCTCATTGTTGAAGGAAAGGTGCAGTTGCCAAATGGTACCTCAGAAACAATCAAATCGGTCAATAAGTATCAGCTTTATATCAATGAAGGGTATGGCGGAGAACTTAAACTGACGTTAGATGAAGGAGTGAATGTGTCGCAAATGTATGCTACCTTATCATCCAATGGAGTGCCTTTAAAAGATGACACCAAAGAGAGTAATAAGAACATTCAATTGGATGTCGACTGGTTCAACGAGGATGGAGAAAACGTTGATATCTCTCAGCTTAAGGTTGGGAGTACGATTTACGGAAAGTACTCGGTGAAAAATATCAGCGTCGTTCCGGATATTGATGAAATGGCTTTGGTTCAGATCCTTCCATCTGGTTGGGAGATTGAGAATACCAGGCTTTCCAATGCGGTGATGCCGGAGTGGATGTCTCGCTGGAATATGGGATTTGAGGAATACCTTGATATCAGGGATGACCGAATCATGTGGTTCTTTGATTTAAACAAAGCCAAGCTGGATTTTGTAGTGAAAATTAACGTCATCACACAGGGTTCTTATCAGATGCCGGGTGCAAGATGCGAGGCGATGTACAACAATGACTATCTGGCTACCGAAGCGACACGTCAGGCACGGGTGATAAAGAGTGAATAATGAAGAAACGAGCGTTTCTTGTTGGGTCCATATTGATAGTATGGACCCTTGCTGCTTTATTTTGGCCTGTTTCTCTGCGAATCAGCAGAGACTACAGTCAGGTAATATTGGCAAAGGACAGCACGTTTCTCAGGGTATTTCTGAACTCGGACAAACAGTGGTGTCTGCCGCCACAATTGGATTCCGAAATTCCAGCAAATCTTCGGACAGCGGTATTAACCTATGAGGATCAGTATTTTGATTACCACCCCGGAGTGAATCCTATAGCCATTCTTAGAGCTGCATACCTTAATGCTAAACATCAAAAGGTGGTGAGTGGTGGAAGTACTATTACCATGCAGGTGGCCAGAATGATGGAGGATGAGGCTCGTACGCTGTTTCAGAAACTGATTGAAATCGTGCTTGCAATACGCCTGGAAGCACAATACTCCAAAGAAGAAATACTCAGGGAGTACCTGACCCATGCACCTTATGGAAGTAATATTCGAGGTTTTTCGGCGGCCTCATTTCGCTATTTTGAGAAGAAACCCGATCAGCTTTCCTGGGCCCAGGCGGCTACTTTGGCAGTCCTTCCCAATGCTCCGGGATTGATTTTCCCAGGCAAAAACAATGAGGGGCTAAAAGCAAAAAGAGATCAATTGCTGAGCAAGCTATTAGCAAAGCGTGAAATTGATCAGGAAACTTTTGAATTGTCATTACTGGAGCCTATTCCTTCTGAAATCATTCCCTTTCCACTGGCGGCCCCTCATCTAACCGAAAGAATACATCTGGAAAATGAATTGCCGGTTGTTTATACCACCATTGACCAGTCCATTCAATATGAAACTAATTTCTTCCTAAAGCAGCATGCTGCCCAACTTCAGCAGATGGGGATCATGAATGCCTGTGCGCTTGTTGTAAATAATAAAACAGGAGAGGTAGCCAGTTATGTTGGAAGTCAGAATTTTGATGACCTTGAAAATCAGGGCAGGGTAGACGGAGTAACTTCGCAACGATCCTCAGGTTCAATATTGAAGCCCTTTTTGTATGCTGCGGCTATTGATGAAGGTTTGATTCTTCCCAATACCTTGATCAAGGACGTTCCAACCTATTTTGAGAGCTTTTCTCCAAACAATGCCAGTGAGCAATTTTCCGGGATTATTCCTGCATCTAAGGCGCTCATTTACTCGCTCAATATCCCAGCCGTTCGACTTCTCAATATGTATGGTCTTACCAAATTCTACAACCTGCTGGAATCGGCAGGGGTGCAGACCTTATTCCGAACGGCAGATGATTACGGTCTTCCCCTGATTTTAGGAGGATCAGAGGTGACACCATGGGATATGGCGAAGCTGTACAGTGGTCTGGCTAAAGGAGGGATGTTTTCAGATATAACCTACTTAAAAGGTAATGAAAATGAAAGCCATCGTCTGTTGATTAGCTCGGGTGCCAGTAACCTGATATTAGAAGAAATGAAAGAGTTGATCAGGCCTGGGTTGGAGTTTTACTGGAAACGATACGGCAATCAAAAACCTATAGCATGGAAAACCGGAACAAGTTATGGGCACAAGGACGCGTGGGCAGTTGGCGCTACTCCCGACTGGACCATAGTGGTTTGGGTGGGTAATTTTAATGGAGAATCCAATAAAGGGTTATCGGGCATGCGAAGTGCAGGTCCTTTGTTATTCAATATTTTGAATATCCTTCCTGAGTCTGAGGATAAGAGATGGTTTGAATCAGATGAGGAGGATTTCACTGAGGTGAAAATTTGTAGTGAGACGGGGTTCTATGCTAATCCTAATTGTGCTAATGTCGAACTTTCCCGAGTTCCTGTAAATATGAAACCCATGCGGATATGTCCCTTTCACGAAAAACGCATACTGGATGAAAGCGAACGCTACATCGTCTGCTCAAGATGTTGGGGTGAACACCATGTTGAGCAAAACGTATTGCGCTATCCTCCTGATGTGAATTATTATCTATGGAAAAATGGCGGTATTGTAGAAGCTATTCCACCACATAACCCGAAATGTCCGGTGCGACAAGAAAGAGACGTGTTGAAAATCATCTATCCACTGGATCATGCCAACCTGTTTGTTACAAAAGATTTTGATGGGAGCTATCAACCTGTCGTGAGCCGTCTGGCAACCCAATTTCCAGATCGTGAGGTATTTTGGTACCTGGATGATGAGTTTTTGGGAAGTACGATCAGAAAACCTTCCTTACCGCTAAAGTTGAAGGCCGGAGCTCACCAATTAGCTGTGGTTGATTCTGAAGGCAATAGAGATGAAGTTGGTTTTTCGGTCATTATCAATTGAGGGAAATAAAAAAGCCACTCTTTGGAGTGGCTTTGGATCTATTTAGAATTCTTATTTAGTCTGCGGTAATCCATGCATCTAGCAGGGCCTGTTGGTCCTCCGAAGGATCCTCCATAAATGAGACTTCGTAACCACTCATCGCATCTACGGCCATGGCTTTCGCCTTGAGCTTTTTCTTTTTCACCTTGCCTTTTTTGTTCTCACGACCAACTACTGCAATTACCTTATCCCCGGCAAAAGTGTTTTCCTTATAATTTCCAAACACTTCACCAGCATTCTGAAGCGTAACCTCCATGCCTTTGATACTCATGAGGATGTCACCCTCTTTGTATCCCATGGCCTCACCAAACTCATTCATTTGGTCGGTGCTCGTAATGATAATCTGATTATCTCCATTCAATCCAAGCGCGATGTTTCCAGCGGTGATTACCTTGGTTTGAGTTGGCGCTGTATACTCGATGCCAGCCCAGGAGAGCACTTCCTCGAATGGTAGAGGCTCTTTGCCAGCTACATATGTTTTTAGGAATTCACCAACTTCCGGATAGGTTAGATCGGTGATATCTGCGAACAGTTCTTCGTCTTTGAAACTCACCTCCTTACCGTACTTTTTAGCCAGCTGTCTCATGAGCCACTGGAGGTCTTTTTCACCATTACTGTATTTCAGGATATAAAGATCGAGGCACATACCGATCAGGGCTCCTTTTTGATATACGTTGCCGTACATGGGCTCAAATTCAGGTTCCAGTATTCTACGGCTCATCTCTGTAAAAGAAACATCGGCAGGGTAGCGATCAGCGCCTTCCATTTTCTCTGCTATTTCAGCGATAAACTTTTCAGGGGAATTAAGGCCGTATTTAACCTGAACATGCATAGAGCTATACTCTGTCACCCCTTCGTACAACCAAAGGTGTTCTGACATCTCCGGCTCGATATAGTTGAAGTTGCCAATTTGCTCGGCGTGGATATTTAAAGGTGTTACGATGTGAAAGAATTCGTGAGACGCCACGTCCCTAACAATCCCACTGATTCTATCACCCGCTCTTTCAGGTAAGAAGTAAAGGGAAGAATACGAATGTTCGAGGGCTCCATATGAGCCGGTCAAAGTCATGTCATCAAACAAGATGATCAGGTAGGAGTAACGATCGACAGGTAGCTCACCGCCCAGGTAATCTGTTTGAGCTACCATCAGATCGTAAATGTTATCCATCACATCTTTTGCGGTCAAAATGCCATTTGGTGAAAAGACAGAGACACTAATGTTGGCATTGGAGATCTGTCTGCTGACCGTATCCGGCATGCAGTAGAGAATAGGTCCGTCCGCAAGGAAATTGAAATCAGCTGCAGTGAAAGTATCCACTGTGTCTGAGTTAGTCGATTTTTTGAGGGCCGAAGCACCATATATTTCCGGTCTGTGTGTAATGGCGACCTCGTAAGGATTCATTTTCATGCCATCGACATATCCAATAAACCCAAAAGTATTCATCACGAAAAGCTGTTTCTCTTCGTTGATATCGGTTCCTCCCGGATCAAAAACTACATTTTCCCCATCAGAAGTATATCCCTCGCATTCATCTCTTGAATCATTTACCAGATAGGATATTTTAGTCAGTTTGCCTGAATTCTCAATTTTCCACCTGTTAGTTGATACTTGTTCCACACTCAGGGAATTTCCATTGGCATCAGTGGCTGTAAGATCAGTTACAAAGCGACCAAAGTCTGAAATGCTGTAGGTTCCCGGAACCACCTTGGACATATGATATTCTATAAATTCACTATCAGATTGTGGCGGGTAAATGGTTACAGGTACTTTATCGTCCTTTGCGGCGGTGAGGTCGATTTCTACTTTATAAGAATCAGTAGTTTGGGCAATGCCCATAAACGTACACAATAGTAGCATCAGACCTAATGAGTTTTTGATCATCATATCTTGTTAATTATTACTTGTTTTTAGGGAAACGTACCTATTTAACTCGGTGCTTCCTCTTTTATTTTAAAGGCGAGCACATCGCTTCAGTGGTAAATATAGGTGTAGTTGTCATTCTAAAAAGCCCAAAATGAAAACTTTGACAAGCTTCTTGCCTCATCATTCTTTCTATATTTGCGCCACAATAAATCAGTAACATGTCAGACAAAAATTTCAAGAGATATACGATTACTTCAGCACTACCATATGCTAATGGCCCCGTTCATATTGGACATTTGGCAGGAGTATATGTTCCTGCTGATATCTATGCGAGGTATTTGAGGTTGAGAGGAAACGATGTAGCGTTCATTTGTGGCTCAGATGAGCATGGCGTGGCGATCACCCTAAAGGCTAGAAAGGAGGGCAAAACACCTCAACAAGTGGTGGATCAATATCACGAACAGATCAAAACGTCTTTTGAAAAATTTGGGATCAGTTTTGATATCTACTCCCGCACAACTTCTAAAACTCACCATGAGACTGCATCTGAGTATTTCCAGAAGCTCTATGAAAATGGTAAGTTTTTGGAGCAGTCATCCGAACAATTCTTTGATCCCAAGGAAAATCAGTTCCTGGCAGACAGATATATCAAAGGAACCTGTCCGACTTGTTCGTTTCCGGAAGCCTACGGGGATCAATGTGAAAGCTGTGGTTCTACACTTAGTCCATCAGAATTGATCAACCCGAAGTCCATGTTGAGTGGTGAGGCGCCTGTCTTAAAAGCTACGAAGCACTGGTACTTTCCATTAGATCAGTATGAGGACTGGCTGAGAAAATGGATACTGGAAGACCATAAAGAATGGAAGCCCAATGTTGCCGGTCAATGCAAAAGCTGGCTGGATGGGGGACTAAAACCACGTCCGATGACCCGTGACCTTGATTGGGGAATTCCGGTTCCGGTAGAAGGGGCTGAAGGAAAGGTATTATATGTGTGGTTTGATGCACCGATTGGGTACATCTCGGCAACAAAAGATTGGGCTGCGGCTACTGGCAAGGATTGGGAGCCATATTGGAAATCAGATGACACCAAACTGGTCCATTTTATTGGGAAGGATAACATCGTATTTCACTGTATTATTTTCCCTGCATTACTTAAGGCTGATGGAGGATACATTTTCCCGGAAAATGTGCCGGCCAATGAGTTTCTAAACCTGGAGTCCAATAAGATTTCTACTTCGAGAAACTGGGCGGTTTGGCTGCATGAGTATCTGGAAGAATTCCCGGATAAGCAGGACGTGTTGCGATATGTGTTGACAGCCAATGCTCCTGAGACCAAGGATAATGACTTTACCTGGAAGGACTTCCAGACCAGGAATAATAGTGAGCTCGTAGCCATCTTTGGAAACTTTGTAAATAGGGCAGTGGTGCTCACACATAAGTTTTTTGAGGGCACAGTACCAATGAAAAATGAGCTGCAACCAATTGATGAAGCTGTTCTGGTAGATGTCAAAGCGGGAATTAAATCAATTGAAGCTTCATTGGAGCAATATAAGTTCCGCGAAGCTTTGAGTCAGCTAATGGACGTGGCACGTTCTGGTAATAAATACCTTGCCGAAACGGAGCCGTGGAAGCTGATTAAGGAAGATAAAGAAAGAGTTGCAACCATTATGAACATCGCACTCCAGATTTCATCTACACTTTCGATTATTGCTGAGCCCTTCTTGCCATTTACTTCGGGTAAACTGAAAGAGATGCTTTGCCTTGAAAATGCAGATTGGAAACTAGCGGGAGAAAGCGACCTCTTGAAGGAGGGACAAGAAATAGGAAAGGCAGCTTTGTTGTTTGAAAAAATTGAGGACAGTGCAGTGGAAGCACAGGTACAAAAACTTATGGATACTAAAAAAGCGAATGAGGCGGAAGCGGAGGGATCAAAAGTGGTTCCTGCTAAGGAGGTTGTGAATTTTGAAGAATTCATGAAAATGGATCTGAGAGTAGGTGAGATCAAGACCGCCGAAGCTGTTCCTAAATCTAATAAGCTGCTGAAATTCACTGTTGATACAGGACTGGATCAGCGAACCATTGTAAGTGGGATCGCCAAACATTTCACCGCTGAGGAAATGATCGGAAAAAAGGTTTTGGTTATGTCTAACCTGGCGCCACGTAAGATTATGGGGATCGAATCGCAGGGGATGCTATTATTTGCTGAGAATGAGGACGGCTCTTTGAAAGCAGTTAGTCCGGGTAGTGATGCGCAGAACGGAGCGACGGTGGCCTAGGTAGTTTAACCCGGCAAAAGGGTAATCCGGATTTTAATAGGGAAATACAGGCAGTTCACCGAAAACATTTTGTGATCTATCGGTTCTGAGGTGATCTTGTAACCAATTTTAATTGGATGAAGATACGAGCCATCAGCATTGACGATGACCCCATTTCCGGCCTGGCAATCAAGGGGGTATGTAGACATTTTCCATCAGTTGAGTTTGTCGGTGCTTATACCGACCCTGTTAAGGGGATCATGATGATGGAAGCCAAAAAACCTGATTTAGTCTTTTTGGATGTTGAAATGCCCAAAATAAACGGACTGCACATTCTAAGCAGTATCACACATCAACCGAAGGTAGTGATCATGTCCTCAAACCCTGGCTTTAGAAATGAAGCACTTGGTTTGAAGGCATGTTTTTTTATTCATAAGCCAGTAACGATAGAGAACTTTGGGGAAGCATTGGCTAGCGTGGAGAAAGAAATACGACTGCAGTCACTTTAGGGAAGCAGGTAGCTAATTTTGCCAAGAAATTCACTATTGATAACCAGGTCAAAGAGATGAGTCTTTTATTGGCCAGACGAGGTTTGTTGGAATTGTGATTAGATATTCTCCGAAATCACCCATCCGGCACTCCAGCATGCCTGAAAATTGAATCCCCCTGTAATCCCATCAATATCTAGTACTTCCCCTGCCAAATACAGCCCCGGGAATCGCTTGCATTCGAAAGTTTTTAAAGAAACCTCCTTGAGGCTCACACCGCCGCAGGTAACGAACTCTTCCTTGAAAGTGCTCTTTCCTTTCACTGGATATAATCCTTGGGTAAGCTCTTCAATTAGCTTATTGATTTGCTTTTTCGAGAGATCAAGGTTTTGTTGTTCATCTAATATACCTGCCGTAGCACACATTCTTTCCCAAAACCTTTTCGGCAGCCCGAACTGAACTGCTCCCATGGTTTTCTTCTTTGGACTGGTGGTCTTCAGTTCTTGTAAAGTAGATCTGACCTCTTCCTGATTAAGCCCTGGGACAAAATTGATCAATACCCCAAAATCATATTTGCGTTCCTTTAATTCCAGCGCACCCCATGCCGAAAGCTTAAGCACGACCGGGCCACTCAAACCCCAATGGGTGATCAATAGCGGACCACTTTCTTCAAGTTTGGATTTGACGACCTTAATATGAACGTTTTCAAAACTCACTCCAGGAAGGTTGTGAAGCCTTGGATCATCAATATTGAAAGTGAAGAGGGAGGGGGCGAGCGGTGTTATTTCTAATCCCAGGTCTGAAAGGATATTCAGTGAAGAAGGTGTTGAACCCGTGGCAAATATGACCTTGTCGGCCTCGTATTTTCCTTGATTGGTTTCAATGATCCATTCTCCTGAGTCTGTAGAGATCGCTTTGACAGCTGTGTGATAATGGGTTTTGATCCCAAGTTCGTACGAGCGGTTAACAAAGCAATCAATAATGGTTTGTGAGCTATTACTGACCGGAAAAACTCGTTGATCTGCCTCAGCTACAGTGTCCACTCCGCGTTGACTTAACCAACGGACCATATCAGAAGTGGTAAAGGCTTTGAATACCAGATGGAGTTGTTTTTGACCTCTTGGATAGAATTTGGTAAGCTCTGAAGGGTTATCACGCTGGTTGGTGACATTGCAACGACCTCCACCGGAGACTTTCACTTTGGCAAGTCCTTTGCCCGCTTTTTCTAGTATAGTGATCTTGTAATCAGGATGCTTCTCCGCAATGTTGATTGCAGAAAAATAACCGGCAGCGCCGCCTCCGATAATGATTACCTGTTGGCTCAATTATCTATCTAAGTTCTTTTCCTCAAAAGTAACCGGGCCATCTTTTCGATAATGGATTCGGTAGTAGACCAGACATTCATCAGCACCAGCATCCAGAACTGCTTTTTGAGCCTTTTCGGCTATCTGAACCAGCTTTTCATACGGCCCTTCCATCACGGTTTCAAAAGGAGTGATCATGTGCTTTACACCCGATTCAATGATCACATCAATCGCGTGATCAACAAGTTTATAGGTATCAAGACCATTTTTTGATTTAGGGACAATTTGTATACCTAACGTAATATCGTGTGGGGTCATTTGAAAAAGTTCTTGTTAATTAAACTGATTCATGGCTCGCGCCAGTCCAATAGTGCAAAAAGCAAAAATGGCGTCAATGGCGCGATCCATATTCAAAACGAGTTCGTCCATCTCTTGTTTGCTAAACGGACTTAATACGTAGTCAACCTGTCGTCCTTTAGAGAAATCATCGCCGACACCAAATCTCATTCTGGGGTAGTTTTGTCCTCCGGTTAGTTCCTCGATGTTTTTCAGTCCGTTATGTCCTCCACTGGAGCCTTTAGCCTTTAAGCGTATTTTACCATAGGGGAGGGCGATATCATCAGTGATCACTAATAAGTTGTCCTTAGCTATTTTATGCTCCTGCATCCAATACTTAACCGCTTTGCCACTTAGATTCATGTAAGTGGTTGGCTTGACCAGAATCAAAGTCCGTCCTTTGTATTTGATTTCAGTGGTAAAAGCATGTCTTCCTTGTTCAAAGGCAGCGCCCTGATTGTCTGCGAGCCTGTCCAGTACAAGAAAGCCAATATTATGCCTGGTGAGCTCATATTCGGCTCCTATGTTTCCTAATCCAACTATTAAGTATTTCATATGAGATGTGCGAAAATAAAAAATCCTGCCCCAATGGAGCAGGATTTCAATCTAATCTCTAACTCAGAATTAAGCTTCTGCAGATTCTGCTTCAGCTCCTTCTTCTTCTCCTTCTTCACCCTCAAGCTCAGCAGCAGTTTTTCCACGAAGTGCTCTAGGAATTTCAACACCAACTACAGAGACCAATGGGCTGTTCAAAATTTCATAATCACCAGTAGGGATTTCACCAACTTTGATCGTTTTACCAAGACCAAGTTTAGTTACATCGATTTCGATGTGCTCAGGCATGTTTTTAGGCAATGCTCTCACACTTAGGAATCTAACCTTCTTGATAAGTTTACCACCACTTTTCACACCGGCAGCCTGACCAACAGTATGGATAGGAATATCCATTTTTACAGGTGTACCTACGTGAAGTTCAAGGAAGTCCACGTGAAGGATTGCTTCACTTACCGGGTGGAATTGAAGATCCTGAAGAATAGCTCTTACTTTTTGACCTTCGATGTTTAGTTCTACGAAGTGAGCCTCATCAGTGTAAACAATTTCTCTAAAAAGAAGTCCTGGAGCATAGAAGTGAATTTGTTCTTCTCCTCCGTAGAGTACTCCTGGAACATAACCTTCGGCTCTCAATCTTTTAGATTCAGTTTTGCCAAGATTTGCTCTTTTATACCCTATAATCTCAACAGTTTTCATAGTATATAATTAATTGTTAATAAAAAGCGAACTTATAGATCCATAGTTATGGACGTTATTGATTGCCTGCGCAAATAGCTCTGCAACAGTCAATACTTTTATTTTACTACTTTCTTTTTTGAGCGGTATAGTATCCGCTACGATTAATTCCTCCAGCTCAGAAGCTTCAATGTTCTCATACGCTTTACCTGATAGAATAGCATGAGTACATATTGCTCTTACACTATTCGCACCCTTTTCTTTGATCAGGTTGGCCGCTTTGCTGATGGTTCCTGCTGTATCTGCAAGGTCATCAACCAAAACCACATCTTTCCCCTCTACATCTCCAATCACTTGCATAGAAGCGATTTCATTGGCTCTCTTCCTGTGCTTATCGCAAATGACGATCTCCGCACCGAAATGCTTTGCAAAGGCCCTTGCTCTTGCTGAGCCACCCACATCAGGTGAAGCAAAGATCAGGTTTTGCAAATTTAGCGATCTAATGTACGGCACAAAAATGGCCGTTCCATCCAGGTGATCTACCGGAATATCAAAAAAGCCTTGAATCTGGCCTGCGTGCAGGTCCATCGTCATGATCCTGCTAGCTCCTGCAGCTGATATCAGGTTAGCCATCAACTTTGCTGCAATTGCTACTCTTGGTCTGTCTTTTCTATCCTGTCTTGCGTAACCGAAGTAAGGTATTACTACCGTTACGTATTTTGCACTCGCCCTTTTCGCTGCATCGATCATGAGCAATAGCTCCATGATGTTATCAGTAGGAGGGGTCGTTGACTGAATCAGAAAAACATCACAGCCACGAACTGATTCGTTATAGCTGAATGAAAGCTCCCCATCGCTGAACCTTTGTGAACTACATTGCCCAAGTGCTTGTCCGTAGGATTTTGAAATCCTTTCAGCTAGTTCGTTGGTCCCTTTACCGGAGAATAGTTTTACAAAAACTTCAGACATTCGGTCGCTTTTAAAATAAAAAAGCCCGATCCCTTAACGGGACGGGATTTTATTGTTGGCCTACTAGGGCTCGAACCTAGACTCTTCTGAACCAAAATCAGACGTGTTGCCAGTTACACCATAGGCCAAAACGGACTGCAAAAGTATGTGAACTTTTGATAAATCAAAATACTGTTTGCTGAATTATTGATGATTTTTTATCCACTTAAACGCATTTACGAACGGTTCCATCCATGGGGAAACATCCATGCCGCTGAGTGCCTTATTGTTAGGCCAATTCCATGGGAATAATGAGCGTTCAAGGTGTGGCATGATCGCTACATGACGACCATCCCTGGAAGCAACTGCTGCGGCACTGAAGTCACTGCCGTTTGGATTGCCAGGGAACTGATCGTAGGCATATTTTACAGGAATCACATAATCTGCGGCGTTACCTGGTAGGTCAAACCTTCCTTCACCATGTGCCAGCCAGATACCAAGACGTGTTCCGGACAAAGAACCAAACATGATGGTTTCATTATCTTCTATCACCACATCTACGAAGGCAGACTCAAATTTCCTGGAGCTGTTGTGTTTCATTTTAGGATGAGATTCCCCCATTTCAGGGTAGATCACACCAAGCTCCATTGCTACCTGGCAGCCATTACATACCCCAAGGCTCAGTGTATCTTTTCTTTTATAGAAGTTATCCAAAGCGGTTTTGGCTTTCTCATTGAAGACAAATGATCCTGCCCAGCCCTTTCCGGAACCAAGGACATCTGAATTGGAGAAACCTCCTACAAAGACAATCATATTTACATCGGAAAGATCCTCACGGCCGGAAACAAGGTCTGTCATGTGAACATCTTTCACATCAAATCCTGCCAGGTAGAGTGCGTACGCCATCTCCCGATCTCCATTCACCCCTTTTTCTCTGATGATAGCGGCCTTGACACCGCTCTTGGTCTTGCGGTTAGGATCAAGGTTTAGCGCACCATAAGAACCTTTAAAATTGATAGGGAGTGAGTAGGATAGCGCTTGAGCCTTATAGTTAGTATATCGCTTTTCAGCATGCTCTTTGCCACTCTGGGCTTCGTCAAAAAGATAAGAGGTTTTAAACCAGGTGTCACGCTGAGCGTCTATGTCCAGATTCAGGCTCCAGTCACCTTTAGCCACACTTAAGGTTCTTTGCGCTGTCGTGTTTCCAAGCTCAAAGAAATTGACTGAATGCTCACTAAGAATTTCAGCAACTTTCTCTGCTTCTGTACACTGGATGATTACCGCCGGGTTTTCCGCAAATAATGTTTTGATGATATCTTCCTCGTCAAACCCTGATAGGTCAACCTTCATACCCCCGGAAGCATTCGGGAAGTTCATTTCCAATAAAGTGGTGATCAGACCACCTGAAGAGATATCGTGACCAGCAAGGATCAACCCTTTGTTGATGAGCTCCTGAATAGCGTTGAATGCATTTTTAACAATGCCTGGAGTGGTATCTGGACAATCCTCCCCAATATATGAGTTGGCTTGCGCAAATGAGCTTCCACCCAGTTGGAGGTCAGTTATACTGAAGCTGACATAGATCAACGAGCTGCCTACAGCAGCGCTGTCAATATTAGGATTCACCGTTTTTGTAATATCAGATACCTCACCAACCGAGCTGATGATAACGGTGCCCGGTGCCATAACCTTCTTGTCCGGATATTTTTGAGTCATCGAAAGAGAATCTTTACCTGTAGGGATATTGATGCCCAATGTTGAAGAGAAGGTACTAATGTCTTTCACCGCTTTATATAGCCGTGCATTCTCACCATCATTTTTCGCCGGCCACATCCAGTTGGCACTTAAAGAAACACCTTTCAATCCATGGGTCAATGGCGCCCAAACCAGGTTAGCCAGGGCCTCAGTAACCGACAACCTTGAACCCGCTCCGGGATTGATCAAAGCCGGGATCGGGGAGTGCCCGATAGAGGTAGCCATTCCTTTTTTGCTTTTGTAGTCCATGGCCATTACTGCCACGTTGTTCAATGGTAATTGGATCTCACCCGTTGTTTGCTGCGTAGCCACTTTTCCGGTTACCGAACGGTCCACCTTGTTAGTGAGCCAGTCCTTACAGGCAACTCCTTCGAGTTGCAAAACGGCGTCGATATAAGATTTTACTTTTGAAAGATCGTAAGGTTTGTCTTCGTAGATCTTATCAGTTACTTTGTCTACAAGAATTGTTTTTGGAGATGATCCAAAAAGATGCTCAAGCTTTAGATCAAAAGGGGCTTTTGCATGTCCATTTCTGGAAAACTTAAGCTCCATAGTACCATTGGTTACACCCACTTCATAGTAAGGGGCACGCTCTCTTTCGGAAACATTTTTAAGGTACTCTGTCTTCGCAGGATCAATTACCAATCCCATACGTTCCTGGGACTCATTACCAATAATTTCTTTATCCGAAAGCGTAGGGTCTCCAACAGGGAATTTGTCCATGTCAAAGTCTCCACCCGCATCCTCTACCAATTCTGATAGACAGTTGAGGTGACCACCGGCTCCGTGGTCATGGATCGAAACGATTGGATTTTCGTCCAGCTCAGCCATGGCACGAACAGCATTACAAACCCTCTTTTGCATTTCAGGATTAGAACGTTGAACTGCATTGAGTTCCAGTGCCTGGTTGAAGGCTCCCGTATCTACAGAAGATACCGCACTACCACCCATTCCAATGCGGTAGTTATCACCCCCGAGGATCACGACCTTCTGATCTTTACCCACGGGCTTTTTCAGGCAGGTTGCTTTTTTTGCATAACCAACGCCGCCGGCCATCATGATTACCTTATCGAAGCCCTGAACTTCTCCTTTTTCTTCGTGTTCAAAAGTGAGTAAGCTACCAGAGATGAGCGGTTGCCCAAACTTATTACCAAAGTCACTAGCACCATTGGACGCCTTGATCAAGATTTCTTTAGGGGTCTGATAAAGCCACTTTCTTTCCGGGACATTCTGCTCGTGCGCTTTTCCCGGTTCAAGACGGGCATAAGAAGTCATGTAGACCGCCGTTCCTGCCAGAGGGAAGCTTCCCTGTCCACCGGCCATTCTATCCCTGATTTCTCCTCCGGATCCTGTAGCTGCGCCGTTGAAGGGCTCGACTGTGGTCGGGAAGTTATGGGTTTCAGCTTTTAGGGAGATAACAGATTCGTATTCCTTGGTTTCAAAAAAGTCAGGCTTATCCTGTGTGGCCGGAGCAAATTGTTCAGCAACCGGACCTTCAATAAATGCTACGTTGTCTTTATATGCTGAAACAATAAAGTTTGGATTGTCCTGGGAGGTCTTTTTGATCCATTTGAATAGAGAGAGTTCCTGCTCTTCTCCGTCTAGGATAAAGGTTCCGTTAAATATTTTGTGTCGGCAGTGCTCGGAGTTGATTTGTGAAAAACCAAAAACCTCTGAGTCTGTCAATGGTCTGCCAATTTCTTTCGCTACATTTTCTAAAAAGCTGATCTCCTCTTCGCTCAACGCCAGACCTTCGGTTTCGTTGTAGGCTTTTAGATCCTCGATCGATTTGATGGGTTCAGGCTCAATGTTTAGGGTGAAGATATTCTCACTAATGCCTGAATATTTTTGCTGTAGCATCGGGTCAAATTCCCTCACCTCTTTTTTGAATGATTCTATCCTAAATAGTCCCGTAACACCAGCATTTTGAGCAATTTCAACAGCATTGGTGCTCCATGGAGTGATCATTTCTTTTCTTGGTCCGACAAATTCCCCCTCAAGAGATTTTTCGTCCAGCGGTGTAGCTCCCGAAAATAACCAGGACAGGGTGTCAAGGCTTTTCCCTGAAAGAGATTCATGACTGCCAACAATGTAAAATTCAGAAACGCTTTTTTGAAAAATATAGATCATGGAGGGTATCAGATTAAAGCGCAAAAATAGAAGAATCTCCTAAAGATTAACCACCTTTTAGCAATCTTGAAACCAATGGTAATGACTTCTCAATCATTTTACCATGTCGGGACGGAATGATATGACAATGTATTTTTCGGCAATCCCTCAATTGACCCTTTATTTTTACCGGTGGGATGACAATATCTTCCTCACCCAAAATCACATGAATGATGACGGGAGTGGTGTTGAATTCCTCAGTAATAAGGGAGATTTTATACTTTAGGTTCTTCACATTCGTCCAGGTAGCATAGAGCTGAAGCCGCTTATCTCTTGTAGGGATTTGCTTGTTTGCGAATCGAATGAGTGATTTGGGAGCAAGACGTGTTTTTTCAGAAAACCAAAGAACCCCGTTCAGAATTAAGTCATTGGTCATAGCAAACTTAAAAAGCACATTTCCAATCGGATTGGTAGCCATCTTATACCATATGGATGGATAGATAGCATCCGGAGCGATCAGAAAGCAATACTCAATTCTGTCTCTGAAATTGAAAAGGGAAGAAATGGCATATCGGCCTCCCAGACTGAAACTTACAATAGAGAATTGATCAATTGACTCCGTCTCAAGGAAATTTTCCAGAATTTCTGCCCATCGAATT
Source organism: Marinoscillum sp. MHG1-6 (assembly GCF_024714475.1). GTDB lineage: Bacteria > Bacteroidota > Bacteroidia > Cytophagales > Cyclobacteriaceae > JAMZMI01. Next base: position 424,053 of record NZ_JAMZMI010000004.1, on the reverse strand, counting down.
TTTGTCATCTCCTGATCAAGTGGTGGGCTGCTTCCATGGTGAGGTAAATCAATCAAATAAAGACGATAATCACTCTTTAAAGCCTCAATGTAGCTGCTGAATGCAGATAATTCCTGCCCGAAACCATGGAAGAAAAGGATGGATTTGGGACCATTTCCATGTTTAGAAAAATGAAGCTGAAATGGTTGCATGAAGTGCTAATCTAAAATTTTAAAAATAATTATCACTATTCCGAAACCCTATCAAATGAAGTACGTAGAAACGATGGAAACTATTTATATTGTAAAAGTTTCCTAAGTTTACATCCAGATTATAGACAAGACAAAACAAGAGAGCATTGGAAGCAAAAGAAAAAATAGTAGAAGGAGCAAAGCGATTATTCTTTCAATACGGGGTTCGGTCAGTCTCTATGGATGATGTAGCCAGAGAGTTGACGATGTCTAAGAAGACCCTGTATCAGTACTTTACGAACAAAGACGAACTCGTGAATGAGGTTTTAGAGGGTGCTATTGAAGAGGAGAAACACAGATTTTACAGCATTCCGGATGCAGCGGAAAATGCCGTTCACGAACTTTTTCTACTATCCAGCTGCATAAAAGAGACGGTGAATGCTATGCATCCATCGCTGATGTATGACCTGAAAAAATACCATGCTGAGGCATGGGGTGTATTTCAAAAATTCAAATATGAATTTATACGGGGTACCGTGGTAAAGAATATCAAGCGTGGAAAGCATGAGGGCTACTACAGAGAGCATATGAATGCAGAAGTAATTTCTACCCTGAGAGTGGAGACTATACAATTAGTATTCGATGGGGTATTTGCTAAACTGGATATTCCCTATGGAGAAATTCAGATGCAGCTATTCGAACATTTTGCCTTTGGATTGATGACCGACAAAGGAAACAAGCTCTTCGAGAATTACCTGAAAGACGGAGTAGAAAATGTATCCGTGTCGTAGGTGTCTAATGTGAGTTAAGAGAAAGAAGAATTAATACGAACTAAAATCAACTTAAAACCAAGTCAAAAGCAACAATCATGTTAAAGATTAAGAAGCTTATTGCGCTAGTTGTACTACTGGGCCCCACGATGGTTATGGCTCAGGGTGAAAATGCCGCCACCGCATTTTCCTTACAGGACTGTATAGACTATGCGCTTCAAAATGCCATTGACGTTCAGAATGCGAAGTTAGATGAACAGTCAGCGGAATTTAAGGTGAAGGAAACTGTGGGCATAGGGTTGCCCCAGGTAACCGGAAACGTTACCGTACAGAAGAGCCCGACACAGCAGCGATTCTTTTCGACATATAATCCTCCGCAACCGGGAGAGGAGCAGGGATTCTCTTTTATCAGCGAAGAAGATGCTCAGAGTCTAGGAATGGAAGCGGGTGATGTATTTGCAGCTCAGAACTTTTTCCAGCTTAAATCCAATGGCAATGCCAGCTTGGGAGTGAATCAGCTCATTTTTAACGGTTCTTATATTGTAGGTCTTCAGGCCTCACGGGCATTTAAGGAACTTTCTATAAGACAAACAAGTCATATCGAGGGTGAAAGAGCGGCTACCGTGGCTAAGGCCTATTTCAATGTTCTGATCAATGAGGATCGCCTGAAATTATTCTCCTCTAATGTGGACAGACTTCAGGTTCTATACGACAATACTGTTCAAATGCAAAAAAATGGTTTTGCAGAGCAAATTGATGTTGATCGCATCAGGGTATCTCTGAATAACATTGAATCCGAGGAGGAGAACTTCAAGAATTTGCTAAACCTCTCCATAAGTCTACTGAAGTTTCAAATGAACTATCCACTGGATCAACCGTTGGAATTGTCAGGAACGATAGAGGATGTTTTGAGTATGTCTGTTTCCAATGCTGAACCGGTGTTGGATGTGGATAACCGACGCGATTATCAGGTGCTTTTGGCCAACAAACGGCTGCAGGAATTAAATATTAAGAACAAGTATGCTGAAGCACTTCCATTTATTAGCGGGTTCGCCACATTGGGGTACAGTACCCAGTCCGGGTCTTTTGGTGGTCTGTTCAGAACTGAGAGTGACTTTAACGAGGTTCCCGGTCTAGGCCCGGATCAGTGGTACGGTTATTCTGTATTCGGCCTCAGGTTGGGGTGGAACATTTTTACAGGTTTCCAAAGAAGCTATCAGATCCAGCAGCAAAAAGTGGCATTGGCTAAAATGGAGAACTCAATCGATGAAATGGAAAATGCCATCAATATCGAAGTGGAGGACGCAAGTTCGACCTTTTCAAATGCATTAGAAAAACTGGATGTTCAAAGAGAAAACATGGAGTTGGCTCAGCGAATTTCAAATATTACACAAATCAAGTTTGAGGAGGGTGTTGGTTCCAACCTGGAAGTGGTGGATGCCAATAACTCATTGAAAGAAGCTCAAACTAACTATTACAATGCCCTTTTCGAAGCAGTAATTGCTAAGATCGATTTGAGCAGAGCATTAGGAACAACCGAATAAACTGAATAGAACTTTGAAAAATACTTATACAAACCGAGTGATGAAACAGATTTTCAAAATTAGCTATCTATCTATCCTGGTCGCCATTTTGTATGCATGTGGAGGATCAGAAGCAGCCAATGATAAACTGGCCGAACTTCAAAAGCTGAAAGACCAGCAGAAAGAACTTGAGCAGCAAATTGCTGAGCTCGAAGAAGAACTGATCGAAACAGGGATCATAAAGGTGAAAGTGGCAAATACGGTTCTTGTAACAGAGCTGAATATGAAACCACAACCCTTTGATCATAAGATAGATGTTCGAGGAGCCGTTTCTTCAAGAAAGAATGTGATTGTCTCAGCTGAAGCTATGGGTAAGATTCAATCCATCTATGTAAAGGAAGGACAAAAAGTATCAAGAGGAAAACTCCTTGCACAATTGGATGCAGATGTGTTGAGAAACAGCATTTTAGAGGTGAAGACACAGCTTGAGCTAGCTACAACAATTTATGATCGTCAGGCAAGCCTGTGGGAGCAAAATATTGGTACGGAGGTGCAGTACTTACAGGCCAAAAACAATAAGGAGTCTTTGGAAAACAAGTTAAAGACACTGAAATCGCAGTTGAATCAATACAATGTGTACGCTCCATTTGATGGTGTTATCGACGATGTCCCTGTAAGAGTTGGTGAAATGGCCCAACCTGGTATGCCTCTATTCAGAGTGGTGAGTCAGCGTGAAATGTACATTTCGGCGGACGTCTCTGAAGCATTTCTTGGAAGGTTTACTGAAGGCCAGAAAGTAGAGGTTTACTTTCCGTCAATGGATAAAACAGTCCTTTCAGTTATTCAGGCGGTTGGACAGGTGATCAAAAAAGAGAACCGTACTTTCAACATTGAAGTGAGCTTGCCGCGAGTTGATTTTCCGGTAAAACCGAACCAGGTAGTAGTACTGAACATGACCGATTATCACAACGAAGAAGCTTTAATCGTTCCTACCAAATTGATTCAAACGGATAGTAAGGGGAGCTATGTATATGAGTTGGTTAAGAATGGGGATACCACCAAAGCCAATAAAGTTTATATCAGCCCCGGAGTCACTTATAATCAGCAGACTGAAGTTGTAGGTGGGTTAGCCGCAGGTCAGACAATAGCTTTTGAAGGTTATCGAGACCTTGCTCAGGGAGTGATCGTCACGGTGAGGAAATAACATAGCTTCATTACATTTTTTAATCTAAGACATTTTTTAAGATGGCTGAAGAACCATATGAAATCAATACCAACAAGCAATTTGGGCTGACCACATTGTCGTTGAAAAACCGCACTACGGTGATGGTGCTTACCTTGATAGTGGTAGTGATGGGGCTTACAACCTATATAACACTGCCCAAAGAGAGTTTCCCTGAAATCCAGCAACCGATTGTTTATATCGGAACACCGCACCCAGGAAACTCGCCGGTAGATATGGAGAACCTGGTGACCAGGCCCATTGAAAAGGAAATCAACAGTATTGCCGAGGTGGACAATATTAAGTCGACCTCGGTACAGGATTATTCTACCATAATTGTTGAATTCACCTCTGATACGGACATTGAAGATGCGCTGATCAAAGTGAAGGATGCAGTGGATCGTGCCAAGCCAGATTTACCTGAATTGCAAACCGATCCAAATGTGTTTGAGATGAACTTCTCTGAGTTTCCTGTGATGAATATCAACCTGTCAGGTAACTACAGCATGGAGGAACTCAACGAGTATGCGGAGTACCTTGAAGATGAAATTGAAAAGATTACCGAGATCTCGAAAGTTGAGATTCGGGGGATTGACGAAAAAGAGCTCAAAATCAACGTGGACCCATATCAAATGGAGGCACGAGAGGTCAATTTCACAGACGTTGAAAATGCGATCAGGGCCGAAAATATTACCCTTTCGGGGGGAAGTGTAAAGGAAGGTGAAATTCGCAGATCTATCAGGATTGTTGGGGAATTTACTTACCCTGAAGAGGCCCTTGATGTGGTGATCAAGAGTGAAAAAGGAAACATTGTTTATCTCAGAGATATTGCGAAAGTTGACTTTGACTATAAGGAGAAGCAAAACTACGCCAGACTCAGAGGTAATCCGGTCGTGATGGTGGATGTGATCAAGCGAAGTGGTGAAAACCTTTTGATCGCGACAGATAAAATCAATGCTATTCTGGAAAAAGCTCAGGAAGAAGTATTTCCTGCAGACCTCGTAGTGACGAAAACCAATGATCAATCTGAACAGACACGTGAGTTGGTGAGCAGTCTTGAGAATAACATTATTGCGGGGGTAATTCTGGTGGTGCTTGTATTGCTCTTCTTCCTGGGAAGTAGAAATGCGCTTTTTGTGGGTATCGCTATTCCTCTTTCAATGTTCATGGCTTTCATGGTACTTGGAATGTTTGGTATCACGATCAATATGATGGTACTGTTCTCCTTGATTATGGCACTAGGTATGCTCGTGGATAATGGGATTGTGGTGGTGGAAAATGTTTACCGATTAATGGAAGAAGGAAATTCTCCTTTCGAAGCCACAAAACAAGGAGTTGGAGAGGTAGCATGGCCGATTATAGCCTCAACAGCTACCACGCTTGCGGCTTTCCTTCCGTTGGCTTTCTGGCCGGGATTGATGGGAGAGTTTATGAAATATCTGCCAATTACTCTGATGGTGACTTTGGGTTCTTCACTTTTTGTGGCCCTGGTTATCAATCCGGTATTGATCTCCACTTTGATGAAGTTGGATACAGGTGAAGTCAGAAAGAAAAGGGTGACCGTATTTGCACTCGTTGCTTTGGGACTTGGGATTTTTTTGGCATTAATTAAGGTGGTTGTACCGGGTAACTTATTTGCAATAGCCGGACTGATTACTTTGTTGAATGTCTATGTGCTTTCTCCGGCTTCAAGGAAGTTTCAAAGCACCTTTCTACCATGGTTAGAAGGATTGTATAAGTCTACCTTGAACTTTGCATTATCCGGTTGGAAGCCTGCATTGTTTTTCTGGGGGACTGTATTGATGTTCTTTTTCTCATTCGTATTAATGTCAGTATTTCCTCCTGACGTGGAGTATTTCCCAAAGACGGACCCTAAGTATATCAATGTATTTATTGAATACCCAGTAGGGACGGACATTGAAGAGACCAATGACTTTACCAAATCTATTGAGGAGAAGGTGATGAAGGTCGTGGATCCTTATTCGGATATTGTAGAGTCCATCATTGCCAATGTAGGGCAGGGGACCGCGGACCCGAATGACCCATCAGCTTTCGGTCAGCAGGATACGCCGAACAAAGCCAGGATTACCGTCAACTTTAAGGAGTTCAAATACAGGCATGGTGTTGACACCAAAGAGATTCTTGCGGAGATCAGGGGTGTTATGGAAGGCTATCCTGGTGTTGCGGTGACTGTGGATCAAAATGCAGATGGACCTCCAGCAGGTAAGCCAATAAGTATTGAGATATCTGGAATCGATTATGCTACTTTGATAGAAGTAACGGAGCGAATGAAGAAGACTATCAATGAATCGGGTATCGAAGGTATTGAGAAGCTGAAGGCTGACCTTGAAACTGGTAAACCGGAATTGGTGGTAAATATTGATCGTGAGAAGGCAAGACGGTTTGGTTTGTCTACCAGTTCTATTGCAACCGAGGTGAGAACTGCACTGTTTGGTAAAGAAATCTCCAAGTACAAAGAAGGGGAGGATGACTATGAAATTCAGCTTCGACTTATGGATAAGTACCGATATGATGTCGATGCACTAATGAACAAAAGTGTGGTATTCAGGGACCAGACATCTGGAAAGATGAAGAGTGTTCCGATCTCCTCTGTTGCTGAACCGGAATTAAGTTCGACGTATGGTTCTGTAAAAAGAAAAGATTTGAACCGTGTGATTACGCTTAGTTCGAATGTAGAAACCGGTTACAATGCTACGGAGATAAACAATGAAATTAAGGAGTTGTTGGCAGACTTTAGTATGCCTCCGGGATATGAGTTTAAATTTGGTGGTGAGCAGGAAAAGCAGGCTAAAGAGATGGCATTTCTAAGTAAAGCACTCGCCATCGCAGTTAGCTTGATCTTCCTGATCATTGTCGCACAATTCAATAAAGTAACAACACCCTTCATTATTATGATGTCGGTGTTGTTGAGTACTATCGGAGTGTTCCTGGGGCTGGTGGTCTTTCAGATGAACTTTGTGGTAATCATGACCATGATCGGAATTATTTCTCTTGCGGGAATTGTTGTGAATAATGCGATTGTATTGATAGACTTTATTGAGTTGAGTAGAGAGCGGAAGCGTCAGGAATTAGGAGTGGATAAGTTGCCTTTTGGAGAGATAGTAGAAGCTATCGCCACAGCTGGAGCAACAAGGTTACGTCCTGTGCTCTTAACGGCGATCACTACTATCCTGGGTTTGATTCCACTTGCAGTAGGTATCAACATAGACTTTATTAAGTTCCTGAGTACCTATGATGCCGATTTCTATATAGGAGGAGATAACGTTGCGTTTTGGGGACCAATGTCCTGGACGATCATTTTCGGGTTATCATTTGCAACATTCCTTACTCTGGTTATCGTACCAGTTATGTACCTGTTCTTTGCCAGAGTTAATAGATGGCTAGGACTTAGTTAAAATCCATAAATCAATGAGTAGGCGGTCTCACTTCAGTGAGATCGCCGTATAATTATCTTATGAGTCGGTTTTATACAATTATTCTCATATCCGTTCTTTACTTCTTGTTTGACTGGTATGTCTTTCAGGCGATCAGAATGGCCATCTCCGAATGGTCGTTGTCGGCTCGTAGGGTTACTTATATCATCTATTTCACGCTCTCGATTTCCTTCTTTCTGGGGGCGCTGTTTTACCGTTCACTCGATCCACAGATTTTCAAGAACCTGAGGCTCTTTCTACTTTCCGGCTTTCTAATCATGCTGGTTGGTAAACTCTTCGCCGCCATATTTTTATTGATTGATGATGCGAGGAGGGGAGTTGTGGCTTTAATAAACTTACTGCCACAGAAAGAGACTCCTATCGATGCTTCCAGGTCAGAGTTTATGGGAAAGGCAGCCTTAATTGCAGGAGCTGTGCCAGTGGTAACATTTAGTTTTGGTATTCTGTCCGGAGCTCATGATTACCGGGTGAGGAAAAGAGTGCTGCACCTGAAGAACCTACCAAAGTCATTTGACGGTATTAGAGTAGCACAGATATCCGATATCCATACCGGAAGTTTTTTCAATAAGACTGCGGTGGCAGGTGGGGTTGACCTCATCAATGCACAGAAGGCCGACATCGTATTTTTTACAGGCGATCTGGTAAATAGCGAAAGTGCCGAAGCAAAACCTTATCTCGATATTTTCAAAAAGGTGAAGGCACCAATGGGAGTCTATTCAACGATGGGTAACCATGATTATGGGGACTATAGTTCGTGGTCATCGCAAGAGGCTAAGCAAAAGGATATTTCCAATTTGCATGATATGCACCGATATATGGGATGGGATATTCTGTTGAATGAAAACAGGGTGATCACGGAAGGTGACGGGCAGATGGCTATTCTGGGGCTGGAAAACTGGGGCGCAGGAAGGTTCTCAAAATACGGGGATATGGAACGCACGATTAAGGGAACAGAAGAGATCCCTTTCAAGTTGCTTTTGTCTCATGACCCAAGCCATTGGGATGCTCAAATTTTGAAGGAATATCCTGGTATAGACCTATCTCTGGCCGGACATACCCATGGTATGCAGTTTGGAATAGAAATAGGTGATTTCCGTTGGAGTCCATCAAAATATATCTATGATCGTTGGGCTGACCTTTACCAGGAAGGCGATCAGTATCTGTACGTAAACAGGGGCTATGGTTTTATCGGTTATCCCGGACGTGTGGGAATCCTACCGGAGATTACTATTCTTGAACTAAAATCAGTCTAGCAGCCCTTAAAAAGTCATTCTCATTTTCAAAAATTAAACGGGGGTTATAAATTGAGAGAAATACCGGTTTATGGCGCTCAAATTCATTCTATCTATCCAAACCTTTTTCAAGGAAACCGTTTGGAATACTCCTCTTAACACACTTCCAAAATGGGAGGCCTTCCTTTACAGACAGGTCAGGATATGGATGATCACCTTCTCAGAATATCAAAAGGATAAATGTGGAGAGAAGGCATCAGCATTGACTTACTTTTCCTTGCTTTCCATCGTGCCGGTCCTTGCTATCGCCTTTGGGATTGGTCAGATGTTTGGTCTGAGAGAGTATATCCAAAGTGAGCTAAAGAGTTATTTCAGTGAGCAAGGTGAAATATTTGGTGATCAGGAAGTGGTGCTTGCAAAAGTGACAAGTTGGGCAGACAATATGTTGTCAGGATCAAGCGGAGGGATCATTTCGGGTGTGAGTGCGGTACTTTTGATCTATGCCGTGGCACGATTACTTAATAATGTTGAACATGCCTTCAATGATGTTTGGAATACCAAACAGGGGAGGTCTTTGAAGAGGAAGGTCACTGATTATATTTCAGTCATTTTTCTGGGTCCTATTATCCTCATCATCTCCAGCTCTACGGCAGTTCTCATTTCAGAAAGTATAGAGGAGATCACGAATCAATGGGCGCTTTTGGAATACATGAAGCCAACAATTTTATTATTGATCAAGCTTATTCCTTATACTCTGATCTGTTTCTTGCTGTTTCTGGTATACATTGTTTTTCCCAATACTTCCGTTAAGTTGAGACCGGCCTTTACTGCGGCCTTGTTTGCTGGAGCGGCTTTCCAGTTAACGCAATTCGCGTGGATCAACGGACAGGCATTCTTGTCAGGATATAGTGCGATATATGGAAGCTTTGCTGCCTTTCCTTTATTCTTGATTTGGTTACAGTTGAGCTGGTTGATTTTGCTATTGGGTGCTGAATTCGCTTACGCCATACAAAACGTATCGAACTGGACCTACTCGGATGAGGGAAAGCGACTGAGCAGAAGATTGCGAAAGAGGCTCCTCTTTATGGTGCTACATAAAATTGTCAAGCATTTTTCGGAGGAGGATGGGCCCCTTTCATTCCAACAGCTCACCGAAGGTTTGTTTATCCCGAACAGATTTGTGCATGAAGTACTTAATAATCTGGAGCGTGCAGGATTAGTTTCTCGTGTAAAAACTTCCAAAGATGATGGTAATGAGTACTATCAGCCATCAGTAGATGTTAGCAAACTTGACGTCCATCTCGTCCTTAGAAAGCTCGATCTGGTGGGTGTTCTCGATTTGAATAAACTAGAGGATAACCCAACATTCAAAGCTGTGGATGAAGCTTTGATTCACATTGAAAGTTATGGAAAGACCTCTGAGGGGAATAAACTGATAAAGGATTTATGACCTTAGTTTGTACGACCATGTAAAAAAGAATTCAGCGACAACCGTACCGTCACTTTGAGTACCAATAGTCTTAAATGTTTTGGTTACGGCTTTCTTCGTTTGAATGCATTCACTTATGGCTTCTTCAACTTTGTGACCATCTGCACATTTAAAGGTTACTTTCCTGGTGGCCTTTTTTAGGAAGTTTGATTGCATTCCAACAATAATGAAGGCAATGGAATTTTCATTTTTGTTAATGGCCGTAAAGGAAAGGATAGCGGTTGACATTTCGGCGGCCATGCTCTGAACCGCGAAATACATGGATTGGAATGGGTTTTTATTGAGCCATTTAAAAGGTACCGACACACTACAGGAGGTGTTATCAACCTCTTTTATTTTTAATCCGACGAGCAGGCCTAATGGAAGTTGCCGAATGAGAAAGACTTTGAATTTCCAGGATTTTAAGAATGACTCCGTCATGGGTCAGGAGAGGAGTGGAAGCTAGGATTGTGGCTGTGCCTTGGCGAACTTGAGTTCGTTTTCCTCGACTTGCCCCTTGATGATTTTCTTCTTCTCTCGATTCATAAAGAAGTTCTCCAGTCTGGACTCCAAAAACTTAACAAGGAAGAATATCCCAATGAATAAAAGGTACTCTAAATAGTAGCTATTTTTGAAGTTGTTTTCGATCCAGGGCTGTACAACCACCTGTTCCAGAATGAATAGTCCAATGGCAACAGTAAGCATAATGGTCGAAGCTCGTCTACCCATTTTCGCTTCCGCCAGTTGAAAAATGGTCTTTGTCAGTTCCTGATTTTTGTCCTTGATCTCTTCGTTCTGTTCACGAATTTGGATGTTGGCACTATCCAATTTTTTCTGAAGTCGATCCGATACCCGGGTGATAACTTTTGCCTGAGCAACGAGTTCCTCATAATCATCTGAAAATTCCTCCAATTGCTCTTTATAGATGGAGTGATTCTCAATCTGAGTTCTAAACTCTTTAAGCCGCTTTATTTCCTCATGATAGAGCTCTCTAGGGGTATCCATTCCTTCAAATTAGCTAAAACTCCTCTATTTCTACGAAGTTGAAGTCTAAATCTAATAAATCGGCATAATCTTCACCAGCCTCCATCATGTCTTCATCATCTTCTTCGTAGCACCAGTTAATTGTCAAATCTTTGTCTGAGTCTTGCATCTTAACCAGCTTTTTGAACACATCAAAGAGGCATTTGGATGAACTGGTATTAAAGTACTCAAACGAAAAATTAACAGTTACCTCATTAATATCGTCGTTTTCAATAATGTTGTCAAGTATTTCGTGAACCTTTTCATAAAACAGTATGGAGTTTTCAGGACTAGATCTTCCCTTCAGCTCCAGAATGTTCGTGTCAGGATCAAAACTTACTAGCGGTGTAACTCTTGTGGGTTCAATGAATACTCTTTCCATAAAATATGAAACTACCTCTTCTGTCCTTTTTATATTTCTCTGGGTAATCTTACTTGCAATGTAAAGTACGAAATCTTGTCAGTCACCTCCTGAAACTTGTATCTCAGTTTTTGACCTCCTGTTTTCCTGGCAATATCTATAAAACCTAAACCTCCGGTTCCCTTCTCAGAGAACTCTTGTTCGTTAAGCGCTTTTTTATACAGATCTCGAAGTTCATCCGGGTTGACTGAATTTATCTCATCCAATCTCGCCTTTATTTCCTCTACCTTATCAGTAGGAACATAGTTTCCTGTTTGTAAACTGTAAAATCTTTTACGAGCGGCAATCAGTATTAAAGCTGATTGGGAGTCGTAACTACTTATCTTCATCTCATCCGTAGTTACCTCATCAAGATGGTAGTAAAGATTTTGAACACATTCGGTAGCTACATTGTAGAACTTTTTCTTGACCTTCCTGTTTTCTTCCAACTCCTCCAATCTTTCTTCCAAAGTCGCGATCATGGAAGTCACCAAATCGAAAGTCAACTCTCCTTTGTATAAAAGGATAATATTTTGGTCGTAAATGTTTTTGTAGCTCCTTAGATAATCCATAGTGCTATTGGCGTATTCGATTTAGTGCTGTTTAGTTTGGAAATCTAAAACAGAATCTTGTTTAAATCCAAATCAATTCAAAGTTCACCTTATTTGGTTTAAGATTTCATAAATCTTGTGCTCCGTGAAATTAATGCAATTCCTGTAACCAAGGCATGTTTTTTTGGATCATTCTAAATAATGGACAAATAAAAATTGAATTAGGGGTTATTGATATTATTTTAAAAATGCGTAGATTGTAGGTTAATTAATACAGCGATTTACAACCAACCACTAATTACATGCTAAAGAAAGACGTATATGCGATAGCGTACGTGATAACGATGCTAATCGTAGCAGGTGCTGTAGCCTATTACATTTTCTTCCTTCAAAAAGACATCATTAACGTTTTCAACAACGACCCCAAAATGGTCCAAACAGCGACTAATCAAAGCGCGCTGGGTCAGCAAATGACCAAGGCTGCTATGGGTATGCGTTACGCTGAGAACGAAAGAAACTTTGTCTTTTTCAAGGTAGAATTGGGTAGAGCTCTTCCTGAATGGAGAAAAAACCATGAGGCTTTAATCTCAGGTGATTCTGATTTAAAACTTCTACAACCCGAAAAGTCAGCTGAGTACGATAAGCTGCAGGAGGAATTGAGGTATTACTATTCTGAAATGGATATTAATGCCAGCAATCTTATTGGTCTTGATTTCACGACCAACAGTTCTGATGTGAATTATTTATCTCTAAGTAATTCCTTCCAGGCATTGGTGAATACGGTCAATAAGTACGAAACTGCGGCAGACAATATTGCCGATTTTCTTGTGAACGAAGCACAATTGAGAAAAACAGAATTCTCATTAGCCGAGAAGATCATCTTTGCATTCTTCTTTGGACTTATTCTCTTACAGGCCATGTTTGTTTTCAGGCCGTTAGTGAAGTTGGCGGGTGATAATTACCTGTCGGCGAACGCTGCCTATATCAAAGTGAAGAAGTCAGAAGAAGAGCTGAAGGTCAACTACCAAAAGCAGAAGATCATTAACAAGAAGCTCTACATGTCCCGAAAGGAACTTGAGGAGAATAACAAGAAACTTCAGGCTTCTGAGGCAAAATTGTTGAAGAGTTCAGAGGAACAAATTAAGATTAACGAACAGTTGATCAATGCCCAGAATGAACTAAATGAAGCATATAAGAAGCTTCAAAATTCTGAGGTTGAAATCCGGGAACTGGCTGATAAGCAGTTGCAGGATAACGAAAAACTTTTCCTTGCGGAGAAGAAGATTAAGGAAACGCTTAAGCTGGAGCAACAGAGTAAAGAGGAGCTTAACAACGCACTTCATTCACTTAAAAGTGCTCAGTCGCAATTGGTTCACTCAGAAAAGATGGCCTCGCTTGGTCAGCTTACTGCGGGTATTGCCCACGAGATCAATAACCCAATCAACTTTATTTCGTCCGGTATGACATCCATAAAGATGTCCATCGAGTCATTGCGAGAGATTGCAGATGAATACTCCAGATTGGATGAGGAGGATGCTGATCCGGCTGAAGTGATTGAGAATATCAGAGAGCTAAAAGAGGATCATGAGTATGAAGAGATGATGGAAGAGCTTGACGAATTGATCAAGGACGTTAACTATGGTGTGACAAGAACCATAGAGATCGTGAAAGGTCTAAGGGTATTCTCCAGATTGGATGAGGAGGAAGTGAAGACCGCAAACATCAATGAAAACATCGATGCTACGCTGACTTTGTTAAGAAACAAAACAAAGAACAAAGTGAAGATATCCAAGTTTTATGATGATAAGATGAAAGATGTCGAATGCTATCCAGGTCAGTTGAATCAGGTCTTCATGAATATTCTGAATAACGCGGTTCAGGCGATGCCTGAGGATAAGAAAGATGCTGAAATTACCATCTACACTGAGGAGTTAGAGGATAATGTGGCCATTAGAATAAAGGATAATGGCTCTGGTATTCCGGATGAAATTAAGAATAGAATCTGGGAACCTTTCTTCACGACTAAGCCTGTTGGAGAGGGTACCGGTTTAGGTATGTCCATTACCTACGGTATCATTGAAAAACATGGTGGTAAAATTGAATTGGCCAGTGAGATTGGTCAGGGAACTGAATTTGCTATTACTTTGCCAAAAAAGGTAGTAAAGAAGGTAAAACAATCCTCTCAAAAGGTAGTTGAGGGTTAATTTTGAAAATCAGCTAAAACTTAGAAACCGACGGCAAGAATGCAAGAAATTGAAAATGAGGTGAAAGAGGACTCTGGGAAGAAAAAAAAGAAGTATTCACTTCTTTATGTAGATGATGAAGCTACTAACCTCAGAGTGTTTAAGTCAAATTTCAGGAAGTTTTTTAACGTACACACAACTACCAACCCTTTAGAGGCGATTGATATCCTTAAGGAAAATGAAATTCAGGTGATCGTTACAGATCAGCGAATGCCTGAAATGACAGGTACGGAGTTGCTTGAGAAAATTCTTCCTGATTACCCTGAATTGATCAAAATCATCCTAACAGGCTTTACTGACATTGAGGCTATTAAGGATGGGATTAACAGGTGCGGTATTCATAAATACATTACCAAACCATGGAATTTTGAGGAAATGAAGGGAGTGCTCGATCGGGCCATGGAAACTTATCAGAGTGCCATGGATAGTGATGAGCACGTTAAAGAACTTCAGGAATCTAATGTTGAGCTTGAGAACAGGGTTCGGGAAAGAACCAAGGAGCTTAACATGATGAATAAGAGGCTTATTGATAGCATCAGATATGCAGGTCTTCTGCAGCAGTCTATGCTTCCAAATGAGCGTTATCTCAAGAGGATTTTTGATGAGCATTTTGTTTTGTATAAAACGAAGTATCTCTTCAGCGAAGAATTTTTGTGGACCACAAGTTTAAACTTCAGATCAGAAGATTACACTGTTGCAGCCCTGATAGAATTCGATGGTAAAGGGATTGTTGGGTCATTGAAAACATTGATTGCAGATTCAGTTCTCAATGATCTTATTCAAGACAGAAAAATTTTCCATACCGGAGATATTATCAAAGAGCTTAAGGCAGAAATTGATGCTGCCGGATCAGCTGAATTGCAATGTGATATGAAGGTATCCGTGGCACTTTTTGATAATAATGAAAATACCATGCAGTTCAGTGGTATTGACCAGGATATGATCGTTTTCCAGAATGGAAAAATGATGGTCCTTGAAGGTGAGCCGGGAGAGAATTATCAGGATTTGATGGCGGAGAAAATCCCAATGGTAGAAGGTTCTACGTATTATATGTTCTCCAATGGCTTTTATAAGCAGGAGAATCAGGATGGCGTTAAATTTTCTCAGGAAAAGTTTGAGGAAATGCTCAAATCAATTCAAGATAAGAGCATGGAGGATCAGTATACGTTTTTGAATCAAACGCTGGAAGACTGGATAGGAGAGTCCGGGTTGACCGATGATGTTTCGGTATTCGGATTTAAATATTAATGGAATAACATGGCTTTAAAAGCAAGTAACTATAAAAATTGGTGCGGGGATAACATTAGTCCTCAGGCGTGGACCAGAGTAGTGTTAAAATGCCTGACGCTAGTGCGTGAACGAGGGCTTTCGATCACCGAGATGGAACAAACGGATCCGGATATTGAATTGGATGAGGAGCTACTAGAAGCTATCAACCAGACTTTACTGGAATTATATGACGTAACAGTAGACGAAACACTACTAGTAAGGTATTGAGATAGATTCTATCTCAATACCTTTTCAATATCTTCTAGATCTCAATACCTAACACAAGTACATCATCTGTTTGAGGAGTGTTTTGTTTCCATTTATCGAACGCTTCCTCCAGTGCAACTTTCTTATCGGATAGACTCACTGAACTTTCTTGTATCAGGGCTTTGAGATTCTTACCCATGAACTTCTTATCTTGAGGACCACCAAACTGATCCTGAAAGCCATCAGAAGCGAGGAATAATCTATCGCCTTCAGATAGCTGAATTTCTTCTTTATTGATCACAGCGGCAGCTTCTCTTTCATCACCTTCTATTCCTCCGATCATAACTTTAGGACTTCGATAGGTGGTTAACTCATTGTTTCTAACTAGGTACAGAGGTATGCCGGCTCCTGAGAATTCCATTTTGAGGTCATCAAGGTTGATGACACAAATACCAATCTCCATACCGTCTCGATTTTCTTCATTATCCCTTTGTAGCTCCATTTTAATAAGCTTATCAAGACGCGCAAGGATTTTATTGGGATCCAGGTAATTCTGGTAATAAATGATGTTAGTGAGCTGATTACTACCCATAATAGACATAATAGCTCCAGGAACGCCGTGACCTGTACAGTCTGCACATGCGATTACCAGGTATTCACTTCTACCTTGACGTATCCTTTCAAACCAGTAAAAATCGCCGCTTACCACATCCTTTGGCTTGAAGATCACAAATGCGTCATTAACTAATTTGCTTATCGAGTTCAGGTCAGGAAGAATGGCATTTTGAATTCTTTGGGCGTAGATAATACTGTCAGAAATCTGTTGATTAACATTTTCTAAAAGGTGTTTTTGCTTCTCGATTTCTGCCTTTTGTTGCTCAAGTTTCTGGTTTGACTCTTTTTGTTCGTGTATGCGATCCATCAGGGACTTGGAAGAAGTAGCCAGGAGCTTTCCTAGTTTTCCTATTTCATCATTGCCGGTGATGTCAATTTTAACATTCAGGTTTCCACTACCAATTTCTTCTGCGTATTCACTCAATTTTACGATAGGTCGTACAAATAAATTGGCTGCAACAAGAGCCAAAATCAATGAGGCTCCAAGTACTGCGAGGATGATCAGGAGTATCTGGCTTTGAACGTCTTTGAGGGGTGCATTAACCGACTCCTTGTCTGTGCTGACGCACAGTATCCAGTCATTGCCTTCATAATTTAGATAGCTCTGCTGATGAGCTACAAAGTAGAGGTCATTATCAGTTTCAACCACATTAACCCTGGATGATCCTTTTGCATCCTTAATCAAATCAAAGTCATTGAAAGCTGATTTTAGTGGGGTGGAGGATGGATCGTTACTGTAAAGGATGAGTCCGTTCTGATCGATCAGGTTTACATTTAGCCTAACCGTGCTGTCGCCGGAAAGACTGATATCGCCCATGATTTTGAAGAGTTCATCTAGCAGAATGCTTCCCACAAGGACTCCTGAGGGGTTCTGGTCAAACAGATCATTAACTGTGGCGCCAAACTGCATGATCACACGATCCAGTTCCGGAGAAATCGAAACCGCCATGGTTGACGGAGTTTCAGGAGATAGCTTCTTCCACAACAAGTTGGTGGTATCACTTTTACCTACAGATTGTCTTTTACTGTCTGCCACCCGAACACCCTCCATGTTGTAGAACGTAAAGTTGTAATACAGGTCATTGAGGTTTTCCAGTTCTTGAAGCCTGGAGGTCAGCTCCTCAGAAGAGATGTCTCCAATTCGAAAGTAAGGGTTCTTAGTTGCCATTCGAACATCATTAATTCTGGAGAATATGAATTGTTCGATGTTTGAAATGGTAGACTCCGCCTGTTTAGTGACGCTGATGAGTATTTCCTCGCTATAGGTTTTCTTTACTTTTAGATTCGTGAAGACAAAAATGACAGATGATGAAACCACCACTAGAAATAAACACAATAAGGTGAGCTTGGCATAGATATTCATATGTCTATGTAGAAGTTAGGGTTTGGTTAGTTTAGGTAAAACTACATTGCAATTATGACATTGTAATTAATCAAAACTAAAACACTTTTTGAAAGTGATTTTTATAAAATAATCCTGTTTTTTTAGTTTTTTGGGCTGATGAATCCTTTATTTTGAGGTTGATTGAAATTGCTATTGATGAAAAAATCACTGCTATTTACCTCCCTGGCATTAATTACCTTCATTGCAAGCGCGCAAAATCTTACTATTTACAGGAGTTCTTTGTCCGTTGATGAGACAGTGACAAAGATTGAAGGCATCATAAAGTCCCATGATTTGAAGTTTTTTGAGACGGTAAATCATGATGCGATAGCCAAAGAGCGCGGAAAGGAGATACCGCCCACAAGAAGTATTCTTTTTGAAGATCCGGATTTAACCACACAACTAATCTCCTGTCAACCCACCACAGCTTTGGATCTACCTTTAGAGATACTGGTATGGGAAGAGTATGGAGATGTTTATATTGGTTTTATGGACCCCAAGTTTATGACCAAAAGGTTTATGGTTTCCGGCTGTGATGAAACGATAACTTCCATGACCAGACTCATGGTGAGAGTAGCGAATGAAGCTATCAGGCGTTGAGCTTATTCTGTGAGGTTGAGTGCAAAGCGAAGATACTCCCAGTGGAATACTAGCTGATTATCCTCAAAGTAGAATTTGAGCCTTTCCTGGTATTCCTTTACGATATCCGGTTCGATTTGAATGGTGAGGGCATTTTTACTCTCATCGTAATTATAAGCTCCCCACTGATCCCATTCTTCGTTGAATATAATTGTCCACTTTTGGCTATCCGGAATGGTAAATACCGAATACTTCCCGGCAGGGAGAAGTTCATTTTGGATGTGGATGGGTTTGGAAGTACTGAACACCGTAGCTTCATTTGCACCGGTACGCCAGATGTTGCCATAAGGGACCAGATCCCCCCAAATCTTTCTCTCCTTTACTCCAGGACTACTGTAAGCAATAGAAACGGAAGAAAAGGCGAGTTGTGTAGAATCAAGAGCAAGCGGAGAAGGCCTTCCTTCACTGGTTTTTCGTGAACAGGATGAAAGGAGAATTATCCAAATAACAGAATACAACAAATAGGCTTTAATGGACATTACTGTGTTCATTTTTGAGCAATAGGCTGGACTCATATTTGGTTAATCTATTGATTTTTAATGATTTACGGGTATAGGTACGTTTTTTGATATTCAATTATACACCAAACTAATCAAAAGATAATGGGAATAATTGGAATCGAAATACCTGATATTAACGAACAACAAGACATTGAAGTTCAAGTAATTATCAACGGTAAAAGGCAAACGTACAAATACCGGGTTGAGTTTTTTTACTGGAATGATTGTCCTGACCCCAAAGAGCACAAAGTTGATTGCTTAAAACATATAGTTTCCGGCTATGATTCGGGTTGGCAATTAAGTCAGATTGGACTGCCAACCGAAGCATATATTCCGGTTACATTCAAACAAAAGAACTAATTAAAAGGGCAGATCATCATCTGCTGCTGAGCTTTGATCCATCCAGGAATCTTCTGTTGATGGAGGGGGAGGTGTATCCATTGATGGGGCCGAAGGTTCAGGTGATCCAGTTTTCTCTAACCTCCAGGCTTGTAAGCTATTGAAGTAGTTTGTTTCACCTTTTTGATTTGTCCACTTCCTGCCTTTCAGGTTAAAATTGACATTAATTTTATCTCCGACATTAAAGGAGTCCAATTGTTGACAATTATTTTGAATGAGTTCGAATTTTAAAAATTCGGGATATTGTGGATTATCTGCATATTCAACCACAAACTCTCTTTTCTTGAATGACTCTGTAACGTTCTGAGTCTCGAATTTCTCTATTAATTTGCCCTCAATATTCATTGTCTCTTCTTTAATTAAAACACAAATAAAAAGTTCTCTATAGGCTTATGAAAAAATCCAAGAAGATATTTTTTATTCTTTCTCTGATTTTCATTCTAATCATGCTTTATATCGCATACGATATCAATAAAAGAACCACCTGGCCAGGTTCCGACATAAACCTTAAAGAGAGGATTACTAAGGAGCTGGACAAATAAGTGCCTGATGGCAATGCCATTTGATTGACAATCGACCCTTTCTAAATCATGTAGATACATTTACTTTGGACTCGCTTGGGTATTGAAGTAAGCATTGGTTAACTTTTAATAGTAATAGTAAAACCTTGCGATGAAAAATCTTTTTATTCCAATTTTAGTAGTAGTGATTTCACTTCTAATTTCATGTTCAAGTGGAAAGGAGGAGCCGAAGGTTGACTGTTCCGAGAGTGATATTGCGTTGTCTTTGGCTGATACGCTTCGGCCTGACTGCACGAAAGCGGGTTCCATAACAGTAAATGCCACAGGTGGAGGGGGAGAATATCTTTATAAAATTAATGGAGCTAAAGAACAGCCTTCGGCTACGTTTTCAGATTTGGGTGCCGGGTTCTATCAATTGTCAGTTACGGACAATAATGGCTGTACAGCCACACTGGATGTTACGCTTGAGGCGGTGCCTGGTTCGGTGACGGCAGTTGCTGATCAAACCATGGATGCAGGATGTGAGGGAAGTTCAGGTGAGATTATGGTGACTGCTTCAGGGGGCGATGGCGTTTATAAGTATAGTCTTGATGGTGGAACGGCCGTCGATACAACTGAATTCGGTAGCTTAAGTGCAGGAGAACATACCATGAAGGTAACCGATGGGGAAGGATGCAGTACTACTATAGATGTGTATGTCCGTACCGGAGTTAGTCTTGCAGACGATATTATGCCTCTCGTGAATGCCAATTGTGCGACCAGCACTGATTGTCATAAATCAGGGCAAAGCGAACGTCCGGTTTTCGAGAATAATCCATCTGCGGTGATTGAGAATTCGGCCAATGTTAAAGAATTTACGCAATCTGGTTATATGCCTTTTGATGATACCACACTGAGTCAGGAGCAAATTGATCTGATCGCTTGTTGGGTCGACGACGGAGCACTTGATAACTAAACATTCCCGAGATTCGTCTTCCCATAAGTTCTTGAGCTAGTTAGCTTCGCTAATTGCGGGAGGCTTACTTAAGGCGGTTGATTGCTATTTTTGCCACATGCCATTGATCGATGAGTCCAGCTATCGAAGACCATTTTATCTGTTGAATGGTCACTGGGAGACTATTTTTCCTTCCATCATATCAAAGGGACCGGAGGTTCCGTTTCAAAGGGAACGTCTTGAGTTGCCTGATGGTGACTTTTTGGATATTGATTTCCTAAGGAAAAAAGCGCATACACGGTGTATGGTGATTTCTCATGGGCTTGAGGGTAGTTCAGATAAATATTATGTTCGGCGCACTGCTGATTATTTCCATCAACGAGGTTGGGATATTGCTGCCTGGAGTTGTCGCAGCTGTAGTGGAGAAATGAACAGACTACCCAGATTTTACCACCATGGTGAAACAAAGGATCTGGGATATACTGTTGGGAATGTGCTTGATAGAAGCTACCAGGAAGTTATACTTTTTGGCTATTCAATGGGTGCCAGTATGAGTCTGAAGTATTTAGGTGAAAAACAAAGAGATAAGAGAATTATAGGAGCTATAACCTTTTCAGTTCCGTGTAACCTTAAGGAAAGTTCTGATAGGCTGAGAGAGAAGGAAAATCATGTTTATGAAAAGCGGTTTTTGGATAAGCTGATTGAAAAGATCAAACTCAAAGCACAAATGTTTCCGGATCAAATTGACCTTTCAGGCTTGGAGGAGTTGGATAATTTTGACCATTTCCATGAAAGATATACTGCTCCCCTACATGGGTTTCGAGACGCTGCAGATTTTTTTGAGCAATCCACCTGCGATCAATTTCTCAGTAACATCACCGTTCCGGTGTTAATTGTTAATGCGCTTAATGATCCCATGCTCGGTGATAAATGTAACCCAAGGGATATAGCTCGCGAAAGCAAATCAGTTCACCTGGAAACACCAAAACACGGAGGACATGCTGGTTTTTTGATTAGTGCATTCAAGCGATACAGCTGGATGGAGATAAGGTCGGAGAAATTTCTAAATGAAGTGATCTTATAGCATTGCTATGGCTTTTCCTCTTCAAACACCAAAGACACTGAGTTGATGCAGTATCTTAATCCGGTAGGCTCAGGACCATCGTTGAAAACATGTCCTAAATGACCACGGCATCTGGCACAGAGAACTTCTACTCTTACCATTCCGTAAGCGTAATCTTTCTCCTCCGCAACATTGAGTTTTTTAATGGGTTCATAGAAGGAAGGCCAGCCCGTTCCTGATTTAAACTTTGTTTCCGAGGAGAAAAGTGGGAGTTTGCAGGCCGCACAGGAATAAGTGCCCGAGGCCTTATTATTCCAGAGTTTACCTGTAAAAGCCCGTTCGGTTCCTTTTTCCCTCAAAACATAATATTCCTCATCGGACAATCGCTCTTTCCATTCGGCGTCGGAAAGGTCCCAGGAAGGATCTGACACATTTTCTGTCTGGGCACAGGCCACAGTCAGAAGACTAAATAATACAAGTGTTAGAATCTGTCTCATAATTACTTCTTTCACCAAGAATAACGATCCTAACCCAAATGTGTTTATGAAAAGCGCTTCAATGCAAGCCCGGCGACATGTTGACCGATCGCTAAAGAAGAGGTAGCGGCCGGAGAGGGGGCATTACCCACATTGATGATTTTTTCCGATTCCAGAATCAGAAAGTCATCAATCAATCCACCATTTCTATCACAAGCCTGTGCACGAACACCAGCTCCTCCTGGTTCGAGATCACTCTTTTGAATGTCAGGCAGAAGTTCCTGAAGGGCTTTTGTGAAGGCAGACTTCGAAAATGAACGGTAGAATTCACCCATCCCCGTTTTCCAGTATTTCGCAGCAACCTTTCTGAATCCTTTCCATCCCAGGCTGCCCATTAGGTCTCCCATGTTGAGGTCTGTGCGTTTGTAACCTTCTCTCTTGAAAGCAAACACCGCATTAGGACCTGCTTCAATACCACCACCAATCATGCGAGTGAAATGGACTCCTAAAAACGGGAATGCAGGATCCGGAACAGGGTAAATCAGGTTTTTGACGAGGTGTTCTTTTTCTTTCTTGATTTTATAGTATTCCCCTCTGAATGGGATAATCCGATAATCAACGGGTACTCCTGTGAGTTTGGCCACTTTGTCAGAAAACAATCCAGAGCAGTTTACCACGAGGCGTGTGATAAGGGTTTGTTTATCTGTTTTGACTTCAATA
Organism: Marinoscillum sp. MHG1-6; assembly: GCF_024714475.1. Taxonomy (GTDB): domain Bacteria; phylum Bacteroidota; class Bacteroidia; order Cytophagales; family Cyclobacteriaceae; genus JAMZMI01. The sequence continues at coordinate 401,269 of NZ_JAMZMI010000004.1, read as the reverse complement.
AATCCATTATTTTCCTTAAAATCAATGACCTTGTTTCCCAGGAATATATCACCATTGAAGTGCTTGATTTTCTCAGCGTATTTGATGGCAACTTCCTTGTAGTCAATAATTCCTGTTTGCGGTACATAGAGCCCCTGAACACCGTTTACATAAGGCTCGTATTCTTTCAATTCTTCTGCGACGAGCTTTTTTATTCCAGTGAGTCCGTTTTCGGTTCCTCTCTGGTAAAGGGTGTTAAGTGCTTCAATCTGGCTGTTTTTTGTCGCAACGACAATTTTCCCACATAATTCGTAAGGGATTTCTTCCTGATCACAAAACCTGATCATTTGATTGTAGCCGTCCACACAATTGCGGGCTTTTAGGCTTCCTGGTTTATAATATAAACCCGAATGGATAACACCACTATTATGTCCTGTTTGGTGCTTGGCCAGAATGTTCTCCTTTTCGACAACTGCCACCCTTAGTTTAGGATTGGCTTCCTTTATTTTTAAAGCAGAGGCCAAACCTACAATACCTCCACCGACAACAACCACATTATACATGCTATTCTGAGTTTGATGCAAATATGTAAAAAAATGTCTTTGGTGGGGAGAGGTTAGATGCCGTTTATGACTTTTTAAATTTTAGTGAAATAGAGTTGACACAGTAGCGGTCGCCTGTGGGTTGGGGGCCGTCGTGAAATACATGGCCTAAATGTCCACCACAATTATTACAGGTGATCTCAGTCCTCGTCATCCCATGAGAAGTATCTAAATGAAATCCAATAGCATCTTTTGACACTGGTGAAAAGAAACTTGGCCAGCCAGACCCTGAATCAAATTTGGTGTCTGAAGTGAACAATGGATGACCACAACCAGCGCATTCATACATTCCTGTTTCTTTATTATTTAAAAGTTCCCCGGTCCATGCTCTCTCGGTGCCCTTTTCTCTGAGAACTCTGTATTCGTCAGGCGTCAACTCGGCTTTCCATTCGTCAGGTGTCTTATCTATTTTGCTCATATACGCTATATCTGTTTTGTATTTAATAAACCTCAAAGGATTTAAATAGTTCTTTCTTTCAATAATCTAAAAGGCGGAATCTCCATCACCTTTATGCTGATTTTAGAATTTTTTGAACCATTGTACAAATGGAATAGGGGCAGGAATTAATTCGTTTTCTGCATAAATGGCAGCAAAGCCAAACTGAAATGCGCTATTATCCTTGAATTGAAGTCGAAGACCCGGAGTAATCAAGGCTATTGTACTTACGTTAAAATCACCTCCTCCTGGATTTGGTACTATGAAGGAATCCACTACAAAGCTCGCATTTCTGGAAATTCGTTTGAGGCCGGCTACAGATAGTAGGGTCTTTCCTTCGCTTTTGCCGTTACTCCAAACCACTCCGTAACCCGCTGTAAAATTGATGTTGTTTTTGCTGGTACCCAGGGTCAGGGCTCCAAAGGGCAGGGCAAGGCCAAACTCAGGGGCTGCCCAAGATCCCGTTCCTAGTAGAGTGCCGAGACCCATATTCAGATTTTCTCCTAACTCAATGGAATATTTTAAAGATCCAATAATGGGTATTCCCACCCAGGATGTCATCACTCCGATACCAAGGTTTTCTCCGACTCCAAATTGAAAGTCGGGTCCCCAGAGATTGAAAATCATGTAACTATCTCCTTTTTTTATTGGCAGTCCATTGGTATTAATAAAATACCGAGTTGAAAACAGTTGTTCCGGAATGAACTTACCCGAGGTTGAAAGATCTCCAGGTTTAGCTTCTCGTATTTCCTTGACCTCATATTTTGGAATTATTACTTCACCTCGATCCTGGGTAGAAATCAGAATTTCCTTAGGGTCTTGTTTAAGGATTCTTCCTACGAACTCGCCACCACTGTTTGTGATGATGATGAATATCTTATTATTACCATCAAGCTGCGTGGAATCAGTCTGAGCTATCGCCGAACTGGTGACAACCATTAAAATGACTGGGATTATATACTTTATTGTACTTAAGTGCGTCATAACCGTTATGATGTGAATGCTAGCTATTTACGATTTTTTTTATCTCAGGTAAAATAATTCTTCAAGAATATTTTTGCCGTGCTTGCAGCTCATCGACACATCAATTTTACCTATGCACATTATATGACATGGACAGTCTAACCAATAAAATGGCCGAGGTCTTGCTTTTCCATTTACCCGAATGAGGTCATCAGTTATTTGGACCGTTTGTCTTTCGATTATCATAATTAATCGGAAAAATTGAAACTTAAAACCCATAATTCCATTTAAGTAGACATAATCTTCCAACCCGATCATTTTAATGAACAAACGTCAAATTACTATTCTTGGGACGGCATTGCTTATTCTTGGAGGGGCAATTGGTCTTAGTTTTTTATTTGCCAGCCTCAAAGAAGAACCCAGTCTTAAGAAAACTTCTGTATCTAAAAAGTATGTCAAAACCGAATCGGTGAATTACGGGGACATCAAGACTACTGTCACAGCATTTGGGCGGGTCCAGTCATCTCAGACTCTGGATTTATTATCAGAAGTTGCAGGGAGGATGTATCAGGGAAATGTATTGTTAAAGGAAGGTCAAAGGTTTAGAAAAGGGGATCTACTTTTCTACATTGATGACAAAGAGGCTGCTTTAAACCTGAAATCTCAAAAGAGTAGTTTTCTCAAAGATCTGGCGGCAATTTTACCTGATATAAAACTGGACTATTCGGAAAGTTTTGATCAGTGGAATGAATATTTCAATTCCATTAATATTGATAAAGCCTTACCTGAATTGCCCGAAACATTAAGTAACAAGGAGAAGACCTTTTTAGCAACCAAAGGCATCTATTCTACTTATTATACAATTAAAAGTTCGGAAGTAAGACTGCGAAAGCATAGATACTATGCTCCTTTCAATGGTAGTATAACTAACGTGGTAATTGAATCAGGGGCCTATGTTGGTCCGGGTAACAAGATTGGGACGATCTTAAGAACCGGGGCGCTTGAGTTGAAAGTGGCCGTTGAAACAAGAGATATTCCATGGATTACTCTGGGGTCGGAAGTCGTTGTAAGTTCTGAGGAAACCCAACAGCAATTTCAAGGTGAGGTTGTTCGCATCAGTGATTTCGTAAATCAAAATACTCAGTCAGTAGACGTATATGTTCAGATAGCGCCATCCAGGACTAAAATCTATGATGGACAATTTCTTCAAGCTTCAATTCCGGCGAGGACTATTGCAGGGGGGATGATTATTCCAAGGAATGTGCTTTATAATGGCAATGAGGTCTTTGTTTTAGAGGATACACTTCTTAAAGTGACAGAGGTAAAAATTCACCGTTTGATGGAAGAGGAGGCTATTATTTCCGGAGTGGATGAAGGAAAAGATATCGTAGTTGAGCCGCTATCCAACGCTCATAACAACATGGTCGCCTACAAGCTGGACAAAAGAGAGATTGATTATGGGAGCAAAGCTTCAGGTAACACTTCACAGGCTGTCGGCAATTAAATATTTGGCTTATGATCAAGAATGTAGTAGCGCATTTTGTTAAGCATCCTATACTGGCGAATATTCTGATTGCGCTAACGCTGCTGGCTGGAATTATCAGCATTCTAAGTACCAAAAAATCCTTTTTTCCGATTTCGAAGGACAGAAATATCTTGATAACCGTCTCTTATCCGGGAGCATCTCCCGAGGAAATGGAAGAGGGTGTCACAACGAAAATAGAAGAAGCGATCAATACCATTTCGGGTATTGATGAGCTCAATTCAACTTCCTCAGAAAATGTTACTTCCATTGACATCCTCACACTGGATAACTATGATATTGATGAAGTCTACACCGAAGTCAAAAATGCGGTTGATGGTATTTCTGAGTTTCCGGAAGGGGCCGAAAAGCCAATAATATTTAAGCAGAAGCAACGATCAACAGCACAGTGGTTGGGTATAACCGGAGACGTCAGTCTCAAAACGATGAAGGAATATGCCGAGTCGATAGAAGATGATTTACTAGCTACAGGCGTGATTAGCCAGGTGACCATCCATGGCTACCCGGATTTGGAAATATCCATTGAAGTCACGGAAGAGGACCTTCGTCGCTACAATCTTACGTTCGATCAGGTGGTTGCAGCCGTGCGCTCCAATAATAGGGACATCTCTGCAGGATCCGTGAAATCTACTACAGAGGAGATTTTGATCAGGTCACGATCCAAGGAGACCGATGCCGACAGGATAGGAGATATTGTGCTTCGAAGCAATCCGGATGGCAGCTATTTGTTGGTAAGAGACGTGGCAACTGTTAAAGAGCAGTTTCAGGATGTTCCTTCACAAGCCAAATTAAATGGAAAGCCTGCTGTTTGGATTCAGGTGAGAAAGCTGGAGCAGGAGGATTTGACTGAAATATCAGTTGCTGTAGAGAATTATGTTAAGGAATTTAATGAGCGAAATGAAGCGGTTGAATTAAGAACTACCTGGGATTTTAATGATCTGCTAACTCAGAGGTTAAACATGCTTACCACTAATGGGATGGTAGGGCTCATACTTGTTCTGATTTCTTTAGGGCTTTTCCTGAGTCTGAGACTGTCCTTTTGGGTAGCCTGGGGCATTCCTTCGTCCTTTTTGGGGATGTTCATTCTGGGTACTATGGTGGGATTGACCGTCAACATGATTTCGCTTTTCGGGATGATCCTCGTTATTGGAATTTTGGTCGACGACGGTATCGTAATAGCGGAGAACATTTTCTCCCATTTTGAAAAGCATGGAAACCCGGTAAAGGCTGCAGTTCATGGAACCATGGAGGTATTACCAGCAGTCTTTACTTCTGTAACCACTACCATTGTAGCTTTCCTACCATTGTTGTTCCTGACAGGAGGGTTTGAGTTTCTTCGGGAAATGGCCTTTGTTGTCATTTTCTGTTTGGGGTTTTCCTTGCTTGAGGCCTTTTTTATATTACCGGCGCACCTGGCAAGTAAAAGAGTGCTTAGTATCAAAGCAGAAGATACTCGCAGCTATAAAATCAGAAAGTTTCTGAACAGTAAAATCGATTATATGCGGGTCAACATCTATGGTCGCATGTTAAAATATTGCATTGATCATAGAGCTATAGCCGTGGCGATACTCGTTGGTTTTTTGGTGATTGTAGTTGGGTTGCTTCGTGGAGGACAGATCAAAGCGACATTTTTCCCTCAAATAGCCTTCAATAGCCTCATTATTGATATATCGTTTATTCCCGGGGAGCGCGAACAGAAAGTTGCTCGTTACCTCGAACGCATAGAAGACGCCATTTGGCGTGTAAACAAGAATATGAAGGAAGAGTTTGATGCTGAAGACGATATCATAAAGTATACGTTTTCAGATGTCGGGTATTCTTCTTCTGGGGAGCAGGGATCTCATGCCGGAAATATTAATATTCAGTTTGATGAGTTAGATCAATACGGGATTAATCAGTTTGATCTAATAGAGCGGTTACGCAAGGAAATTGGTCCAATTCCCGAAGCAGATAAATTTACTATCGGAGGTCGCAATAGATGGGGAAAACCTGTTGCCGTGATGCTCATGGGTAAAGATTATGATGAGCTGAATGAAGCCAAAGTATACCTCAAGGATCAACTGGAGAAGGTATCGGAATTGAAGGAAATTCAGGATAATGTGCCCATTGGTCGTAGGGAGATGTTATTTGAGCTTAGACCTGAGGCGTACTTTTTAGGTTTAACGCACAGTGATATCACTCGCCAGATGCGTCAGGGATTTTTTGGTGAGGAGGTTCAAAGGTTCATGCGAGGAAATGATGAATTGAAAGTTTGGGTCAGGTATCCTGAGAGTGGAAGGAAAAGCATTGGTCAATTGGAGGATCTAAGGGTAAAAACAGCCTCTGGTCAGGAATTTCCCCTTGGGCAACTTGCTGATTACAGAATTGAGCGAGGTGTCACTGATATTAAACATTATAATTCGTCCAGGTCTGTTACCGTGGAAGCTGAAATGACAGACCCCTTTGGTGAAGTCCCACCTGTTTTGGAGAAGATCAGAAATGACATCATACCCCAGCTTCAGGCTAAATATCCTTCAGTGAAAGTGGATTATGGGGGCCAGTCTAAAGAAAGTGCGAGGGCAGGAAATGAAATAGGACTCTTTTTTGGCGGTGCTTTTGTGCTCATTTTCTTTATTCTAATGATCACTTTCCGTTCGTTTTATCAAGCGTTAATGATCATTCTATTGATTCCGCTAGGGTGGTTTGGGGCCATTTTTGGCCATGGAATTGAATCATGGGTGAGCATGAGAGAACTCCCCGTGTCACTTTTGAGTGTTTGGGGAATGGTGGCGCTTTCTGGTGTGATTATTAATGATGCAGTGGTGTTTCTGTCAAAGTTTAATTCATTAGTGGCAGAAGGTATTCCTGTCAAGGAAGCCGCCTTCGAAGCAGGTCAGGCCAGGTTCAGAGCTATTGTTTTAACCTCATTGACTACTGTTTTGGGATTGTTCCCATTAATTAAAGAGACCAGCTTTCAGGCCCAGTTTCTTGTTCCAATGGCGATATCAGTGGCTTATGGTGTGCTTATTGGGACGTTTATTATTCTGTTGTTTTTCCCCGTAATGATCCTGCTTTTCAACGATTGGAGAAGATCTCTGAAATGGCTTTGGACAGGTAAAAAACCTACAAGGGAAGAAGTAGAAGCTATCATTTTGCAAGAAGGAAGACTCAATGAATATAAAGAATCCGCTTAACTATACTGCGTTGAAGAGGGGGGTGTTACTGTCATTTATATTAGTTGCTAATATGAATGTGGTGTTTGGTCAGGAGCCATTATCACTTTCAGATGCAATCGCGATATCATTGGATGAAAACTATGGTATTCAAATCCAGGAGAAACAGAACATTATCGCTAAAAACAATAATGCATGGGGTGAAACTGGGTTATTACCTACTATTACATTGCAACTTCAAAGTCAAAATAGCCGGAGAAATCAGTCCTCTGATAATCTGTTTTTTGGCGGTCAGCTTTTCCCAGGATTTGAGCTAAATGATCAGCGTACCTACAACCTGGTACCGTCTGCCCAGGTAAATTGGACCATATTTCAAGGTGGCAAGGCAATATTGACCAAACGACGTTTGGAGCAGATGGAGGCTGAGTCCATGCAAAATGCCGAGGTGGTGGTGTCAAATACCATTCAATCGGTAATTCTGGCTTATTACATAGCGGTGCTGGAAAAGCAGAGACTGAAGGTTTATGAAAAACAGATGAACTTAAGTGCGGATCGATTTGAATACTTACGGACAAAATTTGAAATAGGAGGTGCTGCAAGTACGGATGTAATGCTGGAGGAGGGGAATTACCTGACTGATTCGGTCAACATCATAAATCAAGGATTAATATATCATAATGCCATTAGAAATTTGAATGTGCTCATGGTGAATGATAATCTGAATCAGGATTATGAGCTTACTGACAGTCTGGTATTCGAAGATCAAAACTACAACTATGATCAGTTGGAGGGACGTATGCTAAGTGAAAATGTTGACCTTAAAAAGATTTATGTCTCTCAGTCAATTTTGGAGCTGGAGGTTAAACGCAATCAAGCGGACCTCTATCCTAAGCTGAATTTTAATGGAGGTTATGAGTGGAATAGAAATAAATCCGATTTGACCAGCGCTGAGTATTCCGGACCAAACACTTCCTACCAAAACCCACCCGATCCACTCATTTCAAAGACGGGAACCTACTTCGCAAATTTTACGCTCTCATTTAATCTTTACAATGGTGGGCGGGTAAATCGCGCGATTAGGAATAGTGTGGTTTCTGAAGATATTGGGAATTTACAGATTGACCAGCTCAAGCAGTCACTGACCCAGGACCTTATGGAAGCATTCGAAAGATATGAGATCAGAAAGAAAATTTATATGATTAATGCTCGTAAAGAAAAAGTAGCTGAGACCAACTTAAATGTGTCAAATGAAAAGTTTAAGAATGGATCTATTAACTCATTTGATTTTAGGGTAGTTCAGAATAATTATTTGGCTGCATCATCTCAAAAACTAGAGGCACTTTACCTTCTCAAGGAATCCAGGGTAGAATTGATGAGGCTTACTGGTGGCATTGTTAGTTCACACGATCAATAGCGATCCCTGATCTGAAGAAGTATCCTTTCCATTTCCATTTTCACCGTGTAGCTTGATGTCAGGTGATGGTTATTCATGAAGCTAAAAATTAGAATCTTTCCGGATTGAGTCTTGATGTATCCACTTAGGTTATGATTATTACTTAGGGTGCCAGTTTTCGCGTATATGTAGGGTTGGGGTGCGGCATAGTAGTTCTTCAATGTGCCCGAAACTCCTCCAATTGGGAAAATATCTTGAATGGTGGCCCAAGATGTCTGATCGTAAATTTGATTTAAAATAGCCACCAGATTTCTGGGTGTTATGAGATTGTAGCGTGACAGACCGGACCCGTCTTCCCAGCGCATAGGGTCTGGAAGAAATGACTTCCATTTATTCTGAAGTTCAACCCTGTAATCGTCTAGATTCGGTTCATTATGAATTAATGCACATTGTATGAGCAATTGTTCTGCAAGGAAATTATCACTAGGAATCATCATTTTAGAGATGACTTCCCGAGTAGGTTGACTAAAAAGGGTGTCCGAAGCCTCTGGTATTGCATCACAAAAACTGACCTGAGTCTGTAGCGTGTCCTGCATTAATTGAGTCAAAAGCTCATTTGAATAAGTAAAAGGTATTTTTCTTTCATAAGTCCTTACTTCATTTGAAATCCAGGCATTGAAAATATTGTGCTGGAGATCTCTCTGGATGTAGCTTTTCGATCCATTTTCCTTTTGTACCTGTGTATAGTTTGTAAAGAACCGTGGTTCTAATTGGGTGACATCGTCATTCAGACTATCATTAAAAATTCTTAGGCTATTTCCATAAATCGGCATCCAGGTACGCTCGGCCTGATAGCTATATTCATAATCATCCCATGCCCAACCGGGGCCATATTTTTTGATTGGTTCTGCTGGAAGTTTAATGATAAGTTTTTTTTGGTATAGAAGGTCTATTGCAGGTTGAACGGGAAATTCAGGATGAAGAAAGGTTGGATCAGCCATTGGCCGGAGGTAAATGGTATCACCTTCTTGTCTGTAAGTAAAGGAGGCAATTGAGTCTCCTAGTTCGGAGAGACAGGCGAAGGCTGTTAGAATTTTCGTGTTCGAGGCAGGAGTAAAGTAAAGATGATCATTATAATGACATAGGAATTCCTTATTTGTTGGGTCAAATAGAGAGAATCCGGTAAATTGATTCTTAAGGAGTTCTGAGTTTGTTATTTCCTTGGAAATCTTTCTGTTGGCAACGTTTTGTTTGATGTTTTGGCAAGACTGAAGTGCTAAAATCAAAAAACAGCTCAACATTAGATTTCGAATGAAGAATTTGATCATTTGTTAACACATTTTTGGTAAAAATAGGAGCAATTACATTCTCACAGACCCCCTAACTTTTTATTCAATCAATTTTGTATTTATTTTAGGTTTCCTAAAGTGGTAATAATAAAACCTATTCAAAATCGCCGATGAGTATTCTTGACCTAATCACCTTGCTGATCTTCATGGCAGCAGTTTTCACGCTGATCAATATAACTGTATTACGACTTCCATCTACCATTGGTCTCATGGCGATTGCCCTGATGATGTCTGTGGTGATTTTGGCATTGGGATGGATATTTCCTGCTGTCACGGGAGGAGCGGAACATATTGTTGAAGAATTTGATTTTAAGGAGGTCCTACTTGGAGTGATGCTGAACTTCCTGCTCTTTGCCGGGGCGCTTTCAGTAAACCTGAAGACATTGCTGGAAGAGAAATGGCCTGTGCTAATACTGGCAACTGTTGGGACGTTGATGTCTACATTTATTGTCGGCTATCTGGTTTATTTCATTTTCCCAATGATTGGGGTAGAAATTGACTTGATCTACTGTTTATTATTTGGGGCATTGATCTCACCAACTGATCCGATTGCTGTTTTGGCTCTGGTTAAGGAGTTTGCGATTTCTAAGAAACTTGAAATAAAAATTGCCGGTGAATCTTTATTCAATGATGGTGTTGGGGTAGTAATCTTTCTTACCATCTTAAGCATCGCGCAGGCACAGTTTGGTGGTGCTGAAGCAGCAGGCCATGGAGGTCATGGCGGAGGAGAAGTTGGCGCCGCTTTTATATTAGAGATATTCGGTCAGGAAGTGATTCTGGGCCTTTTGATGGGAGCAGTATTCGGGTTTCTGGGATTCAAACTTCTGGACTTTATTGATAATGACCATGTAGAACTTGAGGTACTGGTGACCTTGACTTTGGTAATGGTCGGTGGAAGAATAGCAGAGTTGCTTCATGTATCTGGTCCTTTGGCTATGGTGGTTATGGGACTCTTCATTGGGAACGAGGGAAGAGATGAAAGGCTTGCAAATGCTACCGGAGAATATGTTTTTAAATTCTGGCATTTGCTGGATGAGGCTCTTAATGCGATTCTATTCATCCTTGTAGGATTGGAAATGATTGTGATAGCGAATTCTTTTTCTATTCATAGTATTTTGATTGGAGTGACGGGGATTTTGATTGTTCTAACAGCCAGGTTTATAGGTGTGTCCGTCCCGGTTACGATTATGAGATTTTTTAGAACCTTTGAGCCAAAAACGATTGCTATTTTGACATGGGGAGGATTAAGAGGAGGTATCTCCGTAGCATTGGCCTTATCCGTGTCAGAGCATGAATGGATTGAACAAGGAGTACAGGAAACTATTTTATTTGCCACCTACTGTTGTGTGGTCTTCTCTATATTGGTGCAGGGTATGACCATATCTTTTTTATTAAAAGACTAAATTGCGCGAAATACTCAAAACGTTTTAAACCTGTTATAAACATTTCATATGAAATTAACTATTGCAGAAGGACTGTATCTCATTGCGCTTGATGACGAAGAAGGTAGGTTGTTGTCTGCAGCAGAAAAAAGCATAGATGCTGGTTTGCTGAGCGCTATGGTTTTGGAGCTGTCTTTGTTGAAAAAGATCTCCCTTGAAGATGCCAAAATCAAGGTAAATGATACCACCGGGGTGGGTAATATTGTCATGGATAAGGTGCTTCAGAAGTTGAAAACCGGAGCTCCTTTCATTGATCAGATTGAGAGCCTTGTAGGACAGTTTCCAAATATTCAGGAAGACCTGATCAACTTGCTCTTGCAAAGAGGTATTTTGCAAAAAGAGGCTACCAAACTTTTATGGATTCCATTGTCCGAAAGGATGGATAATGCGAATTATGCCTTTGAGCAGGAAATCAGAGATGCTCTTAAGGCAATTGTATTCAAGAATGCAAAGCCAACTCCATCATTCGTAATATTAATGTCTTTAATATTTGATTGTCACATTCTGAATGAAGTTTTCAAAGATGAAGACGAGCTGATAGATGCGGTAAAAGTGGCAAAGGATATTGTGAACTCTCCGGTAATTGATCCGGCTACCTCGGCAGTTTTGAAAATTTTGAGGACTTATTTTACAGGCAAGTAAAACGTGTCCTCTACTTGAATGAATAAAAAAAAGCCCTATTTGTAAGGGCTTTTTGCTTTACTTGTCCTGCGAATTCTCTTTGGATTCCTCAGAAAGGGAAGACTTACCGCTTAGGTCCTTTCCTTCTAACTTTAGAAACTCTGAAGATTCTTCTTCCAGAAATCTCTCAAACATTTTATCAGACCGGTACCTGACTTCCCTGAGTGATTGACCGGTTATTGCAGAAAGAACTTCATTTTGCTGTTCTTTGATGGTCTTCAGAAGTGAAATAACGGTGTCCTGCTTTTCCATGAGCTTGTTCGCTCTAAAAGCCATGAAACCAAACCCTTCATGTGGGTTATTGTTGTCTTTTTCCAGAATAAGATATTCAATCCCATCTACGGTGACTTTATCAAAGTGAAAGCTGATTTCCTCATGGATTTCACGAGGCTTAAACGCCTCGCCTTCAGTCAGGTCTTTGTTTTCACAACCTATTAGAAACCCAAGACAGGTTAGGTATGCAATTGGAAGATAATGTCTCATAGTAAAATTATTTTTCTCGAATGAGTCCTTCATCCACACCGAATATTTTTCTTACCAGTTTGAAGGATTTTCCGTTTAGCAGAATGATCAGGTAGTCACCGGTCGATATTTTCAGGTCGCCTAGGGGGTTTTTGATCAGCTTTTTGTTACCGAATTTATCACGTTTGGTAATTCCTATTAGGACCGCATTGTATCTTCTTTTGAGGTCGTAGAAAGCTTCCTGGTAAGCCTTTCCAAGATATGGGTTACTGGTAGTGACAAAGAACTGCTTGATGTCGTAGTCTGAATCTTCATCTGCAAAGGACATAATTGATTCACTATAATTTGCTACGTCGGGCTCAAACATGTAAGAGGCGAGAAGTTTGGATGATATTTCGTGTTTGGAAATGGTATTTGTTACACCAGCGCTAATGAAAGTGTTTTTAAGGTCTCCATTATCAAGGGTTACAACATATTCGAGATTGGGAAAGGCCTTTTTAAGACTAAGGATATAAACGAGCTTTTCTGTATCGTTATCTAAATTGACAAAGACTATGGAAGATTTTTGAATGTTAGACTTTCTAAGCTGCTCCATGTTATTGAAGTCGCTATAAAGTACAAATACATCTTTGGCTTTTTGTTCTTCGTGTATAAAATCAATATCGCTTTTATTGTTCGTGATGATGGCAACCCGCTTGCCTACACCTATAAGTTGATTTAAAACGAGCTTACCAAACTCATTCCATCCAATAATAACTGCGTGATCTTCCATGGTTGTTCCGTTGTATCCTAGTTTTCTATTCTCTTTTATCGTTGATATCAATGAGGAAAATTGCCCTATAAGCACACCATAAATACCCATGCTGATCAACACGAAAATGAAGGCGATATATCTTCCATATTCCGTTGCTGGTACCAGATCACCATAACCTACTGTTGTTAATGTTACAATAGAGTACCAGATCGCATCGCGATAGTTCGTAATAGATGCCTGGGTGCTCCCTTCTTCAACCCGAACAAGGAGTGTGATGAGTAAAAAGTAAACGAAAAAACCTAAAACAATTCCAAGGAGAATTTTTAAGGTCTTTTTATCAGTGAATTTATTCATGGGCGGGGACTAATAACACCAAATATAGTAATAAGGATATAAAAGATACATTTAGAAATCAACTGTTCTTTCTGTAATAATTCTCCCATACGTTTCTTTATCATTGATTTAAGAAATCGCACCATTTTGGTTGCAAATTTTTAAACTTTCATTGAAATTCCTACAATATTCATAATATCTTAGGGCTTTGCTTATTTAATGATACACCTATGAGACATACTTACGATTTTGGCGTAATCGGAAACTGCGCATATACAGCCCATGTACACACTGATACCAATGTATCATGGATGTGTTGGCCAAGATTTGACAGTAGTTTCATATTTGGTCGTATGCTAGATGAGGAAAAGGGTGGGGAGTTTTCCATTAAGCCTATAGAAAAAGACTTCAAGTCCAGGCAATACTACATTGAGAATACCAATATACTATGCACCGAAGTAGAAACATCTACTGGTAAATATCGTGTTACTGATTTTGCTCCTCGTTTTTATCAAACGGATAGGTACTATAAACCCTTAATGTTTATTAGAAAGGTCGAAAGCCTGGGAGGCAACCCGAGGTTAGTAGCTAGATGTAGACCGGTAGGGGACTATGGTTATATCAAGCCTGAGTCAAGCATGGGGAGTAATCATATCCGATACCTTGGATTAGGGGCTCATGTCAGGTTGACCACCAATATCTCGCTAAATTATGTACTTCATGAAGAAAGCTTTGTGCTGAACGAAACCAAGTACCTGGTGTTTACCTATGGTCCTCCGTTGGAGGCAGGGCTGGAGGAGACCTCCGAGATATTCTTGAATAAAACCAAACAATACTGGAGAAACTGGGTGAAAACAGCCAGCATTGTGAACTTCTATCAAAGGGAGGCGATACGCTCTGCATTGATCCTGAAGATTCATCAATATGAAGATACGGGAGCTATTGTAGCAGCTACAACGACCAGTTTGCCGGAATCTCCCGGAAGCACCAGGAATTGGGATTACAGGTACTGTTGGATGCGGGATACTTACTATACCTTGAATGCCTTCAATAACATCGGTCACTTTGAGGAGTCTGAAAAATACTTCCATTACATACTCAATACTACCATAGAAGAGTCTGACAGGTATCAACCTCTCTATGGAATTACCGGGAAGAAACTGTTGGATGAGGTTGAGATTCCGTTGGCTGGATATGGTGGAAACGAGAAACCGGTACGAATCGGGAATCAGGCATATACTCACATACAAAACGATGTTTACGGTCAGGTGTTGATTTCCCTACTTCCCCTTTATGAGGATAAGCGGATTATTTTCACGGAAAGGTTTGATTCATCGGATTTGATCAATAAGACCCTCAGTATGATTGAGAAGACATTTGATGAAACGGATGCCGGCCTTTGGGAATTCAGAAACCTTAGTCAACATCATTGCTACACTTATCTGTTTCATTGGGCGGGTAGTAGCGCTGCAGTAAAAATGGCAAAGGTCATTGGAGATACTAAGATGGGAGAGAAGGCTATGAAGCTAAAGGAAAAGTCTGCCAGGATGATTGAGAAATGTTACGTACCATCGAAAAAGGCTTATGCTCAGGCAAAAGGTGTTGATCGCATGGATGCGAGTACCCTTCAGTTGATCATGATGAACTACCTTGACGGTAATACCCAGGCAGCTAAGGATCACTTGATAGGTTTGGAAAAGGAACTTCATGCTAAAGATGGACTATTCTATCGCTACAAACACGTTGATGATTTCGGAGAGCCTGAAACCACCTTCCTCATTTGTGCTTTCTGGTATGTGGAAGCACTTGCTTGTGTGGGGAGAATTGACGAGGCGGTTAAATACTTTGATAATTTGGTTTCATATTCAAACCATGTCGGTTTGCTCAGTGAAGATGTGAAAGCGGTGGACGGCAGTATGTGGGGTAACTTTCCGCAGGCATATAGCCACGTAGGTTTACTGAACGCTGCAAATAGAATAGCCAGAAAGATTGATAAACCAGACTTCCTTTGATAGAGGAGTACTGAAAGGATAAGAAAAGAGCGGTCGTAAGACCGCTCTTTTTATTTTGTTAAGGCTTTAAGAAGTACTCGAATGTCCGTGTATTCCGCTACTCGAAAGTTCGCCGCAGAGGAATTATTTCCGACCTTAACAGTGTAAGCATTCTTTGGCATACTTCTGAAAGTGTCTTCATCTGTCCAGTCGTCGCCACATGCCATGATAAACTCTGATGGATAGTTGTTGATCCATAGTTGAGCCGCTCTTCCTTTGTCAACTTCAGAATTTTTGATTTCAACAACTTTATTCCCTTCCAGAACTTTTAAGTTCTTGTCACCGGTAGCATATTTCAACCTGCTGGTCAATTCGCGTGTTCTCTCTTCTCCCAGACCGGTTTCTACTTTTCGGTAGTGCCAGACCAGCGAGTAATCTTTTTTCTCCACAAAACTTCCCGGTGTACGATTAACATAGCCTTCTAAAACTTTCATGATTTCCGGCTTCCAGTCGTCGGTCAGGGTAGTAATGGTGCGCCATTTTTTCTTTCTTTCTTTGATCCAGACCCCGTGTTCGGCTACTATTTCTATATCAAAAGAGCCGAGCCACGCTTCAAGCGTATCACGTCCTCTTCCGCTGATGACAACAACTCTATTTTTCTTGTCCGTGGTCAGTTTGGTTAGAATGTCAACAAGCTCCTTGTTTGGTTTACATTCCAAAGGATCTGAATTAAATCCTACGAGAGTTCCATCGTAGTCAAGGAAGATAAGTCTTTTCTTAGCTGCCTTATAATCGTTTACAATTTGTTGTTGGTACTGATTGTCTAGTTGCTTAGTTTCCAATGCTTTTTGTTCATTTTTGACGGTAGATAGCCTCTCCATGAAGAGGTTCACCCAATGGTGAATGTTATATCTTTTCAGAGAACGCTGCATGGTTTCCATGTTCGTTTTCTGTTTTGATTCAGGCATTTCTAAGGCCTTTTTGATGGCTTTCACCATCTGTTCGATATTGTTTGGATTGATAAGGATAGCGTCTGACAGCTCTTTACTGGCACCGGCCATTTCGCTGAGAATTAGCACCCCTCTTTTATCCAGTTTGCTGGCGATAAATTCCTTGCACACCAGATTCATTCCATCTCTCATCGGTGTTACCAGAGCTACATCAGCCATACGATAGAAAGCGGACAAGGCTGTTAACGGGAAGGAGCGGTAGAAGTAATGAATAGGAGTCCAGTTCATCCGGCCATAATTACCATTGATCCGGCCTACTAAAAGGTCAATTTCCTCTTTTAACTCTTTGTATTTTCCAACCTGATCCCTTGAAGGAACCACAATCATCAAAAGAGATACTTTCTCTCTAAATGAAGGGTATCTTTCTAAAAACAGTTCGAATGCTTTGAGACGCTGGGGAATCCCTTTAGAATAATCAAGTCGATCGATAGAAAGCATCAACCTGTGATTGCCAATGCCAGTTCTATATCTTACTTCTCGAGAAAGGGTCTCCGGGTGTGAAGCAGCAGACTCATATTTATCATAATCGATACCCATTGGTAGGGCATCCACAAGGATTTTACGATTATCTACATTGATACGACTATTTGAGTTGCCCAATCCTGCCAACCTGTTTACGGAAGACAAGAAGTGTCTCATGTCATCATAAGTATGGAATCCAAGAAAATCGGATCCCAGCATTCCTTTGAGGATTTCCCGACGCCATGGCAATAGCCTGAACGACTCATAGGAAGGGAAGGGGATATGCAAGAAGAAGCCAATGCTTGCTTGAGGAGCAAAATCCCTCACCAGTTGAGGCAATAACAAGAGTTGATAATCGTGTATCCAGACAGTGTCTTCTGGCTCTAAGACCTGAGCAATCTCCTTGGCAAACTTTTTATTTACACGTTGGTAGGCTTTCCACAATTCTTCATTGAAGATGATATATTGATTAAAGTAGTGGAAGTTTGGCCATAAAGTTTCATTACTAAAGCCCTCATAATATTCCTCTATTTCTGTTGGAGTAAGGAATACGGGGCGCATATTTTCTTCTGCCAGATGATTGGTGATGTCCTTTCTGTTTTCCGTGTTAGGAACAGACATTCCAGGCCATCCAATCCATATATTGTCTCCTTCCTTGTAGATGGATCCGAGTCCAGTTGCTAGTCCTCCCTCGCTGGATTTATAGACATATTTCCCTTCTTCCTGGGTGATTTTAACTGGTAGTCGGTTTGAAACAATAATTGTTTTTGGCATATCAATAAGGTTCTGCGAGATTCATTGTCTCGTCTTGAATGAATCGGAATTATCCGAAATTTCTTAATCTGATCTGGGTTAGTTTCCTTTTAGTGTCCAAAGGGAAGTCTCCCTTCATCATCCAGTCATAAAACCCTGGTTCAGCCTTGAGGACATCAGAAACATATTTACCCTTGTGTTTTCCAAAGTTAAATATTTCCTGACCATCGTTGTCAAACACCATTCTTCCGGCCAAATCCACCATTTTTCCATTTGTTAACTGATGGATGACTTGCATGTCGTTTTCAATGATCCCAAGTTTTTCACCCTTTAAATCTGTGAGCTCTTCTCCTTCATATTTTTCAATTTGGGCTTTTAAAACTTCGTAGGTTGCCTGGGTGTCAGCTAATGCGCTATGTGCATTTTCCAGATCCTTTCCACAATAAAACTTGAAAGCAGCCGTAAGGTTTCTCTTCTCCATCATATGGAACAGCTTCTGAGCGTCGATTAATTTCTTTTGAGATACCTCGAAGTCAACATCTGCTCGTAAGAATTCCTCAACCAGCAATGGCACATCGAACTTCAGGATGTTAAACCCGGCAAGATCACAGCCCTCAAGCCATTGTGCTAAGGATTTAGCTACTTGCTTGAAAGTAGCTTCGTCTTTTACATCTTCATCATAAATTCCATGAACAAGGCTTGATTCTAATGGAATAGGAATGGTTGGATTAATTTTTCTGCATTTTTCCTCAACACTTCCATCAGGCATGACCTTAATGAGGGCGATTTCAACAATTCGGTCATGTGATACATTAGTTCCAGTTGTTTCAAGATCGAAAACCACTAATGGGTTTTTCAAATTAAGCATGGGCAAGTGTTTTTAATACAGCGTAAAATTGATCATCTGAGACTCCAATACGGTTGAGCAATGCTTTAGCTGCTGCTGCATGATCCAGGAAGTTTTCGTTGTCGGTGATGACTTCAAATGGATCATTCTTATAAGTGAGTAAATATCCCGAATTGGTTTTTTTCCCTTCCAAGGCGCTAAACTCAATCGCCTTCACATCCTCTCGATCATTTTTCCCAATCATCAGAGATACATTGTCTGATTGATTAAATATAAATGTGCCGGCTTTGGGTAATGTGTTGGCAAGTTTTTCCACTTCACCCACATATGATTCGAAGGAGTCATATCCTTCCGGGGTCTTTTTAGATACTTTGAATAGCACAAGAATATGTGGCTGAAACTGATGAAATAGTGGGGAGCCATCAATAAGCTCATTACCTCCTTTGAGAAAGACTACCGCACTTGAGGCCGGAACAGGGATGCCATTTTCAAGAAAATGAAAAGATTTGCCCGTTGACTCAAGCACCTGTGAAATTAATTTTGATATTTTCTCCAAGCCGTGATTTCCTCCTATTAGGATACGTTGCTTGTTCCTGAGTGCGTTTATATCGATTGTCATAAATTCTTTTGGGTACAAGGTCAAAAATAAAGGAATTTGCAAGGGTGGCAAATTAAAATGCTGTTATCAGAGGCGCTATCATGGAATGAAACTAACTTGAATGACGTTATACCAGCGATGTGGAAAACCACGTTGAAAAGTTGATTGTAATTAACAATCAAAAATTTGAGAGAGTCGACATCGGAATGTTAGGTTTGTAAAGTCATCGCAACATCTTAAACCAAAATAAAATGGAAGGAGGGAATACGTCCCCGATCAGGTTATCTGACAAGAGCAGGAGATTTGGAGTTTCAGAAGCAAGTAGCCAATTAGGGAAAATACCCCCTCAAGCCATTGAGGTAGAAGAAGCCATTCTTGGAGCATTAATGCTCGAACGTGATGCCCTCACCAATGTCATAGAGATACTTAAGCCTGGTAGCTTTTACAAAGATGCCAACAAGGCCATCTTCGAAGCTATCGTTGAGCTTTTCAATAACAGTGATCCGGTCGATATTAAGACCGTCGTTCATCAGCTACGGAAAAATGGCAAGCTGGAATTTGTAGGTGGTGCCTACTATGTATCCGAGCTCACCACGAAGGTTAACTCTTCAGCTAATATTGAGTATCACGCACGTATTGTTGCGGAGCAATCTATCAAAAGGGAGCTGATTCGAATTTCTTCAGAGATTCAAAAGGATGCTTATGAAGATACGGTGGACGTCTTCAAACTGTTGGATAGGGCTGAGCAGGGATTGTTTGAGGTTTCTGAGTCACACATTCGAAAGAATTATGATTCTATGAGCTCGCTTTTGCATCAGGCGATTGAGGAGATAGAAGAGAAGAAAAATAAGAAAGATGGCTTGACTGGGGTGCCAAGTGGATTTTCTGCATTGGATAGAGTCACTTCAGGATGGCAGCCTTCAGATTTGGTCATTATTGCTGCGAGACCAGGTATGGGTAAAACAGCCTTTGTTGTTTCAGCGATGAGAAATGCGGCGGTAGAGTTTGGGAAGCCGGTTGCTTTGTTCTCTCTTGAGATGTCCTCAGTGCAGTTGGTAAACAGGCTGATTTCAGCGGAAGCTGAATTGGAAAGTGAAAAAATCAAAAAAGGTGATCTGGCTGATTATGAGTGGGAGCAATTGCTACATAAAACAGCCAAGATGTCAGAGGCCCCAATATTTATTGATGATACCCCTGGCTTGAGTATTTTGGAGCTTAGGGCCAAATGTCGAAGATTGAAGGCACAACACGGAATTGAAATGGTGATTATTGATTACCTGCAGTTGATGTCAGGAGATACTTCCAAAACGGCTGGTGGTAACCGTGAACAGGAGATCGCGTCAATTTCAAGAGCGTTGAAGGGAATAGCAAAGGAATTGAATGTTCCGGTAATAGCACTTTCACAGTTGAGTAGGGCCGTAGAGACGCGTGGCGGAGACAAACGACCGCAACTATCGGATTTGAGGGAATCAGGTTCTATCGAGCAGGATGCGGATATGGTAATGTTCCTTTATCGACCGGAATACTACGGAATGACCCAGGATGAAAATGGCATGCCATTGAATGGGGTTGGTGAAGTAATCATCGCTAAGCACCGTAATGGTAAACTCGAAAACGTTCAGCTGAAGTTCATTGGTAAGTTTACGAAGTTCGAAGATCTGGATAGTACCATGATGGATACGGGCTATGGCAATTCCTTCCCAGCTTCTAATCAATCCAACTCAGATTTTACGATTACCCTTCCGAGCAAGGCGAATAAGAATGATGACGAGGAGATGCCTTTCTAAATAAAAAAAAATGGGTTTGGAGTTTTAATTTGTGGCAGTGCTATTCAATTTAGCACAATCACTATTTTATTGCCTAACAGATTTGCTGTACTTTGAAGTTTAGAATCACCACCTCCATATTCCTTCTTATTTTCTGTTTGGATGCTTTTTGTCAGGATATTGAGCTTGAACAAGAGATCCTTGGTTACCAGGATACGACATTATTACTCATCCAAAATTCCCGAAAACTCATTCTTGAGAATGTCAAAAAATGGGATATCAAGAGAGCTAATCAAGTTCATGCCTATGTCTCGGAAAATGTTGATCACGAGTTTTATACAGCATTTAATGTTGGTGAAGAACTACTTCTTGATCTGATACTTCGCAAATATTCTCAGGTATTACTTATTTGTCAATATTGGGATAGCCTGGAGTCTCATTATTATGGCTATCCTCAGGTGGAGGATAATTTTTTTGGTAACCTTACCAAACTCACAGTAGACAATCAGGCTAAAATAGAAGGGGACATTGATGGAATGGTGTACTCTGTGGAACAAAAGGAGTTCCTAAAATTACTACTACAGCTACTTCTTTCAACCGATCCTTCTTTAAAAATCACGCAAGAAGACCTCAATGTTCTTGGAAGGGAATATCTAAAAGACTATCCTGGATCTCAGTGGGAGAAGTTTATCAAAAAGAATATTATTTATGAATTAGCTCCTGTGGATAAAGGGTATGGTATGTTCATGGGTTCAGGTTACTGTGAGATAGGTGGAAGTACCAGCGACTTTATACAGCCTAAAGTACCCTTCTATTTCGGTTTTGACTTTCTTCTTAATCATTGGGTGGCCGGTTTTAAAATTATTGGAGGAAAGGGTGACCTTGTCTCCGACCTCAATGTGAAAGGACAGGATTTTCAGAGCAAGGGAGTTGATTTGAATCCACTTCTTGTCAGCTTTTATGGAGCTTACTCTCTCGTCTCGAATAAATTGATCCGGTTTTACCCGTTTGTGAGTATTGGCGGTTTTTCCGTAACTCCTGTTGAGAACGACCGGTCAGGTAATAAGAAGTTTAATTTATCTTCTTTTGCTTATGGAGGAGGAGCTGCCATTGATTTTAGATTATTTAAGATAGAATCTCCCTCATATACCTACTACTATTCCAGCCCTGCAATGATTGAGTTTGGGTTAAAAGCCACCTATGATATAATGATGTTCGATTTTGATCAGTCAACACCAGCTATTGGCGGGTATTATCAGTCCTTTGGGCTCACTTTATACATGGATTTCCTCATGATTGAACGCCTTTGATTGCTCTTTACAGCAATAAGAAATACGTTTAATCATTCATTCTCGAACTGAAAATTTATATAGGCTGATTGCAGTTCTTTAAGTGCATGTGATTCATTGAGAGCCTGAGCTTTCTGAATACCGCTTGTGTAAATATTTTCAGCTTTTTCCATCTCTCCGAATTCGGTAAAAAGTGCCGCAGCGTGGTAATAAGTCGCGATATAGTCAGGGTGCGTTTTAAGCAGATCCTCAAACAATTCAGCGCTTTTACGTTTATTATTCTTGAGATACTCTGTGGCTAAGGCATACTTGAGAAAGGGATCATTTGGGTCTTCTTGTATAAACCGTTCCAATTGTTTGATTCTTTCCTCATTCATCTTAGTGAGATATTAGTATCTTTCTTAAACAAACATTAACAACCCCAAAAATCAATAAAACTCAATGAAAATACTAGTTTGTATAACGCATGTTCCGGATACCACCTCTCGGATAGCTTTTACGGATGGTAACACCAAATTCGATAAGAATGGGATTCAATTTATAATAGGTCCATATGATGATTACGCCCTGGCGCGTGCGGTGGAACTGAAAGAGCAGCATGGAGGATCAATTACTGCAATTAATGTTGGTGAGGCTGAAACAGAGCCTACCATCCGTAAGGCCCTGGCTATAGGCGCAGATGAAGCTATCAGAGTCAACGCTCATCCTGAGGACGCAATTTTTGTCGCAAAACAAATTGCATCTGTGGCGAAAGGTGGTGATTACGATCTGATATTGATGGGAAGGGAATCGATTGATTTCAATGGAGGACAGGTTCACGGAATGGTCGGAGAAATACTGGGTATTCCTTCTATTTCTCCCGTCATGAAGCTGGACATTGAAGGAAATACAGCCAAAGTCACGAGGGAAATTGAAGGCGGGAAAGAGTATCTGGAAATCGAGATGCCATTTATTGCTGGATGTCAGGAACCAATTGCTGAATGGAAAATCCCCAATATGCGCGGAATTATGTCAGCTCGTACCAAACCTCTCAATGTGATTGATCCAACAGGTGATAATCCCATGAATGTGGTTGAAGTATTTGAGATGCCACCTGCAAAATCAGGGGTTAAGCTGGTGGAACCGGATAATCTTGAAGAACTAGTTAAATTATTGAAAACAGAAGCTAAAGTTATTTGATATGTCAGTATTGGTATTTGCAGAATTGGAAGAAGGACAGGTTAAGAAATCTTCTCTGGAGGCGGTAAGTTATTCGTTGGCTCTGGGTGGTGAGGTTTCAGTTATAGCTTTTGGAACCATGGATGATAGTGCGATAGCTGAGCTTGGAAAGGCAGGAGCTACCAAAGTACTGAAGGTTACAGATGCAAAACTTGCGGAAAATAATATCATGGCGTATTCATCGGCTGTGGCGGAGGCTATGGAAAAGGAGGGTGCCGATTTTCTTGTTTTGGCTAAATCCTCATTGGGTGATCCCATTTCTGCGAGGGTAGCAATCAAGGTAGGTGCAGCCCTTGGATCCAATGTGGTGGACCTGCCTGATACCTCTTCCGGGTTTAAAGTGAAAAGCAGTATTTATACAGGAAAAGCTTATGCCGTAAGTGAACTGAAGGGAGATAAGAAAATACTTGTGTTAAAGAAAAATGCCGCCGAAATCAAAGAGGATGGTGGAGCACCTGCTGTGGAAGAGTTCACACCAGCCACGAAAGATGAAGATTTTAAGGCTAAAGTGACATCAACAGATAAAGCAACAGGAGATGTACTACTTCCCGAAGCAGACATTGTTGTCTCAGGAGGGCGAGGTTTAAAGGGCCCTGAAAATTGGGGCATGATAGAGGAGTTAGCGAAAGAACTGGGTGCAGCTACCGGATGTAGCAAGCCGGTTTCTGACATGGATTGGCGACCACATCATGAACATGTTGGGCAAACAGGGATAAAAGTGAGTCCATCTTTGTACATAGCCGTTGGAATTTCGGGCGCTATTCAACATCTTGCAGGCGTTAATAGTTCAAAATACATTTTGGTTATCAACAAAGATCCGGAGGCCCCATTCTTCAAAGCTGCTGATTATGGAGTTGTAGGAGATGCCTTTGATGTGGTGCCAAAACTGACGGAAGCAATAAAGGCTCAGAGGAGTTAATGAAGGATAAAATAAAGCTGGAAATATTAGGATTGTCTTCAAGCCAATCGCAATCAGGGTCTTTTGCTCTGGTACTGGGAGAGGAGGGTGGAAACCGAAGACTGCCTATCATCATTGGAATGTTTGAGGCTCAAGCCATTGCCATCGAGATTGAGAAGATAGTGCCTAATAGACCCATGACACATGACCTGTTCAAGTCATTCGCACATAACTTTGAATTTACAGTAAAGGAGATTCTGATTTCAGATTTGAAAGAAGGGGTTTTCTTTGCCAAAATCGTTTGCGAGAATCAGGGAAAGATCATTGAAATTGATGCAAGACCTTCTGATGCCATTGCCATCGGTCTTCGGTTTAATGTGGAGATTTATACCAATGAGACCATTTTGACGGAAGCCGGAATTGTCTTAACAGACGAAGAGGAAGATATTCAGGAAGTTACTTCCAAAAAAACATCTTCAAGTAGCGAAACTGCCGACCTTAAACCCAAAAAGCTGGAAGATTTACCTTCTGATCAATTGAATAAACTACTTGATGAAGCCCTGGCTGGTGAGGACTATGAAAGGGCTGCTAAGATTCGGGATGAAATCAATCGACGTAATTAAATGGCTTAAGAATGGGTTTTGTAAGGGCTCTGTTAGGAATACTCTTTCTTCTTGGAATTGCCCTTCTATTCTCTAAAGACCGTAAAAACATTCATTGGCGACTCGTTGGTGTGGGTATAGCCTTGCAGGTCATTTTTGGTCTCCTTATCACTAAAATTCCCCTTGTAAAGACAGGATTTAATTGGATTAGCAGTCAGTTTGTGGTGCTGCTGGGCTTCACAGAAGATGGTGCCAGGTTTCTTTTTGGAAACCTCATAGGTGCTGATAGCCTGGGATTCATTTTTGCACTTCAGGTTCTACCTACAGTCATTTTCTTTTCTACATTAACGGCGGGATTATATTATCTCGGGGTGTTACAGTATATCGTCAAGGGAATTGCCTGGTTAATGGCCAGAACAATGAGGTTGTCCGGGGCGGAGGCACTCTCGGCTGCAGGTAATATTTTTCTTGGACAAACGGAGGCACCCCTTTTAGTCAGACCTTTTGTTTCTAAAATGACTCATTCAGAGCTGATGTGCCTGATGACAGGGGGAATGGCAACTATAGCTGGGGGGGTGCTGGCCGGGTACGTGGCATTTCTGGGTGGTAATGACCCTGTGGATCAAGAAAGGTTTGCTTCCTACTTGTTGAGTGCTTCAATCATGAATGCACCGGCAGCGATAGTTATGTCCAAAATCATGCTTCCTGAACTCTACAGGGATCGAATTAATAGTGATTTGAAGGTTGCCGGTGACTCTGTTGGTGTAAACCTAATAGATGCTTTGGCTAATGGGGCGTCTGATGGTTTGAAACTAGCATTGAACATAGGTGCCATGCTTCTTGCATTTATTGCTCTGATTGCTGCTGTTAACTATGTTTTGCTTGCTATTGGTGATGTTATTGGTTTAAATGAAATCATTGTACAGTCGACTAATGGGGCATTTCAGGGTTTTTCCCTGGAGTATATGCTTGGACAACTTTTCAGGATTTTCGCCTTTGCAATAGGTGTTGATTGGTCAGAATCTTTGGCCGTGGGTAGCTTATTGGGGCAAAAAGTGGTGGTCAATGAATTTGTGGCCTATCTGGGTTTGTCTGACTTCGTTTCTACCGGAGCACTCAGCAACAAGTCAATTGTAATTGCAACGTATGCGCTTTGTGGCTTTGCTAATTTCAGCTCCATTGCCATTCAAATAGGAGGAATAGGGGGGATGGCCCCAACCCAACAAGGAAATATTTCTAAACTCGGCATTCGAGCACTGATTGCAGCCACTATGGCTACGATGATGACCGCTTCGATAGCTGGTGCATTGGTTTCTTAGTAGGTAAGGTCTACCCATTGATTATTTTTTGCAGATTCGAATAGTGCGTTTATGATGGTGCAATGATCTTTTGCGTCTTCTAAAGAGTTCAGAGGGTTGTTGTTTTCAGTAATGGCTGATACAAAGTCCTCGGCCTGTAGCTGGTATTGATCATATACATCGAAAGTTTCCGTGCTTATTTTCTCCTGAAGTATATCTCCTGGGTTTAGAATGATCCGGGTTGGTCTGTCAGTTGGAGCATTAAATGGAATTTGGATCTCAAGGCTTTGCTTTGTTCCGTAAAGTTGAACCCTTTGATAGGGTGTCATTTGTGAGCTTACAGAGAAAACGGCTCTTTTTCCTTCGGGAAATTCAAGGATTGCAGAACTCAATACATCCGTACCAAATGCAGGATCTAAAACGGTTGTTGCAAGGACACCTTGAGGGTTCTCTCCAAAAATGTATCGTGAGGTCATCACCGGATAGCAACCAATATCCCAAAGTGCACCACCTCCATATTCACTGATATTACGTATGTTGCCAGCATCCGTATTGTAATAGCTAAATACTGCATGGTATAACTTAAGCTCACCGATCACTCCTTTATCAACGAGTTCCTTAGTTTTTGACCATTGCGGATGACTCTTTACCATAAAGGCTTCCCCAACCATGCATTGATGGATTTTACTCAACGCAATGAGTTCATCAGCTTCATCCGGATTTAGAAACAGAGGTTTTTCGCAAAGTACATGCTTGCCTGCCTGAACAGCCTTTTTCGTCCATTCAACATGCAGATGATTTGGAAGTGGATTGTAGATAATATCAATATCAGGATCATCAATGATTTCATCATAGGATCCATATGCCTTACCAATGTCAAACGTGTTAGCTACTGATTGTGCTTTTTGTAGGTTTCTGGATGCAATAGCAACTATATTCAGCTTATCACTTTTGAGCATTCCCGGGATCACTTGTTCGACCGCAATTTTTGCAGTGCTAAGTATCCCCCAGTTGAGTTTAGGCATCAGTCAATATTAAAATTTTGTCAGAAGCGTATCCATCATCAGTCTTGCGCTGGCAGGGTTAGTAGCCAATGGAATGTTATGAACATCGCAAATCCTCATGAGCATCTGAACATCCGGTTCGTGAGGGTGCTTGTCCATGGGATCTCTGAAGAAAAAGACCATGTCCAGTTTTTTCTCGGCAGCCAGTGCAGCTATTTGTGCATCACCCCCTAACGGACCAGATAGAAATCTATGAACGTGAAGTCCGGCCCTTTCAGCATGTCCTCCTGTGGTTCCTGTTGCTACAATTTCAACCTTTTTCAGATGATCTTTGTATTCCAGAAGGAAAGCGACCATTTCTGCTTTTTTTCCATCGTGGGCAATTACGGCTAGTTTCATAGTAGTGTGGATTAGCCCGTAATTTTAACCAAAAAAAGAAAGGCAGCAAATCTGCTGCCTCCCTTTTGAAAATGTGCATTTAAATTAAGCTGTTGCAGATTGATATTTAGGGTTTTGTTGAGGTTCACCTGCCAGGATATCCTTGCTGGCAAACTCTCTGAACTGATCGAAGTTTTTTTGAAATTTAAACGCCAGTTCGTTAGCCTTTTTATAAAATGCCTCGTCATTTTTCCAGGTTTCCCTTGGGCTAAGGATTTCATTGGGTACTCCCGGAACCGTCAAAGGTATTTCGGCTCCAAAAATGGAATGCGTTCTGTATCCAACATTTTCAAGTACGCCGGAAAGGGCAGCACTGATCATGGCACGGGTATATTTTAGCTTGATTCTGGAACCTACTCCGTAGACTCCTCCGCTCCATCCGGTGTTAATCAGCCAAACATTCACCTGATGTTCTTCCATTTTCTTACCGAGCATTTCCGCATAAGAGGTGGGATGTAAAGGCATAAACGGTGCACCAAAACATGCAGAGAATACCGGTTTGGGCTCAGTAATTCCAGCTTCGGTTCCTGCGACTTTTGACGTGTATCCTGAGATGAAATGGTACATAGCCTGACCTTTGGATAATCTTTGAATTGGAGGGATGACTCCGTAGGCGTCACAGGTTAGGAAGAAGATGTTTTTAGGTATACCACCAATGGATGGCTTGGCGATATTCTGGATATGCTCAATGGGATAGGAGACCCTTGTATTTTCCGTCACATCACTGTTATTGTAGTCGACAGTTCTGGTATGAGGAATAAAGCGGGTGTTTTCCAAAATGGCCCCATATTTTATCGCTTTGTAGATGTCTGGTTCTTTCTCTTCGCTCAGGTCAATCACCTTAGCGTAGCAACCACCTTCGAAATTGAACACATTTTTTTCAGTCCAGCCATGTTCATCATCACCAATGAGAAGTCTTTCGGGGTCAGCAGATAAGGTGGTTTTACCTGTACCTGAAAGGCCAAAAAAGATGGCCGTATCATGTCTCTCAATGCCCATGTTCGCAGAACAATGCATAGGTAGAACATTTTCTTGCGTGGGAAGTAGGAAGTTAAGGACGGAAAAAATTCCCTTTTTCATTTCTCCTGAATAGGCAGTCCCACCAATTAGAATGATCCTTTTTGTGAAATTGATGATCGCAAAGTTTTCCTGACGAACGCCATCAGTCTCGGGGTCAGCTTCAAAATCAGGACAATTGATGATGGTGAAATTGGGTATAAAGTCCTGCAACTTATAGTCAGGAGGGGTGATAAACATATTATAACAAAACAGGTTGTGCCAGGCCATCGTATTGACTACCCTTAGTTTTAATCTATGGGTTTTGTCTGCGCCTGCATAGGCATCTCTTACATATACCGTCTTATCTTCTAAATAGCCGATCATTTTATTATAGATGCGCTCAAAGTGATCTGGCTCCATTGGGATGTTAATGTCTCCCCACCAAACTTTATCTTTCGTCAGATCATCTTTTACAATGAACCTGTCTTTTGGAGATCGTCCTGTGAATTTTCCTGTATCACACATCAATGCTCCTGTATCTGTTAGGTGGCCCTCACCGAGCCTTACAGCATCTTCGGTCAACTCTGCAGCAGTCAGGTTCCAGTGGGCCTCTTTCACTTTTTTGATGCCTACTGTTTCAAGTCCGCTTTTTTGAGATTTTAATCCGTACTCTTTCATGATTGTTGATGTTGGATTCAAATTTGGTTTAATGTGAAGATGGTTTAATCTTCTTCATGAACATATGACAACCATCAATATGGATGATGATTTAGGGTTTATTTGCAAACGATTGCAGGTAAGCTAATGATTCACTCCGAATCAAAAAAGGGATCAATAACTTCTTTTTTGGACGGAGGAGTCATCAAACTGACCAGTATTAAAAATGTCAATGATACTATCAAAGATGGAATAGCAATTAAGTCTGTATCAAAAGGAAATTGTAAGAAACCCCAATCCACAGGGCTTGTTTCATAAACCTGATTGAGAAGTGAAATGACAAAAACTGTAATCATTCCCGAGGCTATGGAGGCAATTCCTCCTTGTCTGGTAACCCTTTTCCAAAAGAAGGAGGCTAATAGGGCTGGTGCCAGGGATGCGCCGATCATGGTGTAACTAATGAAGGCCATTTCAAGTATGGTGGTGAATTGGGTAATAATCAGATAAGCCATTAACCCTAAAAACACAATGGATATGCGCTGCAGTAGTATCTTCTTTTTAGAATCGAGGTCTTTAAAAAAGTATTTCTCGAAAATATCTCGTGAAATGTTCGTTGAGGCAACCATTAAAAAAGTGTTACCTGTACTTAGGATGATGGCTACTCCTCCGGCAAAGAGCAGAGATCCAATGATAGGAGAAACCTGCTCAAATCCAATACGAAGGATGATCTCTTCTGACATACCGGCATTGATGGATCCATCCGGATTGATGAATCGCGGATCATTCATGTATATTGAGAAGCCGATAACGGCTATGGCGCACATGAGGAACTCTATTAGAACCACTCCGGTGAACATTCCGAAAACAGCTCTTTTAGCAGATTTTTCATCTTTGGCAGAGGAAAACTTCTGATACATGCTGCTTTCGCTTAATAACAAAAGGAGGGTGGGTAACAATATCCCAAGGTACCAATAGATGGGATGTCCCTCAGTTAGCGAAAGATGATCTGGATGTGTTTCGGCTATTTTGGCTGCAATATTTGCCCATCCTCCCTGTTGGATTAATAGTACTGGTAAAGTGATAATAATAGCCAATAGCATGATTATACCATTGAATATATCTATCGAAACAATGGAAATCATGCCGGCCAGGGCGGTAAAAAGGATAATCACGAGGAAAGTAATCAGGGTTCCTGTTTGGGTATCGATGGCCCCCTCAGTCAGGATCGAAAATAGCCTCCCTCCACCTTTAAATTGGTAGCCGGCAATCATGACATAAGCTAAAATAATAGTGATAGTACCCAGTAATCGGGCAATGGGAGAGTATCTTTTTTCGAGAATATCTGTTAGCGTGTATTGAGAAATCTTTCTTACGCGGGCAGCGATAAAGTACACAATCAATATCCCGATCCATGCACCCATAGAGAACCAAAGTTCTGAAAACCCCGTTCGAAAAGTGAGTCCGGCAGTTCCGAAGAGGCTACCACTGCCGATCCATGTGGTAATGAGCGTTCCAACTAAAAGATAAACGGGAACTCCTCTTCCCGCAACAATAAAGTCTTCTTCCGTTTTGACCTGTCGGCTTTTATAAACAATGATGGCAACCAGAATCAAGACGTATACAAGGGTGACATATATGTAGATCATGTTTTGAGCTCTTGGTTTTGTAAAGATCTGAGAGTCAGATTGACGCTCCTCTTAGGTTGTTAAATTAGTTTAGATTTACTTTGCATCTCAATAAAATTTACTTGGTCGGTAGGGCCTTTTGATAGGATGAAAATATTTTCCCTTTTCTTAAAATCATCTCCCATTACTTTCATTGCCGCTATCATCACCGGAGTTCTTTCCGGAGTGACAATGACCTATATCATTAAGACAATTCAAGAGGCACTTAGAACAAATATGGCCGAACCAGAAATGTTGGTAGTTAAGTTTCTGTTCGTTTGGGTAGGCTATGGCGTTACCAGCTTTTTGTCTGTCAAAATCATTACAAGGCTCAGCGAAGAAGCCGTCTTGGATCTTCGTAAGATGGTAAGTGAGAAAATCCTCAAGGTTTCTTTTCAATCTATGGAGATGGAAAGGAATAAGCTTTTCACCATTCTCACCAATGATATCACTACGATTTCAAATGGCGTGAACAGGCTGCCAAACGTAATAACCGCTATATCTATGATCCTGGGGTGTGTGGTTTACATGGGCTTTATTTCTATCGAGTTGTTCGGGATGTTCGCTGTATTGCTGGTTATTGCCTTCTTCTTTTATAAGATGCCGATGAATGCCTACAGATGGAGAATTAGAGAATCCAGGGGTATTCAAAACCAGTTGTTCGGGTATTTCGAAGCATTGATCTACGGACTAAAAGAGCTTGCACTGAGTAAAAACCTGAGAAAATCCTTCAAGGAGGATGTATTATTTCCGGCCTGTGAAGATCAGCGAGATTATAATATGAATGCCAGGATACGACTTACCTTCATTTCAAAGTGGGGTGAGATGTTATTGCTACTTGGCTTGGGAGCCATGCTTTTCGTCGTATTTAGTTTGGGTGTTAGTTCCTTTGAAAGTTTTGGGGAATTTTTAACTGTAGCACTATTTCTTATCCCAGCACTTCAGCGGTTTAGCAACTTTCTACCTCAACTGGGGAAAGTAAATGTTGCTCTGGAGCAGATAGAGGAAGTGGGATTCACCCTGGATCAATACTCTGAACCAGAGCATGAGGACATAGTATTTGTCGAAAAGGAGGGAGAGCCATTGGTTAGCCTGCGGGAAGTTACCTTTTCTTATTTTCATGCTGATGAAAAGAAATTCTTCCAGCTTGGCCCTATTTCATTAGATATTAACCGTGGGGAAATTGTATACCTGATTGGTGGAAATGGTAGTGGTAAAAGTACGCTAGCCAAAGTGTTGTGTGGACTTTATGAACCGGAAACGGGACAAAGGTATTACGGAGGGAACGAGATCGATAGCACCAATATCGATGAGTATCGTGAGCATTATAGTGCCATCTTTTTTGACTTCTATCTATTCGAGCATCTCCACCACGTTAAGAGTGACTTTTGGAGGGAAAAGGCTCAGAAATACCTTGAGTTACTAGAGCTTGATAGGAAAGTAAAGATCGAGGATGATAAACTTTCTACCACCTCCTTGTCTACTGGCCAAAGAAAAAGGTTGGTGCTTCTTCTGTCACTTCTTGAGGACAAGCCAATGTATTTGTTTGATGAGTGGGCGGCTAGCCAGGATCCTTACTATAAAAATGTTTTTTATAAGACCATTCTTCCAGACATGAAGGCGATGGGTAAAACCATTTTTGTGATTACTCATGATGAACAATACTTCGATTGTGCAGACCGCATCCTATTGCTTCAGGAAGGTAAATTGGTAAAAGAAAATCTTCCAAAGGATATCATATCCTTCTATATTCGCGAGAAAGTTAATTGACCTGCCTTTTAAGGAACGATAAGTATTAGAGAATGCTCATTTCCCACGATCACAAATTCATCTTTATTAAACCTAAAAAAGTAGCCGGATCCAGTATTCAGGCCTACTTAGCACAGTTTTGTAAAAACGGGATCAACTATCATCGTGATCCCAAAAGTCACATGAAAGCAGCTGATGTAAAGAAGATGGTGGGTGAAGAAGTGTGGAACTCATACCTGAAGGTGACGGTGGTCAGAAACCCATGGGATAAGACTGTTTCACTCTATCATTGGCGACGTAGAAAACGTCCATTGTACATCCACCTTAGAAGAGTGCTACGTGGCTGGCCATGGCATTCACCTGCAATGAGACACGATTTTAAGAGTTATGTCAAATATCTCTTTGAGTTGAATGACCTCAACGCGGACAAGAATATAGTGAGGATAGGAGGTGAGCTGCCTGATTATTTTTTCATCAGGTTTGAAAACCTGCATGATGACATGGATGAGCTTTGTAAGAAACTAGGTGTGGATTACAACCCGGATGATCTTCCTAAGAAAAAGACAGGTCATAGAAAAGAGCCTGGTTATCGTCAGCATTTTGATGAGGAAACAAAGGAGCTTGTTAGAAAGGCACACGAAGATGAGATAGCCAGATTTGGATACGAATTTTAATCTGAATGCTCGTATCTCATAGTCATAAGTTCATCTTCATCAAGACAAAAAAAACTGCAGGGTCCAGCATCCAGGACTATTTGGCCAAATATTGCAAGGACGGAATTGTGGAGAAATACATTCCGGGTGGTCATCGTCCTGCACAATCTACCAAAGAGAAGGTGGGGGATGAAATTTGGAATTCCTACCTGAAAATATGTCCCGTTCGTAATCCGTGGGATAAAATGGTTTCATGGTATTTCTGGAGGAGTCGCAAAAGGTCAATCTTTGTAAAGCTTAAGAGAATTCTTCAGGGCAGACATCCTGAGAACGAGGCTTACCGAATGAATTTCAAAGAATTCATTACCTGGTTGCATGAGACCAACCGAATGAATCTTGATCACAAGGTCGCTTTGGTGGATGGCGAATGGCCGGATTACTTCTTCATCCGATATGAACATTTGCATGAAGATCTGAAAAGACTTTGTGAGAAACTGTACATACCCTATGACGAGTCCAAATTGCCGAAGGAAAAAACCGGAGTAAGAAAGAAAAAAGGGTACCAGGAATTTTATGATGAGCACACGCGTGGTTATGTTGCCGAGGCCTATTCGGATCTGATCGAGATGTTTGGTTATCACTTTGAACCATCTTCCCAGGACTAAATTAGGAATCGATCCAAATGAAAATTCTTGCGACCGGAAAGGATAAGTTCACTTACAATAGGACGCAGGTCCTGTTGAGTGGATTGGAGAGCCTTCCTGGAGTAGAAGTCACCTATTATCCTATCAAGGACCGTAAGTCATTCAATAGGCAAGAGTTCACCGAGCTAAGTAAGGAATCTAATATTGTATATATACCGCCCTTTCGCCACAGCGATGTAAAGTTTATTAAGAAGCTGAGCAAAGCACCTGTAGTTTTTGACGCTCTGATATCAAAGTATCTGACGAGGACCGTTGATCATGGAAAATGGTGGACTGCCTGGGAAAAGTCTTGGAGAGATCGTGCGGCTTTCCATCATTGTGACTTGTTAGTCATGGATACTCAGGCTCATAAGGATTATGTTGTTAACCGCTATGGTCTGGAGCTCGATAAGGTGATTGTAGTGCCAGTTGGAGTCAATACCGAGCTTTTCAAACCTGTAGAGCGAGAGGCAGAGGAGCATGACAAGTTTGTGGTGGGGTTTTATGGTGGAATGATCCCATTACAGGGGGTAGATAAGATTGTAGAATGTGCAGGCCTACTAAGTAAGGACCAATCTATTGAATTTCAGTTAATTGGAAAAGGCCCCAGGTTTAAGCAAGTTCAGGAGCAGGCCGGGAAATTGAACTTGAATAATCTCAAGTTTTTAGGATGGGTGCCTTATGAGGAGCTAAATGATAAAATCAATGCATTTGACATTTGTCTGGGAGTTTTTGGGGACTCACTAAAGGCGGATGTGGTGGTCCCCAATAAGGTTTTTCATTATTCTGCTTTGAAGAAGTGTACTATAACCAAGGATACGATAGGAATCAAAGAGGTTTTTCAAGGTGATGATAATATTGTGCTTACGGAAAACAAGCCCGAAGCTATTGCTGATGCGATTCTTAAAGGGAAAGAAGATAGAAGCTTTAGGATGTCAATAGCCGAGAACGCCTACGACTTGATCACCTCGGATTATTCTCATCAAAAAGTTGCAGAACTCTTCGTTGAACGTGTTTCATCTGCATTAAGCAGGTAATTGCCCAACTGGTTTAATATAGAAACAAGCACGACCCCCCTCACCATTTTCATTGAGTTTGTCAACCTGCTCGTCAATTTCTGTGAGTTCTTCTTTTGAGAAAATTTTAGTGTCATCGCTGGAAGGAATACCTCTTTTATGCTTTTCACTTCCGACGATTTCAAACCTGCTTGAGTCGTATCTTATGGCATGAATTTCCATATCACATGCGCTCACCAATGATTCCATGCTTTTTACCGTATGAAGAAAAATATGTCTGGGTGCATCTAATTCAACCCAATTGACTCCATAGGTTTTATAGGCATAAGAATCGGCCACAGGAACACGTATCAGAATGGAACCATCTTTTGCCAGAAGCTTAACCGCGTTATTTAAGGCGACTTTCGGATCAATCATGTGTTCAAAAGAGTGGTGGAACATAATAAAATCATATTCTCCATCGAGCTCGTGCAGTTCCCTTTTTAGAATTGGCAGGTCACCCAAGTCTATATCAGATTCTATATATGGGTCAATTCCTGTCAGGTTCCTGAAGCCGATATGCTTCATTTCTTTAAGCAGCTTTCCGCCTCCGCAACCCACATCAAGTATTCTGGAATTTTTGTTGATTCCGCAATCCGGTCCCAGCCACCGAAGGTGACGTTTATGAAGGGGTAGTAATAATTTGCCTATGAATGACCCCTTCCACCTATGGATCGCTACCTTCTTTTTGATCCAGGAATCTACCTTGCTTCTAATATCCCCGGGTTCTTCCTGAAAAGAATAATAATCAGGAGGGTAGTAGGTAGAGAGGTTTTCCGGAACATCAATTAACTGAAGACAACCACACTGACCACATTCAAGGTATTGAAATTCATCTCTCGTGCCAAACATCATTTCATTGGCGATAAGTTGCTTGTTATCGTTGTCATTGCCGCATATTTGGCATTTTAGGTTGATGGTCATTTTAGGCTTTGGTCGCTATCTCTAATTGATGGTGGTTAGGTGTTTTCAATTCTCCTTGAGGGGAAAGGTGTATGCAGATGTTGGGTTTGAAACAAACATTTTACAGGCAATTCTAATATAAAATTTGGACTCTCATGCCTGCACAAACGTGGTTTGTATGAATTCTATGAAAAGTATCCTTTCAACCTTGTGATTGTTTTATGGGTCAGATCATTTGTATTGAATTTTTTGTGATTAAGTAAATTCTACTATTTCATTGTTTATGAAATCGGTTATAAAAATGTCCACTAATATTGAACCTTCAAATACGTAAACTTGAGAAGGTAAAATCGAATCACGGGCAATATGTATTTTCTTGTTGCTTTAGATGAAAACAAATGAATCAGGAAGCTTATTATTTATGCTATGCCACTGCCAACGAATCAAAGATGTGGTCAGACTTCAGGAACATGTTGATGATTTCTCACCATGCTCCTGGTGTTAACAAAATAAAGCTCTTCCTGGCAATTAGCGAAGTAAATAAAAATACCAAGTCAGAGCAGTTGTTCGAAAAATGGGTAAGAAAACTGTTTCGTGATCACCCCTTTATTGAGCTGGTTAGAATATTGCGCAAAGACAACAAGGGTAGAGATTTTAGCTCTTACGAAGAGCTCCATAAAGCAGTGTCTAATCATGCTACAGACAATGATTACTTGTTTTTTTTAAATAGGAGCGCGTACGGACCGTTTTATAAAAATTGGTATAGCGCCTATATAGATCAGTATACCAAATACCCTGATGTGGGTTTATGTGGTGCTACTATTAATTTAATGACACATAAGAGCCAGGGTGCTGTTTTTTCTCCTCATGTACAGACCTATGCCTTCCTTACTCAAATGAAGAAGTTCGACTTCCTTTTAGAAAATTTCCCAGGAACTGAATGTACGGATCGCATCGAGTTGATTGTAAATGGAGAAGTAAAGCTTAGTCGTAAAATTCTTGAACGAAATATGGCGCTTACTTGTATGGAAAACTCAGAATGGAGAATTGATGCTAATACAGTTTTTGAAGCACCTGAAAAAGACCCTAAAGAATGGGTACAACAAAAACATCACTTTTATCATAGAAAGTACCTCAGGAGGCATTGGAGTAGTTGGTTAAGCATCAGGAGGAAGTTGGTGCTTTTGGGTATTGTCAGGACAATTGTTTAGCCTCTCTGACACTTCCATACTCCTCATAGATTTTATATAACTCCTCACATACATTGGCCCAGGTTTGGGTTTCTGCATAGGAGATCGCATGCGCTCTGAACTTCTTATACTCCTCCCCATCGCGTAGGAGAAAGCTGATCTTTTCGTAAAATTCTTCTACACTCTTCGGGGTCACATGGTATCCGGTAATGCCGTCCTGAACAATATCCTTTGGTCCCCCGGCTTGAGCGGTTACGACTGGTAATCCTGATGACAGGGCTTCCAAAACCACATTTCCGAAAGTCTCCGTAATAGAAGGGAACATGAAGATGTCGCATGAAGCAAATGCTTCAGAAAGGTTTTGCCCGGTCTGTTTGCCAAGGAAAACAGCATTAGGCATTTTTTCCTTAAGTTTTTGTCCTGCAGGGCCTTGTCCGACTACTACGAAGCGAACTTTTAAATTACGCTCCTGAAATAGCCGATAAACTTTAGCCAGTGTAAAGACCTCCTTTTCCTTAACCAGCCTACTTACAAATAAGACAGTTTTTTCCTCCGTAATCCCATGCTCTTTTTTCCATTCTTCCCGTCGGAAACGCTGATGGAATTTATTTCGGTCCA
The DNA here is from genome assembly GCF_024714475.1 of Marinoscillum sp. MHG1-6. Taxonomy (GTDB): domain Bacteria; phylum Bacteroidota; class Bacteroidia; order Cytophagales; family Cyclobacteriaceae; genus JAMZMI01. The sequence goes on along the minus strand of NZ_JAMZMI010000004.1, from coordinate 363,835 downwards.
CACCTCTTTTCCAAAATCGGATTTTTGATTCCTCCACATCATTTTCCATTAAGAATTCCTTCATTTCCATTGATGGGGCAAGCGTAAGGTCGCACTGAGGGTACAACCACAAAGGCTTCTTGATTAGCGGAAAGATGATGTTATAGGCAAATGGTATATACCTGAAATAATATTCTATGTAGGATGGAAAATGTGAGTGGTAAGTAGTGATAACCGGAATATTCTTTTTCTTCCCATACCTCAATGCATATACCCCTAGCAATGATGGTGTTGTGAAGTGAATGATGTGTGGATCGAAGCGGTCCAGTTTGCGTTCAATAGACTTCCTGAGAAAAGGAAGAGCAAACATGTACTCCTTATAAAGAGGGAGTTTTATGCCGGGACTGATAATTACTGAAAAGGGGAAATTTGTTTCCTTTTTTGGAGGGTGAGGGGTGACGAAAACAAAGTCGAAGCGATCTCTCGGTGCATGTCTCACGATATGATAGAGAGTGTGTGTTACACCATCAAAGTTTTCTTCTAAGATGTCCGCAAAAAATGCGATACGAATTTTCTTGTTTTCTACACTCACCTGATTGCTGTTGGTTTGCCTTATGTCATAACCCCTGTAAAGCACCGCTAAATTAACACTATTAAGTTAAGTTGCCTATACGTTTATATTCCCTGATATTTGCGCACTCAAATTGCAAATACCATGCAATCATTGACGGATAAAAAGTGGAAATGGTTGTATGGGAAAAGGAATAAATGTTTTGGAAAAATCGCTGGAGATTTTAGTTATTTCACATAAATACCCGCCGTCAATTGGTGGTATGCAGAAGCAATGTTATGAGTTGGTGGAGGGCTTGTCAAAAAAAACCAAAGTACACCGGTTAATACAAACTGAAGGTGTCTCCAAACTGTTATTCTTTCTTACGGCGGTTTCAAAAGCCAGGAAAATACTCAAGGCGAATCCGGAGATTTCTCTGATCTATGTCAATGATGGGTTGATGGCCTTTGTACTTACAAAGCTCCTGAGAGGTCTGCAAGTTCCAATTGTTGTCACGATACACGGACTGGATATTGTTTTTCCAATGCAGTTTTATCAGCGTTGGGTTAAGTCAAAGCTATCAAAATATGATGCCGTAGTTGCAGTCAGCGATGCCACGCAAAAGGAATGTTTGATTCGTGGACTAAACTCTGAAAGGGTGCACATGGTCAAAAATGGTTTTGAGTTACCATCTGGGGATAAGGTCTCTCATGATACCATTATTGCCAAGCTGAAGTCCGACTATGACTTTGACCCTGAAAATAAGCGCATTATTGTGTCTATTGGAAGGGGCGTTCGAAGAAAGGGCTTTTCCTGGTTTGTTAGAAATGTATTGACTCAATTGCCTGATGATGTTTGCTACCTGATTGTAGGGCCGCCAGCCAATACGGGTTTGATTAAGACGTTGAGATTCATCCTTCCAAAAAGGTTGTTCGATTTTCTCGTGCTTTTTGCTGGTTTGGCTGTTGATGAGGTCGAAATCGTTGATGCCATCAAAGAATTTAAGCTCTCTGATCGTGTTAGGAGAGTCAGTCATTTATCCAATGAAGAATTGACCCAGTTGATACAACTAGCGGATATTTCTGTGATGCCAAATGTGAAGGTGGAAGGTGATTTTGAAGGTTTTGGATTAGTCGCATTGGAAGCCGCATCGAATGCCACCATGTGTGTTGCTGCAGGAATAGAGGGTATTACCACAGCAATTGAGGACGGAGTGAATGGCATATTACTTCCGTCAGGAGATGATGAGCTTTGGGTAAAGCGACTGGAGGGATTACTCGATGACGAAGACAAACTCAATGAAATGTCGATGACCTTTCAACAAAACACCTTGAAACAAAGCTATTCGTGGGGTCAGATGGTGGAGGAGTATTATGATATCTTTAAACAGGTGGCTCAAAAAGGAAGAACGGTAAAATGATGAATCATATCGGAATATTTGGTTCTAATGAGCAATTGGAGGTTTCAGGTCCTATAGACTCAATTAAAATGTCATTTTTAGGAACTGATCCGAATATTGATGATGCAATAAGTTTTCTAGATGGGTTAGCGGCACAAGAGACTGCTACTATTGTGATGTCTGATCAATTGTGGTTGTCTAAAGTTAGCTGGCCTGATCAAGATGCCTATAAAAGTGACATCACGTTCGCGGCATCCTCGGCATTTCATTATGATGATGAGGCGCTGAGGTACTATTTCTGGAAGTTCTACCCCAGGGGGGAAACGCCATATCATTACCTGAATGCCTCATTCATCGCGGGTAAGGCAGGAGCTTTAGTAGCCATGTTTAAGCTTATCAAAGCTGAATACCCGGAAGAGTACTCCTGGCACGATCTCCTTACCCGGTTCTATGTTGATTATTTGCTTAAGGCAACTTCCTTTGACTACCATGTTGAAATCGATAGAACTCAACAGCTCGTAGGAGATGCCTCTGGCCAACTTTGTGCGTACAAATGGCCGATGTTATCATGGATTCAAAGAGACTTATTTGTTCGATTTGAGAGCAAACAATTTGAAGGAAATGAATTTCTAAGAAATAAGCCATTTGGTGTTCGCACAGTAAAGGGAGGTAATCCGACCATCAAGAAATTAAAGACCAGCCCATCAATTTGGATTGTTCCCAGTGATAGTAAACATCAGGCGTCGGTTTTAGATTATCTAAAAGGAAAGAAAAATAGTAAAACACTGAGGGTATGGTTGGGATCATTCGAGGCCTATGTAAAATCATTTTGGTTATTCCTGTTTGCCTGGGTGATCAATAGAGGTACGACCAGTCCTTATCGGATATTTAGGTATGCAGCCAATGCCAACCCTGAATGGAAACGAGTTATGGCGCTTTTCCTGGGGCATCTTCAGAAGAGGGAGGGTTTCACTTTTGCTCATTTCAATGACGGAGAGCTTACTTTTATTAAAAAATATTTATCCGGAGACCATGCAGAGACATGGTTTGGAAGACGCCAGCAGAAATACAATAAGCTGCTTGGTCAGCGACTTACCGAAGCCTTAAAACTGGATCAGCCAAGGCATTATGTTGGGGTGCCCTGCGGGACAAGCCATCCTAAATTGAGACAGTTGGCAGATTCGCTTGTCGAAGGTCAGAAGAATATTGTACCTGCAATGTCATTGCACCATAATCCACGCTTCTTCCCGAATATCATCAACTACATGAAGGATAGGGAATGCTTCTTTATCAAAAATGAGTATCAGGATTTGACCATATTTGAGAAGCTGGGAGTGAACATCAAAAAGGAAAATCAGGTAATTGTTCCATTTAAAAATTCGTACCTCCAATATGATGAACTAAAGGAGATGGAGTTTCCTGACGGAGGGATCGTTATTCTTATTTGTGGCATGCTGGCTAAGATCATCATACCGGTTTGGTTCGAGAATAACCCGAACACCACATTCATTGCATTAGGCTCATCAATGGATGATTTCATTCAGCGAACCAATACTAAATTCAGACTATTCCCGAAGGAAGGATTACCACTTACCTGCAATATTCAACCGACCAAGTTTTTTGCCTTCGGATGGAAAAAGGAATGTCCGGAATGCTGGACTATGGAAAAGGATTTTGATTGGCCTAAGTAATTTCAGGAGTAGGTGGGAAGAGAAGATAAAATCTTACTTGGCTCTGATTGGTTTCTTAATAGTCTCTCTGAAAACGCTAAGTTTTTTTGCTTTCTTAAAGGGTCTTATCAAGGTTTGTAAAATCCCTTTCATCAAATCGAAGGTAGGTCGCTTGCGGTCCTTCAGAATGATTTCACCTTTTACCAACCAGGAAAAGCCAAAAGCGAAAAGGGCAATAGTCTCCAACCAAAAGATAGGTTTCAAACCTTGCAATGCAGGGAATGTAAACTTCCAGGTGATCATGTAAAAGGCAATCAAGATGGTAGAAGCAACCATTATGATGGCACAAACTTGATAAATTAGATTTCGTATCCTTTTTCTGGGGGTAGTCCACCGCCTCGATTTGGTAAATTGAAAATAGGACAGGTAGGCAAGCGTGATCAGGAACCCGGCCGCTGAAACTAAATGAATTACACCGCGAACTCCTTGATTGATCCCTTCCGAAACACAAGCAGTAAAGGGTGGTCTAATAGAGGTTGGGAAAAAGGCTACCCCCAAAGCAAAAACTCCAGCAGTTATACTGAGCACCTGGTCTATTCGGCCGTATCCTTTATAGCTCATAAGCAACATGCTCACCAGGCATATCCAACCTACGAATAGATCTCTCATATTGGTGTAATAGTAGCTGCTAATGGCGTTTTGAATTTCCGCACAACCACCTTTAAGGATAGAGCCGAAAACAAGAACAACAGGGAAGAATATGCTCATAATTCCAATACACCTCCTCAAGGCTGGGAGGGAGATGACAAAAGACGAATGTCGTCTGGAAAGCATGTTACCCTTCAGGCTCATAAACGGTATGGTTTCTTAATTGACAAGGGTGTTAGAGCCAGCGCAGATTATACCGGTCTTAAATTGTAACATTGTGGGATAAAGAATGTTTCCCTTGAGGAAATCATTTCTTTAATTTATTACAATTTTTATTCATGTAGTCGGTCCTACGACATTATTTTTCTTCGACTCTACCATCCGCATGGATCGCAAACCGACCTTTTTTCGGGTCATGAACCTGATCACGTCGTGGCCATGGCCACCCACCAAACTCAGTTTTTTGATAGTCATTAAAGACCTGCTGAATCTCATCCCGCGAATTGGTAACGAACGGGCCGTAGGTAAACACCGGTTCTGATATGGGCTGGCCCTGAAGTAACAAGATATGTGCCTCTTGCTGACCATTTTTTATCATTAAGGGCTCCTCAGGATGGTGTTCAATCATATGATTGACTTTAACTACTTCATCATCAAAGCTGGCTTCATCTCCTTTGAAAAAATAAAGGGACCGGTTAGAACCAGCTTTTCCTGTTGGAAGCTCCCAGGTGGCGCCAGGGTCCATTTTTATAACCCAGATATTTACATCATTATCCGGATTCGCAGCCCAGGAGTCCGGAGCAGGACTCGGGGCAGGAGTGGCTTCTATTTTCCCGGCTACCAGTGTGACTTCAGTCTTTAAGTTTTGGTCATCTGTAAAGCTGAGTTTTGGAATGGTTTCACTCCAAAGCATTGCAAAATGTGGATCAGTTTTCTTTTTGGATCGAGGCAGGTTTAACCATATCTGAAAAAGTAAGAACGGATTCGGTTGCTCACTTTTGAGAAGAGGGAACATTTCCGAATGTTGCACGCCTTTTCCAGCAGTCATCCATTGCACATCACCATTGCCAAAACGTCCGGCCGCCCCAAGAGAATCCGCATGATCAACCAAACCCATTTGAACGATCGTGACTGTTTCAAATCCACAATGAGGGTGGGAAGGAAAGCCGGGAACTGTAGAACCATGATACATATTCCATCCATCGATGCCCTGAAAATCCTGACCTATGTTCCGACCAGCCAGTGAAGGTTTTGGCCCCATGTTTTCATTGCCTTCTGGGTAATTGTCCTCGTGGTAGGCACAAAAAAGAAATGGGTCCTGAGTGCTCCAGGGGAAACTTAGCGGCTTGATTGACTTAATGGCGTACTTACTCATTTTTATAGCGTTTAATGGGCAACAATCAAATATGGCAAGTTGTTCTCTGATGCTACTTGAATTACAAAGTTTTTCTTAATGAATCAATCAAGAAGGAAACAGCGAATTGAAATATTTATGAACGAGTAAGCTTAAACATTCACACTGTTATTTTATAAATAAAGGTGTGACGATTTCATTATTCTAAGAAATCACTGTACTCAGCTAATGGATTGACATTTTATGAAACATTGTTGGTGCCCCTGCCTTATAACTAATAGATGTTTGCATCTGATACAGGCAAAGTATGTCCATCGCTATTATCCATACATATGGTGTCGATGGGATTGTCTGTCTTCTTAAACCGATTTCAAAACCTAAAATCTTGATTAATCATGGCTAAATGTTTCGCATTGATAGGGTGGAGTTTGCCCGTAATTGAAAGTATGCAAAAGCTTGGAAAACCATATGTAGTGGTTTCATTACCTGACTTTGAGCCTTATGCTAATGAAAATGATATTCCTTTTGTACCATATCAGCTTGATGAGTGGAGTGATACCTCTAATTCATTGGACCTTTTAGAACAGCTAAAGCCATTTGATGTGGATGTTGCTGTACCCCTTTATGAGGAGACTGTAGAGTGGGCTGGGGCCTTAAACTCGATATATCGTGGAGATCCACGTGTTTTAAATCGTGCATTCCTTTTTAGAAATAAAGCCATGATGAAAAGAAAGGCTCTGATTGGAGGCCTTCGTGTTGGCCTTTTTGAGGAAGTCTACAATAAAGAGGGTGTAAAGGCTTTCATGAAGCGATTGAATCAGGCCAATCTCCAGTTGGAAGGAGAAGAGGATAGCTGGGTGCACATTAAGCCATTTGCTTCCGCAGGAACAGTAGGGCATAGGCTACTTAAATCTATGTCCGATATAGATGACAAATGTGAAGATGGAGATTTTCCATGCTTGGCAGAAAGCCACCTTCCGGGACGAGAATTTTCATGTGAGGCTTTTATTCATAAGGGAAAGATCAGGTTTTTGAATATCACTGAGTATGTCAAACTCGGTTTCTCGAACTTCATTCCTGAAGGTCGATACCTGGAAAGCAAGAGGGATCTTATCCATAAGCATGTTCAGAAGTTGGTTGATATATTCGGCATTGAATACGGAATGGTTCACCCGGAGTGGTTTCTTACGGAAAATGATGAATTGAATTTCGGTGAAACTGCTTGTAGGATCCCGGGAGGACATATTCTGGAATTGTGCTCTAAATCATACGAGTTTGACGCGCTGGCTGCTTTTGTCGTAAGCCATGACCCAAATGCCACTGAGGAAGAACTCAATGCTATTTTCCCTGACGACAGTTTCAAACCAAGAAATTATCATGGAAATGTGATGATATATCCACACAAACGAAGGTTTTCCAAACTGGAAATTCCGGAAGAACTGAATAATGAGCCATATTTTGTGGAGCATACCCTGGTACCGCCATTGGAAGGTCAAAAATTGGATGCGGATAGGGACGGATTTGGAAATCACTTTGGAACCATCAATTTCAAAGGGGAAGATCCTGATCGCATGACGGAGCTACTGAAGCATTATCAAACAGTGGATTTCTATGTCTAATTGAAATCATGTTTCGAGGGGATTTCCGATCGGAAATCCCCATTTTAGCTTAATCAATAATTGATAACCTACTTCATGCAGGAAATAACCGATAAGGTATTTGATAACTTTGATCAGAGTCTGAGGGATTTTGTCGACTCTGCGGAAATTACCAAGCAAGATAAAGCCACTAAACTCACGAGTCAGGTTGATGTGCTTAGTTTGACTAGAAACGGACTTTCTCATCTTTACAGTAAAAGTGCTGTGCTAGATGAAGCCGGTATTTTTAAAGGCACTGCCTGGGATGAGCCTGATAAATTGATCCCGTTTTTTGTTAAAGGAACCCTAAAGGCAGGGCATCCTTCCTCCAGCTTTGAGATCCTCTCAGAGCTAAGATTACTGGGATATGCCACAGGTGTCAATACAAGCTCCAAAATATCACAGGAAGAGGCACAGGATTTCTTAGAGGAAGTGATGGTCCATAATCTTGAATTTGCTTTGCGGGAACCTTCTGAGGAGACCAGGTCTATTATGTCAGACCGGGAAATGAAGAAGGCCTTCAACCTTTTCAGTTTTATCATGACGGAAATAGATCTCAGTGGAGTCTATGGAAAGTTGGTTGAAGAGATAAGGCTAAAATGTGCTCAGCGCCCAATATTGACCAGGAAGACCCGGGAATTGATTAGTCTGGTAAATCACCGTTTTGATACAAGTGGAAATTCTGAGGTGGATCGTGAGATGCGGACTTTTATTAATGCTATTTATGCACCTTCAGAGGGAAGTGTCAAGTGCCCTGATTATGCCTCCTATCAGAAATTCGTTGATCAGTCTGATCAACGTACTTTGGCAGAGGAAGCTCATGCAATGGGCGAGCTGATGAATGAGACGGGTTTGGTGAGCGGATATCATGCCATTCTTCTAAGAAGGCTCGTAAACGACTATAAGGACCTGGTGCCACTTTGTCTTGATCTCAATGACCGCGGTATTGCTGAGTGGGAGAAGTTCAACGAACTTGTTTCAAATATTATCCAGGAAACGGTAAGCACAGATAATTGTCAATGCATTTATGGTCTGACCCGGATGTTGGGAGCTAATCTTTTTTCCAGGCGTCCGGTGCGCGTAGGACTGGAGAATCTTCGCAAAATAAAGATCAACAGTCAGGTCGAAAAACGGATTGAAAAATCTCTGATTAATCCGGATGCGGAGGTAACCATTTTACAATACTTGATTGGAGGTACCATTAAGGTATTGGGGCAGCCCTTGGGGGTTGGGCAAGGAAATAATCCAACCTGCCAATCTGCACGAGGTATTAGCATGTGGAGCCAGCATTCACCTGCCAAGCTGATCGACATGATCATTACTGTAGCTACTCAGAACAACCTAATGATGCGGTTTGAAAACCAGGACCTGGTATCCAATCATCTTGGGAAAGGTCTGGTAGATAAGCTGGATTATAATCTGGATGTGGTGTCCGTGCTGCTGGTGCCTCACCTGGATAAAATCTATAACGAGATGATGAAACGGTCTTATGGAAGGGCAGATGATCCACATAAATGGGTCAACCCAGCAATGTATGGACAGTGGATTCAAATAGGATTTGCTTCTTGTTACGACTATCTCAGTAACTCAATTCTGGATTTTGAAGGATTCTTAAGAATCTTTTACGCTGCTTTTCATCTCGATTATAATGGACATCATGAGATGGTATATCCAAATCCTGTGGGCATCTTCATCACGAGTAACAAAGGGGATATGGTGGGTTTTCATGCCGTTTCATTGCTACGTGTCAATAAAGATGATGAGGGAGTTATGCGAGCTTATTTTTTAAATCCGAACAATGAAGGGAGACAAGACTGGGGTCAGGAGATAAGGCCCTCTGTTCATGGTAGTGGGGAAAAGCCCGGTGAGTCATCACTTCCATTTCACCAATTTGCAGCAAGAGTTTATGCCTTTCATTACAATTGCCTGGAAATAAAAGACAGGCTAAACATAGTACCCCTAGAACTGTTAAAAAAAGTAGAAGACCTGGCCCACTCATCGTGGGGTAAGTCATATGTTTGGAACCAACAAACCAAATTATGGTAAGGCACTCCTCCAGAATTGAACTAAGTCAATCCTCCCTGTCAAAAAACATCAATTTTATTCGAAAAAAGGTTGGGCAGGGGGTCAGGATATCCTCGGTCGTAAAGGCTAACGCCTATGGGCATGGCATTGACCAATTTGTTAAAATGGCTGAGAAGGCGGGAGTGGATCATTTTGCTACTGCATCTGCATTTGAGGCGGAAGAAGTGCTTCAAGTGAAGTCACCGGATTCTGACGTCATGATAATGGGTATTCTGTATGATGAGGATATTGAATGGGCCATTGAACATGGAATTGAATTTTATGTGTTCAATTATGATCGTTTACCCTTAGTGCTTGAAAAAGCAAAAAGGCTTGAAAAACAGGCCAAAGTACATATAGAAGTGGAAACCGGTGCAAATCGTACAGGGTTACCGGCTAAAGAGTTCAGCAAAACATTATCCTTTCTTAAAAAGAACTCAGGTTCAGTGAAATTTATTGGACTCTGTACTCATTTTGGAGGAGCGGAAAGTTTCGCCAACCTATTTAAAATTGAATCGCAGCATAACCGATACAAAGAGTTTTTAAAGCAATGCAAACAGAAAAAGGTGCAGCCTGAGATTAGGCACATCGCCTGTTCTGCCGCTGCTCTTGCCTATAAGGATACCGTATATGATATGGTGCGAATTGGGGTTGCTCAATATGGTTTTTGGCCAAGTCCGGATATCTATTATACCCACCTTCAGGAGACGGGTAGTCGTTCTGATGGTGCATTGAAGCGCATATTTACATGGAAGACCGATGTCATGGATATTCGCAATGTGGATGCCGGTGAGTTCATTGGGTATGGTACCGCTTATCAGGCTACTCAAGATATGAGAGTGGCTGTAATGCCGCTTGGGTACTCAAACGGTTATCCACGTGCACAATCCAACAGAGGATTTGTCTTAATTAAGGGCAAGAAAGCTCCCATTGTAGGATTGATAAACATGAACCTGTTTATGGTGGATATCTCTCATATTGATGAGGTAGAAGTAGGAGATGAGGTTGTTTTGGTCGGAAGACAGAAGAACAACACGATCAATATTAGCTCATTCACTCAGGTTACACAGCTACTCAATAATGAGATGCTGAGTCGGTTGCCCGCTGCAATTCCCAGAAAGATCGTTAAATAGATTTAGTTCTTTCCGATCTGGCCAAGGTGTGTATGTTTGAAGCTGTCGGTGTATTTAAGGCCGTATCCCAATACACGATCCAGGGCAGCATGCCCTATAATAATGATCCCGGTAAGCTCCACCCAGGGAATGGCCAAACTCCACCCAAGGATTAGCAGTACAATACCCAGACCTTTATGATGAAACAGGTTGTAAGTATAGGCACCTATAGTAGTGTTAAAAGCATACCCAATCATTCCAACATCCGGCGTGAGAATCAAAGCAATATACCACCACCAGTCAAAATGGGTTTGATTAAAGAAATAAATCGAGAGCCCAAATAAGGCGGCTTCTTCTAGTTGGAGTATTCTTTTCATGTTACAAGTTTTGAACATTAAAAAGGCATCCACTTTTGAATGAATGCCTTTTGTATTGGGTTTACTTGAATACGATTTTTGCGAACTGATGGTTCTTCCTTTTTTGTCCGAAGAGCACCAGTTCATCTCCGGACACCTGCTCACAAACCTTTGGTCTTGTGATTACTTCAGCATCTTTGGTGCTGAAGAGTGAGCTCTTGTTTACATTCCCGTTTGAGTCCACCTCTACCAGAACTACCATAGAATTCTTTCCTCCTGTGTAGTTAAAAGTCCGATCTCCCGGGTCAGTAATGTTCTTAGGGTGATCGTTGAAAATGAAATACATTTTGTCCTTTACGATGGCCGAGGTATAAGATGAAAAGTGTCCTCCGTCATTCGCAGTAGATTGAGATTTGGCGATTTTTTGTGCCCATTCAATTTCTCCTTTCGGAGAGACATTAATGACGATAATATCATTGTAATTATAATAATAGGTGGTCACATAAGTTACCCCGCCGGTTCCTGTACTAATTGGCGTGGTAACAACGGTAATATAGTATTGCTCTCCAACCAAAACAGCGCCTCCATCCTCACGAATAATAATGTCATCAAGGTCATATTGATATAGCTCAACCTCTTTACCCTTTTTTGCCTTTTTCTCAACTTTTTCCTCTTGACGTTCTGTCATATTTTGGGTAATAAAATCCATATCAAACTCCTTGAAACTGGAAGTCGTAATGAGTTTTGATTTGCTATTGACCTTGATAAAATAGGTGCCTTTAATGCTGTAGGTGCCTTCATTAGAATAGAATCCAGCACAAATGATGTCACGATTATCATCGATGGAGATTTGCATGTCTGTGAGGAATTTGCCCTCAAGCTTGATTGGGTAGGAGTCGAAGCCACCATCCTTCATATAATAGCTTAGAATCTCATAGTTGTAGTTAGGCTCTCCTTTACGCTTTGCTTTTCTTTTTTCTTTGTATACCACACCGAGAATATGCACATTCCCCTTATTATCTATTTTGTAGTCCTCAATCTCATATAGACCCTCTTCATAAGGGAGGGTGATTTCCTTCTTCCACAGTTCGTTCATTTGTTGATCGAGAACATGAAATCCAAATTTTTCATTCTCGGTCTTTTCGTACGGCAAGTTGTAGTAAGCTAAAACTTTGGAACTGTCTCTGGATAGCCTTAACCTGAAATTGCCTGCATTAGATTTGAAATTCCCTTCGTAGCTCACCTCACCAATTTTCTTAAAATCCTTATTAGGGGTAAGGGTGTTTTTGTTGATACTTTGTACCATCAAGGTGTTCATTTTATCGCTTTGATCCTTGTAGGAGGTAAACAGGAAAAGCTGTCCATTTAACTGGATGATGTGTTCATAATCTGTTTTATCACCCTCATATTCCAGTACAAGCTCTGAAGACCGATCCAGGTTCATTTTAGTGTTGTAATGTTCGAGGGTGATAATTCTTCTTGTAACTGAGAGGAGGCCAATTCCGAATGTTCTTGTTTCAGTTTTAATGGCATAAAACCCAGTCTGGTCATAAGCTACAATATCACTTAAGGTAGATCGCTTGGATACTTTCATGGGGTTACCCCATTCAATGTCTGTTGTTTGGCTAAAGGTCCTGAATGTAAGGAGTAGCGCAATTAAGACTAGGAATGATTTGTTCATAATGTTAGTAAATTGGATTAAAGGTTTTGAAACTAATAGGGTTGAGGAAATTAGTTTGTCGCGGTCGTTGGAATTTAGAAGTGAGCTCCAGTTAACGGTGAAAAATTCGGTTATTTATATTGCCGGGTAAAATATGAATTTTTTTAGACAACGTTGAGGTTATTTTATAGTGATCAATCAGTCTAAAGGAAAATAGGCATCACATTGAAGTTGAGGAGCTTCATTTTCAAATATTCCAAACACGCATGACCCAGAACCACTCATAGCGGAGTAAACCGCCCCGTGAGTGTAGAAATCCTCTTTGATTTGTTTAATTGCCGGATGATTGGAGAAAATGGATGACTCAAAATCATTGATCAAATTCTCCCTCCAGTAAGAAAGGGGTTGGTTGATGATTTCAGTAATGGGTTGAGCCGGTTTTTGCGGGTTTATGCCGGCATAAGCTTCCCAAGTAGAGACATGAATTCGTGGATGTGTTAGAGCTATGAACATTCCTTTTAAACTGACATTAACAGGGGAGAAGTCAGTACCGGTGCCAGTAGCAAAAGCTGGCTGGTTCTGGATAAAAAATGGGCAGTCACTGCCCAATTTCCCTGAGAGGGTTTCAAGTTTTTGAGTTGAAAGCTTTAGGGCAAAAAGTTCATTAAGTAGTTTCAATGTATAAGCACCGTCTGAAGAACCACCACCCAGACCGGCACCCATAGGGATTACTTTATGTAAATAGATGCTTACCGGTGGCAGATCGAATTCCTCCTTGAGTAAGTAATAGGCCTTCAGGCAAAGGTTGCTATCTGCATTTCCGGGTATACTTAATCCGGAAGGATTGAAGGTTAGTTGGTCCGATGGAATAATCTCCAATACGTCGGTCCATGGAACAGGATAAAAGCAGGTCTCAATATTGTGATATCCGTCTGTTCTTTTGGATACAACATTCAGTCCAAGGTTGATTTTTGCATTTGGGAAACAAATCACTTTATTGAGGTTTTTATCTGTCCATAAAAATGAAAAAGTCCGTGATAATAACCACGGACTTGTAAGCTTATAATTTCAAGTCGTCTTATTTAAACAACCTTGATCGAATCAATAGAATTATTTACCCATCTGCTCGATGATCTCCTCCGAGATACCGGTCATTGAGTAGCCACCATCGTGAAACAAGTTCTGCATAGTGACCATTTTGCTTAAGTCTGAGAATAAGAAAATGCAGTAGTTGGCACAATCCGCTGCAGAAGCATTTCCAAGTGGGGACATTTTATCTGCAAAATCAAAGAATGAATCAAAACCACCGATACCTGATCCTGCGGTCGTCTTTGTAGGAGATTGAGAAATTGTGTTTACACGAACGTTTTTAGCTTTTCCTAGTCTGTAACCAAAACCTCTGGCGATAGACTCCAATACCGCTTTGGCATCAGCCATATCTGTGTAGAATGGATAGGTTCTTTGAGCCGCAATATAAGAAAGTCCAACAACTGAACCCCACTCACTCAAGGCATCTTGTTTTTCGGCAACAGCCATCATTTTATGAAATGAAAGTGCAGAAACATCTATGGATTTTTGGTACCAATCGTAGTTGAGTTCACCATATGATTTTCCTTTACGAATGTTTGGTGACATACCAATAGAGTGAAGAACGAAATCAATTTTGCCTCCAAGTACCTCTGTGGATTTAGAGAATAAATTTTCCAATTCTTCAACCGAAGTAGCATCAGCCGGGATGATTTCACTGCCGGTTTTTTCCGCCAGCTCATTGATCGCTCCCATTCTCATCGCGATTGGCGCATTAGTTAAGGTGAAAGTCGCACCTTCTTCATGTGCTCTTTCTGCTACGTGCCAAGCGATAGAGTTTTTATCCAAAGCTCCAGATATGATTCCTCTTTTTCCTTTAAGTAAGTTATTGGACATTTTATGTTTTATTTTTTACGGCCCAAAAATAGGTCAATTCGCGTAAACGCTCCAACCGATTTTTTTATTAGCAAACAAAGAAATCGTTTAAACATCGCGGATGTAAATTGAAGGACGATTTATCCTATGGGAAAGGGCTACTTTACCCCGAGTAGCTCTTTTGCGCTTTGCAGGGCGTGGTCTCCCGGTTGATTTCCACCAATCATTTTAGCTATTTCAAGAACACGTTCGCTGTTCTGCAGCCTTTTGATCTTACTTACAGATTTATCGGCTGAGTGATCCTTATAAACAAAATAATGTGCATCGCCTCCGGCTGCAAATTGAGGTAAATGGCTAATAGAAATAACCTGATGGCTTTGAGCCATTTCCTTCATCATATTGATCATCTGGAGGGCCACTTCACCTGAAACGCCAGTGTCAATTTCATCAAATATGATGGTTGGGAGAGAGGTTTTATTGGCAATCAAATACTTCACCGCGAAGATCAGTCTGGAAAATTCACCGCCTGAAGCTACACTTTTCAATCCTTTTGGAGTGACACCCTTATTGGCTGAGAAGAGCATTTCTACCAGATCCAGCCCATGGGATGATGCCTGAACGCGCCCAATTTGAAAGCTAATTTGAGCGTTTTCTATTCCTAATTGATGTACGATACTTTCAATTTCTGACGCAAAGACTGGTGCATGAGTGTCTCGTGACTTTGAGAGGTTTTCTCCTATTTCTAGTAAGACCTGCTCTGCCCCGTCAAGAGCTGACTTTGCTTTGGAAATATCCGCATCAAGGTTTAGGACAGATTCGAGCTCAGCACCTATACGGTCTCTGATTTCGATAAGCTCGGAGATCGTTCTTACCTGATGCTTTTGCTGTAACCGGAAAATTAAGTCCAGTCTTTCCTTAACAATTTGTATTCTTTCAGGGTCGAACTCAATCGCGTCTTGTTCCCGTGATACTTCACTGGCAAGATCCTTTAGTTCTATGCTACAGCTCTCTAACCTCTCGAAAAGTGCTTCAAGGGAGTGAGAATACTTTTTGATAGAAGAGAGGGCAGAAGTGGCCTCTTTGAGCTGATTAAGAACAGAGAAGTCTGCTTCGTCGAGAAGTTGTGTCAACTGTGACAGATTGAGCTTAATATCTTCGGCATGTTCCAGTAGCTCTAGTTCTTGCTCTAATTGCTCTTGTTCATCCTCAGTTAATTGGGCTTCTTCTAATTCATTAAAGAGGAACTGTTGGTAGTCCTGATCTGTTGCACTTTTCTCTGCCCTGAATTTCAGATCTTCATAATGTCTTTGTGCCTCCTTAAACTGTTGGAACGCCTGATGATACCCTTCCTTAATTTCATGATTCCCGGCAAAAAGGTCAAGAATATCTCTTTGATAGGAGTTATTGGCAAGGTGCAGTGAATCGTGCTGAGAATGGATGTCAATCAGATAAACACCAAGTGATTTCATGATGTCCAGTGTCACTGGGGTGTCATTGATGAAGCCCCTGGATTTTCCTGCAGGAGAAATTTCTCTTCTGATGATGCATTCTTTTTCGTAGTCCAGATCATTCTCATCAAAGAAGCTTTGTAGGGAATAACTTGAAATATCAAAGATTCCTTCAACCACACATTTGTCATCCTCAGAGAACAGGGCCTTGGTATCTGCTCTATTTCCCAGAAGCAACCCGATAGCTCCCAGCATAATGGATTTACCGGCACCAGTTTCACCGGTGATAATATTCAGTTTAGAAGATGGGGACATCTCCAACTGTTGAATTAATGCGTAATTGTTGATAGAAAGGGATTGGATCATATCAGGAAACTACCTTTTCATCGGCCCAAATTTCTTCGATTTGGCTCAAAGGTAATTGCAACTTATGACCTCTGGTATTTTTGACTTTTAAATTCTTGTCTTTGAATTCTAAAGGTACGGCCAGAACGACACTACCAGTTTTTAAAATGAAATTTAACAGCTGCCCTGACCCAACAAACTGAATGACCTGACTTGTCTTAATCCTGATTTGCTTTTTGCTCATTAGTCCAGCATTTTCTTGAATACCTCGGTACGCGCAGGGTCAATTCCTCGAAGAATGTCATAGGCCTGTTTCTTTTCGGTTGGTGTGCCTTCCTTAAAGATTTCCGTTAATTCCTCTGCTTTTGAATCTAGAAAAGTAATCGTTGCAATAGCCCTTGGGCGACTCCTGTTACTAGTCTGAAGCAGGGTCAAGGCCTGGAGAATGTTTGTTCTTGATTGTTCAGGTTCAGTTCCAAAGAGGTCGAGTCCCTTTAAGTGATATAAATACAAACCTCTTCTCAGTGGTTCGAAGGTTGAATTGAGTAGGTTTTCATTTAACCAGTACCTGTTTCTCACGCTGTTAAATTGATTCCAGCCGATATAATTGCTGCTCTGAGCATTGTTGACGATCTGATTAGCGATTTGGTGAAACCTCGTTCCGCCCAGTTCACTAAAAGTATCATAGTCATAGGCGATGATGGTATAAGCATAGTAGGCCAGGAGAGAGGTGATATTGTTACTAAAAGTGTTTTCGTTGAACTGAAGGGGCTGATTGGGCTGATATTCAAAAAGCCAGTCTCGATCCGCAAAATTGAAAACCACGGTTTGATAATCAGTACCATAAACCGGACGTGATGATAGCACCTGAACAGAAGCAGCGAATAGTCCTGCTGCCGGTTGCGTTTCTTTTGGGTCCAGAGTTAAAATAATATTGCAGTTAATCCTTTCTTCAACGGAAAACTCATCATCAGTCCATTTGCGATCATTTACAAACTGGGTAAATGCGATTTCCATTTCTTCGAAAATCTGTCGTTCCTGGTACTGGATTTGTTGAGCATTGATTATGACCTTACAGTTAAGCTCTTGAGCGAAGCTCAAAAAGGAAAGGCCAATCAATAATGTTGAAGTGAGGTATCTATGCATTTGTTTTTGAGTAAATGATCTCTGCCAGATCACTGGCAACTTCTTCTTTTCTTTTTAACTCAAAATGGTATTCTTTATTATCCTTATCAAAGATAGTGACCTTGTTGGTGTCATGAGCAAAGCCGGCACCTTCTTGTCTGAGTGAATTAAGGACAATCAAATCGAAATTTTTACTCTTTAACTTGTTCTGAGCATTAACCGCTTCATTGTCTGTTTCCAATGCAAACCCTACATTGAATTGCCTGGTTTTTTGCTGCCCAAGTTCCCTGGCAATATCAGGGTTTTGAATCAGGTTAATGGTAATTCCTTCCTCTTTTTGTTTTTTGATTTTGCTATCAGCGACAACTTCCGGTCTAAAATCAGCCACCGCAGCAGTAAAAATGGCAATATCTGAAGTTGAATAGGCTGCATTAGCCGCAGTGAACATTTCCACAGCTGACGACACCTTTTTTACCTGGATGTTTGGGTGAATAGGGTAGAGAGTTACCGGACCCGAAACGAAGGTAACCTGTGCACCGCGTGACGCCATCTCAATAGCAATAGCTTTTCCCATTTTTCCTGTGGAATGGTTGCCAATAAACCTTACGGGATCGATGGCTTCCTGGGTAGGTCCGGAGGTGATAAGGACAGTTTTTCCTTCAAAACTGTGAGCTTTCTTAAAATGATCTTTTATCGACTCAAGGATATCTTCAGGTTCAGTCAGGCGTCCTTCACCGTGCAAGCCACTTGCAAGCTCTCCGCTCTGCGCTTCGATGACAATATTTCCGAAACCGCGAAGTATCTCAAGGTTTTGTTTAGTGGAG
The DNA here is from genome assembly GCF_024714475.1 of Marinoscillum sp. MHG1-6. Taxonomy (GTDB): domain Bacteria; phylum Bacteroidota; class Bacteroidia; order Cytophagales; family Cyclobacteriaceae; genus JAMZMI01. The sequence continues at coordinate 345,762 of NZ_JAMZMI010000004.1, read as the reverse complement.
TCATGTAGGTACATGTCCAGGTCCATAGCCGGACATACCATAACGGGACACTTGGCCGAAAGGTACGTAGCCAACACAAGGTTGTCGCATCGACCAGTAGCCATCTTGCCCAAAGTGTTGGCGCTTAGGGGAGCAACGACCATGAGGTCAGCCCATAAAGCTAAATCCACATGATTGTTCCATTCTCCGGCATTGTTCTTTACAAACTCGCTGAGTGCTGGCTTTTTAGATAGGGTGGATAACGTGAGGGGAGTAATGAAGCCCTTCGAGCTTTCGGTCATGACGACCTGTACTTCAGCGCCTTCCTTGATAAGTAAGCGCACAAAAAAAGCGGCTTTGTACGCTGCAATTGAGCCACAAACCGCTAATAAGATTTTCTTTCCAGCCAACATGGCGGATGATTATGATTCCAGCTCTTCCAGGTCTGGTCTTCTGAATGAAAGCTTGCCATCAAGAAACTCATCAATTGCTACAGTAGATGGTTTAGGCATTCTTTCATAGAACTTAGAGATCTCGATCTGCTCTCTATTTTCAAAAATTTCCTCAAGGTTATCAACAGAAGATGCGAACTCAGCAAGCTTGCTATTCAATTCTTCCTTTTGTTGTGCGCTGATTTGTCTTGCTCTTTTTCCAATAACAACGATAGATTCATATACGTTGCCTGATGGATCAGCTATTTTTTGATTATCCCTTGTGATGATAGATGCGTTACTAGCCATTTATCTTTTTGGTTATCTTATGAATTTTGATCTGCAAATCTACGCAATTCTTTGATGCTATCCTCATAATATTTCTCGGCATCTTGCAGGTATTTGCTATTTGGATACCTATCCACGAAGTTTTCGTACTTATTGATCGTATCCTGGAATCTTTCTTCTTGCTTAGAACGAATACTGACCTTCGCAAGTTCATATATACTTTCAATTGCTAAAAAGGATATTTCCTCCTGGTATTTCGAATCAGGATAGTCCAAACGGAAGTTATCAAAGGCTACAATGGCGGATTTGTAATTTCTGAGCTTATGATAAAGCTTAGCATTGTCGTAGGCCTTTTTTTCCAGTTTTATCTGCAAGTCCTGAACCTGCGCATCCGCTTGTTCCGAATATTCAGAGTAAGGGTATTTATTCAAAAATCCCTGTAAAGCTGCTAAAGCCTCATAAGTACTGGTCTGATCAAGGCTCGGGGCAGGGGATTGAAGGTATAATGAGTTGGCATACATATAGGCTGCCTCCATTACATATTCGCTTCGACCATAAACCCTGGTGAATTGTTTGAACTGGTGAGCACTCAAAATATATTGACGCTGATAAAAATAGGTATAGGCGAAAAGGAAATTGGCCTTTTCTGCTTCTTCAGTACCTCGGATGATAGGGAGGATTTCTTCGAAAAGAATCCCGGCTCGATAATAATCCTCCTCTTCGTAGTATTTCAAAGCAGCCTCGTACTTCAATTTCCAATCACCGCTTTTTTGAATTTTCCTGAACTTAGAACACGAGGCAATAAGTATCATTAACAAAAGCAGTGGAAATAATCTGATTATCTTCTTGTGCATTGAATCGGTAATTGTCCGCAAACTTAACCCTTTTGATTTCTTAAACCGAAAAGCCCCAAAATCATTGTATGCCGCTTTTGTAATTTTTAACATCTCCTTCTGTCTGTTCTTTTAGTCTGGGAACTTGCTTGGGCTTTTCAAAAGGCTGTATGGCCGGTTCTTCATTGATTGGAGTGTTCTCTACAGGGGCATTCTCTTCAGGTGCGATCACCTCTTCTATAGTTGCTTCAATGATTTCAGGAGTTGTTTTTGGTTCGACATAAGTACTGTCATAATAGAAGACGACATCATATATCTCCGGTTTTTCTTCAATGCGCCATTGAAAGCCTTCGAGACGCTGGATTTGAGGAGTGAGTTCATGAGGCGGAATGAAATTGGCTTCAGGATTTACATATACTTTAAACATGACCAATTTCTCATCTCTGAAATTTAATTCCATATGACTACAAAAGACCTTGTTCATCCCTCTTAGAACAGAGTCTCCTTCCTCCAGACTGTAATAGAGCATTTCGCCATTCCCATTGACCTTCATTTTCTCAATCTTACTCTTGACGAAATAGGCTATCTGATTTCGCCCCTTGATTTGATTGTAGTTCTTGAGCGTATCTTCTGATATCAAAAAGGCATTGGTATTAATAAGCATTTGATCCAGGTTTTCGTTTTTGATCAGCAGCTTAATAGTATCTCCCTCACTTTGATTCTTATTATTCCACATGACAGGTTCATGATAAAAAACCAGAAGAGAATCCTTTTTGAAATAGGCCATGGAGTCAGATATTCCTGAAAGGCCCTTTTTGTAAAGTCTTACATCATGAAATGCGAGGATCCGCTTCAATGAATCGAATTCACTTTCCAGCGCCATCAAAGTGTCAGCCGCAAGAAAAAGGGTATCATTATCGATTGGCTTTTTCATCAAAGGGTTCCCATAGACCTTGCTTATCCCTGCCTCCTTATCATAGTACCCTTCATCACCAATGATGATCACGCTGTCTTCCTTTGAGGTGAGTACGACATGTCCAATCGCCTTGTAGTATTTATTGGCCTCATCAAAATAGAGCTGGTCGCCTTCCATATAATATTCAGGTGTTTCAATGGCTCCTTGTTTGAATTCAGATTCATCTGTTTTTGTTCGAAACTCTCCCTTTTGAGCGTTTAGTACACTGCTGTCCGGCTTGACAATTTTGGTTGGCCCAAAGGTGTAGGCGATTTTGGATTGAGTCTGATATCTTAAAGTGTCTGTGTATAGATCGTAATCAGGAGCATCCAAAAAGACGTTTTTCCAGAAAATGGCATAATCCTGAATGGAGTAGAAGTAGCCGATTTTACTGGTTAAGGTATTTGTTGAATCAATCAGCTTTCCTTTATTGAAATAATGAGCTATTTCATTATCCATATCATAATCCAGGAAATCTGTATATAAAGTGTGTTCTTCATTGCGATAGATCACATTTTTCCTGAGATAGGCAATCCTCGTGTCTCCATTATAGGTAAGTCGCTCGGAGGTGATGGTTGTTTCTTTATCTACAATTCGTATGTGACCGTAGGCCTCCATGATATTGGTGTCCTTATAATAATAGGAACTGTCACAATACACGGTCGTGTTTTCTTGAGTAAAGATCACATTTCGATTGAGCTTTCTTACCTTTTCATTATCAATTTTTATAAGTTCAAGCTCATCGGCTTTATACCTGATCTTGTCGTTTTTCTTCTGAGAATAGCCGATGGACGTTGTGGCGAAAACGATGAGCGGAATAATGTAATATTGTAACTTGAACATGGGTTCGCAAAGCTAATCATTCAGACGATAGTCATTACTTAGTTATGGTTGAGTCATTGTTAAAATTTATTACCAAAGAGAATCTTTTTAGTCAGGAAGATGAACTACTGCTTGCGGTTAGTGGTGGCATTGACTCTATGGTTATGGCTCAACTATTCTTAAACGCGGGGATTCCATTTTCGATTGCCCATGTGAATTACAATCTTCGAGGCGATGATTCGGTCAGAGATCGTGACTTTGTAGTTGACTGGGCGAAAGCCCATGATGTCATGGTCTATGTAAAAGAGGTAGATGCCGATGCTTATGACACAAATGAATCTATCCAAATGGTCGCCAGGAAGATTCGTTATGAATTTTTCGAATCTCTAATGGCCGATCACGGATATACCAGGCTGGCAACTGCTCACCATCTTAATGACTCCATTGAGACGGTCTTGCTCAACTTAATAAAAGGGACTGGTCCAAAAGGGTTTCGAGGTATTCCTGTTAAGAATGGTTACATCATTCGTCCGCTTATGTTTGCCAATCGTGACCAAATTAAGAAGTACGCCGAGCAGTATAATGTGGAGTGGCGCGAAGACTCCTCCAATTCAAAGGTAGACTATCAGCGAAATCATATTCGCCATAATGTGAGCCCTGTTCTCAAAGAAATCAACCCTTCAATACTCGAGACTTTTCAGGATACGCTTGTCAGAATGGAAGGAGCAATTGAGTTGTTAGAATCAACTGCCATGGATATAAGGGCTTCTCATATGAAAATGGATAATGGTTATGAAGAGCTCGGAACCAATTGGGTAAGTAATGATAAAAAATCACTTTTAATTCTTTCTGAAATTCTTTCTGATTACCAGATGAATTTCAGGCAAATACAGGATTTATATAGTTGTGTACTCGATGGTCAATCGGGGAAGATGTTTTCCTCTCAGACCCATTCACTCAACGTAGATAGAGAAAAACTGATAATCAAGCCTTTGGCAAGTGAGTTGAGTGATGTGGAAGTTTTGGTGTATGAAGGGGAAAGCATAGTTCGTTTTGCAAATGCGGTATTGCAATTTAGGAATGTTGAAATGGTGGAAAAGTTGGATCAGGGGAGTGGTGTTGCCTTGTTGGATGCGAATAAGATAGAATGGCCTTTGAAACTTCGCAATTGGAAAAAAGGGGACAAATTTGTTCCATTGGGAATGAAGGGTAAAAAAATGGTAAGTGATTATATGATTGACAGTAAAATTCCCGTATCATTGAAAAAGGACGTTTTGGTTGTTGAGTCTAATGGCGCGATTGTTTGGCTGGTTGGTCATAGAATTGATGATCGTTTCAAAGTTGGGGAAGCCACCAAAAGCGTTTTGAAAATTATCTCTACTGATGCTGAAGTATTTTAAGAAAACCTACTCGGATGAAGACAAAAGGCTCTATCGGTTTTTAAGAAAGAATCGTTTGATGTCTGAATTGTCCAATGAGGAACTGGCTAAGCTTCAGCCCTATATCTACGTTCGCAGCTACAATGAGAATGAAGTGGTTTACTTTTCCAATGACCCCAGTCACGCACTTTATATCGTTAAAAAGGGCGTTGTCTCGCTGAATCTTGAAATTGGAGGTGAATTTGAAAAGCTGCTGATTTTGAGAAATGGAAGTGTTTTTGGAGAGAATGCTATTTTGTCCAAAGCCAAAAGAAGAAATTCTGCCATTGTTCTGGGGGAGGGCACTGAGCTTTATGTGATACCCTCGTCAAATATATTTGAGGTCATGGAGCACCATCCATCTATTCAGGCAAAGATGATGACCGGTTACGCCCAGCTTTGCGATGAGTTTACCGCCAAACTATTTGATGCCTACAAGAGTAATCGAGGCTTCTTTGAATTAAATACCGTGTATAGCTGACATACTTCAGCTATTTTGACTTTGCTATTCCTTATTTGGGTGCTAATTTAGCGGCCCGAAATAGAAATTATACTCCATAGATAAATAGGTTGAACGTGTCCATTCTTATTTAGGTGGTCATTCTCTTGTTTTATCAGGAATAACCCTAAACAAACATAATAATGAAAGTTACTGTAGTAGGCGCGGGAGCAGTGGGCGCCAGTTGTGCAGAATACATTGCTATCAAAGACTTTGCTTCGGAAGTTGTACTTATCGACATTAAAGAAGGCTTTGCGGAAGGTAAGGCTATGGATTTGATGCAAACTGCATCTTTGAACAGCTTCGATACGAAGATCACTGGTACAACTAATGACTACTCGAAAACGGCGGGAAGTGATATTGCGGTGATTACTTCGGGTATTCCAAGAAAGCCAGGTATGACTAGAGAAGAATTGATCTCTACGAATGCGGGTATCGTTAAAAGTGTATCAGAAAACCTGATCAAGCATTCTCCTGATGTGATCATCATTGTGGTTTCCAATCCAATGGATACTATGACTTATTTGGCTCACAAAGCAACTGGTCTTCCTAAAAACAGAATCATTGGAATGGGTGGAGCGTTGGATTCTGCTCGTTTCAAATACAGATTAGCGGAAGCTTTGGAGTGCCCTCAGTCGGATGTAGATGGCATGGTTATCGGAGCGCACAGCGATACAGGCATGATTCCATTGACTCGTCTTGCAACCAGAAACAGTGTTCCTGTTTCTAAGTTCTTGAGTGATGACAAGCTTACTTATGTCAAGGAAGAAACTAAAGTTGGAGGTGCAACTTTGACTAAGTTGTTAGGTACTTCTGCATGGTACGCTCCGGGAGCTGCCGTATCTGCAATGGTTCAGGCAATCGCTTGTGATACTAAGAAGATGTTCCCATGCTCCGCATTCTTGAGTGGTGAGTACGGGCAGAGTGACATTGCTTTAGGTGTTCCTGTGATTATAGGTAAAGGTGGTATTGAGCAGATTGTTGAGATCGAACTTGATAGCGCTGAGCAAGAGAACTTCAAAACGAGCGCGGATGCTGTTCGTAAGATGAATGATGTACTTACTGAGATGAGTGTGATCTAAATTCACTTTTTTATATAAAAGATTAAGCCGCTCATCGAGCGGCTTTTTTTTTCATTTTATATATTGCTCCTTGATATTTAAGAGCCGTAAGATGATCGAAAAATATAATCAGCAGATATTTCAAAGTGAACTGATCAGCAGGGATTTAAGTTGGTTGCACTTTAACCACCGAGTGCTGGATCAGAGCGAAAAGGAGGGTAGGAGTATCGTTGATAAGCTGAAATTTTTGGCGATCACCTCATCTAATGCGGATGAGTTCTTTATGATTCGGGTAGGAAGTCTTTACAATTACCTTGATTATGGTAAGGAGCGCATTGACTATTGCGGTTTAAGATCTATTCCCTTCAAGATGAAGCTGCTTGGAGATTACCAGGCATTTGCGGCACTTCAAAATAAAATTTTCACTGAAAAACTTAAGCCGGAATTTGCTCAAAACGGGTTCCTGGTTCAGGGATTGGAGGAGTTGGAAAAAAGGGAGAAAGATAAGGTGACTCACTATTTCGAGAAGATCGTTTTCCCGATGCTCACTCCAATGGTATATGACAGTTACCATACCTTTCCGATTCTGGTTAACAATGTTCTGATTTTCGGAGTGGTAACGAAGAGCCTGGACAACAAGGATAAAAAGAAGATGTCTTTTATCCAGATACCACAGAACCTGCCTCGCTTTTATGAGCTTGACCGTAAGGGGAAAACCATATTCGTTCCCATTGAAGAAATAATCAGGGAGCATTTAGGGGATCTGTTCAAGAATGTAAAGATTGTTTCGTCTACACTGTTCAGAGTGACAAGAAATGGGGATTTTACGCTCGAAGAGTCTGAGGATGATGAGGCTAATTTTATCGAGGAGGTAAAGAAGAAACTTAAAACGCGTAAGACCGGAAGGGTTGTACGTTTGGAAATTGAATCGGATCATGACAAATGGCTCTTACGCCAGCTGATGAGCAAATATGACATCAGTCCTGAGAATGTGATCAAAATACCAATGGAAGCGTTGATGGACTATACTGGGCTTTGGCAAATGGTTGGTCACGAAGATCTAAGGCATCTTTTACCTGACAGACAGGCTCCGGTTCCTCCAATTAGTATGTCGGAGTACGAGGATCAGAATATGTTCAAAATCCTGAAGGATCGGGACATACTGTTACATCATCCGTACAATACCATCGATCCATTGCTGGACCTTTTGGATCAGGCAGCTGAGGACCCAAATGTTTTGTCAATCAAGCTGACCATCTATCGACTGGCGAAAAATTCCCGCGTGGTCAATGCCCTGCTCAATGCTGCTGAAAACGGAAAGCACGTGTCAGTTTTGTTTGAAGTAAAAGCACGCTTTGACGAAGAGAATAACCTAAAGGAAGCTCAAAAGCTTCAAAAAGCTGGATGCTTTGTTATTTATGGGGTTGGTTCACTTAAGACGCACACGAAATTATTGCTGATTGTGAGGAGAGAGCGGGATAAGGTGACCAGGTTTGTTCATATGTCAAGTGGAAACTACAATGAGGACACCTCGAAGCTTTATACTGACATAAGTTTACTCAGCTCTGATGAAGGTTATGCCAATGATGTACAGGAGTTCTTCAATGTAATTACCGGGCACTCGGTTCCCGATAAATATACTTACCTGCTTACCGCACCGAGAGATATGCGGGACAAACTAATTGATCTCATAAAAAATGAGGAAGAAAATGCGAAGCAAGGTTTACCTTCGGGTGTAGTTATTAAGATGAATTCCCTTCAGGATAAGGATACGATTATGGCGATGTATTCTGCTTCTCAGGCAGGTGTTCCGATCAAGCTTATTGTTAGGGGAATATGTTCTATTAGACCAGGAAGGGCTGGGCTAAGTGAAAATATTGAGGTAAGGTCTATCGTAGGAGATTATCTTGAGCACTCGAGGATCTACTATTTCCACAACAATGGGAAACCCCTGGTTTACTCAGGAAGTGCGGATATGATGGTGCGTAGTTTTGAGCGGAGACTTGAGTCATTGTTTTTGATCAATGATCAATTATTGAAGCAGCAAGCAATCAATATTTTGGCTTATAACCTTAAAGACAATGTAAATACCTATGTGCTGAACGAGGATGGCTCTTTTACTCCATACCAGCCAGAGGATCAAAAAAGGTTTAATATTCACAAAGAATTCTATAAGGTTAAGCGTGAGATTGTAATGAACGCCAAACTTTTCTGATCATAAACCTGAAATAGGCTTCATTAATCTAATTAAGGCGTCATGGAATATGATCATCTGTATGTGTTGCTCTTTGTGGCCTTTGTGGTTCTTCCAGCTTTTTTTTGGATCAGAGTAAAGTATCTCCATAAACGAAGGGACTCTGTTAAGGCTGTTTGTCAAAAATGTGGCTTTATCAACCGACTTCCCCAGATACAAAACTTTCACTGCATGAAATGCAAAGAACTCAATGTTTACCGGGATGAGAGTGGAAACCTCTTAACTTCAGAATTCTACAACTGCGAGGCGTGTAATCATGAAGTGCCCGAAGGAATTATCACCTGTACGTATTGTGGCAAACAGAGAAGGGTGTCCTGAAAAGTTATTTTGAAAACTTCTTTTGATAGTCGGCCATGGCTTTTTCAACAATAGCCACAGCTGTGTTTCGATCCTGAAAATCCTCGATAACAACCGTTTTGTTTTCAAGCTTTTTATAGTCTTCAAAGAAGTTCTGGAGCTCCTTTACAAAATGTTGTGCAAGGTCAGACGTGTCATTTAGGTGATTTACACTCATATCGCCAGTGGCAACAGCGATGATTTTATCATCTTTTTCACCCTGATCCAACATTTGCATTACGCCGATAACCTTGGCTGGAACTATACAAAGAGGCTGAACTTCAATCTGAGTAAGGATGAGAATGTCCAATGGGTCACCATCATCACAATAAGTACGCGGGATGAATCCATAGTTAGCAGGGTAGTGCATGGAAGAGTAGATCACTCGATCCAAAATAAGCATACCAGATTCTTTATCCAGCTCGTACTTAGCCCTGGTGTTTTTTGGGATTTCAATAATACCATTGACCTCTTCAGGTGCATTGTCTCCGATCCTAAGATCATGCCATGGATTCATCATTTGCGAGTTGTTAAATACTACTGCAAACTAAACAAATCAGAGTGAACGAAATCGTTTGATCAAATGATATTATTGCAAAATTTCTTTACCGATCGCCTTTTTTACTGCGGAGGTGATTTCTGGTGATTGCGCAACACCGGTTTTTCTCCATAACACCTTGCCGTTTTTGAATAGAATTATGGTAGGGATACTTCTAACACCATACTTAAGCGCGGCTTTCTGGTTTTTATCCACATCCACTTTTAGGATATGTATTTTTTCTCCCATTTTAGATTTAACCTGATTCAGGATGGGAGGCATCATCTTGCATGGTCCACACCAATCGGCTGAAAAGTCTACCAGTGTGGGCTTGTTCTGGTTAATCAGTTCATTAAAATTAGACATTTACTAAGGGCTTATGTTGTTTTATTAAACGATGAATCAATTTATCTAGTTGAGTATTTCCCAATCTAAAAGATAAGAAGCGGTTCCTCTTTTTTCTGCAGGTTTCATGTTGGCCTGAAACCTGCCGGATGTTTCACTTCCAATAATTAGCTCAAAGGTTCCTATGAGATCGTTTTTTGATAAGAAATCATAGTTCCATACTTCAATGATTAGTGGCTTTTTGGGGTCTTCGTGTTTCAGTGTAATCTCCAGCTTTTTAATATCTCCGGAATTGACCAATTTGAAGAAGCCCATGGGCCAAATTTTATTCTCGTTATACTTTAAATAGATCTCATCAGAATCCGTTTCATCGTTTAGGTGACAATGAAGCGTATGAAGTTTAACATTGCTCATAGGGGTGATGTCTCAGGTTCAGTACCGTGATAAGTAATATACCTAAAAATGATTGAAATTAAACGTACAGGTTATCAGAAATCTCCTGAAAAAATCCGCTTTAAAGGCGATAGGGGCTTTTCATATTCATATACCCAGCATTGAATAGTTTTTCCCTTTACTATTACGGGCCGCTTTACCCTCCTGTATTCCGGAAATTTTTTGATCAAAGGCCAGGCCATTTCATAAGCATCCATACGATTAAGGAAAAAGGGATTATTCACCTCATAAACATCTCCTATTACTTTGTTAGAGGATTTTGGGTCATACTTGACCCCGGGATAATGAGCAACCCGATAGAGCTTTCCCTGGTAAATACCTACTCCAACGTACTTTATGGGCATGGGCGGAACTCCGTAAATTGGGTTCGAACTATACTTTCGTTTCAGTAAACCGTAAGCGAATAAGTATTCCTTCATATACTGTAATCAATAAGATTATGACCGCGATTTAGGTGTCGCCAAATGGAGCCGAATTCCTTGTAAATTATACTTTAACCCCTCAAAATGCCTAATAGTTAAACCATAGCAATCCCATATTGAAAATTAAGAAAGAATAACTGGATTGTAAGTTATGACTGTTATTTACTACTGGGGGAGATAATTATAGTTTTATGGAGCCAGCATTTTTTGCTTACCAAAATATCAATTCGTGCGGTGCGGTATGTAAATGATATGTATTCCCTTTTTCTTGTTTGTAAGAAACCGCACTTTCATATCTTTGGCGAATTGAAAAGATTGATTTATGAGTAAGAAATTAGCTGTTGGAATTGACATTGGAGGCACTCTCACCAAAGTAGGGTTAGTAGACAGGGAGGGAGAGCTGTTTGTCCATGAAGATTTTAGCACCGTAAAGTATGAAGATTTTGGAGAGTACCTCGATCACCTCCAGAAATTGGTTCAGGAACTTAGAGGAAAACTTGATTTTGAACATGAAATTGTTGGGTATGGAGTAGGAGCTCCTAATGCCAACTATTACAGAGGTACAATTGAGTACGCCGCCAACTTGAAGTGGAAAGGAGTAGTGCCATTTTCTGAGGAGTTCGGGAAGCGATTTGATCACCCCGTTTATATCACTAATGACGCAAGTGCTGCGGCCATTGGAGAGATGATCTACGGTAACGCTCAGAACATGAAAGATTTCATGGTCATTACCCTGGGTACCGGACTTGGTAGTGGTATAGTCTGTAATGGTAAACTCGTATATGGTTTTGATTCTCAAGCCGGGGAGTTGGGGCATGTGGTTATTGATCCAAATGGACGAATGACAGGACTGGGCCGTAGAGGCGGACTGGAAGCCTATGTGTCATCAACGGGAATCAAAAGAACAGTTTTTCACCTCTTGTCTGATTCATTGGAAGATAGTGTTTTGAGAAACTATTCATATAACAATCTGCACGGAGAAACTATCACCAAAGCAGCTGAAGACGGTGATCCTATTGCTATCAAAGCTTTCGAGATGACGGGGAGAATTCTTGGAGAGCAACTGGCAAACTTCACAACATTTTCGCACCCTGAAGCTTTTTTCCTTCTCGGAGGATTGGCTAAGGCAGGTGAATGGATTTTTGAGCCTACAAGACGACATCTTGAGGGAAACCTTCTTCCATTTTATAAAGGAAAAGTAAAATTACTGCCTTCCGGAATGCTTAAAAAGAACGCTGCCATACTTGGTGCTGCTGCTTTGGTATGGGATCATGAATGATTTTATTCCGGTTTTTAATAACTTTTAACATCTCATTGCCGTGATAATCTGGCAATAAGCTGTGTTAATTAAAAGACGGCATGTTACTTGCAAGTTTATACCAGTGAAGAATTAAAAGGTCAACATTATGAGAGATGTGAGGAGATATATATTAGGGATAGTTTTATTTCTTGGTCTTGTAACAAGTTCATTTGCGCAGGTAGATTCCCTTCAGGAATTAGCGCCTAAGCCGGAGCACGCCATAGAAACGAAGGTGATCGTAGGGCTATTGAATAACTATCATTACAACAAGGTGTTTATTGATGACTCGTTGTCAAACACCATATTCAATAACTACTTTTCATCCCTTGATCCTAATAAGTCATACTTTCTTGCTAATGATGTGGCCTATTTTGAGAAATACAAAGATGACCTAGATGATGCGATTCTGGATGGGGATGTGGAATTTGGCTTTCAGGTATTCACTTTATATCGTGAGCGGGCCTTACAGCGCATAGCTCATGTGTATACCTTACTTGAAAATGAGTTCGATTACTCTGAGGATGAATATTTGGTAGCGGACCGATCAAAAATGCCGTGGCCTGAAACCACCGAAGAGCTCAATGAGATATGGAGGAAGATCATAAAGAATCAGGCGCTTAGTTATAAGCTGGCAGGTAAAGAATGGGATGATATATGTACGTCCCTAACCAAACGGTACAATCGAATTGAAAAGGCGTTGATACAATATAACAGTGAGGATGTGTATCAGGCCTATATGAATGCGTTTACAAGTGCATATGATCCCCATACAGATTTCTTCTCGCCTATAGATCGGGATAATTTTAAGATTGAAATGTCCAAATCACTGGAGGGTATTGGGGCGCGATTAACGCAGCAGTTGGATTATACGGTGATAGCTGATGTGATACCAGGAGGGCCTGCATACAAAAGCAAGTTTCTACAGAAGGATGATAAGATCGTGGGTGTGGCTCAGGGAGATGACGGGGAATATGAAGATGTAATAGGCTGGCGACTGGATGATGTGGTTCAAAAGATCAGAGGTCCGAAAGGAACTGTGGTGAGATTGCAAATTTTGAAAGCAAACCAGGAAATGGGTACTCTTCCGGATACCTTAAGGTTGGTGAGAGACAAGATTAAGTTGGAGGAATCTTCAGCCAAAGCTGAAATTATTCCAATAACAGAAGGTAATAAAGTTTACAAATTGGGAGTTATAACCGTCCCCAGTTTTTACATCGATTTTGATGAAAGGAGTAAAGGTGTTCCGGACTACAAGAGTACCACCAGAGATGTAAAGAAGTTGATCACTGACCTGCAGGCGGATGGCATTGATGGCCTGATGATAGATCTTAGATATAATGGAGGAGGGTCACTTGATGAAGCAATTACTTTAACAGGGTTGTTTATTCCTGATGGTCCGGTTGTTCAGGTTAAGAACCCACTTGAAATGGTTGATGTACATGAGGATGAGGACGATGGGGTGTTTTATGATGGTCCGTTGGCCGTATTGATTAACCGCTACAGTGCATCAGCCTCCGAGATTTTTTCAGGTGCTATCCAGGACTATAAACGAGGAATCGTTCTCGGGGAAAACTCCTTTGGGAAAGGTACGGTTCAGAACCTGATAGGATTAGAGCGTTCAGTAGCTAATGAGCTGAAAAGGGAAGTCCTGAGCAAGAATTTTTCAAAAGATGAAGTGGATGAGCTGGTAAGAATGAGGTCGGAGGTGCTCTCAGGTGATTTGCCGGTAGGACAGCTAAAGTTGACGCTGGCTAAATTTTATCGAGTGACTGGTAGCAGCACACAGAGACTTGGAGTGGCTCCTGATATAGCGTTTCCTTCACCTTATGATGGGGAAGAGTTTGGAGAGGGTAGTAGACCGAACGCCTTGCCATGGGATGAGATTAAGACATCAAGATTTTACAGCACAAATAAAGTGACTGATGAGATGATCGAGAAGCTTAGTAAAATCTATCAGAAGCATTTGTCGGATGATAAGGACCTTATTGATCTCCTCAATGAGGTTAACAAGATAAAAAGGATGAATGCGGACAACCAGATATCGCTAAATTTCGATACTCGCAAGAATCAGGACGGTACAGATGATTTGGCGACTTCAATTGATGCGGATGAAGTCGTTACAGAAGATGAAACGGAGGAAAAGCTCTCGGATGATCCGTATTTGAAGGAAGGATTAAGGCTACTAGCAGAATTATCAAGAAAGATTTAAACCATACCGCTTGAGAGTCTATGCTGCCATCAATATAATATGCAGTAAATCAATAGAACAAAGTGGTATTTGTCTTTATCTTCAAGGTTTTAAAAGGTGACTTAAGGTCACCTTTTTTGTTTCAAGAAGAACTAATTTTTACTAGATTTTAATTTCATTAACCTGGTATTGTTATGTCCCAACCCCACATCTCTCCCGAAACGCGTCTTACAGAACTTACTTTTAAATCTATTCTCATTGGTGCCTCGCTCTCAATAATTCTGGGAGCGGCTAATGCATACTTTGGTTTATTTTCCGGATTAACTGTCTCTGCATCAATTCCTGCAGCGGTTATTTCAATGGCTATTCTTAAACTTTTCAAGAACTCGAATATTCTTGAAAACAATCTTGTTCAAACTGCAGCGTCTGCCGGTGAGTCTCTTGCTGCCGGCGTGATCTTTACGATACCGGCACTGGTGATCATGGGGTATTGGCAGGAGTTTAATTATTTCGAAACGACCATAATATCCATTTGTGGAGGAGTCCTTGGAGTTTTATTTACTGTTCCATTGCGAAGTGCTTTGATTGTCAAGGAGAAATTAATGTTTCCGGAAGGGGTTGCAACCGCCGAGGTACTGAAGTCAGGAGAGAAGGGGGGTAAATCCGTGAAGTTCTTAATCTACGGTAGTTTGATTGGAGCCATATTCAAGTTTGGAGCGGAAGCAATGGGATTGTGGCATGGTATATTTGAAAGGGCGACTGTCATAAGGGACAAGGCCTATTTGTACTTCAGTTTAAACCTGTCTCCGGCTCTGGTGGCAGTAGGCTATATTGTTGGTCTTAATATAGCGACCCTTGTCTTTATGGGAGGAGTGATCACCTGGTGGATTGCCATACCAACTTATGTTGGTATGAATGGGTTTGGAAATGTAGCAGCTGAATTGGTCGCACTTGGAAAATTTGATGATGTAAGTCAGGTTTCTCCTGAAGCTTTGGGAGGAGCTCTTTGGAGTGCTAAGATGCGATTTTTAGGAGTGGGTTCTATGGTTGTAGGGGGGCTGTGGGCATTAGTTAATTTGAGGTCCGCATTAGGTGCGGCGTTCAAATCCGGAGTAGAGGCCTTCAAGAAAGGGGCTGCAAGGACAGAAGAAATTTTACGAACTGAACTGGATACCCCTATGTCATGGGTATTTATAGGTATAGGTGTGATGATCGTTCCCGTCTTCTTTATTTATATCACTATTATTAAGGACATTCCTATTACGCTGTTTATGGCTCTGATGATGGTCGTTGCAGGCTTCCTGTTTTCGGCTGTGGCCGGATACATGGCAGGACTGGTAGGCAGTTCAAACAACCCTATCTCAGGAGTGACGATCGCAACCATTCTCACCACCGCAATTCTTTTATTGCTTTTGATGGGGTCGTCAGATCCTGCAAAAGGTGCGGCTGGAGCTATTCTCGTCGGAGGTGTGGTTTGTTGTGCAGCGGCAATTGCCGGGGATAACATGCAGGACCTCAAGGCAGGACACGTGTTGGGTGCAACTCCGAGAAACCAGCAAATCATGCAGATGATCGGAGTGGTTGCAGGAGCGTTGTTGATCGCTCCAGTTTTGAATCTATTGCTGCACTCTAAAGGGATAGGAAGCCCAACGCCGGAATTTCCTAATCCTTTGACCGCGCCTCAGGCGACATTAATGATGAGTGTGGCCACTGGTATTTTCGGTGGGGAACTTCCCTGGACTATTATTATCATCGGCGGATGCATTGGGGTGTTGATAATTATATCTGACCTGTATTTAAAGAAGATCAATTCTGATTTCCGAATGCCGGTTTTGGCTGTGGCAGTTGGACTATATCTTCCATTTGAATTGGATTCATCAATATTTATTGGAGGGGTGATTGCCTACCTGGTGGATAGAAGTTTCAAAAGCAATCAAGTGTCTGATGCTGTGAAAGACAAGGCGCAAAACGCTGGGCTTCTTGTAGCTTCCGGTCTGATCACAGGTGAAGCTTTAATGGGGATACTCATTGCATTGCTGGTTACTTTAGGTTTAGATCTTCATGTTGGACATATTGGAATGGGAGGAAGCTTTTTGGGGCTATTCTTACTTGCACTTATTTTGATATACCTGTATACTACCATCATATCAGTAAGTAAAAAGAAAGGTTGATATGTCGGAAAGGCAGGAATTTAGTAGCAGATGGGGGATCATTCTGGCTTCGTTGGGGATGGCCATCGGTGCGGGTAACTTATGGCGTTTTCCAAGACTAGCCGGTCAATATGGAGGGACATTTATCTTATTGTGGATATTGTTCTTACTTGTCTGGTCCATTCCATTGTTACTGGCCGAGTTCTCTATTGGGAAGAAATATAAGAGTGGAGTAATTGGATCTTATGGCCAATTAGCAGGAAGTAAGTTAACCTGGATGGGTTTCTTTATTACGGTCTGCACTTTGGGTATTGCATTCTATTACTCCGTTGTTACCGCGTGGTCCCTCGAATACCTCGGCATTTCTCTTATCAATTTATATGATAGTGTTATTCATGGTTTTACCCTGAGTGAAAAACTGGAAAGCAACCCTGTCTACCTACAAGACCAGTGGGATCAAATTTCCAATGGCAATTGGCTTACTGTGGGTACCTACATTGTGGTTATAATTATTGGTCTTTTTGTAATTGGGAAAGGGATAAAGAATGGTTTAGAAAAGGCTAACAGGGTACTTATTCCCGGGCTTTTTGTGCTTTTGATCATTATAGGGTTTTCGGCCTTGTTAATGGACAATGGTGTTAGTGGCCTGGAATATATGTTTTCTATCAATGTAGACCATTTTAGCAATCCTACTGTGTGGATTGAGGCACTGTCGCAGTCCGCATGGTCCACCGGGGCGGGTTGGGGCTTAATGATGACTATATCGTCTCACTCAAGAGATAAGGAGGACGTCACTCTTAATACGTTCATTGGGGCGTTTGGAAATAATACTGCTTCTTTGATTTCAGGAATAGCCATTTTGCCTGCTGTATTTGCACTTGCAGCAAGTGAATCAGAAGCTATTGCGCATCTTCAGTCAGGAAGCCAGGCTTTGACTTTCACGATTATTCCAAAGCTCTTTGCGAATGTTCCTGGAGGCTATTTCATGTCTGTGTTTTTCTTCCTTGCATTGTCATTGGCCGCATTCAGTTCGTTTCTCCCCATGATTGAGCTTTTTAAGTCGAACCTTGAACGTGCAGGAGTACCTCAAGAAGCCAATAAGTGGATTCTTTTTGTAGCGTTCGTGGCTATTGGTTTCCCATCCGCTTTTTCATTAGACTTCTTTTCCAATCAGGATTGGGTCTGGGGAGTTGGTCTTATCTTGAGTGGTTTGTTTATTGGCTTTGCGACGGTAAGATACGGTGCTAATAAATTCAAAAAGGAACTTATCGATCTGGACTCTGATATGCGGGTTCCGAATGCCTATTTTCGTTATTCCCTGATATTTAATCTATTTATTGGGGTGTTCTTGATTTATTGGTGGATGTCGCAGGGATACAGCGCTTTCCCGTGGTTTGATGCAAGCGGGAACTGGAATTGGAGGGATGTCTATAGCAATGCTTCGATCGTTACGCAGTGGGGAGCTGTGATATTGGTGGGTTTGATACTCAATAGATACCTATTCAGAACATTTTGTAAATAATTGCTATGACAACGGTAACTGTGCTCAGTATGATATTTATTCTCGGACTTGTTGTTGGGGGATTTTTATACTTTTTATTTTTGGCGATCAGAAAAGAAAAACAAAATTCTTCAAAGTAATATGGACAAAATAGACGCACTCAATCAGGTAGCTGAATTTCACAAAACTTTCAAACACCCAATTCTGGAATCGCCTAGTATACCATCTGAAAGCAGGTGCGATTTACGTGTGTCATTAATCAGGGAGGAGTTGAAGGAACTGGAACAAGCGATTAAGGATAAGGACCTTGTAGAGATTGCAGATGCACTATGCGATATTCAATACGTCTTGTCAGGAGCTGTCCTGGAATTTGGTTTGGGAGAGAAGTTTGTTGAGCTGTTCAATGAAGTACAGCGTTCAAACATGAGTAAGGCATGTGATACCGAAGAAGAAGCAAAGAATACAGTGGCTCATTATGTTTCGAATAAAGAAACGGATGCCTACTATAAAAAAGAGGATGGTAAATTCCTGGTTTACCGGAAGGGAGATCATAAAACACTCAAATCGGTGAATTATTCACCAGCAGATATAAAAGGGATTCTTGATAAGTAATTACCCTTATTTCAGTAAGAAAGCTAAGCTCTGGATTGAGTTCGCGCTCCATTCAACTAAATCCGGAGTGGCTGTTTCTTCAGGCCAACCAAAAAAGGTGAGGAGTAGTGCATATATGAAACTTAACAGAATTGTGCGGGTGATTTTGTTTCGATTCATTACGGTAGACGGTGTTTGTATTAGATTTTGAACAAAATAAACTAATTGTTACCATCTATTCAATGAAACGAGTAAATATTGTTATGAAATACCTTAAATATGGTATTTATTATAGAATCTTCACAAGGTAAATATTGTTCGGTTCGTCGTTTTCGTCATAATTGACCAGAATATTGTTCTGGAGCATCCAGTAGGATTCCTCATTGATTGAAAAAGAATCTTCATAATCGAGATATAACCTCCCGCGATTATCAATTTTCCAATTGGATGACTCTTTTTCCGTTTCCCCAAATGCCTCCACGGTTACTGTTAAATCTCCTCCTTTTTCAAATTCAAAAAATACATTGACGTTGTCGAGTAGTCCTCCCACCAGACCGGAAATAGAAGAAAGTAAGAGTGATCCAACCAGCTGCTCATCGTCTTTCAGTTCCTCCTTTGCTTCATCAAAGGCCTCATCAATGTCAATAATCAGTTTCCAATCCCCTGCTAATTGACCTGGTTTGACTTTTTCCTGGGCGTAGTTGAAGTGGGAAAGCAATAGGGCCAGTGTGGAAAGAATAAAAAGGCGTTTCATATTTTATTATTATGTAATACAAGGTACTTCGTATATCATAATACTGAAATATTCATTTGCAGGTTGCGAAACCGATCAATTATTTATTTTTGCAACTGGAAAAGAGGAAAGAATATGTTTGACAGTTTAAGTGTAAAGCTTGATCAGGCTTTTAAGACACTCAAGGGACAAGGACGAATATCTGAAATCAACGTAGCAACTACTGTTAAGGAGATTCGTAGGGCGTTGATCGATGCCGATGTTAACTATAAAGTAGCCAAGGATGTAACAGATAAGATTAAAGCTGAAGCACTCGGTAGAGATGTTTTAATTGCTGTTTCTCCTGGTCAATTGCTTACAAAAATTGTAGCAGAGGAGTTAACTGTTTTAATGGGAGAAAGGAACGTTCCGATTAATCTGGAAGGTTCTCCGAATACGATTCTAATATCTGGTCTACAAGGTTCTGGTAAGACAACTTTCTCCGGGAAACTTGCCAGTCTTCTTAAGAAACAGGGGAAAACTGTTCTTTTGGCTGCATGTGATGTTTACCGACCTGCTGCGATTGATCAGCTTAAGGTATTGGGTGAGCAGATAGGAGTGGAGGTTTATACGGAAGTGGATGAGAAGGATCCTATCAAAATTGCCAAAAATGCAGTTAAGTATGCGAAAGAAAATGGAAAGAAGTCACTTATCATAGATACCGCCGGTCGTCTTGCCGTTGACGAGGCGATGATGAATGAGATAGAGGCGATAAAGAGGGAGGTTAAGCCTTCAGAGACCTTGTTCGTAGTTGACTCAATGACTGGTCAGGATGCGGTAAATACTGCGAAGACCTTCAACGAACGTCTGAACTTCGACGGGGTGGTCCTTACCAAGCTAGATGGTGATACTCGTGGTGGAGCGGCGCTTTCGATTAGGAATGAAGTACAAAAACCGATCAAATTCATCAGTACCGGTGAAAAGATGGATGCCATTGATCTTTTTCATCCGGATAGGATGGCTAATCGAATCCTTGGCATGGGTGACGTTGTTTCCCTGGTAGAAAAGGCGCAACAAACTTTTGATGAGGAAGAGGCTAGAAGGATCAATAAGAAGATTAAGAAAAATCAGTTTGGTTTTGATGACTTCTTATCTCAGATGGAGCAGATCAAGAAGATGGGAAACATGAAGGATCTTTTAGGTATGATTCCCGGAGTAGGTAAGGCCATTAAGGATGTAGATATAGATGATGACTCATTGAAACCAATAGAGGCTATTATTAAATCTATGACACCGACTGAAAGGGAAAACCCGGATCTCATTAATGGTTCCAGAAGACAAAGGATCGCAAAGGGTAGTGGTACTTCTGTCAATCAGGTGAATCAGCTGTTAAAGCAATTCCAGCAGATGCGTAAAATGATGAAAACGATGAACAAAATGGGAGGAGCGAAGGCGCTTTCCGGATTGTTGAAATAATAACTTTTGCTTTCCGGGGCAAGAAAAAAGCCTCGATTCTAAAGAATCGAGGCTTTTTTTATGTTGTATTCCGAGCCTTAATTACCTATAGCAAACGGCGTTGATTGCTTCAATAGTTCTTTTAACGCTTGGAAGGATTTCTTCAATAAGTGTAGGAGCGTATGGTAAAGGAAGGTCCTTACTTGTGATCCTGTGAACAGGGGCATCAAGATAATCGAACGCATTGCGTTGGATATGATGGCTAAGTTCACTTGAGATAGAGGCTAATGGCCATGCCTCTTCCACGATTACCAGCCTGTTTGTTTTCTTAACAGAATTAACAATGGTAGCGTAATCAATAGGTCTTACTGTTTTTAGGTCTATCACTTCAACGTTTACACCTTCTTTAGCCATTTCCTCTGCAGCTTCGTTGGCAACCTTCATCATTTTACCAAAAGAAACCAGTGTGGCATCATTTCCTTCCTTAACAACCTCGGCTTGCCCGATCGGGATCAGGTATTCTTCTTCAGGAACAGCACCTTTATCTCCATACATCAATTCAGATTCCATGAAGATCACAGGATCATTATCCCTGATGGAAGATTTAAGCAATCCTTTCGCATCATATGGATTGGAAGGGACAACTACCTTAAGTCCGGGAGTGTTTGCGAACCAATTTTCAAAGTTTTGAGAGTGCTGCGAGCTAAGCTGTCCTGCGTTACCTGTAGGACCTCTGAATACAATAGGAACCTGAATTTGTCCACCTGACATGGACATCATCTTAGCGGCACTGTTGATTACCTGATCAATAGCAACCAAAGAAAAGTTGAAAGTCATGAACTCAATGATTGGTCTTAGACCGTTCATTGCCGCACCAACACCAAGTCCGGCAAACCCTAACTCAGCAATTGGAGTATCAATAACTCGTTTAGCACCGAATTCTTCAAGCATGCCCTGGCTCACTTTGTAAGCACCATTATATTCTGCTACTTCTTCTCCCATAAGAAACACTTTTTCATCTCTGCGCATTTCTTCATTCATCGCTTCTCTGAGTGCTTCTCTAAATTGTATTTCTCGCATTTCTTATTTTGATTTTTAGCTGCGCTAAATTAATTCATAAAGGGCTATAAATGAAAAAAGCCTCCCATAATTGGAAGGCTTTTCATTAATGTTATTTCAATTATTTCAATGCTTCCGCCACAGCGTTAGCATATTTGTTGAATTCCAAATCGTTTAAAGCTTTGTCTTTCAAAGAAGGATCAGCTTCAACAGCAGCTTTAAGGTTGCTAACCACATCATTAGTGTTGTTCAATCTAGCAGCAGTTATAGCTCTTAGATAAGCAGCCTCAGCCATCAATTCGTCACCAGTAACTTTGCTAAGCTGACCTTTTGCTTCTTCAGCATCACCGTTAAGAAGAGAAGCTAAACCGTAGTCAAAGCTTACAACATCACTTGGTGTAGCCGAAGCGAAAGAAGCTTTTGCTTCTTCATAGTCACCTTGCATTAACTGAACTGAACCTTTCATTCCTTTAACATTACCTTTTGTGGTGTTGGAAGGAGAGGCACCTTCAGCAGCGATAGCAGACTCTAGAGACTGATCATAGGCACCTTGAAGCATGTAAGCAGCAGCCATGTTCGCGTGAACTTCAGCAGCGTTACCATTTTTGTTTTTAGCAATCTCAAGTTGAGTAAGAGCAGATTCGATCATTGCCTTGTCACCAGCTTTAGCTTTCTCAAGGTAAACTGCAGCAAGATTGTTGTGAGCAGCCCAAGAACCAGATTTCTTAGTAGCAGCTTTGTAGATCGCTTCTTTCTCATCAAGAGAAGGAGTCAAAGTAGCAGAGAATAGTAGCTCTTCATCGCTAAGCACGTCTGCCTCAGCTTTTCCTTCAACAATTTGTTTCGCTAATACAGCGATTTCAGCATTTGATTTTTTCTCTTTTACAGTTAAGATTTCAGTCTGAGCTGTTCTTAAGCCTGGGTAGATTTCATCAAGAATAGTGCTGTAATAAGAAAGTTCACCAATTGCTTTCGCTTTGTCTTCGAAAGAACCAGTACCATTTATGATGTTGGTTACTTTACCCTTTTGCTCTTCATCAAGACCTTCGAAATCAGCTAGAGCTGCTTTGAATGAGTTCCAGTTTTGAACTACAGGCTTCAGGATGAACTTGATAGAATCAGACATTCCTTTGTAGTCATACTTTCTCATCTGCTTTCTGTAGAAATCTTCGATAGTCTGAGCTCTATCTTCAGCAAGGTTGCTGTTGATAGTTTCAGGACCTTCAGGTGAGTGAGTACCAGTAATAGTAACAGTTCTGGTTACGTTCTTTTCTGCGATAAAAGCTGAAAGGTTGCTACTCTTAGTTTTGTTGTTTTCACCATCTACCTTGAAGTAAGGATTCAATCTTGAAATACCTTGTTCGAAGTAGAAATCAACTTTAGTAGGAATTAGCTCTTCCTGCTCATTATAGCCATGATCTGCATAAGACGAGTAAATAACAGGTTTAGCAAAGGTCGCAGTCATAACAAGACCAGTTGCTACTTGCATTCTTGGAGAAGTTTTAGATTTTCCGCTCTCCGGATCGGAAGCAATACCTTCTACAAAAAGTTCGCCCGGGTTCATTCCCGATTGATAAGGTATTGAGAAACTTGCACTTTTTCTAGAAGTAGATGAACTGCTGTTAGGGAAGTCTTCGGCTTTGAACTCGATAGACCCGCCTGCTACTTCTTGATCACCATAGACGTAATAGGTGTTGACGGTATAGGTTTTGCCAGTAGGCAACATTTTAGGAGGTAAAACCACAGACATCTCGTACGGAATCTCGCCTCCGTGAAGCTCAAGCGGATTAGGACTTACCTGTAAGTCCTGATCTTTTGCTAGCTTGATCATCTTGCTCAAAGTACAGCCGGAAAATACAACTGCTCCCGCAAGTATAGCCGTCGCCAGGTTAAGTTTTCTCATGTGGATCATTTTTAAATTTTCTTTGTTAATAATAATGGTGTAATTCCTATTATTTAATCGCAATAATACGGAAAAATAAACTTTATACTAAATGCATCCAAAACAAACTGGATGTGGTTTTATTATATTTGTTCCATCGAAAATCAATAGATTCTGTATAAATTCATAAAAGATGCAGGATTTTTTAGAAAAATATGCTTTTGGGGTCTGTACTCGGTTAGGTGAAAAGTTTAGAATACCTACCTCAAATATCCGTTTATTGTTCATTTACGGCTCTTTTTTGACCTTTGGGTCCCCCGTTATCATCTATCTGGGGCTGGCATTTATCATGAATTTCAGGAAACTGCTGAGAAGAAGAAACAATGCTATTTGGTACTACTGAAGCTTGAAAAAGTTTTTCTTTTTCTTATATAAAATTCTTCCAGAAGCCGGATTTGAGATGGGATTCTTTTCGTAACTGACCTTTTTCTTAAAATTCTTCGACTGTTTTTTATCACGTAGGCATGAGATCGAATCACTGCCATAAAGTGCTTTGATCCCTGATCAGACCACATTTTAAGGGCAGCCAAAAAATCTAAAATGACTCTCAACGGATAAATCCACAGCAGTGTTGGCCAGGGTAAGTTCTTAATAAGCATGGCCATATTATTTCTGAAATTAAGATAGGTCTTATTAGGGCTTGTCTTATTGAGTGTCCCACCACCAACATGGAATACTTTGGATTGTGGAAGATACCCTGAAAGAAATCCACGATTCATCATTCGCCAGCAGAGATCAATTTCTTCCATGTGGGCAAAGAAGTCGGTATCAAAACCGCCTAATTCGTGAAATACCTTTGAGCGAATCAAAAAGCATGCGCCCGAACACCAATGAATATCCAGAAAGGAATCGTACTGACCACTGTCATGTTCAATAACATCAAAAACTCTACCCCGACAATAGGGGTAACCCCACTGGTCTATAAAGCCACCAGCAGCCCCGGCGTATTCAAAATATTCCTTGTTGTTGTAGTCGAGTAACTTGGGTTGGACAGCAGCATAGTCAGGATGGTCATCCAGGTATTCGACGAGTGGTTCCAGCCAATTCGGTGTTACCTCAACATCTGAGTTAAGAAGAAGGTAATATTCTGCCTCAACCTGTTTCAGACATTCATTATATCCTCCTGCATACCCATAATTTTCAGGGAGTATAATGATACGTACTCCTGGGAATTGGTTTTTCAGTACATCGAGAGAATGGTCTGTTGAGCAATTATCTGCAACAATGATTTCTGCCTCGGGAGTATGCTGGATGACTGAGGGGAGGAATTCCTTTAAATAGTCTGTTCCATTATAATTGAGTATTACAACCGCAACTTTTGACATTTACATCATATTGTTGAGGTCGAACCCTGGAATGTTCGGCATCATGCCATCGGTAGCTGACCTAAGATGTTCTTTGGCTTTGATTTCTGCCGTCTGAATTGCTTTATTGGTTGCTGCGATGATCAGGTCTTTCATCATATCACTATCGTCCTGATTGATAATGGATGGGTCTATCTGCAAATCGATAAGTTCTTTTTGTCCGTTTACGGTAGCCTTAACCATGCCCGCTCCGGATTCGCCTTCTGCCGTAATATCTTTCAAGCCCTCCTGAGCAATCCTCATTTTTTCCTGGACTTCCTTCAACTTGCCCATCATTTTCATCATATCAAACATATCGCAATGATTTAATCTCTTAAAAGAACAAAAGTACCAACTTGAGATTTCATATCCCCACCGGGAGTTTTAAAACGAATTTTATAACGGTAAGTTCCCTGCGGAACCTTTCCCTGTTTTGTATATCCATCCCATCCAAGAGTGAGTTGGTCTGAGGAATAAATCATTTCTCCCCACCGGTTATAAATATCAAAGGAGCCTTCTTCTGAGGGTAGACCAAAGAACTCTAGGCGATCGTTGAGGCCATCACCATTATAGGGAGTGAAGGCCTTCGGAACATAGACGGAGTAATATTGATGAGCAAGTAATGCATTGGAATAAATATCGACATGGTCTTCATAAGAGTATTTCAAGCGAATGTATTGGTATTCGCCAAGGACCGGATTTAACGTAAATGGATTTGTATAAGTACTTTCAAGGAGTTGGGAACTGTCCTGGCTGTAAAGCACAACATATTTACTGGGTTGATCATCATTCAAAACATTGACAGGAGCTGTCGCATTTAAAGTCACCTGATTGGTCTCACGGTCAAAAGCCCTGAAACTGATTTTAGGCGGCGCAAGAATTGTTTGACTTGTACTGTCACATGAATCATCTGTGAAGCTTACCCGGTAGGAGTAAGTAGGCGAGCCAGAAACATTATCAATAAAATTTGCCCCGGTTGCCTGACTCAAGTAGGTGAAATTTTGATTGTTAGCAGATCGCTCGATATCTAGCGGATAGGAATCATTAAGTCCGAAATGGAGCAGAATATTTGCACCGGAATACGTGGCATAGGCTCCCTGTAACCTGGGCAACATTTGGTAATCGATGAAAAAGCAGTAGGGATCACTTGTAACTGAATTTCCATTACAAATGTCTGTGACTTTTACATAAAGGCACTTTTGTGTATCGCCATTTAATTCTACACCACTAATACTGGTAATGTCTGATAAAGTACCCTCATATAACCAGATGCCACTCGAGGGATTTGCTTCAAACCCTATTGAGTAAAAGAAATTGGATGTGTTCGAAAATCCAATATTGAGCGTGTAGCTATCATCACAACTTCTGTAAAGAGAAGTTCCTGTTATCTGTGGTGTGAAGAGGCTATTGGGGATGGTAAATGATTTTTCCGTAGTGCCACAATTGCCATTAAATGAGTTATTCAGAAACCCTTTGACCGTGATGTTGGCGTTAGCGTCCGGAAACGAATATCCGGGGTTTGGGTCTGAACCTTGTACATCAATTGAATCCAGTGAACCAAAATAGACCCTGTAGCTGTCATAGAAGGTGTCTGTTATTTCCACCTCCACCTCATTAGATGAGCAGAAGTAAACAACAAATTCAGGAGCCGGTGGATCAATGACCGTAAACGTAAGTGTATCTGTTTTTGGAGTTACATCTTCGCCCAAAAGTTGGATGATCTGATAAGTTCCGGGTTCAGTAAATGTATAGGAAGTGTCAGCTATGTCAGGTTGGCCTTCCTCATAAAAAAAAGAAGTAGGCTGACTTGGAGGGGTGTATTCTGTGACTCGTACGGTTGCAGGTGCACATCCCTGGGGAAATTCAATGGAAAACCTATTCAGCTTGCTGAAATGTTGTGCTTTCAGGCAAATGGGTAGTAGCATTAAAAGGAATAGGCCTTTCTTCAAAATAGTGATGTTTTTTATCACAACGAAAAAAGTAGCGAGTTTAGTCGTTTTGAATCAACTGAATTATTTCATTGATATCGAGCGTCTGTTGTTCACCACTTTTCATGTTCTTAAAAGCGTATTTTCCGGTTTTGATCTCCTCGGAACCAATTACGATGGTGTAAGGAATTCCGATTTTATCAGCGTAATTAAATTGTTTTTTAATTTTTATTACATCAGGATATATCTCGCAAGTAATTCCGGCGGATCGCATTTTTGCCAGTAGTCCCAGACCATGTTCAAAACTTTCCTGATCGAAGTGAAGTATCAAAGCATCCACTGGCTGGTTTACTGAAGTAGGGAAGAGGTTCTTCTCGGTTAGGACGTCATAGATCCGGTCCAAACCGAACGAGATTCCAACACCTGAAACATTTTCCATTCCAAAAACACCTGTAAGGTTATCATATCGCCCACCACCACAAATGCTTCCAATTTTCACGTCGTTTGCTTTTACTTCAAAGATAACTCCGGTATAGTAGGTTAGACCACGAGCCAGACTAAAGTCCAGTTCCACATTGGCGTCAGAACCCCCTGCTAATTTTAAGAATTTAAAATAGTCCTTTAGCTCATCAATTCCTCTTGAAGAACCTAAAATCGATGCAATTGCTTCTAGTTTGGAAGCACTGGAATCTTCTTTACCAAAGATCTCAAATAATTCAGCAATTTTAGCAGAGTCAGCACCGAGGCCAATAAGTTCTTCTGTTACCTTCTCATCGCCAATCTTGTCAAGTTTATCTATGGCTACACAAAATGGGATTTCCTGACCCGGTAATCCTACGAAGGAGGCCAATTTAGATAATATGTCCCGGTGATTGATTTTAATGGTGATTTGCTCATATTTCAGGTCTCTGAATACATCCTGGATAAGCATGGTCAGGTTGACCTCATTCCATAGCGAATCAGTACCTACAATATCGGCGTCGCACTGATAAAACTCCCGATACCTTCCTTTTTGCGGTCGGTCGGCTCTCCAGACCGGCTGGATTTGGAATCTTTTAAAGGGAAATGTGATATCATTTCGGTGCTGCACAACAAATCGTGCAAAGGGAACAGTCAAATCATAGCGAAGCCCTTTTTCAGATATTTTGCTTAGCATTTGCTGACTTCCACCTTCAAGGTCATCAGTGGTTACATTTTTTAGGTAATCACCAGAATTGATAATTTTAAAAAGCAACTTGTCTCCTTCATCACCATATTTCCCGGTAAGGGTCGAAAGGTTCTCTATAGCTGGGGTTTCGATTTGGCTAAAACCGTAAAGTTTAAAGTTGGACTTGATGATGTCCATGATGTAGTTTCGTCTTGACGATTCTTCAGGGCCAAAATCGCGTGTTCCTTTAGGAATAGAAGGTTTCTGAGTTGACATATAAAAATTTTGCACAAATCTAACTAAACCCGTAAATTTGCACCTCGTTTAACGGAAATGATCTAAAAATGGCGATTACTAGACTAGAAAGAAAAGGTAGAAAGAACAAAGCCAGAGCGAAAGCTCGTGTAAATACAATCAAAAGATTGAACAGCGCACCTGTATTGAAAATGGTTGACGTTGAGGCAATTAAAGCAGAGTTCGAGAAAAAAGCTGCTCCTAAAAAAGCTAGCAAAAGCAAAGCTGAGAAAAAGGAGGAAGTAAAAGAAGTAGAAGCGAAGGTTGAAGAAACTCCTGTTGCTGAAGCTGAGGCTCCTGAGAAAACAGAGGAGTAATCATCCATTCAAAAATATTATCAAAGGCCTGATTCATTTGAGTCAGGCTTTTTTATGCATATCCCAGGAGCTTGTAGGTGACGTAACCTACCCACTCTTTGAAGAGTATTCTCCAATTATTCAGTGCTATTGCTGATGGCAAAATCCACTGAATATCAAAGTCGACTGGTCCGGAGCGATAGTCCACAGGATAGGCGATCACATCCAGTCCCTGTTTTTTAAAACAGGCCATAGCTCGTTTCATATGGTAGGCAGAAGTAATGAGCAATGCTCTTCGGTCTTGCAAATTTTCATGAACCAAAAAATCTTTAGTAAAGCGGGCATTTTCATAACTATTTCGCGCCTGCTTCTCAATGAACAAATCACTCTGTTCAATTTTTGAGGCATGGAGTAGGGGAAGCAATGCCTCGCTTTCCGGAGTTCTTTCTTTTTTAATGACGGAAATGCCCCCTGTTACAAGTACCCGGGCAATCAGTCCATCATGGTAAAGTGTAATGGCTTCTGTAATTCTATCGGCTCCTTCAGAAAAGTGAATTTGATCCTCCGGGATAAAGTCCGGATGCGCCATTCCCGTCAGGACAATTCCTATGTCTGTATAGGGGAGGTCTGCCTTATTTATCGGTGGGAATTCCCATTGCCTCATGGCATAGTTAGATAAGAAAGGGTTGCTGAAAAGGACCAGCAGGATCAAAGAGGCAGGAAGTATAAATCTGGGTTTGTTGGTTTTTTTATTCCAGAGTCCATAAATCAACCCCACAAGAATCCACAGGAAGGGATCAATTAGTATCCCCAGTACCTTCGATAAATAGAAAAACATGCTAGAACAGGGATACGAATTTCCTTAACCAATCAAAGTACAGGGCTACAAAAAGGACAACGGTCATAAGCCAAATGATGTAGACGTTGAATATTGACGTATCGATTAATGCTCCAAAAAAATGTTTGTAGGGCACATAAAATTGAGCTCTGAAATCAAAGACATGATCCGGGAAGGTTGGCTCAGAGAATATCGGATAAATTTTCTGAATGATCTCATCCCCCACGGTGATGAACCTCTGCTCAGCAGCTGTGTTTTTGACAAGTTCAGCAATGGCTTGATTTTCACATTTGTTCCTAAAGTCAATCAACTTCTGATGATCATTTTCGTCCTTTGTGTATTTACTTAGGAATGCTTGTTTCAGCTCGTTGGCTTTCTTATACCTCTTATTATAGTACGATTCCAGTTTCTTGAGGAAAGCTCTGGTACTTTCATAGGTGTGTTCCTTGAAATTATGGATTTCTAACTCATCAATTTCAGGGAATTCCGCACCTTTAATACTTAGCAGTTCTCTTTGAAGAGCTTTTTTGATTATAGCCAGATTTGAAATGATATGAACACTATCTTCTGGAGTACTTCCATTGATCTTGTGATGGATATATTCCAGGTCCGACTCCAGTTCGGGGAAAAAATAGATGGTTTTATACTCTGACTCCGCCATGATTTTATCTTCACCATAAAAATTGGCTTCGTAGTCATTGTACACAAATTGATGAACGGCCAGAGCTTCAAAAGCCCATCGTGAGGCCATGATTTCTCCGATGAATGGAACCTTATCTCTGGTGCTGAGATTTGGGTGAAGTTTATCGAAATTTACTACGACACCACTCAGGATGAGCTGTGGTATGACCAACAATGGAATCAGGATATAAACAGTTACCGCAGATTTGAATGCTGATGAGATATTTAGCCCAAGTACATTGGCGAAACAAGAGACAGAGAAAAGGATCATCCAAAAGGTGAGATTCATTCCATGGATCTCCAATATAAAGCTCCCGATAAGAACGAATGTGAGCGTTTGAACGGCAGAAAGTCCGAATAGGATAAACAACTTGGAAAAAAGGTAACTCCCCCGACTCAGGTTTAGAAACGATTCTCTCTTAAGAATTTTCTGGTCCTTGATAATTTCCTCGGCACTCACAGTTAAGCCCATAAAAAGGGCAACGATCACACTCATGAAAAAGAAAACCGGAATATTGAGGTTTTCTCTAAACACGTAATCCGTCATTTCATGAGGGATGTATTTCACAATAAATGCAAGAATCACGGCCAGGACGGGCGCCTCAAGCAGGTTGATGAAGAGATATTGTTTATTACTGAGTTTAGCCTTTAGGTCACGTATAGTGAAGATGGCCAGTTGCTTCAGTTTGTTTGGAACATGCAGTGTTTTATGGGGAACGATAGCTGTTTCAGTTATCTCCTCTATGGTAATTTGTTCTTTGAAATGCTGGTTCCACTGGGCAGGGGTAACCTTCCTTTGATTTGTAAAATTCCCATATTCATTGATGACCTTGGACTCAATGATGTTAAATATCTGTTCCGGGTTGACTGCCTTCGACGGGTCAACCATTTTCACGATGCTTTTAAAATATTCAATGGCCCCAATTGGGTTACCATAATAGACCTGATAGCCCCCAACATCAAGAATGATGAGCTTATCAAACATCTTAAATATTTCTTCCGAAGGCTGGTGGATAACTACAAAGATCATCTTGCCCTTAAGGGAAAGCTCTTTTAGCAGGTCCATGATGTTTTCGGAGTCTCTGGATGAAAGTCCACTTGTAGGTTCATCCACAAACATCACGGAGGGCTCTCTCAATAGTTCCAGTCCGATATTAAGTCTTTTGCGCTGACCACCGGATATGGTCTTCTCCAGAGGGGAACCAACCTTCAGGTTTCTGGTTTCATAAAGCCCTAGTGATTGCAGGGTCTTTGTTACCAGTGATTCTAACTGGCCATCGTTTAGAGATTTGAAACACAGCTTCGCAGCATAGAAGAGGTTGTCAAAAACAGTCAGTTCTTCGATGAGTAGATCATCTTGAGGAACATATCCAATGACTCCGTCAATCTTACTCTTCTGGGTATGAATGTCAACCCCATTAATTCTAACGCTTCCCTTTGACGGTTGCTCGTTTCCATTAAGGACATTCAGCAAAGTCGATTTTCCTGCACCGGACCCACCCATTAGGGCTATGAGCTTTCCGGATTCTTCTTCAATATTGACGTCCCTAAGTCCGAGGTCTCCGTTTGGAAATTTGAAGGAGATATTTCTGGCGGTGAAGGTGATGTGGTGATCCGAATCAATGGTCTGAAACTCATTGACAATTTCACTGTGATAAATAGGAGAGAAGTCGGTAGACTTGATAACGCTTCCTGTAGGGAAAACGTAAATTCTCCCGTTCCTCATGGGAGCACCATTCAACTCAAGGTCATGTTCTCCGATATATTTGGTTAAGTAAATATTGACTTCAGGAACGAGCAGCACAAAAAGAAAACCCGGCATGCCTTCATGGGCCAGGTGGCGACACCTCTCAGGGACTTCTTCTTTTCCATTGTCAATGATCAGGATGTTACGGGAAATAATTTTTTTTCTGTCTTCGAAAATTACAAAGGCTTTAACCAAATCAGTTACCCGTTTACTTACATTGAGTTGTTCACTTATGTAATACAATAATTCTTGCTCACGCTCTGAAACATGCCCATCAGCTGCAATGAGGATGATAAGGTGAAGGATGATTGCAACTTTTTGCTGGACGGTTTGTTCCCTGTTGATTTTGCTGCATTCCTTTATTATGCGCTTCTTTTCAGATTCTTTATCGAGAGCCTGCTCACTAGAGAGTTTAATAAAGAGCGTCATGTACCTGATAGCATCTGTCTCATTGAGACTCTCTTCCAAAAAAGTCTGGATGGAAGCTTTTTCATCAAGTGTTACATCATCCTCTTTAGCGACGATAGCTAACAATAGTATGATTGCACTTAGGGTTTCTTCACTCATGTATTAGGCGTTTGTGAGGTCGGGCTAAAATACAAAAAAGCATTGAAGATACTCCTCAATGCTTTCGTTTAGGTTAGGTAGGTTAGTTAAAATCTTTAAAGCTCTACAATGTCTTTTCTAATTCTTTTTACCTCTTCAGTCACATCGTAAAGCATATCCTGAGTAATGACGAAGTTGCCTGTATTTGCTTTGATCTTTTCTTCAATGACTGCAAGGTCATCATTATATAAGATTTTTAAGATGTTCATTTCGCTGATCATGTGCGTAATGATTTCAGTACGAGGTAAGTCATTAAGAAGTCCAATGATGTCCAATAATGGTTTTTTCTGATCAAGAACTACTCGAACCAGAGGCTCAAGGATAAGGTTTCTGGTCTGATCATCAAGAACATCTTCTGGATAGGTTTCAATTACTTTAGTTGCGAGGTAAAGACCTTCAACAAAGCTTCCGGTTAGAACAAGACCAGCGATTGATGCTCTATCTGAAGTCTCTAATCTTTCCTCAGCCTCGAGGATTGCGTCGTTTAGAACTTTGTTAAATTCTTCCGGACTACCCATGGATTCCTGGAATTTTTCCATTGTGGCAACATTAAATACAGTTGCAATACCTAGAGCTTCTGCAAGGTCATGACATTTCTGCATGTATTCCATAGCATCCGCACCTTTCTTATAAGATGACAGGTATCCGATGTCAGTTGCGTAAACTCCCAGATTTAAAGCAGCCTCATCTTCTTTTGCACTGTAGTGCTCAATTTTAGTAAGATCGTTGATTAGAGACTTATCGAAATCAGCTCCGATCGCCTGCATTGTGTATGGGACCTCAGAAGGTGAGGGTAAATCGCCTATTACTTTACTGATATCAGTCGTGATTTGTTGCTCTTCATCAAATTCCACTTCACTGGACGATTCAGTTTTTGTTGATCCTCCACAACTTAGGAGCGCCCCTGACAGGGATCCAATCGCGATGAAGTTGAGCAATGAGCGAGAGTTTAATTTCATTTTAGAAGATAGTTAGTTTATGATTTTCAATTTTAATGTTTTTTTGACTGGCATTGAAATTTCGAATCAATATTTTCGTCCTAAGTTATACTTGGATCAATTTACTGAAAATGGCGGGACTGGCTTTTAGCAGCTTAAGAGTAGGGCATAGGTATTGGCTCAGAAATTTTGGAGATCTATATGAGTTTCAGATCACAGAATATCTGGGTTCAGATGATTTTTACCTTAAAGATTTAAATACCCTGGAGTATTATCAGTTATCAGAACTGATTAAGTATGGGAGGGGAAGGGATTTTGAATTAAGGGAGTTGAGATAACTCAACTCCCTTACGATTCTATCAAGATTGTAATTTGAAGAATGATTCTTGTTTGGATGGTAGGAGTGACGATCCCATCAAATGGATATCAAGAGCTCTTGCAGCCTCTCGTCCTTCTGAAATGGCCCAAACCACCAAAGATTGCCCTCTTCGCATATCACCAGCAGCAAAGACATCTTTATCACTGGTCTGGTAGTTATCAGCTTTTACATTTCCTCTTTCATCAAGGTCTAGCTCCAACTGCTCGATCATTCCTTCTTGTTGAGGATGAACGAAACCAGCAGCAATCAAGGCAAGCTCGCATGGTATCACTTCTTCTGTTCCTTCTACCTCTTTAAAGCCTTTTTCACCCCACTCGATTCTAACGATCTTCATTCCCGCCAGTTCACCTTTGTCATTACCGATAAACTCTTTGGTTAGAACCGCCCAATCTCTCGAACATCCCTCTTCATGAGAAGTGGAGGTTTTCAAGGTCATAGGCCATTCTGGCCACGGGTTATGTACAGCCCTGCTATCAGGGGGCTTAGAAAGTAACTCGATTTGAGTCACAGATTTAGCTCCATGACGGTTAGATGTCCCAACACAGTCAGAACCTGTGTCACCACCACCGATTACAACCACATTTTTCCCAGTAGCCATGATCGGTGCTTCCAAAGTTTCTCCCTTGTGATTTACAAGTTCATTTTTTGCTTCAGAGACACGGTTATTTTGCTGACTTAAAAAGTCCATCGCGAAATGTATGCCTTCAAGATCCTTACCGGGAAGCGGTAGGCCTCTTGGTACAGTAGATCCTCCGGCTAACATGATTGCATCAAAGTCGGACTTAAGACTTTCTACTGATATATTTTCACCAACGTTCGCATTAGTCTTGAAGTTGATACCTTCTTCCTCCATTACCTTCAACCTGCGGTCGATGGTCCACTTTTCAAGTTTGAAATCAGGAATACCTAATCGGAGAAGTCCACCAATTCTTTCAGCTCTTTCAAAAACTGTTACATTGTGTCCAGCCTTATTTAACTGCTGAGCTGCAGCCAGGCCCGCCGGTCCTGATCCTACAACGGCAACAGACTTACCTGTACGGGTTTTAGGAGGGTTTGCTTTAACATAACCCTTTTCGAAAGCCATTTCAATGATTGACTTTTCGATATGTTCTATTGCAACAGGTGGTTTGTGGATACCTAGTACACAAGAAGCTTCACAAGGAGCAGGGCAAATTCTTCCCGTAAATTCAGGGAAGTTATTGGTAGACGTCAGAATATCGTACGCCGCTTCCCAATCCTGCTTATAAACCGCATCATTGAAGTCAGGAATCTGATTTCCCAGCGGACATCCATTGTGACAAAATGGGATTCCGCAATCCATGCATCGTGCAGCCTGATTATTTGTTTTTTCCTCAGCAAATGGTTCGTAGATTTCTTTATAATCTCCAATTCGCTGTTTCGGATCTCTTGATGAAGGTAACTCTCTATCGTATTTTAAAAAACCGTCTACTGCTCCCATTTATGCTACTTTTTCTTTTAATCTTTTTTCTTCAAGTACTCTCTTCAGGTCATTTGGCATAACCTTCACAAACTTCGACTGGTACTTATCCCAGTTTTCAAGAATTTCTTTAGCACGTCCGCTGTCAGTAAGCTCAATGTGCTTCTCGATTTCCTCTTTCACATAGATAAGATCCTCAGCCTGCAGTTTTTCAAGAGAGACCATTTCACCATTCAACCTGTCATTGAATGCATCAAATTCATCAATTACGTATGCGATACCACCACTCATACCAGCAGCAAAGTTGTTTCCTGTTTCACCAAGAATGATCACTTTTCCGCCAGTCATGTATTCGCAGCCATGGTCTCCAATACCTTCAACAACAGCCTCAACTCCAGAGTTTCTTACACAGAAACGTTCCCCGGCCATTCCATTGATGTAAGCTTTACCAGAAGTAGCGCCATAAAACGCTACGTTACCAATAATGATGTTTTCGCTAGGTACGAATGAAGTCTTCTCAGGAACTTTGATAACAAGCGTTCCTCCTGAAAGACCTTTTCCACAGTAGTCATTGGCCTGACCTTCCAATTCGAACTCTACGCCAGGAGCAAGGAAGGCTCCGAAGCTCTGTCCTGCATATCCTTTGAATCCAACTTTAGCTTTATTCAACTGTAGCCCTTTGCCACCGTACTTTTTGGAGATCTCATGAGAGAACATCGCTCCAACTGAACGATCGGTATTGATGATGTCGTATAGCTTATGATTCTGTTCTTTTACCAGGTAATCCTCGATGATTTTGGTATCAAGAACATGTTCTAATCCATGGTTTTGTTCAATTTGGTTATATACACCAAATGAATCAGGCACCATCTCCTTGTTAAGGATTGGATTAAAGTCGATAGTTTTCAACTTCCAGTGATCCAGATCAGACTTCACTTTAAGAACCTCTGACTGTCCTACCATTTCATTCACCGTTTTGAAACCAAGTTCAGCCATGATTTCTCTTAGCTCTTGAGCAATGAACCTAAAGAAATTCACTACGTGATCAGGGTTACCTGTGAATAGTTTTCTTAGTTCAGGTTTCTGTGTTGCAATACCGACCGGACAAGTGTTCAGATGGCATTTTCTCATCATGATACAACCTTCAACAATAAGAGCGGTTGTAGCAAAACCATATTCTTCAGCACCGAGTAGTGTGGCTACAGCCACATCTCTACCGGTCATAAGCTTGCCATCCGTTTGCAGGACAATTCTGCTTCGCAGGTTGTTTCTAAGAAGGGTCTGATGTGCTTCTGAAAGTCCCATTTCCCACGGGAGTCCAGCGTGTCTGATAGAACTGATTGGAGAAGCTCCGGTACCACCATCTGCTCCTGAAATCATGATTACGTCAGCCTTTGCTTTAGCCACACCTGATGCGATCGTACCTACTCCAGCTTCTGATACCAGTTTTACATTAATTCTGGCATGTCTGTTGGCATTTTTAAGATCATAGATCAGCTGTGCCAAGTCTTCGATTGAATAGATGTCGTGGTGTGGGGGAGGAGAGATCAAACCTACTCCCGGAGTCGAGTGTCTTACACGTGCAATCCAGTCATCTACTTTATGTCCCGGAAGCTGACCACCTTCACCAGGCTTCGCTCCCTGAGCAATTTTAATTTGAAGTTCGTCCGCTTCTTTTAGGTAGTTACTTGTAACACCAAACCTTCCGGACGCAATTTGCTTGATAGCAGATCTTTCCCAGTCTCCATTGGGTTTCTTTTCGAACCTGATTTCATCTTCACCCCCTTCTCCACTGTTACTCTTACCACCAATTCGGTTCATGGCAATAGCCAGGGTCGAGTGCGCTTCGTAAGAGATGGATCCGAATGACATCGCACCGGTTGCGAATCGCTTAAGGATATTTTCTACCGGCTCAACTTCTTCCAATGGCACTGATGGACGCGCTTTGAAGTCAAATAAACTTCTTAGCGTACTATTCTTCGCCTGATGGTTGTAAACGGATTCAGAGTACTTCTTCCAAAGTTCATAATCATTTAGAGAAGTTGACTTTTGGAGTAAATGAATTGTTTCAGGGTTCAATAGGTGAACCTCTCCATTTCTTTTCCACTGAAAGAATCCGCCAACCTCAAGAATCTTTTTATCTGACTCATATCCAGCATGGTGCTTGATAAGTGCCTCTTTTTCAAGATCATCAAAGGTCAATCCATCCAATCGGCTAACGGTTCCTTTGAAACATTTAGATACTACTTCTGCTCCAAGTCCTACACACTCAAAGATTTGAGCTGCCTGGTAAGACTGAAGGGTACTGATACCCATTTTTGATAAGATCTTGAGAAGCCCCTGACCAACCGCATTAGTGAAGTTGTCATAGTATTTTCCAAGCTTAACACTTTGATCAAGAACTCCTTCATTTTGAAGGCTCTTGATGATATCGTAAACCTTGAATGGGTATACAGCACTGGCACCATAACCAATAATGGTTGCAAAATGATGCGTTTCCCAAATATCCCCGGCCTCAATGACAAGACTGGATTTGGTTCTAAGGTTTTTCTCTACGAGATAATGATGAACTGCTCCTGTCGCCAAAAGCGATGGAATCGGAACGTGTTTTTCGTCAACATTTCTGTTGCTTAGGATGATTACACATTTCCCGGATTCAACGGCCTCTTCAGCTTCTTTACAAACACGGTTGATCGCCTCCTTTAAGGTAACTTGGGAAGGATCATACACTGATTCAATTTTGTGATGACCAAACCCAATGTCCTCTTGCTCCATAAGCTTATGGTAGCCTGCATGAGATAGTACCGGTTGTGAAATATGGATTTGACGGGTATGCTCCGGAGTTTCATCCAGAATGTTCTGTGCTTCACCCACACGAGTGAAAAGGCTCATTACCAAACGCTCTCTGATTGGGTCAATAGGAGGGTTGGAAACCTGCGCAAAATATTGTTTGAAGTAGTTAGCAACATGCTGACTCTGTCTGGAAATAACAGCCAGTGGAGAATCAGACCCCATTGAGCCAACAGGTTCTTTTCCTTGAAGAGCCATTGGCTCAAGAGTCATCTTCAGATCCTCCTGAGTGTAGCCATAGGCCTTCATTTGCTTCAATAATGTATCATCATCCACTTCCTCGATCGTGTAATCAGGAGTAGGAAGCAATTTCAATTTGATTCTTTCTTTCTTAACCCAGTCAAAATATGGTTTGGATTCGATCACAGTTCTTTTGATCTCATCATCCTTAACCAATTTGTTGTTAGGAAGGTCTATCCACAACATTTTTCCTGGCTGCAAACGGCCATTTTCAAGGATGTTGTCTGGATCAAGGTTTAGTGCACCAACCTCAGATGCCATGATCACTCTGCCGTCTTTTGTTACACAGTAACGTACCGGACGCAGACCGTTTCTATCCAAGGTAGCTCCAAGCTCAGTTCCATTCGTGAAGAATAGAGCTGCAGGACCATCCCATGGTTCCATGATGGCAGAATGGTATTTGTAGAACGCCTTCTTTTCAGCGTCCATGCCTTTATTGTCCTGCCATGCTTCCGGAACAAGCATCATCATTACATGCGGAAGCTTACGTCCACCAAGGTATAGAAGTTCAACCAACGCGTCGAGGTTAGCTGAATCTGAATTCTTAATATCAGTTACCGGAAGTAGCCATTGCAGTTCTTCGTCTGTGAAGTATTTTGAAGACATAGTAGCCTCCTTGGACTTCATTTTGTTGACGTTTCCTCTGATGGTGTTGATTTCACCATTATGGGCAAGGTAACGGAAAGGCTGAGCTAACTTCCAGTTAGGGAAGGTGTTAGTCGAGAATCTTGAGTGAACTATCGCGAAGGTTGATACATATTTCTCATTTCTCAGGTCATGATAGTAACGACCAACTTGATCAGTTCTCAACTGTCCTTTATAAATAATCTTTTTGCTGGAGAAGCTACATACGTAGAAGTCGCCATTTTCACCTTTGACATTGTGCTCAACTTCGTGCGAAGCATAGTTGCTCAGAACAAATAGCTTTCTTTCTAATTCGTCCTGACTCATTTCGTCATTGGCTCCAACAAAAACCTGCTCAACGTATGGTTCAACAGCTTTTGATTCATGACCTGGCACCAATTCGTCTACTGGTACCAATCTGTACCCAATCAGGCTAAGACCTAAATTGCTAATACATTCATTTAAGATGCTTCTGCACTTTTCTCTCAGCTGATAGTTTTTTGGTAAGAAAAGCATCCCCACGCCATAAGTACCCCTTTTAGGAAGATTTATAGCGAATTTTGATAACTCCTCTTTAAAAAAGGAATGAGGAATTTGAGTTAAGATACCAGCTCCGTCACCTGAGTCCGGGTCACTACCCGTACCACCTCTGTGTTCCATGCAACATAGCATCGAAAGAGCATCTTTCACTACATTATGGTCAGGTTTGTTACTTAGGTTTGCTACACATCCAACACCACACGAATCGTGTTCAAATTCTTTCCTATATAATGTCTTTTTCTGCATACTTTTTTCCTCCGAGTATTCGGTAAAATGACGTCAAAATTATCGCTTTTTATCAGCGAAATAAAATATAATATGGCTTATTACTAAGTCCTTAAAATATTATTTCAATTTTTTCAAAACGTATTCTTAAAAATTGAGGGAATGCAAATTTAATCAGCTTTAATGTGAAATGATTACGAAAGTGGTAATCATTTTTCCTATTAATTGCCTTTTGTTCAAAATAATACCTATTTGCTGAGATAGGCGGTTTTTCATTTTTACGCTCTTTTGCGAAGTAATACGTATAAATGCTTAGAAACATAGATAAAGTAAAGCTTATATACGAATATTTATATAAATATGGCTCTCAGGTGGTATTCAATTGGATAATTTTGGGCTCTAAAATGAAAATGATATTATGATAAGCTGTAGTGATCTGGAAGGAAAAGTGGCTGTAGTCACTGGTGGAGCTGGTATTTTATCCGGAGCCTTAATTGATGGCCTGGTGGCCAATGGAGTCAAAATTGGATTGCTGGGAAGACGTCTGGATGCCTTAAGTGAAGTAGCGGACAGGGTTCGTGAAAACGGCGGAGAATCGATTTGTTTAGTTGCAGATGTGTTGGATCGTTCGGCTTTGGAGGATGCACGTGCTGAGGTGCTAAGCAAATGGGGTAAAATTGATATCCTCATCAATGCGGCAGGAGGGAATATGGCAGGAGCGACAATTATGCCTGATGGTTCGTTTTTCGATATAGACCTTAAGGCCCTTCAGGGAGTAATAGATCTAAACTTCATGGGGTCTGTTGTTCCTTCGGTAGTGTTTGGAGAATCGATGTCAAAGAAAGGACAAGGAAATATTATTCATATTTCTTCAATGTCAGCGTCCAGGCCAATGACGAGGGTGGTGGGTTATTCTGCTGCAAAGGCCGGTATTGATAATCTCACCAAGTGGATGGCAGTAGAGTTCGCAAATAAATACGGCGAAGGGATGAGGGTTAATGCGATTGCACCTGGCTTTTTCCTTACGAAACAAAATGAGCGTCTGCTGACGGAGGAAGATGGCTCATTAACATCCAGGGGTAAAACAATTGTAGATCATACTCCAATGGGGAGATTTGGTCAGCCTGATGAATTGATTGGTACACTACTTTGGTTGTGCAGCGATGCTTCGAAATTCGTAACCGGAACAACCATTCCCGTTGATGGAGGTTTTAGTGCCTTTTCAGGTGTGTAGAAAAACTATAGCTTGAAAATAAAGCCGTCAGCTACTTTCTCCTTGTATTTACGTTTGTCAAACATGTAAAGGAACGATCCCTTCTTGGAAGAGCTCATGTCTTTTTCATCAAGTTTGACGAGGATGTCTAGCTGACGTATTTTTTTACTGAAGTTTCTCTTGTCCAGTTCTATGTCTAAAATCGCCTCATAGAGTTTCTGCAACTGTCGCATCGTGAATTTTTCCGGAAGCAATTCAAAGCCGATAGGTTGAATAGATGTCTTGTACCTTAATTGTTTGATGGCTGCATTGACAATGTCATTATGGTCAAAGATCAGCTTGGGAACTTTTTTAAGGGGAAACCAGCTTGCGGAGTGATGCTTCAGTAATTCCTTGTCATGTTCCTCGATGTTAATTAAAGAATAGAAAGGAACGGAAACCGTACGCTCGACAGGGTCTCTGTCCGGTTTACTAAAGACCTGAATTTGCTCCATGTAAACATCGTGCAATCCGGTCAGGTTATAGAGTACACGATTGGCAGCTTCTTCGAGTGTTTCCTCTTCGAGCATAAACCCGCCCATAAGGGACCAGCTTCCTAACTCAGGCTCATAGTCCCGTTTTATGATAAGTAATTTCAGCTCTTCGTTGTCAAATCCAAAGATGATACTATCAACTGCCAGTAAAGTTCTGAAATTGTGTTTGTAGGCAGTAATGGTCGGACGATCTAAAAAAAATTCTTTATCCATCTTAAAAATGATGAAAACGATTTCAACAGGTCTGGTTTATCAATCAAACGTTTGCAACTAGCGAAGGTAGGAAATATCCTGATTTTCAGACAGAAAATGAACAATTGTTTTGCTTACACTTATGAATTTATTTTAATAATTTAGCTGCAAATTGAAAAAATCATAAAATCGGAATGAAAAATCAGTATGTAATTGGATTGGATTTTGGTACCGACTCTGTAAGGGCCGTTCTGGTAAATGCAGCTAATGGCGAAGCACTGGCGAGCAACGTGCAGTGGTATAAAAGATGGAAAGAAGGAAAGTACTGCAAGCCTGAAGAGAATCAATTTAGACAGCACCCCCTGGATCATATCGAAGGTATGGAAGCTTCCATTAAGGCGGTTGTGTCTGAAACCAAAGTTGACCCTGCTGAAGTAAAGGGTATTTGCATTGATACAACAGGATCTTCTCCTGTTCCTGTCAATGAAAAAGGAGAGGCACTTTCTTTGACTGCCGGGTTTGAAGAAAATCCTAACGCCATGATGATTTTGTGGAAGGATCATACTTCAATTGGAGAGGCAGATGAGATCAATGATCTGGCAAGAACATGGGGAGGAGAGGATTTCACTAAATATGAAGGTGGAATTTATTCCTCAGAATGGTTCTGGGCGAAGGTCCTTCACATTGCAAGAGAAGATAAAAAAGTTAAGGACAGTGCTTACACCTGGGTGGAGCATTGTGATTTGATGACTTACATTCTTGTTGGAGATGGAAATATTGACGGTCTTAAGAGAAGTAGATGTGCGGCTGGTCACAAGGCCATGTGGCATGAGAGCTGGGGAGGTCTTCCTGAAGATGCCTTCCTGAGCAAGCTTGATCCATATTTGGTTGAGTTAAAGAATAAATTATATACGGAAACCTATACATCTGATGTGGTTGCCGGAAAGCTGAACGCTGAGTGGGCTGGTAAATTAGGTCTTACTCAGGATACAGTTGTTTCGGTTGGTACTTTCGACGCACACTCTGGTGCGGTAGGTGCTGAAGTCGAAGAATTTACCCTTGTAAGAGTGATGGGTACTTCTACCTG
Source organism: Marinoscillum sp. MHG1-6 (assembly GCF_024714475.1). Lineage (GTDB taxonomy): Bacteria > Bacteroidota > Bacteroidia > Cytophagales > Cyclobacteriaceae > JAMZMI01. Next base: position 303,091 of record NZ_JAMZMI010000004.1, on the reverse strand, counting down.
CGACATTATCGTGTCATCCAAAGAGGTTGTAGGAGACAAGACGGTAAAAGGTATTTGTGGTCAGGTTGATGGTTCTGTGATTCCTGGAATGATAGGTCTTGAAGCCGGTCAGTCTGCCTTTGGTGATGTATTGGCATGGTTCAAAGATGTGATTTCCTGGCCGATCGACAATCTGATTGCTAAATCAGGAATGCTCACTACAGAACAAATTGATGAGCTTAAAGGAAGTATCATAGCGGAACTCTCTAAGCAAGCAGAGCAAACTCCTCTTAATGAAAGCGTGCCTGTAGCTCTTGATTGGGTTAATGGCCGTAGAACACCGGATGCCAATCAGGCATTAAAAGCTGGTATTGTTAACTTGAGCCTTGGTTCAAAAGCTCCTCATATATTCAGAGCATTGGTTGAAGCTATCTGCTTTGGTTCAAAGAAAATTGCTGATAGGTTCACTGCTGAGGGCGTTGAAATCAAATCTGTTGTAGCGATTGGTGGTGTGGCGAAGAAGTCTTCATTCGTAATGCAAACCCTTTCTAACGTAATGAATGTACCTATCAAAGTTGCTGTTTCTGATCAGGCACCTGCCTTGGGATCTGCGATGTATGCAGCTGTTGCAGCGGGTATTTACCCTTCAATGAAAGAATCATTGGCTGCGATGGGTAATGGTTTCGAAAAAACATATCATCCGCAGCCTGAGCAAGTTGAGCTTTATGCCAAACTATACGAGCGCTACAACCTGCTTGGTGAATTTGTAGAATCTAAAATCAACAATAAATAATGTCCAAGTTTTTAGAATTAAAAAGAGAATGCTACGAAGCTAATATGCAGCTTCCGGAATATGGTCTTGTAATTTTTACATTCGGTAATGTAAGTGCGGTTGACCGTAAGGAGGGGGTTTTTGCAATAAAGCCTAGTGGGGTAGATTACTCGATATTGAAGCCTGAAGATATTGTGATCGTTGATTATGATAACAATATTGTTGAGGGATCGATGAGGCCTTCTTCTGATACTAAAACTCACGCTTTCCTATACAAGGAGTGGGAGGAGATTGGTGGAATCACTCACACCCATTCTACCTATGCAGTTTCATGGGCTCAGGCACAAATGGATATTCCAATTTTTGGAACTACTCATGCTGATTATTTGACAACAGATATTCCTTGTGCTCCTCCGATGAGTGATGAGCTGATCAAAGGAAACTATGAGCACATGACCGGACAGCAGATCCTTGATTGCTTTCAGGAAAAGGGAATTTCCCACAAGGAAGTAGAAATGATTTTGCTAGGCAACCATGGTCCATTCACCTGGGGTAAGACAGCCGCTAAGTCTGTTTTCAATAGTAAACTTTTGGAAGAATTAGCAAAAATGGCTTACCTGACCAGGCAGATCAATCCACAGGCTCCAAGATTGAAGGATGCTCTTATAGACAAGCACTGGCAAAGAAAACATGGTAAGGATGCTTACTATGGTCAATCATAAGTCCAGTCCTTTTTAACAAATTCAACTAGAATATTAATACAACAATGAATACGAAATTAAATCAATACGAAGTCTGGTTTGTGACCGGAAGCCAGCACCTCTATGGTCCTGAAACACTAAAGAACGTTGCGGTTCACTCCGAGGAAATTGCGAAAGCGCTTAACGATAGTGAGCACGTTCCGGTGAAGGTAGTTTACAAATCTGTTGTAACTACTCCTGAAGAAATTTACAAAGTATGCGTTGAGGCTAATGTAGCTGAGAAGTGTATCGGTATGGTCGTTTGGATGCATACATTCTCTCCCGCAAAAATGTGGATCAAAGGACTTCAGGCTTTGAGCAAGCCTCTTGCTCACTTCCACACTCAGTACAATACTGAGATTCCATGGTCTGAAATTGACATGGACTTCATGAACGAAAACCAGACTGCTCATGGTGGTCGGGAATTTGGGTTCATGGCATCTCGTTTGAGAAAAAACAGAAAAGTTATTGTTGGGCACTGGAAGGATGAAGCACCACAAAAGAGACTTGGTGTTTGGACCAGAGCAGCTGCAGGTTGGAATGCATGGCAGACAACAAGAGTAGCCAGAATTGGTGACAACATGCGTCAGGTAGCCGTTACAGAAGGAGATAAAGTTGAAGCTCAGGTTCGTTTCGGATTTGAGGTAAACGGTTACGGTATCGGTGATTTGGTAGATGTGCTGAATCAGGTGTCTGATGCTGAGGTAGATAAATTAGTAAAAGAGTATGGCGATACCTATCAGATAACTGATGAGGTTTTGAAAAATCCTAACCTTAAAGATTCTGCGAAAATTGAGATTGCGCTTAGAACCTTCCTTCAAGCTGGTGGGTTTGGCGCTTACACAGATACTTTCGAGGATCTACATGGTATGAAACAGCTGCCTGGTATCGCAACTCAGCGTTTGATGGCTGAAGGTTACGGTTTCGGTGGAGAAGGTGACTGGAAAACGGCTGCTTTTGTAAGAGCCGCAAAAATCATGGATGAAGGTCTGGAAGGTGGTTCTTCGTTTATGGAAGACTACACGTATGACTTCCGCTCTGGAAGAAGTAGAGTTCTTGGTTCACACATGTTGGAAATTTGTCCTTCAATCGCCATGGGTACTCCTAAAGTTGAGATTCACCCATTGGGTATTGGTGGAAAAGAAGATCCGGCTCGTTTGGTATTCGACGTAGATGCAGGTCCTGCTGTAATGGCGACGTTCGTTGACATGGGTACCAGATTTAGAATGGTAGTGAACGAAGTAGAAGCTGTGAAACCAGAGAATGACTTACCAAAGCTTCCAGTTGCGAGAGTTCTTTGGGATCCTATGCCAAACCTTGAGGTATCTGCTCAAACCTGGATTCTTGCCGGTGGTGCTCACCACTCAGTATTTAGTAAAGCTTTAAATACTGAATATTTTGAAGATTTTGCTGACATGGCCGGAATTGAAATGGTGGTTATCGACAAAGACACAACCACTCGACAGTTTAAAGATCAATTGCACTGGAATGAGGTATACTATCACCTTTTCCAAAATAAAATGTAATCCATAAAATAAAATTGTAACCCAATGAAAATTCAAAACACCCTTCTTCTAGCTTTATTAATTCTAGTTCTAGGAATCTCTTGTACACCGCCGAAAGGGGAAGCTCAGGAAGCGACAATTACAAGTGCTCCATTCGGAAAACTCCCTGATGGACAGGAAGTAACCTCATACACAATGACCAATGTCAATGGTGTGAGCATGGATGTCATTACTTATGGTGGTATCGTTACTTCGTTGATGATCCCGGATAGAGAAGGAAAGCTGGAAGATGTGGTGCTGGGTTATGATAATATTGAAGGATACCTGGAGCAAACACCCTATTTTGGAGCTATTATTGGGCGATATGGTAATAGAATAGCCGATGCGAAATTTACTCTCGATAGTGTTGAATATTCGCTCGCAGCAAATAATGGCCCTAACCACTTGCACGGTGGTGAAGTCGGCTTCGACAAGGTTAACTGGACAGCTAAACCTTTGGAAGTTGACAATGGTGTTGCTTTGGAATTAAGCTATGTAAGTGCTGATATGGAAGAGGGTTACCCAGGTACTCTAACTACATCAGTAATTTACACGCTGACCAATGACAATGATTGGATTGTAAGTTATGAAGCGACCACAGATAAGAAAACAGTAGTTAATCTTACTCAACATGCATATTTCAACTTCACGGCCATGAAGGATGATATCCTTAGTCATGAGTTGAAAATTAATGCACCTTATTTTCTACCTGTTGACAGTACTTTGATCCCTACAGGCGAATTGAGACCGGTAGAAGGAACACCATTTGACTTTACTGAATCTAAAGTTATTGGAGCTGAAATTGATGCGGATAATCAACAAATAAAGTACGGTCCAGGATATGATCACTGCTGGGTACTTGCAGAATCCACAGACAGTCTTAATTTTGCAGCTTCTTTGTATGAACCAACGAGTGGTCGATTGATGGAAATCTACACCGAAGAACCTGCTATTCAGTTCTATGCTGGAAATTTTCTTGATGGAACAATAACAGGAAAAGAAGGTAAAGTTTACAACTATCGAACTGGTTTGTGCTTAGAAACACAACATTACCCAGATTCACCCAATCAGTCGGACTTCCCAAGCGTAGTGCTTAACCCCGGGGAAACTTACCGCACTGTAACAGTTATGAAGTTCTCTACAAAATAGAGATTTCTGACTTATAGTTAAATTGACTATTAGTTCTAATTTTACAGAAAAAGTTAAATAATGAGTAATCACCAAAAAGACCAAAGAGCCGTTGACAACATTCGTGTGCTGTCTGCTGCCATGGTAGAAAAGGCTAATTCAGGACACCCAGGGGGAGCTATGGGAGGTGCGGATTATATCCACATCCTGTTTAGTGAATTTATGAAATTTGATCCGGACGATACGTCCTGGCCATTCAGAGATCGTTTTTTCCTCGATCCTGGACACATGTCTCCAATGCTTTACTCTCAACTTTACTTGTTGGGTAACTACAAAAAGGAAGACATTTCATCTTTCCGTCAATGGGGTTCAGTAACTCCTGGACACCCTGAAGTAGATGTAGCCAGAGGTGTTGAAAACACATCAGGCCCTCTTGGTCAGGGACATGCGATGGGAGCAGGAGCTGCATTGGCAGCAAAATTCCTTGGAGCCAAGTTTGGTGACTGGATGAACCACAAGATTTATGCTTTCATTTCCGATGGAGGTATTCAGGAAGAGATTTCTCAGGGTGTGGGTAGAATTGCCGGATACCTTGGTTTGAACAACCTGATCATGTTCTATGATTCTAATGATGTTCAGCTTTCGACTTACACTGACGAGGTTACAAACGAAGATACAGCTAAGAAATATGAAGCCTGGGGTTGGAATGTTGTTACCATTGATGGTAATGATCACGACCAAATCCGAGCGGCTCTAAAACAAGCTAATGAGGAGACTGAAAAGCCATTCCTGATTATCGGTAAGACGATCATGGGTAAGGGGTGTAAAGATGCTGATGGCAATCCTTATGAAGGTAAGTCTGAGCTTCATGGAAAGCCAATTGGTGGTACAAAAGGTTCTTACGACAAAACCATCGAAGGTTTGGGTGGTAGTCTAGAAGATCCTTTTGTGATTTTCCCTGATGTGGCTGACCTATACAGTGAAATTATTGATAAAAAGAGAGCCGAAGTAAAAGAAGCAAAAGCGAAAGAAGCTTCATGGAGAAGTTCAAATGCTGAATCTGCAGCGAAATTGGATATGTTCCTTGCAGGAAAACTTCCTGATCTTGACCTTGCTTCAATTGCCCATAAAGAGAATGCAGCATCTCGTGATGCTTCTGCATCTGTTTTGGCTTACATGGCTGAGAACATTGAAAACGTAATTGTTGCTTCTGCAGACCTTGCAAATAGTGATAAAACTGATGGCTTCCTTAAGAAGTCAAAGCAATTTGCTCCTGGTCAATTTGATGCTAATTTCTTTCATGCCGGTGTGTGTGAGTTTTCTATGGCTGCAATGGCGAATGGTATGGCTCTTCACGGGGGTGTAATTCCTGTTGTAGGAACATTCTTCATCTTCTCTGATTATCAGAAGCCTGCTTACAGACTTTCAGCTTTGATGGAGCTTCCTGTGATCTATCTATGGACGCATGATGCATTCCGAGTAGGAGAGGATGGACCAACTCACCAGCCGATTGAGCAGGAAGCTCAGGTAAGGTTGTTGGAGCAGTTGAAAAACCACAAAGGAAAGAGAAGTTTCCTTGCATTGAGACCTGCAGACAGCGCAGAGACTACTGTTGCATGGAAGATGGCGCTTGAGAATAAAGAAACGCCTACAGCGCTCATTCTATCTCGTCAGGGTATCAAGGATATTCCTTCTACCGGAGATCGTTTTGTAGATGCTATGGGAGCTGAGAAGGGTGCTTATGTAGTTAAGTCATCTGAAGGTGCTGATGTAACGCTTGTAGCAAATGGATCTGAAGTATCTACTTTGATCGCAGCTTCTGAACTGCTAGAAAAAGATGGTATTTCAGTGAACATCGTTTCTGTTATTTCTGAGGGACTTTTCAGAGATCAATCAGAATCATACCAGGCTTCTGTTTTGGATAACAGCCAGCCGGTATTTGGACTAACAGCCGGTTTGCCTGTAACATTGGCTCAGCTAGTTGGTCAGAAAGGTAAAGTATTCGGTTTAGATCACTTCGGTTATTCAGCACCTGCGGGTGTGCTTGATGAGAAGTTTGGATTTACAGGAGAACACGTTTACGACGAAGTGAAATCTTATCTCGCTTCTCTGTAAGGGAATCGATTCATTTTCTGAAGTAAATTTTAATCCTCACTTCTTCTGAAGTGGGGATTTTTTTTGCCTTATCGGTGAAACTGGAAAGTGAATTTGCGATTTGGAGGATATTAGATACAATGCAAGAATCATAGTCTATTTGATTCCCAACGCCCCGCTAGGACACTTTTTAACCTGGTTTACGATATCTTCCTTGGAGGCGTTATCTACCTGAATCCAGGGTTTTTCACGAGGTTTAAATACAGCCGCCAACCCTCTGGCACATACTCCTGAATGAATGCATTTTTCAGATTCCCAGGTAACTGTAATATCTTCTTTTTGATAGGTTTTCATTTTATTAATGTCACTAAAAATGATAAGGAATGCAATAAAAAAGGCCTTCAACTTAAGTTGAAGGCCTTTTAAATATGTAATTAAGTGTCTATTTACATCCAGAATACAGCATACAGTACTGCGATGATCAACACAATACCCATGGATGCTATGAAGAAGGTTTTGTCAGTCTTAAATAACTCAGGCTCAAATGTATAGGCCTTTTCATCTTCCTTATCCGAATTAGCATTGGTAAACATGATGATTGACAGGAATCCTAATAGGAACACCATCATGAATATTGAATGAAAACCAATATCTCTCATGCTCAACCCAAAGAGAGGAGTTCCGAAAAGTAAGCCTAGGACTAATGAAAGAACAGCTCCAAAACCAAATGCTTTACCTGCTGTGGTGAGCTTCTTACGGTTTTCAGGAGAAATTTCCTTGGCCTGTACTTTATGGCTATCAGTCAATACCAGGATCAGGGCCATAGAGATCAATGTGATACATACATAGCCCATTCGGATAATAAACGGAAGTTCCGGTAACAATACCTTCATAAGAATACCAACCGGAAGGGTAGCGATGGTTGTCCATAATGCCGCACGATAAGTTGCACGCTTCCAAAGGATACCCATACCAAATACCACGACAACTCCAGGATAAATGAACCCTGTATATTCCTGAATGTATTGGAATGCCTGGTCAAGTCCACCTAACAATGGCTTTGCAGCAAATACTGCTATAACCAAAGCAACAAACGCAGTCACACGACCAATTCTTACCAATTGCTTCTCACTTGCCTGAGGATTGATGATATCCTTATAAATGTCCAATGTGAAGATGGTGGACGTAGAGTTAAGCATTGAAGCCAATGACGAAACCACCGCAGCGATCAGGGCTGCAAACGCCAAACCACGAATTCCAGTTGGAGCAAAGTTTCGTAACAACCATGGATAAGCCTGATCTGCTTTATCAATGGTACCTGAAAGACCCTCAATAGAGTGGCTCAAGTCAGGGTGATTAAACATGACGTAAGCCGTGATACCAGGAACAATAACAATGATCGGGATCAAAATTTTCAGGTATCCTGCGAAGATCAAGCCTCTCTTAGCTTCCTTAAGGTTTTTAGCTGCAAGTCCTTTTTGAATGATATACTGGTTAAAGCCCCAGTAACCGATATTGGTCAACCACATGGCACCAAAAATAACTGCAAGACCCGGCAGGTCAATATAAGGGTCTTTTACGCCACCAGCTCCATCAGGAATAGTAGATACACCCTCTCTAAGGATCATACTAAAGTGAAGATCAGATGGTACTTCACGAACCTTATCTAATACTATCATGAAGCCTTCGAAAGCTCCTCCGGTATCACCTGCTACTGCAGATAATGCGAAAAATGCGGTGATGAGTCCACCACCAACCAGGAATATTACCTGAATTACATCTGTCCATGCTACCGCTTTCAATCCACCGTAGATGGAGTAAATACCGGCAAAAACCAATAAACCTGGTACACCATATTGAATTGGCCATCCTAAGATCGATTCCATAGCCAGCGCACCAAGCCATGCAACAGAAGTAAGGTTTACAAATACGTAAACTAGCAGCCAGAAAAATGAGAAGAAGAAACTAACTCCCTTGCCGTATCTTTCTTTTGCAAATTGTGGCATGGTATAGATCTTCTTATCGATCATCTGTGGCAATAAGAATTTAGCTACCAGTATTAATGTGATAGCTGCCAGCCATTCGTATGCAGCAATACCGATTCCAACCGCGAAACCGGAACCCGACATGCCTATGAAGTGTTCGGCGGAAATATTGGCAGCAATCAAAGATGCTCCAATGGCCCACCATGATAAAGAGTTCCCTGCCAGAAAGTAATCATTGGCAGTCTTTTCCTCTCCCTCTTTATCTCTGGAGATAAATAAACCTATGCATAGAATCACTACACAGTAGGCTCCAAAGACAATGTAATCAAGCGTCAAAAAACCCATAAAATGTTATTTGTGTTATAATATGTCAATAGCCCAAAAATTTGGCGGCTTGAAAATATCTTAATAATCAACAACTTCCAAGTTTATGAAATGTAATCAAACCCTTTTTGAATAGATTAAGACTAAAATTTTTCAATAAGTATCTTGCACACGTTTGCTCATTTAAAATTTGGCAACACATAATAGTGCAGGATGGATAACTAAGAATAATAGATGTTATTTGTACACTTATTTTTAAAGTGATTCTGAATAGAATAAAAATTAACCCAAATGCCCCAATTTAAACTTGAAAGGCTTCCTGTAATTATTGCTTGTTTCGTCCTCTTAATTTTTATCTCGGCATGTTCTGGTGATGAAGACGAGACTTCTATTTTGACTGCCGATAATTACAGACATTATGTGGATGTATTCAATAGTAGTGAGGATGAGAACATCACTCAGGCCATACCAAATAACAAGTCGTGGGAATGGATGAAGGCCAATATCCCATTGTTTGAGTGTCCACAACAGAATTTTGAGGAAATGTACTATTACCGATGGTGGACCTTACGAAAACATATCAAGGCAACTCCTGTCGGTTATGCCATGACAGAATTCCTGGTTGATAGGAGCTATTCCGACAAATACAACCTAATTGCCTGTGCTATTGGTCATCATGTGTCAGAATCGAGATGGCTATACAATGATCAGTACATGGATGATTACCTTCATGTGTGGTACAGGGGGAACGATGGTCAACCCATGAAAAAGCTCAATAAGTTTAGCAGTTGGACACCCTATGCAGAGTACCAGCGGTTTCTGGTGAATCTGGATACGACTTACCTGCTGGATATGTATCCGGATTTTGTAAAGGAGTACTCACGATGGGAACAAGAAAGAAGACTTTCTAGCGGCCTTTTTTGGCAGGAGGACGTGAAAGACGGGATGGAGGAACAGATCAGCGGAGGCCGTCGGGTTAAGAACGCCAGACCAACCATCAATTCATATATGTACGGGAATGCTTTGGCCCTGGCTGAAATGGCAAAGCTAAAAGGAGATGAAAAGGTAGCGTCATTATACACAGCTAAGGCAGATACGATTAAGGCCCTGGTTGACACAGTGCTTTGGAATCCTGAATTGAACTTTTATGAAACCCTTCGAGAAAATGGTCAATATGCCGATGTCAGAGAAGCAATAGGCTACATTCCCTGGTATTTTGGATTACCAGGCGAAGACAAGACAGTGGCCTGGAATCAAGTGACTGATCCGCAGGGTTTCCTCGCACCTTTTGGATTAACTACAGCAGAAATAAGACATCCAGAATTTAGAGGTAATGGATGTTGTAAATGTGAATGGGATGGTGCGGTTTGGCCGTTTGCTACCTCACAAACGCTTACGGGGTTGGCAAACCTGCTGAATGATTATGATCAGGTGCTGATGACCGACTCAATCTATTTTGATCTACTGGAAACCTATGTGGAGTCTCAATACTATAGAGGCAGGCCATACATTGGTGAATACCTGGATGAGCAAACAGGGTATTGGCTCAAGGGTGATCAGGAGCGTAGTCGATATTACAATCACTCTACATTTAATGACCTTGTGATCACTGGTTTGGTTGGGTTGCGTCCAAGAGCAGATGACATTATTGAGGTTAATCCCTTGGTGCCAGCAGACAAGTGGGACTGGTTTGCATTAGATGGGGTCCGGTATCATGGCAAGAAGATCTCAATTATTTGGGATAAAGATGGAACCAAATATGGAAAGGGTGCTGGTTTGACAATACTCGCTGATGGTAAACAAATCGCAAATTCAACCTCTCTTCAAAAGCTTACTGCAAATTTGTAATATGAGACGAATAGCCCCAGCTCTGATCGTATTTATTTTGCTTTCCTGTAGTGGTTCGAAAAAAGAGGACAATACAATTAATGAGAGCATCTCGATTGGTTCTATGAGAACTGAAGGTTTGGTCAGTCCGGAAGGTATTGATGTTACTGATCCGGGCCTAAGCTGGTTGATTGAAACAAATGAGAACGATGTTTATCAAACAGCCTATCAGGTGCTGGTAGCGAGTTCTGCGGATAGTTTAACTGAGGCCTCAGCAGATTTATGGAACTCAGGGAAAGTAAAGAGTGGAGCTACTCAAATTGAATATTCAGGAACGGCACCAGATAGCAACTCGAAGCAGTACTGGAAAGTAAAAGTGTGGACCAACAAAGGAGTGACCGAGTGGAGCCAGATTGGTTACTGGAGCACTGGCTTGAAATACTACAAGGATTGGTGGGGACGGTGGATTGGTTTTAATGAGCCATTTGAATGGGAGAAGATTGATACAAGGCCCACACTTGGGGCCAGGTATCTACGAAGTGAATTTGAACTTGAGAAAAAGGTTAAATCAGCAACCGCATATATCATAGGTTTAGGCCTATACGAGATGTTTCTCAACGGCCAAAAAGTGGGTGAGGCAGTGCTGGCCCCGGCACCTACTGATTACTTTGAGAATGTGAAGTACAATGCCTATGATGTGACAAATTATCTCCGATCTGGGGAAAGCAATACATTAGGGGTAGTCCTTGGAAGTGGACGATACTTTACCATGAGGCAGAACTATAAGCCTTATAAAATCAGGAATTTTGGAATGCCAAAGCTCCTCTTTCATATGGTGATCACTTTTGAGGATGGGAGTCAACAAAGAGTTTGGTCCCACGACAAGTGGAAGGGCACCACGGATGGCCCAATACGCAATAACAATGAATATGATGGCGAGTTCTATGATGCCCGCAAGGAGCTAGGCGATTGGGCGGTATCAGGCTATGATGACTCCAGGTGGCTCGATGTCGAATACGTGCCGGAACCTAATGGAGCCTATCAGGCACAGATGAATCCCAATATGAGGGTCATGAAGGAAATTAAGCCGATCTCGATTAGTCAGGTCGATCAAAACCGATATGTCCTCGATCTTGGCCAAAATATTTCCGGGTGGTTGCAAATGCGTGTTAAGGGACCAAAGGGTACGCAGGTAAAGCTACGATTTGCGGAGTCCTTGCAGGACGATGGAGAGCTCTTTGTAACCAACCTGAGGGATGCGGAGGCTACCGATACCTACATCTTGAGCGGGCAGGATATAGAGACCTGGGAGCCCAGTTTTACTTACCATGGATTTAGGTATGTAGAAATTACGGGGTATCCTGGGAAACCTACAATCGATGATTTTGTTGGGAAATTCATTTATGATGAAATGGAAACTGTGGGTTCGTTCGAAACTTCAGACCCAACAATCAATCAGATTTATGCAAATGCATGGTGGGGGACGGCAAGTAACTATAAGGGTATGCCTGTGGACTGTCCTCAACGGAATGAACGTCAGCCATGGCTGGCTGATCATGCTGTTGGTACTTATGGCGAGAATTTTATGTTTGACAATGCGCCTTTGTACAAGAAATGGTTGGAGGACATGCGGTATGCACAGAAGGAGGATGGTAGTATGTCAGACGTAGCTCCTGCCTATTGGAATTACTATAGCGACAATATGACCTGGCCGGGGACCATGTTGATTATAGCCAGGATGCTTTACGAGCAGACAGGTGATATCGAACCAATAGCAGATAATTATTCAGCGATGAGAAAATGGCTTTTCTATATGAGGGATCGCTACATGAGTGATGAATACATCATGACAAAGGATAGTTACGGGGATTGGTGCAAACCACCTAAAAGTATTGAAGAAGGTACAGGGAAAAACGCGGATTTAAAGGAACCCAGTCAACTCATCGCCTCTGCCTACTATTACCATTTCATGGAAATGATGATTGAGTTTGCCAGTCTCACAAGAAACGAAAGGCATATCTCAAACTATCAGACAGATATGGAAAGAACTAAGCAGGCTTTTAATGCCAAGTTCTATAACGAAGAAGGGTACTATGGAGAAGGTCGAATGACGGATAATATTCTGCCACTATACTTTGGTTTGGTTGATGACAGGAATCAAGAAATAGTTTTTGATAATCTAATCAAGACGATTGAGGAAAAGAACAATGGGCACTTAAGTACAGGTTTGATAGGGACTCAGTGGTTGATGAGGACCTTAACCAAATATGGACGTTCTGATCTTGCCTATAAGCTAACCACGACAAGAACCTATCCATCCTGGGGCTACATGGTCGAAAATGGAGCTACTACCATTTGGGAGTTGTGGCACGGAAATGTGGCCAATCCAAAGATGAACTCTCAGAATCATGTGATGCTGCTGGGTGATTTGATTATGTGGTACTACCACAGTTTAGCAGGTATCAAGGCCGTAGAGCCTGGTTTTAAAGTGATTGAGATGAAGCCTGAATTTGATGTGGATCTGGATTATGTGAAAGCTTCTTACAAATCTGTGAATGGTCTGATTAAAAGTCATTGGACGAAAAAGGGAGAGGAGCTGACCTGGAATATCACAGTTCCACCAAATACAACCGCTCTGATATATCTCCCAGGAAAAAAGCAAACCGATGTGGAGGAAAATCAAGGAAAATCAACCTTCCAGTACCTACGCACCGAAGGTGATCGTTTGGTGTATGAATTGAAGTCAGGAAATTATGAATTTAGGATGAATCATTAAATCAGCAGACTAAAGTCCTGCAATAGTCGTAATCGCTGCTAACAAGATTAAAATTAATTAAGGTGAAAGTGCCTGTGATATGTGAATATTGAGTTCATTGTTGGGTAAATCAACTCTCTTATCCTCGAAACTATTCGTAGCAATGATTTGACGACGCCTTAGTAAATTCCATGATTAAACGTTTGTTCATATCTTTCTATGTGTCAATACTTTAATTGTGTTTGTTTCAAACATATTTTTTTGTACCTTAATCAAGGTCATTAGCTCTGAATGTCACCTAAACTACCTAATAATGAAATCAAAATTTATTCACTTGCTAATTCCATTTGCGTTATGCATATGGATTGTTTCATGCCAGACCCAGGCCAATGAAACCAAACCTCCCGTTGATGTTAACCAGGAGAAAGAGTTGATCAAAACAGCCATTACAACCTTAACTACTGCTCATGCAAATAGTGATGCAGATGCCTGGTTGGGACAGTGGGTGCCAGAACCTTATGTATTTATTTCTGCAGCGGATTCCGGAGGTCATTTTTTTGTCAAAAACTATGATACCCTGGCAGCTTTGTACAACAGATTTTGGCCTAAGAATTATGATGGGCCTCCGAGACCAAGAGTTACGCTTGAGCCTTATGATTTTTTCATTCGTGTATGTGATACCATGGCTACTGCAGAATTCAAGATTAAATGGGAAGGTAAAATGACAATAGATGATTCTGTCTTTGTTCGGAACTGGGAAACCTATGAAAACTACTCTATGGAAAAGCGAAGTGATGATTGGAAAGTAGCATCCATATCTGCGGTGGGACTAACGTCATATCAAAGAGAATAGATAAAAATTACCTTGATGGAATAGACCCTTCAGGCTTGTGACTTGAAGGGTTCTTCTTTTTATAAGAGGTATAAAGGCCTGGCTTGCTCTATGGCGATAAATGATTGGTGCCTCGGATCAATTCATTCCATTCTTTCTAAAGGATGCCGGGGTGATTCCCGTTCGCTGAGAGAACGATGAGGTAAAATGCTGAAGTGAAGAAAAACCGCAGGTATAGGCAATTTGTGAAAGTGTCTGAGACGGGGCGTTGAGCAGCAGATCCTTGGCTCTTTTGAGTTTCAGGTTGATAATATAGCTGTTGGGAGGATAGCCCGTTAATCTGCGAACCTCATCGGTGAACTTTGTTTTACCCATCCCAAACTGCTGAGCGAGATCATCCACAATCCATTTTTTCGTTAGGTCCGCATTGATTGCCTCATTAAGAGAAAGAATAAAGGAGTCTTCCTCCTGAATTTGTTGTTTTCTATTTTCCAGGTGTCGATTTAAAGCGATCAACATATTTTCCAGAATATTGGTCACGATCATTTCATATCCATCTGCCTGATCCGTTAATTCCCTTTTCAGGTCCAAAAAATAACGTTTAAAATTTCGGGCGTTTCGAATCACTATACCACGTTCGGAAGCGATCAGTTCTCCCAGGTTTTGCTGAAAATTGGCAGGTAAGCGCGTCCAGTCTCCAAAATTAAGCTGATCAATTTCGCTGAAGTACTCTGGCTTAATGACAATCCAATTGAGCTCTCCCAAATCCATTTTCCCGGAAGGACTGCCGTTAAGATGCCAGGGGGCGGTGATGGAGAGGTCATCTGTAAGGAGCTCTACCGTTTTATCCTCAATCACCCAGTCATATTTTCCACTTTCGATATAATGAATCTCAATACCATCATTCAGATGCGGCTTCATGTTTTCATCCAGATTTATTCTGGTGACTTTCATGTGTCCGAACTGACGAATGAATGGGAGGTTTTTGATGGGGCCGGGGTTATGTTCGTACCACCAAACACCGTTCATTCCGGGCTTATTTATGGTTTGTGTTTCCATGAGATCAATTCATCTGTTTGTGGAATGACAGGCGGTGAGTCCTAATACATCATTCGAATTATCTCAAAGTTACAGAATTGACCGTGGATATTGGTGGGTACTTTAAATTTTTGAAAAACTGATTCTTGTTTATAGAATATTCCTACGCAGGATCATTTGCAATCGTTTGTAGATTTTCGATGTAATTGAGGCGGAATCGGAGTTCGCCGATATTTTTAGCCTTTAATTTGACCCAAATGATTAAAATTCCTGCCTTCTCAGTATCACTTTGCTTATTGGCTATTATTGGTTGTAATAAACCTACACCGACCGATTATAAATTCGAGCTTAAGGCATCAGAAGTTACAGGCATTCAGTTTGAAAATAGTTTGACTTCAACTGATGAATTTAACATTTACACCTATCGTAATTTCTATAATGGAGGAGGGGTTGGTTTGGCCGATATCAACAACGATGGATTAGTTGATATTTATCTCACTGCCAATATGGAACCCAATAAGCTTTATTTGAATAAAGGCAATTTCCAGTTTGAAGATATTACGAGTAAATCAATGACCGCGGGTGCACGTGCCTGGTCTACAGGTGTATCGATGATTGATATCAATGCTGATGGTTGGGTTGATATTTATGTATGCAATAGTGGTGATGCCAAGGGTAGCAGTAAGGAAAATGAATTTTTTATTAATAATGGCGATGGTACTTTTTCTGACCTTGCGAGTGAGATGGGACTAGCTGATCCCGGGTATTCTACTCATGCTGCCTTTTTCGATTACGATAAAGATGGTGATCTCGATGTTTATTTACTCAATAATTCCTTCACTGCCATTGGTAGTGCTAATCTGATGAAGAACCAACGTCACATCCGTGATGAAAAAGGTGGTGATAAATTATATAGAAATAATGGAGGAGTTTTTACAGATGTAAGTGAACAGGCAGGGATTTATGGTAGCTATATAGGTTTTGGACTTGGGATTTCAGTAACAGACCTTGATAAAGATGGCTGGCAAGATTTATACATCTCTAATGATTTTTTTGAGCGTGATTATATCTACATGAATAATGGTGATGGTACCTTCAGTGAAGAGCTGGAATCTCAAATGCGCTCAATAAGTATAGCTTCTATGGGCTCAGATGCTGCAGACCTAAATGGTGACGCTTATCCAGACATATTTGTAACAGAGATGCTTCCGGAATCCCATGAAAGGTTGAAAACAATGGTCAATTTCGAAAGTTGGGACAAGCATCAATATAATGTTGAAAACGACTATTATCATCAGTTTATGCGCAATATGTTGCATGTTCACAATGGAGTTTCTGAAGATCAAAAACCAACTTTCACGGAGGTTGGACGTCGTTCCGGAGTAGAAGCTACCGATTGGAGCTGGGGTGCGCTCATAGCTGATCTAGACAATGATGGAAATAAAGACATTTTTGTTTCGAATGGCATTTATCAGGATATTATTAATCAGGATTATCTCAAATACATTTCCAATGAGGCCTTTATAAAAATGGTTGTTAAAGATGGAAAAGTTAATTACAACAAGCTTATTGATATTATCCCAGTTACTAAAATTCCGAACTATGCATTTGCCGGTAATGGAAAATTGGGGTTCGAGAATAAGGCCGAAGAATGGGGCTTGGGTTCCCCTAGTCATTCTAATGGATCGGCCTACGGAGATTTGGATAATGATGGAGATTTGGATCTTGTAGTTAATAATGTGAATATGCCGGTTTTCATCTATGAGAACAACACTAATGACGACCAACACTTTTTACAGGTAGCTTTAGAGGGATCCGGTGATAATCTTCAGGCTATTGGGACTAAAGTGACACTTTGGGCTAGTGGTAAAGTTTTTTTTCAGGAGCAGTCTGTTACGCGAGGATTTCAGTCCTCTGTTGATCCAAAATTGACATTTGGTCTTGGAGATGCTACCCTGGTGGATTCGCTGGTTGTGGAATGGAACCTTGGAGGGAAGACGGTACTAAAGGATGTATCTTCAGATCAGCTTATATCACTTAGTGAGAAAGATAAAATCAATAGAACAACTGAAGGATTTAAGCCTGTAAAAGGCATTTTTAAGGTGTTTGACTTGGCTGGTTTTAACTTTGTTCATTCTGAAAATTCTTTTGTTGATTTCGATTTTGAGCGAATGCTTTACCATATGAAATCCACTGAAGGGCCTAAAATGGCAGTTGGTGATGTGAATGGTGATGGTTTGGAAGATGTTTATGTCGGAGGGGCACGTTTACAACCCGGATCAATATTCATCCAGCGGGAAGGTGGTAGGTTTGAGCAATTACCTATTGAAGATTTTAAAATGGATCGTTTTTCAGAAGACATGGGTGCCGTGTTTTTCGATGCTGACGATGATGCAGACCTGGACTTATATGTGTGCAGTGGAGGAAATGACAACAATTCATCGAGGTATCTTGTGGATCGAATTTATTTAAATGATGGTTCGGGTATGTTTTACAAGGCGGAGAAGGCCCTTCCTGAGGAAGGCACAAACAGCTCTGTAGTAGTTGCAGAGGATTTTGATGGAGACGGGGATCAAGATCTCTTTGTTGGTTCACGTATGCAGTCAGGAAACTATGGTGTAAAGCTATCAAGCCATTTATATATTAATAACGGACAGGGAATATTTACTGAAGGTAATAGTGAATTTGCTCCGGATTTAGTAGATATGGGAATGGTTACCGATGCATTGTTCACTGATTTTGATGCTGATGGAGACCCGGATTTACTTGTAGTCGGCGAATGGATGTATCCGCATCTCCTGAAAAATGAAAATGGTAGCTTCACAAATATCTCTTCGGATGTTGGCCTGGATCAATATAGCGGTTGGTGGAATACAGTCGAGTCAGATGATTTCAACGGAGATGGAAAACCTGATTACCTAATTGGGAACCATGGATTGAATTCAAGGTTTACTGCATCAATGGAAAATCCGATCAATTGTTATGTTGCTGATTTTGATGGTAATGGGGCAATTGAACAAGTAATCTGTCAACTTCAGGGTAGTGATGTTTACCCAATGCCCTTACTCCATGACCTGTGGAAGCAAATGCCTGGATTGAAAAAAAGGTTCGTAAAGTATGAACAATATAAGGAGGCCAGGATTGAAGATATATTTAGCTCAAAAGAACTGGAATCTGCCGAAATTCACATGGCTAATATTTTGGAAACAACGCTGTTGGTTAGTAACGCTTCTGGTGGTTTTGATCGCGCTCTAATTCCTGTGGAGTCTCAAAACAGTCCCACTTATGCAATATCTATTTGGGACTTTAATAAGGATGGACTCTTAGATGTACTCCTCGGTGGGAATTTGTTTGGTGCCAAGCCGGAAGCTGGCCGTTATGATGCAAGCTTTGGTACATTGATGCTAGGAGAAGATGAGGGAAGTTTTTGTTCTGTTTCCGTTCCGCGAACTGGACTATACTTAACTGGAGAGGTACGTGATTTTCAAATCATTGACCTGGGTGGCGAGCCGGTAATGATGATTGCCAGAAATAACGAAAAACTACTTGGTTATACTTTTTGATATGAAGAAACTAATGATAATTGGCTTTGTTGGTGCCATGTTTTGGATGTCTGGTTGCGAGCAAAATGAAACTTACAAAACAACACTTGATAACCCTGATACTTATCAGGGCATGGTTAAAAGCCTTACCAATACAGTCGTTTATGATATCTTCTCTCCACCAGTTGCAAGTCGGGTCTATGCTTACTCTAATATTGCTGGATATGAGGTACTGGCCCAAAGCTACCCAGGCCGATTGAAGTCTTTGGGAGGCCAACTAAATGAATTTACTTCTCCTGTTGCACCTTCAGGGAATGTCAATCCTAAGCTAGCAAGTCTTCATGCTTTTTACCTGGTCGGCAAGGCATTAATATTTTCTGAATCAATGATGGATGAGCCGTACCATTTGTTATTAGAGCGACTAAAGCAGGAAGGGCTTGATGAGTCTGTAAAGAAATCTTCTTTTGAGTATGGTCAGGCTGTAGCTGATCATGTTAAGAATTGGATGGATGATGATTTTTACAAGCAGACTAGAACCTTCCCAAAATATACACCACAATCAGCTGAAGGGCTTTGGAAACCAACTCCTCCGGATTATATGGAAGGGATTGAGCCCCATTGGAATAAAATAAGGCCGATGGTTCTTGATTCTGCTAATCAATTTGCTCCATTGCCGCCTATTCCTTTCAGTCTTGATGAACAGAGTACTTTTTATAAACAATTATATGAGGTTTATGATGTTGGTGTGAACCTGAATGATGAACAATTGAATATTGCTAAATTCTGGGATTGTAATCCTTATGTTTCACATCATTATGGACATGCAATGTTTGGTACTAAGAAAATAACGCCCGGAGGGCATTGGATTGGTATTGCATCTATAGCATGTAGGCAATCAGAAGTGGACTTTATTAACACTTGTGAAGCATTTACCCGCACTTCTATTTCTTTATTTGATGGTTTTATTTCTTGTTGGGATGAAAAGTGGCGAAGCATATTGGTAAGGCCGGAAACTTTAATTAATCGGCATATTGATGAAGATTGGAAGCCATTATTGCAAACCCCTCCATTCCCTGAGTATACCAGTGGCCATAGTGTAATTTCTCGGGCCGCTGCTGTCACGCTTACGGATATTTTCGGAGATAATTTTGGTTTCAATGATGATACCGAAGTGGAGTATGGGCTTTTCGAAAGACAATTTTCATCCTTCCTGGAAGCTTCTGAAGAAGCGGCAATTAGTAGGCTCTATGGTGGTATACATTACAGAATGGCTGTTGTGAACGGTGTTACTCAGGGTAATAAAATCGGGGAACAAGTCGTGAAAAACCTGGTGACTGCCGTCAAGTAGATTTGATTAGTCCTATTGGCGAACCAATTGATGCTCAAATGTTTAAAGTCAGGGCCTTGTCATTGTTAATTGAAAGGTCAGGCTTAATTGTAAATATGAAAAGCAGAGTGTTGGTGTTTTTTTGTAACAATTAGAAAAATCGCAAAGATTGTGGGCTGTAAGGCAGATATATTATTATTTATAAAAAGAACCAATGTATCAATCTGTAATTGTGTAATTACTAAAATGTTTACATTGGAATATTATAGGCATTATAACATCACAGAGCATTGAAGATTAAGGAGCTTTCCGGGCTTGTTGAAAAATTGAAAGCAGGAGATGAAAAGGCCTTTGGAAGGTTGTATGATCATTTTTCCGCAAAGCTTTACAATACCTGTCGTAAGATGTGGCTGGACCATCAAGATGCCGAAGGTGTGGTTCAGGAAGTATTTATTAAACTTTGGAGAAGGCGTGAATACCTTGATCCTGAGCTTTCCATTAATTCATACTTGCTAAGTATTACCCGGTCTCTGGTAATTAAACATTTTAGAGACCGAGCCTACAAAACAGCCTACGAACAATACGCCATCTCCAATATGGATTCCCGGTCAAATATTACAGAAGACTATATCATTTTTGCTAACATGGAAGACCTCTCAGCAAAGGCGTTGGATGAACTCCCTGATAAGCAAAAGCAAATTTTCATGATGAAAAATGTGGACTTCCATTCTGTCGAGGAGATATCAGATAAACTTGGTATTTCGGTAAGAACAGTTGAAAATCAAATTTATCGTGCAACAAAATCTCTTAAAGAAAAACTGATTAACATGAGAGTAATCTCTGTGTTGATATGGTTTTTGTTTGTTTGATTTTCAATAAAATAGCTGAATTTTTAAATAGCCATTATTATTTATACCTATTTATGGTGGTTAGATGAAAAAATTATTATTCCCGTGAGTATTTCGTGTGAGTTGCGGCTATATAATATGTAGACCAAAAATCACTAATGGATATACAAAAGCAAAGCCAAAGGTTTTTTAGTGGACAGATGTCAAGTGCAGAGGCGGAGGCCTTTATGCGGTGGTTAGAATCCGGGGCATCTGAAGAGGAGCTTTCGATTTATTTAGATGCCCTGTGGGAGAAAGGAACTGATGATCAGTTGGCTTTTGATAACAATGAATTATTTCAAAAAATCCAGCAAAAGAAGGATAATGAAATATCATTGAGAAAAATGGTTGTAATCCCAGAAGATTCTACCAGGACTTTTCAAGCTAGTTGGATCAAATGGGCTGTTGCTGCTTTTATCCCTTTACTGCTCGGAGTTAGTGTATTATTGAATCCAGAATTGCTTTCCATTGACGGAGAAAATTTGCCAGGACAATCCAGGTTAATAACAAAAGCTAATCCGGAAGGTCAAAAGTCAAAAGTACATTTGCCTGATGGCTCCGTGGTTTACCTGAATGCTGACAGTCGGATTAGCTACCTTTCACAGTTCTCCAATATTAGAGAGGTAACACTTGAGGGAGAAGCCTATTTTGAGGTTGTTAAAGATACAGAACGTCCTTTTGTGGTAAGGAGTGGTAGGCTTTCTACAACTGCTCTTGGTACCTCGTTTAATATCCAAAGTTTTAAGGATTTGGGTGAGGTGAAAGTAACCTTGATTACAGGGAAAGTTAGTGTTGATGACGAAATCTCCAAAGAGCGAATCATCTTGTCCCCAAATGAACAGGTGATAGTCAACGAGCATGTAAGCCATCTGCATAAAAGGAGTGTTTCCGGGCAATTGGTTACTTATTGGAAAGACGGAATAATCTATTTTGATAAGGTCCCTTTAAAGGAGGTGATAGCTCAGCTAGAAAGGTGGTATGGAGTGGAGTTTGAGGTTAATGGTGATATCCATAATCTCAAATGTTCAGGAACTTTTAATAATGAATATTTAGCCAACGTACTGCAGGTACTAGGTCATACTCTTGATTTTGATTATTCAATAAACGATAAGAAAGTGAAAATCAACTTTAAACCCAAGCCCTAAATGATTATGAAAGAAAATTTACCCTCATATTAGAAAAAACGAAGGCCTCAAAAGGCCTTCGTAAAGATTAAGTTTCTCAAGGTAAGGAAGTTGCCGCTTCCTTGCCTGCAATTAACCTTTTACTAATTAAAGTTTTACAAAAGTATGAAATATAGCCTATTTCAAACCATCTATATGGTTGCAAAGCACACACTATATGTATTTGTATTGTTTGTAATAACGATCTCATCGGCCGTATCGGATACGGTCAATGCACAAGTTAAAAGTGTAAAAGATGTGATCGTTCAAATGGAATCGAACTATGCAACAGTGGACAATATCTTTGATCAGATAGAGTCAAATACAGATTTTAGATTTTTTTATACGGACAAAGGTCTGGACCTGGGGGAGGAAATACTACTCTCTACTAACAAAGCCAGTGTAGCCGAATTTCTCATAGATATTGCCAGGCAGGTAAATGTTGAGTTTCGGCAAGTGAATAATTCAATTAGTGTGAAGAAAGGCACTAAATCGGAAAGGAAGGAATTAACAATTACCATTGATCAGAGCGCTACGGTAACCGGTACCATTACAGACGAGACAGGAGAGCCTTTACCCGGAGCTACCGTCATAGTTCAGGGCACATCAAAAGGCACTATTACAGATTTCAATGGAAATTATTCTCTTGAGGTACCCGAAGGAGCTATTTTGGAAATCACGTTTATCGGTTATGAGGCGGTGACAATTCCTGTGGACGGAAGAAATGTTATCAATGTTTCGTTACAACAAGACCTTGAGCAACTTGAAGAAGTTGTCGTGGTTGGTTATGGGACATCACAAGTAAAAGATCTGACAGGGTCTGTAACCCGAGTCGGAGAGGAGAGCTTCATCAAAGGAATCAATGCTTCACCTGACCAAATGCTTCAAGGAAAAGTAGCAGGGGTAAATATAGTAAACAACAGTGGTCAGCCTGGTGGTGCGGTAACCTTTAGAATTCGTGGTACTTCTTCGGTGAGAACCGGGCAACAACCTCTGTTTGTGGTGGATGGAGTGCCATTAGACGGTAGGAATACTAATCCGGGCTCTTCTTTAAGTGAGCTTGGAAGTTCCCCTGCTTCGAACCCTTTGAGCTTTCTTAATCCTAATGACATTGCTTCGATAGATATTTTGAAAGATGCATCAGCCACCGCTATTTATGGATCTCGTGGTGCGAATGGAGTTGTTATTGTGACGACCAAAAAAGGAGTAAGCGGTGCGCCGAAGGTTGATGTCTCAGTTACTTCTGCCGTAAGTATTATGGCTCGAGAATTGGACTTGATGGATGCCTCAACATGGAGAACTGCTATTTCTGCCAGAGGTTTAGACGCTGCAGCTTATGATGGCGGCTCTGATGTAGATGCCTTCAATGCCATTACTAGAACCGGAATTACGAAGACTGCCAATGTTTCTGTAAGTGGAGGAAATGATAAAATGAACTATAGGGTGTCGGGAGGTATGTATGATCAGCAGGGTATCATTAAGGAGTCCGGGTTAACCAGGTATAATGGAAGTTTAATTGCTTCATATAAGTTTTTGAAGAATGACAAACTGAATTTGGATGTAAGTCTTATATCCTCAAGGACGAATGAAAACGGTGCGCCAATTGCAGATAACTCTAATATTAATGGATCTTTGATTGGAAATGCGATTGAGTGGAATCCCACTGTTCCTTTTCAAGATGAAAATGGGCTGGTTCAGGAGTCATATAATTCTGTCGTAGGAATCCCGACAAATCCGTTGGCACTCTTGAAGTATCATAGAGATCAGTCTACTGTGTCCAGTACCCTTGCGAGTATGGGCCTGACCTGGAATATTACCCAAGATTTATCTTTTAAGGTTACTTATGGAACAAATCAAGCAATTGGAACAAGGAATTCTGATCTTTCTGGAGAGCTTTTCTTGAGTCAAATTACCGATCTTGGATATTCCTCGATTAGTAGAGTTGAAAATTCCAGCAATACGCTCAATCATACCCTGAGTTATAATAAAAAGTTTGGAAAGCTTAAGGTGAATGCCTTGGTAGGTTATGAATATCAAACCTATTTAAGATTTACAAGTACGATGGCTGGAAATGGGTTCACCAATTTCGATGTTTGGGGGACAGATATCATGGGTAACATTCCTTCGGGAAATATCTCGGTGTCATCATTTAGAGACCCTACAAATGTACTTCAATCCTATTTTTCCAGAGTCTTTTTAAGTCACTCGGATAGATATCTGATGACTGCAATTTTTCGGGCAGACGGATCAACCAAATTTGGTGAAAACAATAGGTACGGATTCTTCCCTTCTTTCTCTGGTGCATGGGTGCTTTCTCAAGAGTCTTTCTTGAAGGAGTCTTCTGTGATCAACAATCTAAAATTGAGATTGGGTTGGGGAAAGACAGGTAATCAGGAGTTCCCCGCTGGTGCCGCTCAGGAAAGGTATGCTTATGGACAAGGACGGTTGGCTCTAGCCAATGTTGCCAACCCTGATCTTAAGTGGGAAACTACCCAAACGTCTAATCTCGGACTAGATTTTGCCATCTTCAATAGTAGGTTAAGTGGAACTATTGAAATTTTCGACAAAAACACAGAGGACTTATTATTCCAGTTGAATACAATTCAACCGGCTCCTTCAACGTCCTATTGGTATAATCTTCCCGCAACGGTAAATAACCGTGGATTAGAGCTATCTCTTAATTCTGTTTTGGTCAATCAACCAAATGGTCTCTATTTTGATCTGGGAGTGAATGGAACATGGTTAAAGAATAAATTAATTGGATATGATGGAGTTCCTGTTGCAACTGGTGAGATCAAAGGAAATGGACTTGGAGGCTCAGGAGCTACTTCGCAGCAATTAGCCGACGGGGAACCCCTTTTTGTTTTTTACATGCCAATATTTGAGGGTTTTGATAATGATGGTTTGGCGACGTATTCTGATGAACCATCCTATGTTGGAAACCCAAACCCCGACTTTATTTTAGGGATCAATACCAATCTTGAATACAAAAATTGGTCTTTCAAAATGAGTTTTAATGGGGCTTTCGGGCATCAGATATACAATAACACTGAAAATGCCCTGATCACGGCTTCCAATTTCGTTATTGGTCGAAATGTTTCACCTTCACTTGCTCTTGGTGAAGAAAGTATTGCAAACTCAAATACTGTTTCTACCAGATATCTTGAAAATGGCGATTTCCTGAGATTGCAGAATGTGATTTTGTCCTACAAGTTTGACAAGATAGGATTGTTGAGAAATTTGGAATGCTTCGTCACTGGTCAAAATGTGTTTTTAGTGACTAATTACAGCGGATTTGATCCTGAAGTCAATACGAACAGAGGGTTTAATGGGGTGCCTTCTTTTGGCATTGAATATATACCGTATCCTATGGCAAGGACATTTACACTGGGTGTTAACATGTCATTTTAAAGAGTTGAATTTTAGGAATGAAAAAGAAAACAAATATGAAATTATATAAATATTTATTGGTTCTTCCCCTGATCGCTCAGTTATCATGTACGGACCTGGATGAGGAACTTAAATCGGATGCCACAGCAGAGGAAGCGCAGGCGTATTTGATAGCAAATGCGGATTATGATGCTCTATTGGAGGTAGTTTATCGTGATTTTGATGGTTCAATGGTGAACTATGAAAATGGCGTGAATGTGATGAATATTATCAGTTCCGATGAAGGTATTTGTCCTTCAAGGCCTTCAGGTTGGGATAATGGAGGAGAGTATAGAACACTCCATCAGCATACCTGGACAGCAGCACACCCAATAAATAATTCGGTTTGGGGAAAGCTAAATCGCGGAAACTTTGATGCGACAAACATTCTCTCTTTTGATCCGCCAGTTGAAGTTGCAGCAGAAGCCCGGTTTCTACGCGCATTTTTCCTTTGGCAAATTTTAGATCTATGGGGACAGGTTCCTTTTAGAAACCCTGGAGAAGACCTAAGAGAGGCTCCATTGGTACTGAGTAGGCAGGAAGCAATTGACTTTATTATTTCGGAAGTCGAGGAAGTGCTTCCGGATTTATCAACAACGAATCCTGCCTATAGAGCTACACAAAATGCTGCCAGAGCATTATTGGCCAAGCTTTATATCAATAGGGGAGTTTATATCAATCGTGAATCTCCAACTTTCCTGGATTCGGATATGGATAAAGTAATATCATATGTGGATGCGATTGATGGTAAGGCTCTGGATTTTTACTGGGATAGCTTTGGTCCTGATAACAACGATATTTCATCCGAAATAATATTTTCGATAGAAAGCATTGGAGGAGGAAGAGTATCAAGTCTTTGGACAACCTGGTATGCAATATTACCTGGGGAGATTGGTGGGGGCTGGAATGGTTGGGCTACAATAGCTGAATTTTATAACTCCTTTGAAGAGGCCGATATTAGAAGATATTATGAGCATCCCATAACCATAGAAGGGGGTGGATATAATGTAGGATTTGTGACCCAAAGGTATCTGGATGCTTACCCTCAATACGACAGTGATGATAATCTAAAAGAGCAAATTATTTTTTCTAAAGAAATCTCAGTAATCCAAAATGCTGGTCTTTATGATGGATATAGGCCTATTAAGTATGTTCCTGATTATGATAATGGCTGGAGTAATGCTGATAACGATTATGTTTTGTTTAGATATGCTGATATGCTGTTGCTTAAAGCTGAAGCCTTATTAAGAAAAGGTGATGCAGCGAGTGCATTGACAATAGTGAACGAAATAAGAACGGATCGTCAGGTAGCTGAGTTAGGTACTCTCGATTTGGAAGGATTGTTGGCAGAAAGAGGCAGAGAGTTGTTTTGGGAAGGTTATAGAAGAAATGATCAGATTAGATATGGAACGTTCCTGGAATCCTGGACATTGAAGGAGCCATCAGATCCTATGTATCTGCTATTCCCTATTCCTAAAGCAGATGTTATGGCTAACCCCAATCTAGAACAGAATCCTGGATATTGATATTAATTAGTAGTGGTTGTTGGTTAATAAAAAAAGGCCGATCCACTGGATCGGCCTTACTTATATTCAAATTATCTAACCTTAAAAGGCAATTGATTCTTCTTTGAGGAGCTTATCATTATGATACAGGACAAAAGTTACAGCATCTGTATCAATTTTTTCAAAATTATATTTTTTACTCACTGCCTGAGTGTCCTTCAGGGATGAACTATAAATAACATCCCTTTTTTCATCGAGGATAACCACAGTTACGTCCTTTCCCTGAGGATGACGTCCGGTTAGAACAACGTTCTTACCGCTCTGTCCCTTTAGGCTGAAGTTGAAATCCGATAGGTCCCCGGTCTCTACCAATTCAGAGAATTCTAAATCCTTTGTTTTTAATGTCACCTTGTATTCACCGTCTGGCAGTGAAGAAAGGTCGTATTGTTTAACAAAGCCTTCGATTGAATTAAGGGTTTCTTTATATACTACTTCATTGTATTCGTTGGTCCATTGTACGTTCACCACAGATTTCTCAAGTCCTTTATAGATTACTTTGAATGCATACTCATTCTTCTGCGCAACCACTTTGAAAAAAGTTGCGTCTGCAGAATCTGTCTTTGCAAATGCAGCAACATTAACCAATACCGTTAAAATCGCTGCGAGTGTTTTAAATGTGTGTCTCATAAGTGTTTGAATTATGAATTATGAGACAAAATTGGTGATTGACTATTAATTCATTCAGTGAAATGGATATTTTTTTGCGAAAAACACTGATAAAAGGATAAATAATTTAATATATCTAATCAAAGTAGGCTTTGTTGCCAATTCATCAGAATTCAATGTCTTTTTCGGGTGATTTTAAATAACCGTTAAAATTTTAGCTTGGATGGGTAAATAAGGCATTTAGAGGGGGAGTAGAAGGGTTTTTTAATCAATATGAAACACCGGAAGAATAAAGTACGGATGGTTAAACTGATATTACATAATTGTTCATTGACTGATAATGTGGCTCGATTGATATTGTAAATAATACTTTCGACAATTGATTTGCAGTAAATCGGAGATGATTTCTTAATTTCAGTGTAACCCGGAATTCTAATACCCCTTGTCAATGATTTTTAAACCCAAAAACGTTAACGTCTTATTTGCTCTGATTATAGGTCTGGTTGCTCAGGCACAAACACAGACCATCACCAAATACCTTTCGGGAAAGGGATATGGAGATCAGGTGTATTGGGATTTTTATTTATCTGAGGGCCGTGGTTCCGGACAGTGGACGAAAATACCGGTGCCATCCTGCTGGGAACTGGAAGGCTTTGGTAAATACAATTATGGTCATGCGAAAGATTCGGTGCGCGGAAAAGAATACGGACAATATCGGTTGGAATTTGAAGTGCCGGAAGAGTGGGAAGAAAAGCAGATAGAGATTGTCTTTGAAGGCTCCATGACTGATACAGAAGTTAAAATTAATGGCAAGCTTGCCGGTGATCTTCACCAAGGATCGTTCTACAGCTTTAGATACGATATATCAAAGTTGGTAACCATTGGTCAAAGAAATCTTTTAGAGGTGAAAGTTTGGAAACATTCTGCTAATGCCTCGGTGAATAAGGCTGAGCGCTATGCTGACTATTGGATCTTCGGAGGAATTATCCGACCCGTGTTTTTAGAGGTAAAGCCTAAACAAAACATCCGTCAGGTAGCCATCGATGCAAAAGCAGATGGATCATTCAAAGCAGAAGTATGCCTTCACAAATCCGGATCATCTGACAAGGTCGTGGCGCAGGTTTACACATTGGATAATCAACCTGTGGGAGCGCCGTTTGAGGTTAAGGTCGGTAAAAAGGACTGTAAGATTCAATTGGAGACTAAGTTAAGCGGAATCGCAACATGGAATCCGGAGCAACCCAACTTGTATGAGGTCAATTTTCAGCTGTATTCCAAAAACCAACTGGTACATGAAACTAGCAATCGGTTTGGTTTTAGAACAATTGAGATTCGACAAAGAGACGGTATATACGTGAATGGGGTGAAAATTAAATTTAAAGGGGTAAACCATCACTCATTTTGGCCGGAATCAGGAAGGACCACGAATAAGCAAATGAGTATCGACGACATCCTCTTAATGAAGGAAATGAACATGAATGCGGTTCGCACTTCTCACTATCCACCTGATGCTCATTTTCTGGATGCTTGCGATTCCCTTGGCATGTTTGTGCTGGAGGAGTTAGCTGGATGGCATGATGCCTATGATACCGAAATTGGATCCAAACTACTTCAAGAGATGGTTCTTCATGATCAGAATCATCCTTCCATCGTGATCTGGGACAATGGCAATGAAGGAGGGCATAACCCGGATTTTGATGAAATGTTTGGTAAGTATGACCTACAGGATCGTCTGGTGATCCATCCATGGGAGGAATTTAACGGCACAGCTACGCAGCATTATCGTGGATACGATTATGGGGTTGGCACCTTTTGGAATGGCCCGATGATTACCTTTCCAACCGAGTTCTTACATGGTCTGTACGATGGAGGGTCTGGTGCCAGTCTGTATGACTATTGGGAATTAATGTGGAAGAACCCAAAAGCGGCCGGTGGATTCCTATGGGTGTTTGCGGATGAGGGTATTGTTCGTACTGATCTAAATGGAAAAATTGATACTTATGGCGATAAAGCCAATGATGGAATTCTTGGTCCATTTCATGAAAAAGAAGCCAGCTTTTATACAATTAAGGAGGTCTGGTCTCCTGTACGATTAACTGAAGAGGATATTACCATCGCCTTTGATGGTAACATTGAGGTGGAGAATCGATACCTCTATACCAACCTTGAGCAATGTAGCTTCACCTGGAAACTACTGGATTTACCCTCTCCAAATGGAGATGTTATTCAAAAGGAGCTAACAGGTGAAATCGAATCACCATCGGTGAATCCAGGTTACAAGGGCATATTGAATGTTAATCTTCCTGAAGGCTGGGAGCAATTTGACGTACTTGAAATAGCTTCCTATGGTCCATCGGGTGAAGAACTATATACCAATGTATGGCCTATTACGCTTCCTGAGGATATTTTTAATGAATTGACCAAAGAAGTGAGTAAACAAAAGGTGACCTACACCGAAAACGAATCTTCCTTTGTCATACAGGCAGGTTCAATGGAATATACCATTGATAAGAAAAATGGTTTTCTTAAAAAGGTGATGAATCAGAAGGGTGAGATTCCATTCAACAATGGTCCATTCTTAAGTGCCGGGGTTGTGAAGTTCAATGGCATCAATGTGAAAAAGCAAGAAAATAACCTTCAGCTAGTATGCACATTTGATGAAAAGGAATCCCGCATGAAAGAGTTTACGTGGACCTTTTATCCGTCCGGACTGGTTTCACTGAACATTTATTACGTTCCGGAGATTTACGATGTTCATTTTGATTATATGGGCGTCAACTTCGATTATCCTGAAGAATTGGTTCAGGGTGTAAGATGGATGGGAGATGGCCCTTACCGTGTTTGGAAAAACAGGGTTCACGGTGCTGAGTTGGATGTTCATCAAAAAGATTACAACAATACTATGACTGGGGCATCACCGGTGATCTACCCTGAGTTTAAAGGGTACCATGCCAACCTTTACTGGGCGGAAATTCAAAGCAGTGAGCAGTCATTTGTAGTGGGGACATCCTCTGAGAGCGTTTTTTTGAGGTTGTTTACTCCAGTTCAGGATAAGGATCCTCGTTTGTCGCCGCCATTCCCTGGTGGAGATATTTCTTTTATGCAAGCGATACCACCAATTGGTACCAAGACCAACGATCCCTGGAATATGGGGCCTGAGGGCAAGAAGAATATGTTTTTTGATTATGGACCCTACGATTCGTGGAGGAAGCGTAGTAAGGTTATGGATCTGTATTTTGATTTCAGTTCAAGGCCATGATACAGACACAGCAGGATACAAAAGTGTATTTAGTACACTAAATTTTCGGATTAATAGAACACATTAAATTTCATTAACCCCTCATTGAATGATTAACCTTCTAAAATTGTCTTTGGCTGTATTGATTTCAGCTTTCATTGTAACCAGTTGTCAACCAAAAAAGCGAACTGACTGGAAGAGTGGTATTCTAGTTGATGAGTTTGTTTACGATACGGCATCATTTCCCCAATGTCATGCTACGACTATTGAGGAAACAACTGATGGAACATTGATCACAGCGTTTTTTGGTGGGACCAAGGAACGAAACCCGGATGTTTGTATTTGGGTTTGTCGTAAAGAAGCCGATGGTTGGACGGATCCTCAGCTGGTTGCAGAAGGATTTATCGAAGGAGATTCCACTCGTTATCCTACCTGGAACCCGGTTCTTTATCAGGTGCCTAATGGGGAGCTTCAGCTTTATTATAAAATAGGGGCGCACCCATCCAATTGGATTGGTTTTTTGCGAACCTCTAATGATGGTGGATTGACCTGGTCTGAGCAAAAAGCATTACCGGAAGGGTTTATTGGGCCAGTAAAGAATAAACCTGTCTTATTGGAAAATGGAACATTGATATCAGGCAGTAGTACAGAAGGGGATGGATGGAAAATACATTTCGAGTTATCGAAGGACTTTGGCAAAACCTGGAAAATGGTTGGGCCAATCAATAAGGGTGAGCCAAATGGCGATCATAATGTGATCCAGCCAAGTGTATTGATACATGGCGATGGAAAACTGCAAATGCTGAGCAGAAGTAGAAGCAGAAGACTGGCGACAGCATGGTCAGAAGATTATGGTGAGACCTGGTCGGAAATAGAACTCACTTCACTACCACAGAACAACTCGGGTACTGATGCTGTCACGATGGCTGATGGCCGTCATGCGCTGGTTTACAACCATACACTTGATCCCGATGGTGGCCCGAAAGGCCCGAGAACGCCTCTTCACTTATCAATTTCGGAAGATGGTATCAATTGGTATGCAGCTTTGATATTGGAGGATTCACCGATTAGCCAGTATTCTTATCCGGCGATCATTCAAACTTCGGACGGCATGTTACATGTGACTTATACCTGGAGAAGGCTGAAGGTCAAACATGTAGAAATAGATCCTACGCAATTGGAGCTTACTAAAATTGATTCTCTGAGCTGGCCAAGCCTATAAATCAGATTCATGAATCTCTTCACCCTAAAACGGAAATTCAAATACATCGGTGGCCTGATTTGCCTTGCATTTTGGGTTGTCTCCTGTAGTTCTCAAAGTGCTATCAGGATAGATGGCCTGACGGTTGAATTCCTGGAAAAGCCTTTGGGTATCGATTCCAGGTCTCCTTGTTTTGGGTGGAAGCTGAAGGCCGAAGAAAACGGTGTTGAGCAGCGTGCTTATCAGATTACAGTTCTTGACGGATCCGAGGAGGTTTGGAAAACGGGAAAAGTTATTTCCGACAAGAGTCAAAGGGTGAGTTACCAGGGGGCACCTTTAAAGCCTGATACCAGGTATGATTTCAAAGTTCAGGTATGGGATCAAAAGGACAGACCCACAGAAACGAAGTCATCATGGTTTCACACAGCACCCGATAATCGTGATTTGAAAGCCGAATGGATTGGTGCCATTAGAAGGGAAGATGCTCATCTGCCTGAAGGCCGTGCCTGGCATTCACCTTCTTTGAAAAAGTACGGTGACTTCTATGACAGCATACCGGAGATGGCTATGCGATCTATTATGATCAGGAAGGAAATTGATGTAACCAAGCAAATTAAAATTGCAACGGTATTCATTTCAGGCCTGGGGCATTATGAGCTAAATGTTAATGGAACAAAAGTAGGGAAGAGTGTTTTTGCACCTCTCTGGACAGATTATGATAAAACTGTTTTCTATAACACTTACGATCTCACGACAACCCTAAAATCAGGCGCAAATGCTTTTGGGGTACTACTCGGGAATGGCATGTATAATGTCATTGGAAACCGGTATCGCAAATTTTGGGTGAGCTTTGGTCCTCCAACACTCTTCTTCCAGTTGGAGATTGAGTATCAGGATGGTGAAAAGGTAACGATACAGTCTGATCAATCATGGAAATACTCAGAGAGCCCGATCACTTTTAATTGCGTTTTTGGAGGAGAGGATTATGATGCCAACCTTGAACAGGAAGGCTGGGCCAGAGTAGGATTTGACGATGAATCGTGGTACCCGGTGGTTGTTCAGGGGGCTCCCGGAGGAAATTTGAAACCTCAGATGGCTCCCGCAGTTGAAGTTCAGGAAAAATACAATATCAAGAATTGGTTTCAGGCAGATTCATCTACTTATGTATTTGATATGGGACAAAACCTTTCCGGATATCCGACCCTAAAGGTTCAGGGTAGTAAGGGGCAGAGGGTTAAGCTGATCGTGGGGGAGCGCCTGAAGGATAGTTTGGTGACTCAAAGAAATACCGGAGGACCTCATTATTATGAGTACATGCTCAAAGGAGATGGTGTGGAGGAATGGACTCCAAGGTTCAGCTATTATGGCTATCAGTATATCCAGGCTGAAGGTGTGAGCTATGGTAAGGACGTATCACCGGATTTGCCTCGAATAATAGACCTTAAATCCAACTTCGTCTATAGCAATGCTCAACCCCTGGGGGAGTTTGCATGCTCCAATGAGATTTTCACTAAAACGCATACTCTGATTAATAATGCTATCAAGAGCAATATGCAGGCGGTGTTTACGGATTGTCCTCATCGTGAAAAGCTTGGTTGGATAGAAGAGATTCAGCTGGTGGGGCCGGGACTCCTTTACAATTATGACCTCACTCAGCTTTTAAGGAAATCAATGATGGATATGGCAGATGCCCAGAGAGCTAATGGGATGGTTCCGAATATTGCGCCTGAGTATACCGATTTTTCAGCATACTCCTGGGGAGCAGATTTTACGGACTCACCAGAATGGGGAGCTGCTGTCGTATTGGTGCCGTGGTTATATTATGAATATTACGGTGACGGTTCGCTGATAAGCGAATACTTTGAGGTGATGAAACGATACGTTAATTACCTCACATCGAGATCAGAAAATCACATTGTTTCGCATGGATTGGGGGATTGGTATGACTATGGTGACCACGCTGCAGGCTACTCTAAAAATAGCCCGATTGCGCTTTCAGCTACCTCTCACTATTATTTATGTGCCTTGACACTGGAGAAATCTGCAGAGCTGTTAGGAGATGATCGAAATAGGCAGGTTTATGGTGAGCTGGCAGAAAAGATTAGAGTCGCATTTAATGAGGCTTTTTTAGATGCTGAGACAAAACAATATGGTACGGGCAGCCAGTACAGTAATGCAGTTGCTGTATATATGGGACTAGCAGATCAGGAAGATAAACAAGCTGTGTTACAGAATCTGGTCACCGATATTGAATCTCATGGATGGAGGCTAACCACGGGCGATGTAGGGAACAGGTATCTTTTCCAGGCTTTGGCTGAAAATGGACTAAATGAGGTGATGTACAAGATGTTGAATCATTATGAAGCTCCGGGTTATGGTTATCAGTTGCAATATGGGCTGACAACCCTCACCGAACAATGGGATC
Source organism: Marinoscillum sp. MHG1-6 (assembly GCF_024714475.1). Classification (GTDB taxonomy): domain Bacteria; phylum Bacteroidota; class Bacteroidia; order Cytophagales; family Cyclobacteriaceae; genus JAMZMI01. The sequence goes on along the minus strand of NZ_JAMZMI010000004.1, from coordinate 268,690 downwards.
CTGCAAAAGGTAATTCATGGAACCATTTCATGATGGGTCAGGTAGAGGAATGGTTCTTTAAATCTATTCTTGGCATTGTTTCTGATATTAATGAGCCGGGATTTAAGCATTATGTTGTTCAACCGGATATTATCGGGGATATAACCTGGGCCAAAGGTGGCTTTGAAACACTTTATGGCAAAATAGCAGTAAATTGGAGCATTCAGGAAGGAATGTTTAGCATCCAATTAGAAGTTCCGGTGAATGCCTCTGCCACGTTTATCATTCCGGATGGTTTGGAGGAGGAGGGAGCAGTGGAACTGGTTTCAGGACAACATTCATTTACCTATGCCGTCTCGAAAAACTGATGAAATGAAATTGAAAAACCTATTTACAATCCTTTTATTCCTATCGACCACGATGCTTTCGGTGGCGCAGATATCGGACGACGATTTCACTAAGCCATTGATCGATGTGCTGGATGATCTTCAGGAAAGTTATCAGGTACGGTTTAAATACAATGTTCAGGACTTTGAAAACTACGAATTAAAGTACGCCGATTGGCGACTGGTTCCCGGAGATTTGGAGGCGAGCTTAAAAGCGGTTTTAGCTCCTTTTGATCATATCTATGTGAAGCAGGATCAGCGAACCTATAAGTTGAAACCTTTCCAATATCACTTGGTAACTTCCGAGGAGGGATCGGCTGCTCTGGATTACTATACCACTTTGTACTCCAACAAAGAAGAATGGGAAAGCAGAAAAGCCGAACTTAGATCGTGTTTCATTGAAGCTTTAGGTCTAAATGGTCTTCCGGTTGTGGCTAATCCGACAACAGTGATTAGTAAAATTAGAAAGTATGCAGGTTATACGGTTGAGAATATCGGATTAGAAACCATTCCGGGTTATTACGTCACGGGCTCCATTTATAAACCTGAAAAAATAAAGGGAAGGGTTCCGGTTATTTTATCTCCAAATGGGCATTTTGGAGATGGCCGATATAATAAAGACATTCAAACGAGAGCGGCTGGTTTGGCTAAAATGGGTGCCGTTGTTGTTACCTATGATTTGTTTGGTTGGGGCGAGTCGGCGCAAGAAGTAGGTTCACAATCTCATCGGAAAAGTATAGCCCAAACGATCCAGATCAATAATGGACTGAAGCTGCTGGATTATCTCCTGGCTCAAAAATATGCGGACCCTTCGCGAGTGGGGATTACCGGAGGATCTGGAGGAGGTTCTCAAACAATGCTGATTGCTGCTATTGAGGATCGAATAAAAGTTAGTGTGCCTACGGTGATGACTTCTTCTTTTCATTCAGGCGGATGCCCTTGTGAAAGTGGAATGGGGATTCATCTCTGTGGGGGTAAAACCAATAATGCGGAAGTGGCAGCTATGTTTGCCCCTAAGCCCATGATGATCATTTCTGATGGTGGCGACTGGACTTTTCAGGTGCCGGAGGTAGAATATCCATTTATCAAGCGAACATATGAATTTTACGGAGCAGATGATCAGGTTGAAAATGCACACTTTGCAAGGGAGAAACATGACTATGGTCCGTCCAAGCGTAATGCTATGTACGAATTTATGGCCAGTAAACTTGGTCTGGATTTAAGTGCTATTCAGTCAGGAGGTAAAATCGACGAGTCCGGAATTACTGTTGAAGAACAAGAGTTACTCTATGTATTTGGTAACCAGGCTATCAATTTTCCTCAAAATGCGGTGCTTAATTACGACGAATTAATGAATAAACTGAATCAATAAACAACCATTCATGAACCTATCAATGGCTAAATCCCAAATATTAAGTCTACTAATGTTTGCTCTAATTTGGAGTTGTACTACTCCCTCTGAAAAACAATCTGAGTCACAGAAAGACAAACGTTTGTCTGTGCGTTTTGCAAAATCCGAAATGAAACGATTTCCAGAGGTTTGGATGATCGACTGGCATGGTAAGCCTTACTGGGGCTATACGCAGGGCGTTCAGGGAAAGGCCTTGTTGGATATGTGGAGGTATACCGAAGACTCTATCTATTTCAATCATGTGCTGAGGTACGCTGACAGTCTGGTTGCTGATGATGGTAGTATTTACACGTATGACTCATCCAAATACAACATTGATATGATCAACGCCGGTAAAATTCTTTTTCCAATCTATAAAGAGACCGGCGATGAAAAATATAAGCAGGCCATTGAGTTGTTAGTGGAGCAACTGGACAATCACCCAAAAACATCGACTGGTGGTTTCTGGCATAAAAAAAGGTATCCATACCAAATGTGGCTGGATGGACTTTACATGGGTTCTCCTTTTCTGGCTCAGTATGCTGCTGAGTTTGATCAGCCCGAATACTTTGATGTCGTCACTACTCAGTTCAAGCAAATTGATGAGCATAATTACAGCCCAGAAACGAGTCTGTATCATCATGCCTGGGATGAGAGTAAATCCATCTTTTGGGCCGACCCAGAAACGGGGCTTTCCACCAATTACTGGGGAAGAAGTTTGGGTTGGCTGGGAATGGCTTTGGTAGATGTGTTGGATTACCTACCAGAGGATCATCCGGATAGACCCGTTTTGGTTGAAATGGTTGGGAAAGTGGCAAAGGGTATTGAGAACATGCAGGATACTGAATCTGGTGTATGGTACCAGGTACTTGATCAGGGAGACCGAGAAGGCAACTACCTGGAGGCCTCTGCTTCAGTGATGTTCGTGTATACACTTTACAAAGCAATGAGGAAAGGTTATATCGATGATTCATATATGGAGGTTGCGGATAAGGGATATGCAGGTGTATTGAAGGAGTTTCTAAAGGAAAATGAAGATGGCACCCTGACGCTTCAGAAATGTTGTGCAGTTGCCGGATTAGGCCCGGCTGACAACCCGAGAAGAGATGGAAGCTTTGAGTATTATATCAGCGAACCGATCATCGACAATGATGCGAAAGCAACCGGCGCATTCATATGGATGAGTATGGAAAAAGAGATGTTGGAAAATAAACAAGAGTCAAAATGAGTGATAAGCAGAGTAGGAGAAGTTTTCTTTCAAATTCTGCCTTTGCTACTGCGGCATTGGTTTCTGCACCATTGATTAGAGTGGGAGCTGAGCCGGGTGAGCGAGTACTTAAGGATAACTTGAGAAAGAAGAAACAGCGGTATAAAGTCTCAGTTTGTGACTGGATGATCCTGAAGCGTCAGAAAATGGGGGCATTCAAGCGTACTGCAGAGATTGGAGCAGATGGATTGGAGTTGGATATGGGAGGTTTGGGTAACAGGCCCATTTTTGATAATAAAATGCGTGATCCAGTATTTAGAAAGATGTTCAGGGAGGAGCTGGAGAAGTATAACCTGGAGCTAAGCTCTATTGCGATGTCAGGTTTCTATGCGCAGTCTCTTGCGGAGCGAGATATTGCGCCCATGATCGATGATGCGATCAATAGTATGGTCATGATGGGAGTGAAAACTTCTTTTCTGCCATTTGGCGTCAAAGGTGATATGGTTCAGAACCCTGAGCTGAGACCGATTCTGCTCCAGAAGTTCAAGGAAATAGTTGTACCAAAGGCGGAAGCAGCGGATGTGATCATAGGTATTGAAACTGCTTATGACGCCGCCAGAGAAGCTGAGTTTTTGGAAGAAATCGGATCTCCCAATATTCAGAGCTATTTCAATTTCGCAAATGCCTTACAAAATGATCGTGACCTCATCAAAGAGCTTGAGACCCTGGGCAAAGATCGAATTTGCATGATCCATGCGTCAGATGAAGATGGCGTATGGTTAGAGAACAATGAGCGCATTGATATGTCTGCTGTCAAGAAATGTCTTGATGACATAGGCTGGGGAGGTTGGCTTGTAATCGAACGTTCCAGGGATGCCAATAATCCAAGAGATGTCGTGGGTAATTACGGTGCAAACACTAGATATCTTAAATCAATTTTTCAATAATTAGCTATTGGTCTATTTGATATAAGGCAATTGGACCTCGGCTTTAAAATAGGATAAACATGAAAAAATTAATGTTAACCACCGTCTTAACTGTTGCCACATTATGGTGTGTACAGGCGCAGTTTGTGGACATAGAGAAAGTAAATCCCGAATATGTCAATGTATTGAAGGGACGTACAGCTAAATTCCTTGATCCGATGGAATTGGGAGATAAATATGATGAAGTCCAGTCGATTGTCATTGAACAGTATTGTAACCTCAGTGCCATTCATGATTCTTGTGATACGCGTAAGGTTGCCTTGAGGCCTTTGGAGATCTCAAAAGAGGAGAAGGATCAAATGATTGTCAATCTGGAAAATGAAAGGGATCGAAAACTATACATTCGACATAATGCCTATCTCGCGCAGCTGTTAGGAGCGGGGTTGACCAATGAGCAGGTGGACCAAATCAAAGATGGTATGACCTACAGTGTTTTTCCTAATACCTATGCGAGTTTCCTCGACATGATTCAGACCCTGACTGATGAACAGAAGAAGAAAATATGGACCTGGCTGTATGAGGCAAGAGAAAGGGCCATGGACCAAAGCTCCTCGGACGACAAGCATAAGATGTTTGGAAAGTATAAAGGCCGCATTAATAATTATCTGTCAGGGCAGGGCTATGATCTTAATGCGGAAAGCAAGGCATGGCATGACAGAATGCGGGCAGAGGGTAAGAAGTTTTGATAAATAGAAATTAGAAAACCGTGTCAACATCCCTATATATGAGAAACCTGTTAATTGGATTGCTAGCCGCTGTTGGCGTTTTAGGGTCCTGTAAGCCAAAGGAGCTTCCCAGGGTAGTACCTCAGGAAGTAATGAAACAGGTTTATGAAGAAATAAAAACACCTTTTAAATATGGACTTGTACTGGCACCTGAGGATCAGTCAAAGAAAATAGATTGCCCAACCGTTTTCCAAAAGGACGGTCAGTGGTACATGACCTATTTCATTTATGATGGCCGCGGATATGAGACCTGGTTAGCTACGAGTGATAACCTTTTGGACTGGAATGAGCTTGGAAAGGTGATGGCTTTTTCGGATGATAGCACGCAATGGGATCAAAACCAGAAGGCCGGTTATCCTAGTCTTCAAGATCCAAAATGGGGCGGTTCTTACGAGCTTCAGCAGTATGATGGTAAGTATTGGATGCCTTATTTCGGTGGAAGTAGTACAGGATATGAAGCCGGGCTTTTGTCCATAGGCATGGCCTATACAGATGGAGATCCAACTAAACCGCATCAATGGGATCGAGTTGATCAGCCGATATTCAAGGCGACCGATGAGGATGCCAGATGGTGGGAGAATAGCACGATTTATAAAACCTGGGTACTTAAGGACGATAGTAAAATAATCGGATATCCATTTGTGATGTACTACAACGCCAGAGGAGATAGCATCAACCCCAAAAAAGGTGCAGAGCGTATTGGCATGGCCGTTTCTAATGACATGGTCAATTGGGAGCGTTTCGGAGAAGATCCTGTAATCAATCATCATAAAGGGATCTCCGGAGATGCGGTGATCCAGAAAATAGATGATGTTTGGGTGATGTTCTATTTTGGGGCTTTCTGGCCAACTCGTAAAGATCATGATGCCTTCAACCGGTTTGCCTGCTCCTATGATTTAGTCAACTGGACAGAATGGGAAGGGGATGACCTGATCGCCCCATCGGAGCCCTATGACAACTGGTTCGCGCATAAGTCCTATGTCGTCAAAAATGACGGGGTGGTTTATCATTTCTACTGTGCCACCAATAGAGACCAGGAGCGAGGCATTGCGGTTGCCACATCCAAAGATTTAGGCAAGAGCCAAATTGAATATGTGAGAAAACCAGGGAATGGAGATACCGAGTTAAAGTAATTTCAAATTATGCATATCCCCGTTTATTAGGATTTCGGTTAATGGGATTCTGCGGTGAACCTGGGTTCAAGTCATTGAATCTTCGGTAATTTTTTCCTACATTTTAAATGAAAAAGGTAGGAGCCTACCCGGCTTGAGGGTGAATTAAGCCTAAAATCATGAGATCAAAGTCTTTATATCTAATACTGATAATCAGTGTTTTATTTGTATCATCCTGTTCTGGTCCTAAATTTCGACAGGTCACTGACTTCAACTGGGATTGGAAATTCTACATGGGAAAGGACAGTCTGGCTTATCAAACCGAATATGATGATTCTCACTGGAGGTCCCTGAATCTACCTCATGACTGGAGTATTGAAGGCAATTTCAGCGTGGAGCATGCTACAGGGCAAAGCGGTGGAGCACTTCCCGCAGGTATTGGCTGGTACCGAAAAACTTTCAAACTTGATCCATCCGATAGTGAAAAGGAAATATACATTGATTTTGGAGGCGTTTACCGAAACAGCGAGGTTTGGATCAACGGACAATATTTAGGGAAAAGAGCCTTTGGATATATATCCTTTCGATATGATCTCACTCCATATTTAAATTTTGATTCGCCTAATGTAATCGCCATAAAGGTGGATAATTCCTTACAGCCTAGCTCCAGATGGTATACTGGGTCCGGGATTTACCGAAAGGTGGAGTTGGTGAAAACTGAAAAGGTTCACGTAGCTCAATGGGGGACCTTCGTTACTACTCCAGAGGTGTCAAAGGAATCTGCTAACGTAGTTATTGAAGTAGAGCTGGCAAATCGCTCAGATGCCCATGCCACAGCATCCATTGAGACTACCATTTTCGACCCGAACGGCAAAAAACTGACGAGCGATAAGGCTTATATGGCCCTGAAAGGTTCAGGATATACACAGCTTCATAGCTTTGAAATAGCCACGCCGGAGCTATGGTCTGTTGATAATCCGGTGCTCTATTCAGCTTTGACAAAGGTTCATGTGCATGGGGAAGTCACGGATCTATATGAAACCCGTTTCGGGATTCGTTCTTTCGAGTTTGATCCGGAAAAGGGCTTTTTCCTCAATGGATCTTACCTGAAAATTTATGGTGTCAATCAGCACCACGATTTGGGGGCTTTAGGAGCTGCATTTAATAAAAGGGCTGCAGAACGTCAACTGGAGATCTTGAAAGAAATGGGAGTGAATGGTATCCGAATGGCTCATAATCCTCCTGCTGAGGAATTGCTTGATCTTTGCGATGAAATGGGCTTCATTGTAGTGGATGAATCATTCGACGTTTGGGCAAAACGCAAGAAAAAATATGACTACAACATAGACTGGAAAGACAGCCATATTCGTGACTTGCAAGATATGGTGAAGAGAGATCGAAACCACCCGTCTATTTTCATCTGGAGCATTGGTAATGAGATTCGAGAGCAGTTTGATTCCACAGGGTTGACCATTACCAAAGAACTCGCAGGTATTGTGAGGGAACTGGATACTACCCGAATGGTCACCAGTGGACTGACGGAGAACGAACCTGAAAAAAACTACATCGTACAATCCGGAGCCCTCGACTTATTGAGTTTTAACTACAAGCATAAAGCCTATAAGGATTTGCCTGACAGGTTTCCGGGCTATCCCATGCTAGCTTCCGAGACTTCTTCAGCATTTGCCACTCGGGGTCATTATGATATGCCTTCGGACAGTATCCAGCAATGGCCGGCTAAATACAATGAGCCCATACCGAACGCTAACCCTGATTATACTGTCTCAGCTTATGATATGATTTCCGCCTATTGGGGATCGACCCATGAGGAAACCTGGAGGGTGGTAAAAAAACTGGATCATATGGCGGGCATCTACATCTGGTCAGGTTTCGATTACCTGGGGGAGCCGGATCCCTATCCTTATCCGGCAAGAAGCTCCTACCTTGGTATCATTGATTTGGCAGGTTTTCCAAAGGATGCCTACTACATGTACCAAAGCGAATGGGTAGATGAGCCTGTTTTGCATGTTTTTCCGCACTGGAATTGGGAGTCAGGTCAGACAATAGATGTTTGGGCCTATTATAACAATGCTGATCAGGTTGAGCTATTTCTGAATGGAAAATCTCAAGGTATCAAAAGTAAAGGAGATGATGAGTTTCATGTTTTCTGGCGTTTGGCCTATGAGCCAGGCACCGTTGAAGTTGTTTCCCGTAAGAGTGGTGAGGAGGTGATGCGTAAAGTGATCAGGACTGCAGATGAGCCATCTCAAATTCAACTTAATGCTGACCGAAGTACGATCAAGGCAGACGGTTATGATCTTTCCTTTGTGACGGTAGATGTGTTGGATGATAGTGGCACCTTGGCTCCAAATGCGGATAATTTGATTGAGTTTGAAATCAGTGGTCCCGGAAAAATTATTGGAACGGATAATGGCTATCAGGCAAGTTGGGAAGGTTTTAAAACGAATAAGCGAAAGGCCTGGAAAGGAAAATGTTTGGTGATTGTACAGTCAAACAGGGAAAAAGGAGAGATTGAATTGATCGCCAGTTCAAAAGGACTAAAACAGGCATCTACTGTTATAGTTACGAAGTGATGTTCTTGGAAAAATAGCACAAGCGGACGCTTGCGCTAGTTATCAGAAACCTCCATGATGCCTTGCACTACAATTTGAGGATGCGTCCATGGAATGAAATGATTTACATTCTGAAGATATTCGATCTGGAGTAATGAGTCGGGTAGTTTTGTTCTGACATACTCAGGACTCTCCCAGGGAACGAGAATATCATCTGTGCCCTGAATGATAAGGGTATGGGCAGTAATTTTTGAATACAGGGAGTCCATTTGTGCCAGTTGCTTTTCCAGCCCCCAAATCTCTTCATTGCTAGTGTACAGGTCAGTAGGCGTCAGAAGTTGGCCAATTTTACTCCTCACAATCGGGCGATACCATTCATTTTTGTCAACCCCCGGATCAATGGTCGGTGCGATGAGGAGCATACCGTCAATAAGTTCTGGTTCCAACATGGCAATGTAAACAGCGATCGGTCCACCCATGGAATGCCCGATGATCATTTTATAGGATTGAGGGAATTCCTCTATGATGGCTTTGATCCCTTCGGCCTGGTTGCGAATAGACTTGTCGGGAATTCCATAATCTGACTTTCCAAACCCCGGACGATCCATTGAGAGCATATCAAAATGCTGTAACAGGGAATCGTTTTGGAAATACCTGATATACGCATCCCATGACCCAGGTGATCCATGCACAAAGACAAGGAGGCTGTCTTTTCCCTGATCGGTGTAGGCATAAAAGAGTGTTCGGTCATTCCACAGCAGACTATCGAATAAAGGCTTTACCGGTTCATCTAAAAATGCGGCTGTGATTTCCTCATCCGAGTGCCGAAATCCATCACAGGAGATAAGAATAATTAAGATAAGGAGTATAAATGGGTGCCTCACTTTGGCTAAAACGATCAGCAGTAGGGAATGGTTTGATTTATAAAAAACACCACTGATAAAATCTGGCAGGTGGTTGTTTTTGTAATTTCTACTTTACATCCTTATTCAATACCATGAGAAGATTTTCAGTGCATGAGTGAATGAATTGGGTTGAGATGACCCTATTAACAACGTGAGTACCAAGGATGAATCAGACCAACTACCAGTTAATTGATTTTCTGGAATTTGACCCAGGTTTCCAGCAGGATGAATTCCTATGGAAAGCCTGTTTTCCAACTTCTATTGAGGAGCGCGACGGGAAAATTGTCGTCACCATACCTTTTCAAAGGCAATTACAAGCCGTAGACATTCAGCCAGATCTTGATATGCCTCGCAAGAGCTACGATCTGGTCATCAGTGCTTATGGGGAGAAGATCCTGAAATTATCGATCGGGTTTGAAAAAGCATTGACTGAGGAATCTGAAATGCTTCAATTGGACCCTCAATTGGTTGCAAATCCATTGACTTATGAGATCATAACTGATCAATGGATCATAAAGGATCAAAGTGAAATCACCAGGGCTATTTTTGATTTTTCACAGCCCAAGATTGATTATTGGAGTAACCTGCTGCCGGAGCCACATGAGACGTTGAAGTTATCTGTATTTCCTGATGGAAAAAAGGAAATCAAGGTGAGTGCCTTTGATCAGTTTTTTCCTGCGAGAAATGATGCCATGGCCCTGGCGTTTGTGGAAAAGGATGGTCAGCCGGTTAGGGCGACATTTTCACTAGAGGCTAATCCTGATGAGGTTTTTGTTGGGACCGGAGAGCGCTTTTCGAAAATGGACCTTTCCGGGAAAACCTTCCAGTTGAAGAATCAGGATGGACAGGGGGTCAATAGCCGACGAACTTATAAGAACATTCCTTTCTATCTGTCTAGTGAGGGGTATGGACTGTTTTTGCATACCTCAGCTTATTCAAAATTTTCGCTGGCGGATCATTCAACACGTTCTGCTCAGTTGCTTGTCGAATATCCCGAATTGGATGTCTTTCTTATTGGAGGAGATGAGCCAGCTGAAATTATTAGAGGATATCAGCAATTAACAGGGTTCCCAAATATGCCTCCGCTTTGGAGCTTCGGCATTTGGATGAGCCGTATGACGTATTTCTCAGCGGATGAGGTACAAACCATCTGCGATAGGTTAAGAGAAGAGAAATATCCCTGTGATGTGATCCACTTGGATACAGGCTGGTTTGTAACTGACTGGCTTTGCGAATGGAAATTCAACCCTGAGAGGTTTTCAGATCCAGCCAGTTTCATTTCAAAATTGAAGGCAGATGGCTACCGGGTGAGCCTTTGGCAAATGCCCTATATAGCGAAAGAGGCCTTACAACATGATGAAGCTGTGGCCAATAATTACATCGGGCCATTATTGGAGTCCAGGGAACAGGGTGGATCTAATTTCAGTGCATTGGACTATGCAGGCACCATAGATTTCACCTATCCAAAAGCGGTAGACTGGTACAAAGGGTTGTTGAAGGAACTGTTGGAGATGGGTGTGGTCTGTATCAAAACAGACTTTGGAGAGGAAATCCACATGGATGCTCAGTATCATGATATGGATCCGAAGCTGCTGAATAACCTCTACGCTTTGCTCTATCAAAAGGCTGCCTATGAGATTACCGAAGAGGTCGCTGGTGAAGGAATTGTTTGGGCAAGAGCCGGTTGGGCGGGTTGTCAGCGGTACCCACTTCATTGGGGTGGAGATGCAGCATGTTCCTGGGATGGAATGGCCGGTTCCCTCAAAGGGGGGCTTCATCTTGGATTGTCGGGTTTTGGTTTTTGGAGTCATGACGTGCCGGGATTTCACGGAGTTCCAGACTTTATGAACTCTGTTATTTCGGATGAGCTGTACGTGAGGTGGACACAATTTGGAGTCTTTTCATCACATATTCGTTACCACGGCACTTCCAAACGCGAGCCCTATGAGTATCCAAATATTGCCAATACGGTTCGAAATTGGTGGGATTTGCGATATGCTCTGATCCCATACATTCTACAGGAAGGCGAGAAAGCCACTCATACGGGTATGCCGGTGTTGAGAGCCTTGATATTCCATCATCAGGATGATAGGCAATGCTGGCACATCGATGATCTGTACTATTTCGGAGACGACTTTCTGGTTGCTCCTGTGATGAATGACAGGGGGATCCGAGATGTCTATTTGCCGGAGGGCGACTGGGTCAACTTTTTTACCGGAGAAGAGCAAATGGGAGGTAAATGGCTGAAGGGCTTTAAGACCGAATTGCACGATATGCCTGTGTGGGTGAGGAAAGGGGCTTCCATTCCATATTATCCAAATCGAGTCAATTGCACAGATGATATGGACCTATCAAAAACAATAAAATTAGAGATCAATCAATCTTTCAAGGGAATTTGGAAGGTGTTAAATATTCAATAGAAAAGAAAATGTTACGTTTTGGAATTCTTGGATTAGGTGAGGGGCGTAGCACCATGTCTGCGACCCTTAACAGTACAAAGATCAAGCTGGTGCAGGTTTGTGACAGGAACCTTGAACTATGTAAGCAGCGTGCTAAGGAGTTTGATTTCCACCATTATACCACGGAATATGAGGAAATGCTGGCCAACCCTGAAGTAGACGCTGTGGGTATCTATACTCCGGATAAACTTCATGCGACCCATATCAAAATGGCCATGGAAGCCGGAAAGCATGTGGTATGTACCAAACCATTGTTGGACGATTTATCAGATGCTGTCGAGATCATAGAAATACAGAAGCGAACAGGAATGAAGCTATTTGTAGGTCAGAGCAGCCGGTTTTTCGAACCAATGAAACGTCAGCGAGAGGATTTCCAAAAGGGACTGATCGGTGATCTGATCACTGTTGAAGCTTACTACCATGCGGATCATCGATGGTTTCTGAACAAGCCATGGGCGTTGGAGAATCAATTCAAATGGTTGTATGGAGGATTGAGTCATCCGGTGGATTTTATTAGATGGTACCTTCCTGAGATTGAGGAAGTAATGGGCTATGGAATGCTTAGCTCAAATGGACACAAAGGAGGTTTGAAAAACGCAGACACCATGCACTTTATCTTCAAAGCTGTCGATGGACGTCTGGCCAGGATTTCCGGAGCTTATTCCGGGCCGATACAGCCAGTGGTCAGAGATAGTGAAATGAGCTGCATTCTCAGAGGTACGGAGGGATGTAGCCAGGGTGATTACATGGACCTCCGCTATGCCGTGACAACGAAAGACGGTGAGGAGCAGCTAATTACCTGGGAAAAGAAAATGAAGCATTATTTCAGGTTTGAAGGAAAAAGTCATCATGCCGGAGAGTACAATAATTACCTTGAACATTTTGCTGATAGCATAGCTGAAGGATTTACAGCGTACCCTGATCTTCAAGAGGGACTGGGTACTATTGCTTTGCTTAAGACTATGGAAAGAGCTTTGGATTCGGGCAAACCTGAGAAGGTTCAGGACACCATTGATCAATTTGGATTAACCCAATATTTGGATAAATAATTAACAATAAAGTATACCCAAAAATGAGTCAGATTATTACAAATGAACAGATCGAGCAATACCAAAGAGATGGTTTTGTGATCTTAAGAGATGTCATTACTCAGGAACTCATCGAGAAGATTCAGAATGAGTGTGAGCGCTTCATCAAGGAGAAAGATGCAGAGATGGATGCCAAAGGCGTGGAGATAGATGAGATCAATCATAAAGGCAAGCGTTATTTCATCGCCATGAAAAATAAAGACAGCCAGCCGATGCAGGAGCTTCTTTATGGTAAGGAGATGGAGGCCATCACCAGGGCGGTGTTAGGTGATAATGTATACCTGTTTTTGGAGCAGTTTGTAGTGAAGGCTGCTGATAAGGGCATGAAGTTTTCCTGGCATCAGGATTCCGGGTATGTGCCTTATGATCACAAGCCCTACCTCTCTGCATGGTTGCCCCTGGATGATGTAGATGAGGAGAATGGTACGGTGTATCTATTGACATACGATGAAGCGGGAGTGCATCAAAAAATCGAGCATAAACTTGAGGAAGGCACCAATGATATGATTGGGTATCATGGAGATAATCCAGGGCATGCGGCCATTCTGAAGAAGGGTGACATTGCTTTGTTCTCAAGTGTTTGTTTCCACCGGAGTGGGTCGAACAACACCAACAAATCCCGAAGAGTATTATTGATGCAGTATTCCGTAGAACCGATTACCGTTGAAAATGGTGAGCCACTTTATTTGGCTGAGCCATTTGTGGTAGAGGGAGCTCTTCAGAAATAATCAGATACAGTTTTAAAGTAAGTTGAGTGGAATTGGGATAAACTTCCTGATTTCCACTGACTTATTTGCCATTAATTAGATAGATTTAGTAATCCACAATAACCCTGCATGGAAAACATTCACGACTATTTACAAACCATTGATTTCGTAATTGTCGCCGTATACCTGGTAGTTCTGATTGGCATTGGATACTGGGTGAGCTTTGTCAAGAAAAGGGAAAACCAGGAGGGGGAAAACCTGTTCCTTGCTGGTCGTTCATTGAAATGGTATAGCATCGGTTTGACCATGTGGGGGACTAACGTGGGCCCATCTATGCTGATTGCATCGGCAAGTATCGGATATACCACCGGTGTGGTGGCCGGTAACTTTGGATGGTATGCTTTCCCTTTTATCTTTTTGCTGGCCGTCGTTTTTGCACCGAGGTATCTAAAAGCTGATATTCAGACTCTTCCTGAGTTTATGGGTAAGCGGTTTGGTCATTCTACACGTAATATTTTGGCATGGTATACCACCATTACCATACTTGTTTCCTGGCTTTCACTGACATTGTTTGCCGGAGGAATACTTGTGGGGCAGATCCTTAACATGCCGCTTTGGTCCTCGGTGATTGTGCTGGTGCTTATAGCCGCATTCTTCACAATAGCGGGCGGCCTGGAAGCTATCGCCTACACCAATGTATTTCAAATGATCCTCTTGATTGTGGTTTCTGGAGCATTGACCGTTGTGGGGGTCATGAAGGCCGGTGGTCCGATGGAAGTATTTGAAGGGGCACCTGCAAGCTATTGGAATCTACTGCTGCCCATGGATGATCCAAATTATCCATGGCTGGCCATAGCGCTTGGATATCCTGTGATGGGGGTTTGGTTTTGGTGTACCGATCAATCGATGGTGCAATCCGTATTGGGCGCCAAGACACTGAAACAAGGTCAGATGGGCGCCAACTTGACCGGATGGTTGAAAATATTTGATGTCGCCTTATTCATCATTCCGGGGATTGTCTGCTTTATATTATTTCCTGATCTGGATAATCCGGATGAGGCTTATATGACGATGGTGACTCGCCTGTTCCCCGCAGGTATGACGGGACTCGTTATGGCGGTACTGATTGCGGCTTTGGTGAGCACGATCGACTCAGCACTTAATTCTTTAAGTACAGTTTTCACGATGGACATCTATGTGAAGAAGTATAAGCCGGAGGCTACTCAGAAGGACATTATCAAAATTGGTCGGATCGTGACGATAGTAGGAGCGTCTACAGCTATTGTAATGACCCTGGCAATAGACAGTATCAAGGGCCTTAACTTGTTTGACGTGTTTCAGGCTGTGCTTGGCTTCATCGCGCCGCCCATGTCCGTGGTCTTCCTGACAGGTGTACTATGGAAGAAGATGACGACCAAAGCGGCTAACTTCATTTTAGCAGGAGGGACCTTAATCAGCGTTGGGACAGGAATATGCTATCTCTGGATATGGCCGGCCGCGGAATACCCATTTTGGCCTCATTTTCTACTCCTTTCATTCTACATATTCGTGGTACTCATGATTTTGGCCTGGATCATTTCGTCATTTGATAAAGAAGGACAAAAGGAGGAAAGAGATTTTGATATGTCAGGAATCACCAAGCCAGACAGGCAGGTATGGGTACTCTGGGTAGCGTTGATCATTGTAATGGTAGGACTTTATATATTGTTTAATGGTCATTAGGTGGAGGTATTCATATGGCAATGATAAGCGGTGTAGGCATTGGAACAGATGTTCGGCATGTCTTGTAGTTATTGTTGTATTTTTTCTGCAAAGCCCTAAGGTAACTGCTCAGACAGTAACAGGGGAGCCTGCGGGTATTCCCCCGAAACCTTCCGTTTATGAGTTTGCACCGTGGGAAGAACCCCTGATTACCTCTATCAATCGCGACCAGGCACGAGCTACGGCTTATTCATATGCTACCGTTCAGGAAGCTTTAGCTGGAGAACGGGAAATGTCTTATAGGTATCTGAACCTTAATGGGTTATGGGATTTTAAGTATGCTGAAAATTTCGAAGCGGCTCCGCAGGATTTTTATAACAGCAGGGTGTCAGGTTGGGATCAAATTGAGGTTCCTTCTAACTGGGAGCTTAAAGGATACGATATCCCGATTTACGCAAGTGCGGTATATCCATTTCGTCCGGTTAACCCACCTTATGTCCCAAAGGATTACAATGGCATAGGTTCCTATCAAAGAACCTTTGATGTTCCCGACAGTTGGGACAATATGAATATAACGCTGCATTTCGGAGGTGTAAGTTCAGCCTTCAGAGTTTGGGTCAATGGCAAGTTTTTAGGTTATGGGGAAGATAGCTGTTTGCCCACCGAGTTTAATGTCACGCCATACCTTCAGGAGGGTGAAAATATATTATCTGTTCAGGTCATTCGGTGGAGTGATGGAGCCTATCTCGAAGATCAGGATCATTGGCGCATGAGTGGCATTCAGCGAGAAGTACTGTTGCTGGCTGAGCCTAAACTTCGTATCGCAGATTTCCATTATCAAACCAAGCTTGATGATAACTATGAGGATGCCATTTTTAGCCTAAGGCCAAGATTGGATAATTATACCGGCGATGCGTTAGGTTCTGCTATCAACTTTGAGGCACAGCTTTATGATGCCAATAAGCGACCTGTTTTTGACAGCCCGTTAACGATTTCAGCACAGGAGATCATTAATGAATCATATCCACGGCTGGACAATGTCAAGTTCGGATTACTGGAAGAAACAGTGAAGAACCCATTGAAATGGAGTGATGAAACGCCTAACCTCTATACGCTGGTCATGTCGTTGAAGGATACGCTTGGAAATGTACTGGAGGCCAAAAGCTGTAAGGTTGGGTTTCGAAGTATTGAATTTTCTAAGGACGAAAGCAAGCTGCTCATCAACGGAAAGATCACTTACCTGTATGGGATCAATCGACATGATCATCACGCAGTGAAGGGAAAAGCCTTGAGTAGAGAAGATATTGAAGCTGATGTTCGAATGATCAAACAGTTCAATTTCAATTGTATTCGTACCAGCCATTATCCCAATGACCCATATTTCTACGATCTGTGTGATCAATATGGCATTCTGGTGATGGATGAAGCCAATTTAGAAACACATGGACTTGGTGGGAAGTTGAGCAATGATCCCCAATGGACTCAGGCGCATATGGAGCGTCTGCAAAGGATGGTCATGAGAGATAAGAATCACCCAAGCGTCATCATCTGGAGCCTTGGAAATGAAGCGGGAAGAGGCCCGAATCATGCGGCTATGGCCGAGTGGGCTCATGATTTTGATATCACTCGTCCTGTTCATTACGAGCCGGCTCAAGGCAACCACAGGGCAGAAGGCTATATACCTCCGGGGCACCCTGATTACCCAAAAGATCATTCGCATCGCATACAGGTGCCGACAGACCAACCTTATGTGGATATGGTCAGTAGGTTTTATCCGGGATTATTCACCGTGGACCTCCTAGCGAACCAACCTGGCGATAACCGTCCAATCATCTTTGTTGAGTACTCACACTCCATGGGTAACTCTACCGGCAATATGAAAGAATGGTGGGATGCCTTCAGGACTACCAAAAGAATGATCGGTGGCTGCATTTGGGACTTCAAGGATCAGGGACTTCTGAAAAAGGATTCATTGGGCAATGATTTCTTTGCTTATGGAGGTGATTTTGGTGAAGAGCGACATCACGGAAATTTCTGTTTGAACGGGATCGTAGCTTCAGATGGTAGACCCAAAGCTGCTATATACGAGTGCAAACGGGTATATCAGCCCATTGAGTCGACTTATCTGGGAAATGGTCAATTGCAAATTGAAAATCGTCACGCACATCTAAATACCAAGATGTATAAGCCAGTGCTGATCTTCCTGAGAGATGGGCAGGTCTATTCTAGAAAAGAACTTGATGCAATCAGTATTATGCCCGGAGATACCATGGTAGTCGATATTTCAAAATACGTTCCTAAAACACCTGATGGCTGTGAAACCCTAGGTGAAATCAAATGGAAATTAATGGATTCCAAACTCTGGGCACCAAAAGGATATGAGATTGCCTCCAATCAATTTGCACTGACTGATCTGATAACCATCTCCGTAAAATCTGCCAAAGGTCCTTTGAATTTGACTCAAAATGACTCTTTGGTTCTGGTTTCCGGCGAAGGGTTTAGGCTCACTTTTGACAAACGCCTGGGAGCTCTTAGCTCGTATATCTCAGCAGGCAGACAACAAGTGTTTGCGCCGTTATTGCCACATTTTACACGTCCGCTCACCGATAATGATAAGAAGGGTTGGAAGCCTCAGAGGGAATTGAGGTCATGGTATGAAGCTAGGCCTGTTTTGAAAGATTGTGGGGTTTCTGAAGTGAACGGAGATATTGTAGTGGTCTCAAATTATGAAATGATAGCTGATTCGGCGTTTGTTGAGGTCACTTACACGGTAGTACCATCCGGTTTAGTGAAGATAGCTTATAAGCTCACGGCCAATGAAGCTTTACCGAATATGCCTAAGGTGGGAATGCAGATGGGAATCACAAATGAATACGATCAGGCCAAATGGTATGGTAAAGGTCCCTTGGAAAATTATGTAGATCGGGCATATGGATTTGATGCGGAAGTATATCAGGCCAATCTGGATCAAATCAATGAACCTTACCCAATGCCTCAGGAGCGAGGTAACCTGACGGATGTCCGATGGATGTCCCTAACTGGTGGAGCGACCGGATTACTCGTTGTAGCGGATAGTCTTTTGAGTATGAGTGTGTGGAGATATACTGAGGAAAACATTAACCAGGCGACCCACATTTATGAACTCCAAAGCCCCGGTTTCCTTACATTAAACATCGATCTCAGACAAATGGGTGTAGGAGGGAACGATAGTTGGTCATCGGTGGCTGCACCGCTCGAAAAGTATCAGATCCCGGCTGGATACTATGCTTATAGCTTCTTCCTCCTTCCAATTTCAGGAGATGGAAATATTGATAAAATCATCAACCAAAATTTCATTAGACAATAGCGATATATACGGATATGAACCAAGGAAAGAATTTTAACGCTTACAAGGGGGTGATCCCCCCATTGATTACACCTCTCAAGGCTACCGATTCACTGGATGTAGAGGGACTGGAAAAGCTTGTCGAGCACGTTTTGGTAGCACCGATCTCAGGTGTCTTTATCCTCGGAACTACCGGGGAATTCAGCCACATCAGCATTAAGCTCAGAGAGGAAATGATTGAGCGTGTGTGTAAGCTTGTCAAGGGTCGCACTAAAGTGCTTGTCGGAGTAGCAGACACTTCAATTACAGAAAGTGTGAACCTGGCTCAAAAGGCAGCGGAATGTGGTGCGGATTCCGTCGTGGCTACTCCGCCATACTATTTTGCAGCCTCGCAGCCGGAATTGACCCATTATTTTATTTCATTGGCTAAACGATTGCCATTACCATTGTTCCTGTACAATATGCCGGTCCATACCAAGACGGTGATCGATCCGGGAACGGTCAAAGCAGTGGCCGAAGCAAGTGACAACGTCATTGGTTTGAAGGACAGTTCTGCCAATATGAATTATATCCGTTCTATTCAGTATCAAATGCGTGGAAAGGATTTTCCGATATTTTGCGGACCGGAGGAGATCACGGCAGATGCCGTTTTGCTCGGTGGTGCTGGTGGCGTAAATGGAGGAGCGAACATGTTTCCAAAGCTCTATTCCGAACAATATGAAGCCGCAGCTAATAAGGACTTCGAAAGACTGGAGATCCTAAGAAATAAAGTGCTTGAAATCAGTTCAATGATCTATTCCCTGGGAAAATATGGTTCATCCACCTATCTACAGGGGTTGAAATGTGCGGTTTCCCTTCTAGGTATTTGCGATGACTACTTACCTGAGCCTTTTTTCCGATTTGATCAGGAGCAGAGAAAATTGATAGCGGAGCGACTTGAGAAATTAGATATGACCCGTTTTACGGAGCAATACTTATAAAATCATTATTGTTTAACTGATAACTGATAACTGACCTTACTAATGATCAACCCCATTGACCTCATTGTTTTTCTTGTTTACATGATCGCCATAGTAGCTTTCGGAAGCAGTTTCTATTTCCGAAACAAAGACAGTGAGGCTTATACTTCTGGTGGTGGACGATTGCCTTCATGGGTAGTGGGCATGTCAATATTCGCGACGTTTGTGAGTAGTATCAGTTTTTTGGCAATACCTGGAAAGGCCTATTTATCAGACTGGAATGCTTTTGTATTCAGCTTGTCTATTCCCATAGCATCGATCATGGCGGTTAAATTTTTCGTGCCGCTGTACCGAAGCATTAATAGTATATCTGCTTATACCTATTTAGAAAGGCGTTTTGGCCTGTGGGCGAGTAGATATGCTTCTATTTGCTATATCCTGACACAACTCATGCGTACCGGCTCTATTCTTTATTTGCTGGTACTTCCACTGAATCTGATGTTTGGTTGGGATATTGCCACCCTGATTATCATAACCGGATTAGCGGTCATATTTTACTCCTTACTGGGCGGAATTCAGGCAGTTATCTGGACGGATGCTATTCAGGGTATTGTACTCATTGGAGGGGCACTGGTTTGTGCGGCACTATTACTCTTCGGGATGCCGGAAGGTCCATCACAGCTATTTGAGATTGGTACTCAAAATGAAAAATTTAGCCTGGGAGCATTTGATTTGAATATCTCTGAGTCCACATTCTGGGTGATGATCATCTATGGGTTATTCATTAATCTTCAGAATTACGGAATTGACCAAAACTATGTGCAGCGATACATGAGTGCACGTTCGGAGAAGGAGGCAAAGTCTTCTGCGCTGTTTGGTTCTCTGCTTTATGTTCCGGTTTCGATGGTCTTTTTCTTTATTGGGACTGCATTGTACAGCTACTATAGCGCACAACCCGATTTGCTGCCCGAAGGGACCGCAGCTGATAAGGTTTTTCCGCATTTCATTGTTAATGCACTGCCAACGGGGATTACCGGGCTTTTAATTGCGGCCATTTTCGCTGCCGGTATGAGTACCGTTTCTACAAGTATTAATAGTACAGCGACGATCATCTTGACGGATTACTATAAAAGGATGAATCTGAAGACGTCAGAAAGGTCTAATATGAAAGTGCTGTATATAGCGTCCTTAGTCTTTGGATTATTAGGAATAGGAGTGGCATTGGCTATGATCAATGTCAAGAGTGCTCTGGATGCATGGTGGTCATTGGCGTCCATTTTTAGTGGGGGTATGTTAGGATTGTTTCTTTTAGGCTATTTCTCTAAAAAAGCACAGAATTTTCAAGCGGCCATTGCTGTATGTGTAGGGCTTTTGGTGATTTTATGGATGAGTCTTTCACCGATGATCTTTACAGATGGTCCGATGGAATATTTTAAAAATCCCTTTCATGTGAACCTCACTATTGTGGTTGGGACAACTGCTATTTTCCTGGTTGGAATATTGTTGACGGTGAGTAGGATAGGGCAGGATAGACAATCGATTGTATAATAATAAATTGTACTATAAATAAACCCATATAAGATGATCAAAATTTACAAATTATTCTTTTTAGCCATTTTTTTAGGCAACGGAGTACAATCGTTTGCTCAAACGACCTTTGAATTAATTCCTTCAGAAATGACCCCTGAGTCAAATGGATTCTACACTGCCGGATTGACTTTCGATTTCGATGGAAATGGAATACCTGAGTACGAAAATGGGTGTCCTACGGTAGATGTTGATCCTGAAGATTATGAAAGAAGGGATCCCTTCAATGTAACCTATGATGCACATAATGAAAACGGCGAGCAATTCGGATTTACTTATAGAAACGCAATGATTCTACCTGATTGTGATCATAAATACATAGATGATCTTGAGCAGATAGATCCTCCGGTCTCACATGGCTTCGTTCAACTAAGACCTAATCTCGACACCTCCGATGTGGATGTTGCTTACAGTTACATTCAAAGTCCTTACCTGAGTAATCTCGTTTCTGTAACCTTTGAAATTTCAGCCGATATTAGTATCCAGACAAGTCGACAAATACCTTATCAAATTCTGTATTCTAAAGATAGTGGTGAAACTTTTGTTGACAATTATTATATCCTGGAAGTAATTACTACCAGAAGCGGGACCAGAGCGACTTTTGATAATAGTGACCCGGATTTTGCTCAAATGATCACAGATTCAAAATCGAGCAATGTCATGTTACGATTCACTACAAACCTGGATGACCCTGACCTGAAGGAGATGAAAGGACAGTACCTGAATGTTCATAAAATATCCATCGTTGCTGATTCCTCTCAGGCATTTGAGAACAACGGAGGCGGAAATGAAGGACCACTAGGTAATATTGATAATGATTTGCCCGCAGAGCTTAAAATCCAAAATGGTGCCATCTCTGTCCAAAAAGGGGATATTGCGGTGTACAGGATCTCAGGTCAATTCGTTGGAAGGGGCCAGTCTGTTTCTGTGGGTAAAGGGTTATTTATAGTAACCTCAGAGACTTTGGGAATCAGAAAGAAAATATTTATTAAATAAGAATTGTTTGTTTAGGTGGATTCGCGTTCGTCAATAACATTTGTGTTAATGAATCAATCCACTTCAAACCTGACTCAAGGAATGATCCCAGGCGTCGTTTCAGCTTTAGGCTGGAGCACGACTGGGATTTTTGTTAAACTGCTTCCGGACTTCAGTGCGTGGTTTTTGGTATCGGCCAGAAGTGCTGTAGCCCTCATTGCGACCATCATATTTGTGGCACTCGTTTCAAACTTCAGTCTGAATTACATCCTTCGCCAATGGACAAATTGGTGGCTGGCCTCCCTGATGATCGTTTATTATGTGACAGCGGTAGCTGCTTACCAATTGACAAGCGTGGCCGAAGTGGCGCTACTATTGAACACTTCCCCGGTATTTGCCTTATTGATCAGAGTATATCGTGGGGGCACTGTGAAAATATTAGAATGGGTCGGGGCTGCTGTGGCGATTGGTGGTTTACTGCTAATTGTGCTTCCTGATATTCTCACAGTGGGCGAATATGGCTTTGCCCGATTATTTGGATGTGTGCTGGCCTTAACCAGCAGCTATTGCATTACAGTATACGCTACCCAATTAGAAGCATTTAGATCAAAAGGCGTGCAGTTGAGTAATTCAGGAATTACGTTGCTCACTTATATTCTTGGAGCCACAATGTTATTTGTCGTGTCATTAATAGTTGACACGGTGCACCCATTCGATCTGGATTTTACAGGTTCAAATATTTTATTGATCGTAGGGCTAGGGCTGATCAGTACGGTAATTCCATCAGTAGCCTATGGCATGGCAATGAGTCACATATCTGCAGTTCAACTAACAACCTTAAGATTAACGATCCCGGTCTCCGCTACGCTGCTCGCCTTTTGGATACTCGATGAGATTCCTAATCATTGGGTAATTCCAGGTGGCGTGTTGGTGATTACAGGAATTATAATTATGCTTAAACGAAAGAAAGGATGATAAAAAACACCAATGATGGAGGGACTAGTGAGCCTTATTTACGCCTCGACCTGAACTACTGGAACAGTCACGATCTACCTGAATTCTCTTCAGGGCCTCATAACGCCAGCGATTTGGAGAGGCATCTTGCAATTATGGCGGCAGGGTACAGTGGAGTACAGGATGGAAATCCAAAGATTTGTGAGGAAATTGGTTTGAAACTTACCGGTCAGTTTCGAATGAATAAAGTTGGGGAGCTGGACGAGAAGGTAAAAGAATGGACCGATGGACCCTATGATTGTGCAACGATACATGTAGGGTGGGGAATGGAATCTGATTTAGAGGTGGATAGACTGATTGATTATGTCATTGAAACGTCGACTAAATCTGATTTTCCAATTTATGTAGAAACCCACAGGGCAACGGTGACTCAGGATATGCAAAGGACGGAAGCGATGATCAGGAGGTTTCCGAATATTCGGTTCAATGGAGATTTTTCGCATTGGTATACCGGGCTCGAGATGGTCAACGGAGATATAGAGGATAAATGGGAGTTTATGGCTCCGGTTTTTGAGCGGGTGAGATTCATTCATGGGAGGATTGGAACCCCCGGATGTATACAAATGGATATACCAAAAGGAATTGATCAGCCTTATGTGGCCCATTTCAAAGAAATGTGGACGAGATCTTTTATAGGATTTTTGAAGAATGCTCAATTAGGAGACTATATATGCTTTACTCCGGAATTGTTGCCATCGGAATACTATTATGCACAATTAATGAGAAATGAGGCTGGTGAATATGTGGAAGCGGGGGATCGCTGGTCACAGGCAATTATGTATTGTGAACTCGCTAAAGAATGCTGGGCTGAAGCACAAAACAGGTTAAAATTATAAGCGGTTGTGCAAACGATTGAAAAAGTGCTTTGAAATAAGGGTAAAAATTACAATTAATAGTTACATTTACTAACCCGATTAATTTTTATACAACATTAACCCTGTGTTAGAATGACTAAGCTCATTGGCAACCTACCCAAGGTTGGAATCCGACCCATCATTGATGGACGACTTGGTGGTATACGTGAGTCGCTGGAAGATATGACCATGCAAATGGCGCATAAAGTAGCTGACCTGATCTCTTCCTCACTTTTCTATTTTGATGGCTCACCTGTTCAGTGTGTAATTGCAGATTCTACTATTGGTAGGGTGGCTGAAGCGGCTGCCTGTGATGCCAAATTTGAATTAGAGGGCGTTGGGCTTACCATTTCAGTTACACCCTGTTGGTGTTATGGTACGGAAACTATAGATATGCATCCAACAAGGCCCAAAGCTATTTGGGGATTTAACGGAACCGAAAGGCCGGGTGCGGTTTATCTGGCGGCAGCCCTGGCAGGACATACTCAAAAAGGAATTCCGGCATTCAGTATTTATGGGCATGATGTGCAGGATAGTGTGGATGAACCTATTCCTGAAAAGATCCAAAAGGAGCTGATACAGTTTACCAAAGCTGGAATCGCTGTGGCCACCATGAAAGGTAAATCCTATCTATCGATAGGTGCTGTTTCTATGGGGATTGCTGGTTCTGTTGTCAAAGAGGACCTTTTTCAGGATTACCTGGGGATGCGCAATGAATATGTTGACATGTCTGAGCTCTCCAGAAGGATGGAGAAGGGGATATATGATAAACAGGAATTCGAAAGGGCTTTAGTATGGGTGAAGAAAAACTGTAAGGAGAATCCTGATTACAATTTCAGGAACAGATCACGTGAGGAACTCGACAAGGAATGGGAAGAGGTTGTGAAAATGTTTCTCATCTGCAGAGACCTGATGATTGGTAATCCAAAGCTGAAAGAAATGGGTTTTGGTGAAGAGGCTTTAGGTTTCAATGCTATTGTGGCTGGCTTTCAGGGACAGCGTCAGTGGACGGATTATATGCCCAATGGGGATTTCATGGAGGCTATGCTCAATTCGTCATTCGATTGGAACGGGATAAGAACCCCTTATATGATGGCCACGGAAAATGATTCCCTCAATGGGGTTTCAATGCTTTTTGGTTATTTACTGACGAATCAGGCCCAGGTATTTTCCGACGTCAGAACCTATTGGAATAAGGACTCAGTGAAGCGTGTGACCGGATATGAATTAGAAGGCTTGGCTGAAGGAGGAATTATACATTTGATTAATTCGGGCTCAAGCAGTCTGGATGGTAGTGGTGAACAAGAGATTGATGGGAAACCGGCTATGAAACCATTCTGGGATATTTCCGAATCGGAAAAGCAAAAATGCCTGGATGCTACCGATTGGCCTCCTGCGGTGGATTACTTTCCGGGAGGTGGTTTCTCTTCTCATTTTGTGACCAAAGGAGGGATGCCCGTTACCATGTGCCGCATCAATTTGGTGAAAGGCTTGGGACCGGTAATGCAAATAGCTGAAGGTTGGACTGTGGAGCTACCAAAAGAGGTTCATGATAAACTGGATCAGAGGACTAATCCAACGTGGCCTACTACCTGGTTTGTGCCAAGAACAACCGGGGAAGGTGCTTTTAAGGATGTCTATTCGGCAATGGCAAATTGGGGCGCTAATCATGGTGCATTTAGCTATGGTCACTATGGGGCCGAATTGATTACTTTATGCTCGATGCTTAGGATTCCGGTGAACATGCACAATGTGGAGAATGACAAACTCTTCCGTCCGAAGGACTGGGTATCCTTTGGTATGGATCCTGAAGGAGCTGATTACCGGGCGTGTCAAAACTATGGACCGCTCTATAGTTGATCATCATAAGGTTACAACTCATTTACTGGACTTTTTGAATCTTCCCATAAGGGATAACTGGTCAAATTATGTTTGTAAAAAAGTATTACGAAGAATTTAAAATAGGCGAAACCCGGGAAACTTTGGGGCGCACCATTACAGAATCGGATATTGTGATTCACGCAGGTCAGACCGGTGATTTTTTTCCACATCATATGGATGAAGAATGGTGTAAGACGCAACCATTTAAAAAGAGAATAGCTCATGGCACACTCATTTTTAGTGTCGCGGTGGGAATGACGGCCAGTTTTATCAATGAAGTGGCTATGACCTACGGTTATGAACGTCTGCGCTTTACTAAACCCGTGTTTATAGGAGATACCATCAGGGTAAAAGTTTCCATCAAGGATATGAAGGATCACAAAAAGCCTGGTTTTGGGGTGGTGACTGAGCTGGTCGAGGTTTTTAATCAGAACGATGAGTTGGTCATGCTTTGCGAACACTTGCTGTTGACTCATAAAAAAGAAGAAAATGGCTAAGGTCACACTGAAGGGCATTACGTGGGGGCATAGCAGAGGGATCACACCTTTGTTGGCTTATGCACAGCGATTCAACGAAAAACACCCTGATGTTGAGGTAACCTGGAAAAAACGGACACTACAGGAGTTTGCTGATTTCCCAATTGAGAAGCTGGTCAATGATTATGATCTGTTAATTATTGATCATCCATGGGTGGGATGTGCAGATGCAACCCGATGTGTTTTACCATTGGATGAATACCTTTCAAAAGAATATCTGGAAGATCAGGCCAAAAATTCCGTTGGTTTTTCCCATGCCAGTTATAACTATGGAGGACATCAATGGGCGTTGGCGATAGATGCAGCAACACCTGTGGCCAGTTATCGACAAGATTTATTTGAAGCAAATGGCGCCAGCTTGCCTGAGACATGGGAGGACCTGCTTGGTTTAGCCGCGAAAGGCAAAGTGTCGGCGCCGGCTATACCCATTGATCTACTCATGAATTTTTATATGTTTTGTGTCGCCCAGGGAGTAGAACCATTTCAGAGTAAGGAAGAGGTAATAGATGCTGAAACAGGGTTGAAGGCCTTAGAGATCATGAGGGAGTTTTACGGCCTGCTGGATAAGGATATGTTTACCCGAAATCCAATTGCCATTGCAAACCTGATGAGTACATCCGATGATTACTGGTACTGCCCATTCGCCTATGGGTACTCCAATTATTCTCGGGTGGGATATGCGGACAAATTGCTTCATTACACAGGGTTGGTGACTTTCTCTGGGAAAAGATTAAGAAGCACGCTGGGAGGTACAGGGTTGGCTGTTTCAGCAAGTAGTGCTAATAAAGAATGGGCTGTGAAATTTGCTGAAGAGGTAGTTTCAGGGGAGATCCAGGCCACTTTATATACGGAAAACGGAGGTCAGCCGGGGCACCTGAAGGCATGGGAAAGTGAAACTAACAACTTGCTGACTCACCACTTCTTCAAGAATACATTAGAGACCTTGCAGGAGGCTTATGTGAGACCCAGATACAATAAGTACCTGCATTTTCAGGATCATGCAGGTCATCCTATCCAGGAGTACTTGAGAGATGGAGGTAACTCACAAGAGGTACTAGACAAAATCAATAAAATTTATCGGGATAGTTTAAGCTAAACGAATATGTCTGCATTGCCTTTAGAAGGAGTCGTAGTTCTGGAATTTTGCCAATATCTATCTGGTCCATCTGCCGGGTTAAGACTGGCTGATTTAGGAGCCAGAGTGATCAAAATTGAGTCTCCAAAGGGTGATGCTTGTCGCAAATTAGCGATAGAAAATCTATGGATGGATGAGGACGATTCTTTGCTCTTCCATACCATCAATAGAAACAAGGAGAGTTTCACGGCCAATCTGAAAGATGAATCAGACATTACCATCATCAAAAAACTGATCAAAAGGGCAGGTGTGGTCATGCACAACTTTCGACCCGGTGTTATGCAAAAGCTTGGATTGGGCTATGAAGATATGCAGTCCATCAATCCTGCGATCGTTTATACCGAGATCAGTGGATATGGAGATGGAGGCCCCTGGGTCAAAAAACCGGGCCAGGACCTCTTGCTGCAGGCTAAAAGTGGGTTGATGTTCACTTCAGGAAATTTCGATGACCCGCCGGTTCCGTTTGGCTTAGCGATAGGTGATATCCTCTGCGGAGCTCAGGCTGTTCAGGGCATTCTGGCGGCGTTGGTACATAAGGAGCAAACGGGAGAGGGTGCGTTACTTCAGCTATCCTTACTAGAGTCGCTGCTTGATTTCCAATTCGAATTACTTACCACTTACTATGCGAGCGGGAAGATACCCGAACGGTCAAAGGCCAATAATGGCAACCCATTGCTGGGAGCACCATACGGTTTGCATCGGACACTTGATGGCTATATCGCCATTGCAATGGTGAATATAGAATTGTTGGCGGAGGTACTGGAATGCGATCCATTAAAAGCATTTACGCAATCAGATGTCTTTGATAGCCGTGATGAGATCAAGCAAACCCTGGCAGATCATCTTAAGATCCGACCATCAGAATATTGGCTGATGAAATTGCGGGAAAAGGACCTTTGGGCGATGGAGGTGATGGATTGGAATCAGTTAAGGGAATCCGAAGGCTATCAGGCGCTGGAGATGGAGATGGCTTTGGATGCCCAAAAATCATTTGTTACGACGAGATGTCCCATTCGGATGGATGGAAAAAAGTTAATCAGTCGACGTGCTGCACCACTTTTGGGGGCAGATACAGATAGGATTATCACAGAATTTGGTTTGAAATAATCATGGAGTTGCTAAAGGATATACTGGTCATAGATTTTAGTCAGTTTCTGTCAGGTCCTTCTGCCAGTTTAAGGCTGGCTGACCTGGGGGCTCGTGTGATAAAGGTGGAAAAGCCGGGACAGGGAGATATCTGTCGTCAATTATATGTTTCGAATGTTGAGATAGACGGAGAATCCACGATATTTCATGCAATCAATCGCAACAAGGAGAGTTACACCGCCGATTTAAAGAACCCTGACGATCTGAGCACCATCAAAAAGCTGATAGCTCAGGCAGATGTGGTCATGCATAATTTCCGGCCTGGAGTGATGGAACGACTGGGATTGAGTTATGAAGTCGTTAGAGACTTGAAACCATCTATAATCTATGCGGAAATAAGCGGTTATGGTACCGAGGGGTCTTTTAAGGACCTTCCCGGTCAGGATTTGCTGTTGCAGGCTATTTCCGGTTTGCCGTATTTGAACAACAATGCTGATCGCCCACCAACTCCTATGGGAGTGGCAGTGGTTGATATATTGGCAGGCACACATTGTGCCCAGGGTATTTTGGCAGCCTTGTACAAGAAGACCAAAACCGGAGAAGGCAGCCTGGTACAGGTGAGTATGCTGGAGAGTGCACTTGACTTTCAGTTTGAGGTGTTGTCCTGTTTTCTCAATGATGGCCAGTTATTACCCCAGAGAAGTAAAGTAAATCATGCGCATGCTTATGTGGCTGCCCCGTATGGAGTTTACCGCACTGAGGATGGTTACCTGGCATTGGCGATGGGTGATATCCTTTTTCTGGGAGAACTTTTGGATTGTCCTGATCTGGCTGTTTTTAGCGAAAGAAAGGATTGGTTTGATCGTCGGGACGAAATTAAGCTGGTGCTGGCTAAACATCTAAGTACGAATACCACCGAACATTGGCTATTAAAGCTGGAGCCGGCTGATATTTGGTGCGCTGAAGTATTAAATTATGCAGAACTATTGCAGCAAGAAGGCTACAAAGGTTTGGGTATGGAAATTATCGTAAAGACCAGTTCGGGTAAGGAAGTGAAGACGACGAGATGTCCAATTAAGGTAAACGGACGAGCATTAAAATCAAGTATCGGAGCACCCGGATTAGGTTTTGATACCGAAGCCATTAATAAAGAATTCCAAATATGAATTGAGAATAGATCATCCAAAAGGTAGAGATAAACAACAGAAAATGAACCCCAAAATCATTGATACCCACATCCATATATGGGAACTGGAAACCATCCAATACCGATGGCTTGAAGGAAACACCACCATACTTAATCAAACCTATAACCTGGATCAGCTAGAGGAGACTCGTCAAGCCGCAGGTATAACAGCGGGCGTGCTGGTTCAGGCGGAAAATCATTTTGAAGACACTAACTGGATGCTGTTGAATGCAGCACAACATTCCTGGATAAAAGGCGTGGTTGGCTGGGTTCCGTTGCTTGATCCACAAAGGACGTCAGATGCACTGGATAGGTTTCTGAAGAATGATCACTTCAAGGGTGTGAGACATTTGATTCATGATGAGAAGGATCCAAGGTGGTTATTGCAGCCTAAGGTCATTGAGAGTTTAAAGATTCTTGCTGAGCGTGGGGTTCCATATGATGTAGTGGGAGTATTGCCAAAGCATATACAATCGGCACTTGAGGTGGCCGAAAAGGTTCCTGGGCTCAAAATGGTTTTCGATCACCTCAACCAACCACCGATCCCTTCAAAAGAAATGTTTGGTCCCTGGGGCGAGTTGATGAAGGAAGCGGCAGGTCATCCAATGTTCTATCAAAAGATATCCGGTCAGGGCACAGCTTCAGGGAATTTCAATAGCTGGTCCGTAGATGATATCAGGCCGTATGTTGAATTTGTGCTGGATCATTTTGGTACAGACCGATGCTTTCTTGGTGGTGATTGGCCGGTTTCGCTTTTGGCAGGAGATTATGTCCGAACCTGGTCCGTTTACAAGGAGCTATTGAATGACTTACTTACCAATGCAGACCTGGAGAAGGTCTATTCTCAAAATGCTGTCAATTTTTATAACCTGGAAGCATGAGTGTAATCAACGGCATATTATTGCATGGTGTAGGAGCTTCGGCAGCTTCGCTTTGTTATACGCCTGAAAAGAAATTGATACGCTGGTCATGGCAATCCTATTGGTTGGCGCAGGCTTTTATCTGTTGGTTTTTGTTGCCTCTTATTGGAGCTTACATTACCATTCCCGAACTGGCTACTGTTTTGCGGCATGCACCAGCTGATGCTATGTGGAAGTCCTTTGCATTAGGTGCGGCCTATGGAATTGGCGGAACGGCTTTCGGATTGGCCATCCAGCACATAGGGTTTTCTCTTACCTATGCCATTTCCATCGGTATTTCTTGTGTGCTTGGCACGTTATTGCCTCCCTGGGTAAAAGGTGAGCTGACAACTGTGCTAAGTCAGCCTGGTTCTGGCTTCATTATACTAGGAATGGTGTTGGGTGTATGTGGCATTGCATTCTGTGGTATAGCAGGCCGTTCAAAAGAGGTGGATATAGCGTCACAGGAAAAGGACCGGGCCCAGAACTTCAACCTGGGAAAAGGGCTGTTTCTGTCTATTTCGGCAGGAGTGCTTTCTGCGCTTTATGGTTTTTCACTGGATCAGGGACAGCCAATAGCGGATGTCGCAGCGCAGTACGGAGCAGGGCAATTTCAGGGAAATGTGATCTATATATTCTCAAATACCGGTGCTTTTATTTTTCCGATGGTCTATAGTCTCTATTTACATCGAAAGGAAGGTACCTTCAAGGAGTATTTTACACCGGCCGAAGCTGGGGCACGTCGACCTCTTGCCCGAAACTATTTACTTGCGATATTGACCGGTTGTCTATGGTATTCGCAGTTTTTCTTTTATGGTTTAGGTCATACCCGTATGGGAGATTATGAGTTTACGAGCTGGGCCATTCATATGATTATGTTGGTGTTGCTGAGTCTGGTTACAGGATTGTTGCTTAAGGAGTGGGTGGGCAGCAGTAAGAAGACGGTATGGCTACTTTCCCTGGCGTTACTGGTGCTTATAGGATCAGTTATTGTTTTGACGATAGGTAATTCAATGGGTGCATAATTATTTGGATATGATCAAATACGGTATCAGGTTTCCTCAAACAACTCTTCCCATTTATATCATCGGGGCAGGGGGTATTGTAAATGACGCTCATTTACCTGCGTATAAACTAGCTGGTTTTGAGGTCGCAGGAATCGTAGATATCGACCGGAATAAAGCAAAAGCCCTTGCAGAGAAATTCTCCATTCCGAAAGTTTTCAATGATATAAGCGCGTTGGTAAAGGCCACTTCAGGCCGGCAAGTGATTTACGATGTAGCAGTACCGGGTAGTGCTGTGCTTAACGTGATCCACCAGCTTCCGGATAACAGCCATGTGTTGATTCAAAAGCCCATGGGAGAAAACTTGCATGAGGCACAGGAGATCCTTAGGTACTGTCGGTTGAAGAACCTCAACGCGGCGATTAACTTCCAAATGCGCTATGCTCCCTATGTGAATGAGGCGCGCCGGATGATTGAATCAGGTGAAATTGGGGAATTGTGTGACATTGCCGTAAATGTTAATGTTTTTACCCCTTGGCATCTGTGGGACTTTCTCTTCAAAATTCCGAGAGTGGAGATTCTCTACCATAGTATTCATTATGTTGATTTAATCCGATCATTTTTGGGGAACCCCGGAAGGATTTATTCAAAGACAGTGAAACACCCGGCGATGAAGGAGCTGGCCTCCGTTCGTACCTCTATGATCATGGATTATGGTGACATGATCAGGGCCAATATCATTACGAATCATGCTCATAATTATGGTTTACACAATCAACATTCCTATATCAAGTTTGAAGGTACAAATGGGGCCATCAAGATCAATTTTGGGGTTTTGATGAATTATCCTAAGGGTGAACCTGACCGCTTTGAATATGTGGTAGTCAAAGAAGGAGAAGAGCCACAGTGGCAGACCCGGGAAATTGATGGAACATGGTTTCCTCATGCCTTCATTGGCAGTATGGCGCAGGTGATGTTAGCGGCAACTGGTGAAATAAACCGGCCGGACAATACTGTGGAAGATTGCATTTACACGATGGCTTGTGTGGAAGCAGCCTACCATTCCAGCGAAACAGGAGGAGTTTCCTTACCTAAGGTATGATCTTAATCAGGTGAATTAATTACTCAAACCTCTGAATTGACGATGAGGTAAAAAAGGTCACCTGTTTATCTGATTCTGATCATGGAGCCTGCTTACCGTGAGGATTAGTTTTATCCTCCAAAAACACCATGACCGATTCGCTCCCAGTTTCTTCCAAAGCACCAGCCAAGACTTATACCTACGATGAAATCCTTAAAAAATGTCTCCAGTATTTTTCGGGAGATGAGTTAGCGGCTACAACATGGATCAATAAGTATTGCCTCAAGAATAACAGTGGCCAGTTTGTTGAGTTGTCGCCCGATGATATGCACCTTCGGATGTCCATTGAATTTGCCCGGGTTGAAAAATCATACAATCTGGACCCAGAGGAAAAAAAGAGTCTTTCAGAATACGGTCAAAAGCGAAAGCCCCTCACACAAAAGGTGATTCACGGGCTGTTCAAAAACTTCAAATATGTGATTCCTCAAGGTAGTGTTATGTCCATACTGGGCAACCCCTATGTCGTAGGGTCGCTTTCGAATTGTGTGGTAGTCAAAGCGCCATTGGACTCCTATGGAGGTATCATGTACACGGATCAGCAGTTGGCCCAATTGTGCAAGAGGAGGTGCGGCGTAGGTTTTGATTTGTCTAAGATCAGACCCAGTGGAGTGTCTGTGAAGAATGCGGCAGGCTCATCGAGCGGAGTAGTGTCATTTATGGAAAGGTTCAGCAATACCACCCGTGAGGTAAGTCAAAATGGGCGTAGGGGAGCTTTGATGTTGACCATAGAGGTGACCCATCCGGATATCGAAGAGTTCATTACCGTAAAACAGGACCTTACCAGGGTGACCGGAGCGAATATATCCGTTCGTGTGACGGATGAGTTTATGAAAGCGGTAGATCAGGATAAGGAGTTTGCCCTGAGATGGCCGGTTGATGCCACATTACCACAGGTTCAAAAGACTGTTTCCGCTGTCGACCTGTGGAACAAGATCATTAAATGTGCCCATAATACAGCAGAACCTGGCATCATCTTCTGGGATCATCAGCATTGGTACTCTACCTCTTCTGTTTACCCGGAATTCACCAATGAATCCACCAATCCTTGCTCAGAAATCGCTATGCAGGGAGGAGATTCATGCAGATTGATGGCTATTAACCTTTTCAGCTTTGTTGACCGTCCATTTACCTCTGAGTCAGTTTTCAACTATGAAAAATTCTATGAGGTGACTTATGAAGCTCAGCGACTTATGGATGATCTGGTTGATCTCGAACTTGAATCCGTCGAAGGGATCATTCATAAAATTGAGCAGGATGAGGAGCCAGATTACATCAAGCAGGTGGAACTTGACACCTGGAAGATGCTATATGAAAATGGAAAAAAGGGGAGAAGGACCGGTTTAGGTTTTACTGCTCTGGCTGATGCGATGGCAGCGCTTGGGTTGAAGTTTGATGAGCCGGCAGCAGTGGAGGCTATTGAGAAGATCATGCAAATGAAATGTCGGGCGGAATTCGATAGCAGTATTGATATGGCCATTGAAAGAGGGCGGTTTGAAGCTTTTGATCCTAAAGTTGAAGCGAATTCTAAATTCGTGGAGTACTTCAAAGAGGTATTCCCGGAGAGTTACGGGCGGATGATAACCTATGGTCGCAGAAATATTTCAATTAGTACAGTGGCCCCGACGGGTACGGTGAGCATGTTGACGCAGACATCTTCCGGTATTGAGCCGGTATTTATGCTTTCTTATAAGCGAAGGAGAAAGCTGGCAGATAGCAGCAAGGTGAATGAAGAAATACATTTCAAAGATGATACTGGAGACTGGTGGGAAGAGTTTGATGTCTATCATAACAAGCTCAAAATGTGGATGGAGCAACATCCCAATAAACCCCTCAAAGCCAACCCTTATGAGGGTGCTACAGCGGGTGAAATTGACTGGAAGCAACGCATTGAAATACAATCGGTTATCCAGAAGTATGTCACGCATTCCATTAGTTCTACCATTAACCTTCCGGAGGATACTCCGATATCCACTATTAACAAGATATACCTGCAGGCCTGGAAAAGTGGCTTGAAAGGAATTACGGTATACCGGGATGGCTCGCGTTCAGGGGTACTCGTTTCGAAGGATGATAAGAAGAAGGAGCGGTTTGTAGAGACTAAGGCACCCAAACGTCCGGATGAGTTGAAGACAAAGGTGATCAGGTTCCAGAATGAATATGAACACTGGCTGGCCTTCGTGGGGCTGTTAGATGATAAGCCCTATGAGATTTTCACGGGTCGTGCAGAAGATGCATTTGCTTTACCCACATGGGTGGATGAAGGCTGGGTTATTAAGAATCATGATGCTCAGGGGAAAAGCCGTTACGACTTCAGGTATGTGGATCGTCAGGGCTATAATGTAACTATTGAGGGGCTGTCCAGAAGTTTCAATCAGCAGTATTGGAATTATGCCAAGTTGCTATCCGGTATTCTGAGACATGGGATGCCTATTGCAGATGTGGTCAACCTCATCGATAATTTGAACCTGGATAAGGATTATATCAATACCTGGAAAAATGGAGTCAGGAGGGCGTTAAAGACATTTATTCCACAGGGAACAGTAGCCGAAGGACATACCTGTCCTGAATGCGGAGATTCAGAAGGTCTGATATTCGAAGAAGGCTGTCTGAAGTGTAAGAGCTGCGGCTACAGTAAGTGTAGCTAGCAGGTTTTGGTTGAAAAATAAGATCGCCCCGTCGGGGCGATCTTAACTTTTTAATTATGTCTATTTTGATTCTGGCATTACCGATCCAATGGTAACCAGATGGACATATCAGCTTCATCCCGGTTAGCCCAGGCAAAATGTGGGATAAGGAGAATATCCGTACTCTGAGGTTTCGAATCTGATAATTTTTGATAAAGCTGTTGATCCCAATTTCCGGAAGCCGCTACCTCAGCTTTTCCACTAAGCCCTTTTAGTGAGGTATTCGCTATTTGAATTTCTGTAGGAGTCAGTGCTATATCTGCCGGGATCAAAATATCTGAGAGCTTTTGGCCTTCTTTTAGGTCGTTGGCCTCCAGGCAATAGACGACAGGTCCTCTTTTAACCGCTACCTGATTTTGGGTTTCTTCCACCGATGGGTTTGCTGCTATCAGGGTGACTGGCATTTCCATGGTAAAGGTGATTTCATCTCCTGCTACCAGAACCTGACTAATGGTCGCATAACTGCTTGATTCATTAGAGGTTATTGCTTCCTTGCCATTTATCGATACAGTAGCTTTTTCACACCAATCGGGAATTCTAAATGAAAGAGATGTCTCCTTTTGTGGTGCCGATTTTATGATCAGTTTCACCTCACCACTCCATGGGTAATCCGTTACTTGTTCTAGCGAAAGAGTCTCATTTCCAATGGAGGTAGTCAGCTCATTGCCGCTGTACATATTTAGGTAGAGACCCTTATCATCTTTACTATACATGTAGTTGCCTACTTCAGCGATTGTTCTTATGGTATTAGGGGGGCAGCAGT
Source organism: Marinoscillum sp. MHG1-6 (assembly GCF_024714475.1). Taxonomy (GTDB): domain Bacteria; phylum Bacteroidota; class Bacteroidia; order Cytophagales; family Cyclobacteriaceae; genus JAMZMI01. The sequence continues at coordinate 232,443 of NZ_JAMZMI010000004.1, read as the reverse complement.
TGGAGAAGGAAATATATTCCTCTCTTACATTTGGCCATCTTAATTCAAATGGTAAGCTGGTATTATTGCTTAAGGGGTTGGTATAGAAATACCCTTTTCCATTAAGGTTGACACCTGACAGGATGCTGTTAAAGAGAGTCAGTTCTACTAAATCTGCATACTTAGCTTCTCCGGTTGCCTGCAGCATTCTCCAGTTCCAAAGTACGCTCCCAATGTTTGCACAGGTTTCGTTATGAGCTCCGGCTTTGGGTAGTTCAAACTCTCGTCCGTAGGCCTGATGTACCTGCTGAATGGCTGGCTGATCGTAGGTCGTTCCATTGGGAGAAACGCCATCGTATAACGCACCGCAACCTCCGGTGATATAAAGTTTGGTAGACACGAGGTTATTCCAGATTTTGTCCAGAGCGGTCTTTAAGGTTTCATCTCCGGTTTCTGCATAGACATCGGCTACACCCGCATACAAGTAATTAGCCCTCACCGCATGACCAATGGCCTGAGTTTGTTCCCTGAATGGAATGCGGTCCTGATTATGATCCGTGCCATCCTTCATCAGGCTTCTGATATCTATAAATTTTTTACCCAACTCATAATAACGCTCATCACCAGTGGTTCGATACATTTCTATTATTCCCATATAATGAGAAGGGCAGATGGCATTCTGAGCCATCTTTTCCGGAAATTTCTCGGTATAGGTATAGAGGTAATCGGCCGCTTTCTTGGCTAATTCGAGCAGTGAGGTTTTGCCTGTTGCCTTGTAATGTACGGTGGCAGCCGTCATGAGATGCCCCATGTTATAACTTTCAAAATCCATGCGATCTCTGAACTCAACGGCTGTTTCAGGATTGTTTTTCGTTTGGATCATGACGGGAGTATGTATGTAGCCATCTGCTCTCTGAGAAGCATCGATCAGGGGAATGACTTCATCTATCATCTGATCAAATTTCTCGTTTTTGGTAAGGGCATAAGCCATGGATGCCGCTTCAATAAGCTTGTAAAAATCGCCATCATGGAAAGGAGCACCTTCATGTTGTCCTTCTTCCAGGCCTGCGGCGATCTCAAAATTTCTAACAGCATGACTCACGTCCGGATCCTTGTAGATACTCCACATTTCAGGCAACATGGTTTCAGTGCAGGTTTTCACCCGTTCTGCCCAAAATCCGGTCGTAAACTTGATGTCCTCAATACCTATAGCCTCAAGTTTGGCATAGGGGCTTTTTGTCGTGTTTACTAAACTCTTATTAGGAGTCAGGGCATCTTTATCCAAAGGTGACGGTTTTTCCAGTTCAAGTTTTTGTGGTGAACATGAAATGGTATAGATCAACACTAATAGGAGAAGGGGCTTGTTCATTTTTGGTATTTAAGTGAAAACGTTTGTACAAAAAGATACGAATTGAAGTAAATTACAATCCTGCACAATCATGCGTCTTTTTTCAATACTGGAAAGCCATGACATAACAGGATACTAAGATCAATAATTCACACGACTTTTGGATAATTGTAAAATGTACTCTTAATATCAAGTTGCCCTAAATTTGATGGAACGTATAACAGCAACATACCTGATTGAAACACCCCATGAAGTTGAAAAAGCCGCAGCTGTGCTTGCTGGAGAGCAATCAAGTGGAACGTTTGTTTCCGTGCCGGGTGAAACCGAAGAATTGAAAACCAGATTTGCGGCGAGGGTAGAAGCCATTGAGGAGCTGGGAGAAGCCTCCGGGCCGAGTATGCCCGGAGACCCGGGAGCCAATAAGGTTTACAAAAGAGCCAAAGTGACCGTATCCTGGTCGATCGAAAACTTCGGATACAATATACCCACTTTGATTTCTACGCTTCAGGGCAATCTTTATGAATTAAGGCAATTCACCGGGTTGAAGCTGGATGACTTTGAAGTACCGGACTCTTATGGAGACGTCTTCCGAGGCCCTCGTTTTGGGATGGCGGGAACCAAGCAATTGGCTTCCGTAGGATCAGAACGACCGATGATCGGCACCATTATTAAACCCAGTGTGGGGTTGACGGCGGAATACACCGCTGATTTGGTGAAGACGCTGGCAGAGGCAGGAATTGATTTTGTGAAAGATGACGAGCTAATGTCCTCCACTTCTAATTCTCCTTTTAAAATAAGAGTGGAAAAGATCATGCGTGTGATCAATGACTTTGCTGATAAAACAGGAAAGAAAATCATGTACGCCTTCAATATCACCGGAGACCTGGATACGATGCGAGCGAATTACGACACGATCGTTAAAGCCGGAGGTACTTGCGCAATGGTTAGCATCAATAGTGTGGGTTGGGCCGGAGTGAAGATGGTCTGTGACCGGGGGCAATTGTCTATCCATGGCCATAGAAATGGCTGGGGCATGATCAACCGGCACCCGCTGCTGGGAATCAACTTCCCTGCTTATAACAAGATTTGGAGACTGGCAGGCGTGGACCAGATGCATGTCAACGGGATCAAAAATAAATTTTGGGAGTCGGATGACTCCGTGGTGCGATCAATCAAATCATGTCATACGCCTTTCCTGAAAAATGAATCAGTGATTCCTGTGGTTTCCTCAGGGCAATGGGGAGGACAGGCATTCGAAACGTATAAACGCACACATACGACAGACCTGCTTTATATGGCTGGTGGTGGGATCATGGCGCATCCATCAGGACCGACAGGTGGAGTAAAGGCACTTCATCAGTCATGGGCTTGTGCTGTGGATGGATTGACCCTCGAAGAAGCAGCGAAACAGCATAAGGAGTTTGGTGAGTCGGTTGAAAAATTCGGAAAGTCGAAATGACAAGCAATCAAAAAATATTGCTTGCTTATTATGGTGATGATTTTACCGGATCGACGGATGCGCTGGAGTTTCTTAGCAGGGCAGGTGCCAGGTCGGTACTATTCCTAAATAATCCTTCTCGCCAACAACTTGAGAGGTATCATGAAGTCGATGCTATCGGTATTGCAGGGATGACAAGGGCGCTTCCTCCGAAAGAGATGTCAGCCATACTTAAGAAGGCTTTTGAAAGTCTTGGGGAATTGAGTCCGCGACATGTGCATTATAAGGTCTGCTCCACATTTGATTCCTCTCCGCAAATTGGAAATATTGGAATTGCCATTGAAACCGGTCAAAAAGTATTTGGAGGTGCCTTTACGCCAGTTTTGGTGGGTGCACCAAACCTGGGACGCTACTCGGCCTTCGGTAATTTATATGCCCGTATGGGGATTGGCAGTCAGGGGGCTATTTACAGGCTGGATCGTCATCCATCCATGAGTAAACATCCCATCACCCCCTCCGACGAAAGTGACCTAAGACTTCATTTGGGTAAACAAACCGCTCAAAAGATGGGACTCATTGATCTGATTGATCTGTCTCAAGGAGCTGAAGGCATGCGTTCAAAATTGGATGCTGAGATAAAAGAGGGTTGCTCCATTGTCCTTTTCGATGCCATGTATGAAAATCAAATGGAATTGATCGGTGACGTGCTTGATCATAGTGTCCCGGGGGAATCCTCCTTGTTTTCTGTTGGTTCGTCGGGTATCGAGAAGGCCCTTGGGGATTATTGGGCAAACATTGGACAACTGAACAAAAGAACGGACTGGGAGCCTTTGAAGGAAGTCAGCCCGCTATTGGTTTTGTCAGGAAGTGTATCACCGGTTACCGCTCAACAAATCGAATGGGCGATGTCAAATGGGTTTTCTGAAGTGCCGGTGGCAGTTGAAGCGCTGGAAGAGCATAAGACGTACGAGTATATAGGTCGGTACCAACAGCAACTTGCTGAATTCCTTTCCGAGGGGAGAAGTGTGATTCTTCATACTTCCAAAGGACCGGAGGACCCGAGGTTTAAGGAGACACAGTCATTTTTTGATCGAAGAGGCTGGGGTGAACTGGAGATCAGGTCTCAGACAGCAAGATTGTTTGGGAAAATACTGGGTCAGTCGGCGAGAGGGGCTTTGGAAAAGGTGTCTGTTGAACGATTAGTCATCGCCGGAGGTGATACTTCCAGTTTTGTGGCTCGGGAGCTAGGCATTGAAGCGGTTGAAATGATCGCTCCGGTTTTTACCGGCGCACCTATGTGTCGGGCATTTGCTCCTGGGTCTCCGGTAGATAAGATTGAAGTGAATCTCAAGGGAGGACAGGTAGGTGATGAAACTTATTTTGAAGCGTTGAGAAATGGGAAAATTTAATAAAAACTTCATGGCGATATTTCTGAAATGAAATAATAGAAAGAGGTGAAAACAGATCGCTTACTACCTCGCTATGACAGCAATAAATAATAATAAACATGACAAAGAAACTAGGATTGATACATACTTCGGCAACGTTGGTTCCCGTGTTTAAAGAATTGCTGGACAAGCATTTAGCCGGAAAAGACATTAAGGTTTTTAATATCGTAGATGATAGCCTGATCGGAAACACCATTGAAAGAGGAGCGCTCACCAATGATACTTCACGAAGAGTGGTGGATTATGTGGGTTCTGCTGAGGCGGCAGGAGCCGATTACATTATGGTGACCTGTTCTTCCATCGGACCAGCAGTAGAAGCTTCTGCGGCGTTGACGAAAGTCCCTGTTCTTCGAGTAGATCAACCAATGGCCGATCAGGCTGTTCAAATGGGCAAAAAGATAGGTGTGGTGGCTACCTTGCCAACGACGCTGGAACCAACAAGTGATTTGGTGAGACGTAGGGCTATCGCTGCCGGTAAGGACATTGAATTGACCTCCAAATTATGTGAAGGTGCCTTTGATGCCCTGATGGGAGGAAAGCCGGAAGTGCACGACGAGATGGTCGCCAAGGCATTGAAAGAGCTTTCTACTGAAGTGGATGTCATCCTTTTGGCTCAGGCTTCTATGGCCAGGGTAGTAGGTCAGCTGTCAGATGAGGATAAAAAGGTGCCGATACTGGCGAGCCCGGGGATAGCCGTGGAATACCTCGCTAAAACCCTTTAACCCCATGCAACAAGCCCAGAAATACACCCTTTGGCTGGCTTTAGGGTCAGCTGCACTACTCATTTTTACCCTTATTTTCGGATGGGAGCCCCTGATAGCACCCTGTTCTGTGATTACAGCTATAGGGCTAGCCTACGGGATTGGAGCTATCGAATCCTTAAAAGGCTATCAATACACGGTCTGGATCATTGTCGCGATTGTGTGTGGGATGATGTATCCGAATGCTTTTCTCCAGTGGGGAGAATTTGACCTAAGAAATAAGTGGCTCATTTTGATTGTAGTTCAGGTAGTGATGTTTGGTATGGGTACCCAGATGAGCCTGAGAGACTTTACTGGGATTCGGACCATGGGGAAGGGAGTGTTGGTTGGGATTCTTTGCCAATTTTCCATTATGCCGGTAACTGGCTATGTACTCACCAGGTTTTTCGACTTTGAACCGGAGATTGCTGCCGGAGTGATTTTGATAGGATCGTGTTCAAGCGGGTTGGCTTCCAATGTGATGGTATTTATTGCAAAGGCTAACCTGACTCTATCAGTGACCCTTACAGCAGTGGCGACCTTGCTGGCGCCGATTATGACTCCTTTCCTGATGAAAGTATTGGCAGGGACCTATGTGAAGATCAATTTCCTCGATATGTGCATTCAGATTGTAAAAATCGTGATCGTTCCTATTGGTTCGGCCATGTTATTCGAATACTATAAAGAAAGTAATCGCAATATCCGTAACCGGATCAACATAATCTTCTGTGTGGCGTGTGCCTGGTTATTGGCAATGCTTGCAGGGTTGTGGAGATCTCTTGGTAGTGTGCTTGGCGACCAATGGATGCTGATCCTGGAGCTGGTCAACTTCCTGTGTGGATCCATTATCGTAGGAGTTGTTTATTATCATGGGAATAAACTTCTTCCGCAGTTGCACGGATTCATGCCAAAGCTTTCGATGTTTGGAATAGTCTATTTCACCACCGTAACGACGGCTGCCAGTCGCGAAAACATTCTGACTATCGGTTTATTCCTACTATTGGCGTCGATTATCCATAATGCGTTGGGATATACCTTTGGTTATGGGATCAGTCGTGGTTTAGGGCTTGACAGAGAGTCTGCCAGGACAGTAGCCCTTGAAGTGGGCCTTCAAAACGGAGGTATGGCCTCGGGTCTGGCAGGTGTTATGGGCAAGTTGGCCACACTTGGTCTGGCCTCGGCCGTATTCAGTCCATGGATGAATATTTCGGGTTCCCTGTTGGCCAACTATTGGAGAAAAAAGAGTTGAGAGATTGATTTCTGGTTTAAGGTTACTGTTTTACAAGATAAACGTATCCCATTCCAACCATTATGGCTAAACCAAAACTGAGTAAGGTGCCGATCAATATATACTCGGTGAGTTTACGATCTCTGGATTTAGATAGATCTCCAAAACGAAAGACAGATTTTGCGGCCAGCAGAAAACCGATGACTTCCCAGTGCTCCATCACCACAAAGGAGAAAACAAATAGTCGTTCGAGTATTCCAATATATTGTCCCGCATTTTTGAGTGAGCCCTTCTTGTTTTCCTTAAGGTCCCACCGTGTGAAGATGATTCGCATAATCACCGATGCAACATAAGTTACCAGGATGATAGAGATGACGAGCAAGTAGTTTTTTGAGGTAAGCGCCGGGCTCAAGCTCCAGTCGATGGGAGAGTAGATGCTTACAGCCCCAACAATGATCAGTAGGTGTGCTACCTGGTCACCAAAGAAAAGTAAATGACTATTTACTCGCTTATTTAACTGCGTTTTGGCCAGATCAATCAATAGGTGCGAAAATATGACGATCAGCATTCCCAGCCAGTATTGAAAGTCGAACCATAAAAGTATAATGAGTGTGACTGCATGGACGAGGACATGCAGGTAGAGGTGAATGGATTTGTGTTTTTTTGCCTCTTTTTTAGAGACCCATTTATTGGGTTGAAGAACGAAATCTCCAATGAGGTGAGCTAACAAAAATTTCAGTAGTAGCAGATTCATAATTGTTTGATTAGTTCTCGATATCGTTTTTCCATACTCATCATTTCATAAAAACCAGCTCTGGAAAGGGTATTGCTGGTCGTGCTTTGACTTTTGTTGATGAGCTGAGCAAGGTTTACCTGGGTCAGATCAGGGTTTTCCATGGCTATTTTGACGATCGTGCTGACATTGACAGACCAGCGATCGATTGTAAGCAGCGCCAGGCGCAAATAGCAGTTCATTTCTTCATTAAAATCCTTAAATGGTGATTTTATTGCAAGGGTATTCTTTTTAAGTTCTTCAAAGCAATCCCCCGAATTGTGGAATGCAGTGCCATTGCTTTGGGTTATCTTGACGGCATCATGACTTTTTTCACCAATTCCAATGGCTATTCGACTATCTAAACCCTTGAATTGGCGAATTGTGGCTTTTAAATAAAGGGCAGCATGGACAGCTTTTTCTATGGGGAGCTCAAGCTGAAAACTATCCCCGCGATAGATTTCCCAGGTTTTAGGCTCTATGCCATAGGTATCCAATGCGGCTTTTAATGCGTCAAGCCATTTGGTGTTTTGCTCCTTTCGGGAGTTGATAATATCTCCGGTAATCACTGCAATCACAGTGTAAATATCGATAAATAATACGATAATGAAAAATATCGATAAATAATACGATAATTAGGGATATTGATGAATGATTCAATTCTGTGATCAGACCACCCGGAACTCTTTACTCACCAGAACTTCTTCACCATCAAGAATAGATAGCGTCCAATCTCCCTTTTTGTCTTCTATGGGTTCCCAAACGGTGTCGCCTAAAAAGAACTGGAAAGGGTTATGTTTCACCCGAAAGGTATCTCTAAACGAAGGCTCTAATTCACCACCATCATTATAAAAGGGAGGGTGCTCTATGAGGAAATCAAGGTATCGGCCACGGGCTTTTCGAATCTCCACAATCATTCCAAATTCTATCCCGATAGCTGCTTCTACCACCTGCGTTAGCTCGATGAATTTTGGAAGGTCACTGCTCTCACGGTCCCATTCCGTGTAAAGTCCGTAGCTCACAATATCAATCTCGATGACCTTTTTATTCTTTTTCTTCATGGGTTGGCAAAATTAATCGGAATATGTAATGTGACAGGACTGTCTGGTTATTATGAATTTTCAGGATTACTGATTAAAACAAAATAAACGAAAGTAAAACAAAATAAACGAAATTATTTATCTTTGACACCGCTTACTCAAATCATTGAACGAAACTCATGCTGGCAAATCAACGAAGAGATAAAATTCTTGACCTTTTAAAGGAGGATGGTTCTGCTAAAGTAATTGACCTGGCTAAAATCTTTAAGGTTACTGAAGTTACGATCCGGCAGGATTTGGAGAAGCTCGAAAAGGATGGGTTGGTGCTTAGAGAGCATGGGGGAGTGCATTTGAAAAATGTGGAAGATCAGGTAAAGAACTTTTCGATTATCAATCAGGATCATTTGGAAAGTAAGGAGGCCATTGCTCAAAAATGCCTCGAACTGATTCACCCCGGTGATGCCATTATTCTGGATTCCGGATCTACCACAACCGAGATTGCCAAGAAGATAAAAAACATTGAAGGGCTGACGGTAATTACCAATGCGCTTAATATTGCCTTGATGCTGGGTGCAAATCCCAATATCGAGGTAGTCATGACAGGTGGGGAATTTAAGCCACCGACCTTGTCTCTAACCGGCCAAAAGGCCGCAGACTTTTTCAAAGGTCTCAATGTTCGGAAACTGTTTTTGGCTACAGCAGGGATCTCCCTGAAATCAGGCTTAACCTATCCAAGTATTAGTGACCTGGTAGTGAAGAAGGCCATGATAGATGCCGCTGACATTACGTACCTGGTGGCTGATTCCTCTAAGATCGGGAAGAGTGCCTTTGCCAGTCTCGGTGCCCTTTCACTTATTGATTACATCATTACAGATGAAGACATTGAGGAAAAGCACAAGCAGGTATTTAAGGATAATGAAATCGAACTGATTATTGCGGAGAAACGAAAATAAACGAAAGCCAAAATGTCGGCTTAAATGAGATTGTATTTTTTAAATAAAGGAACAAACGTTGGCACAGGTCATATCCTGGGTCAAAAAACGAGATAAAACCATAACAACATGAAACAGCAAAAAATGACACTGGGAGTTATTATCGGAAACAGGGACTTCTTTCCAGATAAGTTGGTGACTGAAGCACGTACGGAAGTACTAAAGGTATTGGAAAGTCAGGGCATTAACAGTATTCTTCTTGGAGAGAATGACACTAAGCTGGGCGGAGTGGAAACATTCCAGGATGCGCAGAAATGTGCTGATCTTTTCAAAAAGCATAAAGAGGAAATTTCGGGAGTATTGGTGGTGCTTCCAAACTTCGGTGATGAACGCGGAATCGCTGACACATTGCACCTGGCCGATCTTAAAGTTCCTGTGTTGATTCAGGGTTACCCGGATGAATTAAGCAAACTCAATGTGGCCAACAGAAGAGATTCATGGTGTGGAAAAATCTCCGTTTGTAATAACCTCTATCAGTACGGTATCAGATATACCATTACAACTAAGCATGTTGTGTTACCATCCGATCCGTCATTCATTGCTGATCTTCAGCAGTTCCTTGCTGTCTGCCGGGTGGTTCGTGGTTTGAAAAATGTAAGAATTGGAGCTATCGGAGCAAGACCCACAGCCTTCAATACGGTTCGTTACAGCGAGAAGATCCTTCAAAAAAATGGTATTTCAGTTGTAACCTGTGACCTTTCTGAAATCCTGGGTAATGCCGGTAAAATTGCTAATGATGATCAGAAGGTTAAGGATACATTGGAGAAAATCCATGGTTATGCCAGTACCGGGAAAACTCCAGGTGAGGCATTGTATCAAATCGCCAAGCTCGATATTGTGCTTAATGACTTTATGGAAGCCAACTCACTGGATGCGAGTGCCATTCAATGTTGGACGTCCCTTCAGCAGAACTATGGTTGTAACGTTTGTACCAGCATGAGTATGTTCAGTGAAAACATGCTGCCTAGTGCATGTGAGGTGGACGTAACAGGTACCCTAAGCATGTATGCACTACAGCTCGCATCAGGATCACCAAGTGCTTTGGTAGATTGGAATAACAACTACGCAGATGATGAAGAGAAATGTGTGTTATTCCACTGCGGGAACTGGGCGAAATCATTCCTTCCGGATATTGAGATCAGTAATGCGCCGATTCTAGGAACTACAGTAGGCGTTGAAAACACCTATGGTGCACTTGATGGTCGTACGCCAGCTTCTCCGTTGACTTATGGGCGCATCAGTACGGATGATGTGCGTGGTGTGATGAAAGCCTATGTAGGTGATGGTCAGCTGACGGATGATGACCTGAAAACATTTGGGAACCGGGCAGTAGCCCAAATACCGAATTTACAGGGATTGATGAACCATATCTGTAAAAATGGATTCGAACATCACGTGGTCATGAACGCTTCACATACATCTGCGGCATTGACTGAGGCATTCGAGAACTATATGGGATGGGAAGTGTATCATCATGAGGGATAAGGCTTAAACGGTATAATATCGAAAATCAAAGAAATTATGACTGATAAGGAATTACAGTTAAAATCAATCCACCTTCGAAAGATGCTGCTCAAGTATATCTACAAGGCAAAGGCGGGCCATACAGGGGGTAGCTTGTCGAGTATTGATATTTTGAATGTGTTGTACAATCGTGTGCTCCATGTTGACCCTGAAAATTTCAAGGACCCAAATAGAGATCGGTATATCCAGAGCAAAGGCCATTGTGTGGAAGCGCTATTTTCCACGTTGGGAGACAGGGGCTTTTTCCCGGAGTCAGATTTGGAAACGCTTTGCCAGTATCAGTCCCATTACATTGGTCATCCGACTAAGAAGATCAATGGTGTAGAGCAAAATACTGGTGGTCTGGGGCATGGACTGTCAATATGTGTAGGTGAGGCCTTAGCTGCTAAAATGGATGGTAAAGCCCATCGGGTTTTTACGTTGATGGGAGATGGAGAACTGGCAGAAGGCTCAAATTGGGAAGCGGCCATGACGGGCGCACATTACAAGTTGGATAACCTGTATGCGATTCTTGATTACAACAAGCAACAAATCACCGGTGATAATCAGGATGTGATGAATACCGCTCCGGTAAGAGACAAGTTTGAGGCGTTTGGCTGGGCGGTTAAAGAAGTTGACGGGCACAATTTAAAAGAGCTCGAAGAGGCCTTAAACAATGGCCCCATTCAGGAAGGAAAACCAAGCTTAATTATTGCGCATACGATCAAAGGGAAAGGTGTGAGCTACATGGAGCGCGTATTAAAATGGCATCATGGTGTGCCTACGCCGGAACAATTTGAGTTGGCAAACATGGAGCTGGATGAAGCTGCCACATTGATCTAAAGACTAGAAAAATGGAATTAGATAAAATAGAAGAAAAGGAATTGATAATGGGCAAAGCCAATCTGGAGGTTTTCTCGGAGACCATGCAGGACATGGCGGCTCATGATCGGGATATCATTGCCGTGACCAGCGATTCACGAGGATCAGGAAAACTGGTGCCATTCGGACAGAAGTACCCTGAACAGATTGTAGAGATTGGAATTGCTGAGCAAAACCTGGTAGGGGTGGCTGCGGGTCTGGCTTCAGCGGGTAAAAAGGCATTCGCCGTATCACCGGCCTGTTTCTTAAGTGCGCGTGCTTTGGAACAGATCAAAAATGACGTGGCCTATTCGGACAACCCGGTAAAGCTTATCGGTATTAGTGCAGGAGTGAGTTACGGTGCACTGGGTACTACTCACCATAGCCTACATGATTATGCGGTTCTGCGCGCTATCAACAACATGACGATAGTGGCGCCTGCGGATAATTTTGAGACAGAGATGGCCATCAGAAAAGCAGCGGAATTAGATAAGCCTGTGTACATCAGGTTTGGGAAGAAAGCGATGCCGTTCTTAAACCCTGAAGATCAATCTTTTGAATTTGGTAAGGGACGAGTGGTTAGAAGGGGAGACGACCTGGCAATTATTGCGACAGGAGAGACGGTCTATCCTTCATGGCAGGCAGCCAAGTTGCTGGAGGATGAGTACGGGATAAAGACCACGGTTGTGAGCATGCATACCATTAAACCTTTAGACACAGATCTGTTGGAAGAATTATCAGCCAATGGCAGACCTATCATCACAGTTGAAGAACACATGGTCAACGGAGGTTTAGGAGAGGCATGTGCCAGTTATTTATTACAAAACGGAAAAACTAATCCGTTCAGAATTATTGCAATTCCCGACGAGTATACTGTGACCGGTTCGCAGGTAGAAATTTTCAATCATTATGGAATTTCTGGTCAAGGAATTATGAAAAATGCAAAAGAACTGCTTAAATTAGAAGTCTGAAACCCTTAAATGATGCGTCTGATAGCGTTTTCTTGATTGGTGTCACTCACAAGTGTTTGAAGAATTACGAGTTTCAACAGTTACAGAAAGAATTAGACGGAATAAAGAAAACGAACCGGAATCTCCGGTTCGTTTTTGTCTTCTTAGGTCACACTTCTCTTTAGCATTTCTGGAATATTAAGGACAACCATCTGGTAGGCGTGCATCGCCCTTTGCCGGAAATAAACGACATTATCGCAATGCAGGAAACTTACGTATTAGCTATAGATCAAGGTACGAGCAGTACCAAATCCATCATTTTTGATCAAAATGGAAAGGCTTTATTCAAGGCGTCGGAGCCTTTGAAAACTCACTACCTGGAAGGAAACAGGGTGGAGCAGGATCCTGAAGCTATCTATCAGAATGTACTGGACTCGGTGAGTAAATGCGTGTACGGCTTCAAGTCAAGCGGTGGAGATATTTCGGGTATAAAGGCCTGTGGCATCTCGAATCAGCGGGAAACGCTGGTGCTGTGGGATAAGGAGGGAGTGCCCCTTTACAATGCGGTAGTCTGGCAATGCAAACGATCAGTAGAGATATGTGAACGCCTTAAAGCACAAGGCCTTGAGGAAAAACTCAGAGCAAAAACCGGACTGATCATTGACCCCTATTTCTCTGGAACGAAGGTGATCTGGCTTTATGAAAATGAACCGAAGATTAAAAAGGCAATAGACGCAGGTGAGGTCTATTTTGGCAATGTTGATACCTGGCTGCTCTACAAGCTTACGGGTGGGAAGTCCTATATGACAGATTATACCAATGCTTCCCGAACCATGTTTTTCAACTTACAAGAAAAGCAATGGGATCAGGAATTGCTCTGGGACTTCAATTTATCAGGATTGAACCTTCCAGACTTAAAACCTTCGTCGTATCATTTCGGTGAAACGACGATCGAAGGAGTGTTGAATCATGAGATCAGCATATCTGCATTGATTGGGGACTCTCATGCAGCGGCCTTTGGAGAAGGGTGCTTTGAACCCGGAACGGCAAAAGCTACACTTGGAACAGGTAGCTCCATCCTGATGAACATTGGAAGCGAGCCCAAGCGCTCGAAAGCAGGTATGGTGACAACCATTTGCTGGAGCGTGGAAGGCCGAATCGACTATGCGCTGGAAGGCATAATTGTTTCTGCCGGATCGACCATCGAGTGGGTGAGAAATCAGCTGGGACTTTTTGAGGATCATGGCGAACTGGAAGCAATATGCAGATCACTGGATAACAATGGGGGTGTTTACGTAGTGCCTTCATTTAGCGGCCTGGGGGCACCGCATTGGGACATGAGCAGGAAAGCCTCGATTGAGGGTTTGTCTTTTGACTCCACAAAGGCACACATTATTCGAGCGGCGGTGGAGTCTGTTCCTTATCAGATCAAGGATGTGATTGTGGCTATGGAATCGGACTCAGGAACCCCATTGTCTGAATTGAAAATTGACGGAGGCATTACCTCCAACAAGTTTGTGGTGCAGTTGCTTGCTGATTTGCTTAAGCGCACTGTGACGAATATTGAAATCGCTGATGTCTCCGCTCTGGGAGCTGCTTACCTCGCCGGGCTAAATGCGAGTGTTTTTGATAGTATTGATCAGTTGAAAACCCTGAACAAAGAATCTACCAGTACCAATGCTGGTTCAGGAGCAACCGAAGCAGAACAGGCATATCTGGGATGGCAGAAGGTAATAGCGGGTTAGGTGTTGTTTCAATATTTATTTAACATCTTAGCAATCTCTTGGCTGTGCCGAGTGATTCGTATGCTTTGTGCATAAGCTGTGGTGCGCCTACGCGGCCCGGATTCAAACTTAGGACACCGGGAGGGGGTGAAAGATCTGATGGTGATGAAGAAAACAAGCCTTCAGGTTTCCGTGTCTAGAGACACTTGACTTCATTTATACTTTCAAGTCTCCATAAAAGACTTAAAAGAGCTGGGTTCCATGTGCAAGTAGTATATGGCATACAACGTTCCGTGTATGGTGTCGTAGCATCCCGAAGGGTGCTATGCACTATACACATTGTTGTATGCCGTTTTTATTTTATTCATTTCGTTTTTAGCGTTGGCGTGAAAGCTCTTTGCAACCGCACGTAGGAGGATTGCAATGTGCTTGAACTTGCGTTGGCTTATTCTGTATTTTCTATTTTTTTCAATTCCTTTTGAGCGGTCTTCAGCTTTAAGTTTAAATCCACTTTTTCATTGAACTGCTTGCTTTTGGATATTGCTGATTCGAGTTTAGAAATTTCTTTTTTAAGTCTATCAATTTCCTGCTGGTTTTTAAGAATAGATCTTAACGATTCCTTCCCCAATTCAGGTTTACCAGTCAGTTGAACACATAAATCTTTGAATACGGCATCTAAGCTTCCCTTTAGGTTAAATATATATCTGTTATCTTCTTTTTGGAACCAATCTGAGGTGAATATCCAGTCAATTACTGAAATGTCTTCATTCGTAGGGTGAGGGTGCTTAGCTGCAGTGGATATATAAGCTTGCTCTTTGAACTCAACCCAAAAAACTATGTGATACGGAATTGCCTTGTTAATGATTTCAAGGATTTTCAGGATATCCGTCTGCTCTTTCAATTCTACCTTAAAAACCTGAATTTCCTTAATATCCTTGGCTTCTAAGTTTACTGATTCACTTGATAATTTGTGGGTCCAAGTTATGCGCTGTATACCATCTGTAAACTGCTTCTTTTGTTTTGTGTTGGTGTACTCATCAAAGGCGTTCTTTGGTACAACACGACCTACTTTTGTTCTTGAAGGTAAGTTGAAGAAGTCCATTTAACGCACGATTAAAAATGATACTAATTTAAAGTCCTCAATACCTTTTATCTTCTCTTGTAGTGCTGTAGTTCCACCTGATTTGAATAGGCTTAACACTTCTTTTTCTTCTTCTTTTTGAAGGATTGTACTAATGCTATGCTTGAGTAATGAAGAATATTCATCCATCTCATGGTAGTCATCTGTTTGTTCACTTAACTCCTTGCATACGTCTTCTATTGGTTCTGTTTTGCCTTTAGAAAGCATACGCATAGCATCCAATATCTTTTTGGACTCTACATGATTAAGAATCAGTTCACCGCTCATTTTCATGTAGACCAAATAGTAGGGGTGTAATCTGTTTAGCTTATTGATATTGACACTTGAATTGACATTCTTCAAAACGAATATTACCCCACTTTGAAGAATTGGACTTGATTTAACAACAGCATGCAATCCTTCCGGAATATTCTTCAATTCACCATACTCCTTAATCATGTTGGATAAATCCACTCTAAAGTCATTCAATCCAAGGTCAGTAATACTGACGCCTTCTCTTAAATCTTCCAGGTCAATTACTTCATCCTGCAACCTTTGTAATTGAATTTTACGGTATTCTAAGTCTTTATCTTCTGTGTTGAGAATGTTATCATCACCTGTACTTGCCATGTTACTGATAAGCATCTTATTCTCCACACGTTGCTTGAGGTTGATATAATTATCTAGTGTTACATCAGGCCAGAAGTTGACCATAGTTATGCTATCATTCTTAGAGCCAATCCTATCTATTCTACCAAAACGCTGAATGATTCGAACTGGATTCCAATGAATATCATAGTTGATTAGTAAATCACAATCTTGAAGGTTTTGTCCTTCCGAAATACAGTCTGTAGCTATCAGTAAATCAACAGAGTCTGTGATTCTTGGATATAGCTGCGACTTATCTTTAGACAATGGTGAAAAGCAAGTAAGGATAGCATTAAGGTCTGACGGTATTATCTTAGAAGTACAAATCTTTCTTGAACCTGTAATGAGTGCTGTGTTTATCCCGTAGTTTTCTTTAAGTGACTCGCTAATATTTTCAAATAGGTAGTTTGCGGTATCAGCAAATGCAGTGAAAATTATTGCCTTTTTGTTCTCATGGTTAAAAGGTTTTTCAACCTTGTTATTCAAAAGCTCAACTAGGCTTTGAAGTTTTGCATCATTGGCTCCTGTAATGTCTACCACTTTGTCCCATAAGTGATTCAGAACAGATAGGTCTTCATTCAGGTCTTCTTGCCACTTGGTAGTGTCCATGTCGGCAATGTGTACCTTAATTTTCTTTCCAATTACCTGCTCTTCATCTGCCCAATTGGATTCAAAGTCATAATTCTCATCACTAAGGATTTTGTGAATGCCTTCATAGTCATCTCCATTACCTTTTTGAATGGTTTTAATAGCATTTTCAATCTGACTAATAATTCCTTCTAAGGTGATTCGAAAAGAGTCTACAGAACTCTCCAAACGCTTCAGCAAGTTAATACGCATAAGAATCCTTAAACTTTTCTCTCTATCTACTTGAGATAACTTTCCTGACCCTGAACGCACCTCTTTATCATACAAGTCAGCATAGGCTTGCACCTTGCTTGGCAGTATATAGTTTAAAGGTGTGTACACCGATAGATTGAGCAGGGTTAGCTTCTCAGCAATATCAACATAGGTTACATCACCTGCATGTGTTAGTGGACTTTGAATGGATTCAGGCTTATTACGAGTGGGAAACTTTCCAATAGCTGTAGTATCGTAGTAGGTGGTGATGTGCTTCCTGGATCTTGCAATGGTGAGTGAATCCAATATTTCAAAAAAGTCAAAATCCAGCATGTCCAAGAGAGTCTCAGTGGTGCGCTCAGCTGTTTCATACTTACTCCAAATATTGAAAGCTTGTTGAGCCTTTCGGAAGATTTGGTCTATACTGCTCTTGGTCTCTAATTTGCTATCTATATTCTCCGCATCACCTTCATACGCTAACGCTAACTGATTTCGTAAATCGTTGAACCTATTGTTTACTGGTGTTGCAGAGAGCATCAATACTTTAGTTTCTATTCCGTCCTGGATAACTTTCCTTAGTAATTTTTGATACCTGTTTTCTCTATCTGAATATGGATTATTATTCCTGAAATTATGTGATTCATCAATTACTATCAGACCATAATTGCCCCAATTTACATTAGCTAATTCGCGTCCATTGCTGATACCGCGTTCTCTGCTAAGGTCAGTGTGAAATAAGACATCATATCTGAAGCGGTCGACTGCTAATATGTTATTTTTATCGTTGTGGCGATAGGTGTTCCAATTGGCTTCCAATTTCTTAGGGCATAACACTAAGACGTCCTTATTCCGCATTTCGTAATACTTAATTACGCCTAATGCCGAAAAGGTCTTTCCTAATCCAACAGAATCAGCCAATATGCAGCCTTTGTATTTCTCTAATTTGTTGATTGCGCCAATGACAGCATCTTGTTGGAAATTATAGAGCTTCTGCCATACTACAGTGTCCTTAAAACCAATCTGCTCATTCGGCAAGTTGTCTAATGACAGGTCATCTAAAAAGTCATTAAATATGTTGTAAAGCGTAATGAAGTAGATAAACTCTGGACTATTCTCTTTGTAGGCACTCTCAAAATAGTCTTGAACCTTTTGGGTTACATCCTTTAAATCTTCTTCATTTTCCCATACCTGATTAAACCAATCTAAATAGGCTTTACTATCTGGGTATTCTGCTTTTTGAATGAGGGTAGGGAAACCTTTCTTGTGTGTTATTCCTAAATCGGAAGTGGTGAAACCACTAACGTTTGAATAGGCTGAAGCTTCTTCATTGCCTTGTGCAATGTGAATCATCCCATTGAGGGGTTGATTATTGTGTTTGTTGGACTTAAAAGTGACCTTCTCCTTTACCCATTTTGAACACTCTTTGGCAATGGCTCGCTGATTGAGTTGGTTCATCAATCTCAATTCAAACTCACCACCACATAGCTCTGATTCTCTGTAAATATGTGGGATATAGAACCTGCGACTTTCTTTCTGAAACTTCTCTTCAATAAAGGTGGGTGAACTGAATATGAAACGCAGCTCATCTACTTTGTTTAACTCTTTTTTGAGTGCTTCAAAGGCATAGATAGAAAAGGTAGAAGCTGCAATACTGAGCCTACTGCCCTTTTTGATAGTTTCCTTCAGGTCGTCACCTAATCTGGTATTTACATTGTCGATAAGCTTCATGACATCATCTTAATATTTCCAAATTTTGATAATGTCTTCAATAAGAAGCTCTGTTCTTTTTTCAATAGCTGATTCATCCCAATCTTTGAAATCAATGAAATAGGTATTGAGCAGCAAGGTTGATTGCTTGGCTAATTCTTTTTGCTTTATATCGAAAGCGGAATTGCTCACCGCTGGATTTAAAGACGTGGTAAGTAGCGTTAGATTCCCTAAGCTGTGCAGCTTCTTATTTCGATTTTCAATTTTATGGTAGTAGCCATTTGGATCTTCTTCGGTCATTACGGCATGGACTGCAAGTTCAAATTCATTTTGAGGAATCAAGCTACCCTCAAGAGGCCAGAACTCATACCACTTCTGTGGTAGCACATGCTCAATGGTCAAGCCTTCATTTACAAATTCAATCTTCTCCTGTTTCTTGCCTCTTCTGAATTTTTCAATTTCCAAAAGAATGTTCGAAATGCTTTTTGTGCGATTCTTTTCCTCACGGTAAAGAGGTCTCTCTCGGAGCTTGTCTTTTAGGATAGTATCCGTTGGCCACAAGTTCGTGTCTCCGGTTTTAGACTTGAGGTGCTCTATAAACTGCTCAGAAGTTTTGCATGTATCCAACTGCTTAATGAAGTCAAGGAATACTTTATTGTAGTTCTTGGTTGTATATCCACAGAGAAACCTTCTTGTGATATAGGAGTCAAGAGCGGTAAACATGCCTGTCTTCTCTTGTAAAGGAATTTCACTATCACCCTGTATCGCTAAAATCAGCGGATAGATTGTTGAAATGTCCATGTCTCTTAATCTTGAGCAGAATCTACCAAAGACCGTTTCAGTATTGGGCTTCAAAATGGACTTGTAAATAGCACTGAAGCGATTCAATTCTTTCAATTCTTCTTCCACAGTCGTGAAGGAGTCATTGTTTACAATGAAGAATTTATAATGGTAAAACACTTGGTCATAGCGTATTTCATTCCTCATCTTGAGAGTCAGATAGTCAATAACAAAGAATTGTAGGTGAGTTTCGAAATAACGACCTCTGCTTATTTGTTCATGCCACTTAAATTCTGAACTGGCATCATCAAATTCATCCCAATACTTTTCGTAAACACTATCAAGATTCACCTGACTTCTATCAGCTCTCATGAATATGTAGTTGCGGATTAAATCGGTCTCAGTTAATGAGGCACCTCTACCATTCATGGTTTCAAATATCATTTGAGGGTCATCATTCTGATCGAGATTGATTTCTACAAATTGGAAGTCTCGTTTCAGCGTAAGCAGCAACTTGGGAATAATCGTTTCCATTGGCTCGGTTGCAGCATTGATCAGTTCTTCCAGTTTTTCATAGAAGAAGAGATAGGCTGCCAACATTCGATATCTTTTCTTTGCTACATCACGGTAGGTTTTCCAGCCAATACCGTATTCTTCAAGAATTGGATTGATAAGCAACTCCTCAACTTCTGCGTAGTTGTGGTCTAAAATCAGTTTGAACTCCTTGTTGTTGAACTTGGTAGGCTCAAGCTTGTGCTTTTGGCTGTCATAATCTGTTTGACCATAGACCTTATCATTGAAAAGCAGCTTGTTCAAATCGTTCAGCAGGTTATCATCACCTACATGCTTGCGGCATATTTCTCTGAATGCCGTTATGAAAAGCTGAAAAGTGGTCAAGCGTTGTTGACCGTCAATTACGCTGTAGGTAGCAACCGTGCTGGTAGTGGTCGATTCCTGAAATAAAACAATAGAACCCGTGTAGTGGGGGTGGTTTTTATTCTTGTTGTTTCGTTCACTCAGTTTGTTGCTGAAGTCATCCCAAAGGGGTTGCCATTGGTTTTGTTCATTCCAAACGTAATGTCTTTGAAATACAGGAATTTGAAACCTGATTTGCTTATTAAAAAGATCCTCTAAATGTGGTTTACCTAAATTCATTCTTTATAGGTTTTCTTGTCAACTCAATTGCACAATGTCCATTAACTTCTCATAGCTGCTCACTTTCTCAAACTTCACTTCTGCACCGCTTATCTCTTTGAAATGCTCCGTAGCACAATGGATTTTTAGTTTCTCTATTTCTCGTAAATCCATATCTGAATCAGAACCTTTAGTCTCTGCAACAAAGTAGATATGGCGCACTTTGTCTTTATCAAATACGATTGCCCAATCAGGACTGTAGTTGGCTACTGGTGTGGACACATAGAAGCTTTTCGGAAGCTTGGCATACACCACAACTTCTGTACTGTTTTCTAATGCAGAAGCAAAGTCTGATTCAATCTTAGAGTCGGAAGTAAGGAAGTCGTAAATATGCTTTTTGAGCAATTCAGACTTGCGCAAGGCGAATTTATCATTGGTGAATACCGTCTTGGCATCATGCCTTTCTTCGGTTTTATGATAGACAATGTTGTTGATAATGAGGCTTGCTTTTACTTCATTAATCAGCTTGCTGCATTTGCCGATAAACTCTTCCGGGTTCTTACGTATGAGCAAGAACTTCTCTTGCTTAATCTTCTTGAGTATCTCTACAATGGTTCTGCGGGTGAGGTTGGTTTGTACTTCTATTTCACCTACAACATCATACACCGTATTGGAATACAAATCATTCTTGAGCTTCATGTATTGACGTTTGGACTCACGAACCAAGCTGCCTTCCTTCATTTGCTCAGCTGTGCCATCTTCCAGTTCGCCTGTCTTTACTTCATATACACGGTCGCCAATATTGAGCTGAGCATCTATTTTGATTTTAGCATCCTGAATGAGCTGCTCGGTATCAAACTGCACTTCGTATATGGTTTTCAGGTTGATTTTATCCCAAAGCTCCTGAAACTCTTTCTTCCCAAAGTTTTTGTTGGTATTGAGAATGATTGTCTGGCGTTCGTCTTCCGGCTTGAACTCCCCACCTGTATAAATGGACTGTAATAGTTTGCATACAGATTCTTTGAAAGGTTCAAGTTTTTCGGGCAAGGCAACTTTGCCTTGCTCTATGAGTTCTTTGCCCTTCGGTGTGATTTTGTAGTCTTCATCAATGATTTCAGCTACAATTAGCTTAAACTGTAGCTTCTTGGCATCATCTTCCGTAATGCGCAGTTCTTCGCCCTGCTCATTGGTAATCATCTTGCCAACAAAGTATTCTACTTCTGCTTTTTGTGGGCGGTCTTTGAGGGTATCTGCTATCTCTTTCTGTAATCCCTTGGCAAAGGCTTCATAGCTCTCTGAGGCAATAACTGTGAGCTTATTTAATTCATGCACCTGGTCGCCAACCAATTCAAAATCCTGACGCACTCCATGCTTATTGACGCATAAACGCATACCACGCCCAACTTCCTGTCTGCGTCTAGTTGTGCTGCCACTTTCAGCATGTTTAAGTGCACAGATTTGGAATACATTCGGGTTGTCCCAACCTTCTTTCAAAGCAGAGTGGGAGAAGATAAAACGGGTAGGTTCTTCAAAGCTCAGCAACCTTTCCTTGTCTTTCATGATTAGGTCGTATGCTGAAACATCATCTGATTCTTCAACACCTTTCTTGGTGGTTGGGTCCACTGTTTTGCCTTTCTTGTCAATGGAGAAATAGCCGTTGTGCACCTGGTCTGCTGAGTCTCTTTTCAGGTACTCTCCAAAATTGGTAGGCATATAGCCTTTATGCACCTTACTTGGTTCTGTATCTTTCAGGAAGTCGTTGTATTCCTGCTCAAAGAGGTCTAAGAACTCGTTCTTGACCTTATCGTATTCTTCTTCAAAAATCTTGGCGTATTCTCCCAATTGCTGTTCTCCTAATTCATCATACACACGGTATTTCTCTACGGTATCAATGAAGAATAGACTCAGGACTTTAATGCCTTTGCCAAAGAGCTGCTTTTCCTTTTGCAAATGGGAAAGAATACATTCTCGAATTTGCACCCTGCGGAAAGCATGCTCGTCTTTATCATTGAGGATATCGCCTGGGTAAACGTCCTGACCATTGACCACTATCTTGTTGAGATAGCCATTGATTTCTGTGACTGTTTGGTTCTTATAAGCAGGCATATTTCCAGACTGCTCATAGATATTGTAGCCTTCTGCCACCTTCACACGCTTTTTGTTAATAGCACCTGAGGCAGTTCGCTGCTCGTGTTCTATCCATGCAAAAGGTGGTTTGGTAGTGCTCAGGCTAATGCTTTCTAAATATAAATAGCCATTCGTGCCGGTTGAGCCTTTTAGGTTGATTCCCTTTACTTGTATTTTCTTGACTAAACGCTTGTTGTAAGCATCCAAAGCATCTAAGCGATAAACTTTGTTGTATTCTACTTTATGTGTGGCAGAATATCTAATTGCAAAAAGAGGGTTAAACTCCTGCATCATTTCTAAAGCTACAGGTCCATCCACAGATTGTGGCTCATCTATGATTAAGATTGGGTTCGTTTGTGATAGAATTTCAATTGGCTTTCTTGTTCCAAACTGATCTAGCTCCTGGAAAATTCTAAGTGCGTCTTTACCTCGTCTACTAAAAGCCTGGGTATTGATAATCATCACACTGATACGGCTATCAGAAGCGAAATTCTCAATATCCTGTGGGCGACCTGAGTTGTAAATAAATGGATTGATCTTGTGCCCGTAGAGTTCTTGAAAGTGGTCTTGGGTAACCTGAAAAGACTTGTAAACCCCTTCACGAATGGCAATGCTGGGCACAATTACAATGAACTTGCTCCAACCATACTTTTTATGCAGCTCGTACATGGTACGGATATAGGTATAGGTTTTACCTGTACCGGTCTCCATTTCTATGGTGAGGTTGTAGCCCAACTTTACTCCACGTGGACGCTCTATTTGCTGGCTTTCATGCAGGTCGTTCTTTTTTTGAACTTCCTGAATATTTTTGAGCATCTGCGTTTCCATGAGTTGGATAGCAGCGTTACGGTAACCTATTTCTTCTTCTATTTCAAAGTCTAACATTCCCACACCGGTTGCCGCCTGTTTGGCTTTACGTATGAGTTCTTTGCTGCGCTCTAAGGTGAAACGATTCGTTTTGAGTGGTTGTCCTTCAAAACAATCCACCACAGCCTGAACCGCATCAATCTGAAAATCTTGTTCTTTGAATTGTAATTTCATCCTACATACGTTCTTTTTTGACCATTTTTCATCTATCTAAACATGGGCTGTTTACCGCAGCTAATTCATCTTTATACTTGGCCACAAAAAACTCTACCTCTTTTTGCCACGCCTTTCTGGTAAAATTCGCTTCATGGCGTTGGTCTTTTTGTGAATGACAACATACACACAAGCATTCAAGGTTACTTTCATCATTCATTGTCTTATCTCCATTGATATGATGTGTATGCCAATACCTACGATCACCCCTATTCTTTGCTTGCACCCCACAGGATTCACATGTATAACTCATCTTTTCCCTATACAACTTGCTGATTTTCTCCTTTCCCCTGACATAGCCAAAAAGATCAACTTCCAGAATGTCACTTTTATACTCATCTTTATCGAGAAGCTGCTCAAATTCTTGTGTATCGGCAATTGTTTCTGCATATTCTTGCCTACAAAAGGTGCAAAGTTCCAAGACTTCATTGTCGTACCTTTTTTTTGTTTGAATATCAATTAGATTATTCCTGCTTGAATTAGAAAACTCATATCGACTTTTAAATCTCCCATCCTCCAAAAATTCCCTGATTTTCTCACATTTCATGGTATGAAACCTTGGCATTTTCACAGGTCCATTGTTGTAAGTAATGTATGCCTGCTGAATAAACATATACCCCTTATACTTACGTCCATTGTATTCAAGGTAAATACCGTCATCTTCGAAAGAAATGGATCCAGCTTTATACGCATTTTCAAAGTCAACTCCCTTGATAAGTTGAAAACCACTTTTCCCACTTAGTTTTGGAAATCCCATTTGGTCCATTTTTTTATCCAATCTTGAAAAATCGTACAACATCAGTCTTCAATTTCCTTTAAAACACGATCCACCAGACTTTGACTTGAGGTGATAATTTTGAACTCTACCCTCCTTGAAAAAGTATCATTTGCAGGATTACCTGTAAGTGCCGTTAATTCCTTTTGATCATCCAAAGTGCGTCCATAGGAAAGTCCATTAGCCGTTAGAAGAAACTGCAACTGCGACTCTCTATCTTTAGATAATTTATTGTAATAGGACATATGTCTAAAGTACTTCAAAACCTCCGCAGATCTCAACTGGGAGAGTTTAACATTCCCAATGTATGGATCCGCATCATAGGTTGGAGCTGGCACCTCATCTGTATGACCTTCAATTCGAATTTCAGCTATCCGGTTTGCATATTTATCTTGAAGTAAAATGTCAAAGTAACGTGGAAGAAATTCATCCAGTATTCTGGCGAAATTTTGACGAATATTGGCTCTTCCTGACGGGAATAGCACATCCGGATTAGTGAATTTAATGGACAAATCCTTGTCTAACTCAACTTCCCAATCCTTGAAATCATCTTTAAATTCTTGTTCAAGTTCCGCATACAATAATTCGCGCGTTGCCTTGAACTCCTCAAAAATCAAATCGCGCTCCTTTTGTTTTTTTTGAACTTCAGAAATGTATGAAATGGCTATAAACAAAAAAATAACCATGAGACCAGTCATCACGTCCGAAAAGGAAATCCAATTGCTTTCATTGCCATTATCCTTACCTAAAGCCATAGCAAAATGATTTATTGGGCGTAATTAGTTATCACTCTTTGAATCAGGGTATCAAGATTTTGCAAGGTGTCATTCAATCGTTCATAAAATTCTTCATTGATTGACTCTACATCATCTGCCAACCTAGAACTTGCTTTCTCTATCAAGGAAACACCCTCATTGAGTTGTTTTTTGGTATCCTCCCAGAACACTTCATTGATGTCTTTGATTCGATCAATTTCTTCCAATCGTGTCAGGAGCTTCGCCACTGAATCAGTAAAATTCATCTGATTTCTTACCCAAGCATTCAATTTTTCTGTGGTTTCATCAAAAGCTTCGATATTACCCTTGACCGTCTCAACAGATGAAGTTAACTGCTTGGTAATCTCCTGATATTTAGTGTCCTCAATCATTACCTTTTGCAACGCCTCGATCAGCTTAGTCAAATGGCTGTTATCATCCGTTAGTTTACCCGTATTTACTGTTATATCCTGAATGGCTACAGAGGTGATTTGGAAATCATTGGAAACCTGTGTGAATTGTTTCGTTAATTCGGCAATCATTACTTTGTTTTCTTGCTGCCAGGTATTTAGACGTTCTACACTGTTATTAAGCTCCTGAAAGTTCTCCTGCACCAACTTTTCAATTAGAGCAGACATCTGACTATTAAACTCCTCCGTAACTTGCTTCATCACTTCTACCAAAGCTTCTGTATTATTCTTGGCAAGTAATTCTGAAAACTCATCAAACTTACTAGAAAGCATTTCATTATTACCCTCCATAGATTCAATGACTTGATTTATTCCAGACTGAGCTTGTTCTGTTGAAGCTACTTGCACTGTTTTAAGTTGTTCAAGCTGTTCCTGAATAGATGCAGACTCCTCAGAGCCCAACTTACTGCTCATTGCATGAATGGACTCATTTACATGAGTGAGCTGCTCACTGAATTTAGCTGAGGCTGATCCAATCTGTTCAAATTGCTTCTTACTTTCCAATGCATAATCAGCCTCCTCTGCTCTCAATTTTTGCATTTGAGTAAGTAGACTGGTTTCTTCATCACCACCCAGCGCTTTTTGCACTTTCACTAGCGCCTCGGTTTGTTTACCAACCTGAGTATTTGTTTCAGAATAAGTGTTCCTGAGTTTAACCAGTTGAGTAGCAAGGCTACTATCTACCTCACCAATCAAAGATTTATTAAGTGTCTGAAAATGATAGTCATTATCAGACTTTAAAAGGTTTATACCTTTGATGATCTCATTTAATGCAGCAAGTTCTCCTGTTGCTTTTGGGGGCTCCTTCCGCTCAGCCACTCGAATCATATACTGCGATGCTTTGCCAAAAACAAGTGAAAGAGCAATACCCCAAATTGAAGTTGAAAATGCTGTTTTCATCCCCTGAAGTAACCCAGGTATACTTTCAGTGATGTTATTTTCATCAAAATCCTGTAGTCCGTAATAGATACCTAGGAAGGTACCCAGTACTCCCAAAGTAGTGAATACGGTAGGTATGGTATCATAAACATGAGAAATTACTTTATTCAAGCCTAAGTAATACAAGCGAACCATGTAGTACATGGAAAACACGGCCCAACCAAAAAGAAGCCCATAAATGATGACGGTGTAAAGTGGTAAATTCATTATTTCTTTTAGTTAATCAAATCACCTTCATTTCAGTTTCTGGACTTAACTGCTTGAGTAGCTGCTTTACATTGGTTTTGGCAGTGTCGTTCTTGAAGCCACTGTCTTTGAACACAATACGTAATGGTTCATCTTGGGCAATGGCTTTCGCAAAGTCTTCATCTATGCCGCTATCAAAACAAGCATAAAGTGAGTTCTCTGCTACTTTAAAGGCCTTCTTGCCTGATACATCTACCTGCTCAATTTTGAGCGATAGGGGTAAGCCCCAATCCAACATCACTTGTGCCAATAAATCATCTGCGGTGCGGTCTGGTTTTACATTGTCTGCAAAGAGGTCTAAGTTGCTTTGGTTATAGTCTTGTGGCTTGTAATAGACATCTTGCATGTTGCTGCTGTCTAAGCGATAGACACGAAAGCCATAATCTATATCAGCCTTGGTTTCTTCTTTGATTTTATTAGCTGCTCTGCGGATTCGTTCTTTACCTATTTCGCAAATGTTTTTGAAGCCTGCTTTATATGCTTCACTTTTTTCATCCGTTTCTTCGGGGAGTTGAACCTGAATAAAACTCACTCTTCCTTGGTTTTCAGCATTCCAAGAATAAACCGTGTGGGCTAAGCTTCCTGAACCTGAAAAGAAGTCTAAAACAGTAGAGTCTTCATCCAAATTCGCAACTTGAAGTATTCTTGATAAAAGCCTTACTGGCTTTGGTCCGTCAAAATATCCTTTATCATCAAATAGCTTTTTTACTTCTTGTCTGCCTTCCTGATTATGACCAACTTCTTTGTAAGGCCAAATTGAAATGGGAACCATACCTGTTTGAACTTCAGAAAGGAAACGTTTCAACCGAGGAACATTATTTCCATCCTTACCAAACCAAATTCGGTTATCATTAACTAACTCTTGAAACTTTTCTTTCGAAACGCGCCAACATGATCCATGAGGTGGATTAACTGTTCTTCCTGAAGGTGTTGTAATAGGGTAATCGTATTTTTCAGAATATGTCTTGACTGATAGATCCCCAGAAGTCCATGGTCCTCGAGAGTCGTCATCAGCATTTTTATATCGACTTTTTGATTCTTCACTTCTTTCAAGCTTCCCTATTTCAAATTCAAGTATGTTCTTGGTAAACACTAATATGTGGTCATGACTATCTGAAAAGTATTTAGCATCATTTTTAGGAGCAAATGCTCTTTCCCAAATTACATTCGCAATGAAGTTGATGTCACCGAATATTTCATCGCATACTCGTTTTAAGTTGTGAACTTCATTATCATCTATGGAAATAAAAATCACTCCATCATTCGAAAGTAAATTCCTTGCCAACTTCAACCTTGGATACATCATGCTTAACCAATCTGAATGGTATCTACCTGCAGTTTCAGGGTTAGCTACCAAGCGTTGGTTGTATTCGTCTTTTTGTCCGCTTTCTATAAGTTCTTCCTGGGCGTCTTTGCTAAAGTTGTCCTTGTACACAAAGTCTTTTCCTGTGTTGTAAGGCGGGTCTATGTAGATCATTTTAATCTTACCCAAGTAGCTTTCTTGTAGTAGCTTGAGTACTTCTAAGTTGTCGCCTTCTATGTAGAGGTTTTCGGTGTTGTCAAAATCTACAGAGTCTTCCCTTACAGGGCGTAGGGTCTTGGTGGTGGGTAGGTTAGCAGTTACTATAGCTTCCCGTTTCCCCGGCCACTCCAAGCGGTAACGTTCTTTATTGCCTTCTACCACAGCATGGCTCAGCTCTTGCTTGAGCAAGTCAAAGTCTATAGCCTTGCCTTCTGCACCTTCCGTAACGCAGTTGGGGAAGAGGGCTGCTAACTTTTCAAAGTTTTCGTTCACCAAGTCGGGTGATTTGAGGTCTAATTTTTCTATATCCATCAATTATTTTCTTTAGTAGAGACAATTAAGTCTTTTACATCAACGTCTAATATTTTGGCAATGTCGGCAAGTACTTCCAAGCGTGGTTGCTGCCTGTTTTGTACATATCCGTTCACCATGTTATAGCTCTTTCCGAGTTGTTCAGCCAACCATTTCTGTTTGATCCCTTTCTCTTCAAGTACTTCTTTTATTCGGTTCATCTCCGCATAAATTTATTCATCCAAGATAATTATTTTACATTAAATATCTCGAAATACAATATAAAAAATATCAATATTGTTTTCGTTCAGCGGAGGGGAAGTGAAAGCTCTTTTGCTGCGGAGGAACGGAGCAGGAAATGTGCTTGAACGTGCGGTGGTTTTTTCTTTTTTTCAATGGCATACAACGCCTAGCTAGCAGTTTGTGCGCCCTAGGCTTGTAAACAGCATAAAAGTAGCGAAACTGCCCAACCCCCACAACGGCAACTACGAAGAAATGCGTTCCAAAAGTCAAAGGCCAGAAAGGAAAAAGCTTGTATGAAACACAACTATTCCAGAATGGGCAGTGAAGCGGGCAGGTTCCCCAAAATGCTGGAAAAGAGGCAGTTTGGCGCATAACTGCTAGCGCTTGTTAGGCAAAGTATTAGTAGTCTTTAAGCGTCTTGTCCCGATAAACATCCGCTGCGTTGGGTAGATCTGCAATCTTTAAGTTGTTGCAGTCTTTTTGAATGTTCAGAATCTTCATGCTCTTACATACGTTCAGGAAAATATCAATAAATGGTTGGATTTGATCACCGTTAACACCAATAGCTTTATGTTCCACGGGATTTGCATTTTCACTTTCTATCATTAATGCCTTTAACGATTCATTACTCTCATTCTCACTTGGATAGTTAGGGAATATGAATAGAAGTTCAAACGCAACGCCTTTATAAACAGCCATTCTATGTAACATTAAGATCTGAGTTCTTCGTTGAGAACCTACAAATAGGCTTGTTTGCCAATAGTCGTCTTCAATATCCGTGTTCACAAATTTTGCTCCAATTCCATGTGCAAAATGTTCAATTCTGATATCCTTAATTGTGATTTCTTTGGGTACATAGTTCACCCTGATAACAGCGTTCATATGTAGGGGTTCCTGCACTAAAGTTGTGTCAACAATCTCATATCCGATTGTAACCGCACTATCAGAAATGTTAGAGTTCTCGAGTTTCCAGTTAGACTGAATAGAATAGGAAACCTTATCAATTAGTTGGGATGTTCCAACATAGCTGATTAAGAATATTCCAATAAAGATTATTGACTTGTTCAAACCCTTGCGTCCTCAGATATTTTGCCTAACAACCGAATATAGTGCACTTGTGCACTATATCCACCTTGTATATTAAGTTATCCGTATAATAACACGGCTTTTAATCTTTCAATCTCGAAAATAGCCGTTTTCTACAATGCATGCAAAACTGAGTGCTTAACAATAAAAATTAAATCTGATATTGAGGGGCCCATGGCTACAAGTCATTGTAATATTTCTAACTCGGGATACCCGAGCGAGAGGGGCAGGGCGCTTTTATTTTCATTTATGGTATGATTATTTCGATAAGTTTGATTGTATCTGTTGCCTGATGTACGAAGCGTCCTATTAGTTCATTTTCAGTGGCGAGCGCCTCAGAAAGATCATTGCACAGAGTATCACAGTTAATTTCAACTTCATCCAAAAGGCTATAACCAACCTCCAAATCACCGAAGACAAAATTTGGCGGATCAATTTGAGAAACGCTTCTAAGAGTCAGTTCGAAAGTACTTTCTTTATCAACTTGTGTTTTCGAAAGAACCTCTTTCAAATCGTACTCAATTGATGAACCATCAGCCGTAGGATTAGCTATTGACGTTTTGATAACCTTAATGTCGTAAATAATGCCGAATTCGTATTCGAATTCTGATATTCCATCATAAATTAATGCCAGGTGCTCGACCCAATCTTTTCATCTTCCTGAACCATTAAAACCAGCGTTTTGTCAACCCCAATAGCTGTTTGCTTGTAATGGTTAACTCTCAAAGTAATCTCCTTGACCGTATCCTCTATCCCACATGAAATGAGAAGCAAGCTGATAGCGAATAATATGACATTTTTCATTACTTTATTTTACCGAATTTTTAATTCATATGGCTTTTTGATTATTCAACTCTGAATTTAGCCGTTTTCTACAATGACGACAAAACTGAGTTCGTAACAATAAAATTAAACCTGATATTAAGGGGCAATGGGTTTGGTTTAATGCAGGGAATATGTTTTCAATTTTGATGAGCCGAAATTATTAGAGAAGTGAGATCAATCCGAAAACCTGTGGAGAACTCAAAAAAACACCATAAATCCTTATTACCACCGAGAACACAAAGAAAACAGAGGATCCAATCCTGTTGGTAAATCTTATTTGGAAACAGCCTCTGTTTATTCAAAGAAAGAAGGCATTAAATCCCCTGAAAACTTTCACTTAAATCTGTCTTTGCTTTCTCCGTGTTCTCCGGGGTTAGGGAAAGGGAGCATTTTCATCTCAAAATGTGGCCATATGGAAAGTACAATCCCCTGACAGAATTCTTGAAGACCCACCAATAAAAAAGCAGACCTCCGGAAAGAAGTCTGCTTCCAACTTTACACCAACTAAATTACCCAAAACATAACTAACATTATTTTTTGAGACCATTCAGATCGTATTTACCAACCACTTAATCCGAATGTGAAATTAATTTAAATGGCAATTTTGAAGTGATTTTGAAGTTGTACAGATCAGGTCTTTTTCTCAGTAGAGAATAACTTTTTGAGGTACTCATTTTCAAACATGCCTTCTGGGTCTAATTGTGATCTCAGTCGTTTGAAATCATTCCATTTAGCATATTTCTGTTCTAGCGCTTCCGCACTGAAATAGTGAATTTTTGCCCAATGGGGTCTGGCATCAAAATCAGCAAGAATATGATGGATTTGTCGGAAGTAAGGTTCATGAGGAATCTTCTTGCCGTAAGGATGATAAGTGATTATCCCTATATAGCAGCTTGTTCGTTCATAGGACATACTCATCCAGGCTTCATTGGAAGGCGCAAACCTAATTTCGATCGGAAAATGAACGACCTGAGAACCTGATTCGATAAACGCTTCCATTTTTTTAATGGCACTTTCGGCCTGACCAATGGGGATGGCATATTCCATCACCAACTGTTTGGTTCGGATCGGAATAACGAAAGCGTCATAAGCGTACCTCACATTGGATTGAGGTTGGCTAAAGAGTTGGTTGAAGACCCAACGATTGAATGACCTAATGCTGGTTGGCAGGAAAGAGGTGAACCATAACCCAAGTTCGGTTACATAGTTTCCAAGTAGTATATTCTTGTACCAGTAGGCCCATTTCGATTCAATCGAAGCTGGTTTGGTGGTTTCATTGGCCTGCCAGACCTGAACCTTATTCGTATGAGGAAACCACCAGAGCCTAAAGTAGGGGCTTTGAAGATGCTCGGGTAGCTTTTTCACTGCCTGCTGAAGCGAGGTTGAAAAGGTGTTAACCTCAAGTTTGAAGTTTGCAACACATTTCAAAGTAATGGTGGATAGGATGCCTAGAGCTCCAAGCGCTACTTTTCCGGCTTCATAAAGCTCATGATTTTGATCTACCTCTATCACCTCGCCCGTTCCGGTCACCAGGGTGTAGGCATGTATTTGCTGGTCAATGGCCGGTTGAGTGATCCCTGTCCCATGAGTGCCTGTGGCAATCGCCCCCGCAAGGGTTTGCTCGTCAATAGTACCCATGTTTTGAAGGGCGAGGCCATGATGTTTTAGTTGCTTACACAAATCCCTGAGGATGATGCCCGATTGTGCTTTCACCAGACCTGAGGAAGGGTCTGCTTCCAATATCCGGTTATAGTTTTTGAGTGAAATGAGGATGGCGTCGTCGGCCTTTGCTATCTGGGAGCAGGAATGCCCTGACCCCACCACCTTAACTTTTTGCCGGCTGTTGGTAGCTTGTCGGACGACCGCAACAATCTCAGATTCGCTGGTCGGCTGATGGAGTTTTTGGTATTTGAATTGGAAGGATCCGGACCAATTCCGATAAACAGGCATTGATATTGTTATGGTGAAGTGGAAAGTTAAAGGAGGGGAAGGAGTTGGCCTATATCGGCAACCGTTTTTATTATAATTCGTTCTTTTTCGACAACTTGCGGCCTGTTTGATGCGTGGTGATGCCGGTGTTTAACTTTTTAATTTGGTTACTTTGCGATCTCAAAATTATATGTATTCATTAAAACTACTTACTGGCGTTCTATTATTGGCCGTGACGTTCTCCGTGTTCGGCCAGGGACAAAAGGAGGATCAATTTCCTTACCTGGGCGAGGAGCTGGAATATAAAATCAGCTATGGAGGCTGGTTTCCACTCGGCACTGCAAGAGCTACGATTGACTCTACCTTGAGTAAAAAAAATGGCATCAAATACTTCAATGCTAACCTAAGAGCCAAGACTGCCTGGTATTTGAGTTTTGTAAAGAATATTGATGATTTATATTCCTCTCAGCTAAGGGCGAATGACCTGAAACCGATCTACTCCGAAGTACATACTACGAAAGGAGGGGAGAAGTGGGATCAAATCAACTTGTTTAACTATGATTCCATGGAGGTGAAAATAGAAGGACAAACCAATAACCCGGAAAAGCAGAGGTACAAAGAATGGTTACTTCCGTTGAATGACCGCACCTATGATATCATGGGTTCTTATTTGTTTTTTCGTGACCTCGATTGGGATTCATTTAAGAAGGGAGACAGTGTGATGATCAGTACGTTGGAGGACCATAAGATCTGGGATTTTGGTATTGAGTTCGATGGGAGAGAAGAGGTGAAATTTGAAGGCGAGAAATACAATGCTTATCGAGTGATTGTATTATTCCCGATTACCAGAACCTTCACGGAGGAAAAGGCAGTGTTGTTCTGGGTGATTGAAAAAGATGGCGTGAAGCTACCGATTCGTATAGAAGCAAATATGCGGGTAGGGAAGATGGTTTGCGAAATAACCATGTTCAAAGGGAAATACGAGTCCTTTTAGTAAAGTGATATCCTCACATAAGAATCGGATGTTGGGCCATTAGGACATCCGTATTATCCAATTACCCAAGCTGTTTTCTTGATTGTTTATCACTCATCCTATTGCGTGTTGTCCATGGTGGGCAAAGTACTCCTATTTTTGATACTTTGTTTTTATGGGGCTAAAAACTAGTGTCTTGCAGCTTCAGGGCTGATTTTGGGTAAAAATGGGTGGCCCTTCGTTGTAAGAATACAGCCTTGAAGTTTTTTCGGATAAGAATTATGAGCAATTTCATTTGATTGGAATTCCCTAAAAATCTTCACAGCCTTGGGTTTTGGGTACTTTTGGGCTAAGCCAAAAGTACGTTTAAGTCTAAAAATCAGGCATGTCAAACAGGCGGATGATCCGGGTGTCCCAATGCCGAAAACAGGGAAAAGAACGTTGTTTTGTTGATTGAAAAAGATGGCGTGAAGCTGCCAACACTATTCCATCCTTAAAACATACTTCAATCCTCCACTTATGTGATCAATAAAAATTGGGTTGGAGTAGGTTTCCGTGCGATGCCCAAAATTGGTATAGAAGCTTCGTCCACCTTCAAACTCCCTGTACCATGAAATGGGATGAGACTGGCCATTCTTTCCACCTTCATAGGAACCCTCATCCACGCTTACAATGACATTGATTTTATCCGCTTTGATTGATCTGAAATTGTAGATCTCTTCAATAAACTCAAACTTTTCAGGAATCATTTTAGTCGAAGGGTGGCTGTTGTTATTAGTGTAATAAGTCGCATTCGTGATCGGCGGATGACCATCAAAAAAAGCTCCCACAAGCTCATTGTACCAATCCCATTTCATTTCAGTGTCTGAGGCGGCATGGATACCCAAAAACCCTCTTCCCTGACGTATAAAATTTTGTAGTCCCTTTTGTTCATGCTCATTCAAAACATCCCCGGTCGTATTTAAAAAGACTATTCCCTGGTAAGAGTTTATAGAATCAGACTGAAAGATGGCAGCGTTAGTAGTCGTGTCAACTTTTAATCCCAGTCCATTTCCGATTTCGGAGATACACCGGATGCCCTCAGGAATAGATTTATGGTAAAAGCCGGACGTTTTGCTAAATACAAGTAATTGACCCTGGGCAGTACTGCAGGAGCATATAATATAAATCAGAAGTAGTACTGGGATAACGGTAAGCATTCTTGTCATTGTTCAAAAATAGATGACAATCGGAAATTCATCTGAGGCATTTTAATCAAACTACCGTCCTGATGGATTTTGTCATTCACAATCTTGTTAGATTTGTAATGATGCTCCCCCCAGTTAAGAATTTATTAAATCTGATAAAGTCGCGATCATTTCTAATCGCTATCGTATGGCTGTGTTTTGTTCAGGGACTTTATGCTCAGGGCAATCAGGCAAGGTTTCATCACCTTACTACGGATGATGGCCTGTCCCAGAATATGGTGGATTGTATGCTACAGGACAGTCAGGGCTTCATGTGGCTGGGTACCTGGAATGGGCTGTGTCGCTACGACGGTTACGAGTTTGAACTGTTTAATGAAAAGGAGTCGCCTCCCTATAGCTTGAGAAGTAATTTCATTTACGCGCTGCATGAAGATGGGTTTGGAAATATCTGGGTCGGGACCGGAGAAGGGTTGTACCTATATATTTATGATCAGCATAAATTCCTGCCTGTTGAACTGAACGCTGAAATAAGTTCGGACTTGGACTACAAAGTCATTGCTCCAATTGGTGAAAATAAACTCATTATTTCTGCGGGACAATCCTTGAATTTGATCAGGGTTGTGAATAAGGCCGGGGATTTTGAATTATTGAAATATGTGGATTTAACTGACCTTGATGACGCTTATGAAGGTGCAAACATCAATGCTGCACTAATATCTGATGATATAATCTGGGTGGGTACGGACAAAGGATTGCTTACGTTTGGGAGCGAATATGATGTGAAGTCCGAATTTAATATAGCTAATTCAGGTGCCAACGGACTTGTGTCCGATAAGATCATGACGCTCTATGAGTCTAGTGAAGGAGAGATTTGGATTGGAGCCGAATTTGGATTGTACAGGTTCAATGTTGCAGAAGGAAACTTCCAGGGATATTTCAATGGTCCGGATTTAGCCAACTCACTGCCTCATAATTCCATTATGGATATAGATGAGAATTCTGATAAGAAGTTGGTCATTGCCACTTTAGGCGGGCTTAGTTTCCTTGATCAGAATAATGCAGTGTTTGAAAACCATGTCAATGGGTCCAACCAGGCCAATGGGCTTAACAATAACTTTATCAATTGTCTGCTGTATGATCGGAATGAAAACCTATGGATCGGAACTGAACGAGGTGGGGTGAATATCCTACACACAGAGCAGAACATCTTTGAGGAGTTTGTTCAAATGCCCGACAACCAATTTGGGTTGAGTAGTAATACCGTAAATTCAATTTTCGAGGATGAGAAATACATATGGATTGGAACGGCCGGAGGTGGGCTAAATAGGTATAACAAGAGAAAAAACAAATACAATCATTTTAAGTACAATGTCCAAAATGAAAGTACAATTTCGAGTGATTTTATCACCTCGATACATAAGAGTAAGGTATCAGGAACACTATGGGCTGGTTCCTGGGGTGGAGGGCTAAACCTTCTGACCGCTGGTGAAGTTGGAGATCGTGGTTTTCAAAGGGTTAATGAGCAAAACAGTGACCTGATCAGTGGCTACATCTCCTCAATAGTTGAGGACGCTAAGGGCAATATTTGGATCGGAACCCTGGGAGGCATTTCGGTTTATTCCCAGGAGAAAGGCTCAATTGACGGGGCATATCTTCCTCAGAAAGCAAGTAGGGTGACGGCGGTGGGCTGTATGGCATTTGATAATTCCGGCGACTTGTGGATTGGTACTCAGGTTGGATTGTTTCGTTTTCAGCTTAAGGGCGATGACCTCATCAGGGTTGATGAATACCGCAATGACCCTGAAAACCCGGAATCAATAAGCGGAGATTATGTTATCTCGCTTCTGAAGGATAGCAATGGAAACATGTGGGCAGGTACATACGGACAGGGCCTAAATAGAGTCAATGTTTCGGGCGATACCGTGTCGTTTACCAAGTTTAATACGAATGATGGAATCAGTAATAATATCATCTATGGCATCGTGGAAGATAAGGTCGGGCAATTATGGCTAAGTACCGATTACGGTTTGTCAAGATTTGACCCGGATACAAACCAGATGAGAAATTTTTTTCGTTCGGATGGGCTTCTGAATAATCAGTATTACTGGAGCGCAGCGTATAAAAGTAAAGATGGAAAGCTTTATTTCGGGGGAATGAGGGGTATGAATGCCTTTTACCCGGATCAAATTAAGGAATACCATGTTAGCCCTGTAGTTACACTGACTGATCTCAAGTTGATAGAGGGATCGGTTCTTCCCGGATTAGAATACAATGGGGCTCAGGTATTGGATCAGAACATCTCCAGGACAAAGGGAATTGAGTTGAGTTACATGGAAAAAATGCTGTCAATTGAGTTCTCAACTTTAAATTTTATTGATCCGGAGCTTGTTCATTATGCATACAAACTAGAGGGATTTGATAAAAACTGGAACTATGTGGGGGCCAACAGGCATTACGCCAGTTATACCAACTTACGACCGGGCCACTACACCTTTATGGTTAAGGGAGCAGGATCCGATGGGGTATATTCTGAAGAGCCCACGGAGTTGATGATCGTTATCCATCCACCATTTTGGCAGACGATATGGTTTCAGAGTTTATGCGTTGCCTTGTTGCTTATGATCATCCTGGGTTACGTAAGGTTTAGGACCTATCAATTGAAGCGACAAAAGGATGAGTTGGAAATGCAGGTTGCAGAGCGGACGAAAGAGATCAACGACCAGAAAGAGGCACTGTCTTACCAGGCTATCCAACTTCAAAAGAGCAATTTCGAACTGGAGCATAAGCAGAAACAGATTGAAGGTCAGAATGAACTACTTGAAACTCAGAATAAGGAGATTCTCGATCAGCGTGATGAGTTGATAGAGCTTAACAAACGAGTGAAATTAGTAAGCCAATTGCGGTTAGGATTCTTTACCAATATTTCACATGAATTCCGGACACCATTGACACTCATTCTGGGGCCACTGGATCGTTTGATCAAAAAGTACACCTTGCCGGAAGACGTGAAAGGGACCCTTGAGCTGATGAATAGAAATGCACAGCGGCTATTGAACCTGATTAATCAGATCATGGACTTCAGAAAGATTGAAAAGGGAAAAATGGAGCTACAGGTTGGGGTTGGCGATGTGGAAGCTTTTTGCCGGGAGCTTTTTGAGGCATTCCAACCTTTGGCGGAAATAAAACAAATTGATTTTAGTCTGGAAGTTGGAGCATTGCCTGGTGAGGTCTGGTTTGATAAGCAGAAGATGGAAAATATCCTTTATAATCTTCTATCCAATGCATTCAAGTATACCCCGCACGAAGGTAAGATTAAGATGGAGGTGATGGCACTTTCCGGTGAGGAGTCGAAGCTGAATGATGCCGGGTTGGATATAGAGGAGGTCCGGAATGTTGTCAGCATTAAAATTATTGACTCAGGATCGGGTATCAGCGAAGAGAACTTACCATTAATCTTTAAGCGTTTCTATCGTATAGAGTCAGAAAATGCTTTTAAAATCAGTGGATCAGGCGTGGGATTAGCGCTTACTGAAGAATTGATCAAGACCCATCACGGTGATATTTTCGTAAGCAGTGAGGTGGGCGTAGGTTCCATTTTTGAGATTCAGTTCCCTTGTTTGAAGGGTGCCTACGAGTTACAGGAATTAGGTGAATCTTCTGGAGAAAATGATTTGATGGGGCAGGTAGAGTTACTCAAATCGGAGTTTCTAATACAGGAAGAGGCAGAGATAAGTAAAGATGAAGACTTTGTGCCGGACACCAGCAAGCGTACGATCCTCGTAGTAGAAGATAATGTGGATCTTAGAAAATTCATTACGCACAGGCTGACGGATCTATACAACGTAATTGAAGCTGGTGATGGAGAAAGAGGGGTTGAGTTTGCCGAAAGGTATAATCCGGATATTATTGTGAGTGATGTGATGATGCCGAAAATGGACGGTTTTGAACTGCTCGCTTCGATAAAGAACAACTTTAGTACGAGTCATATACCTGTTGTTCTACTTACGGCTAAGGCCTCGGTAGAAAACCAGATTGAGGGGATTCAGATCGGAGCCGATGATTACTTACCCAAGCCCTTCAATTTTGATCTCCTCGAAGTGAAAATTGCCAGTATATTGGCCAACAGGGATCGCATCAAAGTTCAATACATGAGCGGAGACACCAGTGATGTGCGTCCCTTGGTGAATAATAATAAGGATTTAAAATTCCTGGAATCTGCAGTCAATATTGTAAATGAGCAAATGTCAAACTCAGACTTTGGATCAAAGGATCTTATTCTGGCCCTGGGTATAAGTCGTAGCTTATTGCATAAAAAGCTAACGGCACTAACCAATCAATCGGCTGTGGAGTTTATTAATCAGCTTCGAATGAAAAAGGCCAAAGAACTACTTTGCGATTCTGAGATGAACATTTCTTCTGCCGCATATGCTGTCGGCTACAACGATCCAAAATATTTCTCCCGCCTATTCAGCAAGCATTTTAACGAATCTCCTAAAGACTATCAGAAGCGGATGCTGGAGCATCTTGATGAGAAATAGATGAAATAAGGAATTAGTCCACCATTATTGACGGATAGTCCACCCCATACTATCATTTCAAGGGCAACTTTTGTAAGTTGATAAAATGCGATTGAAATCGTGAATACATAATCCAAAATAGATGATTAAGAATACAATAACGAGTTCTGTTTTGCTACTGGTAATCCTACTTAGCCATGCACAGGGAAAACTTGAGCTGTTTCCATCAGATCAGGTTCGTCTCTTAGACGGTCCATTTTACGAGGCTCAGCAAGCTGATTTGAAATACATTCTTGAATTGGATCCGGATCGACTGTTGGCTCCTTATCTAATCGATGCTGGCTTGACAACAAAGGTAGATAGCTATCCGAATTGGGAGAATACGGGACTTGACGGGCATATAGGTGGGCATTATTTGACTGCCCTTTCCTTAATGTATGCCTCAACCGGAGATGCACGATTACTGGATCGACTAAACTATATGTTGGGGGAGTTGCGTAAGTGCCAGCAGGCTAATGGAAATGGATATGTTGGAGGAATTCCAAATGCTAAAGTGATGTGGGAGGAAATCTCGAAGGGTCAAATTGATGCGGGTAATTTTTCGTTGAATGGTAGATGGGTGCCTTTGTACAATATCCATAAAGTCTTTGCGGGATTGAGGGATGCCTATCTGGTCGCAGGAGTAGATCTGGCCAAACAGATGTTGATCGAGTTGAGTGATTGGTTCGTTGAGTTAAATGCAGGTTTATCCGATCAGCAAATTCAAACCATTCTCATTAGCGAGTATGGAGGCATGAATGAAGTTTTGGCTGATGTTTATGACATAACCGGGGATATGAAATACTTGACATTAGCAGAAAAGTATTCAGACCAATCACTGCTAAATGGTCTACTAAAAGCCGAGGACAGGTTGACTGGTATGCATGCCAATACGCAAATCCCTAAAGTAATTGGGTATCAAAGGGTTGCTGAGCTGTCCAATAACGAACCATGGGCTAGAGCGTCTGAATTCTTTTGGAAAACTGTGGTCAACAATCGGACAGTATCAATAGGAGGTAATAGTGTGCGTGAACATTTTCACCCAACGGATGATTTTTCGTCTATGATGGAGTCAAATCAAGGGCCTGAAACCTGTAATACCTACAATATGATGAAGCTTTCTAAAATGCTGTTTTTGGAAGATCCCGCTCAATCTGAATATCTCAATTATTATGAGCGTGCTACCTTCAATCATATTTTATCAAGTCAGCATCCCGAGGGTGGTTTCGTGTATTTCACGCCTATGCGACCTCAGCATTACCGGGTGTATTCTCAGCCACAACTGGATTTTTGGTGTTGTGTGGGGTCTGGATTGGAAAATCATGGGAAATACGGCGAGCTGATTTATGCGCATGGAGTTAATGAACTCATGGTGAATCTATTTATCAATTCTGAATTAAACTGGGAAGAAAAAGGCTTTAAAATCAGGCAGAAGACCGAGTTTCCGGATGAGGAGCGCACAGTAGTAGAAGTAGTAGATGTTAAAAATAAAAAAGCGAAACTCGAGATATTGATTCGTAGGCCGGATTGGCTTGGTCAAGATCCAAATGTCTCTGTTAATGGTAAGCCAGTATCAATTAGACTTAAACAGGGCAACTATATATCTATTGAAAGAAAATGGAAAACGGGTGATCAAATAGAACTGTCGTTGCCCAAAAAAACATACATTGAGCAGCTGCCTGATGAATCTCGTTGGGTGTCCATTTTGAATGGTCCCGTGGTGTTGGGTGCTGTGGTTGACTCTGCTAATCTCGATGGGCTTTGGGCGGATGCCAGTCGAATGTCACATGTTGCGAATGGAAAATTTTATCCACTGAATGAAGCTCCAATGATCATATCTGATGATTTGGGTAGTGTAAAAGATCGTGTTACTTCAAATACTTCCAAAAGCCTGTCCCTTAACTTAAGTCTGGACCAAAAGTCTGAGCCTGTTGAGCTGGTTCCTTTTTATAAGATTCATGAGGCTCGTTATATGGTTTACTGGCCGGTGGTTTCGGAAGATAGTTTGGAAGTGATCAAACAGAGAAACCTGGAAAAGGAAAAGGCCCGTGCGGCGCTTGCTGCCATTACGATAGATGAAATAGCCACCGGAGAACAGCAGCCCGAATCAGATCATAACTTTAAAGGAGAGCACTCAGATGCGGGTGTTTATCTGGAACGTTTCTGGCGTACTTCTACGGCATGGTTTTCCTATGACCTTCGAGACCCAAAACAGAAGGCCGTTAAGTTGAGGTTAACCTATTATGGTGGAGACCGGGGTAGAAATTTTGATGTCTTGCTTAATGGCCAGTTGCTGACCAATGTAATCCTTGATGGTTCTATGGGACTCAAATTTGTGGATGTTGATTATCCCATTCCATCAGAAATAGTAGAGAATGCAAAAAATGGAATTTTGAACCTCAAGTTTGTTGCTAGAAATGGCCAACTGGCTGGAGGCATTTATCACATTCGACTTCTCAGAGAATAATTGAGTGCATTAATGAAAAACCCAGATTGGCTATTTGATAATTTATTAAAATACCTGTGCGATAATTTCTGATATCTTATAAAAACCCTCTAAAACCCATTTAATAATGGGTTTTTTTCATTTTATAGACTTGACTGTCCACCAATAATGGACATCCGTCCACCTCATCTCAGGCCTGAACTTTCAATTTTACAACTACGAATGTTCAAGGAAAGGGCATTACGGATCATTGATTTACTAACCCGAATGATGAGTATGAGAAAATTTACAAATTTGAATTTTAGCCTTTCGGCAATGCGGGGTTTATGGACTGACATAAGCTCGTTTTTGAAAACAACTAATCTAATGCGGAGCATTTTCTGCGTGGCTGTTTTGGCAGCATTAACCTTGGTTAGTTGCGGTGAGGAATTGGATGATTATTCCATTGATGCGCCGGCTGACTTACAGCAAAGAATTGATTCTATTGCTGCTGCGAAAAGTGCAAGTGGAGGCGATACCACTTTCATAGATATCACGACAAAAGTCGTTGGTGCTGAAGATAATAGCTCTGCCTGGTGGAGTGCACACTCGGATTACTTTAAAGTTCCTGCCAACAAGCGATTGGTTCTGGAGTTTGTTAACCACGGTAAGGCCGAAGCCGTCTGGAACAACTGGGTGCTGGCTACTGCAAGTGATCCATTTGGCGCTGAAGACTATTTTGAATATTTCATTCTTCGTTCTGATGGTGCCGGTTGGTCTTTTGGGCATGATGGATTCGATCCCAATCTGGTTGTAACCGATA
This sequence comes from Marinoscillum sp. MHG1-6, assembly GCF_024714475.1. GTDB lineage: Bacteria > Bacteroidota > Bacteroidia > Cytophagales > Cyclobacteriaceae > JAMZMI01. The sequence continues at coordinate 189,939 of NZ_JAMZMI010000004.1, read as the reverse complement.
GACCTGCGGATGATGCAGAATTTATTTCAGTTATGCAGGGCGCTTCAGTTACACTGGTAGTTGATCACTCTCCAACGGGAAATTTGTTTGTCACCTCTAAATCTGTTGGAACAGATGGAACGGAAATAGTCATGACCTACAATCAACCGATTGGAAGCGTTGAGGATATTACAGCGTTCTTGGTTGTTGATGGAAGCCACTTCGAAATGGAAGAAGCTTATCTGCTACCTTCTGCTGTTACGGTGTTGGAAGACTATGCTCCAATTTCAATTGCTGTAAATGGGGCTCCTGCTTCGGTTGAATTAGGCAATGAAAACTTCTGGGGCAATGCAGTGGCTACTGTGACTTTTGAAGACGGCTCTTCTGAAGAGGTTGATTCAGTGGATTTGACATTCAGTGTTATCCCCGATATGACAACTATCGGAAATAAAACAGTAGTCGTGGCCTATAGTAAATCTAAACTTGGTGAATATAGCCAGGCTGCTACGGGTTACTATAAGCTGGATGTTACTAACTCCATAGTAAGTATTGCGGCAAACAATATTGATTACTATTACTTCGGTACAGACGACGTTGCGTTTAAGCCTAAAGGTTTTGTGGTGACTGCCACCTATTCTGATAATTCTACCTCTGTCTTAGATAATGCCGATGTTGATTTTGTGTATCCTGGTACGGTTTCCCCTTCTGTTGGGACTCAGACTGTCGATATTAGTTACGTGGGATCATCAACCACATTTAATACTACAAGTACAGTAACTTTTGTAGAAGGCACGAGTCAGGTGGGTGCTTCTAACCTGTCTACCAGTTGGTGGGGTGCGCACAGTGCAGACTTCACGGTTGCTTCAGGTATGAGTAAAACGTTCCAACTGTATTGCTACTCAACTGATGCTAATAACTGGAATGCTCCTGCCACAATTCTTCGCAGAGTGTCAGATGCGGCTCAGGAATTTGGAGTAGTAAGAATAGACAACTTCGGATGGGGAAGTGGTTATGGTGCAGCCACCACCTCACATGACTGGGACTTTGGCACATTGGCATCTAACATCAGCGGCTCTTACATCGAGATCACGGTAACGAACAATGGTGATGATACCGCAGATATACGTTACGATGTTACTCACGCTAATGGCGAAACGCATTTCCAACAATATACAGGAATAACAGTTGACAGCGCCGATTTGAGCTGTGCGCTCACGGTAGATAACTGTTACCTCGTACTGGTTAATTAATCCCTGGACAAACGAACAATTAAACTATGAAATATTTATATATAATCTTATTGGGTTTGCTGGCTCTCGCACCAGCAACCTATGCAGAAGGAAACGGCAATGCTGGCCAATCTTCATCAGCCGATCAGGATGGCATAACAGTAACTGGTAGGATTGTCGATGATAAGGGAGAATCCCTTCCGGGTACTACTATTAAAGAGAAGGGGAGTGTGAATGGTACCATCACCGATATTGATGGTAATTTCTCTCTGACTGTTTATCCGGATGCAACGTTGATAGTGTCTTTCATTGGATTCCAAACCATGGAAATTGAAGTTGGGGGACAAACTGATCTTGGCAACATCATCTTATCTTCGGATTTAACAGAGCTACAGGAGGTTGTCGTAATTGGTTACGGTACACAACGAAAAGTTGACCTTACAGGGTCAGTAGCTATCGTAGACACTGATGAGATGAAGAAAGTTTCAAACTCAAACATCTCAACCATGCTTCAGGGTAGAGTCGCCGGTGTTCAAATTACTACAGATGGACAACCAGGAGCCGATCCAGCGGTTCGTATTCGTGGTATCGGTTCGTTTGGTAGCACTTCACCTCTTTATGTTGTGGATGGAGTAATCATGGGAACAACCATTCGTGACTTCTCACCAAATGATATTGAATCACTTCAGGTACTTAAGGATGCCTCCGCGGCTGCCATCTACGGTTCACGTGCTGCTAATGGAGTAGTAATCATTACCACCAAGCAAGGAAAGAAGAACCAGCCGATGAGGATCGACTACAGTGGTTATTTTGGGTTGGACAAAGTACAGAAGGGTATATACAATGTGATGGACGCCGAGCAATATGGTGATTACATGAGAATGTCCCATGAAAACTTTGGAGTTGAGGTACCTTCCGGATACGATCCTACTAGTGCAAACTATGTTGACCCAAGCGTGGTGAATACCGACTGGTTCGATGAGGCTTTCAAAATGGGTGTTCGAAATAATCACAATATCAACATGTCAGGTGGTGGTGAGAACAACACCTACAACATTGCTCTTGATTACTTTAAGCAAGAAGGAACCATTGAAGGTGCAGGACCTAATCTGGAGCGTTATACTGCTCGTCTGAAGAATACAATGGATGTGAAGTTTGTTAAATTCAAAACCAACCTTGTTTACAGTCACAGCGACCAGGATAACATGGCGGTTAGTAATGCCAATGAATTTGTGCAGGGTCTATATGGTTCTAACCCTCCTGTAATGGTTACCGCACTTACATCGCCTCCATCTATCAAGGCTTACGACGAATCTACCTGGGTGTTGGACGATAAAATCTCATCTGCATCTGAATACACCTACGATTCTTATGGATATGGTACTTACTACGATGATATTCATGGTGACCTGCGTTTAACCAATGTGCTTCTTCTAAATAATTTATTGGAAAGAAACTTCAAAGTTGACCGTATTGTTGGTTCAGGTTCTGCAAATGTTGACCTATTGGATATGGTTGGTCAGTCCAACGATAAAAATAAGTTGAATTACAATCTTAACGTGTCATATAGTAAGGCCTATGCGACTGATTTCACGTTCGTTCCTGCTTTCATACAGAGTACAACAAACTATCTGGCAAAGAGCAACGAGACACTATCCAGAGGGTATCGTGACTATAGTGCATCACTAATAGAAAACACTATCAATTATGATGGGACGCTTGGGCGCAATCACTTCAATGTGCTTGTAGGGCACACGTTCCAGCGGGAGCTACATCACACAGAATCGGGTAGGGGGATTAACTTGCCTGAGCCGTACTACCTTCAATTACAAAACGCAGAGGAAACTTCTGCAAGCAGCTATGAGAGCGAACACGTATTGGAATCCTACATTGGTCGATTACTTTACGATTACGACGAGAAATACCTTCTGTCGGCAACAGTACGTCGGGATGGATCAAGCCGTCTTTCTTCAGATGACAGATGGGGAATATTTCCGTCAGTGTCAGCCGGATGGCGCATAGATCGTGAAAGTTTCTTCCCGGTGAGCACTTCACTAATCAACCTTTTCAAAGTACGTGGTAGCTATGGTGAACTTGGAAATGAGAACATTGGTGAATACCAGTACATGGATCTTATGGCAAGAGGAGACTATACCTATAGTTTCGGTAATGAAAAAGTTACTGGTTCTGCAATTTCAAATTTTGTGAACACAGCGATAAGGTGGGAAAAGAAGAAAACTCTTGATGTTGGTTTGGATCTTGCTATGTTCGAAGGTCAACTGGAGTTTACTTTCGACTGGTATAAGTCAACATCGCAAGACCTGCTTTATAGCGTAGCAGTTCCGCTCAATACAGGTTCTACCAACGCAAGCGTTACAATGAATGCAGCAACGATGGTCAACTCAGGGCTTGAATTTCTGGTAGCCTACCATAATGATAAGAATGCGGTTAAGTATGATATTTCAGCGAACCTGGCTACCCTTAACAATGAGGTAACTAAGTTGGGCGTGTTAAATGATCCTCGCACTGATGGTATCGCTCGTACAGAAGTGGGTCGTGAAGTTGGTTCATTCTATGGATATGTATATGAAGGCATCTTCCAGTCTCAAGATGAGATTGATAACCGTGTTAACTCAGAAGGAGAATTGATCAATCAGAATGGAGCACAACCAGGTGATGTGGCCTATGCTGATATCAACAATGATGGTGAAATTACCGGAGATGACCAAACCTATTTAGGAAGTGGTATACCTGATATTACTTTTGGCCTTAATGCACGTGCAGAATGGAAAGGTTTTGACTTGAGCATTATGACTTTTGGTGCGGCAGGCTTCTATGCTTCCGATCATGTGTACAACGTTTTGCACAGTTCATATGGCACAGGAAATAAAAGTGTTGACCTGATCAATGCCTGGACTCCGGAAAACACCAATACAAATGTGCCTCGCGTAGCGTACAGACCTGATGGTTCTATCACCAATGATCTGTTCAGTCAGCGTTACATTCAAGATGCATCATATCTGAAAATTGCTAATATCCAATTGGGGTATAACTGTCCTGACCAGTGGTTTGGTGGCTATGTAAACAGCTTACGTCTTTATGTTACAGCTCAAAACATAGCCACATTTTCTAAATACAAAGGTTACAACGTGGATTTTGCTGGAGGTACTTTCACTCCTGGTTTCAATTACGCTTCGTATCCAACACCGCAGACCTTAATGCTCGGAGCACAGTTTTCATTCTAAAGGTTTAATCTAAAAATTGGAAAACAATATGAAAAGTTTATATAAAATGCTAGCAATGTTGGTACTTACTGTGGGCACGATGGCCTGCAGCGACCAACTGGAGCTTCAGAATCCGAATAATCAAACCACCTACGACTTTGGCGATTCTGAGTCAGAACTGCAGGAAGCTATTATCGCGTGTTATAACCGTGTACGCCTTGAGGGTACGTTTGCTCGCGTTGGGTATACTTTGGATGCTGTACGTGGAGATGAAGTATGGAATTCATCACAACAGTGGTATTTGGAATATGATAATCTGAATTCCCCTGGTACTATTGGGATTGGTGACGAGTGGCCATGGCGTGATAACTACCACGTAGTAAACCGCACAAACTTTGTGCTGTCAAAGGTAGATGAAGTAGAAATGTCTGAAGACTCATATAATCAGATCGCCGGACAGGCTCTCTTCCTGCGAGCTTTGGCTTATTATAATTTGGCTACATACTATCAGACGGTTCCTTTGATAACAGACTATTCGTCTTATTCAGATATTACTACTTTATATGCGGGTAGTAACACACAAGATGAGGTGTTTGACCAAATTGAGCTGGACCTTGGTTCAGCGATGAAAATGTTGCCAACACGAGATGCTGGTGGTGAGTGGGCTCAGGGTCGTGCTACCAGTGGTGCAGCTGCAGGCTACATGGCTCGTGCATTGATGTTCCGTCATAAATTTTCTGAGGCTTATACCATCCTGAAGGATATCATAGCCGGTACTTATGGAACCTATGCCTTAACTGCGGATTATGGTGATAATTTTAGAGAGGGGGCTCAATATGAAAATAATATTGAGAGTCTTTTCGAAGTTCAGTTTATGGACTTTGGTACTGGTGGTACGGATGAAGAGTGGACTCCAGTGAACATTAGTAGAGAAGCAACGCAAGGGCACGCGATAGAAAGCAACTTTGCATCGCAGGAATTGGGTAGCTGGGGTGATTTGGCTGGTTCACCATGGTTGTATAACCTCTTCAAAAAAGAGAATAGTACAGATGGACGTCTTGACCCTCGTTTGTATTGGACTTTGGTTACTTACGAGCCTGAATATAGTACATATACCGGTGTGAATACTGATGCCTATCCTGACGGAGATCCTCGTAGTAACATCGTTTATCAGCAAGAGATAACAGAAACGCCATTATCCAATAATGCGCAGGGAGGTATTTCTATCGCTAAGTTTACCAATGCACGAAATAACATTTATACTTCTATCACGAATGGATTGCAGTGTGGAGTGAACTTGCGATTGATGCGCTATAGTGATGTATTGTTGCGTGCTGCAGAATGCGAAAATGAAATCAACGGACCCACTCAGGTAGCCATCGATTACATCAATGAAGTGCGTGAGCGTGTAGCGCTTGAACCACTGGTTCTTGCGGATTTCCCTTCAGCTGATGCGCTTTTCGAACAAATAGCCAACGTTGAGCGTCCGAAGGAATTCGGTTGCGAAAATGGACGTTGTATTGATTTGCTACGTTGGGGATTCTTCTACGACACGGATCGTTTCAATCAGCTGGTTGAGCATGCATATTATAAGCTTGATGGAACAGCTTCTACGGAAGAGCTTACGGCTTCAACCGCATCAGCTTCATCTTATGATAACTACAGCAAGGGACATGAGTATTTCCCAATATTCCAAAATATTCTGAATGCCAACCCAAATCTTGAAGGTAATTCGGCTAATAAGAATGAGGATAATGGGCCTGCTTTCTTTGAAAAGGGATACACGGTTCGTCCGATAGTTAATTTATAACAGGGGTCCTTTGATATTAAAAAAAACCTTACCGGCGTACCTTTTGTATGCTGGTAAGGAAATTTTGACCACTAAACCCTTTTTAAGGAAAGAAAGTTATTTAAGTATTGTCTTACAGGAATTAGAAATTAAAAGCATTGAATTTTAACCAACAGGTTAAAAAATACACCAGGCATGAAACGAAAGTATTTATTGATTTTATCGGTTATTATATCAGTTCCAATTTTTACGGGTTGCAGCGATGATAATTTGAAACCTACAGGGATCAAATTAAAAGAGGACACCAGTTTTGAGCATACCATTCCAACTTATGCTGACAACTATTCACCTATTGCTTCCTGGGATAACCGTTTTGATTGGAACCTGGCTAATGTACACGATCCTAGTGTCGTTTCGGATGGCAATTATTACTACATGTATGCCACAAATGCGTCATATGGTAATGCACATGAGGGTCATGGGCACTTTCACGGTCGTAGATCTCGGGACCTTGTCAATTGGACTTACATGGGGGCTTCCATGCCACAAACTCCTGCCTGGGTAAAGGATTCACTTAATAGCATTAGGGATTCATATGGTTTAAGTCCCATAGATAGTCCGGTTTATGGACACTGGGCTCCTGTTGTACGTAAGGTAGGGAGTGTTTATCGTATGTATTACAGTATTATTATCGACAATTATATAGGCAATGGTCTGCCAAATACAGCAGAAAATTTCGATAACACCTGGACCGAAAGAGCCTTCATAGGCATGATGGAAACCCAAGACCCGTCACTTAATTCCTGGGAAGACAAGGGAATGGTGGTTTGTTCCGTCTCCGACCTTGGAACAGATTGGTCCAGACCATCTAGAAATAGTTGGAGTGGCTATTTTAAATATAATGCCATTGATCCTTCTTATGTGAGTACTCCAGGTGGAGAGCACTGGTTGTTTTATGGTTCATGGCATAGTGGCATCGCGGCAATTCAAATTGACCCGGATACTGGTCTGCCTTTAAATAAATTTGATATCAACGATCAGGCGACCTGGGGAACACATATTTATACCAGAAACAGTTCAAGGTGGCAGGCATCAGAAGGACCGGAAGTGATTTATAATGAAGAAACAGGCTATTACTACCTGTTCCTGGCTTATGATGGTTTGGACGTACCATATAATACAAGAGTTTGCCGGTCAGAAAATGTTACCGGACCTTATAAAGGATTTAATGGTGTAGAAGTTACCAATGGTGGGGACGTTTATCCTGTTGTTACCCATCCATATAAGTTTAATAATCATACCGGTTGGGTCGGATTTTCTCATAACGCCATGTTTCAAAATCATGAAACTGGTGATTGGTTTTATGCATCTCAAGCTCGCTTGCCAAAGGATGTGCCCGGTATCAATGTAAGTAATGCCATAATGATGGGGCACGTGAGAAAGGTAAGATGGACGGATGACGGATGGCCTGTGGTCATGCCGGAAAGGTATACGGCAGTACCTGAAGAAGATATTAGTGAGAGCGAACTTGTAGGAACCTGGGAGCTCATTAATCTGAATTATCAGTTCCTGGTGCAGCAAACATCTATAGAGCTTAAGCTTAGCTCAGATAACGAAGCGACAGGAGCCCTGACAGGTACCTGGTCTTTCGATGCAACTAATAATATTCTTACTATTGGCTCCGTAAAATTGTGTGTTGAGAGGGAAGTGGATTGGGAAGCATCACCTAGAAAATTGACAATAGTTTTTGCTGGTTTGAATTCATCGGGAAAAACCATTTGGGGAAAGAAAGTGAATTGATTCCCTTGAAAAATCTTGTATCAATCGGGCCAAAAAGGCCTTTATTTTAGAAATATAATAGCATGAACAAAATAGTAAACATTTTACTGGCTATCGGAAGTGTGGCGCTGGTATATGGGTGTAGTGCCCCCAGGGCGGAGATCCCGGTTTCTTCCCCTGGACAGCCTCTAGCCTTACGTGTAGATGCTTCACAAGTAATTGCGCCTATTGCGCCCACAATGTATGGTATCTTCTTCGAGGATATCAATTTTGCAATAGATGGAGGCCTTTATGCTGAATTGGTCAAGAACAGATCGTTTGAGTTTGATAAACCGTTACGAGGTTGGAAATTCCTAAAGGATGAAGGTCTTGGAGCTCGGGCATTACCTATAAGTACAAGCAATCCTAGAAATTCAAGATTCATGAGAATCCAGATCAACGATCCGGGTACGGGAGTGGGGTTGATGAACGAAGGTTTTCGAGGAATGGGGATTAAAAAAGGTATCCCTCATGATTTCAGTATACAGGTCAAAGGATTTGAGGGAAATGTATCGGCTATTAGAATTGAATTAGCAGATTCCCTGGGCGCAATTCTCGCTGAGAGTAGAATCACCGGAATTAATGAGAACTGGCAAACATTAGAAACGACCCTCACTCCTTCAAAGACTGAAGCAAAGGCAGTAATGAATATTTGGTTTGAAGGGGTTGGATCTGTTGATATTGACATGGTCTCCCTATTCCCAACTGATACATGGAAAGGACGAAAAAAGGGACTTAGAGCTGACTTGGTTGAGCTTCTTGCTGATTTGAATCCTGGGTTCTTACGTTTTCCAGGCGGGTGTATTGTCGAGGGTTTCGATCTTTCCCAGCGATATCAATGGAAAAATACGGTTGGTGACATTGATGATCGGGTAGTGACAATAAATCGTTGGAATTTCGAGTTTGATCATCGACCTGCTCCGGACTATTATCAAAGCTTTGGTGTAGGGTTTTACGAATATTTCCTGCTTGCGGAGGACCTTGATGCAGAGCCCATGCCAATCATTAATTGTGGAATGGCATGCCAGTTTAATACTGGAGAACTTGTCCCATTAGATGAGTTAGAACCCTATATTCAGGATGCGCTGGACCTCATAGAATTTGCCAATGGATCAATAGATACCAAATGGGGAAAATTGCGAGCGGATATGGGGCATCCGGAACCATTTAATTTAAAAATGCTAGGTATTGGGAATGAACAATGGGGTCCACAGTATATTGAACGTTATGTCCCTATGGTGGAGGCTGTAAAGAAAAGTTATCCTGAAATGCAAATCATTGCTGCCACTGGATCAGATGGTTCGATCTTTCCAAATGGTGAAGAAGAGATTAAGTACCTCTGGGAACAGTATCAAAAGCTTCAGCCAGAGATAGTCGATGAACATTTTTATCGAAATCCGGATTGGTTCAGGGAGAATGCTAGTTGGTACGATGATTATGACCGTGACGGTCCTAAGCTTTTCGTGGGTGAATATGCTTCGCAGAGTGTAGGAGTTGCGAGCCCGGATAATAAAAATAACTGGGAGACCGCACTTTCAGAAGCTGCTTTCATGACGGGTCTTGAGCGAAATGCGGAGGTAGTTCAAATGACTTCCTATGCTCCACTATTTGCCCATGCTGAGGGTTGGCAATGGACTCCTGACCTTATTTGGTTTAATAATTTGGACGCTTATGGTACTGCCAATTATTACGTGCAAAAGATGTTTTCTAACAATGCAGGAACCCATGTTTTACCGCTAACCTATGAAGGAGAGCCGGTAACTGGTCAGAAAAACCTATACGCATCAGCAGCTAAAGATGAAGAGACTAATGAGTTGATCCTAAAAGTTGTTAATGCAGCTGACGTTGCACAGGAAGGGTCTTTTTCAATAGAGGGGATTGAGTCTTTAAAGAAAAACGGGCAACTTCAGATCCTGAGTTCACAGGACCTGTCAGCCTTCAATACTTTTGACCAAACCAGTAAAATCAGTCCTCGTGAGTCAACTTTTGAGACTGACGGGAATGGGTTGTCTATTACGTTGGAACCATATTCATTTTATATCATTCGTGTAGGATTTGAGCAGTTGCCATAACCATTTAAAAAAACTAATATCAAATTGATGCTAAACAAAATTAGAAATTCAATCTTCCTTGCTATAACCATTTTTGGGTCTTCACTCTTTGCACAGACAACCATTTCTGTTGATGCCACGAAAGGGGAGCACGTAATCAATAGAAACATCTACGGCCATTTTGCAGAACATCTTGGAAGATGTATTTATGATGGTATATATGTAGGTGAAGAGAATAATGCGATTCCAAATACTGATGGTGTTCGTAATGATATCATTGATGCGTTGATTGAACTAAAAGTGCCTGTTCTTAGATGGCCTGGCGGTTGTTTTGCTGACACATACCATTGGATGGATGGTATTGGACCTAAAGAAGGCAGGCCTACCATGATCAATAACTGGTGGGGTGGGGTGACTGAAGACAACAGTTTTGGTACCCATGACTTTCTTAACTTGTGTGAGCGTATAGGAGCTGAGCCTTATCTGGCTGGAAATGTTGGGAGTGGCGAAGTAAAGGAATTGTCAGACTGGGTGAAGTACGTCAACCATGATGGCGTGAGCCCGATGTCAGACTTGAGAAAAGCTAATGGCAGAGAAAAGCCATGGAAAGTAAAATACTGGGGCGTAGGAAACGAAATGTGGGGTTGTGGAGGTAATATGACACCTGAGTTTTATGCTAACCTTTTCCGACAGTACAGCACTTTTATGACGGACTGGTCTAATAGTGATAAACTTTTTAGAATTGCTTCAGGTGCCAATGTGGATGATTACCACTGGACAGAAGTACTCATGAGAGATATCCCCAAGCATCTTATTGAAGGGGTAGCATTGCATTCTTATTCATTTGTGGAGTGGAATGACAAGGGTTCTGCTTCTGAATTTTCCGAAGGGCAATACTTCTCAACTATGCAAACCGCACTTAAAATGGAAGAGCTCGTAACTAAGCACTCGGCCATTATGGATAAATATGATCCTAAAAAAAGGATTGCATTGATTGTTGATGAGTGGGGGGGATGGTATGATGTAGAAGACGGTACTAATCCGGGATTTCTCTATCAGCAAAACACCATGAGAGACGCAATGATCGCCGGTGTGAGTCTGAACATTTTCAATAATCATGCAGATCGTGTGAGGATGGCTAATCTTGCTCAAACAGTTAATGTGCTGCAGGCGGTGATACTAACCGAGGGAGAAAAGATGATTCTTACTCCGACCTATCATGTTTTGAAGATGTACAACGTACATCAGGATGCTACTTTGATACCGCTATCATTTGAATCTCCAAAATACCAATTTGACGGAAAAGAATTGCCTGCTGTATCTGCTTCGGCTTCAAAAGATGAGTCAGGAGCTATACATATTTCCTTGGTGAATATTGATTCTAAAAACTCACAAAAGATCTCCTTGGATTTACCTGGAGTAAAAGGAAAAGAAGTAGCAGCAACCATACTGAAGTCAGATAAACTACAGGATTTTAACTCTTTTGAGAAATCAGAAAAAATATATCCGGAGTCGTTCAAAAGCGTGAAATTAAAGGGAGAAACTATTTCTCTTGAGCTTCCTCCGTTTTCAGTCGCAGTTTTAGAGGTACAATAAAATACTACTGATTCTGGAAGGAGAAGGTTTACTTTTTTAATGGTTCACTTGAAAAGAAGAATTGTTTTATGAGATCGAGAGTCAGAGCGAATATATATTTAGTTGTGTTGCTGTTATCCGTTTTTGGAAAGTTGGTGGCTCAGGATAAAGATATAAGGGTCCATGATCCGGTAATGATTGAAGAGAACGGCACTTATTATCTTTTCTGTACTGGAAATGGGATCAGCGTTTTTTCTTCTTATGACATGGTTGAGTGGAAACGGGAAGAGTCTGTTTTTGATGAGCCACCGGCTTGGACTGACTCGGTGGTTCCGGGATTTAAGGGGCACATTTGGGCCCCTGATATTTCCTATTACAATGGAAAATATTACCTGTATTATTCTGTTTCAGCTTTTGGCAAGAACACTTCGGCAATAGGTTTGGTTACTAACAAGACATTAAATGCATATGATCCGAGCTATAAATGGGAGGATCAGGGCGTTGTCGTAGAATCAATTCCTGGTCGTGATCTTTGGAATGCAATAGACCCTAACCTTGTGGAGGATGAAAAAGGGTCACCATGGCTTGTTTTTGGATCTTTCTGGGAGGGCATGAAAATGTTTCAACTCTCATCTGATCGCACTGCACCTAAGGAGCCACAGCAGTGGATCACGGTCGCAAAGAGAGCTCGAACAGATTTTATAGATGATTCTAAACCGGGTGACGCGGCAATCGAGGCGCCTTTTATCTTTAAAAAAGATGGCAGCTATTATCTGTTTGTTTCATGGGATTACTGCTGCAGAGGGAAAGAAAGTACCTATAAAGTTGTTGTAGGGAAATCAAATAATGTAACAGGGCCCTACATGGATAAAGAAGGAAAAAGAATGGATCAGGGAGGAGGAACCCTCGTAGTACAAGGGGATGACCGCTGGGCCGGAGTGGGCCATAATAGTGCCTATACTTTCAATGATAAGGACTATTTAGTTTTTCATGGATATGATTTGAATAGCAATGGAGCTCCGAAGCTTATGATAAGAGAAATCTCCTGGACTATAGATGGTTGGCCTCAGGTTGAGTTGGAGGTAGCCGAACAATAAAAATAGGGTTGGCAGTCATTGATTGATCAATTGAATGCTGATAGAAAGTAGAGTTGGATGGTTTCATCCATAATTCATCGCAGTTGATTAGGTTTTGAGCATCAGGTTAAGGGTAAAAGGCTGGTAGATTCACATTTAACCTAACATTATGGATTACTTTACTTATTCTCAAAGACTGGATTATTTACTGGAATTAATAACAAAGGAAAGATTAAGCTCACCGAAGGATCTTGAAAGTCAATTTGATTGTACCGAACGAACGGTCAGAAAAATGATAAATGACTTGAGACGCAAAGGATACGTTATTCGTTATTCAAGAGAATGTTCAAAATATATTTTGGATTGTGATTAAACGGAAAGTTAATTTCCGCATGCAGGTCTAACATTACGCCACTAACCACAAACCCTTAATTATGATGAATCGAATACTTAAGAGTAGTACCATTCTTATCATTGGAATGGTGCTTTCACTTCAGGCACTAGCTGCCGAACTTTATTTTGAAAACGAGATCCATGATCCCAGCACAATACTTAAAGAAGGTGCCATGCACTGGACCTTTGGTACTGGGGACGGCATTATCAGCAGATACTCGGATGATCTTTATTCCTGGAATATTGGCGAGCCGGTATTCCCTGTGGGAACCTGGCCCTCCTGGATTAATAGTTTAGGAAATTTTGATGGAAGTTTCTGGGCTCCGGACATTATTGAAATGGGGGGTAAGTATTACTGCTACTACTCCGTTTTGGTAACCATAAACGGAGGAACAGGATGGCGTTCTGCCATTGGTGTGGCGGTGACCGAATCGCTGAATAATCCAAGTTGGCAAGACCTTGGAATGGTCGTATCATCCGTGGATGAGCCACTAACCAATCAAGGGCAACTAGTTCATTGCATTGATGCTGGCCTATTCAGAGATGAAAACAACAAAGTTTGGATGGTATTTGGCTCTCACCAGGGAGGAATTTTCATGTACGAAATTGACCCAAGTACAGCCAAAACCATCGGACCAAGATATGGTATCATAGGAAATAATGGGAATTTCTTACCCTACAGTGAGGCGGCCCAAATAACCTATATCAATAATTTCTATTATGTCTTCTGGAATCTTGGTCAATGCTGCGAAGGAAACCAAAGCACTTATAATATTGTAGTGGGACGTGCGTCTAGCCCGACCGGACCATATTTTGATAAAGATGGAAACAATCTTTGGCAGTCAGTGGATGCAAATTACACTGGTGGTTCTTCTGCTATTCTGCAAACCGAAGGCAAGTATATCGGCCCGGGTCATTATGGATATTTCAATAATAATGGCCAGGACTTAGTGTCCATTCATTACTATGATGGTACTACAGCGGATGGATGGCCTGCTCGTCTGGATTTGCTGGAAATGAACTTTGTCAATGGATGGCCTGAGTTTACACGTAATTTCACAATTAATGGGTTTGCTCCACCAACTCCTGTCACAGCTAATCTAACTGACAATGGGGTATTTAAAATTGTTGCCAATCATAGTAGTAAAAATTTAGGTGTTCAGCGATCACCTAATGGAAGCTGCCCGATAGCTGGCAATGGCACCAATGTTAATCAGGAGTCAACTGGTGATGATTGTGAGCAATGGCTGTTTAAAAAGGTTGATGATCATTATTGGAGTATTCATCCTACATTAAACACATCTGTGGGATTGGATGTTACCGGGTTTTCCCAGGCTGATGGAGGCAATGTTCAAACCTGGGATTACTGGGGTGGATCAGCTCAACAATTTAGATTGATTGATCTCGGAAATGGCCAATATCAGGTAAAGGCAAGGCATAGCGGAAAAGTGCTAGAAATTGACAACGGTTCTACAGCGGATGGAGCAAATCTCGTGCAATGGACTGCGGACCAATCCAAACTAAACCAGCAGTTCACATTTGTACCGCTTGGAGGTGGCGGAGGAATTGGATCAACTGTACATGTCAACTCGATAATTACGGGAACAGAAGGAGCTGGAGCAGGTAATAAACGTGGTACGGCAACTATTCAGGTATTTGACGATCTGGGTAATGGAATAGAGTCAGCAGAGATATTTGGTACTTTTAGTGGAACATTCAATGAGTCCGTTTCCGGCTTTACTGCATCAGATGGTACTGTAGTTCTTAAAACGACTGGAACAGCAAAGGGAGCCGTTTCCGTTGAACTTTGTGTGGATGATGTCATTCATAGCTCCCTACCTTATGAGCCGAGTGATAATATCATTACCTGTACAAGTGGAGCAGGGGCACGATTCAGTATCACAGGGAATTTAGATGAGACCGATCTAATCGTTTTTCCAAACCCGGTAACCAATAATCAATTTCAGATTGTTCTACCTCAATCTGAAGTTTTGAATGCCGACTTCAGGTTGGTTGATATTTCAGGTAAGGAAATGATGAAGGGCTCTCTCAACCAGTTGCAAACCGAAATTATTATTCCTCAAGGGTTAAAACGAGGGGTATACTTTCTAAGACTCAATAACAGCGGAGTCAATTTTGAAACAAAAATCGTAATAGACTAACCAGGCTATAGACCCGATCAGCTCTAATTTGCCTTAGAAGGTGGATCATATGATCCACCTTTTTAATTAAACAGCGTCAACTGATCCGGTTTTTTTGCCCAGCCCAAAACTGTACGCCCACCATATTTCCAGGAGTCATTGCGCTCTTTTTCAATAAGGCTTTCAAGGTTACCCGATGGTTGAAAATCCCTTTCAAGCTTTTCACTCGCTTTGCTTAAGGATTGGATGGCCTTAACACGGTCAGAACTATCCAGTTTGGCCTTATCCACCGCATGCCTAAGCACATTGATACTTTCATCATACACTTTAGTAGGAACTGGGAAGGGGTGTCCATCTTTTCCGCCATGAGCAAAAGAGAATCTTGCTGGATCTGAAAATCTTGAGGCAGTGCCATAGATTACTTCGCTCACCAGGGTAAGAGATTGAAGTGTTCTGGGGCCTAATCCTTGCAGAAGTAATAACGATTCAAAATCGCGCGTTGGTAGTTCCTGAGCCAGGGCCAGTATGGCTCCCAATCGCTTGATGTCAACATCCGTTTGGCGCACATCGTGATGTCTCGGTAATTGGATCTTTCGGATCTCAGCAATCATTCTATCAGGGTTTTCTGAGGCGATATTTAAAATCCCTGATTTGGTTTCACGGGCCTCCTGGGCGGTCAGGTTTAGTATTTGTCCCCGGTTGTGGCCGTAGATGAAGGTATGAGGTTCTTCGGTGAAACTCTTTAACCCAGCCGAATGCCAATGGTATCTGCGGGCATAGCCGGATGAGCCATTCATTCCTTGTTGCACCACAGTCCATTCTCCTTCGTCGCTGAGTATAAATGAGTGTAGGTAGATTTGGAAGCCGTCCTGGATCATGGTGTTGTCCACTTTAGCGGCAAGTCGACTGTTCTTTACCAGTTCAGTTCCATTGAGCCCAGTGACATTAGCTATTTGAAGTAGTTCGTTGGGTGTCTGCCGACTATGTTTACCCCGCCCTCCACAGATATAGATGCCCAGCTCTTTGGCTCTGGGGTTGAGTGCTGCTTTCAACGCCCCCATCACAGAGGTCGTAATACCGGAAGAATGCCAGTCCATTCCTAGTACACATCCCAGAGACTGAAACCACGCAGGGTCGCTCAGCCGTCTGATCACTTCAGATTTTCCATACTCAAGGATGATGGCTTCCACGATGGCACCACCCAACCTACTCATGCGCTCCGCCAGCCACCTGGGCACCCGTCCATTATGAAGCGGTAGATCTGCATACCCTGATTTTTTCATTTCGTTGGTCTTTTCTATTTAAACTTCAATCGTCTTATAATTAAGCCTTTGCATTCGGGTGACTTCTATGCAGATGGCATCAAACTCTTCAATCACCTTTCCTTCCATGACATAAATACCACGTCCATTAAAAGGGTATTTCTTTGCAACAGGAGGAAAGTGAACCGTATCGATGAACTCACCATCTTCATCCAGGAAGTTGCCGAAATACATTTGCTCACCTTTTGAGGTGTTGGTTCTTTTGGTGGTGATCAGATAACCATAAGTCCTGATGTGTTTATTGATCTGATGAGGGAAATCTGAAGCCTTAAGACAGCCTTCCGGCTTTTCATTTAATAGGCTAAATGGTGTGCGTAGAGGAAACCCCAACAATTCCATCTGGTCATACACATCCTCAATTTCAGTATGCTCGATATTCGGTAGCTGATAGTTTTTGACGGGAGGCTCAAAGAGGGACGGTTTGGTTTGACTTTTTCCGGTATTCCCTAACAGGAAGTGTGCTCTCCAGAGTAACGTTTTCTTATCGATTCCTGTAAAACGGAAAGCATCAATGCGGATGAGCAGACTTACCTGCTCCAGTGAGATACTTACCCTGTGAACATATTCGTCGAGTGATTTATAAGGCCCTTTCCTGATTCGTTGAGCCACTGTATCGATAATCGTTTGATCCTCCAGTTCCTTGATCAGGGCTAACCCCAGATAGATGGTTTTTCCACGGATGATATTATGTGGCTCACTGGTATTGATGCATGGGGGTTCTATGTGCGCTCCATGCATACGTGCTTCATGTACGTAAAACTCCGGACTGTAGAAACCGCCGCCATTATTGAGCACAGCGACCATAAACTCCAGCGGATAATGGGATTTGAGAAACATGCTTTGGTAGCTTTCGATCGCATAAGAAGCAGAGTGACCCTTGGCAAACGCATAACCTGCAAAGCTTTCAATCTGTCTCCATACATCAGCGCTCAGTGCAATAGAATGGCCTCTCTTTTTACAGTTTTCAAAGAATTTATGTTTGACTTGCTGAAACTCTTCTCTTGACCGGTATTTCCCGGACATGCCCCTCCGCAGTACGTCGGCTTCTGCCAGCGTCAGCCCCGCAAAGTGGTGAGCTACCTTGATGACGTCTTCCTGGTAGACCATCACCCCATAGGTGTCCGGCATGATTTTTCGAAGTACGGGGTGGGCATCATTTCTTCGTTCCGGAATGCGGTACCGCAGGATGTATTCTCGCATCATCCCGGATTTGGCAACACCGGGGCGTATAACAGAGCTGGCAGCTACCAGGGTGAGATAGTCATCGCATCGTAGCTTAGTGAGTAGCATCCGCATGGCAGGTGACTCCACATAAAAGCATCCTATGGCTTTTGCCTCTCTGAGGTTGATTTTGATGAGTGGATCCTCTTTGAAGAGTTTGATGTCATGTATGTCGACATTCAGCCGGTTGGGTTGGTTTTTCCTGATGATCTCCAGGGCGTCTTTGATCTTGCCCAGCCCGCGTTGTCCCAGGATATCAAACTTAAAAAGTCCGACGTCTTCAGCTACATGCATGTCAAAATGCGTGATCGGAAAACCCTTGGGCGGGAGCGAAGTGGCGGTAAAGTAATGAATGGGTCTTTCTGAAATAATAATACCTCCGGCATGCACACTCAAATGGCTGGGAAATCCCGATAACCGCAGCCCATAATTCACAATTACGCGGGAATGATGATCAAGATGCCCGGTTACATCCTTTTGGAGTTTGTCAATTTCATAGGGAGGAATCCCGAAGGCTTTTCCCACCTCACGAATCACTGCCCGGTGTTGAAAAGTGTTGAAGGTTGCAAGGAGTACCGCATTCGGGTAGCGATCAAAGATGTAGCGTGTCACATCATCCCGGTCTCGGGAGGAGAAGTCAATGTCAAAATCAGGAGGGTTTCTTCTGAAAAGATTAATGAATCGCTCAAAATAAAGATCCAGCTCAATCGGGTCCACGTCCGTGATGCGCAGGAGATAAGCAATGATGCTGTTGGCGCCACTACCACGCCCAACATAGTAGTAGCCTTTGCTGCGTGCGTAATTGACAATATCCCAACTGATCAGAAAGTAAGAGAGAAAGCCTTTATCTCGTATGGTTTGCAGTTCTGTAACAACTCGTTTTAAGATGGGTCTTTCAGGATTTTGACCATATCGATAGGGTAGTCCCTCTTTGCAAAGCTGCTTGACTTTTCGGTAGTCACCTTCTCTTGAATCGGTCCAAACCTCAAGGTTTTGTGGTTCAGCATCCGGACTGAATTGAAAGTCTATGCTACAATTTTGAATCACATATTTCAGGTTTTCCAATGCCTGAGGTAATTCCTCATAAGCACTGATAAGCTGTTTCTTGTCAATAAAAACGTCTTCTTTTTGTCCTGTATCCTCCTTTCGAAGTTTACTCACCAGTGTGTTCAGGTCAATGGCACGAAGTACGCAATGCAGTTCGAAATCATCTTCTTTAGGTAAGGTGAAGGTGGGGCAGGCGATCAGCTTGTCTTTAGGAATGCCTTTCATAAACCTCGCCCGGTTGATCTCATGGGGTTTTATCCCCACGTACTCATGTGCTTTCAGTTTTCTTTTTGGGATGCTTTGGAAAGGATAGATCACAAAGCAATCTGAAATACCTTCTGGTGGAGTGGGTGGTATAGGCGTTTCGCTATGAAGATGTTTGGATAAGAAGCTGTTGAGCTGATGGTAGCCGGTATTGTTTTTAGCCAGGCCTATAAATTGCTGTATAGCTCCTTGTCTAAAATCAATACCTAATAAAGGGCGTATGCCGACTTTCTTTGACTGACGAACAAACTCAAGGTTGCCTGAGGTGTTATTAATGTCCGTAAGTGCCAGCGTTTTTATGCCACACTCCTGAGCCCACTCTATGAGCTTTTCGATCGCGTAAATGCCGTATTTAAAACTATAGTAGGAGTGAACATTGAGCATGAAGTAAAGCTAATAAATTTAGTAAAATACTAAAAATATTAGTTTAATGATTTTGAGATTTCGTTTTACATAATTTTTATTAAAATGCATATTTTCGCATATCCTTCTTTGGCTTAACCATAGACACATCCAATATGAAATTCACCGTTGTTTTCATTACTAGCTTATTAATAGGTTTTTCATCGCTTGCGCAATATACAGAACCATCAAGGCACAAATGGTGATAAGTAATGAAGAACCAGATCCAGAGGCTTTTTACCTTGGGATATCTTCTGGAATAGATAATTATACAGGCCTTTTAGGTTTAGGAGCACAGGTTCCTATTATAGACAAGTTTGCTCTACGAGGTGGCGCAGGGCTTGGCGCTTGGGGAGGAAAACTCAGTGCAGGGGTAAAATATGAAAGTTTAGTTAAGAAAGGTTTGGGAGTTGGTTTGAGTTATTCCCATTGTACAGGTGCTAATGATTTAGTGTTGACACTTGATGATGGGACTGGTGATCCTAGAGACATTGATATGGATTTGCTTCCAGTTGGTTCTGTCAATCTTACTGCTAATTACAATTGGGTATTTAAAAAAGGAGATAAGCTATTCTATTTGGAATATGGTTATGCTTTTGGAACTGGAGGGTCGAAGTACTATAAAATTAATGATGGTTCTGTGCTTACATCTGGAGAGGAATTGATATTGCGTATTATGCGTCCCGGTGGTATAATTTTGGCAATGGGCCTATTAATTGGCTTTTGATTTCGTTACTCCTGAAAAACCTCTTCCAGCTTAATTTTCAGCCCTTTGAGTACATCAGAGGTCACTACATCTTCTTTCACAAACTTGCCTCTGGAGAGGTATTTCCCATCAGTCAGATCATAGATTTCTAACACATTTTCACCCGGATATACCACCCAGTATTCCTGTACACCATGCTCTTCATAAAGCTGATACTTTTCGTTCAGGTCTTTAGAAGATGTAGAAGGAGAGAGGATTTCTACGATCAGGTCAGGAGCACCCTTGCAACCCGCATCATCTAGTTTAGAAAGATCACAAATCACGCAAATGTCCGGTTGCACAACAGTGAAGGTCTGCTCATCGGGGTCGTTTAGATTATCGGGAAAACGTACATCAAACGGAGCAGAATAAACCTTGCAGATTTTTCCTTTTAAAAAATTAAAAATCTCACTACTCAATGTAATTCCTATCCCTTGATGTGCTCTCCTGGGGGCTGGAGACATTTTGAAAAGTTTCCCTTTAATCAGTTCCACACGTTCTTCAAATGTCCACTTAAGGTAGTCTGCATAGGAGTAGGTGGCTTCTGGTTCCAAAAGCGACAAATCATTGATCTCTTTTTCTTCAGCTTTGTACTTGGTAGACATAAGATTAAAATTACTAAATAATAATACCGTCACGTTAAATAATTTAAACATGACGGCATATTCACTATTTCACTATAGTGCCTGATCAGGACGTCCGCATTTCCAACTCCTCTTTAAAGCTGGACAGGTCAATCTGGTTTTCAAGCATATTGATCTTATCCAAAGCCTTTTGCAAGTGTATCTGGTACTTGTTGTTTTGAGGGGTATAAGGCACATGTTCGATGGTGTCCAGGATGGTTTCTACCTCAGCGATCAGTTTTTTACTGTCTTCATGTACATAGGCCTCTACCAGCTTTTCGAAAATATAATCCATGGCTTGCTCCGTAGGGTGGATCAGATCTTTCTCATAAAACCGATAATCTCGAAGATCGCTTAGTAAAAACTCATAGGCAGGGAAATACCTCACGTAAGGAAACTCACTCATGATTTGATGGCAGGCCAACCGTAGTATCGATTTGCTCACCGCATTGAGTGTGATCGAATCCCCCGTATGCATAATCGGGCTAACCACCAGCACGATATTTTTGATATGGTTCATCGATTTATAGATCTGTTTGAACCCGGTTACGATTTCTTCCGGAGATAGCAGCACCTTGGTGAACTCATTTTGCGGAGCCCGATGACAATTGGCTACGATCTTGTGTGACTCATTATGCCTGAAAGCATAGGCAGAGCCAAATGTGAGGAATAGAAAATCCGTCTTTTTGAAATAGTTGTTGGTTTCCTGGATGGTGGCGTCTAGTTGCTTGGTGAGTTGGTCCTCTGAAGTACTGTTCATTTTAGAATGAAAGTCGAAATGTCCGTATACGCCGTCTGTTTCAGTAATGCGGCTTTTATCAACTGATTCATTTTTAGAGGTAAACTCTATGGCATCAAAGATCGAAATGGGGTTATAAATGTTGCCATAGGGATTACTTTTTACCTGGAAACGATATTTTTCAAAATGACTGGTCAGAATATTCGAAAAGCCTGACCCGAAGGATAAGATCTTGGATGAATATTCAATTTTGTCGGGGTTTTCATCAATAAAAAGTTCTGTGCGAAATGTTGTCATATTTGTATCTTTTAGGGTAATAAAAGTTAATTCATTCCGACTTAGTTTTTACCTCCATTGTGAGTTTATTCTCAAAAAAATCACCTTCTCCGGTTTGCTAGCAATGGCGGGGGCTCTCCGGTAAATGGATTCCACCGGCTGATGGTTTTAGCTTCCATGCCGGATACTCGCATTACTGCCCGGTCTCCGTGTTTGTCCCTGATCTTGTCCATTGCCTGGTAGAGGTGGAGCATCTCCATCTGCTCATCAAACAGGTCTATCTGGTGGTAGCCGTTCACGATATCACTGAGCCGCACGCCGATGAGTCGTACGAGCAGTCTTTTATTATACAGTTTATCAAAGAGTTCTAAAGCTTTGGGAATCAAAACGTAATCTGCAGAAGTATAAGGTATCCTTGATTGAAAGGTGTAGGTGTTAAAGTCGGAGTAACGCACTTTTACCGTGATACATGCGCAGAGTTTGATCCCTCGTCTAAGTTGAAAGCCCAGGTTCTCAGTCATCGCTGTCAGGATGCCTTTAAGCTTGTGTACATCGATGGTGTCTTTGTCGAAAGTACGCTCTGTGGAGATGGATTTTCGTTCCGAATACTCGATTACAGGGGAATTGTCAATTCCATTGGCTTTCCGCCAAATAATGACGCCATTTACTCCAAAAGCCCGCTCCATCAGCTCTATGGGCATCTCCTGAAGGGTCTGTATTTTCCTGACTCCCAGATTGATGAGCTTTTGATGCGTTTTTTCACCCACCATGGGAATTTTCTTGACTGAAAGAGGAGCGAGGAAGGCTTTTTCGTGACCATACTCAATCATGCGTTGGCTGTTAGGCTTGGCCTCATTGGTGGCTACCTTGGAAACGGTCTTATTTTCAGATAAACCAAAAGAGATAGGGAGGCCTGTTTCCTTTATTACTTTTTGTCGTAGTTCAGAAGCCATCTTCAGACAGCCGAAGAACTTATCCATTCCCGTAAGATCAACATAGAACTCATCTACTGAGGTCTTTTCCATTACAGGCACAGCCTTTTGGATGATCTCTGTGACCATGCGTGAATGCTTAGAGTAATCCGCAGAATTACCTTTCATGATGATGGCCTCCGGACAGAGTGTCTTAGCCATCTTCATGGGCATGGCAGAGTGGATGCCAAACTTTCGGGCTTCGTAACTACAGGAAGCTACTACGCCACGGTCGCTGGTACCTCCGATGAGCACAGGTTTCCCTATAAGCTTCTTGTTTTTCAGTCGCTCTACCGATACAAAAAAAGTGTCGAGGTCAAGATGGAGTATAGACTTCACTACTATTCAAATTAGATAATGCTAATTTAAATAGTAATACTAATATTTTTAGCTATTTGGTGTTTAGATTTTTTTGAAAGGTTGGCCGAGCTCAATTTTCCTTTAGTACCAAAACAATCTTATTCCAGTCTGCAGCCGCGTTGATGACCTTTCTGAAAGGCTCAAATTTTTCTAAGGGGTAATAAAGCTCATCATAAAATTCATCGATCTGTATTTCCAGCAGCTGGCCGTTGATCGTGTAGTCCGAGACAAAATTATAGATGAGTCTTTCTTCCTCGAAAACCTGTTCTTTAATGATCAGATCATCAGCATTTTGGATGCTGTAACCTTCCGGTATTTGCACCGAGATCTTCCGTAAATAGCCACGGTTGAAGTCATTAACAACATCAGTCTTTCGATCTCTTTCCTGATAAAGCTCAGACTGGGGGCCAATAAGCTCTCCGGCCTTGAACAGGATCACATCACCTGCTGATTCAATGTAGCCGGGAGTAGTGAAAGTACCCTTTACAGTAAAAGGCAACTTCCAGTTCTCATAGTTGGCGTTGGCTTCCTTAATTGTGACATCCTCAACACTGGCCTCAGCGGATAGAAACTTGATCACATCTTCGAGCATTTCTCCTGTTTGTTCCTCATTCAGGAAAGACAAGGCAGCTTTGTAATACTCCGCGCTATAGCCTTTGTAGCTTCTTTCAAGCTTTACAGTGTTTTGATCCAGTGCTTCTGTAAAGGAAACAGCTATATCCATGTTGTCGTAGTTGTCCTGGTAGGAGGGAGCAGGGATGTATCCTACGTGAGCAACAGGGTAAATGAAGTTCTGAACCTTCTCAGGACGAATAAATAAGCCATAGGCTCCTATGTACTCACTTGGAATGGTTCCCACCCGGAAGGCAACGTCTTTTGGTGACATGAAGAGATCAGCGTCGTTGAGGTAAATGAGGTATTCATCAAGGTAATTCCAGCTGTCAAAATCAGGATCAAAGGCCCTTTCATTTCTATCACAGGTGATCACTACTTCATATCTGATTTCTAGATAGTTAAGCAGAGCTAAATACAATTTGGTGAAACCTCTGGAAGTAGCAAATTTATTCTTTAAGATGAAGTTGAGCTGAGTAGCAAAATCTCCTGCCTCTTCTTCTAAAAAGTAGTTGGTCTTGATGTGATGCTCGGCTTTTTTGAAGGCATCAATAGGGTTGCCTGACAAGTCAAGGCCCTTTACGAACTTGTAGAAGGCTTTTTTCTCTGCTTTATTGAGCGTGTTGAGTTGATCGTAGATGGCTTGCCCGGCATCTCCCCAGGTAAACAATCTTCCTTTGCCTTTCACACTGTTGTAGGCCAACTTTCCCTCCAGTCTCATTCGTTCATTGTCATAAGCTCCAAAATCCTCGCTTTGAAGATCAATAATGTCTGAGGCGCTGAACTCATACAGATTAAAGCTTTCGGTCGTATCGGTCTGAATAACCGTGCTGTCATGATTGTAGACTTTGAATGCATACTCCAGGTTTTCAGGACATTTTAGTGAAAAATAGTATGATTTAACCGGATAGCTGAATTGGAAGAACTGAGTAAAGAAATTAGAGTTATAAGTCTTTCGGGTATAGAAGTATTCTATTTCGCCTCCAACCTCTGCACCTTCGATAGCAAAGATTTTATATCCTGATTCGTCATCTTCCAGCTCTTTGATATTGCTTTTGTCCAGGTTGATCACCTGTCCATTTGGCGTGATGGCCCGTGCGTGTATATCCACCAGTTCAATGGTGTTATACATCGGGATATAAATTTGGTTTTTCTGATTCAGTGCCTCATCATTATTTACTCGGAGTATTTCATGACTGGTTACATAGCAAACAAGGTTGTTATTTAATTGAGGATCGTATACATATTGGTTAACCTCAGCCTTATAGATTTGGTAGAGGGGAAGGCTGGCTTCCTCCTTCGTCAGTTTAGTTAAAGTACGGCTCTCTTCCCAGGTGTAGGGCACGTACTCCTGTGCTATTGATAATTGACAAATAATTAGGCTTAGAAGAATATAGATGGATTTCTGGATTGGCAGTTTAGTCATTTGATGCTAGCTTCTTTTTTAAGACTGAGAATAAGGGCCTGTCTGCTGGCCTTTGCGTATTCGGATATGATCTGGTTCCAGGAGTCAAAAGCCTCCGGGTGCATGATGAGGTAGTCAACGAAGACATCTTTGGTTACTGTGATGTAGTTTTCGTCTGCTTCATAGGAAATGGCATATCCAAATTGTTCATTGGTATTTTTTTGATTTTCCGGGAGCTTCTGTACGGTATACTCTTCCGGAATTT
The DNA here is from genome assembly GCF_024714475.1 of Marinoscillum sp. MHG1-6. Lineage (GTDB taxonomy): Bacteria > Bacteroidota > Bacteroidia > Cytophagales > Cyclobacteriaceae > JAMZMI01. The sequence continues at coordinate 164,412 of NZ_JAMZMI010000004.1, read as the reverse complement.
TTAGTCTTACAACATGGCGGTCAAGGTATTTGTATTCATTTTCCAAAGCCACAGTGCGGTTCTCTATTTGCGCTTCAGTCATTGCCTTGTCAAGCACTAGATTGATATAGATATCATCACCAATAGCCCTGTAATAACTCTGAATATGAAAAGAGTAATCTATGACCGTCGGTTTGGACAGGTTCTCGAGATCGGATAATTCAAAGTCCTCGATTTCAAATTTGTTGCTTCCTTTACCTAGTAGCTGTTCTACATGGTTTTCTACCCTTGTTTGGTTAGACTTGATAAGGCTGTAGCTATTGAAAACCTTGGAGTAGCCTTTCAGAGTTGCCCGGCCTGTGCCCTTTATATTTCCATCTGCGATTTCAATCTCGACACTGTCGATCATCATGTTGGTTTCTTTTGGTATGACAGGGACAGTTTCAACTCTAAACTTGTCTTCGCCCATCGAAATAAGACATTCTTTTCCCTGGATCATACTTGTGGGAAGATCAATTGGGGTGTATTGTCCTGTTGCATCCAGGTAATAGACTTTGCCTTCATGGATAAATGTGGCAATCATATGATTGTCAGTGATAGGAGAAGGGGTTTCACTGTATTTGTAGGGGAGATCTCTCGTGCCGATCCAGGTATAGTAAGCTTCGATATCTGCAGCCCTCAGCATGCTTACAATAGCGCTGGCCATGTCCTTACAGTCGCCATAGCGTTTGGAGATCACATACTCTCCCGGATGCGGGATAAAGCCTCTCATACCGTCTTCAAAAGCAATGTATTTGATGTTAGCCTGCACCCAGTAATATATTTTTCGAACCTTTTCAAGGACAGGGTCATCGTCCTTTATAATTCCGCCGATCAGGTTTTTCACTTCGGGATTGGTTCCTTGTATGCCATTGAGAAAAGTGCGGTACCACTGGTGAAGGGTCTCTGGTGAGGAAATTAACCAGGAGGATTCACCATTTACTTTTTGATAGCTGGAAACAGGGCAATATACGGATGCTGCGAGATAGCTAAAGGAAGGACAATCGACATCGAATTTGACCTTGTCAATTTTATTAACTGAGAATGAAGTTTTTAATTCTCCACTTTTTGTAGTGGATTCATTTACGGTAATGTCTAGCTTTCTCTGGTTGAAGGTATGTTGTGAAATGGAAATATTGGGGTCTCTTTTTACCTCATAAACAGCCCGATGAATAGGTATATAACTTTCAAAAAAGAATGTACCAATCATCCTCGGGTCATTTACTGTTTTGGTGTATTTCAGGATGCATTTAGCTCCTTTTTGTACCCCGGGATAGGTAAAGGAAATTTCCTTGTTATCGTCATAAAAGACATATGAGTTTTTGTCATAAGAGGATTTGAATTCTTCAACTTCTATGCGTCTGTATTTTCTTTTGTTGGGAACAAGCGTGTATGCTTCCAGATTAGACACCTCCGAGAAGGAAGAGGAAAAGACCTTTTCTCCGGCATACCCCGCTGTGTTTTCTCCCAGATGTAATATTTCGTGGTAGACATCAATCGTGGTTTTGACTGAGTCATTAACGATGGTGTAGTTGACGGTCTCTGATTTAGTCAAATAAATAACCTGATCATTGGGGTAAAGCTTTTTAAAATGGGCATACTCTTCATCCGCTTTCATTTGCCCTTGTGCCAGTAAGTGCACAGAACATAAGAGGAAAAAGAAAATATGCCTTGATTGGCTTTTAATAAATCTCACCATTCCAATAGTATGTTTTGGATTTTACAGAGCCATTTGAATTATACATTATTTCATAGCCATTCTTCGAGTCGTTGACATAAGGAGTGACCCTTTTTAGTCTTCCATTTGCGAAATACTCCTTTTCTTCTCCGTGTTTTAGGTCGTACTGGTAAGGGGTTTCTATCTGAACGTTTCCGTTAGTATAGTATTTGATTTTTGGACCATGATAATCACCGTACTTAAAGCTGATGCTCTCTGATTTGCCTCCATTCAGGTTATTATATAGACACTTACCATCATACTTGCCATTGTTGAAATTTTGGACCACTGCCGGCTTGCCATTGTCGAAGTAAGTTTCAAGACTGAATTCGCCGGTTGTTTTGAAATGTATGGTGTCCTTAGTTTGATTGTTGATGTAAAAGACGAAATTATCCTGATCGTATACCTTAATCAACTGAAGATTACCAGCGTGATCATAATACTTACATGTGCCCTGGTTGGAGCCCTCATCCTGTTCACATTCCGAGTCCAGTTGACCGTTATAATGGTATTGTCTGGTTAAGCCATTAAGCTTATTAAATTCATAATCATAAGAACTTTCCAGTTTGCCATTATCACTGTACCACTTCCATTGACCGTGTCTCATGTTGTTTTTATAAGGGCCATTTGTCATGAGCTTTCCATTACTGTGGTAAGCTTTATAATCTCCTTCATATAAGGTTCCTTTTTGCGGGTAAATGCTGGAGATTTTGCCATTTTCGTACAGGTTTTTAAAATCCCCTATGACGTATCCGCATCGTGAATCAGCCTTGAAGATTGTTTTTCCCGATGGCGTTTTTTCAGTCCTTAAACCTGTGCCAAATTCATATTCAGTTTCATGATAAATGTTACCTAAAGTATCGTATTCCCTGAGAGCAATGATTGTACCCATATCATATTTGTACTCCTCCTGCAACTTGTTGTTAGGAGCATAGTACTGCGTCCAGCCATGCAGCTTTCCGGATATGTAGTATTGTACTTCGTCCAGTGATCCATCAGGATGGTAAAGTTTCCATTCTTGTTCGAAGTTGTCGTCTACATACCAGCCTTCCTGCTCAATCTGGCCATTTTTATAATATTTTTTAAAGTAACCATGCTGGTTACCGTCCAGGTAATAGCTGTCATACTTAAGCTGACCTGTTGGATAGTACTCTTCATATTCCCCATCAAACTGGTTGTTTTTCATAGACCCTTTGATATAGATATTTCCATTTTTGAAGTAGCTGGTATAAGAGCCATTGTATTTACCATTCTGTAGTTGGCAGGTGTATTTTTTTTCTCCGGTGATCTCATAGGCTGTAATGAGCATATTCCCTTTTGGGTCATACGAATGGAAGAGGGTGTCTCCATACTGATCAAAGCAGGTATATCCAATTACAATGTCCTCGTTGTAGAGAGTAATATCTTTAAGCCTTCCCTGTCTGTCATAAGCTTTTGCTTCACCCTGAAGCTTACCTGATTTGTAAGTCTCGGTTTGTTTGATATTTCCATTGGAATGGTAGAAGGTCCAGTTCCCGACCCTCTTTCCGTTATCATCGGTACCTTCATATCTAAGGTTCCCGTTTTGGTGGTATCCGGTCCATTCTCCATGTAATGAGTCCATTTGGTATTCTCCGGATTCATCAATCTGACCATTGATGTAATAGGATTTATAGGGTCCGTCTAGTGAGCCCAGTTTGTAGGTGTAGTGATTACCAACCTGCCCATTTTCATAGTGATAGATATAATCATTCTCAAATTCTCCATCCAGGATCTCATAGGTGATGTGCAATGGCCCACTTTGATGAAAGATCTTTCCTTTTCCGTTCTGAACTCCCTCTTTGTAGGGTAGGAGCTCTTTGAGTTGGCCACATTCATAATAGTACTCCAGCGTGTCGTGCAGCTGATTTTCTTTATAGGGAGCTACAATCCAAAGCTGACCATTTTCATGATAATATTGAGCAGGTTTAATGTGTACGCCTTCATCGTTGTAGTATTCTTCTCGGCTTAGTTGTCCATTGTCATGATAATATTTCCATTCACCGATCATATCTCCTTCATCATTGTATCTTCCGGTGGCATTTAACTGGCCATTAGTACTGTAAAATGCCCATGGCCCGATTCGAGTGTCGTCATCAGCCTCATTCCCTATGGCACTGAGTATATTAGAATTGAAGTACCAGAATGAATAGTCGTTCTTTTCTCCCAATACGGTTGCAGGTAAAGTGCCTCTCATTTGTTTTAGGCCTGCGTTGGCAAGGTCAATCCAGTCAGATTTTTCATCGGAATGTTTATCGATCCAGTTGAGGACGCCCTGATCATTGGTTGATTGTAATATAAAGTAGATGAAGGCTGTGCTAAGCCCGTTTTTATTCAGTTCGGAATAAAACGGCACGTAAAGATCCATCCAAAAGTCTCCTGTGTTTTCCTGATATTTTAATCTTGAAAACAACAACTCCAATTGCTTAACGATTGATGCATTGAAATTAACTTTTATATTAAATCGACTATCCAGTGCAGCTTTGGATCTGCTGAGCTCGTCATATTGAACAAAAAGTTCATTACTGGTAATGGGAGGTATTGATCCTTCATTGCGAGCGGCATCATTTACCAGGTTTTCCAAAAAAACCAAGGTACTGTTCTTATCCGGATTGATAGCCAAATAAGTAAGGTACCCTAATATGGCCTTGGTTCTATGGCCCTGAAGCATCGTTATATAGGCAAGCAATCCATGTGCGCTCGAATAAAAGGGTTGGATTTCCAGGCATTTTTGAAAGTATCTTGTCGCATCCTGATAGTCCTCTTTCATATAATGATATAGGCCTATATTATAAAGCAGGACATGATTGTAAGGGAATAGGCCAAGCCCTTCGCGGTAGATTTCTGCACTTTTCTCCAGATCTCCTTTATTCAGAAATGCATTTCCCAGGGTAATGTAAATATCCTTTCTGAATTCACTTTTTATGTCTTTGAGCTCCAACCCAATCGCGATCGATTCATCATATTGCTCCAACGCATTATACGCATCCATCAACTCCGACATGACTTGAATGTGACTCGTATCATTTTTGGAGATTGAAAGGTAAAGGGCTATTGCATCCTCGTATTGTCCCTGGGCTTCAAGGTCTCCTGCCAGCTCAATAATTTCAGCAGGGGAGGTAAACTCTGTAGAATCAAAAGTAGGGGTGACAGAAAAGAGGATCGTGAAGATTAGGCAATTAAGCATTCTGGTTCTATTAGTTTAAACCAGAAAAATAATTGAATGCATGAAACATAGATAACGATTGCAGAAAAAAAATGAATGTAATTGAATATTGTTTCAAATAATGTTCTGCTGACCTGTTTTGATAAAGGTCAGCAGATTGATCAGTTTCAGAATCACCTGAGTGATAATCCAATTATCAGAAGGTCATCAAGTGGCTCGTTGCTTCCGGCCCAATGGCTAAGTGCATTTTCCACGTATTTTTTTTCCTCTGATAATTCATACTTTAACCCATCCTTAAGTATTTCGGATAGTTTGTTAAAGCCAAGCTTTTTACCTTTTGGCCCACCGAAAAGATCAGTCACCCCATCGCTGAAGAGGTAATAGCGTTGCCAGATGTTACGCTTTGTAATTTCGATTACATGTGACTGGTAAGAACGTTCTACTTCGAAGTATTGACCTACTTGCTTACGTTCTCCTTTTATTCTTTCAAAGTTTCTTTCTGATGAGACAACAAGGTCCATTCCGGCACCCGAAAATGTCATTTTATGTTGCTTCCTGTCAAAAACCAGGACGCCGATATCGGCGCCGGTACCGACATGTTTAGCATCTTGATTTTTAAATTCTTCTTTGACCTGTTGATGAATTCCATTTAAAATTTCATCAGGTTTAGAAATGTTTCTATTGACTACAATTTCATGGATGATTCGGATGTAAAACCTTGTCATCATGGCCGCAAATCGACCGTGACCCATACAGTCAAATACTATTAGAAAGGAGCAATCTCCTTTTGTTCCCTGCCAAAACCCATCTCCTCCAACACCATTTACAGGTTGATTTAGCACATAGGCATTTCCAAATGCTCTATCCAGATCCTCCTCCGATGGGAAGGTGGAAAAGTAATTATCCAATGAGTGATCGGAAATCTCCCGTTGCGATGATTTTTTGTTTTCGTTTTTACTAATAGAAAGTGAGGGCAGATTATGTGTTTTAAAATTCTTCGCTCTCGCTGACATTTTTGTGTTTTATTTTATTCCTACCACCATAAATGCTTCGTGTCCATTCCAGCTCATTGGAATGACGTAAATGGGAACATCATCCGGAAACTTTAAACGATCCGGTGTGCCTTTGAAAACGACCGGAATGGAGATCATAAACTCGTGTCCATACGTTTCTCTAACATTTCCGGCTACCACATTTGACACTTCCCCAGCCATATCCAGCATGTCATTTGCAGTTGGGGAGTTGAGCCCAACATATTGTTTGATCAGGTCTTCAAACATGCCCATATCTCCTGAAATATAGATCAGTCCTTTTTTGTTTCCGGAGATACCAATCATTCCGGTACATTCCTTCATGATCAGGTCTTCTGGTTCTTTGACGAAAGGGGCATAGGTTTTAATTGGCTTTTTAGTCAACTTCAAAAAGTAATTACTTAATGAGTTGATAAATACATTGACTGTTTTTTCGAATGCTAGTTGTTGTACGTCCATTTTAGTTTCTGTTTAATAATGAGTCAAACCCTTCTTTCAAATCTTCTGGCGTAACAGGCTTGTACAAATATTCTCTTGCGCCTTTTTTCAAAGCTTCCAGTCCGGTGTATTTATCTGATAATGCTGTTATGATCATGACTTTTGTTTGAGGGGCCACCGCCATAATTTCCTCTAAGCACTGGATACCGTCCATCTTTGGCATCGTAATGTCCAAAGTTACTACGTCGGGTTTTTTATCAATTACCATTTGTAAAGCTTCCTCTCCATTGGAAGCTTTTCCAACGATTTGCAAGTCATAGTTCTGCAAATGATTTTCTATTGTGGTCCTCATCATAGAGGAATCGTCTACTATTAAGAGTTTCATTACTTTTTATGCAGTTTTACTAAGTGTTTCTAATACATTTTCAACTGGGAGCACAATTTGCATTTTAAAGCTTTGACCTTTTTTGAATCCAAGCTTGAAGGACCCATTGTGTTTGTTGACAATTGACTTGATCAGTCCCATGCCCTGACCTCTTCCTGAATATTGGTCCGCATTGCCGGTAGTTGAAAAATCGTTTCGGAAGATGATGTTGGTGATATCCTGGGTAGTCAACTTAGATATTTCATCCTTGTCGATCAGTTTGTTTTTAATCGCATTGGAGATAATCTTTTTAATATTTAGTCCCTGCCCATCATCGTGGTAGTTGAAGATGACACCATCTTCATTTTGACCTAGTACCATTTTGATGGTGGCTGTTTCTGGTTTGCCCATTTCTTTTCTTAGCTCCGGAGATTCTATCCCATGAGCCAGGGAGTTCCTCATTAATTGTACCGCAATGTCTTTGAAACTTAAGAGGTGTTCTTCAGGAAGATTTACGCCATTGTTTTTAAAGTCGAGTTTAACTTTTTTCTGCTTTTCAGCACTCATTTTTTCCAACCCTGTTTCCAGTGTAAGCTTGAACTGCTCAACAGGGTTTTCAGAATTGATAAACCCTTGATTTACCTGCTCATAGACATTCGCAATTTTACTTTGCATGTCTTTCATGTTGTTCAGTATACCAATGATTTCAGAGACCTGATACACGATCTTCAGGAAGTCCTTTCCTTCAATAGTTGCCTGACGTTTTAGGTCCGTGATTGAATCCTCCACAAGATGCAAACGTTTGGCAATGATATCCATGTTAATAAGCGTCGCATTCCCTTTGACAGCATGGATAGTATTGAAGGTGAAATCAATTAGTTCTTCGAAGTTGTCACTCTTTCTGATTTCATATTCTTTTGAGATCCTCGATAAGGAAAAGGTTGCTCGATCAAGGAAGTTTTTCAGTTCGGTAGGGTCCACCTTAAGGATCGCCAGGAGCTGAGTAGATTCTTCTTTGTTTTTCTCTTCAGCTTCCTCGATTTGCTTTCTCATGAGAGTGGTTTCCGTTTCATCAAGAACGGTCACCAGGATTCGATGGATTTCCCCTTCATTCATAATGCGCGCAAAAGATATTCGGATATATCTTGGATCCATGCTATCTGCGGTCCCTTTTTCAGGAAATATCTCAACCTGCTCAACCGGGTTTAGCCTGTTTACCACTGTTTCCCTAATGTCTTTATTGAATAAATGCTCCACAAACATTTCCAATGCAGCCAGATCTCTTTTGACCAGTCTAGGTCTCATGAGCTTGAGGAAGTTGGTGTTGGATAGATCTTCCGTGCTGAAAATACGGTCAGTTTCTTTTGAATAGAAATCACTGATCATCAGGTTTTGATCCAAAAGGAAAACCCCTTGTTTTACATTTTCGAAGATGGAGGATGCCTGGTTATTTAGGTATTCTTCTTTTGCTAGTGATTGCTTTAGAGAATCACCCTGAGAGATTAGCTCTCGGGTATATTCCTGTATCTTTTTCATGGCCGGACGGAAAATGAATATACCCTCCATTAAGAGAAGAAATATCGCGACTCCAAAAAGGATGTATTCCGTTACGGACAGTGATTCAATACGACCGGTAGATTCAGCATCATATTCAAAGGTGATGTCGTTCATCAGTTTTAGGAATGTACCTTCATTCGCCAGAATATCTGAAAGAGATGCATTAAAAACGTCTGTTCTTGTGTCGGAAAAGGTTTCAGTACTTAATACGGTTTCCACCGCAGCTTTCATTATCTGATAATGAGGCTCGATTTCTTCAAATAAGCTGAGAATAGTAGGAGAGTTGTTGACTTCCTCCATTTTCATTTCGGCACTACCGTACTGAAGAGCGTGGTGAGACGAAGTCCAAAGGTCATACGCCTTCTGAAGTTCGGTTTTTCTCTTATTAAACTCCTCATCAGTGGTGGCGGCCTGCATGGCCAATGATGCTTTGGTTAGCTTTTGTGAAAGCATCCTTTGTCGTCCGGAGATGTTGATGGTTCGGGAATCGGAGCTACCAGTGCTGATTGAGTTCTGCACTAGGAACTGGCTCAACCCGATGACGAGAGCGATGATTGCCAGGGCAACCAAGTAGGTTCTGGTTAAGTTTTTCATGGCCTGGTTGTGGTTAAGTTAAAATTTTGACCTGAGTAATAATACGTAATATTATACGTAATAATACTTAGCCACAAATAACAGGTTTATGATTTTATCAATCGATTGTGCAAGACGGTGAAATATATTTTTTTGGTGGAAAAGAGGTCTAAATATTGCCATATACATTAAATGTGGTGCGTTATGGTTTCGGTTTATAGCAAATTTTCAACGCAAATTTTTCTGCTCCTAAAAATCCTCTTTTAGTATTAATAACTAATAAAATTAGTATTCAATTGTTTTTGCTAATAAAATTACTATTTTTACTAAAATGATTAGATAATGGAAATTATGGATGCTAATGATTTTAGAGTAGAGGATTTAAGCTCTTCAGAAGCTGACGTGACTTTTGATAACTATTATAAACTGAAGCTCACTTCAAAGAAGCTAAGATCTGGTAAATGTCAGGTGAAGTTCTTCGCTACTATACGTGAACGTAGAGACATGTATGGGTATGTGTTGGTGGATGCGCAGCGTACTTTGAAAGAAGTTGTGTCAAGTATCAGAGATCGCCTGCACACTATTCATCAGACGAGGGATTTCCATAACCTTCATTTATACTCCATTGGGAAGACAGGGAAGGATGATTTGAATTTCATCATTTTTGACTCTTAAGAGTGATCTAATTTCTATTTTTGAATCAGATGAAAATGGCCCACATATGGCAAGCATAGCAGAAAATATTAAATACCTAAGAAAGCAGGCTGGATATACCCAGGAGCAATTTGCTAATGAAGTAGGAATCAAGCGCTCTCTGGTCGGGGCCTATGAGGAAGGAAGAGCGGAGCCTCGATTGCAGACGTTAACGAAAATTGCGGAAGTGCTTAGTGTGACAACGGATGCTTTGATATCTCAGGATTTAACTACCGGAAAGGCTGTGATGGTTCCCATAAAGGAGAAGGTCAAAATCTTATCTATAACAGTTGACAAGGAGGACAATGAAAATATTGAGCTTATTCCTCAAAAGGCTTCCGCCGGATATTTAAATGGCTACGGTGATCCTGAATACCTGGCTGAATTGCCAAGGTTTAAGCTTCCCGTTTTACCGGAAGGAGGCACTTACAGGGCTTTTGAGATATCAGGTGATTCTATGTTACCCATGGCATCAGGCTCTATAGTCATTGGTAAATACCTGGAATCTCTTAACGATATAAAAAATGGTAAAACCTATGTGCTGCTGACAGAAAAGGAAGGAGTGGTGTACAAAAGGGTCTTTAATTATATCGAGGAAAGAGGGAAGTTGTACCTGGTTTCTGATAATAAGTCTTATTCTGCTTATGAAGTGGGAGCGGAAGATGTGATGGAGATATGGGAAGCTAAAGCTTATATAAGTATTGAGTTCCCTGACCCTGAAGCGGCATCCGAGTTGTCGATTGAAAAAATTGCAGGGATGGTAGCAGATCTACAGAGCCAGGTAAAAGAGCTAAAAGCCGAAAAGGGAGAGGAGTAGTCAGGAAGCGTCATCTATCATTTTCATTGAGATCAACGCTTCTTCTATTCTGCACGGGTTTGGTCCTTCGCCTCGAAAGAACTTCACTACATCTTCAATATGGTTATATTGGATGTTTTCAGGATTAATGAATGACAAATTTTGCTGAGAACCTTCTGAATTGATCTTAAGGGGATTGTTTGGGAAGAAGGAGAATTTAAGGGTTCCTTTATCACCAATAATCTGACAGTTATCTTCCCTCGCATCACTTGGGACATTGAAAGCCCAAATCCCATTTAGCGCGATTCCTTTTTCAAATTCGGCATTTACAATGGTAAAGTCAGGAGCGTCATATGCTTTGTGCTGATTTAGGGAATACCCTGAATGGTTCACGGGTTCTCCGAAAATCCAATACATAATATCCAGCATGTGTGGGGCCAGGTCATGAAATAAGCCACCTCCAGAGATAGCCGGATTAACCCGCCAGTTGTCAGATGTCTGAACGATGCTATTGTGAGCCGGAGGTAGTAGTAGTCTTATAGATATTAAGGAGACCTTGCCAATTGCACCACCATGTATAAGTTCTTTTACCTTTCTGAATAGTGGAAGTCCTCTCCTGTAATAAGCTCCAGTGGCTTTAACACCTTTTTCATGTGCCTGCCTTAAAATGCGTTCTGTGCTTTCTGATGTGATACTCAAAGGCTTTTCGATATAGACCGGCTTGCCTGCATTGATTGCATCAATGGCATAGGTTTCATGCGTGGCCGGAGGGGTGGCTATGTAAATAGCATTTACTTCAGGGTCGTTGATAAGGTCTTGAGCGTTTGTGTAATATTTTGGAACCCCGTGTCTTTTCGCATAATCAGCGGCTAAGGCTTTATCACGTCTCATGACAGCTATCAAACTGGAATTAGCTAGTTTCTGGAACGCAGGACCACTTTTGACTTCACATACATCACCGCATCCGATGATTCCCCATTTAACAGTTACCTTAAAATCACTCATAGTTCAAATGTAATGATGAATTGCGGTTGGGACTCTCAATAAATTAATTTCTGCAATTGTTCATTATTCTATTGTTTTGCTACTTCAAAAACATCATAGGGGCTTCTTGAGAAAACTGATAATTGTTTGTGCGCTTTTGCTTTCGTTTGGTAGTACTGCGCAATCTACAGTCGTTTCCGGAAAGGTTGTGGAGGCAGCTACCGGGACCCCTATACCTTTTGCTAATGTGATCTTCGTTGGCACGCAACAAGGTACAATCACCGATTTTGATGGTAATTATGAAGTTTCAACTGCAAGTGAGGTGGATTCGGTTGAAGTTCGTTACGTAGGTTTCATTCGCAAAGCCAAACCGGTTTTATCAGGCAAAACGCAAATCATCAACTTTCAAATGGATGAGGACCTGGTGACACTGGGAGAGGTTGTGGTGCTTTCTGGGGAAAACCCGGCATTTGAGATTCTTAGGCGAGTAAATGCAAATAAGGAGCGAAATGACAAAAGATCGCTTGATGCCTACCAGTATGAAAGCTATACTAAAATCGAGGTTGACGTGGATAACGTCTCCAAGACACTGACCAATCGAAAATTTGTGGCTAAAATCCAGAATGTAATGGATAGTATCGAGGTGATTGCAGGTGAGGATGGCAGACCAGTACTCCCGGTATTCTTGTCAGAAGCGATCTCTACTTACTATTATAGAAAAGAACCAACACTTACTCATGAGCAAGTGCATAAGACGAAGGTGAGTGGGGTAGGTATTACTGATGGAACAACGTCATCTCAGATTATCGGGTCTACTTTTCAGCAATATAATTTTTATAGAAACTGGATGACGATCATATCAAAGGAGTTTGTCTCCCCAATTGCTGATGGTGGCCGTTTGTATTACGAATATGATCTGTCTGATAGTCTTTATGTGGGAGGTGAGTATTGTTATAAAATTGATTACTCTCCAAAAAGGCCCCAAGACCTTGCGTTTGTAGGGACCATGTGGATTACCAAAGAGGATTATGCCCTTAAAAGGATTGATGCAACAGTACCCAAAAGTGCCAATTTGAATTTCATTCAAAAACTGAAAATCCAACAGGATTTGGTAAGGACCAATGAGGGACCCTGGCTACCCGAAAAAACCAGGGTGGTGGTAGACGTTATTCAAATGACCAAACTTACTGCAGGTTTCATTGCGAAATTTTATATTTCCACAAAGGATTATGTAATTAACCAACCGCTGGAAAAATCCCATTATATGAATCCTATATCAATGGATGAGGATATTACAGAATCTAATGAAGAGTACTGGGCTGAAGCAAGACATGATTCACTGACAAGCACTGAGGTAAATGTGTTCAAGATGATTGATACTTTGAAGCAGATTCCTCTCGTAAAGTATGGGATGGGTGCGGGCAAGTTTTTATTCAACGGCTACCACCGTATGGGAATGATTGATATAGGCCCATACTCTACATTCTATGGGAGCAATGATATTGAGGGGACCCGTATTGGCATGGGGGCACGTTCGACTATTGCATTTAGTAACAAATGGGTGCTTGGTGGCTATGCAGGCTACGGGTTTGGGGATGGTCGTTGGAAATATAAAGCCAGTCTTGAAAGGATTCTGAGTCGCGAGCCCTGGTCAACTTTAAAACTGGAACATCAGAAAGAAGTTGAGCAGGTTTGGTTGCTCAATCAGAACCTTGACCCTAATGGTCTTTTTTTTAGTTTGAGCAGGTTTGGGACATTGACTCAGCCATTCAGAATGACCAAAACAAGGCTAAGCTACAATCAACAATGGGGGACAGGGTTTAATACCAGAATAGATTTTAAGCACCAAGAGAATAATCCATTGTTTGATTTTCAATATCGAACCAACGAACCTACTACCGGGCTCGCCTCTGCTTACAGTATCAATGAGGCCTCTATCTATGCACGGTATGCAAAAGATGAGCTATTTGTCATTGATGATAACCAAAGGCAAAGTTTGGGAACAAGGTACTGGCCAGCGTTCAATTTCAAATATACTGCCGGTTTTAAAGGTGACTTAGGTGGTGATTTCAATTACCATAAGTTTCAGTTTGGGTTGGATAGACGTCAGAAAATGGCTTTTTTGGGTATTGGTAAGATGTCACTCTCTGCAGGTTATATTTTAGGAAAAATTCCCTATACCTTACTATACAATCCAATAGGGAATGAAACGCCCGTTTACGTGGACTTTTCTTATAACCTTATGGACTATTTTGAGTTCTCCATGGATAAATGGGTGGAGTTCCGTTATAGACATTCATTTGAAGGACTCTTTCTAAATGGAATTCCCTTGTTGAAAAAACTTAAACTTCGTGAGATTGCTAGTGTAGACATACTTTATGGGCGAATGAGTAATGAAAAGGCCAATATGACCATCAACCCTCTCAACGAACTTGGAGAGGAGATTCCTTTGTTCTCTCGACTTGACACCAGGCCCTATATTGAGTTAGGGTATGGGGTGGAAAATATTGCCAGGCTATTAACCGTACAGGCTTTTCACCGAATTACCTACCGGGATTATCCGGGGGTGAATAAATTTGGGCTCAAGTTTCTAATCGAAATCAATCTGTAGTGCAGAGAATTATCATTTTATTTTTAGGTGTGACCATCTTATGGTCTTGCGGCCAAAGCAATGATCAAAGGATAGAGATGCCGACAGTCAATACAGATTTTTATCAAAGAGCACTGGCTGAACTCAAATCGGTCTATGATGAAAAACCCTCTGATAAGACGTTGAGGCAGATTCTTTTTTATTGTGAGAAACTTGATTGGCCGGAATCCTCCATAACTTATCTGGATGTGTACCTAGAAAAGTATGGATTGAATAAGCAGAGTGTGGCCATGTTCCTTCAATACTATCTCAGCAACGAAAAACATTCAGATCTTGTAAGTCTTCTGGACCGGTGGGAGTTTTATCATGGCCTGGATGAGGAATTAGCACAATACCGGATCAAATCATCCATTAAGGGAGTGGATAAGCTGAGTGCCATTGGTTTGATCCGGGAGTATGTTGATCAATTCAAGTCGAAAGATAGCTATGAATTTGCCGCCATGCAGTCCATTGAAATCAAAGACAGTGTTGGCCAAATGCGCTATTTTCAGCAGTTGGTGAACCTTGATCCGGGTAATAGATTGGCGGAAAGGCTTTACGTTCCTCAACTGATTCAGCAAGGGTATTTTAACAAGGCATACGAAATTCTGACAGCCGGGGACGAGCAGCCTGAAGGATTTGAAAGGACATTATTACTGGCCAGGGCACTACATGGGATGGATAGTGTAGAGCAGGCCATTGATCTGATAAAACCCTACGATCAGTCTGAATCATTGGTTCAATTGGCAGATTGGTACAGGGAAATTGGTAGATATGATTCAGCAATTAATTGCGTGAATGCTATTCTGTTAGAAGATTCATCACGAAATGTGGTATTTCTTAAAGCGGACATTCAGGAAGAGAGAGGGTGGCTGAGCTCCTCTTATGCGTTATTTAATACATTGGTCTCCCGGGATACCACAGATTCAATTGCTTCGCAACGAGCTCAGATTGTTGCTCGAAAAATTGCATATTTGCGGCGTTTAAGAGAGGAACAGGAACGAATGCCTATTCCGGAATTACAACCAAAGAAATTAGTCGAATGAGTGAGATTAAGATCACTTTGCCTGATGGCAGTGTGAGAAACTACCCCAAGGGGGTGACTGCGTTGGAAATTGCTTCCAGCATTAGTGAGGGATTGGCCAGAAATGTACTGGCAGCTAAGGTCAACGGAACGGTAGTCGATTCCTTTAGACCGATTGAATCTGACGCTGAGGTCACACTTCTGACATGGAATGATAAGGAGGGGAAGTCCACCATGTGGCACTCATCGGCTCACTTGCTTGCCGAAGCGTTGGAAGCACTCTATCCGGGTGTAAAGTTCGGTATCGGTCCGGCCATTGATAATGGTTTTTACTATGACGTTGACTTTGGTGATCAGGAGTTTGATGCTGAGAACCTTAAGGCTCTTGAAGATAAAATGCTGGAGCTTGCACGTCAAAAGAACCAATATGAAAGAGCATCAATCAGTAAAGCTGATGCCATAAAATACTATCAGGAAAAGGGGGACGAATACAAATTAGAGCTGATAGATGACCTGGAAGATGGTACCATAACCTTTTATACCCAGGGAAACTTTACCGATTTATGTAGGGGGCCACACATTCCAAATACAGGATTTATCAAGGCAGCCAAAATCTTAAATGTTGCCGGTGCCTATTGGAGAGGAGATGAAAAAAGAAAGCAGTTGACCAGGCTTTATGGTATTTCATTCCCCAAGCAGAAGGAACTTACAGAGTACCTTGAAATGCTTGAGGAAGCTAAGAAGAGAGATCACAGGAAGATTGGAAAGGAACTGGAGTTATTTACTTTCTCAGAAAAAGTAGGGAAAGGGCTTCCCTTATGGCTGCCGAAAGGGGCTGTGTTGAGGGAGCGTCTGGAAAATTTCCTTAAGAAGGCACAGGTAAAAGCGGGCTACGATCAGGTTGTTTCTCCGCACATTGGAGGGAAGGAACTCTATGTGACTTCGGGTCACTATGCGAAGTATGGAGCCGATTCTTTTCAGCCAATCCGCACTCCTGCTGAGGATGAGGAGTTTTTATTGAAACCAATGAATTGCCCGCATCATTGTGAGATGTACAAGGCCAGACCGAGATCTTACAAGGAGCTACCGGTACGCTTTGCGGAATTTGGAACAGTTTATAGATATGAGCAAAGTGGTGAGCTGCACGGCCTG
The DNA here is from genome assembly GCF_024714475.1 of Marinoscillum sp. MHG1-6. GTDB lineage: Bacteria > Bacteroidota > Bacteroidia > Cytophagales > Cyclobacteriaceae > JAMZMI01. The sequence continues at coordinate 148,252 of NZ_JAMZMI010000004.1, read as the reverse complement.
ACAAGGGTGAGGGGTTTCACTCAGGATGATGCGCATATCTTTTGTAGACCCGACCAGGTAAAAGAAGAGTTTTCCAAAGTTATTGACCTGGTGCTTTATGTGTTTAATGCATTAGGATTCAAAGAGTTTACGGCTCAGATTTCATTAAGGGATCCGGAAAATCCTGATAAATATATCGGGAAAGATGAGGATTGGGATAGAGCAGAAAGAGAGATCGCTGAGGTTGCTGCTGAGAAAGGATTGAATACTGTGGTAGAAACAGGAGAGGCGGCTTTCTATGGTCCCAAATTGGATTTCATGGTAAAAGATGCTCTCGGAAGAAGCTGGCAATTAGGCACGATCCAGGTAGATTATAACCTGCCTCAACGCTTTGAGCTGGATTATATGGGCGCGGATAACCAAAAGCATAGACCTGTGATGATCCACCGTGCGCCATTCGGTTCAATGGAGCGCTTTGTTGCGATCCTGATTGAAAGTACTGCAGGGAGGTTCCCATTGTGGTTAGCGCCGGAGCAGATTGCGATCCTTCCGATCTCTGAGAAGTACCACGATTATGCCAAAGAGCTGTATACTACGCTTCAGGAAAATGACATCCGAGGTATTTTGGATGAACGTGATGAAAAGATCGGAAAAAAAATACGCGATGCTGAAGTAAAAAAGATACCTTACATGCTCATTGTTGGCGACAAGGAAGCTCAGGACAAAACGGTTTCAGTTCGGCAGCAAGGACACGGTGATCAAGGCACCATGAATGTGAAGGAATTCATCGAATTCTTTAAAAATCAGATAGAAACGCAAATAAATAATTAAGAAACTGCATTTTATATATGCAAAAAATTATGCGATATTTGCGTTCGTTTTAAAAAATGGTAGAACAAAACCTTAATTAACTATTAGCAGACCATTTAGAAAACCTTATAGGGGGCGTGTAGAAGAGCCTTATAAAGTAAATGAAAGAATTACTGCTCGTGAAGTTCGTGTAGTAGGCGAAAATGTGGATGTGGATGTATATCCAACCAACAAAGCGCTTACTATGGCTAAAGAGCAAGGATTGGACTTAGTGGAGATCTCGCCAAATGCAGATCCTCCTGTTTGTAAGATTATAGATTACTCTAAGTTCAAATACGAGCAAAAGAAGAAACAAAAGGAGATCAAAGCCAAGGCTCAGAAAACGGTGATCAAAGAGATCCGTTTTGGTCCGAATACTGATGATCATGACTTTAACTTCAAGTTAAACCATGCCAGAAAGTTTTTGGAAGAGGGAGCTAAGGTGAAAGCTTACGTTCATTTCGTGGGTAGATCCATTGTTTTTAAAGATAGAGGAGAGATCCTGTTGCTAAAGTTTGCTCAGGCTTTGGAGGAATTGGGTAAAGTTGAATTGCTTCCCAAGCTTGAAGGTAAAAGGATGTCTATCATACTAGCACCGAAATCAACAAGTAAGAAAAAATAAAAATTAGCGAAATGCCGAAATTAAAAACTAATTCCAGTGCCAAGAAGAGATTTAAACTGACGGGTACCGGAAAAATCAAAAGAAAGCACGCTTTTAAGAGTCACATTCTTACTAAGAAGGAGACTAAGCAAAAGCGTAATTTGACGCATGCTACTCTTGTTCATAAGAGTGACATCAACAACGTGAAGTTCATGCTTCACCTTTAATTAGGTTTATTTTTTAACCCGATGATTGGTTTGTGCAAGTTTTGAATTTCAAACGCCAATTGTCAAAAAGTAAGTAGAAATGCCAAGATCAGTAAATCATGTAGCTTCAAGAACACGTCGTAAAAAGGCGATGAAGCAAGCCAAAGGGTACTTTGGTAGAAGAAAAAATGTATGGACGGTTGCTAAAAACGCAATCGAAAAAGGTATGCAGTATGCGTACCGTGATAGAAAAGCTAAGAAAAGAGAATTTAGAGCACTTTGGATACAGCGTATCAACGCCGGTGTGAGAGAATACGACATGTCATATTCTGTATTCATGGGCAAATTGAAAGCTGCGAACATTGACATCAACAGAAAGGTTCTTGCCGATCTAGCGATGAACAATCCGGAAGCTTTTAAAGCGATCGTAGAAAAAGTAAAATAAATTCTTAACGACACTTGTTGATGAAGCCTGCTTCGAATGAAGCAGGCTTTTTTTTGTTTAGGAGGGTACCTATTAATTGTCAAGAATTCGTTCGGGAGGCTTTTCTCTGATCCGCGATGTGAGATGTGATGAATAGATAAATACCCAGAGCTGCCATGATATGCTTTAGTGAATGCCCACTTAGAAATACTAAAGCATGAACCTCAGCATCATAGTATTCGAAAATTTTTGCAATCAGGTAGGCCAGGATCAGTAGCCAATATCCTTTGGTCTCTAGCTGTTTTGATTTATAGAAGATCAACATCACTGGGATAGCAATCATTGGATAATACTGAACCAGCAGGTAAAAACTAAGATCATCAAAGAATGCCCAATACCAAACAGAAAGCATCCCAATGAGCAGCAGTGGAATAAACAGTCGACGACCTATTCTTTGGTTAATGTACTCGCTCACGATTACTGATAATAGCGCCATGAATCCTACGGTCATTGGCAATCTGTCCCAGACCAGTGTAGCGTCATTTGGAGATAGATGATAATAGGGCGATCCGGTAGAAACCAGGGATACCCCAAGGAAAAAAGTCAAATACTGTGTTCTCAAGGATACCATTGGAAAAGACTTTATCATACCTATGATTCCAACCAACAGGAAGGGAAGATTGGATGCCACATTCCAAAAATTAGGAATGCCCAATATTTTCTTTGTATCGCTGAAGTGATGATAGGATTGATCCTGAGGTATAGGGGATAGGATCATCAATCCTGCTAGAGCCAGAATAAATGTAACAATTAGAATTACTCGACCTACAATTGACCTGTTTTCCAAAAAGTTCTTTTACGTTTTCTAAAATGAGTCAGTTAAATAAGATTAGATAAACGTTGAGAACGTTCACCACACAGTTCATCCCAAGCATTGTAAGCCAAAGCAGTATGGGAAACTGCAGGATTGCCAAAGTTAAAGACGCCCAGGTTCTTTTCATTAGCGTCAAAAAACTCTCCTTTGGTATTTGATGTGATGATCAGTTTTCCATAAAAATACAGGTCTTTTATTAACTCCCCCTGTGCTTCAGGATTAAACTCAATCCATTCTTCAATGCCCGCTGAAACCTCCTTTGCCCAGTCATAGGCATCATTGATGAAAAGTTGGGCATTGATGGCATCTGAAATATACCTGGAGCCTTTATTTTGATATTGCCACACGTGTACCAATTCATGTGCTAAGCGGTCACGTTCCGCATTGGGGTTGTGGTCTTTCATATAGACCGTATTGCCAATGACTATTTCCCGATCAGAGAAGGAATACAACCCGGCTCGTCTACCTTCCACGATTCTAACGTTGTAGAATGCGATAGAAGCCCCAAATATCCGTCGCATATCCTCAATTTCCTCGTCAGTCAACGCACGTTCTTTAGCCTGAATCCAGGGAATTACCTGCTGTATTGCTCCTAATAAACCCAATACAACTAATACAATCCCACCAAATATTGAATTCCAAATGTTGCTAAGACCAGTTTTAATTAAGTTCCAATTAAGACTTATAATTCCACTTAAGATTCTGATGCCCCCTCCAATTAACCCTCCGAGAACCCCAAAAGCAGCCTTTATGACAATCCCAATAAAGTCAGTAATTGAAGAAACGACTGCCCCCAGCCATTCCATTATATGACTCCAAACAGGAACATTACCGCCTATGGCATCAAGACCATCAGATGTTGCATCACCTATGGTCTCTACTGCATCAGAAACAAATTCACCTACGGCATTTGCTGCTCCTTCTACCGCATCACCCACGGCATTGACTGGGTCGCTGAACCATCCCATAAATTTTTCTTTAAATGATTTATTGATGTGATCCTGCATGGACCTTAAAGGTCGAATATAATGCAATTATATGCGTTTTGCTCGATCGAGCGTTGTTTATCAGCTTACTTATTAGCTGTTGTATAGTAGCCTGGAAAGGTTGAAGGGAAGGTTGGATACCGTATTCCAAAAATTGGGAATGTGCAATATTTTCTTTGTATCGCTGAAATGGTGATGGTATTGATCCTGAGGTATCGGGGATAGGATCATCAAGCTAATTAAGGCCAGCAGAAAAGTGATTATGAGTAATATTAGACCGGTAATTGATTCATTCACGAAGTAGTCGAGTTACTTATCCTACAAATTATTCTGATAACTGGGTCATGTATTAGCTCCAAAACCAGAATAGTGCCTGAAATGATGTTAGTCCCAAGCTTTTCCCGCTTACTTATTTTTTCGTCAGGATCTACATGGTTGACTTGGTCAACTTAAATCGAATACCTTATGAGAAATAGGCATAGGGGGTAGACGTTTCGTACGTGGCTTGAATTTAAAGTCACATCTTTTGGTAATTTCCATACAAAGGATCAAAATCAGGCCAATAATTAAATCTTCCATGGTCATCGTTGTTTGTTCGATGCAAGTGTAAGCAGGACAACCGATATCAAGACGAGTAAATGGACGGATGGCGGTTTTTAATTGATGGATAGGAGTTATAGCTGGAAATACGCAATCTTCTTGGGGGAATATTGTTTGATGCATTATTTGCCCCTTAAGTAAAGAAGCTAATAAAGAATGGCTGATCCTTCAGAGAATGATTCAGTCGATAATTTTTGTGAATTTCGGGTCCCCATTTTATCCCCGAAGGGCAAAAAAAATGCCCTGAGTTTATCTCAAGGCATTTTGTGCGGTATGGACGGGACTCGAACCCGCGACCTCCTGCGTGACAGGCAGGCATTCTAACCAGCTGAACTACCACACCGTTTGTTAATGGTGATGCAAAAGTATACCGACGGTTTTTCAATTCCAACATCTCTTTTCAATTAATTTCATGTTTTTATCCACAATCTAAAATCTTCAAATCCGTTTTCTACATACCTTTGTGCCGAACTAAATTCAACCTATGCACTTAGATTTCGAAAAGCCTATCGTTGAGCTTGAAAACAAGTTGAGTGATATGAAACAATTAGCTCAGCAAAGCGATGTAGACGTTTCAGATGCTGTGAAAAAGTTGGAAGACAAAATCCTTAAGCTGAAGAAAGATACTTTTGAGAACCTGACCAGATGGCAGCGGGTTCAATTGTCGAGACATCCAGACCGTCCTTATTGCCTGGACTATATCTATGAAATTTCTAACGAGTTTATTGAACTACATGGTGATCGCGCTGTAAAAGACGATAAAGCTATGGTAGGAGGACTGGTAGACATAGATGGTCAGTCGGTGATGGTGATTGGTCACCAGAAAGGTAGAAACACTAAACAGCGTCAAATCCGAAATTTCGGAATGGCTAACCCGGATGGTTACAGAAAAGCACTCAGACTTATGAAAATGGCGGAGAAGTTCAATGTTCCCATTGTAACGCTTATAGATACTCCCGGAGCTTATCCTGGTATCGAAGCAGAGGAGCGAGGACAAGGTGAAGCTATTGCCAGAAACCTTAAGGAGATGATGACGCTTAAGGTTCCGGTAGTATGTGTCATTATCGGTGAAGGTGCCTCCGGCGGTGCCCTGGGAATAGGAATCGGAGACCGTGTGTTAATGATGGAAAATTCATGGTATTCAGTGATCTCTCCAGAAAACTGTTCTGCGATCCTATGGAGAACATGGGACTACAAGGAACAAGCGGCTGAAGCACTTAAGTTAACCGCAACTGATATGCTTGGAAACAAGCTTGTTGACGGAGTGATCAGAGAGCCTCTTGGTGGTGCACACCTGGACATGAAAGCTTCTGCAACTGAATTAAAAAAGGCAATCCTTACAAACATTAAGGAACTAAATAAGTTAAAACCAGACGAGCGCATCTCTCAAAGAATTGAGAAATTTGGTTCAATGGGAGCTTATCAATAATATAAAATGAAAATCGGTCTTGTATTGTCTGGTGGGGGCGCTAGGGGTATTTCTCATCTCGGTGTTATTCAGGCATTGCAGGAAGAAGATATCAAGTTCGACATTGTCTCCGGTGTAAGTGCCGGAGCTATTGTCGGGGCTTTCATAGCCGCCAACTACACGCCCAAAGAAACCCTCGAATTTATTGAGAAGACGAGTATGTTTGATGCCTTTCAACTGGCACTAAACAGAAGGAGTTTTCTACGCATCGAAAAGGCAGCAAGGGAGCTTGAGAAGTATTTTCCGGAAGACACCTTTGAAAGTCTTGATCTTCCTTTCCGGGTTACAACAACAGACATTCGTAAAGGGAAAATCAAAGTCTTTAAGAAAGGACAATTGATCAAACCGCTTTTGGCCTCGTGTAGTATACCAGTAGTCTTTGATCCGGTAAAAATCAATTCAAGATACCTCGTAGATGGGGGAATTCTGGATAATTTACCGGTGTCACCTATTAAGAAGCAGGCAGATTTTATTATCGCCTTACATTGTAATCCTATAGATCCGAAGTTTAATTTATCAAACTGGCGTAACTTAATGGAGAGGACGATGATGATGACAGTCACTCAATTGGCCTACGGTCAAAAGAAAAAGTGTGATTTGTTTCTGGAGCCTCCGGGACTGAGTCAATTCAGTGCGTTCTCGTTTAATAAAGCCAGAGAGATTTACGAATTTGGATATGAGTATGCCAAAACAGAAATCGAAAATGGCATATTAGATGCATTGACCCAAAGACAAAGATGAAATACTTCTTTAGGTTTTGCTTTTGGCTCACCGGCTGGAAGATCATAGGACACAAGCCTACCCTAAATAAATATGTCCTCATCGTAGCGCCTCACACAAGCAACTGGGACTTTTTTGTGGGTCTCGCGGCCAGAACCATCGAAGGGATCCATAGCAGGTTTCTGATCAAGGATTCGATCACCAAATTGCCCGTGATAGGCCAATTGATTGAATGGCTAGGCGGGAGAGGAGTGGATCGTTCTAAAAGTACCAGGGTGGTTGATCAAATAGCAGAAATGTATAGTAAGGAACAGGAGTTTGTGATGACCATTACCCCAGAGGGTACTCGATCATACAGCCCTAACTGGAAAACTGGTTTCTACCGACTGGCAGTGATGGTGAATATTCCTATTCAGATGGTGGGGTTCGATTACGGAAAGAAAGAAGTTGTTTTCAGAGAGTTGTTCTACCCAACCGGTGACGCCGATAGGGATATTGAATATATGAAGGCTTATTACCGGACTATTCGGGGAAAACATCCCGAAAAAGGGGTAAAATAAAAAAAAGCTCCAAACTATAGTTCGGAGCTTTCAATATCATAAAGAAGGCAAGGTTATTTCTTAACCGTTCTCTTTGTTCTTCTTTTTGGTTGAACTTCTTCTACGATTTCATCCTCCACATCAGCAAGGATTCTTCCGCAGTGCTCACATACGATGATCTTTTTCTTTTCTCTGATCTCAGCTTGTTTCTGAGGCGGAACGATGTTGAAACATCCTCCACAAGCACCTCTTTTTACTGAAACCACTGCAAGACCATTTCTCATGTTGTTACGAACCTTTTCATATGATTTGAAAAGTCTCTCTTCAACATTCTTAACAGCTTTATCACGATCTTTAAGAAGCTTCTTCTCATCGTCCTCAGACTCCTGAGTGATAACATCCAATTCACCCTTTTTAGAATCAAGGTCCTTACCTCTTTCTGAAAGTGTTTCTTCTGTTTGTCCTATCTCATCTTTCTTAATGTCGATCTTTTCGTATGCCTCTTTGATTCTTTTCTCCAGGATCTGAATCTCAAGTTGCTGAAGTTCTATTTCCTTAGAGATTGCGTCGTACTCTCTATTATTTCGAACATTCATCTGCTGCTCCTCATACTTTTTGATGAGTTTTTCAGCATCCTTGATAGCGCTACGATTGCTGTTGATGGCTTCTTCAAGATCTGCAAGTTCCTGATTTTGCTTTTCAACTCTTGTTTGATATCCGGCAATTTCATCTTCCAAATCCATCACCTCTTCGGGTAGGGCTCCTCTGACTTTGATTAATTCGTCAAGTTCGGAATCGATAGATTGTAATTTTACGAGGCTTTCGAGCTTTTTCGCTACGGTGTTTTCCATGCAGTATTACAAGTATTTGATTGGGTTTGTCACTACCTCTGACAAACGGAGTGCAATATTAGTGAATTTTTTACTCAAAATATCATAAAGCAATTGCTTTGTGAACTGTTCACTTTCATAATGTCCAATATCTGCAATGATGATCCTGCCATCGGCTTCAAAGTAGTCATGGTATTTGAAGTCAGAAGTGATAAAAATATCTGCTCCGGATGACTTGGCCTTACCTAGAAGAAAGCCCCCAGCACCTCCGCAAACGGCCACTTTTCTAATAGTTTCACAATGTATGCCGGTATGTTTGATCGTGCCGGTGTTCATTTTTTGCTTCAATTCTTTCAGGAATTTTTCCGGTTCTACGGGATCAGATAATTCTCCAATTAAACCTGCTCCAACATCCTGATTTTTATTCTCAAGTTGCGTGAGGTAATAGGCAACCTCTTCATAGGGATGGGCTTGTTGTAATTCACTGATTATTTTACCAGTCTTAAACGACTCAAATATCAGTTCGATACGATCTTCATTTACTTGCTCATCTTTGCCCTTTTCTCCAATAAACGCATTGGATTCATCATTGGGGCGAAAGGTCCCGGTTCCATCTGTCCTAAAGCTACAATGATCATAATTTCCAATCTCACCGGCACCTGCCTCATAAAGGGCTGACAATACTTGCTCCGAATGATCTTTGGGAATGAAGGCCACTAACTTGGTCAGCGTTTCAGACTTAGGGCTGAGTATCCTGGTGTTGATGAGCCCGATCATCTCGGCAATTTTTGAATTGACCCCTCCTGAAACGTGGTCAAGGTTGGTGTGAATAGCATAAATGGCAATATCATGCTTAATGGCTTTGATGACACATCTTTCCACCCAATGCGAGCCTGTCAATCTTTTGAGCCCTTTGAAAATCAACGGGTGATGAGCTATGATGACATTACAGTTAGTATCTAAAGCTTCCTGAATAACATCTTCCGTAACATCAAGAGTTAAAAGAGCCCCAGAGACTTCCATAGTAGGACTGCCGGTTAGCAATCCGGCATTGTCGTAGCTTTCCTGATACGAAGTAGGAGCGAAGGACTCCAGGGTTTGAATGATTTCTTTTAGCTTCATAAATCCAATTTGTTCTCAGTGACTAAGCTAGAAATTTTTAACCTTTTTAGCTTTGCTGAAGTTTGCCATCAATTTTATTGATAGGTTCACGTTTGCTTTTCAATAGCATTGACGATTAAAGGTCAGAATATATTAGCTCAATAGATTGAAAAAAAATGTTTTTATAGGTCTTGTGTTGCTGAGCCTGGTTGCTCAAGCTCAAATTGTGGATGATTCCACCAAACAGATTTACTCTGCGAAGACCACCCGCATCATCCGGGAATTGGATATTAAAAACAATCAGACTTCAGAAAGACATCCTGATACGACCCTTTACCGATTGGAGAGTTTCATGATGACAGACAAGACTGAGCATTACTATCAGGACCTGGGAAACAATGGAACGGCACTTTTCCCAATATTCTACCAATTAAAAAACCAGATTGGAAAGACTACTGGTTTTGATGTTTATGATCCGTACATGTATAACCCGGAGGATGTTAATTATTATGACACCAAATCACCATTTATCTCGGTAGATGTGATTTTTGGCGGAAACAATCGATCTGCCGTTGACTTCACCTTCGCTCGGAGCATCAACCAAAGATGGAATTTTGGATTCGACATTCATAAGATCACCAGTACCAAGATCATTGGCTATACCTCCATCGATGATCGTAATTCTCAAAGCAGTATTTTCAGCTTTTATACCTATTATAAGCATGAAAAAATGCCCTACAGTGCTATGCTCAGTGTGGTAAATTTGAATCACAATGTAGGAGAAACAGGAGGGATCCTTGTTGGAGAAAACCCAACCAAAGCGGACTTGTTTCTATACCGGGATGCCAGCGTGCAGTTGGATGACGCCAAGGCCAATGATAGTCGGATGAACTATCACTTTTATCATGAATATGACTGGCAGAAGCAACTTCAGTTTTATCACCAGTTGGATGTAAAATCACAGGGAACAGCCTATAATGATAATATCTCCTCAGCCAATTACGCCTTTTATGGCCAACCGCTGATCAACGAATCACAGGTTTCTACCGAAAGCTCTTTTAAAGAAGTGGTCAATGAGGTTGGTATTAAGGGAGACCTGGCCAATTTGTTTTATCGGGCTTATCTGAAGCGCCGGGTTTATGACTTTAGTTACAACTATTGGGACCCGATAGATAAAGGTGGGGAGAACTATATTGGTGGCTATAGCCGGTTTACCTGGAAGAACAAGTTTAATGTGGAGGGTAACCTCGAGTATTTGCAGACAGGAGAGTATCAGTTGATCGGTCGACTCAATTCTGATCTGCTATTTGGTTCTTATTCGTCTGTCAGAGCTAAGGCGCCAATCTTCTATGAACGTTATTTTGGCAATTTCCATGAGTGGAATAATACGCTGGACAGGACTTTTACGAATGAAATAAAAGGCGGGGTACATCTTGATTTTGGAGTATTGGAGGTAAAACCCCAGGCCAGAATTCTTTCGTTGAGCAATTACATATTTATGGATGAAACCCTCAACCCGCAGCAAAGCTCAGCATTAGCAGTGCTAACCAGTTTTGGTGGAGATTTTAACCTGAGATTTTTTACCAATAAAGAATTGGGAGAGGCTTTTCACATAGAAAATGAAGTCTATCTAACGACGGTTTCAGGTGATGGGGCGTCTAATTTGAGTGTCCCCCCGGTGTTTTATAATGGTAAAGCGTTTTGGAGAGGTGCCTGGTTTAAGAAGACCATGAATGTGGAGGTAGGTTTCGATTTGAGTGCGAAATCTGCATACTATGCCATGGGATATGCGCCAAGCATTCAGCACTTCTACCTGCAGGACGATTTCAAAACGGAGTCCTATTTTACTGCCGATGCATTCCTAAATGTCAAAGTGAGTAATGTGAAAGTCTTCATCAAATGGATGTACTTCAATCAGCAAAATGATAATGGATACTTTATAACCCCTTATTACCCTGGTGAAGGAAAGACGATTGATTTTGGAGTAAACTGGACGTTTTACGACTAATGGATATCAACAAAACCACGCTTGGACTTAACCTGCCCACAGATCCTCGGTGGGTGAATATCGCAGAAAAAAAGATCGAAGATATATTGGTGGACCATGCCTATTGTGAGCAAAAGGCCGCGTCATCTTGTATTTCCCTGATCGTCCTTTACCCGGAAAGAAGGGAGCTTGTTGAGATGCTAACGCCGGTCGTGGCGGAAGAATGGGCTCATTTTGAGCGTGTGCTGGAACAGCTCAGAAAGCGTGGATTTGGGTTAGGTAAGCCACGTAAAGATGAATACGTCATCAAAATCAATGGTATTCTTAGATCGGGTGGTAGCCGGGAACAGCAATTGGTAGAAAAGCTGCTACTCAATGCGCTCATTGAAGCCAGGAGCTGTGAGCGATTTAAAATTCTTTGGAAAAACATTGAAGATCAGGAGCTCTCCAAATTTTACTACGAGCTAATGGTTTCCGAAGCGGGCCACTATCATAACTTCCTGGATCTGGCAAAAACCTATATGCCCGAGGATTATGTGATGGAACGATGGGGAGAATTTCTTGAAGAAGAGGCCGCTATCCTGAAAACTCTTGAGGTTCGCTCGGATAGGATGCACTAAGAATGCCTACTTTTTCTTTTTGAAGTAATAGACTATTGCTGTGATGATGTTAAAGATCACTGCGCAGATGGTCCAAAGGATTTTGCTTCCATCAGACATTTTCTTTTGTTTGGTCCAAACATCATAAATGACCCAAATGGCACATAGCAGTGCGATTATTCCCAGGAGACTGTTAGTATTCATAAGTTATGAGAGTTAGGTAAGGGTTTAAGATAGATAAAATCAACATATGGATCAAGTGAAAAGCCTTACCAACAACCAGGTCAATAGATATGGGTTCACCAATGTTTAAAGGAAGGATTGATTGAGGTGAGGGTAAGATTTTTTAGGAACAGGCACATCAAGAAATTGGCATAGAGGTCCCAAGTCTACTTGTTTACTGATATCTATAACCAACAGATCATGTGGCCGGTCATGGAAATGTTCAAAAACATCCTGATGATAGTTTTTCCACTTTTTGGTAAATACTTGTTCGTCAAATTTTGCGGTACCGTAAAAACGGGAATGTATTTCATTGGCTATGCGTTGATTCATTTTGTTCATCCTGGGTAGTTCAAATTTAAACAGCCACCTCACACTAATTATCCAATCATCCATAGGCCTGGTAGTCAGGATGAAACTACATTTTGGATATTTTGAGTCAAGTTTTTTATAAAGTAAGGGAATGGGGTTGTCCATGAACGCGTCATATCTTGACCATAACGGAGATGCCACGTCGTAAAATAGGGGTATGCCATTGTGGGCAGGGTTCATTCTTAATATCCTGAGTGCCTCGTACAATCATGTCGTCCCCGTTCTTTTTAAACCGATCCCCAATATTTTTCGATCCATGCCATTCAATCTAAATGAAATTGGCTAAAGTTGGTATTAATACATGAAACTGTCTAGTTTCATTACCGAATGAAAGAACAAGGGATTCTAACAGCATCGGGACTGGTTGACTGGAAACTGAAATCAGGCCAACTGAAGATGCCAATAAAGCCAAAATCTGTGATTTTTTGTCCCGAACCTGTCTTAAGGGCTAACAGCAATTGGTTTAGCAGAAGACAGGTGCGAGGCCTGATGGGGACCCATGTATGTGTGAATAAGCATTCGGGTATCTACCTAAGTTCGGGTTGGGGAATGGGGGCTTCAGCCCTGGTGGCACTTTGTGAGGAGTGGCGTGCGCTGGGGGTTACGCATTTTTTACATTTAGGCTTTGTGGGCAGACTTACCAGTAAGCTGGATAGTTCCGAAGTGATAATAGGCCATTCTGCATTGAGTGAAGAAGGTTGCTCAAGACATTATTCTTTAGGAGATAACAACGAAATAAAAAAGCATACGTGGGACCAATTAGAATCACTGATGAATGGGATTGACCATCTATCACAACAATTTGTGAGCACGGATGCTCCATTTAGAGAGACTCCGGATATGAAGGAGAAATGGATAAGCAAGAAGGCAACCGTTGTAGACATGGAAACCTCTGGGTTGTATGCCTTCGCCCACTATTATAATTTAAAAGCACTTTCGGTGGGAATATCGGCTGATCTTTTAGAAAAGGATGTCTGGACACCACCTGAGGATACGAGGGAGCTCAATCAAACTTTATTTAGAACATCAAGAATACTGATCTCGAACCTGGCGCGATGAATCCTGTTATTGTTATTAATGCATTTCAAAGACCCCAAAGCCTGGAGCGATTGCTTGGCAGTTTGAGCGTGGCCAGGATACCACCAGATACGAATTTGGTGTTTTCATTAGAATATAATGCTCATGCAGAGGTGATAGCAAAATGCAAGTCCTTTGAATGGCATTATGGGAGTAAGGAAATTATCCAGCATGATCAAAAACTGGGATTGGTCAATCACTATTTATTCTGCGGTGGGTTGACTCGCAAATACAAAGCAATCGTCTATCTGGAAGATGATCTATACGTAGCGCCGTATTTCTATAATTACGCCCAAAAACTGCTTTCAACGTATCAGGATGATCCGGGAATAGCCGGATTTTCGTTAAATTCACTTTGGTTCAATGGTTATCTTCATTTGCCGTTTCGACCTGTTCAGGATGGAAATTCCTGTTATTTTCTCCAGGTTCCCTGGTACCAGGGGCAGGTTTACACCGAAGATCAGTGGAACGAATTCGAAAAGTGGTTCATTAATCGAAAGCCAGTGGGAGATGATGTCATGATGCATGACCTTTTTCGGGATTATAAGTTAAGTGACGACTGGTTTCCTCTCAAAGTTCAGTACCTCATCGAAACGAATCGCTTTTATTGTTTTCCCAGAGTCTCGTATTGCACCAATTTTGGAGATCTGGGCACACATTTTTCACAAAACACCCTGTTTTTTCAGTCCGAACTTACTTTGGGACCAACTGATTCTAATTTTTGGCCCAGGGATAAGTCTATTGCAGTATATGATTCGCATTTTGAGTTGGTACCTGAAGTGTGGAAACAATTGTTTTCAGAGTACGGGAAATATGATTTTGAACCCGACCTCAATGGTACAAAGAACCTGAAGCGCACAAGGAAAAATTACGTGCTTACTTCTCGTCCCGCTACAAAAAGTATCAGGTCATATGGTCTGGAGATGCATCCTCAGGAACTAAATATCATTCAAGATGTATCAGGATCATTTTTTCACCTGGCAGAGGTGAGCAAGGTGTCAGCGAAGGAGTGTCCGAGGTATCTTGATTTTTGGAAGTACCATCATAGATCCAAGCTGAGTTTATGGAAAAAACTCAAACTGTTAATTGCCAAAAGATCCACTATTTGGTGAAACTAATGATGAAATAATCTCCAATGGATCGAAACAGAGGCCATTTGGCAACAACATGGTCAATGGACGTAAGTCCCGAATATAGTTTTGGATATTTAACAGGAAATTTTTCTAAAAAGGAGGGAGGCGAAAAGATACATAAACCTTCTATTTGAATCTGATCTACTAGTGGTTCGATGATACTTTTAACATATTGAGGCGTATAATACCAACAATCAAAATGCTGACCTTCAATATGAGCACTTGAAGCTCCTTTAAATTTTCTTCTAAAAGCAATTTTAGTATTTCCCTTGAGAAGAAATAGTTTTTCCCATAAGGTGAATGGAGGTAAAATGGTTAACAAACCGGAGCCACCGGGTTTCAATTTTGAAATCAGGTCCTCCAGCACCATTTTGATATCAGGTGTGCAGTTCAAACCTCCAAAATTGCTGTAAACAAAATCATAGGTACCAGGTAATTCGTTGATGTCGATAAAACTTTTGCAGATGAAGTCTACCTGATTTTGCAATTGAAGCTGTTGAATTTTTTCTTGTGCTCTATTGACCATTCTTTGACTCAATTCGATAGCAGTGACATGATATCCATGCCGAGCAAAATAAATGGCATCAGTCCCCGTACCAGCATTGATTTCCAGTATTTCATCTTTTGTATTCAGCAACTTTAGCACACGGGATCTTATCCTCTCCCTCATGTAGCTGACAATAGGGTTAGCATCATAAATCTGATCAAAGATTACCGATTGCCTACCAAAGGCTTCAGCTACATCAGTTTGGTTGTCATTTGATTTTGCGGTCATTGAGATAGGAAATGTAGATCAACTGGAAGATAGACGATTCAATTTTAAGTTTCTCCAAATAATAATGGGGGTATAATAGATTACTTTCAATACCGATTTCACGTGTTTCCATCTTACAATCAGTGGATTAGAGAATGCCTCATGAATTAGACGCACTGATTTAGATCTGTTATACACATTATGGGTATACTGGTGCAAAAGCCTATAAAAGGAGGGTTGGTAGGTGTTTTGAAACATCATATCTAAATCATCGGAATCAACCCAATTGGCCTTTGACTCCAGGTCCTTTTGTACTTTTTCGTAAAACTTGGTTCCCGGCAGGGGATAGGAGACTGATATGCCCAGAGAATCAGGCTGAAGGTCCTTGATCATTGCAATGGTCAATTCAATATCCTGCTTCGTTTCATTTAAATAGCCATATTGAATAAAAAAGCCCACTTTGACTCCATGTTGTTTCAGTAGTTTTGTGGACTGATGAATTTGGTTGATAGTTGTGCCCTTATCCATGGCGTCCAGTATCTTCTGAGAGCCAGATTCTGCACCTATCCATACTTCATGCAGTCCCGAGGCAACAAGCGCATCAATATTATCCTCTTCTAATAATAGATCTGCTCTGGACTGAATCTTATAATAGATTTTTAGCTTTCTCGCTTCTATTTCATTTCTGAATTCCTGAACCCAGCCGGGCTTCAAACCGAAAATATCATCACACATCCAAAAATGGTCGACGTTATGATGCTCAAGGTGAAATTCTATTTCGTCAACCACCTTTTTGGGTGATCGCACATTGTACCGCTGACCATAGATTGGCTTTGCACACCAATTACATTTGTAAGGGCATCCACGCGTAGTGGCTATATTGAGATAATGTGTTTTACCTGCTTCACACCAAATTTGTCGGTAACTGTCCACGTCTGCCAAGTCCCAGGCAGGAAGCGGTAGTTGATCCAGATCAGTCATAATGGCTTGCCTGGGTGTCACCAATGTCTCATCAGATGTATTACGATAGGCAATGCCATTGACCTGATCCAATGATGTTTCATTTTCATAAGCGTCAATAAGCGCTTTTAATGTCATTTCACCTTCCCCACGAATGACGATATCAGCATGATGGTCGAGGTATTTTTCATAATGGTCAGTGGCATCCGAACTGCATACAATCACCTTAACACCATGTCGATGGGCAGTCTCCTGCATGCGAAATGCCGCTTCGCGCATGGTGGTGAGACACATTTTAGTTAACCAGTTGAAACCGTCATCAAATATGACAAAGTAGTCAGGGCCAAATTGTGATAATATATCTGACAAACCGGACTCATTTTCTCTCAGACCGACATCGAATAAGCTTACTTCACACCCATGATCCCTCAAAAAACCAGCAGCCGTCATTGTCATCAAGGGAGGAAATGGCTCAGCCATTTTCCATTGCTTCGAATCCAGCTGATAGAAATAAGAATGGCTAAAGAGTATTTTCGGCATAGACTATGTCATATTTAGAAAAAAAACCCTCGTTTTGCTTCAGTTCCGGCTCCTTGTTGATTTGTTCCGTTGACGGATTGGGCAATAGGAAACCCATTAAATCTTTGGGACGGTTAGAACCTGATATACTGATATATTTAATCCACGGAAACCAGCCTGTTAGGTTGGCCCATATCCCAGCTTTTTGTTCATAGTCTTTAGTCATACGCGCCTTCTGCTCAAGGTCATCTTTCCATGTTCTGCCCCCAACCATATGCAGGTAACCATCATTCAGTTAGGTGGGCGTGGTTGTCCTTAATTTAGCTTTTTTTACGCTAAAAATGTGGTGTTCAGGATGCCATATTTTGATGCTGGAAGCCTGATCAGGTGGAGGCCAATAGCATAATTGGCTGCTTTAATTAAGTCTTCTGCTTTTTCTTTTTGGCGGCAGGGAATAGGATGTTGTTAAGGATGAGTCGGTATCCCGGAGAGTTGGGATGCAGGTTAAGGTCTGTAGGTTGCTCATTGACATAATGCCTGTAGTCTTCCGGATCATGTCCACCATAAAAGGTCCAGAAACCCTTCCCGATCACCCCGTGAATATATCTGGCTTCACCAATAGAACGGTTTTCCCCCATCACCACCACATCACCTTTGATCAGTTCTTTTCTAAAAGCCGTGGTTTGCCCCATGAAGCCCTTAATCACGTGGGTATGGTTTTGCGTAAGCATAGTGGGAATGGGATCCCATTTAGCAGAAAACTGGAATAAGCTGAAAAAATCATTGTTTTCACTAACCCCTCGTTCACGATCCTGCATGTCGATGTTGGAATATTCGTATTCATAAGGATTTCGCTCCAAACGGAAATTTTCGAATGCAAATGTTTTGCTATAATCTAACTTCGATTGTGCCTGTGGATCAGCTCCATCACCGTCAAACATGGATTCACATATATCAACACCCTCAGCTGCCAACGCGATATCATAGGTGTCAGTAGCAGAACACATGGCGAAAAGAAAACCCCCACTGGCGACGAAAGCGTTAATCTTTTTTGCGATGGCTAATTTCAAATGAGAAACCTTCGAGAAGCCGTGTTTACGTGCTGACTCTTCATATTCTCGTTGTTGCTGTTGATACCATGGAAAATGCTGGTAGGTCTTATAAAACTTACCGTATTGGCCAGTAAAATCTTCATGATGGAGGTGCAACCAGTCATATTTCGGAAGTTCATTGTACATCACCTCATCATCGAAAACCACGTCATAAGGAATTTCCGCATAGGTCAAAACCAAAGTAACGGCGTCATCCCATGGTTGCTTGCTCTTGGGTGAGTAGACTGCTACTTTAGGATACTTCTCCAGCTTCATGACATCCATATTGCTGGCCGGACTGGAGATCTCATTGACAATCTGATTAGCTTCTGCATCAGAAATGATCTCGTAAGACACCCCTCGAATCACACATTCGTTTTCCAGGGTAGGTAGGTATTTTACCATAAAGCTGCCGCCCCGATAGTTCAAAAGCCAATCAACAGGAACCTCTTTGGTCAGCATCCAGTAGGTGATCCCGTAGGATTTAAGATGGTTGCTCTGAGTTTCATCCATAGGTATGAGAATATGCGCCGCACTAGCACAATAGGAAAGAGTAATAAGAAGCGCACAAATCAATGATCTCATAGTATCCTTTTTTCGAGCATTTTGGATCAGTAAATATAACTATCAATCAAGCCAATCTTAAGTTAGTTTCATTAATTCCCAAAAACACAGTTTATCTTCGAATGATGAACGATCTAGAGCAACGATTAATTCAAACAATACGTGACGTTCCGGACTTTCCAAAGCCGGGAATTCTTTTTAAGGACATCACCCCAGTTCTTTCAGATGCGGCCTTGAGCGCCCAGGTACTGGATGCGTTGGCGGAATACTGGTCTAAAAAGGGCATAGGGGCTGTTGCGGGTATAGAATCTCGAGGTTTCCTGTTTGGATCACAATTGGCGATCAGATTGGGTGTACCATTTATTCCTATCAGGAAAAAGGGGAAGTTACCTTACAAAACCATTGGCCACGCTTATGACCTGGAATATGGTTCAGCGGAAATTGAAATACATGTTGACGCGGTGTTGCCTGGACAAAAGGTGTTAATCCATGATGACCTACTGGCCACGGGTGGGACGGCAGGAGCAACCGCTCAATTGATCCAGAAAGCAGGTGGTACGGTGAGTGGCTTTTCCTTTCTTATTGAGCTGAGCTTTTTAAAAGGGGCAGAAGAGCTGAAATCATATTCGATGGATATTCATTCCATACTTAAATATTAGTTCAATCTTCCACCCCTAATGGTGGTTGGTTATCAATCTCCCTGGTCTTGCCTGAAATCAGGAAAGCCATTTTTATCCCATTCGATTACTCTGGCCCTGGTATGACGATTTGGGTCGGTCAATGGATTGCCGACAAGATCTTTATATACTCTTGCGTGATAGATCATTACGTCTTTTTCTCCATCTTCGGAGGTGGTGAATGAATTATGTCCGGGGCCATAGCGCCTTAGCTTTTCGCTGGTGTAAAAAACCGGTTTTTCAGACTTATTCCAGGCGGTGGAGTCCATAGGGTCTGTATTTTCATCCAGCCATAACATGCCTATACAATAATTATGGTCCGTGGCACTGGCAGAATAGGTGAGGAATACTCTTCCATTTTTTTGAAGAATGGCCGGACCTTCATTGACCTTGTATCCTCTTGTTTCCCAATCATAAGTCGGATCCGTGAGGACTACTTCAGGACCTTTCAGTTTAGTTGGAGACTCCATCTCAGAAATAAGCAATGAGGTTCCTCTGCCCACATTTTGCGTCCAGATAAAATATCTTTTCCCCTTATATTCGAAAGTGGTGGCGTCAAGTGAAAAGGAATCTTGCTCAGTGTAAATTCTGCCTTCTTCTACCCATTCGCCGGTTGTAGGATCCTCAGAGCTATTGGACAAGGCATAGATTCTAATATTCCAATGATTTTCGGCATCTCCTGCAGCAAAGTAGATGTACCATTTGCCATCAATGCGATGAAGCTCAGGAGCCCATATGTGGTGTCCCATGACCCCCGTTTCATGTTTTCTCCAAACAACAGTAGGCTCTACCATTCCTAAATCAGCAATGGTATTTGCTTTTCTAATTTCAATACGATCGTATTCAGGTGCCGTAGCAATTAAGTAGTAAGTGCCATCATCAGTTTTATGAACCCATGGATCCGCTCTTTGAGGCACTAATGGATTTACGATGCCGTTGCTCAAACTCAACGAAGTGGTCTTTTGTTGGCAAGAACCAATTAGTGCGCAAACTAGAATTAATGTCAGGGCTTTTAATGACAACACGGTCATGTTCATAATCATAGGATTTTTTAATGCTAGACTATTATATGAAAGAGGGCCAAGGGGCATTTGATACCAGAAAACCTGAAAAAATCACCATTTAATGATCATCACTTCCTTCGCCCGATCCAGTGCATCAAAACGAATGCTTAACCTTTTGGCAGATTGAGCCTTTCCACAGGAATCTGACATAGTGAGGTTATAATAGAAGAATTTTTCATTGCGCGTGTACAACTCGTGCTCATCCGGATTGCCGAGAAGGCCTTTGACCTCGGCCTGTCCTTTACTTAAAATTTTATCCTGCTGATCAACGACCGCCTTGGCCAAAACCAGTTTGGCACTGTCACATGGCTTAAGAGGTTGTCTCCAGGCCAGATCATCAAAGTTTTCCAATTCAATTTTTGGGTAGCAGGAGGTAAGGAGTGCTACGATCGCAGTGAAATAGAAGGATTTCCTCATGTTGCGAAAATAGGGAATCAATCATTCACTGCTTTGATCAGAGCAGATATTCAGCCTGAATTTCCGCATGGCTTTACCGCAAGCCATTCATCATGGTGGCTTATTAAGCCAGACTTGACTCTTGCTCAATTTCAAATTTTTCCAACTGATCCTTTTTAACCTTAAAGGAAAAATAGAGAATGCTTAAACCAGCAAGGGCGAAAGCGGCGATGGTGATCCAACTAGTCCAGTCCGCTATACCCCTGCCGTTTAATATTATTACAATAGAGAACGCCATAAAAAGGTTTCTCAGTATCTCAAGAGGGATAGACCAGGATTTTGCCTGCATTAATCCTCCCCAACTAATGATCATCATAAAAACCCCGACAGACATAATACCTCTATCCAGAGGAGTTAACGGCATAGACAGGTTAATCGTTACCATGAGGTATAACAGGCCAATGGCCACATGTATAATCAGATAGGGCTTGAGTCCTTTGAATTGGGTGCTGGTATACTTGATTTGCTCAGCCTTTGTATAGCCAACCCTATGTGGTTTGTTGGTCCGTAGCCCCCTTGGTCTCCAGCCCAGCGGCATAAACCACAGTTTGATTTTATCCCACCAGTAGGGAGCTGCCACAGCATCATCCCATAGCTGTTTCCAGTACTGAAAATTGATAAATATAGGATCCCATGTTCTTGGCGGGTGTGTTACGCCATAGCATATTTCTTCTTTTTCTTCTTCGAACGTGCCAAACATCTTATCCCAGATAATCAGGAATTCCGAAAAGTTCTTGTCTATGTACTGCGGGTTCACCCCATGATGCACCCTGTGATGGGAGGGTGTCACGAAGAATTTCTCAAACCAACCGAGCTTTTTGATCACCTGGGTATGATGCCAGTATGCTAGCAGTAAGTGCACCGCAGCCATGGCATAGACAGCCTCCGGAGAATAACCAAGAAGCACTAGAATCCAATCGAAAAACAGGAACTGAAATAATCTTTGAGTAAAACTTGCCCGAATACCAACAGAAAGGTTGAGTTCTTCAGAGGAATGATGAGGCATATGTGCCGCCCAGAAAATGTTCAGGGTATGTCCAATTCGGTGAAACCAGTAGAAAACGAAGTCCTGAAGAAGTAACAAGAGCACCAGGAAGTACCACGTATTTGGAATTTTCCAAGGAGCAAATTGATAGAGCCAGCCATACCATTTATAAACAAAGAAGGCCACTGCCAGATTAACACATTGATTACCAATACCAGTGGCGAGGTTGGCAATAGTATCCTGAAAGTTGTAGTATTTTTTGTTGGTCTTGACGCTATAAATGATCTCTGCCAGCAGCAGCAAGAGGACTATAGGCGTGATGAAGGTATAAACATTCATAGCGTGGGGTGTTTCGCTTATGAATAACAACGGAATTGTTAAAACTGTTCATTCCGATAAAACAGAAATCAAGTACCCATTTCGAGTTCCTTAATATTGGCTTTTAACTGATCTAAATGGGCTCCGTAAGTATGTCGATTCCATTTTTTATTAATAAAATAGGCGATGGGAACCAGAACGATCATGGATCCGAGAAGTAATAGCCAGTCCATAGTTTCGTTCAGCATGAGTGTTTCGGGATTGAACAAATACATACCAAGCAGGAAACCTGTGGTTGCAGTGATAGGATAGAGAACCATGCTTACCAGTTCTTCATATTTCAGAATATCCGATATCCGTTGATGAAATGCTTGTAGTGCTCCTAATAGATTCTGATTCATATCAACGGATTTTGAGAGTAAGCGATACTCCTGAAAAATCAGCGTAGATCCAATCAAGTAAAATCCCAGCATGATACTCAGGAGTATTCGGATTGCTCCCGCTTGAACCAAAGCCACACCAACCAGTATTGTGGCCAGCACCATCAGTGAGAATGCCAGCTTCCAGCCGATCTTTTGTCGAAGCAAAGCCGTAGTGCTCTGTGATTGACTTCTTATATGCTCAGATATATTGCTGGAGGCGATCAACTCCAGGTCGGCGTCACTTCTAATTTCTCCCCAGAGTTCTTTTAGCTCATTCATTGTTTTCAGGGTTTAATTTCTTTTTAAGGTTGTCCTTGATTCGATGGAGTTTTACACCAACATTGTTTTTGGTTAGTCCGGTCATTTCAGCTATCTCACCATTATCAAAATCCTCCAGATGTAGGGTAATAATGGTCTTATCTACGTCTGAAAGAGCCTTGATTGCTCTCATTAATCGGTCCGCTTCATCAGAGATCGCAGGACTTTCAAAGGAAAAATCTCTATCCTCTAGTGAGTCAACCTCTATGCGCTTTTTTCGACGATAGGAGAAGATAGTATTCAGCCCAATCCGATAGAGCCAAGTAGAGAACCGGGCATCACCACGAAACCCGTGGATAGATTTCCAGGCCTGAAGATGGATTTCCTGCATCATGTCCCGACGATCTTCTGCATTGTCCAAATACAAATAGGTGATTTTGTGGATGATGGCAGCATGAGCCTGAATAGCTTTAATAAATTCTGATTCTGTCACGATGATTATCGGCGGTGTATCTAATTTTGCCTTGTTAGTATTTATTGTGTTGTTGAAAATTACAGGGAATTATAAAAATTATGATCAAAGCGATTAATGTACTCAAGGTTATTTCATCTATTGTGTTTCTGGCCACCCTGTTATTTGTATATGCACTTTTACCGGTCATGGTAAATATCAACCCCGAAGAGACGGGTTGGTCGCTTCATAAGGAGTACTTCTTCTATGGTATGATGATCATTTGTGTAGTGGTAAATATATTCAGCTATACAGTAGAAAGAATGTTATTCCCTGTTATCTCCTCAGATGAGATCAAAAGTTGGATCAAAGGGTTTTCAGTAGTCCTGAATCTTTACCTGGCCTTTCTGGTTGGTTATGTAGGAGTAATGAACAATCCGCAACATTTTGAGGCAGGAGCATACGGCTACCTCAATTACCTTGGACCCTTATTAATATTTGGCTGGACTATTGGATTAGTTTTTTCCATCGTTAATAAGTCGAAAACAACCTGATAAACAATTGATTATTGTTTTTCGCTTCAATTACTTTCTCAATAGTGTGTGGAAAAGTTGCGCTTTGAGTCAGTGATTTTTTGTATAAATTCCGATTCTGAAACCCGATTCCGGGTCTAACTCAAAATCATTTTTAATAGAATGGCAGACGTTCAATATACTGAGGACAGTATTAAATCCCTTGATTGGAAAGAGCATATCAGGTTGAGACCTGGAATGTACATTGGTAAACTTGGCGATGGTTCAGCACATGATGATGGTATCTATGTGTTAGTGAAAGAGATTATTGATAACTGTATCGATGAGCACATGATGGGCTATGGAAAGACCATCAATATCAAAGTAACAGAAAGTAGGGTAGAAGTAAGGGACTTCGGAAGAGGGATTCCTTTGGGAAAGGTGGTTGATTGTGTTTCCAAGATCAATACCGGTGGCAAATATGATTCAGGAGCCTTCCAAAAATCAGTTGGTTTGAATGG
The DNA here is from genome assembly GCF_024714475.1 of Marinoscillum sp. MHG1-6. Classification (GTDB taxonomy): domain Bacteria; phylum Bacteroidota; class Bacteroidia; order Cytophagales; family Cyclobacteriaceae; genus JAMZMI01. The sequence goes on along the minus strand of NZ_JAMZMI010000004.1, from coordinate 124,133 downwards.
GGTTGGTACCAAAGCCGTGAACGCATTGAGTACGTATTTCAAAGTTCAGTCCTATAGAGAAGGTGAAACCAAAGTAGCTGAATTTAAGAGAGGGGAGCTGATCAATGATGCGAAGCTTGAAAAGACTTCAGAAAGAAATGGCACCTCGATCATGTTCGAACCGGATGATACCATATTCAAGCATTATCATTTCATTCCGGAGTATCTGGATAACCTGCTTTGGAATTATGCCTTTCTGAATGCGGGGCTGACGATCAACTTCAATGGTCAGAAATACCATTCTGAAAAAGGTTTGCTTGATCTACTCAAGAGAAAATGTGATGAAGAGTCCATTCGCTATCCAATCATACATCTGAAAGGAAATGATATTGAGCTAGCGATGACCCATGCGAACCAATATGGTGAAGAGTATTACTCTTTCGTGAACGGCCAGAATACCACCCATGGGGGTACCCACTTGGCGGCATTTAGAGAGGCTGTGGTTAAGACAGTTAGGGATTACTACAAAAAGGATTTTGATGCCTCCGATGTGAGAGCTTCTATCGTAGGTGCTATTGCAGTGCGAGTGCAGGAACCTGTTTTTGAGAGTCAGACCAAAACTAAATTAGGTTCACAAAATGTAGGCCCGAATGGACCTACGATGAGGACTTTTATCAATGACTTTGTTAAAACGGAGCTTGACAATTATCTCCATAGAAACTCCGAAGCGGCCGATGCGTTATTGAAGCGGATTTTACAATCGGAACGAGAGCGAAAAGAAATAGCCGGGATTAAAAAGCTGGCGAATGAGAGGGCAAAAAAGGCGAATCTTCACAATAAAAAGCTGAGGGATTGCCGCGTACACTATAACGATAAGAAGGGCGACGAAGAGAAGAAAGAGGAGAGCATGATCTTTATTACTGAGGGGGACTCAGCCAGTGGATCAATCACCAAATCAAGAAATGTACAGACGCAGGCCGTATTCAGTTTGAGAGGTAAACCGTTCAACTGTTTTGGACAGACGAAAAAGGTGGTTTACGAGAATGAGGAGTTTAACCTTCTTCAACACGCCCTCAACATTGAAGACGGGTTGGACGGATTGAGGTATCGTAAGATTGTCATTGCAACGGATGCTGATGTAGATGGAATGCACATCAGGTTATTGCTTTTGACCTATTTCTTGCAGTTCTTTCCTGAACTGGTTCGTAATAACCACGTTTATATTCTGGAGACACCGCTTTTCCGGGTAAGAAATAAGAAAAAGACGATTTATTGCTACAGCGAAGCTGAAAAGCAGGCTGCGGTAAACGAACTGGGTAACAAACCGGAAATCACAAGATTTAAGGGACTGGGAGAAATCTCACCAAGTGAGTTCGGTGGGTTTATCGGAGAAGACATCCGATTGGAGCCGGTGATTCTACATAAGGATACCAAGATCAAGGATTTGCTTGGATTCTATATGGGGAAAAACACTCCGGACAGACAAGAGTTTATTATTAACAAGCTAAAAGTAGAGAAGGATCTGGTGGAGAAAGAGGTAGCTTAAAAAAGCAGCGCTCATGTTCTTTATTCAAACCTTACGTAAAATGAGGAGTCTGGTATTCCTCACTTTGTTGGTGATCTTCTATTCCTGTTCTTCTGACGGAGAGAAGGAAGTTCAGATCAGCAAGGAGATTCTTGTTGATTATGAACTGGTAGGGATTTGGGGAGCTCCAGAATTGCGGACTTTCGTCGGAATTGCAGAGCTGGATCTTCCTGCTGAGGAGCGATTGCTTTATGATGTGGATGTCTACAATTTAGAATACCGAACAGATTATAAAGGAGAAATAATCACTGTGTCCGGAAAGGTTTTTATGCCTAAAGGTGTTCCCGGCAATGCTCCCACTGTTTGTTTTTCGCATGGCACCATTGGCTCGGATGCGGAAGCTTTTTCCAATTTATCAGCAAGCAACAATACCGTCAGATTACTATCCGCATTAGCAGGTATGGGCATAGTTGTGGTGGCTCCGGACCTGGTTGGCTTTGGTGCCTCGGCGACGTATTATCACCCTTATTACGTTCAGGAGATTACTGCTACGGCATCGGTTGATGGTATTTATGCAGCCAAACTGGTAGCAGACGAATTAGCAATTGGTACGAGTAACCATCTTTATCTGGCGGGATATAGTCAGGGCGGTTTTTCTACGATGAGTACACACAAATGGATTGAGGAGAATGGAATAGATTATTTTGATCTGCGAGCCTCATTTCCTGCCGCGGGTGGCTATGATATTCAAGGGATGGAGGACTACTTTTTTGAGCAGGAAGTTTATGATCAGCCGTTCTATTTGGCGTACGTAGCCAATGCTTATGTGGATTATTATGATTGGACTGAATTGACACTATCAGATGTGTTCAATGAACCCTATGCCAGTTTAATCCCCGATGTTTTAGATGGATCGTATACCGGACAGGAGATCAATGATTTTCTTAATGACACAGTTGCTGTCCTGGTTAATTCGGCATATCTCAACAATCCAAATGAGGCCAAATTTCAATTGATTAAACAGGCATATGCCGATAATAGTCCCATCAATTGGGTTCCGTCCAAACCTGTTTTTATGTATCATGGTGATGCGGACATTACCGTGCCCTATCAAAACTCGAGAGATGTTTATGATCAGTTTATTGACATTGGCGCTTCCACCTCTGTCGTGACCTTAACGACGCTGGATAGCGGAACTCATAGTACGGGGGTTGTTCCTTATATAGAGGGATTTACGTCCACTTTAATTGCAATTGCATATGAATAGGATATTGATTTTTGCTTTAGGCATATGCGCAGCCATGAGTCTGAGCGCGCAGTACAGTAAAGACAGTCCACTTGTTCATACTTATTCGATTGTTGCCTATGATCCTGAGACGGGTGATATGGGGGTGGCGGTACAATCACATTGGTTTTCTGTCGGGACCATTGTGACGTGGGCAGAACCCGGAGTAGGTGCTATTGCTACGCAATCTTTAGCTAACCCCGCTTTCGGGCCCCAGGGTTTGGCACTACTTAAGTCGGGACTGAATGCTGAGCAGACGCTGAAAGCGATGCTGATAGCTGACGAAGGAAGGGAGTTCAGACAAGTGGCTGTTGTTGATGCGAATGGCATGGCTGCAAATCATACCGGGGCTAAGAACATTGCGGAGGCAGGCGGTATAGTGGGAGAGAACTATGCAGTTCAGGCCAATTTGATGATGAATGATAAAGTGTGGCCCGCCATGGCCGAAGCTTTTGAGCATGCCAGTGGTTCATTGGCAGAGCGAATGATGGTTGCGCTCGAAGCCGCCCAGTCCGTGGGTGGAGATATTAGAGGAAAGCAATCGGCAGCCATTTTGGTGGTGTCAGGAGCGTCTACCGGAAAGAGCTGGAAGGACACAAAAGTGGATTTAAGAGTAGATGACCATGAAGAGCCGTTGAAAGAGCTCAGAAGGCTCTTGAAAGTCCACAAAGCCTATGAATTTATGAATGAAGGGGATGTGGCTGTTGAGGAAGGTGATTTTGAATTGGCGAGCGAGCTTTACAGCAGTGCAGAATCAATGTTTCCTGATAATTTGGAAATGAAATACTGGCATGCCATCAACCTTGCGAATATTGGACAATTGGAAGAAGCGCTTCCCATGTTTAAAGACATTTTTAATAAGGATAAAAACTGGCGTACGCTGACTCCTCGCCTGATTGACAACGGCATATTGACGGTGAATGAAAAGGACCTAAAAAGAATATTAAAACAATAGTAGAGATGAGTGTTTATTGTAATTTATTTGCAATAAAAATGTGTTAGAGGTAGAGAATATGGAGATTGTTTTAATGGCTAATGTCATCAGAAGTACAGAAAAAGACCCCAATCGATTGATTTTGGATATGAAGGGGTTGGTGAACATTATTAATACTTCCAATCAGGACAAGATCAAGTCTCCTTTGACCATCACCAGGAACAATGCGATTCAGGGAACCACTCAAAACCTCAAAAAGGCACTTCAGGTCGTATTTGAATTGGAGGAGATGATGGTGGAATTAGAAGTGGCATTCAAGCTCAGTTACGTAATCTATCAGGGAGATATTGAACTGCAGGTTGATTGGGCAGATGATCGTGCGGAAGGCCTGAAGGATGCCAGAAAAATCTTAGACAGTCACAAAAAGGCAGATCGAAGATTTGATTTTAAAATAAAGAGTAAAAAAACTGAGAAACTCCTGATGTCTTCTATGTTTATCTACCAACATTTTGTTGATTTTTGGAAACCAAAAGACAGGCAGGAAGTAAGTTTGTTTTTGAAAGGTATGGACTACAAGGAAGTAGCCAAATCTCTTGGTAAGGATGATACCTCCGTTTGGAGAAGGGAAAGAAGCCTGAATATACGCGAGTATCATGCGCTCAAATCAATGATTCTAAGTCTTGCGTGATTTGTGGTCTACCTACCACAATATTTTTTTGAACATTAAACACCTAATCAACCCATAGAATAAGCAATGAGTGAAGAGTTGACACATGAAGAAGATGGTTTGCATGATGTTCTGCCTGTTTCAGGCATGTACGAAAGCTGGTTTTTGGACTATGCATCCTATGTAATTCTGGAACGTGCGGTTCCGGCGGTTCAGGATGGTTTTAAACCGGTACAACGAAGGATTCTTCATGCCATGAAGGAAATGGATGATGGCCGTTTTAACAAAGTGGCCAATATAATTGGTAGTACCATGCAATATCACCCTCATGGTGATGCCTCTATCTCTGACGCCATTGTTAACCTGGGACAAAAAGACCTGCTCATTGATATGCAGGGTAACTGGGGTGATGTAAGAACCGGGGATGGTGCTGCTGCAGCCCGATATATTGAAGCAAGACTTTCGAAGTTTGCCCTTGAGGTTATTTACAATCCTCAAACTACAGATTGGCAACTATCTTATGACGGTAGGAAAAAGGAGCCCGTCACTTTTCCTGTTAAGTTTCCTTTGCTTCTGGCACAGGGTGTTGAAGGTATCGCAGTTGGGCTTTCGACTAAGATATTGCCTCACAATTTTGTGGAGCTTATCCATGCGGCCATCAATATTCTGAAAAATAAAAAGGTCACACTTTACCCTGATTTCCTGACCGGAGGAAAGGTGGATGTAAGTGATTATAACGATGGACTAAGAGGGGGTAAAATACGAGTACGAGCTGCTATTGAGGAGATGGACTCTAAGACCCTCGTTATTAAAGACATTCCTTACAGTACGACCACCACTTCCCTCATAGATTCGATCATCAAGGCCAATGACAAGGGTAAGATCAAAATCAAGCAGGTAATTGACAATACTGCTGCTGAAATAGAGATACAAGTTAAGCTGGCTCCGGGAGTATCACCGGATATTACTATCGACGCGCTTTATGCCTTCACGGATTGTGAAGTGTCAATCTCGCCAAATGCTTGTATCATTCACGAGGATAAGCCGAAGTTCCTCGGGGTTACCGAAATCCTGAAGATGTCGGTAGACCAGACGGTCGAACTGCTTAAGCGGGAGTTGGAGATTAAGAAAGGGGAACTCATGGAGAAAATCCTTTTCTCTTCCCTTGAAAAAATCTTTATAGAGAACAGAATCTACCGTGATATTGAGGAGTGCGAGACCTGGGAATCCGTATTGGAGACCATTGACAAGGGATTGGACCCATACAAACCTCAATTTTATCGTGAAATCGTTCAGGATGATATCATCAAGCTGACGGAGATTCGAATCAAGCGTATTTCAAAGTTTGATGCCTTTAAAGCTGATGAACTAATGCGTAAGCTTGAGGAAGAGCTGGCAGAAACTGAGCATCACCTGAATAACCTGACCGAATATGCGATTACCTATTATCAAAACCTGCTTGATAAATACGGAAAGGGTAAAGAGCGTAAGACAGAGATCGCAAACTTTGATACCATATCAGCTACAGTAGTAGCGGCAAACAATGCCAAACTGTATGTCAACCGAGAAGATGGATTTATAGGCTATGGTTTGAAGAAGGATGAATTTGTGTGTGACTGCTCGGATATAGATGATATCATCGTCTTCCGAAAAGACGGGATTTGTCAGGTGACGAGGATACAGGACAAAGTATTTGTAGGTAAAAATATTTTGCATGTTGGTGTCTTCAAAAAGGGGGATGAGCGGATGGTGTACAACCTGATCTATCTCGAAGGAAAGTCGGGAAGGACCATGATCAAACGGTTCCAGGTGCTATCGGTAACGAGGGATAGAGAATATGATTTAACAAAGGGCACTAAAGGTTCTAAGGTGCTTTATTTCTCGGCCAATCCAAATGGAGAAGCGGAGACCATTACGGTCTACCTTACCGCGGCCAGTAAAGCCCGAAAAAAGGTATTTGACTTCGACTTTTCAGAAATAGAAATAAAGGGAAGAGGAGCAGGAGGAAACATCCTGACAAAATACCCGGTACGTAAAATTCAATTCAAATCAGCCGGAGTTTCGACTCTTGGTGGACTTGATGTTTGGTATGATGAGGTCGTAGGAAGACTGAATACGGATAGCAGGGGACAACACCTTGGTAATTTTCAGCCGGAAGATAATATCATCGTCTTTTACAAAGATGGTTCATATGAGTTGACCTCATTTGAATTAACGAACAGGTATGAACCGGCCCAGATTGTGAGTATTTCAAGATTTGCTCCGGACAAAATGGTCAATGCCGTCTATATGGACGGTGATTCCAAGACAGTCTACGTCAAGCGTTTTCAAATTGAAACAACTACCGCTAACAAACGATTTGCATTTATAAGTGAGGCTAAAGGATCCAAACTTTATTATGCCAATAATGCTGATAGTGCTCCTGTTGAAGTGAGCTATAAGGATGGACGAAAAAAGGAAAAGAAGGAGTACGACCTGTCAGAGATGATCGACGTGAAAGGGTGGAAGGCCGTAGGAAATAAGTTCCCGATCCAGACCGTATCGGAAATTGCACCACGAGCAGTGCAGCAACCAGTTCAGGAGAAGGATACGGAAGAAGGTCCGATGGATTTGGAAACGCTGAAAGATAACATTCGTCATGAAGTGGAGGATGAGGAAAATCAGCTGGGACTATTTGGCGGGGATAGTAGTAAGGACGATTAGTGATTGAGGGATTTTGTTTAGACTTATCATTCGCGTATTCAAATACCTGATTTTCACTGTTTTTGCGGTGGGGATTTTAGTGCTGGGCATTAATTTCTGGGTGATTATCTCCACAGAAGATCAGGTATATTACAATATCAATAATGTGCCACAAAACAAGGTGGCACTAATCCTCGGAACCAGTAAGAGAACTTCCTCAGGTGATTCGAATCAATACTTTCATGAAAGGATTGCCGCAGCTGCCGAATTGTATCATCACGGTAAGGTGAGTCACATCATCGTCAGTGGTGACAACAGAACGAAGTACTATAATGAACCAAAGGACATGTATAATGCACTTCTGGAAAGGAATGTTCCTACGGGAGCTATTACATTGGATGTCGCCGGTTTGCGTACACTGGATTCAATGGTTCGCTCCAGAGAGGTCTTTGGTCAGAAGAGCATCACCATAGTGACCCAGGATTTTCACTGTTATCGATCGCTTTTCATTGCCAATTACCTGGGACTTGAGGCCATAGCCTTTGCTGCGGATAACAAACAAACCCTATCCACCAAGCTGGCGGTGAGGGAAATATTTGCCCGGTTTGCGGCGATTATCGATTTATACGTTTGGGATAAGGTGAGCGAAGTGAAAGACTCACAAAAATGAGCTTTTTTCAGACCGCATAATTGGCGCGTATCTGGTCAATACCTTGCTCAAGTTCTCCTTTTACCTGTTGGATCATTTCTTCCGTCGCAGACTCCGGATCTTCATTGATAGCTTCTATGGTTTTAATACCTTCAAGGCCTAGCATGACGATTGTAGGTTTGACCTGATGAGCTAATTCTCCCACCCGCTTGTGATTTCCTTCTGAAAATTGCTCCATCATTTCACCAACAAGCGGAAGGGTCGAAGTTTCAATCGCACCAATAAATTCCACGATAAACTCCTTATCTCCACCGCTTATCGAATTTAAATAGGAAAAATCCATATAAAGCTACAATTTGTATAAGTCAAAAGTAACCCTTTCACCCCACATGAGAAAGTATGTATGGGTCTCTTTAACCCTATTATTGGTCATACCTGTTATTCTATTCTTTTTGTTCTTTATTTGGGCCAAACAGGAGAGCCTGAAGCCTGATGAAAAATTCAGTTTGTACCATTACGAATTCCCATATAATGTACCTTCGGATACATTGAGAATTCTGACGTTTAACATTGGTTATCTGTCAGGAATGACCAACAACCTCCCGCAAGCCAGGGAAAGAAAACTCTTCAATCAAAATCTCGAAAATTCTATTTCCGTATTGCGGGCTCTAAGCCCTGATTTAATTGGGTTGCAGGAAATAGACTTTAGGTCAAACAGGTCCTTTTTTGTCGATCAGGCCAAGGAGCTGGCTACTTCCCTCGAATTTCCTGAGATGTATCGCTCTGTCAACTGGGATGTCCATTTCCTTCCGTATCCCTATGGGCCACCACAGTACTATTTCGGTAAAACATTATCCGGCCAAACGATTTTCAGCAAATTTCCTGTTACTGATTCTGAAACCAGGGTATTGAGTAAGCCTGCGAGCGAATCTGCCTTCTACAATACTTTTTACATTGACAGGCTGGTTCAAATATTGGATGTCAAGATTGGGAGTAGGGATGTCAAAGTAATGAATGTCCATTTAGAGGCGTTTGACGAGCCGACTAGGGTAGAGCAGGCCTATGTCGTCAAAGAAATTTTTGAAAGTTGGAGTGATTTGATGCCTGTCATCTTAATGGGTGATTTTAATAGTGCTCCGGAATTTGAATTAAATGAGAGTGAAGCTATGAAGGTAATCATGACTTCGAATCATATCGCTTCTTGTGTTAGCCAGAATTACTATGATGGGAATAAAAGGGAGCTACTAACGTTCAGTACGGGTGCACCGGAAATTATGATTGATTATGTTTTGTTTAATGATAATTTTTTGGATTGCGTAGAAGTAAAAAGGATAGATGAAGCAGGAGAAATATCAGATCACTTTCCAATTTTTTGTAAGGTTGTATTTACAGAAGAAATTGAATGAGTTTTTGGAGAAGGTTCCATTCAATTTTTATTATTTTCGAGCAGATTTTGAAATAGCCTAGAAATGATCAAAGAATTTGAAGCTTTACGAGAAGATGAAATAGAGGTGCTCATGAAAGCGCCTGTCTATGTGTCCATTCTAATTGCCGGTGCAGACGGAAATATCGATAAGTCTGAGACTAAAGAAGCAGTTGATATTGCCAGAAGTAAGCAAAGTAGGGCGAGAGAGCAACTCGTTGAGTTTTATAAGGCTGTAGGGGAAGACTTCGAAGGAAAATTCACTGCGTTGGTGAGCGAACTTCCGAGTGGTGTTGAGGAGAGAAATAAGGCTATCACGGCCGAGCTTAGAAAGTTGAACTTTATCCTTCCGAAAATTGATAAAAGTTTTGGAGTTGCCTTGTACGCCAGTTTGAAAGACCTGGCTAAGAAGATTGCAGAGGCATCTGGTGGTTTGTTGGGATACCTATCAGTGTCCTATGAAGAATCAAAGCTCATGGAATTGAGAATGATTAATGATCCTGCTAAGTAATTGGATCCGAAATGATATTCAAAAGCTGCCAATGGCAGCTTTTTTTATTTCTGTCTAATTTCCTTGGCACTCTAAAAGGAGCTCCTCATATCTTTTTTTCTGGCTTTCAATGAGTTTATTAGATTCATTAAGTTGGTCCTCCAGACTTCTTTGATAAGTTTTTAGCTCGTCATTTTTTTCTCTTTCTTCATCAGCCATCGCCTGGTATTCCTCTGCATATCCAATTAGTAGCTGGGCCTTGACCGTAATCCAGATAACTAATATCGATAGAATTACGATGGCCCAATTGTAGCGTTTTCTAATCTTCTTTTCCAAAGCGGGTGAATTGAAAGTTCTAAAATGGAAGATAACTAATTGATTGAATTAATTCAATGTTGTCTCTTGATCCTCACTTATTCATCATTATTTTACTCGCTTAATTGAAATTGATTTGAGGCGATCTACTTTGCTGCCTCCCTTGAGGCTGGTATTCTTCATGTGGCTTTTTTATTCTATTCAGGTTTACTCTGGAGTGGACATGGGATTCCTGGGTATCCTTCCTTTAGAAGGGTCCGGTCTTGTTGGGGTATTTCTGGCTCCGCTTATCCATGGCAGTGTTTCACATTTGATGTCCAACACGCTACCACTACTGTTTTTGGGTACCATGGTTTATTACTTCTATCAGCCCATAGCTACCCAGGTCATGATCCATTGCTATTTCTTTACCAATATACTGGTGTGGTTTTTCGGTCGCCCGTTTTATCATATTGGAGCGAGTGGGCTTGTTTACGGACTGGCATTTTTCCTGATATCCTTCGGGATATTCCGGAGGGAGGCGAGAGCCATCATTATTTCGCTCATAGTCATCCTGATCTATGGAGGGTTGGTTTATGGTATTCTTCCGAGCAACCCCAACATCAGTTGGGAATCCCATTTGATGGGCGCTATTGTGGGTATTGGTTCTGCGTTTGGACTTAGCAAACTGAGGAAAGTAAATAGCTAATAAATTTAGTAATACTAATATTATTAGCTATTTTTAGGGATGTTAAAAGGAAAAGGTGCACAATCAAATCCAGCTAATCCATTCTTCAAAAACTCGATGTCCATTGAACATCTTGAGGGAATTGATGAATTCACACACGAAGAAAAGCCTGGCGTTGAGGTATTTGAAGAAACTACCAAAAACGTAATCAGTAGAAACAACAGCCAGGATATCTGGTTTGAGTATTCGATCAATCCGTACCAGGGGTGTGAACATGGCTGCGTATATTGTTACGCTCGAAATTCACATACTTACTGGGGATTCAGTGCCGGGTTGGATTTCGAAAGTAAAATTGTGGTGAAGAAAGATGTAGCGCGGCAATTTGAGAGAAAAATTTCTAAATCAGATTGGAAGGTTCAGCCGATCATGTTGTCCGGAAATACAGACTGCTACCAACCACTTGAAAGAAAATACAAGCTGACCAGATCATTACTTGAGGTGGCGCTTAAGTACCAACATCCCATAGCTATCATTACCAAGAATTCTTTGATTTTAAGAGATATAGACCTGCTACAAGAACTGGCCAAAAACTCCCTGGTATCTGTTTGTCTTTCTATTACGGCCATGGATGAAAAACTAAGGAGTTTATTGGAACCTAGAACAGCTAGCTATCGACGTAGACTGAATACGATTGAGGAACTTTCTAAAAATGGCATACCTGTCATGGTCATGAATGCGCCGATCATTCCCGGATTAAATGATCACGAGATGCCCCTGGTAATCAAGTCAACAGCCGAAGCAGGGGCAAGGGACATTGGATATAATGTAGTCAGATTAAATGGGCAGATAGGACAGCTTTTCGAAGAATGGGTGCGCAAAGCATTTCCCGATAGGGCCGACAAAGTACTCAGCCAGGTAAAGAGGGTTCACGGAGGTCACCTGAATGATTCCAGGTGGAAAATGAGGTTGACGGGGGAAGGTGAGTTCTCTACAATGATCAGAGAACTCTTTCTAGTAACCAAAAAGCGATATTATGATAACAGAAAAATGCCTCCCCTTAATTTAAATGCCTTCAGAAGGGGAGGACATTATCAGCTTTTCTAATTTTTTAATTTTTTAGGTGAGCGCTAAAGAAGAATGCTGCCCCGGAAAGTGCAGTGTCTTTGAGGAACATTGAAGATGCGGGTTGTGCCATATCAAGAAAACCCGGCAAGTGTACAAAGACCGCAAATATTGCCAGCATGATCCCAAGCAATGTTGTGGCTAATTTGGCTTTCTTATCAATGATAATTGCCACAGCAGCCAGTATCAATGCTGTGCCTGTTAAATAGACCCAAAACTGTGCAAAAGGTAAAAAAGAAGGAACGATGCCAGCCATAGCTGATGCGTTCATGAAGTGAAAAAACCCAAACATGGATAGCGGTAGTGCATATAAAAGCTTACCAATGAAACTCATAAGCAGATCGATTTTTATAGATAGCAGAAATAATTTCTGACAAATTATTTAAATCAGTACTTAATAACAAACCCGTAACTACTTATGGTTCAGTATTGAAAGTATCTCACCGATTTCTCCCTGAACCTGAAACCAACTCTGATCATTATTAATATCTATCCAAAGACCTTTTTTGTTTGGCTTATTCGCTGGTTTTTTGCTTTCATCAATATTGTATATGGCGTTTAATAAAGCCTGAAAATTTTCCCAGGAAATACTTTTCTTATTGACACTCGCAGATCTTTGTCCAAAACTCCCTTCCATTTCAAAATACACGTTTGTCTCCGCATTATGCAGCAATTGTATTTTCAGTGGATGCTCAAACTTTGCACTTTCGTAAATAGCTTGTATGACCTCCTGAAGCTGGTAATCCCAGAAAACCAAATCCTTGACAAGTCCTGATTTGGTGGAGCCGTTGTTGACTTCAACATGTAGCCAGGTATCTACGTCTTCGGATTGAGGGATTAATTCGATTTTGTCAATGAGCGGAGTGAGGTAATCTCCCCATATTGATTCCAATTCTCCCGTCCAGCTAACATCGTCTTCTTTGGTAAAGCCTTCACTCAGAATTTCTTCATCGGTTAACTCCTCTCTATTCACATATTCCAAATCAAACTGAACTTTGACTTTTGATTTAGAAATCTCCAACTCAAGCGTGTATGCGAAAGCATAGGGTGGTGGGGTGGTGAGTGTCTGGTATGAAAATTTAACTTCCAAATTGTAATCGTTTTAACGTTTCTGCTCTGTTTATTTTTTCTGTGGCTGTATAAACAAATTTAGGAATTGAAATGATGGCTTTTGGCTGCTGATATCTGCTAAGTTTTGAAAAGTCAAATTGCCCCAAGTCGAAGGACTTATTCGACTCGATAATTAGACTTACCTTCGATCCTAACTTTTCATCGGGTAATCCGGCAACAAAAAAGGGAACTTCAATTTGTCCTTGCAGGATATTCTCAACTAATTCCGGACTAATCTTGATGCCACCAGAGTTTATGATGTTATCAGCCCTTCCAAGCCACCTAAAATGTTTTAAATCGATGATGTCGACCAGGTCAGTTGTTTGGATGAGTGCTTGTCCTGTCACCGTTCCTTTTACATTCAAACAGCTGTCGTGATCCTTCCCAATTTTTGCATCTCCTATAACTTCAAATACTTCCTCCAACCTAAGGTCTTGCAGCGCAAAATGGGACGCCGTTTCGGTCATGCCGTAGCTATGATAAAAGCGAGTAGTCGTATTTTGCCGAATATGATTGAGGGTCGGCTGGTTTACTTTGGCTCCTCCTATGATAACCGTATCTACCTGAGACAGTAACTCCGAAGATTCTCTGAAGAGCGTTTCAACCTGTATGGGCACCATCGAGACCAGGTCGAATTTCTCATTAGGTACGAGCTTGAGGGGATTGGATTGCGGGTCCATAAATGTAATGCTGTGACCTCCAAGAACCCCTCTCACAATGGCCATGAAACCGCCAATAAACTCAGGGTTGATACATATGAGACTTGATTTAAAGTTCCTGTTAGGATCGAGCTTATCAAGGGTACAACTGGCACTATATTCTAGAATACTTCTGTGTATTTCTATGGACTTTTGTGGACCAGTAGACCCTGAGGTAGTAAATGAAAATAGTGCTTTACCGTTGAGCCAGTCTTTGATAATCTGAAAGACAGTGTTTTCTGCTTTGGTAAGGTCATCATATACCTTATCCAGGATAACCTCCCGTCCATTCAGATTGAGCTGCATATCCTAAAAGGAAATAATCAAGGGAATTTTGGAAACTTCTTGAAGTCGGGGTTACGCTTTTCCAGAAACGCATTCTTACCTTCCTGGGCTTCCTCCATCAGGTAGAACATCAAAGTAGCGTCTCCGGCCATTTCCATCAAACCTCGCTGACCATCCAACTCCGCGTTTAGACCTCTTTTGATCATTCTGATAGCCATCGGGCTTCTTTGCATGATCGTTCTGCACCATGAAACGGTAGTGGCTTCAAGTTCTTCCAATGGAACTACCTTGTTAACCATCCCCATGTCTTCTGCCTCTTTAGCAGTGTATTGCTCACACAAGAACCAAATCTCCCTGGCTTTCTTCTGACCTACGTGTCTGGCCAGATAAGAAGAGCCAAACCCAGCATCAAAACTTCCAACTTTAGGTCCGGTCTGTCCGAATCTTGCATTTTCAGATGCGATGGTCAGGTCGCAAACTACGTGCAGCACGTGCCCTCCACCGATAGCATAGCCATTGACCATAGCGATAACAGGCTTAGGGAGCTCTCTTATTCTTTTATGAAGATCTAGAACATTGAGTCGAGGTACTCCATCTGTGCCAATGTACCCACCAATACCTTTTACATTCTGATCTCCTCCGGAACAAAATGCTTTATCACCTTCACCAGTCAGGACAACCACACCTACATCCTCCATTTCTCTGGCAATGTCCATGGCTTCGATCATTTCCATATTGGTATCTGGCCGAAAAGCATTGTAGACTTCCGGCCTATTGATGGTGATTTTTGCAATCCCCTCAAACAATTCGAATCTGATGTCTTTGTATTCTTTGATCGGTTTCCAATCAAATTTTGAAGTGCTCATATATTGGTATTAGTTCGTTTCAAAAATGTTCGGCAAAGCTAATGTTCAAATGCTTAATGGGTATTTAATCGATCCGAAATTGACTGCTTAAGCATTGCAAATGCCTCCTTGTTTTCTGCAGGATCAGTGAAAACCTCCATAATCTTCGGTGATTTATTGTCTGCAAATAAAGAAGCCAGCCCGGACTCCAGAGTATTTACATCTTTTACTTTGATATAATCCATCCTATATTCTGCTGCAGCGAATTGGGCCGAATGATTGTGCCTGGTTTCAAAATGTTGCTCTAGTTCGGGAAGGGCTGCAGGTCCCTTAATCATTCTGAAAATTCCTCCACCTTGATTATTAAAAACAATGATCTTTAAATGGGAAAGGTCATAGTTATGCAAGAAGGCATTACGATCATAGAAAAAACTAAGGTCACCTGTAAGTAATACTACAGGCCGATCCGCCAAAATAGCGTTCCCCACTGCTGTGCCGTTAGTTCCATCAATCCCGCTGGTTCCGCGGTTGGCATAAACAGATTGATTGGATGTGGTGTAATGGAAAAAGTTACTATAACGCACAGCCATGCTGTTGGCAAAATGGAGATCCAAAGTATCAGGCATTGAATTCAATACTTTGAAATAGGCACTAGCCTCACTAAATCCAATTTCCTCTATAGATTGATCAATGGCCTCTCGACTCAGCTTATCAATGGTAAACCAGCTCTGCTTGAAGTTTTTACCAAGTTGCTTTTTAAATTCATTGGGCTCTTTTGAAAGGGCTACATCCAGAAGGTCATTAAGCGGAAACCTAAAATGATCTGACAGTGATTGAAAGGTATCCGCTGCGATAGGAGCGTCTTCAAAATGCCAGTGAGCCCTGGGTTTAAAGTTTCTAAGGTAAAGCTTTAAGTTTTTTGAAATTATCGATTTACCAGTGGTGATAAGTAAATCCGGCTGTAGGCTTTCCAGCTGATCTTGCGTTAGAGCTCCAAGGAAAAGATCATGAGTGCGTACGGCATCTTGCTGAGAAGAATTGCTGATAACATCAGCAATCACGGGAATATCATCCGGAACAGATAGCGCAGACTCATGGCTACTTCTCTGTCCTTGAATAATGAGCTTTTTAGGGAAATCTTTCCATCGATCTACTAATTCTTCTAAGCCTGTAGATTTATTGGATTCGTAATGGTTGATGATCCTGACTTCCCCGAATTCCAACTCCTGATCTTCTTTTGGATAGAAGGGTTCTCTAAATGGAACGTTGATGTGAACTGGCCCGTAGGGGGCGGTTGTAGCGAGATTTATGGCATCATTGACTTTTCTTTCAAACTCCCACTGAGCATCCGCATGTTCCAAATCAACGGGAAGATTGAAACTTCCTTTTACGAAATTATGCAGTGCCTTATCCTGATTGATGGTTTGCCCGTCACGTTGATCAATCCATTCTGGTGGCCTGTCTGCTGACAACACGATCAGGGGAATGTTTTGGTAATAGGCCTCTGATACCGCCGGAGCATAATTCAGTAAAGCGGACCCTGAGGTGCAACAAATTGCAACTGGTGCATTGCTTTTTTGCGCCATACCCAATGCAATGAATCCAGCCGAACGCTCATCCACAATGTTATAGGTGGTGATGTCCTGATTACGGGCAAAGGAAATCGTCAATGGCGCATTTCTCGATCCAGGGGATAACACCATTTTTGAAATCCCTTTGAGAGAAAAGATTTTGGATATGTTAAAAACTGTTTGGTTCATTTAGAGAGTAAGACCGATAGGAGTGTATTCATCTTTTGATTTGTCTCTTCAAATTCTTTCTCCGGGTCAGAATCTGACGTAATTCCTGCTCCTGCATAGAGCCTCACACGGTCCATATCTATTTTCATACATCGCAGATTAACAAATAGTCGGGTAGCACTGTCAATATTCACGGGGCCTAAAAAGCCCGCAAACAATTCTCTCTCAAAACTTTCATGATCTTTAATAAAGGCATGTGCGGCCTCCCTGGGAAAACCGCATACCGCAGAGGTAGGGTGGAGCAAGTCCAACATGACACTCCCAAGATTTTGATGCTGAGTGGCTTCCATGTCCACTGTGAAAGTACTTCTGAGGTGAGCCAAATTGCCTGCTTTTGTGGTTCTTGGGCCTATCTCTTCGTATTCTCGAAGTCTAATTTTTTTGAAGCACGAGATGATATACCTGGTAACCATAGCCTGCTCCTCAATCTCCTTTTGCCTCCACGCAACTTCAGCTAATGAGGTGTTGGGATGAAGTGTCTGCGTTCCTGCCAAGGCATCCGTCCTGAAGTGGCGTCCTTTTTCTATCGTGATCAGTCGCTCGGGTGTTGCACCCATCCACGTTCCATATTCAGGTGTATAAGTCAAATAGCAAAAAGCATTCGGGTAATTTTCGGCAGCTTTTCTAAATGTTTGGTAGGGGTGAAACCCCGTTGGTAGGGGAATATCCTTTGAGCGGCTCATGACTACTTTCTGTAATGTCCCACTTCTGACATTCTCAATAGCGTGTTTTGTATTGTTTATAAATGAATCCGCTGGCTCTTCTATTTGTGAGGTATGTTCAAACGCAAATTTTGGCTGATTTTTTATGTATTGGTAAAACTCATCTACTGCTGTCCCGGAGGTACGGGGACTAATACTGGTTTCTACTTCCCCTGACTCATAAGACATGATAATGTCTGCATTCACCATGAGAGGTTTAGGTGGATGAGAATCATCATAAGCATTGATAATGAAGCATTCTGTGAGATTTTCGAGCTCCCAGTTCTCGGTCAATCTTTTCTGCCGGTACTGGTCCACTTCGATGATCAAATTGATCCTTTCGGTATTAGGTACCCGCCATACAGCAAACGAATATCTGGATCCAATCAGTCGCAGTATTAGTTCGTTAATTTCTAGTGAGAGATCCTTTTGAGTAAGTGTAAAACTCATCCTTTACTTTTTATCCACCACGGCCACGGTAAGCCGGCTTACACAAATCATATTATCTTCTTCGTCTTTTATTTCAACAGACCACACATGAGTCCTTCGTCCTAAATGAACAGGTGTCGCTGTGCCATACACATAACCACTCCTTACGGATTTTATGTGGTTGGCGTTTATTTCAATTCCAACCGGAAACTGATCCTCACTTAGTATCAGATCAGACGCTTTACTACCAAGAGTTTCAGCCAACACCACCGAAGCTCCTCCATGCAACAGCCCGTAAGGTTGAATAGTTTTCACATTCACAGGCATACGCGCCTTGAGGTAGTCTTTTCCGACTTCAATAAATTCGATACCCAAATAGCCAACCATGCTATTTTGGCTGAATTCATTTACGGCTTTGAGGTCAACACTTTCAGGAATCATAGCTGTGATAAAAGACAGTCCCGAAATTACCAATAAAAGATCATACAATTGATGATAGACTGGTCATTCTGAGTAGGAAGTCATAAGTTTGAATGATAATTGGGTCATTATGAATAAAAGGATTTACCTCATCAGGCATGGGGAAACAGATTACAACAAGAAAGGTATGGTTCAGGGTTCAGGCATTGATGCTTCCCTAAATGATACAGGAAGAGCACAGGGAGCGGCTTTTTATGAAAGGTACCGCGAGATGCCATTTGATAAAGTGTTCATCAGTAAACTAGTCAGAACAAAAGAAACGGTTCAGGGCTTTATTGATGATGGTTTGCCTTATGAGGTTGTCGATGGGTTAGAAGAAATCAGTTGGGGAGATCAGGAGGGAGTGCCCTTCACACCAGAAACCTCAACGGCTTACCAAATTGCTACAGAAAAATGGGCTAACGGTGAAATTGATACTAAGATTGCTGGTGGGGAAAGTCCTGTTGATGTCATGAATAGACAAAAGAAGGCTATCGCCTATATTTTGAATGAAGACTGGGAAACGGCATTGATTTGTTGTCACGGTCGTGCCATGCGTATCATGCTTTGCTGGATATTGGGTAAACCACTGTCAGAAATGGATGATTTCGGACATTCAAATACAGGGCTGTATGTATTGGATTATGAGAATGGGAATTTCTCCCTTGAAACTCATAATGATATTGCCCATCTGGAGGTACTGGCTAAATAATTGAATTTCTCTGATCCGGTGAATTCTCTTATCATAGCGAAGGATGCTGTTATCAAATTTCGCGCTCAAACCATCTTTGAGAATCTCAACTTTGAATGGCCCACTGGACAGCATTGGGCGATAGTTGGGAGCAATGGGAGTGGTAAAAGCGCATTACTGCAGACACTTGCCGGCAAATTCATTGTTGGGAATGGGAGCTTAAGACATCCTTTTTCTATTCCCTTTGAAGAAATCGAAAAGCCAGGGAATTCTTTTTTTACCTATCATGACCTCATTCAACTCGTTGATATCAGGCACGAGTTTAGAAACAAGTCCAATCTTAAGGAGTTTTACTTTCAGCAGCGTTATAACAGTGACGACGCTGATGACGCACCAACTGTAAGCGAATATCTTTCCGAGCAACAAAAGGAGGTCTCAAGACAGACTTACTGGTCTTTGGAACTGGTCAAACAACGATTCAATCTTGGCTATCTATGGGAAAAATCGGTTATCAAGCTATCTAACGGAGAGGGAAAACGGCTAAGATTGGCGGCAGCCTTATTGAAGCATCCGAAGGTGCTGCTTATTGACAATACATTTGCAGGACTCGATGTTGCAACCAGAGCCTATTTTGATCAACTCTTTAACGAAATCATAAAATCAGGGATAAATCTGGCCATGGTCTGCAATCCATATGAGATTCCTTCATGCATTACCAATGTTCTCGTTCTGGATAAATGCAGGATAATAAAACAAGTCGACAAGAGTTCGTTTGATCCCGAGATGGACTGTCCGACGGAAAAGCATGATGTTGATTTCAAAGCGCTGGATCAGGAAATTATTTCACATCAGATTTCATCTTTTCATACGATCGTGGATATGCGACGGGCAAATGTCCGATACGGCGATCTCTATCTTCTAAAGGACATTAACTGGAAAATAGAGCAGGGGGAGTGTTGGGCGCTGTCAGGTCCTAATGGTGCCGGGAAATCGACTTTGCTAAGCCTGATCAATGGAGACCACCCGCAAGCGTATGCCTGTGATCTCAGGCTTTTTGGAAGAAAGCGTGGATCTGGTGAAAGTATTTGGGATATCAAGAGAAATATTGGCTTCATGTCTCCGGAACTTTATCAGTATTTTCCATCCTACTTTACTTGTCTGGAGGTGGTGGTTTCCAGCTTCTATGAAGCATTAGGAGTAAAGAAAAAGGGAACTGACGAGCAGGTGAAACAGGCCGAATTCTGGCTGGATACACTTGATTTGACTAAATGTAAGTACCTCAAATTAAATGAGTTATCGTCAAGTGGGCAAAGGCTTTGTTTGCTGGCCAGGGCATTAGTGAAAGCACCGGCATTACTCATCCTGGATGAACCATGTCAGGGATTGGATCATTCTCATCAGGAACAATTCAGACAAATAATCGATCATATATGTGAGTTGAGCAAGACCACTTTAATATATGTTACTCACTATCAGGAGCAGTTACCTAAATGCATCAATAAACGATTGGAATTGAGTCTTTAAAGTTCAATATTTGAAAGTCTCTAAACTGGTTGGTTATGAAATTGAAAGTTCTTGGTTGTGGAGATGCCTTTGCTTCAGAAGGCAGGTTCAATACCTCTTTTTTGTTGTTGGGAAATACCCAGAAAATCCTTGTGGATTGTGGGGGTAGTACCTTAATACGGTTGAAGCAGGAGGGTTACACAGCCGAAGATATTGATCAGATTATCATTACTCATTTTCATGGGGATCATTATGGAGGACTACCTTTTTTAGTCATAAGCAATCACTTTGAACATCAACGCTCCAAACCATTGACCATTTGGGGGCCGGAAGGCATTAAGGAAAAAGCACATGCTCTTCAGGAGGCTTTATATCCGGGGACTGGGCCATTGTTAGATGAATTACCCATTTCATTTAAAGAATTCATTGCTGATGCCTGGCTAGGTGCTGAAGATATCAGGGTGTTTTCAAAAACCGTCATTCATTCTCCTCCATCTAATCCACATGGGATCAAACTGGAGTTTGAGGATAAAGTATTTGGCTTTTCAGGTGATTCGGAATGGACAGACAATTTGCGTCCATTGGCTGAAGACACGGATCTATTTGTCTGTGAATGTAATTTTCTGGATAAGGATGGGCCAGGTCATATTTCTTACCATACTTTAATAGAAAAGACCCAGTTACTAAAAACTCAAAGATTGATGATCAATCATATGGGTTCTGCGGTGATTCATGCCAATGACCTGAAAATAGACCGCATGAAAGACGGGATGGAGGTTGACTTTTAATCAAGCTTGTCTAGGTATTCGCGGATAAACTCAGCCTTTCTTTTAAGCCGATATTGCATTACCCACCTCGGGTGGGGAACCGTTATGATCTCATCAAAGAAATTGCCTTCCTGATTCAGCAGTTCAAGGAATTTGAGGTTTTGTCCCTGTCCGATGCAATAGGCAACTTTGGTGCTTAGAGGGAAGGCCATTTGTGCCTTGATAGTATCAAGAGCATAGTGCGTAATAAGCTCCTTAAATTCCTTTATATCATAATAATTTAAGTTCTTTCCATCCTTAACAAAACCAAGAGGAGAAATGGCCGAGATATAGTATTTCGAATAGAAAAGCTCCGGTCCACCATAGGCAATAATCATATCATAAATGAACTTTGAAGAAAGCTCCTGCTTTTTATCAAAGGGATTCGAAATTCCACAATATGTTTCAAGCTTTTCCGGATCAGTAAATGGAACTCCGGTCACACCACCACCAAATCTTCCTGGGTTTATTCCAAATAACACTGTGCGTTCATTATTGTCGCTATAGTATTTCTTATAGAAGGCGCCAGCGACTTCGAGCGAATCGCCATTCTGGTAAGGGTTCATAACCTCCACATTTTCAGGAAGGTGGCTGGGAGTGTTGAGGTTTGTGTAAAATTTTATGATTTTTTCTGCAAGAATCATGGTCGCAATTTACGTTTCCACGTCTTTTATTCTTGAAAGAAAAGGAATTTCTTAGTTTCGTGCAGAATGAAACATAAGCGTCTTTATTACGTTATTCATAAACCTTACAAAGTACTGAGCCAGTTTTCTGATGAAAATGAAAATCCCGGGTTAGGTCAGTTGTACCAACTACCTAAAGATATATATCCTGTCGGGCGATTGGATTTGGACAGTGAGGGACTGTTGATTCTCACTAATGACAAGAAGCTGAATCATCAACTTTTGAATCCAAAACAGGCACATAAACGAACTTATTGGGCAGAGGTAGAGGGAATCCCAACTGAGGAAAGCTTGAATGTTTTTAGAAAGGGAGTGACTATTAAGATCAATGGGAAGGCTTACATAACCCTTCCTGCTGAAGTCGAGATTCTGAAAGAAGTAAATTTACCGGAAAGAAATCCTCCTGTGAATTATACCAAGCATCCTGTCCGGTGCTGGCTGGAAATCAAATTAACTGAAGGGAAGAACAGGCAGGTAAGACGGATGACCGCTGCCATTGGTCATCCAACTTTACGACTAATCAGGGTGGCGATTGAGGATTTGCAATTAGCACCTTTGGCATCAGGCGGCATTACTCAGGTTTCAGAAAATGTCATACTAAAAAAATTAAGAATACAACCAACCACATAAATAGAGAAAGTAAGATGCATTTTGAAAAAGTGATCCTGGAGGATGTTGAACATCTGATTTTGAAGCATGATAATATTGATTTGATGGCGCTAGCTCCTGCACATGGAGCAAGATTAACACAGCTGGCATTTCTTGCAGACAACAAGCCCGTCAATGTACTTTGGGAAGTGTCTCCGGAAGATTGTAAAACCGGAGCTTGGTCAAAAAATGAAATCTTGTTTCCCTGGCCAAATCGAATTGAAGACGGCAAATATGAATATAGAGGTAAAACCTACCAGTTACCAATTAATGAGAAAGCGAATAACAATGCTTTGCATGGAATGATTACTCAAGCCTCATTTGAGATTGTTGAGTCTGAGAAAACAAAAGAATTCGCTTTAGTAAAATTGAAATACAGTTATGATGGAAACAATACTTACTATCCATTTGCGTTTGACTTTTGGGTGACCTACAGTTATGGGTTCAAAGAAGGATTTCAAATTCAATTCGATGTTACAAATACTGGAAATGAAACATTGCCTTTTGGATTAGGATGGCATCCATATTTAAAACTATCCGATACCTTGGAAAATGTCACCCTTGACATCCCTCAGACGGATCATTTGGTCCTTGGAGAAAGAAATTTACCAACAGGAAAAGAAAGTCCTTTCACTCATACATCACTTGAGATGTCAGAGTGGCCACTTGACGATTGTTTCCGTCTAAAGCAGGAAGGTATGTTCTGTACACTTAAATATGGGGACCTGGAATTAAAGATGAGTGGTTCACCAGAGTATAGGTACTTGCAACTATTTACCCCTGAAGGGTTTGGGACAGTTGCTATAGAACCTATGACTTCAGGGGTCAATGTCTATAATAATAAAGAAGGTATCCGCTATCTCGATGCGAATGAAAGCTTTCAAGTTTTCTTCAAAATCGAACATTAATATTGGACATATAAACATTAACTCATAAAATAATCTGCTGTCTCACTATGGATTCATCGCTATTGGAAAGGCTAAAGGGCAAAAGGGCGATTTTTCTCTCCGTCGGAGGAATTTTATTAGCCATAACCCTATTTTTTATTCTTGGAGGACAGGGCACCTCCGATGGGGCTAACATTATCGTTGATGTTGAAAAGGGGAAGTTTGTGGTAGAAGTTAATACCACGGGTGAACTGGAGGCGCGAAATTCCACTCTAATTATGGGCCCCAACAACCTGCGAAGGTACCGTATATGGAATGTCACCATACAGAAAATCATTCCTGAGGGTACTTATGTGCAAAAAGGAGACTTTGTGGCATTTCTTGACCCTTCAGAAATAAATGGACGTATTAAGGACACTGAAGAAAGGATCGAGGAATTGGTAGCCAAGGTGGAGGAAACAAGGCTGGATACAGCACTTCAGATGAAGGAGGCACGTAACAAACTCATCAATTTGAAATACGCAGTTGAAGAGAAGCAGCTCATATTAGATCAATCAGAGTTTGAGGCTCCGGCGACGATCAAAAAAGCTGAAATTGAGTTGGACAAATCCTTGAGGGCTTTAAAACAAGAAGAAGAAAATTATCAACTGAAGAGCCTACAGAACAAAAGTAAGATGCGTTCAACAAAATCAGATCTTTTCAGGGTACAAAGAGATCTTGAAGATATGAAGGCGCTACAACGAGAATTTACGATTAAGGCTCCAGAAGATGGTATGATTATATACAGAAAGGGTTATGGCGGTCGAGCTATTAAAGAAGGTAGCCAAATTAATGCCTGGGACTTAGTAGTCGCTACACTTCCCGACCTCTCTACCATGAACTCAATTACCTATGTAAATGAGGTTGATATAAGACGAATTAAGGTTGGGCAAGCGGTGACTATTGGTCTTGATGCTTTTCCAGATAAACAGTTGACAGGAAAGGTAACTGATGTGGCTAATGTAGGCGAACAAAGACCAAATTCTGATGCCAAAGTATTTAAAGTGACTGTTGCTATTGATAAAATAGATGATGAAACACGTCCAGGCATGACCACCAGTAACAATATAATAACTAAGGAAATAGAGGACGCTATTTACATTCCTTTAGAATGTCTTCACAGCCAGGCTGACAGCATTAGCTATGTATATATATCTACTAATATAGGTTATAGAAAACATGAAGTATTAGTTGGTGAGACTAATGCAAATTCAGCACAGATACTTATGGGACTTTCAGAACAAGATAGAATTTACCTTTCCACCCCAACCAATGAGGAAGGTGAGATATTATTGCTGAAGGAGCTTGATGGAAAAAGAAATGAGGCTCCGAAGAAACAAGTGACCGATTCTGTTCCTTCAGAATCGCCAGATAAACAACGACAGAAGAAATATAATAAATAAAAAAATTCATAAGATGAATAAGACATTACTTATGAATTTGAGCATCGCTTTTGAAGCGGTGCTGGCAAACAAACTTAGATCTGTACTCACAGCACTGGGGATTATTTTTGGTGTTGCTGCGGTCATATCAATGCTGGCCATTGGTAATGGTGCTCAGCAGGAAATCCTGGAGCAGATCAAACTTGTTGGAGTGAATAATATTGTCATCAAACCTATTGTTGAACAGACTGAGGAGAAATTAGCGGGAGAGGGATCAACTGAAAAGAATGAAAAATCCCAATTCTCCACAGGTTTAACGCAACAGGATACAGAAGGTATCAAGGCAGTTATCCCTGGAATTACTCAAGTCAGTCCAGAGATATTAGTTGAAAGTCATATTATCAACAATGGGATAAGGCGTTCTGCAAAAATTGTAGGAGTGGAGCCCCCTTATTTTGATATTTTCAATTTCAAATTGGCGGAGGGTCAGATGTTTTCTGAAACCCAGCTTGAGAGTGGTGAGGCAGTATGTGTCATAGGTAAATCCATCAAGACAAAGTTTTTTCCCACTCAGGATCCAATGGGTAAATACCTTAAATGTGGAAATAATTGGTTGTTGGTCATTGGAATATTAGAAGAACGACTCATAAGTACAGCGTCTATAGATAACCTCGGAATTCGGGACTATAATATGGATGTGTATGTACCACTCAAGACGATGTTGATCAGGTTTAAAAATCGCTCATTATTGACTCGGAGCATGATTGAAATGGCGAATAGAGGGAGTAATGAAAATGGTAATGGAAATGAAGAGGAGAGTGGTCAACCCACCAATTACCACCAACTGGACAGGTTGGTGATACAGGTAGATCAAACTGAAATGCTTCAAGCTACTGCCGATGTCATCTCCAGAATGCTAAAAAGAAAGCATTATGACGTGGTGGATTTTGAAATAGAAATCCCAGAATTGCTACTTAAACAACAACAGCGGACGAACGACATTTTCAATTACGTCTTGGGTGCAATTGCGGGAATTTCCCTACTGGTAGGAGGTATCGGAATCATGAATATTATGTTGGCATCGGTGCTGGAAAGAATCAAAGAAATCGGCCTGCGAATGTCACTTGGAGCCAAGAAAACCGACATCATTAATCAATTTCTTTTTGAATCTATGATGATAAGTGTCACGGGAGGCTTGATTGGTGTCGTCTTTGGAATATTGATCGCTGTTCTTATCAGCTTACTGGCAGATATACCTACAATAATCACCCTCAGTTCTATAATTCTCTCCTTTGGTGTTTCAGCGGCCGTTGGGTTAGTATTTGGTATTACCCCGGCCAGGCGTGCAGCCTCTCAAGACCCCATTCAATCATTAAGATATGAATAATAAGTATTCACTGCTCACAGTCGCATTACTAGCCTTAATATCATTTAACCTTATTGCACAGGAGCATCAGCTTACATTGCTGGATGTTATTGATTTGGCCAAAGAAAATTCTACCGCAGCTAAATCAGCTGTCACAAGAAAAGAAAATAGATATTGGCAATACAGGACCTACCGGGCTAACTATAATCCTTCGTTGAATCTGAATGGCAACCTACCAGGCTATTCCCGCCTTTATAAAGGGATTGAACAAAATGACGGTACAACCAATTATACGGACATACAACAGGTTTCTTCTACACTCAATTTGGGACTAAAGCAGGATATCGCTTTGACCGGAGGATCGATAAGTGTCAATAGCTCTTTGAATCAATTTGGAAACCTGATAGGTGATGGGTTTGAGGATCAATACCGGACTACACTCATTAACGTTAGGCTGGAGCAACCCATTTTTGGGTTCAATGAGCTAAAGTGGAATAAGAGAATAGAACCCCTCAAGTATGAAGAGTCCAAGAGGTCATTTGTAGAGGATATGGAGCGTGTTTCACAAGAGGCTACCACCCACTATTTCAATTACCTTGATGCCCAAATCAGTCTTCAAATTGCCACTTTTAATCAGGCTATCAATGATTCAAATTATAGAATTCAGAAAGGTCGGTTCAATATAGGTACAGTGACTAAAGATGACTTGCTCCAATTTGAACTGCAAAAATTAAGTTCTGAACGGGCCGTAATTCAGGCCAACCTGGATTTGCAGATAGCAAGGTTGCAACTAAGAAGTTACATTGGAATAACGGAAGGGTCAGAACTCAAAATGGAGTTAATCGCTCCGGGTGAACTTCCCGAATTTGATATTCCTTTAGAAAAGGCCCTTGAGTTTGCCCGTGCCAACAGATCAGATTTCCTGCAATACGAAAGAAGGAGAATAGAGGCTCAAAGAGATGTTTCCAGAGCTCAGTCTCAACGATTTGAAACCAATTTAAATGCATCTTTTGGATATAATCAGGCAGCTAACAATTTACCTGAAGCCTATGTCGACCCTAATGGGGAACAAGTGGTAAATGTTTCATTGAGAATGCCGATTCTGGACTGGGGAAGAAGCAAGTCTCGAATAGAAACAGCTAAAGCGAATCAGCAATTAACTGAGTATACATTAGACCAGGAAATACAAAATTTTGAGCAGGAGATTATATCTCTTGTAGGACGTTTTGAAGTCTATAGAGCAAATGTCGAAATATCGAGAAGGACAGATGAGGTGGCTCAGGAACGTTATGATGTCACTCAAAACAGATATCTCGGTGGAAAAGCCACAGTAACTGATCTTACCCTGGCCCAGGGACAAAAAGATGAAGCAAAAAGAGGATATCTGAATGCGCTGCGCCAATTTTGGAATTCCTATTTTGAATTGAGAAGGTTAACACTGTATGATTTTCTCAATGATGAACTACTCTATACAGAAAATGACTAATGAGTCCTCTTGAACCCAAATACAGAATCCTGACGCAGTCTGAACTTCAGGAATTGGAAAAGGAATTTGTCGATTTCCTGGTTGTGAACGGAATAACCGCAGATCAGTGGGTGAAAATCAAGGAAGAGGACAAGTCGAAGGCTGAGGACATGATTACCCTTTTCAGTGATGTGGTTCTTGAAGGGGTTCTTCGTCAGGTGAAATTCCTGGAAATCCGTACGAAAGACGATGTAAAGACTTTCCAGTGTCTTGATGATAAGATGGTTTTGGTGGGTATGATGACGGCTGACCCGTCAGCAGATTTCTGTGATGATCAATTCCTATCTCAGTCGCTGGCCAAGCCTCCAAAGGGCATTAAAGTTTACACGACTGAAAAGGCCTATAATAGTGATCGTCAGGAGGAGCTATTTCAGATGATCAATAATGGTTGCGAAATAGCTGATGGCAGATTGTTCAAGGCGCTCTCTTTGGCGATGGCATCAAAGTAAAAAGGCTGTACTTTGATAAGCACAGCCTTTTTACATTTTAAAAATCAGTATTATTATCCCTTAAAATTGATTTTTCTCATTCGGAGTGAGAGTGGAGTTACTTCCACATACTCATCCTCATTAATATATTCCAGCGCTTCCTCCAAAGAGAATTTCTTAGCAGGTGCGATTTTCATGCCGGCATCGGTTCCTGACTTTCTCATGTTGGTGAGCTGCTTTCCTTTCTGAACGTTTACTGCAAGGTCGTTAGAACGTGAATGCTCTCCGATTACCTGCCCCACATACAACTCTTCTCCTGGATCAACGAAGAAAATACCTCTATCCTGAAGTTTGTCTATTGCATAGGCAGTTCCGGAACCCGTTTCCATAGACACTAATGAACCGTTCAATCTTCCAGGTATTTCACCTTTATACGGCTCATATCCGTTGAATCTATGCGTCATTACGGCCTCACCAGCTGTTGCGGTAAGCACCTGGTTTCTCAATCCGATCAATCCTCTGGCTGGGATGTTGAACTCCAAATGTTGCACATCACCTTTTGGCTCCATTACAGTCAATTCGCCTTTATTCTTGGTAACCAGCTCAATGGCTTTACCGGAAACGCTCTCAGGAACATCAATTACAAGATGCTCAATAGGTTCATGCTTTTGGCCGTCTATTTCCTTGTAGATTACCTGTGGTTGTCCAACTTGAAGCTCATAACCTTCCCTTCTCATCGTTTCAATCAAAACTGACAAGTGAAGTACTCCTCTACCATAAACCAGGAATTTGTCTTCTGTATCGGTTTCCTGCACTTTTAGCGCCAGGTTCTTTTCTATTTCTTTCATCAATCTGTCTCTCAAATGTCTTGAGGTGACAAATTTTCCTTCTTTACCAAAAAAAGGAGAGTTGTTAATAGTGAAGAGCATGTTCATAGTTGGCTCATCTACACCAACTCTTTCTAGTGGTTCTGGATTATCATAGTCAGTGATAGTATCACCAATATCAAAACTTTCTATTCCAGTCACGGCACAGATATCTCCACAACCCACTTCGTCTACACTTCTTTTTCCAAGGCCCTCAAAAACATGAAGTTCTTTGATCCTAACCCGCTGTATTTTTCCATCTGCTTTAGTTAGACCTAAACTTTGGCCTACTTTGATAGAGCCCTGGTGAATTCTTCCAATAGCAATTCTACCTGTAAATGAAGAAAAGTCCAGAGAAGTGATTTTCATTCTCAAAACACCTTCATTTTGTGGGGGAGCAGGAATTACTTCCAGAATGGTATCAAGTAACGCATCCAGATTATCTGTAGGTTTATTCCAATCCTCACTCATCCAACCTTGCTTAGATGAACCGTACAGTGTGTGGAAATCTAATTGTTCTTCAGTAGCTTCCAAATTGAACATCAAATCGAAAACTTCTTCGTGAACCTCGTCAGGACGACAGTTTTCTTTGTCCACCTTATTTACGACTACGATAGGTTTCAATCCAAGTCCCAATGCTTTACCCAAAACAAATCGAGTTTGTGGCATTGCACCTTCAAAGGCATCTACCAAAAGTAAAACGCCATCAGCCATACTCAATACTCGTTCAACTTCACCACCAAAATCGGCGTGACCGGGAGTATCAATAATGTTGATCTTAGTGCCTTTATAGTTGACAGAAACGTTTTTAGAAAGAATGGTGATGCCACGTTCTTTCTCAAGATCATTGTTGTCAAGGATGAGGTCATTGTTATCTTGTGATCGCTTTGCGTCATTTGCCTGAGCCGCATAAATGATCTTATCAACCAGGGTAGTCTTACCATGGTCAACGTGTGCAATAATTGCAATATTTCTGATGTCTGCCATTGAATGGTATTGTAAAAGAGCGCAAAGTTAGTCTCTTTAAAATGAAAAAGAGTTTAGGAGTATTAAAAGAATGTTATTTTAATTCATAAATCTAAAATGGTGCCGGCACTCGTATCTTAATAAATAAGCTCAAAATGGATAAAAGAGAATTTATAAGGTCCGCCGGTGCTACTGCAATATTGGCCTCTTTAGGATTTACAATCAGTAATTGTTCCAGTGAGAAACTCCCGGAACCAGGAGGAGACACCAGTAGCGACTTTCAATTTGATCTAAATAATCACCCCTACAACTCATTAAATACTGAAGGAGAGTGGATACTTGTCAAGTCCGAGTCATTGCTTCTGGTAAATGCAGAGGGTACCATAATGGCGTTTTCAAGTGTTTGTACTCACCTCGGTTGTTCCAGCGCATGGACTTTTGGAGAAAATGCCGTTTGCGGTTGTCATGGCTCCACATTCGATCAGAATGGCAACGTGGTGCAGGGTCCTGCGAAGCAGTCATTAATCCGTAAATCGGTTACCATCAATGGAGATATCGTTGTGGTTGCCTAGCAATAGAGATACATCAATTTCTGATTTCCAATGTTTAATCTGCAATAGGTTATTGAGCGACTTTGACTGTTGATGGGTTGTTTTTTTCTACCTCATTGAAGACAAAATAAGTCGTAATAATGGCCGATAACCAGAAATAGATAATGACAAGAAGGTGACCATTTTTCATTAGGCTATTAAGCAAAAACCAATCTTTCTGATAAAGTACAAGTCCCATAGCAATAGCTGCCACAATTAATTGGGAGACCCATGCATATCCATTTTTATCCATCAAGGTGGCATAAGAAAAGATAGCCATACAAATGAATACGCCATAGATAACAGATTGATAAAAAGATAGTTGTGAGATGTTGCCAAACAGATGCATCATCATTACAAAGACCATCACAAATTGAATCCATAACCAGATATGAGCTCGATTAGAAAGTCGTGGATGATATTTTTCATAGCCATATACATCTTCAATAAGTTGAATGGGCCGTTCAAATTTTACATCTCTGGGTCGCCATCCTGTAGGCATAAACCAGATTCTTAATTTGTCCCAAAAGGATCGTGTATACCACGCATCTTTTACGAGTTGCCAAAGGTGAACAAAGTTGATAATAACCGGATTCCATGTTCTAACCGGTCGCTTAACTCCATATACAGGAGGCACATTATCAAGCTCTTCCTGAAATGTTCCAAACAACTTATCCCAGATGATAAAAATCTGGCTCAGGTTTTTATCCAGATACTCCTTATTAATCGCGTGATGCACGCGGTGATGTGAAGGGGTGACAATGATTTTTTCCAGAAACCCCAATTTTCCAATGAGCCTTGTATGGTACCAATATTGAGCAAACAGATGTAATGGAGCCACAATGGCAACAACCTCGTGGGGGACTCCCAAAAGAGCTGTAGGGATCAAAAAGAAGGTAATTGTTGAGAAAATAGATGAAATCGGTTGTCGTAGAGCACAAGCTAAATTGAATTCCTCGCTGCTGTGATGAATGATATGAACATTCCAGAAATAATTAACCTTATGCTGTAGTCTGTGATTCCAATAACCCGCAAAATCAAGCCCTATGAAAGCCAGTGTGTATATAAGCCAGGTGCTTTCTAACTGAATGATCGCGAGATGATCAAGAAACCATTTATAGGATATAATGATGAAAGTGAGTCCGAGAACGTCCTTAATCACATTTGTAACGCCTGAACTCAGACTTGACAAAGTATCCAAACTGTGGATGACGTTGACCCCTTTAAAGTGAGCGACAAGCCTCTCAATCACGAGCAAGGACATGAAAAAGGGAATGGCATAATTAAGGACGGCAGCGTATCTCTCCATCTTTAGGGGTGTAATGTTGTTTGGGTCGGGATAAAAATACCAAAATCAATCGATATCTGTGTAAGCACCTTAACCATGAAATAAAACGAAAATTTCCCTATCACGGTCATTTATTACTCTAACTTTGCAGTTGATATAATAAGAATTCATTGACAAAATTTTCAAAACTAGGGCTTTCAGAGCCCATCCTCAAAGTCCTGACTGAGATCGGATTTGACGAACCCTCCGAAATACAACAGCAGGCTATTCCATTTCTGGTAGGACAAACAAGAGATTTTATTGGCATGGCGCAGACCGGGACTGGGAAAACGGCTGCCTTTGGACTTCCTCTATTAGATAATATTGATACAGGGGCAAAATATACTCAGGCGCTAATACTTGCTCCTACAAGAGAGCTAGTACAGCAAATAGGTCTTCAGTTGGACGCTTTTGGCAAGTATGTTAAAGGCTTGAAGTTGGACACGGTGTATGGTGGTGCTCCAATAATGAAGCAAATTCATTCAATAAAAGATAAATCTCCTCAAATCATCATTGCTACACCGGGTCGGTTGATGGACCTTATGAAGCGAAAGGTGATTGACCTTAGCGGCATTCAAACGCTCATTTTGGATGAGGCAGATGAAATGCTTAATATGGGCTTTAAGGATGATATTGACACCATCCTGAAGTATACTCCTGAAGATTCTAATACGTGGCTTTTTAGTGCCACAATGCCGAAAGAAATACGCGATATCATCCATAATTATATGGTTGATCCGGTGGAGGTCAAAATCCAACCTAAGAACATCGTTAACCAGGATATCTCTCATCACTACTATTTGGTGAACAGGGATGATAAGACCGAAGCCCTGATGAGGATTCTGGATAGTGAGCAAGTCATGACCGGAATCATCTTTTGCCGGACGAAGATTGAAACTCAGAAATTGGCGGATGAACTATCGGGTAGGGGATATCTGGTAGAAGCTTTGCACGGCGACATGAACCAAAATCAAAGGGATCGTGTGATGCAAAAGTTTAAAACACATCAAATCAGACTTTTAACAGCAACGGATGTGGCTGCCAGAGGGATTGATGTAAAGAACCTTTCTCATGTAATCCATCATTCACTTCCGGACGATGCTGAGTACTATACTCACAGAAGTGGAAGAACAGCTCGTGGAGGTAACAAAGGGGTTTCTTTAGCATTGGCTACAAGGGGAGATCTACGGAAAATCGACCATCTGAGTAAAACATTAAAAGTGGGTATTTCTAAAGAGCAAGTACCTACTTTGAATGACGTATCCATGCAGCGTGTAGCGAATTGGGTAGAGGACATCAAGGCTGCTAAAGCGGATGTAAGCCAAGACATTATGGACGAGGTAGTAAGTCAGCTGGCTACCATGAGTAAGCAGGAGTTGGTAGAAAAACTGGTGGCGATGGAAATCGAGAAAATGAATCTCAAGCAGGTTGAAATCGTAGAGCCATCTCATTACCCTCAGGACGATCAGTACCAGGACGGTAAAAGAGGTAAATCTCGTAGAAGATCAAGACACGGTGGACACGGCAGTCATGGTGGTTCCTTTAAATCCAAGAAAAAATCTCATGGAAGTAAAGGGGGAGCACCAAAAAATACAGACTCTTCCAACTCAGGTGGTGGCGATAAAAGCAAAAAGAGCAAGCGACACTTGTCCAGAAGGAGAAGATAATCAGGAATGAATCTTTAATCCATCGGGGTTTAGCTCAACCAGTTCCTTTTCGGGATACAGATGAGCTATTTCCTCGAGATGAGATTCAAATGCGGTGAGAATTTCTTGCTTTACCTGTAGGTTGTAAACATAAAGCACCTTTTCCGGTACTTTTCTACTGAAGTAGCTTTTAACAAAATCATCATCTCTGGTCACAACAACAGTCTCAGGGAAACGCAAAACATATCTTCTGATTCCATCATCTTTAATCGGCTTTTGATGATCAAATTCGTTGATATGTTTTGCATCCAAACCAAATCTCCTGAATAGCTCAGCTAAAACAGGAGGTAGGTTTTCATCTATCAAATACAAGGTATTACTCTTCGATGATCACAACTTTCTCCATGATATCACCTTTTCGGATATCATCGATCACGTCCAGACCTTCATACACTTTTCCGAAAACTGTATGATTTCTATCCAGATGCTGCGTGTTTTCTCTATTGTGGCAGATGAAGAATTGAGATCCTCCGGTATCACGCCCTGCGTGGGCCATTGAGATCACACCTCGATCATGGTATTGATTGTCCCCATCTAATTCACACTGGATGTGATAGCCCGGGCCTCCGTTACCGATACCATTTGGACATCCACCCTGAATCATAAAATCAGGGATCACACGATGGAAGGTAAGTCCATCATAAAATCCATCTTTTGCAAGTTTCACAAAGTTTTCCACCGTTCCAGGGGCATCCTTTTCGTAAAACTCCAGTTTCATAACACCCTTATTGGTATGTATTTCTGCTTTCTTCATTGTTTATACTAATTAATAGTTTTTCCATTAAGTGATCCGGATCAAAAAAACCGGGTTTTTAGAATCCAATGCGAAGATAAATCAGCTCATATAATTCAGATACCTTTGCGCTCTAATTAAACCAACTTACATGGCGATCCCCATAATTGAAATAGGCAAGTATAATACGCTTGAAGTGTTAAAGCGAACAGACTTTGGAATCTATGTTGGAGATGAGGTTGAAGAAGTATTGATGCCCACCAAATGGGTTCCTGAAGGTACTGAAGTGGGAGATATGATAGAGGTATTTATATATGCCGATTCAAGTGATCGGATGATAGCCACCACCATGACTCCTAAGGTTGTGAGAGATGAATTTGCTCATCTCAGGGTAAGTCAAACCAGTTCGATAGGAGCTTTTTTGGATTGGGGGCTTGAAAAGGACCTGCTTGTTCCGTTCAAAGAGCAGGTCGTCCGAATGGAAGCAGGTAAAAGCTATACCATTTATATGTACCTGGATGAGGTGACTGATCGTCTGGTGGCGTCATCACATTTAAATAAGTTTCTTGAGCATGAACAGATTGACCTGGAGGAAGGTGAGGAAGTGGAGCTTTTGATTTCTAATGATACAGAATTAGGTTTTCAGGCGATCATTAATAATAAGTACAAGGGGCTTATCTACAAGAATGAGATATTTGGATCAGTACAACCCGGTGATCGTATTCAGGGGTATGTAAAGCGGATTCGCGAGGACAAAAAGATTGATCTTTCCCTTCAAAAAATAGGAGCTGCGAGCATTGAGCCTAATGCGGAGATAATCTATCAAAAGCTGAAAGATAATGGGGGAGTACTGAACCTTCATGATAAAAGCGCCCCGGAGGAAATCTATGACACCCTAAAAATGAGTAAAAAGAACTTTAAAAAAGCTATTGGTTCTTTATTTAAGCAGAAATTAATTCTCATTGGAGAGGAAGGAATTGAAATCATTAAAAAAAGCCAGAAGTGATTCTGGCTTTTCTATTTATATTTTTTCGAGTTCTGCTCGGATCTGATGTTGTTCAATCAACTCCTGAGTAAACTTCATTTGGCCATGTGGCACGAAGATTTTAAAGTTGCCATTTTTCATTTTCGAGAGGGTTTCCAATAGCTTCCACTTGTTCACCAACTCCCTTGTGTCCTCAACCTTCTGTGAAATCTCAAAATATGTTTTGCTGTTTCCTTTTCGAGCAGTCAGGTCAGGCACAAAATTGATGTCGTTGGTCTTTCCCTTAAGTTCGAATGGCTTCTCGTAATCTTCGAGATCAGCCCGTATTTCTGAATATCCCAATTGCTCTATTTTGCCAACAGCCTTGGCTAGCAGCGATTCATAGGAAACTGATTTTCTTGATTCAAGTAGCATGTATTTGTTTTTTATGAATGTATGAATTTTGAGGGCCTAACATTGTGAAATCCTGCTAGAAATCCTTTTCTTATTTACAAAGTTAACAAAGAAATAGAGAAGAAGGTTTGATCCACCACTGCAATAGTCTTCTCAATTTGAGAATAGCTTTTTATTTTAGGAATCTTCTTTGACTAAATTCAAAGTCTTTAGAGAATTGCATCAGATATTTGTCGAAGTATAAAAATTGGAATGTTATTTGCTGCAATGTTCGCAGCATGGACAGGTATGTCCGGCATCAAAACAAAAACTCAACATAAGCAATGATTACAAGAATGAGTCAAACAAGAATTATGAATATAGGACTTCCGTTCCTATTGGTTTTGTTATTAGCAGTAAGTTGTAAAAACAAGAAAAAAGCCTCAGACCTTTCTGATCCGCAGCAGGTGTCTCAGGATATTGAGAGTGAAATGAAAAATGCAGATGCAGAGGCGACTTATGAGGAGCCTTCGCTCTCTACTTCAGAACAATTGAGTCAGTACTTTCAAGCCATAGCAAGTGCTTCGAGTATCCCAGAAGCAAATAATAATATCAATGAGGCGTTGACCATGTTTTCTACCTCTGAAGCGGTAGTACTTATTGAAATATACAATTCCAACGGACAGGTTGACTATGATGAGCCTACAACCATTTCCAGGTATCTCAATTATCTAAAAGATCAAAAAAAGAACATGAATAAAGTTCAGGACATTGTCTACGATGGCAACGGTAAAGTAAAAGAACTGGTTCTTAGAAAGTATCTCTAAACTCAAAATTGTAAGAAATGAAGTTTAACAAAGGAATATTTATAGCAGCTGTATTAACCGTGCTGGCAATGCAGGTTTATGCTCAAGGCACCAAAATCAATCCCAAAAGAAAGCAGGCTATCGATTCGCTTGCACTGGAAAAAGTCAAAGATTTAAGTAAGTACATTTCACTCATTGGAGATAAGGAGACTCCTTACTCCGAAGCTACAAGGGTTATGGATCGCGCTGAAGAGCTGTTTGCTCCGGATAGTGAAATGGGTGTTTCCTCGCTGAGTTCAGAGGAAATCAATTACTATAAGGTTCGTGAATATTTTGAAAGGCTTATGGCCCTCAACTACGATAAGGTAAAGATCAAATGGTATGACATTCACTACATCAGTGATTTGGAGCAGCAACCGGATGGAAAATTTGTAGGGGTGATCACTATCTATCAAAGATTTGAGGGAACCTCTGAAGATGGACTTAGTTATAAGGATACTACCAAAAAGGATATTACCATTTACGTAGAGAAGAAGAGTACTCAAATCGCAGGAAGAGTGATAGATTTCTGGGATGTGCTCCTTGGTGATATTCGTGTAGCAGAAACAACTATATGATCAGAAGCGGCACACTTCTTTTATTGACAATACTTATCATGAAGGTTTCCTTGGTCTCAGGACAGGGAAACCTTCTTGATGAAATGCAGTCCCATGAGGAAAAACTACTGGCCGATACGAAACAGGTCAATCAGTTTTTCCGGAGATTCAATGGTGAGGAAACGCTCAATGGTGATCGGCTTTATGAAGGGGACAGAGACTACCATGATCACAAATTACGAAGGGATTACGTTTCTTTCCTTTTTGATTTACAGGGGAGCGTTGGCTCTGATCTGCGTAAAGAATTTGTAGATGAGGTCACCGACAGAAAAAGTCCGAAGTACCTTCAGTTTCATCAAAATACCTGGTTTGCCGAAGTTCAAACTGAGTTTTTATTTAATGGCAGGACACGACCCGTCACGCTGTTTATGGAACTACAGCCACAAGGGCAGGGTTATGAGTGGATCATTTCAGATGTCCAGTTTGATCCGTTTACCAGATTGTTTGATAAGGACACCACAGCTTCCAAACCGTTTATGCATCCTATGAGTCATGAACTTGATTTTATGAATCTACGGAAGGCTTTTCGTCCCGATGTTAATCCTGAATCTTTTACTAAAGATGGCTACACCCCAGATTATGTTACCTTGTTTCTGTATGAATTGAAATCAGGTCGACTACAATTTGAAACAGTTAGAAACGTGAAGTTTCATTTTTTTGATTTGGAAGGATGGTACTTTGAGGTATCGAAATTCAACAGGCCCGGAAAAAACTCAGGTTGGCTCATTTCTAATTTGACAAGAGCCAACTTAAATCAAAAGGAACTAATAAAAGGATATATCTATGGCAGGTAGGAGTGCGGTAGCTTTCGCTCTGCTTTTCTTATTCACATTTACATATAAAGGGTTTTCACAAGGAGCATCTAAGGACGTTTCCCATGATGAGGAATATAGTGAAGTCCTGGGGCTGGTTAATTTTTATCAGTACTTGCTCAATACTTTAGGAAACCCAAAAACCAGCGCCCGGGACAAAGAAGTAATTGTTACCCAAAGTTTTAAAAAGGCGTTCAGGGATGATCGCGTTCAAATTGAGGACGACCTTGACAACGAGCGCAAGGTAGTGACCAATAAAGATGTGATCGCCTATTTGAAAGATGTTGATTTCTTTTTCAACGAGGTCAGGTTTGATTTTCAGGATATAAATGTTGAAAAGTCCGAAAGGGATAACGGTCAAACCTACTTCAAAGCGGCTTTCACCAATATTGTTAAGGGTACGGACATAGAAGGCAATCAGGTGGAACGAGTGTCTGACCGGTTTATTGAGATCAATTTTCGTGAAGAGGAAAATGACCTTAAGATCGTTAGCGTATATACTACTAAACCTGATCGCGATAAAGAGTTGAGGCTTTGGTGGGAAACACTTTCATTGGCATGGAAACAGGTCTTTATGAATCGTGTGCCCCTGGAGGACTCCGTTTCTTTATCATATTTAAACAAGGTTACTTCTCTTGATTCCCTTGATCTTAGTGGTGCACTGTATATTATAGACCTTGACCCTCTGGCCCAGGTAAAAACTTTAAAATCTGTCAACATCAGCCATACAGCCATACCCAGTCTGGAGGGTGTCCGTAATCTGATTGGGCTAAGACGAATCAACGCAGAAGGTAGCCAGGTCGACAATCTGGAATATTTGAAATATCTATCGGCACTGGAGGAACTGAATATTGCGAAAACATCGGTTGATGATATTTCCGTGGTAGAGAATCTTAAAAACCTAAAATCTCTAGATCTCACAGAAACTCCGGTTCAGAATTTTGCCCCATTGGGGGATTGCCCCTCACTGGAGGTGCTCAAATTGAATAAGAGTAAGGTATTCAATACGGATTTCCTGAATCAATTACCTAACCTACGGCATGTTGAAATGGAAGGAACGAATATTGTCAAATGGCCAAAAGTGTCCATTCCGGATCTTGAGATTTTGAACTTAAGTAATACCATGGTCAATACTGTGGAGCCAATGTCCTCCCTTAACGGATTGAAGGAGCTTTATATAAACAGTACTTACATCACTGATATCAGACCACTGTTAGTCCTGAAGTCGCTGCGTAAGATTTATTGTGATGATACGCGCATAACCGAAAAGCAAGCCTCTGAATGGATGTCAAAAAGGCGAGGATCAATTGTTTTGACTAATAGCTCGGCTTTAAAGGATTGGTGGTCGGCGTTAAGTGCTCCCTGGAAAATGGCATTTAGCGATCGAGTAGGGATTTCAAGTGAAAATCCTAACCTCGATGCCCTGGTGAAACTTGTGAACCTTGATTCACTCAATTTGTCAGGAAACCAGTTATTGGATGGAACGCCGTTAGCGCGGTTAAAACGACTTAAATACCTGAACATTTCCGGGAACCTCTTTTCTGATATCAGTTTCGTATCCGAGATGAATGATCTTGAAGTGTTCATTGGAAATGATCTACCGGTTGAGGACATAACAGCGTTTAAAGAGACTAGTAATTTGGTGAGGTTTGAACTGAAGAATATTTCTTTATCTAACCTGACTCCACTAATGTCTCACCCGGGACTTCAATACGTCAATGTAGACGGTAATCCGGTTATTGAATCAGATATCATTGAGCTGGTTGATGCTAACAAGCAGCTTGTGGTCCAGTACAAATCAGACATATTGGAGGCATGGTGGGACGAGTTGAGCGATGATTGGCAAAAGGCTTATTTGAGCAATATTAAAAAGTCCGGGAAGCCTGATTTGAAAGATCTTCATCGCATGATCGAGTTACGGAATTTTCAATTGGATGGAGGTAGAATCACGAGCCTTGAACCCCTTACGTGGCTCATCAATGTCAAGTCTTTGAAAGTGAGTAATGTATTGGCAACCAGTATTCAGGATCTCGCTTCTTTGGAAAGCCTGGAAACACTTGAGCTTACGAGGGTTCCGGTAGAGGAACTAGAACCGTTAATCGTTTTGAAAAATCTGAAATCTTTGAATATTTCAAATACTCCTGTTACCTCTCTAAGACCACTTTCTGAGCTTCGGAATTTGCAAAACCTTGATTGTTCGGGCACAAACATTAAAAACCTTAAAGGGTTATCCACATTATATGAATTACATACCTTAAATTTGTCCAATACTCGTGTCTGGAGGCTTGACCGTCTTTCAGAGATTCCGGACATTACCGAAATTATTTGTTACAATACCCGCCTAAGAGCTCATAAGATCGAAGAGTTTAAAGTACTAAATCCGAACTGTCAAATTACCTATTATTAGTCCTTGTTATGATTAAAAATTTGTTTCAAAATCATACCGCCAAACTTTTAGCTGCATTTCTAATTGCTATTTCTTTTATTTCTCAGGCGCAGCCAAAAGATATTAAGGGAGCTTTTGATGAGATCATGAAGGAACACGCCACATGGGAGATATACAAAGTTGTTCCGGTCACCAAACTAGAAGGTTTTGGAAAGGCATTGGGTGATACGATAGCAACTAAGGAAAGAACGATATCCTCTCTGCGTACGGAAGTAAAAGAGCTTAATGTGTTGTTGGATTCGACCAATGTAACCGTTGCCAGCTTGCGCACTAATCTAAACAGCAGTGAAGCTTTGAATGACCAGATTATCTTCATGGGTGTTGAGTTCACCAAAATAGCTTACAATGTGCTTGTTTGGACGATCGTACTGGCTTTGGTAGGGCTCCTGGCCTTTACCTATTACTTATTTAAAAGAAGTCATGTAATAACCAGATCTGCGCGTAAAGAGCTAGAAGAGGTTAAACTGAAGCTTGACGTTCAAAAGGAAAAAGCACGAGAACGTGAGGTTAAAATCAAGCGCGAATTGCAAACTGCCATGAACAAACTTCATGACAACGGAATTCAGGTTTAAGTACCCTGGATAAAGTCCGATATACCTTTTGCTACAATTTCAATTAAAGCTTTTCTCGACTCATAGGCTGTCCAGGCCATGTGTGAGGTGACTATGCAATTATCAAGTTGGAGTAGGGGATTGTCCGACTCGGGTGGTTCATGATCCATAACATCCAATCCGGCTCCTCTTATCGCTCCGGACTTTAGGGCATCATACAGATCGGATTCTACAATATGGCCACCTCTTGCTGTATTGATCAATATAGACGAGGGTTTCATCCGAGCCAGGAAGGACTTGTCAATGATGTTTTTATTGTCAGCGGTAAGTGGTGCATGAATAGTTACAACATCACTTAATTCGGCTAATTCTTTAAGGTCAACTAAATTAATGCTTGGGTATTGATTTTGGGATGCATGATTGCTGTAAACAACTACCGTCATTCCAAAAGCCAGACCTATATTGGCTACAGCCTGCCCAATTTTTCCAAACCCGATAATGCCTAAAGTCTTTCCGTAGAGTTGTCGGGGAGTAGCGATCATGTGACACCAGTCACCAGATTTTGTCCACCCCTGACCCTTTGTCTCTCTATCATGAATGCCAACATGATTAAATAACTCCAATATGAGCGCAAATGTGTGTTGTGATACCGCGTGTGTACTATAGCCAACAGCATTCCTGACTGTGATGCCCTTTTCTGATGCGGCGACTTTATCGATGTTATCCGTGCCTGTAGCCAGCTGATGGATCAACTTTAGTTTG
Source organism: Marinoscillum sp. MHG1-6 (assembly GCF_024714475.1). GTDB lineage: Bacteria > Bacteroidota > Bacteroidia > Cytophagales > Cyclobacteriaceae > JAMZMI01. Next base: position 82,533 of record NZ_JAMZMI010000004.1, on the reverse strand, counting down.
GGCAACTGATCCATAACTTCCCTGGTGACTTTAAGTTTATTGGTTACGATAATATCCGCATCCACACATCTTGAAATGATTTGATCCTGACTGGTTCGTTCGTGAATTGTTACATTTCCCAATCTTGTGATACTATCCCAGGACAAATCTCCCGGGTTAGAATGATAAGCTTCGAGTATTACAATATTCATCTCTTACCCTTTAATCCAGCCTCCTTGGCTGCCAGAGCAGCACCAATGATACCTGCATTATTTTTTGCCTTCGCAGGGACTAATTTGGTTTTGAGGTCAAAGTACTGCTTATATTCATCAAATCTCTTACTTACACCTCCGCCTAAAATGAGTAGGTCCGGCCAAAACAGGAACTCCAGCCTCTGAAGATATTCATTGAATCGACCGCCCCATTCTTCCCAGCTGAGCCCTTCGTTTTCTCTTACAGAGTTGGCCGCATAGTGCTCACCAGGCATTTGATTTACGTACACAAATCCTAGCTCAGTGTTTGGTACCAGCTTTCGGTTGATAAAGAGAGCTGAGCCAATTCCTGTTCCGGCTGCAATTATAATAGCAACTCCTTTTTCCTTTTTGCCAGCCCCGAATTTCATTTCTGCCATTCCTGCTGCATCCACGTCATTTACCAGATGAGTAGGGCAACCCGTCAATTTCTCGATTTCTTTAGCAGCATTCACACCGATCCAACTCTTATCTATATTACTCGCTGTCCTAACAATCTCATGTTGAACTACAGCAGGAAAACCAGATCCAATAGGTCCTTTCCATCCGAACTCTTTCACCAATTCTCTTACGGTATCGAGCATCAATTCCGGAGTAGCGGGAGCGGGGGTAGGCATCCTTAGTCTGTCAGTGAGTAGTTTGCCTTTTTTAGAATCTACGATGGCTCCTTTAATACCTGTTCCACCTATGTCAATTCCGAGTATTTCCATAAGGTTCAAACATAAACATTCTGATCTTTTTAGGTTATTTTTAATGTGTACATTTTACGCATAAGATGAATTTAACCCCGCTAACCAAACGAATATTCATTACTATAGGCATTATCATTATGATTTTAGGTGCAGGAAGCATGTACCTGAATCATAGGAATCGGACTTTGAGTCCACCTGGAAGTGATAAGATAAAGTCGGGAGATTTGACCGTTTCGGTAAGCTATAGTCGTCCATCGGTAAAGGGAAGATTGATCTTTGGGTCGGAATCAGAAGGAGCCCTACAGCCATGGGGGAAGTACTGGAGACTGGGCGCGAATGAATCTACGGAAATTACTTTCAGCGGGGACGTGATGTTTAATGGACAAGCCGTTGAAGCCGGAACTTATAAAATGTATGCAATCCCTGGAGAGGATGAGTTTGAAATATTGCTAAATACTTCCTTAGGAGATTGGGGGTATGAAGAAGCCGATCATGATTTGGACATCTTGAGCACATCAATACCGGTCATAAATGGCAAAAACACCGAACAGCATACGATAAGTTTGCAATCTCCACAAGATGGCTCAATAACTATTATTGTAGCCTTTTCTGACGTGAGGTTAGAAATATACGTGAAGGCGCAAAGTTAAGCGCCTACACTTTCTTTAAATTCCAGGTACTCATCAAATGACATTAGCTTGTCAATAATGCCATCAGGGGTAAGTTCAATGATTCTGTTAGCCACCGTCTGGGTAAACTCGTGGTCATGACTTGAGAACAATACGGTTCCTGGGTAATCTTTCAATGCGTTATTAAAAGCAGTAATTGACTCCAGGTCAAGGTGGTTGGTCGGTTCATCGAGCATGAGAAGATTGGCACCTTTTAGCATCATTCTCGAAACCATACACCTGACTTTTTCCCCTCCGGATAATACGTTCGCTTTTTTGAAGGTTTCCTCTCCCGAGAAAAGCATCTTACCCAGGAATCCCCGGATGTAAACGTCATCTGCTTCACCCTCAGCAAACTGTCTCAACCAATCAATGAGGTTCAGGTTGCTATCAAAAAATTCCGAGTTTTCGTTAGGAAGGTAGGCATGCGTGATGGTCTGTCCAAATTTGAACTGACCGCTATCTGCTTTATCTTCACCATTGAGAATCTGAAAAAATGCCGTTACGGCTTTGTGGTCATCGGCCAACACAGCGATTTTGTCACCTTTGTTTACAAACAGGTCAATTCCCGAAAACATCAGTTCATCACCCAAAGTTTTACTCAATCCTTCGATTTCGAGGATTTGATCTCCGGCTGTTCTGTTTTGATTGAAAATGATCGCTGGGTATTTTCTATTTGAAGGTTGGATATCCTCAACATTGATTTTGTCCAACAACTTTCTTCTACTCGTTGCTTGCTTCGATTTAGAGGCATTCGCACTGAATCGTGCAATGAACTCCTGTAGTTCTTTTTTCTTCTCCTCAGCCTTCTTGTTCGCTGAGGCACGTTGACTTAGTGCCAACTGGCTTGATTGATACCAGAAGGAGTAGTTACCGGTGAATAGCTTAATGTGACCGAAATCAATATCGGCGATGTGGGTACACACCGTATCCAAAAAGTGTCTGTCGTGAGAAACGACAATGACCGTATTTTTAAAATCAAGTAGGAAGTCTTCGAGCCATGAGATGGTCTTGATGTCAAGGTCGTTGGTAGGCTCATCCAGAATCAAGAGATCAGGGTTACCAAACAATGCCTGAGCCAGGAGCACACGTACCTTTTCTGAACCCTCAAGCTCCTTAACGAGCTTATAATGATCAGATTCCACGATGTTCAAACCGCTCAATAGGGCAGCAGCATCAGACTGAGCATTCCATCCGTCCATTTCGGCAAATTCACCTTCAAGTTCTGAAGCCCTGACACCATCTTCCTCAGAAAAGTCTTCCTTCGCATAGATAGCATCCTTCTCCTGCATGATCTTCCATAGTTTGTCATGTCCCATCATTACAGTATCCAGTACGGTACACTCGTCAAACTCAAAATGGTTCTGCTTCAACACCGCCATTCTTTTGCCGGGATCAAGCGCAATAGATCCACTGTTAGGGTCGATGTCCCCTGAAAGTATTTTCAGGAAGGTGGATTTACCGGCGCCATTGGCTCCAATCACACCGTAACAATTCCCTTGAGTGAACTTGATATTGACTTCATCGAACAATACTCTTTTCCCGTACCTCAGAGAGACATTACTAACTGTTATCATGCTATCATTTTAATTGAGCCGCAAAGGTAACAAGGATATGACCAATGCAGTCAATTGCTAAAAATGATTTCTTTAAGATTCCAGAAATTTTGTTTTATTATAGGCGTTCTTGTCTATGAAAGCAATCAACTCGCCAATTAGCACGAAGAATTCATGCAATTCTTTTACATTGTCAAGAGATTGGAGAAAAGTAGAATAAATCTGCTCAGACTTTTTATTCTTTTGACCTTGATTCTCGTTGAAGTGCTTTTGCAGTCTAATCAAAGCTACATCATAAAAAACTGTAGTTGTTTCGCCGTATAGGTTTCTAACGTTAAACTCTTGTTTGGGATTCACCGAGAAACTTTTGAATTCTTCATATTTATCAAGGGCCTTGATAAAATGATATTCTTCAGAATTTATTATTGCCTGGATGTATTCTTTTTCTTTGGCTTTACTAATCGCAGAATCAATCGTCGAAGGTTCAATTAAGTCCTCAACCTCCTTTATTTAGTGGAACTATTGGTTGAAGCTTGCCCTCTGATAAAACCTTATATCCATTTCTATGAGGATTGTCTTTTATCCGTTTTTCAGCTTCCTCAATATCAACAATTTTGTATTCTGTTTCTGACCCATCTTTATCGATAATACTCCAGATTACAGGAACGCCCTCATCTAATATTTCCCAATTACTTCGAGTTGAAAAGTATCTCCCTTTAGGGTTTTACCACTCCATTCGAGAGGTCTTTTCTTCTTTTCCGGTTAAATTATTCTTATTGAGCATCATAACGGTTAAAACATTCTTACTCCAAATACCCCACCAGCAGTCTGCCCTCACTGGTAATCTGAATTTTAATGTGATCGTCAAAAGAGCCGTCGTCATCCGTACGGTCCTCATTGGTACCTACCCATTCATTGTTGCACAAATTGGTATCCGTATCCTCAGGTATTGCACCAATATCGGTACGGAAGATGTTCTTCAAAGGCACTCCGGCGGCCAGATAGTTGTTAGCCGTGAGGTCGTGTGGATGTTTGTGCTTGTCCCCGGCGGAGAAGATCACATAGTCAGGGTTTACCTTCTCGATAAAGTCAGGACAGCTAGCGTTACGAGCGCCGTGGTGAGGGGCGATGATCACATTAGCTTCCAGAAAACCACTCAGAGAATCGATCAGGTACTTTTCTGAGGAAATACACTTGTAGTCGCAGTCGCATTTAGACTTCTTACATTCTTCCAGCCCAACGATGTCACCTGTAAATAGGATTGCCTTGTCTGCATACTCTAGCCGCAGGACAATACTGGCTGCATTTCGTAGTTTGGAGGCTTCATTGCCCAGCTCTTTAGCGAATCGATCATCTCGTTTTCCAAAACCGGAGAGGTATCTCAATCTCAGATCTCCTTCCTGATATATGACCGTACCCGGAGCAATGGAGACCTTCGCCAGGTCTTGCATGCCTCCATCTTTCTTGAGTTCTAGGATGCCATCAGATACGGTACCGGGCAGGCCATCCGGTCGGTAACTGGTGATCAGTGACTTTTTGACCTTATAGTCTTCTGCGATTTCTTTGATTGCGCCCCAGTGATCAGAATCGGTATGGCTGGCGATCACATATGCGATATCTCTGCCCACAGGGTAGATGCTTTTAAGGAAGGTGTGGACCATGTTACCATTTCCGCCATCATAAATGATGTACTGGTCGCCGGGTGTTTTGATGATGCATCCCAAACCTGCACCCACGTCTACTACTGTTACTTCCAGAGTGCCACCGGCATTCAGAAATCCCGGAATGTCTCCAGATTCTCTTCTAACCAGTGAGCGGTAGATATATCCGTCAATACTGGTACCCATAAGCTGCACATGATAATATCCATTGGTTTGTTTGGCACTGTCCAGCAACTCAAGGATGTCTCCTTCTTTTACTGCGCCTCCAATGACAGGGTTGGCACTGCTTTGGGGTTTTTTCTTCAGCGTAGTGTTACGATAGGCTATCAGGTAGTCTGCACGGAGCTGTAGAGAAAAACAAAGTATCAGTAGAATAATGAAGGCTCTCATAGCTTAAATTTTTTGACCTGGTTCACTGAATAGGGCACCACACCAATACCCAGGGCAAGAATTACATTGGTAAAGTCGGAAAGATCCAGACCTCCTGTACAGCTGATGCAGTAGATGTTCATATAAAAATAGAAGGTAGTGATGCATACTCCTAATATAAGGCTGGTCACCCCGGAAAGAAACAGGATCAATCTGCTCGCACTACGCTTCACAGGAGTTGCTGGCTGACCTGAGGTAGGAGGGGTGCCTGATTGTTTTTGCAATTCTATCTCTGTTTCTGCAAGCAGATCGGCAAGTGAGACATTCTGATCTTTGAGTCGCGCACGGACGACTATCATAGTCAGGATAAAGATAATGATGGGTGCCAGTACGATGACAATACCCAGCCATTGTGGTGTTTCCATGATTTAGATTGGTTTAGGGTGAGTAGGCATTTTTGTGTTTTATAAGTAGGTCGAAATAGGCAGCTTTGGTAAGCGGATTTCTTCCGGCTGCATCTATACTATTGAGGTAAACAACGATTATACGATTGGTGGATGGGTCTTCAAAGGCCTGTTTACCTCCTGGTTTCAAAATGAAATTCTCCCCAATGATTGACTCATCGAGATTGCGGCTCTTTCTCAATTGAAAGGTCACGATTTGAGACTTAGGGTCAAGGTTTAGTACAGCCAGATAATAATCACCGTAAGGGTTATAATAACCTTGTTTCAACCACTTGTTAGTGAAGCGACTGGAAACATTCTCCTGTACTTCGTTTTGGATTTGAGTGGCGGGACTCAGGTTCGTGCTTTGAGCAATGTCCTGAACTACCTTCTGGCTCTGTAATGCTGTCTTGATGACATCATTGTTCTTGAGTTCGTTGTACTCTTCTTCCTTTTGTTCTCGTTCTTCAGAAGATAGTGCGGCAGTTTCTAATGTCATGGCCACATCATTGAACCTTTCGAAGATCTTTTCATTTAAGCTCTTTAGACTATCAATTCTATTGCTCTCCAGCTCTTCAATAGTATAGAGACTATCCAGATAATTATATAGGTCCGCATAGCGGGTGCGTTCTTCAGAGATAGCGCTTACTTTGGACATGAAAAGCACAAAAGACTGGCGATTTTTCTTATCCAGGTACTGCATGTATCGATCTACAAAATCCTTGTTATTGCTCTGTTCTGCCTCGCTGATTTTTAACTTGAGTTCTCCCTCTTTCAGGAAGTGAGTGGATAAGGCTGCAGCCGCCCCCAGGATAAATGTTCCAAGGAAAAACTTAAGAAAGCTGAAAATTTGCTCTCTTTTTTTGAGGTTGATTTCTTCGGCGTCCATATTTATTTGTTTTAAGACGGATTCATCCTTGCTGACAAGGTTTCTATGATTTAAGATTACTTCGCGGTTTCATTAAAGGAATACTTAAGATTTAAAGAGGATCTGAATTGAGATACACCTGATTCACCCAATACATCCTCAACGCCCGCATAGAACTGAAACCAGAAATTGGATATGAAATTGAACTCCGCACCGAGATTGATAAGTGCTGAAGGTTCATTCACATCATTTTGGTTGATAAACTGGTATTCGGAATAAGCTCTGAACTTATTGTTTCCCACATAGGCCCTAGCGCTAAGCGTAAATTCGGCATTACCTGCATCTGGCACATTCAGATTACCACCGATCAATAGCTGTCCTTTTTTGCCTAATCTTAGAGATTGGGTCACCCAAAGATTGAGGTTGGCATATTGAATGTTTTTGACCAATGAATCGGCAGAGACACCTACCATGGCCACTGCAAGGTCAGTCCTTGTGGCATTCCAGCCGGAATTATTGAAATCACTAATCATTTTCGAGACATTCACGAATTCATAATTGCTCTTCTTGAATTCGGCTTTTAAAGAATCCGATTTGTTATAATCTTTTAAAGTGAGTTTCTTATCCTTGAGATAAGCAAATAGGTTAAGGTTGTCCTCAAAATATTGTTCTCTCTCAGCTAATGCGGCAGAGTCGAGATTACTTACTTCGATCATTGACAGATCTTTCATCTTTCTCCATTGATCATATGCCCACTTAGCCAATTCAGTTTCTGTAGCCTGTTTTACATAAACTTCATTTATGTACTCGGAGGTGAGTAGGTCAGCATTTTTGCCAGCTATTTTTACTCGATAGCCCAAGGCCGCTTTAAATTCACCACTTTCATTATCCTTGAGCGTACCTATACTGAAGCTTGAATTGTAGGCTACACGTTTAATCCAATTTTCTCTATAGGATTCAAGTGTCCAGCCACCTGATAGCAGTTTCCATGGTGCAAAGTCGACGGCAAAGTTGTCTGGGATAACAGCATTCGAACCGTCAAAAAAAGGATCAAAGGCGATGGCAAACTTTTGAACATCAGAAGGCCTTAATATGTTACTGGGGTCTGTTCCTAACGCCTTAAAAGCAGGAACATCCGGCACAACAAAATCCAACAGTAAGGTGTCGACTTCATACTTTCCCCAACTCTTTTCAAAGTCTTGTGACATTACTTCGTATCCAAGCAAGGCGCACCATATGAATAAAACTGATCTTTTCATATTCATTGAGCTTTTAATATTGCGTAGAGAGAAGGATGATGACCATCGGACTTCTTTATAGTCCTCTTAATAAAAACATCTTCTAGAGGAGTCTGCTGATCTCGGTTATCACCTTGTGAAAAGACCATCTTAATGGTGTACTCAACTTCATCCTTATTGGTATTAACAGTTGAGATAAGTTCTACTATTCGTCCATTATTTTTTGCTACTTCCTCGGGGAGATGATCCTGAGATTTATTTCTCAGCCAGAAGAAGTCATCATGAGACTGCAGGTTATTTCCGATTTCCTCCTGGACTACCTTTTCTTCAGGGGGAGAGACACTCCAAAGTCTTAAAGAATAAGACACTATCACAAGCCCAGTGACTTGTATATCAACATTAAGTTTTTCCCCTGTAGGGTTGAAAGTAATTTCATTTGGCATGTTATTTTAGTTTGGTTGACACCCTGACCACTCGGTGAAGGCATTATTATTTTCCTTGTAAGGCTTTTTGAGAAATCCCAGATGCCACCCAAATACTTTGAGAGGTATTCTTCAAGAGGAGAGGAGTCAATTCTGAATAATCCGGACAAAGAGGTCATAGGCGATCGGGACTAGGTTCAACATTCCAATTATATCAAATGATATAAAACGGAATTAATTATGAGTAATGTAGCCATTTTCAGAGGTATTTTGAATACCTAAAAAATGGTATTTTACCTTGTTAATGACCTTTTATGGCATTTTTAACTATAAATTATTGCATTTAATCAAGATAAAATTGAGGTTTTTAGTTAGGTGGGATAAGGCAGGTTGCCACTCAACAATTAAATTCATAGAGTTCTCCTAATAAAAAAATAGGTATATGAAATGGGTAATTCCTGATCAAGGAATCGATATTGATGCCAATAAATAGGAACTAACACCCTTTCCCATTCCTTGTCTTAAGTTAGAAGGAGAGATGAAATAGCGAGACTTGCTTTCCTGCTTACACGGAAATTAATTCTGTTCCGAAGAAGCTGCCTTTCGTGAATTGTAGTCTTCAATAATATCGAAAACTGTAGGTTCATCTTTGTTGTTCATTGCGGTGAGTGGGACTGCCACCATTAGAAGCCCAATAAGAAATGGAGGATTCATCGAAAACTGAAATTGCTTGTAAGTTCCGTTCGTGATTTCTGAAGTAAACATTTTATTTATTCCTACTACCATCAGGGAAACACCAGCAGCAGCTAAAACCACCTTGGTAAGCTTACGCCTCCGAAGTCGCTTAATTGCTTTGACAGTTTGCTCATCACTGGCAAGGTCTCTTTTCAAGTTTTGAGGAGTGAGGGATATCATTTCGGCGTCTTTCAGGTAATAATATTCTGAAATATCATGATACCCTATGGGGAGACCACCTTGAAGGCCTGGCCTGAAATACCTTGTAGACAGGTGATATACAGAAACTGGTCCCTGTATAATGTTTTTTAACTTAACGTATCCAAGCGGTTCAATCTGCTTTACCAAAAAAAAGCCTTCGTGAGACTGAAAATAGTTTACTTCTTCAATAGGGATTTCAGTTTCTCCATTGACAAGTAAATGTTCGATTTCAGTACCCGGATTTCTCAGCTCTATAGTCTCCGCGACTAGTTCTCCCTGTTCCTTTATTCCAACAAAATAGGAAGTGTTTTGCGCGTTAGACAGTTCAGGGAACAAAAAAAAGCAGAAAAGTACAGCGGTCCATATAAGCGAGAAAAACCAATTCATTCTATAAAATTATCAATAAACCGGACCGATTTAAAAGGGCTGTAGAGAATTTGATCAATCTAGGTGTTTAACCACCTCCAGAATTTTCCAAGTGCAGTCTTGGGTTGAGGTCGTTCAGGAACAGCTTCCCCGGTTTTCTTCTTCTTTTTTGTAGCTTTTTTGCCTTTTGAGGGACTGGTGGCCTTTTGGGCTATTTTGGTTCGATAATGTGCTTCTTTTTCAGCTTTGATGCGGGCCTCTTCGGCTTCTTTTTGCTTTTTGGCTTGCCAGGCTTCACGCTTTTTCTTCCACTCTTTGTTTTTCAGGCGGCGCTTTTCGCGTTCTTCTTCAGAAAGTCTGGGTTTTCTGTTACCCCTTTGCCGTTGTTCTCTTCCGGGCCTATCTTCTTGCTCGGCGCCTTGAGTTTCAGATTTTGGTTTAGGCTCAGGTAGGTCAATCTTACCGACTACTTTCAGACCGTCGAGCTCAACTTTCGGTGCTTTGATCAAGTGCACATCCAATTCAGAACCCTCTTCTTCAGATTCAAGAATTTCGCCTACTGTAGCCGTTCTGATAGGGGAAGTAACTTCTTCTTGAGGTTCTGAGACAACTTCACTCGTGACCGTTAAATCCTCTTCAGGATTGTCTTCAACTTCGTCAATGGTCTCATGTGAAATAGGCACATCCAGGTCTTCTGGAACATTCGACTCATCAGCTGCAGTATCCACCGATTCCATCTCAATGGGTTGTTCAGGTAAAATATCGAAATGCTCCAAAACCAACGCCTCAGCTTCTTCGTCAAGCTTTGAGTTGGGGTGTGGGTTTGCAGTTATCCCTTTTGTTTTTAGATAACTGATGATTTCCTGCGGAGTAACGTCAAATTTCCTTGCTAACTGACCTAGCCTCATTCGTTCTTGAAGTAATTAAATGTTGGAGCAAAATTAATCACCCTCGAGGCTTTGAAAAAGGTAAGCCCTTATTTTCCGATAGCGGCCTGATCCAAAAACCAACTTAACTCACCATTAGATGGCCGAATATACGCAGCAGGATAAAGTTTGTGATCTTCTTTTTTCTCAAAAATGGAATCAACCTTTTCGAATTTGTTGGCTCCGGTTACCAGAAATGCTATCTGTGCAGCATTATTGATCACCTTACCTGTCAAACTCACTCTCTTTTGTCCGGATTCAGGGTGAGTCGCTACGGCGCAAACTGATTCCGCATCCAGAAGTTCCATTTCGTGAGGGAATATGGAGGCCGTATGACCATCAGGTCCCATACCTAATATGATCAGGTCAAATTTTGGCAATCCATTCGTTTGAGGAAGGAATTGCTCAATTTCCTGTCCATAGCGCACAGCTTCACCTGCAGGATCATTTTCACCTAATATTCTATGAATGTTGGCTTCCGGAATATCGATGTTGTCCAACAAGCGCTCTTTGGTCATTTTATAATTGCTGTCATCATCGTCAGGTGCTACACATCTTTCATCACCCCACCAGAAGTGAATGTTACTCCAGGAAAACTTATCTACGTAGTCCTTTGCAATCAGGTCAAACAGGATTTTAGGAGTGGAGCCGCCTGACAATGCGACGTGATAAGGTTGAGCATCATTTGAATGCTCCAGATAAAAATCAGCAAAGGCCTTGGCAACCTCTGCTGATGAATCAAAAATGTATTTATTCATTATTAATGATTTCGAGAATAGAAATTTTGGTGATTATAGTTCGCAGTAGACGCCATCATTGGTCAGGTTCTTACACGGGTTTCTCCAACTCATGTTTTCACCTTCGATCATGTTGATTGCGGCCTCTGGTCCCCATGTTCCTGCCGGATAACCATATACCGGTATATCCTCTGTTTTCCAGGCCTTCAAAATAGGGTCTACAAAATCCCAAGCTGCTTCAACACTGTCCCCACGAGCATAAAGGGTAGCATCTCCCTGCATACAGTCCAAAAGCAATCTTTCATAAGCTTCAGGAACATAAGAATCTGTAAGCTCATCATAGAGGAAGTCCATGTTTACCGTCTCGACATTGAAGCCGGCGCCAGGAACCTTCAGACCGAACTTAAGCAAAACACCTTCATTAGGCTGAATCCTGAATACCAATACGTTTTGGTTGTTTGCCAGTCTTCTATTGCTGAAAAGGTGGTGGTGACTAGGTTTAAAATGTATAACTACCTCTGATACCCGAGTTGGAAGTCTCTTCCCCGTTCTTACGTAAAAAGGAACGTCCGCCCATCTCCAGTTGTCAATAAAGAACTTAATGGCCGCAAAGGTCTCTGTGCGTGATTGCGGATCAACACCTTCTTCTTCTCTATATCCGGCAAATTTTTCTCCCTTGTAAGACGAACCGGTGTACTGTCCGCGAATTACATTCTTTCTGATATCCTCATCCGTTAGTGGTCTTAAGGATTGAAAAAGTTTAGTCTTTTCGTTTCTGATCGAATCAGCATCCATTCTGGCAGGAGGCTCCATCGCCACAAGTGAAACCAACTGAAGGAGGTGATTCTGGATCATATCCCTTAGCGCACCTGACTTGTCATAGTAGCCACCTCTTTTCTCAACACCTACGCTTTCCCCTGAGGTAATCTCCACTCTGTGAATATAATTTCGGTTCCAAAGCGGCTCAAATATGCTATTGGCAAAACGTGTTACTAATAGGTTTTGAACCGTTTCCTTACCAAGATAGTGGTCGATACGATAGATCTGATTTTCCTCAAAGCATTCTAGTAGCTTGGCATTCAGGTCTTTGGCTGTAGCCAAATCATAACCGAAAGGCTTTTCAATAATTAACCTTTTCCATCCTTTAGACTCATCGCTAAGTCCAACCTGCGCGAGATTCTTACTTACCACTTCATAAAGGCTAGGAGGAGTAGAAAGGTAGAAAATACAGTTAGTGGTACCTGTTTCCTTGAAAATAAGTTGGAGTCGATCATTTAACTTCTCATATCCGGCAAGCTCAGAAGTACTTATAGACTCATATTGGACGTGTTTGGAAAAATCTAACAATTCGTCCGCATCTTCCTTGGCCAGGTGCGGGTTGTCCAATACACCAATCTTCTGATATTCCTCGTCTGTGTAACTTGTCCGGCTCACACCAAGGATGCGATAATTCTCTGTCAAATAACCTCTTTTGTACAGATTAAAGACAGCTGGTATCAATTTTCTTAAGGTCAGATCACCAGAAGCGCCAAAAATGACTAATATCTGATCCTCTATTTTTACATTTGCCATAAATTGTCTGATTCGATAAAAATCTTGCAAATATTTTGATAATTGGTTGAAATCAGGTGGAAAAGCCGAAGATATTGTTAAACTTCGAGCCTGATTTCTCAGTAAAACTACTTAGAAGCGCATAGTTAGGATAATAATTTATAAAAACAATGAGTAAAGGATCTTATGATTTTGGCCTGGTAGGTCTTGGTGTAATGGGACGAAACTTTATCTTGAATGTAACGGATAATGGTTTTTCTGCCTTCGGCCTTGATACGGACCCGGAAAAAGTTGCTGCATTAAAGCAGGAAGGTGAAGGCAAGCCGGTTGATGGCACCATTGATAAGAAAGCGTTTATTGAAAACCTTTCCGCTCCACGTAAAATTATGTTGTTAGTTCCTGCGGGAGGACCTGTAGATGCAGTTATTGAGGACCTGTTACCATTGTTAGATGAAGGTGACCTTATTATAGATGGCGGTAATTCATTTTTTACCGACACAGATAGAAGAGGGGATTACCTCAATGAAAAAGGGATCTACTTCATTGGTTCCGGGGTATCAGGAGGAGCAAAAGGAGCAAGATTTGGTCCCAGCATTATGCCAGGTGGAGATCAGAAGGCTTATGAACTGGTAAAACCAATTTTCGAAGCTGTATCTGCTAAAGTGAATGGTGAACCATGTGTTGATTACATGGGTACAAAATCTGCTGGAAACTACGTAAAAATGGTTCATAATGGCATCGAATATGGCTTGATGCAGTTGATTTCTGAGGCTTACACGGTGTTGAAAACAGGCTTAGGTCTGAGCAACGAGCAGCTTCATGAGACTTTCACCAAATGGAATCAGGGAAAGTTGAAATCATTCCTGGTTGAGATCACTTCAGAAATCTTCACTAAGATGGATGATAAGACCGGAAAGCATCTGGTTGATCTGATCCTGGATAAAGCAAAACAAAAAGGTACAGGTAAATGGACGTCACAGAATGCCATGGATTTAGGCATTCCTGTTCCAACTATCGATGTTTCTGTTTCCATGAGAGAAATATCTGCGTTGAAGGATGATCGTGTAGCTGCTGAAAAGCTATATGAGTCTCCGGCCATCCCTTCCGTAGGCTTGACTGTTGAGGATGTAGAAGATGCCTTATACTTCGCATTCATCATCACTTATGCGCAGGGGATGACCCAGCTGGTCGCTGCTTCTAAGGAATATGGCTATGGCTGCAACCTGGAAGTTATTTCCAAAATCTGGAGAGGTGGATGCATCATCCGTGCCGGGTTATTGGAGGAAATGAGAAAAGCATTTTCTAAGAACAATGATTTGAGTAGCCTATTGTTGGATGAAGGTTTTGCTTCAGAGCTTAATGCGAATGCGGGTGCTATGAGAAGAGTAGTTGGCTATAGCGTTGCAGGAGGTATTCCGGCATCAGGTCTATCAGCAAGTTTGAGCTATTTCGATTCTTACCGCTCCGGAAGATTACCGCTTAACCTGATCCAGGCTCAAAGAGACCATTTTGGTTCTCACACCTATGAAAGAGTGGATATGGAAGGCATCTTCCATACCGAGTGGTGATAAGTTTCAACCACATATAAAATAATATTGATGAAGGGGTACTTGCTTTTTGTTGATGTCGAAACATCAGGTATGCCTTCATCAATTAAATCCCCCATAACCAGGCTAGATAAGTGGCCCTATCTGATTCAGATAGCCTGGCAGATCTACGACTTTGAAAGGAACCTCATTAAGACAGAAAACCATTTTGTATATGAAGAGGGGATTTCTATTGACATCGAGTCTCAGAAAATTCATGGAATTACCCTCGATGAGCTCCGAATTAAAGGCAAGCCACGTCGCCTGGTAATTGAAAGGTTTATAGCCGATTATAATTATTACAACCCCATTTTGGTTGGACATTTTGTGGAGTTGGATCACAAAATGCTTCAGGTCGCTATGATTCGTTCGGGACTTGAAAATATTCTAGCTGATGCACGTAGTTTCTGTACGATGATTGCCAGTAAGGCTATGAACCCTTTCAAAAAAGGAAAGTATCTGAAGCTAGAGGAACTCTACAACAGACTTTTTGTTTCAAAGATCGATAGAACCCATGATGCCTTATTGGACGTTCAGGCTACGGTAAAATGCTATTTTCAACTCGCAGAACAGCGCTTATTGGAGATAGGGCAATTTTCTCAAGAAACTAAGTCCAATCCAGGGAAAAGCAGCCTTGGTTGCGGCCTGCCTTTTGTAGTGTTACTTATTTTAATTTTTTGGATGATTTTATGAATGAGGCATTCACCTTCTTAAAGCTTACAGAACCATTCAATAATCTTGATGACAACACCCTTTTGGAACTAAGCAAGCAATTGAAGCTAAAGTACTTTGAGCAGAAGGAGGTTATCTATGAGCAACACAAAACTCCGCTGACAGGTCTGGATATTATCAAAGAGGGTGGATACAATACATTCTTTTACAATAGTTATGGAAAAAAGGAACTTGAAGATTCTCTGGAATCGTCCAGTTGTTATGGAGCATTCTCAATTTTGCTCAATAATGGTAAATCAATTCGAAGTGTAGAAGTCAGGAAAAACACCACGGTCTATCAATTATCAGGTCAAATATTCAGGAACCTCTGTAAAGCCAATACTGCTTTTTATGATTACTTCCTGTCATCCTTTGGCAAGGAAATGCTTCAGGAGCGATTTTCCAGTTATGTTTCGCGGCAGGTAGTTGACTCCGACAACCTGATTTTTGATCGCTATTTTGTTAGAAGAATCGAAAGTGTCAACCTGCTTCCAATCGTAACGTGCCCGATTAATACACCAACTCATGATGCCGCTCGTCTGATGGAGGAAAATAAAACGAGCTGCTTGTTTGTTGAAAATGAAGGTGAATTAGCTGGCTACATCACCGATATCATCGTTCGAAACAAAATTGTAAGTGAGCAAAGGCCATCTTCAATAGCCGTTGAAGAAATCATGGAAGGTCCCATCTATCGTATCAGTCAGACCTCCTTCATTTATGAAGCGGTTTTGATGATGTTTGCCAACAAGATTCGCTATTTGGTGGTTCAGGCTAATGGGAAAGACATCGGGATGGTCAGTAGAAATAAATTGATTTCTGATCAGGCGCAATCTCCATTTGTTTTTATCCAATCTGTAAGACTCACCCGCACGACGGAGGAACTCAAGCAAAAATGGGCACAGGTGCCAGAGATTGTGTATGGCTTGCTTAGCCGAGGGGTCAAATCTGAGCTTGTCAACCAGGTGATCACTTCAGTTACTGATACGATTGCTCTTAAAGTCATCGAAAATGTAATTAATGAGGTAGGAGAGCCCCCGGCTCGATTTGTATTTATGTCTTTGGGTAGTGAAGGCCGTCGAGAGCAAACACTAAAGACTGATCAGGACAATGCGATCATTTATGAAGACAAGGCCAACGAGTTTCGGGAGAAAACCAGGAAGTATTTTCTGCATTTTGCCTCTTTGGTCTCTGCTCAGCTGAATGAAATTGGTTTCACTTATTGCCAGGGTGATCTTATGGCACAAAATCCGAAATGGACTCATTCCCTTTCGCATTGGAAGCGCAACTATGACGAGTGGATCGATCAACCTAATGCACAGGCAGTTATGAACTTTTCTACCTTCTTTGATTGTCGGCTGATCTATGGAGACCCCCAACTGCTAGATGACCTGAAGGAATACATATTGCAAAAACTGGATAATCCGAATGACTTGTTTTTTGTCCAGTTGGCCAATAATGCATTGAAATATGAGCCGCCGTTAAACTTTTTTCGAAGTATACGAACCATCGAACAGGATGATAGAAAGGTGTTTGATATCAAGAAAGCGATGACTCCGATTGTAGATTTGGTGAGAGCTTTTGCTTTGAAGCATAAAATCCTCAAAACCAATACAGGTGAACGGCTGCTTGAATTAAAAGAAAGAAAGGTGTTTTCTCCCGAAGATTTTGAGGAACTGATGCAGTCTTACTACTATCTCATGGGAATGAGGCTGAAGTATCAGGCCATGCAGATCATTCAGGATCATACAGCTCCACACAACTTTGTCGGTCCCGATTCACTTACAAAGATTGAGGTGGTGACCGTCACAGAGATTTTCAAGGTGATTGAGAACTTCCAGAAGAGGATGAAGCTCGTGTTTGCGCGAAGCCTTTTTGGTAATTAATTGTAGACTGCCATTTTTACTTTTTGCGTTTGACGCCGCGGACAGCTTCTGCCTTCCATGGATCATCCGGCCATGCATGCTTGGGGTATCTTCGTTTTAAATCCTTTTTAACCTCAAAATAAGTGTTATCCCAGAAGCTTTTTAAGTCTGAAGTCACCTGGACCGGTTTAAATCCAGGGGACAACAAGTGCATCAGTACACCCTTTTTTCCTCCATTGACTTTAGGAGTGTCCTCTAACCCGAATACTTCCTGCAGCCTGACAGATAGAATTGGAGGTTCAGCATCCATACGATACAACAGCCGTATTTTTGAACCACTTGGCACCAGAATATACTCCGGAGCAAGGTCATCCAGCTTTTGTTGGAGTTCATATGAAAGGTGGTGATGTAATACTTTCGTAAGATCAATTTTCTTAAGGTCTTCAGGTTTCTTGATGTTATCAAGGTAGGGGAACAGCCACTCTTCATTGCTTTGAAGCAGGGAGGTAGTGGTTACCTCCGGCCAACCTTCCTGTGGGTTCCATTTGCGAAGAGACATGACTCGGCTTTGCCATTGATGCACATCTTCATTAAAGTCAAGAAGCCGTTCACCTTCTTTACGAATCGCCTCAGAAATAGCCTTCTTAAGATGAGAAGGATCAGGATCAGGTAGTGGAGTAGATTTTAGAACAATTCTCCCAATGCATAGATCCTTACTTGCAATGAGACCACCGTTTTTACTATTCCAGGTAATATTTTCTTTTTCTTTCACCAAAGGAGCGAGGTCTCTTGGGTTGAGTGGTGCGGCCAGAAATATCTTTCCCATCCCATCTCTAGCATCCATATGTGCAACTGCCAGCCATGCTTCATGAGCGAGATCATCACGATGGCCAGCCATAGCGAGCTTTCCATTTGAAAGTTGAAATTGAGCATTGTTTCCCGGTCTGGCACAGGCAATTCGTTCAGGATAGGCATATGAAAGTATGATGCCAGTTTCATACGGATCCACTGCTTCATTATCTGGTTTAACATTGAACATATCTCGATAGCTTTTTGCCACCTTTTCAATGCGAGCAAACTTTTTATTCAGCCTTGCTTCGTCCCTTAACCTTCTCAACAACTCAATTCTAAGGTTTATATCTATCCCTGTGTCGCGATCCATAGGATCACGTTCTTCCAATAGAGCAGCCAAATCTGCTGCTAAAGGAATTTGATCTTCTTCTTCGGCCAGGGCCAGCATATGGGCAATTCGAGGATGGCATGGTAGTTTGTTAATGGTTTTTCCGTGTTCTGTTATTCGGCCATTTTCGAGGGCTCCGAGATCATGAAGTAGTTCTGATGCTATCGCTAGTGCTCCTTTGGGTGGTTGATCAAGCCAGGTAAGCCGACTGATGTCCTTCACACCCCATTGAGCCATGTCAAGCACGAGAGGGGTGAGGTCAGCTTCCATGATTTCCGGCGTGCGGTGCTCAACGAATTTATGATGAGCTCCCATGCTCCACATGCGATAGCAAGTTCCTTCTGATAATCGGCCGGCACGGCCGGCTCGCTGATCTGCCGAGTCCTTGGTGATTTGAACGGTCTCTAACCTTGACAAACCGGATTTAGGGTCAAATTTGGACGTTCGTCCATAGCCGCTGTCTACAACTACCTTGATCCCTTCTATTGTTAAACTTGTCTCGGCAATAGAAGTAGCCAGAACCACCTTTCTCAAGCCATTTCTGTCCGGCATAATAGCTGCATACTGCTTGTTTTGGGGAAGTTGGCCATACAGCGGATGAATGGCGAAACCTTTTAGGTTTGATCTTAAGATGGATTCTACTTTTCGTATTTCTCCTTCTCCTGGTAGAAAAACCAATATATCGCCTTCATTTTCCTTGCTGGCTTTGACCACTGTTCGGGCACAGTTTTCCACCAGCATAATAGTGTCCTGCTCTTCTTTCGAGTAAATGACTTCAACCGGATATTGCCTGCCAGCACTTGTTATATTTTTTGCATTAAGTGTTCTGGTCAAGGTAGGGGTATCCAGCGTTGCTGACATGATCATAATTCTTAAATCAGGTCTGAGTACCTGCTGTGCTTCACGGCAAAAAGCAAGGGCTACATCAGCGTGAATACTTCTTTCATGAAATTCATCGAAGATGACCATTCCCACACCATCCAGGCTATTATCTGAGAGTAGCATCCTGGTAAGAATACCTTCGGTCAATACTTCGATACGTGTCTTATCAGAGACTTTGTTATCAAACCTTACTCTATAGCCAACCTCGTTCCCAACAGGTTTTTCCAACAAGTCAGACATCCTTGAAGCGATTGATCTTGCTGCCAGACGCCTGGGTTCCAGCATTAATATCTTTTGGTCTTTTAACCAGGACTCATCCTTTAAAGCCAGAGGGAGCAGGGTACTCTTACCGGCACCCGGAGGAGCATTAACTATCAGGGTATTCTCGCTTTTCAGATGAAGCTTAACATCATCTATAATTTCCGTTACCGGAAGCTCAATTTCGTAAGGGTTGTAGGACAAATTTGGGATACTTGGTAAAATCGCGAAATTACATCCTTTTACCTGATTCCGATTGATTATTCACAGGTCTTCTGATAGGGTATGTCCTGACCTACATATTCTTTCCATTCCTCTTCGGTAAGGTTTCTGTTTAGCGCATCACATATGCGATCTGCCAGTACTTCGGGATCTACCTGCCATATTCGGATGAAATTATCTTTACTACCAGTGATGATTTGTTTTCCATCGCGACTATAAGACACGGTCATCACCCAGTCCTCATGATCGTCCAGCACAATTGGCAATTTTCTTGTGTTTTGAATATCCCAAATTCTTGCTGTTCCATCCCGGCTGGCAGAGACCAGCATTGTGTTGTCAGGACTAAATTCAACATCCGTAACCGCAGATTCGTGACCTGAGATTATTCGGAGCGGCTCTTTGGCTTCAATGTCCCAAATCACCACATCACCTAACTCCCGCCCAATAGCCAGTAACTTGTGATCTGGGCTAATATCGAGGGCGTTGATCGCATAAGCTTTTGGAAACATGATACTTAGATCTCCATTTCCGGTTGATTCCTGAATTTTGGCAACATTACCTGCCTCAGTTCCTAAATAGGCGGTGTAATCCTCGGGGCTAATGACTACAGAAAGTACTTTAGATGCAATTTGTCCCACAGCCTCATCCGGATATTCATAGCCTTTGATTTTTACTTCACCCTTCTTGTTGACTGTCAGGTAAGCATCTTTGTTGGGTAAAAAGGTTGCAGCCTGAACCAACTCCATGTCCCGGATGGTTTGATCAATTTCGGCACTACTTTCTTGGTTTACAATGACCACGCCACTATTCTTCGTCACAACCATCAGCCATTTATCATTATCACTCACATCAATTGACCTGATGAGATCCTGCTCTTCGTATATCGTGGTGGGTATTCCTTTTGGTCTATTAATGTTCCATTTTAATACTCGGCCATCAGATCCGGCGGAGTAGAAGTAGTTAGGATCACTACCTTTCTCCAATGACACCACCATCTGGCTATGTCCTAATATCTGGTTGTAACCGTAGGACATTATTGATGAATCATATTCAAGGAATTTATTAGCCTGATGTAAGGATGCATACACATTCAAATGTGAAACCAACTTTTCCTCTTCATTCTGCTGCCAAAAATTGAATGCCTGCCGAGCTACCAAAGCCTTTAGTTCGGGCTGATAGCCGGGGATGAGTAATGACCTTTGGGTCATAGACTGAACAAGCTCTGTCAGCTCCAGTAACTTGACCTTTTCCTTGTAGATTTTTAATGAATCCTGTGCGGTGAGCCTCAAACTGAAAACAGTGATAATCAGAATGAGGAGCATTCTGAAAGGGGCTCTGTTGAGTATGAAGTACATGATTAGGCTTTATATAAAGATAGCTTATAACTTGGAATAATTAAACCAGATGGGCTTCAGAATGTTGGTATAAAAACCTTCAATTAAGATGGTAATTACCAATCAAAATTTCATTGATAACCGAATTACTAAATATTTTTTAGTCTGAACTTCCTGATTTACTGGTATTTTTCATAATTTCATGAAGTTTTACTTCCAGAGTAAAGATTCAATTTAATCCACTATACCAACTACCAAATATGAAAACTCAGCTAGCCATTTTTAGTTTCTTAATGTTACTGGTCGGTTCTGTCTGTTTTGCTCAGGGCCAGGAAGCCTTTAACAAGGGCATGGAATATTATAAACAATATCGCCTTGATGAGGCTATTCAGAAGTTTCAGGAAGCTACACGTTATAATCAACGGGACGTGAAATCCTTTTACTTTCTAGGTATGGCCTGCAATTATAAGGGCCGATATGAAGATGCTGCCAAAGCTTTTGAGATGGTAGCCAAAATCAATCCGAATTATGACTACACATTCTATTATGAAGCGAGCAAGCCTTTGATCGCTCTTGGTAGATTCTCAGATGCTCAATGGTGTCTGTCCAACTATATGCAACGCTTACCAAAGGGCCCTAACACTACCATGAATGAACACATGGCAAAAAACAGGGTAGAATATGCT
This sequence comes from Marinoscillum sp. MHG1-6, assembly GCF_024714475.1. Lineage (GTDB taxonomy): Bacteria > Bacteroidota > Bacteroidia > Cytophagales > Cyclobacteriaceae > JAMZMI01. Next base: position 61,149 of record NZ_JAMZMI010000004.1, on the reverse strand, counting down.
ACCAAAAGCCCGAAGATCAGGGAACAGGCTACAACGATGGATACGCCGCGGGAGGTTAGTGCTATCAACAGTTCATATGGTGACTACATGCCTCAGGTAAGCCCAACAGGAACCAAGTTATATTTTACAAGTGTAAGAAAAGGCGGGTTTGATTACCGTTCAGACACCACTCAGACAGCGCATTGGGGAGAAGATCTATATGTTTCTACCATGACAGATGGCTCATGGGGTGTTCCGGAGCTTTTGCCACAACCATTGAATTCCCTGAGAGATGATTTCGGATCAGCTTTTACTGGTGACGGACAAACCATGGTTTACGTAAGATGCGGTGATGAAAAGCAGGGCGTAGGTAATTGTGATCTGTATATCACTCAATTGAATGGTACTGAATGGAGTGAACCTACCAATATGGGGAATGTCATCAATAGCAGCGATTGGGATTCACAACCGACCATTAGCTCAGATGGAACGAGGATCATCTTTACTTCTGCCCGTTCAGGTGGTTATGGTGGATCTGATCTTTATATGTCAGAGAAAAATCACCTGGGAGACTGGGGAATTCCTCAAAACCTTGGAAGCACTGTAAATACACCGCTAAATGAAAAAAGCCCTTACCTGGCCCCGGATGGTAAAACCCTTTATTATTCTACTGATGGTCACCCCGGATATGGTAACGCTGATATATTCTACTGTGTGTTTGAGAATGGTAAATGGTCCAAGCCGGTCAACCTGGGTGCTCCAGTAAACTCTTCAGGTGATGATACCAATTTCAGTATCTCGGCAGAGGGTATAGGCTATTTTGCTTCTTCCAGGATTGATCCGGGAAATTACGACATCTATCAGGTAGAGCTTCCTGATCACCTGAAACCTAAACCAACTGTGGTTATCCAGGGTATCGTATCCAATTCTGAAACGAACGAACCACTGGGAGCGGTAGTATTAATCGAGGATATCAATTCCGGAGAGCTCATTGCCATTAATAAAAGTAACTCTGTGACCGGTGAGTACCTTATTGTATTACCAGCCGGAAGGAGTTATAGTGTCTCTACTAACAGTAAAGGCTTCTTCTTCTATTCTCAGAGTTTTGATATTCCTTCAGATGCCAACTATGAAGAAATCTCCATGGACATTTCATTGGAGCCTATTAAGAAAGGAACTAAAGTGGTCTTGAATAACATCTTCTTTGAAAGTGGTAAAGCGACCTTGAAACCAATTAGCTATGTCGAATTGAATAAGGCTGTGACGCTTTTGGAAGAGAATGCTACAATGGTTATTGAGATTGGAGGGCATACTGATAATGTTGGTTCCGATGAATTGAATCTAAAGCTTTCAGAACAACGCGCTAAGGCAGTGGTAGATTATATGGTGCTGGCGGGCGTTCCTGCTGAGAGATTGAAGTACAAAGGATATGGTGAAACAACACCAATCGCAGATAATAGTACTGCGGAGGGAAAAGCGAAAAACCGTAGGACGGAGTTTGAAATTGTAGAGTTTTAGGAAATAATATTTCTTTTAAGATACCTAAGAGCGTAGCATCTGCTGCGCTTTTTTTGTTTCTCCGAAAATGCTTCTGAAACCTCTTGTCAGTTATTTCTGTTTAATTGAATACCATTCATCACAAAGTGTACGCAGTGAGCTATGTTTCTAAAAAATTCACGTAGCTTGGCGTCAAACACTAAGGATGTTTCAAGTTCGACACCCCTAAGAGCATGGAAACAATTAAGACAAAGATTGACCCAAAATCCGATGAGTATAAAGCTAACGAAAAGGCCTATCGTCGTTATCTTAAGCAATTTACTACTTACAAAAAACAGGTATTAGAGCGTGATAAAGACGAAAATACTATCCGACACAAATCACGCGGTAAGCTAACTGCCCGTGAACGTATCCAACACCTTATTGATCCGGGAACAGAGTTTCTTGAATTATCTACGCTTGCTGCAATCAACATAAAAGACAATGAGTTTCCATCAGCTGGAATTGTTACGGGCTTAGGTATTGTGCAAGGGCATCATGTTGTGGTTATTGCCAACGATGCCACTGTGAAAGGTGGCACTTACATCGAATATACCATTAAGAAACACCTGCGTGCGCAGGAGATCGCATTGCAGAATATGCTTCCCTGTATCTATCTGGTAGATTCCGGGGGAGTTTTCCTTCCTGATCAGGCAGATGTATTTGCTGATCGTTTTCATTTTGGAAGGTTTTTCTATTACCAGGCCCGTATGTCAGCACTTGGGTTACCACAAGTCGCTGTTGTTATGGGTTCTTGCACTGCGGGAGGCGCTTATGTCCCGGCCATGAGCGATGAAGTCATCATGGTAAAGAATCAGGGAACGATCTTCATTGGCGGGCCTCCGCTAGTTAAAGCTGCCACCGGAGAAGATGTCACTGCCGAGGATCTTGGCGGGGCAGAGATGCATACGTCGAAATCAGGCGTGGCAGACTATCTGGCCAATAACGATGAAGACGCCTTGCGTATTTGTAGGTCCATTTTTTCGAATATTCCCGCATCAAAGTCGCAGGAAACACCTGAATTTAAGGAACCTCTTTTCGATGCTAAGGAGCTTTATGGTATGGTGCATTCTGACGCCAGAAGGGTCATGGATTCTCGTGAGCTGATAGCAAGAATTGTGGATGGCTCAGAATTCCAGGAATTTAAAGCACGTTACGGAAAGACATTGATTTGTGGCTTTTCAAAAATAGGAGGACAAACTGTAGGGATTATTGGTAACAATGGCATCATCTTCTCGGAGTCGGCCCTTAAAGGTGCGCATTTCGTTGAATTATGTAGCTCTCGTAAGATTCCATTGATCTTCCTTCAGAACATTACGGGCTTCATGGTGGGTAAGTATTATGAACAAAATGGATTGGCAAAAGATGGCGCTAAAATGATCCATGCGGTCGCCAATACAGAAGTTCCCAAAATCACGCTGGTGTTTGGAGGATCTTTCGGTGCCGGAAATTATGCTATGGCCGGGCGTGGCTATGATCCCCACTTTCTGTTTATGTGGCCCAATTCCAAAATTTCAGTAATGGGTGGGGAACAGGCGGCCAATGTTTTGGTAACAATTAAAAAGGACCAATTAGCTGCGAAGAATGAAACGCTGGACTCCAAAAAAGAGCAAACATTAAAAAACAGCATTACAGATAAATACAACACCGAGGGCTCTTGCTACTATAGCACAGCACGCCTTTGGGACGACGGAGTCATTGACCCGGTAGACACTCGAAAGACCTTGATGCATTGCCTTCGGGTGGTTATGCAGAAGCCGATTGGAGACACCAAATACGGCGTTTTTAGGATGTAAACTAACGATCATGAACAATTCATTGATTGAGGTAGAACAGCATAATGGGACAGCCACAATTTGGTTGAATCGCCCTGAGGTGAGAAATGCATTCAACGAATTAGTTATCGAGGAGCTACTGAATGCGCTCAATCTCCTTGACAACGATGACCGGGTCCGTGTAATTATTATCAGAGGCAAAGGCTCCGTCTTTTGTGCCGGAGCTGACCTGAAATGGATGAAAGGATCTTCTGAGAGAGGTTATGATGGTTACTATGCCGAGAGCGTCATCCTTGCAGACTGTTTTCAAGCTGTTTACGAATGTGAAAAACCTACCGTGGCAGTGGTTCATGGAGCCTGCATGGGGGGTGCCAATGGGATTGTGGCAGCCTGCGATTTTGTATTGGCGGATGAATCCACAAGGTTTTCTTTCAGCGAAGTAAAGCTAGGCATCATTCCGGCCTGTATCGCCCCCTATGTTATCAAAAGGATAGGGGAATACTCAGCCCGTGAGTTGATGCTTACAGGAAAAAGTTTTGACGGTTACAAGGCTCAACAATGCGGCCTGGTGAATGAATCGCTGAAGGGAGAGGATGTTGAAATCAGGTTAACCTCCCTTTTGGATGAATTGATGCTTGGAGGGCCTCATGCCCAACGCTCCTGCAAATACCTGATCGACCAGGTGGCAAACCACTGGAGCGAATTCGACATGAAAGAGCATACGGTGCAGGCCATCGTAAAGGCAAAAATGTCTGAAGAAGGACAAGAAGGCATGGCAGCATTTCTTGAGAAACGCAAACCTAAATGGCAGAACAATGACTAAAAAGGTGGTCAGAATTGGTAATGCAAGTGGTTTTTGGGGAGATGATCCATTGGCCTTAAAACGACAACTTAAATTCGGAGCCCTGGATTATGTCAATGCCGATTATCTCGCAGAGGTCTCTATGAGTATTTTGCGAAAACTCCAAAACCGAGACCCTGAAAAAGGATATGTGCAGGATTTTATTGATCATGTACTTCTTGCCGGTGATGAACTAAGGCAATCTGATGCAAAAATCGTGACCAATGCCGGTGGGAATAACCCCATTGGATGTGCTATTGCTTTGCAAAAAGAACTACGAAGCCGGGGCATTGAAAAAAGGATTTTTGCCATAACAGGTGATAACATCGTCGATCGCCTCGAGAAATGCGCTACGGAGGTCCATGACCTTAGGAATATGGAAGAGGGATTAAGTCTTGATCAGGTTCGCGACCGGGTGCAATCAGCCAATGTCTATACGGGTTCAGTGCCTGTAGCTGAGGCATTTCGGAATGGGGCAGATATTGTTGTTGCAGGAAGAATATCGGATAGTGCGCTGACCATTGGACCTCTAATGTACGAGTTTGGCTGGAAGCCCGATGATTGGAATCTTCTTGCAGCCGGAATGATTGCTGGTCATATCATAGAATGTGGTGCTCAGGCCACGGGGGGCAATTTTACCGACTGGCAAACTATTAAAAGCTGGGATGAAATGGCCTTTCCTATTATAATGATGGAGGAAAATGGAGATTTCACTGTAACCAAAAGCCCCCAATGCGGAGGAATGGTGACAGAATTTACCGTGAAAGAACAATTGGTTTATGAAATACATGATCCTGAAAACTACTATGGGCCAGATGTCATCGCAGATGTAACAAGCGTTCGACTGGTAGATGAGGGGAATGATAAGGTAAGAGTAATAGGAGCCCAGGGCAAACCTTCACCGGAGACCTGGAAAGTCTCGATGTCTTATCATCATGGCTGGAAGGCTTCTGGTAGTTTAATCTTAAGTGCACCTGATGCGTTGGAAAAAGCTCAACTATTTCAAAAGCTCTTTTGGGAGCGTGTGGGCACTCAATTTGAGAAGACGTCGACGAACTTTATTGGGTATGATTCTACCCACCAGGCACTGGCAAATACAATCAGTCCTAATGAAATTCTGATCCAGTTTGTGGCCTTTGATCCTGATCGTAGCAAGTTAGACATGTTCTCGAGACAACTATCAGCGATGATCCTAAGTGGTCCTCCGGGAGTGGCTGTAACGGGAGGAAGACCTAAACCTCAAGAGGTATTAAAGTATTGGCCGGCATTGGTAGATTGTACCAAAATAGAAAGTTATATACACGAGATAAACGATGGAATCTCAAAGGTTATAAGTAGCTATATCCCATCTACTTATACTAGTTTACCTACAATCCATTCGGATAAGGTAAAGTCAAAGGATCATCAGTGGTCCACGGATCTTGTTGAAGTGAAATTGTTGGAGGTTTGTCTGGCCAGATCCGGTGATAAAGGCAATACTGTCAATATCGGAGTGTTGGCAAGAAATGAGCTTATTTACTCATGGCTCGTTCAAAATATCACGGCTAAAAAAGTTCACGAATGGTTTAAATCGCTGTGCAAGGGAACAGTCACAAGGTATGAACTGGATAATTTGAACGCGCTCAATTTTCATCTGACGGAGGCCCTTGATGGCGGTGGCACCTATTCCGGCAGAACTGACCCTCAGGGCAAAACCTTCGCCTCTGCTCTATTGAATAGGGAGGTAGAGGTACCCAAAGAAATATTACCCCAATACCAGATCAAATAAACAACTTAACACCCCAAACCCATGGATATCTATTGCAACGAACAACATGATATGATCCGTCAGACAGTGCGGGAATTCGCTGAGATGGAAATTCAACCCAAGGCTCAGGCACTTGACGACAAAGAAGAGTTTTCTCCGGAGCTCACGCGTAAAATCGGAGAGATTGGTTTGTTTGGAATGCTGGTTCCAAACAAGTATGGAGGTCAGGGCATGGATGTTTTGTCCTATATCATTGCTGTTGAGGAATTAGCACGTGTCGATGGCTCACAGGCCGCTACAGTAGCGGCTCATAATTCTTTGGGAATTGGCCCCATTTTGAAATTTGGTTCAAGAGAGCAAAAGGAGAAGTACCTGCCAGAATTATGCACCGGCGAGCATCTATGGGCTTTCGGATTGACCGAAACCGAAGCCGGCAGTGATTCCAGGGGGAGTAAAACCAATGCCAAATTAGTGAAGGGCGAGTGGGTCATCAATGGTTCCAAGACCTTCATTACCAATGGCTCAAGCGACATGAATATCGGAGTGACGGTCCAGGCGATCACGAATGTGCATTCAGACGGACGTAAAGAGATATCCACGATAATTGTAGAACGTGGTACTGAAGGGTTTACCAGTCAGACAATGCATGGAAAAATGATGTGGAGAGCTTCTGACACTTCACAGCTATTTTTTGACGATTGTAAGGTGCCTAGAAAAAACATCCTTGGGAAGCGGGGAAATGGATCGAAAATCATGTTAAGTACCCTCGACAGTGGCCGTTTATCAATAGCTGCCATGGGTTTGGGATGTGCACAAGGAGCTTATGAGCGTGCCTTGGCCTATTCCAAGGAGAGAAAGCAGTTTGGCCGTCCAATTGCCAGGTTCCAGGTCATCTCATTCAAACTGGCCGATATGGCAATGAAGATAGAGTTAGCCCGAAACCTGCTGTACAAAGCGTGTTGGCTAAAACAGAAAAGAAAACCTTTCGGAATGGAAGCGGCCATGGCAAAGCTTTACTGCTCAGAGATAGCCAAGGAAGTAGCAGATGAAGCAGTGCAAATCCATGGAGGTTATGGGTTGATGAAGGAATATGATGTTGAGCGTTTTTATAGAGATCAGCGGTTGTTGCAAATCGGAGAGGGAACTTCCGAAATCCAAAGACTGGTTATAGCAAGACAAATACTTAAATAACTACTTATAGGTGTGAGGGTTAGGTCAAAAAATGAATTGGAATAGTTTAATTCTAAATAAGAAATGCAGGACATTTGAGAGTAGTCCCTAAAATAAATCGTAACTTCGCAGTACTTCCTTGCAGGATTAATTTTGCTCTTTTAATCATTTAACCTGACTATCTGTTTTCGTTCGAAGACAGCTTACTTTGAGTAATGAGGTTAGCATGCCTTTCAACGAGCAGCTCAGAATCAATTCGGCATCATCTTCCTGTAGGTAAAGCGAATTCATTAGCTTATAATTTGTCATAGTTGAGTTCAACTTTCGGCTTTGGCAGATTAATTTTATTAACACTAAAAACCAGAAAGTAATATATGGCTAGATCACAGAATGCGTTCAACAAGAAAGAAAAGGAGAAAAAACGTCAACAAAAGCGTAAGGAGAAACAACAAAAGAAGGAAGAACGCAAAGCCAACCCAAAAGATAGCTCACTAGATGCTATGATGGCTTATGTGGATGCCGATGGAAACATTCTGGATTCACCACCTGATGAAGATCCTAAAAAGGAGGAAATTGATGCATCCAGTATCGAAATTGGGATTCCTAAAAAGTCGGAAGAAGATGCAAATCCGGAAAGAAGAGGGCGGGTAACTTTCTTCGACACTAATAAAGGTTTTGGCTTCATTAATCAGGATGGTAGCCAGGAGCGCTTTTTCGTTCATCAGAGCAATCTCAGCATGCCCATTCAGGAAGGTGATAAGGTCTCATTCATAGCCAAAAAAGGAATGAAAGGCATGGATGCTACTGACGTTAAGGTCATCTAGGATTTGAAATAGGGTTGACCCATATCCGAAAGGGTGGTTAGGAACTTTCGCATTTAATGGGGTATAAGTATCTTTAAGGAGGTCAACCTGATTTCCAATGCTTAATTTCTACAAGATTGTTAAAGAAAATCTGAGCTTTAACCGCTTTCAGTATCGCGATACGGTATGTCTTGAGTATACCTGTCCTATTGATGCGGAGCATATAGGCATCTTTTCCAAAAACGACTATGTTGTTCACGTACTCAGTGGAAAGAAGACTTATAGAACAATTGATGGTGAATGGACATTGACCCCAGGACAGACATTATATTTAAAAAAGGGAGCCGAGGTAATCCACCAATATTTTGATGACGAGTATTGTATGCTCGGCTTTTTCCTTTCAGATGATTTGATCCGGGAAACCTACAATGAGGTCAGGGGTCAAACCTCTCTTAAGCAAGAAAACAGTCAATCGGATTTCAGAGGATTAGAGATCAACTCTTCGAATTACCTCGAGGGGTATTTTCATTCTATGTTATCTTATTTCAGGGGTGAAAACAGGCCACCGGATCATATATTGGTTTTGAAACTAAAGGAGTTGCTGATCAACCTCATGAATGGCAATCCTTCTCTTACCTCTTATTTCAATCGTCTGGCGGATACGGACAGACCTTCGCTAGAGCATGTGATGGAGAAAAATTTCTGCTTTAACCTTCGTATTGAAGACTATGCGGAACTGAGCCATCGCAGCCTTTCATCTTTTAAGCGTGAGTTCAATCAAATCTATCAGCAATCTCCTGGTAAGTGGCTGCTTCAACGTCGCATTTCTCATGCTGCCAATCTCATAGCCAATTCGGAGGGGAGTGTTTCCCAGATAGCCTATCAATCCGGTTTCGAAGACCTTTCTCATTTCAGCCGGGCTTTCAAACAGGTCACTGGAAGGAACCCTACAGACTATAAAAAGAAACTACTTACGGTCTAAAATTCCCATTGGCCTAAATAGTCAAGTCATTGGACTTTTCAGCAAAATGATCCTTCGCTGATCATAGGTTCTTTGTACTGTAATCACAAAGCAGTACATCATGAACTCTTTAATAAACACCATTCAAGTTAGCAACAGGTATCCATTCTCCTCTTTAGACGTGGTGAATGAAATGATCCTGCCTAGAGCCAATAAGGCCATCTTAAACGGACATATTCCTGATTTAAGATTTGTGCTGGCAGATCTCTTCGAGAGTCTCAACATTGCTAACCCTCCTTATTCTGCGCTTCAATTTTTACTGGTGTTGCAATCAGTTCAGGATAAGATACATCCCGGAATGCTTCATAAGTTTCTGTCCAACCCTGAAAGAAACCACGTCCTCATCGAGAATGAATTGATGAAGGTTGTTCTGATTCGTTGGGAGAAGGGCTTCATCGGTAACATTCACGGACATCCTAAAGGAGGATGTGTATTCAAAGTGTTACGTGGCAGTCTGGAGGAAATGAGATATACCAAAGAAGAATCTCCAAAGCTATTATCTGTGAGTGTTTATCAAAAGGATGCGATGACCTATATCGACGATCGCATAGGACTTCATGCGGTTGGGAATCCCTTCGATGAACCTGCGATAAGCCTTCATGTTTACACTCCTGGTCAATAAGAAAATCATTTAACCATTTATCATAAACAAATTATATCATGAAAACGACAAATCAACTTGTAGTAGTTATTTCACACGGTCTGGACAATGAACGCGCTTCGGTGGCCTGGAGCATCGCCAATGGAGGAGTAAAATCAGGGCTGGAAGTGTCAGTGTTTTTAGTAAGTGCAGCTGTAGATTGGGTAAGAAAAGGAGCAGCCGATAACGTGCACCTAAACCCACTGGATCCATCGATGAAGGAAATGGTTGATGGCATTATTAATAATGGATGTCCTGTTGGTGTATGCCCTCCATGCGCGAAGGTTAGAGGTTATGAGGCCGGGGACTTTATTGCCGGTGTGAGCATAGAAGGTTCAGGGTTTATTCATGAGCGTATCAAAGAAGGTGCTCAGGTAATGACCTTTTAATACTGGATCGTTCAACTACGATTCACTATAGGATCCACCTCTTGAAGAAGGGGTGGATTTTTTGATTTATTGAACCCTTGTAGGTGATGAAATAAAAGCTAACCTACTGGTAATCAATGTGCTGATTTTTTCTTAAATTCAATTAAGGCTAATATCTAGTCTAATGAAAAAGTCAGGTCTGACCACTTTATTCGTTTTTCTGATAATTCAATTTTCTGCGTCAGCACAGCAAATTACATTTTATCAGCTCAATAGCGGGTCGCAAATACTTCCTACTGGTGGAGTGGTGTATTCAATAGGTGACCTGATAACCGGAACTTCTCAACATGAAAGTTTCAGTCTACTCTACACCCCCCTGATAATTGTGGATACTCCTGGTCAGGAATTGCTTAATATAAGTACTGGTGATCATGAATTGATTACTGTTTACCCGAATCCGGTCCACACGAAACTACTTATTGAATCTCCCGACAGGGCAGTTTTCAGAGTTAAAATCTATCAATTGTCTGGAGAGTTAATCTATACCTTTCCTGAAACCAACGAAATAGATTTTGAATCATTTGCGGTGGGGGCTTACCTGGTACAACTTCTTTCCATTGATGATGAATTTTTAGAACAATTCAAAGTCATCAAAAATTAATCACTGCTATGAAACTCTTCTACGCATTCCTCTTAATACTTTTCGTAAGTCTTGTTCACGGCCAATCTCCTGCACTGATCAACTATCAGGCAATTGCTTTAGACAATACTGGTAAAGCTATTTCAAATTCAGATGTACAAATTCAATTATCCATCAGAGAAGGTCAAGCAAGTGGTGCGATAATATATTCAGAGTCACATTCCGTTAAGACAAATTCCATTGGTCTCTTTTCACTTCAGATTGGTGGAGGAAATGCCTCGGGAAGTTCTTTTGAATCAATTGATTGGGGTAGTGCCAATAAGTTTTTGGAAGTTAGCATTGATGCAAATAATACCAGTGATTTTGTAAGTACCGGAGTGTTTCAACTGGTTTCGGTTCCATATGCCCTTTATTCGCAAAGGTCTGGTGGTGATGGCGACAGCAGTCCTGCCAATGAATTGATATCTCAGATCAGCTTTGATAGCGAAACAGGCATCTTGCAAATAAGGGAAGATACCAGTGTTCAATCTGTTGTTTTGCCTACCTACTCTGGTGCCTATTATTATCAGGATTCCGATAAAGATGGTTACGGAAACCCAAAATTTCCTGTTTGGGTTCCCACTGGAGTGAATGCCCCGCTTTATTTTGTGAATAACAGCGATGATTGTAATGATGAGAATGCTTCTATCAATCCAATGGCAATGGAGCTTTGTGATGGGTTGGATAATGATTGCGATGGAATAATAGATAATGATGTGACCACAACCTACTATCGAGATGCAGACTCAGATGGTTATGGTGATCCGGATAGTACCACTCAGGCTTGTTCATTACCAGAGGGGTTTGTAGAAAATGCAGATGACTGTGATGATTCAGACTCCTACAATAAACCGGGAACTCCACTAGAAATATGTGATGGGGTTGATAATGATTGTGATGGCCTGATAGATGAAGAATGTGTGATTTCGGCCTGTGTGGCTATTTTGACTCAGGCATATAACTGTGTGGAAGCTTGTGGCGAAGATACGAACTGTGCTAATGAATGTATGACAAGTAATCCGGAGGTATTGAGTTGTTCCGATTTTAGCTGTTCGTTAGAAATCTATGTAAATCAGAATAGTTATTTTGATGCCACATGGACAAGTGAGGATAAAGCGATTTTTGTTATGAACCATTGTGGAATTGTTGATCAGGATGGGGATGGAATTAATGGTTACAACGGAGATTGTGATGATCTGGATGACACTGTTTATCCAGGGGCCGAAGAAGTGTGCAGTGATGGTATAGATAACAATTGCAGTGGATCTGATCACTTATGTGGTGATGATGATTTTGATGGATATGTAGGGCTCGATGATTGTGATAATACGGACCCAACCATCAATATTGGAGCTATTGATATTTGCGGAGATTTGATTGATAACGACTGTGACGGTGTCGTAGATAATGGTGTAGACATGGATGAAGATGGGTACACTACCTGTGATGGGGATTGTGATGATATGGATGCGTCCATTTACCCTGGTGCTCCTGACCCAATAGATGGGAGAGATACGAATTGCGATGGTCTGGATGGGACAGATGCTGATGGAGATGGTTATACCTCAGACTTAGATTGCGATGATACCAATGCTGATATTTATCCGGGTAACATGGAAATATGTGATGGACTGGATAATGATTGCAGTGGCTTTGCAGATGATGGAGGTTGCCTAAGTTTAGATTATTCCATAGAATCTATTCTTCCACCAATTCTTTATAATGGTGTGGAAAATGCTGTTACCATTAATACAATTGGGTTTACGGAGACACCTGCTGAAGTTCAATTGATCAGTTTTAATTACGGACCATATTCGCTCGAGTATTCGGCTATGAGCTCCAATGAACTTGAAGCCATTATTCCGGTAGGTATCACAGCGAGTACAACAGAAATATTTGGTTTGAAGGTCATTGATTCTGCTGGTCATTATACCTCTATAAACGAAGCTGTACAAGTCACAGATAATCAGGAGATATCTATTCTCTCAGTAACTCCGGACACTGTATCCCTTAGCGTAGACTTTGATGTCACCGTTTATGTTAGCACAATTTATGGAGTAGAATTACAAGATAAACCTTATGTCTTTGTAAATCCATCATCCGGTGGCACGGCCATTTGGCTGAAGAATTCAGTCACTTTTCTGGATGCAGCTACAATACAGGTTTCTGTAGCAACGGGATTAATACCTACAGGCGAAACCTATGATCTTATTCTAATCAACCCTGATGGCTCCTGTGGTATTAGTCCTAATGCACTGACTGTTGAACCTTGAGATACGGGATTAGTCAATCTGTGTTTAGAAGTGTTTTGAGTTTATGAAAGAAAAACCTTTTGCAAAAACTCCCATTTCTACCTGCTGATATTTGCAGAAAATACTAAACACAATTTCGTTTTTGCGCTAATCCTTAAAAACCGTGTCAATTCATGCTTAGGTGAGGGCGCTTTTGCAAATATTAGTAAGACCATCATTTACAGACCAATTATCCGTTTCAGAAAGCAGGCTATATCCGCAAACTTTGATTCATAATCAAACAGTTACGGACATGAAACCTGACCAAACACTTCCTTCCAATGTTGAATACAATGATTCAAACTACAAGACTGTTCAACAGTTTAAATCATTAAGGACGATTGTCAGACTCACGCTGATTGGGATCATGTGGATCGTATTATCCATTTGGCTGACAGGATGCCTGGACGGTTATTACGGCCTTGAGGACAGCGAGATTCAACCGACTGAATATACGGAAGGAGACGACAATGGAAACCAAACAAATAATGAGGATGACGGTGATGATGACAGTGAAAACCAAATGGAAGAGGGAGATGATGAAAGTGAAGGCTATGTAGAGGAAGGGGATGATCCTGACCATGATTGCGATGGTCATGAGGTGGGTGAAGTGCACGAAGGAGACACCACTAAAACCGGATGTAAGATATTAATAGATGCCTCGCATGATGGTGGAATCTGGTGGTATCCACAGTCCAGCACTACCGGCTTCGACCCAAATGCCTATCACCAGGGCAAATCTTTTGCAGAAACCATCAGAGCCAAGGGATTTGAAGTTTACGAGTTAGGAAGAGGAATCGCACTGACAGAGGAAATATTGAGTGGATATGATCTGATAGTTCGGATTGGGGGTTATCAGGGCTATATGTTATCCGAGCTTCAGGCTTATGAAAAAGTCTTGAAAGATAGCACACGAATGATGCTATTTTCTGATCACAAATCATACGTCCAGTTTGATGGTCTGGAAGATATGCTCGGCCTTCAACTCAAAGGAGGTGTTAATGGGGTTATTGCAACTTATCAGGAACACCCGATGACTAACAATATGGCTAAAATGGGCTACATCGCCGGCTGCATCGTTACTAACGAGGATAATCCTGCCATAAATATTATCGGTCGATTGAGGGAAGAGGACTTCTGGGATCAAAATAACAATGGCATTAAGGATGCTGGCGAAATCGGAGCTCCTGCAGTGATCGGGACGGTGAATTACGCCAATCAGGATATCTTTTTTATCGGAGACAGTAATGGGTTATTAATGCAGCCTGAGCCATTTGTAACTAATATGATTGATTGGTTAAGCATGTCCAGCTGTCATTAATGATGTAGTTCGAGGACCAGCAAGGAAGGCGAGCGGATCGTCTTTCATCGTGTGACATCCCATTAAAGCTCTGAATTCTATATTTTAGGCTTTTTTGCGGGTGTCATACTTATGAAATCACTATTACAAAAATTTGGACCAGGGCTATTGCTTGCAGCAACCGGAGTGGGGGCAGGGGATCTCGCTACTCCTGCATTAGCGGCATCTGAGGTGGGTTTTGCGGTATTATCTGCTGTAATTGTCGGCGGGGTGGTGAAATATGTACTCAACGAGGGCATAACCCGATGGCAATATCAAACTGAATCAACCCTGATAGAGGGCGCCATGGGATACTATGGAAGGGTAGCTCAATACCTTTTTCTGGTATACCTATGTGTCTGGACCTTCACAGTAGGAGTGGCCTTAATAAGTGCCAGTGGAATAGCATTTTATGCTTTGTTCCCTGTATTTGAAGAAGCAACCACGGGCAAAGTTATTTATGGCATGGGTCTAAGTTTATTGGGCTTGTGGATGGTAAGAGTTGGGGGGTTTCAGGTATTCGAAAGGATTATGAGCATAGCCATCGTCCTTATGTTGATCACTATCGTTTTTACCGTTTTTCAGTTTGCTTTCCAAGCACACCACCTTAATGTCGATCATAATCAGTGGATGATCTCTCGTGGAAGCCTGGACTGGTACCTGGCTGTCATGGGTGGTGTCGGAGGTACTGTGACTATACTATGTTATGGTTATTGGATTCGGGAACATGGACGCGAAGGAAAGAATGGTTTACACCACTCAAGAATTGATCTGGGTTTGGCTTATTTCATCACTGTACTGTTAGGTATTGCCATGGTGCTGATCGGAACCCGAATTACGATACATGGAGGTGGAGCTGGTTTACTTGTTTCTATTGCCGCAGTTTTAGAAGAACAATCAGGTACACTAGTATCTTGGATTTTTAAGTTGGGTGCTTTTGCGGCCATTTTTAGCAGTCTTCTGGGTGTATGGCAGAGTGTCCCATACCTGTTTAGTGATTTAATCCGTATCATGAATAATGGCAAAGAGCAGGTTGAAGGACAAAAGTCGCCTGTTTATGCCTATGCACTTTATTCAATCGCGTTAATACCTATGCTTGGATTACCCTTTGGGTTTGCATCCATGCAAAAACTCTATGCGATTTGTGGAGGAATGTTCGTGCCCCTGCTTGCCACCACATTAATACTATTATCCATCCATTCCGAGAAGGCCAATAAAGGTTTTAAGCAATCAATAGGTCTCAACCTGGTGTACCTTCTCATCGTGGGAGTTTTCCTCTTCTTGTTTATTGGTGCGGTTTTGTAGGTCCCATTTCGAGAAGAAAAACATGCATTTAAATTTAATGAAGGAAGAAACTCACTGATATTGATGAGTAATTGATGTATTTCCGGGCCGGTTTTGTAGTAGGATTGTGAAGGTGGTTTTTAAGGTTATCCCAATAATTAAAAAAACATTTGGGATGTAACAAATTAACCTATTATGATCCCATTTTACAATCGGCAGGTATTAAGCCTGCTCTTTACCCTTATTATGTCCTTTTCATTCGCTCAATGCCCCAATCTGGTGTGGTCGGATGAATTTGACGGAACCTCATTAAATACCAGTGACTGGACCTACCAGCTAGGTACTGGCTGCGATGAGGGTATTTGCGGCTGGGGAAACAACGAGCTGCAATCCTATGCTCAGGAAAATGTGAGTGTTAGTAATGGTAATCTTACCATCACCGCTAAAAAAGAACGAATCCGTGGAAGTCAATATACCTCCGGACGTATTAACACCATTAACAAGCAAGATTTCACCTACGGCAGATTCGAAGCGCGAATTAAATTGCCCGAAGGTGGAGGGCTGTGGCCTGCATTCTGGATGCTGCCAACGGACAATGCCTATGGGGCATGGCCTCAAAGTGGTGAGATTGACATCATGGAGTACGTAAGCTGGAATGCCAACCAAACACTGGGTTACATCCACTATGGAGACTTGTATCCCGGAAACCAAAATCAGGGTTCCATCTTTGAATTGCACAGTGGTAACTTCTTTGACAGTTATCATGATTTTGCTCTTGAGTGGGATGCCAATGAACTCAGATGGTTTGTAGACGGCATCTTATTTCAAACCAAGACGCCTGAGGACCTGGCTCCGTACAACTGGCCTTTCGACCAGCCTTTCCACATTATCATGAATGTGGCTGTAGGTGGAAACCTTGGAGGGGAGGTGGACAACACCATTTTCCCTGCGTCCATGGATGTAGATTATGTACGTGTTTATGACGGTTTTCGTCCATACATTGATGGAAAGCGAAGTGTAGAATACCAGGCATCAGGAGACAGTTATCACATCGGTAACGTTCCTCAAAATGCAAACATCAGTTGGTCAGTACCAGCAGGAGCTACCATTACAAGTGGTCAGGGCTCATCAACCATCACAGTCGATTGGGGGACTGCGGGTGGAAACATTGTGGCAGACGTCAGCACTTCATGTGGTAGCGAAGTATTGACTATGGAAGTCGCCATGAACCCTCCTTATGTGTATGATTTCAGTTTTGAAAACTTTGATCAGCCGGCAAATGTTACACTACTGTCGACGGACGGTGTACTTACCGAGGTGGCTAATCCAGCTCCCAATACTGTTAATCCTTCAAGTCTTTGTGCTTCATATGATCGAAACTCTAGCGCACAATATGATGTGATCGCTTATGAAGCATCCGTCATTAGCAATGCGGGAGTGTATGTAACAGGAGACAACCGTTTTTACATGGATGTCAACACGGCTGCGCCTGTAGGCACGGAAATCATCATTCAGCTTGAATCTCCGGATGCGACACCATCAAACTATCCAGATGGGAGACATAGCCGATATTTCGCCTATACCACCGCACAAAATGAATGGCACAGGGTCTATTTTGAATTTGCTGACAGACCTGATGGCTCAGTAGCTGATAATAATATTGCATCTATGTTGATCCTGTTTAATTCAAATACTTTCACAGGTGACACCTATTACTTTGATAACCTGGACGCTTATAAGGCTGATACAGGAGGTAGCGGTGGAAATAACGCTCCATCAGTAACCCTTACTGCTCCGTCAGAAGGAAGCTCATTCACGGAAGGAGAAGTCATTACTTTGAGTGCTGATGCCACAGATTCAGATGGTTCTGTGACCCAGGTGACTTTCTTTGTAGATGGTAATGAGGTAGGAACTGACAATACGAGTCCCTACAGTGTTAGCTGGACGGTAACAACTGGTGCACATAGTATCACTGCTCAGGCGTTAGACAATGAAGGAGCCAGCACTACCTCTTCAGCTGTCAGCATTACAGGTCAAAGTGCAGGCCCAGCATCCACAGTTTACGTCAGCAGCATTGTTACGGGAACGCAAGGAGCAGGGCAGGGTAGCAAGTATGGTACCGCTACAGTGAGTGTAGTAAATAACCTGGGTCACCCGGTTGCAGATGCTAATGTAAACGGTACGTTTTCCGGAAGTTTTTCAGAAAGTGTTTCAGGAACCACTAATGGCAATGGCGAAGTTAGTTTCGTGACTTCAACCTCACTGAAAGGCGGAGTAATCGTTGACTTCTGTGTGGATGACGTTACCCACAGTACTTTGACTTATGATCCTGCACAGAACGTTATTACCTGTACCAATGGTGGTGCACGTTTAGCACAGGGAGTAGATGCAATTGGAAATAGCATCCAGTTGAATATTTATCCTAATCCGGTTGATAAGGATCTGAACATACGATTTGTTTTAGAAGAGGATGCTCAATTAAAAATGCGTCTATTTGATCTTAATGGTCGAACAGTGAGGCAACGGATGCCATCCACTTTGATATCCGGTGAACATGAGGTCATGATTGATATGAGTGATCAAAACAGTGGCATCTACTTCGTGGAAATAACATTAAATGAAAAATCAGCTGTTTATCGAATTTTCAAACACTAATTACTGATTGATATAAGTGAGTGATTCCGGGGCTGCGCATTTTGCGTGGCCCCTTTTTATTAACCGAGATCAGACAGTTTATTTTGAATCAATTGCCTTACCGCTTCTGAGGCCGTAATGTTCAATGCAATTTCATAATGTTTTCTAGCCAGATCCATTTGCCCAAGTTTATGGTATATTTCACCAAGGGAGACCTGGTAAACAGGATTTCCGTAGAGGCCATCAATTGCACTTATCTCTTGTAAGGCAGTTTCATACCCTAAGGCATAGCCGGCTGCTATAGCTTTGTTCAACGCCACCACCGGATTCGGTTGATACAGGTTTAGTTTCTCATAGAATCCATAAATGGACTTCCAGTCTGTACTTTCAAAAGAAGAAGCCGATGCATGAATTGATGCAATGATCGCTTCAAGGTGATAGGTAGAGACTTCAAATGGCTCTGAGGCACGCCTAAGAAAATAATGCCCCTTTTCTATCAGAGGCCGAAACCACCGTTCCCGATCCTGATATTTCATAAGTACAATATGTCCATTATCATCTAACCGAGCACTTAGTCTGGAGGCTTGAAAACACATGAGCGACATCAGCGCATAGGTTCTGGGTAAATTGGTTTGCGGGTGCTCAGCTAACAGCAGACAAAGACGCATAGCTTCATGACAGAGATCTTCCCGAATCACATGACTGGGGTGGGAAGAATGGTATCCTTCACTAAAAAGAAGATAGATGGATTTCAGTACTGAATCTAACCGATCAGATAGTTCTTCTCCCTGTGGGATATGAAGGTGAACGTCCTGATTTCGAAATTTTTCTTTGGCTCGATAAATTCTTTTATTGATGGTTTCTTCATTTGTCAGAAAAGCATGAGCTATTTCAGAGGTGCTAAGTCCGCCAAGAGTCTTTAATGTAAGTGCTACCTGAGATTCCATGGGAATGCTGGGGTGGCAACATGCGAAAATCATCCTTAATTGGCTATCCGTAATTTCCGATTCCAGAAATACGTGATGGAAAGCCGATGAAAGGGCAAAATCCGACTGGAGGGTATAGGCGTATTCAGGTGCAATTTCCTTGAACCTTTGACCCCTTCGAATCAGATCAATGGCTCGATTTCGGGCAACCCGATACAACCATGCGGCAGGGTTATCCGGCAACTGTCCATTTCTCCAGGTGTTCAAAGCAGTTACAAGAGTGTCCTGCACTATATCCTGGATCGCTTCCAGATTATTCAATCCCATAACCCGGGTAAGTGTGGCTACCATCTTCCCCGACTCATGCCGAAAAAGATGGTCCACCAATGAATGAATGTCCTTATTTTCTCCCATTCGGGAATTACATATCCATTTTCATTACCTGCCTTACCTGAACGTAACCGCCCATATCAAAGTCGGGATAGTCTTTTGAAATGGTGACAGCTTCATCATAGTCTTTGGCCTTAATCAGGAAAAACCCTCCAACAATTTCACTGCCTTCAGTATAGGGGCCATCTGTTACGGCTTGTCCGTTAGGACCTTTGACATCCCTTCCTCCCGGGAGCAAAGGCTCACCTGTGACATATTGTTGTGTTTTGTTCAGTTTTTCAATCCAGGTAAACCAAAGACCCATTCTTTGTTGCATTTCTTCAGGGCTTAATCCATCATAAGCACCTCCATGAAAAATAAGCATAAACTTTTCCATTGTTATTTTCTTTTTAGAGTTTGAAATTATATCTGTCCTTATGACGTATGGCCAACAGAAGATCGGACATCAAACTAAGAATTTTTTCTATAAACATTGACCTTTCCCGTAAAGACAACCTGTAGGATTCCGGTCATCTACAATAGTTTCCTTTCATCAGGAAATTTAACCCCTTCGTAGGCTAAAACACCGATTCCATCTAATGATGCCAAGAAGTGTACAATGTACAGCATTAATCTCCGTATTTTTGTAAAGATTTACTCAGTTTGGGGATTGAATTAAATGCTTCGTACTAGAAAATACCTTATTTCGGGAATCATATTTATTCTGGGTTTCTCAATTTCCCTGGCGCTCTATCTATCTCTCCAAAAAACCAATTCTCTAAAAAAGGCACAGATTTATTCAGGCATATATAACGCTGTTTCAATCAGCCTTCAGAGAGAAATAGATATCAATATCAATTCACTTTATGCGCTTCGAGCCAACTACATGGCCAATGGAATGCTCAATTATCATCAATTCTCAAGATTTACTGAATATTATGTTTCTGAGATTGAAAGTATACAGGCCTTGGAATGGGTGCCCAGGATAACTTTTGATGAGAGAGACTCCTTTGAATTAGCCATTCAAAGTCTGGGATTTGAGGATTTTGAAATATTTAGTCTCAAGAATGGGGAAAGAATTAGGGCTGAAGATAGAGCTGTTTATTACCCCGTAGCCTACCTAACACCATTTGAACCTAACGTCTCTGCGCTGGGGTTTGATCCAGGGTCATCCAACAAAATTCGCGAAAACACAATTAATAAGGCCATTGAAACAGGTGAGGCCGCTGTATCGGATGTCATTGGTCTTATTCAAAAGCAAGATCCACACAAAGCAGTGCTGGTATTCGTCCCGGTATTTAGTGAAACGGGGGAGTTGGCGGGTTTAGTGGAAGGAGTCTATCTCACCAATGAGCTCATTCAATCAGCGGTTGATCGGCTGAAATTCTCCGAGACCGTCGAAGTCTCGCTTCTGGATGAGCGGGGTACGCTTATTTACGGGGAAGACACTCAGGACTTTCATAATCAGCATGCAGGGAAGGTGACCTTTGGAGATAGAAATTTCCAACTACGCATATCATACGTAGATGACCTTGCTTCATCGATGTTTGAACTTCGATTATTGCTCTCAACCTGCTTCATCATAACTATTTTCCTGGTTGGTATTACGTTTTATGCGCTCAACAGATCAGAAAAACAGCAGAAACGCAGTAGAGCGAATATTGAATCCATTTTTAAGGTGAGTGAAAACCCAATAGCTATTTTCGATATCAACTTAAGGCTTCAGGAATGGAACAAATCCTTTAATAAGCTCATCACCTTTATACAGGGCAATCCGCCAGTATTGAATATGATGATACCCGATAAACTCAACCTACATAAGGAGAACCTGAGATCACAAATATTGCTGGGCAAGCAATTGAAATCGACTGAAAGAGTAGAGATACAAAATGACGATAAACATTTTGTTTTCAATTATTTGCCCATTTATGAGGCGGACCATGTAATAGGATTTTGTGCTTTGTTTCAGGACATTACTGCAATTAAAAAATATGAGGAAACCCTAGAAGGGTATAGCCTTAAACTTGAAGATCTTGTGGAGCAACGGACCAAAGAGCTGGATCAGTCGAACAAGGCACTTCTTAGTCGAAACAAGGAGCTGAGTGAAGCTCTCCAGGAGCTCAAGTCGGCTCAGGACGAACTGGTTCAATCCAGAAAAATGGCTTCTCTTGGAGTGATATCGGCTGGAGTTGGACATGAAATCAACAACCCGCTTAACTTCATTATTGGAGGTGTGACCGTACTGGAACAGGCACTAGAGGGCAAATTGAATACTGAACAGGAGTTGGCCATCAGGAATATTAAAATTGGCGCCCAAAGGGCTTCCAGCATTGTGAAAACAATAGGTAGGTTTAGTAGAAAGAGCAATTCATTGGATGAGTATTGTGACGTCCATACGATATTGGACGGATGTCTTCTTATGATGTCCCATGATCTTCGACCAAAGGTGGAAATTGAAAAAGAATATTGCTCCGATCGGGTTATTGTAAAGGGTAATGAGGGGATGCTGCACCAGGCATTTTTAAATATCCTGATGAATGCTTTCCAGTCAATCGAAGATCAGGGTAAGATCGGTATTCACACATATCACGATAATGGCTTTGTAAATATTGAAATCAGTGATAGTGGGGTGGGTATACCGTCAGAACATCTGGATAATATTATGGATCCTTTCTTCTCGACTAAGGAGCCCGGAAAAGGAGTAGGGCTAGGTCTCTTTCTCACTTATAACATTATCAGAGAATTGAAAGGCGAGATTCAATTCGAATCTAAACCAGGGACAGGTACCCTTTGTACAATTTCATTAAAACTGGAGAGTGAACTACAGTAATCCTGTTTGTTCTTGGTCCTGATATTTAATCAGCCTTCAGCCAAAGCGTGTACCATTCGGGCGGCCAACCTGGCTGTACTGTTATCAATATCATATTTAGGATTGAGCTCAACGATGTCCGCCGAACGAAGCTTACCAGAACTGCGTACAGTTTGAATCGTCTTATAAGCGAGATGCGGATCAAAACCCATGGGAGAGGGGGCGCTTACTCCGGGAGCATATGCACTGGCAAATCCATCCAAATCGATAGTTAAATAGATATGATCAACAGAATCGATAAATGAGCTAAGCTCTGCGGTGATGTGATACCAGTTGGCTAGCTGGTATTGATACATATTCAGGTAATGTACTCCGAATTGATGGGCCGCTTCGAATAATTCAGCGTTATTGGCCGCTTTTTGGATGCCCAGACATAAATAATTAGCCAAAGTGTCTTCAGAAAGTATTTCATAAAATGGCGTTCCGGAGGTACTTCGACTGTCTGGTTTTCTTAAGTCGAAATGGGCGTCCAGGTTTACAATGCCGATCGAGGAACTGTCACCAATATGCCTCCTTAGTCCTGAAAAGTGAGCATAAGCCAAATCATGCCCACCACCAAAAAGGATTGGAAAAGCGCCAATGTCTAATAAGTCCTTCACCTTTTGACTAACCATTTCATGGCCGGCTTCCATATCTTCATCATCGACAATAATATCACCGGCATCCAGGAGGTTAGTATTTACCTTAAAATGATTTGAGAGACCTCCAAGTTGAAGCCTAATAGCATTGGGACCTTTTTTTGTTCCGGGACGGCCCTGGTTCCTTCTAACACCTTCATCACATTGGTATCCCAGAAATACAATGGTCCTGTTATCAACTTTGAACGCCTTTTCCGGGTTAAAGGCCTCGACAATTTCATGCCAGTACAATTCCTTTCCGGAAGAACGACCATTCCATAATTTCAAGTTAGCGCGTTTATAAAGGGTCATAATCAAATAAGGTTTTGAATTATTTCATCCTCTACTTCATTAGGAAGTGTAACGATGAGATTGGGACTTCTCGAGAGCTCTCTCTCCATCGTTAATCTTGCTCCTTTGTTACGGGCCCAACTTCTTCTGGCAATTCCATTATTCACATCATAGAACAGCATGTTTTGTACCTTTTCATCCGTCTCTTTTGTGCCATCTAAAAGCATTCCAAAACCACCATTGATCACTTCACCCCAGCCGACACCACCACCATTATGAATGGACACCCAGGTAGCACCCCGAAAACTATCCCCAATTACATTATGAATAGACATATCCGCTGTGAAACGACTGCCGTCGTAGATATTACTGGTTTCACGGTATGGACTATCGGTACCTGAAACATCATGATGATCTCGTCCCAGGACTACAGGTTGAGTGATGTGACCATCCCGAATCGCCTTATTAAAGGCTTTTGCAATTTCAATCCGACCTTCGGCATCAGCATAAAGGATTCGAGCCTTTGATCCTACTACTAAACGGTTCTCGCGGGCTGCATCAATCCAATCTATGTTATCTTCCATTTGTTGATGGATTTCCTGAGGGGCTGATTTTTTAAGTCTAACAAGGACTTCTTTAGCCAACTGGTCTGTTCTCACCAGATCATCATCGCTGCCCGAGGTACAAACCCACCTAAACGGCCCAAACCCATAATCAAAGCAATTGGGTCCCATAATGTCCTGAACGTAGGACGGATATTTAAAGTCCACTCCATTTGCAGCCAGAACATCTGCTCCTGCACGAGAAGCCTCCAAAAGAAAGGCGTTGCCATAGTCAAAGAAGTATGTTCCCTGAGCGGCATGTTTATTAATAGCCTCTACATGCCTTACGAGACTTTTTTGCACAAATTCTGCAAAAAGAGCAGGATTATCACTGATCAGCTTTTGTGATTCTTCGAAAGTTAATCCTACAGGATAGTAGCCCCCGGACCATGGATTATGAAGTGAGGTTTGATCCGATCCTAATTCCACTTTTATACCCTTTTCAAAGAAATACTCCCAGACATCCACCACATTTCCAAGGAAGGCAAGAGAAACCGTCTCGTTGTTGTTTCTGGCCTCTAATACTCTCTTTGATAATTGATCCAGCGAGTTAATTAATTCGTCCACCCAGCCTTGTTCAAGACGTTTATGAGCCGCAGCTGGATTAACCTCGGCACAGACCGTAATACAACCCACAATATTTCCTGCCTTGGGCTGAGCGCCACTCATTCCACCTAAACCTGAGGTAAGGAAGACTTTTCCTTGAGGTGTATCCTGAGGCATAAGTACCTTTCTGAAAGCATTCATAATGGTGATGGTGGTGCCATGAACGATTCCCTGGGGACCAATGTACATGTACGAACCTGCCGTCATCTGACCGTATTGCGTTACGCCCAGGGCATTATATTTTTCCCAATCATCTGGCGAGGAATAGTTTGGAATCATCATGCCATTCGTGACCACCACTCTGGGAGCTGATGGAGTGGAAGGGAAGAGCCCCATAGGATGTCCGGAATACATATGCAGGGTTTGCTCTTCAGTCATCTGGGAGAGGTATTTCATGGTAAGCAGGTATTGCGCCCAATTTTGAAAGACAGCTCCATTACCTCCATAGGTAATCAGTTCATGTGGGTGTTGGGCCACTGCAGGGTCCAGGTTATTTTGGATCATGAGCATGATGGCCGCTGCTTTTTTGGTCCTTGCCGGATATTCTTCAATGGACCTTGCATACATCCTGTATGAGGGACGGAACCGATTCATATAAATGCGACCATAGAGATCGAGCTCTTTCAGAAACTCCTGTGCCAACTCTTTATGCCAGTCCTTCGGGAAGTACCTCAAAGCATTTCTGATCGCAAGCTTCCTTTCATCAGCATTCAGAATGTCTTTTCTTTTGGGAGCATGGCTCACAGAAGAATCTAATGACTGAGGATCTGGCAATTTTGAGGGTATACCTTGTGCTATGGCTTCTTTAAAATTCATCGCATCGTTACCATTTGACCACTTTTAAAAACAATATCCGGGTGTAGCATTCCCTGGTGGTAAAGTATTTCCCGATAGTCTTTCGTTGGGAAAAGGCATAGGTCAGCAACATTTCCCGGCGAAACCTTCCCCCGGTCTTCTAATCCTAATGCCTCTGCGGCTCTATAGGTAATCCCCGCAAGTACCTCAGCGTTGGTCAGCTTTTGAAACGAGCCTAATATGCTCGCCTGACACAATAAGTCACCCATTGGTGCAGACCCCGGGTTCCAATCGGAGGCAATAGCCAGCTTTCCTCCCAGATCCAGTATTTTCCGAGCCGGTGCAAAATCACACCCTAAACCTATGGAAGCACCCGGAAGGGCGGTAGCAATGACATCACTATTGGCTAAGGCGACGATTTCATCGTCTCCGGAGGCTTCCAGATGATCGGCACTTCGGGCCTTTAATTGAATGGCAACGGAACTGCCACCGGTATGGAATTGATCGGCATGAACGGTAAGTTCAAAACCCATTGCAATAGCTTTTTGGAAAAAGGCGGTTACCAACGCCGGTGAGAAGGCTCCGTCTTCAATAAAGGCATCAATACGACGCGTGAGAGATTCTTCCTTGAGAATGGGCAGGAGTACTTCAGCCAAATAATCAAGGTACTCAGCAAGAGTTCCGGCAAAATCCTTTGGACAAATATGGGCGGCCAGGCAGGTAGGGATAAGGTCCGCTCTTGAATGCTTATTGGCTTCCCTTATTGCTCGTAGCATTTTCAGCTCATGCTCTATGGTCAGTCCATAACCACTTTTAACTTCTATTGTAGTAACTCCCTTGACAAACATCTTTCGAGCTCTTTCGATGGTCAGGGAGGTGAGTTCATGTTGACTGGCTTGTCGGGTAACCTGCACTGTATCCCAAATACCACCGCCAGCCCTGGCAATCTCCAGGTAGCTTAATCCGGCGTTTCTCATGGCATAGTCCTGTGCTCTGGATCCTGCGAAACAAATATGCGTGTGCGCATCAATGAGTCCAGGTATTGCCACATGAACTCCATCAATTTGCTCAATTTCTGAAGCCCCTGACCTTAACTTTTCAAAGGAATCAATTTTCTTGATAATGTTACCCTGAATAAGGATTCCGGCATTTTCAATGACTTCCAAATCTGAATCGGACATAGGACCACGCGGGGGTAAGCCATTCATAGTTACCAATTGTTGCAATGGGCCGATGAGCACGTTTTGTTCCATTCAGGAGACCATTTGATTGAGTTTGTTGAATGCAATCCGAGGTAAGGCTCCACTATGAACCAGTTTGATAGCCCTTTCTATAAAGCCCTGTAGTAATTGATCCACCTCAATGTGTGGAACCTCAAGCCGAATGAGTCTGTGAATGGCCGCTATTGGTGGACTGCTTTTTAAAGGACGATGATAATCCAGGGCCTGAGCGGCACATAAATATTCTATAGCCAGCACTTTTTCAGCATTCTCAATGACCTTAAGCACCTTTCTACTACTAATTGATCCCATACTTACATGATCTTCCTGACCTAAAGAGGTAGGAATACTGTCTACACTGGAAGGGAAACATAAACCCTTATTCTCGCTCACAAGTGCAGCAGAGGTATACTGAGGAATCATAAAGCCCGAATTAGTACCGGTTTTGGAAAGTAAAAGCTTTGGCACATGAGGCGTGTTTCCTTCCAAAGAGAGATAAATACGTCGATCTGAGATATTGCCAATCTCCGAACAGGCCATGCAGGCATAATCCAGTGTCAATGCCAGTGGTTGCCCATGGAAATTTCCTCCGCTGACCGTGTGCTCCTCATCAAATATGATAGGGTTATCAGTAACAGAATTCAATTCTACTTCCAGTAATTCCTTTAGATGGTACCATGCATTGAGGGAAGCACCATGTACTTGGGGGATACATCGAAGAGAATAGGGATCCTGAACCCGATCGCAATACTCGTGCGACTTGATTACTTGACTACCTGCAAGGAGACTTCTGATGGTGCTGGCAACTTCCTGATTCCCTTTATATGGTCGTAGCGCGTGCAATTCAGGGCTAAAGGGCTTGACGGAAGCAAGTAAAGCCTCTAGCATCATGGCTCCGATAATATTGGCCGAATCGATTAGATTTCGCATTCGATGAACAGTCATAACTGCATGTGCTGCAATGAATTGTGTTCCGTTAATTAATGCAAGTCCTTCTTTAGGGGCGAGTTGGATTGGAGCTGTTCCGAGCTCTTGATAGACCTCACTGGTAAAGCGCTCCTGGCCACCATAATAAACTTTCCCCTGACCAATCAAGGGTAGAAAGAGATGTGCCAAAGGAGCCAAATCACCCGATGCCCCTACGGATCCCTGAGATGGAACTACCGGGGTCAATTCCTGATCCAAAAACCATATTATTCGATCCAAAGTACCCTCCTGAACTCCGGAATAGCCCTGTGCCAGTGACTGAACTTTCAGTATCATCATCAATCGGGAAAGTGTTTCAGAAATAGGCTCTCCAACACCCACCGCATGACTCATGAGGATGTTTTCCTGAAGTCTAATCGTTTCTTCCGGTGATATTCTGGTAGTACACAGTGGTCCAAACCCTGTATTGATGCCGTAAATGGCTTCATCACTATTGGCAATATATGAAACGATACGAGCGCTTTGACAAATGCGTTCTCTTACCTCAGACGAGAGTATTCCCTTTACGGAACCCTCTGCAATGGCCAGGGCCACATCTGCTGTCAAATGATCTTCTCCGTATCGAAATGTTTCCATATCAGGTAATCATTACCTCAAAGTTATGAGCTACCTTTAATAATCAGTAATACTATATTTATCAATATCTGATAACCATGAAGCATCAATATGAATTGAGACATCTTAGGTATTTCATGGCGATAGCCGAGGAACTGAATTATCGAAAGGCAGCCGAAAAACTCTTTATTTCTCAACCCGGATTAACACGGCAAATCATCCAACTAGAAGAACTTTTGGACGCACAATTGTTTTTTCGTGATAAGAAATCCGTGACATTGACGGATGCAGGAAAATACCTTTTTGATCAGGCCCAAATTCTGTTTGGGAAGCTGGAAGAGATAGATACCAATGTGAAGTTGATCAACAAAGGTGATGTAGGAGAGGTGAAAGTGGGTTATTTGGGCTCTGCTGTTCAAAGTAACCTCGTGGATTTGCTCGTTTCCATTAACCAACGTTATTCAGGTATTCATACCAGCCTGCAGGAAATGAATAACCATGAACAAATTGAAAGAATTCTTCACCAACAATTGGATTTAGGGTTCGTTCGGATGCAGCAGCTACCTCCCGCGATTGCGCACAAAGTGGTGTATGAGGATACCTTCTCTGTTGTACTTCCATTGGATCATTCACTCGATGACCAAAGCTTTGAAACTATGAAACAGCTGGAGCATGAGCGATTTATCTTCTTTTCCAGTGATTATAGTCCCCATTATTACGAGCAGATTCTAAGCATCTGTCTGGATGCTGGTTTTCAACCCCGGGTGTCTCATAAATCAGTCCAGGCTTACACGATTTTCAAGATGGTGGAAAGCCATTTGGGGATAGCCATTGTACCAACAGTATTACAGAAGGGGTATGATCTGGGCGTAAAGTTCATTGAACTGAGTAGTATACCACAACGCACATTGCTTTCAGCTATATGGCATAAAGACAATCAGAAAGTAGCATTAAAGCATATTTTGGAATTATTGTGATTGACAAAAGTCAAACCTTCTTCACATTCACCCCAACAGATTTCGAAGCAGGAGTATGGCTCTTTCTTGCGAACAAATGTAGGGGCACCAACGGATTAGCTTCCGGAAAATAAGTGGCCAGACATCCTGAAGGAATATCATAAGGGATTACCTCAAAACCGACAATACGTCGTTCGATTCCATAGTTATTGAATAGTTCCACTGTGTCTGCTTTGGACAATCCTTCCTTTTTCATATCTCCTTCATTCATAAACACCACATTTCGTCCACCGAATACACCTCTATAACGGTCATCATTACCATAGATGGTGGTATTGAACTGGTCATGGCTTCTGATCGTCATCATGGTATAAACATGTCCTTCTGGGATCGATTCCGCAAGCTTATTAATCGTAAAATGTGCCTTTTTACTCGAAGTATTGAATTCTCCGATCCGTGCTCCGTTAGGCAGTTCAAATCCATTATCCTTCCTTAGACGTGCATTATAATCCTCGAAACCAACGATGGCCTTTGCAATTAGATCCCGGATATTGTCATAGTCCTCAACCAAAGATGACCAGTTAATGTCCTTGTCACCAAGTGTTGCTGAGGCTATAGAAGCTACAATTTCCGGTTCACTTTTGAGTGCCTGGGATGGAGGAGTTAGTACACCTATCGAACTATGGACCATTCCCATGGAATTTTCCACTGTGACCATCTGCTCTTTTCCGCTTTGTATATGTTTATCCGTTCTACCAAGACAAGGAAGAATTAATGACGTACTACCGGTTGCAAGATGTGTTCTGTTAAGCTTGGTGCTGAGATGTACTGTCAGCTCACATTTCTTAAGGGCTTGTTCTGTCAAGAGTGTGTCTGGTGCAGCGGGCAGCAAGTTGCCGCCTAGCGCCATGAAGAAGCTTACTTTACCCT
The DNA here is from genome assembly GCF_024714475.1 of Marinoscillum sp. MHG1-6. Classification (GTDB taxonomy): domain Bacteria; phylum Bacteroidota; class Bacteroidia; order Cytophagales; family Cyclobacteriaceae; genus JAMZMI01. The sequence continues at coordinate 31,319 of NZ_JAMZMI010000004.1, read as the reverse complement.
TATTCATCGCTTCTATGGACTCAACCACATTATAACCTGGTGTTTCAGGAGGTGTGAAATTGAAGGTTTCCTTGAGCTTGTCCGTCCACGCTTTGGTAGGCCTTTCCCAAATCCCCATGGTACGATCGCCCTGCACATTGCTATGACCTCTCACCGGACATGTTCCGGCCCCCGGCTTTCCGATGCTTCCTTTCATCAATAGCAGATTTACAATCTCTCGGATATTATCCACCGCATTGACATGCTGAGTGAGTCCCATGGCCCAGCAGGCGATGATCTTGCTTTTACTTTTCAGCCACTCGGCACTTTCAATCACGTCTTCTTTCGCCAACCCTGTTTGGGCAATGAGCTCGTCGATAGAATAGGAGGAGAGGTCAGCTTTTAACGCCTCAATGTCCCTGGTTTTCTCTTGAATGAACACCTGATCCAGACCATCTTCATCTTCCAAAAGCAACTTCATCCAGGCTTTAAGCAAGGCAACATCCTGATTGATCTTAATTTGTAGATAGAGATCTGCGATATCTGTTCCCGAACCAGTCCATCCAATGATCTTTTGAGGGTTCTTAAATTTCAATAATGCTACTTCCTTCAAAGGATTGATTACGATGATCTTAGCACCTTTCTTTTTTGCCTTTTCGAGGGAATTGAGCATTCTGGGATGGTTGGTCCCCGGGTTTTGTCCAAAGATGAGTATGACTTCAGCATGCTCAAAGTCTTCCAATGTAACCGAACCTTTACCGATGCCCACGGTCTCAGTTAAGGCGACCCCACTTGACTCATGGCACATATTGGAGCAATCGGGGAGGTTGTTCGTCCCAAGCTTCCTCACAAAGAGTTGATAAAGAAATGCAGCTTCATTACTGGTTCTTCCTGAAGTGTAAAAAACAGCCCGATCCGGATGATCAAGGCCTTTCAAATGCTGGCCGATCAATTGAAATGCATCATCCCATTCAATGGGTTGATATCTGGCGTTGTCAGGCCGTTTAATCATGGGCTGCGCTAATCGACCTTGCTGTCCTAACCAGTAATCACTTTTCTTACGAAGGGAATCGATGGTATAGTGCTTGAAAAAGGCTGCATCTGCCAGCTTATGCTGAGCTTCTTCGGCTATGGCCTTGACACCATTTTCGCAAAATTCTCCTAATTTTGATCGCTTTTCAGGATCGGGCCATGCACATCCCGGGCAGTCGATACCCTTCTTTTGGTTGAGTTTTTGGAGCAACTTAAAGGCTTTCCACGGAGGCATAGCCTTAAGAATCATCTTACAGGCGTTGGTGACCGATTTTGGGCCAACAGAAACTTTGGGTGGATTTTCAACGCGAATGTGGGAATGGTGATGATGGTGGTGATCGCTCATATTCGTTAAAGATATAGAGTTCACCTGATATCGAAAATGTTATAAGATCAGTGAAAGTTGACTTTCCAAACACAACCTATCCCCTGACCAGAAAGAACCCATACCTTTACCATTATGTTTGACGGTAATGACTTTCCTAAATCGCTCAATGAAGAGCAATTTGACTCCTGGTTAGAAGATGGGCGTGATAGTAAAATGGGCTATGCCTATTTACTGATTTTATGGGATGAGTTTGATACAGAGTATAAACCTGCCTATGCGGAGCGCCGTGATCAGATAGGAGATTATGAGAAATACGGAGAATCAAGTGGGAGGGAGTCAATCGTGGCTGCATATGATCTTTATTCCCAGTCCAAAGTTTCCATATAACCTTTCGCGCAACCTTCATTAGTTTTTTATGGTTTTAAACGGGCATGCCTGTTTTCAAACGATTTACGTTTATATCTAAATCACTTGAACCAAAGACATGAAGGACAGAATCATGTACACGGCATATTGTATTTCTGATCGTCTTGATCTCAATGGATACAAAGAGAGATTTCCTGAAAACCTTATCAGTAAAGGGTCACGAGAACTCTATTATGAGTTTAATTCAGGAAGTCATATTTTCCTTTTGAGTTATGGCGTAATCGTGTTTTCAGGAATGACGGATGCTCAAATGGAAGAATACCTTGATCGAATATCAGGATTCGCAATCAATGTAAGAGCCAACCCAATAAAGGATGATTTTCAGACAAGGCTTAGTAAAGATGGAGTTCAAATTGACCTGAGCTTTGATGCGCTGACGTTGGGCCGATTTGATCATTCCGTAAACAAGCTTATCATGATGAACCTGGCGCAATCCGTGGCACTTGATCATTACAATGCCCTAAGTCAGTATATACTTGGTGAAATCAAGAGTTATACGCAGTATATGCAAGTTCATGGCAAGGTTAAACTGGGTCACCGCCAGGCTTTAAAGTTTATTGGAAGGACACTCAATACTAAAAATAATATCGCTGAGAATCTTTATATCCTGGATAGCCCTGAAGCAGCCTGGCAGGACGAATACCTCGATCGACTTCATCATATCTTAGCCAGACATTTTGAGCTCGTCCAACGAAACCGCGAAATTGAGAACACCTTAAAAATTATTGAAGATAACCTTGCTGTATACACGGCTTATAATCACCATCGTGAAAGTAGCCGTCTAGAATGGATCATCATCATATTGATTGTGATTGAGGTATTGGATACACTATTGACCAAGTTTTTTTAGCCAATTTGACGGCACAGCCCTGATCAAATAGCTCAATAGGTGAATTGATTGACTAAATTTAGTAGAGGCTCATTTTCTAACCTCATCACAAATGCTGCATTTACACTATTAATAACTTATCAGGAATATGAACGCGGAAGAGCTTAAACACATCCAGGCACCATTAAAGGAAAAGTATCGAAACCATGCTCCATCTGCTTTAATCACTCTTAAAGCAAGTGGAAAAATCGGTGAAGGAATCTCCTGTAAATTAGATACCGGGCAAAAAATGGTAGAGGCGGGTCTTCACCCGGCAACAGGTGGCACGGGCATGCTGGTTTGTTCCGGAGACTTGCTACTTGAGGCCTTGGTCGCCTGCGCAGGTGTAACCCTAAAGGCCGTAGCCACGGCCATTGAGTTTGATCTTCAAGATGGAACAGTACAGGCAGAAGGCGATTTAGACTTTCGAGGGACGCTTGGAGTGGAAAAAGGAGTCTCTGTTGGTTTTAAAACAATCCGGCTCACCTTCAAACTGAATACCGATGAAAACTCAGAAAGACAAGAAACACTGTTGAAACTGACTGAACGGTATTGTGTAGTGTATCAGACGCTGGTCACAGCGACAGAAGTGATTGCCAAAACTGATGTCGTATAAATGGAGAATACCAGTTGAAACTTCATCTGATGATATTATAACCATGATTCTTATTAACCTTAAGAGCCACAGGATTTTAGTTGAAAAGTAATGAGTAGATTAACACCTGGCATTTAGCATTCTAAACATATTCATGGCAGCTATGTTGTGAAAGCGATTCTACGGTTTGTATTGCTGTTTCATTTATCGTGTTGGACACCTTTTTCACACAGTAAGGACATATGTGAGCATCACCATCTGTGTCAATATAAAAGAACCGATCACCAGCACCAAAACAGCCGACTCTTCTCTGATGATATCCAAGGTAATTGATAATTGGGTATTGTCGAAAAGCCTTCTCTGTATTGTATCGATAATAAAAGTCTTCCAATAACGAAATATGTTCTTTGCCTAGAGCTACATCCATTGATTCATATCTGCCAGTGGCCCGTGGTTCAATGAGTTGAACAAAGGCGACGCCAAGATCTTTGGCCAAATCCATGTAGGATATCAAATTCGCTGAAGTCGTAAATTCTCTTGTTGAGCAAAGTGCAAGTGTAACAACCAGACCTGCCTTATTTGCACTTTTAACTGCCTGAATAGCGGCCTGAAAGGATCCTCCAAATCCCCTAAATTTATCGTGCCCGGCTTCTTCATAGTGATCCAGACTGATCATAACTCCCGTCAGACCTTTTGCTTTCAGTCGTGTAGCTTGTTCATCGTGAAGACCAATGCCCGACGTTATGATCCAAAAGTCCGTTCCTTCCTTTGCCTTGTCCAGAATCTTGTAGACATCATTGATTCTAACCATAGGCTCGCCGCCACTTAACATCATCTGAGTAGTCCCGTAATCCTGGTACTTATGAATGATAGCTATTATCTCATCAACAGAAAGAGTTTCTGACTTTGAAAGGTTGTTCCACTCAAAACAATGTTCGCAGCTGAGGGGACATTTTTTAGTGATAGCAAACAGGACGGACCTCATACCATTTGAATGAGCGGTAGGAACGAACCTATTAATTTCATTTTGGTGCATTCGATAATTTGCAAGTGAGGGAAATCCCGGGGCGGCTAAACGCCAGAAATATCGATTACCAACCCTTGCTGCTTTACTCAAAAAGCGCTCTCCAAAAATTCTTTGATACTTATTTTTTACTTTGTTCAACATTAACAAGGCTTTGAGAGGGTCTCGGGTCTTCTCATAAAAAACCTGATATAACTGTCTCATTACCTTCAATCGAAGGCCAATCATTTCGATTCTATTTAGCACAATAGGAGACATGAAATCGGCTTAATTGTGAGCGATAAATTCCTCTGCGGCCTCAATAAAATCACGGTATCTGATCAGGGAATATTCTGCTAGATAAGAGGGTTTTTTAAATCTGGACACTTCTGTAAGTTGAATAGAGTTCTCAAAATTTCGCACCAGTTCATAGTAACCACGAGTATGTAGAAAAACCGACTGAGTCAATCCCTCAGTAGGTGCTGGGGCTTTATATGTAATGTTTACCACATCACCAGTATTTAATTGAGCGAGGTAAATCCCATCAGTTTTCGAAAGCTCCTCAGAAAATTCATGATTATCCAAATCCTGAGCGAGACTTGGTAAAACACGTTTTACTTGTAAAGGTTCATTTTCAGCATAGCTCAGCGCAACATGATCTATTTCCCAAAAACGATAGCCTGTTTCGATTTTTATCTGAACAACTTCCTCTTGCATATCAGTAAGATCAATTGGAACCGTCAGTTCCCTGTAAGCCAGTGGACCAACTGTTGGGATTTTGTCCACAAGATGCCAGTTTCCATTCTTGAGCACTGAAACAGAAAGCGGGACATTTCGATCTTCCAGGTTCTGAATTCGCTCTTCGGTGCTTAAGCTTTCTTGCATTTCCATCCATCTATCGAAGGATGTGCCCAATTTTTCAAAAACCTCCCCACTTAAGTAGTCAAACCAAAGGGTGTTTTTTGCATTAATCAGAAGATTGGCTGAGGAAGCATCCTTACCACGTTCAAATTCAAGAAACAATGCATTGTCATAGAGCCCCTCGTCATCAAAGTAGTAGGGCTTTTGATCGTTTTGAGCTAATTCTTCATAAACATCGCTATCACCTAGCGTTTTTACTGATAATGGTGAAATCGGCGCGCTTATCAATCTTGGAAATCCTTTCCTGTCTAGAAGCACCTTTGTGCCAGCCGGATGATCTACCACTAGGAGATTAGCCAAATCCAGGTATTGTTTTTCTTTTAGCTCATTGCTTATAAGAAGCCTGTACTCATTATCAACTCTCACAATTGAGGAAAGAGGCACATAATCATCTCTCTCGAGATTGGGTAGGATAGCACCTCCAAATAACTCCCCTTCAAAAACATAGGACTCCCCGTCATTGGAATAGACGTAGGGGCAAGAACTCTTTGTTAGAAGATAAATAACGACGATAAACACATAAGCAATAAGTATACTGCCAACTGCTGCCGCAAAAGTTTTACCCAAATCCTGATTAATAATCCTGATTTCCCGCATTTCGGCCAGGGGAATACTCATTTCACCAGGAGAGATTACAAGTTGATCATTTAAATATATGTGAACCTCGTCAATAATTTCTTTCTCGACTTCGCTATATCTTTTTTTTCTACCTTCAGAATAAAAAATGTTTCTGTCAACTTCTTTAATCGTGCCAGACAAGTCATAAGGCGATAAATCAACGTTTTCAAGCAGGTAATTCTGATCCCCTTGATGTAGCACAAAGATTTGTTCCTGTATTTTACTCTTTAATGCCTGATCCAGCTCTAAAGGTGCAGCTTCTTTAACTCTGAAGTAGGTGCAGGAATTAATGTAGAAAATGGTGAGGCAGATAAAAAACCAGGCAATCAACCGGTGACCGAACCTAGTTTTAAAGGGTATGTCAGATTCTTTCATGAGCGGTGGGTTTAAATCTGAAGCTGATTTTCCGTTTAATTTAAGCAAATCATCTTTCAGATTATCAATGTGTTAGCCAAAATAAATAGCTGATATTTATCATTATCTCCGCAACTCAAAATCTCTTCATATACAATTGAATGAGTCCGTTATTCAATTCATCACATATCAAGCCGATATAGTTATCTGGTCTTACCAGCACAAAGAGCTCCATCTTTACTCCAAGTTCTATCCATTTCCTATCCAAAGTATTTTCAACTATACAAACCGGGAATGGGAATGATTCATTGATCTTAGAACAAGCATTTTCACTGAGGGCTGATTCCCCTATATGGAGTAAGTGAAAGGAAGGGTTCCTGAAAAGAGGATAAATATTATCTGACTCAAAATAGGGGAGCCTGTCTCCGGCACGAAAATTTAATTTTTGTCTGCTTACCGAACAGGAGAGGGAGCGCCCCTTATGGGAATACCCCGTCTGGGAAAGAATTCTAAACATCAATGGCTGAGGCCAACCAGCAGAGATCACGCCTTTCGCTAGATTGAAGAGAATGTTTTTCCTCAAAAACCGAATAAACCAGTTATCACTGGTCATCATTTTAAACCCGCGATCGGTGAAAGACAGCAACCATTTAGCAAAAGGAAGTCTTTCCTCATTATAGGTATCAAGCAATTTGGGACTTGCTTGTTTACGGAGAACGAACGCAAGTTTCCAACAAAGATTATAAGCATCCTGAAGCCCAGTATTCATTCCCTGACCACCTGCAGGACTATGAATATGTGCACTATCTCCGGCCAGGAATACATTTCCAGCCCGGAAATTCTCAACACCACGGTGATGTAGCTTATAGACGGAAAACCAGTTAACTGATTCGAATGTCACCCCAATTCCGAGCGTATTGACTACTGCCTCGTCGATATCCCTAAAGGTGATATCTTCCCGGTCAAAATAGCTCTTTGGCAGTGTCCCGATGATCCGGTAGTTCCTTTCCCCGTACATGGGAAGAAAGGCACAGAAATTCTCGTCACCTGGCGCTATGATGAGTTTATCATACACTTCCTTCCAATCGAGATGCACATCGGCTACAAAAAACTTATTTCGATAGGTTCCACCTCTAAATGAAAAATTAAGCTGTGTTCGAACAGGGCTACTGGCTCCGTCGCAGGCAATCAGGTAACGTGACAAAATGCATACTTTCTCGTTTTCATGCCTGGCTATGGATTCAACACCGTCTTCCATTTGTTTCAGGGATATAAACTCATGCTTCCAGTGGATGACTTTTCCTGCTTCGGTCAGCTGCTTGACCAGAAGCTCTTCATTCTTACTTTGCTCGAAAGAAAGCATATAACTAAACTCGGATAGACCTTTTCCAATCTCACCGATCATTACATCGGCCTTGCGCTTACCTTCTGAATAAAGACTAAAGGAGGCAACCCTTTTTCCACCGGAAAGAGCCTCTGAGTCGATTCCCATTTGCTGATAGATCTCCAGGCTCCTGGCTGTCACGGTAATGGCCCGGGATTCACGAGTTGGTCGCGATTTATGATCGATAATTATAAAGTCGACTCCAAATCGTAAGAGTTGATTTGCTGCCATCAGGCCGGTAGGACCGGCACCAACAATCAGGACTTCAGTTTTTAATGTTTCTTTCACAGTGGTTGTAAAATAAGGAAGGCCAAGCAGATTTATCTCATTATCCATCATTGAGGACGAGAATGAAAAGAGGTGACAAGTGAATTTAAGTTTATTACCTGTCAGACCGAAATCATATAACCCTTTCTCCAAATTATGTAAACCCTTTCGCCTGACAATCACGTATATTCGTTGTATAAAAACCGTTTTTCAAAGCCACAATGGTCGTTTTGAATAACTATTGGTAATTATTAAAACTAAAAGTATAGTTTTACAGCACATAAAAAGAGGTTGAAAAAGTTAATTTCCATATCGCTAGCGCTGATTTTCCTATTGGGGACCCTGGGGATTTCTCACGGTACACATTTCTGTGGAGGTCATGCGGTGATCAGTGAGTTGATGATTGGCCAAAAACATCTCGACTGTGGTATGGGTATGATGGAGATGCCTGAGCATAATGATGATGGGCAGCATCTTTCTACTCCACCTTGCTGTGAAAATCATTACGTTTCTATTGATACCGGCGACTTTTTCAAGAAGCAACAGGCTCAGGATTTGACTCCGGCCTTAGTGGCGGTAACAGTAGCTCGAATTTTATACGTTTTCGAGTATGTATCACAAGAAGATTCACCGGTCTTCATTGACACTTCGCCACCTTTTCTCTCCCAGAACTTAAACAAACTTCACGAAGTCTATCTCATTTGATTGATGATGTAAGCCCATTTGACTGATGGTCATATTGGGAAAACTGTGTTCAACGCAGTTATTCAATACATCATTTCTAAAATCAAATGAATCGTGTTAAATAAGATCATTAAATACTTCCTGGAAAACAGGCTGGTAACCATTCTGATTCTCGTTGGGTTGGTAATGTGGGGAATACTAACAGCTCCCTTTGGGTGGAATTTGGGGGCCCTGCCATCTGACCCTGTTCCTGTAGATGCCATTCCGGATATTGGGGAAAACCAGCAAATTGTCTTTACCCAATGGTCTGGTCGATCTCCACACGATATTGAGGATCAGATCTCCTACCCACTAACCACTTATTTATTGGGGATACCCGGGATCAAATCCATTCGAAGTTCCTCCATTTTTGGTTTTTCCAGTATCTACATCATTTTCGATGAAGACATTGAGTTTTACTGGAGTCGTTCGAGGATACTGGAAAAACTCAATTCGGTACCTGTGGGGCTTTTGCCGGATGGTGCACAGCCTACGTTGGGACCGGATGCAACAGCTCTCGGACAGGTCTTTTGGTATACCCTGGAAGGAAGAGATATGCAGGGAAACCCAACTGGCGGATGGGACCTTCATGAGATAAGAACAGTTCAGGATTTTTATGTCAAATACAGCCTGAATGCCACTTCCGGAGTATCAGAAGTCGCCTCCATTGGCGGGTTTGTACAGGAATACCAAATTGATGTGAACCCTGATGCACTCAAAGCTTACAATATACCGCTGCATAAGGTGATGTTAGCCGTTAGGCAATCCAATAAGGATGTTGGTGCCAAGACCATCGAACTCAATCAGGCGGAATACCTGGTGAGAGGACTGGGCTATGTGAAGTCAATCGAAGACCTGGAAAAGGCAGTTGTTGCGGTACAGGATAACGTACCCATTCGGGTGAAGGATATTGCGGTGGTCACCTTGGGTCCGGCCACAAGAAGAGGACTTTTGGACAAGGAGGGGGCTGAAGTGGCCGGTGGTGTTGTAGTTGCCCGATATGGTGCTAATCCATTGGAGGTCATCAACAATGTTAAGGAGAAGATCAAAGAAATAGCTCCTGGCTTACCGAAAAAGACCCTTGCTGATGGTACAGCAAGCCAATTGACCATCGTGCCATTCTATGATCGATCAGAATTGATTTATGAAACCCTGGGAACCCTGGAAGAAGCGCTTTCGCTTGAAATCCTGATCTCGATTCTGGTAGTGGTAGTGATGGTTTACAATATCAGGGCATCTATATTGATTTCGAGCATCTTACCGATAGCCGTATTGATGGTGTTTATTGCCATGCGCTATTTTGGTGTAGACGCCAACATTGTGGCGCTTTCAGGCATTGCCATTGCCATTGGGACCATGGTGGATTTAGGGATTATTCTCTCCGAAAATATCATCAAGCACCTTGATGAAGCTCCACCTGAGCAGGATTTGATAACGATAATCTATAAAGGAGCATCAGAGGTAGCCTCCGCAATCCTCACCGCCGTTTCAACCACGATCGTAAGCTTCATCCCGGTTTTTACCTTACAGGCTGCCGAGGGTAAGCTGTTTGGGCCGCTCGCATTTACCAAAACCTTTGCGCTTGTAGCGGCATTGATAACGTCCTTAATTGTACTGCCAACATTGGCATATTGGTTTTTTGGAGCAAGAATCAGAAATGTCAGAATAGCCAAAGTTGTCAACCTGGGATTAACCAGCATGGGTTTAGTTTGTCTGTTTATAGGCCAGATATGGGCAGGATTCATTCTGACTTTATACGGATTTCTATACTTTTTTAAACAATGGTATCAACCCAAATCCCGTAAAGAAAAATGGCATAGCCTTATACTTGACAAATCCGAGTTGATTGTGGCAGTTCTTGCAGTGGTTTGGCTACTCGGAAAATACTGGTTGCCCTTGGGCGCGGGTAAAAGTCTTTGGGTTAATACGCTCTTCGTTGCCCTGCTACTAGCGATTATTCTTGGTGCTTTCACTTTATTAGAACGTTACTATCAGTCAATATTAAAATGGTGCCTGGCCAATAAAATCAAATTCCTGATGATCCCTGCTTTTTTGATCCTGATCGGGGCGAATATCTGGTTGGGCTTCAACACCATTTTTGGGTTCGTCGCACAGGGATTTGGGCTAATCAATGTCAATATTCAAAATACAAATAGCTGGTCGAGGCTTGCAGAGACCTTTCCCGGAGTTGGGGAAGAATTCATGCCATCTCTGGATGAGGGCAGCTTCTTGTTAATGCCCACCTCTATGCCTCATTCCGGAATCGAGTTTAATCGTAAGGTGGTGGGACAGTTGGATATGCTGGTCAGCAGTATTCCGGAAGTAGCGCTCACTGTAGGTAAACTGGGCCGGGTGGAGTCAGCATTGGATCCTGCACCCATTTCGATGTATGAGAATGTCATTAATTACAAACCGGAATACAGGGTAGGTGAGAATGGCAGAAGGCTAAGGTTTAAAGTAGATGGTGAAAGGAATTATTTATTGGTAGGGAGAGGGGAGAAATTGGAAGCCGTAAGTCGGGAGTTGGAAGTTAGGAGTGGGAAGTCTGATGTTGACAGTGAAGGGTCATATTCCCGGATTCTTGATAAGGAGAAAAAATGGTATTTCGATGGTAATGACACCATCAGTCTAACTTCTAACTCCCAGGTGCTTTCGAGGCTGGAAAATGAATTGATCGAAGATAAAAATGGTCAGTACTACAGGAACTGGAGGAGTCACATTAAATCTCCTGATGACATATGGGAGGAGATTGTCAGTGTAACAAAAATTCCGGGTGTCACATCGGCACCTAAGTTACAACCCATAGAAACCAGATTGGTGATGTTGCAAACAGGCATGCGGGCACCGATGGGGATAAAGATTTACGGACCAGATCTTGGAAGTATTCAGGATTTTGGTTTCCGGTTGGAGGAAATCCTTAAGCAGGTACCTTCAGTAAAATCGGAAGCCGTGTTTGCAGACCGAATTGTGGGGAAACCCTACCTTCATTTGAACATCAATAGAGAGCAGATCGCCCGCTATGGGTTGAGTATTGAAGAAGTGCAACAAACAATTGAGACAGCTATTGGAGGTATGAAGATCACCACCACGGTAGAGGGCCGTGAACGTTTCCCTGTGAGAGTCAGGTACCCGAGAGAATTAAGAGATGATCCTGAGTCGCTTGCCAAAGTATTGATACCAACGCCAACCGGCGCACAGGTGCCGTTAGGGCAACTGGTTGATTTTGAATATGTAAGAGGCCCTCAGGCCATCAAAAGTGAAGATACCTTTCTGGTGGGGTATGTACTTTTTGATAAGCGTGACGGACATGCTGAGGTAGACGTAGTTAATGATGCTCAACGCATGATACAGGAGCATATTGATGAGGGAGCCTTAAGTGTTCCTTCAGGCGTCAGCTTTAAGTTTTCAGGAAGTTATGAAAATCAGGTTCGGGCAGAGAAACGACTGTCTATTATCGTTCCAATCGTCCTTGTGATTGTTTTTCTCATCCTGTATTTCCAATTCAAATCCGTTTCAACATCCCTGATGGTGTTCACGGGCATTGCCATGGCCTTTAGTGGGGGATTTATCATGATATGGCTCTACGGTCAGGATTGGTTTGTTGATTTTTCGGTATTCCAGATGAATTTCCGTGACTTATTTCAGATGAAGACCATCAACCTGAGTGTGGCAGTGTGGGTAGGTTTTATTGCGCTTTTCGGTATCGCTACAGATGATGGCGTCTTAATCGCCACCTATCTGGATCAGAGTTTTTCACGCAATGAAACCAAAAGCAATACGGATATACAGAAAGCAGTGATTGAAGCAGGCATGAGAAGAATTCGTCCTGCGTTGATGACGGTCAGTACCACGATGATCGCCTTACTTCCGGTACTCAGCTCCACAGGAAAAGGAGCAGATATCATGATCCCAATGGCAATTCCAACATTTGGGGGGATGGCTTTCGCACTCGTGAGCATTTTTATTGTGCCGGTGCTTTATTGTTTGAGAGAGGAACGAAAACTAGCTAGAAGTCAGATAAATAGATGATAGAGAGATTATGATAAGGTCATATAAAGATTTAGAGGTATACGAGACTTTCGAATGTCAATACATCAGTCGGGAGATCACAGACTCTCTATGTAAGCAGATTGAGGAGATTGGTAAAATGCTGACTTCACTTAACCAAAACTGGAAGAGTCATGGAAAATAGTAATTTAAAAATTGGAAGTTGGAAGTTGGAAGTTGAAGCCCAGAGGTTGGCTATGGGAAAGAGATCGGTCATATCTCAATTCTATCTTCTAATTTCTATATATATCTGTTCTTTAATTATCCCAACCGGGTCTAAAGCACAAACATTAGCCGACTACCAAAGAATTTCGGCCGAAAACAACCCGGAGCTTCAAGCCAAATACAAGGAGTTAGAGGCAGCCATGGAGCGCATACCACAAGTCAATAGTCTTCCGGACCCAACGCTTTCCTTGGGTTATTTTATTTCACCTGTGGAAACCCGTGTTGGACCGCAAAGACTTCGAATATCGTTGTCACAAATGTTCCCGTGGTTCGGCACCCTGAAAGCCAGTGGTGATGTAGCCACCCTTAATGCTGAGGCTCAATACCAGGTATTTCTGGATGCAAAAAATAAGGTTTATTTCAAGGTTGCAGCGGCCTATTATCCACTATATGAACTAGCTCAATGGAAGCAATTGGAACAGGAAAACATTGAACTCTTAGCATCCTACAAGACTATCGCCACCTCAAAGTTCAAAAATGGAGAGGGCACCCTTGTAGACGTACTTCGAGTTGACCTTATGCTGAAAGAAGGAGAAACCAATCTTGAAATATTGAATCGGAAAAAGAAGCCCTTGCTCATTGCATTCAATCAGCTGCTGAACAGGGATGATGATGCCGAAGTGGAGGTAGTGGATTCACTTGATTTCAACAGGGTTTTCGTGAGTAGAGATTCATTACTCAATGACAACCCGTATTTGGAAGAGCTGGATCTTCGAATCAGTTCGAGCGAAAAACGCTCTTTGTTAGCTGAGAAGCAAGGTTTGCCAAAAATTGGATTCGGGTTGGATTATGTATTGGTGGGGGAACGAAAGGGGGTAGCTCTAAATGACAATGGAAAGGACATTTTGATGCCAATGGTATCAGTGAGCTTACCCATCTATCGAGCTAAATACCGTGCAGCAAAAAAGGAGGCTGAGTATATCCGTGATAGTTATGCTCTACAGAAGGAAGCGCGCATCAACGAACTTTCTACGGGTTATGAAATGACCTACTTTGAAATAGATCAGCAAGCTGATTTGATTTCCTTATACGACGAACAGATTACTGAGACACAACAGGTGCTAAATCTGATGCTTGCAGCCTATGGAAATTCAGGAAAGGATTTCGAAGAAGTGCTCAGAACTCAACAGCAACTGTTGAAATATCAAAAAATGAAGGCCTCCGCGCTGGTTAACTACCATGTTGCCCAGGCTAAACTTAATTATTTAATGGGTAAATGATTTGATGGTTTAATGTGCTGATTGGCGGCAAAATATTATGGAAAAGAAAAATGAAATATTGGATTTGAGTTTTGCGGATGCTGATGAAACTGAATATTGGTTGATGCTCTGTGAGTATAATAAAAATTATCCTAATTCTGATGAGCTTTTAAATGAGGTACTTTCAATTAAAAAACTTTTATCACGGATCATTTCTTCATCACTTAAAAATTTACAGAAATGAAAAAGATTCTAAATAATAAATACGTCCTATTTGGTGTAGCCTTCATACTGGGTGCTACATTTATTTGGATGGTCCAACCATCTGATCATCAAGACATTAAACCATCAAAGAATCAAGTAAGCAAAAACGAAGTTTTTACTTGCTCAATGCATCCTCAGATCAGGCAATATGAACCGGGAAATTGTCCGATTTGTGGAATGACCCTGGTTCCGTTAGAGGAAGATACTGGGGGAGATAAGGATCCTTTGGCGGTCTCTATGTCACCAACATCCATGCGTCTGGCCAATGTAGTAACTGCAGTGGTGGGTAAACAGCAAGCAACCAAAACCTTACGATTGAATGGTAAGGTTCAAGAAGACGAACGACTAATAACCAGCCAGTCTACCCACTTTCCGGGCCGAATAGAGCGACTTACTTTAAACTTTACGGGTGAATATGTAAGCAAGGGAAGTACCATTGCCTACCTATACTCCCCGCAACTGGTTACCGCGCAGGAGGAGTTACTTGAAACCTACAAGATCAGGGAAAGCCAGCCCACCCTTTATCAGGCTGCCAGGGAAAAATTGAAAAACTGGAAACTTAATGATCAACAGATTGATCAAATCATTTCCACAGGCAAGATTGAAGAAGAGTTTCCTGTTCGTGCGGACCAGTCCGGTTATGTTACAAGTAAAAAAGTCAATCTGGGTGATTATGTGAAAAGAGGTCAGACCTTATATGAAATAGCTAATCTCTCCCGTGTTTGGATATTGTTCGATGTCTACGAAAGCGACCTTCCATGGGTAAACAAAGGTGATGATATTGAATGTTTGATTTCCTCACTACCTGGTAAGGTATTCAATGGTAAGATTGATTATATCGATCCGGTCATCGACCCAAAAACGAGGGTGGCACGGGCCAGGGTAGTAATCGAAAACAAGGATCTGCAATTAAAACCTGAAATGTTTGCCACTGGTGTGGTGAAAGCTACAATGAACAAATCGGGAGATCAGTTGACTGTGCCAAAATCGGCAGTAATGTGGACGGGAAAGCGGTCCGTTGTTTATGTCAAACTACAAACCGATCAGGGGCTTTACTTTAAAATGCGCGAGGTAATACTGGGTCCGGCCCTGGGAGATGAATATATTATTGAAGAGGGTATAGAGCCTGGAGAAGAAATTGTTGTCAATGGTACTTTTAGCATTGATGCCGCAGCGCAATTGGCAGGCAAGCCGAGCATGATGAACCCTGAAATGTCTACTTCTGAAGAGGGAAATGATAAGTCAGATCATGATCATTCCCAGATGGATCAAATGCAAGATCAGGTTCAAACAAACAACCTACAGGTAAATGAATTTCAGCGAATTTATGAGGTGGTTCCATCCTTCAAAAACCAGCTAAAGTCTGTTTATACGGCTTATCTTCCGGTGAAAAACGCGCTGGTTAAGAGTGATATTAAAATGGCCGGTAATAAGGCAAATACATTGTTGGGTGCTATTCAGAAAGTAGATATGACCCTGGTGACAGGAGAGGCACATATGGCATGGATGAAGGACGTTTCCGTACTCAAATCAACAGCTAAAGGGATTATTGCTGAAAGTAAATTAGAGCAGGTGAGACTTCTGTTTTCTCCGCTCAGTGATCAGCTTTTTCATACGCTTAAAAAATATCAGGTAAAAGTGGACGGCTATCGACAATTCTGTCCGATGGTGCTGGATTTCAAGGGAGCCTACTGGCTAAGCAGTTCGGAAGAAATACTCAACCCATATTTTGGTGACGAGATGCTTAATTGTGGTGAGATCTCCGCAACGCTAGAATAAAAACACGACAAAACCTTGTTAGAGAAAAGGGTATACAACCAGGTGGTAAATCTAAAATTTCAATCTATTAAACATACAAAAATGAAAACTATGATAACTGTGGTATTGCTATCGCTAGGATTGATGGCATGCTCAAACACTAAAAAGGAAAAAATGGCCAACACGGATGAAATTTCAATTGAAAAAGAAGGATCGGTCATTGATTGGTACATTGAATTAAAAGATGCATTTGTGGCTACTGATATGTCCAGGGCTCAAGTAGCTGCTAAAAAGCTCAATGCAATTTTACCAACACAAGGAAATGAAAAACTGATTGAAGCCGCCAATGCTATTACAACCTCCAGTGATATTGAAGACCAGCGTGCACAGTTCAAGATCATTACGGACGGATTAATTGAATTATTCAGGGCTAATGGCAAAGAAGATGGTTTATATGTGCAATTCTGCCCAATGGCCTTTAACAATACTGGAGCCAAATGGCTAAGTCTTTCAGAGGAGATTCGCAACCCTTACTTTGGCGAAAAGATGTTGAAGTGCGGGAAGGTAGAAGAGGAGTTGTAAGGATATAAGGAGAAGTCTCCAAGCCATTGGCTTTGTCTGTTTGCCATTGGCTTTTCACTGATTGCTAACTGCTGAAAACTGCGAACTGTTAACTGACATTGAGACTCTTCATCCTTCGCGAGCTTCGGATTCAGAGTGACGTCTCGAGAGTATGTTACCGTCTACTACCGCTAACTGATAACTGAAGACTGCCAATGAGACTCATCTTTCAACATTTGGATAGTTACTGGGGCAAGGAGATGTTGCTTGGCCATTGGCGTTGGCCTTTAGCTTTTAACTGATGACTGATAGCTGCCTACTGACAATGAGACTCTTCATCCTTCGCGAACTTCGGATTCAGAGTGACGTCTCGGAAGTATGTTACCGTCGACTAGTGCTAACTGAAAACTATGAACTGTGGACTGAAAACTGTTTACTGTTTACTGTTTGCTGATGACTGTTCACTGCTAACTGTCAACTATCTTCGCTCCATGCAAGCACCGAAAGCCTTCCCTGAGCACAATTCATTTCAAAACCTGAAGACCTTTAAGAAAGACCCACTGGCTTATATGAAAGCGGCGTCCGAGCGTCATGGTTCACCGGTGAACTTGCATCTGCCCATGGGTAAATTCGTATTGGTGAGCGATGCTGATCAGTTCAATGAAGTATTTCTCAAGGAGCGAGAGTACTATCAAAAGAGTAAAGGCTACAAAGAAATTGCATTGGTACTGGGAAATGGCCTACTGACCGCAGAAGGTGAGGAGTGGCATGAACAGCGTAAAGCACTACAACCCTCATTTCACAAAAATGAACTTAGAAAACTGCTTCCAGCCATATGGGAGACTGGTGCTGATTATATCACTAAGCTAGGGAAAGGAAACCTCCTTCGACTGGATACTGAGATGAGTGGCCTTACCATGACCATATTACTCAACTCCCTGATCAAATATCAGGATCAGGAAATGGTAGAGAAAATGGGCGAACATATCCTGTTTGGTCAGGATTTCATTGTGGATCGTATTCGCTCGCCATTCAAGTGGCCAGTTTGGGTGCCGACCAAAGCCAATCGTCGGTATCATAGCATGATGAAAGAGGCTGATTATCTGATTCAGCGTTGTGTGGATGACCGCAAAATGTTGACGAAAACAGACGTAAATGACTTACTCGGAGTATTGATGAAACAATATGATCCGGATAACCAGTTTTCGGAGATTCGTAATCAGATATTGACCTTTTTGGTGGCCGGTCATGAGACCTCAGCCATTGCGATGACCTGGACTTTGCATTTACTGGCGCACCATCCAGAAATTCAACAAAAGCTTTATGCGGAAATTGCTGAGATAGACGGGTTGGAAGACCTTGACCTGATGAATTTTACCGGATTGGAGTACACCCAAAAAGTAATTAAGGAATCATTGCGGTATTATCCTCCAATTTGGAATATTGTTCGGAAGGCGGTTAAAGAAAATGAGATCGGTGAGCATACAATTGTAGAAGATGAACAGGTGATGCTGAATATTTACCTGATGCATCACAATTCAACGTATTGGAAAAACCCCGAAGTTTTCGATCCGGAGCGTTTCGATAAAGAGGCTAGGGATGGATATCACAAGTTTCAATATCTGCCGTTTGGGGCGGGTGGACGATTCTGTATTGGAAATAATTTTGCTCTTTTCGAGATTATGATCCTGCTTATTCAGTTCGTGAAGAAATACGAAATCCGTCCAAAGTCACCAGAGCATGTTCCTTTCAATCCATTGCTGACCCTGAGACCGAAGGATGCGGTAGAAGTTGAATTAATGGAACGGGTAAAGGCTTAAGGATGTGGTAGTGCAATACCAAACTTATCTCCAAGATACTGCGCAATTCGGTATTTGGAATTAGTAAATAAAAGGTCGCCATGTCGGCTAAGGTCGTCGACCCTGACTTCCGTTTCAAGTTCGGCAGGAATTACGAGCACCGGACATCCCTGGTTTTCTTCCCCCAGTAGGTCCACAATCATTTTTCTAGGTCTTGGGAAATCCACATAGATGACTTCAAGCTTTTTTCTAAGTTCAGGATAGTAATGGAGGATACCCTCAATCATCGCACAATGCGGGCAATAATACACCTGGTTTTCCGGCTTGATTCGAGCATCCTGAAAGTTAGGGTTGAGTAGAAATAACCTGATCATTGTATTTCCAAGATACACAATTCCATTTTTTATATGACGTAGTAGGCTCTTTGAGGCTCATAACCTATCCCGGGTCATCCCCGGCTTGACCGGGAATTTTAGATCAAGAGGCTAAGACCAACGACATGATATTATTTACCTCAGCGCCACACAGTTGCACCACCAACAACAAATCAGTAAATTAGATACATAATGGTCGGCAATAGGCGACAACGGACTTATTAAAGGTTGAAGACTGGATAAAGGACTAATCCAAATGCTTGTAGCATCACAATCTGTGGCATATGAAAAACCTACTAACAAGTACGTATCCGCTAATTATCATTATAATCCTCTGGAGCTGTTCCCCGCCTCCTGAAAGAATAGGTGTAGCTTCCCCGAATGGTCGTGTGACCATTGATTTTATAATGAGTGAAACCGGCTCACCAGTGTACAGCGTGTCATTTGATGGAAAGCCTGTCATTCAACCCTCAGGAATGAGTTTTGAGTTTCATAACCAGCAGGCGCTAGGTTCAGATCTGGAACTCATTAGCGCCGAGAACTCCACTTTCTCCGAAACCTGGGAAATGCCATGGGGAGAGCAGCGAGTGGTAGAGAACAACTACAATCAACTGGATATTACCTTGAAGGAAAAGAAGACCCCAAATCGGTCATGGATCATCCGTTTCAAAGCTTACGATGATGGTATAGGGTTAAGATATGAATTCCCAACGCAGGAGGGAGTAGATACAGTCGTCATCATGAATGAGCTGACGGAGTTTAAGTTGGCGGGAGATCATACGGCCTATTGGCAACCGGGCGACTGGGATACTTACGAGCAGCTTTATCATCAGTCAAGGGTAACTGCCATTGACGCGACAAAATACCGCGATCACCCTGATTTAGCGCAAAGCTACATTCCTGAAAACGCGGTCAACACACCGGTCACGATGAAAACGGACGATGGGTTGTACCTAAGCTTTCATGAAGCTAACCTGACCAACTATGCGGGGATGACCCTAAAAGTGGACAAAGAACAATTAGCGCTTATTAGCAACCTGGTAGGCTCTGACAGACTGGGGTACAAAGTAAAAAGGGCGCTACCCTTTGAAACACCATGGAGAACCATCCAGATTAGTGAAACAGCAGGTGGTTTGATCGACTCCAAATTGATTGTGAACCTGAATGAGCCCAATAAACTGGGGAATATTAGCTGGTTTCAGCCAATGAAATACGTTGGTATCTGGTGGGAAATGCATCTTGGAAATTCCACATGGGATTATGAAGGGTCTCAAAGCATGAGCACCTTTGCAGAGGGTGGAAAAGAGGGTAGTGGTAGACATGGTGCCACCACCGAAAACGCTAAAAGATATATTGATTTTGCAACAAAAAATGGGATCAACGGACTTCTGGTAGAAGGATGGTACACCGGATGGGATCATTGGGTGGGATTTGAAGATCGCGAAGGGGTCTTCGATTTTGTGACCGAATATCCTGATTACGACATTGAAGAAGTTGTCCGATATGGAAACGAAAAAGGAGTAGAGCTCATCATGCATCACGAAACCTCTGCGGCCCCAAGAAGCTACGAGCAACAACTGGACACTGCCTACAGCCTCATGAAATCACTTGGAATTCACAGTGTGAAAACCGGATATGTTGGCAAGATCATTCCGAAAGGAGAGTACCACCATGGCCAATGGATGGTGAATCATTACCGCAAGGTGCTGGAGCACGCGGCCAGGTATCAGGTAGCAGTCAATGCACACGAACCCATCAAGGCAACAGGAATAAGGAGGACTTACCCTAACGCCATTGCCAGAGAAGGCCTGAGAGGGCAGGAGTGGAATGCCTGGGCTACAGATGGGGGTAATCCCCCTGAACATTTGCCATTCGTAGCCTTCACAAGGATGTTAGGCGGACCGATTGATTTTACCCCGGGAGTGTTCGAGCTCACGCTGAAACCAAAAGCCAACAACCAGATCAATACGACTTTAGCTCACCAGCTGGCACTTTATGTCGTCATCTATGGTCCTATACAAATGGCTTGTGACTTGCCCGAAAACTATGAAGATCACCCTGCTTTCCAGTTTATTCGAGATGTAGGCGTGAACTGGGAAAAGTCCATCACCCTGGATGGAGAACCCGGTGATTTTGTGACTATTGCCCGCGAAGAGCGTGAAACCGGCAACTGGTTTATCGGAAGTATCACCGATGAAATTGCGCGTGTGATTACCATCAATTATGACTTTCTCCCCCAAGGGAAAGCATTCAATGCAACAATATATAAAGATGGCAAAGAAGCTTACTACAAAGATAATCCAGGTGACTATCTGATGGAAACAGACACCATTTCTAACGGAGAAACACGAACCTACCGACTGGCTCGTGGAGGCGGCTTAGCGATCAGTTTGATGGGGGAATGAGAGGAAAGGGTGAAGAACGGAGATGCAGACATATTATAGGACTGAAAACTGATAACCATTTGCCTTTTGCAGTTGGCTTTAGCCATTAGCTGTTAACTGTCACCCGAAACTATTCACTATTCACTGATAACTCACATGAATGTCTAAAAAGGATAGGGAATTCGGTAAAATCACTCCCTTTTTTTGTCTAGATTTATTCGACTATTATGCCTCCTGTAGAATGATATTAAATCAGGTTCCCAGAATATTTATAGCTACAATTATATCCTTGCTTTGTATCAAGGCTTTTGCGCAACCCTCAGAAATAGACAGCTTAAAAGAGCTACTAACACAACATACCACGACAGATACGATCAGGATTTCCTACCTAAATTCCCTTGCTGAGCAATTAAAAAATATTGATTTAGAGCAATCGATTAAACATGCCCGGGAAGCGGAAAGTCTTTCATCAAGTATCGGGTATGCACGAGGGGAGATGTTCAGCCAAATTGTTATGGCTCATTACTACAAAAAAAAATCTGATTGGCCGAACACCCTGAGATTCCTTGAAGAGGCATTGAACACGGCATCAAACCTGAATGACAAGACTGCACTTTTCGAATGTAACAGCCAGCTAGGCGTTATTTATGAATTCAAAGGACAATACGATACCTCGTTGCACTATTATAAGAAAGCACTTAAAATAGCTGAAGATGTTGGAGATAAATCCGGGGTTTCCGAATGCTATAATAACCTCGGAATCATCAGCAGATTTCAAGGAAACAATCCGGGAGCGTTAGAGTATTATCAGAAGTCTTTAGAGATAGCCATGCAGATAGAGGACCAGGAAGGCATTTCGGTGTCCTACAATAATATTGGTATCATTTATTACTACATGGAGGATTATCCAAATGCCCTGGAGTACTATCAAAAATCTCTCAATCTAGACATAGAACGCGATGATCAATCCGGGGTTTCGAAATGCTACAATAATATCGCCATTATATTAAACAAACAGGGGAAATTCGACGAAGCACTGTCATATTATCAGAAGTCTCTGAATATTAAAAAGGAGTTGGATGATAAAATGGGAATGGCACATTCTTATATGAATATTGCAGATAATTACTATTCTCAGGGAAGCTTTTCAGAGGCCCTGGAATACTTCCAAAAATCATTGGAGCTGTCAGAAAGCATTGAATTTCAAAGCAATATAGTTGGAAGTTACATTGGCCTCGCAAAAACCCACTATCAATTGGGACAATACGAAATGGCTACCGCTTTTGGTGAAAGGGGATATTCCCTGGCATCAGAATTAGGAAAAATGGAATATTTGAAGGATGGAGCTGAGGTATTGTCCAATGTATATTTTAGTACAGGCCAATACAAAAAAGCATATAGCTATCAGGTGGAATTTAAGAATAGAAGTGACCAACTACTGAATAAGGAGAATATCAAAAAAATCACCAATCTGGAGGCCCAATTTCAATTTGAAAAAGAAAGGCAACAGATCGTGTATGAACAAAAGAAACAGAGCGAAATACAAACCGCTGAAGTAGCTAATCAAAAAACCATTCGCAATTTGTTTGTGGTAGGATTTATGCTCGCAGTGGTTGCACTTACTGTGGTAATCAAAAGTTTCTATGAGAAGCGTAAGGCTCTAAAGTTACTCGCTGAAAAGAACCAAATCATTGAGCAGTCCAATGTTGAGTTGGAAAATAAAAATGATGAACTGGAAATAGCATTTCGTGAAGTGAGATTACAAAAAGAGGAAATTGAAAAAATCAATGCTAGTCTGACAAAAGCAAATGAAACAAAAGTAAAGTTCTTAAAAATTATTTCTCATGATCTAAGGAGTCCAATCACGAGTTGGGTAGGGCTTGTTCACCTGTTGAAACAGAGCCATCTTGAAAATGAGGATATGGATGATCTGATTGTGTTAATTGAAAAGAACGCCAATGGAGTACTAAAATTAGTAGATAACCTACTTGAATGGGCCTGGGCACAATCCGAAAGCACTCCTTTTTATCCGGAAAACCTGGAAGTAAAGAATTTATTCAGGGATGTTTTATCAGATTTGGAAAGTTCCGCTACTAACAAGCAAATAAACCTTACGACTGAAGACCCGAATAGCACCACCATCTATGGGGACAAGAATATGATTAGGTCTGTGATAAGAAATCTGGTATCTAATGGTATAAAATTTACAAATAAAGGTGGCTCAGTTGCGATAACTGCCAAAAGCGAAAATAAATCGACCGTTATTTCTGTGCGGGACACCGGAATAGGTATGAGTAAAAAATCTTTAGATGAGCTTTTCAATGACGAAAAAACCGTGAGTACACCCGGAACCAATGATGAAATGGGAACAGGATTTGGGTTTATGATATGCAAGGAATTCATCCAAAAACACAATGGTAAAATCTGGGCCGAAAGTGAAGAAGGTATCGGAACTACATTTAAGTTCTCTCTGCCTGATCAATCTACAGCAGCGTAATCCCGAATACACAATACCCGAAAGCTGATCAATAAGCGCTGAAGGGCCAAGTTTGTACGGAAACTACTATATTACGGTTAGTGGATTTAGGAGTACATCTTTATGATGTTGAAAGACTCTTTTCTTTTTAATAAAACTAAAAACGAACTAATCCAATGAGCGAAGATTCTATCAACGTAGGCAAAATAATAGGCATCATTCTTATCGTGGTATTGGTACTGGGCGGGGGAGCCGGCGGGTATTATTGGTTTGTATACAAGCCAGCGCAGGAAGCAAAAGAAATAGCACGCTACCAGCAAATCGCCAAGGAAGAGGAAGAGAAAAAAGCCAAGGAGCTGGCCGAACAGAATAATGCAAAATACGAAGAACTTATAGCAGATGCCGATGCAGCATTTGAGCAGGAGGATTGGGAAACAGCACAGTCTCTTTACAGCGAGGCGTCGGCGATATTGCCGGATAAAAAATATGCACAGGATCAATTAGCACTGGTCAATGACAAGCTGAGTGAAAAGACCGCCCTCGAAGAAAAGCGAGCAGCAGGCATAGTTGAAACCATCTCTTCCCGTACAGGGCGGTACTACGTGATTGTTTCCAGCAGTATCGATGATGACCTGGCGATGGATTACGCCAAGAAACTGGCTCAGGAGGGTAACTATGTAAAAATCATTGAGCACAATACCGATAAGCTCACCTATTTCCGGGTAGCAGTAGCAGATTATGAAACCAATGAAGACGCAGAAAACGCTTCGAGCACATTTAGTTCCTATGGTGAAGGCATCTGGGTGTTGAGGTATTGAGATCATCAGGTTTTCTTGCGGCAAAACAATTAAGAAATATGCTTCGCGCCATTCTCTATTTTTTTTGTTTTGTTCTCTTATGTACAATATCAGGTTCTGCTCTTCGTGCCATTCAAGACCAAGAAGTTCCGGGTCCCATAAACCAGTCAGATCCTCAGTGGGTTGAAGATAGCTATGGGTATGCGCCTCACCCTGCCGATTATCATGATGCGGTGGTGCAGGTATATAGTGCTCGAACCAGGGGTATCAAAAAAGCCGTAGCCGTTCATACATGGATTGCTTTTAAGAAGAAGGGGGCGAGCCAGTACATGGTGGCCCAAATATTTGGGTGGAGGTTGGAGCGAAGAGGTACGGCATTGATTTATGAGCCTCGTGTACCGGACAGAGCATGGGCAGGGAATCCTCCGCAACTGATTATTGATTTGAGGGGAGATGACGCCGGCATTGTGATTCAAAAAGTAGAAGACGCTATTGAAAATTATCCGTGGAAGGATGTCTATACGGTTTGGCCCGGCCCTAATAGTAATACATTCATAGCATGGCTAGGCCTGCAGGTTCCGGAACTCAGACTGGATTTACCGGCAACGGCAATCGGGAAGGACTGGCGCCCAATTGCTGATAGTTTTGGTCCGGCTGCAAGCGGAACGGGTATCCAATTTTCTCTTTATGGCCTATTGGGGCTTACCGCGGCATATGAAGAAGGGATAGAAATCAATATCCTTGGTCTCAATACAGAATTGGACCTATTTGATCTGAAAGCCGAACTTCCTGGTATTGGGAGGCTATGGTAGTTCAAGTGTCCATGCCTTTTATTTTATTGAAAGGCGTTTGCAAGAGACAAACAACGCCTAGAGTTTAGGAGATAGATCACCAACAGCACGCGTTCCCTTTATTACTCCCTAAATGTCATTCCCTAACGAATCAACCTTGTCGGACCTATAATTGATTTCCTCTTAACTGATGTCGTCATCTGAAAATTATTTGTAACGGGTTAAGACATCAACAGAAAAAATCACTTACTTTCGACGCAGATTTTACGAAGTCAATCACCTTAAATGAAAAATAGTATAAACTATACCGTTTACCTACTATGGATCTCAATGACGATCCTTGTCGCAATGAGTTGTAAAACCGCCATTGTGGTCAATGCAGAGATCAAGGATAGTCCCATACCATCGGTATCTCTGGATAAGTATGCCGATGTTCAAAAAAGACAGAGCGCGGTATACCAGGACTCCAGCCTGGCCCTTGGCCTGACCATCTCCGGTGGTGGTTCACGGGCAGAATATTATGGACTGGGAGTGCTCATGGGCCTCAATGACCTTGCCCTGGAACAGGGTCCAATAGTGAAGGCCCGCAATTCGGCCACCCGAAGAAATTTCCTGAATGATGTCGATTACTTTTCTACCGTTTCCGGGGGCGGGTTTGCAGCGGGATATTACCTGGGAGCACGAAAAAACGGCTTGATTGTGCCTGGTCAGAGCTTGCGTGATTTCTGGCTCTCGCAAAACACAGTATACAAATCAAATATTCCTTATAATGCCAAGGTTGGGAACCTGCTGTTTAAATACAAGCGCTATGAAAAAGACAAGAAACGTCCGAGCTTCCCCGACATGGTTGACCGACAAATATTGCAAAAGGGCAACAAGGATTTAAACAACAACACCATTGGTTCATTACATCTGAATGATTTCTTTGCTCAGGAAGGGAAGGAGGCCACCATGCCCATGTTTGTGGCTAATGGTACCATCTACAATAATTCCGAACGGATTCCTTTCATGCCGCATATCATCAGCGGGCTTAATGTCGAGTCTTCCGAAATGCCCAGGCAAAACCTAAGTGGCGACCCATTCAACGACGGGTACTCGCTGCCCCTAAAGTATGCCATTGCTGCGAGTTCGGGTTTCCCGGGGCTGGTACCACAGGTAAAACTAAAGGTGAACCATGAGCACTACCCAGGGGATGATAGTGATTATTACATCCGGATTATTGATGGAGGTGTCGTCGATAACCTCGGTTTCACCACGTTAATCGAGTTGCTTAAGAACGATCAGACAGTACAAAATGAAAACAAGCGAGCCTTGATCATAGACTGCTCGGGAGAGGGGTTGGTGGAACGTTTCGCTCCTAACAAACTGAGTCAGGTTGACCTGTTAAAGCATTCATTGATGTTCACCTTGCAATCCAAGTACGCTACGTTTGAAACAGATATCGAAAATGAAATGCAGGCGGCCAATATCCCTAACACGCCTGAGAAAAAGAACTACCTAAAAATTGGAATTACAGATTTGCGGGAAGTAGCGCAACGTACAAAGGATTCGGCTGATTCATTAGCGGATGAAGTAAAAGCCATCACCACCCAGATAAAAACGATCAACAACAAGTGGTTGAAAGGTCGCTATGAAGATGAACTGGAACGCTTAAACAAAAGCATGGATTCGTTGAAGACCCAGGGCGTGTATAGCGATGCCACTCTGAAATCCTTTCAAATTCTTGATTCTCTACGAGAAGATGCAGGGATCAGAATGACTAAAAAGCAAAAGAAAAAGCGGTGGGATAAATTCTTCGACAAGTTTGAGCTGATGCTGATGCAGCGGATCAAAGATTACAACCTCGTGCTTGACAGCTATCCGGGAAGTCATCATCAAATGGACCTGTTGAAAACCTCTGATTTTTCACGGTTTTCTGAAACAAACGACAAGGCCCTGTTGCTGCTGTTGTACGAGCTGGCTTCACAAGTGGATACCAATGTAGAGATCCCTTCCACGAAGGAACGATCCATTTTGATCCTGGCAGGTAGGTATACCGTGTTTATGAGACGTGCTGACATCCTGAAGCTCTCTGCGCTTTAGGACGAAATACTGGAATATCGGATTGGGGACCAAACCATCTCAGTACGGCATTCCAGACCTGATCACAGCAGGCGTCATCCTGGAGCACAGCCAAGGATCTCTTTGATCGGGTCGCGTAGACCGGGTCGCGTAGACCGGGTCGCGTAGATCGGGTCGCGTAGACCGGGTCACGTAGACGCCTTGCCCAAATCCCCCTACGCCAATCCCCAATCAACCCTCCCCAACGTCATTCCCGGCTTGACCGGGAATCTGCTACATAACATAACGGATCAATCGCATTAGACCAACCCCAATCTCAATAAGGTGCTATTTTCTCTTGCAATTATCCTTCAGTTGTTCGTAAAATACCGCAAAGTGGGTATTGTTTCTCCTCCGTTATATGTGGAAATTCCATGAAATCAAAAAACATATCATGTCAACACTTTCTATCACATTCACTAACTACTCCGGAATCGAGTTGTATCGAGACTACTGGAGCTATGTAATGGAAACCGGTTTCTCTGGTCTCACAACGTCGCCATCTACTACACTCAACGCAATGAGTGGTCAAACGAGCATTTCAACAGATCAAATCTTATCAGAATTGGATCAGGGACCTTTAGAATTGTCTTGTTGCTGGCGGACACCCTCAGGACAAAGGTTCGGTGTCAAGGTTCATGCTAACTTTCAAATGTTTGGCATTGGGCCAAGACCTGAATGGTATGTGATGAGCGACAATAAGGCACCTGGTACTGCTCCATCATGGAAGGAGTCAGGCAGTGACCCGGCATCGCCATATAACTGGAGTGGGATTTCAATCAAGGTTGTTGCAACGCCAACATCCACCCACATGACGCTACAAATTCAAGTTCAAATTGACGACTTAAAAAATGCCTAATCTACTTATTAAATACAGCTACGGAAATTGGTATGCATTCCTTTCTAACAGCACAAAAACATACAGATTTGCTGGAGCGAATGCCGAAGCCCAGATTGTACGAGTTCGTCAACTACAAAACGCCATGACCGAGGGAAGTGAGCAGGTAATTGGCGAAATGAGAAATGTCTTCGCCGAGGAGTCCGTTCCGGAAGGTGAAGAAGCTGCGGTTGCCGAGCAACTATTTGGTACGACCACCGAATTATACTTCGAGGGTTCATTGGTTTATGAGGCAACAGAGGGTGTTGAGCTTATGACAGAAATTGTAGAAGCGGGAGAGGCCCTGGCCGCCTTCGTTTGATGACTAACCATTAAACTATCATGGCAAAATCCCCAGGTTTCTGGGGATTTTTTTGATTATCGGGCTCTCGTACATAATTGCACCATAATCCTATACTTTTGGCCCCTCATGATCAATTTGACAGAACAGGTACTCGCCATAACTCAGGCTTCTGCCATCACGGCTACAGAGGTCGTTCAGTCGTTGTGGAGTGGCTATGGCCAAATCAAAAGGTGTCACCTGAAAGGTGGGAAGTACCCCAGTGTGATTGTCAAGCATATTCAAGGGCCGAACAAAAGCCATCACCCACGAGGCTGGAATACGACTATTTCAGACGAACGAAAACGCAAGTCATACCAGGTGGAACAGCATTGGTACGAAACGCTCGCGAAACAAACCAATAAGCATTGTCGGGTGCCCAATATCCTGAAATCGGTAGAACTGGATTCCGAAATCCTGCTGATCATGGAAGACCTGGATGCCAGTGGATATCGGATCAGGCTACAGCATGGGGGTGTTTCCCTCAATCAGGTGAAGGCCTGCCTGAGCTGGCTGGCTCAATTTCATGCCCAATTTATGCAGACAGAGGGTGAAGGGTTATGGCCCATCGGAACCTATTGGCACCTGGATACCCGTCCGGATGAATGGAATCGTATGACAAATAATAAGTTAAAAAAGGCAGCTAAGGCCATTGATGGCCAACTCAATAGTGCCCGGTTTCAGACTCTGGTTCATGGAGATGCCAAGCTCGCCAACTTCTGTTTTAAGTCATCAGGTGAAGTCGCAGCGGTGGATTTTCAATACGTCGGTAGGGGTTGTGGAATAAAGGATGTGGCCTATTTTATCAGTAGCTGCTTGGACGATGAGGAGTGTGGAAAGCATGAAGAAGAGCTATTAAAGCATTACTTTAAGACACTTCAACAAGCCTTAAATAATGATGCTGTCTTTCAGGAAGTTAAGAAAGAATGGGCTGAGCTTTATGCCTATGCCTGGGCAGATTTTTATCGGTTTCTGGATGGTTGGGGCCCTGGACACTGGAAGATGCATGGGTATAGTGAACAACTCACCCAGCGGGTCCTTGATGAATTGAAAGAACGTAAAAAATGAGAAAATGTATCGGTTTTCGATCGGCCTTGAATGCCCCCCGCACTACCATTTGAATGTAGTTTTGAGATTGAATAGGCAGTTAAAATCATTGTAAGAAATTTATTTTATTAGTGGCCTGAAGGCTTTTGCGTTAAGAATTTTCATGGCTTGAATCATTCAGATTGGCCATACTGTCTGAGCGAAGCGAGTTGATGGCCATTGAAGAAACACCAGGAAAATTCAGCAAAAGCATTCCAGTCTTGATTTCTTTGCATACTTTCTGCATCAAGGCAGAAAGTATGAGCCCACCCGGCTTGAGGATTTATACTAAACAAATGAAAGACTGAGTAAATCTAAGGGCTTTGTGATTTGCAAAGTGGCCATGGATGGATTTGGACAAGAAATTCTGGTTTTGAAACTTAATATTGAATCCGATGTGCGAGCTACTATGTTGACCTGAAGGCTTTTGCGTTAAGAATTTTCATGGCTTGAATCATTCAGATTGGCCATACTGTCTGAGCGAAGCGAGTTGATGGCCATTGAAGAAACACCAGGAAAATTCAGCAAAAGCATTCCAGTCTTGATTTCTTTGCATACTTTCTGCATCAAGGCAGAAAGTATGAGCCCACCCGGCTTGAGGATATAAATCATTCCTAATGACAAAACTCAATAACGACACCCTACATAAACTAAAGCAAGAAGCAAAACACGCAGCCATTACCGCAGGCCAATACATCCAATCCCAATTTGACGAACAATACATCAAGCAAAGCAAAGTAGGTGGCGACTCACTGGCTTCTCAGGTGGTCACAGAGGTAGATCTCAAGGCCCAGGAAATCATTCTCGATGGGCTGCAAAATTCCATGCAAACCTATGATCTGGGATTACTCACAGAAGAGTTGGTGGATGATGGATCAAGGCTAGAAAAGAGTCATTTCTGGTGCATCGATCCCATGGATGGCACACTGCCATTTACCGAACACCGAACCGGTTATGCCGTGTCCATCGCTTTGATTTCCCGGGCAGGAGATCCCGTCATTGGAGTAGTCTATATTCCCGACCTGGAGAGGTGCTATACAGCCATAAAAGGAGGGGGAGTCATGGTGAATGACGACCCTTTCATCCGTGAATCTTCACCTGGTGAAACGCTTCATTTCTACATGGATAGTAGCTTTTTATCTGAGCCTTACTATGACAAGGTGAAGGCACACTTTGATCAGTTAGACAGAGCAGTTGAGTATCATTCCAGTTTGGGAGGCGTTCGAAATGCCATTAGCGTGATGTCGTCCGGTAGTGGGTGCTATTTCAAGTTTCCAAAGCCACGCAAAGGCTGTGGCAGTATTTGGGACTACGCTGCTACCGGGTTGTTCTTTGAAGAACTGGGACTGCATGTAACTGATTCAAATGGAAACAGGCTACACCTCAACAATCCTGAAACCACCTTCATGAACCATGGAGGCGTGCTCTTCGCCACTGATCAGCAGATCGCGGCGTTCATTATGGGATTGAGGGAGAAGGTTTGACGACTCCTGAATCAATCCTAGAACGTCATCCCGACTCACAAATGGCGTCATTCCCGAATAACAATAGGCGTCATCCTGGAGCACAGCGAAAGATCTCTTTGATCGGGTCGCGCAGATCGGGTCGCGTAGATCTGTAACCTCCCCATTATTAGGACTGGGATCAAATAGACTAATTCTCTAAATATTTACAAAATTCATTCTGGTAGTTTTCATTCTTAGTTTGGTATTTCAGATACTGAACGGGAGAAAGTTTGCTCAG
>NZ_JAMZMI010000003.1 GCF_024714475.1 Marinoscillum sp. MHG1-6 | reverse complement strand
TGACCATTCTTAACGCCATAAGAAATAAGCTACTGCACAGGGTAGTAGCGGTAGTTAAGAGAGGGACACCATATCAGGATAGAATTGCACTAAAAAAAGTTGAAATGGCTTGATTTTATCATAGATATCGATCAGATATGGCGAGTGGCCATATCCTTTGTAAACACCTCTAAAGTAGTGAAACTGCCCAACCCCCGCAACAGTGTCCACAATGCACTGCGTTCTGAAAGTCTAAGTCCAGAAAGGAAAAAGTTGCTAGGAGCACAAAAGCTGGCAGAATGGGCAGGTTCACGGTCGGATTGCACAGAAATATCAGATAGGCAGTTTGGCAATTCGCTATATCGCTTGTTATCAGGATTTTATTTGTATCGGTATTCAGCGAGTTTGTATTTTTTTTCTTCAATTATTCCGTACATCTTTTTTGTTAGTCCGTTCACGTAAAAGGTGTATTTGTACCTCATATCATCACTTCCTGGACCACCCACATAAACAATTTCTTGTTCAGGTTCTGGGGTTCGAACTATATTTCGCCTGCTCAGCAATTCATTGGAGTTGTACTCATATCTCGTAATCTCAATTGTTGCCGCTTGTAGATCAACTTCCCTTTTATAAACAAGTTGATTCGCTGAGTTAAAAACCAATGAAAGTTTATATGAATATGTATCAACAATCCCCCTGTTGGGTCGATAATAAAATTCTCTTTTTGAGTAGTTGAGAGTGTCATCTTTAATACCCATCAAGTCAAAAACTATTGAATCTTCACGATTTGAATATGTTTGTTTTTGTCTCGTTATCGTCCCGTTGGAGTTATACTCATATGTAGTGAAAGTCGAGTCAATTCTTGAAGGGTTATTAATGTCAAAGGTTTGAACCCAAAGTATTTCATCGTTCATTTGGTTGTACCGATATTCTTCTCTAGCGAGCAGTTCCTTTCTTCGGTGATATTCTTTAGAAATCGTTCGTCCCAGTTCATCGAGTTCCTCGTATGTCCAGTAGCCTCCGCCACCAGAACCACTGAAACTTTTTGTTGTAATCGAACCAATCCCTTTCAACAGTTCTTCGTTTTGCAAGAGTTGAGAACTAGCCGTCAGTGTGTTAAGAAGTAGAAGTAGGACTGTGAAGGTTCTCATAATTCCTGATAACGTCCATGTATGAGGCGTGTGCTCACACTTCGTTAATAGCTGCAAAATAGTGAAGTCTGCCGGTGCTTCCAAAGTTTGTAGAAAGCAGTGCGTTCTGAAGTGAAAAAATCCCGCTAAGCTTAAGTCTCCAAATAGCACTAATCTTTCTCGGCGGCAGACGAAACGGGTGAGTGCTAATGAAGTTTGTTGAAAGCACGGAAGCACATGCCTTATACATAATGTTATGAGCTTTTTACATTAGCCCATTGAGCTTTTTCTTTCTTGAGTTCTTGTATCTGTTCGTATTCAAGATGCAATCCATTGTATGTTCGTTGAAGTTCAATGTTGCCAAGAAAAAAATGTCTTCTAATCAGGTTAACCAAGTCTACCTTATGAGAAGAAGATTCAAGTTGGAAGTAAGTTCGAATATGTCCGTAAGTGGAATCAAAATCGATGTAGCTATCAACTCCTTGGGAGAATGAAGGGCCTCCATAAAATCGGTAAGCTCCCCAAGAGTCATCTTCCCAAAGAGGTTCATTTAATACTTGTTGAATATCAAATGAAAAATTCGAGATCTCTTGCCAATCATATTCTTTCCCGTTAATTGAGATATTTTGTTCAGTTATCTTCAGTTCTCCATCGAGGTAGCCAAACTTTTTTTGTTTCTCGTTGAATGACCATCTGGCACCTACAATAATCAGTAAACAAAGAATAATGAAAACGGCCATGTCCGTTTCTGAGGTCGTTTGAAATAGCTGGGTTAGAATCAAGTACAATATCATAATACCTAAACTTCCATAGATCAGCCTAGCAGAATTTAGTCTGAAGTCAATTCCAGTCCTTGGGTTAAAGATTATTGACTTGAATTCATTTTCCATTTAGTAGATATTGCTCATAACGCCCATGTATGAGGCGTGTGCTCACACTTAATGGACAGCACTAAAGTAGTGAAGTCTGCCGGTGCTTCCAAAGTTTGTAGAAAGCACTGCGTTCTGAAGTGAAAAAATCCCGCGAGGTGAAGTGTCCAAAAAACTCTGAATTTTCTCGGCGGCTGACTCACGGTCGAGTGCTGATGCCCTCTTTTAAAATGCTCTAAAGCACATGCCTTTCATACATAATGTTATCAGCTTTTACTCGTTTTGGAATTTTTTGACACATGTTTTTGTAAGTTCTGCAAACTTCAGCTTTAGTTCCTTGACTGGGAGTTTAGTCATGTCGATATATTCCTGTTTGGTTGTTGTTTCCATTATGTCTGAGATGGCACATTCGCAATAATTAATAGTTCTTGCATCTGAAGGATTGCTCGTTCCGTTGAGACATTCGTTGACCAGTTGTTGTTTGTCGGCATCTGTCCAGGCCTGGCTTGTTTGCTCTTCTGGAAAAGTATTTCCAACAGTTAGGTAGTAGATACCGATTAACATAAGGATCGGAGATAGTATTTTCATCATTTTTCCAAACTTCAAATGCCAGTTGACCATCCGTTCTTGATCACTTTCTTTCTTGTGCTTTGGTTTGTAAATCTTGAATGCAAGAAGAAATCCATAAAGTCCACCTAAAAAGGCGACTGTTCCAAACATGTAATCCCAATATTGTAGTATCATTTATTTCCAATTCTAGTTAAGAAAGCAACCATAATTATCGCAATTACTAAAGTCCCTCCAAGAGCAATAAATCCAGTTGTTCCAAGTCCTCCATACTGTTCAGAAATCAGATAGGCTCCTAAGAATAGTCCCAAGAAAATGGATATGCCTATTAGTACAAATTGTTTTCGTTCAAAGAGTTTCATGATACAGTGGTTGCTGATAACGCCCATGTATGAGGCGTGTGCTCACACTTAGTGGACAGCACTAAATTAGTGAAGTCTGCCGGTGCTTCCAAAGTTTGTAGAAAGCAGTGCGTTCTGAAGTGAAAAATATCCCGCAATCATAAGCCTCCAAATAGCACAAAACTTCCTCGGCGGCAGACGAAACGGAATAGATCAGATGCTCTTTGCAAAAGGCTCGAAAGCACATGCCTTATACATCATGTTGTGAGGCGTATTTATGCCACTCCGTTAACATAAAAGTTGGAGTATTCTTGCTTATCAATGTTAATGAGGATGTTCCAATAGCAATCGCCTCCATCGTCTACAATTATCGGTTCTGTTTTCCATGGCCAGGGTTGGAGTTCAAATTCTCCGTTATTCTCGACCATTCCATCCTTTATGTCACATAGAGCATTTACCCAAAGCATTCGTTCACCTGCTGAGTTAAGAAAACCGACATATTGTCGAAAGTAGTTGGGAAGACTTTGAATTGAAAGCAGTTCGCCTTCAGTTGTCCTAACTGCCTTTTTAATTAGTTGTTCAGCTTTTATCAGGTCTATTGTATCAGGATTCCAAACGTTCGCAAAATCTTGAGTTATGTATCTGAATTCTTCAGCCGGCAAATTTAGAATTGCGAATCTAAAGTTGATCCGTTCAGAAGTTTCCTTGTTGTTTCTGTTGGAACAGGAAGTCGCAAATGTTAAAATCAGAAGAGTGATGATAATGTTTCTCATGCGCAATGCCTCACAACGCCTAACTATCGGTTTGTGTGCCCACAGTTGGCAAGTACAGCTAAAGTAGCGGAAGTGCACCACAACCACTACGGTATCCATGAAAAACAGCGTTCCACAAGTAAAAATCCAGAACCACAGAAGTCTCCAAAAGCGATGAAGTATCAGAAGGTGCACTTCCGTGGGCAAGTCCCGATAAAGCTGGCAAAGAGGCAGTTTGGCACATAACCGATAGTGTCTGTTGTGCATCGTCTTAGCTCCAAGCCATTTTTATTTTCACATTACCTTGTTGAAAGTTGATGAGTACGGTTCCGCCTATCGCCCCGTCTTCACCTGGATAAATTTCAAATAGGTTCGTTCCGTCAGTTTGTGTTTTAGGAGTTAGTTCCTTTAGTCGTTTGCTGTTCTTGATCCACTGCTGAAGTTCCGGTTCAGAAAGGTTAAACTCTATGAAAAAAGTTCGAGTGAACATGCCGCCAGAAGTCTTAACTTTCAAATCGTTTGCCTGTTCAGGTAGTTCAGCCAGTCCGCCCCAGAGTAACGTTGTTTCAATGGCGTTACTACGTTCCCACGGCATTATGGTGTTGGTGAAATAAGGAACTATTACTAGTCCGATGAACAAGAAAATTACCGCTGCTATTCCAATTAGGATTCTTAATATTATCTTCTTCATGCTGATTTTGGAGTTCCCCCGATGATGCACAACGCCCAGCTAGCGGGCGGATGTCCCGAGCTTGGCAATTTTCGATAAAACTAGCGATCCTGCACCACACGCACAAAACGGTCAATAAAAAGCTGCGTTAACCCAGACATCCGCCAGAACTGCAGGCAGTTCTTCCACGCACTGAAAGTTACAGAAGGGGCAGGGAGCGATGAGTTCCTTCGATGGTTGCTAGTAGCAGTCTGCATCTGCATCGCTAGCGCATGTTAGCCACATTGTTTTAGATGTTGTAGATGATTTCTAAAGTTGAATTAATTCGGTCGGTTAACATTTCAACTAGTCCTGGATCTAAATATTCATATTCATCTTCAATGTGCAGAACTTCGATTTCAGGGAGTTCCATATGCCTAAATGTTCCAGAAATTCGGCCACTCTGACCATCTTCCATTACAAATATTAGATCTGCCCATTCAATGTCACGCTCCTTAATTTGTCGTTCACTTTTTGGGCTTAGTCCAACGGAGCGAATGTTGAAACGTTGATCATTCTTAAATATGTATTCGGCAGTTCTGCTTCTTCGTTTGTTGCGTCCGCAAACTACTAGAAGGTTTGGGCGTTCAGTCATCTTTAGGAATATAGCCAGAGTCAATCTTTGAAATCAAATCAAGTGTCAATTGACCATAACTTTTGTCATTAGTTACATTAATTATGACCACATCATTTATTTCACACTCATCATTGTTTGCAGAAAATAGTCCAAACCATATTCCTTCTTCAAAATCTTGATGTCCTGTTGTTATTATACGATGCTCAGGCAAATGGTAATGTTCAATGTCAACATCCCGATATACTATTTCTTCATCTGCCATATCATGAACTATATCTTGCTGCTCTCCTATACTACAGATGTAGCTGACGTTCCTATCAATTGACTTCTTGATAATTTCACCAAAGAATTGCTTGTTCTTTGATTTTGTCAAAATGATTACTAACCAGTTACTTGTTGGAAGCGCACTCGCCCAATTAGTCGAAGTGTCGAATTCTACAAATTTCACATTTCTGCCGTTGACTATGTTCATTTGATTCAGAAGTACTAATTGTGGCTAACGCCTAGCTTAGCGGCGGATGTCCGAAACTTGCTAGGTAACGATAAAAGTAACGAAGGTGCACCACCCCCACAAACTTTCAGATACCGATGCGGACAGAAAGACATTCGCCAGAAGCATCGGAGAAAATAGAATGCACAGAAATTTGCAGAAGGTGCACCGAAGTGGGCGAGTTCCTCAACAGCAGGCAGAAGGGCAGTAGACATCTGCCGACTTAGCGCTTGTTAGCTGACGTTTGTTTTAGCTTTTCAGTAAACTTCCAGAAAGCTTTTTCTTCTTCTTTCGAATAGATGTGATATGCTACATTGTCGTCTATCGATGTTAGGAAGTTCTTCAAAGAGTTGTTTGCAGACTTAGAAGCTACAATTTCTCCAGTTCTGTTATCTACAATAACATCAAGCTCCATTTTCTTCTTCTTGTATTGAGCCCAATAATAGGTGTCATAAATTGTTCCTAGTTCGTTTTGATAGATAAGTAGGAGATGAATTGTAAATAAACCATCATCAATAAATTGGATGTTCTTTTTAAAGCGAAGTTCGTCCTTGTCACCTGGCTGCAGTTCCCAAAATTTGTAGAAAACCCCATTACTTGAATCGTAGCTTAATTTGTAGATTCCGTCATACAAAAAATTTCGAAGTTTGTCGTCACCAGAAACGGTATCAATGCATAAAGCCGTTATGATGTTGGCTTTGGAGGTGCCAATATTTTCTAGATCAAAAACCACTTCTGTTTCGATGGTTGATTTAAGGTTCACAATTCCTTGGGAGTCAGCGATATCAGGTGTAATCAAGATTGAATCAACCCTTTCCCTGAAGTTTATGAGTTTGATACTGTCGACCTTAATTGTAGGCTTGTAATTGAGATTATTTAGGTTAGTCTGAAGTTCACTAATCTTCTTATTCTGGCTACAGTCGTATGTTAATGCAATGACTGAAAGAACAATTGCGAAAAAAGTAAAGCCAATATTTATTTTCTCAGATTTCTTCAACGTATGGGTATGTCAGCTAACGCCTAACTATCGGTTTGTGTGCCGACAGTTGGCAGGTAGCACTAAAATAGCGGAAGTGCACCAGAAGCACAACGGTATCTACAAGGCAGTGCGTTCTGCCGATAAAAATCCAGAACCACTGAAGTATCCAGAAGCCATGAAGTATCAGAAGGTGCACAGTAGCGGTCAAGTCTCGATAAAACTTGAAAAGAGGCAGTTTGGCACATAACCGATAGTGTCTGTTAGATTTTCGTTTTATTCCGTCTGTTTTCTCAGTTCCTTAAGTTGTTCGGAAGTGTCAATGGTCTCGTGAAATGAATCAAACTTTTCTTGTGGAATGTTCATTTCGTTGGCGTATTCTGCTACCTGGTTAAAAACTTCGTTCATTAGGGTTCTGTAGATGTTCATCAATGAGTCCTTTTTGGTTGCATCCAGTTCAGAGTTCTTCATCATAACAGCCGAATCTAGCATTGTTAGAACCTCGACTTTTCTTGCGTTCAAATACTCGTCAATTTCCGTTGTTGAAGTTCTTGGAGTGTTTTCTGGGTAGTTGCCAACATAGTTCTGGTATCCACTATAAATTAAGAAGGCAAACCAAAATACTTGTATTCCAATAGCTGAGGGTATATATAATTTCTTAAATCGTTCTCCGTATTTGTTAGTTGTATGAATGAAAATCGCCAGTATGAGAGTTATGGGTAACGCCAATAAAAGGTTGCCAATGCTCATCGTTATCGCCCCATCCCTAAAGGCAGTTTCTTCGTTTATCGTTTGGAAATTCTCGAAAAGTAAATGTCCCCAAGATCCAAAAACTGAATAGTATAAAAGGACGTTCACAATGATTGCTGCAATTAGGATTAAAATCTTTCTCATGGAGTTGATCAAATGAAATCTAACGCCCAGCTAGCGGGCGGATGTCCCGAGCTTGGCAATT
This sequence comes from Marinoscillum sp. MHG1-6, assembly GCF_024714475.1. Classification (GTDB taxonomy): domain Bacteria; phylum Bacteroidota; class Bacteroidia; order Cytophagales; family Cyclobacteriaceae; genus JAMZMI01. The sequence continues at coordinate 667,222 of NZ_JAMZMI010000003.1, read as the reverse complement.
TTCGATAAAACTAGCGATCCTGCACCACACGCACAAAACGGTCAATAAAAAGCTGCGTTAACCCAGACATCCGCCAGAACTGCAGGCAGTTCTTCCACGCACTGAAAGTTACAGAAGGGGCAGGGAGCGATGAGTTCCTTCGATGGTTGCTAGTAGCAGTCTGCATCTGCATCGCTAGCGCATGTTAGCCACATTGTTTTAGATGTTGTAGATGATTTCTAAAGTTGAATTAATTCGGTCGGTTAACATTTCAACTAGTCCTGGATCTAAATATTCATATTCATCTTCAATGTGCAGAACTTCGATTTCAGGGAGTTCCATATGCCTAAATGTTCCAGAAATTCGGCCACTCTGACCATCTTCCATTACAAATATTAGATCTGCCCATTCAATGTCACGCTCCTTAATTTGTCGTTCACTTTTTGGGCTTAGTCCAACGGAGCGAATGTTGAAACGTTGATCATTCTTAAATATGTATTCGGCAGTTCTGCTTCTTCGTTTGTTGCGTCCGCAAACTACTAGAAGGTTTGGGCGTTCAGTCATCTTTAGGAATATAGCCAGAGTCAATCTTTGAAATCAAATCAAGTGTCAATTGACCATAACTTTTGTCATTAGTTACATTAATTATGACCACATCATTTATTTCACACTCATCATTGTTTGCAGAAAATAGTCCAAACCATATTCCTTCTTCAAAATCTTGATGTCCTGTTGTTATTATACGATGCTCAGGCAAATGGTAATGTTCAATGTCAACATCCCGATATACTATTTCTTCATCTGCCATATCATGAACTATATCTTGCTGCTCTCCTATACTACAGATGTAGCTGACGTTCCTATCAATTGACTTCTTGATAATTTCACCAAAGAATTGCTTGTTCTTTGATTTTGTCAAAATGATTACTAACCAGTTACTTGTTGGAAGCGCACTCGCCCAATTAGTCGAAGTGTCGAATTCTACAAATTTCACATTTCTGCCGTTGACTATGTTCATTTGATTCAGAAGTACTAATTGTGGCTAACACCAAGCTAGCAGGAGTGCGCCCCGAGCTTGGCAAGTTCCGATAAAACTAATGAATCTGCCGGTGCTTCCAAAGTATCAGATAACCACTGCGTTCAGAAAGATGAAGAATCCTGCGAAATGCACCAACCAGAAAGCACCGCCCTTTCCCAGCGGCTGATTCATGGTGAAGTTTGCACTGAACTTAGCAGATAACCACTTTGGCGCATTCGTGCTAGCGATTGTTATATGGCGTATATTTTGACAGATTCAGAATTGTTCGGGTAAGTTCTTGAACAATCTGTTCTTCCGGGAAAGCAGAACCTCGTGAGAGAGCAATATATCCGTTTGCTGTTACAGCTTCAACTAATCGACTATATCCATCCGCTACTGCCCTAAATTGTTCGGGCTTTGCATTAAGTTTATAAAATCGGCTGTTCAGGTGCTCAAATATGCTGTTCCAGTCGCTTAATGAAATCTCTGTCACTTCAGTTGAATAACTAAATATTTCAGTATCACGAACAGTTGCTTCATCATAAATTCTTTGATCATCCTCCGTCCATTCAGACTGAGGAATTTTGTTGTTTGATATCTCCCAAAATCGCTTTTTATCTTTTCGCTTGAGTTGCCCGGCATCTAAATACGAATTATCCAGACCAACTTTGTTTGAGATTTTGGTTTGAATAATGTATCTGGAATCTTGCTTAAAGAGCTGAATTATTGTTGCAGGTTCAAAAGACGGGATCGTTAGGATTCTAATCATGCTATCAGATTGACAGCAATAGATTGGAGGTTCATCAAATGCCTTGAGATATTCAATGTTGAAATACACTCCAATAGAATCAACCCATGACTTATCATTGAACTCAACTTTAAATTTCTGTAGAGGCAGATAACTCGTATCTATTTGGAGTGTCACCTGTGAGAAGCCATCAAGGAAAATGATGTAAAACGTTAATAGTAAGACGAATTTTCTCATAGCGATCATGCCATATAACGCCCGTGTATGGCGCTGTGTGCGCCCCACTGGCTTATAGCAGCAAAATAGTGAAATCTGCCGGTGCTTCCAAAGTATCCAAGAGGCAGTGCGTTCAGAAGATAAAAACTCCTGCGAACTGAGATTGGTAGAAAGCAGTACAGTTTCCACAGCGGCAGATTCACGGTCGAGTTCCACCGACACTGGCTAAAAGCTCAGTTCGCACATGCGTCCATACACAATGTTATGGGCTGTTTTAATCGTTTAAGCTGTGAATTCTGTTCACAAAATGGAAGAATGAGTCAATTTCGGCTTGGAATTGTGACCGTTCCGGAAATCCCTCTCGAATATAGGTGCTGTCGTTCGTGAAGTAGATTATTCCATATCCTCCGAAATCAAATTTGTTAAAAGATGTGCCGTTTTTCAGAGTTACCGAAGTTGAATCTACGAGTTGATAATTGATCCAAGAGTGTTCAAGTAGATAAAATGCATCTTCAAAAATCGAATCCTCGGCAGCTTGATAGTTCGGAATGGCCTCCTGAAGAGAATCTGCTTCTGTTTCAGTTAGTCGGAGAATGTAAATTTCGGCAAATCTCGGGCTGGAAAAACTATCTCGTTGATAGATATAAGTTGACATGATTCGGTCATCGGGAGGCAGAATCGTCAATTTATTGTATTCAAAGACTTGTAAAATGAATTCCTGTTCAACACTGTCAGGAGGATAGATGAATTTAATTGTTGAATCAGTTGCAATAAATTTAGCCGTTGGTTCGGAAGGAATCTGTTCGTTGAAACTCCAGCGATAGAAGTTGTTCAGCGAGTCAAACATGAGCCAATGTGGCCAGTTTTTGTCGTTTGTATGCCACTGACCAATTACATTAGAATTTCCATGAAATGTTGGTTCATTAGGTTGTTGAGAACAGCCAAAGGAAACGAGTAAAATGAAAATAGATTTCTTGATAAGCTTCATTGGCAAGTTGCGGCAATAGCCCATAACAACCGAATATAGTGCACTTGTGCATTATATACGCCTTGTATCTAGGGTAAATCTAATGGGTTTTGAATTTTGGTAAGACCTTTAAGCGCAACAAATGTATATGCTTCCGTAGTTCTGGAGCTATTATGCCCCAACAATGTCTGAATATGCCTTAAATCTGTACCAGCCTCTAATAAATGTGTTGCAAAGGAATGACGCAACATGTGCGGTGTAATACGTTTCTGAATTCCAGCCCTTTTCGCTGCCTGAGAAACGATTCGCCCGACACTGGTAGCACCATACGGCCCGCCGTCCGGACCTTCGAATAGATAGGTCTTGGGCTTGTAATATTGATAATAGGTTCTTAACTCCTTTAACATTTTATTTCCTAGTAGAGTGTAACGGTCTTTTTTTCCCTTTCCCTGACGCACCATGATCATCATTCGGTCACTATCTATATCACTCAGCTTCAAATTGATAAGCTCAGATCTCCTCAATCCTGTGGAATAGAGTAAGCTGAGTATGCAGCGGTGCTTGATATTATGACAGCTTTCAATCATCTTAAGGATAGCCTCTTTACTGATCACCTTGGGCAAGGATTCCTTTTTGATGGGCCTTTCTACCGTGTAGAAACGGTTGGGCATTTCTTTCACTACCTCGTAATAAAACTTGATTGCATTAATACTCTGGTTAATATATGAGTCTGAATGTTTAGTAACAACAAGGTGTTGCAGATAATGACGGATGTCATATTCGTTGATTTCCAGTAGGTTTTCTACCGACTTAAAATGGTTGATAAATTTTTCAAACAGGGGGATATATACTTTGGCAGTGTTGAATGAATACCCTCTTATTTCCAGCTTTTGGTAGAATTCTTCCGGACAATATTTCCAGTTTTTTTGTGGTGTACGTTTTCGGTAATGATCCACACTTAGTGCTTCATTTCCATTATTTACCGGGCGATTTGCAAAGAAATGCCGACAATCTATCCAGGCAATGCCTTTGAATTTTTGAAAGATTTGATCGATCACTTCCGGCTCGTTCTTCAATACCACCATTTGGTATTTCTCACTCCATTTAGGCTCGGGAAGTTGCTTGATAAGGGCCTGGATCACTTTGTCAGGGTAGAATTTGATTCCAACCATCCTTTGATGATCAATGACCAGGTGTTTTAAAGTAATACGTCGATCGGTATAGCCTTGACTCATAGGGTAAAAAACGATAATGGCAATTCAATAGCCGTGTTTTTAAACGTATAGTTCCGTATATATCCGTTTAATAATACAGATAAAGTTATAACTTAACGGAATGGAACATGGTAAATGCGAAAATTGTGATGGGCAATTGACTGGTCGAGTAGATAAGCGGTTCTGTGATGACCAATGTCGGTCCAATTATCACAATCGAAATAAAAGGAAAAGTGAACGGGTCATTGCCGCAGTCAACAGGCAGATTAGAAAGAACAGAAGCATCCTCCACCGCTTTTGTCCTAATGGAAAGGCCACAGTGCGCAAAGAGCGCTTACTGGATGCGGGCTTTTCCTTTCAGTACTTTTCTTCGATCTATCAGCAGGGTAAGCTCGCTTACTATTTTTCCTATGAATATGGCTTCGCCCCAATTGTTGAGCAGTCTCATTCAGAAGGCCGACCTATAGAAAAGGTATTGATCATCCAATACCAGGAACATATGAAGGGTAAATTCGATCCGTGGAAATATTAGTTATGAAAACCATATAACGGATCAAGCAAAAAAAAATATGGGTCAATATGACTTCAGTCTGGATTTTGCCAGCTTTTTGAGGGGACGCCTGGTCCGATGAAAAAGTAGGGAAAACAATGAACATGCTCATTGAGCTTTTCAAGCCCGTCCATCATTAAAATTCCTTTGTCTCCAGCACTTTACCGAAACGGCTATAGGTGGTCCATGTGCCGGTTTTCTCCCCAAGGTTCCAGGTTCCTTCAGTGGCCACTTTGCCATTGTCATGAAAGTATTGCCATAGACCTGTTCGTAAGTCATTTTTGTAAGCGCCCATTTCGCTGACTTTGCCATTAGGATAGTAATAGGTGGCCGGACCGGTTTTGAGGCCGTTTTGAAAGCTTTCATTTGACATCAGCTCCCCGTCATCAAAGTAAGTGAGCACCGTTCCATTGCCATCTTCGATGGTGCCCGGGTCACGTTCTTCCCCCTGAATGGTGTAAAATGGCGTGACATTTAAAAGTCTTCCCAGGTTCCATTCCTGTTCCTGTTTCAGTTGTTCGTTCGGGTAAAAGGCACCCCATAGTCCATCCTTTTCATCTGTAAGGTAGGCGCCGATGGCTTTTAGTGACCCATCCGGGTGATACTCAAGCCATTGCTGATGTTTGAAGTCATTGAGGTACATGCCTTCGGATTCCAGGTTTCCATTTTCATGGAAGTACTTCCAGAGTCCTTGCTTCTGATCTTTACGGTAATCTCCAATGGAAAAAAGGCTGCCGGTTGGTATAAAGCTTAACCAGGTGCCTTCTTTGAGGTCAAAGCGGTATTGGCCCTCGACGCTTTTTTTACCGTACTCAAAATATTCCCGGTACTTTCCATGCCTTACCCCGTTTTCGAAGGTGACCTCTTTTGCCTTAACGCCGTTGTAATAATAATAGGTCCAGGTACCCGATGCTACACCATCTTCATATTGTTCTTCGTGCTCTATGTTTCCGTTGAGGTAATAGAAAGTTGATTTCCCAACGAGTTCTCCCAGCTTATAGTTCTTGCGGTAGTTGATGGCCCCGTTGTCGTAGTACTCAATCCAGATGCTGTCTTTAAGAGCGTTTTTGTACTGACCTTGCAGTGCCAGGTTCCCGATATCATAGTATTCGTAATAGCGTCCTTCCAATATTCCGTTTTGATAAGGGGTCTCATTGATGCAAACTCCCCGAGAGTCATATTTCCGTGAATAGCCATCCTTTATTCCTTGCTTGTAGGAAATGATCTCCCTAACCGTGCCGTCCGGGTAATAGTATTTCCATGGGCCCTCTTTCTTTTGATTGGTTACTTGCCCATAGGCAGAAAGAACACCTAAATACTTCACCGAGTAGGTGCCATCTACCAGTGAGTCTTCGGGGATTCCAAGTTTTTCAGCAAGGGAGGATTGCGCATTTACAGCTGTTCCGTAGAATACCAGAATAAGGGCAGCTAATTTTACGAGTGTCGGTGCGGGAATTCTCATTATGATTTCAGTAGCAGCAAATATTGTGCAAAACTTCCCAATGTGAAAGCTTCAAACTCATCCCATTTCTGAACCGGGATATGTCGACTTATTTTCATGAATTTATGCTGGTGTATATGCTCTGTCATTTCCCCAATATCAAGAGTGGATGCAGGTACGTAATTGTCTTTTCCGAAATGGTATTCCCAAGGGCTTCGGTTGACGCAAAAGTAAAGGTCTTGCTGCTCTTTTATTTGGGTGAGGCATTGCTCATTGATCATGCTGAGCGCATCTCCGGATAGGTGCATGGTGCAGCTGAATTCATTTCCCCACCATAGCATGGTACGAAAGGTGAAAATGGATTTTTGAGTAAATAAGCGGGGAAAGTCCAAAACGAAGTAGGGGAGTCCGTTGTAATTTTCTCCCCGGGAAATTTTTCCGGCCTGGATCAGGGCATTTTCCGGGAAGTTAAAGGCGCTTTCCTTAAGCTGAATTTTTATTTCGTGTTCAATACCTGCCAGACGGGAAATGACCTTTTTAGCCAGGGACTCTTTGAGCATCAAAAATCGAGTGTCGCTAAGGATATCAAGCTCTTCTTTTGTCGGTTTAAACTGCTCTCCTACCATCTGATCAATGCTGATGCCCATGTGAAACCACTACCAAATGCCGCCAGGCATACCAGGTCTCCTTCTTTTATTTTGCCTTCCATCCAGGCCTCGCTCATGGCAATGGGGATAGAAGCTGCTGTGGTATTGCCATACCTCATGATATTATTGTAAACCTGGTTATCGGATAACCTCATTTTTCGCTGAATAAACTGGCTGATGCGTAAGTTAGCCTGATGAGGTACCAAAAGGCTAATGTCTGAAGCAGAAAGTCCATTGGTGTTTAAGGCTTCTGTGATGACTTCCTCAAATCTGGTCACCGCATGCTTGAAAACATAGTTGCCGTTCATATAGGGATAGTAACTGGTGTCCTCCGGGTCATTTTTCTCAATGATCTCATCTACCCAGTGGCAGGTGGCCGGACTGATCAGGGCCAGTTCCCTGGCATGCTTGCCTTCCGAATGTAAGTGAGTAGAAAGTATGCCCTTCTTTGGGTTCTCACTCCTGGAAAGGACCACCGCTCCGGCACCATCACCGAAAATCACCGTGATCCCACGACCACGGGTGGTTTTATCCAATCCTCCACTATGATATTCTGAGCCGATGACTAACACATGCTTGTACATGCCGGTCTTTACGAACTGATCTGCTACCGACAACCCATAGACGAATCCGGAGCATTGGTTGCGTACATCCAATGCGCCCACCTCACGGATACCCAGTAATTCCTGAACCTGCACTCCGGGGCCCGGAAAGTAATAGTCCGGACTCAGGGTCGCAAAGATGATAAAGTCAATGTCCTCCGGGGTAAGTCCGGCATTTTCGATGGCTTTCAATGCGGCTTTGGTGCCCATGGTCGAAGGCATATCATCCGTTTTGGGGTCTACCCACCTTCGTTCCTGAATGCCCGTTCTTTCCTGGATCCATTCATCGGTGGTTTCCATCATGGAGGCCAGGTCATTGTTGGTCACCACATTTTCGGGAACGTAATGCCCGATTCCGGTAATTTGGGAGGTGTACATGGGGTGCGTGTTTAGGTTATTTATCGTTTAGAAAGATAAACAAACACGAGCATTTATGCAGGCCGCTTATGTAAGCGGTAATACAATCAGTTAATTCTAAAATCCTTGAAGTGAGTGACTTTCTCGCCACCGGTATCATGGACTTCAAATTTGTCATTGAATATGACCTTTCCGCCACTCAGGATTTCTACATTAAAGATCTCATTAGAGAAGATTTCGGTAGTGTACTGACCATTGCTGTTGGTGGTAGAGTGGAAATATTCGTCTGAATATTGAGACGGTCGAAAACGGATCTGTGCATTTGATACAGGATTTCCCTGCGCATTGGTCAGACGCCCGGTGATTTTTACCTTTTCCACTTTCCAAAAGAAGTAGATGTCATAGCCTCCTTTGGTATGAAGACGGTCAGAGACAAAATAACCCGATGCCTGGTCGGCATTCATTTTGAAATGGAATTCGTCATCCGGGGAGTTGATAGGCCAGCCGAGGTTGGTCGGTTCGCTCCAGCTGTAGTTAACTTCATCCAGTTTAGATAGATAGATGTCATATCCTCCAACCCCGCCCGGTCGGTCTGAGACGAAGTAGAACGACTTTTCATCAAGGCTTAAATACGGGCTGTCTTCATTGAATTCCGTATTGATGGCGATAGAAAAAGGAGCCGGTTTACTCCATTTGCCATTTTCGGGATCTCTAAAGGACTCATAGATGTCCAGGCCAGTGGTTTTGTTTTCCGTTGCGAAAATAATTCGATCCTCATGTTCATTGATGAAGAAGTGCGAGGCCAGCTGATTATTGGAAACTTTACTGTCAAATTCAATCGGCGAGGTCCAGTTATCACCCTTTGGATGGCTGTAGTAGAGATCACCCCCATTGTCTTCTCTGAACAAAAACAGTTTTCCGTCTTCGTTAACGACCTCCACGTTGGCAGTGCTTTCAGTAAAACTACCTAGCGTAGGAATGACTTTTGGGGGAGTCCATCCGGAACCGTCCTTCTTGGAATAATAGATTTTATAATCCTGTCCACCTTTGTTTGAGGCGAAGAGTAATTCCTGATTTTCTTTAGAGTATACCGGGGTGAGCTCATTTGCATTGGTATTCACAGGGCTCTCCAGTTGATGGATTTCAAAATCATCCGGATTGTCAAAGAACTTGAGCAGGTGGGAGGTTTGGGCCATAAGTTCCTGAATGTTTTGATCCTGGGTGTTGCCATTGAATTCGGACTGCTCCCGAAATCGTCTGAAGGCAACCACGGCGTCCTCAAAAAGGTATCGCTGAAGGTATATTTTGCCCTGCCAGTAGAAATAATATTCATCCTTATTATAGCTGCCCTCCAGTGCCAGGTACGGATCTGGTGATTTTTCCGGGTCCATCATCAACTCGCAGGCGATTTGTTTATATTCCGTGCCCTCAAACTTTGGGTTTATGGCCGAGACCTCCTGAAAAAGGGTAAGGGCCTCGCTGTAATTTTCTGCAGACAATGCTTCATCCGCTTCATAGTATCGCTTTGCTTCCTTTTGAGCCTGAGCCGAAAAGGAGGATAGGAGAATGATGGCTATTAGGACGGTAGAGCGTGCAAATTGTAGCAAGATTTTCATGCCTGAAATTTCGTGATTTTTTACCAAAATGTCTTTTTCAGAGGTGGAAGTTATTCAAAGATGCCAATGATCCAGGGTCATTTTTTCAGAAAAGGGTGTAGTTGCCATGCTGATCAGATGGCTGACTGGGTTCAATAAGGGAGGCACCCGTTAAATTCAAATTGTTTATCATCGGACTTACTGAGTAGAAGGTCAATTCTTTCAGATTAATATTGTTGAGGATAGATTCCAGTTCTTCGAATTCGAGTGCAGGATCCAGCCAACTTTCGGCTTGCTTTTCATCCAGTAAGGCAGGCGCATCCTCGCTGTAACCTATGAGCGGTGCTTTGGTAGGTACCGTGATCATATTGAATGAATTGGAAACAGAACCGTCAAACTCTTCAAACTCCTCATAGACCCCTGCGATGATCATGGGTTCCTTGTTTGGTCGATGGAAATAGTAGGGGGTCTGAATTTTTTTGGACACCTGCTTCCAGACATAAAGACCGTCAGTCAGGATCCAGCATCGGTTAGTGCCAAGGATCTTGCGGTACATTGGCCGGCCCAGTGCCGCGTCCGAGGCCAGGTTAAAAAGGCGCTTGCTGATCGATTTGTTATTGGAAAGCTTACTGGAAAGTCCCCAGTAATATAGTTGTACGGCCTCAGGGCTGGTGTTTGTGACCACAGGAAGTTTCTGAGTTGGGGCAGCATTATAAGTAGGCTCAAATGGCTCCTCAACATTTTTCCCAAGCACTTTTTCAATAGTCTCCGGGCTAAACCCAACAGTATATCGATCGAACATATGGTTGAAAGTTACTACGTTCCCGCTTTTTATAAAAAAATCATCTCTCAGAGCAGAATTTGACCGCTATTTCCTCTGACCAGTAAGGGCCAGACAGACCCTGAGAAAAACCTACATGCCCACCCTGATCAGGAGTTAGGAGCGTAATGTTTTGATTGAGCGAAGCCAGGCTTTCATCTGAACTTTTTTCAGATACCAGCGGGTCATTTTTAGCATTAAGAATGAGTGTTGGAATTTTTATGTCCTTCAAAAAGTGGATGGAACTGTTCTGATTGTAATAATCTGTAGCCCCTTTAAATCCATGAATCGGTGCGGTAAAATATTCATCAAAGTCTCTCAGCGTTTTTACTTTTTTGAGATCACCCATAGGCATCGATCCCGGAATTTTTCGCTCCTTTCGTCTCACTTTTTGTTTAAGGTTGGTGAGAAACCTCTGCTCATAAATAAAATTCTGAGGAGCAGAAATGACATCCGAGGAGGATCCCAAATCGACCGGAACAGAAATCACCGCAGCTCTTTTGATTCGAGGATCGAGGTCACGTTCACCCAGGTATTTTAATGTTAGGTTACCTCCAAGGCTGAATCCGACCAGGGTGATGTCCTCATAAGATTTTAACCCTTCACTGACCACGGTATCCAGATCGTAGGTGGCGCCGCTGTGATATAAGATAGGTTTTGAATTCATCTCACTGCTGCATCCTCTGAAGTTCCAGGCACACACATCATAGCCGTTTTGAAAAAAGATTTTAGCCATACCCAGCACGTAGGATCGGTCGCTACTCCCTTCCAACCCGTGCTGTAGGATCATTAACCTGTCGTTGCCATTTTTATACCAGTCCAGGTCCAGAAAGTCATCATCCGGTGTGGAGATCCTTTGCCTGACAGGTTTAGTGAGTCCGTTGACTTTTCGGAAGAGTGCAGGATAGATCGTTTCCAGATGTCCATTGGGTAGCCAAAAGGGACGCTTGTATGAATATTTTAACAAATTGAAGTAAAAGTTTAAAGGTTGGGGCAAAAATGAAGACTTCTCTTTAAAGATTGAGAATTAAAAGAGTCAATTTAATGTTGGTAAAAAATCGACTTGACTTAACTTTGGGACCCGAATTAACAATTTATAAAGCTTAAAAATGGCCGAAGTAATCAGAATGCCCAAAATGAGTGACACCATGGAAGAGGGTGTTATTGCATCTTGGATCAAAAAAGAAGGAGATGAAGTGAGCTCTGGTGATATCCTTGCAGAAGTAGAAACGGATAAAGCCACGATGGAATTGGAATCCTATCAGGATGGCGTGCTACTACACATTGGTGTAAAAGAGAAAGATGCTGTTCCGGTTGATGGTGTTATTGCAATCATCGGTGAGAAGGGAGAAGATATTTCAGGCCTGCTTAGCGAATTGAAAAATGGAGCCACAGCTGCTCCCGCAGAGGCTGCAGCACCAGCTGCAGAAGAGGCATCTGCACCTGCAGAGTCGATAGATACTTCCGGTATCAATGCTACGGTGATCAACATGCCGAAAATGAGTGATACCATGCAGGAAGGTGTGATCGCTTCATGGCTGAAAAAAGAAGGAGATGAGATCTCATCAGGAGATATTCTTGCTGAGGTTGAAACAGATAAAGCCACCATGGAACTGGAGGCTTACGAAGATGGTGTACTACTGCACATTGCTGTAGAGGCCGGAGGTTCAGTAGCAATCGACGCACCTATTGCTGTTATTGGTGAAAAAGGTGCTGACTGGAAAACGTTGTTGGCCGCTCAGTCTCAGTCTTCAGCGCCTGCAAAAGAGGCGGCACCTGCTGAATCTAAACCTGCTCCTGCTTCGGCCCCTGCTGCATCAGCATCTTCCCCGGCACCCGCTGCAACGTCAGATAGCGCTAGCAATGGTAGGGTAAAAGCTTCGCCATTGGCTAAAAAGCTTGCTGCAGATAAAGGAATTGACATCTCTCAGGTTTCAGGATCAGGAGAAGGTGGTCGAATCATCAAAAAAGACGTAGAAGAATTTAACCCTGCATCTGCTCCGGCCGCGGCATCTGCACCAGCTGCTTCAGGTGTATCTTTCCCTGCGGTTGTAGGTCAGGAGAGCTATGAGGATATCCCAGCCACTCAAATGAGGAAGGCTATTGCGAGAGGATTGATGAATAATCAATTCGGCGCGCCGCACTTCTATTTGACCATGGAAGTGGATATGGATAAGACCATTGAGGCTAGAAAAGCGATCAACGAGCAGGCTCCGGTAAAAATCTCTTTCAACGATATCGTGATCAAGGCGGTGGCAGCAGCGCTTAGAAAGCATCCTGATGTAAATACTTACTGGATCAGCGAGACCAACAGCATCAGAAAGAATCATCACGTGAGTGTGGGTGTGGCAATGGCCGTAGAAGATGGGTTGATTGTTCCTGTAGTGAAATTTGCTGACAATAAGAGTCTGGCTCAAATCTCGACTGAGGTGAAAGATTTCGCAGGAAAAGCTAAGGCTAAGAAGATCACTCCTGATGAAATGAGTGGTAACACGTTTACCGTGTCTAACCTTGGAATGTTTGGTATTGATCAGTTTACGTCGATCATCAACGCGCCTGAGTCTTGTATTCTTGCTGTAGGAGCGATCAAGGAAGTGCCTGTAGTTAAGAATGGCCAGCTGGTTCCGGGTAATGTGATGAAAATGACGCTTACTTGTGATCACAGAACAGTGGATGGGGCTGTTGGAGCAGCATTCCTTCAAACTTTGAAAGGCTTCATCGAAGACCCTGTTACAATTTTGATCTAAGAAACAGAACTAAACTATATCAATGTCCCGTTAAACAACGGGACATTTTTTTTATCATTAAATGCTATAAATTTTATTATCCCTAAAATGAGGAATAAAATTTAGATGAACATTCTGCTTCGTGCGAGGTTTCATGCATGCTGCTGTTATTAACTCATTACAGATGAAAGTCAATTTACTCGCTATAGTTGCACATCCTGATGACGCGGAGCTGGCCTGCGCCGGTACGCTGATCATGCATCAGATGAAAGGTCATACCACAGGCATCATTGATTTAACGAAAGGTGAAATGGGCACGCGTGGCACTCCTGAACAACGAATCATAGAGGCCGAAGAGGCAGGTGAAATCATGAAGCTGGCTGTCAGGGAAAATATGGGGTTTGCCGATGTCTTCTTTAAAAACGACCATGAGCATCAATTGAAGCTGATAGAGAAGATCCGCAAGTATCAACCTGATATTGTAATTGCGAATGCGAAGTATGATCGTCATCCTGATCACGGACGGGCAGCGCAATTAGTAGAGGAGGCGTGCTTCAACGCCGGCTTAAGGAAGATAGAGACCAAAGACGAAAATGGCAACCTTCAGTCGCCATGGCGTCCGGCCAAGGTCTTTAACATGATTCAAAGCACTTCCCTGGAACCAGATTTTTTTGTGGATATCAGTGAGGCTCAGGAGAAGAAAATGGAAGCAATCAGGGCATTCAAAACCCAGTTTTTCAATCCGGACAGCAAAGAACCTCAAACCTACATCTCCAAGCCGGAGTTTATGCTAATGATCGAAGGCAGGGCTAAAGAGTACGGTCATCGTATTCAGGTAGCCTATGCAGAAGGCTTTCAATACAGCCAGGCACTTGGGGTAGGAGACCTGTTTCAGCTTAAATAAAAGTCCTGGGAGCGATCATGTTCCCGTAGTGCCATCAACTTGGTTTCCTTCGAACCCTTGAAGTGAGGGATTTTCAAATACTCGTGTTGTAGCCATTCCAGGGCATCAATGATGTCAATGTTTGGATAGTATCGGTCACGCATGAAATGAACAAATTTCAGCGCCCTGAACCCGTCAAACCATTCAAAAAATCGCTTTTGTAGTCGCTCAGCGTTTGGAGAATTCTTTTTCATCTTCTGAAAGGCAGTCTCAAAATCATTTTCATCAACGAACTTTTGACATTTCTCAGAAAGGATCATCTCATAGCTAGTGGTACAATCATATAGATAGGCCGCCGCTTCGATAAAATGCTTTAACTCAATGAAGACCCTTGGATTATAGACTTCATAATTAGAGTCCTCATTCTTAAGGTATTTTTCCACAGCCTGCCCTGTGCCGAAAGGCACACGATCAGAAACCCGGTCCGAGGGATAGATGGCGGTGTTATTGATTTCTCCCATTCGTCCGAGCGGGGTCATTTTATGGATGAAGTAAAAATCCTCCCCAGCCTTACGGGTGTTCATGCCCCCCTGTTTTTGATAAGCACGGGACTTTACAGTAATGCACGATCCTAAGGTTTGAAAGGCGAAGGGGAAGTCCGCCCATCTTAGTGCATTGACATAATAGCGTAAATACAGTTCATAGTCTACAATAGCATCAAGATTCTCCCCATTGAGGGTGTGTTCATAGTGGATCAGGCCTACAAGATAAGTTTGGGTGTAGTATTCTTTGATGGCTGACAGGTAATTGGTCTCGCAGGTACAGTCGGCATCGTAGCATACGATAATGCCATCTTTTTCCTGCTCTTCAAAAATCCTCACCGCCTCATCCATTCCAATTTTCCTGGCCAGACCGACGCCCGCCTTTTTAGGGGGCAACTTTACCAGTTTGAAGAGAAATTGAAACTGAAATTCAGCTCCTTCGATATTCTGTAAAGTTTTTTGGTTTACCTGCGCAAGTCCCGAATCTTCATTCTCTGATTCATTGATGATCGCGATTACCAGTACATCCTCATTGTCTGAGCATTTGTTTAGTGACTCCAGCGCCTTCATCAGGTTCGGCTCATGATAAACAGGGATGACCACGATGAGGTCCGGGGATGTGGTGGGTGAAAAGTCAGGAAAGACCCTGGTGGGCCACGCGTACCGTTCAAGGTATAGATTCTTCATGTCAGGGAGAAAGTCTTTCTATTTTCCACTCATTATTGACATGGCTGTACAATATCCTATCGTGCAACCTGCTCGGCCGACCCTGCCAGAACTCTATACTGTCCGGGATCACACGATATCCACCCCAAAAGTCAGGAAGTGGGATTTTGCCATTTTTAAATTTTTGTTTGATTTGTTCGAGCTTGGATTCCAGGATGCTTCTAGAAGTGATGACGCTACTTTGATGTGAAACCCACGCGCCCATTTGACTGCCCGCAGGCCTGCTTAAGAAATATTTTAACGACTCAGCAGAAGACACTCGTTCTGTTGATCCCGTGATCGAAACCTGTCTTTCTAATCCATACCAGGGGAAGAGCAGACTCACCCGGTTGTTTTGCTCAATTTGCTTTGCTTTTCGGCTGTTGTAATTGGTGTAGAAAACAAACCCGTTCGTATCAAAGGCTTTAAGTAATACCGTTCTTTGGGTAATTAATCCGGCTCCGTCGGATGTTCCCAGTATCATGGCATTAGGTTCCAGAAGTTCGGCATTCAGCGCCTCTTCAAACCATTTTTCAAATTGTTTGAATGGAGATTCATCGACCGTACTTACATCTAATTCGGCTTTTGAATACTCATTTCTCAATCCGGCTATGTCCACTTTCATCGAATACACTTAGGGATACAATGGGTTTATGCTTATTATTGATCAAAGATAATTATTCGTGCTACGGCACAGGAATTAGGCGGATATAAATTAAATGAAGTACAGAATAGACCTAGCGGTAGATAGTAGTCAGGAATGGATTGATGCTGTAATGGGTGATTTTGACGAGTTTTTAAAAGATCATGCGGATTGTGAGCGCAAGGCATCTGCTATGGCCATGAGTTTCGTAGCTAAATACCCGGATCGCTTAGAAATCATACCTGAGTTGATAGATACGGGAATTGAGGAGTTGGAGCATTTTAAGCAGGTCTATGAAATCATGAAAGAGCGTGGCATACAGCTGACGCATGAGATGAAACAGGATGTTTACGTGAAACAGTTAATCGATGGCTGTAGAAGTGGGAGAGAAGATCGTTTTATGGACCGATTGCTGTTGGCGTCATTGGTAGAGACTCGTGGAGCTGAGCGTTTCCGAATGGTTTATGAAGCACTTGATAATCCATCGCTCAAGAAGTTCTATCATGATCTTTGGGCATCTGAAGCGAGACACGGAGAGGTGTTTGTTCGCATGGCTCTCAACTATTTTGATGAAGAGCGAGTCTATGAAAGACTGGAAGAGATGAAAATACATGAAGGAAAAATTTTAAGTAGTTTACCAATTAAACCTGCATTGCATTAGATGGATTATTTTGTTCCGGACCATATCACTGAACCAAAAAGGGGTGATCTGCTTATTTCAGAGCCGTATCTCCCTGATCCGAATTTTGAACGAACGGTTATCTACCTGTGTGAACATGATGAAAACGGGTCATTTGGATTTGTGCTCAACAAAAAATCTCCCAATAACCTGGAGGAACTTATCGGAATTCCGGGCTTTGAAGGAGATGTGTATGTGGGTGGGCCTGTACAGCAGGATACTCTTCATTTTTTGCATAGAGATACCTTGATGTTGGAGCCGAAAAAGGAAATTGCTAACGGCATTTGCTGGGGAATTGATTTTGATGGGCTGTTAGGGTCAGTTGAAAATAAAGTTATTAGTCCGAAAGACGTAAGGTTTTTCGTAGGGTACTCCGGATGGTCCGATGGGCAATTAATGGGGGAAATTGAGGCGCGGTCGTGGATTGTATATCAAAATGCGCCCCAGGAGCTGGTATTTGATGTGGAGCCCGGAGAATTATGGAAAAGGGTGCTGCAGGAGATGGGAGGAAAGTTTAAGGTAATATCAAATTACCCCCTTGATCCCAGATTAAATTAATATTAGCTTTGAATAAGTATAGTAGATTGTGATACTATGGTAGATAAGGATGAAAAACTCCCTGATTCAGATGATAAGAATCAGGTCTCTGATCAGGTCTCACCTGAATCATCGAAAGAAGAAGGGACAGTAGAAAAGAAAGAAGAGCCAGCCGCTTCCACCGAACCGAAAGAGGAGGTGGAGGATTTGGCAAGGCCGGAAGCTTCGGCTGAAGATGATTCTGAGGCAGACGATAAAGAAGAGGAGTCTGGTGACGGCCTGCTGGAAAACCTGAATCTGGATGGTGCGGATAAAAAGAAAATATATGCCGCTTTGAAGCAGTTCTCGTCCATAGAGGATATGCGTCTTGTGGATCGCGCCTTAAAGGAGATCAAACCTTACTACGACAAAATTTACCAGGCAGAAAGACAAGCTGCGCTGGAGGCCTTTACCGCTCAGGAAGGAAATGATGAAGCTGATTTCCAATTTAAAGGAGACGAGCTCGATAGCCACTTCTTCCTGCTTTACAATACCCTTAGAGAGAAAAAACAGAAGTATTTCTCCCAGTTAAATAAGGACAGGGAACAAAACCTGGTTAAGAAAAATGTTATTCTCGATCGCATCAGAGAATTGGTCGATGGTGAAGAGACCAACGTATCCATTGAGGAGATAAAAGCTTTGCAGTCCGAATGGAAGTCCATCGGTCAGGTACCGTCACAATACAATAAAACACTTTGGGCTAACTATCACGCCCTTCTGGATCGGTTCTACGACAACAGAAGTATCTACTTCGAGTTGAAAGAGCTTGACCGAAAGAAGAACCTGGAAGGTAAGCTGGAGCTTTGTGAAAAGGCGGAGGCCCTTGATGAGCTGGAAAATATCAAGGAGGCGATCCATCAGTTAAATGAATTGCACGAAGAATTCAAACATATCGGTCCTATTCCAAGAGAGGAGCAGGATGCCGTATGGGATCGCTTCAAGGCTGCCTCAGACAAAATATACTCCAAGCGCAAGGATTTCTTTGATCATGTCAAGGAAGAGTTGTCTCATAATGCGAAGGAAAAATATGCTTTAGGTGATGAGGCGGAAAAGTTTGCGAGTTTCAATTCTGACCGGATAGGAGACTGGAATAAGAAGACCAAGCAGATCCTCGAGCTCCAGAAAAAGTGGGACAAGATCGGTGGACTTCCACGAGACCGCGCCAAAGAAATTAATCGTCACTTTTGGTCCAATTTCAAGAAGTTCTTCTCAAATAAGAGTGACTTCTTCAAGAAGCTGGAATCAGAAAGAGAAGTAAACCTGGAGAAGAAGTTGGAGCTGGTGAAGCAGGCTGAGGTGTTGAAGGATAGTACAGACTGGAATCAGACCGCCAATGAGCTGAAGAAACTGCAACAGGATTGGCGAAAGATTGGCCCGGTGCCGGAAAAACGTCGAAATGATGTTTACGAAAAGTTTAAAACCGCTTGTGATGCCTTCTTTGATAGAAAACGATCTCAGTCTTCCGGGGAGGCTCAGGAATATGAGCTGAATCTTAAGAAGAAAAATGAGATCTGCGCGATGTTAGAAGCCTATCTAAATTCTGATGAAATAGAACTCAATCAGGTTTATGATCTCATTGATAGATATGCGGAAATAGGTTTTGTGCCCCGCAATGCGATAGAGGACATACATCATCGCTTTGACGAGGTTATGGAGCGCCTGTTGAACATGGAGGAGTTGAGTGATAATCAACGAAACGAGCTTGAGTTGAAAATTCAAGTCAACAAGCTCAAAAACAGTCCGCACAGTACTCAAAAGATCAACAGGAAAGAAGGAAGTATCAAGAAGAAGATTTCTGATCTGGAATCTGAGATATCTACCTGGAAAACCAATATGGAATTTTTTGCTGATTCTGAAACTGCGGATCAGTTGAAGGAAGAATTGATGGGGAAAGTTGATGAGGCGGAGAAGGAAATTGAAGACTTGAGACGCCAACTTCAAGTTTTTAAACAGCTCTAAGGAATTTTTTGTCCGGGGTGTTTGTATTTAAAAATGGACGGTATACATTTGCACTCGCTTTTAAAACAAGCGCCCCAATAAATGGCTCAGGAATGAGTGATTTAGGCCTCCTTAGCTCAGTTGCGGTTCGGCGTTCCGATAGAGCAACTGACTTGGTGGTAAAGAGCAAAATCAATTCTCGGATGAGATGAGATAAGCCTCCTTAGCTCAGCTGGTAGAGCAACTGACTTGTAATCAGTAGGTCATTGGTTCGATCCCGATAGGAGGCTCAATAAAGGCAGTTACATGAAAATGTGACTGCCTTTTTTTGTTTTCACTTCCTGTCATAGATGCTCTGTTTTTTGGTTAGCCGTTTATAGCTGACTTTAAATGAAGTTCATTCAATTAATGCCGGAGTTCGGGCAATAGTTCAGCAATTTATTTGAGTAACCTTGAGTGAGGAATGACTGGTTTAGGCTTCCTTAGCTCAGCTGCGGTTCGGCGTTCCGATAGAGCAACTGACTTGTAATCAGTAGGTCATTGACGGTTCGCCGCTGCGATTCGATCCCGATAGGAGGCTCAATAAAGGCAGTTACATGAAAATGTGACTGCCTTTTTTTGTTTTCACTTCCTGTCATAGATGCTCTGTTTTTTGGTTAGCCGTTTATAGCTGACTTTAAATGAAGTTCATTCAATTAATGCCGGAGTACGGGCAATAGTTCAGCAATTTATTTGAGTAACCTTGAGTGAGGAATGACTGGTTTAGGCTTCCTTAGCTCAGCTGCGGTTCGGCGTTCCGATGGAGCAACTGACTTGTAATCAGTAGGTCATTGACGGTTCGCCGCTGCGATTCGATCCCGATAGGATGCCCTTTTTGTTTTAAGTGTTTCACAAAGTGTGACACTTAAAATGAATAATGATACCCAGTGTCTCCGACACTGTTTTAATTAATCAAGGATCAAGCAATATTTCTGTGGGTCGATTGTTCTTTTCATATAGCCACATTGTGAAGTGAGAATTTCCTCCATTTCTCTCACCCCGGAGATCACTGAGAAAGCAGAGACAGAGTTGTCAAAAGTCTTTTGGTGATTTAAAGCCTTCATTATTTGAATAAAAATGGCATTTTGTCCAAATAAAGGAGAATTAGAGATTTACAATAAGATTAGTTCCTCTGTGTCCTTTGTGTTCTCGGTGGTAAAAAGGGCTTATTGTATTTTTTCAAGACACCCCACAGGTTTTAGAATTGATCCTTAATCAACACTATTCCCAAAAGTCCTTTGTCCCCAATTTTTTTTTGACGCACCGGATTACCGATAATATTCTGCTTAATCCATCGAATCAACTGAAATCGGATTTTGGTGAGGGTAATCGCTCATTTTATACCCTGAGTCTGAAGATATATGCTTTTATATTAGGTTTTAAGTGACGCAAAGTAAACACTTAAAATAGCTGGGTTAAGGATTGTATTTACGATCTATCTTTTTCAATCATCAAGACCCAGCTCATTACGCACCTTTTCGGCTCTTATCAGCCAGTCAGGCTTTGGTGGCAGAGCTTTCGCCGGAGCGGCACACCGACTAGGATTAATTCCCATATCTCGCAAGTTGAGAACGGATTTAGTAATAAGCTTTCGATATTTCTTGCGTCTGGTTTTTGGATTGCGTATCTGGTATCTCATTTTCCTAAACTTATTCCTATTCTAAATTGTCTTTAAAGTTTCATATCATCAATATACAATCTAAGAAAAATGGATTATTCTCTTTTGTCCTTTTTGAACTTATCACCGACAAGATTCTCTCAATTTTCAGATTCAATTTAACTTGATCGTAATGCAATTGCGATCGGGACCTAACCGAATCCCTAACCTTGATGATGTGCCAATGCAGGAAATTTGGTCAGCCAAATATATCCTTAACTAGATATCCACTTCGTAATTCTTTTCGAACTTGAACTTAACCACTTTCACCAGGGCGATACGTCCTTTTAAGGTGCCATAAAGAATTGACGGAGAAGGATAGAATCGCATGATTGAGCTGGCGTATAAGTATACATCCACCAGCTCGATGGTCCTTCTTTTCTTGAGTGGAAGTTTGTACCATGCCTGAATGTTAGCCCATAGCTCTACGAAAACACCGATTTCGCGAACAGTGAGGGGCTTGTAGTTTACGGAGGCGAAGGCATTGACATTGATGGCCGCGGCCATGATCAACCCAACCTTGGCGACAGCAAGGTTCATGTTTACATCCTTATAAAAAGCCAGCCCCAGTCCGGCCCCAACCTCTACATATTCGGATTGCAGGTCGATCCATCCATAGTAGGCCATGCCGGTACAAGCCGGAACAATACCTATGCGGTCTTCCCGATTCCCCAGTGCTACTCTCCATTGGCCGGGTTTTACATCGACTAAAAGGCTACCCTCTCCGCAGAGGCCGGAGCTAATCAACTGAACAGTCGCATATCCAAAGAAATGCCGCTCGCGCTCATTGTATTTTACCTCAACGCTGCCTTGAACTGCTGCGCTATTATCCGCTTTCTCGATTTGAACAGTGTTGTTTGAAACCTGTATATCACCACGAAAGTCTAATTCCATGTTTCCATCTATGGAGGTATTGACTTCACCCTGAACCTCCATGCGCATCAGGTCGCCTTGCTTTGGTCCTAGCATAACCATATGCAGGTAAGCGCCGAACATGTTGGAGGGATCGGGAGAGAGACCGGTGAGTCCATCTCCTTTCATGTGTTTGTAAACTCTACCTCGAAGTGCGGCAATGGTCATAATGCCTAGGTTGATGTTGGTCTTTGGAACGCTAAATCCATCCTCCATCTCTCCGCCAATCTGATCCATACCTTGAGGAGCATCGAAATTGTCGGTTGATTTCTTTTGGACAGCGCTGGTGTTTCCTCCAATTTCTACAAACCAGTAGGAGGAGCCATTTTTTCGGCCGTTCATGTATGCACCCTGAATGTTAATGGGGTTGCTTTTGTCCGGGACCTTGACTAGCACATCAACGGTGGATGAGAAGACATTTCCGTAAATAGGGTGATCTTTGGTGTGATAAAGTGTCCCATTGAAGTCCATGGCTGGAGATCTGAGCTTTACGGTGATCGGGTCTGCGAGAATGGCCTTTTTGAGGCTGCCGGATTTGACGAGTTTGACGATGGATCCGCCAACATCCAGCGGAATATCTACTCCCAATTCCTCACTTAGTTGTTTGTTCAGGTATTCCTCGGATTTTTTGGTTGATTCCTTGAGTGCCAGTTGTGCGACAGATTCCTTTGCTTTTTTGGAAAGCCGACCAACTATTCGGCTTCCACTGACTCCTTTAATGGCATCACTTCCCAGAGATTTGATTCTGGTGGCAATCTCATCAGGCTTCAATAGCCTAAGGACATCTACTCCGATTTCAGCAAATTCTTCATCCAGATCTTTTAATGAGGAAGCAAGCGCGTTAGCCGGTTTTTCGCCAGGCGTAAACAAAGCTTTTATGCTAACCGCTGACGAATTTTTGATGGAACTTTCAATTCGTGCTAGTAGCTGGTCTTGTAGTAGGGTAGTCACCGGAAAGGTAATATTCTCATATACAGATTCATTGATACTGGAGGTGATTTCATTATTGAGCTCCTTTTTCAGACTATTGGTTAATTCGGCAAGCAAACCACCGATTTCAGGATACTCGGCTACCATAGCAGAGATGACCTCATCTGCCGCGTTGTCTACCAATCCGTTGATCAATGTCTCAATTTCTCCATTAACATCAGAGGTCATACTATTTACCCTGGTGTTGATCTCTTTTGTGACTTTCTGAATTTCCCGATCCATAGGAGCAATGATCTTTGCGGAGATCATTGCAGCGGC
The DNA here is from genome assembly GCF_024714475.1 of Marinoscillum sp. MHG1-6. Classification (GTDB taxonomy): domain Bacteria; phylum Bacteroidota; class Bacteroidia; order Cytophagales; family Cyclobacteriaceae; genus JAMZMI01. Next base: position 644,520 of record NZ_JAMZMI010000003.1, on the reverse strand, counting down.
ACCCGTGGAGACTTCGTCAGGAAGAGATCGAAAATTTGGCAGGAACTCATTCTTTTCCGACTGGGTTAATGCCAAAATGGCTTTGCTATAAGGGTTCCATTTTGAGTTGGTAGCTAATTCCGCATGGAGTTGGATCATCTTCATTACCACCTTTCCGGCGGTTTCCTGATCTTGCCATATTGCACTGTTTTTATGCCCGGAGTATGCAGTGTCAATCATATCTTCTGGCAAGGATGTTGTTCCGCCTTCCCACATCATTGCCTGAGCATTGACTTCAGCTGAGATGCCTTCATCCAGAGTTTTGATTCTCGCGTCAAGGGCCTGAATGGCGCTTTCTTTTTTTGCCGTGATTTCTGCTTCGAATTTCGCTTTGGCGGCTTCAAAATTGATGGTTTCTGTTTCCTGAGAGAATACTTTGGCTTCCGCAATGTAATCGCCGGGGAGCCTTGGGTTTTTGGTAAGAGAGTACATGTTGAAGGAAGGTGCGCCGTCATTCCCGGCAACATCGTCTCCAAGAGAGATTTTTCCTGATACTCCAAAACCATATTGTCCGCTGTTTCTGCCCACGGCAACTGCATCGATGGTAATCGGAAAACCCTGATGGGTGGTCGTGATTTGCTTATCCAGTGCGAAAAGACCTTCAGGAGTATAGAATCCGACATTGTAGTTACCCCAAACCTTAAAATAACGAAGTCCGGTTATAGAAGCATTAAGTGCCGGCCATTTCAGGTCGAGGGTGAGACTGAGTCGGTTGTGCTCTTCAAAGACAGCTCTTTGGACAGTTCCGGTGATGCGTTGCTCGTCGTTATCTGGGTTGTGAGTAAAGCGATACCCCTCAAGGCCTTCAAAATAGCCTGTGGTGAAGCCGGTTTTTGAAATGGGTGCAGAAAAGTCGAAGGTGTTATCAGAGCTAAGAACAGGTATGTACCCCTTTCCGGTAAGTACGGATTGATCGGTCAGTTCATTATTTTCTACTTCTAATGTAATGGTAGATGGTGTGCAGGGAAAAGTGTTGAAACTGATTGATAGATTATCCGAAAATGTTTGTTTGGTTGAAAAGAAGAGTCCGCCATCTGAAATGTAGGCCAGAGCTGAACCATCAATAGGTTGTGGAATTTCGAAGGAAACATCTTCCGACAGCTTAATATGATTTCGCGGGTCCAGATTGGTTGGAACAATTAAGGTGGCTTCCCGATAGGCGATGCCTTTCCAGCTTTCATTTTCTGAAAATGCTCCGGGTGATTTTTCTTCCGAAAGATCTACCGTAAAGGAGGAAGTTTCCAGAAATATATTGAGTTCATCTGCGACATAAATTGGACTTAATACTGAAATATCATCCGAGTTGAAATAAAACAACTGCTCTTTTCTTTGGAAAGGCACTTTCACTCGCTCGTATTCCGGGAAGCCCTTGATGTTGTCAGGGAGCCCAACAAATCCATCTAGCTGGAGGGTATAGATGCCTTTACTGAAGTAGATCTTTGAGGTTGGGCTCACATCCAATGCGAACCCGAATGGATCAAGTAGCTCAAAAGTGTTTCCGTCCACAAAGTGGGTGCCCCCGGAAAGATAGAATTCATCGTAAGTAAACCAGTCGCTTTTTGAAATAACCAGCGATTTATCACTGGAAAAGGTTGCCAGATGTAGCGGCCATTCGGCATATCCGAAAATGGACAACCCGTTCTTGTCAAGTTTGTACTGCGAGGAAATGAAAGTAATGTCCCCATTTACTTCTTCGGTGGGCTTCAGGCTGTGGGTTTTACTTTTGTTAATAATAATCTCTCCCTCGTCAAGAGTCCAAAGCATTCCTGATTGTTTCAGCTTTAAATGTTCAAATGAGATGTCAGTCCATTTATCGGGTTCCAATCTTACCTTACCCGTTCCTGATAGGTCATTTTCGTCATCATTGATGGTAAATACTTCTACACGATGCGTTCCGGCATAAAATCGTTCTAATAAAGGTGGCCCATGAAAGGTGTGGACGTCACTTCTCGATACCTCCTGGTTTTCGCAATAACCAATGACTTCCCAGGCATATTTTTGAGTAGGCTTGGGTATAGGAACTTCCAGCGCCTGGTCAAGTGTGGATGTGGTCGGACTGGTTTCATAGAAATACCATAGCGGGCCTTCCAATGCTTGTTCGGGGCTCTGTTGATCTTCTACTTCCGCCACCCGGATTTCATAACGTAGAGACTGTCCGGGTAATAGGTTGGATGGAGTGTGCCATTGAAGTGCGGCTTGTTGATCCAGTCCCAGAACATGGCCTTCTTCAGGGAATTTTATGGGAATATCGCCACCAGTAGGCCATCCGTAATAGAATTTTCTGAATTGTGATTTACCCTGGTTTTTAAAGGCATCTTTTCCGTCCAGAGAAAAAGCCTGAACCTGATAGATGTAGGCTTTTCCAGCTTCAAGAGAAGGATCCGCAAGTCCATAGACCAGTGATGTGCTGGCAACCCGATCGGATTTAAAGATTTGTACTGCCTGACCATTTTGTACCGCACTGAGCGGATCGACCTGGGTTAGGGACATAGATTCTTCCGTGATCTCCCAGATGGTCAGTTCATACTCGTGTCCGAGTAAGTCATTTGGAGATCCTCCATTAAAAAGCTGCCAGGTGAAAGGGATCTGGGGAGTTGTTGGTTGGATGAAAGCGTCCTCCTGTGGCGTGATGATTATAGGAGGGCTTTTCAAAGAAGCCCAAAATGAGATTGGGGTTTCCCTGGACAGAGCTTCACCAGTATGATAGTCCAGTACCTGTAAGTAAAGCGTATAGCCCCCTTCAGGCAATCGACCACTTTCCAGGAGCAGTTTTCTCCCGACACCGTCGATATTTAGGTTTCGGTAATCCAGGTATTCGATCCAGTCCTCTCCAGTGAACCGTACAGGTTCGCCGGGACTGACGGTAATCGGCTGGGAAGGAATAAAATGAGGAGAGGTCTCCAGACGGATATCGGCACCTTCCAGTCTGAGTTTTAATCTAAAGGTCCAACTAGGCTCATTATAGTCATTGAAAATGATGTTGGCTGTAAGCAGTTCCTTTGCAGGATCAGTGTAGTCACTTAGGTAAAGGGAATAAGGTAAGCCAACAATTGGACTAACATTGGCAGGGAAGCGTTGCAATTGCCCATAAACATTACCAATAGTGGTTTGTAAAATGAACAATAAAACAAGCGTGAGCTTTTTGGTCATTGAAAGAATTTTGGCGGTTGGTGCGTGTTCTTAATAATTCGGCGGCCAAAATAACAAAAGACGTTGTACTGAATATTATATTTTTCTATTAATTCATTTTAAATGACATAAAATGGATCAATAAAATGAATGAAAACTGTGGTAAGCGAATATCTATGGTAATAGAAGGATGTGTGAAATTAGTTTATCACTTGCAAAACTTAACTAATTTTGAGGCCGAATTATCTTGAACTGAAAATATGAAGGTTTTTTTCTCTGTAGTGATTCTCTCAATTTGCTTCCTGGCCAAAGCTCAATCCTATCGGATTTCATTTGATTGGAGAGGGCTGGAGGATCAATCAGTGATGGTGGGATATCATTCTTTTGGTAAGAAATACAGCCTGGATACCCTTGCCTTTAATGGAAAGGGAAAAGCGGTTCTGGAAGGGAGCGGCGTATTGTTGCAAGGGATCTACTTTCTTTATACGCCGACCTATTATTTCGAATTTGTGGTGAAGGAGCAAGACTTTTCTTTGAGCGGATCATGTGATCAGGGCTATGAACATTTGAAGATCAAAGGCTCGCCCGAAAACGAGGTGTTCCGGGCATTCCAATTGGGAATGGCCGGTCATCAAAGGGAAAGATTGACCTTACTTGAACAACTGAAGACCGCGAACAAAACCGATTCTGTTGCGATTCAATCTAAGCTGAATGAAATCCAGGTGAGGGTTTCAACTTTTCAGGATAGTTTAATTGCGGCACATCCGGCAAGACTTGTCTCGGCCATGGTTAGTATGATCAAGGGCGTTAGTATTCCTGATGAGTTGGGTTTGGATGTATCAGAGAGGTCAAATTACGTTCATGAGCATTATTTTGATATGGTAGAATCACCGTATGCGTTGATGCGTACTCCTGTGTTTAAGGGCTATGTTGCAAGGTATTTTGAAAGGGTGGTGCCTCCCATTCCTGATTCACTCATCTTAGAAATTGATCAGTGGCTGGATTGGTGTCGGTCTGACGAATCCACTTTTGATCTGTGGTTACAATATTTTCTCGAGGAATACCAGGAAACGGAGATCATGGGCTTTGATCAGGTCTGGATTCACCTGATTGAACGTTATTGTCTCACTGGAGAAGCTCACTGGTTGCCAGAGAAAACATTGCGGCTTCTGGCTGAGGAGGTGCAATTTATTAAACCTAATCTGATCGGTAACAAGGCGCCAGATTTTCAGGCTTTGGATACCCTCATGAGGCCTCATCGACTGAATCAATTTCATAATAAATATTTGGTGCTTTTCTTCTATGATCCGGATTGTGGGCATTGTAAAAAGAAGGTGCCTTTGCTGAACCAGAATCACGAGCAGATCAAGGCACTGGGAGGAGAGATTGTGGGTGTTTGTACGACCACGAATGTCGATCGTTGGAAGGAGTTTATCCATGAAAAGGAGCTTCATTGGATACATCTGGCTGATCCTTATGGGAGGAGTGACTTTAGGGTGAATTACAACACGAGAACTACACCTCAGCTCTACGTGCTGGATGCCCAGCAGAAAATCATTGCGAAAAAGCTGGACCCTGAGGAGCAGTTGATCAATTTCCTTGAGCGTTATGAGCAGCGTATTCAACTGCCGCGGAATTGACCTGAAACTAGTCCGGAAGTAACTGCCGGACTAGTTTTGAGTAGCATGATAGTTGTGTAAGTAAGACAGAATTAAATGATTATGAAAGGTTGGCTTTCTTGTGTTTTTTCGATTGTAATATTGTCTGCAATGCTTTTTTTAGTTGGTTGTGGTAAAAACTTTCGGAATGCTCCTCAATTGACTGTCCATCTCTGGATATTAATAGAGAGCTTTTAATTATTCTCAATTTTGATAGATACTCCACTGAAGAGCTTGATTCAACTATTATTATCCGAACGCATAAAATCGATAATTCGCCGTATGATACTCTTAGTTTTGAGTCTACTTTCAATAAAAAGCTCTTCATAGGAGACGGAATGATCACCTTTGGAGAGCCAGAGGGAGGAGGAATTCTTGAAGAGGTCGATTTTAACTATACAATTCAAATCCCAAGGGCAGGAACGACTGTAAGCATAGAGAATATTGAGATTGAAAAAATGAAATGGGAATGTTGTTCTTATTATGTGATTGCAACGCTTACACTTGACGAAAGTGTCAATACATATAACTCTGCATATGTAGAGCTGGAAATTTAGACGTTATTGATAGTCTAGTATTCTCAGGTCTTTAGAACTGATGAATCTGAGTCCTGTTTAGCTAGCTGCCAGCTAGTCCCAGGCACCAAACACCCAGTTACCTACTTCCTCGGGATCATCGCTTTGAAGAAAAGTCTCGATAGCGGGGATCAATTCATAGCGTGAAAGACGCTCGTCTGCATTCAGGTCGAGCTTGATAAAGGCCTTGGCAAGATGTGACTTCTCCAGTCCAAACACTTCGAAAATATCAATGTATTCATCGATAGAGATAAATCCATCCCTGTTTTCATCAAATAGCCCGAAAAGGAAATCAAGAAAGAACTGCACATGATCTGAGATCACATCATCGTCATCACTGTTGACTACATTTTCATCAAAATAGTCCAGCCATTGTTCCAAACTGATAGTCTGGTCCTGATGGTCAGGTATTTCTCTCAACAGGTCATAAAAGAACTTAACGGATTTCCTGACCGCTACTTCGTGCTCCTTACTTCTATCCTCATAATTGAGTTTTATCCTCACTTTTTCTGCTAATTCAGCGAAATCATTGAGCTGAAGATTGCCTGATTCGCTTAGGTCAAGCAGGTTAAACAAATGCACCAGTTTTTTTCTCTGGAAGTCGCTGATCATAGTGGCAAATATTGAAGGAACCTGAAAATTAGCGTTTATTCAACAACTCTCTAAACAACCGGTCAGGATGGCATACAAAAATTTCCACAGGAGGTGTAAATGGTAGTATTTCCTCAGATACTTGATTTATATCTATATAGATTCTCCGTAGCGGCTGTAATTTTATAATTTAGTAATAACCATCATTTACTTAATCAGCGTATGAAATCATTTTTACCAATTTCTCTTTATCTGGCCTTTATCCTTTTATCCGTCGTGGATATTCAGGAGGCGCACGCCCAAACCTGGGAGGTGGTAATGAAGAAGGCAGAAAAGCAATATGTGAAGGGGAAATTTCACAAAGTTCCAAAAAAGACTAACAAGCTAAGGAAGAAGCACATTGCCAAGAAATTTGCCAATGATTCTACTTTATATGCATGGTTGGATATTATGGATGCCAAATCTTTTGAGGCAAAAAAGGAATATGTCGATATGCAACGTAGCATTGATGCAGGGCTCCTGGGTCTCGAGGAATTCAAATCCGAAAACTCAGTTCACTACGCAGTAGGAATGTTGCGTATCGTTGACCTGTACAATGAATATGGGAATTTCATAAAGGCGGATAGCCTCTTAACAGTTCTGGAAACCGGTGTTGATTTCGAGGCTGCCTCACTTCTGGATTATGAGATACAGCTGAGAAGAGCGATCACAGATCTAAATAATGGACAGTTGGTAGGGATGGATTCGGTGTTCGCAGACTTATCAGCCGCGTTGTCCCAACTACATGAGACTACCTATGAGGGTGAGGAAATAGATAAGGCAGATGTAGCATACAGGGAAGATCTTACTGCACTGGCCAATGTTAATCGTATACGCACGCTGAATGATCAGGGTAGGTACCTGGATGCAGAAAACCTGTTTGACGATTTATGGAGAGATAATCTAAGTCTGCTAAACACACGAAGTGATACGTATTTTAAGATGCTCAAGCTGCGAGCTGACATTGCTTTTGATGAAGGTGATTACAGGGATGCCGATAAATACTTGTGGAGATTGATCAGGGCGAAGCCGGTGGGGAACAGATGGGAAGATATGGCATTGCTGCGAGCTCACCTGGGCTTTAAAAGTGGGGATGATGACGAAGTTTTTGTTTCGAGAGATGTTTTTGATAAATACACAGGCAAGTCCAAAATATCCAAAGATTATCGAGAAGTGCACTTGTCCTACATAGATGCATTGGATAATTTCCTGGATGAGGACTACAATAAGTCCTTTGACGGCATCAATGATGTTCACTTTGCTTCGACCAATGTACTGCCTCTGGATCACCCAACCAGAGAACTGAATTATAATGCAGGCATAGGTTTTTCACAAAACGCGAAGCATCAGAAATACAGGCAGAGTGCCGACACATATTATCCGGAGCTGGAACGAAATATTAAGCTGCGGTATACCGAGGGTCTTTATAGGGATTTGTTTGATATCAAGCTGGCGAACTTCTATCTCAACTTTACCGAAACGCCTATCCAGGCTTTCAAATTATTAGATCCTAGGCCCTATGATAATGTGTTCACGCAGTACTATTTTACCAAAAACACCTATGTGGACATTGTAAATAGTTTGAATGAATACCTAACCATTAAAGGCGACTATGAAACGGGTATCAAATACAACCGTCATGCCTTCTTTGGTCTTGAACAAAATAAAGAAGTGCCGGGAGTTGAATTAGGTACACAAATGGCGACCCTGGCGAGCTGGTTGATCAAAGGAGGTTATTACCGTGAGGCGGAAGGGCTTACGGATGATGCCTTAAAGATGATCAGAAGAGACGGGGAGAAGATTAGTGGTGAGTATATCAAGGCACTCAATTCTGCTGCTATACTCTACGCTACCATCGGGCTTTATGATAAGGCTGAAAATCTGCTTTACAAGTCAAAATCGATAGGTAAGAAGCTAGGTAAGGAAAGTCGGACCATCTTACTGAATTCTATTGAGGATCTGGCTTCGATTAATACCCGTTTAGGAAATTACTCGGAGACGGAAGATTTGCTACACGATGTCATCAAGGAGAAGATTAAAATGCATGGCGATTTGAGTCGCCGCCTGATTAAACCATACAATGCACTAGGGGAAGTTTTTATGATTAAGGGTGACTACCCGGCAGCCGAAAAAAACATTCGTAAATCTTTAGATATTACCAGACAGGTTTACGGGGATACCACACTTTACTATGCTGATAATCAGGCCATGTTAGTGGCCTTATACCTTCATTTGGGTAATTATCCGGCTGGTTTGGTAAACGCCATGGAGGTATATAACCTGCGAAACAGTAAGTTGAGAGAAAATCATGTGCTCATTGCCAGGTCACTTACGGATATAGGAATGTTACGCTTTCATCTGGGCGACGACCTTTCTGTGGTCGAAGAAAACTTTGTAAAAGCTAAGGAGATCATAGAAGAAAACTTTGACACTAAACATCCGTTGTATGCTGAAGCGATCAAGAACCTGGCCTACATCCATATTGAGAAGAATGAGTTAGATACTGCTCTGGTATTGCTGGATATGGCAGATGAAATTTGGGCGGATGTGCTGGGTAATAAAAATATTAGCTCGGGAGAAGTTGCGAGATTAAAAGGTGATATATACAGGTACAAGAAACGTTTTTCGAAAGCGAAGAATGAATATGAAAGAGCTTCCCGATACTTCAGAAAAATATTTAGTCGGGAGCATCCGGAGTATCTCAAGACCCAGAGTAGGCTTGCGCAGTCCTACTACATCGATGGTGAAATCGCGAAGGTTGAGGATATTCTTGCAGAGACTACTGAAGCCTATTTGGATTATACCAAGCTTTATTTCCCGACGCTGAGTGAAGACGAAAAAACGAGGTTCTGGAATAAAATCAAGCCTGACTTCGAATTCTATAATACAGTAGCGGTTGCCTACATGGAGAGAAAGGAAAAATACCTCGAAAACATGTATGACTTCGCCCTTGCAACTAAAGGCTTACTTCTCAATTCATCCATCAAAACCAGAAATGCTATTATTAATAGTGGTGATACCACATTGATCAATATGTTTGAGAACTGGGTGGAAAAAAAGGAGTACCTCACTAACACTCTGGCCCAGTCTGAGGAAAGCCTGGCAGCAAATGAAGTTGACGTGAAGGGCTTAAAAGATGAGATAGCTCAGCTTGAAAAGTCACTAAGCGAACAGTCAGAAGATTTTGCCAGGACATATGAAACAGTGGATTATGTCTGGGGTGATGTAAAAGATGTTCTGAAGAAAAACGAGGCAGCTGTTGAAATTATCAGGTATCGGGAGTTTGATGACGACTTTAATGAAGACAAAGTAAGGTATGCGGCTCTGGTTGTTACCTCGGATACCAGAAGGAATCCGACCCTGGTCCTATTGGAAAATGGAGCAGAGATGGAGCATAAGGCCTTCAATCGACTTAGAAACAGTATCAAGTTCAAAATTAGGGATGAGGAATCATATAAAATTTTCTGGAAACCTATTGAGGAGGCTCTTGATGGTAGGGACGTGGTATACCTATCTCCTGATGGAGTTTACAATCAAATAAATCTGGAGGCTTTAGCTCTTGCGGGAGGAGGCTATGTAATTGATAACCATAACATAAGAGTGGTCAGTAACACCAAGACATTGCCAGCTCACCGTTCCAAAGAGGCCAGGAAGCTTCGTTTGTTGAGTGGGGATGAAGGAAATGTGGCAATGCTTTTCGGGAACCCAACATACTACAGTAAGGATGATCGGTATGAAGAAGTTATTGAGGAGAACCCCTCACGTGCAATTGGAAATGCAAAAGTTCCTCAGCTGCCGGGAACGGAGAAGGAGGTCAAACTTATTGGGGATCTGTTGAAACAGAATGGCTGGAAGGTTGATACCTATTTGGAGAGTTCAGCAACAGAGGAATTAATCAAAGGGCAGGATAACGTGACCCTTGTGCATATTGCCACACATGGTTTCTTTGATGATAAGCCAAGAAAGAAAGTGCAATTTGGCCTGTTAGACAATGATAATCCGTTGGAGAGATCCGGCCTACTGACAAGATATGGTGGTGAAGTGCTTTTGGACGCTACGGATAATTATAATATCGCTGATGGAGTACTTACGGCACACGAAGCGATGAACCTTAATTTTGATAAGACTGAATTGATTGTATTGAGTGCATGTGAAACCGGCCGGGGAGAAATCGAGCAGGGAGAGGGTGTATTTGGGTTGCAGCGTTCCTTTTTGGTAGCCGGAGCAGATGCCATGATCATGAGTTTGTTCAAGGTCTCAGATGAGGTCACACAAAAATTGATGGTGGAGTTTTATAAGAACTGGATCTCTGGTCAAAGTAAAAGAGAAGCATTTAACCTCGCTCAGCAAACAATTAAGAAGGATTATGCCGATCCAATTTATTGGGGAGCTTTCATGATGGTGGCTAAAGAGTAATGTTTTGAAACGAGTCAATACAGAATAATTAAGAAGGGGATGCTTTTAGCATCCCCTTCTTAATTTAATAAGCTTATTGCGCTCACGGCGGAGGAATAAGGTTTGTGGTTCATCCAAACAAAAAAAAGCCATCCTTAGAAATTAAGAATGGCTAAAACTCACAAACTATAAATCAATAATAATTGAGCTGAATATTGTTGGTAAACAATTGAACCATCTCTCGTTCCTCCTTGATTGATTCTAAACGTGATTCTAATTGATCAGTCTTTTGATACCTAACGAATAAGGCGATGTCTATTATCCCTTCAAATTCGTTCGCAGCTTGTTCCTCCGAAATCTCCCCTTTTTTGATTGCCTTTTTATAATACCGTTCAATTTTCTTGATGTTATTGTAGATCATAGGCTTCTCCACTACGGTAAGTGCAGTGGGGCTTGTAGGTGTAGGATCTTCCTGCCAGGTATAAGACAGCTTTAAGAGCTCTAACTTTTTTCCAATGGTTTCTCCCATAAAGTGAGAATAATTGAAGGAGTCATCTAAAATGGATAAATCTAATTTGTCTTCGATGTAATCGAACTCGTATATATCTTGAGCTCTAACCTGGATAGAGAAGGATCCAAGTAGTAGTAGTAGTAAAATCCTCTTCATGTATGTCAAAATTTTATTTTAAAACATAGGTAAATATCTAGTTAATAGGTGGTGTATTTCTATGTTTTATATTCAAAATTAACATTTAACAAAATTTTATACTAAATAAGTGACTGGATTTGTAAAGTGTGGATGCGAATAATTTCATGTTTGTCAATGATTTGGCTGGAAATTTTAAGTATTCGAAAAAAATAACCGACCCGATAATCTGTGGTTGATAATTTTACAACAATAAATCCGGTGAATTGTTAGATTTTTATCTTGATAGCAATATTTTAGAATATTATTCTTTTGAGTCCTTTTTAGTCACTCTTTAGGCTTGGCTATGGTCTTCATACTTTAACTTCGCGATTGCATAAAAGGCGATTCTCAGTTCTGTATGATCACATTTCTGGTATTTCTTCCATTTCTACTAGGGTTCGTGGTAGTCGGCGTCTACGGCGAAAGGAAAATTGCGGGCTTTGTGCAGAACAGATTAGGACCCATGGAGGTAGGACCTAAAGGTATCGTTCAAACGGTTGCCGATCTCCTGAAAATGCTTCAAAAGGAAGATTTGAGGCCAAAGGCTGTTGATCAGCTACTCTTTCTTGCAGCTCCAATCATTGTTTTCGGAGCCATTTTCACTGGCTATGCGGTGCTTCCTCTTACGGAAGGTGTTTCGGGCTCAGTGATTGATGCCGGACTGTTTTTCTTACTATCCGTTGTTTCACTAGACGTGCTAGGTATCCTTTTGGCAGGTTGGGGGTCAAATAACAAATACGCTCTGTTTGGTGCCATGCGATCTGTTGCGCAAATAGTTTCCTACGAAATTCCTTTAGGTCTAAGTGTCCTTTGTGTTGTGATGGTTGCACAAACCCTGGACTTGCAGGAAATGGTGACCCAACAAGGAATATATGCCACAGAAGAAAGTTTTCTTTTTGGAATTAAGGGGTTAAAAATAAATGCGACGGGAGGATTTCTGTCGTGGAACATATTCTCTATGCCGCTATTGATCATAGCTTTCATCATTTTCTTTATTTCCGGATTGGCGGAATCTAACCGTGTTCCTTTTGATTTGCCGGAATCTGAATCTGAGTTGATCGGGGGCTATCATACTGAATATTCAGGATTTCGCTGGGGGTTATTCATGCTCTCTGAGTATGGAATGATGCTGCTGGTGTCGTTTTTGGCGGCCATACTTTTCTTTGGGGGATGGTATTCGCCCTTCCCGAATATAGGCAGCTTTGAGTTGGCAGAAATGACGAATGGACCGGTATGGGGGGTGATTTGGTTGTTTGGGAAAGCCACTTTCTTTATTTTTCTTCAAATTATGGCTCGCTGGACGTATCCGCGATTGAGAGTTGACCAACTAATGAGTCTGAGTTGGAAATATCTCACGCCTGTAGCCATTCTACTCTTGTTCTTAATCGGAATCTGGAAAATTTGGGTGATCTCATGAGCAAGTATTTCCAAAATATCATCGATTCCTTCAAAAGTATTTCGGGGGGCATGAAACTGACCTTCGGATACCTGTTGGATGCGACCAAATCGCGTAAACCAATAGGGATTAAAGAAGAGGATTATTTCGAACTGGATAGGGGAATTGTAACGCTTCAGTATCCAAAAGAATCATTGCCGGTTCCTGATAATGGTCGTTACCGTCTGCATAATGAAATTGACGACTGTATTGTCTGTGATAAATGCGCGAAAGTCTGTCCGGTAGACTGTATCGAAATAGAACCTATCAAGGCCACTGAAACCATCGGTTACACCTCCGACGGCACCGCCAAGCGTATTCATGCTGCGAAGTTTGATATCGACATGGGTAAGTGCTGCTTCTGTGGACTTTGTACGACCGTATGTCCAACGGAGTGTTTGACTATGACGAAGGTTTATGACTTCAGTGAATTTGATGTTCGGGACCATAAATACTCGTTTGCTGAAATGAGCCTGGTGGAAATTGCGCAGAAAAGACAGGAGGCAGAAGAGGCAGATAAGAAAAAAGCGGAGGCAAAAGCAAAACCAGTCGCACCAACAAGTGAATCAGCTTCTTCTTCTACGGAACAGAGTGCCGTAAAACCAAAGCCTGCCTTTCGACCGAAGCCGATGGTTTCAAAACCCAAAACAGAAAGTTCAGAGTCTACGTCAGAAGAAAAGCCAAAACCGAAGTTTCGCCCAAAACCAATGATTAAGAAAAAGGAAGGGGAGGAATCGAAAGAAGCAAAGACTGAATCAACTGAAGAGGCCAAGGCTAAGCCAAGACCGGTTTTCAAACCGAAACCGATGGTTAAAAAGAAATCTGAGGAGTCAGCTGAGACTGAAGAAAAGAAAGAGTCTAAACCAAAGCCGGTTTTCAAGCCACGTCCGGTGGTAAAAAAGAAGGATGAAGGATATAAGGGCGAGGAAGATAAAACTCAATCGGGGGCAGAAGAGAAGAAGGAGCCCTCTGCGGAAAAACCGAAGTTTCGTCCGAGACCAGTGATCAAACGCAAGCCTAAAGACGATGGAGATGACTCTTAACATATTGTTTTTTGCTTTTGCGGCAATGATTGTCGTTCCGCTGATCTATTTGTTGATTACCAAAAACATCATCAGGGCGGCTTTCGCTTTTGCTATCAGTTTACTGGGTATGGCTGCGATCTATGTATTGCTGAATGCCGAGTTTATGGCTGTCGTGCAGATATTGATCTATGCAGGTGGCATTGTGGTGCTACTCATCTTTGGCGTAATGCTGACAAAACGATCCGGTGATGAAGGAGTCTTTACAGCGCATCATCAGGTAATTCCCGGGGTGTTGGTTTCATTAGCATTTTTTGTGCTGCTGACCCAATCGATTTTTGATGTAAATCTGGCCTGGGGAGAAGAAGTGACCTCTACTGATCAGGTGAAGCAGATTGGAGTGTTATATCTCACGGATCATTTGATTGCATTTGAGTTAATTGCATTTTTATTGTTGATGGCTCTGGTTGGAGCGGCATTCCTGGCTAAAAAATCGGATCAATGATGGCAATTCCTTTGATATATTATCTCCTGCTTTCAGCCTTCATTTTTTGCGTAGGGCTGGCCATAATTCTCATTAAGAAGAACGGAGTATTTGTGCTGCTTGGAATAGAATTGATCCTGAATGCAGCCAATCTTAATTTGGTGGCGTTTTCAAAATTTGATCCGACCCTGGACGGGCAGGTTTTTGCCGTTTTTTCAGTGGTGTTGGCTGCCGCGGAGGCGGCGATTGCATTAGCGATCCTATTGAATATCTACAAGCAGTATCGATCAACGAATCTGGACGAGTTAAATCAATTAAAGAACTAATATCCTGAGCGCCTATATCCTTCATATCGCATCTGTTCTGTTGCTTCCGCTAATTGGTGGGGTACTCGGCTATTTTTTTCAGTCGGGTAAAAGCTATCGTCTACCGGCTTTGTTTATTGGTGCAGGTCTGATTCAGGCTTTAAGATTACTGACCATTGATCCGGAAGTGATTCGTTGGTCCTGGGTGCCTGGGATCGAATTGGGTATCTACATTGATCATTTGAGTGCGGTGTTGGTGTCATTGGTGTACTTCATCTCACTACTGGTACATATTTTTTCCATGCATTACATGTGTGGCGACCCGGGTCTAGGCAGGTATTGGTTTAAGCTGGGCTTTTTCACTACCTCCATGCTGGGCCTGTTGATTTCAGATCACCTGTTGTTGTTATTCGTGTTTTGGGAGATGGTAGGGTTTTCTTCTTATCTCCTGATTGGATTTTGGTTTAAAGAGACAGAAAAAGCGACCAGTGCGCGAACGGCCTTCATGGTTAACAGGGTAGCTGATGCCGGGTTGATCATTGGCATCATCGTTTTGATCACCATGTTTGGTCAAGCGTACATTTCAGAGTTAAACCCTATCGAAAATACCGGATGGCTAACCTTTGCAGGTATTGCCCTGGCAATAGGTGCATTCGGTAAATCTGCTCAATTCCCATTTTTTGGATGGTTGAATAAAGCCATGGCGGGTCCAACGCCGGTTTCTGCGCTGATTCATGCTGCAACGATGGTAACAGCCGGCATTTACTTGTTGGTTCGTGTTTATCCGGTACTGACTCCGGTGGCTTTATATCTTGTGGCCATCACAGGAGCACTGACGGCATTTATCGCTGCAGTTGCTGCCTTATTTCAAAATGACATTAAAGCGGTTCTCGCTTACTCAACTATTTCTCAGCTTGGTTATATGATTATGGGCGTGGGAGTCGGGGCATACGAGTCCTCCATTTTTCACCTTTGGACGCATGCCTTTTTTAAAGCCGGATTATTCCTGGCTGCGGGTAACGTCATTCATTTTATGCATAAGGCCAATCATGATGTGGATGGTCAGGATATGAGAAATATGGGAGGCTTGAAGAAGTATCTTCCTTTTACCTTTTTGACTTACCTCATTTGTGGTTCGGCACTGGCAGGATTACCATTGACCTCAGGCTTTCTTTCTAAAGAGGGGATACTTGGGGCAAGTTTGGATGCTCCGGTGCTGATAGTGCCGGCTCTGGCTTTTGTATCGGCATTACTGACGCCTTTCTATATCACTCGACAAATACTGCTGGTTTTTACCGGAGAGGTGAGGAAAGGATTGCATGTTACTAATGAGACCTTTAACGAGCCCTGGAAACCCGTAAAAATGCCATTTGCATTATTGGCCTTAGGCTCAATTTGGATATTTTCTTCATTCAATCCATTCAATGCGCACGGTTGGTATTTAGGCGAATACGTGTTTGGGCCTGAAGAGCCGGTTCAATCTCCTTATGGTATCATTGTCCTGATGTCCTCCATTGTCCTGGTGGCAATGGGAATAGGTTATGCCTACACACAATTCAAGCCTGGAGCCAGGAAGGCATTGGAATATAAAAACTTAGTAGAGGCCACCGGCGCTATTCGCTTTTTTCTGAGCGGATGGGCGATTGATCGGGTTTATGCCTTTTTCAACCAGGGTACGCTGATCGTAAGTAACTTCGCGGCATTGGTGGACCGAAAGGTAGTGGATCGATTGGTTGACGGGGCCGGACTTATGGGAATAATTTTAGGTAAAGGGACCGGGTTATTCGATAGGTATGTAGTGGATGGAATAGTCAATGGCTTGGCAGGGCTTTCCCGAATGGTAGGACGTACGCTGGCTAAGATCCAGGCGCCTGGTATTCAGACACAGCTGGCATTCATGCTTTTTATTATGGTATTAATGATTTACTGGTATTTGTTTTAATAGATGGAAAATCACCTGTTAAGTCTCATCGTTTTCATTCCGTTGCTATTTGCACTGGGTGTTTTCTTCATTCCCAAAACACAACACTTGTTGATAAAAGTGGTGACCCTGGTGGCTACCCTGCTTCAACTGGTGCTTTCGCTTAAGTTATTTTTTGACTACGATGGTAGCTTCAAGCCATCGGAGTGGAGCGAGGCGTTTCTTTTTGTAGAAAAAGCCGATTGGATCCAGTTAAGCCTGGGTAATTACGGGCGTTTTGTGATTGATTATTTCGTGGGTGTCGATGGGATCAGCATGCCGCTGGTAGTTTTGAGTGCTCTGCTGTTGGTGATTGGGGTGATATCTTCCTGGAGACTAACTGAAAAGGTGAAAGGCTATTTCATTCTTTACCTCACCTTAAGCACCAGTATTGTTGGATGTTTTGTGGCGTTGGACCTGTTCCTCTTTTATGTGTTCTTCGAATTCATGCTGTTGCCGATGTTTTTCCTCATCGGGATCTGGGGTGGTCCTAGAAGAGCCTACGCGTCGATTAAGTTTTTCATTTATACCTTATTGGGATCTCTTCTGATCCTGATCGTGATGATCGGCTTGTTCATTTCTATAGAGGATTCTTCCAGAGCATTAAAAATGGCTGATGAAACCGGCAAAATAGAAATTGTCCACTCTTTCAGTCTGGTGAAGATGATGGAAGATAGTTACGGTGCTGAAGCGTTTTTGGCTCCTGATTCAGAAGTAGCATTTGGTGGTATATCACTTCGGTATTGGGCGTTTATTCTACTCATGATCGGTTTCGCGATCAAGTTGCCGGTGGTCCCTGTTCATACCTGGTTGCCGGATGCACACGTGGAAGCACCGACAGCCATTTCGGTTATATTAGCCGGGATTTTGTTGAAAGTAGGGGGGTATGGCTTCTTTAGGATTGCCTATGGGATATTCCCTGACGCGGCCATGGAATATGCCTTTCCTGTAGCATGCTTTGGGGTGCTGTCGATTATCTATGGAGGTTTCGCGGCGTTAGCTCAGAACGATCTGAAGCGAATGATCGCTTATTCTTCAGTCTCTCACATGGGTTTTGTGATGTTAGGACTGGCGACCCTGACCATCGAAGGCATTTCCGGTGCTCTCTTCCAAATGATTTCCCATGGATTGATTTCAGGAGCCCTGTTCCTGGTCGTAGGCGTGGTTTATGATCGAACCCATGATCGGCAAATTCAAAATCTTAGTGGGCTGGCAAGCAAAATGCCGGTTTATACCTTCTTTACGGTCGTGTTCTTCTTTGCTTCTCTGGGGCTGCCAGGCTTTTCAGGTTTCGTTGGAGAATTGTTAACCCTGATTGGAGGAATAGGATCCGAGGGGATCAATGGCCTGGTGCCGAGCTGGCTGGGAATGCTGGCGGTTATTGGGATCATTATCTCCGCCGCATACTATCTGTGGGCGCTGCAACGTATGTTCTTTGGTAAGTTCTGGGCGCGAGAGGAAAGTTGGGAAGACAAACTAAACGATGTGGACAGAAGAGAATGGCTGATGTTGCTTCCTTTGGCGGTATTGGTGTTGTTGTTCGGTATCCTTCCGGGGATCATATTAGATCCTATCGATAATTCAGTTAATTTTTTCGTTGATAACCTGCTTTCAAGGGGGCAGCAATTCCTGATCAAATAATCGGATGATGTTGAAAGAGCAGCTCGGACAGATCATTGAACATTTGACCTATCTGCGATTGGAGGCCGCTCTGATTGTGGGAGCCACGCTATTGTTGGTGGTGGGATTGATCAACAAAAAGAACCTCGTTGCAAGGATCGGTTTTGCGGTGGTAGTAGTGGGTTCGCTATTCTTTGCCGGATTTAATGAAGAAACGCAGTGGCTGTTTACTAAGTCAATAGTAACAGGTCCAATGGAGAGTGTTCTGAAGATGCTTTTCCTTGCTTTTTCAGTCTGGATCGTGTTTTATGCTGAGGCAGAGAAAAGAACTTCAGAGTTTTATTTCCTGATACTCTCCATATTGATCGGGTCCATCTTCATGATGAGCGCCAACCACCTGTTGGTCATTTACATTGCTTTGGAATTGACCTCTTTCACTGGCTATGTCATTACCAATTTCAACTTTCAAAAACGCTCTTTCGAGGCGGGGATAAAATACCTGCTGTTTGGAGGGGTGAGTTCAGCGGTTACCCTCTATGGATTTTCTATTATTTATGGAATGGGGGGCTCATTAACAATTTCAGAATTGTATTTCAATGAGGCAAATCCATTTTTGGCGATAGGCCTTCTGTCGATGTTGGCAGGTATTCTCTTTAAAGTAAGCATTTTCCCTTTCCATATTTGGACCCCTTCCACTTACCAGGAGGCTCCTACCGACGCAGTAGCAGTGTTATCGGTAGTGCCCAAGATTGCCGGGTTTGTGCTTCTGAACAGGGTGATCTCAATCATTGATATGAATGTTTTTGGCTGGGTGCAACCGCTATTGGTTGTGATAGGAGTAGCTACCATTGCTGTCGGAACCCTTGGAGCACTGGGACAAACCAATGTGAAAAGACTTTTTGCTTATGGAGCCATTGCACATTCAGGTCTATTGCTGGCGTGCTTGTTAATTGATGGTAAAATGGGTGCTACCGCATTTTTTTGGTATGCGATGATTTATGCGATCATGAACCTTGTAATGTTTTACCTGGCTTCACTCTATGAATCGCAGGGAGTTACTGATACCACTGGTTTTGCTGGTTTAGTAAAAACACAGCCATGGTGGGGAGCTCTGATCGTAGTGGTCATGATTGCTCAGATTGGCCTTCCTCCAACGGCCGGTTTTACTGCTAAATTTTACCTTTTTTCGGCCCTTTGGGAAGCTTACGTATCATTATCTGATAATTACTTACTAACCTATCTGATAGTAGGGGTGGTAAGTGTGATTTTTTCACTTTTCTATTATCTCAAAATACCCTATTCATTTTTCATACATTCAGCCCAAAAATTACCCCAAATCAAATTCGACGCGTTTTCATTCCTGTTGGCAACTATTTTATCCATGTTGCTGTTATGGTTTTTCTTTAGCCCGGAATTATTGAATAACATTGTGGTAAAATTCTCTAGTATCGATTGGTAACTGTTTATGAGTGATCCTATAAAACACGAATGCGGGGTTGCAATGCTTCGCCTTAGAAAACCCGCCCAGTACTATATCGATAAGTATGGCACGCCAGCTTATGCTGCTCAAAAGATGTATATCCTTATGCAAAAGCAGCACAACAGGGGCCAGGATGGTGTAGGGGTGGCAAATATTAAGCTGGACATGGAGCCGGGTACAAGATACATTAGCCGTTATCGTACGACCAACTCACAACCAATAGAAGAAATCTTCGCCAAGATCCGTAAGAAGTACAACAAGGCACAGAAGGAAGGGAAGAAAAAGTATTTTGATGCGGATTGGCTGAAAAAAAACTATGCATTTACCGGAGAGGTTTGGCTTGGCCACCTTAGGTATGGTACGCATGGTAAGAATACGATTGAGAGCTGTCACCCATTTTTAAGACAAAATAACTGGAGAAGTAGAAACCTGGTAGTTGCCGGGAACTTCAACATGACGAACGTGGGAGAGCTTTTTGATAAGCTGGTTTCACTAGGACAGCATCCAAAAGAAGTAGTGGACACCGTCACGGTAATGGAGAAAATCGGACACTTTTTGGATGAAGAAAACCAAAATGTGTTTAACCGCTATCGAGACAAGGTTGAAGATAACCAGGAGATGTCAGCGATCATTGAGCGAGAGCTTGACCTTAGAAGAGTACTTGAGCGGTCATGCCGTGATTTTGATGGTGGATATACCATGACCGGTATGGTCGGGCATGGAGCTGCTTTCGTAGCGCGTGATCCCAATGGAATTCGCCCGGCCTATTATTATGTTGATGATGAGGTAATCATTGTCGCTTCAGAAAAGCCGGCCATCAAGACAACAACGAACTGCGAGTATAGCGACATCAAGGAAGTTAAGCCGGGTCATGCCTTGATCATAAATGTAGATGGAAGCTATAGTGAAGAGCAGTTTATTCCTCCGGGGATCAAAAAATCTTGTTCTTTTGAAAGGATCTATTTCTCAAGGGGAACAGATCCGGATATCTACAACGAAAGAAGAAAACTGGGTGAACTGTTGATACCACAGGTACTCAGATCGATTAATTCCGATCTGAAAAACACTATTTTCAGCTATATCCCTAATACGGCAGAAACATCGTTTCTTGGATTGCTTAGAGGCGTAGATCAATACCTGGTTAATCAACGTAAGGACATTATTCTGGATGAAAAACCAACGGCCGATTCTTTGGAAGATATTCTGTCTTTTACACCAAGGGTAGAAAAGCTGGTGCTGAAGGATGCTAAGCTGAGGACGTTTATTACCGATGATGCTCAAAGGGATGATTTGGTGGCTCATGTGTACGATACGACCTATGAAGTGGTCAAAAAGGGAAAGGACACCCTTGTGATCATTGACGATTCGATCGTTAGAGGTACGACCCTTGAAAAAAGTATTTTGACGCTACTGGATAAGCTAAATCCGAAAAAAGTGGTGATTGTTTCTTCTGCACCTCAGATCCGATTCCCAGATTGTTATGGAATCGACATGAGTAAAATGAAGGAGTTTGTGGCTTTCAGAGCAGTGCTTGCTTTGCTGGAAGAGAGGGGCATGAGCGGGCTGCTTGACGAGGTTTATGACAAATGCATGGCTTCTGAAAATGATCCGACACCACCAAACTACGTGAAAGATCTCTATGCACCGTTCACTTACGACGAGGTTTCTGAAAAAATCACAGATATCGTGAGACCTTCTCATATGAAAGCAGAGCTCGAGGTGATCTATCAAACCGTGGAGAATCTTCACAAGGCATGCCCTAACCATAGTGGTGACTGGTACTTCACCGGAGATTATCCTACAGCAGGAGGAAACAGGGTGGTAAATAAAGCCTTCGTTAACTTCATGAAAGGGGTAGAGGTCAGAGCCTACTAGTCAGGGGTAATAATCTTGATTTTCTGAGTTAGTCCGTGTGCGGATAGCGCATTGGTGAGATCTTTTTTCTCATTAAAAGCGTTACATGAAAAATATATTATATTAGCCGACGAATTCAAATTTTTGGCAATTTTAATATAACGGTACAATTGATTTGCATATCACCCAGGGAATTTGCTTACCCGGGTCTAAAAATATTTTTATTTATCGCCTTCGGCTATGTTCTTCTAGCTCCATTGAGTGCTCAGGACATGGATTTAAGTGATCCTTCAGAGGAATACGTCATTGCTCAAAGAAGCTTGTTGCAGGTGGGACAACTACTCGCCACCTTAGGTCCATCCGATGAGGAATATGCCTCTTATCACGAGCAGTTTACCAACCTTCAAAGCCAACTAAAGGCTCGGGATTATTCAGAAGAAGGAATTGAGGAGCTCAATGAGGTCCTGCAAAAGCTATCATTTGAGGTTTTGGAACGTTTCTTGTCTAACCTGAAGCTTACGGGAAATGCTAAAACTCCTGAAGAGGCAGAAGATGAAATTAGGAGGTTGTTTTCGCTAGGGAGGTCTGAGCCATTGGTAGATACGCTGATGGTGGACTGGTCCATAGATTCACTCTTTGCAACATTGCCCACTGGCATCCTTGGGAATGGCGCCGCTGGATTAGTTCAGCTAGCCAGTATTCCAACTTCAGGTCAACTCGTCATCATCGATACGGAAAATAAGACATGGGTAGTCGATAGCGAGGGGAATGTGAAGAGAATTGGAGATAATGAAAAGCAGTATGTTATGGATGAGGGGATGATGGTCCCTGGTCTGGACTATGAATATTTTGTGAGCGATGATGATGCATGGAGGCGATTAGCAGAGGCCCCCTATTCGGCCGTTAAACCTACACCTGACTTACCTAAAGTAGAGCAGGGCAAGAGAGTTGCCGTAATAGAAACGGTGAAAGATGGTCGTGGAAAGGAAGTGGCGAAGATAATGGTTCAGGGACAGAGTGATGCGATTTACACAACCTTGAATTATCTTTCAAAAGTGGTGAAACTTTCGAAGGAGCTCAAGTATAAAATGCTGGCAGACTTTGAATCAGTGTCACTACCCTATGGAACGGAAAAGGCCGGAAAGAGCTATGTAAAGGAAACTGAATTTATGGTAGATGCGAGGTGTGGCGATTATGTGCGGGTGAAGGGTGAGGGGGATGATCGGATTGAAGGTCATTGGATGAGTAAGGATGCAGCAGTTGTTGATTGTGGGACAGGGTTCTGTTGCCAGAGATGTGGAGAGGATTTGACTTTAAATATTGCCAAGTTACAAATCATCTATGGGGATAAGATAGCGTCAAGTTATGTAGAACCATTAAATACAGCCTTAAAAAAAGGGGGGTTCAATACTCATGCTAGTCATGCTCATTTTTTTGCTCAATCGAAGAAGGAAGTTGGCATGCATTTTTCATTAGATGAAAAACCGAATTTGCGTCTTCATACAGTTTTAAGAATACATGCGAAAAAGGCTGCCGTAAAACATTTCTTTCAACAAACTTTTTGGAATGATGAGACCTATCTTGATTATTTTCAGTATTATGTTTTTCAAAAAGCTGCAGAAGACTACAAAGGAATTAGATATCAAGGAACTAATGAAAAAAGGTTTACTCATAGCTCAAATAGTTCAATTCAGGTTCCTACGTTCTTTATAGTAAAAAAAGAAGAGAGGTATCAAAAGGTCATCTTTAATGATGAAGAGAAGAATGCTAGAAATAAAAAGCTTTTCAGTTATATCTATGCTGATAAATTTGGAAACGGCGCACCCTCAACTGAAGATGGGTGGAATTTTAGGGGACGCGGTTTGATTCATTTGACATGGCGAGAAAACTACAAGAGGGCTTCCACAGCAAGTGGTGAAAAATTGGAATATTTAGTTGATTGGCAAACTAACTACACAACTTTAAGCACTAATCCAAAAGATGCGGTTTACTCGGCAGTGGCATATTTTTTATTTAAACTTAATGGTGATAAGTTCAAGAAACTACATCAAAGTGATAATGCTCGTGAAATTTCTATTCTAGTAAATGGTGGCTTGGAAGGTTGGCCGGAGAGAGGAGATAATTTTGATGAGTTGATTGGTAGTCTATTTATATGCGAAGAACAGTGAAAGTATTGATTTTATTGATAGGGGTATTTGCAAGTTTTACTTCTTCGGCACAGATTTCTGATGAAACTTGCAATCGTCAAACCAGAGATGGTTTTCAATTTATGGTAAATAGATTACCCGAAAACTTATGTCTACCAAGAGAAATGGTCTTATTTGGCACTCATCCTCTAACTGATATTAATGACGATGGTAGAAATGACATTGTTATTCAGATAATTAAAAGTGGATTTTCAGATGGAGATACACTTTTTACCGTGGTCTACTTTATGAATAGGGATTCTAGTTATTCTATGATAAAACGGCTCAGTAAACTAGATGTATTGTATTATAAATCATATTCAGCAGATTATTTTAAAGATATGCGTGAGGCAACGGGTAATCAATATATATATAATATACTGGCTGGTAAACATGGCAATCCTCCCAATAATGAAACTACTTTTGACGGTGATAAAATTAAAATTTCTATGGAGCCAGCCGTGGGCCTCAAGTATAGATTTGAGTACACCTATGATGTAGAAATTCAGAACTGGAGGCAAACCAAATTTATCATTGTTGATGAAGAGTTGGATCCACAAATCCAATCTATTGAAATCGAAGAACCGGCACCTCTCATAACGGAGTTCGATATTACCGATTATATGTGATTGGAATAATTGCGGTATTTGGCCTTAGATAATTATTTAGAGCTGACCTCACATTCTTAAGCCCCTACCTGGCGCAAGCGTCCGCTTGTGCTTTGGTATCATTACCGGTATCTTACCGTTATGAGTAGAAAGTACCAATTTCGCGATCAGGAAAAATTGTATTTCGTCAGCTTTGCTACTGTCTATTGGATTGACTTGTTTGTCAGGCATGAATATTCGGAAATTTTATTAGATAGTTTGAGATACTGTCAGCAAGAAAAGGGTTTGGAGGTTTATGCCTGGTGCTTCATGTCGAGCCACGTTCATCTGATCATAGGGACAAGCGATAAGCCAATGCAAGATATTTTGAGAGATTTTAAGAGTTTCACATCCAGAAAACTAAAGGAGGAGATTGCTGTTCATCCAACAGAGAGTAGAAGAGAATGGGTTACATGGATGATGCAAAGAGCGGGGCAGAAAAATGGAAATAATACTAACTGGCAACTGTGGCAGCAGCACAATCAACCCATTGAGCTGAGTACAAACGAAATTTTAGATCAGAAACTAGAATATTTGCATATGAATCCAGTTGTTTCAGGCTTTGTGACTGAACCTGAGCACTGGAAATACAGCAGTGCTATAGACTATTGTGGTGGAAGAGGTTTGTTGAATGTGTGTATTATCGAGTGAGACACAAGCGGACGCTTGCGCCAGTTGGGTGTGGAGATTATGTGCGGGTGAAGGGTGAGGGGGATGATCGGATTGAAGGTCATTGGATTTTCAGAAAAGTTGCGGTGCCAGTCGATCCTGAATTTCCGATAACAACTGATCAACTGTCAAAGATATTCCCGAATAACAAGGATACTGCTAGAATTAGGGAAGTTGTTGAAGTATTAAACGAGTTAAGCAATGTTTTTGAATTAACAACTAAAGGGCGCATGGCACACTTTCTAGCCCAAATTGGGGCAGAAACAGGTGGTTTGGCGGATTTAGATGAATCGAGTCATTATAGTCCTCGTCGTATTGTTGAGTTATTTGGTCTTCCTAAGTATGCCGATTTGTTTCAAGGGTATAATTCCGAACCAACGGAGTGTGTAGGTGTTGCTTATGAAAGTGATGGTGGTACTTTAGGAAAAGGACGATCCGGTCCGGTTAGCCCAGTTTTTCTGTACGATAGTAAACTAAAGGTTTTTCAGGCATATGGCCATCCTGCTACAGGTATTACTACTGCAAATCTGAGGAACAAAGTAACAGATAAAAGTTATAACTCTGGAATCCTTAAAGTGAAAGAAAAACATTATGGAAGCGACTCTAAATTATTTGATGTAACGTATGCATGTCGAATGGGGAATGCAGGGCCGAGTTCTGGGCATGGATCTACTTTCAAAGGCAAAGGATTTATTCATTTGACCGGAAGGTGGACATATAAGAAGGTGTCCGAGTTATGGAATGCTGATATATTGAACGAAAACAATAAAAAATACTTTCATAAAAGCAGATCTGAGGGTGGTCATTTAGAAGATTTGATAAATGATGTTGAGGTAGCGCTCAAAGCAAGTCTGTATTATTGGAGATGGAAAAAATATGGAGGAAAAAGTGCCAATGAACTTTCCGATCAAAATGATATTGTCAGTTTAACAAAGCTGGTGAATGGTGGTAAGAATGGCATAGATGATAGAAAGATCTACTACAAAAATGCGTTAAATAATCTTGGAGATAAATAATTTAGAGATGGGATATAGCCCACTATTAACTTTGATATTTTTTCTTTTACAATATCAAGTAGAAGCACAAACATATTCGGTTGATCAAGTTTGTGGAATTTTTAAGAATGAAGAGGATACAACTCTTTTTGAAGTATTCACGAGGAATAATAAACATGTGACTTTTTTAAACTCCAATTACGATAACGATCCTATTGTAGAGATTAACACATTTGGCTTCATCGATGAAGCCAATTTGAACTTGGATCCTCGACTAGATAAGGAAATTTTGAATGAAGGTTCCCCCGATGAACACAGTTTCTATTTTGGAATTGACTATAGGTTTTATTTCGAAGTTGATGAGGCTACGGATAAAGTTTACATTATGGAACTGGAGAATACTAATCTTTTTTATTATACCAGAGTTAGATCTCTCCCTAAAAGTCTTTTGGAATCTTTGATAAGGGTAGGTAAATCTGATAACAGAAATTACATCGAAGAATTTTTGGATATTAGTTTCTGGAAAGTTTCAAAACTAAAATCCACCATATATTCAGAGCCGAACAAGCCAACTAGGATGTATTTGGTAGAGGGTGATAAGGTGGAAGTCTTAAGTGGAGACGAAAGTTGGGTTAAAATCCGTTATTACGGCAAAAAATTAATTGAAGGTTGGTTGAAAAGAGAAGATATTCAGAGTGAATAACATTTTTTGCTGATGGTTTTGTTTCCCCCTCCATCTCCGATGCTACATCCGGGCTTTCTGATCTGTTCTAGTATTGTCTGTCACAGAAGTAACTTCCGCGTCAGTTGGGAGCATAACTCGAACAACTCAATTTTTTAAGCCCCCTTTCCAAACAAAATAAGCCGATAAACCCATTCTCTTACGAGAAAATTTTGATGTTTCGGGCATATCGCTCACCTTTGCACCCTCATTCAAGAAGTTGATTGATTTATAAAGAAGCGCGGAGAGACAGGCTCTGTGAAGCGCTAGCAACCTGTTCCGAAGTCCTATTCGGAATTGCGGTGCTAAATCCTGATCCCGAATCCCGATAGTTATCGGGAGGGAGAATATGAATTAATTATGAAAACAAGGAATCAAATTTCAGGCATAATTGCTTCAGGCAAAGTCACAATTAACACCTCAAAAGGGTGTGAATTAAACCCATTTTGCATTTGTTGAAATTTTTCCACCGGATTGACTCAATATGAATTTTGAAACTAAAGCCATACGAACCCAGGTAGACAATGCCTCTCAGAGAGAGCATTCAGTACCGGTGTACCTTACCAGCAGCTTCACCTTCGAAAACGCTGAAGAGGCCAGGGCGATGTTCAATGATGAGATTCCGGGTAACATCTATTCTCGCTACTCCAATCCTAACACAGATGAATTTATTGCCAAGCTGTGTGAGATGGAGCATACGGAGGATGGAATTTCCGTGGCTACGGGTATGTCTGCAATGTTTACAAGCATCGCGGCACTTTTGAAGTCCGGAGATCATGTGGTGGCTTCAAGAGCTATTTTTGGTTCAACACATCAGCTTTTTACCAAGGTATTCCCTAAGTGGGGGATTACCTGTTCATACTTTGATCTGGATGCTCCCGAGAAATGCGAAGCGCTGATCCAGTCAAACACTAAAATGATTTTCGTGGAGACCCCATCAAATCCGGGGCTGGACTTGGTGGATTTGGAATTCATCGGTAATCTGGCAAAGAAGCATGACCTGATCCTCAATGTGGATAATTGTTTTGCTACGCCATACCTGCAGAACCCCGCTGACTTTGGGGCGCATATTGTTACCCATTCAGCCACTAAATTCATTGATGGTCAGGGTAGGACCCTTGGTGGTGCCATTTTGGGTAAAAAGGAATTGATCGATGAGGTTCGGTTTTTTGCCAGACATACGGGGCCAAGTATGTCTCCGTTCAATGCATGGATCCTGAGCAAAAGCCTGGAAACGCTTGCGGTGAGAATGGATCGTCATTGTGACAATGCCTTGAAAATAGCTCAATATTTAGAGTCACATTCGGAACTAGAGCAGGTGAAATATCCGTTCCTAGAATCACACCCGCAGCATGCAATTGCGAAAAAGCAAATGAAGCTTGGAGGAGGTATTGTTACCTTTGTGGTGAAGGGCGGTTTAAAGCGTGGGGCGGCGTTTCTGGATAACCTTAAGATGTTGAGTCTGACACCAAATCTTGGGGATACCAGAACAACCGCAACACATCCGGCTTCTACTACACACAGTAAGCTGACGGAAGAAGAGCGGTCAATTGTAGGGATCGTTCCGGGACTTGTGCGCATTGCGGTAGGTCTGGAACATGTGGATGATATCATCGCAGATATCGATCAGGCGTTGGAGGCGACAAAAAGTATTAAGTAAGGCTTAGGCCAATGAATAAAAAACACTGAAGAAATGAGTGCATTAGAAGGAATCACAAAAGCAGGACAAGCAGACGTTGAAGAACTGAAAGCCCGCATTGACAAGTTCAAGACGGGACAGGAGGATGAAGATCGCTTTAAAGCGTTTCGTCTGACAAGAGGGGTATACGGCCAGCGTCAGTTTGGTGTGCACATGTATAGATTAAAACTTCCTTACGGTAAGATCACCGCAGACCAGATGCGTGTCGTGGCGGATCTTTCAGTTAATTACGGAAGCAGCAATCTTCATTTGACGACTCGTCAAAACATACAGTTGCACTACGTGAAGTTGGAAGATAGCCCGCTGGTTTATGAGGCGCTGGAGAACTGTGGTTTGACTTCCAGAGAGGCGTGTGGTAACACCGTAAGAAATATTACGGCTTCTCCTTATGCAGGTATCGATCCGCGGGAGCCATTCAACGTAGTTCCTTACGTGGATGCAACCTTCCAGTACTTTCTCAGAAACCCAATCTGTCAGGACATGGGTAGAAAGATCAAGATTGCATTTGCTTCTAATGATGAAGACATTGCATTTACCTATATGCATGACTTTGGATTCACTCCTGTGGTCAAAGATGGTCAGAGAGGTTTCAAAGTACTAGTTGGTGGTGGATTGGGTGCACAGGCATTCATGGCACAACTAGCTTATGATTTCCTTCCGGTAGATCAACTGATTCCTTTTATCGAGGCTTCGCTACGTGTATTTGACCGTTACGGTGAGAGAGAAAGAAGACATAAAGCAAGATTGAAGTTCCTTATCGAGCCTAAAAAAGGTCTCGGACTGGATGGTTTCATGGATCTGGTAGAGGAAGAAAGAAAGTCGCTGCCTTATCATTCATTCCCTATTGAGGCGCCTTCAGAAGAAGAAGTGGTGAATGGTGACGTGAACTTCGAGAAATTGCTCGAGGGTGAAGAAGACCAGGACTTCCTCGTATGGGCTGGAACCAACGTATTTGAGCAAAAGCAAAAAGGGTTATTTGCAGTGAAGGTGAAAATTCCGCTAGGGGACATCAAGCCGGATAAAGCTAACCAATTAGCTGATATTGTGGATAAATATGCTGATGAGGACATTCGTATCACTGTAAATCAGGGATTGTTGTTCAGAAACATCCAGCCGGAAAATGTGAAGAAGGTGTATGAGGAGTTGAAGAAAATCAATTTCTCAGAAGCAGGATTTGATACGTTGGCTGATGTGACTGCATGTCCCGGTACTGATACCTGTAATCTGGGAGTAACGAACAGTACTGCGGTTTCACTTGAGTTGGAGAAAATGATCAAGGCGGAATACCCTCACCTGATCGATGAATCTTTGATCAAAATCAAGATCAGTGGCTGTATGAACTCATGTGGTCAGCATATGGTAGGAAATATTGGTTTCCACGGTAGTAGTATCAAAGTTGGAGAGAAGGTATGTCCTGCACAGCAAGTAGTGCTTGGTGGTGGTGTGGATCCTGATGGTAAGGGTTACATCGCAGAGAAGGTGATCAAACTGCCAACGAAAAGGATTCTTGATTGTGTAAGATGGTTATTGAATGATTTTGAGCAGAACAGTGACGATAATGATTACTTTAATGCTTACGTAAGAAAGCAAGGAAAAATGTATTTCTATGAGTTGTTGAAGCCGTTGGCGGATACAACTACCTTGAAAGATTCTGATTTTCAGGATTGGGGTAAAGAAGCTGATTTCATCCCTGAAATTGGTGTTGGTGAGTGTGCCGGAGTTATGATGGACCTTGTAGGAACCATCCTTGGTGATGCTCAGGACAGATATCAATCTGCACAGGTTGCATTTGAAAATGGTAACTGGGCAAATGCCATCTATTATACCTACAATGCGATGGTTATTGGAGCTAAAGCGACGTTGTTGGGTAGAGATATCCAGTGTAATACCCACATCGGCATCATTGAAGACTTTGAAAAGAAAATTCAGGCTGAAGGATTAATTCAACTGGATGATGCGTTCTCTAACATCGTGCTTCAGATCAATAAAAATGAGCCAACAAAAGAGTTTGCGGAAGCATATCTTAAACAAGCCAAAGCAATTTGTTCGAAAATTGTCGATTTTAGAAATGCAGAATCCGAGGATAAGCTCGTGATCAGCAATTTCTATAAGGCATAATAAAGATGGCAGAAAAGGCTCGGTTGACATTGGTAGGAGCTGGGCCTGGCGACCCGGAATTGATTACACTGAAAGGTGTGAAAGCCCTCAAGGCCGCAGATGTAGTGCTCTATGACGCATTAGTGCATCCTGACATGTTGGAGCATGCACAGGGCGCAGAGTTGATTTTTGTGGGAAAGCGTGCGGGTAAGTATAGCGTCACCCAAAAGGAGATCAATGAGCTGATTGTTGAGCATGCCCTTAAAGGTGACGGGCAACATATTGTCAGGCTTAAAGGAGGCGATCCGTTTGTTTTTGCCAGGGGACTGGAGGAGATCGCTTATGCGGAGCAATACGGTATTACGGGATCAGTGGTGATTGGAATTAGCAGTATCATGCTTCCCGGTTATTACGGTATCCCTCTTACTTCCAGGGGAATCAATCAAAGCTTTACGGCAGTTACGGCTACCACAGCTGAAGGAGGTTTGAGTGAAGAGGTGGTGAATGCTGCCAAAAATTCTCCATCTACGGTATTCTTTATGGGCTCCAGGAAGTTGGACCTCATAGTTGCAGAATATCAAAAGGCCGGGCGTGGTGACCTTCCTGTTGCAGTTATTTCCAATGGATCATTAGAGACCGGAAGCTATTTCAAAGGAACAGTTGATACGATTGTTGGGTTGTTTAATGAAAAGCAGCCCGAGCCGCCGATATTGCTGATTTTCGGGCATGGTGCTGCGCATGCGCATGCGGTTCAGTCTTACAAAGAATAGAAATATGTCAGATCAGGTTTCACAAGGTAATCCTCTATTTCCCATTTTCGTCAAACTGGATCAAATCCAGACCTTGGTCGTGGGAGGAGGGAATGTTGGTCTTGAGAAATTAGAGGCGTTGCTGAAGAATGACCCTAACGTAAAAGTGAAGATTGTTGCTCCTGAAATTCGTTCGGAGATAATAGAGCTCGCAGACAAGCATGCTGGCATACGCCTCAAGGAAAGGAAGTTCAAAAAGAAAGACCTCAAAAGGGTAGATTTAGCCATTTTGGCAACGGACCAACCGGAGCTACACAAGAAAATAAAACAGCTGGCAGAAGAAAGGCATTTACTAGTCAATGTGGCGGACACCCCGGATTTATGCGATTTCTATCTGGGCTCTACTGTTAAAAAAGGAGATCTCAAGATAGGTATCAGTACTAATGGGAAATCGCCGACCTTCGCGAAGCGATTCAGAGAAATCCTTGAAGAAACCTTGCCGGAGGAAACGAATGAACTGCTTGCTAACCTTAAATCAATCAGGGATAAGCTGACCGGTGACTTTAACTCCAAGGTGAAAGAGCTGAACAAGATTACCTCTGTCCTGAAAGATAAAAAAGAATGATTCCATCTATTTTAACTCCTTGAGGGTCTTATAGATAGGTTGATGATTAATGGTGTAAAAAGGCCGCTATTCTCATGTGGAAGCGGCCTTTTACCGTTTATAGGTCTTTTTGAGAAGTGAAGATCCTAACCTTGTTTTCGATCGGTTTCAAAGTTTTTAAATAAGCAAAAATTGCCTTTAGGTCTTCTTCTTCCATGGTCGAATACATCATCCACGGCATTACCGTTTGGAACTGACTTTCAGATACTTCGTGAGGGACATATGAAGAGTCGGCGTATGTCTTAAACCTCAACACGAACATTTCCTCAGACCAGTTGCCAATTCCACTGGTTGGGTGCGGAGTGATATTAGCAGATCTCACTATCCCGAATGGGGGCATCTTAAATTCAAAACCGCCGGCGAACTCGAGCCCGGGAATTGGATTGCCCTTATCCATTGGTGTATGGCAGTCGCCACACGCCGCTGCATTCGTAAGGTAGGCACCGTAAGCTAGTACATCGGATTTATCCGGACGTTCCTGGGGATTTCCCGGAGAGGGTATGGTATTGATGATGATGTTCATAGGGAAATCCGATGAAGATTTCTTAGGATGACTTTCCATGGGTTCAAGTGACCTGATGTAAGCGATGACGGCATAAACATCTTCATCAGCCATTTGGCCATATTTTTTATAGGGCATGACTGGGAAAAGGGGTTTTCCGTCTTTATTTACCCCAGAGGTAATGGCACGATAAATCTCACCATCAGTCCAATTCTGCAGTGCAAATGGTGTGATATTCTTAGAGTGATATTCCCCTGGAAACCCAAAATCCTGGTTGAATACCTCTCCACCCACGCCCAGGGTGCCTTGTTTTAAGGGGCCTGAGAATTTGCCCCAATCTCGTGTGGAATGACAATCCATGCAGACGTTAACGCTGTTCGCCAGGTAGCTGCCCCGCGCAATCAGCTCCTGGGTGACTTCAATCTTATGGTCTGGAGCTTTACCCACATCAGGAAGCATTGTTTTTACATAGAGGATAAGGCCTCCTGCAATTACCAGTATGGTAAGCAGGAGGTAGGCAATGATTTTGAAAAAAGATTTCATGTAATAATTAGGCGTTTTTATTAGAGCGGTAAGGCGAATAGGGGTCTGTGAACTAAAATTTTAAGCACTTATTGGTTTGGCCTTTTTGACCTCCTTTAGCGCTGTTAAAGCTTGTTTTATTTGGTCGACGATTTCTTTGACTTGTTTAGGTTCCTCGTAATCCCCTTTAAACCGGAACCCAATCAATTGTTCATCCCCCATCCGAAAATGGATAGAGATGTCATATTCTTCGGTGGTTTCTTTCATTGCACTTGCATATTCACCGGCAAAGGTGGACTGGGTGACAATTCCTGAAACATTTTCTGTCAGATCAAATATTTCTTTGCTAGAGTACTTGTACATGGCTGTACCCTTGTTGTAATCTAAAACGAAGAAAGGTTTGCGTCGTGCGTAAAGGATGATGGCCGTAGTAATGATCGCAAGCACCACACAGATCGCAATACCAGTTGCAAAGCTTCGGATATTAAGGACGAATCCAACAAGCCCAAGAAACCCCGCCAGCAGAATTAACCAGGTGAAGTCCCGGTTTTTTGTAAAGCTTATGATCTTATCCTTAGCCTTTAAGGAATAGCCATTATCACTAAGGAAATCAGTCGCTTCACGACTTAACTGAAGGGTTTGAGCATTCACTAGCGTTTCGTTTAGTTGTCAAACGTTGTATATAGCTAGCGGTTGGGGACGCTATGGTGAATATAATGAAAAAATTCTCTTAGTAAAAATCATATATAGGCAGCAGAAAATATTTCTAAATGCCCTATTTCAACCTAAATTCGGGAAAAACAAATACCAAAATGATCATTGATAAAATAAGCAACTGTCACTTGTATGATGGATTAGGAGAGCGCTTTGCCAAAGGCTTTGAGTACTTGCGAAATACTGATTTCTCTACTTTAGAGCCTGGCAAGTACGTTCTGGATGGGGACAATCTCAAAGTGGCCATTCAGGAGTACGAAACCAGATCAGAATCTGATTGCAAGGTTGAGGCTCACAAACGCTACGCGGATATACAATATATCTTTTCCGGAGAGGAGAAAATGGGGATTGATGTGCTGGAGAATCAACAATCAATAGCGGGCTATAATGAGGGAAAGGATGTATGGCATTTTGATCACTATGACTATACCATTAGGGTCAAGTCAGGGATGTTCACCATATTTTTTCCTGAAGACATTCACATGCCATGTCTGGAGTCTGATGAAAAGCAGCTCGTAAAGAAGGTGGTAGTTAAGGTGTTGCTATAACTGAAGGATGCGGTCTTTAACCTTAGATATGCAGAGGGGTAGACTCATTTTCAACACCATGTTTTGGGTGATGGAGCATATGCGATGTAATCGTATGCACTGATCTAAATCCAATGGCGAAAATGAAGAATACTGCTGCAAGAGGCGCGAGAAGCGTGATGCCGATGATGTTAATGGTTTTCATGCTTTGAAACTATAAGGTTAACGATTGCTCAAAAATAGTGACCGGATGCCGATAAATTGCTGTATCAACATTTAAAAATGCGTTTATTGAAGAATATTTTAAATCTATTCATCATATAAACGCATTTAATATGAATATTTTAATATTATAGCCTGATCAATCAAATTAGGCGGCTCAATATTGGGACACCCTTTCAGCGAGTTTTCACTTGTTTGATCAGTGATACATTTTGTGAGTGCTTGGCGCCATAAGCCATGACCAGGGTGCCTTTGGTACCGTCGTTCGCTTCAAACATGAAGAGCTCAGAAGAATCAGAAGGGTCTGTCATACCCTCGAACCTGGCCAAACCTGTTACCACAAGATCATCGGGCTGAAAAATTTTATGAGAAATCAGGCCATGAATTCCATCTTCTCTGGCGACAAAGTCCTCTTTGTAGCCAGAAGCTTGAGTGTTTGGATACCTTCGGAAAGTGTTTCAAAATGTAGCGTTTCCATAGTTTATGGGGTTAAGTCGTTATGGCGGTGATGCTACTATACTAACCAAGTAAAGCTGATATATGTTCGTTGCTTTCAGGGAAATGAAAAAGCCACCCGGAGGTGGCTTTTAAAGTTTTATGATTGAAACCAGCTTTTAGATGGAGAAACTCTCTCCACAACCACAGGTTCTTGTCGCGTTCGGATTGATGAATTGAAATCCTTTACCATTGAGGCCGTCTGAAAAGTCCAACGTGGTCCCAACAAGATAGAGCATGCTTTTCTTGTCTACGATCACTTTTACTCCTTTATCTTCAAATATTTGGTCGGAGTCACTGATCTGATCATCGAACAGTAGGTCATACATAAGCCCTGAACATCCACCTCCTTTTACGGCTACCCTCACATTATGCTTAGGCGAATGCCCTTCTTCAACTCTCAGTTCCGCGATTCTCTCTTTTGCCTTGTCAGTTACATTAATCATTATTCTCAGTCTTTAGCGTAAGCGGTGTCACATCAATTGAGCAACTTTTCCTATCCAAGAAAAGTTTCCGCATTTTTGCAAAATTAATACAGAAAAGGAAGACCACGGCACGTATGGTAAAGTGTATGAGTCGATTGGTTAGAAGATAAACCTGCAGCATGAACGAAAGCAACGGAGAAAAAAGAACGGAAATTGGTGAAATAGGTGAATTTGGTTTGATTGATCAATTGGCGTCCCAGGTATCCACCTATCATGATTCTACGATCAAAGGGATAGGGGATGACGCAGCTGCTTATGCTGTAGGAGATGAACTGGTTTTGATCAGCACAGACATGCTGGTAGAAGGGATTCATTTTGACCTCTCCTACGCACCCTTGCAACACCTTGGTTACAAGGCTGTTGCTGTTAATATCTCTGATATTGCGGCAATGAATGGTACACCTAAGCAAATTACGGTGAGTTTAGGGCTAACCAGTCGTTTTTCGGTGGAAGCCGTGGAAGCGCTTTACGAGGGAATTCGTACTGCTTGTGACGCCTACAAGGTTGATCTGGTAGGAGGAGATACAACTTCTTCGAGGTCAGGTCTGATCATTTCCATTACGGCTATAGGTAGTGCCAAAAAAGGAGAAGTTGCCTACAGAGATGGGGCGCAAAATAAAGACATCGTATGTGTAACTGGAGACCTTGGAGGCGCTTATGCAGGACTTCAGGTACTTGCCAGAGAAAAACAAGAATATCTTGCTAATCCTGACATGCAGCCGCAACTGGATAAATACTCCTATGTGGTGGGAAGGCAACTAAGGCCTAAGGCGCGGATGGATATCATTCATGAGTTCAGGGATCTGGGTATTGTGCCTACTTCGATGATCGATATCTCAGATGGTTTGGCTTCTGAATTGTTCCATATATGCAAAAGTTCGGGTCTGGGAGTAGCTATCTATGAGGATAAGTTGCCAATTGACCAGAGCACTTATGAGACTGCTGCGGAGTTTTCCATTGACCCAAATACCTGTGCCATGAATGGCGGTGAGGACTATGAGCTGTTGTTTACCATCCGGCAGGATGACTTTGAAAAAATCAAAAATCATCCTGACATTCATACGATAGGCTATATGCACGAGGCAGATAGAGGTAAGGTGATGGTCACTCGCAACAACAATACGGTAGCTCTACAGGCTCAGGGTTGGAAGCATTTCTAGCCCCATGTTATTGGGAAATATCCTCCATTATCCGATTAAGTTTCTCGTCATTTAGGTATTTGTTGACAAAAGCGGTTACGTATGGGTTACTGTCTGCTCTGTCTTGATCATCAGGGTTGAGCGAGGTTGTGAGCATAACAATTACCATTCTGGCTTTTTGTTCATCACTTAACTTTTCGTATTCCTCCAAAAAGCTCCATCCATCCATGACAGGCATATTAATGTCAAGGAAAATTATATCTGGTGCGGGCTGTTCATCTTTTAAAGCGCTTTTCAAATATTCAATGCCCTCAGCACCATCAAGGGCAATTTGCAACTGTTCGCAACAACCCGATTTTTTGATAATTTTCGAGTGAAAGAAATTAGCGTCTTCATCATCATCGATGAGTAGTATACAGTTTAGTTTTTGGTTCATAAATCTGCTGGGATTGTAAAGTGAAATATTGAGCCTGAGCCTTCTTTTGAGTCTACCCAAATCTTACCGCCATGTAGTTCGACTATTTTTTGACAATGAGCCAATCCTATTCCGGTTCCCGGGTATTTGGTTCTATGGTTCAGACGTTTGAAAATGATAAATATGCTTTCGAAATGCTTTTTGGGTATGCCGATTCCATTATCAGCAACTGAAAACACCCATTTGTTTTGATGATCAAGTTGGCAGGTGATGTTAATTTCCGGTGGAACATCAGGTTTTGCAAACTTGATGGAATTGGTGATCAGGTTTTGAAATAATAAGCTCAGCAGTTGTGGATAGCAATTGATTATTGGCAGGTCTGCGTATTTAATAGTAGCCTTTGATTTATTGATAAGGTCCTCTAAAGAGCCCGTCAGATCATTCAGGGATTCCATAATATTGGTTGAGGTCAATTTCCCCATGCGGTTCAGTCTGGAGTAGTCCAATAGGGCGTTGATCAGGTCCTCCAGCCTGCTGGCTCCTTTTTCAATAGTCTGGAGATACCTTTTTCCTACTTCATCCAATCCACCCAAATACTCCTCAGATAGCAGGGAGATGTAATTTTTCATAGTAAGAAGAGGCTCTTTCAGGTCGTGCGAAGTGATATAAGCAAACTGCTCCATCTCTTTGCTCTTGGCGGTCAAAACAGCCATATGTTTCAGCTTTTCCTCAGTCTCTTTCCGTTCTGTTATATCCGTATTGAGTATTAGCTGTCCCGAGTTGTTTCCAAAAACATCTTTGATTGGGAGTTTGTTTCCAACAAACCAGAGGGGTGAGTGATTGTTGTGTTTATATATTTTGAGTACCGAAGCGTTACTTTGAGCCTGGTTGTTTGTTAATTCTTCAGGGATCACCTCGGACTCGCTAGCACCAACAACACCTGTCTCGTCCGGCTTGTCAAGAAAGTTCAGCAAATTCCGATTGATCAAGGTGATTTTATCCTTAGAGTCCTTGGCGTAAATATGAATGGGGAGATGATCGATAATGGATTGAAGAAAGGCCCTTTCATCTTTCAATTTTAGCTCAGCCGTCTTTCTTAGCGTGATGTCCTGAAATGTGCCATTAATTCGGGAGCATTTCCCTCCTTCAAAGGTGGCAGCGCCGGTAGCTCTTACCCATTTTTCATTTCCTTTTGCAGTAGTGATTTGCAGTTCGAGATCATAGCTCGCCCCAAGGGACAATGCATTGTTGATCGCCTTGGTGATCTTTTCTCTACTTGTATCATCCTTATAAAATTGTATGGCATTCTCTATAGAGGGAGTAAAGTCTAAGGGTACTTCATGAACCTGATAAGTGATGGTGGTCCAGGATAATTTTTTGCTTATCGGGTCAAACTCCCATCCCCCGATCTTCGCAATTCGGTTAGTTTCATTCAAGAGTTCGAGCGCACGTTTAGCGGCCCTGGCTCGATCGTCCACTTTTGTTTCCAGAGTGCGATTGATTTCTTGCAGGGCATGCTCCGCATCTTTTCGTTTTTTATCAATATGGTTGACTCTGAGTGCCAGTGAGGTAATGGTTCCGGTATATAAAGCAAAGGCAAGGAGCCCGAAGAGAGTAATGGCAGACTCAGCGCTGATATCCTGGTGTTCAACAAGTTTGGTGGCAAGGAAGCCGATGATCAGAATGGAGATCGAAATCACCATGAACATTTGTCTGGCTACCATGTTGCCGGGTTGAGGCCCGCCAAGAAGTCCTGTGATGCCTAGTTTGGGGTTTTTAAAAGTGGCTACAACTGATAGCAGCAAGAATAATACTGTCGTCGGTAAGGACATGGTGCCGATAAATCCGATCCTGCTTTCATTGGCGATCCCATAGACATAACCCAGTAGCGACAGGTAAGCAATGAGTGTCACATAATGCAGAATGAACTGGCCAATAATCCTCTTCGTGATAATATTTGAAGAGGATAGGGACATACTTATTGATAGCAATATAAAACTACCTGCCGTCGCTACCGACATGAGGCCTTTTTCACCTACAGATGACAGGTGGTCCTTCATAAAAAGTTCAGCTAATCCAATGGGATAATCGGTCACCTGTTCCAGCAGGGAAAGAACTCCGAGGACAAGAAGGATTATTCCTATGCCATCGCTCTCACGCAGGCGGTTCTGAAAGTTTAAAAGGAACATGATGCCCGTTAGTCCAAAGCCAAGAGCAGTGTTGAATTTCATGGTTGGCAGCCCCGGGATAATTCGGATTAAATATTCATTATTGATGAACCAACCTGTGACGGCCAGCAAACCAA
Source organism: Marinoscillum sp. MHG1-6 (assembly GCF_024714475.1). Lineage (GTDB taxonomy): Bacteria > Bacteroidota > Bacteroidia > Cytophagales > Cyclobacteriaceae > JAMZMI01. The sequence goes on along the minus strand of NZ_JAMZMI010000003.1, from coordinate 605,493 downwards.
TGAAAACTGTGAGATATGATGTGATAAGATAGAGCCTGGCTTTAGAGGCGATCATTTTTTTGAGTTTGCTTGATCAATGAATTCGGTCTAGAGTTTAACAACTAAAATATAGCCATTTGGTTTATTCGTCAGTTACACTGGAAATAACGTTCCAATCAAGGTCAATAGATTTCCTTTTCATTTCTGTTCAGTTTACCGTACTTATCTATCAAGTGATACAAATCTGAAATATTATAGGGTTTTGTCAGGTAGCCATTCATGCCTATAGCTTCTGCTTTTTCCTTAATATTGGAGAAAGCATCTGCCGTTAGTGCAATAATAGGCAGTCGCTGAAAATAGGTATCCGTTTCTTTTCTTATTTCGTAAGTGGCCTCAAAACCGCCCATTATTGGCATTTGTAAGTCCATCAGGATCAAATCAAAATTTTTCGTTTTGGCCTTTTCTACTGCCTCTTTACCGTCTGAGACGATCGTAAATTGAACTCCCGCTTTCTTAAGCAGGGTTTGTATGATCAACTGGTTCGCTTTATTATCCTCGGCCACCAGTATTTTCATGTTTCTGCTGCGTTCTGGCAATACGTTCTCTTCAAGATCAGTAGTAATGTCAATTTTCTCGTTGCTTTTAGTGAGCGTAAGATCAAAAAAGAATTCGGATCCCTGACCTAATTCACTTATCAACTGGATTTCAGAATCCATCATCTGTAACAATCTCCGAGTGATGTATAGTCCTAATCCTGTTCCTCCATATTGCCTCGTCGTACCTGCTTCTGCCTGGGTAAACGACTCAAATATTTTTTCCTGATTCTCTTGTGATATTCCAATGCCATTGTCCTTTATAGAGACTCGCATCGTGCATTGTTTATCATCTTCTGAGAGTTTCGTAACTGAAATGAAAACCTTTCCCTTTCTGGTAAATTTTATAGCATTTCCTGCAAGGTTGTAGATGATTTGCGTAACCCGGGTTGCATCCCCAATAAAGGTCTCCGGGAGCGATTTGTCATATTCCTGAACAACTTCAACAATATTTTCCCTCGCGCGAAAGTCTAAAGATCTTTTGACATTTTGCACCAGGTATTTAAAGTCAAAGGCTCTGACTTCCAACGCCAACTTGCCTGATTCTATCTTGCTTATATCCAGAATATCATTGATCAGATTTAACAGGTTGTCTGCTGAAAACTTGAGCAGATTCAGGTTGTCGATCTGTTCCGGTTTTGGGGTATCAGAAAGTAGAATTTGAGATAGCCCGCTGACTGCATTAAGTGGGGTTCTGATCTCATGGCTCATTGTCGCCAAAAACTCTTCTTTTGTTTTAGATGCTAATTCAGCCTGATCTTTCGCCTTTTTGAGCTCTTCTTCTCGTTCGATCTCTTGTGTAATATCCTCGGTAAACATGATGATGCCACCTATTTCATTATCAGAGATAAACCATGGGCGCACTTCCCACTTGACCCATTGCGTTTCTCCGTTTGCCCTGTCAAATCGATCTACATCCCTTTTTTCCACACTCCCTTTAAGACATCTCTGGTGGATTTCCTTCCATTCATCCGAGATTTCTGGAAATATCTCATAATGACTTTTTCCGATGAGTAGTCTTCCTTCGAGTCTATATGCCGTGATCCATCGGTTACTAATGGCCGTGTACTCCATATTTTTATTGAGCATGGCGATGGCAGCGGGAGCATTTTCAACAAAAACCTTTAATTGATTTTCAAGCATTTTGCGTCCATGAATATCAATTACACCGCCCATGATCAGGGAAGTTCGACCGAGTTCATCTCTTCTGACATTTCCGGTGGCTTCTACCCATTTATATCCATTGTGTTTTGTAAGGACTCTGATCTCTATGGTGGAGGGAATTCCTGTTCTTCTGGAAGCATCTGAGGCGTCGAGCAGCTTTTGCTGGTCATCCGGATGAGTCCGCTCCAAAAACTCAGAAAAGGTCCCTTTGAGCTCATCAGTTTGGTAGCCCAGAATGTTATAAAGCTCATCTGACCACTTCTCGCTGTCGTCTGCTCTGTAATATTCCCAAACCCCTACCTTGATCGCACTGGTAAGGAATTCCAGTTTTTCAATTTTGGTGTTGGTTTCCGAGACAGCAGACTTTAGTTGATCCTGGATGTTCCTGAGCTGATTTGAGTACAATTTGACAGATTTAGCCGTAACTAGAAAGACAATCAGACCTGAAATGAATACCGCGAAGGTGATCAACACGTTGCTCCAAAGAGTATGTTGATTGACATCATCCAGCTTATTTCTGGCCAGCACTTCAAATTCTTTGGTAATGGCATCCATGAGCGGAAGAAACCTGGATTCACTGAAGATCACAGATTCGAAAACTGCGGCCTTCACGCTGTCATTTTGGTTGATGAGATCATCGCTTACCTGTGAAATCAGAGTGAAATGAGGAGTGATAGCGTTAAAGAGGGAATCAAATCGATGTTTTTGGACGGAACTCATATCCAGGGTGTCCTTTCTGTAGGAGAGGTAGTAATGAGATCGGTCCAGAAGCTCTGCGAGCGAATCTAGAGAGGCTGTCGTCTTATTGCCTGAGATGATTAGAGCAGTGTTCTTAGCAATGTTCTGACTTAACATTCTTTGCCTCCCGGCAATATTGATAAGTTCTGCCACATACTTATGCTTTGCAATGTAATGGCTCATTTGAGTGTTAAGTACAGTCACCGTGAATATGACGGCACATACACCCAGAACAAAGAATATCAATAGCTTAAATCTTACCTTCTGATAAGACATAGGTTCTTAATTTAATTACCAAATCGCTGGTTTTGGGTTCAGGTAAGTTAACAACTATTCATGGTAAGATTATGTTTTTTGGAGGTATAACGAAACCCTTTACAATCAGTAAAACCCAAATAATCATGAGATTATTAACAAAATATGCAGTGGTGATCCGTCAAATGGGATTCAACTGCCTGATGGTCAAGGTGTGATCTCAATAAATCCTGAGTAGCGATTGTTCTCATGACCATAAAGCACCATGTTCCCATCCTGACGTTGGTAACTGTCCTTGGCTCTTAGGGTAATGCGATCGCTGGTAGCACTAAAGATTACCTTTTTGTCAAGATTTCCTTGCCCATCAATGGTTGTCAGATAAGCTTTGGTTTTGATCATTTTGCCCATCATAGTAGCATTGGATTTGCCAAGGTTCGTGTAGAAGACGAGGAGCTTTCCTTTTGATTCGGTGCAGTAAAAGGAGGAAAAGAGATACCCCAGGTTCATGGTTTGCTGGCTCTTTTCGATTTTGTGGACTTTAGAGATTTTGCCGGAGGCCGAAACATCTACTACAGCAATGTCGTCCGTATGATTTACAGTAGTGACCGTGACATATCCACCCGAATTTTGAGTTTTGGTTTGAGTAACCGTGCGTTCTGCTGCTAAGGCGAAGCCTCCATTCGATCTATGGATGATGTCCTTGATAACAAATCTGTAACTGTCGTATTCTGCAGTATTAAGTAAACCGTTTTCTTTATCGCTCACATCACTTGGTTGTATAAACAGGTCTCCGAAATGTGATTTGTCTGTTTTAAGAATCTTTCCATTTCCATCCATCTCCATATAAAAGGCGCCTTCTGGAAGAGAAGAGCCAACCGGGGCATAGAAACCGATGAAGGTCAGTTTACTACCCGAGATGACCATGTCTGTGACTGTAATGAATTGGGAAGCTAAGTCAACCGGTAATACTTTCGTACTACCGGAACTATGAGAGAATTTAATGACCTTGATCTCATAGTCCGATTCGTAAACCATCGATCTGGAGGATGAAAGTAGGGCGTCTTTTTTGAGTTTGGTGCTGTTATTAAACTCTTTCTTATTGGAGAAGAAGCGCGTAAGTAGGTAAACCGACCCGGAGTTGGATATTCTGAACTGATCAAATTGGTAGATCCCTTCACTCATGTCCACCAGACCATTCCAATTGGATAGTCTTTTGAGGCTGGAATCCAGCACGTCGTAGCCAAATCGGATGAGCGAACCGTCTTTATCCAATAGATAATAGGTAATCAAAAGTTTAGATCGATCCTGTGAAAACTCATATTCGAAGACAGCATTTTTGAAACGATTTTCACCTGTGAAGTCAACCTGCCCGATTTTTCTAAGGTCATCGTTCAGGGCAAAAGTTTCCTTATTGAAGGTTTGGGCATATAGATAGGTTGTCTTCTCACTGATGTCCTGATAAGAGGAAAAGACATAGATGGAACCATTTGATTCGAGAGCAAATTCGAATTCTCGCTCCTGCTCATCTTTTTGTAATACCAGTAGGCCTGTTTTGGACATTTCAAGACTTTCATCTACCCGTCCGATATAATATTCCTTGGGTCCAACAACCGCACCTGCCATGATGGCGCCGTAAGGGTAGAGCAGGTAGTAGGTTCCATTATCATCGTCAGTAATCGGCTCTATATCGGCCCACGCCATTTTCATGGTGTGTTTGAAGATAGGGCCAGCTTTTTTTTGTTGGGCGAGTGTGGTAGTCACCAGAAGTAATATCAGCAAGGTTGCTGAGATCGCATGTTTCATAGCAGTTGAATATTATCAATTATTACATAGCTCCCAGGAGCTGAGAGTTAGGCGGAGGAAAGCTCAATATTAACAAAACTGAATTTCCTTGTCTAGCCGCAGGTGTAAAAAAAGGCAATAGGTGGAAAAGCAAAAGCCATAGGCTGTGTAATCCTATAGTGAGCAATTCACCGTGCTGAACTATATTTATAGAAAAACAACATTGCCATGCCTAAGATCCGACTAACCTCCGTACAGTGTACCACTCCTGATGAAATCGACAAAGACGAAATGTACCTGAAGATGAATGGTAAGAAAATCTGGCCGGAAGGTGATAGCTTTTATCGCTTAGACACTGGAGATAAGGTCGAGTTGGGATTGGAAATTGAGGTACAGGAAGGGTGGAATGAGATCGAGTTGTGGGACTATGATTATGTAAGCCTGAATGACCTTCTTGGAGTATTCAAGTTTACTGTCGACAGTAACTTAGGTCAATACTCTACCAGCATGGAAATACTGGAAAAAGACAGTACCGCTAGCTACATCCTCTTCTGGGAGATCGTATAATTGGGTTTTATCCTTTGCTTTTTAATGAGGACGGGTTGAATGAATAACAGATTTCAACTTTGTACCAAACAGCATAATGCCGATAGGGTATGCCCAATTAGTTCTTATCAGCCAAAGAGCGGTAGGCAAGCTTCATCGAAGCCATTGTTAAATTTCCTCTACAAAATTTTACCTGCTCGATTTCCAGCGTATTTATATAAAGCAAAAGCAATTACGGATTGGACACTAGTCAGATAGTTTACGATTGTATCAATGGAGATGAACGGGCTTTCAGGCGACTGGTGGACCTGCATGCGGACTTTGCTTATGCCGTCGCCTGTCGCATGGTCAATGATGAGGACGAAGCAAAGGATATCGTTCAGGAAACATTTATTTCGGTGTGGCGAAGCTTAGGAAAATTTGATCCGGCAAGATGTTTCAAAAGCTGGTTGTACAGGATCATTGTTAACAAATGTATGGATGTTCTCAGGAAAAGAAAGAAGACCACTTTTTTACACATCGAAATGAATGACCAACTGGTTGCGGTGTTGGAGAGATCGGGCAATCAGGAAGACCATCTGAATAAAAAGGAATTGGAAAGACTCATTGAGATCGCCACACAAAAGCTTAGCCCCAAACAAAAAGCGGTCTTCGTGCTCAGTGAGTTGGAGGGGCTTTCACACGACGAGATCGTGGAGATCACCAAAATGGGCAAGGATGCGATCAAAAGCAACCTGAATCACGCAAAGAGGAGTATAGGGAGAATGATTGAAAAGTACCTTTAGTTATGGATCAGGAAAGAAAATACCGGAAGTTCATTGAGTTACTAAAAGCGAATCAGCCTGAACTTGATAATAAGGCAGAACTGACCGAGGGGATCATGAAGAAGATTGGTAAAGGTGATAAGCAACCAAGTCTTTTGGAGAGGGTAGATGACGTGCTATTCTTCTGGACAAGAAGCAATCTCTGGAGCGTCGGAATGTCAACAGCGGCTGTGCTGCTAATAGTGTTTTTTATCTCTGAACAAACCATGCTGAATCGACGCATTGAAGATCTCGAAAGCAAAATCCTTATCATTCAACCTGTGGAGGGTGGCGGAAGTCAAACCAATTTTAGCCAACAGATATTAATGAAAATACTCATTAAAAATGCGGAGACCATAGATAGTATAACATTGTATAAATCTGATTTGAACCGGTTGCTGCGGGATCATATGGAGCTTTTGGATCGGTTTGAACAACTGAAGGGTGAAGGCGTAAAGGAGCGACCACAGAAGGAGACGCAAAGGAATGCTGAACGGGGGTCTAAAAATGAACTATTAGAACTATAAAGCTGACGGAAATGAAAAAGGTAATTACACTTGTTGTTTTGCTACTTCTGCTGGCATTTTCCTGTGGACAGGAGACCAGGGTCATCAATGTGGTGCATGAGGATGGCTCCATTACCCGAACCGTGATTATCAAAGCGGATGCTAAGGATTATCTTCAATTTGACCGCATGGCGGTTCCGATAGACAGTACATGGCAGATACGTATGGATACATTGCCAGGGAAGATTAATGGTGAGGGTGATGATGGTGATAGTATTTTGTACCTGGAAGCCACTAAGCATTTTGAAAGTGTGGATGAGATCAATCAGACTTATACTCATGACTCCAGCGCGAATAAACGATTTAGTAGAAAGGCTGCCTTTGCAAAGCGATTTCGGTGGTTCACCACGGTTTACAGGTATTCGGAAACTGTGGGTAGGATATACCAGTTGGAGGTACCTGTAGCTAATTATTTAAGTACCGAGGAACAGGAGTTTTTCAATCTTCCGAATTCGGTTAAGTCTGCTCTATTAACGGGTAAAGACAGCACCCACTATCACGCTCTAAGTGATAGTCTGGAGGATCATTTTGATGTCTATTTTTGGAATACATCAATCAGACAATGGGTAAGTATCTTCTTTGACCATTTCGGTGATGATCCCAACCTGACCATGACAAAGTCGGATATGTTGGCTAAAGAGGAAGAAGTTATGAGTTATTTGATTGAAAACCGGTTTGGGGAAAATGTGGATTCGATTTTTCTGGTGTCTTTTGGCCAACCATTTTACGATGCTTTCAAAACTGAAATAGATAGTACAACGGCATTGTTGGAGGTAGCTTCAGAACCATTCTTTGAAAGCCTGGGCTATGATATGGAGATTAGGATGCCGGGGAAAGTCATTGGGACCAATGGTTACCTCTTGGAAAAAGATACAGTGGATGGAGTAGGACAGGGCTTACTCTGGACAGTGGAGGGTTCCCGTTTTCTTACTGAGGATTATGAAATGTGGGTGGAGTCACGGGTGAATAATTATTCCTTATGGGTGGTGACCGGAATCTTTATTGGTTTTATTTCCATAGGGTTAGTTCGATTGAAACGTAAAAGTTCGGTCGACAGTGATTGACGCGAGGTCGGGAGGGTTATGTTCGGTTAATCTACCTTAACCCCCGACTAGTATGGAAGTTACTTCCGTACTTTTCAGAATTACCTCTACATCCTGCTAGTACCTGGGAAGGGAAAAATAAAAGGCCACCAACAGGCAGCCTTTTTTGCTGGTTGAAAAGATGTGATTATTGCTTGATGATTCTGCTTATTCGCTTATCTCCATTTAGCGTATATTCAATAAAGTAGATTCCTTTATTCAAATGCGCCAGGTCCACAGCTACTTCGTGACTTCCCACACTCAAAACCTGGTGTCGAATGGTGCTCAGTACTTTGCCATCCAGTCCAATTACGTTGCCACTGAAATGACTTTCTTCATCCAGTGTAAGGCTGATGATGAGTGATGTCGTGGCTGGATTCGGATATAGCCCAACGGCAACTTTACCGGCGTCCAAGCTTTCTGAGATGATTGATCCGCTGGATCTGGCTGAGGATCCTGTACAAGTAATGATATTTAAGGTACTGTTGTAGGCCAATGATGAGTGGGTCACATCATCCACACACAGATCCACCATCACGCCGCCCTTGGCGGTAGTAGAGGTTATCAAATCTACGACGCCATTGCCTCCCGTGATACTTGATACCGTTTCATTGAAAGTGCCTGAAAAGGTCCCGGTAACTGAAGCACCAACGACCGGAGCGCCGGCATTATCCAATATGGTGACACTGGCTGTGCCATACTTGTTACCCTGTCCTGCATTTTGAGTACCGGTTGTGATACTTGATACGTACATTTCGCTGATAGTATTGCCGGTAATTGTTACGCTCGAGGAGGTGGTGGTGGCCAGTTCGTTGTCCGTGGCTACTGCCGTAATATCGTACGAACCTACACCGATAGTCCAGTTGATTGAATAGGGGCTTGAGGTGTCGACACCCACACTGTTGCCATCCACAAAAAACTCCACCTGATCCACGAATCCGTCGCTGTCTGTAGCATCTGCGGATATGGTCACATTCTCTCCATCGGCAAAACTTGCGCCATTAACAGGGGCAGTGATGCTCACAGAAGGCGGGATGTTTCCGGAAGGAGTGCCGGTGTAAAGGTCATCGAAATAAGCCGTGGCGTCTCCGTCGGTTTGAAGGTAGACTCCCGCTTTCCAATAGCTCGGCCAGGTCCAGAACGAAACGTCCATATTTACCTTTTCCACACCGTCTACATCTATGATCATATAGCCACCAATTATTTTTACGTCGCAATTAACATAGCCTTCAGGGTTGAGACCCAAATCAATGTGGGTGGTATTAGCTCCGGTTGCATCCGTTTTGACCGCCGCCCATAAGTGGTTGGTAGGAGATTTTACAAGATGTCTGTAAATGCGTAGTAAGGGTTTGTTGGGGCCATTTCCGGCATTGGCATCATCATGGATTTGCATGAGTGTAACCTGGTCGCAGGTCTGTTCCACAACGTTGAATCGTCCGTGTAGAGATCTGTCACCGTCTGAAACCAACCAGTTTCGAAGATCGCGTAGCTCTGTTCTGTTCGCATACCCTGACTGATTAAAGGCGACCTTATCGACATCGGCTACATAAAACCAGCTGGAAGTATAACCGGCAATGAGTTCTGCTGTAGTCGCTGCTGTGGAACTGGTTGGAGCCTGTAGCTTGCACTCACCCATAAAATCCTGAAATCGGGGAATTTCATAAGGATAGCTGTAAGGTTGACTTACTGCCAGCGTCGTTAGCTGGATAAAGAATATCAGGCAAGCCAGTTTTAGAAATGAAAAGGGCCTCTTTTTTTTAAGCCGATTGCCATAAGAATACTGTTGGGGTAAATAGAGTACTGGATTTTTCATGTGATCATATATTTAAGTTAGAATTGATTTTCCTCCTCCCATTTATGGGAATTCAAATCCATGTTTCATAACTCAACTATTGACCCCTTTCAGATATTTCAAAAAGATAGTTGACAGCATAACCGTGTTAAGGAATATGCCAATCGGCATTCCATATATGGAAAACCAAAAACTGGTCGACCAATTTAATTAAAAAAATCAATAATACAAGTAAGATTTATCATTTCGTTAATTATTTCTCATTGTAATGGTGTTATGTTATTAATTTGCTAATCAGGAGGGTGTATTGGAGAGCCACTCATACTGTAACGCAACCTTTATTTATCACTTTTGGAATTAAGGCTTGGATTCCGGTAAGGCGGAATTACCACCAGGGGTTTCCTGTTCAGTTTTTAAGTGCTGGGGTGTTTTATGTGCGCAGGTGTAACATCTGGTTTTTTATATTTGATAGCGTCAACAAACTATTTCTGAGGCATGTCAGCAAGACTATATCGGGTTATTCTGCCGGTCAACGATATTGATCAGGCCGAAAAGTTCTATTCCGAAATCCTGGATCAGGAAGGAATCAGAGTTTCTCCCGGTCGACATTATTTCAACATAGGAGGGACCATACTTGCGTGTTACGACCCTAAATCTGACGGGGATGATGTGGGCGCATGGAAATTTCACGAAAATCAGTACATCTATATTTGCGTATCTGATTTAAAAAGTGTCAGGGATAAAATGAAAACATTGGATTGTCGTTCAATCGGATCGATTGAAGACATGCCCTGGGGAGAAACCCTGTTCTATGCCAGTGATCCTTTTGGAAACCCGATCTGCTTTGTTGATGAGAAGACCATTTTTACAGGGGATTAAAATCTATAGATTGAGATGCTCAAAAAAATGAAGGCTCCCTTGGAGCCCTCTGATTGCGGAAAAACCACAATCTGCCTTAGTATTTTATTAATTAAAAGTAGTCATACCGCGGGAGTCAATAGGGGGTGATTGTGTTCAAACAGGGGGGAGACATGAGTATTTTCATCAAAATCATTCCCTTTAGCATGTGTTTTGAAGCATTATGAGCATACTTGAGCACGAATTTTTCTAGCCCTCTCTTGAATTGAGATGGTGCCAGTATAGGGCAGGATAGTTTCGTCCGAGGGCAGCTTTACTTTTGGGCTTTCTTCATAAACAATCTTTGAAAGCCTGCTGGAAGTTTTCGCTAGCAGGCTTTTTTGTTTTCATCGCCCTTGGAATAGGTTGGTGATCAAGGCATGGATATGCGCCTTTATGTTCTGCTAATTTTCTATCTTTTAGCAAACAAAGCCTACTAGCCATTCATGCCATACCTACTTGCACTTGATCAGGGAACTACCAGCTGTCGGACGATTGTGGTAGATCGCTCTGGCAAGATCGTAGCCTCAGACCAACTAGAATTCACCCAGTATTTCCCTAAAGCCGGATGGGTAGAGCATGATGCAGAAGAAATCTTCGATATCCAGATGAAGACCTTAAAGGGTGCTCTGGATAAAGCAGGGATTACGGCTTCCGATGTGCAGGCTATTGGCATTACTAATCAGCGTGAAACAACCCTAGTTTGGGATAAAGAAACAGGTAAGCCCATTCACCATGCCATTGTATGGCAGGATCGAAGAACTTCAGACTTCTGTGAAGAGTTGAAATCGATTGGTTATGAAGAAACGATCCGAACAAAGACTGGCCTTCCTATTGACGCGTACTTTTCTGCAAGCAAGTTGCATTGGCTCTTGAATTATGTAGAGGGAGCCCACGAAAAAGCCGAAGCAGGAAACCTGCTTTTTGGTACCATGGATACCTGGCTTATCTGGAAAATGACCAGGGGTCAATCTCATGTCACTGATCATACCAACGCCAGTCGCACGATGCTCTTTGACATTGCTGCCAGTGAATGGGATGAAACCCTGTTGTCTCTTTTTGCGGTTCCGCGATCAATGATGCCGGCGGTCAAGTCATCCAGTGAACATTTCGGAATCTTCAAAATGGATGGGGTTGAGATACCCATTTCCGGAGTGGCCGGAGATCAGCAGGCGGCCTTATTTGGTCAGGGTTGTGTTGAAAAGGGAGATGTGAAAAACACTTACGGAACGGGGTGTTTCGTGTTGATGAACCAGGGAAATGAGATGACTTCATCTGATTTTGGTCTGGTTACCACCCGTGCCTGCTCTTTAGATAGCAAGCCTGTTTATGCGTTGGAAGGGAGTGTGTTCATAGGGGGTGCTGCCGTCCAGTGGTTACGTGACGGGATCAATATCATTGATCATGCTGCTGAGACACAAGAAATGGCAGAGCAGGCACAGGGAGAAGATGAGTTGGTGCTGGTTCCGGCTTTTGTTGGGCTTGGCACCCCTTATTGGGATATGTATGCCCGTGGAGCTGTCTTCGGTTTGACGCGGGATACGGGCAGGGAGCATTTTGCGAAAGCAGCCTTACAGGCGATAGCCTTCCAGACCAGGGATGTGCTGGATGCCATGGAAAAGGATAGTGGGCTTAAGGTGGAAACACTAAAAGTTGATGGAGGAGCCACAGCGAATGATTACCTGATGCAGTTTCAGGCAGACTTATTAGATACTCCGATAGCCGTGTCCGAGCATACGGAGACGACCGCTCTTGGAGCGGCTTATCTGGCCGGATTGCAGGTTGGTTTTTGGAACCTTGAGGAGGTGAAAAGGTTTAGTAATAGTGGCAGGCATTTTAGCCCGAAAATGGAAGAATCAAAAAGAGAACGATTATATAGTCAATGGAAGAAGGCGGTAAGCCGTACGTTGGGTTGGTTAAAAGATTAGGATGAATAAACATAGATTTTCAGTATTAGATCGATCGGAAGTCATAGATGAGGTCAGGGAAAAGCAATTTGACCTGATCATTGTAGGTGGAGGGATTACCGGGGCTGGAATCGCCCTGGATGCGGCCTCCAGAGGAATGGAGGTCTTGTTACTGGAAAAAAATGATTTCGCTTCAGGGACTTCGAGCAAGTCGACTAAGTTGATCCATGGAGGATTGAGATACCTCAAGCAGTTTGAGTTTGCACTGGTCAAAGAGACAGGAATGGAGCGTGCAGTGGTGCATAAGCTGGCTCCTCATCTGGCTGTTCCTGAAAAGATGTTGTTGCCCTTCGTGACTGATGGGACTTATGGCAGTTTTAGTACTTCTGTTGGACTGAAAGTTTATGATTTTCTCGCTGATGTGGTGAAAAAGGACCGCAGGAAGATGCTTTCGAGATTTCATACGCTGGCGGCAGAGCCACTTCTGAATAAGACTATCGTAGAAGGTGGGGGAATTTACTCAGAATACAGAACGGACGATGCCCGATTGACCATTGAAGTTCTGAAAACGGCCCATAGGTACGAGGCTACTGTGCTTAATTATGCAGAGGTCACAGCTTTTATAGAAGAAGAAAAGGTAAGCGGGGTGAAATTCAAAGATCACCTGAGCAGCAAAGAATATACAGCAACTGCGCCATGTGTTGTGGCAGCCGTAGGTCCCTGGCTGGATGAACTGTTGCAACGGCAGGATAAGAGCGTGAAGCAAAAGCTCAGACTAACGAAAGGGGTGCATATTGTGGTGCCACATCAGAAATTCCCTCTGAATCAGGCGGTGTACTTCGATACCCCGGACGAGCGCATGGTGTTCGCGATACCAAGGGGAAGGGTTACCTATATTGGCACGACCGATACCGAATATCATGGGGCATTGGATCGGGTGGTGACCACGCAAAAGGATTTGGAATATCTACTGGGAGCACTGGATCGTGTGTTTCCTCATATCAACCTGAAAAAGGAAGATGTTATTTCCAACTGGGCGGGCTTGAGGCCGCTCATCGAGGAGGAGGGCAAAACTCCGTCCGAGTTATCCCGCAAGGAGGAGATCTACGAAATGGAGAACGGACTAATAGCCATCGCAGGAGGAAAACTTACTGGTTACCGACAAATGGCCCGGAAGGTGGTGGACGAAGTTCAGCAACGACTTGATATGCCGCACGATGTACAGTGCAGGACCTCCCTTATCCCATTGACAGAGGCACCTTTTTCAGATTATGGTGTCGTTCAAAAGGCGGTCAGATATTATGAAGACCTGGTAGAGGCCGAGGGGCTGGACAGATACTATGGCTGGCATTTGGTTTCCACTTATGGTAGTAATGCTGCAGTGATATGGAGAAAGTTTATGGATCAGGAGGAGCAAACAGAGGAGCAGTTGGTAAAAAGTGAGCTTTGGTATGCGATTGAATACGAAATGGTCTCTTCTGCCGTCGATTTTTTGGTGAGAAGAACGAGCTGGATGTATTTTGATATTCCACGGGTTCAACAATATGCTGACATGGTCCTTCAGACGCTCACAGAGTGTTACAACTGGAAACCGACCAGGGTCAAAAGTGAAAGGGCATTACTCGATCAGATCGTCAAAGATGCAACCACCTATTATGCTTCTGAAAAGCCATGAGCTCACAGAGCCTGTTTTAACTCATTCCCTTTTTATAGATTTGGGGGAAAATTCACCGGTATAGTCGAACAGCTTCTATGATTATCAAACCAGCGGAAAGGCTTAGCTCACTTCAGGAATACTATTTCTCCAAAAAGCTCAAAGAAGTTGCTGACCTAAAGTCAAAGGGAAAAGACATTATCAATCTTGGTATTGGCAGTCCTGATATGATCCCTGATGCAGAAGTGATCAGTGCGATGATTGAGGGAGCGCTGGAGCCGGCTAATCACGGCTATCAGCCATATCAGGGTATTCCGGATCTAAAGCAAGCGATTGTCAATTTTCATAAGTCACGTTATGATGTTGGTTTAGGGATAAATGAGGTGTTACCATTAATTGGCTCAAAGGAAGGTATCACACATATATCTTTAGCCTACCTCAATTCCGGTGATCAGGTACTTATTCCGTCTTTAGGTTACCCCACCTATACTTCTGTGACGAGGATGGTACAGGCAGAACCGGTGTACTATCCACTTCTAGAGGATAAGGGCTGGGAGCCTGATTGGGAGTTTCTTGAAGGGCTTGACTTCAGCAGGATCAAATTGCTGTGGTTGAATTATCCGCATATGCCTACCGGCACTAAAGGATCCCTGGACTGGTTGAAGAAATTTGTTGATCTGGCCAGAAGAAAGCAGGTGCTCCTGTGTCATGATAACCCTTATAGCTTCATACAAAATGATCATCCATTGAGCATCTTCAACGTGGATGGGGCGAAGGAGGTGGCCGTAGAGCTTAATTCCCTGTCCAAAACCTTTAATATGGCAGGCTGGCGGGTAGGCTGGGTAGCGGGGGATTCAATGATCCTGGAACCCATTCTTCGTGTGAAAAGCAATATGGATTCGGGAATGTTCAAACCCGTGCAGTTGGCTGCGGTTAAGGCGCTGGAGTTAGGGAATGAATGGTTTGAAGGGATTAATAGAGTTTATACCCGAAGAAGAAAGCTGGCAGAGCAGTTTTTGGAAATTGCTGGATGTAAGATCGCTCCGGACCAGGCAGGTATGTTCGTATGGGCGAAGGTAGGAGAAGGCGATGCAGATCCTTTGTGCGATCACTTGCTATATGAAAAGGATGTATTTGTAACACCAGGGCATATTTTTGGTGAGCAGGGGCACCAGTATATTCGTATTTCCCTCTGCATGAAGGAAGAAATTATTGTCAAGGCGATAGAGAGAATTCAATGAAGAAAGTACTGTTGGTAGGGGTTGGGCTGATCGGAGGCTCGTATTCATTGGCGTTAAAACCCAGAAACGAATTTGAATTCGGCGGGTTTAGTCGTAGGAGCACTACCCTTGATATGGCAGAGAAGTTAGGGATCATCCAGCATAAATTCGACGATCTAAATGAAGGCGTTCAATGGGCCGACTGGATCATTTTGTCTATTCCTGTTGATGTCATCCGAAAACTTCTTCCGGGCATTCTGGATATCGTGAAACCCCATCAGCTTGTTGTGGATTTTGGTTCAACTAAAGGAGCAATTTGCGAGGAGGTGAAAAACCATCCCAATCGCGCTAACTTCTTACCGGCGCATCCCATTGCAGGTACAGAATACTCCGGTCCGGAGGCTGCCTTTCCGGGGCTTTTTCAGGATAAGTGCCTCATTGTTTGTGAGGAGGACGAGACTAAAGCTGATCTAAAAGACGAATTTGAAGAAATCGCCAAATCGATTGGTTTTTACATTGTTAAAATGGGTGCTGAAGAGCACGACCGACATCTGGCGTACATCAGTCACCTGAGTCATGTGACTTCCTTTGCTTTGAGCAATACAGTGCTTGCCAAGGAAAAAGATGGAGAGGTAATTCTGGAGTTGGCAGGATCCGGATTTGCCAGTACGGTTCGGTTAGCTAAGAGCTCCCCGGAGATGTGGACGCCCATTTTCTTGGAAAACAAAAAAATGATCCTTGAAGGCATTGATGCTTATCTCAATGAGGTTCAGAAGCTTCGTGATTTTCTTTCCGCCGATCAGGCTGAGAAAGTGCAATCCTTCCTTGAGTCAGGAAGGGAAATACGTCGCATTATTCAATAATCAGGTCAGGGTGTGAATCACCTCATTGAGGGCAGGAGCTAATTGAATCAGCCCCAATGACTTCAGTGTGTTCATCACATTTCTGAGGGCAATTCCATCAACAGAAAGGTCATGCGACCACTTAACCTCCGTGATAATCTGATCTGCATCTTCTTTTTTGAGATCAAATCGGGAAGATATCAGGTTAGCAAGTTCAGGATTCCGTTGAGTTTGCTGGCATTGGTTGCTTATGATTTCACATGCGGTACGTATAGCAGCCTTTTTTGATTCCAATGATTTCAATCCTGCGGCAATAACAAAGCATGGCCAGGGAGTTGCGACGATACCCACACGGGAAAACTCGTGGTTGTCCACATAGGGTTTAGTTGTGTATTTTTCCCATAAGAACACATCACTTTCTCCCTCACGAAAAGACTCAAGTGCTCCCTTCAGGTTATTGACCACTTCGAAATGAAGGTTCTGAAGATTCCAGCCATGATTTTTAGCCATGACGAAAGACATCAGGTGAGATCCCGATCCAAACCGGCTTATAGCGATTCGTCGATCATTGATGTTATCAATTGGTTGAGGATTTTCGCTATGAGGTACATGGATGCCCCATAGGAGTGGAGACTCTACATAGTTTTTGATAATACGACTTGGGTTCCCGTCAATGATGCTTTTGGTGATACCTTCCGTTAAGATGATGGCCATATCCAACTCTCCATCCCATAACATACTTGACATTTTTCCGGTCCCTTCAGGTACGTTGACCCATTCTAATTGTATGCCTGCAGCTTCCAAAGTACCATTTTCAAAGGCCTGATGGATGGGTAAATTGAAGTATTCGGGTACGCCGCCAAGTCTGAGAGTCGTCATATTATCTTAATTTGGACCCAAAGATAATCGGCATAGAAAGACATTCTGATTTTAATTTCCAAACTCAGGTCGGTTCGTTCGAGTGGAGTTTGGCTAAAAATAGCTCAGCCACTTTTTCTCTTTATGACTCATTTTGTACTGGCTAAATTTGTAACAAGGCAAGTACAGGATCATTACTACCGCAATCCATACCAGGTAAGTCCATCCCAGGTTCATCCCGTAACCCACAAGTTCAGGGGATTCGTTCACCCACGTCTTAAGAATCATTGATTCCCATCCAAATCCGGTTGCTTCTGCCAGAGCCATGGCGAAAAGGTGAATGAGATAAAGATGGAGGATGTAGTAGAAAAAGGGTACCCTGCCATATACCTTAATGAATTCCGCCACCTTGCCAGTAACATGTTCCGTATTCGCCAGAAATAGCATGGCTGGCCCTAAAGTCATGAGCAAGTAGGTGAGGGAGGGAGGGTATTTGGCCGGATCGAAAAAGGAAAATAGTGTATCAGAAATCGATTCATAGAATTCCCAGGGGTGGAAGTTGCCATAGCTATTTGCAAGTCGAATGGCAAAGAAGAGGACAACAGCTGACAGTCCAATGATATTGAATTCCTTCTGTCTTTTCTCTGCCGGAACCAACTTATCATAATAGGTGCCCAGATAATAGCCCATTGACATCACACCAATCCAGGGAAGGAGCGGGTAAGCAACAAAGAGTGCCCGACCATTTTCGAATAGGAACAATTCTGCCTGATGGACAATGGACCACAGCAGGTTTTGTTCAATGGAAATGTAATCCAATAGGTTATGACCAAACATGATCAACAAGCTGATGATCAGAATGCCTTTCATAGGAAGGTGAATGACACCGGCAAGAAAGATCATTCCCATTCCCAGTACCCAGATAACAAGTAGACCCAGGGCAATGAATTGAATGTCAAAGTACCAGGAAAAATTGACCACAGTCAGTTCAATGAAGACCAGCCAAATACCACGTGATAACAGAAAGTAAGTGAGCTCCTTCTTACTTTTTCTTCTACCCACGAGGTATGCTGAAATACCTGCCTGCAAAGCGAAAATAGGTGCACAGTAATGTGTGATCCACCTTGTGAAATAAAGTGAGAAATAGGTTTGTTTTGCATCCGTAGGGTCAAATAAGAAGGCCTGATCATGGAAATAGTCCCTGGTATGGTCCAGAGCCATAATCACCATAACCAATCCTTTGAGGATGTCCAGTGATTCAATCCTTTGCGGCTTTAGATCATTCATTTTGCTTGGAACCCCTCAAGGTCAGTGAAGTTGATTCATTAAATTAATGAAACGATTATGAATAAATTCCTGGAAAGTGAGGAATGGGTTTTTGGATCATTGAGTGGTTTATAGATATTAAAATTGAGGTTATTTGAATGACTTCAATAATCTATAATTAATAGAAACTGAGATCTCCTACGCTGGATATCGCCGTAAATCCTGATCTTGCAGATTGAATTAAGATGCTACCATTTGAAAGAAGTCCTGCTCATAACGCCCCCTTTTACACAGCTCAATACACCTTACCCTGCTACAACTTACCTCAAGGGCTTTTTAAATACCCGCGGTATTAGTTCTTATCAGATGGATTTAGGGATAGAGGTAATTCTTGAGCTGTTCTCTGCGAAGGGGTTGGCAGAAATGTTTGCTATGGCAGGAGGTGATGGGAGAAGGTCAGAAAATGCAGCAAGGATATTGGCGCTTAAGGATGACTATATCGCTACCATCGATCAGGTGATGGCCTTTTTGCAGGGGAGGGATCAGACATTGGCTCGTCAGATTTGCACCGAAGAATTTTTGCCGGAGGCCTCACGGTTTGCAGTGCTGGAAGAGCTTGACTGGGCATTCGGAACGATGGGGTTTCAGGATAAGGCAAGACATCTTGCCACGCTATTCCTTGAGGATCTCTCCGACTTTATAGTGGAGTGTATTGATCCCCATTTTGGGTTTAGTCGGTATGCGGAAAGGCTGGGAAGAAGTGCCAATTCGTTTGATGAGCTGCAGGATCATTTGCAAAAGCCCCCGACCTATATTGATGAAATCACATTAAAAATTCTAAAAAGTCAGCTGGAGGAGACAAAACCAAAACTGGTGTGCTTTTCGGTGCCGTTTCCAGGTAACCTTTATAGTGCTTTCCGATGCGCTCAATGGATCAAACAGCATCATCCTGGTATTAAGTTGTCTATGGGCGGAGGCTTTCCCAATACTGAATTACGTGAGGTGAATGACCTTCGGGTCTTTGACTATTTTGACTTTATCTGTCTGGATGATGGTGAGCGGCCCCTTGAGCAGCTCATCCTTGAGTTGAATAGAGGGGAGGAGCCATTAGTGCTTAAACGAACCTTTCATCGTGCGGCAGGGGAGGTAAGTTTCAATAACGAATGTGCTTTACCCGACTATAAACAAAGTGAAGTAGGAACCCCTGACTATAGTGACCTTCCTCTGGATGAATACATTTCTATCATTGAGATAGCCAATCCAATGCATAGTCTCTGGAGTGATGGGAGATGGAATAAACTCACCATGGCTCATGGTTGCTATTGGGGAAAATGTACCTTTTGCGATGTGTCTCTGGACTATATTAAGTTGTATGAACCGATTGCCGCTCGAACCCTGGTAGATCGAATGGAGGAGCTTATCCGACAAACCGGAGAAAGGGGATTTCACTTTGTGGATGAAGCCGCACCTCCGGCACTCATGCGTGAAGTTGCCATAGAAATCCTGCGTCGTACTTTGACTGTGACGTGGTGGACGAATATCCGTTTTGAGAAGAGCTTCACTATGGACCTTTGCCGATTGCTACAGGCTTCCGGTTGTATAGCAGTATCCGGTGGACTGGAAGTGGCTTCTGATCGCTTACTGGCACTTATTGATAAAGGAGTGACAGTGGAACAGGTAGCCAGAGTGACCAGAAACTTTACTGAATCGGGGATTATGGTTCATGCTTATCTGATGTACGGCTACCCGACACAAACGGTTCAGGAAACGATCGATAGCCTGGAGATGGTCAGGCAGATGTTTGAGCAGGGCATATTACAATCAGGTTTTTGGCATCAGTTTGCCCTTACCGCTCATAGCCCGGTGGGACTGGATCCGGTAGGTTATGGTGTCATTCCTGAGTATAAACCCATTTCTTTTGCTAATAATGATATCCAGTTTAAGGACACAACAGGAGTGGATCATGACCGATTCAGCTATGGATTGAAAAAATCTTTATTCAATTATATGCACGGTCTATGTTATGACTGGCCGTTGACCGAATGGTTTGATTTTAAGATCCCGAGAACCACTATTAAGCCCAATTTCATAGCCCAAAGCCTGGATCAGGAGGACTTCACACCTCCTAAGGTCAACTCAAAAATTTTGTGGCTGGGAAGCAGTCCGGATTTAAAAACGTTTAATGGGAGAAAAGGAAAACCCCAGGTAACTGAGCTCAGCTTCCATTCACGAAAGAGCAGTTTTTCGATTCGGGTGGATCAGCAGAATGCGGAATGGCTCGCGGAAGTACTGGGTCAAATGAGTAAGGGAAAACATACGATTTCCTATGGGGAATTAAAAAGGAGTTACGAGAAGGATCAGGAAAATTTCGAGCTGCTCTGGTACTCGAAGCCCATGGATCAGTTGAGGGAGCACGGATTGTTGGTGGTTTGATTGAGGACGGATGTCCCAATCTTTTCTATCTTCACGCCTTAATTTTTAAATAGCAACAACCTCTTTGATGCATGAAGATAGCCCATCTAAAATATTTAGTATTTCTGATTATAACAGCAGGATTAACTTATTTCATACTATCCAAAAATAACGCCTTGAGGAATGCACGCAACCAGATAAACGTCCTGGAACTGGAATTGGATTCACTCAATTCCATCTCTTTGAATTATCAGGCACTCAGGTCAAGTTATGATAGTCTTTATAGAAGTTTGGATAATGCCCGGAATCAAATCGTCCTGCTTCAGGGAGAGGTTGGAACTGATAATCAGATCCATGTTTCAGCCATGCGCGATATTGGTAATGAGCTATCCGAATTATTGCATGATTTCAATCATACCACGGTAGAGTATTCCGGTGACAGTTTGGATGTGGACTCCTTAAAGTTTTAAATATGAGAGGATTATTCATAGTGATATTCAGTTTGATAATTTCCATTTCTTATGCTCAGGAAAGGCATTTTAGGGAATCGGATCAGAAGCTCATGGTACATCATGGAGAGATGGTGAAAATTGATACCGATACTGCCTTTGTAATTAGCAGTTCCCGTGCTCAGTTGCTTAATGAAAAGCTTGATGAGTTGGTGGAGATGCGTTTGACTAACCTAGAACTTCAGGTCATCAATCAGTCTCTTCTGGAAAAAGTAAAGGAGGTGGAGGTGCTGGTATCAAAACTGATTGTCCGTATGGAAGATGATGCAACCCAAACCTCAATAGCATTCGATGATATTGTTGCTCAACTAGATACAAGTTTGGTCACCCTTGGCAATAATAATGAAGAGCTACATCGAAATAACCTGGAGTTAGAGTCTCAAATCCAACAGATGGAACATACTATTAAAAAGCTAAAGAGGAATATCCGTGGTATTTGGTGGAACGGTGTCACGGATAAGCTGGTAGCTGGCGGGATTGGGTTTGGATTGGGTGTTTTGCTAATGGTATTATAACAGGAATGGTCCGGTTAATACTCGAACCATTCCTGTTGATGTTTATGGACACACCGTAGCAGTGAAATTGCCATTGATGTAATTATTCTCATCCATGCGCGCATCGATTTTTCCTACAACTACCGAATCTGCGATGGAGGTTATTTCAATTGCACCTTCAGTAGTGACGTAGTTAATGAAATTGTCCGGATTCAAGAGCGTCACGGTTTGGCTGGTTCCGCCATTGAAGTCCAGAACCAGCTCAACAAGCCCCTCATTCTTTTTCATGGTGAAAAACGCTACGACAAAATCTCCGAAACCAAATTGGTCGCAGGCTGCCGTGGTTTCCTGATCACTGAACAGGTCGAAGGACATCTTTCCTTCAGTTGAAAAATCTACAGTCCCTTCACCATAATTATATGCCTGTCCGTCAATCTTGCCTTGAAGGTTTTGGTCTTTAAATTCATACTTCGGTCCTTTCTCTTCATCTGAGCAAGACAGCAGTACGACAGCAGTGAATAATGTGAAAATCGCGGTTTTGAATTGTTTCATCCTTGTTTGTATTTTAATTTTAATTAACTGTTTGGTAAGATAAAGGGTGATCTAATTAATGCCTAAAGCCGATTGACTTTAATTCACATTGAGCTTCAAATGGATCTAAGATTAATGTTTATGTCGCATGGCTTTGAGCGTGCCATATATGTTATCGAACAGGAGTAATAGAAGTCCCGTACATATCGTCAATATGATCATTGGCAAATGTCTGGCCGTAAGACCCATGATATTGATTTCTGCAGGAATCCAAAATATAGATATAGCAATGCCAATCAATAAACCAAATGCGAAAAAGGCCCAGGACAAATAGAGTAAGTGCCTGTTGGAAGGCCCTGCGTTGGCAATGTTTTCAATTCGATTCATGATTTGCCAATCCAACTCGTGAGAAGGTTCCGGAGTTTCCTTGAGCCCCAGAAGCTCTTTGAAATCATCTTTATCACTTTTCATAATATTTCTCTGACTTCAGATTTTAGCATGCTTTTTAAGTTGTAATAAAATGTCTTGCGACCTCGTTGCAAAAGCATTTTTGTTTTAGACGATGACCAGTCTGTTAAGGCGATAATTTCGGCAACCGACATTTCCTTCAGGTAGAATAATTCAAGCGCCAGGCTTTGCTCGGGAGGTATTTTTTCAAATACCAGGCTGATGTAATACCGCTGTTCATCCTTTTCAAGGTTAGATATTTTGTCAGCCGAGTTACTGGAAAAATCTTCCGGAGGAATCTCTTCGGCATCATAACGCCTTTCCTTTTTAGCTTTTCTAAGCGCCTCATTGATCACAATACGTCCGATCCACGTCCTGAAGCTGGAATTCCCTTTGAAGGATCTCAGGCTTTTGTAGGCTTTAATGAATGCTTCCTGCGTCACATCTTCTGCCAGGTATTTGTCCTTGAGTACAGAAAATGACAACGAGAAAACATAGGATTTATAACTGGTGATGAAATATTGAAAAGAGCGATGATCTCCGTTTAGAACCTTTTCAATATAAAATTCATCCATTTGATTCAGCTTTCGGCTTGTCCAGACGATGAGCCAGGATCATCCCCAATCCACCAGAGGTAAGTATCGAAAATATCATGGTCGGAGCAATGATTTCTTTTCCAAACTTAATCTGATTTACTTCTTGTATGAGGGCAACAGCAAGCATAGAAATACCAGCTCCTAGTCCTATAAAAAAGAAAAGCATCCCAATCTTAAACCAGGGGAATTTGAAGGTAAAGGGCCTTTTTTTGTAAATATCCGATACATCAGCGTCCCGTTCTATCAGTGCCATACGTTCCTTGTTTCGATATTTCAAAAAGAAATATATCGAAAAAAAGAGGCAGGAATAAAAGCATAAATAGACAACAATATCACTTACATAATGTGCAGTACTCATGATCTAAAAGTTAGATAATTAATAATTCATTTACCCTTAGATACAGTGAGGACTTATTTGGTCACATTTTTTAGAGATATTTTAATAAGAGGGGTAGGTAGATTAGAAATGAAAGAAGCACTGAAGTGGACTAAACGAACATTATGATATCTACAAAATCCATAATAAAAAGAATGCTAGGTCAGTCAGGATATGTTGCCGGTGTTTAGCAAAGGAAAATTGTTTACACCAGATGTTAGAGGTAGAAAGAGGTTCTTCTCTTTGGTAGGTTGGAAGGTTGATTAGCGGTAATGGAGTCTTAGCAGGTAGCCAGGGACCTTAGAATTGAGTTTTTTTGGCAGAGGTCACAATCGTTTTATAATGTTCTCGTTTTGGGAAGGGCATCATAATAGCTACTTCTCTGCCGTAGATTTTCTCATTTCCCACAACATAGAAGTGCCCAATGCAACTAAGGTGGCTCCTGTGAATCCGCAAAGTGCAGCCAATTCAAAAGGAACATAAGTATTGCTCAATGAAACAAAAATGGCACATAGTGCTGCTCCCACCAGTATCATGATGGAATCGATAATTAAATAAAATTTGAAAGACTTCATAAAACCCCTTTTTATACTATAAGACTTCTTTGACTGAAATGAGACATCATTTTCTGATATTCTTATCAAATTTATCTCAATATTGTATTTTATTCAATCAATTGACTTATTTATTAAATATTTTTCAATTCATTGACCTGATCCATAAAAAAGTCAATAATCATCCGTTTTTTTCGTGTGAATTTGTCGGATTGATAAATTGATTTTTGCTGTATACACCAAGCTATCAGCAAGTTGTCATCGAATCCACTTAGTTATTCATGGATTAAAGACATTAACCTACCAGATAAGAAACGCCTGCTATTCGCGGATTGTTGCGTTAGAAATGAAAATACCCAAAAATGGGTATATCACCAGTTGATGGCGATTTTACCTATAGACTTACGCGAGGCCAAAAAGTCATGTGCAGCAGCAAGTTCTGAATGTTCAAATTCCTTTCCCACTGTAGGTTGGATGTCACCATTCGCAGCTTTAGCTACAACTTGTTGAAGGCATTGGCTCAACAGTGCGGGTTTGTTGTCGCCGATGTGGAGCATGTTCACCCCGATGATTGATTTCGATTGAGAGACAAACTTTATAGGGCTCCAGAAGCCAAAACCAAATACCAGTTTTAGCATCTTGATGATATTGCCTTTTGCCTCAGTAAGCTTGGAAGCGCCAAAGAGCACTACCCGTCCACCTGAATTAAGAAGTTGGTAATCCCTCTTGACATAGTCTCCCCCAATAGGATTGTAGGTGGCATCAATTTTACCTTTAAACCCAAGTTTTTCAATTTCCAGAGCATAATCATTGTCACGATAATCTATAGGGTAATCGACCCCGAGTGACTTGAGGTATTCGTGCTTACTCGCGGAGGCTGTTCCAAAGATGATACACCCTTTAGCCTTGAGGAACTGGACCAATGCTGTGCCTACACCCCCTGCAGCGGCATGTACCAGCACATGGTCTCCTCTGTGTAGCTTTACAGCCTCTTCAATAGCGAAGTAGGCGGTGATGTACTGTGTGGCCAGGGCCGTAGCAATTCCTACTGACCATTCTTCAGGGATTTTTGCAACTGCCAACACTGGCGTGATCACATGGTCGGCATATCCTCCAAATCTGGTGAAAGCCAATACACGGTCACCTTCTTTTACACTGGTTACTCCTTCTCCAACAGCTACAACATGGCCAACATTTTCATAACCTACCACAGTTGGGAGCGGCGGGCACTCTTTATAGATGCCCAATCGAGCCATGACATCGGCAAAATTGAGCCCGAAACCCTGCGACTTTACCAGCACCTCTCCGGCATTTGGCTTGGGAGTTTCAGTTTCTCTCAGTTCAAAAGCTTGATCTGAAGATCCGTTTTTGATGAGGTAGTATGCTTTCATGGTAAGTTGCTTTTTAACTGTTAACTGTTTACTGTTAAACTGATCACTGCTTACTGTTAAAGTATTCGTCCAGTTTTAATTTCATCTCGTCCTTTCCGACATATGAGGGAGACATAGATGGCTGACCCGGAAAATTTTCCATATGAAGAGTTTGTGTAGGGAAGGCAAAGTTGACGCCCAGCTTTTCTGCCAGCCTAACAATCTCCAGAAGTACCTCATGTCGTGCCTTCAACTCTCCCGGCCAGTCTGGAACCTCGAAAAAGATATAGAACATGATGTTGAGCGAGAAGGAGGCCATATCATTGAAATAAATGTTGTAATAGTCCTTTCGCGTATTGGGATGGGTCTCGACGATCTTTCTCAATCCTTCAACAAAAGTCTCGATAAGCTCCGGCGGTGTATCATATGTTACTGTAATTTGTGTGTAGAACCTTCGATACTGGCGTAAGCCATGGTTGTCAATGACACTATCGGCCATTTTACCATTTGGTACGTACATCAGAGAGTTTCTAAAGGTCCGGATTCTCGAAGAACGAAACCCTACTTCTTCTACTGTGCCGTCAATATCTCCTGAGGTGATCCAATCGCCAATTTGAAATGGCTTGTCAATGAAGATCATCAAAGAGCCAAAGAAGTTTTTTATGGTGTCCTGAGCGGCGAGTGCAAACGCCAAACCCCCGATGGAAAGCCCGGTTAAAAGTGGGATAATATCAATATTCAGATTGCTCAAAACGAAGAGCGTACCGATGATGACAATGAAAGTCTTTAAGGTCTTCCGCATTAGTGGTACCAGCTGATCATCTAGCGTGCTTTTGGTTTTTTGTGCAAGTCTTTCCAGATAAAGAGCCAGCACATCAACCATCCGGTAGAAAACCATCGTACCAAAAAGAGGTATCAGGGCTTTCAGCACGATCATCACATAATGTGATATGTCCGGAGGCAACTGAAGTACCGGAGCAAATATGACCAGCAGTCCAAACACAAGGAACATACTGGCAGGACGCGCTGCTGGTAGCAGGTAACGTCCGGCAAGCCTTTCATATCCAGCCTGATGGATCAGTTGAATGAATATTTTTTCAACAATAAAAGTGAAAACCTTATGGATGACGGTACTCAGAAAAGCCAGGATCAGAATGCCAATGTATTGATACATGTGCAGCCCCAATACTTTTCTGGTTCCCAGTTTTGGGAGCAGTCTTACCAGTCGGTCTGTCCCAAAGCGAAAGACCTTTTTATGAAGAATATCAATGAAAACAATGGATCGCTCAGAATAATACCAGTTCTCACCTTCTTTGACCAGGTAGATTTCAGGGTGCTCACTAGTGAGAACATAACGATTTTTCTTCGAGAGGGAGTCTACATAATCTTCGTCCTTAGGAGTATCATGTACATCAATATAGATGCCTTCACCATCAAGAATTTGCTTGAGCTTAATGGCTGCAGTGATGGCTTCCTTCTCGGTCCTGTTTTTCAGGTTGAAGGGGAGGGCAGCCAAATGTTCATTATAGTTATCCTCCTGCAAATAAAGCAGGTGGGTGATCAGCGCTGATTGCGGAGTAGAGAGATCTACATTCACCGAATCCTGCGCAAAAACACCGAAAGTGATGGAACAAAGTAGAAAAAAAAGCAGTTGTTTTGCCATGTCTATTTTGGGTTACCGGGGGCAAAGGTAAGCCATCTCAAACTTTACTTTTAATCAAATAATAACAGCATAAAATGAGCAATCCACTGCTTCAGACATTCGATACACCATACGAGGTTCCTCCATTTCAAATCATCAAAAATGAGCATTATTTGCCGGCGATTGAGGAAGGCATTCGTCTGGCGAAAGAGGAGATTGATGCTATCGTGGAAAATTCAGACGAGCCGACATTTGAGAATACCATTGAGGCCCTGGAGTCTTCAGGGGAAATACTTGGACGGGCTTCATCGGTGTTGTTTAATCTCAATTCTGCGGAGACCAGTGACGAGCTGCAGGCGGTGGCCAGGGATGCCTCTCCGAAACTATCTGAATTCAATAATGAGGTCAAGCAGAATGAGGCCCTTTGGGATCGCATCAAGGCGGTTTACAACCAAAAGGATGAGCTTGCCCTGGATGGAGAACAACGAATGTTGTTGGATAAGACCTATAAGAGTTTTGTAAGAAGTGGGGCTGATTTGGATGGAGATAAAAAGAAACGTTTCAAGGAGGTTTCCATAGAGCTTTCAAAGCTTTCCTTACAGTTTGGTGAAAATGTGCTGGCAGAGACGAATTCCTACGAACTGGTGATCGACAATGAAGCCGACCTTGAAGGACTTCCTGAGGATGTGATTTCCAGGGCCAAATCGACAGCAGAAAAAAAAGATAAGAAAGGTAAGTGGGTTTTTACCCTTCAGGCGCCTAGTTATGTGCCTTTTATGGAACACGCCATGAATCGCGAACTCAGGGAGAAGCTTTACAAAGCCTACATGAGTAAGGCCCTGAAAGGAGATGAGCGCGATAACCAACAGATCGTAAAACAACTGGTGGCGCTAAGAGCAGAACTTGCACAATTATTAGGGTACAAAACCTATGCTGATTATGTGCTGGAAGAGCGCATGGCTGAGGAGCCCGGAAAGGTACAAAACTTCCTTAGCGACTTGCTTGATAAGGCATTGCCAAAAGCAAAGGAGGAGTTTGAGGAAATCAAGGCTTTCATGAAAGAGCTGGGGGTTGAACACGAACTTCAGCGCTGGGATTGGGCTTTCTATTCTGAAAAGCTTAGAAAGAAAAAATATGACGTTGATGACGAGTTGACTAAACCCTATTTCAAACTGGAAAATGTGATTGAAGGTGTTTTTAAGACGGCAGAAAAGCTGTTTGATATCACTTTTGTGATGCGTGAGGATATCCCGGTTTATCATGAAGAGGTGACTGCCTATGAGGTAAAGGATGCCAAAGGGGAAGTGATCTCACTATTCTTCACAGATTTCTTTCCACGGGATGGAAAGCGTGGTGGTGCATGGATGACCTCCTACCGTGAGCAGAAAAAAGTGGATGGGAAGAAGGTGATCCCTTTGGTGAGTAACGTGTGCAACTTTACGCCATCGTCTCCGGATGTGCCTTCTCTACTTAAGTTCGATGAGGTGCAAACCCTGTTTCATGAATTTGGTCATGCGCTGCATGGAATGTTGGCTGACACAAAGTATGGAAGCCTATCGGGAACCAGTGTCTATTGGGATTTTGTGGAATTACCTTCACAGATCATGGAAAACTGGTGCTATGAGAAGGAATGCCTGGAGCTGTTTGCACATCATTATAAAACCGGCGAGCTGATTCCGTTAGATTATATAGAAAAGCTAAAGGAAAGTGCCATTTATCATGAGGCCTATGCCACGGTGCGTCAAATCAGTTTTGGGATGTTGGACCTTATGTGGCATGATATGCCTATGAATGCGGCTTCTAAAGTTGATAGCGTAGTTGATATCGAGCATGAAGCGTTCAGTAAAACGGACTTATTTCCTTCTGTTGATAACACAAATATGAGTGTGCAATTTGGTCACATATTCGGAGGTGGCTATGCGGCCGGATATTATAGTTACAAATGGGCAGAGGTGCTGGATGCAGATGCCTTTTCTGTTTTTCAGCAGAATGGAGTGTTTGATAAAGTCACGGCCACTTCATTTAAAGACAACATCCTTTCTAAAGGAGGCACCGAACATCCAATGGAACTCTATAAGAAATTTAGGGGGCAGGAGCCAACACCGGAGGCTTTATTGAAAAGGGCGGGATTGCTTAATTAATAAGCAATCTCGCTATAGAGATTTTTGTTTTCTGGCTTGAGCTCTGATTTGATGTCAGCAATGAGATCATCGAGAAGCTTTTTGAGTTTAGCAATATCATCTTTTTTGCCTTTCTTGGTACCAAATACACGCTCTTTTTCGCTCGGGGAGAGCAGGTTTTCTACATATTTTGGGTCATTCACCGCCCTCTTAAGTTGAGCGCTGGCAATTCCCAATAGAGAGAGCGCCTTTTTAGAATCGTGGATCAACTGCTTGTCCGGAATAGGATAGAGCAGGCAACAGAGCTCAAAATTTTGCAGGTTAATCGATGGATTAATGTCTCGTTGTAAAGTGTTTAAAAGCCTAACCAGGTTCTTATAGCCGCCATTCGTTTTTCTGTCCTTGGCATTTATCCGGGCTATATTTTTGAAAGGAAGATGCTTTCGCTGGGTTTTTTCCAGGAAATTATACTCAACTACTCCCCGATCAATCTCCCGTCTGGACTCCACATAATCCTTGTTGTTCAACCAAATTGCTGGAACAATATCGATCTCGCAAGTTGGTTTGGTTGTGGTGATCTTAATATGGTATTTATCGCTGTAGTCAACTTTCTTATAGACCGAATGTTCAGTGAGGGTATGCATGATCTCTTCGGTAAGACTTTTCACCTCTTCCCATGGTTTTCGCGTCATGGCTTCCTGGATCACCATTAATTCGATTCCACCATATAGAAGAATATGGGTTTCGGTCTGAATGGGACCCCGGTATCGAAAGTCTGCCTTTTTTCCACTGTTGGCTAAAGCGACACTAATCTTGTCCTGCACCCTCTTTGCAACGGCAAAGGATTTGTAGGAATAAGATGGATCGATTTCGTGCATGGCCTCCAAACAATATTTGATACTATCGCCATAGTTTGTGTCCTCATATGAATCCGAAAATATGGATTCACGACGGGCCTCATCGAACCTCCTACCGTGCAGATTTTCAAGCAGTAATTGGTAATCTTGTGTCATAATAAGCCAGTGATTACTAGCAAAATAAGTTATTTAGGTGAAAATAGACATTTAATAGCAAAGTTGAGATAAAAGATTCAATTTAGAAATAGCAGTAATCATATCATCTGTCATACCGTTTAAATAAAAATTGAAAGGAAGAAATAATCGGTATAGAAAATCGAACTAGTTTTACAATATTATGATTTTGAGCGCCGATATAGTCACGTTTTTTCCATTCTTCTGCTAATCCTGGCAGTCGACTATATCAACTTTCAACTTCCTTTATTACTTATTGAAATTCGAAATGCGTTCATTTAAAAATATATTAAATCTATTCGTCTCCGCTGTAAAGGGCTCCGAAAAGGAATTTACCTCAGGTAGCATTAATAAGGCCATTTTTCTGTTGTCCGTTCCAATGATTTTTGAGATGTCATTGGAGGCTGTTTTTGCAATTGTAGATACCTATTGGGTTGCCAGGATTGGTGTAAATGCGGTAGCCACTGTTGGTTTTACCGAGTCAATGATGATGGTTATATACTCGGTCGCTATGGGTATGTCCATGGCGGCAACAGCCCTTGTGGCCAGGAGGGTAGGGGAAAAGGATGTCGACAGAGCCTCTAAAGCCGGATTTCAGGCTATTTTTCTGGGATTAGTCGTGAGTGTGGTGATAGGAATAATAGGCTTTTTCTATTCAGAGGAGCTATTGGGATATCTTGGGGCAAGTGATGCTGTGATCAATGAAGGGGTTGGCTTTACTCGAATTATGTTTTTGGGGAATGGTGCCATCCTGCTATTATTTCTCATTAACGCGGTATTCCGAGGGGCCGGCGACGCCTCTATTGCGATGAGGTCCCTCTTTATTTCCAATGGTCTGAACATCATCCTGGATCCTTTGTTAATTTTTGGATTCGGTCCGATCCCCGCTTATGGCATTGAAGGGGCTGCGATTGCTACGACAATTGGAAGGTCAATTGGGGTCTGTTATCAATTGTTCTACCTGTTCAATGGCAGATCGATTATTACATTGGGACTGCGACACATGGTTTTGAGGATCAAGACCCTTTTAGAATTGGTGAATATCTCACTTTCAGGAATCGGACAGTTTCTTATTGAGACAGCAAGCTGGATTTTTCTAATTACCTTGATGTCACGGTTTGGTATGGATGCCGTAGCGGGTTATCAAATAGCATTCAGAGTTATCGTATTTACCATACTTCCATCATGGGGCATGTCCAACGCTGCCGCTACTTTGGTTGGTCAAAATCTTGGTGCCCACCAGCCCGAACGGGCGGAGCAATCTGTATGGAAATCAGCGGTCTATAATATGATATTCCTGGGTATTGTATCCATCATATTTTTCATTGCTGCGGAGCCTATCATAGCTGTTTTCTCAACGGAGCCGAAAGTGTTAGAGGTGGGTGTTTCTGCCTTGAGGATCATCTGCCTGGGCTACGTGTTTTTTGCCTACGGAATGGTTATTAGTCAGGCTTTTAACGGAGCAGGGGATACCAGAACACCCCTTTATATCAATATCGTT
This sequence comes from Marinoscillum sp. MHG1-6, assembly GCF_024714475.1. Lineage (GTDB taxonomy): Bacteria > Bacteroidota > Bacteroidia > Cytophagales > Cyclobacteriaceae > JAMZMI01. The sequence goes on along the minus strand of NZ_JAMZMI010000003.1, from coordinate 573,966 downwards.
GTGTTCTGGTTTATACAAATCCCACTGGCCTACTGGCTTGCGGTGACGCTGAATTGGCAGTCAACGGGTGTATTGATGACGATTGCTATTGCACACTCACTTCAGGCGGTGATCAGCATTTTGCTTTTCCGTAGAGGAAAATGGAAACTGGTAGAAGTTTAGAATGATAGAGAGATGAGTTCCAGGTTATTATCGATCACACGATAGATCTGGTACTCATTATCGTGCTTCATCAACGAAATAGAAGCGGTTGCTGCTAGTGGTCTTCCGGTAACCAGTTTACCCGAAAGGTCATAGATATATAAATAACTTCCTCCGGGATCAACTAAAATGATATAACTGATCCCACCTCCAAGGCGATAATATTGAATGGATAATGGTTCATTGGTGAAGTAATCCTTTTCAAAAAGAGAAACTCCGGATTCATTGAGCATCTCATACTTTCTTTCGGTGTTACGATTGATTACATAGGCCTCACCAGCTACATCTTTTATCAGACTAAACCTGGTTTGTGCGGAGGGTTTATATAATTGCTCTCGGCTCAATAGGCTGCCCTCAAAACTGATCTCAACAGCCTCGCCCCGGCTTGTGACAAGATTGATGCTGGTGCTTTCAAAGTCATTGGTTTCTTTTACGAAGAACTCACTGGTAATGTCGGTATCCAGTTCAATTGGAAATTTAGAATAAGAATCTCCCCGTCGTGTCAGCAGGTTGATACGCCCATTTTGCTGCACGATTGCCATCACATCTTTACGGCCGATGCGATAATGTTTTGGAGCCTGAGCCAAAGGGGAATTGAAGGTTTTTGGTGCCCATCCTTCCAATGCTTTTACATCTTTGTCAGTCAGGTATACATTTCCTTTAGTGTCAGTCAGAGCATATCGGTAATTTCTGGAGTTATCATAATCGATCAATGTAAAAAAGGTCAAATCTCTATTGCCCGGTATGGCTTTAGGAAATCCCGGAAGATAAGTCCCCGTACGGTCTATTGCATGGATTTTACTTTTAGTAGCAAACAAGATCTGAAGCTTTCCATTTTTGTAATAATCGATCTGTTCAATACCAGAGATGATCTTTTCACCTACCTCCACCGAATATACCGGATTGAAATTGTTGGCGAACTGGTGAACTCGGTAGGCGGAGTCCTGTACCACTATGTCATAGGTTTTATCGTTATGATTCGTTACCAGGTAGGGTTTGGAGATAATAGGGTCGGTGAGAGTTACAGAGTTTAGCACATCAATCTTATCCGGTATAGTGCTTGTCGGAACGTGGGGTTGATGTATGGCCAGGTTGGTATAGAATTTTCCATCAACAGCACTGAATTGCACGGCCATAAACTCAAGATTTCGGATGGGAAATTCGTACTCCTTCAAAAATCCAGCCCATTCATCTTTCATGATGGTGCTGGTTTGGGCGAAAGCTCTTGGGGTATTAATGTAAAGACTAAGGTTAGCGGACTGATTCGATTGGTCCAGCAGCTTTTTCATTTTCAATGACTTGTTCCACACATCTTCATTTTGAATTGCCAGCGTAAAATTCTTTAGCTGTAGCAAATTGTTGCTAAAGATGAGATAGTTCCGGTATTGTAAATAATAGGTAGACTCGAAACCGGAGGCAAAATCCCCAAGAAGGGCATAGGGAAAATCGGGGATAGGAAGTTTTCGAATCTCATATTCGCTGAAGGTCTCCACATAGACAGAATCTTCTGTAGCCATCGCATTTCTTTCTCCAATCGAATTGAAGTAATTCAAAGCCTCACCCATGTCCTTCACTTCCATAATGAAGAAACGGTCTTTCTGGCCTGGTCGCAATGGTTCCAGGGAGATCATCCCCATTTCTCCATCAATTAACTGAAATGTATATAGCGGATCAAAATCGTAAGTCTTTTGAAGCTCTCCTCGCTTCTCAATCACCTTTGGCTGATTCTTAGCAAGGAAATTGGTAAGCTTGTTTGCAAAGGTTTCCTGATCGGACAAATTAGTCAGGAGTGCCCAGGAGGTGTTGAGCGGTATTACTTCACTCATATCAAACGATGGGCCGGGCCTTTGACTGAATACACTTAGAAAATCATCCTCACCGTTTGCAAAGGAAAATCCGGAAAGGTTAATGGCTTTATCAGTGACTTTAAGGTCCAAAAATCCCGATCTCGCAAAACTGGTCTCAGGAGCCGAAGTACTGAGTGCGCTGAGTGCAGGTCGAAGGCGTGAGTAATTGATATAGAGATTGCCCATATCCTTTTCGAGCTTGGCTATGTTGTCAAGTTCCTTGTAGGCGATTTTGAAAGATTGCTTTTCGGGATATTCAATAGTTCGTATAGCATCCTCTACCAAAAAGGCGGAGAAGCTTCCAATGAAGTAGTTTTTATGAAAGATGAATGAAAAGCTTTCTGCACCTTCTTTTCTTAATTCAGTGACAGTAAAGTCGAGGTACTGTCTCGTCTTTTTATTGAAGCCAAGTTCCCTGAAATAGGCGAGCGCCTTGCTGGCATAGGTGTGTTTGCTAAGGTTATCGATTTCGGCAATAAAAAGGAAATCAAATTCACTACTCGAAATCGTGTGTAGTGAAATCAGCGTATTCGTATTATTAAAAAGTCCTTTAAAGTTGCCTTCTCCGGCCAGTGTGTCAAGTACATCCAGCTTTTTTGTGAGAGAGCTGAATAATGGAAAGGATGAAATGTTTTTCCATACTCCGGTCTGTTGAATCTCCTCAATGGAAGCAATTGGAGTCCTTGATTCGTAGACTAAAAAAGCATTTTCAGGAACGAATGACCAGGTGGTAAGGTCAGCACTTTGAACCCACTTATTGTAGGTAAAATAGCCGATACCACCAAGAAGAAGGATCGCAATAAGGATAAGTAGCTTCTTCAATCGTCCCTGAGTTTTATGCGCAAGATAACAATCCTTAGATTTTAATTGTCCTTAGCCTGAAAGATGTCCGGCATAATTTCTACCAGGACACGGATTCAATAAATTGGGCAATAAAAAAGCCCCGCAATGCGAGGCTTTCAGTTTAGTTAAACTTTGAGTTGAGGAATTCCCGATTAAGTCGGGCAATATTCGTCAAACTGATTTCTTTAGGACATTCTGCAGAACAAGCTCCGGTGTTGGTACAAGCTCCAAATCCTTCAGCATCCATTTGCGCTACCATTTGCTCAGCTCTTTTCTTACGCTCCACCTGACCTTGAGGGAGTAGGGCATACTGAGAAACCTTAGCAGAAACGAAGAGCATAGCGGAAGCATTTTTACATGCGGCCACACATGCGCCACACCCGATACAAGTTGCTGCATCAAATGCGTGGTCTGCGTTGTCCTTATTTACAGGAATGGCATTCGCATCTTGAGTGTTTCCGGAGGTGTTTACTGAAATATAACCACCTGCATGTTGGATACGATCAAAGGCACTTCTGTCTACAACCAAATCCTTCACAACAGGGAAAGCTCTTGATCTGAAAGGTTCAATGTAAATGGTATCACCATCGTTGAACTTTCTCATGTGAAGCTGACAGGTCGTAATGGCCGCATCAGGTCCGTGAGGCTTTCCGTTGATCTGCAGTGAGCACATACCGCAGATACCTTCTCTACAGTCATGATCAAATGCTACCGGGTCATCACCTTTTTCGATGAGCTCCGTGTTTAGCACATCAAGCATTTCAAGGAATGACATATCAGGAGAAACTCCTTTAATATCGTAGTCTACTATTTGGCCTTGATCGCTTGAGTTTTTTTGACGCCAGATTTTTAATTTAAGATCCATAATTCCGTCTTTTATTTTCAATCAGCACAGGCCGATTATTTATAACTTCTTTCTTTTACTTCGATATTTTCGTAAACGAGGTCCTCTTTGTGAAGGACCGCATCCTTAGGATCCCCTGTAAATTCCCATGCCGCAGCATATTGGAACTTAGGGTCACGCTTGGCTTCACCTTCTTCTGTTTGGTGCTCCTCTCTAAAGTGACCCCCACAAGATTCTTCTCTGTGAAGTGCATCTTTTGCGAATAGTTCTCCAAGCTCCAGGAAGTCGGCTACACGACCGGCCTTTGCCAGTTCTTCATTGAATTCATTCAGACCACCAGGTACACGTACATCTTTCCAGAACTCATCACGGATTTGTCTGATTTCTTCAGCAGCTTCTTTCAGACCCTGTGCGTTTCTGGCCATACCTACTTTGTCCCACATTACCTTACCCAGTTTTTTGTGGAAGTAGTCTACTGATTTAGTTCCTTTATTATTGATGAACTTTTCAAGCTGATCTTTAACCGCCTTTTCAGCTTCATCAAATTCAGGTGAATCTGTAGGGATCTTGCCTGTTCTGATATCTGCAGACAGATAATCTCCTATGGTATATGGAAGCACGAAATATCCGTCTGCCAGTCCCTGCATCAAGGCAGAAGCACCAAGTCTGTTGGCACCATGGTCAGAGAAGTTAGCCTCTCCAATTACGAAACAGCCAGGTATCGTCGACATCAGGTTATAGTCAACCCATGTACCACCCATGGTATAGTGTACCGCAGGGTAGATCATCATCGGCGTCTCGTACGGATTGTCATCAACGATTTTCTCGTACATCTGGAAAAGGTTACCGTATTTGTTTTTGATTACCTCTCTACCCAGGTCTGTTACAATAGTTTTATCGTTTTCGTCTAAACCTTTAAGGTGAGCTTGCTCTTTACCGTATCTTTCGATGGCAGAAGCAAAATCCAGATAGACAGCTTCACCGGTAGCGTTCACACCGAAGCCGGCGTCGCAACGCTCTTTCGCTGCTCGTGATGCTACATCACGAGGGACCAGGTTACCAAAAGCAGGGTATCTTCTTTCCAGATAATAATCTCTATCTTCTTCAGCCAGTTGAGTAGGCTTCAATTTGCCTTCTCTGATGGCTTTCACATCTTCAGGTTTTTTAGGCACCCAGATTCGGCCATCATTTCTCAATGACTCTGACATCAATGTCAATTTTGACTGATGATCCCCTGAAACCGGAATACATGTCGGGTGAATCTGAGTATAGCATGGGTTTGCAAACCATGCTCCCTTTTTATGGATTTTCCAAGTCGCTGATACATTGCTACCCATGGCATTAGTTGAAAGGAAGAATACATTTCCGTATCCACCGGATGCAATAACCACAGCATGAGCAGAATGTCTTTCAATTTCACCAGAGACCAGATCTCTTGCGATAATTCCACGGGCTTTGCCATCGATCATCACTAACTCCAGCATCTCATGTCTGTTGTACATTTTGATCTTGCCACGAGCAATTTGTCTGTTCATGGCTGAGTAAGCACCCAATAGAAGTTGTTGTCCTGTCTGGCCTTTCGCATAGAAAGTTCTGGAAACAAGTACACCACCAAATGAACGGTTATCGAGGAGCCCACCGTAATCACGTGCAAATGGCACACCTTGTGCCACACATTGGTCAATAATATTGGCCGACACTTCAGCAAGACGGTACACGTTAGCTTCGCGAGCTCTGTAGTCACCACCCTTTACTGTATCGTAGAAAAGTCTATAAGTAGAGTCTCCATCTCCCTGGTAATTTTTGGCAGCGTTGATACCTCCCTGAGCTGCAATGGAGTGCGCGCGTCTTGGAGAATCCTGGAAACAAAAAGCTTTTACATTATAACCTAACTCAGCAAGCGTAGCAGCTGCAGAGCCACCGGCTAGTCCGGTACCCACCACGATCACATCAATCAATCGCTTATTAGCTGGGTTTACGAGGTTTATATGGTTTTTATAATTGGTCCACTGGTCTGCTATTGGACCTTCTGGAAGTTTCGCTGGAAAATTAGAACCTATCTTCATGACGAATTAATGATTGATAAAGTGATAAATGGCGATCAGTACAAATCCCAATGGAATTGCGATAGCGTAGATTTCAGTAAATTTCTTGATACCGGGAGTGAACTTGTTGTTGATACCAGAAGACTGAAGTGATGACTGAAAGCCATGTAATAAATGAAGCGAAAGCAGCACAAACGCAATAACATAAGCAACCACTCTCACGGGGTTTTGAAATTTGTGAACTAACTCACCATAGTATCTGTCAGTAACAGCTGGTAGTTGCTCAATGTACTTGTAGTTCATTTCGGGAACCCAAAAATCAATGAAGTGCAAAACCAGGAAAGCCAGGATCACAAGACCACTGTAAATCATGTTCTGAGAAATCCAGGTTGCATTACCTGTATCTTTCTTGGCATACTTAACAGGTCGCGCAGCCTTATTTTTGGCCTCAAGGATAAAACCCATCACGAAGTGAAAAACTACAGCCGCTATAAGTACAGGCTGAAGTAGAAACTGAACCACGGGATTTGTGCCCATAAAGTGTGAAGCTTCATTGAATGCATTCGCACTAAACACAGACAGCATATTGGTGGTTAGGTGCATTAGGAGAAAGAACACCAGAAAAAGCGCCGATAACGCCATGGCAAACTTTCTTCCTATCGAACTAGAAAATGTTGACGAAAACCAACTCATGTTATTATTTGAATTTCAATTTTGTGGGTGCCAAAGGTAGTTCCCAACTCTTAACCGAACAATTGTGTTCATCTTTTTGAATACGTAGATTTACTTATTTTGAAAAGTTCTAAATAAGAAGTTTTTGTGTAATGTAATTGTTTGCACCGTAAATCCGTTTTTTTAAAATAAAGGTTTTGTGAGCAATAGTTTTGGAAGGTGATCTTTCGTAATATCTACTCGCAGGTCTTATAGCAGAATGTATTAACTTCAAGTCTCAATCCAGTAAAATGAGAAATAGATACGTGAGGAGGATTCTAACGGAAATAGGCAAGGTAGCCTTCTTGTTTTTGTTGTTCTTTTCTTTTCGCAGTTTGCAAGCAACCCACATTAGGGCCGGTGAAATCACAGCGGTGCGCATTAATCAGTTTTCACTTACCTACCGTTTTACGATTACAGGATATCGTGATTCAGGATCTTCTATTGAATTCGGAGGAGGTACACTAAAACTTGGAGACGGAACAATAGTAGATGGGCCGTTTGATACTCAAAAGGTTCCCGCCGGGAATGAAATCGAGATGGTTTCTTTCACTTTTGTCCATACCTATGAATCTCCCAATGGGAATGGGTATCTGGTGAGCTACGAAGAGGACTATCGAAATGATGGCATTATCAATATGGATAATTCCGTGGGGACTCCTTTCTATATTGAGAGCTTGATTGTTATTGACCCTTTTTTTGGAATAAATAACACCCCGGTTCTTACGGTTCCCCCAATCGATTATGCAGCTGTTGGAGGGCTTTTTATTCACAATTCAGGGGCGTATGACCCTGATGGGGATAGCTTATCTTATCGTTTTACCACTCCCAAGCAGGCACGAGGCACTACAGTTAACAACTACAGGGAACTGAATGATCCAGAGTTTTACTCTGATTATTCTCAGGGTAGTGAGGCTGGTAATCCACCTACATTATCTCTTAACCCTATTACAGGGGACTTGATTTGGGATTCGCCGGGAGATAAATCTATACCGGTAGGTAACAACCCCGAACAGCGGGAATATAATGTAGCCTTTATTATTGAGGAATGGAGACAAGTGCAGGGGCAATGGTTCAGATTGGGTTATGTGGTTCGGGACATGCAAATTATAGTGCTGGATACGGATAATAATCGCCCGGAAATTACGGCACCGGATGACATCTGTGTAACAGCAGGTGAAACAGTTTCAGCCATAGCCACGGCGATTGATCCTGATGGAGACCCAATAAAGCTGGAAGTCTTTGGAGGCCCGTTCGAGGTGAGCAACACAGCGACCTATGCTCCTGATCCACCCACTTATCAGGAGAACTCTCCGGCTGTTCTTAATTTCAGCTGGGATACTCAATGTTCCAATGTCCGGGAGCGACCTTATGAGGTTCAGATCAAGGCGACGGATCTCCCTGAATTCCGACCCAACCTGGTAGAGTTCGAAACCTTTCTAATCACAGTGGCCGGACCGGCACCAACTGGTTTGCAGGCCAGCGTTACGGGGAGTAGGTCAATTACACTCAACTGGGATGATTATGCATGCAGTGAGGCCGAGTCGATGCAGATATGGCGAAAGACAGGATCCTTTGATGTTACACTCGATGAATGTGAGCTGGGCATGCCTGCTAATACAGGATATGAACTTATAGATAATGTAAGTATCAATGAGACGACCTATCTGGATAATAATGCTGGAAGTGGTTTGTCTGCAGGGGCTAAGTATTGCTACCGACTTGTGGCAGAATTCCCGGCACCGGGAGGTGGGGTGAGTTATGTGTCGGAGGAAATCTGTGATAGCCTAATCATCGATGTACCTGTCATAACCAATGTGGATGTCAGGGAGACTAGCGAAACGGATGGTGAAATAATAATAAAATGGACTCCACCCTATCAAATCAATCCGGTGGATTTTCCACCACCTTATTCATATGACTTATTTAGAAAATCGAATGAGTCAGGAAGCGCTTATACTAAAATTGTTTCTAAAACTGCTGACACATCGTATGTAGATACCGGACTAAATACCCATTCATTTCAATATACTTATTATGTTGGGCTGTATGATGGAAATGATGCCAGCCTGGATTCCTCTTCTACTGCATCCTCAGTTTGGTTGCAACTGACACCTCTGGTTCAGTCGATGGAGCTCAGCTGGTCGGCAGAAGTGCCGTGGTCAATGAAAACGCCAGAGTATCCATACCATTATATATACAGGGACAGGGTGATTGATACCAATCTGGATAGTTTGGTTGTGATCGATTCCGTTGATATCACTTTTGCACCTTTGAAATATGTAGATAATGGAGCGTTCAATGGGGAGACTCTACATGATACGATAGAATATTGTTATTACGTTTCTACTCAAGGGACCTATGAAAATGATCTGTTGCCGGAACCACTGATCAACAGGTCTCAGGTGGCGTGTGGTCAGCCGAATGATACCATTCCCCCATGTACCCCATTATCATTTATGATAGATCCAAGTTTTGAATGTGAGGCGTATTTGGCCGACAAGGGGTGTGACAATGATATTTTTCAAAACCGAATTACCTGGGAGGAAGATGGTGATTTTGATTGTGATGATGATATCGTCTCTTACAACATATATTACTCGGAAACTGGCGATGAAGGTACTTTCGAGTTAAAGTCTACAGAGGTGGGTACTTCTTACACTGACACGGATCTGACTTCCTTCAAGGGATGCTACAAGCTTTCTTCAGTTGACCGTTCTGGCAACGAAAGTGAGCTGACTGAGATGATTTGCAACGATAATTGTCCGTTCATTTTATTTCCGAATGCCTTCACTCCTAATAAGGACGGATTCAATGATGTTTTTACTCCTATATATACGGGTAGAGATATTAACGTAAGTTCCTTTGATTATAATAATTGTCCGCGCTTTGTATTGGATCTGGAATTCAAAGTGTTTGACCGTACAGGAAATGAGGTCTTTCAGTACAGTACCAAGCCAAATGAAAATGATTATTTAATTCGTTGGGACGGAACCAATAAACAGGGACTTGACCTTGCTGTGGGAGTATATTACTATGAAGCTGTGGTCACCTTCGATGTATTGGATCCAAAACAGGCAAAAAAGAGTTTTAAAGGGTGGATTCAACTAATGAGGTAGATGGAAATGTGTTACTATTCGATGGAGTCTGTAACCTCTGTAATGGATTCGTCAATTTCATCATAGATTGGGATAAAGATCAAAAGATCAGGTTTGCTTCACTGCAGTCGGACTATGGGGCCAATCTAATGTCTTCTTACGGGCTTGATACCACCTATTTTGACAGTGTTGTATTTGTAAGAAAAGGCCAGGTTTATACCCGGAGTCGTGGGGCATTAGAGGTGTTGCGATTGTTAGGGTTACCCTGGAGTATTCTTTACGCAGGCATAATTATCCCCGGAGTGGTCAGAGACTGTTTATATAATTATATCGCCAGAAACAGGTATCGCTGGTTTGGGAAAAGAGATACATGCCGGGTCCCCACACCCGAACTTCGCGAAAGATTTCTGGATTCCTGAGATGTTGCCTAGTTTTGCACCCCAATTAAATCAACTTCGATGAACGCATATGTATTTCCCGGTCAGGGAGCTCAGTTTTCAGGTATGGGTAAGGACCTTTACGAAAGCTCTGAAAAAGCAAAAGACCTTTTTGAAAAAGCCAATGAAATTTTGGGTTTCCGTATTTCGGATGTCATGTTTGAAGGTTCCGATGAGGAATTGAAACAAACCAAAGTGACCCAGCCAGCGGTATTTCTTCATAGCGTTATTTCCGCATTGGTTTCTGATAATTTCAAACCTGAAATGGTTGCAGGTCATTCGCTTGGAGAATTTTCAGCGTTGGTGGCCAATGGAGCATTAAGCTTTGAAGATGGATTGAAGTTGGTTTCGAAAAGAGCTCAGGCTATGCAAAAGGCCTGTGAACTACAAGAATCGACTATGGCAGCTGTTTTAGGGCTAGAAGACGCAGTTGTAGAGCAAGTATGCCAGGAGATTGATGATGTGGTAGTGGCGGCAAATTATAACTGTCCGGGACAATTAGTGATTTCTGGCTCCGTTAAAGGAGTGGAACTCGCTTGTGAAAAATTGAAGGAGGCTGGAGCAAAAAGAGCGTTAATACTTCCTGTTGGAGGAGCATTCCATTCTCCAATCATGGAGCCTGCGCGTGAAGAACTTGCGGAGGCTATTCAAAGCACGAATTTCAGCCCTCCGAGCTGTCCGGTATATCAGAACGTGGACGCCCAACCACATTCAGATGTGGAAACTATCAAGGCTAACCTCGTGTCTCAACTGACTGGAGCGGTTAAGTGGACTCAAATTGTTCAGGCGATGATTGCAGATGGAGCAAGTAGCTTTACGGAGTGTGGACCAGGTAATGTACTTCAGGGTTTGATCAAGAAAATTGACAGAGAAGCAAATACTGCTCATATTTAAATTAAATTTGGATTATGGCCTCAATTAAAAGATATACGCTCTTATTCGTTTTCGCCTTTGCCCTGATTTTGTCAGGTTGCAGGAAGGGGCCTACCAGTTCCAAAAGACAGATCAAAAAGGGCAAGCCCATTCCTTGCCCTCTTAAGGATTGTTGATTATGAAGAGAATCAACATTGCCCTTGATGGTTATTCCGGTACAGGGAAGAGTTCAACCGCCAGGGAAGTGGCAAAGGCCTTAAATTATACCTATGTTGATAGCGGCGCCATGTATCGGGCGACCACTCTTTTTTTTATTAGGAATGATATCGATCCCAGGGATCATAGCCAGGTAGTTCAGGCACTCAAAGAGATCCATCTCAACTTTGATGATAATGAAATCAATTTAAATGGAGAGAATGTGGCTTCAGAAATTCGCACCATGAAGGTGAATGAAATGGTTAGTCACATTTCTGCGATCAAAGAGGTCAGGCAGGAGATGGTCAGCCAGCAGCAGGAGATGGGACATTTCAAAGGTCTGGTGATGGATGGTCGGGATATCGGTACAGTGGTGTTTCCTGAAGCGGAATTAAAGGTGTTCATGACAGCCAGTGCGGATGTTCGGGCGCTTAGAAGGCAAAAGGAACTCGCGGAAAAGGGAATTGAAGAGGAACTTTCTGCAATAAAAGCCAATTTGTTAGAAAGAGATCAAATTGATTCGAACAGAAAGGAGTCTCCGTTGGTTAAAGCAGAAGATGCTTTAGAATTGGACACTTCCAAATTGACTTTTGAAACACAAGTGGGTAAAATTGTAGAGTGGGCAAAATCCAGAATCTATGAAAGTTGAAATAGATCAGAACTCAGGTTACTGCTTTGGCGTAGAGTTCGCCATTCAAATGGCGGAGGATGAAATGGCCGACGGCAACCATTTGTATTGTCTTGGGGATATTGTGCATAATGATATGGAGGTAGAACGTCTCTATAATAAAGGACTCAGGACCATCACCCATGAAGATCTGGCCAATATCAAAGATTCAAAAGTATTGATCCGTGCTCACGGGGAGCCCCCGGAAACTTATAAGTTGGCTATTGAGAATAATCTGGAACTTATCGATGCATCTTGTCCTGTCGTACTCAAGCTGCAGAATAGAATCAAACATAGCTACGATAAATCTGAGGAGGTTGAGGGACAAATAGTTATATATGGGAAAGATGGTCATGCTGAAGTAGTCGGACTAACCGGTCAGACCAGAAATACTGCTATCATAGTTACTACTGAAGCCGATTTAGAAAAAATTGACTTTACCCGCCCGGTAACGTTGTATAGCCAAACAACGAAAAGCACCAAAGGATTTTATCATATAAAGCAACTCATTGAGGAACGAATAGCCGAAGCCAAAGGATCTCTCACGGATGAGGACTTTAATGCGAATGATAGTATTTGTCGGCAGGTTTCCAATAGAGAGCCTAAAATGCTGGAATTTTCTTCCAGGCATAATGTGATACTTTTTGTAGCCGGGAAGAAAAGTTCTAATGGGCGTGCCCTCTATGAAGTGTGTCTTCAGAATAACCCACGCAGCTATTATATCCAGAGTGAGAAAGAAATAGACCTTAGTTGGATAAAATCAGATGACAGTATAGGCATCTGCGGAGCAACGTCTACTCCTGGCTGGTTAATGGCTCAGATAAAGGATTTTTTGTTGAGCAAGGAGCCCGTTTTGCAAGGGTGAAAACCCATTTTTTGGGTTGGGAAAATAGTTTCTCAACAAATCCTTCATTCGTTTCATTTGAACATTTTTTTACTATTTTTGCCGTGATTTTAAGTAGACCGATACGTTAAAAAATGTCGAAAACGATTAAGCTAAAGAAAGGTTTTAACTTAAACCTGGCCGGGAAGCCGGAGAAAAAAATCACCGAAATCTCCCAGCCTGAAACCTTCGCAATCAAGCCTACAGACTTTATTGGAGTTGATCGTCCCAAGCTTCTTGTCAAAGAAGGGGACAATGTAAAGGCAGGTTCACCGATTTTCTACGTGAAACCTTTTGAAGATGTCAAATACGTATCTCCGGTGAGTGGGGAGGTCGTGGAGATCAAAAGGGGTGAAAAAAGAAAGGTGCTTGAAATCAAAATTTTAGCGGACAAGACTGTAGAGTATGAATCATTCAAGTCTTACTCCGTATCAGATCTGGCCGGACTGTCAAGAGAGGAGATTGTGAATCATATGTCACAAGGCGGTGTTTGGCCGTCATTGATTCAACGACCTTATGGAGTGATCGCCAGTCCTGAAGATACTCCGAAATCAATTTTCATTTCTGCATTTGATTCCAGTCCATTAGCTGCTGATTATGCCTTCATCCTTCAGGGAAAAGAGCAATACTTTCAGGCAGGATTGGATGTACTTAAAAAATTGACTCCGGGTCTTGTTCATTTGAACATTGATGGTGATGCTGAAGTGGCCGGTGTTTTTTCTCAGGCACAGGGAGTAGAGATCAATAAAATTAGCGGAGCTCATCCGGCAGGTAATGTGGGGGTTCAAATCCATCACCTTGATCCTGTGAACAAGGGCGATATTGTTTGGACGACAACGCCGTATTTCGTTGCTCAAATCGGGCGACTCTTTATCGAAGGAAAATATGACGCGTCTAAGTTAGTAGCCATCGCGGGTAATAGCGTTTCGGCACCGGCTTACGTGAAAACATACATTGGTGCCCAGGCGGGCAAATTAGCCGAAGGCAATGTAGAAAGTGGCAAACTGAGATATATTTCAGGAAATGTGCTTACAGGAGAAGCTGTAGGTAAGGACGGTTATCTAGGGTATTATCACAACCAGATTTCTGTTATTCCTGAGGGAGACTATGAGGAGTTTTTGGGATGGATTTTGCCTTCTTCAACAAAATTGAGTTTCCACAAAGCATTCGGTCTGCTTTCATTCCTTGGCGGAAAGAAAGAGTTCAAGGTAGATACCAACACTCACGGTGAGCAAAGGTCTTTCGTGGTAACGGGTGCTTTTGAAAAGGTACTTCCTATGGACATTCTTCCAACTTATCTATTCAAGGCAGTTCTTGCAAATGATTACGATGGAATGGAAGCATTGGGAATCTTCGAGGTGATTGAAGAGGATGTAGCTCTTTGCGAGTATATAGATCCTTCTAAGAATGACCTTCAGAAAATTTTGAGAAAAGGAATTGATTTAGTTCAACATAGCTAATAGAGAGGTTTAATGAAGTTATTAAAAAACCTATTTGATGGCCTGAAGCCACAATTTGAAAAGGGAGGGAAACTTGAGAAGTTCCATACCCTGTACGAAGGGCATAGAACGATCGTATTTGCTCCGGACATCACTACCGGTAAAAAGGGAACACAGATCAAAGATGCAGTAGACCTTAAAAGGGTGATGTTCACCGTGGTGATCGCCATGATCCCTTGTTTGCTTTTTGGTATTTGGAATGTTGGACACCAGCACTTTATCTCAACAGGCGTTGAAGGATCTCTGGTAGATAAGTTATTGATTGGAGCCTTGGCGGTTATTCCTATTCTTATCGTTTCTTACGCCGTTGGTTTGATCACTGAATTTGTTTTCTGTGTGGTGAGACAACATCCGGTGAGTGAAGGATTCCTGGTAACAGGTATGTTGATTCCATTGGTAATGCCTCCAACCATTCCACTTTGGCAAGTTGCATTAGCGACCATTTTTGCTGTGGTGATCGGTAAAGAAGCATTTGGTGGAACAGGGATGAATATTCTTAACGTGGCATTAACGGCACGGGCATTCTTGTATTTTGCCTATCCATCACAGATTTCCGGAGAGGTATGGACATTCTTTGGTGACGCACAACCAGTAGATGGTTATAGCGGAGCAACCGTATTGGCTTACGGAGCGAGTGCAGCTCAAAATGGCACCGATATGATGGCAGACATGGCAGGTCACTGGTATGCCGGGATGTTTGATTTTTGGAACATGTTTGTTGGAGTGATCCCCGGATCGATTGGAGAAACTTCTACTTTGATGTGCCTGCTAGGTGCATTGATATTAGTAGGAACCGGTGTAGGTAGCTGGAAGATCATCTTTAGTGTTTTCTCAGGAGCTTACCTAATGGGTCTCCTTTTCAATATGATTGGTGGAAATTCATTCCTTGAACTTCCTGCACATTATCACCTGGTGATCGGTGGATTAGCTTTCGGAGCTGTATACATGGCGACAGACCCTGTATCCGCTGCTCAAACAGAAACAGGAAAATGGATTTACGGATTTTTAATCGGTGTGCTAACCGTGTTGATAAGAGTAGTAAACCCTGCTTACCCTGAAGGAATCATGTTGGCGATCCTGTTCATGAACGTGTTCGCTCCATTGATTGATTATTACGTAGTAGATGCTAACAAAAAAAGAAGACTGAAGCGTGCAACGATCTAATACATACATCATCATATTTTCGGCTGTCCTTACCATTATTCTTGGTGGTATGCTTTCTCTTGCATCTGTTGGCCTAAAACCAGCTCAGGACAAGCAAATCGAGCTGGATACCAAGAAAAAGATTCTTGGGGCTGTAATGGATATCTCCAATATCAAGGACCCTAATGAAATTCTGTCCCTTTACGATCAAAAGGTAACTTCCATCGTTGTGGATGCGGAAGGTAACACGGTAGAGGCGGATGCTAAGGGGAATAAAATTGTCGCTGAAAAAGTAAGCGTTCAAAAGAATTACAGACTTGATAAGAGCGAGCGACTGTACCCGGTTTATATGTTTAAAAACGAATCCGGAAAGACAGAAGCTTATGTATTTCCAATGTTCGGAGCTGGTCTTTGGGATTGGATCTCAGGTTACATTGCTTTGGATGGAGACTTGAATACCATTAGAGGTATTGCATTTGACCATAAGCAGGAAACTCCTGGTCTTGGAGCTAGAATTACTTCACAGGAAATTCAGGGAAGATATGTTGGAAAGACCATTTTTGAAGCTGGTGAATTAGTATCAGTGTCAATGGTGAAGGGTGAAGGTAATGCTGGTTTGACGGATCATCAGGTTGATGGAATGTCAGGAGCGACGATGACCGGAAAGGGAGTTAACCGCATGCTTGAAGAATATTTAGGTTGTTACCAACCGTTTTTTGATAAAGTGAAATCAGAAGGTAATCTGGCACTTAACTAAGAAGGACTATGAGTACAGAAACTGTAGAAGTTAAAGAAAAGGTAGAGAAAAAGCCTGCCGAGCCTTTATTCTCGAAGAGAAGAAGAGGTATCGTTAAGGATCCTTTGAGCGACGATAATCCGATTACCATCCAGGTACTTGGTATCTGTTCTGCCCTTGCGATTACCATTAAGATGGAGCCAACGATCGTGATGTCAATAGCGGTAATATTCGTTATCGTATTCTCTAACCTGATCATCTCATTGATGAGAAACCTTATCCCGGGAAGGGTTAGGATCATCGTGCAGCTTGCTGTTATTGCAACATTGGTGACCCTGGTAAGTGAAGTACTTAAGGCATATTACTATGATATGTATAAAGTGCTTGGAGCTTTTGTCGGGCTAATTATCACCAACTGTATTGTGATGGGTAGACTGGAAGCCTTTGCGATGGGTAATAAACCTTATGACTCAATACTAGATGGACTGGGTAGTGGTTTCGGCTATGCCTGGATCATTATGGTGGTTGCCTTCTTCCGTGAGTTGTTCGGATCAGGTTCAATCCTGAACTTTAAAATATTCGAAGCTATTGGTTGGGATACTTTCCCTACGAATGGTTTGATGGTTGATTCCATCGGTGCATTTATGGTGCTTGGTGTCCTTATCTGGGTACAAAGGACTAAAACTGGATACGTAGAACATTAATAGAGATAGAGCATGGATATTTTTAACATTGCATTAAAAGCAACTTTTATCGATAACATGATCTTTGCCTATTTTCTGGGCATGTGTTCATTCCTTGCGGTATCTAAAAAGGTGTCTACAGCCTTCGGTTTGGGAATGGCGGTTGTGTTTGTTTTGACGATCACTACACCCGTTAACTGGTTGCTACAGGAATTTGTCTTAAAAGAAGGAGCGCTTAAATGGATGGGTGCAAGCTTTGAAACAGTCGACCTTACATTCTTGCAGTTTATCATGTTCATTGCTGTAATCGCTTCTATGGTTCAGCTTGTGGAGATGGTAATTGAGAAATTCTCTCCTGCACTATACGGTTCATTGGGAATTTTCTTGCCGCTAATTGCGGTAAACTGCTCAATTCTTGGAGCGTCACTTTTCATGGTACAAAGAGACTATACTATTGCTCAGGCCACCGCTTATGGGTTTGGTTCTGGGTTAGGCTGGTTCCTTGCTATAATCGCTCTGGCAGCCATCAGAGAAAGACTGAAGTATTCTCACGTTCCGGCTGGTCTTAAAGGCTTAGGAATCACCATGTTGATTACCGGATTGATGGGATTGGCATTTAAATCTTTTATCGGCATTGCCCTTTAAGAAGAAAAGAAATTGAAAAATATTCTAAAGGCTTTGCAACTATGCAAAGCCTTTTCTGTTTAATGCCATATATTTTTAGGACATGAATATACATCCTGTAGTTAATTACTTCCTGAAAGGCTTGTTGTTGGTTGTTCCGATTGGGTTGACCATCTACATCATTTCTGCAATGGTTGTTTGGATAGATAACCTCATCCCAATAAAAATTCCCGGTATCGGTATTTTGACGGTGCTACTGGTAACCACCGGGGTTGGGTATATTGCCAATACCATCATCGCCAAGCCTGCGATAGAAACTTTAAATAGTTGGATTAAGCGGATTCCTCTGGCAGGATTCATTTATACTTCCATTAACGACCTGGTGGATGCATTTGTGGGAGATAAAAAACGATTTGATCAGCCGGTATTAGTTCCATTGGACGAGAAGGGGGAGATATTAAAGCCGGGATTCATTACGCAAACTGACCTTGAAGAAATTGGATTGCCAGGTAAGGTGTCCGTTTACATGCCGCACTCCTACAACTTTTCAGGAAACCTCATTATCATCGAAAAGTCGAGAATTATCCTTTTGAAAGGGAAAAATACTGAAATTATGAAATACATCGTTTCGGGAGGAGTTTCAGGTAAAATTGAAATTAAATGAATTATATTCTGTCAAATTTGAATTTTTTAGATTAAAGTTTGTTCCTATAACTTAATAGCTACTTAAATTTGCAATCTTGTTTTTTTAACACAGTGGAGAAAAGAATTGTCATATCATTCCCTTTGAGGAGGCCTAATACGCCGAGGCGCTCTGCCTGATAGATAAACTATGGCTGCTTACGTAGCGTGCCAATCCCTCGATTCTTTCTAATATCTTTACCACTAAAGCAAAAAACACCATGAATAAGTTTGTTGTATCTGTAGCGGATGCATCACATGAATATTTAGCCAACGAAATTTGCGAGCTTATTGCAGAGAGCGCCCGACAAAGAGGTACGGGTATTGCAAAGCGCTCACCAGAGTATGTAGCTGATAAGATCAAGCAAGGAAAGGCTGTAATCGCACTGACCTCCAAAAAGGAATTGGCAGGGTTCTGCTATATAGAAACATGGGGTCACGGCAAATATGTTGCTAATTCGGGTTTGATCGTTCATCCTGACTTCCGTAAGCATGGGCTGGCTCAGGCCATAAAGGAACGTGCTTTTAAACTTTCCAGAAAACTTTATCCAGAAGCCAAATTATTTGGGTTGACGACCAGCCACGCGGTGATGAAGATCAATTCAGATCTGGGCTATCGACCTGTTCCGTTCTCGGAATTGACCGATGACGAAGTGTTTTGGAAGGGATGTAGTAGTTGTGTGAACTATGCAATATTAACTAGTAAGAATCATCAAAACTGTCTATGTACAGGTATGCTTTACGATCCTGAAGAAAAGAAACGTAAATGGGAGAAGAAGCGTAAGGAGGTTGCTCAGAAATTGATGATCTGGAAACAAACAGTAAGAACAAAATGAGTGAGAAAAAGATAGTATTGGCCTTTAGTGGAGGATTAGATACCACGTATTGCGCTATTTATTTATCTAAAAGCTTTGGTGAAGTTCACACGATCACAGTGAATACCGGAGGTTTTGATCAGGAAGAACTTGGCCAGATTGAGGCCAGAGCTAAATCATTGGGAGCTGCCAGTCATGTAACAGTTGATGCCACTCCCGATTTTTATAAGAAATCTATCAAGTACCTAATAGCTGGTAATGTGTTGAAGAACAATACTTATCCGCTCTCGGTAAGTGCAGAACGTGTTTTTCAGGCAACTGAAATTGCTAAGCATGCCATTGAAATTGGAGCAGACGCCATTGCTCATGGGAGTACAGGTGCTGGAAATGATCAGGTGAGATTTGATATGATCTTCAATATCATGTGTCCTGAAAAGGAGATCATCACCCCGATCAGGGATTTGAAATTGTCTCGGGAAGAAGAAATTCAGTTCCTTGTTGATAATGGTATCGAAGGGAATTGGGAAAAGGCATTGTACTCTGTGAATCAGGGGCTTTGGGGAACTTCTGTTGGAGGCAAAGAGACACTTACATCAGATCAATACCTACCTGATACAGCCTTCCCTTCTCAATTGAAAAGGGAGGGATCCGAAGAAATTGAGATTACATTTGAGAATGGCGAACCAGTAGGACTTAATGGTGAGGCTCTTAGCCCGATCGAATGTATTGAGAAAATTGGCGCCATTGCATCTCAGTATGCTATTGGTAGGGATATACATGTTGGAGATACCATCATTGGTATTAAAGGGCGAGTAGGGTTTGAAGCACCTGCTCCATTAGTGGTGATCAAAGCGCATCACGCGCTGGAAAAGCATGTTTTGGGTAAAAACCAATTATTGATCAAAGATCAGTTGGCACTTACTTATGGAAACCTTCTGCATGAAGGTCATTACCTGGATCCGGTGATGAGAGATATTGAAGCGCTTCTCGAGTCCTCTCAGAAATATGTTTCCGGTAAAGTGAAGGTGCATTTCGCACCATACAGATTCTATGTGGTAGGCATTTCGTCTCCTAATGACATGATGCAATCATCTTTTGGTAAGTATGGTGAAATGAACAATGCATGGACCGGAGATGATGTGAAGGGTTTTGCCAAGATCTTCGGTAATCAAAACATGATCTTCCATAAAGTACATAACAGCTAAGACCATGATCAGAGCGGGAATTGTTGGAGCTGCCGGTTATACAGCCGGAGAGTTGTTCCGTATTTTAGTAAATCATCCGAAAGTAGAGATAACTCAAGCACAAAGTGAGAGTCAGGCAGGTAAGCCAGTGACAACCACTCATTCTGATTTGGTGGGAGATACTGATCTTACCTTCGACGGTGGTCTCGATTATGACAAGGTAGATGTAATTTTCCTATGCAAAGGGCATGGTGAGTCCGTTAGATTTTTAGAGGCTAACCCTGCTCCGGCATCGGTTAAAGTGGTGGATTTAAGTCATGATTATCGTTTAAAACGCGATGGCAATGATTTTGTATATGGGTTGCCAGAAATCAACAAGGCATTGATCATGGATGCGCAAAAAGTAGCGAATCCGGGATGTTTTGCTACTTGTATTCAGCTGGGGCTTTTGCCGGCAGCACAGGCGGGCTATATTGAATCTGATGTGCATGTATCGGGAATTACCGGCTCTACAGGTGCTGGTCAATCCTTGAGTTCCACCTCTCATTTTTCCTGGAGAAATAATAATATGAGTGTGTATAAGGCATTCACTCATCAGCATTTGGGAGAAATAGGACAAAGTCTAAATCAGGTTTCCGGAAAGGACTTTGATATCAGCTTTATTCCTTATCGTGGTAATTTCACGAGAGGTATTATTGTGACATCATATTTCGATTCTAAAGTGCCTCTAAAGGAGGCTTTGGAGAAGTATAAGTCTTTTTACCTTGATGAACCTTTTGTTCATTTGGTAGATGAGAACCCGGATATTAAACAAGTGGTCAATAGCAATAAGGCCTTAATATATTTGCAGAAGCATAATGATAAGCTGATGGTTATCAGCTTGATAGATAATTTATTAAAAGGAGCATCAGGCCAGGCGGTTCAAAATATGAACCTTATGTTTGGGCTGGAAGAGGAAGAAGGACTAAAACTAAAATCAGTGGCATTCTAAACCTTTAAGCCATGAGTCAAAAACACATCGCCATTATCGGAGCCGGTAATTTGGGTATCTCTATCGCAGAAGGAATTGTAGATGGAGGTCTGAAAAAGAGCTCAGAGGTCTTCCTTACCAGAAGGCATATTGAAAGTATCTCTTATCTCAAAAACAAGGGATACCAAACAATAACATCCAACCTGGAAGCTGTTAAGCAATCTCGAATTGTGATGTTGTGCGTGCAGCCTAAACAACTGCCTAAGGTACTGGAGGAGATCAATCCGGTGCTGACTGAAGATCATGTTTTAGTATCGGTGATCACCGGTGTGATGCTTGCAGAAATTGAAAAGCAAATTACTGTAAAGGCCACGGTCATCAGGGCTATGCCGAATACCGCCATCGCCATTGGCGAGTCGATGACGTGTATTACTTCAAATGGAAATGAAGCTGAGGTAAAGGAAATACAGGCTTTGTTTGACGCATTAGGCAAAACACTTGTGATTGATGAGAAATTGATGCAGGCGGCGACCGTATTGGGAGCCAGCGGGATAGCTTTTTTCATGCGTTTTTTAAGGGCAGCTACCCAGGGTGGGGTACAGATGGGCTTTCATTCTGAAGAAGCTCAACTGATCGCCGTGCAAACAGCTAAAGGAGCAGCCTCCCTGATACTTGAAAACGGAAATCACCCGGAGGTGGAGATCGATAAAGTAACCACTCCTCAGGGCTGTACGATTGAAGGGTTGAATGAAATGGAACATCAGGGATTGAGCTCAGCGATCATTAAAGGTTTGATGGCTTCCTACGAGCGCATCTCTAATATCAAATAACGACTGACCTATGAATCAATTTTTGTCAGTAGATGACGTAAAAGACCCAATGGCATTGGTCAATGATGCTATTTCATTGAAAAAAGATCCTTTTGCATTTCAATCCCTGGGTAAAAATAAGACGATGGGGATGCTCTTTTTCAATTCTAGTCTAAGGACAAGGATGAGTACCCAAAAGGCAGCCAGAAATCTGGGTATGGATGTCTTGGTTATGAATGTAACGCAGGATTCATGGCAGATCGAAACACAGGAAGGTGCTATCATGAATTCAGATAAGGCAGAGCATATCATGGAGGCGGCTGCGGTGATGGGACAGTATTGTGATATTCTGGGGGTTCGTTCCTTTCCGGGGTTGAAAGACCGTGAGATGGACTATAGCGAACACCTGATTAAATCTTTCGTAAAGTATGCCGGTGTTCCGGTGGTGAGCCTTGAGTCGGCTACATTGCATCCATTGCAATCTTTGGCAGATTTGATCACCATATCAGAACATTGGCCAAAAAGGAAACCTAAAGTGGTTCTGACCTGGGCGCCCCATATTAAGGCTTTGCCACAGGCAGTTTCCAATAGTTTTTCGGAATGGATCCAAAAAATGGATGTTGATTTCACAATTACGCATCCTCAAGGCCTCGAACTCGCGGATAAGTTCACGAAAAATGCTACATTAGAATATGATCAGCTTAAAGCATTCGAGGGGGCTGATTTTATCTACGTAAAAAACTGGTCTTCATATCAAGACTACGGAAAAGTAATAGATCAGCCTGAATGGATTGTTGATAGCGCAAAAATGGCGCTCACTAACGATGCAAAGGTGATGCATTGTCTGCCAGTAAGAAGAAATGTGGTGATAGCGGATGAGGTTATGGATAGTGAGAACGCCCTGATGATCGAGCAGGCGAATAATCGAACTTATTCGGCTCAGGTAGTGCTCAAGGAATTACTACAAAGGCTATAGATATGGAGAAACTTAACGTTATCAAAATTGGAGGGGCCGTCGTCGACGACCCGATCATGTTCGCAGATTTTTTAGCTGAGTTTAAGAAGATCAGTGGATATAAGATATTGGTCCATGGTGGAGGTAGGGTTGCCACGCAGATGGGAGAGAAGTTGGGTGTTTCACCAAAAATCATTGAAGGCAGAAGGATCACTGATGAAGTGACCATCGAAATTGTGACGATGGTATATGCAGGTCTTGTTAACAAGCGGACCGTAGCTCAACTACAATCACAGGGAATGAATGCCTTGGGTCTTTCCGGAGCCGATGGTAATGCCATTCTTGCTAAGAAGAGACCAGTAAAAGCGGGGATCGATTATGGTTTGGTAGGTGACATTCGTGAAGTGAATGTTTCTTTTCTTACGAACCTATTGGATTCGGGCACAGTGCCTGTGATAGCGCCTTTAACGCATGATGGTTATGGTCAGCTGCTTAATACCAATGCAGATACGATTGCTTCAGAGGTGGCTATAGGGTTATCCTCAAAATTTGATGTTGTACTTTCAATGACCTTCGAAATGCCTGGTGTTCTGGAGGATGTCTCGGACCCATCCACATTGATTAAAACATTAAATAAAGAAGAGTACGAAGTGTTGAAGTCGGAGTTTAAGGTTCATGATGGTATGATACCTAAACTTGATAATGCTTTCAATGTGATTGATAATGGTGTTAAATCTGTTCGGATATGTAAATTCGACGAAATAGGAGATCCTGAGAATGGCACTATCCTTCAGGCGTAACATCGAAAATATTCACGCAGAGGCGATCAAAGTCCTGTCATCGCTGATCGAGACACCAAGTTTAAGTAAAGAGGAAGATGAGACGGCAGCGCTCATTGAATCTTACCTTGAATCTAATGGTGTGGAAACCTTTAGAAGTAACAACAACGTATGGGCGAGAAATCTCCATTTTGACCCGGAGAAGCCTACTATTCTACTTAACTCCCATCATGATACGGTCAAGCCTAATCAAGGGTATATTAAAGATCCGTATAAAGCCATTATTCTAGGGGATAAGCTTTATGGTCTGGGGAGTAATGATGCCGGTGGGGCACTGGTTTCTCTGATGTTTGCATTTCTTTATTTGTATGATCAGGAAAACCTTCACTATAACCTGGTTTTTGCGGCTACAGCTGAAGAGGAAATATCCGGAAGACTTGGAGTGGCCAGCATCCTGTCAGAAATTGGAGAAATTGCCTTTGGGATTGTGGGTGAACCAACCGAAATGAACATGGCGATTGCGGAAAAGGGCTTGATGGTCCTGGATTGTTATGCCCCGGGTAAATCTGGGCATGCAGCCCGAGAGGAAGGAGAAAATGCCATTTATAATGCCATCAAGGATATAGAATGGTTTAGGAATTTTAACTTTCCTAAGGAGTCTGAATACCTGGGACCAGTAAAAATGTCTGTGACGATGATCGAAGCGGGATACCAACATAACGTGGTCCCTGATGAATGCCATTTTGTGGTGGATATCCGTGGTACGGATGCTTATTCCAATGATGAAATGCTTGAGATTATCAGGGCAAATGTTTTGTCGGAGGTGAAGGAAAGAAGTACCAGATTGCAACCGTCATTTATTACAAAGGATCATCCACTTATCAAGGCGGCAGAAGCTCTGGATATTGAGTTCTTTGGTTCTCCAACATTATCCGATCAGGCGTTGATGCCATTTCCTACGGTTAAAATTGGTCCGGGACTCTCACAGCGTTCACATACGGCCGATGAGTATATCTTTGTGGACGAAATTCGTGAAGGAGTAACAGGCTATCTTGCGCTCCTGAACAAAATCATCAAATCATAATCACGCATTCAAATGAAGCTTTGGCAAAAATCCATTGATGTCAATCAAAAGATCGAAACGTTTACCGTAGGTGATGACCGCAAGCTAGACCTGCTGTTGGCACCTTTTGATATTCTTGGAAGCCTTGCTCATATCCGTATGCTCAATTCTATTGGGTTATTGGAAAAGGAGGAGTTGGATGCGTTGTCTATGGAACTTAAATCGCTTTATCAGCTCGCTGTTAATGGTGAGTTTGTTATCAAAGATGAGGTAGAGGATGTTCACTCCCAGGTAGAGTTTATCCTTACGGAAAGACTGGGCGAGATGGGTAAAAAGATCCATAGCGGACGGTCACGAAACGACCAGGTTTTGGTGGATTTGAAGATGTATTTTCGATATGAAATTGAGGAAATAGTAAAGCTGGTCGACGGACTTTTCAATACGCTAATTGCACTTAGCGATCAATATAAAAATGTATTGATCCCTGGTTACACGCATATGCAGGTGGCCATGCCGTCATCTTTTGGGTTATGGTTTGGAGCATATGCAGAAAGCCTTTCTGAAGACTTACATGCACTTCAGGCAGCCTATTCGGTGGCAAATAAGAATCCATTGGGATCAGCCGCAGGATATGGATCATCATTTCCTCTTAACCGTGAAATGACGACGGACTTGCTGGGATTTGAGCACCCAAATCATAACGTGGTTTATGCCCAAATGACCCGAGGCAAGAGTGAAAAGTCTTTTGCAAATGCAATTGCAGCAGTGGCCGGGACATTGGGTAAAATGTCGATGGACCTATGCATGTATATGGGGCAAAATTTTGGGTTTCTGACATTCCCGGATGAGCTAACAACCGGTTCGAGCATTATGCCACATAAGAAGAATCCGGATGTGTTTGAGTTGATACGAGGCAGATGCAATCAGTTGCAAGCTCTTCCTACCGAGATTACCTTTTTGCTAACCAATTTGCCTAGTGGATATCATAGAGATCTCCAGGGTCTCAAGGAGCGCCTGTTTCCTGGTATTGAGACCATTAAAGATTGTCTGGAAATCGCTGACTTTGCACTCAATCAAATCATCATAAAAGACGAGATCATTAATGATCCAAAGTATGATTATCTGTTTACCGTGGAGTTGGTCAATGAACTTGTGCTGGAGGGAATGCCATTCCGAGATGCCTATAAGGAAGTTGGGAAAAGAGTAGAGGAGGGAACCTATGAAGCGAACCGTAAGGTCAGTCATACTCACCTCGGTAGTCTTGGTAATCTGGGGAACGAGAAAATTGCCGAGCAACAAAAAAGGGAACTCGGTAAGTTCCCTTTCAAACACGTAGGTGAATGTATAACGCGGTTGACTAGTTAGTCAATCGTCAATTCAAAATCTACCGGAACATGCACTGCTGACGGTACGGCAACACCGTTGGCATTCTTTGCAGGTTCGAATTGTAATTTCTTCATCGCAGTAATTACTGCCTTCGATAATTCTTCGGAAGGCGAGCTAACTACTTTAGTTGTTGCCACTTTTCCTTCTTCGTTGATCTTCACGAGAACAAGTACTCTTCCCTCAATTCCATTAGTCCTTGCAGTCTGAGGATATTCGATCTTATTGATTACTTCTGAGAAATTGGTCGCTTTCGCGGTCCTTGCAACTGCGTCCTCACCAGAGTTAGCAAATGCTGTAGACATACCTATTACCAGCGCGAATAATATACTCAATGTTCTCATGTCCTCTATTGTTAAGTTTTTGATGACCCGAAGTTACGTAAATGTTAAGAAATTAACAATTACGTAACATTAACTTTTTTATTAGGAAACAAAATTTAACATTGGATCGGCCGATCATTCAGCTATTTGATAGGTGAAAACCTGCTCTATTATCTAAATATGAATGTTTTTCGCTCCGAAAGAAGCAAGCGAGTGCGTTGGTAAGGTTAGATCGAAAAGGTTGTTAATGTGTTAACTGAAAGGTCCGGGTAATATTAAACCCAAAATGAATTCCTCCCTTAAAGAAGTTTCCTGCCGTTTCGGTGACGAAGGTTCGCTCCACCATTCCCTGGGAATTGCTGAAAATCAATTGAAAGACGTGTCCTCCTGTTTCAATGTCTATCCCCAGGCCAAAGGAATTATAATAAGGTGAGTCAGCGTGTGGGTCAAATCTTGCATAATATTCAGCATTGAGAGATATGCTACGCGTTAGTTTATATCTTGCTCCAAAGCCCATAGCAAACTGGTCATTATTTAAGATGGTTTGATCAACCCTGTTGGTGTGTACGAAGGTGGGAGCGACCTGCACTGAAAGATCTGAGGATATTTTCCGTGCAATGAGTACCTGATAGGTGTAATTGAGTCGACTACCAAAGGTCAACGTTGAATCAAATTTTGATTGAGGGTAGGTCTGTAGTCCCATGCTTATCAAGGTTGTGGCAGTAACAGGTGAGCCTGAATCACTTTGCCTGATGGCTTTGTATTTAAGATACCCATCATAGATTTTATTGAAAGAGTTCCGTCCAATGCCAACTCCCAATTGGTCAGTAAGTCCGTATTCTAATCCGATTCGGATAAATGCCTGATCTAGCCCGAACAGGTCATATCCTCCAGAATTTATGGTTCCAAACCTATGAGAAATGATAAACTCTAGTTCTCCCTCCCCCTTTGTCTCTATGGAATGTCCATTAACAACTCGGGTTCCTTTGAAGGTGGCAATAGTATAAACAGGTTCTGAGCTATCTAGTTCGTCCAATTCAGAAAGTAGATCCTGACCTGCTAGATTGAGTGAGAGGACGACCAGGGCAGCGAACAGGGTAAAAAATCTTTTCATTCTGGTTAGCTAAGTATTGAATAATTATTTCTTCTTGGATAGGGTAAAATCTACTTTGACTTCTATTTCTTCTGCGATATTCTGAAACACGATTTGCGGAACGGTGATGTCATAATCTACCAGCTTGACCATGAATGTAGAGGTGATCTGAATTTTCCCATTTCCCAACATTTCAATCTTTCCGGGAATTTCTACATTTTGAGTAATCCCATGAATGGTCAATTTTCCTTTTGCCGTAACATTTTGTACCCCTTTTTTTCTGGCATTGAAATCAATCAACACCGCCTGAAAAGTTGACTTGGGGTATTTGTCTGACTCCATGTACTTCTCGTTGAAGTGTTCCTGCATCAGTGATTTTTCAAAGTCAAAACTTCTTATGGGGATGGAAAAGGCTATTTTCTCGGCATCTACATCAATGATACCTACAGCCTTCTTGCTTTTGGCGGTGATATCTTCCAGTGGGGCATAGGAGTAGAAAGTCACATTGCTTTTTTCTGAAACATATTTCTGGGCTTGTAATGATGTTGCGATGCACAGTACAAGAATTACTAGTCCGGTTTTCAAGTATATCTTCATGACGATTTTTTTTAATGATCAATTATTCGGAGCCCCCGCATCCACCCAACAGGCAATCTTTTTGATCTGTTCAGCGGATAGCTTACCTCTTTTCGGCATACTTCCATCTCCTGTTCTTTTCTTGATAGTAGCAGCATTGGCCTTAACCAGGCTGTAGGTGGTAAGGTCTCCACCTGGCTTGGTGTTGCCGGCACCATGGCAGGTGGCTGCCGCACAGTATTGCGTGATAAGTGGAGCAATAAAGGTTTCGTATGAGATGTCCGTAGTGCTTGATTGCAGTACGGTAACACTGATCGGCGCTTCACAGCCGGTTCCATTGGCATCTACTACCATGGCCTCGTATGTTCCCGGAGCGACACCAGTGTATAATGAAACATCCGAAAGGGAAGACCCATTAAAGCTGAATTTATAAGGCATATCACCTCCTGTTGCATTCAGTTGTACTTCCCCATTTGGAGAAAGACAGGAAGTATTGTCTGTAGTCGTAGCAGATACAGAAAGCGTAGATCCGGCATTTTCTACCATGACATCTTTTAGAACATAACTGCACGGCTTGGAATCATACACGGTGACAGTGTAGGTGCCACCTAATAGACTGCCAAAAACATTGGATGATTGACTGGTGCCTCCATTGATGCTATACATATAGGGAGGTACTCCACCCGATCCGGATACGGTTAAGGCTCCGTCAGCCACCCCACATCCGGAGGTGTTCTGAGTTGATTCCAAAATGAGGACCAGATCAGAGTCTATACATAGATTGGGATCCACATCTGCAATGATTGAGCGCGGGACGTCTTCATACAAGCAAGACTGCATGGCTATAGCAGCTATGATAAATATGAATTTTTTCATAAGTGGCATTATTTACTGGTTGGCGGAGAGCAAGTAAATATATTTAATAGAAGTAGCTACATGCAAATGAGATACCAAAAATCCTCTACGACCTCTTTTGTACATGAGTATTGTAACTCCACTGCCTGATGTCTGAACAGAATCCTGAAGCAATAAAAAATCCCGAACCAGATTTTATTAGAATCCGATCCGGGATTAAACATTACGATCTGAATAAAATTACAGAAGTTACTAAGTAGCTGTTTTGTCGATATCCTTAAAGCTGATCATATCCAGGACTTTGGCGGAACCACCATCATAGAATCCGTATTCCCCCTGGTAGTCTTCCGGGTTTTTGAAAGTACCAAAGATCATGTCATAAACGGGGAAGTCGGAGTAATTGTAACCATGAATGCCACGGCCATGATGAATAGCGTGCTGTTCCGGTCGTTGTATCAGGTACCCAAGCCATGTTGGTGTTTTGATATTTGCATGCTGAAAGATGCTTAGGAAATTAAGTGAAAGTATAACCACCGTAGCTGCTGTTGGGCTCACGCCGATGACAAGTGCAAAAACGAGACTGCCCAATAAGGTGAAACCAACCATATCCATAGGGCTAAAATAGAAGGCGCTGGGGATATCCAGTTTTTCGGCACTGTGATGCATCTGATGAAATACCTTCCAAAGCGTGTTGGACTTGTGCATGGACCAGTGCCATAAGTAAAGCGCAAACTGGTAGATAAATAATCCAATAGCGATTTGTGAGCCTAATGAGAAACCACTTAGG
Organism: Marinoscillum sp. MHG1-6; assembly: GCF_024714475.1. Taxonomy (GTDB): domain Bacteria; phylum Bacteroidota; class Bacteroidia; order Cytophagales; family Cyclobacteriaceae; genus JAMZMI01. The sequence goes on along the minus strand of NZ_JAMZMI010000003.1, from coordinate 544,364 downwards.
TCGAACAGTTGAAAGGACGCCAGATACTCATCTGTAAATAGCGGCAGGTAAGAACTAAGGTAGAAGAATACTCCGAAGGCAATCAAACCTCTGGCGGTAGCATATTTAATGCTCGGTAAATTTTTGTTACGAGGGAAAAATGATTCCCAGGCGAATAGCAGCCCATACATCCCAATTACTGCGAGGGAAATGGGGTCTAACAAAATGTCAATTGGTGAAGGCATGTTACTTAAAGTTAATGTTTTTAAACAAACTAGTTGGTACAAAAATAAGTATGATTTATAATTAAACAAACTAGTTGGTATAAAATACCTATATTTGGGTATGCCCAAAGACGGAAATAAGACAAGAACAAAAATCCTGGACGAAACCACCCAGCTAGTCCTGACTAATGGCTTTGCCGGAACGACTATTGACCATATTCTAGCCAAAACGGAGCTTACCAAGGGTGCCTTTTTTTATCATTTTAAGAGTAAGTCGGAGCTGGCGATGGAGTTGATGCGTCATTTTGCTATGCACGACATGGGTGAACTGAAGGGTGCGCTGGAAGGAACAATAGAATATGAAAATGATCCTGCGAAAAGACTGTCAATGTTTATTCAGTGGTTTATTGATATTTTCGATGGGCTGGATTCACCTTATGCCGGATGCTTGTATGCTTCATATACCTATGAACCCGAACAGTTTGGCCAAGAGGTGATGGACATGGTGGTGGAGGCTGTTTATCTCTGGAGGAAGACATTGGTGGCTTTAATTAATGAGGTGTCCAGGATCAAAAAACCTTCAATTGAAATTGATGTGGATTCACTGGCTGATATGTTTACAGTAATTCTGGAGGGAGCGTTTATTGTGTCCAAAGTACTGAAGGATCCAAAAATCACTGTGAATCAACTAATCCATTATAAAAACTACCTCGAACTCATTTATTAATGAGATTGGGCCCTGCTTACTGAAAAATAAATTTAATTTTTTCTTACCGCTCATAAACAATAGAACCGCCTACGTGTTTAACAGTATCATTAAAATGTTAAACATTATTGAAAGCTGTTGTTATTGGTTCAGGGTTCGCCGGCATGTCATCCGCGGCACTTATTGCTAAAGACGGGCATGAAGTGACCTTACTTGAAAAAAATGCCGAGACTGGCGGGCGTGCGAGGGTACTGAGGGAGCAAGGGTTTTCTTTCGATATGGGGCCTTCCTGGTATTGGATGCCGGATGTCTTCGATCGGTTTTTCAGCTATTTCGGTAAATCTGCTTCAGACTATTATGACCTCGTTCGACTCGAGCCGAACTTCAAGATATTTTTTGAAAATGAGGTCGTAACGATTCCTGATAATCGTGAGGCACTTCATGATCTTTTTGAAAGACTTGAGCCCGGGAGCTCAAAACGATTAGAAGCCTTCATGGAGGACGGGGCTTTTAAATACGAAGTAGGGGTTAATGATATTATCTACCGTCAGCCCAACGGCATATGGCCGTTTATCGATTGGAAAATTATGAAGTCTGCAGCAGGCCTGCACCTCCTTAAGCCCATCAGTAAACACATCAGGCAGTATTTCAAACATCCATACCTTATTCAGTTATTAGAATTTCCTGTGCTTTTTTTAGGGGCTGACCCAAAGCATACACCGGCGCTTTATTCCATGATGGATTATGCGGGGCTTTATCTGGGTACCTGGTATCCGATGGGAGGTTTCGGCAGAATTGCCGATGCATTCAAGCAAGTGGCTGAAGAGCAAGGGGTTCGGTTTATAGCAGGTGAGGAAGTCAAAAACTTTGACATCTCCAATCAGCAAATCACGCAGGCCTCCACCAGTTCAAAGGGATATAAGGCTGATACTTTTGTGATCAGTGGTGATTACCATCATTTTGATACTGAAGTACTTCCAGAAGCCTATCGGCAATATTCATCTACCTATTGGGATAGCAGAGTGATGGCTCCATCGGCTTTCCTCTACTACATTGGTTTTAAGGGTAAGCTTCCGCAACTGGAGCACCATAATATGTTTTTCGATACCGATTTTGGTGATCACAGTAAGGCGATTTACGAGACCGTTTCCTTTCCCGAGCGTCCCCAGTTCTATGTGAGCTGTTCATCTAAAACAGACCCCAGTGTTGCACCGGAAGGACATGAAAATCTGGTGATCCTGATTCCCGTGGCAGCGGGATTGGAAAATACAGAACTAATGAAGGAGCACTACTTCAACCTGGTTTGTGATCGGATGAAAGAGAAGATAGGAGTGGACATCAGGCCAAACGTGGTTTACAGAAAGGATTATGCGGTAGAAGATTTTAAAAAGGACTATCACGCTTTTAGAGGTAATGCCTATGGATTGGCCAATACACTAAAGCAGACAGCTTTCCTCAAACCTAATATGCGTCACAAGAAATTGAAGAATACATTTTTCACCGGACAGCTTTCTGTTCCGGGTCCTGGAGTTCCGCCCTCCATTGTATCAGGAGAATTAGCAGCCAATTATGTTAACGAATATTTGAAATCGCTATGAAAGCACTTTATGATCAGGTTTGTCTCAAATGCAGCCAATTAACCACCCGGAGCTACAGCACTAGTTTTTCCCTTGGTATCAGATTGCTTGATCCGAGTATTCGTTCTGACATTTATGCGATTTATGGCTTGGTGCGCTTTGCCGATGAGATCGTTGATACCTTTCATGATTATAATAAAAAGATATTGTTAGCAAGATTTAAGGCGGACACCTATGAGGCCATTAGTGAAGGGATCAGCCTAAATCCGATCCTTCAAAGTTTCCAGGAGACTATCAATAAATATCAGATAGATCCTGAGCTCATTGAGTCCTTTTTTAATTCTATGGAAATGGATCTGAGCATGGAGACACATGATGAGGATAGCTATGAAGAATACATTGTGGGCTCGGCGGAGGTTGTTGGGTTGATGTGTCTGACAGTATTTGTTAATGGCGACAAGCAGCGATATCAGGAATTGAAATTTGCTGCTGAGCGATTGGGAGCTGCATTTCAGAAAGTCAACTTCCTTCGTGACCTTAAGCATGATACCATGAATCTGAACCGGGCCTATTTTCCGGAAATACAACACGCCGGTTTGACCGAAGAAACTAAAAGGCAAATTGAAGCTGACATCGAAAAGGACTTTGATGATGCCCTGGTAGGAATCAGACAATTGCCGCTATGTTGTCGGTTGGGAGTGTTCCTGGCCTATCGATATTATCGATCGCTGTTTAATAAAATCCGGGCTCTGTCTGCGGAAAGAATTCTTACAGATAGGATCAGGATTAACAACACCCGTAAGCTGAGTATTATGCTCAAGTCCTATTTATTATTCAATTTTGATCGTAAATGGTCTTATTGATGTTAATTACCATGATAGTTCCTCTTCAGGAGGATGCCAATTATCGTCAACTATTTGATGAGGCTTATGCCTCTGAGGATCGGGCGGAAGAGATCTATGAGGCTATGAAGGAGGAAAAGGTTCATACAGCCTTAGCGATGGCCTATTTCGCCACGATTGAAATGATTATGGCTGATAATGCTATCGCGCCGTGGAACAAGCTAAGCTATTTCAACAGAGGATCTGACCGGCTTAATGAGGCAGTGGAGGCCGCTAAGGAAAATGTGGAGATAAGGTATTTGCGGTTTGCCTGTCAAACGAAGGCGCCGGACTTTCTGGGATATGATGACTATATCGAGGAGGACAAGGCCTTTTTAATGCAAGCCTTCAATGAAATGAAAGATGCAGACCTGAAACAGCGGGTTCAAAGAATAATGAAGATATCAAAGCATATCACAGAAGAGGAAAGAAAGCTGTTTTTATGATGGAAGAGCTAGTAACATTGGTTAATGAACAGGATGAGCAGGTGGGAACCATGGAGAAGCTCAGTGCTCATCAGGAAGGGAGTTTGCATCGTGCGCTTTCTGTGGTGGTTTATAACGAAGCAGGAGAGATGCTGATCCAAAAAAGAGCAGGTTCCAAGTACCATTCTCCTTCATTATGGTCCAATGCCTGTTGCAGTCACCCCAGACCAAATGAGCTGACCAGTGAGGCAGTAGCCAGACGCCTTCAGGAAGAAATTGGCCTTACCTGTGAAACGCATTTTTCTCATAAGTTCATTTACAAGGTAGATTTTGAAAACGGGTTGATCGAGCACGAACTGGATCATGTATTTGTTGGGAAGACTGATCAATTGCCAATCTTAAATCCTGAGGAGGCATCAGAATATAGGTTTGTTCCAGTGCCGATACTTAAGAACGAAATGGTGGAAAATCCCGAATCGTTTACCTTTTGGTTTCATTTAATTATGAAAGAACTGCACCCATGATTGAGATCATCCTGAACATATTGATTGTAATAGGTGTGTTTGTCTTCATGGAAGGAGTAGCCTGGTTTACGCACAAATACATCATGCACGGTTTTATGTGGCGTTGGCACCATTCCCACCATGTGCCTCGTAAAGGAAGGTTCGAACGTAATGATCTGTTCGCGGTGGTATTCAGTTTACCTTCTATTGGACTCTTTTATTATTCTACCTATTACACCGATTCCTTTTACCTCACTTCTGTTGCGATTGGCATACTGGCCTATGGACTTTTCTACTTCCTCTTCCATGATGTTTTGGTGCATCAGCGTATCAAATTCAGGATCAGACCTAAGAGTAAATACCTCAAGCGCCTGATCAATGCGCACTACGCACATCACACGAAGCATACCAAAGAGGATTGCGAGAGTTTCGGTTTCCTATTTGCCGATAAGAAATACGAAAAGAAGGAACATGCCTGATCGCTTCGTATACCTGGCGCTGGACCTCCTTGCTATCAGTGTTCCTTTGGCTTTCAGCTTTTACCCCAAAGCACCTTTTGCCAGTACTGTAAAAAGAATCATTCCGGCGATTCTGATCCCGATGGCATTGTTTGTTGTTTGGGATGTGTACTTCACGAGATGGGGACATTGGGGTTTCAATGAACGTTATTTGCTAGGAGTGGATCTACTGGGGCTGCCTCTGGAGGAGTGGCTCTTCTTCATTTGTATTCCTTATGCCTGCCTTTTTACCTACTTTGCATTCAAGCATTTAATGCCTGTAAAAGTCAAGGATTTCCACCTCGTCACTGCTGTACTTGGCCTCATCGTCCTTATAATCACGATCCTGAATTTTGGTCGGGATTATACAGTTGTTACGGGTATTTTGCTTGGGAGCTACCTGATATTCCTGTCATTCACTCGAAAGCATTTTCTTGGTCAGTTCTTTTTGAGTTACCTGGTGATCCTGATTCCGTTTTTTCTGATCAATGGGGTGTTGACCGGTAGCTGGATTGATGGAGAAGTTGTGTGGTACAATGACCTGGAGAACCTTGGAATGCGCTTGGGAACTATACCCGTGGAAGACCCTTTTTATGGCATGTTGCTACTCCTGATGAACGTTCATATCTGGGAGGCTCTGGGGTCGAATAGTGATTAATATTTTGGGCACCCGGGTGGGCTGTCACTGCTCGCTTGCCTCATACTTCGGCAGAGCTCAAACATACCGTTCCATCCCTGGTGCGCAAATTTGTACTACCTCTAAAAATGTGGATTTTTTGTTCGTTATTAACAATAATTGGTTTTGAATTTTTCCTCCTGACAATGATTAGGAAAGGTTTCATGCTCGGAGAGCATCTTCGGCATGTTTAAGCGGAATACTTGAACGAGCTTAATTGGCAGTGCCTTTTTATTTAAGCATTCTGATCCTGAAGTGCAATCCAGCCCTTTACCACTGATTGCAGATCATCCTTCCTGTTTTCGATTTCCTTCATACTGGCAAATTTTGCGGTGCGTCCTTCTTTTCCGTCACCCTGAAGCAATCCGGTACGGTCGTCAATTAAGGCACCCTTATGAAACATTAGGCTAACATGCTTCTTGGCATTCATAAAATAGGAGGCCATGTTGCCCTTATAAATGAAGGTGGGGCTACTCCATTTAATCGTTTCGATGATGTCCGGATGCGTTTCCAGTATGATCTCCCTTACTCTTTGAATCTCGGGAGTCATGGGATGGGCTTTGTTTTTCAGGTAAGTGTCTACCTCGGGGTTTTTATTCATGACGATGAAATGTGTTTTTAATGAAGGTACGTGGCTTTCAGATTTAATGCAAACAATCATATTATGATCTGAATCGCATTGTAATTATCGAATACCTAGAACCTTTCATTTGAGTTTAAGTAGTGTTATGACGTTCATTCAGGTATTTACCGATTCATTCGCAGATTTTACCTGACCGTACATTCAGAATTTGATAATAAAATATATTGATGCAACTTGTTATTACCAACAGCTAAATATCCTTATTATGAAAGCCCCAACCAGTAGACTATTTGCTGAACTCCAGCAAATGACAGATTCGCTAAGTTTTGATGACACACTAATGGCCATAGAATGCGCCGAAAAGATTCGCAATCATCTAATAGCCTCAATTAACAATGGTCATTCTGAGCATCAGCACAATCTGTCAGTTGTGAATGAAATCATCAAAGGGTACAAATTACACCTATTCGATTCCTCACCAATGTTAGTGGCTTAATCAGAAGGTCTTTGCTTTTGACTGGCCTTCCTAAAAGTTACATTTCCATTCATTTGTAATTAATGCGCTAACATGAGATACCTGTGTGTTTTCCTTCTAATGGCTATATTTTTTAATGCCAGAAGTCAAAATCCTACTGCATATGATCAGCAATTGCTGAATTGTTACTCAATGAATAAGGGCGTTGACTCGAGAACGGTTGGAGCAAAAGATAAGCTCCTTGACTACATTATATATTACAACATCAACACTTCATCGTTGGGTAATGATACAACTAAAAGCAAGCGGGAGTACACTTATACGGTATCGGGAAATCAGGAATACTATATTGACTATTTCTGGAATAAGTGCGCTAACAAATGGCAACCAACTGCCAAAAGAGATGAAAAGCTGGATGATAGGGGCAATGTACTGGTGAAAGCTGACTATTCATGGGATGCTCTTGTTGGCGTTTGGAAAGGTAAATTTTATAAAGTTGAATATGTCTATAATGATTCAGGAAAAGTGGAACTCCAGACTTATTATAGGTGGGATTCGAATTACAACGATTGGGTGGGCTCATGGAAAAACGAATTCACTTATGATAGTCTCTTGAACATCACTTCTGATGTGAAGTCAAAATGGGATCGTCATAGCAATTTGTGGCTGCCAGATGAAAAAAAGGAGATTCACTGGATGGATGGACAAAGAGTTGCGGATCGTTCGTTTAGCTGGAACTCTGACCTGGGTGAATGGCAGATTGAGGAGCAAACCAAATTTCAATATCAAGAGGATGGAACCATCTTAAATCATGTGACCGATCAAAGCTCCGTAGCAGGGGAATGGATAGGAGCCTATAAAAGTGAGTTTAGATACGAAAATAATGATCGAAATTTAGAGGTTACTGCTTTTGAAAACCCTTATGTCTACACTGATAAAGTGGTCTGGGATCCGGAAAGGAAATACGAGATAGCATATGATGAAAATGGAAATACGGTGTATAGCCATAGCAGTGTGTGGAACAAAAGCACCAGGTCGTGGGACAGTGGTACCGTTATAGAAAACGCCTATGATTCATTTGGCAGATTGTCTTCCAAATCTCAGAAGTCATACAACATTGGATCCTATCATAATTTCACAGGGTCCAAGACAGATTTTATGTATTCTCGATTGGATGATCAGCTGGATTTGGCGTCTTATGAATGGAATAGAAAAGATAGTGTTTGGATGCCGTCTTTGAAGCATGAGTATACATTTGACAGGGCAGGTTTTGTAACGAAGAAACACCAATTTATCAGGCGAAATGATGAATGGCAGAACAATCAGATCTCCCATTACTTTTATTCTGATGCTGAATTGGCTGATGAGGTTTTCAGCCTGAATAGAGGTTTTGGGGCAGTAAATGTTTTGTCCAATCCAACTAAAAATGTCTATGACAATAAGTATTCAAGCCTCTCTACAGAGGTTGATCGGAAATCATTGAGATCAATCCGGAAGGCAACTTCTGAGTGAGTGATTTTTGAAAACAAGATTGTCAGCTTGTAAAGCTTTGTTTCCGGCTTCTATTACCCTACAACTTTTCGGATTGATCCAATTTAGGTACTGGGCCTGAGCTCTTCCGGGAGGCTCGTTGAGCTATGGTTCTTGGCGCGATTTCCTTTCCATAAAACTTACCACTCTCGCCAATGTTGGCGCACGCGTGACGCGTGTGTCCTACTGGTTATAGAATCATGAAAGAGAATGCTGAATCAGCCCCATCTGGCGCGGAACTTAGTTCCGTGACAGATAAAACCAGGGCATGCAAGAAAGCACGGATATAACATCCGCGCTAGATGGGGAAGTATGAATGAGGAAGAACCGTTACACGCTTTCCTTTTGATTGTGAAAATCCCGAGCAATATGGTAAAATCAATTATTCAAAATGCCCTTAACCTATTGTCCAATTTTTTGCTGCAAATCCAATTCACTATTACTCCTCGCTTTGCTGCGGGGTAACCGTTTCTATCCCTGGTGCGGTCCACGTTTACTACCGTTGTTTTAAGTGTTCCACGAAGTGTGACACTTAAAACTAACAAATGATATCCAGTGTCTCCGACACGGTCTTGTCTAACGGATCAATTCCACTTCCAAAAGCCCTCTATACCCACAATAATCTCTTGCGCTGGAATAACGATAATGCTCCGATTCATCCACCAGACCAGCTAAAACCGGATTTTGATGAATATAATTGATCTATTGATCCATAAACTTATTGGAAAAGAGCAATTCCGAATGACTATCGTGTTTCCAGAATTGATAATTTTTGTTGTTGCTGTTTTTTGCGCCGGCAGACTGGAACAGCCACAGCATCCAGCCTCTCCTGCTTTCAAAACTATTAGACTGAATGCTGGCTAAAATCTGAGATGAGGTAAATTTTTTGAAGTCACGTACGATATCTGAAAAGGAATTATTTACTCCTTCTTTACGGGAAATAACCAGATGCAGATGATTAGACATAATGACCCAGGCGTGTATGATAAGACCCTTTTCTTTTTGACAATGTCTCAAACTTCCCAGAATGATCATCACATAATCTTCTCTCGTGAATACATCTACCCACTCTACTACGGTAAAGGTCACGAAGTATAATCCATCCGGATCATCAAATTTGTATGCTGACATACCGGTAAATATAATACCTCACTTCAAATGCCGTGTCTGGAGACACTTGTATTCATTGGAAGTTTTAAGTGGCGCACGGCTAGTGTAGCTGCGCTAACACTTAAAACAACTGGGGTAAAGTACCAGCTACAAGCTGGCACTAGCCATTACTTTTTATCCATGCTCGGACTAGCGGGGGTAACGGAGGGACACGCGTGCGTCAGCTTAGGCAGATTAATACGTATGTCGATAAAGTGGTAACAACAAGAGCTATAAACATGGTTAAGAGTATTTTCCCAATGCCTATTTTTTTGTTTTTTCTGATTTTTTCTAATTCGTTTTCCGTTCGTTCAGAATCAAAGCAAATTATTGACCCGTAACCACTGGAAACAATAAATGTCCATGCAGTCAGCTTATTCATTTCTGGCTCCAAGCAAGTGTTTGTTGAAATCAGCAAATTGATATAATACAAAAAAAAGACCGTGCAACTAAGAAATATGCTTGAAAAAAACACACTACTTATTACATATCTATCAAGAGTTACCTTTATATGCTTGGAAAGCATGTAAAAAGGCAATAGGAAATGAAAATAGATTGTTTTCATGTCTGCAGTTATCCTTAATTCTTAGGTCCAATACTTAGGTTTTTAGGCATGCAGTTTAGGCATTCTCGCCCACCCATCTTCTTATACAGATCCAAGGCTCTGTTTGCCTTTTTATAGTCCAAGTTTTTGTATTTGAAGTAATCATTTTTGGCCTGTTCCGCTGACTGAGACCTGAACTCATCACCATGAACAGCATAGCTAAGCTCTGAAATGGCTACTGCAGGTCCAATTACAGGATGCATAATCAATGTAGCACTTAGCACAACCGATCCTTGAGTAGCTGATTTATAATCTCCTTGGTATAAGTCGTATGAGATCAAGCCAACATCTAAGATGGTTCCAAAGTGAGATAATTTTTTAGCGGCACTAGCTATTGTTGATGTTTGGGTAAACTTTACATTTCTTACTCCAATACTACTTCCACCACTTCCCTTATTTGGATAAAATGTGAAGGACTCGATTCCTTCATTGATCAATTGTCGATTTGCTTCAAGTCCCCCAGGTAATGTTTTTGGATTATTAAGTATAAATTCCATAGTTTCTTTTCTTTTAACAATATCCTGTGCTAATCGATCTAATCCATAAGAAGCTGATCCAACACCTGCCGCATTAAGAAATTTTAAAGGGATCAGTGTTATTTTTTCACTACTGGTTGAAGCTGGTAGATCAAAATCCTGAGAATCGACTCTTAGCGCATCTAATGGAGGGGAATGGAGGTCTGGTTGATAGCTGCTATTTGAATTTGAGTCGGATTTATTACTATCACCTGAACTTTGATCCTCTTTGAAAATTTTAAGATCAGCACCAATAGGAATTTTGGTATCTTCATACTTGTTCAATTCTCTCAATTGATCCACCGATACCCCGTATTTTTTGGCCAGTTTTGAATAGGTATCTCCTGCTTGGACTGTGTGGGTTTGTCCTCCTTCTCTTACTTCTGAGGTCGTATTTTGCCTTCCATCAATATCTAAATCACCCACTGGGTCATTGTCAGAATAATTATAGCTATTCAACTGTGGATACTTATCCTTCAGCGGATCGACACTGATAAACCTCGCCAGCCAGGCGGCATAATACCTTGCTCCATAGTAGTAAAGGCCTGTTTCCTCGTCTCGTTCCTTTCCTACATATCGGTAGCGTTTGAGGCTGGTCTCTGCCTGGTTGCGTCCTGAGCGGTAAGCTGTGGAGCCAAAAGGATGGTACTCCTCGTAAGAAATAATTGCTGCTGTATCGTCCAGCTCCAGGGAGGCAGAACCGAGGTGATTGGATAGCTGGTAGCGGACATTGGTAGTGGGTGTAGTTACTGTACTGCCACCATCCACTGTCAGGGTGTCTGTCAGTGCTATCCTGCCTGTATCATCAGACAAGTGCAGGGTTTCTCTTTCGGTATCCAGTACGCTACTCACTGTTTTTCTATACACTTCGTAATCACCAAGATAAATACGCTCCTCGGTAATGTTGCCATTTTCTATGACCTTTCTTACCCGGTTGCCACCGGCATCATAGGTGTAGTACACATCACCGCCACCGCCCAGGTCAGCACTTCATGTTTCGTTCAGAGTGACGTTAACCAATAAGATACCTCTCCTTTTCTCGCTGGCAGTATCTCAAACTATCCAACAAAATTTCCGAATACTCCGATCTGACAAATAAGTCGAGCCAATAGACAGTAGCAAAGCTGACGAAATGCAATTTTTCCTGATCGCGAAACTTGTACTTTCTACTCATAAAGGTAGGATACCGGTAATGACACCAAAGCACAAGCGGACGCTTGCGCTGGTTGGGGTTTCGTTCAGAGTGACGTTAACCAATAAGATTCCTCTCCTCGTGAGCTATCGGGATCGGAGTGACATTTCTTTGTAATGGTTGGGTATCTTTAACCCGTGATTTCTGAACCAGATTTTAAGCCTTCCTTTCATATCTATCGCTCGTCCGCAGGGTCGGGTAAGACCTATACCCTCACAAAGGAATACCTCAAGATAGCACTGAGCCGTCCGGGTGCCTTCCGGAATATACTAGGGGTAACTTTTACCAACAAGGCGACCGAGGAAATGAAGTCCCGGATCGTATCGGTACTTCGGGATATAGCGGATGGAAAGAGGCCTTCCGTTCAGGCTGAACTTGAAATTGCGCTTGGCAAAACACCCGACCAACTTCAAAAGACAGCCGAGCAAACACTTACCGATATCCTCCACCAGTACGGCAGGTTTGCGGTTGTTACGATCGACAGCTTTTTTCATCAGGTCATCCGATCCTTTGCCAAGGAAATGGGTTTGCAAGGAAGCTTCTCTATAGATCTTGACCTCGATAAAGTCATGCAGCAGGTAGTGGATGATATGCTACTGCGGGTTGGGGAGGATGATAAAAAATCCTTGAAAAAGTGGCTGACACAATTTGCATCCGAAAGGGTGGAAAATGGTGAATCGTGGGATGTCCGTAAAGAGATCAATAAGCTGTCTGCCCAGGTGCTTAAAGATGATTTTAAACCATACTCTAAAGAGGTACTGAAGCTTGGCGAAAATCCTGCTTTTTTCACTGAGCTGAAGAAGGAGTTGGACAAGATCCGCTATTCTTTTGAAAATACACTCAAAAGTAAAGCATCAGAGGGGTTGAAGATCATGCGAAAGCATGGTGTTGATCCGGGGGATTTTAAAGGAGGTAAGACCCAAAGCCCGGCCAACCTGTTTGTGAAGCTTCAGGATGAGATTGTGGTCACTGATGGTCAGCGCAAGAAAGTAGGCAATCATGAGGATTGGGTCAAAGCCAAAGCCCCGAATGGTCCTGCCCTGGATGCCTGCTTGGCAGAAGGCCTGGCCAACCTGTTTGATGAGATTATTGCCTATCATGATGATCACCTCATGGTCTATGAGTCATCAAAAGAAGCACTTCGCTATATCTATACCTTCGGGATATTAACAGAGATCAACCGACGCATACAGGACTATAGGGATGAAAATGATGTGATGCTGATTGCCGATTTGCCGGACTTTCTGCATCAGATCATCAATGATAACGACACGCCGTACATCTATGAAAAGGTGGGCAGCATGTTTCAGCATTACCTGATCGATGAGTTTCAGGATACTTCATCCTTCCAGTGGGACAACTTCCGTCCGCTCGTGCGCAATGCCTCCGATCAGGGAGAGTTCAGCATGGTCGTTGGTGATGTAAAACAAAGCATTTACCGTTGGAGGGGAGGCGATTGGCAGCTCCTTCAAAATCGTGTGAAATCAGATATGGGGGGGAGTGAGATGGTGCACGAAGACAATCTCGCGATGAACTGGCGCAGCTCCTATGAAGTGGTGCAGTTCAATAATCAGTTTTTCACCGAAAGCCTTAATGTAGCCAATGCCTATTTTCAAAATGCACTGGAAGAGGTGCTGGCCGGTGATCGACGTGAACAGATATCTGGTAGGATAGCTGAAGTGCTGGCAACCTATGCCGACGTGGTTCAGGAAGTACCGGCATTTAAAGAAGCCAATCAAGGGTTGATTCAGGTTGAGTTTCTCAGTGAGTTGGATAGTGAAGAAGATGAAGGCTGGAAGGACCTTTGTGCAAGCAGGACCATCAAGGCAGTGGAGGAGGCCCAGCGAAGCGGTTATCAACTAAGAGATATCGCTATCCTTACCAGAAATAAAAAAGAAGGAAAGCTCATCGCCAATGCCTTTGTGAATTACAGTTCCTCAGAGGAGGCAGACCCGCAATTGAAATATGAAGTGGTCAGCTCAGAGGCGCTATACCTTACCAGTAGTCATCTGGTTCGTTTTGTGATCAGCCTGATCAAGTGGCTCAACGATGAGGACAACACCATCGTACTTGCAGAGTGGCTGTTTGAGTATGAGCGATATATCAAAAATTCCACGAAATCAGAGACGGAAATTTTCTCTGCCAGGAACTTTTGGCATAGGGTGGTGCCACCAGCCTTTGTCAAGGAAAAGGATTACCTCAAAACGCTTCCCCTCTATGAGTTGGTTGAAAGGCTGATAGGAATATTTGAATTGAACCAGCATAAGGTGGAGTTCACTTACTTGCAGGGTTTTCAGGATGCCATACTTGACTACTCCAAAAATGAACGAGGAGATATCTCGAGCTTCCTCACCTGGTGGGAAGAGGTCAAAGACCTGAAGACCATCCAGTTGTCCGATGACAACAATGCGGTCAAAATCCTGACGATCCATAAATCAAAAGGATTAGAATTTCCGGTGGTGATCATCCCATTCCTGAACTGGGACCTGGATCATAGTGCCACGAATGAAAACATCATGTGGTGTCAACCCGGAGCGGAGCCTCCTTATAATCGCCTACCCGTGATACCACTCAGGTATGGAAAGAGTCTGGCCAATACCTATTGGGCCATGGAGTATTATGATGAGAAGCTAAAAGCTTTCCTCGACAACCTGAATTTACTTTATGTGGCGTTTACTCGTCCGGTAGATGCGCTGTTTGCATTTGGTAAATTGCCCAAGCCTCCCAGAGGAAAAGATCAGCCCGATTTGGAGAAGTTGAGTGTGAAATCAATTTCTGATTTCTGTTTGACAGCCCTGAAGGATCAGGATGCCTTTGATGAAAGCATTTATCAATATTCGGTAGGCCAATGGCCTGCTAAAAAGCATGGAAAAGAAGTGTCCTCCGAAGAATTTGCTCTGGGGGAGTACCATTGTCATAGCTGGCGTGAAAAAGTTGGTGTGCAGGTACGGGGGGCGTTAGAACTTGGCCAAACGATATTTAACGAATCTCAGCGTCAGGGTCTCCGGATTCATGACCTGATCAGTCGGGTAAAGTACAAAGATGACCTGGAGCAGGTGCTGGATTCGCCCGAACGCACTTTTGTAACCAAGGTAGTAGAGCATCCCAAACTCGCTGATTGGTTTGATCGAAAATGGCAGGTAGATACCGAGGTGGGTTTTTTACTTCCGGGTGGGGATATGAGACGGGTAGACCGCATGAACCGCTCCAAAGACCAGACGATCGTTATCGACTTCAAAACCGGTATCCCTCGTGAAAAGGATAAAAAGCAGGTTCGCGAATATGTGTCAATCCTCCAAAGCATGGAGTACCCTGATCCCAAAGGGTATCTCGTTTACCTGTCTGACATGGAGGTGGTAGCGGTATGATTTTTATGTGGTTTGCTGTCCTCCTCAGAGTAATACAATAGCTTTCATTATTTGAATCCTTTCGGATAATTCCATATACCTCATTAGGATCGCTTTTTTGGCAAATCTTTTGGCGGTTTGAAATTATAGGCCAGACTTCTAATAATCATGGGTAAAGATCATTTGTTTGCTTGACTATGCTCATAAGGTAGGTTGATATACGTGCTTACATTAATAGCGAATATCAAATTCCAAAGAGCAATGAAACTAGAATTAACCCGCCCCACTTTAGAAAAGGCTGAGATGCATTTCCAGGAAGCCATGAAAGAATTCTCCAGACCGAAAGAAGATGTTGTTCCATTTATGGTATGTGAAAGTGCATACAATGCAGTCCTCAATTATTTCAAGGCATTTATAGAAGATAAAGAAGGCATCGTTGATGACTCCGATTCTCCCGCTGTTTTGTTGGCAGAGTGCCGTTTGTTAGATCCAAGGTTTAATGAGCTGAATGTTGATTTATTTGATCTTAAGGATAAAAATGATGATGTCTTAATGGATATGAAAACCATGCACAGATACATGAGCATTATGAATACTGCCCGAAGCCTTGTGGGTGGTCATTGATTTAGTATAAAACATAATTTGTCATGGATAAGAAGCAATCGTTTAAGTATCCGGGAGTCAGAGTAGCATTGGATGGAAATACGGCCGCGATCATGTGCGAAAGAGAATCTTCCGATGCGGCTGGTGCATACCCAATCACTCCTTCTACTCAGATGGGTGAATATTGGGCAGAAGAGGCTGCGAAGGGCCATCTGAATATTTCCGATAGACCATTAATATTTATAGAACCGGAAGGCGAACATGCCGCTGCTGCCGTGACAGCGGGATTATCTATGACCGGTCAACGAGCGGCTAACTTTTCATCCGGGCAGGGCATAGCTTATATGCACGAGTCGTTATATGCCGCTGTTGGGAAACGCTTAACCTACGTGCTCAATATCGGAGCACGGGCGATGACCAAGTCTACTTTGAATGTGCATGCCGGACATGATGACTACCATGCCATTGACGATACGGGATTTTTCCAACTATTTGCCAAGAACGCACAGCACGTTGCTGACCTCAATATCATTGCTCATAAAATAGCAGAACTGGCGCTTACTCCGGGTGTGGTTGCTCAGGATGGTTTTCTGACAACCCACCTGATTGAGTCTCTCAACTTGCCGGAACGAGAACTGATCAAGGAATACCTTGGGTTGCCTGATGATATCATACCGACCCCTACGCCTGCGCAAAGAATCATCTACGGTGAGACCCGAAGGAGAATTCCGGAATTATGGGATGTGGACAACCCGGTTATGGCTGGAATAGTCCAAAACCAGGATGCGTACATGCAAAGTGTGGCCGCACAACGTCCTTTCTTTTTTGATCACATCCAGCAACTGACTGATTCATCATTTGACGAGTTTGCTGCCCTGACGGGTAGGGCATACAAACGAGTGATGACTTACAAAGCTGAAGATGCCGATTACCTCATCCTGGGGCAGGGAAGCGTTGTGACCAGCGCAGAGGTGGTGGTCGATTATTTAAGATCAACCAGGAAACTTAAAGTTGGAGTGGTCGACCTTGTCATGTTCCGACCATTTCCTGCAGATCTACTGGCCAAGGTGCTTAAAGGTAAAAAGGGAGTAGTCGTTCTTGAGCGTTTGGATCAGCCCCTTGCGGTCGACTTGCCAATCGTTCGGGAGTTGAGAGCAGTTATTTCGAAATGCCTGGAAAATGGTGTCCATAAGAAGGATAAACCATACCCTGACCTGGAGAGTTTTATAGCAGCCGATACACCTGCTATTTACTCCGGGTCTTTTGGTATGGGTAGCCGGGATTTGCAAGCTGAGGGAATCATTGGTGCCGTCGAAAACATGCTTCCTGATGGAAAGCACAAAAAACAATTCTATCTGTCGATTGACTTTATTCGTGACAATCCATTTACGCCTAAGCAAAGACTATATCAGGAGTCGATTACTGCGGCTTACCCGAATGTAAAAGAACTGGCCGTTCATGGATCTGAAAATCCAAACCTGATGCCCAAAGATGCGATCACGGTTCGGTTTCATTCCGTGGGCGGATGGGGAGCTATCACTACAGGTAAGAACCTCGCCATGACCCTATTTGATTTGATGGGTTATGACATCAAGGCCAATCCAAAATATGGCTCAGAAAAGAAAGGTCAGCCAACAACTTATTATCTGGCTGCTGCTCCTGAACCCATCAGGATGAATTGTGAGTTTCATTTTGTTGATGTGGTGCTGTCACCAGACCCAAATGTATTTAAGCATACCAACGCACTCTCCGGGTTGAAAAAAGGAGGAACCTTTATCATACAGAGTGATAAGTCGAAACCACAGGAAGTTTGGGAGGATATTCCAAAGCATTATCAAAAGCTTATAATAGATAATGGAATTCATGTTTTTTATATCGATGGGTTCAAGATTGCGAGGGAGGAGGCTACGGATTCAGAACTTCAGTTGAGAATGCAGGGGATCGCCTTTCAGGGAGCTTTTTTCGCGGCTTCACCCCTAAAAGAAAAAGCAAAACTTACTGATGCTCAACTGCTGAAGGCCATAGAAAGTCAACTGCAACACAAGTTTGGCTCTAAAGGACAGCGAGTGGTCGACGACAATATGCGTGTGGTGAAAAGAGGCTTTGATGAAATACATGAAATCAAAGAAAAGGTATTATCCAAAGGTGAGTCAGTAGAAGTTAAAAGCCCTGAAATCCCTATTCCTAAAATGCTGAAAAACGTACCGGTTAGTGGTTCACGTATCAGTGATATTCACAGGTTTTGGGAACAGACGGGAAACTTCTACCAAAAAGGAAATGGCAATGACAACATCACTGATCCATTTATCGGGATGAGTGTAATGCCAGCTGTTTCATCATTATTCCGAGATATGACGGGAATCAGGTTCGAACATCCAAAGTGGATAGCTAACAACTGTACTGCATGCGGTAACTGTTATACGGTTTGTCCTGATACCGCCATACCCGGATTAGTAAGTGAGGTTTCTGATGTCATAGAAACACTCGTTAAACGGGTGAAAAAGAATCACCCCAAATTGGATCATTTACCAAAAGAGGCACGAAAGCTCGAACCTAAATTAAGAGCCCTTTTCAATGAGAAGGACAGTAAAGCAACTGTCAATAACCTGATGCAAGACGCCATAGACATGGCTATTGCTGAGGGAAGCGACAAGCAGGGACTTGAGCAGGAGTTCGAATGGTTTAGAGAAGAACTCGGCGATTTCGAGTTTGCATTGACACGTCCGTATTTTGATTTACATGAAAAGAAAGAACCGGGCAGCGGTGGATTGTTTAGCATTACTATTAATCCTTCCACTTGTAAGGGATGCATGGAATGTATCCAGGTTTGTGATGATGAGGCCTTAAAACCAATTGTTCAGACCGAAGCAGGAGTCGCGGGACTTAGAAAGAACTGGGATCTGTGGATGGACCTGCCAAGCACTCCTAAAAAATTCAATCGCATCGATGATCTGGAACAAAAGATTGGACCGCTTGAAACGATTCTGTTGAATAAGGAGGCTTACCTGCACTTTGCAAGTGGAGATGGAGCCTGCCTTGGTTGCTCAGAAAAGTCGGTTATCCATTTGTTTGTTGCCACCGTGGAGTCGCTCATGCAGCCTCGTGTAGAAAAACATCTCAATTATTTAGAAGAGTTGATTAATAAGCTTGAGTTACACATCAACTCCAGGCTTTTAAACAACTTAAAAGTGGATGACCCTGCAATGATCAGTAAGATCATCGCTAATGTGGATAAGGCTGATATCAAACTCTCTGATCTGACCTCTGGAATAGAGTCTCAAAAAGAAACTGAGCCTATTGACCGGGATTGGCTAAGGGAAATTACTCAGGTCATTGCCAAACTAAAGCAACTCCAATGGAAATATACGCAGGGTACGACTGGAAATGGCAGGGCTTCTATGGGAATGACCAATGCTACCGGATGCACCTCTGTATGGGGAAGTACCTATCCGTACAATCCTTATCCATTTCCCTGGGCTAACCACCTGTTTCAGGATTCTCCATCGCTGGCCATGGGAATTTTTGAGGGGCACATGTCCAAAATGGCTGATGGTTTTAAAGCCATTCGTAGGGCGGAAATGGAATTGTCCGGAACTTATGTTGAAGCAGAACATAAAGACTTTTTCACCTATTTCAACTGGCATCAATTTACCGACGATGAGTGGAAACTTTGCCCACCTGTGGTGACATTGGGTGGTGATGGTTCTATGTATGATATTGGTTTTCAGAACCTGTCTCGCTTGATGGCTTCCGGTAAGCCCATTAAGGTGATAGTGGTGGATACCCAGGTATACTCCAATACGGGTGGACAAGCCTGTACCTCTGGTTTTATAGGTCAGGTCTCCGATATGGCGCAGTATGGAAAGGTATGGAAAGGAAAACCCGAACCGCGTAAGGAGATTGGGTTGATTGCCATGGCTCATCGCAATACCTATGTGATGCAGGGAACGTTGGCTAATACCAGCCACATGATAGAAGGTTTTATTGAAGGCCTGACTGCCAGAAGACCGGCGTTGTTTAATCTATACACCACTTGCCAGCCGGAACATGGCGTGGCTGATGATTTGGGGACTCATCAGGCAAAACTGGCTGTCGAGTCTCGTGCTTATCCGTTGTTCCGATACAACCCTGATCAGGGAGTGAGAGCATCA
This sequence comes from Marinoscillum sp. MHG1-6, assembly GCF_024714475.1. GTDB lineage: Bacteria > Bacteroidota > Bacteroidia > Cytophagales > Cyclobacteriaceae > JAMZMI01. The sequence continues at coordinate 524,747 of NZ_JAMZMI010000003.1, read as the reverse complement.
GATGCTTTTGATCTCTCCGGAAATCCGGATATCGATCAAATCTGGCCTAAATACAAGTTGAAATACCTGGAAAATGGCCGAGAGAAATTCATGGAACTGGATATGACCTTTGCGGACTTTGCTATCACCGAGGCCCGATTCAGGAAGCATTTCAGAAAAGCTCCGAGGGATACCTGGAATGACAATATGGTGGTGTTATCAGAATTTCTTGAACTGGACGAAGCAGACCGAACCGGTAAGTTTCCTTACATATGGGCAGTGGATAAGCAGCAACACCTGAGTAGGGTGATTGTAGCCAAACCAATTGTAGAATCTTCCGAGGAACGTAAAAACTTCTGGGTCATGCTGAGAGCCATGGCGGGAAGAGAAGAGCAGCCTGTAGTTGAGGAGGACATTGAAGGTAAGATCAGAACCGAGGTGGTAGGCAAGATTGCCAAAGGCCTGATGAAGTTGGCGGGAGGTAATGGACAGGGATTGGTCGATCTGGTAGAAGAGGAAGGGGAAGCGGAGGTAGAAGAGGCTTCACAAGTATTGGATCAATCTTCTTCACCCTGGGTTGAAACGGAAGAATGCACCGCATGTGATGAGTGCTTGAAAATCAACGACAAAATTTTTGCATACAATGATGACAAAAAGATTGTAATCACTAACCCGAAAGGGGGACCATATCAGGATCTGGTAAAGGCGGCTGAGAAGTGTACTGCAGGGGTGATTCATCCGGGACTTCCGCTGGATAAAAATGAAGCGGATTTGGATAAATGGATTGAAAGAGCGAAAAAGTTTAACTAACAGCTAGCGTGGTGTTTGGCCTGAATAAAAATACATTCAAGCATGGGGTACACCCGCCGGAGTATAAGGAAGAGACGAGTGGTCTGGCCATTCGTCAGTTTCCTTTTGCTCCTTTGATTGTTCTACCTCTTGCGCAACACATTGGTGGCCCTTCTGAACCTGTGGTCAGGGAAGGCCAGGAGGTAAGTCGTGGACAATTACTAGCCAAAGCCTCCGGGTACGTGTCAGTTCCTTTACATGCGCCTGTGTCTGGCATCGTTCGGAAGATTGCCATGGTGCCTGCTTTATCCGGCAATATGGTTCCGGGGATATTTCTGGCTACCTCTCCTTCATCCGGACAGGAAGTAATCGAAGGAAAGCCCGTAGGGCTGGATAGTTCAGCTGAAGAAATTATGCAGGCTGTTCAGGCTGCAGGAATTGTAGGCTTAGGAGGTGCAGCTTTCCCCACACATGTAAAAATCAAAGTACCCGATGGCAAAAGCTGTGAGGTATTAATGATAAATGGAATAGAATGTGAGCCTTTTCTCACCACCGATCATCGGGTGATGCTGGAGCAGCCCGATGATATTTTTATGGGGATACGATACCTCTTAAAGGTAACAGGTGCGTCTCGTGCTGTAATAGGAATTGAAGCTAACAAAGCTGATGCGGCATCACTATTGGAGCAGCGCAAGCCAGTGGATTTACCTGTGGAGATTCACATAGTTCCAGTTAAATATCCTCAGGGATCTGAAAAGATGCTCATTACTTCCATTCTCAAAAAGGAGGTGCCATCAGGAGGCTTGCCTATTGATGTTGGAGGGGTGGTGGTTAATGTGGCAACCACGGCAGAAATTGGCCGATTGCTGCCGCTGGGCCGGGGCATTCAGGAGAGGGTGGTTACGATAACCGGGCCCGGGGTAAGGGAAAAGGGCAACTACCTGATCCCGGTAGGTACTCCACTTCGTTTTGTACTAGAGCAGGTGGGGGTTTCTGACAACATTAGTGAAGTCTACATGGGAGGCCCTATGATGGGTATGGCAGTTTCCAATCTGGACATTTCTATTACCAAGGGAACTTCCGGTGTGGTGGTTTTTGATGATGAGCATGTAGTTCGTTCAACAAAGGTGTATCCGTGTATCAAATGCGGTGCCTGTGTTGATGCGTGTCCTTTGTCTCTCAATCCTTCTAAACTGGGTATTTTGGCTAAGTATGAGGCCTATGATTTAATGGCGGATACACATCACCTAATGGATTGTTTTGAGTGTGGGTCCTGTTCATTTGTTTGCCCCTCACACATTCCTCTTGTTCAGTATTTCAGGGTATCGAAATCAATTGTTCGGAAACGACAAAAGTCAAAACAACCCGCTTGATTATGAGCTCGGTAACCTTAAATATTAGCACCTCTCCTCATCTTGTAAAAGGTATTAGTACCGATTATATCATGAAGCAGGTGGTATTAGCACTAATGCCCGCCGTTGGCTTTGCGGTATACAATTTTGGCTTTAATGGCTTGCTGGTCATTGCTACTTCAGTGGTGTCCTGTGTGTTGACCGAGCATGTTCTATGCAGAATTTCCGGAAAGGAGACAACCATTTCGGATTGGTCTGCAATGATAACCGGACTCTTATTAGGCATGACTCTCCCCCCAATCTTCCCTCTATGGATGACCTTTCTTGGGGGTGTGATCAGTATAGCCCTCGGAAAATTTGTATTTGGTGGGTTGGGATACAATGTTTTTAATCCTGCTTTGGTTGGACGAGCGTTTTTGCAGGCGGCCTTTCCTGTGGCAATTACCACCTGGTACCCATCCAAAGCGATGGACAGATTTAGTGCAATTGATGCCTCGGTATTGACGTTTCCATTTGCTGAACCGGTGACCGATGGGGTGTCAGGAGCTACTCCACTATCCGCATTCAAATTCGATCATGTTGTGACCTCAGGATACGAGCTGATGATGGGGTTTACAAGTGGTTCTCTGGGGGAGACCAGTGCAATTTTTATTTTGCTTGGGGGCCTTTACCTGGTTGCAAGAAAAATGATGAACTGGCGCATTCCAATAGCCATTTTGGTTACGGTGTACCTGTTCAGTGGAGTGCTTCATCTTATTGATTCTCAGGTGTACCCCACTCCCCAGTTTATGCTGTTTTCAGGTGGACTGATGCTTGGAGCAGTGTTTATGGCCACAGACATGGTGGCATCCCCGATCACCTCATGGGGAGTGGTCGTTTACGGAGCTTTTATTGGTGTTATGGTTGTCGTGATTCGTATATGGGGTGGACTGCCCGAAGGTGTGATGTATGCCATTTTACTCGCTAATGCAACATCACCACATATAGATAAACTCATCCAGCCCAGGGTTTATGGAACAAAAAAGACAGTCCGGATATGAACGCGCCCCAAACCATATCACAGGAAAATACAGGAAGTATGAAGATGCTTCAGGCAATGGTCGGCATCGGGCTGATTTGCGCACTTTTAATTGTGCTCACCTATGAAGGAACCTTGCCCCGTGTCAGGTATTTAAAAGAGGAAGCACTTCAGAAAGCAATTTTTCAGGTCCTGCCGGGGAGTAATGAGAGCGTGACATTTTTGATAGATGAAGCTGGGGAGATAATTGCACAACCGGGTAAAAACGAGTCAGTTAATAAGGTCTATGCGGGCTATACCGCAGAGGGCAGACTGGTCGGGGTGGCCATTGAGGCGTCAGGAAAAGGCTATGCAGATGTAATCAAAGTTCTTTACGGATATGACCCTGCGGCTGAAAAGGTGATAGGTTTTCACGTGCTCGAAAGTAAGGAAACACCCGGCCTTGGAGATAAGATTGAAAAGGACAAAAGCTTTCAGGAAAACTTTAAAAAAATGGATGTGAAGTTGGGCGCTTCAGGGCTGAGTAAGGAGCATCCAATTATAGCTGTGAAAAGTGGGTTGAAGCAAAACTCATGGGAGGTAGATGGTATAACAGGAGCTACTATATCATCTCGAGCTGTGGCAAGCATTTTAGAGCAGAGTACTTCAGAGTGGCTTCCACTTATTCGTAAAAACATGGATGAATTTAAAATAAAGCAACTCGATGAGTGAAAACGCAGATCGTACCACTATGTCTACCAATGACTTTATAAAAGGTCTTTGGAAGGAGAACCCAGTATTTGTACAGGTACTGGGCATGTGTCCTGTATTGGCCGTGTCTAACACAGCCGAAAACGCATTGGCTATGGGTTTAGCGACGACCTTCGTGCTGCTAATGTCTAATGTATTGGTGTCATCCCTCAGAAGGTTTATTCCCAAGCAAGTAAGAATTGCTACCTATATTTTGATCATCGCCACATTCGTGACCATGGTTGATTACGCCATTCAGGCGATCAGCGTGGAGTTACATAAGAGCCTTGGAGCATTTATCTCCTTGATAGTTGTCAACTGTCTTATTTTAAGCAGGGCTGAGGCATTTGCTTCTAAAAATACCATTTCCAGATCTGCACTCGATGCTTTGGGAATGGGGGTGGGATTTGTCTTTGGTCTGGTGTGCCTCGGGGGAGTCAGAGAAATATTGGGTAATGGTACCATTTTCAATATTTCAATATTTCCCGATTCCTTTCAGGAATGGATTATTATGATTCTGCCGGCTGGTGGTTTTTTTACGCTGGCCATTTGGTTGCTTGTTTTCAAAACTTCTAACCTCCGGAAAGCATGAACGAAGAGTCACTTGGATACATCTTTATTAGCGCCAGCCTCATTAATAATTTTGTTCTGGCGTATTTCCTCGGGATATGTCCTTTTTTGGGGGTTTCCGGAAAGATGGAAACAGCTACCAAAATGGGAGGGGCGGTGACCTTCGTGATGCTCATTAGTTCGCTATGTGCCTATGGTATACATTGGCTTTTGGTCTTACTGGATGCGCCCTATTTACAATTGATTAGCTATATCGTGGTAATTGCCTCTACCGTGCAATTGGTAGAAATGTTCATCAAAAAAATGAGTCCGGCATTGTTTCGGGCACTGGGTATTTTTCTGCCGCTCATTACCACCAACTGTGCAATTTTAGGTTTGGCGCTTTTCCAAACCAATAAGGAATATGATCTGGTTCAAAGCTTTGTGTTTGCACTGGGAGCAGGAACGGGATTCACACTGGCCCTCATGCTGATGGCCGGACTAAGAGAGCAATTAGATTTTTCTGATACACCTAAAGTTGTAAGAGGGACCGTCATTACGCTGTTGATAGCGGGTATTTTGTCATTGACTTTTATGGGGTTTTCAGGACTTGGTAGTTAATATTTAAAAAAATAAAAATGTGGGGATCATTGGCATTGGCACTCGGAATAATTATCGGACTCATGACCACTTGGGTCTCAATTCAATGGCTATGGAAGCGGGTCTTTGCAGAATACATTTCTGATGAGGATGTAATGGCGGATCGCACAACTTGTGGGAATTGTAATTGTACGAAAGCATGTAGAAATAAAGATTTCAAGTTAATAAAATAGGTAAACATGGCACATATAGCGCATTATGATACAGACCTCCGGTACCAGGCAGTTGTCAAGAGTACGGAGCGGGTTACGCCTCCAGGAACCGATGAAATTCGGGAAATAATACTAGAAGTCGCAGATAGTGATTTCAAATGCAAAGTTGATTGGAGTTTCGGCGTTTTTGTGGATATGAAAGGGGACTTTGGTAATGACTACTATCACCGACTTTATAGTGTAGCTGATATCCCGGAGACAAAAGATGGAAAAACGATCATCACAATGCTCGTGAAGCGATGCTCCTATATTGATGATTTTAGTGGGGAAAAATTTTACGGCATAGTTTCCAATTACTTGTGTGACAGGTCTGAGGGTGACATCATTACGCTGACCGGGCCATATGATTTGCCTTTTAAAGTGCCCGAAGATAAGACTGCAAACATGATCTTGATCGGGATGGGAACAGGTATCGCACCTTTTAGAGCCTTTGTGAAACATATATACAAAAATGTAGGAGGGTGGCAAGGTAAGGTTCGCCTTTTCTATGGTGCTCGAAGTGGCTTAGAGCTACTTTATTTAAATGAAAAAAATGGGGATTTGAATCAATATTATGACGAGGATACGTTCAAAGCTTTCCACGCCTTAAGTCCAAGACCCGAGTGGGCTGACCCTATTGCTTTGGATCAGACGCTAGAGGAAAGAGCAGGTGAAATCAGGGAATTGCTGAGCCATGCCAACACCTATGTTTATGTGGCAGGGTATCGTAAAATCCTAAACAAACTGGATAAAGCATTTTCTGTCATTCTTGGCTCGGATGATAAATGGTTGACCCGAAAAGCTGAATTACTTGCCGGAAATAAATGGGCTGAAGTGATCTATTAGAAACTTTATTAAAATGGTTGTATTTCTTGCTTTAGCAATACTTGGAGGTCTCACACTCGTGCTTGCGATTACATTGGTTTTCGCGAATAAGCAATTGTACGTCTATGAAGACCCGAGAATTGATAAAGTAGAAGAGATGCTTCCGCATGCAAATTGCGGAGCATGTGGCTTTCCGGGGTGCAGGCCTTTCGGTGAAGCTTTGGTGGCCGGTAAAGTTTTGCCAGGAAAATGTACGGTAGGAACATCTGAGGCAAGAGAGAAAATAGCGCAATACCTGGACATTTCATTAGGGGAGGAGGAGAAAAGGGTGGCTCGTCTGGCGTGTGCAGGCGGGGCTAATGTTGCCAGAAATAAGGCCAATTATAATGGGCTACCATCATGTCAGGCAGCATCACTGATTTCAGGAGGTGGAAAGGGGTGCTTTTGGGGTTGTATTGGATTCGGAGATTGTGAAGCTGTATGCGAGTTTGATGCTATTCAGATGGATGGGCATGGTTTGCCAGTCGTCAATTCCGACAAGTGTACCGCTTGTGGTGATTGTGTAGAGGTTTGTCCAAAGGGCTTATTTTCTCTTGAGCCAGTGAGTCATAAGCTATGGGTAGCCTGTAAAAACCTTGAGTTTGGAGATAAAGTGTTGGAGGATTGTGAGGTGGGATGTACGGCATGTGGAAAATGTGTTGTGGATGCCGCGCCAAACCTAATCGAAATGATCAATAATTTACCCGTAATTGACTATGGAGCCAATAGACAGGGCAAAGAAGCCATAGATCGATGCGCCACAGGTGCTATTGTATGGCTCGATGAAAGGGAAGGGGCCATTCGAGGTAAAGAAAGTCGAAAAATTATTCGCCAGGAAAATAAGGTTATGGGCCCTTCCTAAAGCAGTTTTAGTGCATAATACCCTGCTTCTTCAGGTACTCGTATTTTTCCCCACAATTCATACCTGTGAGGTTGGAAGAAGATTTGGATTTTCCTCCGTTGCTATTAAGGTAATCAGCTCTGTTTTCTGCGACGAACTTGGTAAAGAAGGCATCAGCCTCATCTCGAAAAACCTTAATAATATGTCCGTCTATTTCCTGGTCGTGGGCAGCGTTATCAGGGTATTTTTCGATCAATGCTTTTAGTTCACTTTCAATCTGGGGGTGGTTTTCAATGTCCAGTTCTCCGTGATTGAACCTGGGAACACCCAAAACAAACTTGATAACGTATTGTGCCGTGTAGATGTCTTCTCCACTGAGGTCATCACCATTATGATCTAACTCATGCAACATAGGCAAGGCGAAAGTCTCCGCTAAAAATGATCTTTCCGTTCCATCCGCAGCCACGGCTCTGTCATAATTTCGTTGAAGTTTTTCAGTGCCTTTTTTAGGATCTTTCCCTTTATGCCTGTTTTGTTTCATTTTATGCTTTAACTCATGCTCGGCTGGTTTAATCAAGTCCGCACTTGAGTTCCACGAATTCAAAAATTCATTTGCACGGTGCTTCAACCGTCCTTTATGAAGGTGGTGCATTTTGTTTACTCTCTCATGTATGCTCTCATCCTCTTGAGCAAATGCCTGAGTAACACATATAATGGCTATTAAACTTATGAAGTAGACCTTTCGAAGCATTTTGAAATTCTTTTTAGAATATGAAGTTAGGTATTTTGCGGAGCAATATAAAATGATTGACACTACTTCTCGTGCTATTTTTTGTGCTTGAACAGATGTTTTAGATTGCCTTTTCATTACAATGCCAAAGTCCACTTTCATACAGGAGCTCGCTGAGCGGGTGCTTAGGGAAAATCAATCCCTGGAGCACATCACCATGATTTTCCCCAACCGGAGAGCGGGTCTGTTTTTCAGAAAAGCCCTGGCGAAGATTATCGATAAGCCCATTTGGATGCCTGAGGTAATTAGTCTGGAGGACTTTGTGCTCCGTCACCAGCCATTGAGAAAGATTGATACCCTTGAGGGGGTGTTTTCACTTTTTGAAGTGTATAAGACTTTTCAGCAACAGGAGGAATCATTTGATCAGTTCTTTTTCTGGGGTGAAATGATCCTTCGTGATTTTAACGAGATAGATCACTATCTGGTTGATCCTAAGAAGTTATTCACTTCCATCAAGACTCAAAAGGAACTGGACGAAGAGTTTTATTTTTTGGATGAGGAGGAAAGAAAAGTTATCCAGTCATTTTGGGCCAGCTTTCTTCCCAAGGCTTCAAAAACACAGGAGGCGTTCCTGGAAACCTGGAAGATATTGCTTCCGATCTATGAGGATTTTACTAAAAAGCTGATTGCGCAAGGAGAAGGCTACATGGGGCTTATTTATCGGGAGTTCTCGGATAAACTGGAGCAATATTTCGGAGATTTTCATCGAAAGATCTACTTCGCCGGCTTTAATGCTCTGACTATGACGGAGGAGAGAATTTTCAAATACTTCGTCAAAGAGAAAAATGCTTCAATTGCCTGGGATTTAGACGCGTACTATTTTGAAAATAAGAAGCAGGAGGCAGGGTATTTCTTTCGTGAGTATGCAAGAGATACTATTTTGTCAAGAACTTTTCCGGAAGAGCAGGAGTCACGTTTTAATCGTAAACAGGTTACTAAAACGGGGGTTTCACTGGAAGTTGGACAAACTAAGGCGCTGGCAGAAAAGCTTGAAGTGCTGGCGCAAGATCCTAACTTCATTCCTGATCGTACTGTTATTGTTCTTCCACAGGAAAATATGCTTTTCCCGGTGCTCCACGCTTTGCCAGAGAGTATTGATAAAGTGAACATTACGATGGGGCTGCCACTCAAGGAGACACCAGTGTTCAGTTTACTGGAAAGCTTGCTGATGCTTCAAAACCCACCTAGAAAAAGTGAGGTAGGTAAGCCGCTTTTTTACTACAAACCGCTTATTGATATTCTGGACCACCCACTACTTCAGGGAGTAGAAGATGAAAAGGTGAGAGAAGTTGTAGGCAATATTCGAAAGCGAAATCAGATCATTATTTATCATGAAGATCTGGAATTTAAGTCGGAGCTCCTGAATTTGATTTTTCGTAAGGCGGACCATCCGCTAAAGTACCTCATGGAGGTGCTACATGGTTTACATGCACATTGGAAGGAGGCGAAACATGATCTGGAACTTGAGTTTATAGTACGGTTCTATGAACATTTGATAAGCCTGAATGAAATGATCGGTGATCGGCAGGACGAACTGAGTTACGACTTTCTTATCAAGCTATTCCGGAAGATCTCAAAGAGTTTGAAAATACCTTTCACCGGAGAGCCTCTTAATGGATTGCAGATCATGGGTATTCTGGAGACCCGAAACCTGGATTTTGATAATGTCTTTGTGCTGAATATGAATGAGGATGCCTGGCCGGCGCCTCCAAAAAGAGGTTCGTTTGTTCCCTACAACATTCGCAAAGCTTTCGAATTACCTATTCAGGATCATCACGATGCGATCTATGCCTATCTTTTTTACAGGTTGCTTCAACGTGCCGACAATATTCATTTTTACTACAACACTGTATCAGAGTTCAATTTGAATGGTGAAATAAGCCGACTGGTTCAGCAACTGGAGATTGAATCCGGTATTCCATTTAAAACAGAGATTCTTGCTAATCCCGTCAAGGTGCCGTCAACCGATGCGATTACCGTGGAAAAGACCGATGAGATCTTTGATAAGATGAGGCGGTATCTGGATGGTGCAGAGGGGAAGAATGCTTCGCGTTTTACCCCATCAGCCTTCAATATTTACCTGGATTGCCGCTTGAAATTTTACTTCAGGTATGTGGAACAGCTGTGGGAGCCCGATGAAATGCAGGAGGAGATGGATGCTCAGGTATTTGGAAATATTCTCCACGATACGATGGAACTGATCTATCGGGATTTCACTAAAAAGGAAAAGAGACAGGAAATTTATCCTCAGGACTTTTTTTGGCTTAAAGCGGGTGTGGAAGGTGCGATGAAGCAAACTTTTATCAAGCACTACGGGATCAAAAACGAGAAAAATTTCAAACCCGAAGGACGCACGCTCATTGCCTGGGATATTCTTAAAAAATTTATCAACCAGATCCTGGCATTGGATGAAACCTATGCTCCTTTTAGAATTGTGGCTTTGGAAGCGGGAACCAGGGATGGGTATGCCGTAGATTACCCTATCGAGGTAAATGGAGAGTCAATAGAAGTTAGACTTAAAGGCATCATTGATCGGCTGGATTATAAGCAGGGGAAGGTTCGGGTGTTGGATTATAAGACAGGAAGAGATAAACGTGAGTTTAATTCTGTTGAATCGCTGACCAATCGGGATGACGCAGGCAGGAATAAGGCCGTTTTTCAGGTATTCTTTTATTCCTACCTGTTTATGAAAAAGTACCAGGAAGAATACGAGATCATAGAGCCGGGAATATTGAATAGCTCCGATCTTTTTAAGAAAGGCTTTGATTCCAGGGTGTATCACAAGGAGCCACGAAAGCCCGGTATTCCCGTTACCGAATTCCGTCAGTACCTGGAGGAATTTGAAGAGAGCTTAGCTGAGCTGGTTACAGAAGTATTTGATAAATCGGTCCCTTTTGATCAGACCGATGACGAGAAAAAATGTAGTTATTGTTCGTTCAAAGAAATTTGTGGGCGGTAGGGTGCATGATTTTAGTGGGCAATTGAAAATATTTTAACTAATCACCTATTTGTTTAGTGATCATATGGGCGTTTCCGCTTTATTTTTGTTAAAATACAAAGGCAACAACGTTGGTAAGCCATGTCCATTAAAGTAGCGCTAAGACATTACACCAAATATTCTTACGATCGTCACATTGAGTTAAGCCCGCAGGTTATTCGTTTGCGGCCTGCTCCACATTCCAGAACTTTCATCAAAGGATATTCCCTTAACATCAAACCGGAAAACCATTTTATCAATTGGCAACAAGATCCTTTTGGTAATTATCTGGCACGAATAGTTTTTCCTGAAAAGGTCGACCATTTTGAGGTAGATGTAGAGGTGATAGCAGACATGGTTGTCATCAACCCGTTTGATTTCTTCATTGAAGAGTACGCAGAAAAGTTTCCATTCAAATATGAAGCAAGTCTAAAACAACAGTTACAGCCGTATCTGGCCAAAACCGAGGAGGATGAGCTGTTGATGGATCTGGTAAAAAAGGCCAAAGCTTCAATTAAGAAAAACACCAATACGGTCGATGCGCTGGTGCAGGTCAATCAGATGGTTAATGGTCTGCTATCTTACAATATTCGAATGGAGCATGGCGTCCAGTCTTGTAAAGAAACATTGACCATCAAATCGGGTTCTTGTCGTGATTTTTCCTGGTTGTTGGTCCAGCTGTTCCGACACCTTGGTTTGGCGGCAAGGTTTACCTCAGGCTACCTTGTTCAGCTAAAATCGGATGAGAAATCACTGGATGGTCCTTCGGGGCCTGAGGAGGATTTCACAGACTTACATGCATGGACAGAGGTGTATATTCCCGGAGCCGGATGGGTAGGGTTGGATGCGACATCGGGGTTATTTGCGGGTGAGGGACATATTCCGTTAGCCTGTACCCCAAGTCCACAAGATGCTGCGCCTATTTCCGGTATGGCAGAACCTACTAAAACAGCGTTTCATTTTGAGAATACGGTAAAGCGCATAGAGGAAACACCTCGTGTGACCATGCCCTATACCGATGACCAGTGGGAACAGATACTGGCGGTAGGAGATCGCGTGGATGCAGAACTTCAGGCCAATGATGTGCGGCTGACCATGGGGGGTGAGCCGACCTTCGTTTCCATTGATAATCAGGATGGCGCTGAGTGGAACACGGCAGCTGATGGAGAGCACAAACGGAGTTTATCTAATACGCTATTCCATAAGCTGAAAGATGAATTTGGGACTGGTGCGCTGATGCAATACGGTCAGGGAAAATGGTATCCCGGTGAGCCATTGCCACGCTGGAAACTTGCTTGCTACTGGAGGAAGGATGGCGTGAAGATGTGGAGCAATGACAAACTCATGGCTGACCTCTCCAAGGATTATGGTTACGGGCAAGTAGAGGCTGAGAAGTTCATGAGTGCGCTGAGTGAAGAACTGAATGTCGACCCGAAGAATGTTCAACCTGCCTATGAGGATCCATTTTACTTCATTTGGGAAGAGAGTAAGGTTCCGACGAATGTCGATCCTCTGAAGCTGGACTTAAAATCTCCTCTCGAAAGGCAAAAGTTGGCTGAACTGTTAAATGAGGGACTTGACAAGCCAGCCGCATACGCAGTTCCTATTCGGTGGGATGATGATGGAAATACCTGGCAGAGCTGTCTGTGGTCCTTTAGAAGAAAGAACATATTCCTGGTGCCGGGAAATTCTCCGGCAGGTTTAAGGTTACCGCTAAAATCGATCCAGTATATCGACCCTGATGACGAAGAGGTGAAGCCGGAGAGAGATAGGTTTGCAGAAACGGACGCTTTGCCGGATTTGGTGGACCTACCTTCTGATGGGGCCTGGAACGAAAAGTTTAACAACTCAAAGGAGATATTCAAGACGTGCTTCGTTGTTGAACCAAGGCAGGGCAAGCTATTCGTTTTCCTACCACCTGTTCAATATTTTGAACATTATCTGGATTTAGTCCATGCCGTTGAATTAGCAGCACAAAAACTTCAGATGCCTGTACTAATAGAAGGATATGACCCCCCTTCGGATAATCGGGTTGAGAAGTTCATGATTACCCCGGATCCCGGAGTAATTGAGGTAAATATTCATCCGGCCAGGAATTGGAAAGAGTTGAAAGCCAATTATGAAGTGCTTTATGAAAAGGCGCGTGAATCTCGATTGGTTGCGGAGAAATTCAACCTGGATGGAAGACATACTGGAACAGGAGGAGGAAATCATATCACGTTGGGTGGAGTAAAACCCGCTGATAGTCCATTACTGAGACGACCGGATCTTCTAAAGAGCTTTATTACTTACTGGCAGCATCATCCATCGTTGTCCTATCTCTTTTCTACCCAGTTTATTGGGCCTACAAGTCAGGCACCGAGGGTGGATGAGGGCCGAGATGATATGCTTTATGAATTGGAACTAGCCTTTCAACAGGTTCCGGATCATATGGAAGATGAGGTGCCTTACTGGTTGGTGGATAGGATATTCAGAAACTTGCTGGTAGATATAACCGGAAATACCCATCGGGCGGAATTTTGCATTGATAAGCTTTATTCTCCGGATTCTTCCAGCGGCAGGTTGGGAATACTTGAGTTCAGGGGCTTTGACATGCCACCGCATTACCGCATGAGCATGGTACAGTTTCTTTTGATAAGAAGTCTGTTGAGCTGGTTTTGGAAAGAGCCATATAATCATAAGCTGGTACGTTGGGGAACCTCACTTCATGATAAGTTTTTATTGCCTCATTATTGTTATAAGGATCTGACTGAGGTGGTAAATGATTTGAGAAATGCGGGTTATGCTTTTGATATTGCCTGGTTTGATCCATTCTTTAGTTTTAGGTTTCCATTCCTGGGTGAGTTGCAGGTGGATGATATTCATGTGGAGATGAAAATGGCCATAGAGCCATGGCATGTTCTCGGTGAGGAGATGTCCAGTTCGGGAACTGCACGCTTTGTGGATTCCTCTTTAGAGCGTCTTCAGGTAAAGATTTCAGGATTGACAGATTCAAGGTATCAACTATTGTGTAACGGCTTTCGCATCCCACTCAAAAACACAGGGATTCATGGCGAATATGTAACAGGCATTCGATATCGTGCATGGCAACCACCATCGGCGCTGCATCCAACCCTGGGTGTGGATACACCGTTGGTAATTGATTTATATGATACCTGGACCAAAAAATCCGTAGCAGCCTGCCAGTATCATGTGGCACACCCGGGAGGTAGGAATTATGAGACCTTTCCAGTCAATAGTTATGAAGCGGAGTCCAGGCGAATCTCAAGGTTTTTTGATTTCGGTCATTCTATTAACCTCGTTGAGCCGACGGTGCAAAATCAAACAGGCGCAGGCAGGTTCATTACGAAATTGAATATTATGCCGAATTACGAGGCTACAGGTGAAATAGTGAACCCTGATTTTCCACATACCATGGATTTGCGCAGATATAAACGTGCTAAATAGTTTTCTGAATTCGGGAAAAAGTAGAATTTTAGTGCATGATTGAGTCTTATTTGGTCGATAGAATGTTCAATAACACTCCCTTTGTGGATGAAATGGCTACGACTGATGGTCAGATTTCGCCCAATTGGGATAAGATGGCCAGGTATTATGAAAGACTGGGGGCTGAAAGGATGGCCCAGTACCAGCAGGAAGTGGCGAGGCAGCTTCGGGAAAATGGGGTGACCTACAATGTCTACGGAGACCCGGAGGGGATGAACCGCCCATGGATGCTCGATCCAATACCCATGATCTTTGGAAGTGAGGACTGGGCTAATATCGAACGTGGACTCATCCAAAGAGCTGAGTTGCTCAATATTGTTATCAAGGACTTATATGGATCCCGACAGCTAATTCGTGATGGATTTATACCCTTTGAACTGGTCTACAATCACAAAGGATTTCTACGGCAGGTAGACAAATTGAAGTTTGAGGGTGAACAGCAGCTGATCCAGTATTCTGCGGATCTGGCTCGTGGCCCTGACGGTAAGATGTGGGTGCTTCATGACCGAACCGATGCTCCGTCCGGGGCGGGATATACCTTCGAAAATCGCTCTGCCATGACCCGGGTTTTCCCGGATATGATCAGGGATAACCAGGTCAGGAAGATATCCTCCTATTATCAGACGCTAAAAAACACACTGGTTAACCTTTCGGTGAGGAATAAGGAGAATCCAAGGGTAGTGCTCTTATCTCCCGGACCTACGAATGAGACTTTCTTCGAACATGCTTATTTATCCTCATTTATGGGATTTACACTGGCCTTTGGCGAGGACCTGACGGTGAGTGACGGATATGTATGGCTAAAGACCATAAAGGGCCTTGAGCGTGTAGATGTGATCATAAGAAGGGTAGATGATGTTTTTTGTGATCCATTGGAATTTCGAGGAGACTCTCATCTTGGGGTAGTGGGGCTGATGGAGGCCATCCGTCAAAAAAAGGTCATTGTCATCAACCCTCTTGGAAACAGAATTCTGGAAAATCCGGGTTTGATGGCCTTCCTTCCCAGGCTTTGCCGGGAGATTATGAGGGAAGAATTGCTGCTTCCTTCTGTTGCTACCTGGTGGTGTGGACAGGAAAGCGAATTAAAGTACGTCCTGGAAAATATTCAGAATCTCATTATCAGGTCCATTTACCGAGACGGTGTAAATAAGTCTGTCTTTGGAGGTGAACTTTCCAGTGAGGAGTTATATCAGCTAAAGGAGCAAATAAAGAAATATCCCTACCTGTACGTAGGACAGGAAATGGTCAATTTTTCAACAACTCCCTCCTGGGTGAATGGTAAGCTTGAGGCTCGTAATGCTGTTTTTAGGAGCTATATAGTTGCTGATAGCCAAAACAACAGTTATAAGGTCATGCCGGGAGGATTGTCACGAACGTCACCTACAAAAGGCGTGTTTATTGTATCTAACCAATCGGGCGGCATTAGCAAGGATACGTGGGTGCTTGGACGGTCTTCCGATACCACCCCTACCAAAACCAAAGTTGAAAAGGCTGCTCCGGTAGTTAGAAATATACTTCCAAGTAGGACAGGGGAACATCTTTTCTGGTTAGGGCGATACCTCGAAAGGTCTGCTTATACAGTTCGCTTGATGAGGATGGTGTTAAGAACCTACAACGAGGTGGAAGATGATATTCATATAAGGGAGGATGAGGAGCTGTCTACACTCATGAGGAGCCTCACTGAGCTTACTGGTACGCATCCCGGTTTTACCAAAAAAAAGGTACTAAGAAATCCGGAAGAAGAACTTGTCTCCGTGGCATCAGATGTTAATAGAATTGGGTCGCTGGCGCAATGTTTATCCAGTTTCCTAAGAAATGCGCACTCGGTTAGAGACCGTTTGAGTTTAGATACGTGGAGGATACTTGATAGTATTTCCGAGGAGTTTTCTGCACTGCGTGGTGCTCATGGTAATTTGGCCAGGGTCTATCAAAGCCTTGATAACCTGGTAATTAAGCTGATGGGATTTTATGGGCTGAACATTGACAATATGACCAGAGAAGCTACCTGGCATCTGCTCAATATTGGTCGATTCGTGGAATCAGCAATCAATAACTGCGTTGTACTAAGATCCATGTTGACAGGACATTTGGATGTGGAGGCAAGTAAACGACTAATGGAAGATACCCTGCGATGTAATGAAAGTCTGGTGACTTACAGGTATCGATTCAGATCAAACCTTGAATTATCGGGTGTGCTGGATTTGTTGATAGTGAGTGAAGACAACCCGAGATCTGTTATTTATCAGGTATTGAAAATAGATGAGCATCTCAGTAGTATGCCGGCTTCGGAGAATGAGACACTTTCTCCGGCACGGAAAAAATTGCTTGAAGCAATAACCAAGATAAGGCTATGCGATCTCCAAAAGCTTTCTACCCTGGTAGAAAATAAGGATTCTTATGCTCACCTGAGCTTATTCATGGATGATATTATTGGTTTGTTGAAAGAGACCTCCAACCTCGTCTATGAAAAGTATTTCAATCATGTATCCAGCAGGTACAGTATGATCCAAACTTCAATTATGCCGGAAATATGAACTATCACGTCAATCATATAACCGATTATATCTATCAGAGTCCGGCAAGTCTTTGTCACAATGTGATGTTTCAGGTACCGACTGATTTGCCATTTCAGCGGGTCAGGGAGTTTAGTTACAGCATATTTCCTGATCCCAGTTTTGAGGTGGTTAGAAGCGATTTTTTTGAGAATAAGTACATCTATTTTTCAATTGAAAGGACGCACAAAAAGCTTACCGTCATTGCGGAAAGTACTCTCGAACTACTTCGGCCAAACTGGATGGATGTGGATCCTGTAAGTACCAGTCCCTGGGAGGAGGTGGTTGAATGGCTGAAGAGTACGGATGCAATGAATGACATTCGTCAGTTTTATCTGGAATCAGACCATGTGAAGTTTGTGGAAGGAATTAGAGAATATGCCTTACAGTCGTTCACGCCCGGTCGCCCAATAATGGAGGCCATGCTCAACCTGAATAACCGCATTTTCAATGATTTTAAGTTCACCCCGGGGTTTACGGATATCAGTACTCCAATAGAAGAAGTCTTTGAACATAAAAAAGGAGTTTGCCAGGATTTTGCTCACTTTTCCCTGGCCTGTGTGCGATCAATAGGTCTTGCGGCCAGATACATGAGTGGCTATATTGAGACGCTTCCCCCTCCGGGAAAGCCTAAATTGATCGGTGCGGATGCTTCTCACGCCTGGACAGCAATCTATATCCCGGGTTTAGAGTGGGTAGAATTTGATGCTACCAATAATTTACTTGTAAGCGATAAGCACCTTCGTGTTGCAGTAGGGCGGGATTTTGCGGATGTTACCCCTTTGAAAGGAATTGTTTATAGTTCCGGTGAGCAAAAAATGAAAGTAAGTGTGGATGTTCGAAACCTGGATAATCCACCAATCGAGGCAATCTGATGTGATCAGAAAATGCTGTGCCTAATCAGGCGGTTTCTCACCTTTCCAAAGAATAATGTCATAGTGACGAGACCAGCAAGGATCGAGAGGATAAAACCGTAGTTATTTGATTGCGATTCCTCAAGATCGGTGAGAAAACCGGCTGCCAACTTTACCATAGAATAAGAGTTCTTAATATCAATAAGCTCTTTTTGAGTTTTTAGAAATTGCTTCCCTTCAGCGATATGTCGTTTGCTGTATGAATATGATTTTTTATGGTCTCCTTTTTTGAAATACAAAGAGGCCATATGAGCAAATAACTTATAATTAAGCGGTAGCGCACTTACCTGCGGGTATAATTCCTGTGCTAATAATCCATAAGACTCAGCTTTTTGCAAATCACCTAATTCGAGATAGACTTCACAGAGATCCATTAGGGTAAGGTATTCAAGACGTGGAATGGTGCTGAATTTAGAGGCCTTTACAAGGTAAGTTTCAGCATCTACAAAATTTTCCGACTGGATATAGGTATCTGCAATATTGTGTAACGCTAATCTGTAGTAGAAATTGAAGGAGGGGTGGTCCGTATTTTCATAATTGAGATTGCACAAAAAGATGGATCTTGCTTTTTCAAATTTCTGAAGGTCTGTTAATACGAGTCCTTGTTCATTTTGAGCATTAAGGTACATTTCAGTATTATCGATCAATTTGGCAGCACTCATAGCCGAATCCAGATAGCGGATCGCATCCTCATAATTTCGTCCTTCTGCGGCGATGTGTTTGGCCATGTTGTAGTACACAGTCCAGCGTAGCATCTGTAAATCATGCTCTTCGGTGTATTCCAGTGCTTCTTTGATGTATTGAATGGCAAGCCCATATTCCTGATGCTCACGCAAAATAATACTGATGTTAACAAGAAGATTTACATACAGTTTTTGATCCTCTATATCCGTTTTCGAGTAATCAGACATCTTTTCTAACGTGGATAAATACATTAGAAAAGCTTCGCCCATTTTTTTCGAGCGATGGAGCAATACTCCCTGGAGGTATTCCGATTTGAATTCATAATGTTTATCGCCTGATTTTTTGGCCAAAAGTTCCAGGTCTTTTGCCATTGATATGGAGCTATCGGGGCTTTCTTTAAAAGCCTCATAGATAGCTACTGTACTAATTTCCAGGTTATTTTCATCCAATTTCTCACTTAGCGCAATATGAAATATTGACAAACAAAGGAGGGGGAGAAATAAAATTCTCATGATCGCGGGTATTGAGATAGACTAAATTTAGTCAATTTTTACCTAACTGAGGGGGCTTTTAGGTGGATAGGTTTGCGATGCGACAAAGGTTGCAATCGCTTATTTTCATGGTTTATAATGGTTTTATAGATATAATTTGAGAATCTCATTTTTAATTGATTGTTTACGATAATGCTGTCTGATCATGCCTAAAATGAGGGCACAAGTCAAGAGGACTCCAAGGATGGTAAGTATTAAAGAGTAATAATGTGTATTGCCCCGTTGCTCTTGTGATGACAGGAATCCGGCTGCCAAAGTCTCCATGGCGTAGATATTTCGAATCCTGATCAGTTCTTCTTGTGTGAATAAAAACTCTTTGTTTTCAGTAGCGTGTTTTTGGCTGTAATGATATGATTTTTCAAACTCTCCTATTTCAAAATAAATGGATGCCATAAGCTCGAAGAGTTTGTAATTATCAGGGATTGCCATAATATCAGGATACATTTCTTCCGCTCTCAATGCATGGGCTACTGCCAAATTGGGTTTCCCCAAATGATGATAAATTTCTGCTAAGTCTAATTGGGTAAGAAAGGCTAGCCTGGGCACAGTTGGAATTTCCATGGCCTTCACAAGATAACCTTCGGCTTCAATGAAATCTTCTTCAATAAGGTAGGTATTACCAATATTGTGATGAGCAAGGCGATAATAAAATTTGTATGATTGGTGATCTGTGTATTCTGAGTTAATGATATCGTTAAAAATGGCTCTGGCATCATCGAACCTGGTAAGTTCGGTGAGGACAAGTCCTTTTTCATTCAACGTGTTCCAGATTCTTTCCTGGTTTTCTTGTTCATAGGCTACGGCTAATGCTTTGTCGAGATATTCTAAGCTGGCATGATAATCTTTTAAGTTCAGAGAAAAATAGTTAGCCATTCCGTAGTAAGCATTCCAAAGGCGAGAAGGTAAATTATTCTCTTCTGAAAATTCGATTGCTTCCAGAAGGTATTGTTGAGAAAGAGAAAACTCATTATGCTCTCTCAGGACCAGACTTACTTCAATAAGTAATCTCGCCTTTAAATCCTTGGATTGATCTTCGAGGGGATATGAATCCTCAATCAGTTCCAATCCACGAATAAAAGACTGAAAAGCGGAGCCTATTTGATTTGTCTGTTTTTGCAGCCAGCCCATAATGTATAGGCTATTTGCTTCATGAAATTCCGCATCATTTTTTTTGGCTGCTACCCGCAGTTGTTCAGTTAAAATAATTGCACTGTCGGGATTGGAATGCAGTAGAGAGTAGATGACCTGTGTATCAGCCTCCAGGTTTTCGTTAATACTAACGGCGTGAACTCTCGATAAAGTTATCGAGGCTAAAATGATGGTTAGGTATATTTTAACTGATAAGTAATTCACGTTAACCGTAAATATAAAAAAAGGCGATCAATCTATGATCGCCCGTTCAGTTGTTTTTTACATAAATTCGATCAACCGCCTCCTCCAGGCTCAGTGCCACCCCCACCGGATCCTCCACTATCAGGAGCTGTCTGATCAATTTGTATGTTAGAAGAAATATCTTCGAAATTTTCATCTGAAGAGCATGACGGAGCGATTACTGCTATAGCAAAAGCGATCGCAAAAATGGAAAGTACTTTTTTCATAATACTGGATGTTTAATTGGTTGTTATCTCTATCTAAAGTTTATGAAAAAAATTAAAAAACACAACTTAAACTACTGAAAATCAATTAGTTAAGATTATAACTAATTGAGGTAGAAGCAAATAAAATAGTAGTCTTAAAGTGTCTATTTATATAACTGATTGAGGTCTCCATGAACTTTTTAATTGCTTCGGCATCTTCCTAATGATTTAGGATAAAGGAGCAATTACCTGAAAGGAGTTTTTCTTTGGAAGAATTAGAAAGGCGGACACTTGGGGAGGTAATGCAGCTTTTTCAGAATCGAGTGAGTCTCCTGAATTTTTCGACGAATGAATTGCTGTTAATAGTAGTCTCAGGTGAATCTTGTAGCGCAACCAGATGCTTTTATTCCTCATTTGAGATGTTTCGCAGTGAAAAGCCACTCCATATGCTAGCTATTGTTAGGCCACTTACAATGTGCCACAGCCCCCACCATCCTGCTATGTAAGCCATGCCACCAACAGGGATGTTCTCAGGAAAAATGGCCGGGTCGAAAAGCAATGCCAGCGCTAGCGCCGAGTTTTGGATACCGGTTTCGATGGAGATTGTCTTGCAATCCTTTTTGCTCAGAGAAGCAATGCTACCTAGTGTATAACCTCCGGATAAGGCCGCGGCATTGTGGAATAATACAATGAAAAAGATATACCGGATGTAACCTAAAAAGAGGTCGTAGTTTTTGATGAACAAAATGATAACGATCGAAAAAAAGGCTAGAATTGAAAAGGCCTTAATGTATTTGACAATTTTCAGTGTTATGTCTGGGAAACGATGTTGGAAGAGAAGCCCTAGAATAATTGGGATTCCAAGTAGAATAATAAGGGTTTGTAGAACCATCCAGGTATCAATCTGCAAATTCCTGACCAGTCCATCAGCACCTGGGTTTTCATAGAAATGCATGTATAAACCTCCCCAAAAAGTAAAATTGAATGGGGTGAGTAATAGTCCTCCTATCGATGAAAATGCTGTAAGACTAACTGATAAAGCGATATTTCCCCTCGCTAGCGTACTCATGAAATTGGAAATGTTTCCTCCCGGACAGGAGGCCACTAGTATCATCCCTAAACCAATCGTAACAGGAATGTGTGCTCCGATTATTATTACAATCAGAAATGTGATCAATGGCATCAATATGAATTGGGAAATGATGCCGATGAATACAGGTTTTGGGGTATAAAAAAGTCGTTTGAAGTCTTCTATCTTCAGTTCCAATGCCACTCCAAACATGATAAAAGCGATGGTCATCTGTAAAATCACCTTACCCTCAGTGCCAAAATTCAGCTTTACATTGTCGATTTGAGATAGGACTTCAAACATGAGTGAGTTAGGTTATCGGTTGGGTCATAACTGGAAACGATAAAAAAGGGAGGTTTTCACAAATAACCCGTTTTTGAAGTTGGGATTCATTTGAATACGATCATCACCAAATTTGATGATGGAAATAGCATACTTTACTTTATCATTTTCTTCATACACTCTGAAGCTTCGAAATATGGAGGTTCCAAAATGTACTTGCAGATAGAATGGACCATGTGACCATTGACCATATGGTCCAAATTCATTGTTGAGCTTAACTAAATATTGACTGTTTTCTGCCTGATAGTAACTTTGGTTAGACCCTTGAAATTTCACCCCCATTTTAAACCTTTCTGAAAATAAAACGCCAAAATCGGCGATAAGCGGTAAGAAGATGTTTGTTTCAAATCGATCCTTCAGGATATATGCACCCATTAACGGAACGAACAGTGGACCGATCAGATCTGTGTTATAAAAGACCCCAAATTTATAATTGAAGTTTTGGTTTTTCGCATACTTGAATAAAGCCGCTCCACCCATTTGAAAATCCTTTGATTTGCCATGGCTGATGTCTGAAAGAATGTTGTCCCTGGTATCAGAAGAAATCTTCGGCATTAATAAATAGTTAGCGGACCATTTGTCTGAGTGATTGATATTGGCTCCGATCTTTAACGTGACGCTATAGAAATCTCGATTGGTCTTAAAAGTACTGAGGTCGACGTTGAAAGTTTCAATCGTCAGTCCACTCAAAAAAGCTACATTATCATTGATTTTAATTGGGATATTCAGATCCAGACTTAATTCACGGTAATTACCCGTTTTGTCGCTTGAAGAGTCGAACGGCTGTGGCGTGGTATGATCAAAATTTAATCGAGCCAGGTCTATGTAGTTTTGAGCCTTTATCTCCGGAATAATCAAAAGAATTAAGAATATACCCAGGAGTCTCATTGCTGTGCTACATTTTGTTCGTAGGATATTCTGAATGCATCCAATTGATTGAGAATATTTTCTCTTTTCTTCGCTAATGCTGCAATCTGATCAGGGTATTTTTTTATTATTCCTTTATGTCTCCAGCGGTAGTAGATCCTGTAAAAGCTGGTGGTATATAAAAGGCTAATTTGGCCTAGCGCATAGAACCAAAAGAATCCGATAACCCCGATCCAGAAATTGATTTTTATGACAAGAAATAAAGAGAGGATCAGAAACCAGAGCAAAAAGATAGAAGCCCCAATCGAAAAGGAGAGCGTTCCTGCAAAACCGGGGTCAATGGACTCGTTGGTTTCTTCCTTGCTTAATCTTGGTAGAATCTGTGTTCTAAAAACTAATCGAGCAACCACATAAGGCACTCCTGTAATAACTATTCCAACAAGGAAAAATGGAAATAGAAGGAACACGGTAAGAAGGTCTGACGACCTTAACTTAAAGATGTGTTCTTCCAGGTAATGCTCACGGATATCTGAATGTTTTATTTCTTCAATATATTCCTTGATGAGAGACGCGATGTTTTGCACTTTCTTAGTTTCTCTGGTAAAGAAATACTCAGTTGCATGCACAATTTGCTGTTCTAACTGAAACCTTTGTTCGGTATCCTCTTTAGACAGGTTTAATGATCGTTCAAGGCTATGCCTATAGATTCGGGTGACATTTTTTACCAGATCATCCAGCTCTGGATTCTCAATATGTATGATCTGATCTTTTAGAAATTGTTCTATTTGATCGGTTAAGTCTGCTACTGCATCTTCGGAATTCGGATCTACTGAAAAGTCAGATAATTTTTTGGGTTGGCCTACTTTGACCGTTACGGCACTTTGAAAATGGTGGGCGCTTTGATAATTCAGGCCTATCGGGCATATGGTCACCGGTCTTATCGGATTCGTGTCCTGAAACCCAAGTAGAATTCTTGCAACCCCCGTTTTGAGCGGCTTTAGTCTATTTTCGGTAATACTTATTCCTTCGGGGAAAATAAGAAAGGATTTGCCCTGACTGAGGCAATCATAGCAAGCGGAGAACATTTCATCATTACTTATATGCTTGTACTCAGGGATGTGTCTTCGGTAGACAGGAATCAGGTTGAACTGGCTTTTGAGTAGCCATTCTCTGAAGCCTTTTCCCATAAACTCCGCGGCGGTAAGAAAATGTAATTTGGGCTTGACCAGGATGGAAATAACCAAAGGGTCCATCAACATACTGGGATGGTTTCCAATATAGATCGTCGGCCCTGATTCAGGAAGATTCTCGCGTCCAATTACCTCAATATGCCTGAAGAACCCATTTAAAGCCAGGCGCATCAGAGAACGTGCGGGATAGTAGAGTACGGAAGCCATATAGGTTGTTGTGACCCTACTAAAGATACAGATTTTGAAACTTTTATTTAGAATAACGCATGTTTACTGCATAACCTGAAAATGATGAGTAGATTGGGATGAAAAATTCAGTGCTGTTATGCTTGAAAATGGAAATTCATCCGAGTTAAAAAAGACGTTGAGCCCACTTATGCTTTGGGGGCTGGGCGTGGGTTATGTGATATCAGGGATGTATTTCGGATGGAACCTTGGATTAGCTGAGGGAGGAACCCTTGGATTGGCAACAGCCACCTTCTTTATCATTATCATGTACCTAACATTTACCTTCAGCTATACAGAGTTAGCTTGTGCGATTCCTAAGGCTGGAGGGGCATTTGATTATGCTGACAGGGCTTTGGGGAAAAAGCTGGGATTCCTGGCGGGGATGGCTCAAAATGTCGAATTCATTTTTGCTCCCCCTGCTATTGCAGCAGCCATTGGGGCCTATTTCAATATATTCTTTCCTGCCTTTGATACGATTTATATAGCCGTTTTCGCTTATCTGATTTTTACCGGGTTAAATATTGTCGGGGTAAAAGCAGCCGCTGCTTTCGAACTGGTGATCACCATATTGGCGGTCGGTGAGCTCCTGATTTTTGCAGGTGTTTGTGTACCCAGCCTGGAACTATCTAATCTGAAAACCAATGCTCTTCCTAATGGATTTCAAGGGGCATTTGCTGCTATCCCCTTTGCTATTTGGTTTTTTCTGGCGATTGAAGGAGTGGCTAATGTTGCCGAAGAGGCTAAAAACCCTCAACGAAGTGTTTTGTTGGGGTTTGGGTCTGCGATATTAACATTAGTGGTACTTTGTCTGATCACCTTTGTCTCGGCAGTGGGAGTAGGGGGATGGGAAGCTGTAGTATACCCGGAGGGGAGCACTGAACCTTCAGATTCTCCGCTTCCCATGGCCCTGGCTCAAATTGTAGGGGAAAGCCACTTCCTGTATCATTTGCTTATCACCGTAGGGTTGTTTGGCTTAATAGCCTCTTTTCATGGGATCATACTGGCGGCAGGGCGTTCGACTTTTGAATTTGGCAGGGTAGGTTACATTCCTAAAATCTTCGGAAAGGTTAACCCTAAAACCGGCACTCCCGCCTATGCGCTGGTAGCGAATATGCTGATTGGTATACTGGCCCTGCTCACGGGGCGAACGGGTGAAATCATTACCATTGCATGCTTTGGAGCCTTGAGCCTTTATATCATCTCTATGGTTGCGTTTTTTGCATTGAGGAAGAACGAACCTGATCTCAAGCGACCTTTCAAGGTGCCATTATACCCACTATTTCCGGCAACAGCATTGATCATCGCAATAATTGCATTGATTGCGATGACCGTATACAATATTAAGCTCGCATTAATTTATTTGATGATTATGTTGGGCGCATATATGTGGTTTCTGTTTACAGGAAAAAAACACTAATTTGACGGTATGGCCATTGAGCATATTATTCAGAAGTTAAAAGAGAGCGATCACAACAAGGTCAGAGTAGCGATCACGGATATTGATGGGGTTATGCGCGGAAAGCTTATGCTAAAGGAAAAGTTTCTTTCAGCGCTCGAGTCGGGGTTTGGTTTCTGTGATGTTGTATTTGGCTGGGATATGGCTGACGAGTCCTATGATAACGTGGAGACTACAGGGTGGCATACCGGATATCCGGATGCGGAGGCCCGAATTGATTTAAAGACATGTAGAGAGCTGCCGTGGGATGATCATTTACCATTTTTGATTGGTGATTTTAGCAGGGAGTCAGATGACGACCTTCCGGTTTGCCCCAGGAGTGTATTGAAGCAGGTGGCAGCGAAGTCAGCTGAATTAGGATATCATCCGGTTTTCTCACAGGAATTTGAGTGGTTCAACTTTCAGGAGACACCGAAATCATTGGAGGAGAAATCATACATAAATCCTGAGCCCCTTACGCCGGGCATGTTTGGCTATTCAATCCTTCGTAGTTCTCAGAATTCAGGTTATTTCAATGACCTTTTTGATCTCATGGAGCAATTTGATGTTCCACTTGAGGGCTTACATACCGAAACGGGACCGGGTGTATACGAAGCAGCAATTCAATACAGCGAAGTGATAGAAGCGGCTGATCGGGCTACCTTGTTCAAAACCGGGGTTAAAGAGATTGCCTATAAATATGGAGTGATGGCAAGTTTTATGGCTAAATGGTCCAGGGATCTGCCGGGTTGTAGCGGTCATGTTCATCAGAGTCTTTGGAAAAATGGTAAAAATGTCTTTTTTAACGAAAAAGACCCGGGTAATCTCAGTCAGACCATGAGGAGTTATATGGCCGGTCAGTTGACTTGCCTTCCCGAATTGCTTCCGATGATAGCTCCTACTATCAATAGCTATAAGAGGCTTGTTGAAGGTGCCTGGGCTCCAACTACCCTAACCTGGGGAGTGGATAACCGTACCACGGCTTTAAGAGCTTTACCGGGATCGGAAAAGTCCTGCAGACTGGAAACAAGAATTGTGGGGTCAGATGTGAATCCCTATCTGGCGATGGCTGCTTGTCTTGCATCCGGATTATACGGGATTGAGCAGGAGCTCAATTTGGAGGTCGAAGAAACCATTGGAAATGGGTATTTAGATAAGAAGAATGGAATTCTGCCGGTAACACTGGCAGAAGCAACTGCGAAAATGAAGAAATCTAAAATCGCCAGAGAATTGTTTGGGGATTCCTTTGTTAACCATTTTACGGCGAGTCGCGAATGGGAATGTCGACAATTCAATAAGGCAGTGACGAATTGGGAATTGAAAAGGTATTTTGAAATCATATAATCATTTGTTCTTGTTTGAATGAATAATCGCTTGACGTTCAACTTTCCTACTCCAATAAGATTTGGACTGGGGGTGATTGATGAATTGCCGGGGCATATCATCTCAAAAGGATTACGACATCCTCTGATAGTTACCGATTCGGTGGTTCAAACCCTGGATTTTTTTAAGGAGATTGTTGATGCTCTGAAAGAGGCAGGTCTGGCAGTAGATATTTACTCTGATATGCACAAAAATCCGGTGGCCTCTGATGTGCTTCGTGGTGGTGAGGTTTACCAGGAAGGCGATTGTGATTGTATTGTTGGTATTGGTGGTGGGGTAGCTCTGGATGTTTCGAGAGCTATTGCTCTCAGGGTGAATCACCATAGGGACCTTTTTGATTACGATGACCTGATCGGTGGGGATGCTTACATTACCGAGGAGATCCCATATTTTATTACCGTACCGACCACCGCGGGTACTGGGAGCGAGGTGGGTAGGAGCGCGATTATCGCGGAGGATGCAACTAAAAAGAAGCGAATACTTTTTTCCCCAACGCTGATGGCGAAACGGGTTTTTGCCGATCCGAATCTAACCATGGAGTTGCCGCCATTTATCACGGCTGCTACAGGAATGGACGCACTCACCCACAATATGGAGGCCTATTTAGCCAAAAATTATAATCCAATGTGTGACGGGGTGGCCCTGGAAGGAATGGCGTTAATTGCGCACTCTATTGAAAAAGCGACCCATCACCCGGATGAACAATCAAGGGCTAATATGATGTTGGGATCTATTATGGGAGGAATAGCCTTCCAGAAAGGTTTGGGCGTGGTTCATAGTCTTGCGCACCCTATGTCAAGTCTTTTGGACACTCATCATGGTCTCGCCAACGCGGTGAACCTGCCTTATGGTATGGAATTTAACTATGATGGATTTGAGGCCCGCTTTGATAAGATGGCAGAATTTCTGGGTGTGATTGATTCCAATGGCGAACATCTTGTGGACTTTCTTTTCGAGCTGAATGAACGCCTCAATATTCCAACTAAATTATCTGAAGTAGGGGTAGAGGACAGGCACCTTGATCCGTTATCGGTGCTGGCCTATGAAGATTTTTGTCACCCTGCCAATCCAAAACCCGTTACAGAATCAGATTTTAAAGCATTGTACAGAAAGGCATTTTGATATGTTGAAGATTGGGGTTTCGGCTTGCTTTATGTATCCGGATAACAGAAGACCGGTGTTTGCGCCAAAAACGTTGAGTTATTTAGAAAATGACATGGCCGTTTACCTTTCGAGAGAGGGAGTCCTTCCCTTTTTGATCCCGGATGTCGAGGATATGTTACTCGAAAAATTCATGGCCGAAATGGATGGATTTGTGTTCCAGGGTGGTACTGATGTTGCACCTGAATCTTTTGGCGAACAACCCATTGAAAATGGTCGGTGGAAAGGTGATCCCGTGAGGGATAAATATGAGTTGAAGGTGATGGATCTGGCAGTTAAAAGTGGCAAGCCCATTTTCGCCATTTGTAGGGGGATGCAATTAATGAATGTTTACTTCGGAGGTACACTCTATCAGGATACAACGACTCAGCAACCTGGTGTCCTTGAACATCGAAATGCTGAAAAATATGATCATGTTTCGCACGCCATTGAATTCACCAAAGAAAAAATACTGCAAAAAATCTATCATAATAATACTGCTGGCAGGGTGAATAGTGTCCATCATCAATCCATTAAGGAATTGGGTAAACATCTTGAGGTACTCGCACATTGCCCGGAAGATAATGTGATTGAAGCTATTGGGTACACCAAGGCACCAGAAGGGTGGGTGATGGGAGTACAATGGCATCCGGAGTTCTCTCATACGCTGGGTGAAAAAGTGATTGATCCGGATATTTTATATGATTGTTTCCTTGGACAGGTCAGGTTGTTAAAGTCAGAAGCATGAACATCATCAATCCATCAAACGGACGAATTATTGAGAATTTAAAAGAGGATGACCTTAACTCCGTTCATAAGAAATTAGTTCACCTGAGGGCTACTCAGAAAGTATGGAGTACAAGAACGGTAAAGGAAAGACTAGCCGTTATTGAAAAATTTGGTGAGTTGGTCAAGCAAAATCGGGAAGAACTGGCTCAGATTCTCACTTCAGAAACTGGTAAACCCATTAGGCAGGCAAGAGGAGAAGTTATGGGCTCTCTTAATCGGATTACTCACCTGAAGTCCATTGCCGAGAAATGGCTTTCCGAGGAACAAATTGTAAAAGAAGGAGGTACGCTGGAGTCTATTCGATATGAACCCCTTGGCGTCATTGCGAATATCTCAGCCTGGAATTTCCCATATAATGTTGGTTATAATGTGTTTCTATATGCACTGGTTGCTGGAAACGGGGTATTCTACAAACCTTCCGAGTATGCTACTATGACTGGGCTGAAATTCAAAACTTTGCTGGAAGAAGCAGGTCTGCCCGAGGGGTTGTTTGAGGTGGTCATTGGGAAGGGAGATGTTGGTCAGCTTTTATTGGAGGAGGACATTGATGGGTATTTTTTTACAGGCTCCTACAAAACGGGAGTCCATATCGCCAAAGAGGTTGCTTCAAAATTGGTTCCGGTTCAGTTGGAGTTGGGTGGTAAAGATCCACTTTATGTTATGGATGATGTGCCTGATATTAAAGTGGCTGCTGCCAATGCCGCGGAGGGAGCTTTCTACAATAATGGCCAAAGTTGCTGCGCAGTGGAGAGATTATATGTTCACGAAAAGATCTACGATGAGTTTGTCAGCTATTTTGTGGATGAGGTGAAGGGATATATGGTGGGTGACCCATTACAGGAAAATACATTCATTGGTCCGCTTACCCGAGAGCCGCAGATCCAGGTAATTATTGATCAGGTCAAAGATGCAGTTGATAAAGGTGCTCAATTAGTCTTGGGTGGTGATCGTGTGGAAGGATCAGGTTATTACATGGCGCCAACCATTTTGACCAACGTAAATCATGACATGGATGTGATGAGGGACGAGTCATTTGGTCCGATCATCGGTATTCAAAAAGTTGCTTCTGATGAAGAGGCGCTGGAACTTATGAATGATACAGAATATGGTCTTACAGCAGCAGCTTTTTCAGTAAATGAAGCCCGAGCTAATAATCTCCTGGAGAAGGTAAACGTGGGTACGGTGTATTGGAATTGCTGCGATCGTGTGAGTCCTTTTGTGCCCTGGTCCGGCCGGAAAAATTCAGGCTTAGGAGCCACTTTGTCTTATATGGGGATAAGAGCTTTCACTCAGCCAAAGGCATATCATATAAGAAAATAAAAAGGGGCCGAAAAGGCCCCTTTCATTAAGTTCATTGATCCGCAATTACGGTTCCATATCCGTATCTACGGGGGTCCTTCTGGTTTTTCTCTCTTCAATTTCTTTCTTGAGATCTTCCAGTTTTCTCTCCGCTCTGGTTATGACTTCTTCTTTTACAGTAGCCTCTTCCTCTGTTATTTCACCAGCGTCTTTCTGTTGAGATACTCTTTCACGAGCAACGCGGATTTTTTCCTCTCTGTCGGCCACAGCCGTTTCGCTGCTTTCGATTTCCTCGTCAAGCTCTGCTTCTTTGGCTTTCACTTTGGACTTTGATTCCTCTGACCTCAACTGTCCAAACTCCTTGCCGCTCATGTCTCCTTTGTTCTTACCATAAGCATTGCCCTTATTCTCTTTGTCTTCTTTATCCTTCTTCTCTTTCTTTTCTGCTACATCATCATCGTCGTCGTCATCATCATCGTCATCCTTCTCCATTCTGGCATCTTCGGATTGATCATCTCCTTTTTCTTTGCCAGCTTCCATCTTTTCTTTTCCTTTTTCTTTAGCTTCCTTGGCCTTGTCTTTTCCAGGTTGAGCCATTGATGGGATGCTCATCACCATGAAGAGCATAATCCCGAGTATAAATAATAGTTTTTTCATGATTATAGGTTTTCAAGTAATGAGTCCACTTCGTTAATTGCTTCTTCTGTTGAAGTTGCTAATTCAGCCTTTTCTTCTTCGATGCTTTCGATGATTTCTGTTGCGATTTCCTCATCTGATTCTGTAGATTCAGCTTGACTGGAAGAGCCTCCGCCGCAGGAGCAGAAGAAAATACCAATGGTTAAGATTAAGATGTTTCTTTTCATAGTCTTGAAGGTTTTATGTTTACAATAAAGCTACTGATTACTGGCTAATGCCCAAAGAATAGAGAAAGTATTCTCAACATGATTTTCCACCTGATATTGAATTTAGGTAACTTAACCTTCTCAATCATAGCTTATCAAGATTGCATATGTCAAAAGTAAGTCTGGTCCTTGCCGCATGTCTTCTGGGCTTCTCATTGTTTGCTTCTGACGGTGATTCAGAAATGAAGGCTGAAATGGACAGCTTGAGGAAAGTGATCGATACACTTTCTGAAGAAAATTATGAACTCCATATAGCACTGAATATGGAATTGGCCTGGACGATTCGAGACGTCAGGCCCGACTCAGCCCTCTACTATGCAAATAGTGCTTTAAAACTTGCGAATGAGCACGGGTTGATCCATCAAAAAATTCAGGCCACAAATTATATCGGGGTTGCTTATCGGAATTTGAGTAACTATTCCAAAGCCTTTGAAAAATACCTTGAGGCGCTTAACCTGGCCGAAGACAATGGGGACAGGGAACAAATGGGTTATTCCCTGATTAATTTAGGAAACCTTTACCTGTTCCAAACCAATTTTCAGGGAGCGATTCGTTATTTCATTCAGGCACTTGACCAAGCCCAACTACTGGCCAACCGCCGGATGGTGGCCTATTGCTATCTTAATTTGGGAAGGTCTTATATGGGTATTGAGGAGTTTGGGCAGGCTGAGCTGTATTTTCAGCAAGCCATCGATATCCGAAAAGAACAGGGAGACGTTTATGGACAAATTGCTGCTGAAATTGATCTTGCCAATGTTTACCTTAAAAAGGGCGACTTGGTTCAGTCGCGGAATTATCATGAAGAGCTATTGCAGCGAATTGATGCCGAGGACAACCCTAGAGCCCTTTGTCAGGTCTATGCTAACCTCGCCAGGATCTATCTTAATCTAAACAACACGAAAAAAGCGGAACAAAGTGCTTTAAAGGCTCTTGAGATAGCCAGAAAGGTTTCTTCCCGGTTCGACGAGAAGAATGTGTTGGAAAGTTTGGCTGAAATCTATGCAGGCGAGGCAAACTATGAAGATGCTTACTTGTATCACACACGGTTTAGCGAGTTGAATCAACAGTTGTTTAGTGAAGAAAATATCAGGAAAATAGAACAGCTCAAGAACCAGTATACAATTGAGAAACAGGAGGCAGAAAATCAATTTTTGAGGCAGCAAGCCGAGTTGAACGTATTGATGATCAGTCGTCAGCGGGTAATTATCGTCTTAACTATTTTGGGCCTTCTTCTTTTATTACTTGTAATATTCATTTCCTACCGGGCACTTCAGATCCGGACCAAACTGAATAAGGAGATCAGTAAGCAGCGTGATCAGATTCTTTCCGATAAGGAAACGATTGAAACTCAGGCCGCCAAATTGGAAGAGCTTAACGAGGCTAAGTCCAGGTTCTTCGCGAATGTATCTCACGATCTTAGAACACCGCTTAGTTTGATTTATGGTAATATAGAGATGCTTTCAGAGGATGAGGAGACCATATTATCTCAGGCTTCCAAGCGGAACCTTGATATTGGTTTGAAAAACTGTAAGCGACTTCTCTATCTGACGGATGAGATTAATGACCTCACTAAATTGGAAGAGGGCAAAATTGTTCTTAAAAAAGAGGTAGTGAAGATTGGTTCATACTTGCGAATGCTGAGTGAAATGTTCTCAGGAACAGCTGAGTACAAAGGTGTGAAGCTGGAATTTGAAAATAATCTTTCAGGGCAGGATTGTATTAGTCTGGACCCCCGGCAGTTTGAAAAAATCTTCTATAACCTCGTTAGTAATGCTATAAGACATACCGATAAAGGCGGAAAGATCTCTATTGTCCTGCGAAAGCACGTTTCGAAAGCGATTATTGAGGTTCGTGACTCCGGTGAAGGTATTTCACCTGAGAGCCTTCCATTTATTTTTGATCGTTTTTATCAGGCCAAAAATAGTCCGCACCGTTCGCGTGAAGGACTGGGAATAGGGCTCGCGCTAGTCAAAGAACTGGTTGATCTCCATGAGGGTGAAATAGAAGTAGAGAGTGTTGTGGGCGAAGGCACCAATTTCATCATGTCCTTTTATCTCACAGAGAAGTATGCGGCAATGGTGGAGGAGGAAAAGCTCTTTCAGCAAACCAAAGACCGTAGGCATTTGTATTCGGAATTGGATGGAGAAATTGATGCTGGTGTGAGTTTGCCAAAAACAGAAACTGAGAAGCAAACTATATTAATCGTTGACGATCATCCGGAGATTAGATACCATATTCGACAGATTTTAGAAGATGATTATCACATAGTGGAAGCTGCTCATGGGTTGGAGGCCCTGGAGATCATCAAAATCAACGAAGTGAATCTGATAGTATCCGATCTCATGATGCCATGGATGGACGGCTTCGAGTTTCTGGAAGCATTAAATGCTAACGAAGACTACAAAAAGATCCCTGTTTTAGTGGTCTCTGCGCGAATTTCCGAGGAGGATCAGGAGAAGGTGCTGGACAAAGGAGTCAATGATTATATCAAAAAGCCATTTAATAAGCGAGAGCTTATCCTGAGAATTAATAATCTACTCCAAAGTAAGGAGAACTGGGAGGGTTCAAAGGATTCGTTTGCCCAGCTGTTTGACAAAAATGGTCATGAATCGCTCGAAAAAGAGATTCTTGGTAAGCTGGAGTCACTGGTTATGGATCGAATTGATGATGTAAGCCTGTCAGTTTATGACCTTGCTGATGCAATGGCCGCAAGTGAACGTCAGGTTTATCGACTGGTTAAAAAAATGACCGGAATGACGCCTTACGAATACATCACAGAAATACGGATGAAGTATGCTGATTACCTGATCAGAAAAAATAAAGTAAAGAATGCAACTGAAGCAGCAAAGAGTATCGGTTTAAAAAATGTTACTACTTTCAATAAGCAGTACGAGAAGAAGTTTGGTAAAAAACCAGCCGAGGTGCTAAATGGCTAGCATTTAATAAATTCATCTAGAAATATCTTACCCAGATGCAACCCTGCTCGCTTCATCAAGTCTTTAGATTGAACTACTTGATACTTGGAGCGACCGTCACTAAATATTCACACTGACCTGATTTTAGGGTGCCGAAGGCAGGATGCAAAGGCCCAATATGAAATTTACAGGTTGTATTCAAAGGCAATGCTAAACACAGCCTTTAGGATAGTGGGTACACGTGCGGATGCCGAGGATGTGTTGCAGGAATCATTTGTAAGTGCGTTTAAAAATATTGATTCATATCGCGAGGAAGCTGCTTTTGGAGCATGGCTGAAAAGGGTCGTGGTTAATCGGGCTCTTACTCATCTAAGAAATATGCAACGACAACTGTTCTTTTCAGAGGTGGAAGAAGAACCAATGATTGTGGACGATGATCCTTTGGATGAAGTGAGTATGGAACTGGAGGTTGCGAATGTGAAGGAGGCTGTACTGAATTTGCCTGATGGCTTCCGAAGTGTATTGACGCTTTACTTGTTCGAAGGATATGATCACAAGGAGATAAGTGAAATCCTGAATATCAGTGAGTCCACATCTAAAACACAATACAAACGAGCAAAAGACAAATTAAAGGAATTACTAAAGTCAAAAATGAGCTATGGGTGATTTACTGGAAAAATATGTAATTGATCACAGACAAGAGTTTGATGATCTCGATCCTTCCGAAAACCTTTGGGGTTCCATTAAAAAGAATCTTAATCCTGTAGAACGGACAGGTACAGATAGAAGCTGGATTTGGAAGGTGGCTGCAGTCGTATTCTTAGCCTCAACAATTGCTTTGGTAATTGAAAGGCAGATGGATATGGGGACTTCAGAGGAAACAATTGCAAAGCAAGAGTTTTATGAAGCAGAGAGCTACTATTTTCATCAAATCAATCAAAAGAAAAAGGAATTAAGTGACCTGGGGATAAAGGATAAGAATTATGACTTGCTGGTGGAAGAGCAATATCTGGATGGTTATTATCAGGAGTTGAAGAAAGACTATTTTGGAAAAATGAATAATGATCAGGTGAAGGATGCGATGATTCAAAACCTGAGAATGCGCATCCGGATACTAAATGATCAAATCAAGATATTAAGTGAAAGCAAAAGACATTCGATCGATGAAAACAATATTGAAATGTAGTGTGTTGATGGTAGCTCTCTTGGTCCTTTGGCCAGCTACGGCGTCCATTAATTTCACGGAGAAAAAGAAGGAAATACATAAACAGTACTCCATTAACACTAATGTGCTGGTAGGTGTCAGTAATCAGTTTGGTAAAGTTCATATCGAAAGTTGGGACAAAAAGGAATTGGATGTCAAGATTGAAATCATCGCCCGGGGAAGGAATGATGAACAGGCACAAAAGTTATTGAATAAGATCAATGTAGCTATTGATGAGTCAAGTGGAGAGATTGAATTTGAAACTGACATTGATGGTTCTACCCATGACAATGAAAGTTTTGAGATCAACTATACCATTTATATGAACCCAAAGAACCCATTGGAGGTCGAAAATGAATTTGGAAATATTTTCCTGCCGAAGCGGATTGGACCTTCAGAGATTGAACTCTCATACGGCAGTCTGAAATCTCTAGGGGCGGAGGGACCATTTGAGTTGGACCTGTCTTTCGGAGATGCGGAAATTGGAGCACTCGTTGAAGCGGAAATGGAGGTGAGCTATTCGGATTTGTTTCTTACCTCTGCCAAAAACCTCTCATTAGAACAAAAATTTTCTAAATCTGAAATGGAAGTTTTGGGTCAATTGGATTTGGAAATGAAATACGGTGAAATACAGATCGGAAGATTAGATAAGGGTGTATTTGAAGGGCATTTTTCGGAGATATCTATCCAGGAGCTTGATGGCGCGCTTGAATTGGAAGGCAATTACCTGTCAAAGTTCTCTATCAAGAAGCTCAAAAAAACCTTTACTGAGCTTGAAGTTTCCGGGCAGTTTAGCCGTTATGAAATCGCCCTCGAACAAGGCCTTTCGGCTAATATTTATGCGGAATTTAGCTATGCTGATATGGATTATGGTGATGTGGACATAGACTTCTACTACCGTGGTGTTGAAGATACTGCCAAAGAGTATAAAGGATATATCAACGGGGGGGATTCAAATAAGAATATTAGGGTGACTTCCAGTTATGGCAACCTGAAGCTCAGTCAATAAATTTCTGTCAGCTCGAATTTATCCTTCTCTGAATCCAGTATTTTATCTCCTTCGCATTTAAGGACTCTTGCAGGGAATTTGGAAATAAACTGGTGGTTATGTGTGGCCATAAGAATTGCTGTACCACTTTTATTGATTTCGAGGAAGAGTTTCATAATACCTTCAGCTACTTCCGGATCCAGATTACCTGTTGGCTCATCCGCGAATAATATCTGAGGTTCATTGATCATGGCTCGGGCAATAACAACACGCTGTTGTTCACCTCCTGAAAGCTGGTGAGGCATCTTACTTGAGACGGCACCGAGGCCTACTCGCATTAGTACCTCTGCCAGTCGGCTTTTCATTTTCGCATTATCTTTCCAGCCAGTTGCCTTCATAACGAAGTAAAGGTTTTCGGCAACACTTCGATCATAAAACAGCTCGAAGGCCTGAAAGATAATACCTACTTTTCTGCGGAGATACGGAACCTCATTGGATTTGATCCCGAGCAGGTCATATCCACCTACGTTAATGTTTCCGAGTCTTAGTGGAAGATCCCCGTAAAATGTTTTTAAGAGGGAGGACTTACCGCTTCCGGTACGTCCGACAAGATATACGAATTCTCCTTTTTCTATCTCAAAGCTGACATCACTGAGTACCGTGGTATTTTCTTGGAAAATACTGGCATTTTCAACCTTGACAATAGAATCGGAAGAGAAGCTCATATCAAATCAAGTTTTTGGAGTTTACCAAAAGGCAAGTTGCGGATTATTTCAGTAAGTTCCGCTTCCTTGCCTTCCAGTCCATACTTTTCCAACTTTTGCAATGGCCTATCTGCTCTGAAATAGGCAATTAGCACAAAGTTTTCGTCCCTAAGTTGAATATAATCCGGAATTTTAGCC
The DNA here is from genome assembly GCF_024714475.1 of Marinoscillum sp. MHG1-6. GTDB lineage: Bacteria > Bacteroidota > Bacteroidia > Cytophagales > Cyclobacteriaceae > JAMZMI01. The sequence goes on along the minus strand of NZ_JAMZMI010000003.1, from coordinate 487,591 downwards.
TTGCCCTTTACCTTGATAATGTACATGGTGTCAAACCCTTCTGAAATCATTCAACCGGGGATTGATATTATTTGTTTCCTTTAGCGTAATCAGCCAGGAATTGAGCCAACCCACTATCAGTCAATGGGTGCTTCAATAGACCAGTGATAACTTTAAGTGGACAAGTAACTACATCCGCGCCAGCTTCAGCACATTGGATTAGGTGAGTAGTGTGTCTCACAGAAGCAGCAAGGATTTCAGTCTCAAACTCGTAGTTGTCATAGATCTGAACGATTTGCTCAATAAGATCAAGTCCATTAGCTCCTATATCGTCCAATCTTCCAAGGAAAGGAGAGATGAAGCTAGCACCAGCTTTGGCAGCAAGGATTGCCTGACCAGCATTGAAGATCAATGTACAGTTGGTTCTGATACCCTCATCAGAAAAAGTTTTAATAGCTTTTACCCCATCTTTGATCATAGGGATTTTAACCACGATTTTATCATCGATTTTAGCCAGCTCACGGCCTTCTTTAACCATGGCCTCATATTCTGTAGATATCACTTCGGCACTTACATTGTCATCCACGATGTCACAAATTGCTTTGTAATGTGCTTTAATGTTAGCTTCTCCAGTGATTCCTTCCTTGGCCATAAGCGAAGGATTTGTAGTCACACCATCTAGTACACCTAGATCATATGCTTCTTTGATATCATCCAGATTGGCAGTGTCGATAAAAAATTTCATGCTGTATTAGTTGTTTTATAAATGAATGCTATGAACGTAAAAAAGGCAAACATGGTATCGCACCGCTACAACCGCCTACCCTTGCTACCTTCCGGTCCTGGGGGATTCAGCAGGAGCTGGTCGTACCAGTTTGCCGAGGTGCAAAGTTAATAAAGAAAAGTACTACGAAGTAAAATTTTGAAATTATAAGTCAGTAATTCTACGGAAATAGTCCTCAGCGTATTTGGGCTCATCCTCCGTTTCATCTATGATGTCTTCTAGGGAGGTTTGATTAAAGAATGAATGATCCAGTACATCATCTAATTCCTGATCGTCATTTTCCAGCTCTTCGTGATCCATTGTGTCTTTTTTTCAAATAAACGATTAGTTCAAGAGTTAGTACGGGTGTATTACTTCATCTTTTGATTATGGAATCGTTATGTTTTCCGAAACATTGTAAAAAATGCTATGGTAGTATGAGCCAGACTTATTGGTGTGCTGATATAGATTCGTTTAATATTGCACTTCTTTAGAAGGTATGAAAAAGGTTTTAGTAGTTGCGATGCTGTTTGGTGGATTGCTTGCAAAAGCACAAACCAAGGTTTATCTGGGCGCCAGAGTAGGCGGGCAGCTGTCCTCTGCCTATATTGAACATACGATTCTTACGACTTTCATTACGCCTGATTTTATTACAGGATATCATGGCGGGCTCTTCGCGAAAATTTTCACCAAAAAGAGGGACGCGGCAGTTAATCCTGGATTTCAAACGGGTTTTTTTCTTGATCGAAAGGGATGGGGGCAGATCTTCCCGGAAACAGAGGAGCCAAAATACAAAGTGCATCTAACCTATTTGCAATTGCCAATGGAGGCGGCTATAAATTTTGGTAGAGGAAAGACCAAGACGTTTTTCACCATTGGATGGTATCTTGATTATTTGGTAGATGTCAATAAATCAGCAGATCCGGATCCGGTAGTTCTGGAGGATAACAGGATTGACTTCTATACTTATCAGTCAGACAGGGATAGGAAGCTTGGGTATGGCGTGAGGTTTTCAGTGGGAGGTCAAAGGGATTTTTCCTTCGGCGCAATCCACATTGACGCATTTGCGACCTACAATGTGAGCAGTGTGTTAGATCATAAGAGCTTTAAAACCGGTATTCCCGACTTGACCAACTTGTATACCGTAGGTTTTTCCTTGGCTTATTTAGTTCCTTTTGGTAAATTAGATTACTAGCAACAGTATTGGGTTATTCCAATATGAAATTTTCATTAATAATGAAATCATGTTGTTATTTGTTTAATAATTACGTGTTTTTTTTGTTAAACGCATAATTATTAAGCTAATTTTGCTGAAGTTCACTATTTGCTTAATTATGTCAGAAGAAAAAATCAAAGTCGCGCTTGAAGCCGCAAAAGACAAACTCGATCAACTAGGTATTGAAGAGAAGCTGGTCTCTGAAATTGAATGGTGCCTTGGGAGTTACTCTCATGATGGAAATCCTGAAGGATTGTATGAAAAAGGGGAGGAAGCAGTAAAAGCACTCACCAAGTACAAAGCCAAGAATGATCGGAAGGTTTCAAAGAAACTGATCACTGATCTTGAGAAGTATTTAAAAGCCTAAAAAAAAGCCCGCAATTGTGGGCTTTTATTTTCTTAAAAGGTGAGAATCCGCGATGGTTCTCAAATAATCTCTGTTCGTAGTAATTGTGGGATCAGAATATATATATGCAGAAAGTTCTGCAACTACCCCGGGTCTGTAGCCTAGAGCCATTGCCAATCTCTCACAAAACTGGATTTCTTTTTGGTGAACTTTCCGATCGATTTTCATTAGTTGGATAACCGTGTAGAGGTAATTGAACTTTTCATCGGGCGGTAAATTCTTGAGATTTGGGACGGGTTTGGGGTTATCTATGATCATCTCAATTTGATCTGTGGATAGCCCACTTTTCTTTCCAATATCATGGATGAGGTCACTTTCTTCATGAGCTAAGAAGTCATCAGCCATGGAAAGATGAACCAAAATACTTAATTGTTCTTCTATCGGTAACATAGGTACAATTTAACAGAAAAATTTATTTCTGTGCGAGATACATAATAACTAAACTTTGGGTTGAGGTATCAAACTCAATTAACAACGAAAATATGAGTTGTTTATATTTTTTTGTGTGTTTTCTTGGATTTATTTTCAACTTCAAACTAGCTTAGCAGCATGATTAGAAAAAACACATACTGGTGGTGGTTTGCAGCGCAATGAAACTGTGAATAGCACTTGTATGTCAAAAATATAAGCTTTAGGCCTGCTGTTCACAGCAGGCCTTTTTTTTGAATAATTTTTTCGCATGAGCAACTTCAAATTACAAATCAGACAAAAAAATATCCTCGCGGATACGGTCACACCGGTAGGCTTGTACCTTAAGCTAAGGGATCGATATGCTAATTCATTTTTGTTGGAAAGTTCCGATTATCATGGTGCGGAAAACAGCTTTTCCTATATCTGTTGTGACCCTATCTCAACATTCAATCTAACTGATGGATTGGTGTCCGTGGAATATCCTGATGGCACAACTACCTCATCCAAGGTGGCGCCGGGAGAACCATTGATACCGGAGTTGAGGGCGTTTGTGGATAGATTCGAAATGCCGGAATTTGGAGAAAAGTATATTAAGACCGGATTGTTTGGTTACATGGCTTATGATACGGTACAACATTTTGAGGATATCAAGTTTGAAAATAATAAAACCGCATCGTCCGAGATTCCTCAGGTTCAGTACCAGCTTTTTAGGTTTATCATAGCGCTGGATCACTTTAGGAATGAATGTTACATCATTGAAACATTTCTGGACGAACCGAAGGATGATCAATTCAATGAGTTGCTCAATATTATCGCTCAACAAAACATTCCAGCCTTTTCATTTACAAAATCGGGTGATACGAAGTCAAACCTTACCGATGATCAGTTTCTTGAGATCGTTAAATCGGGAATTAACCACTGTGACATTGGAGATGTATTTCAAGTTGTATTTTCGCGCCAGTTTAATACACATTTTAAAGGGGATGAATTTCAGGTGTACAGGGCACTGAGGTCCATTAATCCATCACCTTATTTATTCTATTTTGATTACGGCGGGTATAAAATATTTGGTTCTTCACCTGAAGCACAAATTGTTGTGCAGGATCGAGAGGCAATCATTTACCCAATCGCCGGGACATTTAGAAGAACAGGTGATGATGCGGCAGACGCAGAGTTGGCGAAGAAGCTACTGGAAGATCCTAAGGAGAACTCGGAACACATTATGTTGGTTGATTTAGCCAGGAATGATCTGAGTAAAAGCTCGGATAATGTAAAAGTGGAAACTTATAAAGAGGTTCAATACTATTCTCATGTTATTCACCTGGTGTCAAAGGTTACCGGTCAACTGACCAGTGAGGCAGATCCGTTGGAGATTGTGGCGAGCACTTTTCCGGCCGGGACACTTTCCGGAGCACCTAAGTATAAAGCCATGGAACTGATCAACGAGCATGAAAATATCCATAGAGGGTTCTATGGTGGAGCTATTGGATTTATGGACTTTAAGGGGAATTTCAATCATGCCATTATGATTCGTACATTCCTGAGTCGTGACAATCAACTTTTCTTCCAGGCTGGAGCAGGGATTGTTTCCAAGTCGGATCCAAAAAGTGAAGTGCAGGAGGTATATAATAAGTTGGCAGCATTGGAGTCTGCTATGGAGCAAGCGGAAAAATTGAATAATTAATGAAAAAGGTACTGGTAATAGATAACTACGATTCGTTCACCTATAACCTGGTGCATATACTAAGGGAACTAGGCATGACGGATAGCATGGAGGTGCATCGTAATGACAAGATCAGTGTGGACTATGCTGGTGGATTTGAAAATATCTTACTATCACCCGGCCCTGGATTGCCAAAGGATGCCGGGATCATGCCGGAAGTGATTAAGCAGTATGCTTCTTCAAAGAACATCCTAGGGGTATGCCTTGGGCATCAGGGCATATCCGAAAACTTTGGTGGGAAACTTTTTAATCTCACGCAGGTTTTTCATGGAGTTGCAACTAAGGCCATTTTGACGGAGAACCGTGATCAACTTTTTGCAGGTATTCCCGATGAGTTTATGGTTTGCCGTTATCATTCTTGGGCCGTTGAGCCAGAAGGTATTCCATCAGAATTAGCAGTTACTGCATTAGATGAGGAAGGAAACGTCATGGCCGTCAAGCACAAGGATTATAATGTGCGTGGGGTGCAATTTCACCCGGAGTCAATTATGACCGAGCATGGTATTCAAATGATCAAAAACTGGTTATCCATTAATTAAAATGAAGGACGTACTTAATAAGTTATTTAAATACGAATCATTGTCAAAGCAGGAGGCTTTTGAGATCCTGTCAAATTTGGCAACAGGACAATATAACCAGAGCCAAATGGCGGCCTTCCTTACCGTTTACCTAATGCGAAGCATCACGGTGGAGGAATTGGAAGGGTTCAGAGAAGCGATGTTGGAGCTTTGTGTTAAAGTGCCTGTCGAAGATTATAATGCGATCGACCTGTGCGGAACAGGTGGCGATGGAAAAAATACTTTTAATATCTCTACCATTTCCTCTTTTGTGGTGGCCGGCGCTGGTCAGATGGTTGTGAAACACGGGAATTACGGTGTGTCTTCAATTAGTGGATCTTCGAATGTGCTTGAAAGTATGGGGGCGAAGTTTACGAATGATATTGATACCATCAAGAAGAGTTTGGATGACTCAGGAATTTGCTTCCTGCATGCTCCTTTGTTTCACCCTGCTATGAAAAATGTTGGTCCGGTTCGGAGAGAACTGGGCGTCAAGACATTCTTTAATATGCTTGGTCCGATGGTAAATCCGGCATTTCCAAAGAGTCAGTTGGTTGGTGTATTTAGTCTTGAGTTGGCAAGGTTGTACGGGTATCTCTATCAAAATACAGATAAGCATTTTGCCATACTTCATTCACTGGATGGGTACGATGAAGTCTCTTTGACCGGATCGTTCAAGATGATCTCTAATAACAAGGAAGAGGTACTGAGACCTTCGGATATTGGCTTAAAAACATTGAAGGAAGAAGAACTTGCTGGGGGCGAAACAGTGGAAGCTTCAGCCAAAATTTTCCAGAACATTCTGGAAAATAGGGGAACTGAAGCGCAGGTTCAGGCTATCCTGGCAAACTCCGGCTTAGCGATTGCAACTGGAAAGCAAATTAGTATTCAAGATGGTATCAGCCAGGCTAGGGAGTCATTGGAGTCTGGAAAAGCACTGGAGTCGTTCAAAAAATTCATAGCGATTAATTCATAAGATGAGCAATATACTTGATCAGATTGTAGCCGATAAAAGGGTAGAGGTAGAGCAGAACAAGAGCCTTTACCCGGTGAAATTGCTCGAGCAGAGCGTATATTTTGATGGAAAACCCGTGTCGTTGACGCATTACATTCGCAGAGAAGACAAAGTGGGGATACTTGCCGAGTTCAAGAGACAGTCACCTTCAAAAGGAGTGATCAACGGTAATGCAGCCGTTGAAAAAACTACGATTGGTTACATGCAGGCCGGTGCGTCAGGGTTATCGGTACTGACTGATACGAAATATTTTGGAGGTAAAAATGAGGACCTGACCACTGCCAGAAATTTCAACTTTTGTCCAATCCTAAGAAAAGACTTTATCGTTGATGAATATCAAATCATTGAAGCCAAATCTATAGGAGCCGATGTAATCCTTTTGATTGCTGCAGTATTGACACCTGAGGAGATCAAGCGTTTAGGTGCGTTTGCCAAATCTTTTGGAATGGAAATTATTCTGGAAGTGCATGATGAGGATGAGTTGAACCGCTCAATCAATGAACACGTGGACATCCTGGGGGTTAATAATAGAAATTTGAAGACATTCGTGACGGACATCGCTCTTTCAAAAGAGCTGTCGGAGAAAATACCTTCGGACTTTTTGAAGATGTCTGAAAGCGGTATCAGCAATCCTGAAACAGTCGTCGATTTGATGAACTATGGCTATGAAGGTTTTCTGATTGGGGAAAATTTCATGAAGACCACCAGTCCGGAATTGGCTGCAAAGGAATTTATCAAGGATATAAAAGGGTTGATGAAAAACTAGTTATTCACCGCTCAGAGAGCAGAGTGCACAGAGAGATTAAAGCTCAAGAGCTCAGTGTTCTCTGTGGTAGATAAATATGGAAGACATAAGTCAAATTACTAATAGAATAATCGGTGCGGCTATCAAAGTGCATACAGAATTGGGACCAGGTCTTTTGGAGTCTGTTTATCAGGAATGTTTGTTCTATGAGTTGAAAGAGGAGGCCATTTTGTTGAAAAGGAAAAAAGTATGCCGGTGATTTATGATAATGTGAAGCTGGACTGTGGTTATCGAGTTGATTTGATGGTTAAAAATAAAGTTATTGTTGAGTTAAAGGCAATAAAAGCCGTTGAAGACATTCATATCGCTCAACTACTGACTTATCTGAAATTAGCGAATTGCAAGATTGGGTTGCTAATTAACTTTAATGTTTTTAGAGTAAAGGAAGGGCTTACACGGCTGATTAATAAATATTATGTCCCGAATAAATAACCGCAAAGAGCACAGGGTTCACAGAGCTGTAAAAGCTCAAGAGCACAGAGTTCTCTGAGTTTCTCTGTGGTCAAAAAATATGAAGGACATATTAATAATATTATGTACCGAATAAATAACCACGGATGGCATAGAGTTAACAGAGAAATTGAAATTCAATAACTCGTCATTCTTTGAGTATCTCAGTGGTTTTAATATTATGAAACTGAAAGTGTGTGGTATGAAAGAACCGGAGAATATCCGGGGATTGGTGACTCAGCAACCTGACTTTATTGGGTTCATCTTTTATCCGAAGTCACCGCGATATGTCGGGGATGAGCTTGATACGTCTGGGGTTCCGGCGGATGTCAAAAAAGTGGGTGTCTTTGTAAACGAGCCGATTGAATCGATGCTTGAAAAAGTTAGCAGATATAAACTGGATTTCGTGCAATTGCATGGTGGAGAATCCGTGGAAGTAGTTAGGGCATTGAAGTCCAAAAATGTTGGAGTAATTAAGGTGCTTAGCGTGCAGGATGCGATGCCTATAGATGATATTAAGGAATTTGAACCGTATGTCGACTTTTTTCTTTTTGATACGAAGACTCCAGATTTCGGAGGAAGCGGTGAAAAATTTGACTGGACGATATTGAAACAATACGAATCTAATGTTCCTTTCTTTTTAAGTGGAGGCGTGGATTTGGAAGATATTAAAACGATTGAAAGTCTCGGTATAGAAAAGCTTTTCGCCATTGATGTGAATAGCAGATTCGAAGTGTCGCCGGGCCTTAAGGATATTGAAAGAATTAAAGCTTTAAAAGAAGTATTATGACGGATACATCATCCAAATATTTGGTAGACGAGAGAGGCTATTTTGGGAAGTTTGGTGGGGCCTACATTCCCGAGATGCTATACCCGAATGTGGAGGAACTGAGAGAAAATTATCTCAAGATCATCAATGAACATGGCTTTAAAGAGCGATTTGATCAGCTGTTGAAGGATTATGTGGGTCGGCCAACTCCATTATACCACGCGGCTCGACTTTCCGAGAAATATGGAGCGAAAATCTATCTTAAGCGTGAGGATCTCTGCCATACAGGCGCACACAAAGTCAATAATACGATCGGACAGATTCTGGTAGCCGAGGCACTTGGTAAGAAGAAGATCATAGCGGAGACGGGAGCGGGTCAACATGGTGTGGCAACGGCCACGGTTTGTGCGTTAATGGGACTTGAGTGTATAGTTTACATGGGCGAAGTAGACATGGCCAGACAAAAGCCTAATGTTGAACGGATGAAAATCCTTGGGGCAGAAGTACGTCCTGCAACATCTGGTAGTAAAACCTTAAAGGATGCCACCAATGAGGCCATGAGGCACTGGATCAATAACCCGGCGGATACCCATTATATTATTGGTTCTGTGGTAGGACCTCATCCTTACCCGGACATGGTTGCAAGATTTCAATCTGTGATCAGTGAAGAGATTAAGCATCAGTTGCTGGAGAAAGAAGGTAAATCGGATCCGGATTATGTGTTTGCCTGCGTAGGTGGTGGTAGTAATGCAGCCGGGGCTTATTATCATTTTCTGGGTCATGAAAATGTGAAGTTGATCGCAACTGAAGCGGCTGGACTTGGAAATCATTCAGGTAAATCTGCAGCGACAACTGCTCTTGGTAGAGAGGGGGTTTTGCATGGTAGCAGAACGATTTTGATGCAAACTGATGATGGCCAGGTGGTGGAGCCATATTCGATTTCAGCCGGATTGGATTATCCTGGGATCGGGCCTTTTCATGCCCACCTTTTCGATAGCGGAAGGGCTCTGTTTGAAAGTATTACTGATGAGCAGGCTATGACCGCAGGCGTGTTGTTGAGCAAGCTGGAAGGAATTATTCCGGCCGTTGAATCATCTCACGCCCTGGCTGCGCTTGAAAATTTCCAATTCAAATCAGATGATATAGTAGTAGTCAATCTCTCAGGTAGAGGGGACAAAGATTTAGAGACTTACATCAAGTGGGGTAAATACTGAAAAGGGATAGGTTGTCAAGGTTGAAGTGCTTCTGAATTATAGGCACCTCAGCAAATTCAAAAAGTTCAAATAATGAAAAACAGAATAGATCAGGCATTTCAAGATAAGAAGAGGGACCTTCTCAATGTATACTTTACTGCAGGTTACCCTGCATTGGAAGATACGATGAGGGTTGCTGTTGCTCTGGAGGAAGGTGGTGCAGATGTTTTGGAAATAGGGCTCCCATTTTCCGATCCTGTGGCTGACGGACCAACCATTCAGGCAAGCTCAACTCAGGCGCTTGAAAATGGAATGACCCTGGTAAAACTCTTCGATCAGCTCAAAGATTTGAGAAGTAGAGTATCCATTCCGGTACTTATGATGGGGTATATCAATCCGGTTCTGCAATATGGGATCGAAAGATTTTGTGCTAAATGTGAGGAGGTAGGTGTTGATGGTTTGATCCTTCCTGATCTCCCGATGTATGAGTATGAGGAATTGTATCAGCCGCTTTTTGAGAAGCATGGACTGTACAATGTCTTTTTGGTAACCCCTCAGACTTCGGATAATCGAATTAAGAAAATCGACGAGTTGTCAAATGGGTTTATTTACATGGTGGCTGCATCCAGCATTACCGGTGCAAAAAGTGATATATCAGCAACACAAGTAGAATATTTTAATCGGGTAAATGCCATGGGTCTCAAGAATCCAAGGATGATTGGTTTCGGGATATCGAACTATGCTACCTTTAGTAAGGCTTGTGAATACGCAGATGGAGCAATTGTCGGAAGTGCTTTTATCAAGCAGCTCTCTCAAGATGCTTCTGATCAAGCGATTAAGTTATTTGTGAAATCAATCAAGAATCCATCATGATCATTCAGTTGAGTCCGGATATTACGTCAGATCAGAAAAGGCAACTTTTCGATCAGGTTACCTCTCTCAAGTACAAGACCAATGAGGTAGTGACCCAATTTGGGACTTATCTCGTGGGAATAGGGAAGAAGAAGTTTGATGTGCGTTCCATCGGGCATTTGCCCGGTATTCTGGATATCCATATAGTCTCTGATGACTTTAAGTTAGTTTCCAGTAAATGGAAAACGGAGCAGACGGTCATTGATCTGGGCGATGGTGTGAAGATTGGTGGGGGACATTTTGCGATGATGGCCGGGCCTTGTAGTATAGAAGGTGAAGAAAACATCTACAAGACCATTGAGCATCTAAAGGCCAATGGATTGCAAATTATGCGCGGCGGCGTTTTCAAACCGAGAAGCTCCCCGTACTCATTTAGAGGGATGGGGATTGATGGTCTGAAGATGTGGTATAAGGCGGCTAAAGAACACGGGATTAAGATTGTGACGGAAGTAATGCAGGTTTCTCAAATAGAAGAGATGCATGACTATGTTGATGTTTTTCAGGTAGGGGCGAGAAATACTCAGAACTTCAATTTACTTGACGAGTTGGGAAGAATTGACAAGGCAGTTATGATCAAAAGAGGGATTTCGGGGACCATTGACGAACTGATGTACAGCGCTGAATATGTTTTCTCTGGTGGAAATGAAAGAATATTGCTCTGTGAGCGAGGTATCAGGACTTACGAGCGTGCCTCAAGGAATACATTTGATATCAACGCTATTCCAATATTAAAAGAGAAGACTCATTTACCTGTAATTGCAGATCCATCTCATGGGATTGGTCTGAGAGATCATGTTAGTGCCGTGGCATTAGCCTCTGCAGTTGCCGGAGCCGATGGGATCATATTCGAGATCCATGAGAAACCTGATCAGGCATTGTCTGATGGCCAGCAAACATTGGATTTTGCTCAGTCTTCTAGACTAATCCATAAGGTTAATAAGCTCAAGGAAGTACTGGGGTGACGGCACTCAAAATGAATGAGCTGTTTATACCGCCAAAAAGGCTAGTAAAAAACAACAGATAGCAATCAATTTTATAATTATAGCAGTCATGGTGAATAGTCGGTTTGGACTATAGAAACATGAACTCAAGGGATGGTTGGAACCAGTTGAAAAAAAAGTGAATTATTTTTCTTTAGCTGGTTGAATTAGAGGGTTAACTCTATAATTATTCTTCCTTTACTACTGATAATCAGTTTATTAGGAGTTTTTAACCCAAACCCTACCTTTTGTTGGGAAGTATTTATTGTATAGGTAATAATTTATACCATCCTTCAACCCAATATCCGGAACAATAACAGATTTGGCATGTGCGGCTTGCATCACTCCAATGTAAATATCAGAAGCAGGGATAATAACATCCGCACGGTCAGGGTTCAGTTGCAGACGAACCATTCTGTCTTCGAGCGTCATGTTTTTAAGATAATCCTGAACCTTCATCAAGGTATTCAAAGACATCTTTCTTTTGCTTTTCACCTGGGACAGTTCGTATAGCTTGTTGATGTTTCCACCTGTACCGATCGCAGTGATTTTACCCTTGTAATCCTTTATTTGATCAGCGACCCATTTATTCATGGCCTTCCAGACTGCTGGGGAGTCGTGATGTTCCAACCGTCTTACCGATCCTAGTTTAAAGGACTTTGAAAGGATTTTCTGCTGGTTTTGATAAAAGTTCAGCTCTGTACTACCACCACCTACATCAATGTGGATATAGGTTTGCTCGTCAAGATTGAGGCTGATAACATCGTTGATCATCTCAGCCTCCTTCTGTCCAGAAATAATATGAAGTTTTAGTCCTATCTCGTCTTGTACACGCTGAACAATGCTTTTGCCATTTTTGGATTCGCGCATGGCCGAGGTGGCACATCCATAATAATGCTTGATCTCGTACAGATCTATCATGTTTTTGTAGGCCTGCATCAGCTTCATGAAAGCTTCCTCTTTTTCAGGGCTGATCTTTCCGATAGTGAAAACATCGTGGCCTAAACGCATTGGAAAGCGAATGTACTCTAATTTTTTGAAGGTAATCTGGTGCTCGAATTCTAATACTTTGGTGATCTGTAACCTGATGGCATTCGAGCCAATGTCTATTGCTGCAAATTTCACGAGCGTAAATCTATCATTTTATGGAAACTTCCCTAATGATTTATTGTTCCTGATAAGTGAATAACTAAAATAGTAATAGGTATATTTGCCGCCACATTTATCGAGAAAGACCGAGGGATTGGGCCCTATGACGTCTTGGCAACCTGTCCTCAGATGGATTTCGGTGCTAACTCCCACTCAAACCAGGGTTTGAGAAGAGATAAGTGATTCCCTTCAAAGGTGACTTTCTCCATAACTGTGCTAAATAACTAGAAGAATGAGCAAGCTGAAAGAAATTGCTAAGCAGAGAATTCTTGTACTTGATGGAGCCATGGGAACTATGATTCAGCGGTACAAACTGGAGGAGGAAGATTTCAGAAATGAAGCGCTGAAGGATCACCCAAAGCCACTGAAGGGAAATAATGACCTTTTGGCTCTGACGAGACCTGACGTCCTTTCGGAAATCCATGCCGCCTACTTTGAGGCGGGAGCGGATATTGCAGAAACGAATACTTTCAGCAGTACTACCATTGCCCAGGCAGATTATGGCCTTGAATCTTATGTTTATCAGCTCAATTATGAGTCAGCACGAATTGCTCGAGAGGTAGCTGATAAGTTTACAGCTGATAATCCTGATAAGCCAAGGTTTGTGGCAGGCTCTATCGGTCCTACCAACCGAACTGCTTCGATCTCACCGGATGTTAACGACCCGGGATATAGGGCGGTGACATTTGAAGATTTGAAGACGGCATATTATGAACAAGCAAAAGCGCTATTAGATGGCGGGGTTGATGCTTTTCTAGTGGAGACAGTTTTTGATACACTCAATGCCAAAGCAGCTTTGGTTGCTATTGATGACCTTAACACCGAAAGAAATGTAAATGTCCCGGTTATGGTTTCCGGAACCATCACCGATGCATCCGGAAGAACACTTTCGGGACAAACTACAGAGGCCTTTTTGATTTCTATTTCGCATATGGATCTTCTTAGCGTTGGTTTAAACTGCGCATTGGGAGCCAGCGAACTAAGGCCTTATTTGCAGGTATTAAGTGAAAGATGTGATTTTATGGTCAGCGCACACCCAAATGCCGGTTTGCCAAATGAGTTTGGGGAATACGATCAATCTCCGGAAGAAATGGGAGAGCAGATCAAGGAATTTATGGAACAGGGATGGCTGAACATTGTGGGTGGCTGTTGTGGAACGACTCCAGATCATATCCATGAAATAGCCAGGTTAGCCAATCAGTTTCAACCCAGAATCAAAGAAGCTTATGTTGATTAAGAAATACGATACAATAGATAGCTCTATTCTAAAGGCCTTACCTAATCCTACCAGTGAGGCTTATGAGATTAAAATTAAGATTCCGGAATTCACTTTCCTTGGTGTAAAAGAGCAGCCTGATTTCGCGAACGTTTATCTGACGTTTTATCCTCAGGATAAGATTATTGAATTGAAGTCGCTTAAACAGTATGTTTTCCAATTGAGGGATATCGTTGTTTCATATGAAAGATTGATCAATATCTTTTATGATCATATGATGAAAGTTTATGAACCTGATAGGTTGAGAATGGTCATGAACTGTAATCCACGGGGTGGAATTAGTTCTAAGCTCACCATTGACTCTGATTGGTCTGCTCGCGGTGGACAGGAGAAATACAGAGATTGGGTAAATGGAGGTGCTGATGACAATTGGCAGGTATTGATGTAAATAGGTTGCCATTAAACCCTTTTATTAAGAGAACTTAACCAAAGTATGAATATACCTCCTTTAAAGCTTTCGGGACTCGAACCGCTGGTAGTTACAGCCGAAACAAACTTCATCAACATTGGTGAGCGAACCAATGTGACGGGGTCTGCCCGTTTTGCAAGGCTCATCCGTGAAGAAAAATATGAGGAGGCCCTGGAAGTAGCATTGGACCAGGTGCGCGGGGGTGCACAGATCCTGGATGTGAATATGGATGAGGGGATGCTTGACGGTAAGGCTGCAATGGTCAAATTCCTTAATTTGATAGCTTCAGAGCCTGAGATAGCCAGGATTCCCGTGATGATCGACTCATCAAAATGGGAAATCATAGAAGCCGGACTTCAATGTGTGCAGGGTAAGGGTGTGGTTAACTCCATTTCTCTTAAAGAAGGAGAGGAAAAATTCCTCGAACAAGCCAGAAAGCTGAAACAATATGGTGCCGCAACTGTCGTAATGGCTTTTGATGAGAAAGGTCAGGCAGATACTTACCAGCGTAGAATTGATATCTGTAAGCGGAGCTATGATCTGTTGGTCGATGTGGTGAAATTTCCTCGTCAGGATATCATTTTTGACCCGAATATTTTCCCGGTGGCTACCGGTATTGATGAGCATAACAACTATGCCGTTGATTTCTTTAATGCTACCAAATGGATTAAAGAAAACCTACCTGGTGCGAAGGTTAGTGGGGGAGTGAGTAATGTCTCTTTCTCATTTAGAGGTAATAATGTAGTACGGGAGGCGATGCATTCAGCTTTCTTATATCACGGTATCAAACATGGTATGGATATGGGGATTGTGAATGCCGGGATGATCGAGGTATACGATGAAATACCGAAAGATCTTCTTGAGCATGTAGAGGATGTACTTCTTAACCGTCGAGATGATGCCACAGAGCGTATGCTGGCTTTTGCTGAAAAAGTTAAGGGAGACGGTAAGGTCAAAGTAGTCGATAATAGCTGGAGAGAGGCTTCAGTGGAAGAGCGATTAAAGCATGCCCTTGTGAAGGGCGTTGTGGATTTCATTGAAGAAGATACCGAGGAGGCACGCCAGCAATATGATAAGCCACTTCATGTAATTGAAGGTCCACTGATGGATGGTATGAATGTGGTGGGTGACCTTTTTGGAGCCGGCAAAATGTTCTTGCCCCAGGTGGTGAAGAGTGCACGGGTAATGAAAAAATCCGTGGCTTACCTGATTCCATATTTGGAAGAAGAAAAGAAACGATCAGGGGATACCAAGCAGAGCAAGGGTAAAATCCTTATGGCCACTGTGAAGGGAGATGTGCATGACATTGGGAAGAATATAGTAGGTGTCGTACTCGGCTGCAATAATTATGACATTGTAGACATGGGCGTAATGGTGCCCGCCGAGAAAATATTGGATGAGGCAGTTAAGGAGGACGTAGACATCATTGGGTTGAGTGGGCTGATTACCCCTTCCCTGGATGAAATGGTTCATGTGGCAGAAGAAATGGAGCGTCGGAAAATGGACCTGCCTCTTTTGATTGGTGGTGCTACAACTTCACGGATTCATACAGCAGTAAAAATTGCGCCAAAATATAGTGGTTCGGTAATCCATGTGTTGGATGCCTCCAAGAGTGTAGGTGTGGCTACTAAATTGATGAGTGAATCAAAGCACGAACTTATTGAGCAGGTAAAACAGGAATACGCTGAGTTAAAGGTGGGGCATGAAAATCGACAGGATGAAAAAGCACATGTAACCTTTGCTCAGGCAAAAGCTAATAGAACCAAAATAACGTGGGAAGGTTACCAACCTCCAAAACCAAATTTCCTAGGCGTAAAGACTTTTGATTCAATTCCATTGGCTGATATTCGACCATATATAGACTGGACGCCATTTTTTAGTACCTGGATGCTAAAGGGTAAATATCCTGCCATTTTCGAAAACCCTACAGTGGGTAAAGAGGCGAAGAAGCTTTATGATGAGGCTAACGAGATGTTGGATGATGTGATCGCTAAATCTTCACTTACGGCAAAAGCGGTGGTAGGTATTTTTCCTGCTATCGCCGATGGAGAAGATGTGAAGATTTTCAGAGATGATTCCAGAGGGGAACTACTAGATACGCTTCATTTTTTGCGTCAACAGGGTAAAAAGGGAAAGGATATACCCAATATTTCACTTGCTGATTTCATTGCACCAGAGGCGTCAGGTTTGAAGGATTACATAGGAGGATTTGCTGTTTCAGCGGGGTTTGGGACCAAGGAACTTGCGGATAAGTTTGAGACAGACCACGATGACTATAATTCAATTATGATCAAAGCCGTGGCCGATCGTCTGGCAGAAGCCCTTGCCGAAATGATGCATGAGAAAGTGAGAAGGGAACTGTGGGGTTATGCATCGGGAGAGGCGCTTGAGAATGAAGAGTTGATAAAGGAAAGGTATCAGGGAATCCGACCGGCACCGGGATATCCGGCCTGTCCGGATCATACTGAAAAGGAGATTCTTTTCAGGATGCTTGATGCTCAAAATAATACAGGAATTGAGTTGACAGAGAGTTATGCAATGTTCCCTGCGGCTTCAGTCAGTGGTTTTTATTTTTCTCACCCTGAGTCAAAATACTTTGGGCTGGGAAAAGTTTATGAGGATCAAATTGATGACTATACCCAAAGAAAGGGTATGGATAAAAATGTAGTAGAACAGTGGTTAGCACCTAATTTAGGTTATAAATAAATGAAAGTAGTAGAGCATATTGAGGCGGCAAAAGGAAATACCCTTTTTTCGCTTGAGATCATCCCACCAAAGAAAGGGGATAGTATTGATGGCCTTTTTGCACACATAGATCCTTTAATGGAGTTTAAGCCTCCATTTATCGATGTTACTTATCATCGAGAAGAGTTTGTCTATAAGGATAGAGGCAATGGACTACTAGAAAAGAAAACCATTCGCAAGCGACCCGGAACTGTTGGGATATGTGCTGCAATCAAAAACCGGTATGATGTAGATCCGGTACCTCATATTATCTGCGGTGGTTTTTCAAAAGAAGAAACAGAGAACGCACTCATAGACCTCCATTTTTTGGGGATAGATAATGTGCTAGCGTTACGCGGAGATGCAATTAGTACTGAGAAATCATTTAAACCGGAACCTGAAGGCAACGCTTTTGCTATCGAATTAGTTAATCAGGTTTCTGAAATGAATCAGGGACATTACCTGGATGATGAACTGCAAAATGCAGTACCTACTAATTTCTGTATTGGTGTTGCTGGTTATCCCGAGAAACATTTTGAAGCGCCCAATCTTAAATCGGATCTTAATTTCCTAAAGCAAAAGGTGGAGAATGGCGCCGAATATATTGTAACACAGCTTTTCTTCGATAATCAGAAATACTTTGAGTTTGTAGATAAATGTCGTGCGGCTGGAATTACTGTGCCAATTATTCCGGGCTTAAAGCCAATTACGGTTAAGAATCACATGAATATTATTCCTAGTATTTTTCACATCGATATCCCGGATGAGCTTCATGACGCAGTTGAAAATTGTAAGGACAATTCGCAGGTTAAGGAAGTGGGTGTTGAGTGGGGTATCAAGCAAGCAAAAGAGCTAATGGATGCTGGTGTGCCTGTGCTTCATTTTTATAGCATGGGAAAGTCGGATTCTGTCTATAGAATTGCTAAGGAGCTGTTTTAGAAGTTCAATCGAATTGAGGTTTAATCTTTCCTCAGTATAAGTGAACACCGCCTAGTCCACTGGCCTCGATAATGCGGGGCACCCAGGCTTCTGCGCCTATGGACCGGATGTGTAGGCCAGAAATGCCTTCAATTCTAGAGATCTCGCGGATGAGTTCAAGCGTGATTTGAAGGCTTTCGCTTTCTGTATCGTTCATTTGAAGTCTACGCCGAACCACATGAGGGATTTCTAACCCAGGGATTTCTGTGAGTGCATTAAGCCTTTCAAGTCCGTTAAAGGGGAATACGGCACCCAGAAAGCGGGCTTTGTGGTGCAATCCCCTCTCTCTTACTTTGCTCATCCATGAGTGTAAGGGTTCAACTTCAAAAACAGCCTGTACCTGAACATAGCTAGCTCCAGCATCAATTTTTTCCTCTAACCGGTCAAGGTTTTGTTCCATGTGAGAGGCTGAACATGGGAATTCGACCACACCGATGTTGAAACGAGGAGGTGGAGAAATGACTTCTCCGTTAAACAGTTCACCTGATTTGGTTAGTCTGGAGATTTTACGGACCGCTTCTAGACTATCCAGGTCATGTACATCCACCGCCTCGGCATCTGAGCCAATACTACAAGGGTAGCCCCCAAGGATGATAAGGTTTTCCATTCCCATAGCAGCAAGACCCAGCAAATCTCCCTGAATGGCAATTCTGTTTTTATGCCTTAAAGCAAACTGAAGAACAGGCTCCATTCCAGCGAGCTTGCACTGCTGACCCGCAATGAGGTTGGTGAGTCTGGCCTTGGATAAGAGATGGTCGTTGATTTGGACAATATCCACATACTCGTTGACGATCTCTGCTTTGTTCATGAAATCAGTAAGATCATAATGCCTGGGAGGGGTTAACTCAGCCGAAAGGATAAATCGGTTATCTTCCAATAACTGTCCAAAAGGTAGTTTTCCCGTATGTGTGTTTTGTCTCATTTTCGATTAACTAAAACCAATGATTTCCACCGTGTCATCTGGACGGTAGGCTTTAAGTAGATTTTTTACTGATAATAGTTCTGCTTCTGCAGAACTACATGCATATCCGTAAACTTCGGTAACTCGCGAACTGGCAGCTTCTAACGCTTTTGAGATTTTGTTATCAAACTCTTTTACAGGCATCTTTTCGCTACTTCTAAAAAATTCCCTGATAATGGAAGAAGGAGAGTAGATGTCGTTCCTTCGGCCATCTGGCCACTGTATTTGCATGTATACAACAGGCATTTTATGCGTAGGTTTTCAGTTTTGACTGATCAATCGACTCTGTTGTAATTCCAGAAGAGTCAGTGATTTTCCCGATGGTCTTGCAGGTGATTTTGTGCCTGGAAAAAATGCTACTGATCGCACTTGAATTCTCGGGTGAACAGGTAAAGATATATCCGTAACTGGGGAAGCTTAATAACCATTTTTTTAAATCGGAATTTTCAGGTTTAGGTACGGATTGAATATCTATAGTCGCTCCTACTTTGGATGTTCGGCATAACATGTCGAGTGTTCCAATGACTCCCCCCATGCTGATGTCCTTGGCACATTTTGAGAGCCCCTCATTGGCGATCAGCCGGGGCAGTTGTATGATCTCCTGTAGTTTTTCCGGGCTGCTTGTGGTGGATGCATTCCAAAATGGGTAATCTTCAAAATAATCACCATCCAAATCCACGGCCATCATAATATTTTCGCCTCCCTGTGCCCCAAAACTTGTGAGGAGGTTCTTTGCTTGTCCGATAATAGAAACGGCGAGTTGGGTGTTTTCCGAGCGATAGCAGGTATGCCCTCCTACGATGGGTACTCCATAGGCCTCAGAGGCACATACCATACCTTCCCATAAATCTTTAGCAGATTCTCTGCTTTGGGTCCATAATACATCTGTCACAGCTATTGGAAGACCGCCCATGGAGCATATATCGCTGATATTCACCATGATAGCAGAATAGCCGGCAAACCATGGATGCGAACGGGTGAACTGGTGGATAATTCCTTCTGAGGCGAATAGCAAATAACCACCTTGGCCGTCTTTAATAGCGGCACAATCATCACCCAACTGAATTTGTTCTGAAGATCCAGTAAGAAAATTAAAATGAGAGACCTCGTCACCAAGAGAGGCATAGGTTTGGCCTATGTCCACCTTGTCATGGACATTGCTGTTTGCGTACAATTCACGTAAAAGGGTTTCTTCACTTGTCATTTTTTCGCTTTAAGCCGATTTTAAATCTCTTGGTGTAGAATGTACTTCCTGAAAATAATTCAAGGATGCCTCCATCACGGCATGTTGAATGCCATTTTTATTGATAGTACCAATGGTTTTCCAATGCATTCTTTCAAAAAACCGGACATTTTGTGGTTGTACATGAGCTAGAAATTGGCGACAGCCCAATGCTGTGGCGGTACTTACTGCCTTGTAAATCAAAGCACCTCCCACGGCAAGCGTGAAAGGATGAATGGTTTTATTGTCTGGGAAAAGGTTCAATGTTTGAAACCGGCTTAAGGACCTGAACTCTTTGTCCACCGCCAGTCGACCTCCAAACCAAATCCCGGGCTCTCGTTGGTAGATCCGAACTGCACCAACCACCCGGTCTTCCATTCCCATACAATAGCAAGAGGCTATGATGGGTATGGCAGTTGTATCAAAAAGATCTTTATCGGTACCTACAAAAAGTCTTTGTTCTTCACAAAATACATTTTTTCTCAACTCCCAATAGGACCTTCTTTGCCATAGTTGTTCCGCAAAATCAAATTTTAAATAGCGGCTTGGGTGTTTTTTATATGGCTCAAGCAGCATAGGCCTTATCAGTTTTTTTAAACTTTTGTTCCACGGCCTTCAAGGTAGAGCATGCGCCACATTTGGCACAACCTGCCTTCAGGGTGTCGGAGGTCATTTCGGCCTCTACCAGCATTCGCCCTACTGGAGTCAACAAACTTTCCATAAATGATTGATCGGGAGGTGAAGCATTGGCTAAAGGAGTTCCTCCGATCGGTACAAAGGGAACAACGAAAGGATATACACCCATATTGATCAGTTTTCGACTCATTTCTAGAATAGCCTCCCGGCTATCTCCAAGCCCAGCCAAAATGTAGGTGCTTACATTGCCTTTACCAAACACCTTTACTGCCGCTTTGAAAGCCTCCAGATAATAGGCGACATTGACCTCCGCCTTGCCAGGCATGATCATTTGCCTGACATGTTCTTCCACTGCTTCCAGATGCATACCTATGGCATCAGCACCTGCATCTTTTAATTTTTGGAACCATGCAAAATCATTAGGAGGCTCGCATTGAACCTGTATATTAATGTTGGCTACCTCTTTAATTGCCATGACACTTTCAAATAATATTTTGGCTCCCCGGTCAGGGGTGGATGGGGTGCCGGTAGTGATGATCATCTGATCGATTTTGTCTTTTTCTATCGCTATGCGTGCTACCTCAGCTAAATGATGCGGCTTCTTATAGGCTATGGTCCTGTCAGCCTTCAATGATTCACCAATGGCACAGAATTGACAGGAAGTGGCTTTGTCATAGTAGCGTACACAGTTTTGTAAGACCGTGGTGGCAAGTACGTTATGACTATGGAGTTGAGCGATTTTCCACATAGGAATCCCGTCTGAAGTAATGTGTTTGTAAAAATTGGGCTGTTTGGGAAAACTGATCGTAGTGATTTTTTCGTCTCCTTTATAAAGGTTGGCCACCCCTAGTTCATTTGGACTGTCAACCCAATAAGGCGAAGCCGAGGAAACGGAGTTGTGTACAGGTACCATAATCGTGTTTCCATCGATAAACACAGCTTTGTGGTCAGTAGGACCGGCTCCACCTTTGCGACTGGCAGAACCGTAAATATCCTGCATGCGCATGCCATAGGTTTGTAGTTCGACCTGAACACGTTCAGAGGAGAGAGTTTTCGATTGGATCATGTTTCAATTCTTCTTTTTTGGAAACCTCAGTTTCCGGTGAAATAATCTGTACAGGCCTATGAGCGGCAGTATTGAGTTGAACCGAAAGTAGCTCCGGTCTGGCATAATGACCCACCGAATCCATCATACGTTTTCTTTTTTCAATGAGCTGCATATCCAGGTCTGCGTAAAGGATGCCTTCCCCTTCAGTTATTGGTTCAGCCAGATGCTTGCCCTCAGGCGAAATGATGGCGGTCATGCAACCTGATGTCAATGCTTTTTGCATTTTAGGGTCGTCGGTAATGCTTTTGATTTGATCGTCATAAAGCCATCCGGTGGAGTTAATTACAAAACATCCTGACTCCAGCGCATGATGACGAATAGTTACCTCTATTTGATCAGCGAAAATGGGCCCTACCATGGAGCCCGGAAACTGGGCACAGTGGATTTCTTCATGATCAGCCATTAATGCGTAGCGTGCCAGGGGGTTGTAATGTTCCCAACATGCCAATGCTCCGATACGGCCTATTTCAGTATCAACAGCTTTAAGACCACTGCCGTCTCCCATGCCCCAAATCATGCGCTCATGAAAAGTAGGTGTAATCTTTCTTCTTTTGAGAACCAGCTCCCCGGTCGTATCAAAAATCAGTTGTCCATTGTAAATAGATCCATGATCTCTTTCATTCACTCCTATTACCACCACGGTGTTATATTCTGCCGCATATTGCCCGATTTTTTCGGTAACGGGTCCAGGTACCGTTACAGCCTGATCATACAATTTGAGGTGATCTTTTCCCGAAGCTACCGGAGCCTTCACAAAGGAGAAGTACGGGTAGTTGGGGATAATTGTCTCTGGGAAAACGATGATTTGAGCGCCATTGGCCCCTGCTTCGGCTATCGCATCACACACCTTTTGGGTGGTGGCTTCACGGTCGTCCAAAACAGGAGCTATCTGTACGGCAGCTGCTTTAATGATTCTTTTTGATGACATCCTAAAAGATCACTTTACAATGTCCAGGTATCAAGAATAAAGGCATTTTCCTTTCTGTGTATGAGCACAATATCCAAAACATCCAATGGATTGATAGGTGTAATACCGGGAAGTAGGGAGGCTTCTCCATGTCCATATAGAGCTTGTAAAGCAAAACGACATGCGTACACTTTTCCTCCTTCATCCATGAATTTTGTTAAACGCGCAGCGAAATTCTGATGACCTGGAAAAGCTTCATCTCCCAGGGTTGGGAAACCGCGCTGAAGACCAAGCGTAACTCCTGGTCCGTACAATAGGATGGAAGTTTCAAAACCTTTTCTTTGAAGACGTGTAGCGGACAATATGTTCACTAAACCTATAGAGCCTTCAAATGCAACAGTATGAAAGGTAACGAGGGCTTTTTCACCGGGCTCAGCTTTTACATCCTCAAAAACCTTCTCTTCGTAATCCACAAAAAAATCCCCGTCCTTGTGCATTGGGTACGTAACTTTTGGCATACTTCTTTAATGTTTTAGTAATGAATTTTTTTATAAAAATAGAAGTATGCTTGCTGCGGTTCAATCACCTTTTCAGGTGATTTTGTTGTGATAGAATTAATAAATTGGTTTTTTGGTTTAATTATTTGTACTTAATTTATTCTTTTATTGATAATTTCATCAATAAAGCTCTTATCTGATTAAGATGGCGAAAGAAAGAGATCAGGCGGTGTATCAATTTCGGGATTTTCTGAAAAGCCTGCGTGATCAGTATGTAGATTATCAAACAATCTACGAGAAGCAAATCACGGATCATCTCAACAATTCAAAGCTTTGGAGAAACCAGTTTCTTTATATTCACCATATAAAGACCGGACGGTTTTACCATAAGGGTTTTGATCATGCGCTTGGCTATGACATGTCAGGTCTTACCGCAGATTTTCTTGTTCGGATCATTCATCCATCCGACCTAAGCATGTATTTTAAGATATCAAAAGCTCTATTATCATTTGTCATGGGAAATACGAAGGATTTGGTGCCGTTTGATTCATCTTTTAACATTAACTATCGGGTGCGGAAATCTGATGGTGATTACATTTCTATCCTGAGGCAAAGCACTCCGTTTATTAAGAACCATCGCAATGAAGTCGAGGCATATATTTCCTTATGTACTGACATTAGTGATTTGGTTGATCACCATAGTGTGAAGTGGCATATCTATGGCCCCAAGAACGAAACTTTTGATTATTACTTAAGGCAACAATCCTCAGAGGATGAGGAATTATTTAGTGAAAGGGAACTGGATGTGTTGAAGCTACTGGCGGCCAGTCTTTCAAGTGTGGAAATCGCAGATAAGCTTTTTATCAGCATTAATACGGTAAACACTCATCGAAAGAATCTAATGAAAAAGGCCAATGTTAATAAAACCATTGACCTTATTCTGTTTGCGAGAGATAAAGGTTATCTCTAAGACTAATTATCAACCAAGAATTTTTTCTTTTATTTTACTTCTGATCATCTGGGATAGATACTCGGCGTCTTTTGCTATACCAGAAAACCGCCCTGAACCCCAGGTGTACATCCAAGCCAGCCCAAGAAAATAGAGGCCTTCTTCACTGGTAATTCCTCGGTCATAAATGGGGTAACCGGACTTGTCAAAGACGGGAAGTTTTACCCAGCTATAATCAAAGCCATATCCAATACTCCAGATGACTGTCTTTATATCGGTTTTTGATAGATCGAGAGATGTTATCTCCTCAGAGGGCTCCCATACTTTTGCATAAGGAAGTTCAACGGGCGCTTCAATTTCGTTTATCTCAATATACTGATCTATTCTTTGTTTGATACGTTCTGCAGATTCGTCGGCACGATCGAGGTTTTCTTTCAGATTCGGTGCAAATACCAACGATTCTTCCTGGACGTCTTCCAGTTTGCCATAAAGCACCATGCCTTCCAGAGCGAATTCTCTCAAGTCTATTTCTTTCCCCCCGTCTCTTCCAGTTACATAGTGATTTGTTTTTTTTCTTACCGCAAGCCCTTCCGGGTGTTTCGTAATAGGAATATCGTAATGCTTCATCATGTCAAGCCATTCTACCACATCCTTGCCTCGGTAATTCCTGGCGGTTCTAGGAGCGTTTCCCACACATAGGTGTACTTTTTTACCTGCTAAGTGCAAATCCTCTGCAATTTGAGCTCCTGATTGTCCGGTACCGACGACCATAACATCACCTTTAGGGAGAGCTTCAGGGTTTTTATAATCGGAGGAATGAATTTGTAGGATGTCGTGAGGAAATTTCCGTGAAATTCCCGGTAGGCTTGCAAATTGAAAATTGCCAGCTGCAATTACAATCTGATCACATGTGAATGTGCCCTCTGATGTACTTACTTGATAGCATGACTCCTCATTTTTTATTACTTCGGTAACAGTGACACCTTCATGGATTGGCGGGTTGAAATGCGCTGCATAGGCTTCTATGAAGCGCACAATTTCATCTTTTGTCATAAACCCTTTTGGATCCTTTCCATGGTATTCCCGCTCATACGAAAAGCCGGGAAGGTTGCATTGCCAGTTTGGTGTGACTAAACAAAAAGCGTCCCATCTTTTTTCTCTCCAGGCATAACCAATTCGATTTTTTTCAAATATGATATGATCGATTCCTTCTTGTTTGAGGCAATAACTAATAGATAGACCTGCTTGACCTCCACCGACTATGATAACACTGTAATGTTCTTTCATGTTGTAAAATTCTCCTTTAGGCCTTAGCCAATCAATCACCCGAAAAGGTGATTTTGGAATCGAACAGGTTTTGCTCTTTCTTAGATAAGGTTTTTTGGAATCAATAAATTTTAAGGTACCTCAATCATCTTAATAAATTATCCGCATTTTTGCTCACCTAAGAATTAGCATGGGAATAGAAGCGATCATCGTACTTGGAATAATTGTCGTAGCTGTGGTGTTATTTGCCACGGAGTGGATGTCCATTGATCTGGTTTCCATGTTGATGATGCTTTCTTTAGTGGTCACGGGTATCATTTCTCCTGAAGAAGGTCTTGATGGTTTTAGTAACTCAGCCACTATCACAGTGGCGTTCATGTTTGTGTTGAGTTATGCTTTGCTTAAAACTGGTGCGTTACAGCGCATTGGTCCTGTACTTAGCAATGTTTTCAAAAGAAACTTCAATTTGGGATTGTTGTTAATGATCCTTTGCATCGGATTATCATCAGCATTTATTAATAATACTCCTATCGTGGCCATGTTCATCCCTGTAATGGTCAGCGTAGGGAATATGTCTGGAATCAGTCCGTCCAGGCTTCTTATTCCGCTTTCTTATGCTTCCATATTTGGAGGAACGTGCACACTCATTGGCACATCGACTAACGTACTGGTAAGCGGTATTGCGGAGAGTAATGGGCTTCATGAGTTCTCCATGTTTTACTCGGCTCCTATTGGCTTAGTTTTTCTGGTAGTAGGAGCTATTTACATCTTTTTAGTAGGTAAAAGGCTGTTGCCTGATAGGGCTAAGTCAGCCAGACTTACTGATCAATTCGAGATCAGGAACTACATCACAGAGATTGAAATTTTGGAGGGTTCGGAGTTTATCGGTCAAAGGATAATGGACTCTTTAATAGCCAAAGAAATGGAGCTTGACGTGATTGATGTCAGGAGAGGTAAGTCATCCTTCGCCTTACCTACAGGGGATTTTGAGCTTGAGGAAGGGGACGTGATGAAGGTTCGCTGCAACGTTGAGAAGATCAAGGAGCTCAAGGATCGCCTTAAGGTAGGGGTAAACGGGTCTTCAGTAAAAATTGGTGAGAGCGAACTGCAAGAGGGAAATACAACCATTCTGGAACTAGTGGTTACGACTCATTCTGAATTTGTAGGAAAGAGCCTGCGAGAGATGGATTTTAGGAGGAGGTTTAGAGCCGTTCCGTTGGCAATTCTACACCGTGAAGAAGTATTGCATAACAACCTTCATGAGGTTGAGTTAAAGGCTGGGGATGTCGTTTTGATTGAGATTAAGACCCATCGTGTAGATAGCCTTAAGAAAATGGAAATGAGCCAGAGCAGCCCATTCATAATTTTGTCTGAGCAAGGTATCATCGATTTTGACAGAACGCGTTTCGGAATTGTGATATCCATTGTGGCAGCAGTAGTTGGTTTGGCTGCATTCAAGGTGCTTCCAATTGCCATTTCAGCAGCACTTGGAGCGTTTACGCTAGTGATTTCAGGTACCCTCAGCATGAGAGAACTTTACCGTTCTATTGAGTGGAGAATTATTTTCTTGCTGGCTGGAGCACTCAGTTTGGGAGTGGCCATGAACAACAGTGGATTAGCTGCTATATTATCGGATACCTTGATTGGAAGTTTGGGTGTTTGGGGCCCGGTGGCAGTACTGTCGGGTTTATATATACTAACCTCATTGTTAACAGAAATAATGTCTAACAATGCCACCGCAGCTTTGATCGCCCCGATAGCCATTGCCACGGCAGACAAGATGGATGTCGAACCCTATCCATTTTTGATAGCGGTGATGTTGGCTGCCTCCGCTTCGTTCATGACCCCGATTGGCTATCAAACAAATACGATGGTTTATACAGCTGGTCAATATCGCTTTGGGGATTTCTTTAAAGTAGGTGTCTGGCTGAACCTGATTTTCTGGGCGATTGCTACTTTCCTGATCCCATTGATATACCCGTTTTAGCAGAGTTCGTATTTCTTTCCCGGACGGCTTTTGATAATTCCCTGAAACTCCAGGGAGAGAAGTAAGGAGGCTAACTCGTTAATGGTGATCTGTGTTTTCCATGCCAACTCATCTATAGGTAGGCTTTGACTTTCCTGCAGTAGCTCACAAATTTTTCTTTCGCTGTCAGGAAGCGAATCGTAGTTTGGTGCTTTAGGTTGAGTTCCGCCTAACTCCGCATCCCAGTTGAGGTAATAGACCAGATCTTCCGGTCCCGTATAGATACAAGCCTTTTGATTTCTGATGAGGTAATTACATCCTGCTGAGTATTTGTTGTTCAGGTCCCCGGGGACTGCAAAAACAGGTTTGTTGTAGGAATCCGCAATGTTGGCAGTAATTAATGCACCCCCTTTTGCGGCGGCTTCTACTACGATTACCGCATCACTAAGTCCCGCAATGATCCGGTTTCTTGCGGGGAAATAATGAGCCTCGGCTTTGGTGCCCGGAGGGTTTTCAGAGATGAGGAGGCCGTTCTCCATGATTTCATTGGCTACGGATTGATGAACCGTAGGATAGATCTTATCCAAACCACCAGCCAATACTGCGATATTTGAAACACCATGAGCTAATCCGGTCCGGTGGGCGTGGATGTCAATGCCATAAGCCAGGCCACTGATGATAGTCGCTTTAAGTTCAGAACAGCTTTGGGTAATGGATTCTGTAACCTCCTTGCCATAATGAGTGGCGTTTCTTGTACCCACAATGGCCAGGTATCTTTTATCATAATTACCAAGAACAGCATTGCCTTTCAGATATAGGATCGAAGGTGCATCTGCGATAGATTTTAGTCGTTCAGGATAAGCACTTTGCGTATAATGAAGTATTTGGATATCCTTCTCTTTACATTGCTCTAGGATAGCTTCTGCGTCTTTAAGTGGGTCAGCGAGCTGAATGGAAATGGCGGTTTTTTCACCTATCCCTGGTATTTTAAGTAGCAACGATTTTTTGGATTTGAATACTTCATGCGCAGAACCGCTATAACTGATTAAGTTTTTGATAGTAACGTCCCCAATCCCCGGTACCCTGGTTAAGGCTACCTGATACAGCTTTTCTTCCATTTACAGTGCTAGAGTTGTTTTTTGAGTTGTTCCAAAAACGTTCTGACCTTATATAGAGATTGGATCATCTCAAGCTTGTCAGTAGCATCATTGCTGCCCTTTCCAACAAAGTCACGAGCTCCTTGCAGGGTATAGCCCTTTTCTTTTACCAGGTGGTAAATGAGCTTAACGTTTTTGATGTCTTCTTTGGTGAACTGGCGGTTTCCCTTGCGATTTTTTTTTGGTCGGATGATGTCGAACTCCCCCTCCCAAAAGCGAATCAATGAAGTAGCAACACCCAAGTCCTCAGCGACTTCGCCGATGGTGTAGTACTTTTTCTCTATTTCTTTTTCCTTGTAGGGCACTTCCGCAGATTTCAGTTTTGAATATATATAATTCTTCCCGCATCATCAATGATAATTTCGTTTTCGGGAAAATCTTCTTCGGATAACCTTTTAATGGTTTGAACGACTTTAAATGAGTGATCGTACATGGGCCCATCTGAATATGACTGCCTAAATGGGACGATATTTCCGTTCAGAAAATCCCCATCGGAGTTTACTTTGCAAACAAGTAGAGGGGCTTCAGCATTGGATCCTCGAAGATTGAATCTACCATAGGTACAAAAGTTGCCTAAAGAATAAGCAATGAGTTTTTTGTTGTATACCTCAATGGCTCTGGGAACATGAGGTCCATGCCCTAAGATCAGATCCGCACCATGTTCGATAAGTTTATGGCTGAATTCATAAATATTACCGCGATCCTCTCCATAGTAAAACTCCCGCTCACGCGTAACATGCATATTTTTTGCTCCTTCTGCACCCCCATGTATGGAAACGACAATAAAATCCACTAGTGAATCTAGCTTTTTGATAATTGAAACTGCTCTTGCGGTATCATAAAATGTGAGTGTTCCGGTATTGGGAGCAAAGGCTACAAATCCAACTTTAACACCATTGTGTTTACTCAATGTATAGGGCTGCTCTACAGACCCCGCCGCCACAATTCCAATGGAATCAAGAATCTTTTGGGTGCTTCTTCTTCCGGTGCGTCCAAAATCGTTTGCGTGGTTGTTGGCTGTACTCATCAAATCAAAGCCACATTCAGTTAGGTTAGCACTCAATCGGGAAGGCATTCGAAAGAGGTAGCAGACATCAGGGTTTTTACATTCCTTAGGTTCCCCCTCTCCATCAAGCATGGTTCCCTCAAGGTTTCCAAACGCTATGTCAGCATTTTTCAAGACATCCCGGCAGCTATTCCATAGGTGTTGTCCGTTGTTAGGAGGGAGGTAGGATGAATTGGGAAAATCCGTTCCAATCATAATATCTCCAACAGCGGCAATATTGATGGTATCTGGAAGTACCCGATAGAGAGGGAGGTCCACTTCTTCGTCTAAAGATTGAAGTGTATCACCTTTCAAAGTGATCAGGTAATGTATGATGGTAGTATCAGGTATTGAAATGTCTGTGACAGAATCCTCTGGAAGAGCCTGAATAGTGGTGGTTGGTGTTTGTGTCACCTTACACCCAAAAGTGAGAATTACTAATAATGAAAGAAAATGCCTCATGCCGCTGGATTAAGGGAGCAAAAGTAGTTGGATTGTTTTGTCTTGAAGTGTCTCGGTCCAAAAAATTGGACATAAAAAAAGCGGAGTAAACTCCGCTTGATAATGTTTTTGGCTAAGGCTTATTCGTAGGATCCGAATGCCTGATTTTCGATCGACGCTAGCTTCAACACCTCTTCATATTCTTCCGGATCAATATCCATGTAGAAATAGTGCACAGGATTGTTTGGTCTTTTACTCACATGTACCTCGTAATGCAGGTGTGGCGCTGTAGATTTACCCGTATTTCCACTAAAGGCAATGAGCTCACCCCGTTTGATTTTTTGACCTCTTTTCACTTTAAATTCGCTCAGGTGGGCATATTTGGTTTTATATCCAAAACCATGATCAATTTCAATATGCTTACCATAGCCGGAGATCCCGGAGTCTTTGATTAGTGATACGGTTCCATCTCCTGTGGCATAAACGGGAGATCCTTTTGGAAGTGAGAAATCTACTCCCTGATGTAGTCTTCTTGTTTTAAGAATGGGGTCCAATCTCCAGCCGAAACCACTTGACAGCCTCCTAAGATCAGATTTGGATACCGGAGGAATCGCGGGTAGTGAGGCTAATAATTGTTCTTTATCCTTAGCCAAATCCATCACTTCGTCATAGGATTTCGTCTGGATATACATTTTCTTTTTAAGCTGGTCCAACTTCTGGAAGTTGTCAATGATCAGTTCTTCTTTTTCCAGCCCTTTATCAAGAATTTCTTTGTATCTGTTTGATCCTCCAATACCTGCGGTTCTCATTTCTTCAGGAACCGGATCCACACCAAGTATTAGTCGGTAAATGTTATCGTCTCTTTCTTGCAAAGAAGCCAGCATTTCATTCGTGTGAGCCAGTTCCTTATCCAAGGCATCATAATAGATTTTAAGCTCCTGATTTTCCTTTCTGAGAAGGGCTTCTTCAGGTGATTCAAAATACTTAATATAAATAAGCGTGATGATTCCGCCCAAGAGCAATGCGAGGGTAAAAAAACCAAGGCTATTAAAGATAACATCCCAGGTAGAAACGCGAATTCTTTCGTAGCGGCAAGACTCAGTGTCGTAGTAATACTTAATTCTGGCCATAAGGCGATATTAATGTAATTTCAAGTAATTTTGCCTGCTGATTGAAGTCAATCAAACATCAAAGTACGCTTTTTATTGAAACAATTACAAATTTTGTAATCCAACAGGCTAGCAATTAGAATTTTACATGGAGGCAAAAGTAGTCAGACAGAAATTTTTAGAATTTTTCGAATCCAAGAACCACAAAATAGTACCATCAGCACCCATCGTTGTACAGAATGATCCAACTCTGATGTTTACCAATGCTGGTATGAATCAGTTTAAGGACTATTTTTTGGGTAATAAAAAAGCTGAGTTTACAAGGATTGCGGATACTCAGAAATGTCTTAGGGTTTCAGGAAAACATAATGACCTGGAAGAGGTAGGCTTGGATACCTATCACCATACCATGTTTGAGATGTTGGGTAACTGGTCTTTTGGTGATTATTTCAAAAAAGAAGCGATCTCATGGGCATGGGAACTTTTGACAGATGTTTACGGGCTTCCAAAGGAGCGAATGTATGCTACCATTTTTGAAGGAGATGCCTCAGAGGAGTTGGAAAGAGACCAGGAAGCATTTGACTTATGGAAACAATTCCTTCCGGAGGAGCGCATTTTGAATGGGAATAAGAAGGACAACTTCTGGGAAATGGGAGATACGGGGCCATGTGGTCCTTGTTCAGAGATCCATATTGACCTTAGACCTCAATCAGATGTTGATAAAGTTTCTGGTGCTGAACTAGTGAATCAGGATCACCCGTTGGTGATAGAAATATGGAACCTTGTTTTTATTCAGTTTAACAGACTGGCAGATGGATCTCTTAAAAACCTTCCTCAGAAGCATGTAGATACCGGGATGGGTTTTGAGAGGTTGGCCATGGCCATTCAAGGGAAGCAGTCGAACTACGATTCGGATGTATTCACCCCAATGATTGATCTGATTGCGTCTAAAGCAAACCTGAAATATGGTACCGATCATAAAACGGACGTTGCCATGCGTGTGATTGCGGATCACATCAGAGCGATCTCCTTTACCATAGCAGATGGTCAGCTGCCTAGCAATGCCAAGGCAGGATATGTGATCAGACGAATTCTGAGAAGAGCCGTTCGTTATGGATACACTTTCATGGGATTCCAGGAGCCTACATTACATTCACTGGTTGATTTATTGGCTGATCAGTTTAAGGATGTCTTTCCGGAGCTTTATGCTCAAAAGGATTTCGTGGCCAAAGTGATCAAAGAAGAAGAGACTTCATTTCTGAGGACTTTAGAAAAGGGATTAAAAAGATTTGAAAGCATAAAGACAGACGCTAAGGATGGCGTGGTAAAGGGAGAGGTCGCTTTCGAACTTTATGATACTTATGGCTTTCCTCTTGATTTGACCTCCTTGATAGCCAAGGAAAATCAATTGGAGGTCGATGAGAAAGGCTTCACCGCTGAAATGACCAAGCAAAAGGAGAGGTCGAAAAGTGCGGCACAGCAGTCAGCGGGTGATTGGATTGAGCTCGATGCCGAAGCTGAGGGCGTTTTTGTTGGATACGATGAAAGTGAAACGGTATCACATATTACCAAGTATCGTGAGGTTAATCAGAAGGGAAAGACCATCTATCAGCTCGTTTTGGATAAAACACCATTTTATGCAGAAAGTGGAGGTCAGGTAGGAGATACAGGATATTTTGATTTTGGTGCCGAAAAGGTTTCAGTTTTTGATACTAAGAAGGAGAACGATTTAATTATCCATTATACCAAGGAGCTACCATCAGATTTGAACGCTGAGTTCAAAGCTGTGGTTAATCTTAAGAAGAGGAAACTCACAGAGAATAATCACAGTGCAACCCATTTGTTACATGCCGCCCTTAGACAAGTGCTTGGAGATCATGTACAGCAAAAGGGATCACTGGTAAATGATCAGGTGCTTCGTTTTGACTTTTCACATTTCTCAAAAGTAACCGAGGAAGAGATCAGGGAAATTGAGCGAATTGTCAATCATAAAATTCGTGAGAACATTTCATTGGATGAAAAACGTAATGTTCCAATTGATCAGGCAAAAGAAATGGGTGCGACCGCTCTGTTTGGTGAAAAGTATGGAGATTTTGTTCGGGTGATTACGTTTGATCGTGACTACTCGGTGGAGCTTTGTGGAGGAACCCATGTCGGAGCAACCGGATCTATAGGGTTGTTCAAAATTGTTAGCGAAAGTTCTGTTGCTGCTGGTGTTAGAAGAATAGAGGCAGTTACTGCAGACAGGGCTGAAGAGTACTTCAATGGTGAAATGGATTTGCTATCGCAGATTAAAGACTTATTGAAAAACCCGAAAGACCCTGTCAAAATCATCCAATCATTAATGGATGAAAAGCAGCAGTTGCAAAAGCAAATCGAAGACATCAACATTGAGAAAGCTAAAGGAGTAAAATCAGAGCTTATCAAATCGGCAGTTAAGGAGGGTGATGCTAATGTCATCATGGCTCAGGTTTCTTTGCCTAATGCTGAAGTATTGAAGCAAATCTCGTTTGAACTAAAAAATGAGGTTGAGGGACTTATACTTATACTTGCGGCAGATCTGTCCGGCAAACCGATGCTGAGTGTGATGTTGGACGATAATATTGTAAAAGATAAGGACATCAATGCTTCTCAACTGGTAAGGGAAATGGCCAGAGAAATCAAAGGTGGTGGAGGTGGCCAACCTTTCTATGCGACTGCCGGAGGTAAGGATTTGTCAGGTTTGTCTGCAGCACTGGATATTGCAAAAGTTGAAATAGAGGCGAAATTGAATAGTAAAGTTTAAATGATCACCAAAGAAGAGAGAGCCAAGTACGACGTGGTTGTCGGGTTGGAAGTTCATGCCCAACTCATGACCGAATCGAAGATATTTTCAGGAGATGGTAATGCCT
The DNA here is from genome assembly GCF_024714475.1 of Marinoscillum sp. MHG1-6. Classification (GTDB taxonomy): domain Bacteria; phylum Bacteroidota; class Bacteroidia; order Cytophagales; family Cyclobacteriaceae; genus JAMZMI01. Next base: position 453,721 of record NZ_JAMZMI010000003.1, on the reverse strand, counting down.
TTGGCAGTCAGCCTAACACCAATATTAGCACCATCTCTCTGGGCCATCCTGGAGTGATGCCTAAGCTCAATAAGAAGGCAGTGGAGTTAGCCATTCGAATGGGGTTGGCCTGCAATTGCAAGATTACAAGGTTTGGCTATTTCGATAGAAAAAATTATTTCTACCCGGATCTTCCAAAAGGGTATCAAATGACCCAGGATAAGACCCCGATTTGCGTGGGAGGGTATGTTCCTATTCAGGGCGTAAAATCTCAGGATAAAGTGACGCTCAACAGGATCCATTTGGAAGAAGATGCCGGTAAGTCTATTCACGTTGATGGACAGCCGGATTCTTTGATCGACCTTAACAGAGCAGGGGTGCCTTTGATCGAAATTGTGACAGAACCTGAGATTTTTTCTAGTGAAGCTGCAGGTGCTTTTTTGACAGAGGTAAGAAGATTGGTTCGATACCTGAATGTTTGTGATGGTAACATGGAAGAAGGGTCTCTTCGGTGCGATGCCAATGTTTCTGTCAAGCTAAAGGGAGAAACAAAACTGGGAAAGAAGGTAGAGGTTAAGAATATGAACTCAATCAAGAATGTCATGAAGGCAATTGATCATGAGGTTCAGCGTCAGATTCATTTGCTGGAAAAAGGAGAGTCTATCGTTTCTGAAACCAGAACATTCAATCCGGATACTGGTAGAACATCGGGAATGCGGACCAAGGAAGAATTGAATGATTACAGATATTTCCCGGAGCCGGATTTGAGTCCACTTCAGGTAAGTGATGAATGGCTGGAAGATATCAGGTCCAATATGCCTGAGCTTCCTTCAGAGATGAAAGAGCGCTTCAAAGAGCAATATGGACTCAACGAGTACGATGCGTCTTCCATGACGGATCAGAGAGATCTGGCTTATTTCTTTGATGCTATCTGCGGAATTACCGGCAATTATAAAAAGGCAGCAAACTGGTTGATGGGGCCTATTAAGTCATACATCAATGAGCATGATATGACCTTTTCCAATTTTCCTATCCAACCTGCGGCTCTAGCAAGTATTATTGCATTGATTGATGAGGGAAAGATCAGCTATACAGCTGCATCACAACAGCTTTTACCCTACTTGTTTGAAAACCCTCTGGAAGACGCGGCTGATGCAGCTCACAAACTGAATATTTGGCAAGAGTCTGATTCAGGAAGCATTCAATCAATAGTTGATGAAATCCTGGCAAGTAATGAAGATAAAGTAAAGCAGTACCGCAACGGAAAAAAAGGACTCATCGGGATGTTTATGGGTGAGTTAATGAAAAAATCAAAAGGGAAAGTAGACCCACAAATGGCAAACAAACTGCTTAGAGAATCGTTGGATGCTCAATAAATCTATAAAAATGAATAGACTAGTTAAAAATACCATATATCTAATCGCATCACTTTTTGTGCTTGCTTCATGTCAGGCAAAAAATGAGGGAATCTCTGTCTCGGGAATGATAACTAATCCGATCAACGAGGGGGCAGTTGTCGTAAGTGAATTCCAATCGAAGGGACTGGTTGCTATAGATACCTTTGAGGTCAAGGACGATGGAAGCTTCATCGGATACCTGAAAGTGACTCAGCCCGGATTTTATAAGTTGGATATGCAAGGGAGAAGAATCGTAAACCTCATATTGAACGGTAGCGAAGAGGACGTAAATATTGAGTTGGATCTGGAGGACGAGGAGAGTCCGGTAATTGAAGGAGCACCTGAATCAGAGCACGTTTTGGTTTTTGATCAGATGATCAAAAATATGAAGGACGATCAACAGATGCTGAATCAGCAGGCCATGCAAGCCAAAATGAATGAAAACCAGGCTGAATTTGAGTCAATCACCGACGAATACATGACGCTTTTGGATGATTTCAATGATAAGGTGAAGAAATATGCCAGACAAGCGGCTCCATCGGTAGCGGTTTTCTATGGCATTTCAGTACTCAAGCCAGAAGATCACATGTCTTTCTTTAAGGAAATGAGGGACATTTATGTCACAGAGCTTCCTGACCATTTTTTTACTGAAGATTTAAAAACCCGGGTGGACTACATGTCCAAATTGGCCATTGGAGAAGACGCACCCGAAATTTCCTTGCCGAGTCCGGATGGAGAAATCATTACTCTTAGTTCTTTGAAAGGCAATTATGTCTTGATTGACTTTTGGGCCGGATGGTGTCGACCATGTCGTATGGAAAACCCAAATGTAGTTAGGCTGTATAAGATGTATCAGGATAAGAACTTCGAAATCCTGGGAGTTTCACTTGATCGTACCAGAGATCAGTGGGTTAAAGCCATCGAACAAGATGGATTGATTTGGAAACATGTATCTGATCTGTCCTATTTTAATTCTGAGGCTGCTCAGGCTTATCAGATTAATTCTATTCCTGCTACTTACTTAATTGATCCTGACGGTAAAATTATTGCTAAAGGGTTAAGAGGACCAAGTTTGGAAGCCAAGCTTAAAGAAATATTTGGCTAAAATTTCTTTAAATTAAGCCATATCCATGCCTGTCACTATAAAAGATATCGCTCGTGAATTGGGTATCTCTGCGTCTACGGTCTCCAGAGTGCTGAATGGGATTAGTACCCAGAACAAGGAGCTTATTAGGAAAGTAAAGGAAAAGGCAGTGGAGATGAACTATCAGGTCAATACCGCTGCCGTAGGACTAAGGACCAATAAGACCAAGCTGATAGGCATTGTTATCCCCGAAATCAATGATGATTTTTTCTCTGAGATTTTGTCCGGTGTGGAGGAAACTACGGAGGAGCAGGGCTATAATCTTCTCATATGCCAAAGCCATGAGTCTCTGGAAAAGGAAATCAAGCTAATCAAGTCGCTGACTGCCTGCAACGTGGAAGGAATGCTTATTTCTGCTTCTATCGAAGGGAGCAAGAAACAGGAACTGGATGAGGCGATCAATATGTCTGGGAAGAAGGTGGTGTTTTTTGACAGGGTTCCAAAGGGCACTGATAAGTTGTCGGTAACCATTGAGGATGAGCAAGGGACTTATCTGGTGACCAGGCACATTATTGATCAGGGAAGTAAGAAGCCTCTTTATATTGGCTTATCAAAAAAGCTTGCCAATGACAAGGCCAGGTTGTCAGGATCGAAAAGAGCTGCACAGGAAAATGGACTTGTATTGAATGAATTTTACGAAGGCAACTTTGATCTTTTGCCTCAACTGATAAGGTCACAGGGCTATGATGCGCTTATTTGCTATAATGATCACCTTGCCAGCATGGTGATGAACGTGCTAAAGAAGAATGATATTCATATACCGGAAGATGTGGTCATTTCAGGATTTGATAATCGTCCGATATGTGAAATCATCTCCCCAACGCTGACTAGTGTTACGCATTCCACCAAAGATTTAGGTGTGGCGGCTTCTTCGCTGCTGTTTAGTTTGTTGAAGGAAGAGGAAGAGGCTCAAAGCGTGGTTCTTCCTGTTCAACTGGTAGTCCGACAATCAACCGCACAATAAAAACGTTAATTTTACGGTTATTTACCCCGCGCGGTCCTCAAAAGAGAAGAGGTCTTTTTATATTTGGTTACCCAAAAAGCAAAATCATAAATGAAGACAGTTTTAGTGACAGGTGGCGTTGGATACATTGGTTCCCACACCTCAGTAGCCCTAATAGAGTCAGGTTACGATATTGTAATTGTTGATGACCTCTCAAACACACGTTTGGATTTGTTGGAAGGCATCAAAAAGATCACCGGAAAGGATCCAAAGTTTTATGAGGGGGATTTGAAGGATGAGAAGTTAGTCGCTAAAATTTTCAATGAAAATCAAATTGATGCGATCATCCACTTCGCAGCGAGCAAAGCTGTAGGGGAGTCAGTCACCGAACCTCTTAAGTACTATAAGAATAACTTTTTGTCTCTTGTCAATCTTCTTGAGCAGGCGGTTTCAGCAAGTATTCCATTGGTTTTTTCTTCGTCATGTACGGTCTATGGTACGCCGGACCTTTTGCCTGTTACTGAGCAAACTCCTGTAAAGCCGGCTCAATCACCTTACGGAAATACCAAGCAGGTTGGTGAGGAAATCATAGTAGATACCATTGCTGCCAACCCGAATTTCAAGGCGATTTCTTTGAGGTATTTTAATCCAATTGGTGCTCATGAGTCTTCTCATATTGGAGAGTTGCCGTTGGGTGTTCCTAACAACCTGGTGCCATACTTGTTGCAGGTTGCGGCAGGTGAAAGAGAATGCTTGTCTGTGTTTGGTGATGATTATAATACTCCTGATGGTACTTGCATAAGGGATTATATCCATGTGGTAGATCTGGCCGAGGCGCATGTAGTTGCGGTAAAACGTATGTTGGATGGGCTTTCTAAAGAACCATACGAAGTATTCAATTTGGGAACCGGACAAGGAAATAGTGTACTTGAGTTAATTAAGGTGTTTGAAGAAGTTAACGGTCTTAAACTCAATTATAAGATTGTAGATCGTCGTGCAGGGGATGTGGAGCAGATTTATGCTGATACTACCTTTGCGAATGAAGAGCTGGGATGGAAGTCCAGGTTTGAACTTCCTGATATGCTACGCTCCGCCTGGAACTGGCAAAAGAATCTTTCCAAACTCGGATAAATGAAAATTAACGACAAGGCCATTACTGCCGAACAGCAAAAGCATGCTGAGAGGTATGATAAAATGAGCTATAGTCGATGTGGAAAAAGTGGAGTTTTACTTCCGCAGATTTCACTTGGATTATGGCATAACTTCGGGGGCAATGATGACCTCAAGAAGTCCGAGGATATTCTTAAAACGGCCTTTGATAATGGGATAGTCCATTTTGATTTGGCTAACAATTACGGTCCTCCCTATGGATCAGCAGAGAGAAATTTTGGAGAGATTTTCAAAAAGCAATTTGTCAAACATCGTGACGAATTGTTTATAGCCTCTAAGGCGGGCTATGATATGTGGCCCGGTCCCTATGGGAACTGGGGTTCCAGAAAATACCTGATTTCAAGTCTTGATCAGAGCCTGGAAAGGATGGGATTGGACTATGTTGACTTATTTTACCATCACAGGCCAGATCCAAATACTCCTCTCGAAGAGACGATGATGGCTTTGTCACACATTGTTAATCAGGGAAAGGCACTTTACGTGGGGATTTCAAATTATGACGCTGAAACTACAGCTCAGGCTTCTCAAATACTTCGTGAACTTAAAGTGCCATTCATTATTCATCAGGCCAGGTACTCTATTTTTGATCGATGGGTTGAAAATGGGTTGACCGATGTATTGACAAAAGAAAATAAAGGTTTGATTGCATTCTCTCCACTTGCTCAGGGAATGCTTACCGATAAATACCTTAAGGGGATACCTACCGATTCACGAGCAGCGAGAGACCTTACCTATCTGCAAAAGGAGACCGTTCTGAAGGCCCAGCAAAGAATAGTCAGGCTCGCCGATTTGTCGAAAGCAAGAGGCCAGTCATTGGCTCAAATGGCTATCTCTTGGTTGCTTGCGAAAGAAGTGGTCACCTCGGTGCTCGTAGGTGCGAGCTCGTCGGAACAATTGCTTGATAGTGTGCAGGCTATTCACAATTGTGACTTTACCGCAGAGGAGCTGGATATTATCAAAAATATTTGATTATTCTCGACGTCACCATTGTTTGGCATGGTGATTGTTTAAGGTTCTGTGTTTCATAAATAGGTTTTGGTCAATAACTCTCATATCGTTTTAGTTAGGTTGGTTAGGTTTTGAGAGTTTGCACCCCGGCTCTCTGTCGGGGTGCTTTTTTATATTGCAACCTATTGATACCTTAGGTGGTCTATGTACCTGAGTCGTCAATTTTTAATATTCACATTAATCTAAAATAGCACATGAAAAAGTTTTTGATTCTTATCTCATTATTGTCGATTACCCTTGTTTCATACAGTCAGGCGAAAGTGGAACTTGGACTTAAAGGAGGGTTAAATATGGCGAAAATATCTTCAGACGAAAGCGCAGTGGATTTAAGTAATAAGACCGGATATCATTTTGGTGTCTATGGTCTGATCAAGGTAGCTAGTATCGGTATTCAGCCTGAAATCCTTTACTCAACCAAGGGAACAGAGGTTTCGGTAGCTTCTTTGAGTCAGGACTTTTCACAGGAATACTCCTATTTGGATATTCCGGTTATGCTGAAGTTATATACCATAGCAGGATTGAACGTTCAGGCCGGCCCCCAATTTGGTATGCTGCTTTCTACCAGTGGTAAAAATCCTGACGGTACCAGTATCTCAAAATCAGATTTCAAAGATTCTGATGTAAGCGCTGCATTTGGACTTGGATGGGACGCCCCTTTCGGTCTCAATGTGACGGCCAGATATATACTAGGATTATCTGATATTTCCAGTGATGGTACTACTGAAAATAAGAACAGAATGTTCCAGCTTTCACTTGGTTACAAACTATTTGGACTAGGTAAATAAGGTTTACTTTTTAAGTATAAGCATACTAGAAGCCGGCATGAGTCCGGCTTTTTTTGTTAGGCTTGGATATGATTTTTAATGTATGAACATATGATTAAGGTTAGCTATCGGCTTACGTTCTGAGGGCTAACTTTACGCTTGATTAAAAAGGGATCAAATTCTCCAATTTCAAATGACAAAGTCAATTTATCTCAACCCGACTGAAGCGTATTGTGGAAAGTCACTTGTAACATTAGGACTGATAGAGCATCTCCTTAGAAACACTCAAAAGGTGGGGATTTTCCGTCCGATCATCAAAAAAAGGCGAAAAGATGAGAGAGATAAGGACATTGATTTAGTTCTTACTCACTTCAAGCTGAACCTTGATTACGAGGAAACTTATGGTTTTACCGAAGATCGTGTGCATGATCTGGAAGCGCGAGGTAAGCATGATGATATCGTGGACCACATTATTAGGAAATACAAAGCATTGGAAGAACGCCTTGATTTCATAGTGATAGAGGGTTCTGACTACGAGAGCAAAAACTCCGTTCAGGAATTCAACCTGAACCTGGAAATCGCAAAGAACCTGGGCAGTCCGGTCATTGTGATCGGAAGAGCGGATGAGGAAAATCCAATTGAGGAGCTTGTTTACCCTATCACCCAGACGGTTGAAACTTTTGGACAAAAGGGATGTCAGGTGGTAAAGGTGATTGTCAATAGGGTTCCTAATGCCATTCACGATGATCTGGAACAGGTATTAGTTTCCAGGTTGCCCAAGCATTTGAAGGATTTTGATTTGATCCCTCAGGATGAAGTTTTAAATAGTCCGACAGTTGGAGAAATAGCTGAGGCATTGGGGGCCAAGGTACTATATGGTGAGAATCAGCTCAATCGATTGGCCTATTATAATACCATTGCAGCGATGCAGCCACATCATTATTTGGGCAGGGTAAAAGAAAATTGCTTGGTGATAACTCCGGGTGATAGGGGAGATATCGTGATGACCACCCTGCAAGCACACCAGTCAGTTAATTATCCTTCTTTCGCGGGCATTTTACTCACAACAGGTTTTCACCTGGAGGAGGCCTATCAAAAGCTTCTTGAGGGTCTTCCTGATATGATTCCTATCATGAGTGTTGAAACGAATACTTATGATACGGCAAGGTTGGTGTCAAATGTTCATTCCTACATAAAACCCATCAATCATAAGAAGATCGCATTGGCCTTGCAGCTGTTTGATAAGAATGTGAAGGCCAGGGAACTCTTTGAAAACATGAGCGTGATGGCACCAAGTAATGTGCTTACGCCTAAGATGTTTGAGTATAACCTGTTTAAAAAGGCTAAATCAAACAAGAAGCGAATTGTGTTGCCTGAAGGTGAAGATGAGCGTATTCTACGCGCCGCAGAAGTGCTGGTTTCCAAGGATTTGGTTGAGGTTATTATTTTGGGTGACGAGGATCAAATTATTCAGCATAGCAACCGCCTGGGAATTACCTTCGATCCTAAGAAGGTCAAAATTATTAATCCGGTTACCTACACGAAGCTTTCAGATTATGTTGTAAATCTTTACGAGCTCAGAAAACATAAAGGAGTGAACTTAGATATGGCGAAGGACCTACTTAGTGATGCCACTTATTTTGGTACGATGATGGTGCTAATGGGAGATGCTGATGGAATGGTTTCAGGTGCCGTGAATACGACACAACATACGATTCGTCCTGCATTGCAATTGATAAAGACCAAACCGGGTTTTTCAGTTGTTTCCTCAGTATTCTTTATGTGTCTGGAGGAGAAGGTGCTTGTTTACGGTGACTGTGCAGTAAATCCGAATCCGTCTGCTGAGCAGCTGGCGGAAATAGCACTTTCGTCTTCAGAAACAACCAAAGCCTTTGGTTTGGACCCTAAAGTGGCCATGCTTTCTTACTCCTCTGGTAGTTCCGGAAAAGGTGAGGAGGTAGAGAAGGTACGAAAGGCTACTGATCTTGCTAAAATGGGTGATCCGAAGCTTAAAATTGAAGGACCTATTCAGTATGATGCAGCCGTAGATATAGGAGTGGGACAAAAAAAGATGCCGGGTTCTGAGGTGGCAGGCAAAGCAAGTGTGCTCATATTCCCTGATTTAAATACAGGAAATAACACTTATAAAGCGGTTCAGCGAGAAACCGGAGCGATTGCTATTGGCCCGGTGTTACAGGGTCTCAATAAGCCGGTAAATGACCTGAGTCGAGGCTGTACTGTTCCGGATATTGTAAATACAGTGGTAATTACGGCCATACAGGCTCAAAATGAGGATTAAGACATGAAAGTATTAGTGATCAATTCAGGTAGCTCATCAATTAAGTATGTGTTATTTGAAATGCAGGACTCTAAAGTGCTCACCAAAGGGATTGTTGAGAGGATAGGAGAAGCAAGTGCAGAAGTGACTCATTCGGTTTTTCTCAAAGGTGAAGAGGTGAAAGAAAAATATGAACGAGAGGTAGCTAACCATGTGGAAGGGTTGGAATTTGTGGTGCACCTTCTTACCGATTCTAAAAAGGGTATTATTCATGATAAGGGTGAGATTGTGGCAGTAGGACATCGGGTTGTGCATGGAGGCGAGCACTACAACCATGCGGTGGTAGTAAATGACGAAGTAAAGGCACGTATTGAAGAATTGATACCGCTGGCACCTCTTCATAATCCGGCCAATCTACAGGGTATCGAAGTGGCTGAAAAAATCTTTCCTGAAGCCATTCAGGTGGCGGTTTTTGATACGGCCTTTCACCAGACCATGCCGGCAGCATCTTATCGCTATCCATTGCCCAATGAACTTTATGAAAAGGAAAAAATCAGGGCATACGGTATGCATGGAACTTCGCATGAATATGTGAGTAAGCAAGCGTTGCACTTGATAGATAAGCCAGTTGATGACTCAGCGATCATAACCATTCATCTTGGGAATGGTTGTAGCATGGCAGCGATCAAAGGAGGCAAATGTGTAGACACTTCTATGGGATTGAGTCCTCTTGCCGGACTAATGATGGGAACGCGTACTGGGGATATAGATCCATCTATACCATTTTATCTGGGTTCCAAGCTTAATATGAGCTTTGCTGAAATCGATCAAATGCTAAATAAAGAAAGCGGTTTGAAAGGTATTGCGGGTTCCAATGACATGCGCGATGTTCTGGATAAAAGAAGTGCTGGGGATAAAGAGGCCATGCTTGCCATAGATATGTATGTTCAACGGATTAAGAAGTACATAGGTGCCTATATAGCTGAAATGGGGGGTCTGGATGCTATTGTATTCACTGCCGGTATAGGAGAGAATAGTGATGAGGTCAGAAGGCTTGTGTGCGAGGATATGGCCTTTTTAGGGATTGACCTGGATGAGAAGAAAAACAGGGAACGAAAAGCTGTTAACAGATCCATTCATGCGGTAAATAGCAAAGTCCAGGTTTGGGTGGTGCCTACAAATGAAGAGTTGGAAATTGCCTCGCAGTCCAGGGCTTTACTTGGTCAGGTTACTCAAAAATCAGTTCATTGATTCTGACATGACAATGTGTTGTTATCCTGTTAGAAAGTAATTTATCAGCCTCGATCATCTCATCATCCGGAAGTTCATAGATACTTTGATGATTAAGATGGATGAAATCCATGAGATATTCATAGGTTCTTTGGTCAATGAGATATTCTTCATTTCGGTATCTGTTTCTGACCAGCAGATGGTTTTGGAGGAGAGTTTTGGAGATTGCTTTCATAACAAGAATATTCGAGGAGGATAATGTTATGAAGTTAGTCCTCAAAAATCATAAATCAAATGACTTAAGTCAGATACTTAAATATTGTTTGTGTAAAACGGTGTCTATTGGAGTTTAAATTCTGGATTGAAGATGATCCCAATCGCATTTCCCCATGGATCCTTTACTGCGGCCACTACGATTTCTCCACCGACATTCGTTGGTGATTCTAATTCTGAGGCACCGATAGATAACAGAAATTGATACGTTTCATTGATGTCCTCTACTCCCCAGTAGCTTAATATATTGTGACTTTTGGATGCAGTAGCGGTGTCATCAGGCAAAAGTCCGAGCTCATAACCTCCTATATTGAAACCAACATAAAATGGCTCTACGAAATAGGGGCTGGTGTTAAAGGCCTTCTCGTACCATTCCGTAGCCTTTTGCAGGTCATCGACTTTGTAAATGGTAGTTCTAAGTCCTAGCATCATTTGAGGATTTTAAAAGCGAATTCTACGGATTTCATCTGGCTGTTCAATGCTGATGCCGGTATTATCAATCTTGATCAGGCCGTCTTTTTTGAATTCAGACAATACCCTAATGACTGATTCGGTAGCAGTTCCGACCATGCTCGCAAGGTCATTTCTACTGATATTGATCGTCGCGCTACCATTATTGGCGTCCAAAAGTTTGATCAGGTTATCAGCCGTACGTTTACGCAGTGTATCGTATGCCAGGCCGATGAGCTCATGTTCTTTGTCTACGATGTCTTTTGAAAGCATCTTGATGAACTGCGAGGATACTTCCCTGTTCTGAAAGATTAAGTTTTGAAAATCTAATCTTGGGATCAGAATGACCTCCGTTGGTTCAAGTGCTTCCGCAAATTCAGTGTGGTTGACATCCTGGATTAAGGCGTGCTGTCCCATGAATTCTTCTGGTCCCAGGATCTGATGGATAAATTGCTTGCCATCGGTGTTAATTTTGAAGATCTTGACCTTTCCGCTTTTGATGGCATAGAGGTAGTGCGGAAAATCTCCCTGTTTGAAAATCGATTCCTTTTTATCAAAATGGCGCGTTTTTCTATCCCTCTTCAGGTTTTCTAAGCTACCAAATTTGGCGGCTTCTTCAAGAAAGCCTTCTACTCCTGATTTACGTTCGGTTTGCAGTTGATCGTATTTCTTTAGTCGACGCTCTACTGCCTCCAATAAATCCATTTCCTCAAAGGGCTTCGTCAGATAGTCATCTGCTCCCATGCTCATGCCCTTTCGGAAATCTGACTTTTCACTTTTTGCAGTCAAAAAGATAAATGGGATGGCCGAAGTGCTCGGGTTTTGTGATAGAAGATAAAGGACTTCATACCCATCCATTCCGGGCATCATGATATCGCAAATAATCAGATCGGGCGTTTCCTTAATGGCTTGTTTCACTCCGTCTTTTCCGTTACCGGCATCAAAAACTTTGTAGTTGCTCAATTCCAGGAGCTCTACGATGTTATCACGCATTTCCTCATTGTCCTCAATGACGAGTAGTTTCCTTTGTTCCATTTGGAAGTAAAATTTTAATAGTTGTACCCTTTCCTTCTTCGCTTTCCAACTTAATCTCACCAGAAAGCAAACTAATATATTTATCTACAATATGCAGCCCTAAACCTGTTCCCTGAATGTTGAAAGCATTTTTTGCTCTAAAGAATCTTTGAAAAAGGTCTTTTTGTTCTTCAAGAGGGATACCCATTCCTCGATCCTTAATTTCTATATTCAGCGTATCCTCTGAAATCTCCTGGATAATATCGACGGCCGAGTTTTCCGGAGAGTATTTAATGGCGTTGGAAATCAGGTTGATAAGAACATTTTTGAGCAGCCTGGGGTCAGTTGTGAAAATAACCGCTCCCTTGTGATCAAATTTGAATTTCTGACCCGTTTTTTTAATTCCTGAAAGGTCATCGATCACCTCCTGGGTGAAAGCCTGCATGTCCACCTCTTCCATCAGGCACTCAATCGCCCCGGCTTCCAATTTTTCCAGAGATAAGAAATCATTAAGTATTTCTGTGAGGTTCTTTACAGATGCCCTAATGCGATTAAGATGTTTGTCTCTTTTTTCCTGTTGATCGGATTCTGTGTATTTGGCAATAAGGTTCACAGAAGAAAGGACAGTACTTAAAGGAGTTCTGAATTCATGTGAGGCCATGGACACGAATCGGGACTTCATTTCATTGAGTTCACGCTCTCGTGAAAGAAGTTTTCGGGTTTCCTGTTCGGCCTTCTTTATTTCGGTTATGTTTTCCTCTACGATGAGGATTTGTTCTGATATATTCTGATCAAACGAAATAGGGACCGCATGCACCATAAAGGTTTCTCCATCGAGATGGTGTTCCCAGGTGCTTTGATCTCCTTTCTGACACTCGGCAAGACAATTTTTGATATAATCCTGATCTTCAGGAGGAATTAATTCAATATAGTTTCCTTGCTCGTCAGTATCGAACTTTAGTCCCTTTCCTTCACGGAATAGAATATTGAATTCCTTATCTACAACATTCACAGCCCCATTAGGAAAATTTCGGGCAATCAATTCATAAAGTTTCTGACTCTTTCTTAGCGCCAATTCTGCGGCTCTGCGGTCCATGACCTCTTTGCGAAGTCCCAGGTTCAGGTGTTCCAATTCCTGGGTTCGTTCTTTCACTTTTTCTTCCAGCTGGTTGGCGTATTGTTTGAGCTGCTCCTGCTGTTTTTTTCTTTCCGTAATGTCGTTGATGAATGAAGCAACAAAGGGTTGATTATCCTGTATAAAATGGCTTAAGCTAATTTCTATTGGGAATACATTGCCATCTCGTTTTTGCCCAAAAAGGTCCATCCCGATACCCATTGGACGTGGTTTTGGCTGATGAAAGTATTGGGACCTGTGGGCATGATGATGATCCCTGATGCTCTGGGGTACCAGGTCTTCAATAAGCATGTTTTCCAGCTCTCCAGTGTTATAACCAAACATCCTCTCCGCGGTGGGGTTAGCTGAGATGATACGGCCTTTTTTATCCGAAATGATAATTCCTTCAGAGGCGGCTAGAAAGACTTCATTAATTAGGTTTATTCCCGAGTCCATAGAACAAAGATATCTCCTGGCGTCATTTGACTATCTCGAAGTTAATCATTTCATCGGGTGACAAATGTCATGTGGCAAAAAACGAAACCCCGACATCTTTGGAACATCAAGTTTGTGAAGATGGAAAATATAAAGGGAGTTTTAGTACCAACAGATTTTTCACCCACAGCCTGGAAGGCAGTGATGACAGGTATTAGATTGGCCAAAGGCAGCAATTCTCCATTGACCCTAATGCACATCACGCCATATACCAGTGATTCTCAGTATGTAGAAGAGATTGATACCAAGCTGAGGAATATAAGTGAAAACCTTTCAGGTCTGTACAGTTTGAATGTGAAGAGTGTCATTGGTTATGGGGACAGGTTGGAGGCGATTACAAACTTTATCAGAGAGGCTGGGGCGGAAATTATTGTGATGGGATTGAATGGGACAGGCAGCAATGAAATTGGTAGTATGACAGGGGAAATGCTAAGGCATTTGGAATGCCCTGTGGTGGTGGTCCCTGCGATGGAAAATAGCTCCATACCTGCATAGCTTTCTTAATCTTTAGTGTTTTTCATAAAAAAAGAGGCACCTCATTGAGGTGCCCCTTTTTGTTTGCGCTCGATCTTATCTCATTTATAGCTCTTGAAGCTTAAATACAATCGGGAGCCTTTGATAAACTCTAACGGGCCTGCCACGTTGTGCCCCCGGTTTCCATTTAGGAGCTCCCTGAATAACCCTGACGGCTTCCTGGTCACAAGCATCATAAAACCCTTTGATGACCTTTACATCTGTGATTGAACCATCCTTTTCTACAACAAATTGAACGTAGACTCTGCCGCTTAGTCCAAGTCTTCGGGCTGTGGCAGGGTACTTTAGATTGTTTTGAACATATTCATAAAAGGCTTTCATGCCACCTACGGGTTCAGGACGTGACTCAACAATGTCAAAGATTTCTTCAGCTTCCTCTGCAGGCGGATCGGCCTGTAGGTCGAGGTTGTATTTAACATCCCGAATGATTTCATCCTGTGTGACCTCTACATCAAGTTCAATTTCCACTTCTTCTATAATTACCTCATCCGGGACTTCCTGAATAACCGGAGCAATAAGCTTTTTGGAGGGAGGAGGGGGTGGTGGCTGTTCTGTTGGTGGAATTTCAACTATTTCATCAAAATCTGCCTCTATATCACCCAGATCAACTAAATCACCGCTGTCATAGGTTTTCCATTCAAAAAGCAAGATGAGAGATAACAGGCTTATGATTAGTCCAATCACGAAAAAGAGTCTACGCAACTGTTCTTGTTGCTCAGACCGTTCGTACTTCAATGAAATGAGCTCTCCTATTACTTGTGCCTGCTCCTTATCAGCATAAGAATTTCCATGGAGCTGCTTATGCGCCTTGTCATCAAGAGGCTCACAGGTCAACGGAACCTTGGATTTAGTCGTTTGATCGATTGCAAACATGGCTATTTGACGTTTCTATCTATTATTTATAACGTAAAACAGCTATTCAGGAAACTGACCAAGGTCATTGAGAAAGGTGATTCTAAAGAGTGTTTTTTTCATTTAAATTGTTAAGATTCATATCCTATAAACCTGAATGTTATGAAAACGCTAATTGTACCCTATGACTTTTCTACCGAGGCAGAATTTGCCCTGAATACTGCTATACAGCTGGCAAAGATTCAGGAAGCAACTATCAAATTGATTCATGTAGTGGAGGTTCCTTCCGGATACCTGAGCCTTTACCCGGAATATGGAGGTTTTCAGATGGAGAATCTCTACAATGATCAGATCATCAAAGTCCTCGAAGATAAATTGAACCATGTTGTTGAGAAGCACTTATCAGGTGACCTGATGATTTCAGGTGATTTGCTTTATGGTAAGCCCTTTGATAGCATTCAAAAGACCATTGTTAGCGAGCAGGCAGATTTGATTGTTATGGGCTCCAAGGGTGCATCTGGCTTAAAAGAAATATTTGTTGGGTCAAATACGGAGCGCGTAATACGCTATTCGGAAGTGCCTGTGCTAACTGTGAAGCATGAGGTTGATTTCTCTCAAATGTCAGAAATGGTTTTTGCGACTGATTTTTCTGATAACAAATCCATAAAACTGGCCAAGGACCTCCAAAAAATGCTTGGATTAAAGATGAAGTTGCTGAAAGTCTATAACTCATCAGATTGGGCCTATACAGAAGATACTGCCATCGAGCGAATTCAGGAGTTTGCGAAATACCATCATTTTAAAGATTACACATATCATGTTTATGATTCCCCTTTTGTAACGGATGGCATATTGCATTTTTCCGAAAAGGAAAAAGCTGATCTGATTGTCATGGGAACGCACGGCTACACTGGGATCGGTCACCTAATCGCCGGATCCAATGCGGAAAGTGTAGCGAACCACACAAAGATTCCCATTTTTACGGTAAGAGTCTAAAGGTGAGGTAAGGCAATCAGTTCTGGGGTGCCAAAGGCAGCTCAACATAAAACTTTGAGCCATTATGAGGTTCACTTTCTACCCGGATATGACCTTTGAGTGACTCGACATAGCGTTTCACTATGGATAACCCTATTCCGGTTGACTTTTCACCAGCCGTAGGAATAGAACTCAATGTTTGAAATTTGCTAAACAGGAGTTTTTGATCTTTCCGGCTCATGCCTTGCCCATTGTCCTCCACAGACAGGATGACCCATCCTTCACTATTTCCATGTCCAATGGATACAGCCACTTCTCCATTTTTCTGGGTGTACTTTATGCCATTTGAAATCAGGTTGTCTAAGATCTGACGAATATGGCTGGCATCAGATGTTATGCTGACCTCATCTATATCCGAATTGAATGTCAGGCTGATTTTCTTCGCTCGGGCCTTTTCCTGATGGTTGTGAATTTCATTTTGAATTTCTGCGATCAATTCAAACGTTGAGTACTCTACATTGACTTCTCCGGAGTTAATGGCATTAGTATCCAGTATCCTGGTGATAAGGCCCTCCATGCGGTTACTTGATTCAAGAACATGTTTGAGATACTCTTTGGCTTCATCAGATTGAGGGTCAGCCATGACCATGTCTACGTATCCCTTGATAAGATAGAGTGGGTTTCGTAAGTCATGGGAAACGACACTGATAAGGTAATCCTTATCGTTGTTAAGTTCTGTGAGCTGTACATTTTGCCGATCCAGAATGTTTTTCTGCTGTTCGATTTCCCTGGTGCGCTCTTTCACCTTTTGCTCCAACGTGTCGTAAAGCAGGGCGTTATTGAGCGTAATGGCTATTTGTCCTGAGAGCATAGATAGGAGGTCGGTGCGCTCAGCCGTAAATACACCTTTATTCAGCCTGTTTTCAAGGTAGATAATTCCAAGTAGGTTTCCCGAGTGGATTACCGGTAAACAGAGTGCACTTTGCACTTTTTCTTTTCTAATGTAAGGATCATTTCCAAAGCGATCGTCCGCAGGGCCATTGTCCAGTATAATCCTTTCACGGGTACGATGGACATAGCGTATGATTGATTCCGGTATATTGTCAGCTTCTTCTACCAAAACGGGGTCAACCATACTGGCTTCCTCGCCTACATGACAAGTGGCATAGATCGATAACCTCTCCTTCCCTCCATTTTCTACGAGTATAAATGCCCCGGTCTGTGCGCCTGCATTTTCAATGAGTATGTTCAGTAGGGACGGAATGGCTTTGGTCAGCTGAATTTCGCTGGAAATGGTGCTGGCAGCTTTCAGAACAGAACTTAAATCAAGGGCCACCGATCCGCTCATGGTACCCAAAGAACCAGACGTAAAGGTGGAGGTCAGGTCAATGTTTCGTTTCTCTTTGAGGTACGAAAACTCTTTTTTGAGCTGTGCTACCTTTGATTTTGCGCCCCATTTCTGGTAAGTCTTAAGAGCTGCTTTCAGTTGCTTTGATTCTGCTTCGTGATCCCCCTTTCGAGCGAAAAATCGTCCGTAAAGTTCCTGGGAGAGGGCTAATTCATTTTGGTATTCGCTTTTCTCCGCATTGGTAATGGCCTTTTGATAATGTGTTATTGCTGAATCAGGATTGTTGCTTATGGCAGCCAATTCCGCCTGAATAAGATCATACTTATGTTGAAAATTCGAAGGGGAATGGTGAGCCCATTTCACCAATTTCTTGACATTGCCCCGGATTATTTTCATCCATTTCTTTTGTGTTGACTTCTCAGAATATTTGAATTGTCGGAGCCGGACCAGGGTATCATAGAAATAGACAATAGGGAAGTAGACTGTGCTTAAAGCAATTTCCATATACCGTTTTACCTCATCTATATGATGCAAAGCCTCTTTATAATTTCCAAATAGGAAGTGAATAAGGGTCAGCGAAAGGTTAATGTGAAATAATGCCGTTTGATCTTTTTGGAATTCCTTTTTGAATTGATCGCTATAGAAATGGCTCAGACTAAACTCAGTTCCTTCCAGCTCCCACGGCTGATCCAAATCAGAGTGAATATTCAAAATGCTTTGGAAAACGATTTTGGTGTAAAGTTGATAGCTTTCCTGATTGAGAGAATTCATTTTCTCCAGATACGGGATGGCCTCATTCACTATTTGATTCAGGCTTACACCACAATTGTATTCAGCACAAATTTTCAGGAATACTGCGGAAGCAGCATATTGATTATCTCCGATCTCCAGAGATTTGATATAAGCCTCCTGAAGGGGTGCGATGGCATCTCTTACGGGATTTTTCCAATGGTTGATGAAGGCATACTGGATCACCAGGGTCTTTGGAAGAACCGTTTGAAATTTGTCTGATTGGCGTAGAAGTCGCAAGGATAGTTGCCCGAAGTCATACCCTTCATCATATTGTCCTAATACCCCACAAAGGATAGTGCCATATCCTCCATAAAATGAGATTGACTCTACATGATTACCATGTTTTAAGGAAAGTTGTACTGCCTTGAAGATGCCCAGTGGGAAAAGTTTGGGGAAGTTATGATAGGAGGCGGTACTGATACTTGAGATCATTTTGATAGCCAGAGATAGTGTTTCGTCCGTCATCTCCGGCAAGTTCTCAAGCTCCTCTGCTTTTCGTGACCGGAGAACCCACTTGGTTTTCCCCAGCGCTGTTAGTATATGTAGGTCGTTTGGTTTTTTAGGAAGTTTTATGCCTACTTCACTCAACACGTCCAAGCCGTAATTGATCACCTCATGATGTTTACTCTGAGCGATGTAGGACTGTACAAAGATGTTCTGGGCTTTCAGGGTATCCAGTTGGGTTTGAGATTTGGATAGTAAAATATTTCCCAATCCCTCCATTTTGGTATAATGCCCCAAAATGAGATGACACTCCATCTCAGATAAGAACAACTCAAAAGAGAGCTCGTAATCAGTGACCCAGTCTGAATCTGAGTGAAGTTTGCGTGCTGATTCGAAGTGATCAATAGCCAGGTCGTAAGCCGAGGAAGCCATGGCCTTTTTTCCAGCCTTTACATTGAGGTCAATTAATTGAAGCTGATAAGCCTTGTCTTTGCTCTTGGGGATACCTTTATTGAGCTGATCGAGGATCTCAAATAACTTTTCTGGCTTTTTCTCAAGATTAATATTACTCAGTAGTAGCTCCCCAATTTTCTGATGAACAGCGCCTTTTTCATTTTCAGGGATTAATTCAATTGCAGCTTGTCTGATTCGGTCATGTGCAAACCGGAATTCAAGCCCCAGATAATCATCATAGGCTGACACGGAAACGGCTTTCATCAGCTCGCCTGAAGTCTCTTCCACAAGGAGTAGTTGCTCAATGACAGCCTGCCATAGGTACTCGACGATATTATCACTATGTTCATTAATATACCGGAGAGTTTTTAGGTCAAATCTGTCACCGATACAGGCACCAAGTGTTAACAGTTGTTGAGTGTCCGGATGAATCTTTTTCAGTTTTTCGATCATGAACTCCACCACATTATCTGTGAAATTGGTGGCTTTCAGTTCTTCAATGTTCCATGTCCACTCTCCTCGCTTGTTAGAAGTGTTCGATTCAAATCGTACTAACTCGTTTTCATAGATGGACTTTAAAAACTCGTTGACGAAAAATGGGTTTCCGGCGGTCTTTGAATGGACGATGGTATTGAGTTCTCGTCCTTTTTGCTCAGAACATGAGAAAGTATCCTGGATGAGAGAAAGGGTATCATCAAAACTCAAATCATCCAGTTTTATTTCAACAATATCTATACCCAGACCCGGAAGGTCGTTGAAGATAATATTGAGTGGATGGCTATCATCTACTTCGTTATCCCGGTAGGCCCCAATAAAGTAGAGATGTTTCATCTCAGGATCGCATACCAGGGTTTTTAAAAGTTTGAGTGATGCACTGTCTGCCCATTGAAGATCATCAATGAACATCACCAAAGGGTGCTGCTCCGATGCTAATGCTTTTATGAACCTCATAAAAACATAAGTGAACCGATTTTGCGCCTCATTGAGCCCAAGAATCGGGAGCTCCTTTTGCTTGCCTATGATTAGTTCCAGGTTAGGAACCAGGTCAGTAATCAATTTTCCTTGCTCACCAAGAGCATTTACTATTTGCTCTTTCCAAACATTGAGTCGCTTGTCACTCTCAGAAAGCAGTAAACTAACTAACCCATTGATGGCCTGACTAATGGCCTGATAGGGACGATCTTTTTGGAATTGTTGGTGCTTTCCCTTGATGAAGTTACCTCGCTTCTCCGTGATAGGTTTATGAATTTCATAGATCAGAGATGTCTTACCCGATCCTGATTTGCCTGAGACCAGTGTGATTTCTTTATGCTCCTGCCCAAGGTTTTCAATAGAATTGATCAGGCATTCCTTTTGTCTTTCCCTACCATAAAGCTTTGATGGGATCAAAAACTTACCGGACTGATCATTTTGACCGAGATCGAAAGCCTTTATTTCTACCTTGAGAGCTACCTGATCATGACATTTTTTTAAGTCTTCCAGTAGGCCTCCCGCGGACTGGTATCGGTTTTCGACATCCTTCGCGATTAATCGCATAATGATGTCGGAGAAGATTTCCGGAATTGACGGGTCAATAGCGCTGGGAGTGGTAGGCCTTAAAGCCAAATGCGCATGAATGATCTCTAAGGGGTCTGTCTGTTGAAACGGCAGTTGACCCGTAAATAGCTCGTATAAAACAACTCCAAGGGAATAAAGGTCTGAGCGATTGTCTACTACCTGGTTGACTCTTCCGGTCTGTTCTGGTGAAATATAGGGGAGCGTCCCTTCTAGTTGGTCACTAACGCCTTTTACGGTTTGTTTTATGTCAACATTACTTGCCAATCCAAAATCAATGATCCTGGTTTCCAACTGGTCATTAACCAATATATTGTAAGCACTTATGTCTCTATGAATGACATGATAAACGCCATGGATTTCAGAGAGGGTTTCAGTGACCTTGATGGCAATTCTGAGTGCATCAATAAAGGATGGTCGACGGTTTCGAATGATGTCCTTTAGGGTCTTTCCGTCGAAATACTCCAGAACGAGTATTGGCGTCTGATGATCCTTGATAAGGTCCAGGGACTTTCTTATGCCTTTTGATTTGATCTTCTGAACGTGCCGGTGTTCGTTAATGAGCTGAGTCGAATGGGGGAAGTAATTGAAGTCCTCCTGGATTACTTTAAGAATAACATCGCCATTGTAGCTACTATCCTTCAAATGATAAATTGAAGAATTGAAGCCTTCTGCTATTTTCGATGCGTTCTTAAGTAATTCCATATATTATCCCCCAATCATATATGACAGCACGGCACTTAGATAGATCCAAATACCACATATTACAGCCATAATGGATGTAAATCCGTAGCCTTTTTGTTCTGATTTCAATAATAGAAAGGGCAGAGAAAGGGAAATGAGACCTTCGCAAATAATGACGTACACTGGTGCATTAAAAACCATTGGGACGTTTTGGTAATACCACCACCATCCGGCTCCTTTGGCCAGGTGTTCATAAAGAGGTATGTAAAATGCACCCGCAAGTCCCATGATGATGGCAGAAAGTCCCCAGCCTCTCAATCGGTTCAATAACAACCCGTAGTAGCCCAGTTGGATGATCACATTGGCCCATGCCAATGGCATATAGGCAGGTGAGCTCCAGATCATAGCCTCTTTACCGGGATAGACCAGACTATTAATGCCATCCACCAGGTAATGATCCGTAAAAAGCTCCAAAAATCCGGCTATTGTAGCGAATAACACCAGATGGATTAAGACCTTGTCCTTGCTTATTATGCAGTAGAGAACGTAAATTGCATATAGCGTATAAGTAACAATGGCAGCTGATGCAGGGCCTGCGGCTATTATTGAACTGACAGCTGACCAGATCACCAAAATTGATTGAGTTATCAGTATAAGCAATGTTAGCTTTTTGCTGGTAAAATCCTGGGTCATGCTGAAAATGTATTTTTAGTGTCAGTCTCACTTACAAGTCCCCAACTTCCATGAAGAGACGGGGGGATAAAAAAGCGTACATTTTTTCCTTCATTATGGTGTTTGATATATCCCTGTA
Organism: Marinoscillum sp. MHG1-6; assembly: GCF_024714475.1. Lineage (GTDB taxonomy): Bacteria > Bacteroidota > Bacteroidia > Cytophagales > Cyclobacteriaceae > JAMZMI01. The sequence goes on along the minus strand of NZ_JAMZMI010000003.1, from coordinate 432,015 downwards.
GCAATAGTTTGTTGATTTTTGAAGCCAGGCTGCTGATGATTTTGGAATGTTGCATGATAGAGAACCCCTCACCAAGAATCTTGGAAAATGTCAAAGCAAATTCATCCTGGAGCGTTTTATGTTCTTTAAGTCCAATCATCGAAGCCAAAGGCTTCGCACACCCTTTTTCCACATCCTGAAATAAATACCACATTAAATATTCCGGAACCTCTTGAAAAAGATGTCCGGGAATCATGTATTGGATAAAAGCAATGCACGAATCAGTCAAGGCTTTGCCTTCCTCTGAGGCTGCTGACTGGTGCTCAAGAATTTTGCAGCCCAGAACCCAGTTGTCTTCATAATTGTCTGATAGCAGGTCATCGCTAATGCCCATCTGGTAACCAATGACTTTCCAGCAATGGCTATAGCCATCAATTTGCTCCTGTGAAAGTTTGATTCCCAGTTGTTTTAAACCGCTAAGGATGATAGGCGAAAAGGACATAAGTGTACCTGCCAGATCTTCCTGATTGATGGGTTCGCCGAATTCCGACACATCCCAGCCTTTAGGGTTAAATCGCTCGTTCTTGATGAAGTACCTAATTGAAGCGTGGATCAATCGCACCTTTTGCATGGTCACGATGCCTTTTCCTTTAGGTTTTAGTCCATCCGGCTGCAATACGTCGACGACCATCTGGGCTGTTTCCATCAGTCGACGCACCAAAGGATCGATTTTCCCTCCGTGTTCCATGAGCCTTCCAGTATCATAAAGCACTTTGGCACCTTTTGCACAGGTATAGCACATGGGTAGTGACTTAAGATTTAGTAGCATAAAGACTTCAGGACCGTAAAGACTAAATACCTCTTGACCAACTGCTATTTTGCTTTGATCAGCCCATTCCGGTAAACGGGCGGTGGCCTCAAAATATTGATCAACTATTTCCTGAACTTCCTTCGGAAGATCGCTGAAAAGGGCAGGATCGTAATCCTGATTTCTTGTAAGTTTCAGAAAAACATCATTGATATGCCTTTCGAATCCGCCTTCAATAATGGCGGAGACGGCCTGATCTGCCAATGGGTCTGTTTCTTTACGCTTCTGATCCAGCAGATCAGCGTTTAGGTGGTCAATAGCTAGCATGGGATTAACGGTAATCTAACAAACCTGTAAAATAATTTCAATTAATCACATATTATGAATTAGGGAGGTTAATTTGAATTGAAACTTATACTTTTCAGGGCACGAAAGACATTACTTGACCTATATCAAGTTGAATCAGGATTTATCCATTACGTCTTTTCTGATTTTCTGTAACCCGAAACTGTGTGATCTTTTTAATCAGATCAAATGGGATTGGTTTATTTAGCGGGAATTGCACGGATCCTCTGGCCCATTTGTATTGGGAAATGTCTTTTTTGAATGCTGTGATTCCTGAAGGCGCAGGGTAGAAGCCAATGTGATTTTTGTATCCTGCAAAATGTACCAGGTTGCCATAAAGTTTGAAAGTGGGTATGCCATAGCTGATACATTCAATTGCTTCAGGAGCAGCTGAAGCAATGACTTCCCTAATCCGTTGTAATGAACCCTGCACCTCTTCTGGGAAAGTGTCTATGTAGTCGTCAATAGTTTTTACTGCATCTTTCATGATATTTGGATGACGAAAGATTGGATCGATTTAATAAGTTTCCCTTTAGTACTTTGAAATTCATAGACATCACAGAATTTATACCTGTTATCATCCATTCCAACGATTATACCGGAGGAGGCAGCAGATCTTCCGTGAGATAGTATCTTTTCGATATGCAATTCCTTTAGCCTGTAATCGGCAATTGTATCAATTTCATTATCAAATTGAGATTTGCCATGAATGATCTTATCCCCAACCATTTCCCAATAAATGTCGTCGGTGACAACTGACTTGATCCAGCCTGAATCATTTTCCGCAAAAGCAATATTGAAGTCCTTGATAAATTGCATTTTTGGTGAGTTGCCGCAATCTGTGGCACATGTAAGCTTGGTCATGATTTACGAATTGAAGGCTTTTTCGATTTCGTCGATGTTGATTTTACTCATTTGCAACATGGCCTGAGTTGCTTTACCCGCTTTCCCCTGATCACGGTTTGCGATAAAATGGGGAAGACTTTCTGGAATGACTTGCCACGAGAGCCCAAATTTATCTTTAAGCCATCCACATTTTGATGGAGTGCCGCCGTCCCGAATAAAACGATCCCAGTAATAATCAACTTCTTTTTGGTCCTTACAGTTAATCAGGAATGAGACGGCTTCCGTGAAATGAAACTGGGGACCGCCATTGATCGTCGCAAATTGCTGTCCCATCAATTCGAACTGTACAACAAAGGGGTTTTCACTAATCAATTTGGATTCTGGAAAGACGTCGCAATAGTATGTTGCTGCATCCTTTGCGTTCCCGTCAAACCAGAGGAAAGGAGTGATTTTCTGTAGTGTACTCATGTCAGGAAGGTTCAGGTGAGAAGTATAGCCACTCGTGGTGAATGGTTTAGTATAGGTTCTATTTAGCCGGACAGTTGAACATCCAGTGAACACCGAATTTATCTGTACAGCTACCAAAATAGTCGCCCCAAAACTGGTCTTCTAAAGGCATAGTGACCATGCCTCCTGCTGACAGCGCTGCAAAAAGCTTGTCCGTTTCTTCTTTGGAGTCAGGAGAGAGATTGATGTGAATATTGTTACCCATATTCAATTTGAATCCCATGGACTCTGCTGCGTCCGTTCCCATCAGTTGATGTCCTCCGATGGTGGGCAGTGCAACATGCATAACCAGATTTTTATCTTCTTCTGAGAGTGGGGGTGCTCCCTCCGGGGCAGGTGCTTCTCCCATTCTCATAATAGGTCCGACGAACTCTGTTCCAAATACCGATTTGTAAAAATTAAAAGCGGTCTCGGTGTTACGATTGAAGTTGAGGTAGGTGCTTACTGATGCCATAATGTTGTTTGTTTTTGAGTAGAATAATTTACTTAATTACCAGCATAGATTTATAATAATCCTTGTTAGCCAGAGCCAAAAAGACCGTGCTTAGAATTACAAAAACGGCTATTGGTATTCCTTCGGGAGCAATGGCCAAATGAATACAAATAATATTCACCGCTACAGGGAAGAATATGACCACTGCTAGCGGTAAGAAATAACCGGTCAGCATGGCCAGTCCGCATAAAAGCTCAACACCTTTGATCAGTGGTAACAGATAGCCAGTAGCCTCCACTCCTTCATTGAATTCTTTGAGAGGACCTGAGAGTTCGGGTACCGGAATCAGATTGAAAAAGTAGGAGACCGATGAAAAGATGAGTAATGCTCCGAGCAAAAGGCGGATGATTGTTACAGCTATTTTCATGATTTCTAGTTTTTAGTAGATCAAAGTTAGGATGGTCAAATGCCAATTTTGTTGTGTAAAAGCGACAGCCTATGGGTGTGATTGCGTCACAATAGCTTATTGGGCAAGTTTGCTTAGCACTGCTTCGAGTCGATCAAAATTTTCGTCGTTTTTTCCCTCCGTGTATTTGAATATTTTATCTCGAAGTTCCTTGTTCTCAAAAACCTGTCGGAAAATGATATGGGTGCGTTCTCCGGCTATGCCATCAAAGGTGGCAATCACTCGGAAATAGGGCTGTGACTGACGGTTCCAGTGGATCAAATAAGGGGGTTGGATATTCAAAAAGGTACATTCATTTTCATAATTTCCATTATCAGGACCATGCATGGTGAACTTCCATTGACCACCTTCTTTGAAGTTATACTCGTGAAAGGTATTTGTGAATCCTTTAGGACCCCACCATTGCTTTAAGCTACTAGGATTGGTCCATGCTTCATAAACAAGCTTTCTGGGATAGTTAAGCAACCTGGTAGTGCGTATTTCCAGCTCAGGTGACTCATTTTTGAAAAGCGATTCGTTGAGAATCTCTTCCAATCTATCAAGGTGTTGGATGCCTCCCTCGATTGCACCGAATTCCCTTGCAACACGTTGAAGTAATTCTGCTGTGGGGAAGGTGCTCTTCATGGAGAGTAATGTCTGGTTTTCTCCAATTTCCGAAAGATACAATTTTACCTCAAAGGAGATATCTTCGGTATCCCCGCCCCCCATCTGCTGGTAGTGAAGAAACCCCGGCTTAGCTATTTGAACAAAGCGTATCCTGTTCTCAAAATCGCGTCCGTCAGGTCCATGCATGATGAAATCCCAGATTCCACCCGGTTTTAAGTCGAATGAACTTGTAGTAAGGGAAAAGCCTGTAGGGCCCCACCATCTAGCTAAATGCTCCGGTCTGGTCCAGGCCTCAAATACCAGTTCAATGGGCGCATTCAGAACACGCTGAAAATGTATGCTTTTATCGGATTCTTGAATAGGTATCATCTCAGTTTCGAAGTTGAATAAAGTAATCGTCGAGTTTTTTAAAGCTTGAGTTCCAGCCGGAAGCACCTCCCATTTTTTCATGTTTCTCCTTGTCTTCTTCGGTTGGGTGAGTGAAAATGATCGTTACTTCTGTTCGTTCACCTAAATCAGAAAAAAGGGTAGTTACCAGCAATATGTTAGGCAGGTCCATGCCGTGCGCATGTTCTTTGTACTCATCGGCGAAATCATCCGTAGAAGTGTATCTTTCGATAGGATTAACTTCCTGAAAAATTCCCGTAACCGGATATTCCGTGCCATCAGGACCGGTCATCACATATTTCCACTTACCGCCAGGTTTAAAATCCATAAACTCCACTCGTGTGGTTATGCCCTCGGGACCCCACCACTTGATGATATGTTCAGGTTGTGTCCACACATCCCAAACGAGTTGTCGGGGAGCGTTGAAGGTTCTTTTGATGATAATAGGGTGATCAGTATTCATGAGTTCTTCTTTTTTGATTGCAATTCATTTAGGTAGTTTTCAAGGGAGTCAAGTCGGGACTCCCACATTTTCCTAAAAGGTTCGATCCAATGCGCCACTTCACTTAATGGTTCTAATTGGGGTACACAGTATCGTTCCCTTCCTTGCTGATTGATGAGTACCAGTCCACATTCTTCGAGAATCTTCACATGCTTGGATACCGCGGGTCGGCTCATCTCAAACTTCTCAGAAAGCATGTTCAGGTTCAAGGGGCGATCTATCAGCAGAGACATGATCTCCCTGCGGGTAGGGTCAGCTATGGCTTGAAATACATCTCTTCTCATTGTGTTGCTTGCTTACATGTAACCATTTGGTTACTAATATATAAAATAAAACCGAATGGTTACATTTTTGATTAAATTTTTTTGAAACTGTGAAAAGTGACGAGGTAGGCTCTCGTTCAATTTTATTAAGGTAAGAGTATCATTTCGAAGATTGAGAGATTTTCCTCATTAGTAGTCAGTACAAAATTTTAAGGAAGATTTCGGCAAAGGAGAAATCACCGTTTTTATAGTTTAAACTAACGATATAGGCATTTCGCTAATCCATTGCCACATCCTTAGTCAGAGCCTGCACCGTTATATTTCTGGTGCTTTTTAAGGTTTCGATCGCAATGCAATAGATAAAGTTGGAGCCATTAAGATTTTGAACTGCTCCTGTAAAAGATAATCACCTGGATAAGCAATCCGATCACAATCAAAATTCCTATCTCAATTTTTGACATGAAGTTGCTTTTTTCGATCGCTTTATTGGATTGATCTATTTGCCGTTTGCCCTCTTTTAGTTGAATTTCAAAGAGCTGGTCTAGATGATCCGTAATGTCTTCATATTTTGAGAGTAGCTCATTTTTAGAAGACTCTTCCGTCCACCTTCCTGTTTGCTGTAGAGTTGTTTCCAGCTTGAATACATGGTTTATTTCTTCCCGCAAGGAATTGAAAAGCAAAGCCTCCTTTTCAGTCAATCTCGTCTGTGAATATTTCTGCATCAGCTCCTCAATCGCTATTTGATTGGATTCTTGAGGTTTATATGGGTTTTGAGCGTCTGCCTTTAGTAATGCCTCTTGTTTGTGGTGAAAGTTGCTAGCTATTTTGTAGATGTAATCCTTTACAACCAACCGATCTTCATATACCGTTTTGAGGGCATTTTCGACCACCTCAAAATGCTTTTTATCCATCATATTGGTTGCCAATACGAGCAAAAACACAACTAACAATGCGAAAAACCATTTTATTCTTTGAAGTACTCCCATTTCCTGTCAATTATTGATCTGATAATTTACCCTTTTAGTAAAGGTAGTTTCTGCCTACTGGATTTTAGTCAGTAAAAAGACGGAAACCTTCATGCCTGTACTTTGACCGTTGGTCTTTATTTCAAATGAAGATAGCACAGTTTGGATCGCAATGCAATCGGGATTGAACTTGAGGTTGATCTCCAAGTTACTGTTTGAACATCCCGTATTTTAGAATGCAGTAAATCGCCCTAAAGCCATCTTTCCAATTGATTTTTTTCCCTTCGGCATAGGTACGTCCATAATAGCTGATGCCCACTTCATAAATTCGGATATCTGGTACCCTTGAAATTTTAGCCGTGACTTCCGGCTCGAATCCAAAGCGGTTTTCTTTTAATTGGAGAGACTGAATGAGGTCAGTTTTAAAAAGCTTGTAACAAGTTTCCATGTCAGTCAGGTTGAGGTTGGTACTCATGTTTGACAATGTTGTCAAAAACTTGTTTCCTATAGTATGCCAGAAAAAAAGTATTCTATGTGGTTTGCTTCCCGCAAACCTTGATCCGTAAACCACATCCGCAAACCCATCAATTACCGGCTTCAGTAAATCGTTGTATTCTGCCGGATCGTATTCCAAATCCGCATCCTGGATGATAAGGTATTCCCCTGTGGCTTTTGAAATTCCGGTACGAAGCGCCTTACCTTTCCCTGCATTTTTTTCGTGCTCGTAATAGCTTATGGTCATATCGGGATTTTCGTCGATATATTTCTTTAGGGCATCTCGACTATTATCGGTTGAGCTATCATTGATGAGTATTATTTCTTTTTCGATGCCACCGATGAGGTCGGTTTTTTTGATTTTGTTCAGTATGAGGTGAATGGTTTTTTCCTCATTATATACCGGTATTACAATAGATAGTTTATTTATTTCCACTAGTCCGCTTAATCTAATTTTTGATTGTCCAGGTAATTTTCCGTACGAATGATGTCGCCGTTTGGACCTTTTACAATGACCTCACCATTGAGCTTGTCATCCGTCCATCTTCCTTCCATAGTCGTACCGTCCGGCAAATAAAGGGTACCCTTTCCATTTCGCAGACCGTTTTCCCATTGTCCAACATATTTTTGATTACTTTTCCAGGTATAAGAGCCCATGCCATTGCGCTTGTTGTCCTTCCATTCACCCCAATAACCAAGCTGTGGTTCAAACTTGAGTAGGTAGGTATCTGGATTTTTGAGCTGTGCCACATTTTGAAACTTTTCCGGATACTTTTTGATCGCCGGTAATAAGTATCTCCCGGTTGAGGAGTAGCCAAGCTGATCAAGGATCACATAATCTACACTAGAAGCCTTCAAAGCCTCTATTAGATCCTCTGCATCTAGTGTGTATTTATACCCTGCGACATATCGGTTGGAGTACACATAGAACAGTTGCTGTTTTCTGCAACTAATGACCGAGGTGTCTGGGAGATTTTGTCCTGCCCATTTGGCAAGGTCAAAGTAGTTTTGATATCGCGGGATCCATTTTCCTTTGGCCTGTCTAGATAAGGTGTCAATGGAAGGTCCTGCGTAAGATTTCATGCCGACTATCATCAGGATGATTAGAAACACCGAAACAGTGGCTTCAGAAAATGATTTCTGCGATGCCGTCTCTGCCAATTTCTTTATTAGATGGACGGTCCCGTAAATGAATAGAAAGGCCAGAATGGGAATGAGTGGAAGCAGAAATCTCTGACCCGTCCAGACTGGGGGCCATAAAAGCAGGATGCCAAAAGAAGCGCCCAGGTAAAGAAAGATCAGCAGACCGTATTTCTTAATTCTGGTAAGCCCAAATAGCATGATCGCAAAGATGATCAAGCCAATAACCCATTCTTTGCTGGTAATGGGGTCGTTGTAGTTGGTGACTTTCAGGAAATTGAAAACACCAGAAGGAATTTCCCTGGTCAGGTATCGTTCTAAGTTTTCCCAAAACCTGCTGAACCAATCTGCCAGTTCCATACCACCGAGCTCCGGTCTGTATGGGTTGATCATAACGATTTGTTTCATATATGAACTGCCGCCAAGACTGCTGGTTCTCATCATCCACGGTATCATCAGTGCGGCCACGCCGACAACAAAGGATGCCAGGTAGAGCCAATTTCTAGTTATGAGTAAATAAACCATCATCGCTGCGATAAGTGCCAAAGCAGTCGATCTGATATGATAGGTAAAGACCAAAACAAGGATGAAAACCAGAAACTTCCAGTTTTTCCAAAACGGACCTGAAAAGTCCAGATCAATAAATAGCCACAAGCATAGGAGAGAGAAAAAGAGAAACGGAATCTCACTCATCATGATGGTCGCATAGGTGAGCATATGCACATTTACAATGCACAAAGCCGATACCAAAAATGCTACATGATAGTTGTCGGTAATTCGGGCAATGATAATAAAGATCATTCCTATGGATAACAGGAAAAAGAAGCCACTTACTCTTTTGATGGTGACAATGTCATTTGAAAAAAGCTTGATCGTTGTGGCGATAATAACCGGATACCCCGGAGGAAAGTGGTTATGAGGGGTTTTGTTTAGCGTGTGAATATTGGTGTAACCATCACCATTAGCCAGTGCATTTCCAAGGATATAATACCCTGCATTATCTCCTCCCAGGTTGATCTTCTCATCAAAGACTTCACTATATACCTTGAACCAGGCAATGATCAATATTGCCAGGTAGATGAAAGTCATCTTCTTACTACTGAGGAAACCCATGATCCCCGAATTGGAGGTGTTGCTATTTTGGTTCATAAATTAGTCGGCTGTTTATTCTGGTCAGGACTAAAATTAAAGCGACCAAGATAATAAATATCACAGGAAGAGTGCCTTAATGGATTTCCGTCATAGATTATTTTGTTGTATCATATTGCTGGTAACGATAGATGGTGTAAACTGAGTATCAAACAGTTCTCAAGTTTTCGATCGCAATGCAATTGCGATCGAGCTCAATTATAAACTGTTCGCTGCTGACTGTTCGCTGATCCCGATCTTAACTTTTTTTAACACGGTAGCGAATCGGTCTTATTGACAATCAATCTCCTGGATTTTATTATTGCGGCCTTAGACAACGTAATAACCAGATTATCATGTCAATAATTGTAGAAAACCTCACCAAGAAGTACGGTGAGCAGAAAGCTGTTAATGACATATCATTTGAGATCAAAACAGGTGAGGTCGTTGGTTTTCTTGGGCCAAATGGTGCGGGGAAAAGTACAACGATGAAGATCATCACCTGTTTTATGGCTCCGAGCTCAGGTGATGTGAAGCTGGATGGACATTCGATCCATACCGACCAGGAATTAATTAAGAAAAAAATAGGCTACCTGCCTGAAAACAATCCGCTTTATCAGGATATGCCCATTGTGGACTACCTGAGATTCTCGGCTGAAGTGCAGGGCGTGGAGAAAAATCTCATTCCAGGCCGAATAGGAGAGATGATAGAGAAATGTGGTCTCGATCAGGAGAAGCACAAAAACATCAACGAACTCTCCAAAGGGTACCGACAGAGAGTCGGGCTTGCACAAGCTATGATCCATGATCCTGAAGTGCTCATCCTCGATGAACCCACCACCGGACTCGATCCAAACCAGATTGTGGAGATCAGAAAGCTGATTAAGGAACTTGGTAAGGAGAAAACGGTTATTCTGAGTTCACACATTCTTTCCGAGGTGGAAGCTACTTGTGATCGAATACTGATCATCAACCGCGGACGCATTGTCGCGGATGGCACTTCCGATACGTTGAGATCTCAGGCGCAGGGGCAGGAACTCCTTAAGATAAATATTGAAGCTGAGGCAGCGAAAGTGGAGAAAGCGATCCTGGAACTCAGTTCGGTTGAGAAAGTCACTAGCTTGAATGGGAAGGAAGGTTGGTTCAATGTACAGAGCAAGCCGGACATGTCGAGCCGCAAGGAAATTTTTGATCTCTGTGTGAAAAATAAATGGTATTTAATGGAAATGTCCGGTTTGGAAACCAGGCTAGAGGACGTGTTCCAGAAACTAACAAAATAATAAGGTCATGAGTAAAATTTGGATAATCACGAGAAGAGAGCTGGCCTCATTCTTTGATTCGCTTATTGCCTATGTGATGATCATTTTGTTCCTGGGCTTGAGTGGACTCTTTACCTGGCTAGTCGGAAGCAATATGTTTTTTATCAATCAGGCGAGTTTGCAGGTGTTTTTCAGTATTGCGTATTGGTCGCTGTTTTTCTTTATTCCTGCCATCACTATGCGCATGATCGCAGAGGAAAATCGCGCTGGCACCATCGAATTATTGATAACTAAGGCCGTATCTGATAGTCAGATTGTATGGGGAAAATTTCTGGCTTGTCTACTGCTGGTAGCCATCGCGTTGGTTTGTACCCTGCCGTACTATATCACGGTGAGCAATTTGGGTAATATTGATGATGGTGCGGTCATTGGCGGATACATGGGATTACTTTTCCTTTCGGCGAGCTATATCAGTATTGGTTTGTTTGCCAGTAGCGTGACCCAAAATCAGATCGTCGCGTTTCTATTGGCCCTTTTCATTGGGATCTTCTTTCAGATGGTATTTGATGCAGTGGGTGGTTCCATTCGAGGTACCAGTGGAGAGATACTGAATTACCTAAGCATGAGCTCACATTATGAGTCCATTAGCAGGGGGGTAGTGGATAGCAGAGACCTGGTGTACTTTGCTTCTATCATAGGACTGGGGGCCTTGTTGTCACAGATCATGCTTTCGAAAAGAAACTGGCAATCATAAAATATTGGAACGATGAAGAAAAAGAATATCATAATACAGCTGATAATCGTTTTGGCCATCATTCTGGTTGCCAATTTGATTTCAAACGGCCTTTATTTCAGGCTGGATTTTACAGAAGACGATCGCTATACCTTTAGTGATGCGACGCAGGACGTGTTGGATGATCTGGGTGGAGTGATTACGATCAAAGCATATTTCTCCGAAGATCTCCCAGCGCAATTGCTGAAAAGCAAGCAGGATTTTAAAGATCAATTGACGGAATACGAAAACCGATCAGGGGGAAACATAGTCTACGAGTTCATTAATCCTAATGAAAGTGAAGAAACAGAGCGTGAAGCACAGGAACAGGGGATTAGTCCCGTGATGATCAATGTTCAGGAACGCGATCAGGTTCAGCAGTTGAGAGCTTACATGGGAGCTGTTTTGAAAATGGATGATCGTACCGAGGTCATTCCTATGGTGCAACCCGGAGCTGGTCTCGAGTACTCGCTGACAACAGCAATTAAGAAAATAGCTATTACCGACAAGCCGAAAGTTGGATATATCCAGGGTTTTGGTGAACCATCCATTTATGCTTTACCGCAGTTGATGCGACAACTTTCTGTATTGTATGACGTGGAGCCATTTCAAATAAAGGATACGGCATCCATACCTTCTTATTATCGCGCCTTGATTTGGGTGAACCCAAAGGATTCTGTTGGTAGTAATCAGTTCGCCAAACTGGATAGTTACCTTCAGAAGGGTGGAGGAATGTTTGTGGCCTATTCGAATGTGGAAGGGGACTTACAACAGGGTTTATTATCGAAATCCACAGATGTGGGTGTTAAAGGTTGGTTAGCTGGCAAGGGTTTGAGCATAGGAGATAATTTTGTGATCGACGCACAGTGTGCGACCGTCAGTGTGCAGCAAAATCTGGGGTTTGCTGTCATGAATACGCAAAAGCAGTTCCCGTATTTCCCAATGGTCAACAACTTTGAAGATCATTCGATCACCGGAGGGTTAGAGAGTGTCATGCTGCCATTTGTGAGCAATATCAGCTTTAACAAAGCAGATACCAGCATTTCAACCATTCCATTGGTTTACACTTCAGAACAGTCCGGTTTGGTGACTCCACCGACATACATTGATATTCAGAAAAAATGGACTGAAAATGATTTTAGAGCCGGGGCACAGCTGGTAGCAGCCGGCGTGGAGAATGCCAACTCCAAGATTATTCTCGTAACGAATGGAAGCTTCATTGTAAATGGGGAAGGACAAAGACCTCAGCAGCAGAGTGAAGATAATATCAATTTAGCAGCCAATGCAGTGGATTGGCTGGCGGATGATACTGGGTTGATTGATCTCAGAACCAAAGGGATCACTTCCCGACCTTTGGATCAGGTGGAGGAGGCCACAAAAACGATCTTGAAATATGCTAACGTAGTAGCGCCGATCTTCCTGATCCTTCTTTATGCTTTTATCAGAAGACAAATGAACAACCGCAAGCGTCAGAGGTGGATGCAGGGTAATTACAACTAAAAAGAACAACTATGCTAAAAGGAAATAAAACGGTCATTTTATTGGGTGTTTTGATATTACTGGTTGCCATTTATGGTGTTGTGAAGCTGACATCTGATGGAGGCAGGAGCAAGTCCTACAAAGAGCAACTTGTTGATTTGGATACCGCTGCAGTGACTAGGGTGGAAATAGTCGGAGGCCAGGAAAAATTAATTCTGGAGAAGAAGGATGCCATCTGGTGGGTGAAGGACAATAAAAAGGCTCAAAGCACAACAGTACGGAGCATGTTAATGTCCCTGAATGGCATCAAACCTTCAAGAATTGCGGCAAGATCAAAAGAAAAGTGGTCTGATTTTCAGGTTGATTCCGCAGGCACCAGGGTAAAAGTGTATGAAGGGGGTGATGAAGTATTAGACCTGATTATCGGGAGATTTGGTGTAGAAGGGCAACGCAACTATTTCACCTATGTTCGGTTGGCCGACGACGAGGATACCTATGTGGCCAACGATTTTATGGGAATGAGCATTGGTAAAACGGATGCAGACTATAGAAATAATAGGATTCTTAAGATCACGGCTGATTCCGTACAGTCGGTGGATTTTGTATCAGGAGGGCAAACTTATTCACTCATTAAAACCGAGGAAGAATGGGGCATAGGAGGCGTCAGTGTGGAGGAAAAGCAGGTAAAGGATTTTTTAGGTGCCCTGAGTTATGTGACCTCCAAAAAGTTTGAAGACGGCGAGGTTACTGCGGATGGCAATGAGGTGATCTTTCATCTGACAACAGGAGATATCTCGGTAAAATCTTTCGGAGAATCTTCCTTTTCATCCTCTTCAAACGACGAGATTTTCACGGACCCCACGGTTTATGAGAAGATATTTAAGCAACCAGATTTTTTTCTGAATCAGTAAGAGGCCATTAGTACTGAGTCGAGCCCTGTCAGTAAATGAATATTTCTGGCAGGGCTTTTGTGTTTTATGTCGCGAACTAAATCCCGGAAGTGGTCGTTCAACCTTTAATAACTATTTTAGTGAGATGATTAGAGCAAGTATAATAGCATCAGTTTTCATGGCGATCATGACTGTTATTACCTCTTTCGAGACATTGGCACAAGCGGAAGTAGAATGGATCAGTTTTGAGGAGGCCGTAGCAAGGTCCAAGAAGGAGCCTAAAAAATTGCTTATTGATATTTATACTGACTGGTGTGGCTGGTGTAAGAAAATGGATCGTGATGCTTATGCCAATGAGAAGCTTGCAGCCTACATCAATGAAAACTACTATGCTGTAAAGTTTAATGCAGAGCAGCGTGAAGATGTAGAGTTTGATGGACATACCTTCAAATTTGTAGCTAATGGTAATCGAGGAGTTCACCAACTTGCCGCGGCACTCACTAACAACAAACTGAGCTACCCTACAACAGTGTTCATGACTGAGGAACTTGAGATCATTCAACCGGTGGCCGGATACTTGGATGCCAAATCTATTGAGCCTATCCTTGTTTATTTCGCAGAAGATAAGTTCAAGGAAGTCGAATGGCCGAAATACCAAAAAGGTTATCAATCTTTCCTTTGATGCAACCCTTTCACTTTCTGTGAGTCTTTGAAATAAAAACTCGTAGAAATGAATAAGCTAACCATAATTACGCTGGCCCTGATCCTGTCATTTCAGGGGCTGGCCCAGGAAACTGAAACCAGAAATCTTTCATCATTTGATGGGGTGGCGGTATCCACGGCTATTGAAGCGACACTTACCAAAGGATCTTCAGAAGAAATTAAAATTGTATCCGAGGGGGTAGCGCTCAATGACATTATCACAGAAGTGGATGGTGGCAGGTTGAAGGTTTACATTGACAAATCGAACAACCGAAGATCTGATGTCAAGGTCTATATTGTCTATAAGAATTTATCTTCATTAAAGGCGTCTTCTGCAGGGAGCATCCAAGTCACTGATAAGATCATAATCAGTGGAGATTTTGAAATTGATGTCAGCAGTGCTGGAGATATCAAAGCATCCATCAAAGCAGATGAAATTGACATTGATGCCTCCAGCGCAGGAGATATAAAACTGACGGTAGAGGCCCGATCATTGGAAGCCGATTTGTCAAGTGCGGCAGACGTGGAAATTTCGGGGATTGTTGAAGAATTGAATGTTGAGGCCAGTAGTTCCGGTGAGTTTTCTGGTGATGATCTCACTTGTAACAGTGCAGAATTAAGAGCTAGCAGTGGGGGATCCATTGCTGTGGGGGTAAAAGAAAAGCTTAAGGCGAGAGCTAGCAGTGGGGGCTCAATCATATATGCAGGCACTCCAAAGTACCTCGACAAAGAAACAAGTAGTGGTGGAAGTGTTAGAAAGGATTAATTAAGGTAGTAGAATCCAATTGAATAGAGCTGTCCCAATTATTTGGGGCAGCTTCGTTTTATTTGCGGTATGAAGATTTTGAAGTATTTCATTCCGCTCCTTATTATAGCATGTGCTCCAGGTAAAGAAACCAAAAGGGATCGTTTTTTTATGCAGGGAAATGACGCGCTATCCCGACAGGATTTTGATAAGGCGGTAGCGTTTTATACCCTTTCACTGGAAAATGATCCTGACTACGCCCGGGCCTACAACAATCGCGGAGTAGCCCGCATAGAAGATGGCCACCCTTATGAGGCTATCCAGGATTATAACCAGGCCATACTTATTAATCCGGAATATCATGATGCCCTTTTCAATCGAGCCTATGCCTATGAAGAAGTAGGTAAATATGATCAGGCACTTGAGGACATTAATTATTTGAAAAACACTTTTCCGGACTCAGCATTCGTGCATTTCTATAAGGGATTGATCTTGACCAAACTCAGAGATTACCCATCAGGAATTGCGAGTTTCAAAACTTCCTTGCTACTTGATTCGATGAACATGGAGGCTCGGGTAAATCTGGCTACTCTTTATTTCTTCACAGACAGGTTGGATTCTGCCCGGCAATGGTTGCGGAGCACTTTAGCTCTTAATCCTAATGACGCCAATGCATACAATACGCTTAGCCAGATATATCTTTCTGAGGAGGATTATCAGAATGCTTTGATCACGATCAACCGGGCGCTGGATATAGTCCCACAGGAGCCCTATTTTCTCAATAATCGAGGGCAGGTGTACTTAAAAATGAAAGATTATGAGGGTGCATTAAAGGATATTAATAAGAGTATTTTACTTGATCCATCCAATGCCTGGGCTTACCGAAATAAGGGGCTTTATCATCTTGCACAAGGAGAGTTTGAAGAAGCAGTAAGGTTGTTGAAAGAGGCTGAAAAACGAAATCAGTTTATTGATGATCTTTATTCCTATCTGGGTGAGGCTTACCTGGGTGCTAATCAAAAAGACCTTGCTTGTGAGTCATGGAAAAAAGGTGTGGAGTTAAATGAAGAAAGGTCCGGGAAAATGATCATTAAAAATTGTCAATAAGACTAATTCCATCGGTCACTGTTCAGGCTCAGTTGATAAAGGGAGGTTAAATGAGCAAATAAAACGGCCGGCACCACAAAAAGCGGTAAGTACACAAATGGGAAATAGAACACCGCAAGATTTGGAAGTTCGGCTGTTGGGCTGATAAAATAGGGGGTATTCATAATTGCCCGGCTGACGATATTAATTAGAAGGCCCAGCGCTGCCACATTCCATAGGACTGCCCATAGTCGGTTCTGCCTCTTTTTTCCAACTAAGAAAATGGCTGCAAAAGGAGCAGTAATACCTGAAATAATATCGAAGTTGGCACCTTCATAAGTCAGCTCCTGAGGTACCAAATGTTCCAAAAACAACCACCACAACACGATTTCTACCGGAACCCTAATGATATGAATATGCGTAAGAGTAGTGATTGGAATCTGGCTGATAAAGTTTCTGGAACGTGGAAGACTAAACAGGAGGATGATAATAAGTAGGTTAATAGCCGCAAAAACCATCAATCTGGGTGGTATACTATCAAAGTTGAGGAAGTAGCCATTGACAGTGACAACACCAATAATAAGAAGCCAAAAAGAGATTAGTGTTAGTACAAGAGTGGGGAGATAGCTTTTTTTAGTGCTGAATCGCACACCGAAATAGATAAATCCAAAAGTTGCAATGACACAGGCGATGAAGATCAGGCCTATGTGATTGGGAATGTCATTCATGGGTTGATAATGCGGGTGTTGGGGTCAAGTTATCAAATTTTACTGTGAAATTTTATGAATAGATTTGATTTACATGGAGCATGAGTTGATCGAAAAACTAGCGCAAAGACTAAAACAACCTCTACCGGGTAGTTCTTCGCATCAAAAGATGAAACCGGTCATTCCCTCAGGGTTTAGGTTTAGAACTCCTCCTGAAGAGAACGCACGAAAGGGAGCGGTACTCATCATGTTATATAAAAAGAATGGCCAATGGTTTTTTCCGCTGATTCAGCGTCCACTTTATGAGGGGATTCACAGTGGTCAGGTGGCATTGCCGGGAGGAAGAAAGGAGGAGCAGGATGTCGATATCATAGCGACGGCCTTAAGGGAAAGCCAGGAAGAGATCGGTTTAGGACAAAATGGCGTGACTGTGCTGGGTTGTCTGAGTGACTTTTTTGTGGCGGTAAGTAATTACATGGTTACGCCGGTGATAGGGTACTACCAGAAAAATCCGGTGTTCGAGCCGGATGATCGAGAAGTAGCCGAAGTAATAGAAGCACCATTGAATCAACTTTTAGATATCGGACTATTGAAGGAGAAGGAGATCACCGCCTCCAGTGGCTATAAGCTGCATTCACCCTATTTTGAAATTGAGAACAAAGTGGTTTGGGGTGCTACGGCCATGATGTTGAGTGAACTGGTTGATGTCATAAGAGAGTTATAAAAGAGCATTGTTACTTTGTTGAATTACCTATATTTTTAGGACAGAAATGAATTTTTGAATGCCGTTTCCTTATAAACTCGCTATTGTCTTTATTTTCCTGGGTTTAATGACCCGCTTCTTGTCCGGGAACCGCAACTGGCTATTCGGATATCGCTCAACGATGTCTATGAAGTCCCATAAGCATTTTGATTACGCCAATCGTATAATGGGTACTGCCACAGCTGTTTTTGGACTACTGTATCTGGGCCTATTGATATTATCAGAAAAGTATACATATATCCACCTAAGCAATTGGATTAACGGAGTAATCGTTTTTGGTTTTTTCGCAATCCTGATTCTTGTTGTAGAGTTATTGCTCAGACAGAAATTTGGAGATAAATGACTAGAAGAATCCTTCTGAGGTTTCTGTAGCCTCCTGAGTCATTTGCTCGGACAATTCAGATCCTAAATAGTTGTCGATCAGGTAATGCCCCAGATAAATTAATGGAGTAAGGACAATGGCTACGGTAAACTTGTAGATGTAATTGATAATTCCTACTGAAATAACCTGAACAATACTCCATCGGCTACCTTCAGGAGCCAAAATGTAGAAAGCAATGGCCAGAACTACAAAGCTGTCGATGAGTTGGGAGATGAGGGTAGATCCTGTTGCTCTCAGCCAAATCATTTTATGTCCCGTGATTTTTTTGAGTTTCTGAAAGACGAAGACATCCATGAACTGTCCAATAAGAAACGCCACCAGCGAGCCTACAATGATCCCTAATCCCTGAGAAAAGATCTTATTAAAGGCAAAGTTGATATTAAAGAAGTTTCCTTGCGAATCGGTGCTGTTTACATCCAACCAAAAATCAGCAGGGGGCAATTTGGTAATGATGAAAATAACAATGAAGGCATAAGCAATACATGCCGCGGCTATGTAGCTCAATCTTCTGACGCCCTTTTTGCCGAAGTATTCATTGATGATATCAGTGGTGAGGAATACGACCGGCCAGATGATCACTCCGGCGGTAAGGTTAAAATCCAGTACCAGATCACCCAACAACGGGATGTTTGCAGGTGGTAGGCTGAGGGTGGATTCTCCACTAAAGATCTTGACCCCAATTAATTCGGCAAGTAGCGCATTCGATAAGAAGATGGCTGCAAGAATGATGAATAGGTTCTGTCTCTTGTCTGTTTTCACAAGCTTAAGATACCAGAAATTTCTCACCTTCTACTGCCAGGGCAGTATTCTCAAAGACTTCCTGCGCTTCCTGCAGAACAGGAGTAAGATCTCTATATCGGGTAGAGAAATGGCCCAATAGAAGTTGACCGAAATTAGCTACCTTAGCAAGCTCAGCAGCTTGTCTGGCCGTTGTATGATAGGTGTTCGCTGCACGCTCTTTCATGTCATCCATGAAAGTGGCTTCATGATAAACAAGGTCTACGTTTCTTAATTTGTCCGCCAGCTCAGGAATGTATTTTGTATCTGAGCAGTAGGCATAGCTGAAAGGCTTCTTTGCAGGGAAAGTAGCCTCAATGTAGCTCACCAACACATTTCCATCTTCGTCAAGGACATCCTTTCCATCCCGAAGGGTGTTTTGCTGTATGGGAGTAAGCGGACGGTCGATCATTTTGCGATTCAATCCACGTTTTTTATTCTTTTCCCTAAACAAATAACCGGAACAAGGTACCCGATGATCTAACGGGATGGTCTCAATGGAAAGTTTATCACTTTCAAAAACAATTTTCTCATCACCCTGGGCCCATTCTATGAATCGAACATCATAGCTCAGCCTGGTTTCTGAATGTCTTAGCTGTAGAGATATAATGTCCGAAAGTCCGGGAGGTCCGACAATCAATAATTCAGACTTTCGACCGTAGAGGTGCAGGGTTGAAAGCAAGCCTATCAATCCATAATAGTGATCTCCATGAAGATGAGATATCAGAATATGGTTGATCTTCGAAAGCTTGATCTTATATTTTTTGAGCAATAGTTGAGTGCCCTCCCCACAATCGATAAGGAAGTATTTATCCTGAACTCGCAAAAGTTGGGAAGTTTGGTGCCGGTTGTGGGCGAAGGCTGCTGAATTAGAGCCTAGAATATGTAATTCCAGGGCCAACGCTTACTCTTCCAGTCCTCCTTCTTCTTCTAAACCTCTTTTCAATGCATTCATGAAAACAGTGTCAACCGACTCTTCGACGGTTGGAAGAATATCTAATACTTTATCTAACTGGCTGATTTTTATCAGTTTCATCACATGTTCGCTTACTCCGCAGAGAACGAATGATCCTGTCTCTGTGAAAATCCTATTACCAACCAGTAGTGCACTCAGTCCGGAAGAATCAATGTATTTAACCTTTTCGAGGTTGAGAATCACGTTGGCTACACCTTCGTTTTGTAGGGTGACAAGTTCTGATTTTACTTGAGGACTTAGCGTCGAGTCAAGCTTTTCTTCATCAACGGCGAGTATGGTGTACTGATCTTCTCTTTCTATTGAAAACTTCATGTCTATTCAATTTAATTTTTGTTATCCTATGTTCAGGTTTTAAATGATTTCGAAAATCATCCGTTAAGCCTGAACCGTTTCTTCAATGTTTTTCTTTATTCGATCCAAGATATCAGGGCTTTGATCCTTAACAAAACTTTGTCCCGTGATCTTTTCGAATAATTCAATGTATCTGTCGGTGACTGACGCAACGAACTCGTCTGTCATTTCCGGTATAGTTTGTCCCTCTTTCCCCTGAAATCCATTGCTAATCAGCCATTGTCTGACGAACTCTTTGGATAGCTGTTTTTGAGGCTCGCCCTTGGCTTGTCTTTCTTCATAGCCTTCGGCGTAGAAATACCTGGATGAATCAGGGGTATGCACCTCATCTATCAGGGTGATCTCTCCATTAAAATTCCCAAACTCATATTTGGTGTCTACAAGTATCAGGCCTTGTTCCCTGGCTAGTTCGGTACCTCTTTCGAAGAGCTTGTGGGTATACTCCTCCAGTTTATCATATTCATCCCTGCTCACCAGACCTTGAGCCAGTATTTCTTCTTTGGAAATATCCTCATCGTGTCCTTCATCTGCCTTGGTGGTAGGGGTAATGATCGGCGAAGGTAACTTGTCATTTTCCTTCAAACCTTCTGGTAGCGGGCAGCCACAAAGTGTTCTTTTACCATCGCGATATTCTCTCCAGGCATGTCCTGCCAAATATCCCCGAATAACCATTTCAACCTTATAAGGCTCACATTTTTTTCCCACTGTGACGTTTGGGTCCGGAACGGCGATTACCCAGTTGGGAACAATGTCACTGGTCTTTTCCAGAAAGATCGCAGCAATCTGATTAAGCACCTGTCCTTTGTAAGGAATGGGGCGGGGAAGTACCACATCAAATGCTGAGATACGATCCGATGCGACCATAACAAGCTGTTCGCCAAACGAGTAAACATCTCTTACTTTTCCCGTGTATTTTTCCGTTTGATTCGGAAAACTAAAGTTCGTGTATTTGATCCCTTGTGACATAGTGCGCAAAGATAGTGATAGAGAATTTTAAGCTACTCAGATTTATTCATTTAGGTCATTAAAAGACCAGGATGCTTAAGGCTGTATAACTTGGCCTGCTTCGTATTTCAGCACTTCGGTAATATTTCCTCTTTTATCATAAAAGGTCCAGTTGCCTGATCTTTTGTTTCGGACATAGTCACCTTCGTATTCAATCTGCCCATTTTTATAATACTTGGTAAATGGACCCTCCAGTCTTCCGATTTTCCATTGACTGGATATTTTCAGGTCTCCATTGGAGTAGAACTCTTCAGTGAGCCCCTGCTGGTTGCCATAGGCATAGGCCTCTTTTTTGATAAGATCACCATTTTCATAAAACTCCGACGCTCCATGCAATTTGCCTTTCTCATAGCGCTCAATTCTCTCAGGTCGTCCCTTTTCGTCATAGAATGTCCATGTACCATGCGGCAGTTCATTTTCGATAGTCTTCTCTAATACGAGTTTTGATCGATCCGTATATTCTTTGATTTTGGCATTAAGGCCATGGTTGCTGTAGTTGGACTCTCTTTTAATGTTACCATTGGCATGATATTCTACATTGCGTCCATTCATCTTTCCATTTAGATACTTGAACACAGCTTTAACACTCCCATCATCATAGTAGCTGTTGAAAGGGCCCTGAAGCGCCCCTTTTTCATAATTTCCATGGGCCCGAAGCTGCCCGTTTTCATAGTAGTGTTTAACATATCCGGACCGCTGACCTCTTAAGTTGAGCACTTCCATTTCGATGTTTCCGGAAGGAAAGAAAGTCTTGTAATTCCCGTCCAGCAGGCCGTTTTTATACTCGGCTTGAAGTTTCAGGTTCCCATTTTCATAATATTGACGTGTTTGTCCGTTCGGTTTTCCGTCCTTATAGTGGGTTTCCTCAGCTTTGCTGCCATTTGCAAAATAGGAGATGACCCATCCTTCCGGCTTGCCATGAGCAAATGAGGTAGCACCGAGAAGCTGACCACTTTCATCATAGCGCTTTACTTGTCCGGTAAGGGTATCGTCCTTAAATAGCGCCTCCTGAACCAATGTGCCTGTTGGAGCATACACTTTGGTTAACCCTTGTTTCAAACCATCACTGTAATAGGTTTCTCTCTGTAGACTTCCGTCCTCATAGTAATTCTGAAAAAGCCCTTCGCGTCTACCATGTTTGTAAGATCCGGTGACCAAAATGTTTCCTGTGGTGCTATACATTTTGTAGTCCCCATGAACCAGAGCGGTATCCACCCAGATGACCGTATACTTTTCTTTGATGTGAGACGTGTTGTCATAATAAGTGACAACAGGTTGCAGTTCCTGGGCAAAGAGAAAGAGGGGAGCGATCAGGTAAAAAACGAAATAACAGACTTTCATATACGCGGCAAAAATCTTTGATGTGTAAACGAAAATCAAGCTTTGAAATTATTTTAGATTAATTCAATGACAATAGCCGAGGCGCCTCCACCTCCGTTGCAAATTCCTGCCACACCAATTTTGCCATTATTTTGATTTAGCACAGATGACAAAGTGGTGATGATTCTGGCACCTGAAGCACCCAGTGGATGTCCCAGCGCCACGGCTCCGCCGTTGACATTTACCTTATCAGGGTCCAGGTTTAATTCTTTGATGTTGACCAGGGCCACCACAGAAAAAGCCTCGTTTATTTCATAGTAGTCAACCTCCGAAGCGCTTATGCCGGCATTCATTATTGCTTTCGGTATGGCTTGCGCGGGGGCTGTGGTGAACCAAAGTGGATCTTGCGCCGCATCTGCAAATCCTTTGATTTTGGCTATTGGGGCAACTCCAAGTTCCTCGACTTTCTTTTTACTGGCCAGGATAATTGCCGAAGCTCCATCATTGATAGTAGAAGCATTTGCAGCCGTGACACTGCCATCTTTATTAAATACAGGGCGTAGGGAAGGAATCTTATCGAAATTCACATTTTTAAACTCCTCATCTTCCTCCATAAGTATAGGTTCACCTTTTCTCTGGGGTATTTCGATGGAGGTGATCTCATTTTTAAATAAGCCCTTTTCAGTGGCAGAAGCGGCTCTTTTATAGGATTCTATTGCGTAGGCATCCTGTTCTTCACGTGAGATGTTTCTTTCTTTTGCTGTGTTGTCAGCACAACATCCCATCGGGAATTCATTATAGACTTCCCATAATCCATCTTTCTGAAGACCATCGATCAATTCGCCATTTCCATATTTATATCCAAATCGCGCTTTTGGGATATAGTAGGGGATGTTGCTCATGCTTTCCATTCCACCAGTCATTACAAGGTCATTCATTCCCAACATAATGGATTGTGCTCCTAACATAACTGCTTTCATGCCGGAAGCACATACCTTATTAACGGTTGTACACGGTACTTCATGCCCGATGCCTGCACCAATAGCGGCCTGCCGAGACGGGGCCTGTCCAAGGTTTGCTGAGACTACGTTGCCCATGAATACTTCATTAATGTGGTTTGGGGCCAGCTTTATTTGATCCATGGCTCCTTTGATGGCCAGGCTACCAAGTTGCGTGGCGCTAAAAGAAGACAAGGCACCACCGAAGCTTCCAATGGGTGTTCTGGTGGCTGAAAGTATATATACCTCTTCCATTGTTGGGGTGTATTAAAGTTGCATTAGCAATTGGCGATGGCCTTTCGCTTGGTACTTTTTTATTTCTCCTTAGATTTCGAACTTTCGCATTGTATTTTCGTCTAGCCTTACCAGTCAGGCTTGTCCGAGTCAGGTTGCTGAGATGACTGGCGCTTGCGTTGCTGAATATACTGAATTTCATTGTTCTTCAGTGCTTCCAAAATCATTTTGGCTTTTTCTTCACTGATGTTCATTTCTTCCAGTTTCTGGCGCGTGGCCTCATCCATTTCTTGTTGTTGTTGCTCCTCACTTTTCTCGCCCTCCTGCTGTTGCTCTTCAGATTTCTCTCCTTCTTTCTTTTCAGAATCTTTTTGTTGCTCCTGATTTTGTTGGTCTTTTTGATCACCTTCCTTTTGTTGGTCCTGCTTTTGCTGATCCTGATTCTGTTGCTGGTCCTGGTTTTGCTCTTGATCTTTCTGATCTTGTTGATCCTCGTTCTGCTGGTCTTGGTTTTGTTGGTTTTGCTGTTGCTGATTGAGGAGCTTTTTCACTACTTCATAGTCATACTTAGCATCCCTGTTCTTAGGATTGGCCTTGATGGCATTTTTCAGGTAAGAAAGTGCCTCTTCCAGCTTTTGTTCATTTTTAGCCAACACACCAAGCTGCTGAGAGGCGATAGATTGCAGTTCTTTGTTTTCAGATGAAATTACATTTTGGTAGTTGATTTTTGCATTTGCAGTATCTCCGAGATTGAAATAACTGTGTGCCAGATTTAGCGAAATCTCATCTTCATCCACCCCAAGGCTATCCCTGAGCATACTGTACTTATTGGCAGCGACCTTAAAGTTGCCATCCTGATAGGCTTGATTTGCTTCCTTTTTCAAGCCATTAATCTTCGCCAGTTGGACTGGGTCAGTAAAAAGCACGAGTATGATCAGGATGAGATGCTTCATATTTTTATGATTCGAACTCCAAATAGTAAATCGATCATCATCAGAAAAAGTGCCGCTGCAAGGAAATAAAAGTATTTGTTTGACTTCACATCTACCTTTTTCGCGTCTCGCAATTGACCTTCGATATTGTTTATCGCATTAATGAGCCTTTCAACGTCATTTTTGCGGTCGTTGATCTCAAAGTATTTTCCACCTGTATCGGAAGCCAGTTTCTTGAGTTCATCTGTATTGATTTTACTCACGACATCCTTGCCCTGATGATCTCTTTTGTAGCCCCGGTTGGTCATGATCTTAGATCCTTTGTCTGTTCCAACGCCCAGGGTGAAAAGTTTGATGCCCGTGGCTTCAATTTCTTCAGATATCTGTTCGGTTTCCTCACCAAAGTCTTCACCATCGCTAATGAGAATGATGATTTTGGATTTATTGCTTTGAGGTCCATCTTCCTCATTTTGAAGTTTATTAAGGGCCATTTTCAGTGGGGGCCCGAAGTCTGTTCCGGTATTTGGAACTAGTGTCGTGTTCAAAGCCTGGATGAAAATGTTCAATGCATTATTGTCATAGGTTAACGGACATTGCATAAACGCTTCATTTGAAAACATGATTAGGCCGATACGATCTGAATTAAAAGCCTCAACGATCTTTTTCAGTTCAAATTTCACCTTTTCCAGTCGGGTAGGTTGAATGTCAAATGCATTCATAGACTGTGAAAGGTCCACGCAAATGAACATGTCTTTCCCCACGGATTTGATTTCCCTACTGGCCTGCCCGAACGACGGACCCAATAATGCGATGACTAATAAAGCGAAGTATGAGGTGCGAAGGATGAGCTTCAGTATGATTCTATGTACCGGAAGCCCGGTTTTATTTGAAATACGGACCATTCGGATCACATATAGCAGATAAAACAGGATAAATAACCCGGTTATGATGAGTTCGAAAGTACCTATGTCGTATGACCAGTTCATAAAGGATGGCTAAAATATAAAAGTCGGGAGTCCTACCCAATAACGACCTTGGGCATTTAACGTTTTTTAAAATGAGAATGGATGAAAGAGGGGGGAGGAGTGCAGTTTTAGTGCTGATTCGAGGCCCCATGAAAATACTTTAAAATTGTAAAAATGCTGTTTGCTAAATAGGAGTTTTTCTCTAAGTTTGCAGTCCTTTTCAGGGCGAGCTCCAGAAAACCTTTAGGAGAGGTGGGTGAGTGGCTGAAACCAGCAGTTTGCTAAACTGCCGTACCCGTAAGGGTACCGGGGGTTCGAATCCCCCTCTCTCCGCACTACATCTGTTAAGAGTAGTATGTTGGTTCCATAGCTCAACTGGATAGAGCAACTGCCTTCTAAGCAGTAGGTTCCAGGTTCGAGTCCTGGTGGAATCACCTGAAAACAAAGCACTTACAAGAGATTGTGAGTGCTTTTTTGTTTTGTATCTATTAAATCGGATCAATTCGAAAACCTGTGGGGTGTCTTGAAAAAATACAATAAGCCCTTTTTACCACCGAGAACACAAATTACACAGAGGAACTAATGTTATTATAAATATCTAATTCTCCTTTATTTGGACAAAATGGCATTTTTTATTCAAATAATGAAGGCTTTAAATCACCAAAAGACTTTTGACAACTCTGTCTCTGCTTTCTCAGTGATCTCCGGGGTGAGAGAAATGGAGGAAATTCTCACCTCACAATGTGGCTATATGAAAAGAACAATCGACCCACAGAAATATTGCTTGATCCATTAAATCCCCTAATGTGTTATTAGAAATTTCTGAATAGATCCCTTATCTTATTGCATACAACTAAATGTATTAAATAACAAATATATCTCTTTATTATAAAGAGAGTTTGGGTTAAACACCAAATTGATTGGTAATTAAACGTGGAGGATAATCTTTAATTTCCTGTAAGAAACGGGGCTTCGGTTAAAAGTGATATTTAATTAATGGTATAGATAAGGTATCTGATTTTTATTTTGTATTGGGATCGTAATGAAACAAGTTTTTGCTGCGACGAGATCTTCCAGGAAGAGTAATGGTCGAAAGATTAATTTATGTATTTGTTTAGTATTGTTTGTGCCATGGATTGCTGGCACAAAAGTATTAGCTCAGGGATTTAGAGAAATACATACACAAAGCGGCTTATCGGGTTCTTTTAATAATAATGGTGTCTCTGTAGCGGACTATGACAGAGATGGAGATTTGGATCTGTTTGTAGTTTCGCGATGGAAATCAGGTAATGGAGCAGCAACCAGTCAGCTATATCAAAATAACAATGATGGAACTTTTACCAATGTAACAGTTGAGTCTGGGATCAACAGTACCCATGACTATACTGGTGAGTATATTATTGGGTTTTCTGGTTTTGGA
Source organism: Marinoscillum sp. MHG1-6 (assembly GCF_024714475.1). Lineage (GTDB taxonomy): Bacteria > Bacteroidota > Bacteroidia > Cytophagales > Cyclobacteriaceae > JAMZMI01. The sequence continues at coordinate 405,382 of NZ_JAMZMI010000003.1, read as the reverse complement.
GAAAGAATGGGGGCCTCTTGGGGTGATTATGATAATGATGGCTTTCCTGATCTGTTTCTTTCGAATGTCTATTATTTTGAACTCTACCATAACAATGGGAATGGAACATTTACTGATGTTACCGCAGAAGCCAATCTACCGTTAACTAATAGTTGTTATATAACAGGTGCGACATGGTTTGATTTTAATAATGACTCTTATTTAGATCTTTATGTAACCAAACTGTATAGCTGTTCAGAGAAATTTTTTTATAAAAATAATGGTGATGGCTCATTTTCGGAGTATTCTGAGAATGTTGGTTTAACTGGGTCAGGATCGGCTTCCTGGATGGCAGTGCCCTGGGATATCAATAAGGACGGGTTTCAGGATTTATATATTGTTACCGATTTTGATCTTCCAAATCAGCTTTACATTAATGACTCAGGAACTTTTTTTATAGATAGTGCTGAGTTTTATGGCTTGAAAGATATCAACAAAGAGGGGATGGGCTTTACTCTTGGGGATTACAACAATGATGAGCTTCTGGATTTCTACATTACTACCATAGACGAGAATTCTTTGTTTAAAAATTTAGGAAATAACGTGTATGCTGATGTTGCGGTGGGTTTGGGGGTCGATACTACCAAATGGAGCTGGGGAACTCAATTCTTTGATTATGATAATGACCTTGATTTAGACCTCGTTGTTGTGAATGGCTATAATATCAAGTATCGGAATGCCTTCTTTGAAAACACATTAGAATCAGGGATTGAGGGTTTTTTTAACAGGGCTACAGAGTTTGGAATGGATGAATTATCATCATCAAATGGGGTGGTGACCTTTGATTATGACAATGACGGAGACCTGGATTTTCTTATTGGTCGTACAGGAGATCACCTTGAACTTTTTGAAAATCAACTTGACCTTGATCCATCTGGTAGTAAGAATTGGGTTCAATTGAGTTTGGAAGGAACTACTTCTAATCGTGACGCTATCGGGACATTAATAAAAGTTCGTGTCGGCGACACTGTATTGACCCGTTATTACAATGGGTTGGCTCTCATGGCACAAAATCTACAACCTGTACATTTTGGTTTGGCAGATGTTGAAAATATTGATCAATTGACTATCAAATGGCCATCGGGCATAAAGGAAGAATACACAAACCTTCCAGTCAATTCATTCTTAAAATTTACGGAGGGATCCAGTTACGATACTTTGGATCTTACCAGTAATAAAATCTCAGGTTGTATGGATCCAAATTCATGCAATTACAATCCTGCTGCTACCCAGGATGATGGAGGTTGTGGTTATTTAAAGAGCAAATCCATTACTGGAGGAATAAATGTGGAAGTTTTAAATGAAGCTGACTATTCCTACCCCGAGACATCCGGTCATACTTACGACTGGTCAGTGACTAATGGAGTTATTCTTGAGGGGCAGGGAACTGCATCGATAAAGGTTGAATGGGATATTGCGGATAAGGGCACTGTTACGGTCACCGAGATGGGTAATTGCAGTAGCTTGCCGGTAACACTTGAAGTTAATTTGAGTGGTCAGTTAGCTCTTGAGAGTAAATCGATAGCCAGACTCTGGAATGAGGCATTATTGGCAGCCATACGTAAGGATTACGCACGTCCTACCGTTCACGCAAGAAACCTTTTTCATGCAAGCGTGGCCATGTACGATGCCTGGGCTCTGTTCAATGAGAGTGCCACACCTTATTTAATTGGAAAGCAGTTATACAACTATAATAATCAGTTCAACGGGTTTGAATCGGAAGTTGATGATTCAACAGCCATGTCAACAGCCATCAGTTTTGCTGCTTATCGATTGCTAACTCACCGTTTTAAAAATTCGCCTAATCAAGCGGTTACACAACAGAGGTTTGATGATCTGATGACATTGCTTGGTCTTGACAAGAGTTTCAAGAGTACGAATTATTCTAGTGGAGATCCGGCTGCGCTTGGAAATTTTATTGGACAATCGTTGATCGAGTATGGGTTCATCGACAGGGCGAATGAAACTTCCGGTTATGCGAACCAATATTATCAACCTAGAAACGAGCCCCTGGTGCCGGTCCTACCCGGTAATCCAAATATTATTGATCCGAATCACTGGCAGCCGTTGACGCTTGATGTCTTTATTGATCAGGCAGGCAATGTTGTTGAGGGAAAGACGCCTTCTTTCTTAAGTCCGGAGTGGGGGGTAGTTTATCCCTTCTCTCTCTCAAAGGCCGATGCCAGTACATTTTCGAGGGACGGAGGTGAGTATGTCGTGTATCATGATCCGGGCCCTCCTCCGAGTCATCGCCAGCAAAAGATAGCTGCGGGTGAAATGGATTTATACAAATGGAATTTTCTTTTGGTATCCATGTGGAGTTCACATTTAGATCCTTATGATGGTGTTATGTGGGAAGTGTCCCCAATAGGAATTGGAAATATTGATTTTGATCAATTGCCAACCTCTATAGTCAATCATTCAGAGTTTTATGATTTAGAACGGGGTGGTGATATAGGAAAAGGGAGGTCTGTCAATCCGATTACTAGCCAACCCTATATTTCTCAAATGGTGCCTCGTGGAGATTATACTCGGGTTCTAGCTGAATTTTGGGCGGATGGTCCGGACTCAGAAACACCTCCCGGACACTGGTTTGTTATTTTAAATTATGTTACTGACCATCCTCAGTTTATACGAAAATTTAAAGGAGAAGGAGAAATTGTTGATTTATTGGAGTGGGATGTCAAGGCCTACTTTACACTAGGAGGGACCATGCACGATGCTGCCATTGTCGCATGGGGTGTCAAAGGATGGTACGATTTTATAAGACCAATATCAGCAATACGCTATATGGCTGAATATGGGCAGTCAACTGATATTACACTCAGCAACTATCACCAGAATGGTATACCTCTCGTGCCTGGTTTTGTAGAAGTGGTCAAGTCGGGAGATTCTCTTGCGGGTGTGGGAAATGAAAATTTGGGTAAGATTAAATTGTATGCATGGAGGGGACATGAATATGTTCAGGATCCTAATGTAGATGAGGCGGGAGTAGGCTGGATACTGGCAGAGAATTGGTGGCCCTATCAGCGCCCTTCTTTTGTTACACCGCCTTTTGCAGGATATGTTTCTGGTCATTCCACCTATTCGAGAGCTGCGGCAGAAGTGATGACCTTATTAACAGGGAGCGAATACTTTCCCGGTGGTATGGGTGAATTTGTGGCTAAAAAGAATGAGTTTCTTGTTTTTGAGGAAGGACCTAGTCAGGATGTTCACCTACAGTGGGCGACCTATAGAGATGCTTCTGATCAATGCAGCTTATCGCGTATTTGGGGAGGGATTCATCCTCCGGCAGATGATATACCGGGCCGTATTTTGGGACATGAAATTGGTATTGAAGCATTTGTTATGGCAGAATCCTATTTTAATAACTATACATTGAGCAATGAGTTAATGGAGGATGTTGTGGTTTATCCGGTTCCTACTCGTGATTCCCGAATTTACATACGGAATGTGAGCGAGGATCAGTCCTTTAAGGTTTTTGATGTGCAAGGACATGAGATGTCTGTGATTGAGAAAGGATATGACACATTTTCGCGAACTATGACACTCCGTCTGGATGAGGAAATGCCAAATGGTTTGTATATCCTTCAATCAGGTTCAGAAAGATGGAAAATATTAATAAGATAAGAGAGTAAATTAGAGATTGGTTGCGGGTGCCAGAGAAGCAGGTGTAGTTGGCAGTTAATGACGCATCAATTTATGGTAGTGATACCAATTTCGAAATATCTGAGATTTGGATTTTTATTGAAAGTGATCAGTAATTTTAATTTTTTGTATCATTTTCTAAAATTGGCTCTTTATTATTCAAAGAATGATGTTTAGGTCTATCATTCAATTTTGGTTAAAAGGACTAATTTGTGTTGTTTTTATAGGGTCTAATTTAGAACAGGCAGGGAATTTATTTCGATTGCATGATTCTCGGTAATCTCATAAAGAATGTCCAGGAAAAGAAAGAATTTTAAGAAGTCGGATGAGGATCATATAGAACCGAAGTTGGATGAAATAAAAGATGATATCGTGGAATTACCTGAGGAAATAAAGTATATAGATAGCGTACTTACAAATAGTAGCCTCAAAGAAGATTTTCTAAATCAAGAGGAAAAAGACGAGATGCGAAAGGCTATTTTTTCTAAAAAAGACTAAGCCTGATTCGGATAGGTCCAATATCATTAAATCACCCGCTTTCGACCGTCCTGCCCTCCCCTTCAATAGTACCTAATATTGTCTTGGTCAGGTGTGCTTCATCGCTAAAGGCCCTCACTGTTATTAAATATTTGCAGGTGGTTTTCTGCTCTAATCACATTTTTTTCAAAATCCCAAGCGGTAAAACTTCAAATTGAGCTTTTGATTAAGCGACTTCCCTTTTTGTAATCTCCAATTTTTTATCGTTAGTGGATCGTTAATAAAACTAAGTTATTTTATCAAAAACATGAAAATAGGCCGAATTATGCACTTTTTTTTATCACAATCACAAATATAGATACTAATAATTCCCCCTTGATTGAACGATGGTGACCTGATAGGTATGCTGGTTGAATGGTAAAATTGCAGTAGTCAAATGAAAACTAAACCGAATCAAATCCGATTGACGAACCAATTAAATAAAGGAACAACACGGTTACCGATTATGATTGCTCAAGCCCAAAATTATTATCAAATATCAGGTAGTACAGAGACCTTGAAAAAAGTAAGCGATTCCAAAGAAGCTAAAGTTGTAGAAATGTCATACGATTCCCAGCAGTGGGATGATTTTAGAGAGGGGGATGAATTGGTTTTCGGTCGTATCTATGAGGAATACGTGGATGTGCTTTTTAACTATGGTAAAAGGTTTAGCTCTGACAGGGAGTTGGTAAAGGATTGTGTTCAGGATTTCTTCTTGTATCTAAGAGAGAAAAGGGAAGGAATTGGCGCTACCACCTCAATCAAATTTTACCTTCTAAGATCTTTCCGGAGGAGGTTGCTTAAGTATATCACCAAAAAGGAAAAGACGCAACAAGAAACAACTTCAGAGTTGGAGTTTCAGATCGAAGTTCAGGATTGTAGTGTTCAGAGCTTTATTGAGAATGAGGCGAATAATTTCATGGTAAAAAAACTCAATAAGTCTTTGGAGCAGTTGACGGCTAAGGAGCGTGAAGCCGTTTTCTTCTACTACTATGAAGGAATTGGATATAAGGAGATTGCTGACATCATGGAATTTTCTCATGTGTCTTCAGCCAGAAGATTGATATACACCGCACTTAATAATTTAAAGGATATTCTTCACGAACCTGTGCACTGACACATTTGTGATATATAGCCTCAAATTGGAACTGTCGTTATTAACCAGCTTACGCAAGATCCAATTTGAGATTTCCTCTGACCGGATGACTGGCAAGCGTCAGCATTACCTGGAAAGGAACGCTTAAAATTCACCTGCTACGGAATTGATACTCTTGATTGTTAATCTAATTATTGGATAACGTAACATTAGATAAAACGCAAAAACTCAAACTAATAGATAGTCGAAGGTAGGCTTTTCGCCTAGCGCACACCTTTCGGCACCATCAATCTTTTTAACCGTATCATGTGTGCAGGTACGCAATTAACGAAAAATGAAATGTTAAGAAAGTTTACTTTTTTCTTGTTGATGCTGTGTTTAGGGATGACCAACCTGCTCAAAGCGCAAACAGCAAGTACAAGCGACAACCTGGTAGCCCAACCAGCTGCAGACAGGACTGTTCCGTTCGACATTACGGATCCAGGAATTTCGAAAACAGTAGAATTTGGTGCCGATCTTGCATGGGCTAATGAACAAGCTTTTCGCAGAAACATTCTGTTCATGGGCTTGGACCAAATTGATATTGTTCGTGCTTCTTTCCAACCTACGTACCCATTAGTAAATGGTACGGACCTTACGCAAGAGCAAATCAATGATCTGAACTACCGATTATATCTAATCGATACCTACGTTGGACCAAACACTGATTTAGCATTGAATTGTGATCACCCTTTTGTTGATGACTGGTATGTTGGCTTCCCGGAGAGATGGGAGCAACTGATTGAGGTATCAGCACGAGCGTTCAATGATGCCGGCCACAATGTGATCACCGTTGGGGCATTCAATGAGCCGGATTACGGATGGGGACAAGGATCTGCGCAAGACATGTATGACATCACAGCATTATTGAATGCTAACCCCTATTTTAACGGAATCAGGCTTAATGGCGGAAACACATTGAATTGTGATGAAGCACAGGGATGGTATGACTTCCTAATTCCGGCAGGGATCACAGAAGGAAATACACACCAGTTGGCTGGTAGCTTTGATGGGTATGCTAGTTTCCTTCAAAATGTAAGAGCAAATGGACATCACGCTTCATTAGATGAGTTACACAACATTGGAGAGGCTCTAGTTGGTTACGAATATGGCATGCAAACCGGTATCTGGTGGGCAGACATTGACTATGCCAGTGGAGAAATGGTGAAAGCTTTTGATGGTCAAAGAATTGGCTATGCCGAGCACAGACCAAACTGGACGTCTGCTGCAGTATACCGAGCTCCTGATGGCAAAATTCAGGCTTTTGGAGGTACTTCTGAAAGACAAGCAGTTACTACTAGCTTTAACTACATTTCGAAAGACCGTCCAGTCTTTTATGATGGCCATGGCCCTACTAGAGAATTTGTACTGGAAATGCCTGGTGGTCTTCCAGGAAGTTATGGAGATGGTCAAACCAATGCGGAGAGAATTATTAACATCACATGGGGTGAAGACATTCAACCAGCGATCACTGATGGACAATATATCATCGTAAATCGTAACAGTGGATTAGTGATGGGTGTTGATGGGCAAGCATCACTAGATGGTGCAAATGTTGCTCAATTGAATTATACTGGTGCAAATAGCCAAAAGTGGAATGTTTACCCTGTTGATTCGAGAGTGGGTGGTGATTTCAGCTATTACAAAATCCAACCTGCTTCAAGTAATCAAAAGTACCTGGATCTATATGGGTACATACTTGATGATGGCGCGAACATCGATCAGTGGTCAGCAAGTGGATATGGTAACCAACAATGGTACTTAGAATATACTGAAGATGGTTGGTTCTATATCAGAAGCAGAGAGAGCTCTAAATGTATCGCTGTGGATGGTGGAAGTGCTGCATCCGGAGCAAACGTCGTACAATGGGAACCAAATGGTTCTTATGACCAACAATGGAGATTACTTCCAGTCGGAGCTCCTATTGAGTTTGTCGCTCCAGCAGCACCAACTAATCTAGTCGCAACTGGTCAATCGGCATCAATCAAATTAAACTGGACAGCAAGTCCAGATAGTGACGTAGCAGGATATACAGTATTGAGAGCTGAATCTGCAGGCGGACCTTACAACACCATAGCTAGAAATGTTGGAGTAACCGCTTTCGTAGACAACACAATAGTTTCAGGCCAAACGTATTATTATGCTGTGAGAGCTGAGGATCAATCTTTGAATAGATCGACTAAGTCTAATCAAGTATCGTCAACTACGACCGGATCAAATACTTTGACTGCTCATTACACTTTTGAAAATTCCACATTAGATGGCTCTGAAAATCTAAATCATGCAGCCACCTATGGTGCTCCAGGATATGTAGCAGGCCAAGAAGGCGAGGCAGTAAGTCTGGATGGAACTGAAGATTTCTTGCAGTTATCAACCGATATAGCAAATCATCAAGAAATAACAGTTGCTGCATGGGTTAATTGGGCAGGTGGTAGTGCCTGGCAAAGAATCTTTGATTTCGGTAACGGTGAGGATGAAAGCATGTATCTGACCACAAATAACTGGTCTGGAAATGTAGAGTTCAATATTTACAACACTGGGGGTGCCAATGTTCTTACAGGTCCTTCAATTGCGTCAAATACCTGGACTCACGTTGCTGTAACACTAGGTGCCTCTGAGACAGTTCTATATGTTAATGGACAACCTGTGGCTCAGTCCGGAGCTGTATCAATTAATCCATTAGATATCAAACCTGTTCTTAACTACATTGGTAGAAGTCAATGGTCTGCAGATGCATTGTTCAATGGAGAATTAGATGATTTTAGAGTCTATAACTATCCACTAACAGCACAAGAAATTGCCGCTTTAGCAGGATCTTCTACTGGTAATACACCTCCTACCGTGTCAATTACCAGCCCTACCGATGGCGCTTCTTTTGACGAGGGCACCAATCTGACAATAACTGCTGATGCTTCAGATGCAGATGGATCTGTTACTCAAGTTGAGTTCTTTGTAGATGGAATGTCTATTGGTGTTGATGCAACAAGTCCTTACAGCGTTAATTGGACGATTGGCACTGGCAATTTTGGAATCTCTGCAGTGGCTACTGACAATGATGCAAATACTACTTCCTCGTCAGGAATAGGTGTTTCTGGCAATTGTGCCGGGTCAACCCTTACACCATACTACCAGATCAACTATGGTGCGTGGGTGATTGGTACAGATATTACCATTAATGAAGGAGATGTAGTTGGTTTTGGCCCTCAACCTCTTACAGGTGGATCCTGGAGCTGGAGCGGTTGCGGTACTTCAGGAACCTCTCGTGAGCAATTTGTAACACTGACCAGTTCTTGTGCAGCCACAGCTACGTATACAAATGATTGTGGTGGAGTGAGCGATGTTACGTACAATGTAACAGTTCTTACTGCAGGTGATCCATACATGGCTGTTCAATCAATCACAACTGGTACAGTAGGTGCTGGAAAGGGAAGTAAATTTGGTTCTGCTTCAGTAGTGGTGGTAGATAACCAAAATAACCCTGTATCTGGTGCAACCGTTTACGGATCATTTAGTGGCACATGGAATGAGGCAGTATCTGGCGTAACAGATGGTAATGGCTCTGTGTATTTCCAAACAAGCTCTTCAGCCAAAGGTGGTGTTACTGTTGATTTCTGTGTTGACAACGTTACTCATGCGAGTTTGCCATATGAAGAAACTCAAAATGCGATCACCTGTACGAATGGTGGAGCGAGAGGTTCATTGGGAGGAGATGAGGAAGTTCTCAATGAAATGAGCCTTTATCCAAACCCAATTACGGATGTTTTGAATATTGACATACCTACAGATAATTTGAATGCAGAGCTGAGCATCATTGACATTTTTGGAAGATCAGTGATGGAAACTCAATTGACGCAATCAACCAATAAACTGGATTTGGGAGCTCTGAAATCAGGTATCTATATGGTACGGGTAAAGCTAGGAGATTCAACCAGGACAATGCGAGTTATTAAGCATTGATCATGTTAAGGGGGGTGCTTTTTAGCACCTCCTTCATGCTGCCAGTAAACTACTAGCTATAGACCATCAACCAGGCTATCATTAATATCGGTTAGAGCAAATCCTGTGAAATTGTTTCACAGGATTTCTTTTTGGTGCGGACTGACATGTTCCTCGGGTTCATTTAGAAAACAGGTAAAGCGAAAGCTAAAGAATGATCTTGTCTTTGTTTCATCTTTTCTAATACTCCAAGTTTCTTACTTAGGTCAACGCTCTATGAGGATGAGATATTAGTGATTGAGCTCGTCGCAACTTTCAATCTGATGATTGATAATGAAGAGTAATTATTTCTTTGAAATATATGTATCATTTTCTAAGGTCGGCTCTTTTTAAGATTAGAGGAAGCACAATTGGGCGTGCTAAAAATCACTGACTTTTAGATAGTTGGATTGATTCATCAAATAAATTGAATTAGAAAAACAAAAATTCCAGTCGGTGGTTCGACATTATCATTAATACTGATGTCCAAAAAAAGAGAAGACAACAATTTCAAGAAATCAAAGGAGATTCGTTTGGAGCCGGACTTCGACGAGACAAAGGATGGCGCCCAGGAAATACCTGAAGAAGTAAAGGAAGTTGATGAGGTACTGACTAATAGTAAATTCAAAGAAGACTTTCTTACTCAGGAAGAGAATGAAGAGGTAGAAAAAGCTGTAACTCCTACTAAGTCTGATAACGGTGCAGACCATAAAAAGTAAATAATTGGTGTCAAGTCTTTCTTTCGATCACCTAAAAGGTATGAAAGGTTAATGCGTTGATTCAAGACAGTCTTTTAGTCGGTAATATGCCCGAACAGATTATTTATATTCATTAATTCTTTCCTGAACCAAAATGGATAAGCACTCCTATAGGGTCATGAGAAACGGCATTTTTCTTCAAAGAAATTGTTATTCGACTGATTATTAATTTGTTAAAAAAAGAGATGTAAATCTGTTAAAGATTGATAATCAATGTGTTTTAGCTGTTTTTTTTACCACAATCATAAATAGGGGTACTGATAATTCCCCCCTAAATGAACGATGGTGACCTGTGGGTATTCTGGTTGACTGGCGAACTTGCAATAGTCAATAACCCCCGGATCAAATCCGATTGACGCTAAACCAGTTCAATACGTTAACAACACGGTCCCCGATTATGATTGTTCAAGCCCAAAATTATTATCACCTACCAAGTAGTACACAGACCTTGAAAAAAGTAAGCGATCCCAAAGAAGCTAAAGTTGTAGAAATATCATACGATTCCCAGCTGTGGAATGAATTTAGAGAGGGGGATGAATTGGCTTTCGGTCGTATCTATGAGGAATATGTGGATGTACTATTTAATTACGGCAAGAAGTTTAGCTCTGACAGGGAGTTGGTAAAGGATTGTGTTCAGGATTTCTTCTTGTATCTAAGAGAGAAAAGGGTAGGGCTTGGCGCTACCACCTCAATCAAATTTTATCTTTTAAGATCTTTCCGAAGAAGGTTGTTTAACTACATCACTAAAACCGGAATGACTCAGCATCAAACGCCTACTGACCTGGAGTTTCAGATCGAAGTTCAGGATTGTAGTGTTCAGAATTTCATTGAGGAAGAGGCCAATGATTTCATGGTGAAAAAGCTCAATAAGTCTTTGGAGCAGTTGACAGCCAAGGAACGTGAAGCCGTTTTCTTCTACTACTATGAAGGTATTGGATATAAGGAGATTGCTGACATCATGGAATTTTCTCATGTGTCTTCAGCCAGAAGATTGATATACACCGCACTTAATAATTTGAAAGGCATTCTTCACGAGCCTGTATACTGAATCACGTTTGTGTAACCTCGCAAATTGAAATTTATCAGTTGATTTGACTTCAAAAGAGATTCCTGCTGGCCAGCTGAATGTCGAGTTATGTTCCTACATAAGTTGGCAACGCCCAAAATTCATTCAGAATGAAAATCATGCTTTTGGTATAGTCTTACAAACCTGACCAACATGAGATAAAAGGCAAAAACTCAAGCTAATAGATAGTCAGGAGTAGGTAACCGCCCTGCGCATACTTCTGATCAGGGTAATTCTATTTAAATGTACCATATGCGCTGGTACCCAACTAATCCAAAAACATGTTAAAACAACAATTGAAAGTGTTTATTATCTTGTTTTCAGTATTGGCAATGTTTAGTTGTCAAGAGGAGAACAATTTACCATCATCTGAAGAGTCCCTGGATTTATCCAGTCCTCCTCCGCCGGGAAAAGGTCCTAAAACTTCAAATCAGCCAATTGCCAATGGGAACTATACCATTGTAAGTAGTCACAGTGGTAAAGTGCTGGATGTGGCGTACTGGTCTTCTGAAGATGGAGGAAACGTATGGCAATGGACCGCTACAAATGGTTCTAATCAAAGTTGGGCATTTACTTACAACAGTGAAGGTTTTTATTCTATCGTTTCTCAACATAGTTCATTGGCATTGGCTGTTGACGGGGCGAGTCTGGATAATGGTGGAAACATAGTTCAGGCAACCATAAGCAACGGATATGAGCAACAATGGGAAATTGTTGATCTTGGGAATGGTAACTATAGAATTGTTAACAGACTCAGCGGTAAAGACCTGGATGTTTGGGGTGTATCACCTTTGGATGGAGCTAACATAGCGCAGTGGGAAGCCACAGGAGGAACCAATCAACAGTGGTATTTTACCTCAGGCGCAGGTGGTTCTGCTAATGGACAGTTAGACTGGACCTGGGTATCCACTGGTGTTCCTATAGATGCCAAGCAAAGAATTGAAGATGCTATGAACGCGGCTGTATCCAGATACAACCTTCATGCACCCTGGTGGTCTCGAACCCTAACTGTCGAGTATAATACAGGGGTGCAGACAGCAGATGCTAATATCAATGGTCATATCCGATTTGGACCTGATCCAAATTTTCAAAATGAGAGATGTGCTTTGCATGAAATTGCTCATACTTATGGAGTGGGTACTTCGTGGAAATGGGATACATTTGTTGGCGAAGGTGGTGTTTTCAATGGAGTGAATACCAATGCACTCATAGAAATCTATGATGGGGTAGATGCCAATATCGGGACCGGAGGCGGACATTTTTGGCCATACGGTTTGAATTACAATAATGAGTTTTCGGAAGTGAATGCAGATAGACATTCTGAAATTGTCTCGGCAATGGTAATGGATGGCATTTATTGAGGTTTATCAATAGTTTCTTCCCGAATATTGAACGTTATACACGAAGATTAATTTTTTAGTAGTCCTGAGACTGCGTTTCTGGGTGTAAAGCGACAGCTTTGGATTGAGTTTTGTCTAAATGAAATGGCAACTTTATGAAACTAAACTGTGAGCATTCAATTGGTTAATAACCAAGTAACGACGATCGACTCTCTTATATAAATATAGGTTGTAACAAATCCTGTGAAATCATTTCGCAGGATTTGTTTTTAGCTCAGAGTTGAACGGATTTGTTTTGCTAGCAGTAAGTTAGCCAACTTTGAAGAGCATATTATTTGCCAAGTCAGGCCATATGAGAACAATTGTTTATGGTTAATTCCCTGTTTTTTTGGATTGCTAGGGAAATTTAATTTTTAAAGTCCCTGTTTCTGGGTTAAATATGATGATAATGATTGGTTTAATCACATCAATAATGCCAGTTCTGAACTGTTCAATCAGAGGTAATTACTTCTTGCTAATTATAGTTTTTTGTTACGCTAAAAGCCTCTATGCTCAGAACTGGCCAGTCGGAATTCACGATCCTTCAAGCATAATTAAATGCAAGGATAAATATTGGATCTTCGGAACTGGAGATGGCATCACATCTAAATATTCCAGTGATTTGGTCACCTGGACTGATGGACCGTCTCCCTTTGCTCCTGGTGAATATCCTGCCTGGATAGATAAGTACACCAATGACGTTGCAGGTCCGGAATCCTTTGCCGGTTTTTTCTGGGCACCTGATATCATATTCATGAATGGGCAGTACTATCTCTACTACTCCGCATCCGTCTGGGCAACTGCATATTCCTGCATTGGTGTGGTGGTAAACAAAACACTGGACCCTGATGACCCTGAATATGGTTGGGTAGATCAGGGGGATATCGGTCTCTACTCTCCAAAATGGGGATGGCAAATCAATGCGATTGATCCGGCAATGATGAGGGGACCTGATAACAAAATATGGATGACTTATGGGTCATTCAATCGTGATGGGATCATGGTAACAGAAATTGACTCAATCACCGGAATTCCGTCAGGGCAAACCATTTCCATTGCCAACTCCTGGACAGGTGGAGATAATTATGCCGAAGGTGAGGGAGGAGCGATGTTTTACCGTGACGGCTATTATTATTTGATATATAATAAAGGTGGTTGTTGTCAGGGGATTGGTAGTTCCTATTATATGGTTATCGGAAGGTCCACCTCTCCACAAGGACCTTTTTATGACAAGAATGGCGCCCTGATGAGGCGTGAAAATGTAGAAAGCGGTGGGACAGTTTTCTTCAAGCATGATGATACTCGTGGCCTCGATGACCGCTTTTATGGCCCAGGTCATTTTGGGTTGTTTAGTGAGAGTGGAAAGGATTATGTGTCCTTTCATTATTATAACCCTAATGGATATTACCCGGATCCGGCACCTAACAATCAGGGAGGTCCCACCTTAGGATTTGGTTTCCTGCAATGGGGAGAGGATGGCTGGCCTTCGATTTCGTTTGACTTTGTAGAGGAAGGTTACTATACACTGGAGAATGTTAATAGTGGGAAATTTTTGGATTTAGAAGGAGTAAGTCTTGAATCAGGAACCTCGATTTATCAGTATTCACAAGACTCAACTAAGGAAACCCAGAAATGGTTGTTTAAAGCATTAGGAACAGGAGAGTATACGATTCAGAATTATGCAGACACTTCAAAGTATCTAGAAGCTGAAGGTCCTGACTATAATGATCGCGTGAGAATTGTTAATGGCTATACCGGAGCGATAAATCAGAAATTTAGGTTGGTAGCGTCTACTGATGGAAAGCTGATCATATATCCTTCTACAATTGATGAAATTTTGGAAATCCCTTCTGCATCAATTGCAGATACCTATGTGCACTTGTGGCCAAATACTAATCATGATTGTCAAAGATGGTACTTTCGCTCGTTTGCGGGGAAAATTGACACACAATTCGATAATCTGGTGCTATCAAATCGTGATACGGTGCTGACGATAAATGTTGAAAGTAATACCCGATGGGTGCCGGAGGTTCAGGAAAGTAGTTGGATAGAAGTCCTGTTTTCTTCTGGTAATGGCAATGGTTATGTTGTGATAAAGGTGAAAGCTAATCTGACATCAGAGATCAGGAACGATCAAATAGCCTTTAAGACTCAGACCGGGAAAATAGTTTATGTTGACATTGAGCAGGGGGGTGTCCCCGAGATACCTCTTACGACCAACCCTGAAGGGAGTAAGACGAATGTATATCCCAATCCTTCAGATGGGCTATTTATGATTGAAACCAATCACAATGGAGAAGTGTATATCTACAATCAGGTGGGCAAACAGGTAGCGGAAATGCGTCTATCTTATTCAAGACAATTAATGGATCTGTCTAGTCTAAGTAAAGGGGTATATATTCTTAAGATTGTGACTTCTGAGGCTACTTCCACCCAAAAGGTTATTATTCGATAGACTCAAAACGGTGCTTGCTTTGATGATCGTAATTGGGTCTTTACTCTCTTCCTGCGATCGGATGAAAGCCTGGATCTTCATATATCTAAATGCTCGTACCAGGATAAATCTGATTTTTTTGGACAATGTTGTTGATAGCTAAAGTGCTGAAGTGTACTTAATTGATTTGAACGATGAATGATCAATAGCACATTTATCAGATATTGATGTATTATTTCTTAGCGAAGTTCCTTTTATCTATAACAAGAGATCGTTGCTTATGAGAAATTATGGTTTTGCCATTATGGCAATACTGCTTTTACAGGTATCTACCCTGATAATGGGAAAAGGCACAGAGTCTTCAAAGCAGATTTATGTTCCTTCTTCATATTCAGGTATTGATCTGAATGACCCTAATAGCCAGTGGTGTTATCAGCGTAGCAGAGAATCTGAAAACTTTATTGTCTTTTGGGAAGCTGGTTATGGAGAAGATCCACTACAACATGCTGATCCACAATACCGGGTGGATGTTGATGCCATATTGGATATCTCGGAACAAAGTTTTAAGGTTTATCGTGATTCATTGGGATTTATTGTTGAAGGTAATTCTAAAACCGACCAGTATAAAATGATCATTCAGCTTTTCTATACCCGTGACTGGATTGCCAGCGGATCAGGGGTAGATGAAGTAATTGGCTTATTAAGCCTGAGCGCCTGGTCGGGGCAGGCCCTCGGAGTTACTGTTGCTCATGAGGTAGGGCATTGTTTTCAATATCAGGTACAATGCGATGGACATTCCGGGGGATGGAGATATGGATTGGGAGAAAATGGTGTTGGAGGCAATGGTTGGTGGGAGCAGTGTGCACAGTGGCAGGCATTTCAAGTATTTCCTGAAAGAAAGTTTATTGAGGGTAACCTCGATCTATATATTCAAAATACACACAAGCACATTCTTCACGAATACCCTCGTTATGCCAATCATTTTATTCAGGATGATTGGGCAGACCTCCATGGAGCTGATTTTATAGGCCGGTTATGGCGAGAATCGCAATTTCCGGAAGATCCGGTGGATGCCTATAAGCGCATTGCAGGGGTTGATCAAAGTACTTTTAATGATCGTATTTATGCCAGTGCATCTAAGCTTGCCACATGGGATATCCCGGCTATAAAAGATCAGGGGCATCCATATTTGAACGCTCATCAATCACCTCCAATGGAAGATACGGGCAACGGGTTCTGGAAGATAGATGCCTCAAAATGTCCGGAAAACTATGGATATAATGTAATACAGTTGAATGTTCCAACTAATGATCCGGTTGTTAGCGTTTTTTTTGCGGGCCAATCGGGTGTAGGGGATTATCGTAAATTGAACATAGAGGAGGCCGGGTGGCGCTTTGGTTTTGTTGCCCTAAGTGAAAGAGGAAGTCGTATTTACAGCGATATGGGAACGGCTAATTATAATAAAGATAAGGGCTCTAACCCGATAGCCTCCCTGAGCTTTGAATGTCCTCCAAATACAGAAAAGCTTTGGCTGATTGTAACCGGAGCACCTCAGACCCATTGGCACCACGAATGGGATGATAATGATTATAACGATGAACAATGGCCTTACCAGGTAAAATTTGAAAACACAAATCGCTATGGGTATTTCGACCTAAATGAAAATGAGCTATCCGAAAATGTCTCCCTGGAAAGGGAGGTGGTTTTGGTAGCGGTGGATGCTCCGGACACCTATCCGAAGACGTCTATTAAGCCGGACTGGGAGAAAGTGTGTAGATCATTTGGTCTTCAGCTAGGTGAAATTCAGGCTGCAATTGGCGACTCTGTGCAGTATGCGGCTAAATTACCAAATGGATCAACTGATTTGAACTCCACAGCCACTGCTCCTGGACACTGGTTTGATGCCGAGGGTAATGTAACCAACTGGGGGAGCAATGCTTACATATTTTCAGAATTTGATGCCAATGCCATGCTTTTCAATATCGGGCAATACCCACAAAGATGTATGGATGGTGATAATTTCATCATCCAGCAGGCATTAATTTATACCCCTAATATAGGCCCTACCAGAACAGCGACGTTCACGTTCAATATCCGCATTGTTTCTTCTAATAACGAGGATGGCGATCTTTATGCCAACGACGTTGACAATTGCCCAGGCATTCCCAATAACGATCAATCCGATATGGATGGGGATGGTATCGGTGATGCTTGCGATGATCTCATTGTAGTGCCACTTTTTCAGGAGGCGCTGGATTTTGGATATGTAAAAACCGGATTTGCTAAAGCACTTGATTTTACGGTTGAGAATGGTGGACTTGATCCATTATTGATTACTAGCTTCGAAACCTCTCCAAACTTTGATATTGAATTTAATCAGTCTCTGGAAATTGCCTCGAAGGGATCAGCAATCCTTACTGCTACCTTTTCAGCTAATGAAGAAGGCAAATTTTTAGATACCTTGGTAATGAATACCAACATTGGAGCCCTTAGGCTATATCTAAGTGGAGTTTCCGTGGATAATCTGTTGCGGATTGATAGCGGAGATCCCGAAGTGATGGTTTTTCCAAATCCGGTGATGGAAACGGTAAAAGTTGACTGGTCTCGGAGTGGCTTGGAAAAGGTCAGTGTTTCCATTGTGGATCAAAGCGGAAAAATCATTGTTTCAAAAATGGCCAATAGAGCCCAATCACTAAGTTTTGAGTTGGGTGGTTTAAGCAAAGGATTATATGTTTTGATGTTGTCCGACGGTAATCAAGAGCTGAGATATAAACTGATTAAAAACTGATCACTTTGGATAACCAAAGCTTGAGAGCCTGAATTGATTTAAAATCAACTTTCATGCTTTAATCCGTATTGTAATGCATCGATAACTGGAGTAGCTAGAAATAGCTGCCACGTTCCGGTATTTTTCTCTAAATCGAGCGCTTTGTAATATTACGTGTTGAGACGAAAAGTTTGTTTTATTGAAGTTTAAAAATTTGATGAAGAAAGCATTAATCCTGATGGTTGTTTTGTTTTTTATTGGTCTAGTGCCAATTGGAATCTACGCTCAAAGTAAACCGGATGTAGATTTTCATGATTGGGCGTTAACGCCACCTATGGGATGGAATAGCTGGGATTGTTTCGGTCCGTCAGTCATGGAGGATGAGGTGAAGGCCAATGCCGATTATATGGCTGAAAATTTAAAGGAATATGGCTGGGAATATGTTGTGGTAGATATCCGTTGGTATATCAACAATCAGTTTACGGGCCATTACAACCCTTATGATAATTCTGATTTCGAGATTGATGCGTTTGGTCGCTATATGCCGTCACCTAATCGGTTCCCCTCAGCGGCAAAAGGGAAAGGTTTTAAGCCTTTGGCAGATTATGTTCACAGGCTTGGACTGAAATTTGGGATTCACATCATGCGAGGGGTTCCCAAGGAGGCTGTTTACAATAAAATGCCAATCAAAGGAACCGAAATAACGGCTGATCAGATTTATTCAACCGCCTGGGAATGTACCTGGCTGAAGGACAACTATACCGTACTTAAAGAAAAGGAAGGGGCTCAGGAGTATTACAATTCGATACTTGATTTATATGCATCCTGGGGAGTTGATTACATTAAGGTAGATGATCTTTCCAGACCCTATCATGCGGATGAAATTGAAATGCTCAGAAATGCAATCGACCAAACGGGGAGACCGATTGTTTTGAGTATGTCACCCGGTGCAACCCCTCTTGATCAGCATGAGCACGCAAAAAATCACGCTAACCTTTGGAGAACAATTGATGATTTCTGGGATAACTGGAGTCAGCTGAATTACTCCTTTGGGAAATGTGCCGAATGGGCACCCTACATTACGCCGGGCTCATGGCCGGATGCTGACATGCTTCCATTAGGGCATTTGTCTATACGAGGAGAGCGTGGAGCAGACCGCTATTCCAATTTTACCAAGGACGAGCAATACACACTGATGACGCTTTGGACGATTTTTAAATCTCCATTGATGTTCGGTGGACATTTACCCGATAATGATGAGTTTACTAATTCCCTTTTGACCAACAAAGAGGTATTGCAAATGCACAGCACTTCGGTGAATAATAAGGAGTGGTTTAATAAAGGTAATATTATCGCCTGGACCGCGGACGATCCTGAATCTGGAGATAAATACCTGGCATTGTTTAACAATGAGGGAGATGGCTTTGTGAATACAAAGAATCTACTGTATAGAAGCGGAACCGTTTCTACACTCACAGATGGCTTTGGTGTGGATATTGATTTAGCAGTTCCGGAAGGGAGTAAGGAGCTTTACCTTATCGTAAATGACAATGGCGATGGTATCAGTTGCGACCATGCGAACTGGATTAATCCGACTATTTATTTAGAAAATGGGGACT
Organism: Marinoscillum sp. MHG1-6; assembly: GCF_024714475.1. Taxonomy (GTDB): domain Bacteria; phylum Bacteroidota; class Bacteroidia; order Cytophagales; family Cyclobacteriaceae; genus JAMZMI01. Next base: position 386,046 of record NZ_JAMZMI010000003.1, on the reverse strand, counting down.
CCGTAGGCCTTACGTCAATGGATTGGGAATCTGCCACCATAGGTTGGAATTCTATAAAAGTAGATCAAAGCGTAACCGGAGGTCCACTTAATGTAAAAGGGAAAACCTATGATACGGGTATCGGTACTCACTCCCAGTCCATTATTAAATACATCATACCTGATAACAGCAGGCGCTTCATGGCTTTTGCTGGTCTGGATATCGTAGGGGTTGAAGAGGCATGTGGGTCTACTGTTGAGTTTATGATTGCGAATCAGGATCCGACACCAAACGCAAATAATGTCGAATTCGCTGAAGTCAATATCAAACTGAAGGATTTGGGCTTTAAAAAGGTATGCTGTATCCGTGACCTCTGGCAACAGGAAGACGTGGGTGAGTTCTCCAACCAGTTTAAGGTATCTATCCCGTCACATGGCGCCAGGCTTTATCGAATATCAGCCAAATAGCAAAATGAAATTTGTTAAAGTTTATGGGTCAACCTGCGCTGATTATCCTTGATCAAAATGAGGGAACCTGCTTTTGGACAGATTTTTAGATAGTTTGACAATAAAAACATGACGTAAAATTTATCATCATTTAATAAAACGGTTCGTGAAAAATAAATCAATAACATCTTTTCTGGTTTTGATCTTCCTGATAGGAATGTCTTCACAGGCTCAAACCTACCTTAACAATTTTAGCCATGCGATTAATCCCAGAGCACGCATCATAATGGACAATGATTTTGGAGGTGATCCGGATGGATTGTTTCAAATGGCTCATCATTTGTTATCGCCAACAATTGAGGTTAAAGCTATCATTTGTTCCATCACTTATCCAGATGGTTTTTATGGTTATCCAGGAAATCCCCAATATTCCTCACAGATGGCTTCTGAGTTGTTGAAAGTAATGAATCTCGATCGTGCCTACAATGTGCTTGAAGGAGCTGGCGAAAAACTAAAGGACATCAAAACTCCAATTGAGACCGTAGCGGCGAAAGCAATTATCGAAGAAGCAATGAGAGATGATGAAAAGCCATTGTACATGGTCTGCGGAGCGGGACTGACCAATATTGCAAGTGCCTGGTTAATGGAGCCGAAAATTGCAGATCGGCTGACGCTTATCTGGATTGGGGGGATGGAGTACGAAGGGCTCGCATGGCCTCCACCGGGAGGTTCATATAACTGGGAGTATAATACAGGTATCGATCCCATAGCTGCTCAGGTTATTTTCAATCAATCAGATATTCCCATCTGGCAAGTACCACGCAATGCTTATCGACAAGCGTTGTATTCATACGCCGAACTTACCTATAGAGTGAAAGACAAGGGTGAAACAGGTGCTTACCTGATGGATAGACTGGATGACCTGCTGAAACGCTCGAACAATACATTGGGAGAGGCTTATGTCTTGGGTGACAGCCCGTTAGTGCTTTTGACGGCCTTACAATCCTCCTGGGAGGTTGACCCTTCATCAAGTAAGTATGCAATGAGGACGACTCCACATGTTACAAAAGAAGGAGGGTTTGAAGAAAACCCGGAAGGCAGGAATATTAGAGTTTATGATCAATTAGATGTGAGGTTAATGTTTGAAGATTTTGTATCGAAGTTGGTCTTGTTTAATAATTCAAATAGCTCAAAATGAAGAACCAACATACTTTTAAATCCTTAACCTTGATATACCAATCATTGAATGTGATTACCGGATGGATCATCCTTGTTTTGCTTGTTTTTGGCTGTGCTGAAAGTAAACCGAAATATGATCCTTCCTGGGAGTCTCTGCAACAATATGAGACCCCGAATTGGTTTAATGATGCCAAGTTTGGCATCTGGGGTCATTGGGGGCCACAATGCGAGCCTGGTCAGGGCGACTGGTATGGTAGGTTCATGTATGCTCAGGGACATCCTCAGAATCAATGGCATGTGGAAAATTATGGCCATCCTTCGGAGTTTGGTTTTAAGGATGTAATCAATGAATGGAAAGCTGAAAAGTGGAGCCCGGATTCACTGGTAGCCTATTATAAAAGTGTTGGGGCGAGGTATTTTTTCGCCATGGCTAATCATCATGATAATCTGGACCTTTGGAACAGTAAGTACCAGGAATGGAATTCGGTAAATGTTGGTCCGAAAAAGGATATTTTGACCGGTTGGTCAAATGCGGCAAGAAATAACAATCTGCCTTTTGGTATCAGCATTCATTCGTCTCATGCCTGGACATGGTACGAAACTGCTCAAATGAGCGATTCAGATGGCCCCAAGGCTGGTATCCCTTATGATGGCACATTAACCAAAGAAGAAGGTAAGGGCACATGGTGGGAAGGACTTGATCCCCAAAAGCTATATGTTCAAAATCATGGCCTGAGCGAAGGTGGCGTTTTTGGTATATTCAATGATCAGTGGACCTGGGAAAACGGAGCATCCGTTCCTTCCGAGGAATACATTGAAAACTTTGTTGATCGCACTAAAGATGTCATTGATCAATTCCAACCTGATCTGTTGTATTTTGATGATACGGTTTTGCCTTTTTGGCCGATAAGTAATGTCGGCCTGGACCTGGCGGCACATTATTACAATTCGTATGAGGGTTCGGACAACCCTGTTTTATTTGGTAAAATATTGGATGACCAACAAAAGCAGTGCCTCGTGTGGGATGTAGAGCGTGGAGCAGCTAATGAGATTCAGGAACTACCCTGGCAAACATGTACTTGCATTGGTCATTGGCACTATGACCAGAACTATTATGATAATGATCGCTACAAATCTGCAAAAACCGTATTACAAATGTTGGTGGATATTGTTAGTAAAAATGGCAATCTTTTACTTAACATACCCATAAAGGGAGATGGAACCATTGATGATAAGGAGGTGGCGATTTTGGAGAAGATAAAAAGTTGGCTGCAGGTGAATGGTGATGCGATCTTCGAAACTCGTCCCTGGCATATATATGGCCAAGGACCTAGTGTTGAAAATGAGACTGAATTAAAAGGGGCGGGATTCAATGAAGGTGGCAGTGGGTATACCTCTTCAGACATACGTTTCACTACAAAATCAGATACCTTATTTGCATTTGTAATGGACTGGGGAGCACAAGATAGTATCATACAAATTCAGTCATTACAAAATGAGCATTTTATAGATAAAGAGGTAAAGCTGCTTGGAGGACAAATTGATTCGCTTTGGGTTGATGATACTGGTTTATCTGTGATGCCTCTAGGATCTGATGATTTAATAGCTCCTGTTGTTTTGAAGGTATATTAGCAAAAAGGGCCTTGTGATTTTAGTGAAGTGTTATGAAAGAATTTCTCCTCCTTTGTTCGCTATCCAACAACAAAAAAACCTGTGAAGTAATCTTCACAGGTTTTTTATTTAAAGCCAATTCGCTTCAATTATCACAGGTAATACCAAGATCATTTCATTCTTCTTTCAGTTCTTCTCCGTAATAAATAAGCTGAAAGTCGGTTACGCAGAACCATCCTTTGGTGCCACCTCCTGAAGTAGAGGTGAAGCCCACTCTAAGTTTTCCATCGCTACTTACCAGCACTTTTTCAGTTTTCAGCTTATCCCAGCCTTCAGGAGTATTCCATTTATCGTCAATGCTCAAGGTATCAGAATAAGTAGTTTGAGTAGATGACCTGGCATATAGACGCTGATCATGAAGCGTTCCTTCATTGGTCATGGCCTTACACCTCACTTCATATATTCCGGGAACCAGATTATCAATGTCCTGATAAACATTCATCGAGTCGAAATTGTCGGACCAGTTATTCCAGCAATTTTTTCCACCCAAGTAGTTGAGCCTGAAATCGCCGCTGCGTGCACTATTTTTCACTGTCCACCCAATGGACGTTCCTTTAGAAGGATCGGGTGTGTTGCCGTCACGAAAAGACGGGTTCTGGATAAGAGAAGTCACCTCTAAAGGATTGTTTGCTCCTGCATTTTGTGCCCTTTGGTAGGTATAGATAGCCTGCCTGATTTTAAACAGATTCCTCTCTAAATGTGGAATTTCTACTCTACTTCTTTTGGCTTCTCTTGCTGCTTCTTTGGTGATTTTCGATAACAATTCAGCCTTTTCTCCATTGCCAGCTTTCAGCCTGGTGGCCTTTTCAATCTCAAAAAGCAAAAGGTTTCTTTTTTCCTGGTGCTGCTTGTGTTGCGTGAGGGCAGAAGCAAGCTCAAGTCGCTTTTGTAGTATATCTGATAATGGGCTGTTCTCATCAAGTTGTTCCGCAGCTTTTAAAGTAATCACGATAAACTCAGAAGGTGATCGCATTTCTTTGGCCTCTTTTATTAAAAGTTTCAGGTTTTGGTATGGCTCGGAAATGACCAATGTGTTGAATGAGCCCGCAGGCAAGTCTGCTATAAGATAGGTCTCACCCATTTTTATTTTGAATGTTTTTGGCGTGGACTCATGATTGCTTATCACAATGATGATGTTGTCATCCGGCGTCCGATAGGCTAGTAAAGGATCATCGGATGTTGAAGTCGCGAGTCTTACAGAACCTGATGGGACAAAATGGCTATTATGCTTCACTGCATAATATTCGGGGGTGTATTCATAAGTTAAATCACTGCTATTTACCCGAATGAGTGCGTTTTGTAGCCAACCCCATGCGCTGGCTCCATTATCTTTGAGGATTACATTCCAAAAGGTGTATTCTTCACAGCCATTGCTGATATAGAAGTTGATCAGGTTGTTTGTGTGTACGGCTGCCCCCCAATCAAAAGATCCAACGCCGCATTCACTTTCAGTTTGAACCAGCTTATAACCGGGGTAATCATCTCTAACCATATCTATGGCTTTGGCACCTTCCCACTGAAACCCGACTCCATCTATATATTTAGAAAAATTAGGGTAATTCAATATCTTCCTAAAAGTGCTGTGCTCTCCGGTATTCATAGTGCCTAGAAACAGCTCAACATCTTTATGCTTTTTGGCGAAATAAGGCCCCAGGTATTTCGAGTTAAAGATGGCCGTTCCTTCAGGACTCCATGAGCAGTTGGGGTAAATACTAAACTGATAAGCCTCATTTTGATACATCAGTCTGGAGATATCAATCCCTTCCTTTTCATATGCCTTGATAAACCTGGAAAAATAAAGGGCATACGCTTTGAGGTATTTTTTCTCCATGATAAATTGATCCTGTAGCCTGGGAACCTCATTTTCCGGTGAGAGACCATTGTTACCACCACTTGCATTCGCATAATGCTTATTGACCTTCATCCATTGCGGAGGACTCCATGGAGAAGCCCAAAACTTCAGGTCAGGGTTGTATTCCTGGGCTTCTTTGATGAAGGGAATCAAAGTTTGTAGATCTCTATCGATGTTAAAATGCTTCATTTTAAAGTCGCCATCCACTTCATTGCAGCTGTACCAGTCTCTGGCGTAGTCATTGGCACCAATGGGAATACGCCCGATCTGATAACGTAGGTCACCATCAGGTGAAAAGATATTCGCCAATATTTCCTCTCTTTCATTTGGATTGAGCATATTCAATGCATCCCAACCCAATTCGTTGAAGGAGGTACCCCATCCGTAAAAGGTTTGTTTCGGTTGATTGAGGTAGATTTCAACATCAGGATCAGCATTCCCTTCCCGGGTGATATCCACTGACTGGAGTTGCCATTGTTGTGACTGAGTGGTACTTACACTAAAGGCAGAGGAAGACTGAGACACGACCTGCAACTTAAACAGGAGGAGGCCCAGGCCTACAAAGAGTATTTTTTTCATCTTAATTTAATTTTTATCAGCTGATATGATGTTCTCGAGTATTATTTACAAATGAACTTATAGTCATAAAGACCATTATTATGAAAATGATACCATAAATCTTTTTTTTTTTGCGAAGCGAAATAAAATTGGACAATCACTGTATTGAATTTGGATTAAACCTCTTTCAAAGGTTACTGGTTATTAATACAGATAATTCAGATTAATTAGAACCATACTACTTATTTCCAGCGGAATTAAAACATGAAGAGATCAATTTACTTAATATTATTACTCGCAACATGCGTGTCACGAACATTGTTACAGGCACAGCAGGCTGCAAGTTCCAGTGACTATTTGATAGCCTTACCTGAAGCAGATCGAGAGGTGCCGTATGATGTGACTGACCCAGGGATTTCAAAAACGGTAGCGTTTGGTGCGGATCTGGCCTGGGCTGATGAGCAAAATTTTCGTCGAAATATCTTATTTATGGGGCGTGACCAGGTAGATATGGTGCGTGCATCATTTCAACCAAGTTATCCTTTAGTGAATGATACTGATTTGACAGCAGATCAAATCGCGGATCTGGACTGGCGACTTGAACTGATCAACACCTACATGGGTGCAAATATTGATTTGGCCCTCAATTGCGATCATAAATACATAGAAGCAACTGGAAGATATGTAAATACCTGGTACGTGGGTGTCCCATCCAGGTGGGAACAATTGATTAAAGTGTCTGCTCAAAGGTATCTTGATGCGGGTCACAATATCGTCACGATAGGCGCATTTAATGAGCCAGATTACGGCTGGGATCAGGGATCTTTTGAAGATATGTACAATATTACCTCTCTCCTCAATAACAATGCCTTCTTTGACGGTATACGTTTATCAGGTGGAAACACATTGAATAATGATAATGCACTGAGCTGGTATACAGACCTGATACCTGCAGGGGTGAATGAAGGCAATACCCATCAATTGGCTGGGAGTTTTGATACTTATGCAAATTTTTTCTCAGCCGTAAGGTCAAATGGCCATCATGCGACTGCAGATGAGTTACACAACATTGTAGAAGCCCTGGTTGGTTATGAGTATGGCATGCAAACGGGTATCTGGTGGGCGGATGTAGATTTGGCGGCGGGCGAAATGGTAAAAGCTTTTGATGGTGAGAGGATTGGTTATGCGGAACATCGAGCTAACTGGACGGCTGCAGCAGTTTATAGACATCCCGATGGAAAGGTACAGGCCTTTGGCGGAACCTCTGAACGACAAGCATACACAACAAGTTATCGATTCATTTCTAAAGATCGACCAGTCTATTATGACGGACATGGACCTCAATATGAGTACGTACTAGAAATGCCGGGTGGTATCGAATATGGAAAAGGACAGACCAATGCGGAAAGGGTAATCAATATTACCTGGGGGGACGACATTCAACCAGAGATCAACGGAAAGTATAAGCTGGTGAACCGCAAAAGCGGCTTGGTGCTGGGAGCAACCGGGGCCGATGTGGGTAGCAATATTCAACAGGGAAGCTATACCGGATCGCTTAGTCAGCAATGGGAGGTTTACCCGGTTCATTCACGAATAGGAGGTGATTTTAGTTATTACCGAATTACTTCTCCGGCAGGTGATAGCTTGTCTTTAGACCTTGTTAATTTTTCATTGGACAATGGTGGCAATATACATCAATGGAAGCTTGGCAATGGGGGCAACCAGCAATGGTATCTGGACTACGCAGAAGATGGATGGTTTTATATTAGAAGTAGAGAAAGCTCTCACTGTCTGGATGTGAATGGTGCAAGTACCATGGAAGGAGCGAATGTGATCCAGTGGGAAAAGAATGGGGGTACGAACCAGCAATGGCGCTTCATACCGGTTGATGCAGCTATTGAGTTCAATGCACCCTTTGCAAACCCTGGACTCACAGCTACAGCACAATCATCATCAATCCTGTTAGAATGGCCCTCTACTCCGGGAACTGATATAGCTGGTTACACGATATTAAGATCAGAGACCCAGGGTGGTCAATATAATACCATAGCCAGGAATGTGGTGCCAAGGTCCTTTGTGGATAACAACGTGGTAGCGGGTACGGAATATTTTTATGTGATAAAGACAGTGGATTACTCCCTGAATAGCTCGGGCTATTCCAATGAAGTTTCAGCTACCATAACGGATACGGACGATATGGTCGCGCTTCTTTCTTTTGAAGGAAATACTAGAGATACTACCATTCATTTGCAACATGGAGCAACGGCTGGTGGTGTAAACTATGGATCAGGAATCAAAAGCTCAAAAGCTATTGAATTGGATGGTGTGGATGACTTTATCAAGTTGTCACCCGGGGTGGCGAATCATCAGGAAATCAGTGTGGCCGCCTGGGTTAAATGGAATGGAGGTGCAGATTGGCAGCGAATTTTTGATTTTGGAAATGATGAATCTGAGTATATGATGCTAACGCCAAGTGTAGGTTCGAAGCTTCGCTTTGCGATCAACTATAATGGGGAAGAGAAATTGTTGGAAGCCCCGGCATTGACAGAAGGAGAATGGCATCATGTAGCTATTACAATTAGTGGCTCTAAAGCATTTTTGTATGTCGATGGTGAGCCGAGAGCTTTCTCATTGAGTTTTTATAAAACCCCAATGGATTTTCAACCTGTGTTTAATTATATCGGACGCAGCCAGTTTGCTGATCCTGCATTCAATGGAAGCATTGATGATTTTAAGGTCTACAATTATGCACTTGCTCCGGAGGCAGTAGCTTCTTTGGCAGATACAACCGAAGTCCCGGTGGAGGCTCTAAATACACAAATCAATGCTGGCGGATTATCTCTATGGCCGGTGCCGGCTGATGACGAGCTTAAAGTGAGTTTATCGCCGGAAGTCATAGCAGATGGGGCTGAGCTGTTCATTTATAATCTGAATGGGAAATTGGTAAAACAGCAAGTTATTAATAGTAATAAGGCTGAACTGGATGTTTCCGGCTTACAGAATGGGATCTACCTATTAGAGGTTCACGGTGGTAGAAAGGTGAATTCCCAAAAGGTGCTTATCCGACATTAATAGCTGCTCATTTTAAAAAAAGACTTAAAAACTCTTTTACTCTCAAATGACGAAATCCTTTAAAATTATTAGTGCGTGCTTATTGTTGACTGTGCTTATTATTCAAGGATGCAGGTTATCTAAAACCACTGATGGTGGCATGTCGGCAAAACCAGAAATGGAAGCCTATCTGATGGTCTATTTCAGTGACGATGATCATAGCCTGCATATGGCCATAAGCAAGGATGGATATAGCTTTACGGCACTGAACGATGGCAAGGCCGTGATTATAGGTGATACCATTGCGGAGCAAAGAGGCATTCGGGATCCACATATTTTCAGAGGGTCCAATGGGAGCTTTTATCTCGCCATGACGGACCTACACATATTTGCACAGCGAGAGGGTTTTCGAGATACCGAATGGCAGCGTGATGGTGATTTATTTGGATGGGGAAATAATAGAGGGTTTGTCTTGATGAAGTCTGATGACCTTATCAATTGGTCAGTGGCCAATGTTCGTGTGGATCAGGCTTTTCCAGGGTATGAAGAAATTGGATGTGCCTGGGCACCTGAAACGACCTATGATCCGGAAACGGATCAGTTAATGGTCTATTTCACCATGAGGTTTGGGAATGGATTGAATAAGCTTTATTACAGCTACGTTAACGAAGAATTTAACCAGTTGACCACTGAACCCAAGCTCTTGTTTGAATATCCTAAAGAAGTAAGTTATATCGATGCTGACATTACACAGGTTGGAGACTCCTATCAAATGTTCTATACGCCACATGATGGTGTGCCTGGTATCAAAAAAGCGGTTTCCAATAAGATCAATGAAGGTTATGTTTATGATGATGCCTGGTACGACACGGAACCACGAAACTGCGAGGCGCCCAATTTCTGGAAGAGGATAGGAGAAGAGAAGTGGGTGTTGATGTATGATATATATGGGATCAATCCTCACAATTTTGGTTTCAGGGAGACCTCCGACTTTATCCATTTTGAAGATTTGGGGCATTTTAATGAAGGGGTAATGAAAGCTACGAACTTTACCTCTCCCAAGCATGGGGCGGTCATCCACGTGACCAAACAAGAGGCCACTCGTTTGGCGAATCATTGGGGTTACCAACTGTATTAAGTAAACCCTTATTCCTTTTAGTGTAGTTGTTCATGGTGGACTTAATCTTAGATAAACCTTCAAAACCTTAAGGTCTTCTTTGAGGTTTTTAAAAAATGGAAGAAAACCATGTATCGATATGAAAGGGTAGCTCTTTTAAAAGGTAGGCATGAATAAAAGATTCAACCTTATTAAATGAACATGAATAAACTCGCAACCCAATTTTTCATCCTGATCAATCTGATTTTGTTGGTTATGGCCATCGAAAGCTGTGATGATGAGCGTCCACAGCCTGAAAAAGTCAATGATTTAATCGAGAAGAATGACTCCCTGATAAACCAGGATACCTCAATTGTCGATTTAGATACCACAGTGGTCGAAGAAGATTCGGCACTTCTGGAGGAGACTCCTACTTTTATCTCCGGAACTTTTGCATTGATGAGTAAGAGAAGCGGTAAAGCGTTAGATGTGGCAGATTGGTCGACGGAGTCCGGGGCCAATATTATGCAATGGGTAGCCACTGATGGAGATAATCAGAAATGGGATATATCGAGAGATGCGGGTCATTATAAAATAATTAATAAGCATAGTGGTTTGGCGTTGAGCATTGAAAACTGGAGTGAGGAGGATGGAGGAAATGTAGTTCAGTTTACCTACATACGTAATAGTGCTCAATTATGGGATATTATAGAAGTCGAAAAGGGCTATTACCGGATCATTAACGTAAAAGGTAACAAAGACCTTGAGGTGGATAATGCCTTGCCGCTGGACGGGGCAAACATCCAGCAGTGGGAATATAGTGAAAGCGATCACCAGCAATGGATACTCTCTGATGGTACTCAAGGAACTGCAAATGGACAGTTGTCATGGACGTGGGTATCAGAAGGAGTGCCCGCGGATGCTTACGACAGGATTACCCAGGCGATGGATACGGCTGTAGCCCGATATAATCAGGGTGCTCCCTGGTGGAATAGAACACTGACTGTAGAATATAATGCCGGAGTAGCTACGGCAGATGCAAGCATCAACGGACATATAAGATTCGGACCATCTTCGGATTTTCAAAACGAGCGTACTGCATTACATGAGATCGCACATACCTATGGGGTAGGTACCTCCGGGAAATGGGGTACGTTTCTGGATGGCTCAGCTTTTACAGGGGAAAATACACTTAAGCTGATTAAGCTCTATGATGGGGCGGAAGGTGGTATTTGGAGCGACGGTACTCATTTCTGGCCCTATGGCCTGAATTTCAATAATGAATACACCGAAGAAAATGCACGAAGACATGTGGAGATCGTCTCTGCTATGGTGATAGACGGTATTTTCTAAGTCTTTAGGTGTCATTTCTACTCTTATCAACCTCTCTACGAAAAAAAAGTAAAACTTTTTTGTATCGTTTGCTGTACGGGGCGCTTTGTTTAAATGGACAGGTATTCCATCCAAATGATTTTAAACATTAATTCAAATTGTATGAAACAAATTCAACTTAAATGCTTGAAGTGGCTACAGTATCTTTTGATAGCGGTACCATTTCTTGTTGCGGAGCATGCGTATTCGCAAGCGACAAAAATCCACTCTTACACTTTTGAGGGTACAGGTGGAACTGAATTGCAAGACGGTACCGGGTCAGCGGATCTAACGCTGGAAGCTGGTGCCAGCATATCTGGTGGAGCCTTGGTATTAGGGACTGCTGGTGATTATGCCGCCCTTGATGCTAAAGCCATTGATATTAATCAGTATAGCGCTGTTTCATTTGAGGCACATATTATTGCTGGAAATGGAGTGAATACAAGCGGAAATCACACCTTGTTTTATTTTGGTAACAATGATCCTGCTAATGATTGGAAGGGATATGATCATGTTTATCTTCAGGCAGCAAGGGGAACAGCTGCAAGTTATGCGGCGATATCCACTTCAGGAAATGTTGGTGACCCTTGGAACTATGAAGATGCTGTAACCGGATCTTTTTCAATGGATGATGGTAATGAGCATCATCTTATCGTGATTTTGACAGAGACATCGATTAGTTATTTCGTGGATAGCGTTAATGTTGGAACTAAAGTTTATGAAAAAGGCAGCTCAATAGCGGCCCTTAGCGATAGTCTTGCCTGGATTGGTAAGTCTGGTTATAAAAATGACCCAACTTATCTAGGATCCGTTCTTGAGTTTAATATCTATAATGGATCATTGGACTCAGATGGTGATGGTGTTCTTGACTGGAAAGATAACTGTGTTGATGTAGCTAATAGTGATCAGGCTGATACCGACGGTGATGGCACTGGTGATAAGTGTGATCCGGACTTCGCAGCAGCGAATTTGAGTGATCTAAGCACAGATTTGGGTGAATTAATTCCTGCATTTGATCCTGAAATTTACAATTACACCGTCGGTAATTTACCGCGAGGTACTATGGATGTTACCTTATCCGCGACTGCTGAATTGGGTACCTCTGTGGTAACCTATACTGTTTCAGGAGATGGTGTTGTTGATGTATCTTCAGGGCCGGTTACGGAGGTTATTACGGTAACTGATGATGCTGCTACAGATAAAACTTACACCATTAGTGTTCAGCCGATCGCAAAAATACATGCTTACGATTTTGAAGGAGCTGCAGTCACGGATGCTATCGGATCAGCTGATGGTACTTTGGAAGGATCAGCAACTATCTCTGGTGGATCTTTAGTATTGAGCGGAGAGGGAGATTTTGCTGCACTAGATGCAGATGCAATTGGGATCAATCAATATCATGCGGTTTCAATTGAAGCCCATGTAACTGCTGGTGGTGCCCAGTTAAATGGTAGCAATAAATCCGTATTTTATTTCGGAAACTCAGAAAATGTTGGCTGGGATAAAGGTTTTGATCATTTCTTTTTACAAGCCATTAATGGTGGTACCAATAGCCGTTTTGCGCTTTCTACTGCTAATGACAACGAACCTTGGAATGGCGAAACAGGAATCAACGGAAACGCTCTGGCGGCTAACACAGAGTATCATCTGGTTACTATCTTGACTGCAACAAACATTTCTTACTATGTTGATAGCGTACTTGTAGGAAAGACAGCGATTACTAATGAGAATGCGCTTGCAGATGTAAGTGATAGCTTGGTATGGCTGGGGAACTCTGGCTATGTGGGTGATGGAACCTGGCTGGGTTCAATTCACGAATTCAATATCTACAGCGGTTCGCTGGACAATGATAATGATGGGATATTGGATTTAGTAGATAATTGTCCCGACGTAGCTAACGCAAATCAGGCGGACGTTGACGGTGATGGCATTGGTAATACATGTGATGAGGATTTTAACGCAGCTGTTCTCTCAGATCTATCTGTTGATGCTGGTAAGATAACTCCGGCCTTCGATCCTTTTGCATATGAGTATTCCGTATTCGTTCCTTTTGGAGTAACTGAAGTTTCAATTACTGCAACCCCATCTTCAGGCACTCATTCTGTTGTGGGAGATAGTACCATTGATGTTTCATCAGGTAACGTCACCGTTAGTGTTATTGTGTCAGAAGAAGGTCTTGATACATCAACCTATAATATTCAGTTTACTCCTGTGATATTGAAACACTCTTATACTTTCGAAGAACAACCGGTCGATGGATTTGTTTCTGATCAGGCGGGTGATCTGGATGGAGAAATTCTTGGTGCGACAGAAATCAAAGATGGTGCATTGGTTTCATCTGGAGGTACAGACGGACTTTCATTAGATGGAGTAGCACTTGGATTGAAGAACTATGATGCGATTACAGTTGAAACCTATGTGACAGGTTCAGAAGCTAACACAGGATTTCATATGCTCAACTACTTTGGAGGAGTAAACTCTGATGGAGCATGGTTTGTTCAGCCTGCCAGAGAAAATGATAAGGCAGTTGCTGAGTTTTTGGGTACCTGGATTGAGGCAGATTCTGAGTACGTGGATACTTTATACCATCACTTTGTAAGTACGTTGACCAATGATGAGATGACACTCTACGTTGATGGTTATCTTATAGGCACAGCAGTGCCAAGTGGTACTATTTCACAAATCAAGACAACCTATGCTTTCCTTTGTGAAAGTGGATGGTCTCAGGATAACTCATGGGCAGGACAAGTGCACGAATGGAACATCTATAATGGTGTGATGGATTCTGCAAGTGTAGCAGCAAGGGTTAATAAGTTTGACCCTGATGAAGATGGAATCCTGAATGCATGGGATGATGATGATGACAATGACGGACAGCTGGATAAATATGAGTTAGCTGCTTGTGCAAGTACAGATCCTCTCGATGCGTCAAGCTTCGCAACGGATGATTTCACTAACGGCGTAGCTGGTTCGAATGGTATCCCTGACTGTTTGGAAGTAGATACTGATAGTGATGGTATACAGGATTGGGAAGATAACTGCCCGGAAACGGCAAATGCCGATCAGGCGGATAGCGATGGTGATGGTATAGGTGATGTTTGTGATGACGACAGAGATGGAGACGGAATTGCAAATGATGTAGATCAATGTCCGGATCAGGCTAATGTTGGTGATACGGACAATGATGGTCTTGATGATGCTTGTGATCCACTTATCGCTACAGTTGACCTGAGTGATGAGGAGAATACAGGAACCATTCAATTTGGAGATGTTGCAGTCTCTTCAGACCTGGCCAAACTACTTTATATCAGTAATGGTGGATCAGATGCTATGAGTGTTACCGAAATCACAGCACCTGCTGGATTTACACTAGACAAAACATCAGCGACTGTTTCTGGCCCAGGTCTGGCTATTGTAACGGTGACGTTTGCGCCAACAGAAGAGGTTACTTACAGCGGCTATATCGTTGTGAAAGCAGATGCTGGAACTGATTCAATTGCGGTGAATGGTAAGGGTGTGACAGCGGCTTTGGGATCTGAAGCAGCTAACCTTGGACTGAAAATAGGACCTAACCCAATTCAGGATGAGTTCATGGTGGACTGGAGTCTGTCTGAGTTCAATAATCCTTCAATTCGAGTAATGAATATTGATGGTAAGGTGATTTGGGAACAAACTAGCTTATCAGGTCAGTACGTTAATATTGACTTAAGCGGTACAAGTAGCGGTATGTTCTTCCTTGAAATCAAATCAGAAGAAAATACCCACTTGTTCAAATTGATCAAGGAATAATTTGAAATATTAAAAATTAAAAATCCCCCGGGGTTATAACACCGGGGGATTTTCTAAGTATTTTTCTTGTTAACAGAAAACGTGGACGTAAGAAGCTGTTTAAGAGCAGGGAAAAAGAGGATTTGAAAAATGTTAAATGATCTTATGGGAGTTTATACCAAAATGAAATTATTGATCTTTTGCGCCTTTATAGTAGGGTCAATGATGACTTCAATGGCCCAAGGGCGTGTCCTGAAGGGTGTGATACAAGATGCCTCAAATGGTGAGTTGCTAATTGGAGCGACCATTCAGGAGAAAGGTACCACTAATGGTACAGTAACGGATTACAATGGCTATTACGAAATGGAATTGATCACTGCTAATCCGGTGGTTATCGTGAATTTTGTGGGGTATCAAACCCAGGAATTGACTGTAGATGGCCAATCTGAGCTGAATATTGATCTTGAGGTTGATTTGGAGGGGTTAGAAGAAGTTGTTGTTGTTGGTTTTGGTGAGCAAAAGAAGGCAAGTCTTGTAAGTTCTATTACTTCCGTAAACGTTGAAAACATCAAGCTACCCTCTTCGAACTTTACAAATTCAATTGCAGGTCAGGTATCAGGGATGATTGCCTTTCAACAGAGTGGAGAGCCTGGCCGTGGAAGTGACAATACTTCATTCTTTATTCGTGGACTATCCACCTTCGGGTCGGGTAAACAAAACCCGCTTATTCTAATTGATGGGGTAGAATCTACTACTACAGATATGGCTAGGTTACAGGCTGATGATATATCGGATTTCTCAGTTTTGAAAGATGCCGCGGCCAGCTCAATATATGGTGCGCGTGGTGCAAATGGCGTGGTCTTAATTAACACCAAATTGGGTAAACAGGGTGTTACAAAATACAGTTTTAGAGCGGAAAGTCGTATTTCCAGCAATACAAAGAATTTTCAGTTATCCGACAACATCACTTATATGGAGTTGGAAAACGAGGCATTGACCACAAGGAATCCGGAATTACTGCCTAGGTATTCAACAAATAAAATCACGGCTACTGCAGATGGAAAAGACCCATACCTGTACCCAAATAACGATTGGTTGAAGCAATTAATTAAGCCATATACCTGGAACCAGGGTTATAACATGAATATCAGTGGAGGTACCGAAAAAGGTAGATACTATATTGCCGGTACTTATAACGTGGATAATGGAAATCTGAGAGTAGACCCAATCAATGATTTCAACAATAACATTAAACTTCAGAATTATTCTGTAAGAAGTAACATCGATTTGAATTTAACGCCGACCACGACGTTGATTACAAGGATTTATGGCCAATTCGATGACTATACCGGACCAATCGGGGGGAATATTTTTGACAGAAATCAGAACCGTGTTCGCTATGCAAGTGGTGGAGAATACATTTTTCTTCATTCTGTTTGGACCAACCCTGTGTTGTTCCCGGCGGTTTATCCAAAGGAAAAATTGCCTTATGTGCAGCATCCATTATTTGGAACCTCACTTGTAACCTCAGGAAACTCTTCGACCGCCATGGTCAATCCATATGCCTTGATGGTGAGAGGATATCAAACATATAAAACCTCTAATATGATGCCTCAGATTGAGCTAAGACAAAAGCTTGATTTCGTCACTAAAGGATTGAGCTTTAGAGGAATGAGTTATTTGAGAAGGGTATCTTTCTACCAACAGGATAGATCTTATGATCCATTCTATTACACTGTGGATGAAATTGATACCGATGGAAACTATACCATCAAAGCCATCAATGATGGTAGTGTGGAAGGGGTGATCCTGGAACCAGGTACCGAATACCTGGACTATTCTGAAAGTGGTAAAGATGTAAATAGTCAGTTTTGGCTCCAGACAGCGGTTGATTACAATAGGGTTTTCAATGATGTACACTCTGTTGGGGGAATGCTTCTTTATTATCAATCGCATTATGAAAGCGGTAACCCGGGTAACCTGATCAATTCATTACCAAACCGTAATCAAGGGGTGTCAGGAAGATTTACTTACGGATTTGATAACCGATACATGGTTGAACTTAATTTCGGTTATAATGGTTCAGAACGTTTTGCAAAGTCAAATCGTTGGGGATTTTTCCCGTCAGCCGGATTGGGTTACTTGATCTCTAATGAGAGCTTCTTTGCAGGATTGAAGAACACCGTTTCTAATCTGAAACTAAGAGCAACTTACGGTATTGTGGGTAATGACCAGATTGGAGATGTCAACGAGCGGTTTTTGTACTTGTCAAATGTAAACCTGAATGATTTACGATATAGAGCACAGTTTGGTGAAGGTATAGGTCCATTAAATGCCAGACCGGGAGTATCAATTTCCAGATATGCAAATGATAATATTACATGGGAGGTTTCCAAACAGCTTAATCTTGGAATGGACCTTGGAATGTTTGATAACAAGTTGAACCTGATTGTAGATGTGTTTGAGCAAAAGCGAAGCAAAATTCTTCAACCAGTAAGTAATGTGGATGCTACTTTGGGATTTACGGCAGTTCCGCTTTCAAATTATGGTAAAGCCTCTTCCAGGGGTATTGATTTGTCATTGGATGCAAACAGACGTCTGACGAGAGAATTGATTATGACTGTAAGGGGTACGTTTACGTATGCGACGAGCAAAATAATCAAGACAGATGAGCTTATCTATCCTGAAGAGTTGTCATATCTTTCGAGAAAGGGTTACTCAATCAAGCAGGAATGGGGTTATATCGCGGAGCGTTTGTTCCATGATGATGAAGAAGTGGCCAACTCACCTACACAATTCGAGGCTGTGAATGTGATGGGAGGAGATATCAAATATCGTGATATTAACGGCGATGGAATTATTAACACTGATGATCAGGTGCCTATCGGTTATCCTACTCAACCGGAAATTATTTATGGATTTGGAGGTTCCTTTTTATATAAAGGGTTTGATTTTAACTTTTATTTCCAGGGTGCGGCCAGGTCATCTTTCTTTATTGATCCGATCAATATATCTCCTTTCGTCAGAAGAGGAGGACTTCAAAACCGTGTGTTAGAGCCGATCGCGGAAGATCACTGGTCTGAAGGCAATCCAAATGAATATGCATTTTGGCCAAGATTGAGTACCGAATATATTGGGTCCAATATGGTGAGATCTTCCTGGTGGTTAAGAAACGGTAGTTTCCTTCGACTGAAAAGAGTCGATGTTGGTTACAATTTCGATTATGAGCAAGTGAGTAAAATAGGCCTGAAAGGGGCAAGGCTCTATGTTTCAGGTATTAACCTGTTGATGTTCAGCAAGTTCGATTTATGGGATGTAGAAATGGGTGGAAATGGTCTTGGGTATCCGATCCAATCGACCTATACGCTTGGTATGACTTTAGATTTTTAATTGATTGTGAACATGAGTAATCTAATATATAAGAATTGTAGGAGTAAGGTGGCCATGTTAGCCGTAAAGGCCATGGTGGTACTCACACTATTTACCGGATGTGAAGATTATCTGGACATTGTACCAGACAACGTGGCTACGATTGACAATGCATTTACCTTGCGAAATGAGGCGGAGAAGTACTTGTTTACCTTGTACGCCTATTTACCTGATCATGGAGACGGCTGGTACAATGCAGGGATGATGGCTGGAGATGAAATATGGCTTCCGCTGAGCATAGAAAACCCCTGGCATGCGGCCTTTCGTATTGCACTAGGTCAACAGAACCCGACGTTCCCATTGTATGACGAATGGACCGGTAGGCGAAAAGGAAATGGAGATTGGAGTCATCTGGCCATGTGGGATGGTATTAATAACTGTAATATTTTCATTGACAACATGCTTGACCCTAACAACGTGGGTGACATGGATTCACTGGAAATTGAACAATGGGTAGCGGAAGCTAAGGTGCTGAAATCCTATTTTCATTTTCATCTAATGAGAATGTATGGCCCTATTCCAATTCAGAAGACCACGATACCGATAACCATTACAGAGCCAATCTCGTCAAGACAACCAATAGATTCTGTTGTACATTATATTGGTAAATGGATTGATGAAGCGGTGCCATATTTGCCAAGAGAGATTACTAATCGTACTGATGATCTTGGTAGGTTAAACAAGCCGATCGCATTAGCCATTAAGGCAAAGACTTTGCTTTATGCTGCCAGTCCGCTCTTCAATGGTGATCCGGATTTTGCTGACTTGACAGACAAGGAGGGAAACAATCTATTCCCTACAGCTCCGGATCCTACCAAATGGGAAAAGGCGAGAGATGCCATAAAGGCTGCAATTGATATGGCGCACAGTAGTGACCATTATCTGTATCGATATGAAAATGATACCAGAGATCTTTCTGATGATACCAAAAAGGAACTCAATTTTAGAGGTGCAATAACTACAAGATGGGCTCCTGAACATGTATGGGCATTGTCTAATAGTTATTTCAATAATCAGTTCTTATGCATGCCTCCTACAGAAAGAAGTGAAAATACCAGTAGGTTCAACCTTTGGGGGCAATGGGCTGCGCCATTAAGATTAGCAAAATTATTTTATACTAAAAATGGTGTGCCGATCGAAGAAGATAAGACATTGGATTTTGGTAATCCGCTAGAGGTTAGAAAGGCGACGCTGGTCGATCGTTATAAAATTGAGCCCAATTATGAGACGGCTCGGTTGAACTTTGATAGGGAACCACGATTTTATGGTAGCCTTGGATTTGATGGAGGAGTCTGGTACATGGCGGATGGTAATGATGACGGAGCGGATGAAAATAATTTTTATATAAAATGTAAGAATACACAATTGGCTGGATATGGGTTCTTCCAAAGCTGGAATGAGACAGGTTATTTTATCAAAAAACTGGTTCATTACGAATCTTCAACCAATGGTCAGATTAGTTGGAGAGAATATCCATGGCCGGAAGTCCGTTTGGCAGACCTTTATTTAATGTATGCTGAGGCTTTGAATGAGGTTAGCGGTGGGTCTGCAGAGGCAAGAGCTTACGTGGATTCTGTTCGGATCAGAGCTGGACTTCAAGGGGTGGAAACTTCATGGTTAACCTATTCCAGTAACCCTGCTAAGTACACCTCTCAAAATGGTTTAAGAGAGATTATTCATAGGGAAAGGCTTATTGAGCTGGCCTTTGAAGGACATCGATTTTGGGATCTTAGAAGATGGAAGAAAGCAGCAGATGTTATTAATCAGCCGGTAAAAGGACTAAGAATAACGGAAACGACTACTGCTGAGTACAACGTCGAAAGAGAAGTTTATCAGCAACGTTTTATAGCGCCAAGGGATTACTTCTGGCCAATTCCAATAGATGAATTGCGTAAGAATCCTAATTTGGTTCAAAATAAAGGATGGTAGGACAAAAAAATATGATAGCGATGAAGAGCAATTATTTAATCAAACTTTTGTTGCTGGTGGGGGTTGCGTTCCTTTTCAGTTGCGAAGAAGGGGAGTTTAGAGAGCCACTTGAGAAATCAGATGCGGTACCACAAAATGTGAGTGAAATAACGTTCACAAGCCTTGCTGGGGCGGTTAAGATGTCTTTTACCTTGCCCGATGACCCGAATGTTTCTCACGTAAGTGTAAAATATGAAACCACCTCCGGTATTGAACGTGTATTGACATCCTCCGTTTATTCGAATAGCATTATCCTTGATGGATTTGCTGATCTCGAAGAGCACGAGATTGAAATTTACACGGTTTCCAAAGGCAATGTGAAATCTGAGGTGATCACCAAAAGTGTATCGGCTCTGGAAGCACCTATTTGGAAAGTACAAAGAGAATTGGAGTTTCCGGTTCAGTTTGGAGGGTTCAATATTGAAGGGACGAATGCGGATTCATCTATCGTTTCGGTTCTAATTATGGAAAAAAATGAATTCGATGAGTTCGAAGTAAGTATTACCAAGAGCTTTGCAACGGCTCTAAAGAAGATAGAAAGGAAGATTCGCGGATTGGACACTTCTGTATACGTTTATAAGGTGTTTGTCATGGATAAGTGGAAAAATAGTACGGATACTACCACTATTGAAATAAAACCACTTTTTGAAACGCGGATGCTTAAGGAGAACTATAAGTATTACCCTCTTTCCGGTGATGCGCCTCAGGTATCTAACAATCCGGTAGGGCCGGAAGCGGCATTTGATGGGCGAAATGGTTGGGGCTTTGTAAGCTTTACCACTGATAAGCAACCAGAACTTGGACCTCATATGTTGACCTATGATGTTGGGGAGGAATTTAGGCTAAGTAGATGGTGGTACCAGCCATATCCTGAATTTGGTTGGGATCCTGCTTTAATACAGTATTACTACCTCGCTACGCTGAAAGAGTTTGAAATATATGGCTCCACTGCTCCAAGTGTTTCTGGAGATCTTGATGACAGCTGGACACTGATGGGATCGTTCGTAATAGAAAAACCTTCCGGTGCTGGCTATGGAAAGGATACTCCTGAAGATATTGCCACAGCAGAAGCTGGATTGAGCTTTGAATTTTCTCCTGACCTTCCTAAGGTACGATATATCAGAATTCGTTGTCTGGAAAACTTTGTTGGGGGCCCATACTTTAATATTGGAGAGATGGAGTTCTTTGGTGATCCCAGATAAATAATTTAAAAGTTTTAGAAATGAGATACATAACAAAAGATATTATAAATGCCTTGATAAGATCTTCGGTGTTAGTGCTGATAATTATTTTGATGGGTTCTTGTAATGAACATGAATGGGATGACTTTAGAAAATATTCTGAAGGAGGTGAAATCACCTATCCAGGAAAATTTACCTCCCTGGACATCTTTCCTGGTGAAAATCGACTCAAATTCATGGCGACTTTGAGCCCGGACGCAAGGGTTTCCAAGTTCCGAATATTTTGGAATGACTATGCCGATTCTCTCGAGTATGCGGTGACTAGTGAGATGCGTACAAATGGCTTTGTTGATACCATAGCCATGGAAGAAAGCTTACGTTCTTTCGTGATTCATACCTATGATGACGAGGGCAACATTTCAATACCGGTCACAGAAATTGGGGTTTCTTACGGTGACAAGTATAGAGCTACTATGAAGAAGAAGGAGGTTTCATCAATCACCGCGACAGATTCCAGTACTATTTTATATTGGAAGCCGTTTGATACGTCAACCGGAGCTGAATTAACGCTCCTCGAATATGATTCGAGTGGATTTACCGCCTCTTTTGAGGCTCCTGCAAATGCTGATTCCACTGAGCTAATTGGGTTAACCACCTCAAGTACTGTTAAGTTTTTGACGGAATATCTTCCTAGCGACGACTGTATAGATAAATTCTTTACAGATACCACCAGCTATGAAGTGGTGAGGTAATCTGATAATATCATCATTAAGAGTTTAAAGTCCTGATTTCGATCAGGACTTTTTTGTTTTCTATTCGTACCGAGTCGAAATTATCCTCATTGACAAGTATAGTCCAACAATAAACACGAGGTACTCTGGTCTCAAAAAAGTGATGTGAAATTGTTTTAAAAATCATCGTTATTAGATGTACCATTAGCTATTATCCTGATGAAGGGGCTGACCCGTATTGTTTTACCCAATTTTACAATAAACTTAGAAGTCTTACCGGGAAATGTCGTGATCTTCCCATTGTTGGTTTTATTGACCAACCGGTCAATACTATTTGGAGTGTATAAATGTCACCTGAAATGTTTTAGCAATTATCCTTATCAAGGAGATCGGTAACCCGACTATCCGGGTTAAATGCTAGCCTTAATTGTTTGTTCTTCCCTATTCTACAATAAATTTCGAAGCCTCAGCTCCACCCAAATGCAGAATATAAATCCCTGGCTTCAATTGTGATATAGATATTTGCCCTTCGTAATGTTCTGAAATCACTCTATGTCCGATTAGATCGTATACTTCTATCCTTGTATTTTCAGGAATACCATTGATGTATAATAAATCACGTGCTGGGTTTGGATATACAGTAATGATTGAAGGTTGATGATTATTCAGAGGTAGAGTAGCTGTGAATGACCAGATATCTCCCTTTCCGGTAACTTCCCGCCCATCTGATAAGGTAACCACCTCATCTACTCGCCAGTAATAGGTTTCTCCGGCTGTCAGGGCATCTGGAACAAAGCTCGTGGTTACGTCTGGAAAGGTGGCTTCAAGGAACATATTATTGGGGCTCCTGCTCAGATAGACCTGGTGGGTCTCAGTTCCAAAAGGGTCAGAGGACCACCCCAGATGATTTCCTTGTTTTAAAGTAGACCCATCTGATGGAATGGGGTCACTTGCTTTTGGGAGATTGTAGGTTGTGAATTCCAACTCCTGCCCCGTAATAATGGTGCCATCGCTCTGATATTCATCTATCCGCCAATAATATTTCTGATTGAATTCAAGAGGACCCACGTCTATTTTTCCAATATGTCCTTCCAACTGTGTGAAGTATTCAGGAGGAGACGTCATTCCGAAATAAAGCTGCTGGCCGGTAGAGGCAGGTTTCGGTACCCATGACAGTTTGCTACTAATAACCTCGCTATCATTATTTTCCGGAAAATAGTGATAGTCATGTTGAGCAGAAGAAGTATAAGCGAGACCAGATCGCTTATTGCTGTAATACTCACCTGCAGGCGTCATGACCCATTGGCCCACATCTCCATCCCACATCCAAAATTGTTGATATTGCTCGCATCCAGGCCAAATCGAATACCTTTCTACAAAAGGAGCATCTTCCAGCATATCCACCCAGTCCTTGATTACGGCTTCTTGTTGCTCATAGGTGGTAGGTTTACAGCCGGCATCTGACCAGTTACATCCATTATTAAATTCGGTTATCCATACGGGTAGACCATTAGGGTCATACACTTTGGAAACTTCATGTACACCATTCAGGAAATGATAAAATTGTTGTGTTGATTGGCATCCCAGATAAAAATGGATGGCCACGGCATCAACTCTATAGTTATTCGCCTTACATTGTGTTAGGAAATCCTCGAGCCACCAGACGCCACCATCAGTAGGGGCGGGGCTTACCATTCTCAGACCCGTGGCTAACAATGCGGGATAATTTGAAATGGCGTCTGCGACTGTTGAATAACCGTCATCGACTGAATTATCAGGTTCATTGTAGTAGAGCAGATTGGTGACATTCTTCTTCGTGTAAGGGAGTCCCGGCCAACCGGGATTATGTTTCAATGGAACATACTCTACATTAAGGGAAGACTCTTCACCTGCCTGATCACAGTGACAATAAACCCATTGTGAGCTGGTGTTTTGTCCATCCCAGGCATTACCAACATACCCTTTACGGTTAACCCACCGCCATGGAAATACCCTGATAAAGGATACGGTGTTGACCAGCCCCGTTTCCATGGTATTGATCACAATATCTTCTTCATCGGCGATATAGACCTTACTGGCGCCTGTGCCATCCGTATTCTCTGAAAATGAAGCCATGTACCCTTTTTTGAGCAAAAAGGACTCTATGTTGTTATCAAAGGTGCCGAGAGATTCTCTGGGTGATGCTGTGTACGCATCGGCCTCTTTGTAGTAGGTGTATAGACTTAGTTTTTTAGAGTCTCCTGTCAAACTTGCTCCCGAATAAACAGTCAGTGGTTGATAAGTGCTCGGGTGACCGATAATCACACTTCCCACACCATGTTGAACCAACCTTACATTTTGATCCGGTACCGCGGCCTGTCCATTGATGGTAATATTTGGGAAGTATTTGTCATAGAGTGTTTGTGGTAATACGTTGGGAAAATAGATCCAAATGTTTTCGGAGGTCAGGTTTAGCTTTGAGCCCGGGATAGGATTAGCATCATCCAGAATATACCATTCTATGTTATCCTGTAATTCATATTTACCCAGAGGTAATTGATCAAAAGTCTTTTGGGAATTGCTGACTATGGTGTCTGTCATGGGGACACTTCCCACAAAAAATTGGTAGGTTTTAATATCTCCATTTTCAGCAGTGATTTCAACTTTATCCTTAGTAATCAGAATATGACTCGGTTCAAGTTCTGTTCCTGCCCCGTTAAGCAATCGAATACTAGAAAAGGATGGAATTTTTACGCCTGACAGGAATTGAGAAGCTGTCAGGTCATTATATAAATCATTGATGATGGAAGGGCCATGGAGGATTTCTGCATTGAAGGCCCATTTCACATAATTGTCATCACTGATCGGTCGAACCACGAGTTGATAAAGTTTCACAGCACTTCCGGTGATTCTCAGAGTCATATCACTGTTAACGACCGTTGTAAGATCTGTGATTTTATTTTGATTACTATCCAGAATGTCCGCTTCTGCATTTTTTGAGATCGTTAGTCCGTCAAGGAAGTCCTGAACTGTAATTGGAGAAAGGTTTTTGATTTTGTCATCGTATGAATCCAAATTCCCATAGGTGGTTGCAATTAATTCTGGTGATGAAAAGTATGATAGTGCTTTGTTACTAATAATTGGTGCGGATAATATCCCCTCGTAGATGTTAAATTGATCTATTGACCCCAGCCACGTGGGATCATCAGTATAACCACCCTTGCATAAATAAGCTGAAAGGTTGCTGATGTTTTCGAGCTTATTTTCGGAGCTCAAACTAACGGACCCGGTCTGACTTCCGTCAATGTAAAGGGTAAGGCTTGAATTGTTCAGTGTAAGGACAATATGATGGAGTTCGTTATCCTCCAAAACACTTGCAGTGATGTTAGTTTCTGCGGTCCAGGGAGAGCTGCTGTTAAGACAGCTTATTCCTACCTTGGTTGTTCCTCCATTTTTCGGTGAAAAAAACAAATAGTCAGCGCCATAATTTTCACCTGTAGTTCGCCCAAAGTAGAAGAGCATCGTATTCCAGGCATTTCCTGAAGGAGTTTGTATCATGGCTTCAAAGGAAGCCTGTGTGTATTGATTAATATTAATCTTATCAGCAGGTAATTCTATATAATTACCCTGCAAGGTTGCTGAATAACGACCATTTTCTACGATACCGCCATGAATAATCCCATCAGCGTTACCAATGATGTCCTGAGCATCACCCTCGTCAAAGGTATAAGAATGCTTAAGCGTTTGTGCGTGAATAAGATCCATTGATGTGACTCCTAATACACCAGAGAGAATTATTAGCGTAATGATTCTCATAGAAGAATGGATTATATGGGGTGACTGCTTCATTTGTTGTGTTTGTGTCATAAAAGCTTCCTTATAATTAGAAAGAGTGAAATGGTGGATATGATACGATACTTTGGACGCTTATTTATAGGGGACATCTACAACTCATGAATGCTAATACTTCATGCGTTTCATGAAAAAAATTATTTTTTTCTGTATCATATTAAACAATATGCTCTTTTAATGTATGAAAGAGGTTGATGAGGATGAATATACCTTTCGATACTCCGAAGAGAAGTATTGCATCTAACGAAAAAAACGGGTTTCAACTAGCAAAAAATATTGATGAAATGTGTGCTGCTGTATAGAGTTACACATTTTATAATCAATGAGAGAAATTAATGAGTTGGCGATGCACTATGAATATTCGGGTTCGAAAAACTTTAAGAGACATTAATCTTATTTTTAGGTGTTCTGCTTCCATTGGCAAAACATTATCGGTTTAGTTTATTTAAGGGTTAAATGGAAGATAAAGGTCTGAGTGGGTTCTCAGACCTTTTCTTTTTTTGCTTTATCACAATTGACAATGAATTCGGATCAATCCGAAAACCTGTGGGATATTTAAGAAAATTAATATTCTAAAGAATCAGGGTGAAATGTGCACTGGGGGTCATCCAGTGTCGGTGAGGATATCTTATGAATAGTGGGATATCCCTTTTCCACATCTCCTCCCAAGATTGAATATCCCTTCCATTTGCCATGATGCAAACTGAAGTCAAAAATCAAGGCTGTGAAGTAATTCCGGAAATTCAAATTCAATAGGTAATGAATCCAAAACTCATCCCGACGTTATCGGGACTCAAACAATGGATTCAAAAATAGGTATCCAAATATTTGAATTTCTGATCGGAATTCCTTCAATGCCGAAGACCTCTATGACGGGTAACAAGAAATTGTTTGAAAAATCATGACATGACTAGTGTCACTTTTAAGGGCAATCATATACAATGAAGAGATGTAATCAATTCTACATTTCTGTTAGTGGTTTTCACGGATGAATACAATCTCCCCACAATTTTATTGCTTGATCCCAAGCTTTGGATCAATGCGATAACCTATGGCGTAACCTGAAAAACCATAAGAGGCCTTTTATACCACCTAGAACTCAAAGGACACAGTGGATAATTCTTGTCATTAAATCTGCTATGAGGCTTCAGTCAGGTTTGTATCTGTTTGCTCTGTGTTATCCGTGGTTAGAGAAAAGGAGAAAACGCTCATCTCAGAATGGCTCCATATGGAATGTACAATTTCTCAAGCAATCGCCTGGCTGAGCCGAGACATTCATATGTTGTCGTTTAATCCTTAATTCTAACACAAACGAAATTTAGGGCCATAAATGAATAATAACGGTTACCGGATTGTGCCCTGTCATGGCTACAAGCCATTATAATTCCTTCACTCGGGATACCTGAGCGAGTAATGGTGTTAAGTTAAGCCTATAGAGATTGTCGTTTCATCAAAGGAGAAATCTTCCTTTAATTTTGTACTGTCTATTAATGAGGATGATCTCTCATTCTTCGAGATGACATCTTTAACTTAATGACATTGCCGAATCGAGTGCTTGGGGTAAGGATAGATTACCGAAGTTCCTTCTTGATACGAAGTTCTTTACCCGTGTCAATCAATTCGAAAATTCTGGGTTGAGATTTCTTATTATTAGGGCTGTGTAGTACGGTCATGAGCTTCCCATCGAAAGACTCGAAAAGCATTCCATGACCACCGTCATTTGAGTAAATTGCCTCTTCCTGATGGGTCCATGGGCCGTCAAGTTTACCACTTTCAGAAAAGGAAACCCCCATTTTATAAGTGTCGTTACAAAAGCTGGTCCATATCATCATTAATCGACCGTTCTTTCCAAATCGAAGATAAGGGCCATCGGTAATATAGCTTCCTTCTTTTTCAGTAACACAAACCCACGGTCCATCACTTCCTCTGAGTATAAGTTTTGGTTCCCCAATGACCTCGGAAAGATCATCTTTTAATGGTAAGTATTCAATGGTCCCGTTGGAGATTTGAACCCATTCGTGCGCATAAACAATATAAGGATTTCCGTCTTCTTCCCATAAGGTGGCATCCAGGGTCATCATTTCCGGAGGAAGTGTGGATTCATCACTGAAGGGTTCAAATGGACCTGTAGGAGAATTGCTTACTAAAACTTGAGACCCCCTTTTGACTCTTGGTCGCCAATTATGCCATTGTTCTTCTAATAGATCATTGGTATTGATGGTTAGGAAGAGGTAATACTTGCCCTTGTAGGCATGCAGTTCCGGTGCCCAAATGTTGACAATGTCGGCATCACTCCAAAAGCCATCCGGGATGGTAAAGATTCTGGTAGGGTTTTCCCAGTTGATCAGATCTTTGCTTCTGTAACTAAGCACCGATTTTCCACCCGGCCCTACCATGTAGTAGTAGCCTGAAGTGGTGTCTGGTAGGATGCACACATCCCGCCAGTTCATATCCTTTAACTTAACATTTTGAGGAGGATTTGATCCAAATTGACCATAAGTGAAGAATCCCAGAAAAGTCAGGCAGATAAACGCTGACAGTCGTAAGTTGATAATTATCATAATTAGGGCATTATCTTTTCTACACCTTCGGAGGTCATCTGGATTCTTTTGATTGTGCCATCCGGATTATGATATAAATAGTCAATACACACTGATCGTAAGTAGCTGCCACCAATTCCCCCATTATGGTACACAAAATACCAATCGCCTTTATACTTTACAATGGCCTGATGGTTAGTATTGGAGTTTCCTGCCAGTTCATTTAGTATGCCACCAAACTCCCATGGTCCTTCGATACTTTTGCTTCGTGCGTAGGCTGTTTTTTCCGGCCATTGGTAGGCATATGATAAATAGTACCAGTCACCATTTTTGTGAATCCACGGGGCCTCTGTAAAGTTCGGTAGGTCAACGGCGATGATGTCGCCATCCAACTCAATCATGTTGTCCTTAAGTTTGGCGTAGTAGCACTGGGTGTTTCCCCAAAATAGATAGGCCTGTCCATCATCGTCGATCCATACCGTCGGGTCAATATCATCCCATGAAATGCCAGTCCACCTAGTGGTCATGTCATTGGTAATAATCGCACTGCCACGGGCATCTTCAAATGGTCCGGTTGGTGAATCTGAAACAGCTACCCCAATTGCCTTTCCACTTCCTGAAGCGTGCTCGGCGGAGACGTACCAATAGAATTTTCCATCTCTTTCTATCACCTGCGAAGCCCATGATGAATTGTCTTTTGTCCAATTGAATGTGTTAGCTTTCAATGGTACCGGGTGCTCATACCATGTTTCCATGTCTTCGCTTGAGAAAACGCACCAGTTTGGCATATTATAATAAGATCCGTCTCCAATATCCTGACCGGAGTAAATGTAGAAAACACCATCGTGAACGAGTGCAGCAGGGTCAGCGGTATATTTATGTCTTATGATTGGGTTTCCGGAGCTAACGAATTTCTTAGGCTTTGAAAGGTATTTTTCAACTGTTGCATTCAGGGCCTTCAAATCGTTTGATAGCTTGATCACTTGTTTAGCTGAAAGCGCTTTGGAATAAACCCTGAAATCAGCAATGGAGCCCTTAAGGTAGGCATCTCCATTGTAAGGTGATCTGCCTAAAAAGTTATATTGAGTTTGTCCGAGTTCAGCAGGTGTAATGTTAATGTTGTTAGTGGATTGTACTTTTCCATCCAGGTATATCGTTCCTGTTTTTCCCTTTTGGGTATAAACCACATGTTTCCATTGTTGTTTAGTTAATGGGGAGTCCATTCCAAAAGATACGTCTTCACGGTAATCCGTTTTCGTGATGGAATACTCCTGGTTTTTGGCGGAATAAAAAATACAACCATTTCGATCGCTGGCGATGTCATCGCTGTTCGAAAAAGTCCATATGAAATTCCCATTCGCCTCAAGATTGCTAGACTCATCAACTAATACATACGTGGATACTGAAAAATCTTCCATACTATTGATAAGTTGACCAGCCTTTTCACCCATATCCAGGTATCCATTGCTAAGACCAAGGTTCAATAAAGCGTATTGGCCAATATTGTCTACGTAAGCATTGTTTTTGAGCGTTCCGCTATAGCCGTTGCCCGAAATGTCTGGTATGACGGTTTCATATTTTGCCGTTTTGAAATCATAATGTAGTTCGAGGTTGCCACTTTGCGCAAATGACAAGGAAGCAAAAAAGATCAATGCAACAGGGAATGTGATTTTCATTTTCATTTGAATGTATGGTACTGTGTCTTATTTAAATGATAAGGCAAATATGATACCTCATGCCCGATTTGCCTACATCAGCTGAAAGTCGAATTTTGATGGAGTAATACCAAGAAAACGAGATTTTTTACAGTATTTTTTGAGATGAAGGATAGTTGTAATCTGTTGCTATATTATATGTACAGGTCAACCAGCAATCAAATCTCCTGTCAGTCCTATTCTTGTTTGAAGAAAAATCTTCAAACCCATGTAGCAAAATGGGAATAATGTGCTTTATATACTTGGGAGCGTGAGTATCACTAGCAAAGCATTGCTTACCAGGTGGTGTTAGATTGATCCCTTGTAGAAAATTTTTATCAGCATTATACGAATTATGGCATTATTGACCTTATTTAAATCGTTTTTTACCCAATTCGAAGGATTGAGACGTTTGCATTTTAACAGCGCTATCTATTTAACACCATCAGCAATTACTTTTTCACTGTCAATTATATGGCTGCTGGCTAGTTGCCAGGCGAATGTGATCGCACAAATACCCGAAAGGAAACAGACATTAGACTATGACTGGAAGTTTCGACTCGGAGATGTATCCGAAGCAAAAGATGCAGATTTTGATGATTCAGATTGGCGTGAATTAAATCTTCCTCACGATTGGAGTATTGAAGGTAAAATTGCCGCAGATAACTCTATGGGTAACGATGGAGGGTATTTTCCAGCTGGCATTGGTTGGTATCGAAAAACTTTTGTAGTCCCAAATGAATCGGAAGGCGATCTGATCTCCATTTATTTCGAGGGTGTGTATATGAATTCCGAGGTGTTTATTAATGGTCTATCGCTTGGCATACACCCTTATGGTTATACCTCATTTTCCTATGACCTTACTCCATATATCAACTATGGAGGTGAGAATGTCATCGCAGTAAGAGTGGATAATTCGGAACAAAAAAATAGTAGATGGTATAGTGGGTCCGGTATTTATCGTCACGTTTGGCTTCAGGTAACTGATCCTGTCCATTTAGCGCAATGGGGAGTGACTATTACCACTCCAGAGGTCAGTCCGGATAGGGCGAGTGTTGCTATTAGCTCATTGATTAAGAACGAAACTAAAAAGCAAGGGAAACTTACAGTTGAGACTATACTTTATGGTGACTCAGGAATACAGGTAGGCACAGGCAAATCAACCATTAAAATAGCCGCTAATACTGAAATAGAGGTGGCTCAATCCATTACCATCGAAGATCCAAAGCTGTGGTCACCAGAAGCTCCAAATCTTTATACGGCAAGAGTGCATATTCTTAATAAAAAAGGTGACCTGATTGATGAAAGCATTGAGACTTTTGGAGTAAGGAGTATTAAGATTAGTGCCGAAGAGGGATTTGTACTAAATGGCAAGTCGATCATTCTAAATGGAGGCTGTGTACATCATGATAATGGTTGCCTCGGAGCAGCGGCTTATGACCGAGCTGAAGAACGTAAAGTTGAGCTTTTGAAGGCTGCAGGTTATAACGCGGTGAGGACCGCACATAACCCGCCATCCGAAGCGTTCCTGGATTTTTGTGACCGTCTAGGTCTTTTGGTAGTTGATGAATCATTTGATGGCTGGCGTGAAAGCAAAACGACCCACGATTATTCAAAATATTTTGACGAATGGTGGAAAAAGGATGTTCAGTCAATGGTGCTTCGAGATCGTAATCATCCCTCTATCATTATGTGGAGTGTGGGAAATGAGATTATTGAGCGATTGAAGCCCGAGGCCGTGGAAACGATGACCAAGCTCAAAAAAGCTGTTTACGAATGTGATACTACCAGGGCAGTAACTTCAGCAATGACTTCCTGGAATCAGGGTTGGGATGTGTTTGATCCTTTGA
The DNA here is from genome assembly GCF_024714475.1 of Marinoscillum sp. MHG1-6. GTDB lineage: Bacteria > Bacteroidota > Bacteroidia > Cytophagales > Cyclobacteriaceae > JAMZMI01. Next base: position 353,851 of record NZ_JAMZMI010000003.1, on the reverse strand, counting down.
TGGATGCTCATGATGTTTGTGGCTATAATTACATGTTGCACGAAGCCGAAAAAGATCATGAACGTGATCCAGATAGAATCATTTTTCAATCTGAAAGTTATCCAAAAGACGCTTTTTGGGTGTGGGACATGTCTCAAAAGCATAAATATGTGATTGGTGATTTTGTTTGGACGGCTATTGATTATTTGGGGGAATCCGGTATTGGTCGTTACCATTATTCGTGGGAGCCTGGCGGGCAGCATTGGGAAAAAGATTTTTACCCTAATCATGGAGCGTATTGTGGAGATATTGATCTGGTTGGTTGGAGAAAACCCATCAGTCATTATCGATCCTTACTGTGGAATGATGAGGAGAAGTTATATATGGCTGTCAAGGAACCAAATCCAAAGGATGGTGAGATTCATGTTACCTGGTGGGGTGTTTGGCCTACATGGGAGAGTTGGACATGGCCAGGGCGTGAAGGAGACACAATGGAAGTAGAAGTGTACTCGAAATATCCTGCCGTAAGGTTGTACCAGGATGGAGCATTAGTGGGAGAGGAGCTCACAGGTAAGGAACAGGAGTTTAAGGCCACTTTTGCTGTCCCTTATTCGGAGGGAATGATTAAAGCTGTAGCTGTAGAAAACGGGGAGGAGCGTGAGACTGTTAAAATGAAAACGGCTGGTAAGGCTACCGGTATTAGTCTTAAGGCTGATCGAAAAGTAATAAAAGCAAATGCTCAGGATCTTGCGTTCGTAACAGTGGAAATTGTGGATCAGGATGGAAATGTTCAACCAAATGCGGAGAACCTGCTTGAGTTTAGTATTAATGGTCCTGGGATAATTGCAGGAGTGGATAATGCCAATTTGAGTGATAGTGATCCTTACGTGGCAAAATCCAGAAAGGCCTGGAAAGGTCGTGCGCTGGTAGTCATAAGGAGTACACGAGAAGAAGGTGATATTGTATTGACGGTTACATCACAAGAGTTACCTGAATCCAGGATCAAGATCAGTTCGGGATTGGTGGAGTAATTTCGGTCTACCGTGTTGAGTGATATGAAAATTAGTTTTACTGCGATTGAAGAGGTGTAGGTAATCAATCTCAAACTCATGGAAGGAGTTATTAGTTAACTTTATACGATGATAGTTATCACATTATGATTGACCCATTTATTAAAATCAGACAAGGAATTACAACCATGTTGATTCTCATTGGTCTGGTGGGATATGCGCAGCAAACCCTGTTTACACAGTACAAATTCAACAGGCTCAATGAAGCGGATGGATTGACAAATAATGTAATTAACGACATCGTTCAGGATACTTTGGGGCAAGTTTGGGTGGCTACCAATGAAGGATTATTTCGTTATGAGGGTTTTGGTTTTCAGGCATTTATAAAAGATAAAAGCAATGCCACTGCATTGCCAAATAATGCTATTACCAAATTACACCTAGATCACCGGAATAATATATGGTTGATGACTGATGATGGGGTTGCAATCTATAGCTACCAGTCAGATATCATTGAGCGCTTTATGCCAGAGGATATACAGGGAAGAATTGGTGCCATGACTATCGATGGGCAGGGGGATTATTATTTTGGGGAATTCGACGGAGGTATTTCAAAAGTTGCGAATGGGGAGTACACGAAGCTGAATCTGTTTCATGAAGAAAGTGGAATCGATTTTGGTCAATATAGCGTCTTTAACCTGGAATGTATTGGAAATTTCCTTTGGGCAACAGTAAGTGATTTGGGCGTTATTTGCTATAATCTTCACACTGGGGAAATAGAACTTTTTAGCTCTTATGAAATTACGGGTTGGGAGAAGGTGAAGTATTTCGACCTCCGTATCGACTCAAAAAATCATGTTTGGGTGGGGACTGAAGCCGGGGTTTTTTCACTTCGGTATCAAAGTAATGGAACAAGGCATGTAGATCGTAGATTAGCTGATATCTTGCCTCAAGATGATTATCTAGCCACCTTTAGGGATAAGGAGGATATACTTTGGATAGGTTCCAGGCACCAGGGGCTATTTAAGGTCCAAATCGAGAATAATGATGGATATCAATTGCTAAATCGCTTCACCTACAGAGATGACGAGAGAGGCGTATCATCAGGAGCCATTAGCTCAATTTTTCAGGAAAGTAGCGGCCTGTTATGGCTGGGTACCCATAATGGAGGTGTTAATATTTTTAATCCCAAAGGAGAGGTGGTAAGAATGGTGAAAAAGGAAGCTTTTACTTCAAGTAGTTCACTGCCACTATCAAATGTTTGGGGTTTATGTGAGTCCAATAATGGTAATATTTGGGTTGGGATGGATGGCGCAGGCCTGAGTTTGTTAAATCCTTTCAACGGTCAACTGAAAAATAATCTAATACCGGAACTGGAATCTGGTGCTGTTCTCGGAGTGCTCGAGGATTCGAAAGAAAGAGTTTGGGTGGGTACCTATGCCAATGGGATCTACTTGTATGAAAGGAGTTTCAGTGTGGAGAAAAGAAAACATTTCACTGTAGATAATTCCAGTTTGATGGTTAATGATATAAGATGTTTTTATGAATCAGTTAAAGGGGATATATACATCGGTACCAATCAGGGAGGTATGTATGTTTATGATGAAAAAAACGAGCGTTTAGAATTCATCGAGTCAACGAATAATCTTGATATTAGATCCATTGCTTCAACTGGGTCAGGCTATTTGTATTTAGGTACCTACGGGCGAGGAATACTTAAATACCATATAGGTAGTCACATCATTGAGTCTACAGTATGGAATGAAAATGAAATTCGCAGCCAGGATGTAGTTTTTGATCTTGAAACAGATGGATCGTATATCTACGCAGCCACCCAACATAGTGGTGTGGTTATTTATGATTCAAAATCCGATGAGTTTGTTCAGCATGAAGCACTGGACGCTTTGTCTGGACGGTCAGTATCTGCAGTAAAAATGGATGGAGATGATAATCTTTGGATTACTACGAATACAGGAGTACTGATGTATAATGAGGAATTGCCTGAGCTGTTTCAATTTGGAATAGAAGATGGGTTTCAATCCGGGCATTTCAATTTTGGCTCCACATTATTCACTACGAATGGGTTTATGGTGATGGGAGGAATTTATGGGATGAATCTGTTTTATCCAAATGAGCTGATCTCTAAAAAATCAACGTCTGAGATTGTTTTGAATCAACTCAAGATATCGGATAAGGTAGTGAATCCTGAAAACTCAGAGGTGTTTCCCAATGGTAAAAGTATCTTTCTGACCGATAAAATAGTACTCCATCATTTGGATAATATTTTCTCCATCCAGTTTTCTTTTCCTGGTTTTACCACTCATAAAAAAAGCGATTTTGTTTACATGCTGGAAGGGTATGAAAGTCAATGGCAATATGGAGCTGAATCGAATCTCGCTACTTATCGAAATGTTCCTCCGGGTCATTACACTTTCTGGGTAAAGAGTGTCAATGGGAACACTCAAAGATCACTTGAAGTGATCATTACCCCACCATATTGGAAAACATGGCAGGCCTATTTCATCTATTCCATTCTGGTTATTCTCATCATCTGGCGACTGAATAAGTTTAACAACAGCAGGATCGTATTGCGTCAGAAGCTGACTTTTGAACAGGAACTCAGGGAAAAGGAGCACAACGTAATGCAGGAGAAATTGAGGTTTTACACCAATTTTTCTCATGAACTCAAAACACCCTTGACCTTAATTCAGGGACCGGTTAATGATCTCTTAAGATCTGCACAGAATAAAAGGGATCAGAGGTACCTCAGTCTAATCAAAAAGAATACCGCGATCATACTGAAGTTCATCAACAGAATGCTTGAATTCCGTAAGATCGAAATGAACAAAACCACCCTCAATGTGGGTAAGCATGATCTTAAGTTTCTAGCTCAGGAAGAAGCAGAAAGTTTTGCCTATTTGGCTAAAGAAAGAGGGGTGAAGTTCGGGTTTTATTGTGAAAATGAACTGGAAGCATGGCTCGATTTGGAAAAAATTCAGATTGTTTTGAACAACCTATTATCGAATGCTTTGAAATTTACTCCGGAAGGAAAGAGTGTTCATTTTGGGGTTCATGAAAATAACGCCGAGATAATCATTGAGGTGAAAGATGAGGGAGTTGGAATTAAGAGTCACGAATTATCTGAAATATTCTCTCCTTTTTATCAGGCAAGCAATTCCTATGGTACGGGAGGCTCAGGAATTGGATTGGCCTTGAGTAAGAGTTTTGTAGAACTTCATATGGGGACTATTGATGTAGAAAGCTCCGAGGGGGATGGTACAAAATTTACGATTCGCATACCTTCAGGAAAAGAGCGGTTTGAAGGCAAAGACTATGTGAGGTTCATTGATGATGTAAAACGACAAACTGATCTCATTGCTTCTGAGGACCATGGACATGAAGAGATAGAGAGTCTACAAGAAAAGGAGAACGAGAAGATGCTTCTCGTTGTAGATGATAACAAGGATATTTTAACCTATGTGGAGTCATTATTTGATCAGGAATTTAAGATCATAAAGGCAGAAAATGGGAAAGAGGCTTTTGAGTTTGCGATCAATAATACCCCCGATATCATCATCTCTGATTTGATGATGCCGGGAATGGATGGCATTGAGTTTTGTAAAAAGATCAAATCGAATATTTCTACGAGTCATGTGCCTCTGATTATGCTTACCGCTAAGGATTCGAAGCAGGATAAGATCAAAGGCTATGATGTAGGTGCCGATGGATATGTAACAAAACCATTCGCTTCCGAAGTTTTAATTGCTCGTGTAAATAGCCTCGTGAAAAATCGTGAAATGCTCGAGCTACGATATGAATCCAATGATCTGATAGATCGTAATGCTTCAGGTAGTTCACGAGAGGTGGAGTTCGTATTGGAGGCAGAGCGAATAACTCTTCAAATGTTAGAGGAGTCAGAGTTTAGCGTTCCGTTGTTGTGTAAAGAGCTGGGAATGAGTCAGAGTGCGTTGTATCGCAAAATCAAATCCCTGACAGGAGTTTCTATTCAGGTTTTTATTCGAAAGATCCGAATAAAGAGAGCGGCACAGCTGTTGCTGTCTGAAGATATGACAGTTTCTGAAATAGCCTTTTCATTGGAGTTTTCTGATTTGAAATATTTTAGGAAATGTTTTAAGGAGCAATTTGGGCTGAGTCCGTCGGAGTATAGAGCCAATAATCTTGCAACTTCTGACAATAATGAATAGTGCCTATGTTTTGAATGATGACAGCCCCATTCCAGGTAAAATTTTCCTGAATATTTGAAGTGACATTTTTTTAAGCTTTTGTCTGACAATGATCAGAGGCATGAAATGAATTATGACAATAAATAATCTTATTAACATCAAATGAATTTGAAATCTTTACTGCTGACTGCAGGCCTAATAGTATCAACCCAGGTATATTCGCAAGGGATAAATGAATGGGAAAATCCACAAGTTTTTGAACGAAATAAAGAGTCCGGTCATGTTGACTTTATTGCCTATGACAATAGTTTGGATGCGAGAAAGGATGAATTTGAAAATTCAGCCTATTTCAAATCTTTAAATGGAACTTGGAAGTTCAACTTTGTTGATAAACCTGCTGACAGGCCTAAAGATTTCTACAAAAAGGATTTTGATGACGCTAAGTGGGCCAATATCACCGTGCCTTCAAACTGGGAACTGGAAGGTTTTGGTATACCTGTATATACCAATATCAAATATATGTTTCCGAAGAACCCACCCTTCGTCGATAATGAAAATAATCCTGTTGGGACCTATCGAAGGAGTTTTCAAATTGGATCTTCCTGGATGGATAGGGCAGTGATTCTGAATCTGTCATCAGTTTCGGGGTATGCTCGCGTTTTTGTGAATGAGAAGGAAGTGGGAATGACGAAAGTGGCAAAATCACCAACAGAGTTTGAGGTGACGGACTACCTGAAACAGGGGGAGAATAATATCGCGATCCAGATATTCAAATATCATGACGGTAGTTACATCGAAGATCAGGATTTCTGGAGATTGAGTGGACTTGAGCAAGATGTGTTTTTATACGCACTGCCAAAATTGTCCATTTGGGATTTTTTCCTGAAGGCAAGTTTGGATGATAGTTATCAAAATGGTGTGTTCAGTGCAGAGGTAGATTTACGTGCCTTTAATGAGAGTGCCGCTAAATCAGGCGCTTTAAAATTGGAATTGATTCCTGTTGGCGGAACTGAGCCTGTTTATTCAAAGGAGCAGTCATTCAATGATATTGCAGGAAGTATCAATTTTAGCGCCACCATTAAAAATGTAGCTCGATGGAGTGCGGAGACTCCAAATTTATATGATTGTGTACTCACGCTCAAAAATGCCCAGGGTGAGGTGACTATGGTTACTTCGGAGCAGGTAGGTTTCCGTACCGTGGAAGTGAAGAATGCGCAGTTGATGGTGAATGGAGTGGATATTTTGGTGAAAGGTGTGAACTTGCATATTCATGATGACGAATTGGGACATGTTCCAACCAAGGAGATGATGTTGAAGGACATTCGTCTGATGAAACAAAACAATATCAATGCAGTGCGAACAAGCCATTACCCTCAAAACCCGATGTGGTATAAGCTGTGTGATAAATATGGTTTGTACCTGGTGGATGAGGCGAATATTGAGACCCATGATATGGGAGCTGAGTGGCAGTCGCCATTCGATAAGAGTGTACACCCGGCGTATTTGGAAGAATGGGCGCCAGCGCATAAGGATAGAATAAGGCGACTGGTCGAAAGGGATAAAAATCACCCATCGGTGATCATATGGTCGCTAGGTAATGAGTGCGGCAATGGGCCGGTCTTCTATGAAGCTTATGACTGGATCAAGGACAAGGACAATACGCGACTAGTGCAATTTGAGCAGGCAGGGGAGAACAGAAACACGGATATTGTATGTCCGATGTACCCATGGTTTGATCACATGCAGCGATATGCGGATGCAACTGATAAAACCAGACCTTTTATTATGTGCGAATATTCTCACGCTATGGGTAATAGCAATGGTAATTTCCAGAAGTACTGGGATATGATCATGGGCAGCAAACACATGCAGGGCGGATTTATTTGGGATTGGGTAGATCAAGGATTGAAAACGCAAGATGATAATGGTACTTATTGGGCTTATGGAGGTGATTTGGGAGGCCTCAATCTGCAGCATGATGAGAACTTCTGTGCTAATGGAGTGGTTTCCGCTGATAGAACTCCCCATCCGGGTCTTACCGAAGTGAAGAAAGTGTATCAGAATATTCTCTTCAGTCTGAAAGACGAATCAGGTGTCTTAGCGATAAGGAATCTGTTCGACTTCACTAACCTGAACAAGTATCAGTTCAAATACGAAGTGCTGAAGAGTGGAAAAGTGATAAAAACCGATGATTTCAATGTAAAAGCTGCACCTCACACTACGGTGAGTAAAAAAATCAAGCTGCCTAAAATATCCAACGGTGCGGAGTATTTACTCAATGTATACGCTTACACGAAATCTGCTACCGAAATGATCCCGGCAAATCATGAGATAGCCAGAGAGCAGTTCAGTCTTACTGATCCTGTATTCAATTCTGTGGCCAGGGGAGAACTGACAGTCAAAGAAGACGGCAATAAGGTGAAATTTAGTTCTGGTGATGTGTCTGCTACTTTCAATAAAGGATGGGGAGGATTTGAAAATTATACTAACGGAGATGTATCGCTCAAGAAAATGCCTGAGCCATATTTCTGGCGTGCGCCAGTTGATAATGACTTCGGAAATGAAATGCCTTCAAGGCTGGGGGCCTGGAAAACTGCTCACAACAACAAAGACCTGAAATCGGTTGAGGTTGGTGAACAAACCGAGGCTGGAGTGTCCATAAAAGTTGTTTATGAATTGACAGACCTCAATGTGCCTTATACCATTAATTATATGGTACAGAACGATGGTTCTATCAAGGTGACCTCTACGATTGATATGGCTGGTGACCGTCGGCCCGATGAAATTCCACGTGTTGGAATGCGTATGACTCTTGATGGAAACTATGATGACCTGACGTATTACGGAAGAGGGCCAGAAGAGAACTATTCTGATAGAAAAACAGCAACCTTCCTGGGTATTTGGAAACATAAGGTCAGCGAGGATAAAATGCCTTATATCCGTCCTCAGGAATACGGATATCACACGGATACCCGATGGATAAAACTTGCTTCAAAAAAAGGCAGTGCAATTATGATTGAAGGTGCACAGCCACTCTCCTTTAGTGCTTTGAATATCAAAACCGAGGATTTAGATCCTGGTTTAACCAAGAAGCAACAGCATCCGACAGATTTGAGGTACTCAAAAGATATCACCTTGCATGTAGATCTTGGTCAGCGAGGAGTTGGTGGAGACAACAGCTGGGGTGCTTATCCTCATGAAGAGTTTTTAATGAAAGATGGCAAGTATACCTATAGCTATGTTATTAAGCTGATTAATGCTTCAAATGAGTAAATTATTGTATGCAGAAGCAGTTTAGTAAACCTACTATTTAACTATTTGGTATAAGCCTCAATGTTTCGTTGAGGCTTTGCTATTTTCAAGGGCGAAAACCCAAAATACCCGGATGTTATGAAGATACTCAAAGTTTTATACGTTCTAATAATAATGGTTGGATTGAGCTCAATGATCCATGCTCAAGAGTCTCAAAAGACAGTTGCGATAAATATTGACCTCAATTCAGAAGTAGGTCCTATGAAACCCATTTGGGCATGGTGGGGATATGATGAGCCGAACTACACCTATATGAAGGATGGTAAAAAGCTGCTTTCCGAAATATCATCGCTCAGTCCGGTGCCCGTTTATGTCAGGGCACACAGCCTGTTGGTGACAGGAGAAGGAACACACGGATTAAAATGGGGTTCCACAAATGCCTATACTGAAGATAAAAAGGGGAGGCCGGTTTATGATTGGACTATTGTAGATCGGATTTTTGATACCTATGTCGAGCGAGGGATGAAGCCCTTTGCCCAGATCGGCTTTATGCCACAGGCGCTTTCTTCAAAGCCGGAACCGTATCGTCATTACTGGTATCCCGGGGCACCTTATGAGGAAATTTATACCGGATGGGCCTACCCTCCGTCAGATTATAAGAAATGGGCTGAGTTGATCTATCAATGGGTTCTTCACTGTGTTAAAAGATACGGTAAGCAGGAGGTGGAAAGTTGGTATTGGGAGGTTTGGAATGAACCAAATATCGGCTATTGGCAGGGGACAATGGAGGAATATTTCATGCTTTATGACTACTCCGTGGATGCTGTGAGAAGGGCACTGCCAACCGCCAAGGTGGGGGGACCGGAAACTACGGGTCCGGGATGGGACAAGGCCGCTGATTGGTTGACTTCATTTCTGGAGCATATCAGAGATGACAAGAGTTATGCGACGGGAAAAAGAGGAATCCCTTTAGATTTCATAACTTTTCATGCAAAGGGGAGTCCAAAGTTGGTGGATAATAGGGTTCAAATGAACCTGGGTACTCAGCTAAGAGACATCAGTAAAGGCTTTGAAATTGTCTCTTCCTTTCCCGAGTTCAAAGACCTTCCAATCATCATAGGAGAATCTGATCCGGAGGGATGTGCTGCCTGTTCCGTAGCCGATTATCCTCAAAATGACTATAGAAACGGAACGATGTATGCCAGCTATACCTCGGCCGCCTTCGCTCGAAAATATCAGCTGGCTGATCACTATGGGGTGAACCTACTTGGTGCAGTAACATGGGGGTTTGAATTTGAAGACCAACCTTGGTTTGCAGGATTTCGCGATATGGCTACCAATGGGGTTGATAAACCAGTATTGAACGTCTTCAGGATGTTTGGAATGATGGAAGGACAAAGAGTAGAAGTAGTTCAGGATAATCTGGCTTACGACTTTCTTGAGGTGAGGGACCAAAGTGTCAGAGGAGAGCAAGATGTCAATGCCATCGCTGCAAGGTCAGAAAGGGGAGCGACGGTGATGATCTGGAATTATCACGATCATGATAATTTAATGATGCCGGCATCATCCGTTGAGGTTTTGCTTTCCGGTGTACCCAAAGGCCGGCTGCTCATTCATCATTATCGTGTTGATCAGGAAAATAGTAATTCCTACACCCTTTGGAAGGAAATGGGTGAGCCCCAAAATCCATCGGAGTCCCAGATTGCTGCGCTGGAAAAAGCCGGTCAGCTAGAGTTGTTAGAGGTACCCAAATGGAGGTTAGTTGAAGATAATCAACTGAGATTATCGTTCAAACTGCCTGTTCAGGGTATTTCTTTATTGAGATTGGAATGGGAATAGTAGGGGTCATTTGGCTTATCGAATAATTTTTTAAGCTTTTATTCTGTATCAAATAACACGTTTTCTTCTTTGTAATATGGAGGGAGTTTCTGACTTGATGTTTCCTGCTATTTGACAATAGAATAAGACAATAATTATGATAAGAAGAGTCGTGATAAGCCAGTTGATGATTATGGTAGTTCTTACATCACTCCTATTAAGTGGATGTGCAAGTACTTCAAGTAAGAATGAATATGTAGGCTATCTTTTTGCCTATTTTACTGGAAATGGACCTGGGGAGGAACAGGTAAGATACGCCTTGAGTACAGATGGTTTTAATTATTTCGCTTTAAATAGCAACGATCCGGTAATAGATTCACGAATCATAAGTGCCAGGGGAGGTGTGCGAGATCCTCATATATTGAGAGGGGAAGATGGCATGTTTTACATGGTGCTAACAGATTTGTATGTGCCTGAAATGGGATGGGAAAATACAGCTATGATTATGCTCAAATCAAAGGATTTGATTAATTGGACACATTCAATAATAGATATTCCAAAGACCTATTCAGAGAATTTTGGTGACGTACGAAGAGTATGGGCACCACAGACCAACTACGATACCTCAACGGGAAAATATATGCTGTACTGGTCGATGCTACAGCCAGGAACCCCGGATATCATCTATTATGCTTATGCCAATTCAGACTTCACAGGTCTGGAAGGGGAGCCAAAGCAACTATTGTATAAAGATGGAGCCTGTATTGATGGTGATATTGTTTTAAAGGATGGGAAATACCACCTCTTTTTCAAGAATGAAGACGAAGGAGCTAAAGGAATCATGCTGGCAACATCTGATAAAATCAATGAAGGTTACGAAGTACAGGAAGGCTATGTTGATCAGACAGATGACGCCGTAGAAGGATCAGGAACGTTCAAGTTGATTAATTCAGATAAGTACATCCTGATGTATGACGTGTATACATCAGGAAAATATCAATTCTGCGAGACAGATGATCTCAAAAACTTTAAGGTCATCGATGAAAATATTTCTATGAACTTTCACCCGAGGCATGGTTCTATCATTCCAATCACTCAGGAAGAAATGAACCGATTATTAAGCAAGTGGGGGAAAGTTATAGGCCTGGTTGAGGGTACTTCAAATGATCAGGTCAAAAGTCAAAATATAGAGATAAGAGAGTCGTTAATTACTTTACCTGTCATGCCGGGAACTGATGTTTCCAGCTTTGATCCTCAGCTAAATCTATTTTCTGAAGTTAAGGTGAGTCCAATAGGTCCTCAGGATTTTAGCAAGGGAGCGGTGAAGTATTCATTTCAATTTGGTGAGCAGACAAGGACAGTGGATGTCGTTGTTCGGGAACAGGCTAATCCGGTTTTGAATGGATACTATGCAGATCCGGAAATTATTTACTCTGAGAGGGAGCAGAAATATTACCTCTATCCGACAAGCGACGGCTTCAACTGGTGGTCTGGAAAGCATTTTGAGGTGTTCGAATCTGCTGATATGGTCAAGTGGACGAATAAGGGTAAAATTCTGGACCTGACTACGGATGTAGAATGGGCTGATCGAAATGCATGGGCTCCATGTGCCATTGAGAAGAAAGTGGGTGATAGTTACAAATACTACTATTATTTCTCTGCCGCTCAGAAGATTGGTGTGGCTGTAGCTGATAACCCATGGGGTCCATTTGTAGATACAGGCAAGCCATTGATCGACTTCAGACCTGAGGGAGTTAAAGGAGGACAAGAGATTGATCCGGATGTGTTTTATGATAAGCAAACCGGAAAATATTACCTTTATTGGGGTAATGGTTACATGGCCGGAGTAGAGCTTAATGATGATATGGTTTCAATCAACAAGAGCACGCTTAAAGTCATGACCCCAGATCAAACATTTAGAGAAGGTACAGAGGTCTTTTTCCGTAATGGAAAGTATTATTTCTTGTGGTCAGAGGATGATACCAGAAGTCCAAATTATAAGGTACGATATGCCACCGCTGATTCCCCGCTAGGGACTTTAAATATTCCTCAATGGAATGTGGTCATTGAGAAGGACCCATTAAAAGCCATCTATGGGACAGGCCATAATTCAGTTGTTTATTCTAAGGCAAAGGATCAGTGGTATATTGTATATCATAGATTCAACAGGCCAAAGGGAATCAAAATGGGGGATGCAGCCGGATACAATCGTGAAGTGTGTATCGATGAGCTGAATTTTGATGACAATGGATACATCAAGCGCACACAACCAACTGTTAAGGGCACCATTAATTCTTTGCCAGCAATTTCTAAAGCGGAAGAAGTAGCTTCCGTGAATTGACTTGATCTTTTTAATAACCTGGTTTGATACAGAAGAGCTTTATTTGATGGCAGAGGCCATTCGACGATAATGTTTGTTTTATTTGGGAAATGTGTAAGCACTTACGGAATGTCGTAAGTGCTTTTTTTGTTTTTACGAATTGAATTTCAGCCTTTGCTGGTATTTAGTTTTAGTAAAGGTCTCATTAGGTGTTTCAACACTGCTGAGGGATGTATTTGGACCATGGTTGAATCGAACCCCAAACTAGCGAAAGCGTCCGTTTGTACGATATCATATTGAATGATTGTTCATCGCGTTTCACCTATACAGAGCGGTCATGAACTATAGCCGTATGGAGGTGAATGATTGCCGGGTGGTCAGGAGTCTTTGCCTATGGGCCGGGAATGCTTGTCGGATGGTAGGGAATGATCGCGGATTCAACCCCTGGGACGAATTCAACTAACCTTTCATACGAATTTGTACAATCTATCAGGACTGATAAATCCATATCCTTGTGTAACGTGTATTCTTCATTTAATGAGCAACATGATTCTCTAACCTAACACTTGCCCTCTCATGATTACAGCATCTTATATTCAAACGTTTGCTCAAATCCCATTCCGAAATGAAATTACAGGACTTCCTAATAGCTGATTTCAATTCATTAACCCCAGAGAAATGAGCAACAAACAGGAAAGAGTCGAGCGACAAGCCACCATCATCGACATCGCTAACAAATTAAAAAAGGATCCATCTACGGTATCTCGCGCTCTGAGCGGAAGTCCACGGATCAGTGACCGAACCAAGGAAGAAGTGGCCAGGGTGGCTGCAGAGCTCAATTACATACCCAACAGGGCGGCTGCAAGGCTTCGATCCGGCAGAAGTAAGGTAGTGGGCGTCATCGTGCCCCGTTTGAATCATCATTTTTTTTCTGAGGCCATCTATGGGATGGAAGCCAAACTCAAAAGAGAAGGATACAACCTCATCATCTGTCAGAGTAACGAAAATTATGTGGAGGAATGCGACGCAGTTCGATCCCTGCTCAGTAGTCAGGTGGATGGGATAATTATATCCCTCAGTTCACAAACAAAGAATTTCGAACACCTCCAGTACGTATTGGATTCAGGTGTGCCCTTGGTACAGTTTGATCGTGTTACGGATGAGTTGAACACCCCAAGAATCGTCAATGATAATTTCGAAGGGGGGTATAAAGCCGTCAATCATTTGCTTAGTGGTGGTTACCGTAAAATTGGGGTGCTTCATGGAGGTATGGTGACCAATGTCTATCGTGAGCGATTGGAAGGAGTCCACCAGGCATTAGAGGATGCCGGAATCAAGTCGAATAAGGCCCTGGAACTGGAAGCCTTCACGGAGAAAGATGGATATAATGCTGCCAAAAAGTTATTAGCAAATGGTAATGGACCTGATGCCATTTTCTGCTGTTCTGATCACACGGCATTAGGGGTACTGGAATATGCGAAGGAGGCGAACATCAGCGTGCCTTCTGAACTTGGGGTTCTTGGCTATGCCAATGAATTATTTACAAGGGTGACCAATCCAAGCTTATCAACCGTGGACCAGCAATGTGATAAACTGGGAAGACAAGCAGCTTCTGTTCTTCTTAAGCGATTGACATTTAAGTCCATGCTTAATGTAGAGGAACCCATCAAATCGAGCCTCATAATCAGGGATTCAAGTGTTAGAGCTATTTGAGAGCAAAGTATTGAAATAGAATGACCCATCAAAAATTGTTAATAAACGCCTACGACGTGAAAGATCATAGGTCTCGAAGCCATAATCTTCTTGGCAGGTATGTGCTTTTATTCATGATACTTTTTTCTTGTCTGCTGGGGAGGTCTCAAACAGGTCCGATAGAAGAGGAGGTTCAGTTTTCAGGATTAGTCATTGATCTCATTACTTATGCGATCATGCCGGTAGGGGGACCGGGTCCGGAGCACACTATTCACCCGGACAATCGTGCCCGAATCAATATGATGAGGGAAGTACCCGGTTCTGATAAAATAGCGGTTATTGACCTCAATGGATACCTCTACCTAATGGATAGCCAGGGAGACCTGTCTCTATACCTCAATTTCTGGGACCATTTTGACGACTTTAAAGATGCTTCAGGAAAGGGGACAGGTTCGGGAGCGATCGCCTTTCATCCGGAGTATGCCACTAATGGCCTTTTCTATACAGCGCATGCCGAAGTGCAGGATGCTCAGGTAGCTGATTATTCCCCGATAGAGGGCTATTCATCGCTTCAATGGGTGCTGACCAGGTGGGTGGCGACAGATCCCTTAGCCGGGGTGTTTTCCGGAACGAAAAACGAGTTGGTTCGCCTGGATTTTACTACGACCATCCATGGGATGCAGGATATCACCTTTAACCCTTTTGCTCAACCGGAAGATGAAGACTACGGCTTACTCTACGTGTGCAATGGCGAGGGTGGCGGTTCGGAACGCGGGTTTCATAACAATATCGGAAAAGTCGAGAGTTACATGGGGACGATTTGGAGGATAGACCCGGAGGGCAACAATAGCCCCAATGGGAACTACGGAATCCCGGAGACTAATCCGTACTACAATACCAATGGGGCGATAAAAGAAATTTGGGCCTATGGCTTTAGAAATCCCCACAGGTTGTCGTTTGAACAACGGGAAGGAGAAGTGATCCTTTTTGTTGGGGACATCGGTCAGCACAATATTGAAGAGATCAACCTGGTGGAAAAGGGTGGAAACTATGGATGGGATCACCGAGAAGGCACCTTTCGGTATAATTGGAGCACCAGAAATGTGGAGCCACTACCGGAAATTGATGAAGGCGGCTATCTCTATCCAGTGGCTCAATATGATCATTCCGAAGGGGCGGCCATAGCCCTGGGTTATACCTGGACGGATGCCTCCTACTCGAATCTGAATGGGCAGCTTTTGTTTAGTGATATACTTTATGGCGATTTGTTTCATGTCCCAATGGATTCTCTGGTGCAGGGCAGACAGTTTGAAATAAGAGAAGCAAAGATCAGGATCGATGGGAGTGAAGAAGGAATTTTCAAAACCCTCGCTCCTTCGAGTAGAATTGACCTTCGTTTTTTCAGGGATTCTAATGGTAGGGTTTGGTTATTTACTAAATCCAATGGGAATATTTACCAGGTTTACATTCCTGATATTGAGCAAAATGTAAAGCCTATAGCCGCTTTTACAGTGAATAACTCATCTGGGAATGCTCCCCATGAGATAAGTCTGGACGGTGCAGAATCTTATGATTTTAACGGGGATGACCTGACGTACAGCTGGGACTTTGGAGACGGCACCATAAAGGAGGGAATTTCAGTTATTCACACTTATGACAAGGGAGGTGAATTTACGGTTAAGCTTACGGTAAGTGATGGTACAGAATCTGATGTGGCCACTCAGGTCATTGCTGTCAACTCGGTCCCGTTTGCAGCCTTTGAGATCAGTGGCGACTCCACTAAAGTTCCGGCTGCCATGACCTTTGATGGGGGTGCTTCTATGGACGCAGATGGTGATCTTCTGAATTATGCCTGGGATTACGGGGATGGCTCTCAAAGCTTTGGTAAGGTCACGACTCACACCTATCAGCAGGAAGGTACTTATGATGTGCGGCTGATTGTCTATGATAGAAGGGGCGGCGATGACCGAGTAGTTAAGCAACTAACGATCGGTAATGTGCTCAGTGCCTCATTCTTCGGAGATCCCTCTCACCAGATTATTGTCTATCCTAATCCGGCACAGGACATCCTCTTTATCGATACCGATCGAAAGCTAAGTTTTGAAATATTCAATTTGAATGGAGTGAGGCTGCTCAATGGGCAGGTTTCTGGAAGTGAGTACAGGGTAGATCTGGGTGCCTTGGGGCCCGGTGAGTATATCTTAAAGTTAATATCCCCGCAAGGTGAATTTGAAGGTCAATTATTTATCAAAAACTAACCATCAACGGATGTTGAAAAACCTATATAAGGCGGGCGTTTCCATTTGTTTCATTCTTTTGTCGGTAGGCTGTAAAGATGATATAGAGGACAAATCAATACCTTATATACAGGTAATATCTCCTGCAGAGGGGTCAATAATGGATGCATCTGAAGTAGATGTGGTGATTGAACTTGAGGATATTGATTTGGGAGGAGGCACTTACAGCCTTGAATACATGATAAACAACAATTCCCGGATGACGGTTAGATCCACTGCTTTCACCATAGCGGATTTATTAGATGATGACTATCAGTTGGTCGTTTCGCTACTCAGGGATGGGCTTTGGCTGAATGCTGATACGGTCAACTTCGGTATCATGGGACAGGGGCCATTTTCAGTACTGATCGAAGGAGGAACCGGATCAGGTTCTTATCTGCCCGGCGACCTGGTACCAATCAAAAGCTATTCGAGCAGTTATCCCTACCTTTTTAGTCATTGGTCAGGTGACACTCATTTGCTGGTAGATTCTACAAAGCAAAATACAAGTTTTACCATGAGCGAATCGGATGTTTACCTAAAGGCAAATGATAAGGTTGATCCGGGTTTTACGGTTACAGTCACTGTCACGAATGGGGAAGGTTCAGGGACCTATCATCCCGGTGATACAGTGTATATCAATTCGACCCTTTCCGACCCGGTGACTTTTTCACATTGGACTGGGGACAATGAGGTACTCACTGATTCCACCCTTGCCAATACACAATTTGTAGTCGACATAAATAACCTGAAATTAAGTGCTCAGGGTTCTGTCAGTGATGTAAGTTTCAGTCAACACCTGTTTCCAGTTATTCAGGCGTCCTGTAATGCCGTAGGTTGCCATGACGCTTCTTCGGATCCTGCTTTTACCACCTACGAGTCTATTGCGATGTCTGGTGAAAGCATAGTGATCAAAACTCAAAACAGAAATATGCCACCTCCACTTTTTGGCTCGCTAACTGATGAGCAGATTGAAATTATTCGGGTTTGGGTGGAGGAAGGAAGGCTTAACAATTAGATGCCTTATAAGGCAGTATTGGTTTTTGAATAAACAATAGGTAATGGAATAAGAAAAAAGGATAAAAGTGATCATTTAAAAGCAAACGGCTCAAATTGAGACCATAAATTCTCTTTGAATATGTGCGATGACAGACGAATACGAGAATACCACCCTTTTCTTACGAATTCCTTAAATGCACTCACAGATGAAAGTTTTTATGATTGCATTGGGGAGTTTGTCCCAATGAGATTTGAACTAAATATTGATCCGAAAATGATTCAAGGGTTGTGCCTTAACTGCGTCTCCTCAAGAGGAGTGTTTTTTATATTAATAATTGTCCTTGTTGCTGGATGCACGGATGTTCCTGTGGAGTTACCTTCTAATCAGGAAACATTGGCAGCCATGCGTCAGACCAACCGGTACTTTATGGACAAATGGCCTGATACCGGTGCTCCCATAGAGGGGAGGAAGACCTGGCCAAGTCACATCTGGACACGTGGGGTATACTATGAAGGCTTAATGGCATTAAATGCGGTGGATCCCCAGGATCATTATCTCGAATATGGTGCCTCATGGGGTGAAGCTCACGACTGGAGCTTCCGTGATGGGATTACGACCAGAAATGCGGATAACCAATGTGCCGGACAAACTTATATTGATCTCTACGAGCTGGGTCATCCCAAAGCCATAATTGATAGTGTAAAGGCGTCCATCGACAGTATGATGGTGACTGACAAAATCGATGACTGGGATTGGATTGATGCTATTCAGATGGCGATGCCGGTGTTCTCCAAGCTTGGTCGTATTTATGAAGATAGCTCCTATTTCGAGCGTATGTATGACATGTATGCCTTCTCCAAGTATGAAGAAGGAGGAGGGTTGTACAATAAGGAAGATGGACTTTGGTGGCGAGATAAAGATTATGTGCCTCCTTATACCGAACCGAATGGAGAAGATTGCTATTGGTCTCGTGGGAATGGATGGGTAGTAGCAGCTCTGGTAAAGGTGCTTGAAGATATACCTGAGGATGAACCTCACAGAGACGAATACCTCGCGGATTTGAAAGCGATGCTAGCAGCTCTGATCAAAGTGCAGCGTGAAGATGGGTTTTGGAATGCCAGTTTACACGATCCAAGGAACTATGGTGGCCCGGAAGCAACGGGTACATCACTATTTGTCTACGGCATGGCGTGGGGGATCAATAATGGAGTAGTTGATTCGGCCACTTATTATCAGCCTATGGCCAGGGCCTGGGATGCATTACTTACCGAATCAGTTCACGCCAACGGCTTTCTGGGATATGTTCAAAGTACGGGTAAAGAGCCATCTACCGGTCAGCCGGTGACTTACGATAAAGTTCCTGATTTTGAAGACTACGGACTGGGATGTTTCCTTTTGGCAGGAAGTGAAGTATTAAAATTAAACCGATAGAGAAGAGTGATATTTACAAGAGCCATAGGAGTTTTTGGAGTTACGTTGCTGTTGGGATGGACACTCAGCGCTCAACCTCGTATCGATTCATTATTGAATTTTGATTGGAAATTTATCCAACAGGAGCAAGCTAATGCCCACTTGCGGTCCTATGATGATCAGAAATGGGAAACCGTCCAGTTACCTCATGATGCTTCGATTTATGGAGCCTTTCTTCAGGATGGTTATAATAGTGATAGGAAAAATGGATTTCGCCCGCGACTAAAGGGATGGTATCGCAAAAAATTGGCGATATCTAATCTATCATCAGATAGCAGATACTTTCTGGATTTTGAAGGTATTTATCGTGATGCCAGGGTTTTCTTCAATGAGAAGGAAGTAGCGCATCAGCTAAATGGCTATGAGGGATTTGAAGTTGAAATCACGGATTTGATCCAGCAGGGGGATAACCTCATAGCGGTTTCTTATGACAATACGGATATGGAGAGTTCTCGCTGGTATAATGGTGAGGGTATCTATAGAGATGTGTGGCTCAAGGAACGTAGCTCAACCTATTTTGTGAAGGATGGACTGTATATCACTACTCCGAAAGTTGATAATAGTAAGACAGAGGTAGCGATTCAGATCGAGGTTCTCAATGATTTGGATGATACTCGGGAGCTGACCCTACTGTCTGAGGTATATGATGAAGATGGAATTCAGGTCGGTGAGACTGTGAGCAAGGTTCCTGTGAGTAGTGGAGAGTTATACGTCTTCAATCAATCCATTGGGATTGAAAACCCAAGGCTATGGAATGTGGGTAATGCCTATCTCTATACTGTCAAAAATAAGCTTAGCTGGGAAGATCAGCTTCTTGATGAATTGGAGACCCCATTTGGGATCAGAACAATTCAGTTTGACCCGAATAGAGGGTTGTTGGTTAATGGAGAAAAGGTATTTGTGAAAGGAGTGAATATTCACCATGATTTGGGGCCTCTTGGGGCAGCTGCTTTCGAAAGAGGATATGAAAGGAGACTGGAGGGACTGGAAAAGCTCGGGTGCAATGCCATAAGACTTTCTCACAACCCCCATGACACTTATATCCTTGACTGGTGTGACCGCAATGGAATGTTGGTATTTGATGAGGCCTTTGATAAATGGGAAGACCAGTTTTTTGGGGAAGGAAATGCCTTTGAGGATCATTGGAGAAAAAGCTTAGAAGCGTTTATTCGAAGGGATAGAAATCATCCTTGTGTCTTTATCTGGAGTGTCGGAAATGAGACCCACCAACAGCGTGACCCAAAAGCTAATTTCGGCATTGACCAGATGAAGGTGATGGCTGATTTTGTTCATCAGCTGGAGCCAGGCAGGAAGGTTACTTGCGGGTTGCATCCGTCCAGAAAAAGTGGAGCCTACAGGACTGAGAACTATTACAGAGAAGGTCCTCCCGAGATGGAGTTTTACATGGACGTTGTCAGCACTAACTACAGGGAGGAGTTTTGGCCAATGGATCATGAAAATTATCCTCAGTTAACCTTTATACTGAGTGAGGCACAGGTAGGTAACCTGGGCAACGAGTGGTTCAATTTCAATCACGATTATGGTGTGGGGATGTTCTACTGGGGAGGTACAGACTACATCGGAGAATCTTTTGGATGGCCAGCTAAAGGCTGGCCCAATGGGGTGATTGACTGGAACGATCACTGGAAGCCTTTTACCTATTATATCCAAAGCTTATATAGTGAAGAACCGATGGTCCGTATTGCAGCATATGACCCTAGCGAGGAAACCGCTCAATATTGGAATGAAGTTAATCTTCGCTTTCAACCGATGTTCTCGCATTGGAACTGGAAGGGTAAGGATTCTGTCAGGGTAATGACGTTCTCCAATACTCAGGAAGTCGAGCTTTTGATTAACGGGAAATCCATGGGACTTATGGAGGTCCCGGAAGCGTATTATACCAAAGATATTAAAGCCTATACCGCTGAAGAATACGACCCTGAAAATCCAATCAATACCGGACCTGAGATGCACACAAAGTTGGAATGGGTGGTGCCTTACAGCGAAGGAGAAATTGTAGCTATCGCCAGAAATAATGGCGTAGAGGTGGCTCGTCATAAATTGCAAACAGCAGGGGAGCCGGAAAGGGTTATTCTTAAAGCAGATCGGGAAAGGATTCAGTCTGATGGGCTGGATTTATCCTACATAGATGTTGAGGTGGTGGATAAAAATGGGGTGATTGTCCCTAGTGCAGATCATGAGATTACGTTCAAAGTTACCGGTGCAGGTATTAATGCAGGGGTGAGTAATGCAGATGTAATTAGCGATGAGCCATTTCAGGCAGACAATAGGAAAGTTTTTCAGGGTAGGGCATTATTGGTGGTACGGTCAACAAAGGATGACGGAAAAATCAAGATTAGGGCTGAAACCAATGGATTGAAAGGTGATACCATCAAAATCATCACTTTCAGGGAGAAATCAAATGAACTGGTAAGCAAACGGGATAGATGATAGATGCATTTTCAAATAGATCCCTGATAATATCATCAACCATTTTATGGAGCGTTTTTTCGTGTGGCCAGGTTCAAAATAACTCTTTGGTATTCAACCTGAGCGGGCATGATGATATTAGAGGATTGTCCGTGAATAATCAGACTCGATGGCCCAATAGTCAGGATGATTTGGTTTATGGAATAACCGGTGATTTTAAAGCCGTTTCAGGATGTCAGACTGAAGGGTCTTATGCCTTTTGGGTAAAGCTGGAAGAAGGCAACTACCGAATTAAATTTTTACTGGGTGACTCTGAATCAGCTTCATCGACCACGATAAAAGCTGAATCCCGTCGATTGATGGTATTGGATCATGTAACAAAGCCGGGTCAAATGGATACGGTTGAAGTCGTAGTGAATGTAAGAACCCCCAATATTGATTCTTCAAATGCTATTCGTCTAAAGGCGCGGGAATTAGATTATTTGAATTGGGATTCTAACCTCACTATCGAAGTTGGGGGAGAATGTCCATCGGTTAAGGCCATTGAAATTGAGAAATGTCCGGACGTTCCGACAATCTTTTTAGCAGGAAATTCAACAGTGGTGGATCAGGAAAAGGACCCCTGGGCCTCATGGGGTCAGATGTTGCCATTATTTCTTAAGCCTGAAATAGCAGTGGCCAATTTTGCGGAGTCCGGGGAAACCTTAAGGTCGTTTATTGCGGCTGGCAGACTGAAAAAGATCGAATCATTGATGAAACCGGGAGATTACCTTTTTGTTGAGTTTGCACATAATGATCAGAAGCCCGGATGGACCCATGTAGATCCATATACAACCTATGATGAAGAGCTCATGAAATTTGTTGGGTTGTCCCGTGACAAGGGTGTAACACCTGTCCTTGTAACTTCTACCAACAGAAGAAGATTTGATAACGAGGGAAAGATCTTGAACACCCTGGAAGAGTACCCAGAATCTATGAGAAAACTTGCCAGCAAGGAGGGTTTAATGCTTATTGATTTAAATGCTATGAGTAAAACTTTTTATGAAACCTTAGGTATTGAGGGGTCGAAAAAGGCCTTTGTTCACTATGAGGCAGACACCTTTCCATGGCAGGAAGAGGCACTCGCAGACAATACTCACTTTAGTACCTACGGTGCATGGCAACTTGCCAAGTGTGTGGTGAAAGGGATCAATGAATCTGGTTCAGATTTGGCTCGGTTCGTTAAGTCGGATTTTGGAGCATTTGATCCATCGGAGCCAGATGATTTTGATAGCTGGACCTGGCCTATGACTACCGATGGATCAGTGACTAAGCCTGATGGCAGTTGAAAAAACTAAGCTTTGGGTTACTCAAGTAGAGAGCAAATTGAAGGCCGAAGAAGCAATGGTGTATTTGAGCCATACAAAACAAAATGAAACATGATGCGATTAGCATTTAAGATGAAACTGAAACCGGGAATGGTTCAGGAATATGAAAAGCGTCATAATGAGATTTGGCCGGAACTGAAGGGTCTACTGAAGGAAAACCGAGTATCTGAATATTCCATTTTTCATGATCCCGAAACTGAATTTCTTTTTGGCTTTCAGAAGGTATCTGGAGAGGGCGGAAGTCAGGATTTGGGTGGTGAGGAAATCGTTCAACGCTGGTGGGCTTTTATGTCAGACATTATGGAAGTGAACCCGGATAATTCGCCTGTTACGAAGTCACTAAATGAGGTTTTTTATATGAAGTAGCCTGCGGTATATATCGCAGCTAATAAGCAAGTGAAGTGAATATGAATCTACGCCCCTATATAGCATCTGTTGTCATTTCTGTGATTATCACGATGATTCCCGCTGTCTCCATTGCCCAGAAGTATTGTGGAGCGCTGAGGTGCTTTGATCAGACCAATCCTTCAGGGGTAACAGGTAATCCCTATTTTGGATGGAATTTCAATACCCCGGATGACAAAGAGTGGCAAACAGCTTATCGCATATTGGTGGCCTCGAGCCCGGACATACTCACCAGGGATAAAGCAGATATGTGGAACAGCGGGAAGGTGGTCTCCGATCAGCAGAACTATGTGTATTATAATGGAAGTGAACTAAGTTCCGGGACCCGCTACTATTGGAAGGTACAATCCTGGGACAAAGATGATAATGAGGGAGTGTATAGCGATATAGCTCATTTTGATGTGGGCTTACTTAAAAACGAAGATTGGGGAGGAGCGAAATGGATTAAAAGAGAGGGCAACGCAAATGAAGATTATACCTATTTCCGTAAGGGTTTTCAGGTTGAAGGGAAAACCATTGACCGGGCAATGGTCTATGTGTCAGCCGTTCATGATTTCGAATTATACCTTGATGGAGAACTGCTAGGAAAAGGACCGGGGTATCACTATCCACAATATCAATATTATAAAACGTTTGATATCACCGAAAATGTAAGGCAAGGGAAGGAGCATTTATTCGCGTGCCTGACACATTGGTATCAGGGAGGACAAGGTCGACCGGAAAGTAGTAAAGGGTTTATTTTAAAATCAATCGTTGAATATACTGATGGCACAACGACTGTCATTGTAACTAATAAAGACTGGAAGCAAGCCAAAGTAGTATCTTTCTTAGTGGGACAGAAACATAGAAATGAGGGAGAGGGAGTCGGCTTCATTGATAAAATTGATTCGAGACTGATTGCACATGACTGGAATCAAAGGGAGTTTAATGATTCGGATTGGAAAAGTTCCAGAGAGATTGGCGAACATCCGGTGGAACCATGGACAGGCATTATGAGGCCAAATATGGCCAGACCGATTGAAAGAAAAATTATACCAAAATCAGTTAAGGCGATTTCAGGCAACAGGTATGTGATTGATCTGGGAAAAGTGTACGCTGGGGTTCCAAAGATTGAATTTTCAGGTGGAAAAAGTGGTAACGAAGTAAAGATTATGGGAGGTTATACACTGAATGAAGATGGGAGTGTATGTGTCACAACTAATCAAATGACAGATCTTTCTTACGCTTTCATTTTAAATGGTGCCAAAGCTGTTTTCAAGCCTATGCTTTATATGGGAATGAGGTATCTGGAGGTATCGGGTTCCCCAAATAAGCTAACAAAAGATAATGTTTGCTTCATGTCTCGTCATTTTGAATTGGATGAAAACAGATCGGAATTTGAGTCTTCCAATGAAATGTTGAATCAGGTTTGGAGTTTGATGAAACACTCTTTGATTGTTGGTGCTCAGGAAAGTTTTGTTGATACACCTACACGCGAGAAGGGCGGCTTTCTGGGTGACTCATGGTCCGTTGGCATCGCTTCCATGCTCAATATGGGTGAACGCACTATGAATCTCAGAATTTTGCAGGAATTTCTCAATTCTCAGGATCAGTTTTGGAACGATGGCCGGATCAATGCGGTCTATCCCAATGGAGATGGGGCGAGAGACATACCCGATTATACACAGATGCTCCCCATTTGGGTCTGGGACTATTATATGATCACCGGCAACAAGCAGTTTCTGATTGATCATTTTGAGCGAATCAATAAGGTGGTACGTTATGTAACTGACCATATTGATCCGACCACCGGGCTTGTAAAAGAACTTAGCGGTGGCAATGGTGCATATTTACACGGAATTGTAGATTGGCCCGCCACTATGCGCTATGGGTATGACATGTCCACCTCCATTCGAACCGTGATCAATGCTTATGCTTATTCTGATTTCATGATAATGTCAAAAATCGCAGAGGAAATAGACAGTTTTGAGGTATGCGAAACCTATCGATCCAAAGCCAGAGATATTAGATTGGCGATGAATAATTATTTGGTCAGTGAAGATGGCCTTTACCTGGATGGGTTGACAGATAAAATGGAGAAAAGTTGTCATAGCTCGCAGCATGCCAATGCAATGCCTCTGGCCATGGGAATAGCCTCAGAAAGCAACATAGATATTTTGCTTGATGACATTAAATCTAAGAAAATGAGTATGGGGATGGTGACATTGCGATGGTTGCCTGAAGCTATTGGTGAGGCAGGGGATGGTTCTCATTTGTTGGATCTGTATACAAGAACCGACTGGGATGGTTGGGCCAATATCATATCCCAGGGAGCGACCATGACATGGGAGTCGTGGGATGCGTTGCAGGAGCGTCAAAGCCTTTCTCATCCATGGGGAGCGGTAGGGCTACTCGGAATCCAACAGTATATACTTGGTGTCAAAATTCTCGAACCGCAATACTCCAGAATACAGATCAAACCCCTGGACTTTAAGGATGGACTTAAATACGCCAGAGGGGTACTACCCTCTGATAGGGGTGATATCGAAGTTAACTGGTCACGAACGGAGGATTCATTTAGGATGCTGGTCACGATACCTGATAACGTAGAGGCAGATATTTATCTTCCGGATATAGGACTCAATCAGGATACTCCTTTGGTAAAAATTAATGGAGTTAGTGAAACGGGTGTCTTGAAAGGTGATTTTGTATTTGCCGGAGCGTTTAAATCCGGTAAATATGAATTGGTGATAAAAATATGACCTCTGATGAAGACCTTCTTGAGCCGAAGGGTTTGGAAGAATAAGATTAAGTGGAATAAATAATTTTAGAATAATGTTAACCCGTTTTGCACCCGTGTTCCGAGTTTTAATCATTGCCCTTTGCGTTTCAATGTTGGCTGGTTGCGATGAGCAGATGCCTTTGGTGAAGGTCATCAAAACAACGGTAAATGCGCCATTTGAAATGCCGCCAATAGAATCGCCCAACTTTGAAGAATGTCCCCGATTTTCGATCCTTGAATACGGAGCGGTAGCCGGAGATCAGAAGAAAACTACTCTGGCGATAGCAGCTGCAATATCAGCAGGCAACAAAGCCGGATGTGGAAGGGTCATTATACCTAAAGGTGAGTGGCTTACCGGGAAGATCCATTTTAAGAGCAACATTAATATTCATTTGGAGGAAGGTGCCGTATTGCTGTTTTCGGCCAAACCAGAGGACTATCTTCCGCCGGTAAATACCAGCTGGGAAGGCATGGAATGTTACAATTATTCACCATTGATCTATGCATTTAATTGCCAAAATGTAGCCATTACTGGAAATGGATTGCTAAAGGCGAAGATGGATACATGGGAGGTTTGGTTTGCTCGTCCAAAAGCTCATATGAATAGTTTGAAAAGACTTTATACGTTGGCTTCTGAGAATGTTCCTGTGGAGGACCGGCAGATGGTAAATGACTCTTCTAATCTGCGTCCGCATTTCATCCAGTTCAATAGATGTAGGAATGTATTGCTTCAGGATTTTTCTATTAAGGACAGCCCATTTTGGGTGATCCATCCTTACCTCTCTGAGCATGTAACAATTCGGGGAGTGAAGGTGGAAGCTCATGGCCATAACAACGATGGGGTCGACCCGGAAATGACGCGAAACATGCTGATAGAAGATTGTGTGTTTGATCAGGGTGACGACGCTATTGCTATCAAATCAGGCAGGAATCAGGATGCCTGGAGACTGAATGCCCCTTCGAAAAACATTGTGGTGAGAAATTGCCTGGTGAAAAACGGGCACCAGTTGTTGGCCGTGGGAAGTGAGCTGTCAGGTGGTGTAGAAAATGTGTTTATGGATCATTGCAAGGTTGAAAGTGGTTCGAAGCTTTTCAATTTGGTTTTTATCAAAACAAACGAAAGGCGAGGTGGGTATGTCAAAAACATTCATGTTACGAACATTGAAGCGGGCAATACAAAACATGGGGTGCTGGGTATTGAAACAGATGTTCTCTATCAATGGAGAAACCTGGTTCCCACCTATGAGCGGAGGTTGACCCCGATTTCGGATGTTTATTTGTCCAATATTACCGCCGGAGACGTGGAGTATATATCACGGGTACTGGCACAGGAGGAATTGCCAGTGAAGAAAGTGCAGCTTACCAATATCATAGTGGGAAGTGTGAGAGGTGTCTCTCATATACATGAGAATGTCATTGAATATGATGAGTTTGATGTATCTGAAAATAAAGGCAGTTAACTCTTGACACCCATTTTACTGGATTTTTTCTGTACAGGTGAGTTAATATGCCGGATTTTACCGATTTGATATTCCTGATTTTTATAAAGAAGTAAAAATTAGGATAGCTTAATAACGGCTAGCTAAAGTTGTAATTTCAATAGTAAAACCTTTGGTTTGGTATAAATATGCCAGCAAATGGCTACATAAAAATTTATTCTGTAAGGCTTGACTGCTAATCTGCCCTGTTTGATCAGCTTGAAATTGTTGATATTAGTAGTTGAATTAGTTTGGTCCCGACATAGACTAATGGCTAAACTAGTATCTTGAGCGGTAGGGCTTAATAAAACCAGATAGGATGAGGCAAATAGTATTATTGATTTTTTTTATTGCGTTAATAAGCAATCGATTGTATGGTCAATATGATATTCGAAATATTGGACGTATCAAAGGATTGTACTCCGGAACTGTAACCTGTGTATCACAGGATTTGGATGGCTTTATCTGGATTGCAACGAGCGATGGCCTTCTTAGGTATGACGGATTCGAATTAAAGGAGTACAAAAACAGCAACATACGAGGAAAGGATGTACTCGAAATCCTGATAGATTCTAAAGGCAGAATGTGGGTTGGAACCACAGATGGTGGATTGAGTATTTACAATAAAGAAACTGACTCATTTCGAAATTTCGGCTTTAATGAAAACGGGGAAGGTACCTTGCCTTCCAATGATGTTCGGGGGCTGCATGAGGATTCTGAAGGAAACGTATGGGTGGCCACAAAGCATTCCCTGAACCTATACGTGGAGCGCGAAGATCAATTCAAAGTTTACAATGAACCATTTATCAATACCCTGCTAAAGGATATTATTTCTGATGAAAAGGGGAATATATGGTGTGCAACCATGGATAGGGGATTGTTTAAGTTTATTCCTTCAAACGAATCCTTTGTAAGCTTTCTGAATGAAGAATCTATCGTCCCTCCCAAGGTTCAATGCATAGCCTACGATGGTAAAGATATCCTAATGGGGACCCGGGATCAGGGATTATTGAGTTTTAGTACAGTAACGAAGTCTCTCAGGCCTGTTTTTTCGGAATCGAGCTCAAATTATAGCGCCAATATTTGGGACCTTCTTTTTGATGAAAGTACCGGGCGGCTTTGGTTGGGAATGGATGGTCATGGTCTTGTAACCCTCCAAAAGAACAATGGTAACTGGGAAGAACAATCCCTCTTCCAGAATATGGCTACCTCCAAATTTTTAAGCAATTCTATTTATTCGGTGTTTATAGACCGTGATAAAAATTTGTGGTTGGGATCGGCGTGGCATGGGTTATTTGTGCTCGAACATCTTGATAATCCAATTGAGTTCATTGGTGACGTCGAAGGAGAGAAGTTGGTTTCAGTGTGGTCGTCATATTGTGAAGGCAATAAAATATGGTTGGGAACTGATGGGAATGGTCTTTTTATACATAACCTGGGATCAGGGTTAGAAAATGGTGAGTTAAAAACTCATCAGGTGAAAAACTTTTATAGCGGTTTAAAAATTACCCTAATCAAAAAACGGAAAGATGGCAATTATTGGTTGGGAACTTATTCCAATGGATTGATCCTCTTTAGTAAGGACTTCAGGGAGTTGAAGCGATACAGTTGGAATCCGGAAGACCCAACAAGCATTTCAGCTAATCAGGTCAGGGATATTCTCCCGGACTCGAAGGGTGGCTATTGGGTAGCAACATGGGGAGGTGGGTTAAATTACCTGGATGAAGAAACCGGGAAGTTTACGTCTTATCAATTTGACCCAAATAATGAGATAACAATAAGTAATAATAATGTTATTGATCTTCGTCAGGCACCGGAAGGAAAGATATGGGTGGCAACTTTTGGTGGTGGAGTCAATCTCCTGGATCCTGAAAAAAGAACATTTAAGCGGTATCAATACGATTTTACACGGGATTACGGGGTGGCCTTTTCATCCAAAAACATCACCGCGATACATGATGATAAAAAAGGTCATTTATGGTTGGGTACATGGAATACCGGTCTAAAGAGAATCGATCAGAAGGAAGGAAGGGTGACGGAATTTGATCAATACCCGGCTTTAACTGATCAAACGATTTGTGGAATACTTGAGGACAAGGCAGGAGGAATTTGGATAAATACCGTTGAAACGGTCTTTAAATATGAGGCTGAACTGGATACCATGTTGGAGTATGCGGATCTAAGTGGAGAATATCAATTTGGCTCAGTGAATCAGGATGAACAAGGTAGATTATACCTTGGGGGCCTCAATGGAGTAGTAAGTTTCGACCCACTTCTGATGAAGAACCATGTTCATACAACTGAAGTGGTATTCACTGATTTTAAACTATTTAATAAGCAGGTGGAGTTGGGAGATGACATGCCATTAGATGTACAAATAAATTATGCGAAGGAAGTCAACCTGAACTATGATCAGCGTGTAATAACCTTTGATTTCGCTGCTATGAAGTTTCCGTCTTCCGAGGATTGTAAGTATGCCATTAAGATGAAAAACTTTGATAGGGAATGGAGAGATAATGGTACTAACAGATCAGCTACTTATACCAACTTGTCACCGGGTAGGTATGAGTTTCAGGTGAGATCTTTTAATAGTGACGGATCAATTTCGAGTGAGGTGGCATCCATTCCTGTTTTCATAGCGAAACCCTACTGGGCGACGTGGTGGGCTTATACCATCTATCTATTACTATTTCTTTTGATGTTGTATCTATTTAGGAAGTACAATATTTACTGGGAGAAAATGAAAAGCCAATTGAAGCTAGAACAATTGGAAAGAGAAAAAACAACTGAATTGCATGAAATGAAACTTCGGTTTTTCACGAATATCTCTCATGAAATCAGGACTCCGGTAACCCTTATTCTGGGATCTATTAACAGATTGCTTGCCCTGGGCATCACGGAGAAAATCCAGGTAACAGCTTTGCAGAATATCAAGAAGAATAGCTCGCATCTTCTAAGCCTGGTTTCTGAGTTGCTGGATTTTAGAAAACTGGAATTGGGAGAAGCAAGATTAAAGGTGGCAGAAGGAAACATGGTGAAATTTGTTCAGGAAATATTCCTGTCTTTCAATGAAACCGCTCAAAGGAAAAACATTGATTATCATTTCAATGTGAAGAGGCCGGAAATACAGGCCTGGTATGATCGGGATGAGATGGAGAAAGTGTTATACAATATCATCTCTAATGCGTTTAAGTACACAGATGAAGGAGGAGGAATTGAGGTTGCAGTCGATGCTGACGATCAGCATTTGTACATGAGGGTAGAGGATACTGGCAGGGGTATTCCTTCGGACCAGCTTAAGGAGATATTTAAACGGTTTTATCAGAGCGATAACAACCCTACTTATAAAAACAACAATGGTTATGGGTTGGGTCTGGCCATCACCTATGATATTGTCAAGCTTCACGGAGGAGAGATTCTTGCAGAAAGTCAATTAAATGAAGGTTCAACATTTACCATAAAGCTGCCTTTAGGTAATGACCACATTAAGTCAGAATTTTTAATAGAGGAGTTTAGAGATAGCGAGCAATTGAGCCATTACACGTATGAGGATGATGAAAAAGTGGACAGCAATTTTTTCAACTTCCCAAATCAGGTGGAAATGACCGTACTCGTGGCGGAGGATAACGATGACATCCGTGGATACCTTCATGAGTTGCTTAGCCCACACTTTACGGTGCTGTTGGCAAAGAATGGATTAGAGGCGCTGGAACTAACATTAGAGCACCTACCTGACCTGATCCTGAGTGATGTCATGATGCCGGAAATGGACGGTATCACTTTTAGCAGCAAAGTGAAGCACGACCCAAGAACCAGTCATATTCCTGTGATCATACTTACGGCTCGTACCGCGTTGATCTATAAAAAGGAGGGACTGGATGTTGGAGTAGATGATTATATCACTAAGCCTTTCAGTGAGGTATTGCTTAAAACCAGGATAAGAAATCTGCTTAATAACAGAATGCTCATCCGCGAGAAGTATAAAACGGATTTACTTATTCAGCCTTCGGAACTAGCGATGAGGTCCCCGGATGAGGAATTTCTGAAAAATATTTCAGAGGTGATAGAAGAACACCTTAGTTCTGATGATATGTCCACAGAGTTCCTGTGTAAAGAATTAGGGATGAGCCAGTCCAACGTTTATAAGAAACTGAAGGCATTGACGGGAATGTCAATCATTGAATTTGTCAGAGATTTTAGGTTGAAGCGAGCTGTTCAATTGATTGTTAATCAGAAGCTATCTGTTTCAGAAGCATGTTATAAAGTTGGATTTAGTGATCGCCGCTACTTTAGTCAGGTTTTCAAATCCAAATATGGGATGACGCCCTCTCAATATGCTAAGGCTGAGAACTCTGAGGAATTACAATCGGATGATGCAAAATAAAAAGGTCACAAATCCTGTTTGTGACCCTTTGCCTTAGTTAATGAAGTTCCTCGAACTTCACTTTAACAAATCTATGGTCTCTGGCTGCTTAGATGGGGGAAATATTCGTATTAACCGGCCACCAGATTCGTAAATTCAAGATCAGGTTGAATAAAAAGGATGATAACCCAGACTAATTATCCATTAACTAGTTTCTTTTGGCTGATTGCGCAAAATCTCATCTGATCCTTATTCTACACTATTTATCCCTGCATAATTGAGTGAAACGAGAATGACACACCTTTCTTACGAATATTGTTGATCTGTGTATAGGGTCAATTAAATAGAATTGTTTTCAAAATAATTTCTACCAAATCCAGGCAGCTTAAATCTGCCTGAATGTGAATAATCATGAAGACCCTTTCTAACTATTATTATTCTCTCGTTTTGATCGCTTGTACATTGCTATCAATTTCTCTGTACGCTCAAACAGATGTTGACCATATTAAGCGCATGCCAGTAGCTGTTGAAACCAGCGAAGGTGTATATGTGGGTTGGCCGCTGCTGGGATCGGACCTGGAGAATATCTCATTCAATATTTACAGAATAACTAACGGTGGGAGCGAGGTAAAGCTTAATGACACTCCAATCATGAACAGTACAAACTACTTCGATTCGGCGGCAGATTTGAATGCGAGTAATTCGTATTTTATCCGACCTGTACTGGATAACATAGAACAGGTGGCGACAGATACGGTGGGTGCTTTGGATGATCAATTCATGTCTGTTCCCTTGATGGTTCCTGCTGGTGGTACTACTCCTACAGGGGAATCGTATATTTATACTCCCAATGACGTGAGTGTTTCAGATCTGGATGGTGATGGAGAGTACGAAATTGTGTTGAAATGGGATCCAACCAACGCTCATGATAACTCCCATGCAGGTTATACCGGCAATGTTTATTTGGATGGCTATGAACTCGATGGTACACGTTTGTGGAGAATTGATCTGGGGAAAAATATCAGGGCCGGAGCTCATTATACTCAATACATGGTCTATGATCTGGATGGTGATGGCAAAGCTGAGGTAGCCTGTAAGACTGCAGATGGAACTACCGACAATTCCGGGACAGTGATCGGTGATGGGTCTGCTGATTATCGCAATAGCAGCGGCTATGTGTTAAGTGGACCCGAATATCTCACCGTTTTCAGTGGTGAAACCGGAGACATCCTGCATACGACCAACTATAACCCTGCCAGAGGGAATGTCAATGACTGGGGAGATGGCTATGGCAATCGAGTGGATAGATTTAATGCTGCCATTGGCTATTTCGATGGAGTGAATCCACATTTATTAATGTGCAGGGGTTACTATACAAGAACTGTATTGGTAGCATATCGATTCATAGCCGGTCAATTGGAACAGCAATGGATATTCGATACCAAGGCTAATGGTCTTAGTAGCTATGAAGGGCAAGGGAATCATCAAATCAGCATCGGGGATGTGGATGCCGATGGGAAAGATGAGGTGATCTTTGGGGCAATGTGCGTAGATCATGACGGTACAGGGCTTTGGAATACCGGTTTAGGACATGGTGATGCTTTGCATGTCACTGATATGATTCTGGATAGAGAGGGATTGGAAGTATTCGGCCCTCATGAGGGTACGGGAAACCCTGGTGCGGCGTTGAAGGACGCCAAAACCGGAGAAGTATTATGGCAAACACCAAATCAGGATGTGGGAAGAGCTGTGGCAGGAGATTTGGTTCCGGAATTTCCCGGAGTTGAAGTTTGGGGAGGAACAGATGGCTTGAGAAATGCTATAGATACCCGAGTGGGCAACACTCCAAATTCTCACAATTTTGTTGTCTGGTGGGACGGAGATCTCTCCAGAGAACTATTAGATGGAATCAGTATAAGAAAATACAGTTATGCTGAAAGTCAGGAAAATGTAATATTCACAGCTACAGGTTGCCTTTCTAATAATGGAACAAAGGCTACTCCCAACCTACAGGCGGATATACTGGGAGATTGGCGTGAGGAAGTCATTTTGAGGACTGAAGATAACTCGACCCTTCGTATCTATACGACCGTGATCCCAACAGAATATCGAATTAAAACGTTGATGCACGACCGGCAGTACAGGCTGGCCATTGCATGGCAAAATGTTGGGTATAATCAACCCCCACATCCGGGTATTTATATAGGTAGCGATATGTTTACTGCTACCAATGAGATACCCCCCAATCCACCTACGGGTTTGAGTAACAAGGCATATTCGACATATGTGGATTTAAGCTGGGATCTTACGAATGAGACTGATATCGCGTCTTATTCGATATATAAATCAACCGGAGAGGGCGGTGTCTTTACGCTGCTAACAGATACGGTCACGCAAAATTCATTTAAGGATGAATCAGTCGTTGTGGATATGCTGCATTCATATTATTTGTTGGCAAAGGATATTAATGGTAATCTTTCATCAGCATCAGATACAACCAGTGGTATCCCAACCGACAGACCGGATGTACCGGAAGGGGCTCAGGGCAGAGCCGGTAATAATCAAAACCTGATTTACTGGTATGCTTCTGGTTCGGAAGGAGTTATAGGTTATAATCTGTATGTGAGTGAGACATCGGGGTCTAATTATTCAAAGGTTAATACTGAGTTGATCACCGATACTGCATACATCCATACCGGCTTAATTTCTACCACAACTTATTACTATGTTGTGAAAGCGATGGCTTCCAAGGAGTCTTTTGAGTCTCAGGAAATAGCCGTGATACCTGGTGAGTATTCTACCATTCAAGCCGAAAACGGAGTTAATAATGGTGGATTTGTAGAGAATAACCATGTCGGGTTCAATGGCGATGGATTCGTAAATTTTGATGGGGCATCAACCTTGTCATTTCCGTATGTTTATAACGAAACCGGAGGGTGGTACTTAATGGCAGTGCGTTATGCCAATGGTTCGGGAAATAGAACTGGTACGATCACCATTAATGACTCAACTTTTTCCTATACCATGGCTTTGACCGGGGACTGGACTAATTATGTTCGTGATACGATCATGGTGCGGTTGAATTCCAACTTTAGCAACACCATCACTTTTACCTCTACGGGCGGAGACTTTGGTAACCTGGATGAAATCTCTTTCGGAGGTGAAGAAATTGATATTACCAGATTTGATTGTTTAGGAAAGCTTGATGGGACGGCCTTTTTGGATGATTGTGGCGTTTGCGTGGGAAGTAGCACTGGATATGATGCGTGTTATGCGGGAATTCAGGATGGAGTCTCTTATAAATTGATTTTTGATCACTCTGATCTATGCATGGCAGGGCAAGATGGTGGAGATAAGGTTATGCAGGAAGATTGTTTGTCCGGGGATGTGCAATCCTGGATTTTTGAGAAAGGTGAAGCTGGCTACTTAATAAAGAATGAGGCCAATGGATTATATCTCAATTTGAGAGGAAACACAATTGTGACATTAGCTAGTGGGAGAGAATGGAGACTCGAAACCGTGGAGGAGGGTCTTTACAGGATAGTATGGGCAGATTATATGAATTTGGGCATAGCCATCCCTAACATGCAACTTGATCCTGGCGTTAGTCCAATTATTACCAATAGAACTAACTCGACCTCAGCTAATCTTTTTAGGGTGGTAGAAGCTAGCTTATTCTTAAGTAATGAGCCAGAGCCTAATTCTGCACTACTATACCCCAATCCGTTTAAGGATAACCTTAACGTCAAGTTTAACTACACCGGGAAAGATGTACCTGTGATTAGGATCAGTGATATTTCTGGGCGATTGCTGGTGCAGGGTAAAATGAGAAATGGCTCGGTGGTTTCGCAATATGAGTACTCATGGTTTGATACACCAGAAAAGCGATCAAAGGTTGATTCAGGTATCTATATTATTACTATCACAGCGGGGGGATCTATAGTTACTTCAGAGAAGGTCGTGCTAACGGATTGATTTTCAAAGGTTAGGAATCAATACTTCAATATGGAATCATAAGGATGGTAATGTTCTTATGATTCATTTTAATTGGACTCAGTTCCGGATAGGGTAACCTTGACGCTTGATTGATATGGGTGCATTTGGTTTTGAAAAATCCATCGATTTATGGGGTGGAGCCTATCACTTAAAATCAATACTTTGCATGCTCTCCTGGATAGAAAAATGTAGGATTTTGGTATGCTCGGAACCTTTGAGTTTAATATGAACAATGTTTTCCTGTTCTTGTGGAAACGCATCAAGAAGTAGTGTGTTGGTCAGGTCTATCTTTTCTAATTGTCTGGTTGAAATTATCTGGCCCTTCATATGGACCTGCAGAACGTTTTTTTCAATGAATTTAGCTGAGGATAGATTCAAGTTGATAATCCCATCCGTATTAAATGAGATGATAAAATTGTTTTGGATATAATCCTGAATAACCTCTTTCTCATCCTTTTTCAAAGGGCTAATGTCCGTTTGGTAAAGGTTCATAAGGTGCATTTGAAAATCGTCAAAAAAGAAATTGGTCACTACTTCCACCTCCTTACTGGATTGATCAATGACGATTTTCGAAGTCGTCATTTTTAAAGGATGAATGATGCTCGTGAAGCTCATTAGCGACACAGCGAAGAGTAAGCGAATCATAGCCATATACTATCAATAATCATGGTTAATGCTACACCGCCGCCTGCACCGCTGATGTATAGGTTCCATTCACGATGCGCAACAGTAATGAGCTTTGTTGCGACAAATAATATAAGCATGAAGCATGCAACAATAATGCCTTGTCCAAATTCAACTCCTAAATTGAATGCCAGTAAGGGTTGTATGATCCCACTATCAGATATACCCATCATCATGGCACGTAGGTAGTTAGAAAACCCCAGGCCATGTATTAATCCGAAAGCTAGGGCCAGAACATAATTCCAGGATATCCTGCTCCTAAGAGCTCGCTTTTGATAAACGTTATGGATACTGGTTAGCAGTATTGTAATGGGAATCAAGGTTTCAACCAAATCCTGATTGATACTCACAATGTCAAGAACAGCAAGTGCCAGAGTTAAGGAGTGCCCAATGGTAAAAGCCGTAACCAGAATGAGCGTTTGTTTCCATTCTTTTAACTCGTAGACCGCGCAAAGGGTAATTACGAAAAGCATATGATCAATGCCTGCAGGGTCAGTAATGTGCTGGATTCCCTGGATAATGTAAAAGTTAAACTCATTCATTGGCTATAATCGACTATCTCAAAATTTCCCAAAGCCAGTTCAGCTAGCTACTTTAAAATGCTGACCTGAGCGTTAATATCCAGCAAGCTTTCTAATGATCTATTTCAAGAAAACAGAAGTCCTTGCAGAAACGACTAGTTGATCAGTACATCACAATCTTATGGTGTTTTCGACCCAAATTTTATGAATTATTCGATTTATTCTTCCGTTTAGAAGCCAAATACGAGAATGACACCCTTTTTCAACGAATCTGATGAAATTCCCGCACCTGGGTTTGCTCTATCATTGTATTGTGCAATAATCAAAGATTGAATTTGATTAGATGAAACTAAACAACTGATTAATCTGATGCCATGATTTTGGATTCAAACGATGAAAAGTTTGGGTTCAGGATCCAGATCATTTCTTAACAACTTAACTGATAAAATGAGAGTATTGACAAATCTGAAAACTTGTCTCGCAACATTGTTCATGGTGATGGCAACGATTGCGCTGGGACAACAGTCGACGGTCACAGGGGTCGTGACCGATTCGGAAACCGGGGAGACCTTGCCTGGTGCCACGGTGCTGGAAAAGGGCACGACGAATGGGGTCGTTACTGATTTTGATGGCAATTACCGGCTAACTGTGGGTGAGAATGCTACACTGGAGATTTCATTCGTAGGCTATATGAATAAGCAAGTGGTAGTTGGAGCCAAAACGATATTGGATATTTCGCTTGATAGTGACATCCAGAGCCTTGAGGAGGTCGTTGTTGTAGGTTATGGTGTTCAGAAGAAAAGTGATGTAACGGGAGCACTTTCAAGTGTTTCGTCTGAGGTGATTCAAGAGCGACCTGTACCTAATGCGGTGGAAGCCTTGCAGGGTAAAGCAGCCGGTGTGGATGTGGTTTCGAATCGCAGACCTGGGGAAGTAGCATCAGTACAAATAAGGGGAAATAAATCACTTAATAGATCTCAGCCAGTTCTTTATGTTGTAGATGGAGTGATTCTAATGGGAGACTTAAATGATATCAATCCCCAGGATATTGAGTCTATAGATATTTTGAAAGATGCTTCCGCAACTGCTATTTACGGTGCCCAGGGTTCTAATGGTGTAGTGCTGATTACTACAAAGAAGGGAAAAAATGGAGGTGTCAATGTGAACCTAAACAGCTCATTTAGTTTTGATATTTTGAGTTCGGTAACCGATTGGGCATCTTCCGGGGAATTGCTTGATCGAAACAGGTTGGCCTTCCAAAATCATCCCAGTTCAGCAGTTTATCAATATGACTACCCACACCCGGCTGAAGACATCAGGGTGTTTGGCAAGAATGATTACTACATGATCCAATCGATTAGAGAAGGGTACGAATGGTATGATCCAGGAACTTACACTTCTGTTAAAACGAGGGAAACCACCCAGGCTGAACGTGATAAGGGTTGGCCTGCTTTCGTTCCACTTTATAATTCCAAAAAAGTAGGCGAGTACGATTGGTTTGATCTGCTGACAAGAACAGGGCTAACCCAAAACACCAACATTTCTGTTTCTTCCAGTACTGAGAAGTCGAACGTATATTTCTCTTTGGGCTATTTAGATAACAAAGCACCACAAATCAATCAGGGATATGAAAGATATTCTTTAAGAATTAATGGCGATGTTTCTCCTGCTGATTTCTTGAAATTTGGAGGATCTCTGTC
Source organism: Marinoscillum sp. MHG1-6 (assembly GCF_024714475.1). Classification (GTDB taxonomy): domain Bacteria; phylum Bacteroidota; class Bacteroidia; order Cytophagales; family Cyclobacteriaceae; genus JAMZMI01. The sequence continues at coordinate 315,145 of NZ_JAMZMI010000003.1, read as the reverse complement.
AACCACATACTCTAGCCAGCAGTATGGCTCGGTATACCGGGTTGGAAGTGCTACCGGTGCAAGAGATTTGTTTGGTCTGGCAACCACAATGTATCCGATGGCGCAGCCCTATGATACACTTGGGGAGCTGATAGTTTTTCCGGGTAATAATGAAGGAGCACCCCTTTGGAATCCTTTGATCGACATAGACAATACGGAGGATCAAAGAATTAGAAATTACTTTCAGGGCACCATGTTTGGAGAGGTGCAATTCACTCCATGGCTAAAGTATAGGGCCAACGTCAGTGCCGGAATGAAGAATTTTCGCAGAGGACAATGGCAGGGAAAGGAATCCACAGTTAGAAGGACTGGCGACCCGGCATCCGGTTGGGCTGATTACTACACGAGCACAGGGCATCAATTGCTTTTTGATAATTTGCTTTATGTAGATAAGACATTCGGTATCCATACCATTGGAGCGACCTTCCTACACTCTTATCAGTATAGTCGCTTTGAGTCGATCGGAGCTTCTGCTACAGGGTTGATTAACGATACCCCAAAATGGTATGACCTGGCCTCCAATTTAACAGGATCAACTCCGGCTGGAACTGGTTTCAGTGAGCGTGTTATTCGATCCTACATGGCGAGATTGAATTATTCATTGATGGATAAATACTTACTTACAGCATCCGTGAGGGTAGATGGTGCTTCCGTATTGGCAGATGGAAATAAGGATGCGACATTCCCTTCTTTTGCTTTAGCCTGGAAAATGCATGAAGAAGGATTTCTAAAGACTATTCCGGTAATCAGCCAGATGAAGTTAAGAGCCGGATATGGAATTACGGGGAACCAGGGTTCGTTGGGACCATACGAGTCTACCGGGCCACTTGTAAGATATAGTTATGTGTTTGGAACATCAGTGGCGACAGGTTTCGTTCCGGTGAGCCAGTCAAACCCTTCATTAACATGGGAAAAAGTTGAGCAATTTAACTTTGGTGTGGATTTCGGTGTCCTACAGGATAGAATTACAGGATCTGCGGAGTATTATCGTTCCAGAGTTTATGACTTGTTGATGTCAAGGCCATTACCTCCTGTAGTAGGGTTGACCACTGTAGCAGCCAATGTTGGGGAATTGAAGAATCAGGGTGTGGAAATTACGCTTAATGCTGTCAATATTGATACCAGAAACTTCACATGGAAAACATCTGTGAACTGGGCGACTAACCAGGAGAAGATCTCTAAGCTTCTTAATGGTAAGTTTGATTTACCAGGTAATAACTGGTTCATCGGTAAGCCAGTCTCAGTGTTCCGTACCTATAAGACAGATGGTCTGTGGCAAAATACTCCTGAGGATCTTGCTGAGATTGACAAGTGGAAAGAGGGAAGTGGAATTGTTTTCCGTCCGGGTCAATGGAAGCCGGTCGATGCGATCACCGTGGATACGGATGGCGACAATATCCCGGATGCAGGTGATTATATTCTGGATGATCAGGACCTTTTTATCACGGGCAATCGTGTACCGGATTGGACCGGAGGTATGACTAATACCTTAAGTTATAAAAATTGGACATTGACGGCTTTCATATATGCCCGTATAGGTCAGGATTATCTTGCTTCTCTGGAACCTGGAGGCATTACTTCAAGTGGATACCTTTCTTATGCCAGACATGCAAAACCATCAGAGTTCTGGTCTGAGGATAACCCGGGAGGCAAATTTCCGGAGCCAACTATCCAAACAACCAATCAGGACGTAGCCAGAGGATCCAGAATAAACGACGGTTCTTTTGTGGCAGTAAGAAATATATCTCTGAAATATGATGTTCCGAAAAGTCTGCTGAATAGGATTCATACGAAAAAACTTGAAGTGTACGCTCAGGTCATCAATCCCTTCCTTTTCGGTGGAGATGTGGTGAAGGCAGGTATCAATCCTGATGACCCTAATGGTTGGGCATCTACTAACTCAGTTGGTGATCCTGTTGGCGGTCTCAATAATAACAAGGTGCTTCAACAGAGCTACGTGGTAGGTGTAAGGTTAAGTCTATAGAAGCGAACAACTAAAGGAATTAAAAATGAAAAAGCTATCAATAATAATATTAATCGCGGGTCTATTCCTTGGCTGTAAGGATGATGTACTTAAGGAAACCCCCGTTACAGTCCTGAACAATGATTTCTATACGACCATAGATGGATTAAATGGATTGGTAAATGGTACTTATCAGGTATTCAGATTTAAGCCCGATTATAACCCGGGTAACTTCCTGTTTGGTGCTTCCAATGATGTGGAGGTGTTTTTGAATAATGATAATCAGGGCAGGATTTCAAGTTCACTCTATCAACCTGACTCATGGGGTCCGGCGGCAGAAGGTGCTCAGGTCATAACCGACCAGATCAACTCCTTGCTTGGAACCACATCGGGTGGTGTTTCGGAGGGAATGTACCCAGTCATTACCAGGTGTAATATTTTCCTTGAAAATTATGCGAATGGTAGTGCGGAACTTCAGGATGTAATGGCCGAAGCTAAAGGTGAAATGCTATTCATTCGCGCTTATGCCTACTACCTTTTAACGAATGTTTTGGGAGATGTGCCTTTGATCCTAAATACTCCCAAAGGTTATTCTACGATTTTTTACTTCCCCAAATCTCCTATAGAGGATGTATACAAGGTGATGATTTCGGACCTTCGACAGGCGGTAGATATTCTTCCTGAGGAAGCGGCACAGCTTGGAAGAGTTTCAAAACCTGCCGCTGCTCATTTATTGGCCAAGATATACCTGAATCGTGCTCAGGCAGCTAATTGGGAAGGGGCAGAGACTCACCTTGATATGCTTTATAAAGGGAATGTATCTACTGACCTGGATTCGTCTATTTTCTACTCCACAATGGTTATCGATCAAAAGCAAGGAGAAACTGCTTTCGGTGGATTAGCTCCAAATTTTGGTGACCTATGGCAGGTTGACCCTAATGATCCGTCTAATTTGTTGAAGGATCATACGAGGGATTTGGTTAGTGAAATAATACTATCAACACAATACGAGGGCACCGGTCAGTTTAATGGTCGTTATGGAGGATCTCAGTTGATTCATATGTATGATCAGGACTACACAGTGCTTACTTGTGGTGTTTCTCGGAATGATATGACGTATCCAAGACCTTTCAGGGCTGTAGGTCCTAATGATTGGGCATATGATATGTATACCGACAGAGCCAATGATTCCAGATGGGCCAAGACCTTTATTCATGAGTACGCTGCAAATACGGATATTGGAAACCTGAACTGGACAGACGGAACGGCCTGGTACTATAACAATAACCTCAAAAGCAAGTACCCGGATAGATATGAGGGCAATGATGTTATTGATGGTGCTACCAAAATTGAACTGGAAGAACGTACCCTGGTATTTATAGAAAACTCAAAAGACGAGCCATTAGATTCACTTTGGGTGGCTAGTCAGCCGTACTTACTACTGGCAAGGTGGATTGCCGGCAGTCCTAATGGCGCAGGCTATTTTGATAGAGATGGAGGAGGGAATATTACAGGCCTGAAGGCTGGAATAACCATTGATCCGGACAACCCTGTTGTAACCGATGTAAGTAACAGGGAGGTAAGGTATCGAGTTGTCCCTGCCGGCGGAGGAAACATTAGCAGATATGGTTGTGATGCCGAGCCTTCTTCTTCACTGGCTTACTTGAGCCCTTCTAAATGGTGGGATAAAAACAGAGGTCTGGGTGTGAATGACCGTGGTCCTGGTTCTATTGATATACCATTGATCAGATTGGCAGAGACTTACCTGATAAGGGCAGAAGCCCTGGGTAGAAGAGATGGGCCGACTGCCGCTATTCCGGATTTGAATGTTATACGTAGTCGTGCAGCCTATCACCCAGGTGAAAATCGTTCTGAAATTTTGGCGACAATTGAGCCTGGTGTTTTAACTGGAAGATGGAATATTCCGGCTGGAGAAACTGTAGCTCCTTATGCGGTTGGTGCAGATTCATATACTGAGATTGAGATCACCGGAGAGGAGTGGGGTACCGGAGCTAAGGCTCAACTGGAGAATTATCCTCCAACAGCTACAACAGAAATGGACAGGTTTATTCATTTCATCTACAATGAAAAAGCGCGAGAATTCATTTTCGAGCAGATGATTACCGAGGATCTTCACAACGCGGGTATTTTGTATGATCGTGTGTATTACCGTGATTATTATGGAGCACCAAGCAGCTCCACGGGAACCGTTGATTACCCATTCCCGGTAGATCCTGTGGACCAGGGAGGTATTGTTGGAGCAACAGGTACCGGAAGAGGTTTATTTGACAAGCGTCATACGTTTAAGGCCTGGCCAATTCGCTATCTGAACCTTTTAACTGATGAGATTGGAGCGCCATTGGATGGGAACGCTATTGATGCTTATCAAAATCCAGGGTATTGATGCATCTGCTGGATAGTGAATTGAACTTATTTCATAATTCTATTCAAGGATGTAAATAGAATGACCTGCGGGTAACAAAGCCTTCTTTTGGTGAAGGCTTTGTTGTTTGCCTTAATTTAATAGACAACAATTGATATCATGAACTTACAGGTGTCAGACTTTCAAGCATCTACTTTGCTCAATAAATTATATGATATGAAAAAGTATCTCCTTGTTTTTCACCTCGTGACATTGATCGTTTTTTTTAGCGATGCAGGAGTAGCTTGTTCTTCTGAAAATATTGCGATCGATCAGGAGACCAGCACACTCATAGCCCCGGAGGGGATTTCCTACGAATGGTATTTAAATGGTGTCAGAATTGATGATATCGGTCCGGAATTGGAGATCTGTGAAAGTGGTAATTATGTTGTTAAGACCCTAATGATGGATGGGGAGCAGCGTATTTCAGAAATCACAGTTAATGTGGATGCTGACGGTACGGTTTACAGGATTTGGACCATCGGTGATTCCACCATGCAGACCTACACCGCTGGTTGGTATCCGAGAATGGGATGGGGTCAGGTATTTCAGGCCTTTTTTGATACTACTCATGTTGAAGTGATCAACAAGGGAGCAGGAGGGACCAGCTCAAAGAGCTTTTATGAAATAGCAGAATTATGGCCTGCCATTGTCAGTCAGTTGCAACCCAATGATTTTGTGTTAATACAGTTTGGGATCAATGATCGCTATAAGTCTGATCCAGCAAGATATTCTGACCCTACAGCACCTACTTCTCAGGTGGGTTCTTATAAATATAATCTCAAGAGGTACGTTGATGAATCCATAGCGAAAGGTGCTTATCCTATCCTGGTTTCCACCATCAGAAGGAATGAATGGTCAGGAACCACCAACGTAGACGGATATGGAGCTTATGCTCAGGCAGCAAGGGATTTGGCAAAGGAAATCGATGTGCCGATTTTAGATGTCGACAGCCTGGGCAAAATAGCCATGCACGAGGTGGGACAGGATTACGCTACTCAATTTTGGTACGTCAAAGACGATATTATCCATATTCAGGAGATGGGAGCGATTAAATGTGCCGAATTGGCTATCGAAGGGATGAAGCTTAATAGTGATGATCCAACCATTGCGAACTTGCTTCCACATCTTAGACCTACTTATTCCATCAATGTGACTACCAATTACCCGGAGGATGTATTAGTTACCCAAACTGAGCAAATCCCTTCGGGCCTGACCTTTACGTTAAATGCCTTTTACGATGATCAGGCCCTTGTGTGGGTGGGTTGGCATGATGGTGAGAATAATCGTGTGAGTTATGATCTTCCATATTATTTGAAAGTTGGCGATCAGAATTATTCGTTCGAGGCGAGAATGGATAATGATTTTTCCAAGCTTGATTGTAGCGGTGTTTATGAAGGAGGTGCATTTATTGATGGGTGCGGGGATTGTGCTGCTGGTCAAACTGGTATCAACGCCTGTTCTACTGGATTTGATGAAGCGCTGACTTATCAGTTTAGGCTGGTTCACTCTGATATGTGTATGACCCCGGACAATTATGTAGAACAACACCCTTGCACGGGCTCAAAAAATCAGGTATGGATGTTGGAGGCAGCCAGTGAGGGCCATTATTACATAAAGAATGTGGATTTGGGAACTTACCTCGTGAGCTCAGGGTCGGTTACGGTTATGGGAGCGACAGGAACCGAATGGAGAATTGAGCCTGACGGGGAGTTTTATCGTTTGATTGCCAAAGGAAATCTTAATGCTAATCTCGCGGTATCAGGTAAAAGTACGTTTGAAGGTGTAAGAATATCGACCATCAGTCGTACCTCATCGAGTGCTGCGCATTTGTTTCAAATAGAACCAAAAACGATATTATCAATAGGCAATGAGGGACTTCGGGTTTATCCGAATCCGGTAAATGCTGGTGAGCTTGTTCTGAATATTGACAATCAAATAGGAACGGTCAAAGTTGAATTATTTTCTTTAAACGGGAACAAGCTGATAAGTGAGGTTGTCATGACTGGTGTTGGAGAGCTTTCACTGGAAAAGCTTACCAGCGGTATTTACGTTTTCAAGGTTTACCAGAAAAATGAGGTGTTATTCCAGGAAAAGATAATTGTCCCTTAATCTTATTGACACATGCAAGCCCGTGAATATTAATAGCCATTATTCTTAAATAAATGAGGTTGGAAAAATCATGGAGATGGTTCGGGGAAAAGGACCCTGTTTCGCTCCAAGGGATTAGGCAAATGGGGGTAACGGGCGTGGTGACCTCGTTGTATCATGTGCCGGCTGGTGCCGCCTGGGATGCGAATGAAATCAATGACCTAAAAAATCGAATAGCTTCACATGGCTTAAAATGGAATGTTGTTGAAAGCTTGCCGGTGGAGGAGGGAATCAAAACCCATTCAAAAGAGTATGACCGTTTGATTGAGAATTATATCGGTTCATTAAAGGCGCTTTCGGAAAATGGCATTTATACTATTTGCTATAATTTCATGCCTGTATTGGACTGGGCAAGAACCGATCTTAGTTATCGGCTGCCAAACGGAGGGACCAGTATGAAATTTGATTACGCTGTTTTTGCTGCGTTTGATCTCTTCATACTTCAACGCCCAAATGCGGAAAAGGATTATGATCAGAAAACCCTTTTGTCCGCTGAAGAGGTCATTCAGAAGTTGAGCAAGAAGCAACAAAACGAACTTGCTTTCAATATCATCGTAGCCACGCAAAGTTTTATACATGGTTCAGTCAGTGATCCCAATAATTTCTGCGGACAATTCCTTCAGCTTCTGGAGCGCTATTCCGACATCAATGAAGATCAATTGAGACTTAACCTCAAATGCTTTTTGGATGACATATTACCATATGCGGAGAAGTACGGGGTGAAAATGGCCATCCACCCCGATGATCCACCATTTTCATTGCTGGGGTTGCCCAGGATAGCCAGCACATCGGATGATTTTGAATGGATTTTTGAAGCCAATAAATCGAATTCAAATGGATTGACGCTCTGTTCGGGATCCCTGTCGGTAGGAGACGAGGACGTATGCGAAATAGCGTCCAGATTTTCCGAAAAAATATACTTTGCACATCTTAGAAATAATGAAGTTGCAGGTTATAGAGTTTTCTATGAAAGTGGTCATTTAGAGGGTAGGGTGGATATGATAAAACTGTTGCGCATTTTGCTCGATGAGCAAGCAAGGAGATCGCAGGTAGGAGTTGATTACGCCATCCCTGTCAGACCCGATCATGGTATTGCAATACTTCAAGATGAAATCCTGGGACACAACCCTGGTTATCCACTGTATGGAAGGTTCAGAGGGTTAATGGAACTATCCGGGGCTGAAAGGGCAATATTGGAGTTGAAGGTCTAGTCATTATGCTCAAGAAAAACATTTTTAGAATAATTGGTCTGATCCTGATCAGTGTTTCATGCGCTGATGGGGTTGAGGATTCAAAGTTTGTCATCACTAAGGACTCGAAGGATATCCGCATCTGTGTTGATCAAAATGCAGATGACCTGGTTAAGTGGGCGGCAAAGGAACTTTCCGATGATATGGAGGATATCCTTGGTCGAAAGGTTCCGGTTGTCTTGATAGATGATGTTATTGAAGGGGCCTCTGATATTTACATCGGTACCATTGAGGATAAGTTGGTGCAGGGTTTGTCAAAAAATTATCTTCCTTCACTACAGGGTAAATGGGAGAATTTTGTTGTTGACCTAGATCAGCGTAATCTGGCCATTGTGGGAAGCGATATCAGAGGTACACTGTATGGCGTGTTTGATTTAGCTGAAAAAATGGGCATTTCTCCATCGTCCTGGTGGGCAGATGTAGTTCCAACCCAAAATGATAGCATTGTCATTGATATGCTTACCTATGATAGTCAAAGGGGGCCATCTGTTCAGTTTCGCGGAATTTTCTTAAATGACGAGGATTGGGGGCTTCAGCCCTGGGCAGCGCATACATTTGAGCCGGAAACCGGGGATATAGGGCCCAAAACCTATGAGAAGATATTCCAGCTCCTATTAAGATTGAAAGCTAATACCATTTGGCCAGCCATGCACCCATCCACTCAGGCGTTTTTTAAAGTTTCAGGAAACCGCAAAATGGCCGAGAAATACCATATAGTGGTAGGCACTTCCCATGCCGAACCAATGCTAAGAAATAATGTGGATGAATGGGACCATGAGCGGTATGGAGAATTTAATTATTTCACGAATGAAGATGGGATAAAATCGTACTGGCAGGAGCGGGTTGAACAAACCAAAAATGGTGATTATCTCTATACAGTAGGAATGCGCGGCATTCATGATTCGGGAATGGAAGGAGAGGCGAGTCGGGAGGAGAAAATTCAGATGCTGGAAAAGGTGATTGAAGATCAGCGCACCATGTTGTCAAATACATTGGGGAAGTCAGCTAAGGAGGTGCCTCAAGTCTTTGTTGCTTATAAGGAGGTGTTGGAGTTGTACGACAACGGATTGCTGGTGCCTGAAGATATAACCCTGATGTGGAGCGATGACAACTATGGTTACATAAGGCGGCTAAGTGATCAAGCTGAGCAAAAAAGAGAAGGAGGAAGTGGTGTTTATTATCATTTGAGTTATTGGGGTCGTCCTCATGATTATTTATGGCTCTCTACCACGCAGCCGGGATTGATATGGTATGAAATGACCAGAGCTTTCCAAAATGGGGCAAAGAAGATCTGGATTGCAAATGTTGGTGATATTAAGCCCGCGGAATACAATATGGAGTTTTTCCTTGATCTGGCGTGGGACGTTAATAGTATTAGCGAAGAAACAATTCATGAACACCTGGTTGATTGGGCTAGCCGGGAATTTGGCAATTCGGTAGGAAAGGAGGTGGCAGGTGTAATGGATGAGTATTATCGACTGGCATTTCTGCGAAAGCCCGAATACATGGGGTGGAGTCAAACCGAGCCAACAACTTCAACACGGATGACCGGGTTTACAACGTCCAATAACAACGAGATACAGCGAAGAATTGATGCGTATATGCGACTTGTTCATCGGGTTGAGAGTATCAAATCAAAACTTGTAGAGAATCGGGATGCCTTTTTTCAATTGGTTGAATACCCGGTCAAGTGTGCTGCTTTTATGAACCATAAATTTTTGTATGCCCAACAATCTGCGATTGAGAAGGATGAGCAACAAAAAAGTATGTTGAACCTGAAGGTGCAATTGGCTTTTGATAGCATAGTTACCCTAACTGAAAAATACAATAAGGAGATTTCTGATGGAAAATGGGATCATATGATGAGTATGAAACCCAGAGAGTTGCCTGTGTTTGACTTGCCTGAATATCATCTTGCGGATGAATACCCGGAATCAGCTTCTGATGTGACAAAGAGTGATGAATCTACACCAGTGTTCATTCAGGGGTCTGACTATTCGGAGGCAAGGTCTTTCGATAATTATGTATGGAAGACCATAGCGGGCTTAGGATATAGTATGTCAGGTGTTACTTTATACCCTTTCGAACATAAAGTTTTCAGTCAGGAGTCACCTTATCTGGAATATAATTTTGAAGTTAAAAACCCGGGTAGTTACCTGATCAGGATTCGCTGTCTGCCTACCCATTCCAATGATTTTAATCACAAAATATGGATTGAAACGGATAAGGCTACCTCTGAATCCATATCACTAAATACAAAGGGTAGAAGTACAGACTGGAAGGTTAATGTATTACGCAATTACCAGGAGGCTGCTTTTCCGGTGAATTTTGAACGCTCCGGTGAGCAACGATTAAGGGTATATATCAATCAAACAGGAATCGTAATTGATCAAATTTCAGTGAACCCTATTGGATATCCGGAGTACTATGAAATACCAAATAAGGATTAATCCTTTAGGAATTTAGCCTTGATTGTTTCGCCACCATTTCCGATTGTAAGCAGGTACATTCCACCGGGAAGGTTGGCAATATTAATTGGAATTAAAGATTGATGTTTATCGGACATCAGTTCAGTTGCTCGCACCATTTCTCCCGATAAATTGTAGATTTTAACCTGTAATAATGTTGCTCTGCTATTGGTGATTGCTACATTCAGGACCTTATGTGCGGGGTTGGGGTAAAGCCTGGTATCCTGCAAGTAAATTTCATTACTCAGCATCAGCTCCAAAGAATTGACAATGAAAGCCTTTTTTGTCGTAAAACCATCACAGATGGCTTGAACTTCTGTACGTCCGGTAGCACTTGGGTGAAATTTTATTGAGGTGTCGCTCTGAGCACCAAAAGTACCTTCCCCATCTATCAGAGACCAGCTGACATTCGAGGTGTTTTCGGCCATCGCAATACCCTTCTGATCAGTGAATTCCAGGTTTAGTAAAGTGGCTCCTCCCATTTTATAATCCTCAGTCGCTAATGAGATGGAAATTCCCGTTTTTACCGGCTCGTAAGTATCCAGGTATAAAGAGTAAGACGCAGTATTGTCCTGGCCTATAGCTGTAAGCGTATATACCTTGTTTTCCACGATCACCTCAGCAGTTCCATTTGGGTCAACTGCTTTTCCATTCAATTCAGCGGAAGTAGCGAAAAGGGTTTTCCAGGAGAGTGTGGCATACCCACCCACAGGAGCAGGGGCCAGTTGTTCAAATACGGATACAAAGGCTAGCCCCGCATCTATCTGATGGATCAAATCTGTTGTCATCAATGTGTCGTAAATGATTTGAGCAATAAGTCCTGAGCCCTCCTTATTGGGGTGCAATTTATCAGGAAAAAGGTCTAATCTGTCTTCTAAGAGAGCATGCAGGTCGATTTTAGTGGCACCTGTTTGTTCTGCCACCAGATCAATTAACGGGATAATCTGATCCACAACGATGCTGTCGTTATGGCTATTATCGAAGGTGGTGCCATATGGATGACCCTCCCAAATGGGCGGTGGATAGCACACTATGAATTTTGTATTTGGGTTCCTGAATTGAAAGGTATCAATCATAGCCAGATAGTCACCGAGAAATTCATCTCCCCATGCCTCCCAACGATAAGGTTTACTGTCATTAGTTCCCAAAAGGATCAAACAGATATCAGGCACATATTCCAGGGCGTTTTTGAACTCATCCCGGTTCCAGATAGGAAGTTCTGCACTTCGCATCATGGTATGTGCAGATACTCCATAATTCATGATTTCCACGGTGTCATTGAAACTGGTAGCTAAGAGAGCTCCCAGCTGAGCACCATAGTTTTCAGTTGCGGGGTTATCCAAACCGGCACCATAGGTAATACTATTGCCAATTAAGGCCATTCGGACCTTGTATTGCTGAGCATTTGCACCCCACGATATGAGGGTAAGGATCAGTATGGAAATAGGGGTTTTAAAATGAGCCATATCTATAGATGTCAATTCTTAATAATCAACATCCCTTTTGAATCGTCCTTCGAGTCTATCTGAAGTATGTAGGTCCCTGGCTTTAGGTCTTTACCAATGATGCATTCTGAAAGGCAATCCCCTGTTTCCAGTGTGGTGCCCGATAACGTTAAGATCCGATAGGATTGTGGTGCATTAAGTTTTAAGGTTGCCGAATCTTTAAAAGGATTGGGATAAAACGTTACTCCTTCAAGCTCAGGAGTATTACTCAGTGGGTCAGCTATTTCAATATCACAAATGGTTGCGTACAAGGCGGCATCATAGCTGATGAGAACCAATCCAGTATTGAGATCAGTTTTGAGATCTGGGAAAACGAACTGAACCAGGTGGTTTCCTTTTAACAAACTAAAGTCAAATTTCTGAACGATAGGATTGTCTGAGGCAGCCTTCAGTGAGACTCCACTATAAGCTAGTTTTTTGTCAATGTAAACATCTACCAATTGCCCACTTTGAGCATTGGTATATTTAAAGCCCACAGAAAAGTCAGCATCTTTTCCGGCTCTAAGGGTATATTCAATAGTATCTGTTTGGCCACTCGTGAATTGGTAGTAACTGACAGACTTATCATATTCTGTTTTGGTCACCAATTTTCCGCTGGAGGAACAGGCGTTATTGAGAAGTTTTGTGCATTCGGTTGTATTGTTGATGCCATCAATACAAATGTCACAAGCATCAAAGTAGCCTGAGCCACCTTCCATTCCCATACAATCGATCGTTACTGCTTTGTAGGTTGATGCGCTTGTTGCAGAGGTAAACTCATAAGTGCGATCTGTGGTGAGTGTTTCTCCTGCTCCATTTTCCCATCTTACAAAAGTGCCCCCTTCATTCATGGTGGTTTTTAAAGTGACATGAGCCCCTTCCGGTAGTTTAATGGGCTGCGAAATCATGCCGGCGTTTACATTATCCAGCGAAACGTTGACCTGATAACGATCTTTTGCTGCTCCTTTGAGAAAAGTTATGTCACTGTCCGCTGTTTCAAGGGCTTCCAGACCATCAATGATTAATGTGGCCATACTCAACGCCCCCATTTCCTGAAAGTGAGTCCAGAAATCTGACCATCCATCAGGATAATTTGGATATTCGCCTACTTCAAGTCCCATGAAAAGGTACCATTTCGCATATTCTACACTCACCTTACTCAATAGCTGATAAGAAAGCATATTCAGGTCTATAAAATGAACGTCCAGTTCCGTAGCTACATCAAACATGGCCCCCCGGTAATCATTGGTGCCTTCTGTAAATACGTTTCTGGGGTATGAATTCATCATCATCGGGCTAATCAGAATGGGAATAGCGCCCTTTTCGCGGGTTTCGTTTACATAAAGTCTTAAGTATTGTTTGTATTGGGCAGTATCGGTATAACGTTCGGGTTTACTGTAGTCCCGGTCATTATGACCCCATTGAATAAACACAAAATCACCCGTTACCAGCGCATCTCTGACAGGGGTCCATCGACCTTCCTCATGAAAGCTTCTTGAGCTACGTCCTCCTATTGCATGGTTAGAGACGCTTGCCTGGGCATTGTCAAAGAACAATTGGAGTACCTGACCCCAGCCCATCATTGGGTAACTGGAGCCATTGTAGGTCTGAACCGTGGAGTCTCCGATAACATAGATTGTCCGAATGGCTTCGACACTTACTACTACAGAAATGGTACTTTCCCTGGAGATACCATTTTCGGTAGTGTATTTAACAGAATAGGTGCCTGAGTTATTTGCTTTTATCTTCTGGCCACGCTCCATCACCATCAACTTACCATCCAGGTACCACTCATAGTTTGCTCCATCCGGGGCAACCAATTCCTTGGAGGATTGCTCTACGCGAATATGATTGACAGAAGCATAAAGAGATGTGAGCGACACTAAAAGTAGCAAAAGGATGAAGGACCTTTTTGCATCGAGTGTAGAATAAAAATTCATCATAGTGGGAAAATACGTGAGTATATAATTGAGTTGTTTCAGCCCAAATCATCAATTGATTCATGCTAAATCAAAATTACTAAACCTGTATACTGACGCGGATTTGTATTCGTATTTGAGGTGTGACAAAATCGTAATAAGGTTATTTGAGTGGATTACCATTCGTTGAGTTACAGATTTAATAGTGATTTTAGTAGTGTCGTTAAGGTTTTGGGTAGGTAATCGGTACCATTCTTTCAAAAGTAAAATCCAAAGTATTCAATATGTTTCCAATGTTAACTGTCAGTATGAAAACTACTGTTGGTATTTGTTTGGCCTGGTTACAGGGTTTGGAACATAGGCTTGGATCAATTTCAGTCCGGATTACCCTTATATTGTTGATATTACAAATCACCGGACATAAGGCCTTTACCCAGCTTTCATATAGCCTGGAGGGACTGGAAGTAAGCAGTAATGTCGGATCCTATTATGACAGGCAAATTGGATTAACGAATACACCCATCACTTTAGGGGTCTATTATCAACCTCAGTTCACCAGAGGAGAAGGACATCCCAACTTCATGAACAAGTTTTGGAGTGAGGCATCCATGTCTTATCGAGGTGAAGTGTTTGACTCTCTGAATATTCTTTATGACCTGGTTAATGATAAGGTGGTGGTTCAGCACCCTAATATTAAATATTCTTCTCAGGGCATTATGGTCAATCAGGATCAGATCGATTGGTTTGAGATTGCGGCTTCTCGTTTTGTAAACTTTCATGACCTTGAAAGGCCGGGGATATATCAGGTCATATTCTCCGGGAAAAACTTTGACCTGCTAATCAAGCGGAGAAAGATATCAAGTATTGATAAGGACAATCAGGCTTCCTTCCGGGATGACGATCATTATTACTTCGTGCAAGGTGCTCATCAACAGAAGGTCAAAAGAATTTCGTGGTTCTGGAGAAATGATAAACAGAACCGGCAGACATTAAAATCATATGTTAAAGCACAAAAATTAAATAGCTCCTTAAGGAAATGCTCAATTGATCAGTTACATGCCTTTTCTCTGTATTATGAAGGAATAATTTTAGAAGGAGGTGGCGATGAATAACATTGCTTATGTCCTCATATTGAGTTCCTTATTGTATTCGGGACGATTGTTGGGGCAGGACTATGCTTTGACGATATCTTTTAGTGAAAGCCCATTGTTGGAGGTGTTACAGGAGATTGAGAATCAGGCAGATGTTCACTTTTACTATTTGGAGGAGGATATCGATTCTGTTTTTGTTTCCGCTCAATATCAGGAAGCGAATTTGCCTGAAGTACTAGATGGACTTCTTGAGGGTACGCCTATTTATCATTATCTAAAAGGTGGAGAAGTTTATCTGTCGAAAAATGTAATGGTAATCGATGATCTGGCCATTGCTTCATCAAATCAACGTCAGCGTCAGGGTGTACAGACCGGTATGGTTTTCACCAGAGAATACCTGGATTTGGATGAACAGTTAGATGATCTGGAAAGCAAGGTTTTTGAAATAGGTGTCCGCAAAGATCAAAAGGCAGGGGCCAACTCCACGGTAGCTGGTTACATTCATGAAGCAGGAACCGGGGAGCCAATAGTGGGCGCCATAATATATACTGAGGATTTCAGCGTATCTGCTACCACAGACCCGTCAGGGTTTTATGCAATTTCTTTGGAGTCTGGTGCTCATATGATCTATATCCAGTATAATGGCTTTAAGACTATGCAGCGCAATTTGGTGGTTTACTCCGATGGTCATTTAAATATCGAGATGGATGAGCATGTCATTACACTGGATGAGGTGTTGGTGGAATCAGATCGGGATGAAAATGTGAATAATGCCATCATGGGGGTCAGCAAGATCAATATTGCTGAGACTCGGAATGTACCCGTAGTATTAGGAGAAAGGGATGTATTAAAGCTTGCGACGACGATGGCGGGTGTTCAAACACTGGGAGAAGGATCCTCTGGTTATAATGTTCGTGGAGGAAAATCAGATCAAAACCTGATTATGCTGAATGAGGTTCCGGTCTATAATGCCTCTCATTTTATGGGCTTTTTTACTTCCTTCAATTCAGATGCTTTAGAGGGGCTTGATATCTACAAAAGCAACATCCCGGTGAAGTATGGGGGCAGGCTATCTTCTGTTTTTGACATATCCATAATGAAGGCCAGTCAAACCGAGTTTCATGGGGTTGGAGGGATCTCGCCTGTTACCTCAAGGTTGACCTTAGAGATACCAGTTCTGAAGAACACTTCAGGTTTAATGATTTCCGGTCGGACAACTTATTCCAACTGGATTTTGAAAAATATTAAAAACGCCAATTTTAATCAGAATAGGATTTCCTTTCAGGACATGGTGTTGAGATATGATCATCATATGGGCCCAAAAGATGATCTTGAGATCACGGGTTACCTGAGCACAGACAATTACAGACTTAAGTCCGATTCCCTTTTTTCTTATAGTGACTTTTCGTTCTCTAATTCCAATGGAAGCATCAACTGGACGCACAAGTTTCATGAAGGTCTCATCGGGAGCTTTGGGGTATGGCACTCGGATTATGGGTATGAATTGACATTCAAAGAATCAGCGCCTAATAGCTTTCGCCAGGATTTTGGGATCAGGGAACTTAACCTTACGGCCGGTTTTGATAATTATATGGGAGACCATCATCACCTGTCATTTGGGCTTGGTAACAAGTTTTACACGATCAATCCTGGAACAGTTTCACCTCTTCAGGAAGCATCTACCATCAATAGTACGATAGTGCAGCAGGAAAAAGCTATAGAAGGCAATTTGTATTTTTCTGATTCCTATACTGTCAATAATAAACTGCTTGTTGATTTCGGGCTGAGGTACTCTCTATTTTCTGCCCTGGGACCGAGACTGTCCTACAGCTATGTTGATGGCCTACCATTAAATACAGATAGCAGAACAGATACCTTGGCATTTAGTAATGGCGAATGGGTGAAACTATACCATGGATTAGAACCAAGGCTATCAGCCAGGTACCTGATTACCTCAAAGACCTCTATCAAAGCCAGCTATAATCGAAACCGCCAGTACCTACATACGATGTCTAATTCCGCTTCCTTGTCTCCAACCGACATCTGGAGGGTTTCGAGCGATCATATTCTTCCCCAAATATCAGATCAGGTGTCCCTTGGCTGTTATCAGAATCTATTTGGTGATAAACTCGAGGTGTCCCTGGAAGTCTATCATAAATGGCTGCAAAACCTGATGGACTTTAAGGTGGGTTCAGATTTTCTGCTCAATGAGAATGTAGAAACCGTCGTATTACAGGGGCCTGGGAAGTCATTTGGACTTGAGTTATCGGTCAAAAAGAGTGGTAAGTTGAATGGTTGGGTAAATTATACCTATGCGCGCACCTTTCTAAAACTGGATGGCCGGTTCAGTGAGGAGCGGGTAAATGATGGAAGATCATTCCCTACCAATTATGATAAACCGCATGTCATTAATGCGGTAGTGAATTGGAAAATAACAAAACGATTAAGCGCGTCTTATAACTTTAATTATAGCTCAGGGCGACCGGTGACCTTTCCGGTAGGCTCCTATACTTTCAAGGATGTACAAATGATCAGCTATTCTGACAGAAATGATTACCGCATTCCGGATTATATGCGCATGGATATTGGAATCAACCTGGAAGAAGGACACTCTAAACTGAAAAGAGTACATACGTCGTGGTCATTTTCTATCTATAATGTTTTGGGAAGGGACAATGCCTATTCCATATTCTTTGATGTTGAAGGACAGGAGGTGCGGGGCCATAAACTGGTTGTATTTGGTAGTGCCATACCTACGGTAACTTATAATTTCAAGTTCTAATGAAGCAAGTCAACTATATCATATGGCTTTTGGGTTTGATGCTTCTTGCAGGTTGTGTTGAACCCTACGACCCTGATCGCATTGATTACGAAAAGTTTCTAATAGTAGAAGGAGTACTGACCGATCAGGCCGGGGTTCATGAAGTACGCTTAAGTTATACGATTCCACTGGATACGTCCTATTATCATGCAGTTGAAGATGCGGAGGTTTGGATAGTAGATGGAAATGGGAAAGCTGAATATTATACAGAGAAGGCTCCCGGTAACTATGTTTCATCAACCGGTTTTCAGGGTGAATATAATCAGACCTATCAATTACGCATCATCATGTCTGATGGAACAGAATTCCGTTCTGATCCTCAAACATTGTTTGCGTCTCCGGAGATTACGGATATCTATTCAAAATATTCAGAACAGCCCGAGAAAAATGGTGGAGGAACCGAGAAAGGGCTTCAATTTTTCATTGATACAAAGGGACAGGATCAGGAGGCAACACAGTTTAGGTATGAATGGTCTGATACATACCAGATCATACCAGATTATCCAACAATATATGAAGTAGCTCCCGATTCAAGTTCTGCGGTGGTAAGATCTGAGGATATTTCCACTTGTTACAAAACCAGGTATTCTTCCGGTCTAATTCTGGCAAGTACCTCAAATCCAGAGGTAGGAGTTCTGGAAGCACCCATCAATTTTGTTAATGTGTCTACCAAGATATTGCGCGAAAAGTATTCATTGCTGGTCCGACAATATGCTCTAAGTCCGGAGGCATATAATTACTACCGGAAAATAAAGGAGGTTCAGGAATCAGCAGCTTCACTGTTTGATCAGCAACAGGGACAGATCACGGGTAATGTTTATAATGTGGACAATCCGGGTTATCCGGTGCTCGGCTTCTTTGAGGTATCAGGCGTTGCTGAGAAGCGGGCCTTTTTTAGAAATAATGAGTTGGATGTTCGGGTAAGAAAAACCGGGCCTTTGATGTGTTCCTTAGAGGATTTTATAGATCAGAATTTCGTTTTTGCTGTGGGAACTCCAGGAACAGAAGGCTACAAAGAATTTGACATTTGGGATTTCGCACTAAACCACCCGGATTTGAATCTGGGTGATCCTTATAACATCGTTGAATATGATCCTGAGATTGGGATTATTACAGCGGCACCCTATAGATGCACTGCCTGTGATAAGCAAGCCAGTACTGAGCAACCTGATTTTTGGCCGGAGAATTTTTATTGATTGTGAGGTTTTTTTTGATTCTAGTACTGGTATTACCATCCCTGGTGTTCTCACAGGGTAAAAATGATCAACGGGAGGAGATTTATGTCAATCTGAATTCCACCACGGTGCTTTCGGGTGAAACGTTATTGTTTTCTGTATTCTGTAGGAGTATGGAGACAGGTAAAGCTTCAGTAGCAAGTAAAATTGCTTACGTGGAGCTGGTTGGAGAAGAAGGGGTGGTCTTTCAGAAGAAAATTGCTTTGAAGGAGGGGCGTGGTTATGGGGATTATTTTGTACCCTCTACTTTGAAAACAGGAACCTATCAATTGGTCGCCTATACCCTTTGGATGAGAAATTTTCAAGATTATTTTCAATCTCCTGTAATTGTTGTTAATCCATTTGATCCTTATCAAAATCCGGAATCAGATCAAGGGGTACAAATAAAATTCTATTCTGGTAGTAGCCAGCTGGTTAAACAAGTTGAAAGTAGCATTGGATATCATATTGAGTCGGACGGGACGAAAATTGTCAAAGGAAAGGTGGTTGATGATGAAGGAGAAGTGCTTTCATTTGTGCCGGATGAAAGGGGCTTTGGATGTCTGACTTTTGTTCCAAAAAATAACAGCACTCACAAAGCGATATTGGAAGATGAAACGGGGCAATTCCATTTCTTTGACTTGCCACCAGTTTTGGCTTTGGGAACAGTTTTATCCTTGAAGGAAAGCGCCGAATCCCTCGATGTTGAGGTCCAAACGCGACCTACCAACAATGGTACTTATAATCTGAGAGTACTAAATGAACAGAACTTGCTCAAAAGTGAGAGCCTCAGAGCTAATGATAGAATTCACTTTAGAAAATCGGATTTTCAGGATCGTCTATTGTTTTTCCTTTTGCTTGATGCTTCAGGGGATACGCTAGCTCTTAAAACATATATCAATCATCAGAAAGGCTCAGAAGAGAACGACATAATGAAAGTTTTTGGTGTTGGTGAGCCTGTGAGTATGCACATTGATCTTAAGGAGGGCACCTACAGTGTATCTGTGCGTAAGTATACCTCTGAGTTGTGTTCCTATGCTATCAAAGCTATTGATAATCAGAAGTTTCGTGTTTTGAGAGATAAAGCCGAATTGTTGCATGACGCAGGGTTTATTATTGATAAGCCCTATTTGGCTGACTTGATTAGCCAAAAAGGCATTACCAGAGATCAAACTTCTGTCAGGTATCTTCCAGAATACAGGAGCGAGTTAATCTATGGAAGGGTGACGGATGCTGAAGGAAATGGGGTGAATTCAGAAACAGTGTTTTTGTCTCTTGTAGGCCCCTATGGAGAGATCCAAACATCAATAACAAAATCTGAAGGATACTTTGTAGTTCCTGTCAATAACACAAGCCAGTCCAATCGGGCCTATGTGGGCTTGGTTGATAATACAGCCGATTATTCAG
This sequence comes from Marinoscillum sp. MHG1-6, assembly GCF_024714475.1. Lineage (GTDB taxonomy): Bacteria > Bacteroidota > Bacteroidia > Cytophagales > Cyclobacteriaceae > JAMZMI01. The sequence continues at coordinate 294,916 of NZ_JAMZMI010000003.1, read as the reverse complement.
TCCGGATAGAGCATAAATTCCTGAGATCTTACCCCAGATTCAATTATAGAGGTCCTGTATTTGATTCGTTGGCAATTGCGCAGATTGTAGAACGAAGTGTCAATAACCAACTAGAAAACCTCTATTACAGGGCAAAAAAGGATAGTTTGATAGAACATCCTGAAATGGCCGGTCAGTTGACGTATGATAAAATCTATAACCTTGATGACTATACAAGGTTTGAAAACATCGATATCACTTTTACGGAATTGGTTCCCATGGTCAACTACAGAAAGGACAGAACTCCTGTTTTTGGGTTTATGATGACGAAATCCAGTAGTCTCTTAAATCAGGATCCATTGGTTTTGCTGGATGGTTTACCGGTTGACGGGGCTAAATTGATGGATTACGCACTATCCAGGGTGGCAAGAATAGGATTGGTAAATAATCGCCAGTACCTGGGGCCGGCTGTCTTTGATGGAGTGGTTAGCTTAGAAACTTATGATATGAATCTTCCTGATTTCAAACCTGACAGCAGTGTTTGCCTGATAGAGCTTGCGGGAATATCACCTAACAAAGACTACTACCACCCTTCACTTTCCGATTTAACCAGTGAGGAGAACCTACCGGATAACAGGGAGCAGCTTTTGTGGATTCCTATCTACGAACCCGATGGTGACATGGCCATCAACTTTAGAACCTCAAAGATCAAAGGGACCTTTGAATTGACCATCAATGGGTACACGAACAATGGCGAGCCCGTATCCTTAACGGAGAGATTTAAGGTACAATAATTTCTTCTTTTTTGAGCTAGCGACCTTTCCTGTCAGATCTGACTTTTACTCTTCATTTGACTAAAAAAAGCCTTTAAAAAGCCTGTTTTTTAGCGAATTACGAATTTACCACCCCTCAATTACGGTTTTACGAGAATCCTTAAGCAATCGATTTCTCTAATATTGGTTCATAAATTCTTATTGAACCCAAAAATAAATTCCTAACGATTATGAGACAACTCAACTTTATTTTGAAAAGAGGGATCCTGCTCGGGTTAGTCCTGCTGGCGACATTACATATGTCGTTTGCCCAAGGTAGCTACACCTGGACAGGTGCTACTTCCTCTGATTTTGAGGATCCGGCCAACTGGTCGGGTGATGTTCCTACATTCACTGCCAATGATGGTGTATTCAATATTGGCGCTGGCTCAAATCCATGTGTGTGGGGTGCTACCCAAACGGGTGGACAATACTACACTGTGGTAATGCAGGAGGGTGGTGAATTTCATGTGAATGACACCTTGTTTTTAGATTACCTCTCTGCTCCTATGGGCACAAACGCAAACGTTTACATCAATGACGGCGGATTAATTAATAACCGTGCCACTGCTCAGGCCTATATCATGCAGGGTGCGAACATCCACATTGAAGCCGGAGGAAAGATGGAAGCTAAACCATTTTACATATGGGGTAGATGGGGAGACGATGACTGCCAGCTTTATGTGGAAGGGGGTCTCGTTGATATGACAGGTTTTGCTCCATGGAGAAATGGTGTGGCTAGTAATACCGCACGAGTGCATGTAAGTAGCGGTGGTATTGTACAACACTCAACGGGTACTACGTTATCAGGTTGGGGAACAGATGGAGGAATTTTGCCTGCTGATGGCTCTTTGCTTGTTTACGTTACTGATGATGACACCATTTCAGCAGTAGATGTTGCTTTCCCTGAGATTGTTACGCTTACTGAGGGGCAGCCGATTGGCGAGGTTTTCGCAATGGCATCATCTGGTGATGCTACGGCTAATGCAACCATAACTACCGTTCAGGAACCATCAGCTGAGACAGTAGTAGCAGCAGGTCTGGCGAAAGTGAGCGTTACAGCTACTGATTTCTTTGGAAATGTGATTGAAGGAACGGTAAAAGTGAACGTAGTTAACGCGACCGCGAAAGCTGTGGCCTATGTGACAAACGATGCTACATTGGATGAAACTGTAGCTAAGGATCCTGTACTTGCAATGTACCTGGCTGATCCTAACCTTGATGTTACAGTGATCAATCAGGATGCAGATGATACCGGGGGTCCATTAGATATGACAGGTTATGATCTGATTATAGCACAAGAATCTTATGGATCATCTTCTGTTATTTATCAACCAGGACGAACTCTGGGCATTGGAACCTATGCGATTCCAGTTATTTACAATAAAGTATATGCATTGAGAGATGGACGTGGCTTTACCGGAGGTGCTGCAGGTAGCGGTGGAGAAGTAGAGGCTGATTACTGGTTGAAGTCGTTTGATACAGCTCATGAATTATTTAAAGGGATAACTTTTGCTCCTGGTGATTCAGTTCAAATGTTCAAAAGAGGTGCATTTGATGATGGTAACTACATTAGAGAGGCTACCGGTGTGGAATATTTCAAGGCATTTCAATATGGTAACGGCGTAGCTGTTGATGTGACTAGCGGCTCAAACACACTACTAGGAATGCCTAATAAAGCTTCAGCAGTTGGTACCGCCAATATTGGTGTGAATTTATTGACTACCGGGGCCGTTGTTGGTTCGCAGACGCTACAAGCTGACATGATCACCATACCAATGAATATCGGAGGTATGAGTTCAAAAATGGGAGCTAACTTCACCGGAGCAGGTCTAACGCTTTGGAGAAATGCTGCTTATCATTTGACTGGGATTACTGTTCCTGCTGAAGGTGTTCCTAATCCTCCACGCCTTGTGGATGGTGATGTTGTTTTTGTTACGGATGATGAAGCCGACAGTGTTCAAATAGCCTTTTTGGAGTCGGTTGGGATGTCTGTTACTACCTGGTGGCCGGCAAGTGTTGCAAGTGTAACTACCGAGGAAGAAACAGCACTTAACGCGGGAGATTTGATTATTATCGGTAGAAGTGCAGGAAGTTCAGATGTTGCTACTCTTGCAGATCTTTTCCACTATTCTAATGACCCAATATTGAATAACAACTTATGGGGATCAAGGAATAGCAGATTGAAGTGGTTTGATTCCAATTCAATTGCCAATATTCAAGGTGCGGAAGCTCCGGCGACCCAAAAGGTACATGTTAAACTTCCTGGCGATCCTATCTTTAGCGACGCTACATTAGATGGTGATGATTCCCTGGAATTGTATTACACGCCAAATGATATTTTGTCAATGACTGCAGCAGCTTATACATCTTCTAATGCGGAAATCGTAGCCGCAAATGATGACTGGGTAGCTATCGCAAGGTTCAATAGCACAGATGAATACTATACTGGAGCAGGTGTTTATCCGCTTGGATATAGAACATATTTTGGTTTTGGTAATGACAACCTTTACACAACAGATGCAACAGTTGATACGATCAATTATTTCCCAATTACTGAAGGTAGTCAAGAGGTTTACCTTAGAGAGATTGAAAGACTAATTGCTTTAGGAACTACAGATTGGGTAGTTATCGAGGATGATGATGGCGATGGCGTGATCAACGCAGAGGATGTTTGCGAAGGCTTTGATGATAACGTTGATACAGATGGTGATGGTGTTCCTGATGGCTGTGATATCTGTTCTTCAGGAGATGATAATGCAGATGCAGATGGTGATGGTGTTCCTGACGCGTGTGACCTTTGTGCTGCGGGAAGTGATAAAATAGATGTAGACAATGATGGTATTCCTGATGCTTGTGATGATGAGTTGCCTGAGTTGGTTACTATCGCCTTCATTGGAGCTTATGATGAAATGGCATCTTATGACCAGACATTATTCGATAGCTTGTCTCAGTATGTGAAGGTACACTACATCCCGTCTGGAGTATTCAATGAAGCTTCTTACGATTCACTCTATGTTGAATTGGGAATAGAAGGCATCGTAATCAGTGAGTCTATTGGTAGCAGTGCCTTGACTAATTTTGGCCCTGCAAGGGATGCATTCCCTGTTCCGAGCATTAGCTTAGAAGCAGGTACTTATACGAACTCATGGGGTGATGAGGGATTCATGACTGATAACTCTGCCGCGATTTGGGGTTACGGTGGTGCAAACGAAGAAGCTGTAGATCTACAGTGGAAAATTGTGGATCCTCTTCATGAGTCAATCTTCGAACTGGGCTGGCAGCAGGATCAGATCATCACATGGTCTGATGCCACACCAGAGAGAGGTATCCCATATCTACATGGGTTTGCTACTACAGTTAATGTAATTGCAGTCGCAGCAAGAGAGTCAGGAGGAACTGCTGCAGATCCTTCATTCAATGCAGAGTTTGTTCAGGATTTGGCGGTATCAGTGGCTGAGTTCCCGATCCAACGAAGCTACTACATGAACGTGGCCAGAGCCTATCATGATATCAATACTGAAACTGGACTTTCTAAAGCCACTCAGGATTTCTGGGATATTATGAGATGGTCTGTTTACTACATGTTTGATGCTTATCCTCAGACTGGAGATCCTAATGCGTTGGCAGTTGATCCTTTACTTCAAGGTAATGCTTTCCAGGTTTATCCTAACCCGTCAGAGGGTCCTGTTAACATCAGCTTTGTAGCGGAGAAAAATCAACTGATCAATATCAAGATCATTGACGTGACTGGAAGAACGGTATATGAAAATGTGAAGATGGCTGAGACCGGTAGAAACAGAATCAATCTTGATCTTTCTACAGCGCTTAAGACTGGTGCATATTTCGTATCCACGGAAATCGATGGAGAGAAAGCAGTGAAAAGACTAATAATCAAATAGTCAGTTGTTAGACGGTTGAGAAGCTGCCCAATTTGGGCAGCTTTTTTTATGTCCTGGTCAAAATTCCGAAAACACCACCCCTATATTACCAATTGTCAAAACTTTACTTAAGTCATCTGATTTAAACTTGTAATAACCCAGAGTATGTGCTTTATCCTTCATCATTCTGGAATTGAATACTACAAAAAGTAATTATGAGAAAAATATTTGCAGCATTTACCCTAATGATTTTATCCCTTATCCCAGGTTATTCTCAAAGAGTAATGGAAGACCTTGACAGGGCGTTGGTTGTTGTGGATCAGGGTGGATCCGGGGTATACGCTTCCTGGAGAATGCTAGGTACTGACCCTGATGAAGTGACTTTTAACTTATATCGAAATGATGTCCTGGTAAATGGATCCCCGATTACTACAAGTACCAATTATCAATTTGTACCCTCCAGTCCATCTCCTGGTGACCAGTACAAGGTAGTGGCACTGGTCAATGACAGTCCAATAGATACCTCTAAGGTGGTTGAACCGTGGGCTGATTTCTATCAACTTATACCTCTTACGCCTCCTACCGGAGGTACCACCCCTGATGGAGTGAGTTACACTTACGATGCCAATGATGCCAGCGTAGGAGATTTGGACAATGATGGAGATTATGAAATAGTTCTGAAGTGGTATCCAACTAATTCAAAGGACAACTCTCAGAGTGGATATACAGGTAACACTATACTGGAGGCTCTGGAATTTGATGGCACCAGTTTATGGAAAATTGATCTTGGAAAAAATATCAGGTCCGGTGCGCATTACACACAGTTCATGGTTTATGATCTGGATAGTGATGGCTTTGCCGAGATCGCATGTAAAACGGCAGATGGAACAGTAGATGGGAAAGGTAATGTGATTGGAGATGCAGGGGCAGACTACCGTAATACAGCCGGTTATGTTCTGGATGGACCAGAATTTTTAACGGTTTTTAGTGGTCAAACGGGTGAAGAGCTCGTGACTACGGATTATTACCCGGCACGTGGAAATGTATCTGCCTGGGGAGACGGTTATGGAAACAGGGTAGACCGATTTCTTGCGACCATTGCTTATTTGGATGGACAACGCCCTAGTCTCGTGATGTGTAGAGGGTACTATACGCGTACGGTTCTGGCTGCCTATGATTATCGAGGAGGGGAATTAACGACGCGCTGGATATTTGATACAGACATAGCTTATTCAGACTATACCGGACAGGGCGCTCACAGTATCTCGGTGGGTGATGTGGACAATGATGGCAAGGACGAAATTCTGTATGGTGCTGCCGCTATTGATGATGATGGTTCAGGATTGTATAACACTTTGATGGGCCATGGAGATGCAACTCACCTTGCAGATATCGATCCGGATGAAGGTGGCCTGGAATTCTACATGCCACATGAGTCATCACTTGGTACTGAAGCAAGACCGAATATGTCTATTAGAAATGCCGGAACCGGAGAAATGCAATGGGTGCATGCTGGTGGAGGTGGTGATGTGGGCCGTGGGGTAGCGCAGGACCTTGATCCCAATTATCCCGGATATGAAGTTTGGTCCTCAGATGGCTCAGGCGTTTATGACAAAGACGGTAATCTGATCACGACCACATACCCCCAATCAACCTCAGGAGGAAATACCCCAAGCTTCAACTTTGGGATCTGGTGGGATGAGGACCTTCAAAGAGAGGTGTTGGATCGTGGAGTACTCAATGAATGGGTTCCAGGTAGCTTTGCTTCCAATCGTTTGGAGACATTGTATCTTATCGAGGGAGCTTCCACAAACAATGGCACCAAGAACACTCCTACGCTGATGGGTGATTTGATTGGAGACTGGCGAGAAGAAATATTGATGAGGACGCCATCTAGTTCGGCATTGGTATTTTTCGTGAGTACCGATGTGACTAATTACCGAATCAGAACCTTGATGCATGACCCACAATACCGATTGGCAATAGCCTGGCAAAATGTAGGGTATAACCAGCCACCACATCCAAGTTTCTACCTGGGTGAAGGAATGGTTACTCCACCTAAGCCTGATATTCGCAGCGCGGACCCTTGTTTGTCCAGCTTAAAAACTTTGCCTTTTGGTGAGTATACAAGTACTCAACTGGCTGCTGAAGGTGTGAGCCTTGACGATATTACTGGATTAGATCTTCCTGCAGGTTCATCATTGATCCTTTTTGATCAGGACAATTTTGAAGGAAGTTCAAAGTCTGTTAGAGGAGAGGGGAGTTGTGATGTCAGTCAGCCTGCGGGGAGCTATCTATCCGCTATTTTGGTATCACAATTATTTGGATCGGATTTGACTTATTCTATTAAATCCAAGGCAAATGGTCAGCTTCTGACAGTGGAAGGGGCATTGAAGGATAATGGCTCCGCGATTACTTTAGGTACAGATGATGTTAACAATGCAGTGGATGGAACAAATCAGGTTTGGTCATTTGAAAAATATCTTGGAGACTATCTGATAAAAGGATTTCAAAGTCGATCTTATATTGAGGTGACAGCAGGATTGGATGTTGAGCTGGACAACACGCAACCCGGGACGGATGAACAACTCTTTGAAATGGTTCTGGATGCCACGGACCCAGCCTATTTTTCAATTAAAAATAAAGCGAGTGGAAAATGTCTGGCTTTGAATCCGGCTGATGGCTCGTTGATATGCGAAACCTGTGCGGAGGGAGATGATAATCAATTGTTCTATGAGCAGGTAAGATGGGCCGAGCGTGTTTGTCAAACCGTACCAGCCGGAAGTTACAGTCAGTCGGAGCTTACATCTGCGGAGGTAGATCTGGGTGATATCCTTGATTTGGATTTGCCAGTAGGAACTTCATTGATATTATTTACCGAAGATGACTTTCAGGGAACTTCAATTATCATGCGCGGCAAGGGGTGTGGTTACACCAACCAACCCGCCGGTACATACACTTCTGCCATCTTTACGGAGGGTATCCTTGGGGAGAACGTACAATACGCCATTAAATCCAGGTATAACAACAAAAGATTGACCGTGGCAGGCGGATCATTCGAACAGGGATCACTGGTGATCCTGGAATCAGAAGCTAACGGTGATCCCTCTGTTGATGGAAATAACCAGATATGGACCGTAGAACGATCGAGTGGCAACTACCTGGTTAGAGCGTTGCACAGTCGTGCATTGCTGGATTTAGATGTAGAGAAAAATTTAATCCAGGGTACGTCGACAGCTTCAGGGGCTACCAACGAATTCGAGGTGGTCTTGAGTGATAGCGAACCGACATATTTTGCACTAAAAAGTAATTCCAATGGTCAATGTCTGGCGCTGATAGGTGGTGCTGGCGAAATAGGATGTGTGCCATGTAATCTGAATGATAGAAAACAGCTGTTTTATGAAGTAGTTCGATGGTCCTCTTCAGTTCTTGATGCCGAGCAAGTTGATTTACATGGAAAGCTTTACCCCAATCCCACTAAATCGATCATATATTTCGATCTGAATGAGGTGAAAAGAGTTGAGATCTATTCATTAACGGGCCATCAGCTGTTATCCAGGGATATGATGAATCAGCAGCACGTAGATATTTCCGGGTTGGAAAGCGGTGTCTATCTGATCAGAATTACTACCGGTAATGGTATCATGAGTGGTAAAATTGTAAAAGACTGATACAGGATAATTCATGAATCGATTAAGTCTTGTTTTTGCTGTCCTATGGCAGTTGGTATTATTATCCTGTGAAACCAGGCCTCCTCAGCAAGAGGAGGTCTTCCTATTTTCCTATTTCAAAGGTGGAGGGGAAGATGGGCTTCACCTGGCTTATAGTGAAGATGGTCTGACCTGGAAGGCACTGAATGAAGATCAGCCTTATCTGAAACCAGAGCTGAGCGCTGATAGATTGATGCGTGACCCATGCATCATTCAGGGGCCGGATAGCAAGTTTCATATGGTTTGGACGGTGAGTTGGTCGGATGGTGGAATAGGATATGCCTCGTCGGTAGATTTGATCAATTGGTCCCCACAGCAATTTATTCCTGTTATGCAGCATGAGCCCGCAACAAAAAATTGCTGGGCGCCTGAGATTTTCTATGTTGAGAATCGGGATGAATTTATGATTTACTGGTCCAGTACCATTCCCGGGAAATTCGAAGAAACCGCCAATAGTGCTGAGCAGGACTGGAATCATCGCATTTATTACTGTACCACCAGAGATTTCAAAGAATTTAGTGAAACAGAGCTACTGCTGGATCCTGGGTTTAATGTGATCGATGCGACCATCAAGGTTGTTGAAGACCGGTATGTCATGATCGTTAAGGATGAGACCAAATTCCCTGAGGTGCAGAAGAACCTTCATGTGTTGGTAAGTGAGGACCTTTATAGCTGGGATGTCTCCGTTTCGGACGCCATTAGTGATGATTGGGTAGAAGGACCTACTATGACAAAGTTAGATGCCAACTGGGTAGTCTATTTTGATCGATACCGTCAACATGCTATGGGTGCTCTAAGCTCATCTGATCTGGTGAACTGGACGGATATTTCATCTGATATTGATTTTCCGAAGGGTACCCGTCATGGTACTGTTTTTAAAGTTTCGACCACAGTTGTCGAGAACCTCAAGAATCCCGATCCCGCAGACCTCAACAAACTGAAAGCGTTGATCCCGGCACCCAAACCACTTTATCGGGACACAATTCATGATGGCGCGGCTGATCCGGTGATTGTCTGGAATCAGTCCGAGGAGAAATGGTATATGTTCTATACCAACAGGCGGGCTAATGTAGATAGTCTGGATGGAGTGAAATGGGTCCATGGCACACGCATTGGAATTGCGGAATCCGAGGACGGAAAGTTTTGGAAGTACAAAGGGGTCTGTAACATTCAGTATGGGGAGCAGGATTATTCTCATTGGGCACCCGAGGTTATAGCGCGTGAAGGCACCTACCATATGTACCTGACCATTGTCCCGGGTACCTTTTCGAACTGGAAACATCCCCGTCATATCATCCATCTTACAAGTGCTAATTTGATCGACTGGGAATACGAGTCTACGCTGCCTTTAGCCAACGATAAATGTATTGACGCATGTGTTTTCCCAAAACCGGATGGAACCTGGAGAATGTATTATAACAATGAGCGAGATGGTAAATCCATTTACTATGCCGATAGTCCGGATCTTTATACCTGGACCGATAGCGGGAAAAAGGTGGTAAGTGAGCGTGGAGAAGGCCCGAAAGTCTTTCAGTGGAAAGAGAAGTACTGGATGGTAGTCGATAATTGGGAGGGGCTGGGAGTATACTTTTCCAATGACCTTGAAAACTGGCAGAAGCAGGAAAACCGCATCCTTCAGCGGCCCGGAAAATATACTGACGATCGTGTGAAAGGTCAACATCCGGATGTAGTCGTACAAGGAGAGAAAGCATTTATTTACTACTTTACGCATCCCGGTAAAACGCCTGAAAATGCCGGTATTGATAATTATGAAACACGCCGAAGTTCTCTTCAGGTAGCGGAGTTAATATATGACGAAGGTGAGATTAAGACTTTTCGAAATCGACCGGTTTATGTACAGTTAACTCCTTCGAAATAGGCAGGGACTTTGTTGAACTAAGAACAAAAAACAAAATAATGAAAGTACTATCAGTCTTACTAATTGGATTATCAACCCTTTTCTTTTTTCAAACCAAAGAGAAAACAACCATTTTCCTGGTAGGGGATTCTACCGTTCAAAATGGATCTGGAAAAGGAGAGGGCAGACTTTGGGGATGGGGTGCATTCTTTGCTGATCAGCTGGATACAACCCAGGTGGAGGTGGTGAACCGGGCACGTGGAGGTAGAAGCAGTAGGACATTCATTTCCGAGGGATTGTGGGATCAGGTGCATGCTCAGATTGACTCGGGTGATTATGTGATCATTCAATTCGGTCATAATGATGGTGGTGCAATCAACGATGATTTCCGAGCTAGGGGATCCATTAGAGGTAATGGGGATGAAATGGAGGAGATCGATAATATCCTGACCGGCCAAAGAGAGATGGTACGATCCTATGGATGGTACATCCGAAAATACTGTCACGATACTAAGGCAAAAGGAGGGATCCCAATTGTATGCTCATTGGTTGCTCGAAATGTCTGGAAAGATGGAAAGGTGGATCGTGCCACAGAGAGTTACGCGAAGTGGGCGAGAGAGGCAGCTAAGATGGAAGGTGCGTATTTTATTGATTTGAATGATCTGGTGGCTACTAAATATGAATCATTGGGTCAGGATTATGTAACCTCTGGTTTATTTGTTAAGGATCATACCCATACCAATAAAGAGGGGGCAATTATCAATGCTAAACTGGTAGCAGAGGCGATTAAAGAGCTGAAGGACTGTGGGCTGGGTGATTTGGTGAAATAGAAACGGCTAGTTCCCGGTCTTTTCAACCAGATCAGTGTTGGCCGATTTTGGTCGGCCGGAGAACCATGATATTTGAGTCAGAGCCATCGACGGATGGTTTTAGGAGAGCTATTGCCCTTTCAGCTATAGGCGTAAAAAGTTTTTGACCCATAATCCCAAAGTGATGATTCGAAATCTTATTAGGATTTTGCCATACCTGTTGTTGACTTCCCTGTTGCCTGGTTGTGTAAAGTCGAGCAGCCAGGAGAGGGGTGAAGATATTCCAGTACTCAAATCCGGAGGTCAGCCTATGCCGGACGAATGGATTGATGCAGATACCAAACATCGCATTATCAGGTTAACGAAAAGAGAAAAAGGGGGCAGAAGCTTTTATTTTCACAACTATCCCTTTGTAAAAGCCGAGAATGGAGACGATGTCATGGTTTTTTATGGGAACACAGATTCAGGTCGTCAGATCTTTTCGGTCAACTTAAATACGAAAGCGATAGAACAGGTCACCAGTCATCCGTCGCGTTTTGGCGGAGAGATCGTTTCGGGGAGTACCGGGGAAGTATTTTATCAAAGCAGTGACAGCGTTTTTGCCACAAATATCCTGACTAAGGAAAGCAGGTTAGTGTACGTGTTTCCAGATGATTTCAAAGCACGAATATCAACGATCAACGCTGATGGAACTTTGCTGGCCGGAAGTTTCGCGTTGCCGGTGAAGGATTCCATTTATCGGGCCAATCCCGAAAAGAAGGACTATTTCAATCTCATTTATGAGGCGAAGGTTCCGCATACCTTGTTTACGGTGAATACCCAATCGGGTGCATTGAAAAAGCTCTATCAGGAACGTGCCTGGCTTAATCATGTTCAGTTTTCTCCAACTGATCCTGATTTGCTCATGTACTGTCATGAAGGTCCATGGCATTTGGTTGATCGTATATGGACCATCGATGTGCAAACCGGCAAAAACAAGCTGATGCATGAGCGCACGATGCATCGGGAAATTGCAGGACATGAGTTTTTCGGTCCGGATGGAAAAACCATCTGGTACGATCTGCAAAGGCCTCGCGGAGAGACCTTTTTTCTGGCGGGCGTCAATGTAGAGAATGGTGAGAGAACAGTTTATCAAATGGATCGGGATGAGTGGTCGATCCACTTCAACATATCACCGGATCAGCAGTTGTTCGCGGGAGATGGGGGGGATTCGACCCAGGTGGCACTTGCAGAAAATGGCTGTTGGATTTACTTGTTTACACCCTCAGGGGAATCCTTAAAGGCAGAAAAACTGGTCAACATGGAATACCATTCTTATCGCCCTATCGAACCGAATGTTCACTTTTCGCCTGATGGTCAGTGGGTGATTTTCAGATCAGACCTGGATGGAACATTGCATACGTATGCGGTCAAAATTTAATGGGCCAGTTTCAAACGAATTACTATGAAAGTTGTGGAAGTTTTCATTGCAAAACTTACCCTTTTTCGCATTTCTGAACCTGCCGCCAGTTTGCAACTGATGGATACTCCAGATCGGAATTTTTATATCCAGCACATATTTGAGTGAATCGCATCAGCGGTCATTGGTTAATGCGCACTTTTAGTCTCTCGTCAGGTCTTTAGGTCTGATGAATTTAGCTTCTCGCCAGGTCTTGCGACCTGACGACCTACGGATTGAATTTCTGCCTTTGTTGGAGTTTGGTGTTAGTTATAGGTCCCATCCGGTCTTTCGACACTTCTGAGGGATGTATTAAGGCCTGGACATTGATGCCATGACTTCAGGTCATGGCATCAATGGTTGAATCGAGTCATCAATTTCTCAGGCCGATTTTATTTGAAAGTATCGGGTACGATTTCAAGCTCGCAACTGCGAATGGCACACACCTCCTACTTGTCAGGAGTGTAGAGAATTAGCTTTCAAAGTCTCGGAAAAGCAAAACGTTTTTAGGAATAAAAAGTCCTAAACCTCATTGGATAGCTATATATTTAGTGTGCTTTGGGTTTAACAAAGTTTAGATAGCCGCAAATTCAAAATGAAAACTATTTACCTATTTTTCGCAGCTTTACTATTCCTGGGATCCTGTACCTTTCCCAAAAAGGTGTTTGACTCTTCTGATGCTATAGTATTTGATAGCAAGGACCCTATTCCTGCTGAAGCCATGTACATGAAATCAGGCTATACAACGAGGATCGCCATCACAAAAGATTACATCAAGATCGACGAGGTTCAGTACCCGGTTCGTAAGGTTAAGAAGTATGCCTTAGTAGATGATGCATGGATTTTTTACACCAAAGAACATCTGTTCATTTACAAGCAAAGCCTAAAATTGGATCAATGTGATTTGGCTCGGAATGTCCAAATAACCTATCCATTATCCGTCTGGATCAGTGGGTATCATCGCTAACAGTTCCGAGCCCGGACGCAATTGCATTGCGGCCGAAATTGTAAAAGGTATTTGTAATGCCTCAAGCTAAAACTGGTGGCCCCTGATCTTTGAAGTCTTCCAAAGGGTGACTTCAAAGTAATCATGATCAACGAGTGTCTCCGACACGGCTTGTGATCAAGTCTTTCCTTAAATTTTTAGTCAATACAACTCTGCCCTTATTGATGATAGCACCAATAAGGGCAGAGCGCTGTAAATCGGAAGTCTTACTTCGTCTTCACGCGGAACACATTAAAGGAGTATGGTTCCATGGTATACTCCAGATTATCAGAGACATCAATGACTGTTTCTTTAGGTGCTATACCTTCGTCGTCAGGCTTACCGGTAAGGATATAAATCGGTGACTGCTGCGGCTCGACACCGATGGACGATAAATCTACCTTTGCATTAGTAGCTACAGGCAGCAGGTTGACCATTTTCACGATCAGGTCTTCACTGTTTTCATCTTTCACCACCGATATGGCAATCCTCTTTTTCACCTCCTGCGATTGATTGGAGTGGCTTACGGTAGTAGGGACGTAGTAGTTCCCCGAATGCTGGCCAAAGAGCTTTTGCACAAAGTAATCCGTCGTCAGGTTGATCTCGGTATTGTTGAAGTAAATAAGGTCTGGTGTCCAGTTGTGGTGTCCATCTTTCGCTAGTAGAGGCGCAAATGAAGTCATGGTCACCACATCAGCATTTCGTTCAACATTAATGAGGTAAAGTGCTTCAGCCAGTGAAGTTTCGATATTCATGCGGCGGTTAGGGACGTGCGCAGCATACTCTCCAAGGTATACTTTAGGTCCCTTTCGGTCATATTTGTCGTAATAATTTTGATTGTTGATAAACCATCCCGGAGGCTGGTAGTAGTGTTCATCGACCATCTCCACATCAAGTTCCCGAGCAAACTCCCAACCATGCTCATAGTCAGTTCCCCTATAGAAAGGCCCAACCGTTCCAATAACGATGATCTCTGGGTATTTTGCCTTTACAGCTTTATAGATCATTTCAAAACGCTCCTGGAAAAGGTCTGTGATGAGGTCTTCGTTTCCAATGCCAATGTATTTCATATTGAATGGCTTCGGGTGTCCGGCAGCCGCTCGCACCTTACCCCATTTGGTGGACTTGTCGCCATTCGCCCATTCTATCAGGTCCAGAATATCCTGAACATATTCATCCATTTCATTCATTGGGATGCCACCGCACTGACCATGACCCCCAACACCGGAGTTTTGGCAAGGAACGCCAGCCGCCAGTACAGGCACAGGCTCTGCGCCTATGTCTTCACAGAACTGAAAATATTCGTAGTACCCCAATCCAAGGGTTTGATGATATCCCCAGAGGTTTCGCATCGGGGTTCTTGCTTCCAGCGGACCGATGCTGTTTTTCCATCGGTAGATATTGCCAAGGCCATCTCCGTGTGCTACACATCCTCCCGGGAAACGTACAAATTGAGGGTTCAGGTCGGTGATGACTTTAGCCAGATCCTTTCTTAGTCCGTTTTTGCGGCCGTTGAAGGTGTTACGTGGAAACAAGGAGATCATATCTAAGGCAAGCTTACCATTCTGTTGAGGGATGATCTCCAAACGCCCGTCCACCAGATCATCGGTGGCCGTGATTACAGAAGGGTAACTTTTCCATTGAGCACCGATTTTCTTGATGGTGGTTTGACCGTAGTTGCCGGAGCCATCTTTGCCCGTTAGCCTGACAATGATCGATTTCCCCGTCTTATCCAAAGATTTAGCATAAATGGAGAAGTCATATTTCTCTCCCTTGCTGAGCACAATTCCATCCCAGCCCTCGTTCACAAGGCCGGATCCGTTCGGTTTTCCATTAATTACTGCATAGTGGCTGTTATTGGGGTGAATAGGGTTGAGGCTATCAATCTCAAAGCCGTATTTGTCTCCTTCGTAGGACCACGACCAATAGGAGTTCCATTCTTTGTCTCTCCCTCTTTTATCAGAAGGGTGATACTCGAAATCCCGGTTTTGAATCAGTTCTGCATACAAGCCTCCGTCAGCGGCATAATTGATGTCTTCAAAAAAGATACCCATAAGCTCATTGCTAATGGCCTTTTCATTTTCGGGTTGGAGACTTACTTCAATATTGACAGGTTGTAGATCTCCAAAACGGATTGGGTCATCCTTGAGGCGCTCCTGACGTTGGTTTTCATGGAATTGCTCCCATTCTGCTTGTTGGATCAGTTTTTCTACCGTTTCCCAGGATACCTTGTGGATCATCCCACGGTAAACAGTACCATCCACGTTCGCTTCGATCCTTTCTTCTTTCGCAGCTTGCTCAAGTCTTTTTGTTGTACTAAAGGCTTTGAAGTCAGAAGTGGTGGTTTGATAGTAGGACTTGCCTTCTTCTTTGTTACTATACCATGAGATTTGATATTGTCCATCACCCACGGCTTCGATCGCAGGATCATTAATATCGCCACCGGTCATTACATCCGGGTACACTTGTGGGATCCATTTGATGAGATCCGCAGATGATGCATGAGCCAGTTGAGTGATCTCTTTATTGAGTGACCAGACGCAATGCCATGTCCCTTGTTCATCCTGAAAGAGATAGGGGTTGTGCATACGCTTTTGTGAACCCCAGCGTCCAAAGTCGCTGAAAAGAAATCGCTGATGTGGTCCAATTCCATACCAACTCACCTGGTCTCTGCTCCAGGCAAGAAGCAGACCACTTTTTCCCTCATCGCGGGAGTAGGCAAATAAGTAGACAGAATCAGCCGGACCTCTGTATTGGGCCTGGCCATTAAATGAAAACAGTATAAGTAGGGCAAAAACTATTTTGTGTAATTTCTTCATGAATGAATTTGATGATGGATTACTATTGTTTCAAAGCCAATAATATCAATAGTGCTACCTAAGAAGGTGGACAAATTTGTAAAATTGGATCATTATCGATGTTTTAGAGGCTAATCAAAGAATAATAAGAAAGGGAGTTTAGTCCTCAATCCTTCTTTCTCCTGAAAAATGATTTCAGTCCATCGATAATTGATTTTTTCTCGACCGTGTCTTTTTTGCGATCCTTCACTCCAAACAATCGCTCAAACAGGGACATCTCCTCGACATAAAGTGGGCAGTCAATTTTCTCTTGCAGCTCCAAGTTGAGAGAGTCAAATTTGGACTCGTTCCACGAAGAAAACTCAGGTTCTTTTAAGGTCTGCTTCATCCATAGTGCCCAAATCGGGAGGGCCATTCTGGCGCCTTGTCCATATTCTCCGGTTCTGAAGTGAATGCCCGGATAGTCAGCGCCTACCCATACACCAGTGACAATATTCGGTGTAAAACCAATGAACCATCCGTCTGCGTATGATTGGGTGGTTCCGGTTTTACCGGCTACCTCGATATCGATGTTGTATCGTCCACGTAGTGATGCTGCAGTCCCCTGATTTACCACACTTTGCATGAAATTGGTAATCAATTGAGCATTATCCGCTGACATCACTTCTTTATCTTCCTCCTCGCTGTGGTGCTGCCAGATGATCTCATGATTGGCGTTCTCAATTACAAGAACAAAAACCGGTTCTTTTCGAATGCCTTTGTTGGCAATCGTCGCGTAAGCGGATACCATTTCAAGTAGTGAAATGTCCGCAGTCCCCAATGCGAGGGAAGGTACTTCCGGGAGTTCTTGTCTGATGCCCAATTCGTGAGCGAGTTCAATTACCTCATCAATTCCTGTTTCCATTATGATCTGCGTAGAGACCGTGTTGACGGAGTTAGTCAGCGCTCCCTTTAATGAATAATACCCTTCATAGTCGTCGTTGGCATTGCCCGGTGACCAATCCTCATACTCTTCGTAGACCTCCTTTTTGTTTTTGAAAAACTCACATGGATCGACCCCATTTTCCAGGGCGGCAGCATACACGATAGGTTTGAACGTGGACCCGACCTGGCGCTTAGCCATAACATGATCAAATTGAAAGTATTCAAAATCTAATCCTCCAACCCAGACTCTGATTTCTCCGGTAGAGGGCTCCATGGCCAGTACTCCTGTCTGAAGCAGCATCAGGTAGTGTTTGATGGAGTCCAGTGGCGTCATTTCGGTGTCCAGAGGTCCGTTTGGACTATAGATCAGCATGGGTTTGGATTCTTTGAGCCATGAATTCGATGATTGTACTGAAACCGCATGTTTAATGGCGTATTCCAGGATTTCCGGTTTTTCATTCCAAGGTTTGGTCGAGGCCCAGTGTTCGTTAAATAGCTTTTGCAGTTTTGATAAATGGGCAGATACCGCTGAGTCCGCAAAGGACTGTAGTTTGGAGTGAATGGGTAGAGTGATGCGCAGGCCGTCCTGATCCAGGTTGTAGGCAGTGCCGTCAGGTTTCTTCACTGTTAGCAGTATGCTGTCGATCATCGATCGGACCTTTGCCTTGAAGTAGGGAGCGGTGCCACGTTCGTTGGTATGACGGCGATAATTCAGTTCGATAGGTAGTGCCGTAAGCGAATCTAGTTCCACTTTGGTCAGGTGATTTTGTCTGGCCATTTGAGCCAGTACGGTATTGCGACGCTTTAGCGCCTGCTTTGGATTCAACTTCGGGTTGTAAGCGGTGTTGGCTTTTAGGATACCGACCAGCACTGCAGATTCCTGGATGTTGAGTTCAAGCGGCTTCTTGTTAAAATACCGGGAAGCTGCAGTCTCCAGACCATAGACATTTTCTCCGAAAGAAACCGTGTTGAGGTAAAGGGTGAGTAGTTCTTCTTTGGAGTAGAGTGTTTCCAGTCGCATCGCGACGACCATCTCTTTGAACTTGGCTGCTATCAGCCCGATAACTCCTGTTTTTTTTCTTGGATAAAGGTTTTTTGCTAATTGTTGACTCAGCGTTGAGCCACCCCCGGCGCTTTCGTCGCGAAGCACAATGGTCTTAACCAGTACCCGGATGAGGCTTCGATAGTCTATTCCGGTATGTTCAAAAAAGCGTTCATCTTCGGTCGAGATCAATGCATCTAAGAAGTGCTGAGGGATTTCCTTAAAACTGATGTTGGTCCTGTTCTCAACGAAGTACCTACCAAGGAGTACACCATCAACGCTGTAGATTTCTGAAGCTGTATGATGATGGATCTCTCTCAGCTCCCGAATGGAAGGAATGGAGCCCATGCGGATACGAATAAATACCCCTGCGGCTATGCCGAGTGCCAGGGTTAAAAGGAGGAAATGGATCCAGTACTTTTTAATCATACACGAAGTTAACGTCGCAAAGATAGACGTGTAGATACAAACGAAGTATTGTCAGCATTTGTACCCTACAGCATGGCTGTTCCCTCCTTTAAAGTCCGCAAAATTTATCCGGTGCTGCGTACTGCTACTGTTCCGTAGGTTCTGGGATCAACCTGCTGAAAACAAGGAGTTTATGGGGTGTATCGAGGAGTATAAAAACGCCTGATAATCTGAACAAAAGTGAGTAAATTATGTTTTTGATAATATTAAGTGCCTCTATGGATATTGTTTTGAAGTAATTGCAGAAAATAACCGGTTTGTTGCAGAAAGACTCCCCCTTGCTGGTTTGAGTATCCGCCACTTTTGGGATGTAATTCACATTTCAAATAATAAACCAAAAGGTATGAACAACTTGCACAAATTTTATCCAATGTTTCTGGTCGTCCTTGGCGTCTTGCTTATTTGGTTAAGCGGATGTAATAAAGACGAGGGCTCAGATCAATTAGAAAACGAGCTGGCGCTTTCCGGATCGGGAGAGCTTAGTGTTATTGAAAAGGATACAACAATTTCCTTAGTTTATGAATTTATTGTTCCTGCCAGGGAAGCGGGGGAAGCAGTTGTTACTTCAACCGTAGACAATCTGACTTATGGCGTTAATTATACAACAGAACCTGCTGAAGATGGGGG
Source organism: Marinoscillum sp. MHG1-6 (assembly GCF_024714475.1). Taxonomy (GTDB): domain Bacteria; phylum Bacteroidota; class Bacteroidia; order Cytophagales; family Cyclobacteriaceae; genus JAMZMI01. The sequence goes on along the minus strand of NZ_JAMZMI010000003.1, from coordinate 275,585 downwards.
AACAATATCAATCCCTTTTAGCCAGGGAGATGCGTCTATTTCAATCGAGATAACTGTAATAGATGATGATCAAAACCTTCCGGATGGATCTGTGACCTTTGCATTAAGTAATGTGAAGGGAGAGTCCGCAACCATCGGAGCTGCATCATTCAAACTGACTATCCTGGATAATGAGGGAGAGTCCATTGTTGCTGCTTCCAGTGAAGTAACCAAACTCGGAGAAGTGATTCCGGGAACCCAATCGAATGCCAAAGAAGTTTCATTTACATCTATTAACATTTCATCTGCGATCACTGCGGAAGCTTCTGCGGGTTTTGTAGTTTCTGCTACAGCCGAGGGCACATATGCAGCAACAGCATCTCTTGATGCTTCAGCGACTTCTTTCTTTGTGAAGGCCTCACCGGATATCTCGGCTTCTCTGGGAGTTGTTACGGGAACGATAACCCTGAGTGTAGGAGATGCAGAGACTACATTTGATGTAGAAGCTGTGGTTTCCAACTCTGTTGGTGTGCTATTCTGGGCGGATTATTTCGATTATCCGATCAATGAAACCTACCCTACTTATGGTGAAACCGGATTTACCGGTGCGATCGTGCCTGTTTCCGCAAGATACAGACTGGCCGCTGCTTATAATGGTTCTGATGGATCGGTAGATGTAATCACTGGTCTGGAGCGTACAGGAGTATTTGATACCTGGTACATACAGCAAAGAATGGCTGGTATAGCAATGGGTGATAATGCTTTGAGTTTTACAGGGTATCCAGGTTCTGGTACCGGACGTAACCTCAGACTTGGAAAAGATGGTAGCAATCAAAGGCAAAGAAACGATTGTGCAACAGAATCTAAAAACTCCGCAATTGGTAGAAGGTTCGTTGACGATGGTAACGAGATAACTTCAGGTAACGTTTACATGGCAGCCATGATTAAAGTGGTGCAAGTGCATCCTGAAGAGACTCCTGTTCTTAAAAATGCAATCCTGATGCTGACTGGCGATGCTTCATTCGTGGGTATCAATGCAATGAAATTGAATGTTAAAGATGATGGTAGCGGCGGATTCAACTTTGGAGTGTCCAAGTCTGGTGACGACGGTACGGTAGAATACGGTAGCACTTCCTATACATTGGGTACCACTTATGCTGTGGTTATGAAAGTGGAAATCAACGAAGACCTGGAAGGCGATCCGGCAAACGATGCCGTGAGCGTATTTGTTTTCAAAGAAGGAGATGATATTCCTGCAATTGAGAGTGAGTCTCTTGTAGCTGAAGCGGTAGTTGATGCTTCCAATCAGGGAGGAGATGTCCATGACGTAACTACTGGATTGGAGATCGTGTTTATCAGAGAAGTAGCGGATGCCTTTGCTGCAGGTGGCGAGGCTAACATTAATGTTCAGGATGCTGAAATCTCCGGATTAAGAATTGCTACCTCATGGAATGCTTTGTTCAAGGATGCCTCCGAAGCGCTTTATGATAACGTTTCGGCGGATGATTTACAGACCCTGAGATATGGTAATGTAAACTGCTCAGGCTTCCACGGTGGAAACCTTGGAAATACAGACCTGTAATTGAATTGATTTTGTAAAACCGCATCCTTTCAGTGCTAAACTGAAAGGATGCTTTTCTAAACTGAAAGTTTAGGTTTTCAAATAAAACATTCCTTCACTGACTCAAAAAAGTCCATCATGGAAATCTCAAAAATATGCCTATGCAACAGTCTTACTAAATGCTTTGCAGCAGTTATTCTGACCTTCTTTTCTATTGCGATTTATGCACAGGAAATGCCGGTCTCCGGAGTAATCGTAAGTGAACAGGGAGAACTATTACCGGGAGTAACGGTGCTGGTTCGTGGAACAAGTACGGGTACAATTACTGATCTGGATGGTAATTTTCGGTTGAATGCTGATAAAGATGCCATCCTTGAAATCAGCTTTGTTGGTTTCAAAAGTGAAAATATAATTGTCAATGGACAGACCAATATCAACATCACGCTCAAAGAGGATGTACTCCAAATGGAGGAGGTTGTGGTCATCGGTTATGGTTCCGTTGACAAAAAGGATCTAACAGGTTCCGTTTCTGTTCTTGGAGCGGAAGATCTGGCCTTACAGCCGGTAGTGCGCGTTGAAGCCGCGCTTCAATCTAAAATTCCCGGAGTACTGGTCAATCAAAACAGCGGTAACCCAGGCAGTGGTCTTAAAGTGCGGATTCGTGGAGTAAACTCATTTGGAGCCTCAAATGGTCCCTTGTACGTCATCGACGGGTTCATCGGAGCCGACGTGCAGTCCATCAATCCTGCGGATATTCAGACTATTTCCGTTCTTAAAGATGCCTCCGCGGCAGCCCTTTATGGGTCTCGCGGAGCTAATGGTGTGATCATTATCACCACCAAACAGGGTAAAAGCGATGATGCCCAGATCAATGTGAGCTATCAGCGAGGTCTCAGCCAACTGCGCAATAGATGGGATTTGATGGAAGGGTGGCAGTATATGGAAACCATCAATGATAAAATGAGGGCTGGAGGTACGCCGGAAGCGAACTTGCTGTTTACCAGAAAAGATATACTACTTGCCCAAAGTAATGGTACCGGTACCGATTGGCAGGATGTAGTCTTCCAGGATGGAGGTCAGGACCAGGTTCAGATTTCGATGAACAAAGGGGGCTTTTACATGTCAACAGCCGCGCAATGGAATGAAGGTATTGTCACAGGAACCAAGTACAACAGGTATAACCTGCGTTTAAACTATACCGAGGATATATTCGATCCGGTTAAGTTGTTCATTGGTGTTTCCAATGCGCTGGAGCAAAAGGAAAATTCCAATGATCAGGAGCATATCGACATCATTCGTGCCGCGGTGGGATGGCCTACGCATTTATCCGTATTTGATACGCTGTCAGGAGATTATACCCGTAATCAGGCCTATGGTCCATTATCGGTAAACCCGGCTTATTCCATCCATGAGACGCCAAACAAGGTCTACCGCAATGATTTCTTAGCGAATACCTTTCTCGAGTTTCGTTTGATGGAAGGCCTGAAATTCAAGACACAGGGCGCGATAAACTTCAAGGGGATATCGCAAACATCATTTACCAGGGTATCACCTAACCTTGTTGCGAGCAGCCCACTTTCCAGTTCTTACGGTAATACCAACACCATGCAGCTGAACTGGCAGATGACTCAACAGCTGACCTACAAAAAGCAGATCGGTCAAAATGACCTGGATGCAACGGTTGTTTATGAGGCCATATCAAATTTTGAAAGGGATTTTTCAGGCGGTGGGTCTGAACTTACCACTACGGATCTTGGATACTATAGCTCTCGTGTCGCTGACACTCAGACAAACAGTAGTGACAAGTCTAATTTGGAAATTTGGTCTTTGCTAGGAAGGGTAAACTACACTTTTCGAGACAAATACCTGTTTACCTTCAATGCAAGACATGACGAATCTTCGAGACTGGCGGTGGGCTATGAAGGCGCCACATTTTATGGAGGTGCGTTAGCTTACCGAATGAGCGAGGAGCCTTTCCTTCAAAACATTGGCGCTATTGAAGAATTGAAATTGAGGCTGAGTATCGGTCAGTTGGGAAGCCAGGCGGTAGGATTTACAGAGACCGTTGAGTCCGTTTCTTACAATAAAGGCTATTCCTTTGACGGATCACAGTTTGACAGGGGAACAGGGTTACCCGGACCAAAAAACAACAGGTTGAGCTGGGAAACTACCAATCAGGTTGATGGCGGGTTTGATCTTAGTCTTCTGCAAAGCCGGTACAACATCACGTTTGATGTTTTTTACAAACGCACCACTGATCTCATTTTTGACCAACAAGTGCCTGCATATGCCGGGGGAGGTAAGATAGCGGTGAATTCGGGTAAGATGGAAAATAAAGGGCTGGAGTTCATGGTCTCCGGTTATGCCGTGGACAATCGTGATTTTTCAGTGGAATTAAATGCCAACGTTAGTGTAGTTCGAAACAAGCTGTTGGCAATAGCGGGGGCATCTGATTTTATCGCCTCCGGTAAAAACACTCAAAGTGACCCTGATTTACTGGATAATACCCATCGAAACTTTGTTGGCAAGCCACTGGGATTACTTTGGGGACTGGTTTACGACGGGGTTTACGGTACTGATGAGGCGGATATAGCGGCTTTATATAACCGATCACCGGGTGATGCCAAATATGCTGATCTGAATGGCGATACTTTGATTGATAATTCAGACATGGCCATCATTGGTAATCCTTATCCGGACTTTGTATGGGGATTTACTACCAACCTGAAATATAAAAATTTCACTTTGAACCTCGTATGGAATGGGGTGCATGGTGTGGATGTTTTGAACTCGTTGAAGGCTTCGACTTATGGAGGCGCGGGGCAAAGAGACGCTACCAATGCTGATATTGTAAATCGATGGACTCCGGAAAATCAGGGTTCTGATATCCCAGGGTTTACGACCACCAGTGTGCTTTACAGACAATCCAGTCAATGGATAGAGAATGGGAGCTATGTTAAGCTGAGAAATGCAACCCTCAAGTATGATGTTCCTGTCAGGACAATTCCGTGGATCAAAGGGATTAATTCACTGTCCTTATTTATCACCGCCCAAAATGCACTGGTGTTTACAAAATACACTGGATATGACCCTGAGTCATTATCAAATACCGGAGACCGGGCAGGTGGTTTCGATGAAGGGGGATACCCTATTCCGAGAACCTTCCTAACCGGTGTGAATTTCAAATTTTAAGCGAAGAGTCATGAAAAGTTCATTAATAATCATATTAACAGTTTGCGGTTTGATGTTCTCATGTGTGGACCTGGAAGAGGAACCGGTAAATCAATTGAGAACTAACTACTTTCAGGACTTAACCAGTCTGAGAACAGCGATCAATGGAACCTACAGAATGCTGATAAGCGATGTATGGGAGCGTTCCGTGCAGGTTGGAAGTTTTCGGGTGCCGTTAATGGGTGCTGATGATTTTACCACCCTGACCGGATCAAATAAGGAAGAGTGGAGACAGTTTGACCAGTTTTATCAAAGTGCCTCCAATACCCGGCTTCAAAGAGCTACCTGGGCACTACTTTATGATGTGATCAGACAAGCAACCTGGGATATTGAAGGAGCTAAGAGTCTGGAAGGAAGTTTTGATCAGAATGAAATCGATGAAATGGTCGCCGAATCGTATTTTTTGCGAGCCTGGAGTTACTTCTGGTTAGTTAGGGTGTTTGGTGATGTACCATTGATCACAGAAACTACCGTAGACGATGCTGTTTATAACGTGGTCAGAACTGATGATGCCCTGGTTTATGATTTGATCATAGCTGACTTTGAGTTTGCCGAAGAGCATTTGCCTCCGGTTCAGCCGAGTTATGGTTTCATTAACCAGTGGGCGGCCAAGGCATACCTCTCGGAGGTGCACCTTACTATGGCAGGGTGGCCTTTGAATTTGACTGAACACTATGTGCAGGCTCAGGATTATGCTAAAGATGTGATCGACAATGGTCCTTTTTCATTGGTGTCGGATTATGCTTCTATTTTCTCCGTTGCAAATGAGGATAACAGTGAATTGATATGGTCGCTATCACTTTGTCCGATACAGGCATGTGGTTCTGGCTATACCGGATCATGGATGGCTAAAGCTACCAAACCTGCGGAGCTGAGCGGCTGGCAGGACATGTATATTGAGCTGTCCTTCTTTGAAAGATACCCTGATGGAGACAGAAAGGATTTCAACTTTTTGTCCCGCTTGAAAGTGTTGAGTAAGGATACACTGGACCCGTACTACATTGGATCAGATGATAAAAAATATCACTACACCTATAAGGACTACACCAATTTTACAACAGGACATACTTACCTCAAAAAGTACTGGGATGGGTTTTACGATTCTGCATTAGTGGCAGAAGACCCTCAACAACCGGTAGAAGCTCAAAGTGCAATTGATTTGCCGATGATGCGCCTGGCCAAGGTTTATCTGATCTATGCTGAGGCCGAAGCGCAGGTGAGCGGAACACCTTCGGCGGATTCCTACGAGTACCTGAATCAAATCAGAAGGAGAGGGAAGGGATATGATCCTTCAGCCGTGGGATCTGATGCTGATATTACATCAGGCTCACTGTCAAAAGATGACTTTGTTCGAGCGGTAGTGGATGAAAAAGGATGGGAGCTGGTAGGTGAAATGAACCGTTGGTTTGACCTCATCAGGACGGAAAGAGTGGAGGAAGTGAATGCCTTGAGGTCTCCGAGCGAGCCCCTTTCAGTTCCGGATGTGATATCGAAACATTTTTATCTGGCACCTATTCCATCTACGGAGCGGGCCATCAACCCTAATCTGACACAGAACCCCGGATATGGGGAGTAATTAGGTAATGACTTTGACTTTAATTCAAATGAAATTTATAAAATATTCGATTGTTTTTGTTTTCGTTCTGGCCTTTCAGGCTCAGGGTTTCAGCCAGTCCTGGACATGGACGGGAAGTGTAGATAATGATTTTTTCAATGAGTTGAATTGGGTGATCACTGGTAGTGAAGCCTCGCCGGGAGCTGGTTCTATAGACCCTGGTGTAGTCATTACTGAGGATATGGTCATCGGAGATGCAGTCCTGGATATTAGCACGCAGGGCACGTTAACGTTTAGTCCCGAGACGAAAGGGATTGCGTTGTCTAATGCTACTTTCAAATGTGATACCATTACTGCAGGGCTCATTTCTTTATCCAACAATGCTACGCTGGAAGTGATCTCAGCAAATCCTCTGGGAGAGCTGGCAGTACTGGATATTATGGATATGACGAGCTGGGTGAAGTTGCCTTCAGTGGATCCCTATGTGACGGATACGGTATATTTTGATCAATTTGTTTCGGATGGTGTTGCGCAGGTTCTGGATGAGGGCATTCGGATCAATCAATACTATCATCAAGGATCACTGGTAAGACTCCTTGACTCGACTTATGCCCCTCTAACATTATATGACGACAAGGGGTTGGCAGGAGAATCCTTTAGTGTTCCGTATTTTCAAATCTACTCTCGTTCTGAGCTGGGCGACTTCGATAATAAGACGTCCTCTTTTCGGTTAGAACGTGGTTACGAGGTTTGCATGACCATATTTCAAAATGGTACAGGTAAAAGCCAGGTATTTGTAGCCAGTGAGGAGGCCCTGGAGATAGATCTGCCCCAGGCTTTGGATAACAATGTCTCATTTATCAGAGTGATGCCGTGGAACTGGGTCACCAAGAAGGGAGCTTCCAAGTTTCTTTCGGGAGTAGGGGCAACATGGACCTATAACTGGTCCCCAAATGGAGAGTCCCTTCCTGATCAGGAATATGCTCCGATGGCATGGGGCGGAGGTGCAGCTACGCCTGCCGCAGTTCTGGATCATATTGAAAAGGAAAAGGTTACTCATATCATGGGCTTTAATGAATCTGATAATTGCAATGACCAATCCGGTCAGTATGGTAACCTTTGCCAGATAGATGTGGCAGTCCCTACCTTCAAGAATCTGATGGGCACAGGTCTGAGACTTGTGTCTCCGTCACCCCGGGAAAATGGGCCGTTTACCTGGCTGAAGGATTTCAGGGATGCAGCACTTGAAAGTGATGTTCGTTATGATGTCCTTGGGGTGCACTGGTACGATTGGGGTGGTAATCCCGTAAACACACCTTTTGAAGATGCTCAGAAGATTTTTAATCGATTCAAAAACTACCTGAAAAATGTATACGCCGAGCATCAAATGCCTATCTGGATAACGGAGTTTAATGCCAACGCCAATAGAGATAAGTCGGTCCATCTGGCCTTCCTTGAGCTGGCTTTACCTTACCTTGATTCACTGGATTATATTGAAAGGTATGACTATTTCGAGCCTAGTCCCGCGGTAGCCGGTAATAGAGAGGATATTGAGTTCGGCGAATTCTTTGATGTCAATGGAGATATCACGCCTTTGGGAGAGCTATATAGAGATCATGTTTCCTCGCCATCAATACCGGAGGCCACCTGGTCAACTCCGAGCTTTTTAAAGGAGATGGATGTCAGGATTTCCATTCAACTGGATATCCAGGCGGATACCTTGAGTGAAGGTGAGTACGTGGTACTTAGGGCAGAGACTGCCAGAAGTGTGGGGTCTCCGCAGACCTTCTCATTTGTTGTGGAAAATCTCGCATCGGATCAGTATGCTATTCAGAAAGCGGAGTTGACCATTCCGGAAGGTGGAACCTCCGCAGAAACGATTCTTTCTATTGTCAATGATGAGGTGGTGGAGGATACCGCACTTGCGATTGTGAAAATTATTGCAACAACAGATGGAATTGAGTGGATAGGTGCAGGTCATGAAATCGTCATCATCAGTGAGGACGTAGAACCTGAAGTGCCTTTGGATATTCTGCCCACTAAAAGTCTCATTGTGTTACCCAACCCTGTGGAAGATACCTTTCAAATAATGAATCTTCCGGAGGATGCAAGACAATTGGAAATGGTATCTATGGAAGGTAGGGTATATGCGCTTTCAGGAGAGAATGGCTGGTATGACGTGTCGGGTTTCAGTTCCGGACTCTACATGATCCGGTGTTTTTCAAAAAGCGAGGAGATCTATACTCAAAAGATCATTATTCGTTAGGTTTTAGTAGTTTAAGTTGGTGTTAAGGGTGCTGTGGTGGCACCCTTTTTTGTTTTACGAACTCCAACCACAGAAGAGATGCTCAGAGAGCATCTTTGGTTCTCCCAGAAAAATCCTTATTCGTCAGGTCGAAAGACCTGCCGAGACAGGAAAAATTCCGCAATGACGCCCGATGAAAGTGTTTCCTTACTCCCAACTCATCCTACTTATGAAGCTCGCTCTTCAACTCCTCGATTCGGTTTTCACGATAGGTCTTAGGAGAAAGCCCAAACTGCTCGGTGAATGAGCGCTTGAAATATTTATAATCATTGAATCCCACAGAGTAGGCAATGGCACTCAGCTTGGTGTCTTCAGAAATGAGCATTTCGGCCGCCTTTTTGAGTCGGATCGACCGAATAAATCCGGCTATCGACAAACCTGTGATCGATTTGATCTTTCTGTAGAGGGTCGATTGACTCATACATAGATCATCACTCATGGATTCAATCCCAAACTCTGCATTGAGCATGTTTTTCTCAATCATTTCAGATATATCCTGGATGAATTTTTCTTCCTTATCTACTATCGGGTTGGTGGTATTAGGCTCAAACCGGACCTTGTTCAGCAAATGATTTCGGACCTTTTCCCGGTTTTCCAGTAGGGTTGCTACTCTGGATTTGATCACATTCGTATCAAATGGCTTGCGGACGTAATCGTCCGCCCCGAGATCCAGTCCGTCCACTTCATGGACAGTCGATGTTCTAGCTGTAAGCAAAATGATCGGGATATGTGACGTCCTGATGTCATTTTTAAGCAGCTTACAAAGCTCCAGACCATCCATTTCAGGCATCATCACATCACTGATAATCAGGTCCGGTACCTCTTCCAAGGCAATGTCTTTACCCTCCAGTCCATTTTCGGCGACGGTAACATGATAACCCTGTCCTGCAAATAAAGTCTTGAGATAAGTCTGGATATCCTTGTTGTCGTCGATGATCAGCAGGTTGATTTTGGTCTCATCTAATGGAGATTCTTCCCTTTCATTATCTTCGATTTCGGCAGTCGGTTCATATTTGTTGATATCCTCACTGTGAACGAAGTCCTGAAGAATGGTTTCCGGTTCAAAATGTTTAAACCCTTTAGGTATGGTGATCGTAAAGGTTGTGCCTTTTTCCAACTCACTGGAAACAGTGATCTCTCCATGATGAAGCTCAACGATTTTTTGTGAAAGTGAAAGGCCTATTCCTGAACCTACCATTTTCGCAGAGTCGGAGTCACGAATCTGAAAAAACCGGTTGAAGATCTTTTCCTGGTATTCTTTGGAGATGCCTTTCCCGGTATCGGAAATGGTGATGATACAATTATCTGAGTCCTCCTTGAGAGAAACATTGATCTGACCATCTTTCGGGGTAAACTTGAAAGCATTGGATAGCAGGTTACAAATGACCACCTCCATTTTATCCCGGTCATAGGTGAGCTGAAGGTCAGGGGTCTCTGATTGAAAATCGTAATGTACCCCTCTGGTTTCAGCATACCCTTTAAAGGATAAGAAGATCTCCTCAAAGAATGGAGCAAAGTTGCCTGTCGCTACCCGTAGTTTTAATTCATTTTGATCTGCTTTTCGGAAGTCAATGAGCTGGTTGATCAGATCTAGAAGCTTGCTGGCATTCCTTTCGATGTAGGTGAGCTTCTCCCGTAGTTCTGCCGCAAGTTTATGATCCGATAATATTTCACTTACTGGGCTGGTGATGAGCGTGAGCGGAGTACGTAACTCATGAGAGACGTTTGTGAAAAACTGTAGCTTGGCCTCGGTTAATTCATGCTCTTTTTGTTCACTAAGTTTCGCCATGGCGAGTTTAGCTTCGAGCTTGGTTCTGTTGACCAAAAACTGGTTGATCAGGAAGCCCAATACGATAATAATGATTGCGTAAATGGTATATGCCCATGCAGACAGCCAGGGGGGAGGAGAGACCAGTATCTTCATGGAGCTGATGTCACTGAAATGGACGTTGTCCCAGGTACATTTCACTTCAAGGTTAAAATACCCTGCATCCAAACCAATGAAATTAACTTCAGACGAATTGCCATTGTTGATCCAGTTATCCTGTAGTCCAACCAAGCGATAGTAATAGGTGAGGTTCTCCCGGTTCTGGAACTGATCCGGAATAAAGCCAAGGGAGGCCACCGATTCTTTGTAGGAGAGCTCTATTGCGTCTGTATGAGTGATTGCATTTTTAAGGATTACGCGGTCATTGATTTTCTGTCCTACCGCCACTTCTTTATTGTCTATTTTCAGTTGATTGAAAATGAGATTGGGTGGCTCACTGGACAGTTCTACCTGAAGTGGATCAAAGTAAAAGAGGCCTGAAGCGCTACCGAAAAATATGCGAGTGCCATCATTGTAGCATGAGTTGATATTCATGGAGTAAGAATCTGTTTGGTTGCCCAGAAGATTAATGATGTTGTCATTCTCCTTTCGGACGGTTGCAATACCGGCAGCATTACTCAGCCAGATATTTTGTTCAGGATCAATGGTAATTGCAGTGATATAATCGTTTTTAAGCCCCATACTTGAATTAAAAACCTTGACGATTTCGAGATTTTTGCCATTCCATTGTGTTTTCAAAAGTCCGCCCGGCATGCCTAGCCAAATTTCACCCTCGGAGGTTGGTAGGATGGACAGTACAATAACGCTTGGAAGTTGCTGACCTTTTATCGCTTCTACCCGGGTGAAAGTAGTATCTGCTGGATTCAAAAGATACAGACCATTGTAGGTACCTACCCAAATGTTACCCTGATCGTCTTCGATAATTTGACTGATTCGATCACTTTCTAGTGACCCGGATTTCAATGAAAAAGATTCGATCAGATTGGTTTTTAGCTGATCACCATGATCCTCATAGCTCACAAGTAATAGCCCGTTCTGTTGGGTCCCTACCCATAAACGCTTAGCCTGATCCAGGTAAATGGACTTTACTTTATCTCGCTCGTAGATTTTTTTAATCGGGCCTTGCTGGGGTGAATTGATGTCATAGAATTTTAGACCCCAGGCCGTTCCTGCCAGCATTTTATCACCTAATTGCAAAAAGCAGGAGACCTTTCCTTTTTCTACGCCGGGTAATTGTTCGAAAGAACGCAGATTTTTCGAATACCCAATTCCCCCTCCCCAGGTTCCGCACCACAATGCACCCTTACTATCCTTGGCTATGGATTGAATGTTGTTTTCAGGAAGGTTAATGGCATTATCAAACTTATTGATGATATGGGTGATTGATTTTTTTGGACTTAGTTTCACTACACCTCCATAACCCGTAGCAACCCATATTAACCCATCATCATCGATATAGATATCCAGAACCGTTTCATAATTGGTGTTGTTGGGCTGTCCGGGTATCAGATTGAATTTTTTAAAGCTCGTCCGGTCCTGGGAGCTTACGTACATCCCCTGATTCCAGGAGCCTACCCAAATCCGGCCTTTTTTGTCAATATTAACCGTGTTTAAGTCTCTGAGACCCAATCTCGTACTCCCGGCAAACTCGGTGATTTCATTTGTGTTAATGTCATATTCAAAAAGGCCCTTTGAAGATCCAATGAGCAACTTTTCAGAAATGCTGTCATATAAGAGGCTCTGACAGACTCCAACTTTGATCCCTGTATCGATGAACCTTGATTCATCAACGGAATATTTAAATAGCTGATTGCCCGGGGCGACCCATAAGTTGTTGAATGAATCCAATTCCAGGTCATGTATAATGTTGTTATTGAAATAAGTTGCGGTAAGCTGATAATTGTCAGCAGAGAATTTTAATAAGCCAAGTCCCCAGGTTCCAACCCAAATATCCCTGTCACGGTCTTCAATGATTTCTGTGATTCGAATAACATGAGCTCCTTTTTTGGCAATAATTTGCTCATTTAGATTGATGAACTCGTCAGAAGCCTGGTAATACACGGAGATTCCCCCGCTTTTGGTCCCGACCCACAGGTTCTCCCGGCTATCAATAAATAGCGTTTCAATATTTTCATTTAACAGACGCTGATAGCGCTCATCCGGTCTAAGTATTTTGAATGATTTGCCATCATATCTGTTCAGGCCGCCCTCGCAGGCGAACCACATCATCGAATATTGGTCCCTTTCAATTTTTGATACGAAATTGTTTGAGAGCCCTTTCGATATATCGATATATTCAATGTTAAATTCTGAGAGATGTTGTTCAATACTGAGCTTTTCTGACTGGCAAAGACCAGGTGTATACCACCCAACAATAAATGTCAGAATCAAATACCAGGTATTGCCAAACACAATATGGTGATGCTTCTTCTGCACGGTATATAAATATAGCGGGTTAGGAGCTAGAATACATCAAGAGGGCGTTCATAAAACACCACTCATAAAGAAGGGTGAAGGTGAAGTTATTTTCTATCAAAAACGTAGTCGTTTGGTACTACTCATTAACAATGGAACCGTTCGATTGGTTGCTGCCCTGTCTGATGGAAGCAAGCTTTTCTTTCATTTTCTGGACGATTCCGGGGTAGTCGTTGGCTACATTGATCCCTTCTGACTGGTCTTTGTCAAGGTTGAAAAGCTGGGGTATATCGTGAGCACCGAGATCAACATTTTTCTTTAATAACCATGGCTTAAGTTCTACACCATCAGGTAGCGGTTCAATGTATTTCCATGGACCTTTTCTGAGTGCCAATCTATAAGATTCCTCAAGTAGGTATTGACGTCCTTCTGGCGACTGACCCATTAAAGCAGGTAATAGATCTTCGCTATCGGCTGCTTCATTTTCTTCAAGCTTAATACCTAGCAGGCTAGCAATAGAGGCCATGATGTCAACCTGAGAAATGAGGGCTTTCGATACTCCGGCCTGAATATGTCCTTTCCAGTAAGTGATAAAGGGGACTCGCGTGCCCCCTTCAAAGGAGCTGTATTTCCCTCCTCTGTAAGGCCCTCCGGGTTGATGATCTCCCAGCTTTTCTACTGCAAAATCAGCATATCCATCGTCGAGTACCGGGCCATTGTCACTGGTGAAAATGATCAGAGTGTTTTCCTCCAGTCCCAAAGATTTTAGTTGATTGATAATTTGCCCCGTTATCCAGTCCATCTGGACAATAGCATCACCTCTGGGGCCCATTTTGCTCTTCCCGATGAACCGCTCATTGGGCAGACGGGGAACATGTATATCATGAAAGGAAAAGTAGAGAAAGAATGGGTTGTCTTTGTTCGCTTCAATAAAGGAATAAGCCTTTTGGGTAAACACATCCGGGAACTCTTCATCTTTCCACCAGGCCTGTTTTCCGCCAATCATGGCACCAATTCGACCTACACCGTTTATCAGGGTTTCGCTGTGCTGCTTATCAGATACATATCGTGCATTTTCGGGAGTTGCCCTGACTTGCCCAAGGTCCTTGTTATAGGATACCGTGATCGGATCATTTTTATCCAGATTGAGCACTTCATAATTTTCCAGATATACCGTTGGGACCCTGTCTCCTGTTGCAGGCAGGAGGAATGAATAGTCAAACCCGATTTCGAGTGGTCCGGGAGATACTTTTCCGTTCCAGTCGACCTCACCACTACCAAGTCCCAGATGCCATTTCCCTATAACACCATTCGTATAGCCGACCTTTTTAAGCATTTTAGGTAAAGTGAATTTGGACGTATCGATCAGGAGGGGTGCATCTCCGGGTAAAATTTCGGCATTGTTTCGAAAGGCATATTCCCCTGTTAACAAGGAATATCTTGAAGGAGTGCAGGTAGCGGCGGAGCTATGTGCATCTGTAAACCTGATACCATTCAGGGCCAACCGGTCAACATTGGGAGTTTGCACGCCCTTGGCGCCATAGCTACTCAGATCACCAAACCCCAGGTCATCTACATAAAAGACAATGATGTTTGGTCGGGTATACCCTTCAGGAGCGGACTCGCCGCCGGGGCTTCTAAAAAAACAGCTACAGGTGAGGATAGAAAGGATCCAGAGGCTTGACGAAACTCTCATTTTATATCACTTTGGGTTGAAGTACAAAGTGAGGCCATTCCAGTTTCTTTTTTGGCTACTCATCTTTTAAATAGGGGGTTATATTAGTCAAAATTAAGTTTATGTTTCTGATTTACTGGAAATGGGCGATAAATGTTAGCAAATGGGGAACTTCTCATTTAACTAGTAGAACTCTGAGCGATATCACCCTTAACATGACGATTAAGACCCTTTGCCCTGCTTCGCTATCAGCTAGATTTGAAAACCTGAAACAGAGTGTATATAAATGTTAATGAAATGAAAAGGCTTTGGTATCTGATATTTGGATTGGTGGTTGCTTCTTTAGTATTTATAGCCTGTTCGAAAGGCAATACATCAAAATCAAGAGGTGATTCAAGGCCTAATATCATTATTATTTTGGCGGATGATGCAGGCTACGCCGACTTTGGATTTATGGGTAGTAAGGATATTCTCACTCCGAATTTAGATGCACTTGCCAAAGACGGTGTGATTTTCACCGATGCCCATGTCTCCGCGTCTGTCTGCAGCCCAAGCAGAGCAGGTCTGTTGACGGGACGATATCAACAGCGCTTCGGGCATGAGTGTAATCTGGAACCGGGTATTACCAATGCCTTTGATTCCGTTCAGGTGACGGTTGCTGAGTACCTAAAATTACAGGGCTATCAAACTAGTATTTTCGGGAAGTGGCATTTGGGAGAAGCCGCGCATCAGCATCCGCTAAGTAATGGCTTCGACTACTTTTGGGGATTTCTGGCTGGGGGAAGGAGCTACTTTCCGGATGCTAAAGATGACGAACCGGGCAATATCAAGGCCATTCTTGAGAATTATACCCCGGTGAAGTTCGATGACTACCTGACAGACGCGATAGGAAATCAGGCTGCCGGTTATATTGAAGATCAGGCCAGGAATGCTGACCCTTTTTTTATGTACCTGGCCTTTAATGCTCCGCATACACCGATGCACGCCAAGGCTGAAGTGATCCGATCATTTGGGGAAGCGCATGCCAGACCCGTTTATGCAGCTATGCTTTGGTCTATGGATGAGGCCATTGGGAAAGTGATCAATCAAATGAAAAATAGCGGCATTTATGATAACACGCTGATCTTCTTTCTTAGCGATAATGGAGGAGCTCATAATAATAATTCTTCAGTGGCACCTCTAAAAGGGTGGAAGGGAAATCAGTATGAAGGCGGGACCAGAGTGCCCTTTTTGGTGATCTGGAAGGCTGAAGTTGAAGGGGGTAGAAAGTTTGATGGGCTTACATCTTCTTTGGATATCTACGGAACGATTGCCGTTGTTGCCGGGAAGGAACCGACCACGGACAATAAACTTGATGGAGTAAACATATTGCCTTATTTGAATGGTGACAGGGAGGGGAATCCACATGATATATTGTATTGGCGCAAAGACGAGATGTCCACCATTAGAAATCAAAACATGAAATACATCACTTCCGAAGACAGCCTGGAGGTCATGTATGACCTGGATCAAAACCTGGGAGAAACCGATGACTTGAGCAGTATGTATCCGGATATGAAAGACTCTCTCAAAGCCATGTTATCAAAATGGGAATCAGGTCTGCCTCAGCCTTACTGGAAAGAGGCTGAAGACTGGAACGAGGTGACCAGGATCATTTATAGAGACCTGATGTCCAATACCCCACCTACAGTGAAAAATCCCAAGGATTTGGAGGAGCATTTGAATTAGTCTGAAGGGTTGGTTCTTAATTCAACTTATTTTGGACAGGACAGCAGAAACTAGTTTAGCGTATAACTGCTAAGGAATGTTAGTTTGCACCTTACTGATTATTTATCTTAGTTACATGACTTCAATAGTTGTTAATCCTAAAAGCCGGAAAGAATTGCAGTTTCTTTCAGAACTCCTACAAAAACTGGGCGTTGATGTAAAAGTTCTGTCCGATGAAGACTCGGAGGATTTAGGGTTAGCTATGCTAATGAAGGATGTTGATTGATCAGATGTTGCTCCAGAAGATGAGGTTACGACAAAACTGAAAGGTTAAATGCAAGTTGTCTTCTATCGCACTTGTCGGTGTTATAATCAACAATGGGTCGCTACTTCACTTTGGAGAGTACTTATACCATCAAATAAAATAAATTCTAAGCATAGAAGACGGTTCGAGTTATAAACTCGGACCAGCGGGGGGCACCACAACAGAATATAATGCACCCACACATCTTTCAGTGGGTTAGTATTTTATTTATTATCCCTAGAAAAATACAGGTTGATCATTAGATCGCAACCAATACATCCGTTTTAAACAATATATCAGTATACAGGATGGGAGAAAATTCAAGTACCGGTGTACTCAGCGCTACTCACAAAGAAGATGTGGATGCCTGGGGCCTTTTGACAAATATCTGTCAGTAAATGCAAGATTTCTGTCAGTCCACCTCGTCCTTCATCACTAACTTCTCTATACCAATTCTTGTGTAGAATTTCAGTCATTGAAACCTATAACAAGTAATAAGCTATGTACACAAACTAACCCTTAAATGGTTAAATTTATATATGCCCTTCACCGCTCCAATATTGCTACTACTGAAAGAAATTAGAATTGATAAGTACGTCGCCTATTATGTAGTGATTGTTCGACTCCTTACTTGGATTTTTTTATCTCTTGGTTTGAATTGGGGAGGCAACGCTCAATCCAATCAAAACTCCCTTTTTGTTGAGCGCATCCCTGGGTTTCATTCAAGAGTTCATGGGATTGTAAAGGACAAGCAGGGTTTTTTGTGGGTGGCGGATGATGTAGGGATTCATAGATATAATGGAAGGGAATTTGAAAAGGTCAATTACCTTTTTACGAATGAACCAAATGTGGCAGTATGGGGGCTTTATTTAGATTCTCTCAATCGCATTTGGATCAATTCCCGCCAGGGATTCAAAATAATAGATCGGGAGCACTCCAAAGTTATCGATACAGACATCCCGTGGCACAGGTTTCTTCATTTCGCCAGAGATACATTATTGATCATTAGAGATTTTGATTTTCTGGTTTTTAATATGATTGATTCGACAACCAGGCAAATCGATTTAATCGATTTTGTTTCGGAAAGGATCAAGGGGATATGGCAGAATGATGCTGGTGAATGGCTGGTTCAGCACGAAAAGGGAATTATTCATTTGAATAAGAATTTTGAATTCATCAGAAATGAACCGGTCAAAGTGGAAGAACTTTATTGGAAAAAGTATGTTCCCGGGGCACCGGAATACTGGAATTTCAGGATAGGAAGAAACTGGGGGTCCGTTAAGGACAATGATGGGAATATCTGGATGATCCATTCTTACCGTGGGTTGCTGAGGTTTAACCCGGATGGTGAGAAGATAGGGACCTTGTTTCTGGAAACATCAGATGAATTTGGGATCCCGGATAACATTAATAAGTTGCATTACGACTCAGGGGAGGATATCATTTGGCTGGGAACCTTTCACGGTTTGTGCAAGATTGTCAGACACAAACAATTTTTTGAGGTTGAACCATTAGAGGATAAGACTTATCCGGTTTTCATCAATCATCGCGCTATCATGAGAGAATTCAGTCAGGCCATCTACCAGGATTTTAAGGGTGACTTTTGGTTCCGTTCAGAAACCAATCTATTCAAAACCGGTCAAGTTAATCATGAAGCTTATATCAGGACCGCTAAAGACTACAGGTTTTTCATGGATTACCAAGGAAAAAATATGTGCTTTGGTGAATACTCAAGTTCGGGGGAGTTGTGTTTGCTCAAATATTCTATTGAGACAGAGGAATTGAAATTCATCCCTCTTGCATTCAAGCCGAAGGAGCCTAATGATTTACAAAAAAGAAAATTCATTAATGAGACGGAGTTTTTTGGTGCCTGGCAAAATAAGTGGGCCGTCATTATGAGTGTAAAAGATTCTGTACGGATATTAAAGAATCATGAACAATTGTTCCCAGAGAAATATGATGATTTGGAATGCTATTGGTTCAGAAATGATTGTAATGGTACCACTTGGGCTGTAACGAATAAAGGCATTTTTTATCTTGATATCGAGCAATTGGAATTTGTATTGGTGCCGGGGTTTGAGGAGGCACGCAAGGAATGGATGTGGGATTTAGCATCGGATGGGCCGGATGTTACCTGGATGATCACAGATAAGGCCTTTTGGAAGGTGGATATGAAAACCAATGAAAGTCGTAGTTATCCGTATGATCAGACCCATGGCGTCCGCGGAGTATTGGTAGATGATTTAGGTAACCCATGGGGTATATACTACAATGGGATGATGAGGCTCGATGTTGAAACTCTAAAGATCACCTACTTTGAGAATGGTAAGGATTGGAAGTTTACCAGCGCCGGGAACCCTCCATTTTTAAAAGGGAGAGATGGTAAGTTTTACTTTGAGGGGCAGAATTTATTGATTTCAATCGATCCTGCGGATTTTCAATTAATTGATGATCCACTTGATGTTTTTGTAACACAACTTGTCATTGGAAATGATCCTATTGATTCAATGAACAATAAGTATAATGCAGGGCCGGGTTTCAAGAGTCTTGAATTGGAGCATTATCAAAATACGTTGATATTTCAGCTAGGATCAACGAATCATCAGCATTCAGAAGACAATCAATATTATTATAGGTTGTCCGGAGAGGATAATAAATGGAATCATCTGGTGAGCCATAGCAAAGGAATCTACCATAAATTATCTCCAGGAGAATATACCCTTGAGCTGAAAATGGAAAATTCGTTTTATCAGAATGAGGCCTATTCAAAGATTGATTTTGTTATCAAGACGCCGTTTTGGGATACCGGATTGGCCTTATTCTTAAAGGTTCTTTTTATTGGAGTTATCTTATATGTAACGATAGCAGAAATATTTCGTCGAAGGCATCTCCTATTGGATCTCGAGCATAATAAGCGTTCTACAGAGCATTTGAAGGAGGTGAACGCGCTAAAATCAAATTTCTATGCTAATATTTCTCATGAATTTCGTACGCCACTGACCCTAATCAAAGGGCCGATCGATCAACGACTCTCCCGGGCGACTTCAAATGAAGACAGGGAAGAATTTGGATTGATAAAAAGAAGCACTGATCGCTTGCTTAACCTGGTCAATCAATTACTGGATCTATCGAAGGTTGAAGGGAAAATGATGAAACTGAGATGCAGGTTTGGTGATATCAATAGACTACTCATCGTGATAGCCAGTCAATTTTCCTCTGTTGCTTTATCTAAATCAATTTTATTTGAGAAGGAATTGGAGGAGGAAGTGAATATGTTTTATGACGAAGATATGGTTCAAAAAATCATTAGCAACCTGTTGTCCAACGCCTTCAAGTTTACCAGCACAGGAGGACACATAAAACTCAAGTCAAAAAAATCGGGTCCGTCAGAGGAGTTTAAGGAAGGGTGCTTTGAAATTAAAGTTACCGATTCGGGACCGGGCATTGATCCACAAGATCTGGACAAGATCTTCGATCGCTTTTATCAGGCAGATGATTCCGCAGGGCGAAGGCATGAAGGTTCAGGTATTGGCCTTGCGCTTACGAAGGAACTCGTTGAGCTACATCAAGGAAGAATTTCTGTTTCGAGCATATCAGGAGTGGGTACCAGTTTTATGGTGAGGTTGCCATTAGGTTCAGCTCACCTTGAGAGTGATGATGTTGTGACTGCCTATGATAATAATGAGAAGCAACAAGAGATAAAAAGCACTCAATTGGCTTACAATTATGAACCGGTGCAAACGCCTTCAATGGATGGAAATTCTGAAACTAACGCTCCGGTAGTGTTGATCGTAGAAGATAATGCAGATTTGAGGCTTTATATCAGCAAGCAGCTGATGGAGGAATTTGAGGTGCTATTGGCAGAAGATGGTCAGATTGGGTATGATCGGGCAGTTGAAACCGTTCCGGACCTTATTATCACGGATTTAATGATGCCAAACATGGATGGGGTTGAATTGTGTAAGGCATGCAAGCATGATGAACGTACCAGTCATATACCGATTATTATGCTTACCGCTAAAGCTGAACAGGCAGATAGGATAGAGGGATTTGAAGTAGGGGCTGATGCATATATCGAAAAGCCCTTCGATATGAGTGAATTGAAAATCAGGGTTGACAACCTCATTAAAATGCGTAATCTCCTGCATAATAAATATGCAGGGATCAAAATTATTAAGCCATCAGACATTCGAACTGAATCGCAGGATGACAACTTCATTAAGAAGGTAGCTGAAACGATCGAAGGAGGCATGAGTGAATCCTCTTTTAGTGTGGAACAATTAGCCAATCAAATGAATCTTAGCCAGATCCAGCTATACCGAAAGCTCAAAGCCCTGACCAACCACTCGCCAAATGAGCTCATTAGAGAATTTAGACTGGAGCGGGCAGCCTCCTTGCTGAAACAAAATGCAGGAAATGTGTCGGAAATTGCCTTTAGAGTTGGCTTTGAAAACCTCTCCTACTTTTCAAAATGCTTCAGAGATAAATATGAAATGACCCCAAAAAAGTATTTGGAAATCCATCTTACAAAGGCTGATTCATAGATCGACTTGAGGGCTGGGGTTGTTTAACTTAATCTCAAGTCGCTCATGTCATTTTTTCCTCCAATATGTTCATATTGATCACTCCTTATACCTTAAAGGCCCCTTTTTTCAACCCCTTTGAAAGATTATTGATACCTTTTGATGAGATATTGTTAACGATTGCACATTAAAAATTTCTCCGAGGATTATTGTCAGCAATTGAAATATTCCTGCTAACCGTGAACATGGTTTGATACTTAACTTCTACTTCAATCAAACAATTCACGCGCTATGAAAACTTTGTTAAAAATCATTCTTTATATGGTATGCTTAAGTGCTCTTGAGCTACCATTTGTTGCGAACTCTCAAGTGCCTACGGATTTTAATTCAGGGGCTATTGTATATGGCCAATCAACAAAGCTAATTGGTATTGGAACTTTGGGAGGGGGCTCAGTATTTACCATAGATGAGAATCTGTCAAGTGCTGAGAAATTGATGGACTTTGCTTCGGAGCATCGTCCATATTTCACAGGCCTCGTGGAAAGTAACGGTAAAATGTGGGGAATGACCTCTACTGGGGGACGGTCAGGAGCAGGAGTGATTTTTTCTATCAATATAGATGGTACCGGATATGTGAAGGTTCATGAGTTTGACAGAAAAAATGGGGGAACCCCTTATGGAAGTTTGGTGGAAAGCAATGGTAAGCTCTGGGGGATGACTGTCAATGGAGGTACACATGATACCGGGGTAATTTTTTCAATTAAAACAGATGGAACCGGCTACAATAAGGTGTTTGATTTTGACGATTTAAATGGTAGGTATCCATATGGTTCGCTGGTTGAGTGCCATGGCAAATTATGGGGGATGACATCTAGTGGTGGGTTAGGTAGTTCAGGGGTGCTCTTTGCTATCAATACAGATGGCACAGGATATAAAAAGTATTTTGATTTTTACGGTGAAAATGGGAGCCGACCCTATGGAAGTTTGGTCCAAAGTAACAGAGGTCTGTGGGGTATGACCACCAGAGGAGGGGTGAATGGATTAGGAGTAATCTTCTCTCTGGATTTAGAAACACATGCATATACCAAAATGCATGATTTTGATGGTGAAAGTGGGAGTACTCCATATGGTAATTTATTGGAAAGTAATGGAAAGTTGTGGGGCACCGCAACCTCTGGAGGAGGCAATGATAGTGGAGCAATCTTTTCCATTAATGCTGATGGTACAAATTATCAAATGGTTTTCAGTTTTGATGGTTCCAATGGAAGGAAACCGTATGGAACACTTGTAGAATGCCGGGAAAAATTATGGGGAATGGTCAGCTTTGGAGGACGAAAAGGGTTTGGATCAATTTTTTCGCTAAAAAATGATGGCACGGGATTTACTAGTGTTTATGATTTTGATAGTAAGAATGGAAGTCAGCCTTATGGGAGTCTCGTTGATAGGAATGGCGAACTGTGGGGCATGACCTCAGGAGGGGGAGCCAGTGGCTCCGGGCTTATTTTTTCACTTAACACTGAGAACAGGGATTATAATATAGTTCGCGATTTTGAAGGAGGGGATGGTCAATATCCGTATGGTGGTTTGGTCGAAAGTAATGGAATGCTTTGGGGTATTACATCACAGGGGGGTACTGGTGGAGGTGTTATTTTTACTTTAGACAGGGAGGGTACCAGTTATTCCAAGATTTACAATTTTAGTGGCGCTCAAGGTCACCATCCTCATGGGAGGTTGCTCGAACTTGAAAGCAGGTTGTATGGTGTGACTACCAGTGGTGGTAATAATGGGTATGGAGCCATTTTTTATCTTGATAATGATGGCACGAATTACACTAAGATGCATGATTTTGATGGTGTCAACGGAGCACAACCCTGGGGAGGTTTGATTGAAAGTAATGGTAGGTTGTGGGGTATGACTGTTGCCGGTGGTTCGAGTGGATACGGGACAATTTTTAGTATCAATCCCGATGGTACTGAATTCACTAAGGTACATGACTTTAATGGAGTAAATGGCAAATATCCACATGGGTGTTTACTGGAATATCAGGGTAAATTATGGGGAATGGCAGCGCAGGGAGGTTATCGGGACGTTGGTGTGATTTTTACTATTAAGACAGATGGAACCGGCTATGCCAAAGTGCATGATTTTGATATCGCCAATGGTGCGGTCCCGTATGGTAATCTTATTGAAAGCAATGACAGGCTATGGGGTACTACCCTGACCGGAGGAAGAGGAGTCGGGGTTATTTTCACCTTTAAGCATAAGCGCTTTGAATTTAGAAAAGTATATGATTTTGATAAGGTCAATGGTGGGTTTCCAATGGGGAGTTTAGTGGAGTGTAATAAAAAACTATGGGGTACTTGTAATTCAGGTGGCAGTCTTGGAGAAGGGGTTGTGTTTTCAATAAATACCGATGGTACGGAATATAAGCGCGTAGCAAATCTTAACGCCTTGGAATCAGGTGGTAATCCAGTTGGCGTCTTACTTCCTGTGAGGTTTGGTACCCCGTTGAATACCGTTTCTGAGAATGAGTTGAAAGAAGATGTGGTCATCTACCCTAATCCGGTTAAGAATATTTTACATATCTCAAATGGTCAGAATCTTGGAGGGGCGGAGATGCGTGTATTTGACCTTAATGGTCGTAAGGTAAATGTCCAAATAGGAGGTGATCTTGATAGAATGGAAATTGATGTTTCACAGCTCAGTCGAGGTGCGTATATACTGACAATCGGTAATGATAAGTCAAGAAGTAAGAAGTTTATTAAGGTTGATTGATTTGAACATATTTAGGAGTACCCTGGCAGATCATTAAGTCAGGGTACTACTATGAATGATGTAATGGAATTCCTTCAAGCCCTTGAGTCCTTCTTGGTGTTATCACCGACAAGGTTTTTGGATCATATTGATGGGAACATGACGGAACAATATCAAATAAAAAATCTCAAGAATCGTAAAGGTCCTAGTTGCAAAATCGAACCAGCGGGGGTGGCTCAACGTGATAATTAATGAGACCCTGCCGGATCCCGTCGGAGAATGAATGAAGTAGTGCAGTTTATTAAGTTAAAGCGGGAAGGAGGAGAGTCGAAACTAATCCAAAGAAAGGCTTAAGGAATTGTCACAGTCCACCCCCTGGCATAGCACAGAATCACCAATGCTTAGCTGTTCAATCTCTAAAAAGTTCCCACAACATTTGGATTTGCTGTAACTCGCTTCAATTTTGATATCATAGGTTGTGTCTGCAAGGATGACTTTTATAGAATCATTATTATCTGATAAATGAACGAATAATTCACTCACCTGAGAGTCGTATTCATGGATGTAAGCATCGACCATTTCACCATTTTGAAGTACGGCTGCTTCAGCCAATGAAATGGAATCATTCTCCAATTTTAGAAAAATGCCTTCATTAGGGCATTTCACTGAGGAACAAGGCCCCAGCAATTGATCACACGAATAGAGGATTGATACGAGTGAAATGATAATAATGAGGGAACGGTATTGAAATTTGGACATTTATGGATTGAGTTTTCAAAAATAACGGATTTATACTAAGTGATACTTCTTATCTAAGACCAATAGGAAATCATCATTACAAGAGAGGAACGACCGAAGCAATCTTTTTCAATTGTAAGATTACTTCGCTACGCTCGTAATGACGTCCCCGGCGATTAGTTCTCAGTTGTAGTTACCTGACAGAAAGACAATCCTGAAAGGATCTTTGGAGTTGATTAGAGGAGAATAGTATGCATATTGTTACCATCATTCCACGGGGAATTACCGCTGGAAGACTAGACAGGGGTTATACATGAACTCTGCAACTTCTTCTTGAACTAAATGAACTTCAGCCGATCAAATTGACCCTTCACAATACTTTCCGCATCAGCACCCAGCCAGCCGTTTAATAAAGTGCTGTAAACCTGTCGGAAGTCAATCTGATGGTCAAGATCGCCTTCATTGAGGTTGGACAAGTCGGGGAGCTCATTGTAAAATCCTGCAGACTTCAGATTACCTCCCATTATGAAAAGGTTGTTGGCTTTTCCGTGGTCAGTTCCTCCGCTTGCATTTTGCTTCACCCGTCTTCCAAATTCGGAGAAGGTCATTACCAGAGTATCGGTCCACTCACCATTTTGCTTCAAATCTTCTGCAAATACTTTGATGGCATCGCTGTAAATTTTCAACAACCTTCCCTGACGAGCGTGCTGATTGTTATGGGTGTCAAAACCGCCCAGACTAACATAGTATACAGGGGATTCTACCCCGGACATGATCATCTCTGCGACTTGTTTCAGTTGGTTTCCAAATATGTTGTCCGGATAGGTTTTTTTGGTGCTAAAGATCTTGTTCTTTTCATACAAATAACTGGCGCTACTTCTGGTGTCGGCCATGGTTTTGTAAAGGAATTCTGCTGTAGGATTGTTGCCGGAGTAAGATGATGCCTCCGCACTTCTGGCACTCTGGTAGAATTGCTGAATATTGGTGACAGGTAGTCCTTTGTATTTTTCACCCTTCATTGCCAGGCTCAGGATATTGTTGATCTCTACGGCCGTGATTTCCTTATCGGGGCTACATTCACTGTCCAGGTAGCGACCGAGCCACCCGGTACTCAAGTATTCATTGGAACTACTGGCGGTTTGCCAGATATCCATGGATCTGAAGTGGGATCTGTTCGGGTTAGGATATCCAACACTATTCAAAATGCAGATGTCTCCTTCGTCAAACAAGGCTCTGAAACCCGTCATATTTCCATTCAGCCCTGCGTCATCTGTAAGCTTCAGTACCTGATCTGTATCTGGAGCCAGTTGAGGACGCAGACTGTAGAGCAATTCATTTCGATAGGGAATGATCGTATTTAACCCGTCGTTACCACCCGAAAGCTGAATAACTACCAGTCGCTTTCCGTTTGGTTGAAGAATGCGCGAGTTGGCCTGAAGGAAAGCAGGGACGATCAATGTTCCCGCAGTGGTGAGGCCCATTTTCTTGAGAAATTCTCTTCTGTTCGAACGACCTAACATAATTGATATTCCGGTTTAGAGGTGAAGTAAACGATTTGATCCAGGAACTCGGAAGGCACATTGATGCCTTGGGTATGATCCTGTAGAAGAAACTGCTCAAGTGCGGCGGCGGAGTCATTTTCAAAGGAAGACTTCAGTGTGTCCAAATCCAGGCGCGTCTCCAATCGGCTCAGCCTGCCTCTGATTTTAAACTGATCGTTGTCGTCAAAGGAGGCTTCCGGCTGGTTTTGAATCACCGCGGCTTTGAATACCAGTTCCGGCAGGTTGACTCTGAACATCAGGGAGGCACTGTCTACCCAATCTTTGCCATCCGGCCATCCGGCTACATTTGGAGGATCGAAAAGAACCTGTCCCATCATACGTTGCAAAAAGATGAGACTATCCTCATCCTCGATGGATACCTGCAATTGACGCTGCATACTGACAATCAGCTCAATCGGAGATTTTATTCTGGATCCGATGTTTTGATGTTTATAAAATTCATCGGAGAAGAACATGACCTTTAGTCCTGTTTTTATATCATAGTCAGAGTTATACAGTGCATCCGCCACTTTTCTTTCCAACTCAGTATTGCCTTCATGATTGACGAAATAGGCGACCCATTTTTGGCTAATGTATCTGGCTGTTTGCATGTTTTTCAGCAACAAATCCAGGACATCATCTCCTTTGAAATTTCCTATTTTACCCAATATGGATTTTGTTCCCTCGTCGTGCCATTTGGAGCGCTCCATAAAGTTCCCTTCACTGTCAAAACTCCATCCGGTAAAGGCCCTTGCAGCTTCTGAGATATCCTTTTCGTTGTAATTCTGATCTCGCCCCAGAGTGAAGAGCTCCATAACCTCTCTGGCAAAATTTTCGTTGGGTGCCTGCTTCCTGTTTTGCTGGTTATTGAGATATTGGAGCATGGCGGGTGATTTAGATATTGCGCGAAGGAGATCGCCAAAATTTCCGAGAGCTTCCTTCCGTATGGCATCAAGGTAACCTTGCATGAAAATCGGGTTCTGGGATTTGCAGGCAAAGTGATCATGCCAGAAAAAGGCCATTTTTTCGTTCAGGCTGGAGGGGGCGTTGACCATTTCCTTAACCCAAAGGGTGTTGAGCGTCCTGATATCAGCTCTGGCCTGCTTGCGCATCATCTGCTTGTTCTGGTCGGACATTTCCCGCATATTTCCGGGGTTAGGGTAGGAGGTATCAATGGCTACTTTTCCGGGTTTCCTGCCTTTCTTGAATTGATCCTCCAGGATTTCGTCCGGACTTTTGTTGATATAACTTTTGATGACCTCATAGCTGTCACCAAAACCTGCTCTGAGCAGTAAGTGCTGGACTTCCCGTTGATTTAGTTTCATGGGAGTTAGATCATTTTTGGGGTTAAAGGTTTAATGTTCACTGAATCAAAAGGCCGACTATTCTCGGTATTCATAAGGCCCCACTTGGTCAGGCGTTTTGTGCCCGGGAATTAAAAATCATCATTTAATGCAGTAAACTGGTTTGTTTCCTGTTAATAGTGGTTTGCATTCGTCCATTCTTTGCATTCCGGTTTTAAAACAATTTATACTCTTTTTAGCTTAGATTTATATAAGCACAGTACTCCCGATATGATGACCCCAACTCCCATCTGTCATAAGCCGCATGACTTATTGATCCGATATGCCTTTCACAGGAGTGTCCTGCTGATGCTGTTCTTGCTGTCCATTTTATTTTCAGGCATTGCCCAGACGAATCGGTTTCAGACGATTGGCATTGATGATGGCCTGTTGAGCAACAGGGTATTTATGGTCAGGGAAGATCATTTGGGCTTTGTCTGGATCGCCACGGAAGGAGGGGTTAGCCGCTTTGATGGCCACAACCTGAAGCATTATCAACTGGAAAAAATTGAGGAGGTACGAAAGCGCAGTTTTGTTTCAGTTTTCATGGAAATAGACCCTGAGGGTGTGATTTGGGTGGTGTTCAACAATGGGATGCTCTACCGATACGATGAGGCTTTGGACGCCTTTGTTTATCATGTCCAGCTGATGCCGGAAAATCGTTCGAACATCTACATCGAGGACTTCAAAATAGCATCGAAAGATCAGTTTTTAGTGGCTACTTACGATGGGGTCTTTTTCTATAATCCTGCAAATTCTGAGTACACCAGCTTTGGGGTTTCAGTCCGAAATGTCTCCTGCATCTATCCAATTGATGAAGGTGGATATTTCATCGCAGGAAGAAATGGGCTGATTCAAGTAGACGAGCAGTATGTAGAGAAAGAGGATTATGCGAAAAAAGAAGCCGATGGTGCCTGGCTTCCGGAAAATCAGAAAATTGAATCGCTTTTTTACCAGGATTCCGAGGATAAACTATGGATAGGAACGTCTACGGCCGGATTGTATGTTTATGATCTGGCACACTACAGACTGAAGAAGGTAGTGCTTTCGAAGGAAATTCCTGTTGATGTAGCCATCAGGTCCATAGTGGATCTGGGTGGGGGTAAAATGATGATTGGCCTGGATGGAGCGGGGATCTTCATTTACGATTCCTTCGCCTCTGAAGTCACCAAACATTTGTACTACAATGAGGATGAAGAATATTCCCTCAGCTCTAATGCTGTTTATGATATTTTCATCAACCAACAAAGAGTATTGTTTATCTCTACTTATCGGGGCGGACTGAACATTTACAATCCAGCACAGCAACATTTTTACGCCATCAAACATATTAGAGGAGAAGCCAATTCGCTAAAAAATGATGTGGTGCTTTCCATTGTTGAGCCTACCTCCGGCTATATCAGCTTTGGTACTGACAAGGGGCTGAGTATCTGGAATAAGAACAATAATGACTGGCAACATATCAATATCACGGGTAGAAAAAACAACTTATTGAGTGCCGTAGTGCTATCTCAGGCGGTTGATGATCAAGGAGCCATCTGGGCGGCCTCATTCAATCAAACGATCAGTAAGTTTTCCCGGTCAGGCGACAGATTCCAAAAAGTGGAGATAGGCAACGATCTATTTGCCAATGAAGCAAGGGTCAAAAAGATCTTCTATCATCCCCATGGAGAGTTGCTCTGGGGTAATATTAACTCGGCGGTAAAGTCCCTCAATGCAGAAGGTCAGCTCAGAGAGTTTTCGATCCACGAACCGGTGGATATCGAGGCTTACTCAGATACCAAGGTGATCCTGGCCGGTAGGAATGGGATCAATATGATTGACCTGGAGTACAATGAAATCAAGCCCCTTGACAAGGCTTTGGAGGATGCCCTAAAGGGCAAGCTGGTAGCCTCGCTGTTGGTAGACGATCAAAGAAGACTGTGGGTGGGTACGATGGATCACGGGGTTTTCTGTTATGATTTTCAGGATAAAGTTTTACGTCAGTTTAATGTCTCCAACGGACTTCCATCAAACACCATTTATGATTTAATCGCTGATTTGGATGGTCATATATGGGTGGCCACGATAGAAGGGCTTAGCGAAATAGGAGAGGAAAACATCGATAACTATTTTATGTCGGATGGGATACTTTCCACCGATTTTAATAGAAACAGTGCTCTGCGAGATGATGACGGTGTACTCTATTTCGGGACTAATAAAGGGGTGATCATGTTTGATCCCGCTACGATTGAGTCCATTAAAACAGAGAAAAGGATCGTATTTACGGATTTATACCTTAATCATGAGCGTATCACCGCCGGCGAAAATTCTATTTTATCCCAACCGCTGGAATACGTGGATAATCTTAAGCTTGCTCATGATCAGAACTCTTTCTCTATTGGCTTTACGAGTGTAGATTTTATTCATGCTGATCAGGGTCGGTTTTCCTGGACCCTGGAGGGTTTTGATGATTCCTGGCTGGAAGCAGATAATGTGACACGGGCCACTTATACCAACCTTGATCCGGGGGATTATGTGTTCAGGTTAAGGCTTCTGGATGAAATTGG
Source organism: Marinoscillum sp. MHG1-6 (assembly GCF_024714475.1). Taxonomy (GTDB): domain Bacteria; phylum Bacteroidota; class Bacteroidia; order Cytophagales; family Cyclobacteriaceae; genus JAMZMI01. Next base: position 245,577 of record NZ_JAMZMI010000003.1, on the reverse strand, counting down.
TCAACCCCTGGCGTCGGAATCCTCTATTAGCGTCACCATCATGAAGCCCTTCTGGCGTACGGCCTGGGCCTATATGATCTATTTGTTGGTCATCATCTTGCTGGTAGCGATGTTATTATATCTGAACCGAATGAGGCTGGAATCCAAAAATGCTGAGGAGCGTCTCCATTTCCTTATCGAAATGGCACATGAGATTAAGACTCCTCTCACGTTGATCAGAGCCCCTTTGACTGATTTGTTGGGCAATAAAAAGATTGAAAACCAGGAGCGGGAGAGCCTTGAGGTCGCCTTGAAAAGTGCAGATAAGCTCCATAAGCAGATGATGCAATTTCTTGACTTCAGGCGTGTCAGGGTCAGAAGTAGCAATTTGCAGATCCAGTCTGTGGATTTAATCGGGCTCATCGAATCCAAGGTCTTTGCCTTTAAGGTGCTGGCTGATAAGAAGCACATTACCATTGATTTTAAACACAAGGAAGAATCGTTCATTATCAAAAGTGATGAACAGATCCTCGATAAGATCATCAGTAACCTGCTTTCCAATGCGATTAAATACACGCGAGAAAATGGTGCCGTAGGGCTTTCATTGAGCAGAAGTGAAAAGAAATGGAGTCTGACGATAAAAGACAATGGAATTGGAATTTCGAAAGTCGACCAAAAGAAAATCTTCACCCTCTTTTACCGTACGGAAGATGCCAGAGGGTCCGGGAGCAGTGGGAGCGGCGTTGGTCTGGTATTGGCCAGCGACCTGGCGCATACGCTGGGAGGTGCTGTAAAACTGGTGCAATCCTCATCAAAAGGCTCAGAGTTTGAGATTTCCATGCCGATCGTGGAGACTGTTCCGCAGCAGGATTTTGCCAGGGAAAAGGAAACAGCACTTAATGAATCCAAGCGAATAGAAGAGGAGGTGCTTGGTAATGAAAAGATAAAGATCCTCATGGTAGAGGATGATGAAGACCTGCAACGATATCAAAAGCACAAGTTCGAACAGAAGTTCCAGGTATTGACAGCCAGGGATGGAGAGGAAGCGCTCAAAATGATACAGGACAATCCTCCTGATTTGATCATTAGTGATGTGATGATGCCTAAGATGAACGGGCGCCAGCTTTGCATGAATATCAAATCCAATGTGGAAACCAGTCATATTCCTTTTATTCTACTGACGGGTCTGGAGTCGAAAGAACATATTAAACAGGGATTTGAAAGTGGTGCGGACGATTACATCGTGAAGCCATTTGAGTTTGAAATCCTGGCGAGTAAGATCGACAACCTGCTACAAACCAGGTCGGCATTGCGTGATCGTTTTGTGACTGGGGATGAGGGCGTGCAGTTTCAGGATTTGTCGAACGAGTTGGATCAACAATTCCTGGAGCAAATCACCAATCTCGTGGAAGAAAATATTAGTGACCCGGAACTATCTGTGACCTATTTATGCCAGGCGATGGCAATGAGCCGGACGGCGTTTTATCATAAGTTGAAGTCGCTGGTGGATCTGTCTCCGGCGGAGTTTATAAGAACGATCAGACTAAAGAGAGCACGTAAACTGTTGTTAAATCCTGTGAACAACATTAGTGAGGTGGCCTACAGTACAGGCTTTTCGGATGCCAAATATTTTAGCACCCTGTTTAAAAAATATTACCGTCAAAGCCCATCGGCCTTCGTGGCAGAGAAGAGGGAATCCGGTCAGGTTTATTCCTGATCAGTACAGGTTTGATTATTATCAATTCCATTCTTTTTGGTCTTTGAAATTATGAAAAATCCAATCCTATAGCTGTTAAAAACGGGTTTATTGCGCATTTGATAGTATTTCAACCTCTTATAACAGTTTTCAAACCAGCTTGGGACACGGTTTTATGAACTTCGATCCATGGTTCAATAAGTAAAAACTATTACCCCAGAAGAATGAAGAAGATTTATACAGTATTGATTTTATTATTGACTACCCAGTGGGTCTCAGCTCAGCAGATGTTGCGTGGCACTGTAGTAGACAATGAGGGAGAACCCGTCCCGGGTGCGAGTATCCTGATCAAGGGTACCTCTCAGGGGACGGTCACGGACATGGATGGAGGCTATGCTCTTGAGGTGCCATCGGGTGAAGAGACGCTGGTGGTTTCATTTTTAGGTTTTATTAAAAAGGAAGTATCTGTTCAGGGAAGGACGAAATTGGATGTCACGCTTCAGCCGGATTTTGAGGAACTCGAAGAAGTGGTGGTCGTGGGTTATGGTACCGTGAGAAAGAGTGATTTGACGGGGGCCGTTGCCTCCGTACGGGTTGAAGAAAATGTGGCCCGACAATCTACCACAGTGGATCAGCTACTCCAGGGTAGAGCGGCCGGAGTTCAGGTGACCGGAGGAGGACAGCCCGGCTCGGGCATCAGCGTTAAGATTCGTGGAACGAACAGCCTAAGAGGAAATAATGAGCCACTTTACGTAGTGGATGGTATCATTATTTCATCTGCCGGAGAAGATGCTGCCTCTGCGAGCTCGGATGGAAATGCAAGTCAGTCCAACCAGAATGGTCTGAATGGCATCAACCCACGAGATATTGAAAGTATTGAAGTGCTTAAGGATGCTTCGGCCACAGCGATATATGGATCGAGAGGTGCGAACGGCGTAGTATTAATTACTACCAGAAAAGGGGAGACCGGGAAAGTGAAGATCAATGGATATGTGACCTCCTCCTTGACAAATGTCACCAAGAAGTTGGATGTGCTGAACGGCGTTGAATTTGCCCAGTATCAAAATGAAGCCAATGTACTTGATGGAGAGAACCCCCGATACCATATAGAGGGTAATAATATCTATCCGGTGACCTATGGCACATCCGGGATTTCTATAGGAGATACGGCTCTTCAGCAGATCAACTGGCAGGATGAAATTTTCATGACTGCTAAGGATCTGAATGTTGGCCTTTCAGTAAGTGGAGGATCTAAGAACGGCTCATATTATATCTCCGGTGGCTACAACGACCAAGATGGTGTTTTTGAAAACTCTCGTTTTCAAAGTGCTGACCTTAGGATGAACATGACTCAAAACCTTTCAGATAATCTGAAGGTTGAGTCCAGATTTAATGCTTTTTACGCAGAAGGCAGTTTTGCTCAGGATGGCGATAGAGCCGGAGGTACTAATAGAAGCTTTATCAACAACCTCTTGCTTTTTGACCCTGTTATCCAGGGAGATATACAGGACTATGCAGATGATAATGGACTCTCCAGTCCATATTCCTGGATCAATGATTTTTCTGATATTTCCAATGAAGAGAGATATGTAGGTAAGCTGGCATTGACTTATAAGCTGCCGGTAAAGGGGCTGGCTTATGAAATAAGTGCAGGTGGTAACATTCGAAAAAAGGAAAGAAAAAGATGGTATGGCCTGACCACCTTTCAGGGCGGAACTGCCAATGGTGTGCTTTCCATGTCTGATCTGGAGTCAAAATCTTATCAGATCAACAACCTGTTGAGATACAGTAAGTATGGAAAGATCCACAATGTCAATGCAGTAGTAGGTTGGACAATAGACGGGCGTCATGTGGAGAACAGCATATACGAAGTGCAGGATTTTGCTACCACTTCATTCACAACCGCACAGCCATTTTTTGGTCAGATCACCTCCCAGCCTTTAGAGATTCTTTATCAGGACACCAAGATTTACTCCGCACTGGGTAGGGCGACTTACAATTTCATGGGTCGATATGTAGCAACAGCTACTTTCCGATATGATGGTGTCTCCAAGTTCAAGGGTGGCAATAAGTGGAGTTTGTTTCCTGCTTTTGCTTTGGCCTGGAATGCATCCGATGAGTCCTTTATCAGCTCACTCGGAATTTTTGAAGAGTTAAAAGTAAGAGCCGGATGGGGACAAATTGGTAACCATGGTATTCAGCCTTATCAAACGCTTGCCAACTACAAGGGTGAATTGTATGCGACACCCGGAGATGGTACCAGCGTAGCTTTTATTCCTGTCAACATAGCTAACCCAACGCTGAAATGGGAAGTGACTGAGCAGTGGAATGCAGGGGTTGACTTTGGGATTTGGAATAACCGCATCACTGGTACAGTGGACTATTATCAAAAGTACACCAAGGACCTGCTTCAGCAGCCTCGTCTCCCGGCATCAACAGGGTTTTCCAGCCTCTTCGCCAACCTTGGTGAAATCAGCAACAAGGGAATTGAGTTCATGTTGAATGGAGTAGCGGTTGATAAGAAGGACTTCAGCCTGACTATTGGAGGTAATATCTCTTTCAACCAAACACGTATTGAAAAACTGGGAATACCGAACAGTGGTGTTTACATCGATGGATCGGAACAGCAACGTTCGTTTTACCTGGGAGACAATGTTTCATCAGGTACGTACTTCAAAGCACCGGCCAACATCTTCATGGAAGGTGAAGCCATCGGCTTGTTCTTTGGCTATGAGACAGATGGAATCTACCAATCCGGAGATGAAATACTGGTGGCTGGAGCGCAACCTGGTGATGTGAAAATTATCGATCAGGACGGCGACGGTGAGATCACTACATCTGACAGGACGATCATCGGTGATCCAAACCCTGATTTTGTCTACGGCATTAACCTGGGAGCGACCTACAAGCGATTCAATATCAATGTGTTGATCAATGGGGTTTATGGCAATGATATCGTCAACGGAAACTCCGTAAGACTGGGAACCGCTGAGGGCAATGGCACGAACATCTATCCTGAGGCATATCATGGTGCCTGGAGACCGGAAAGAGAAACGAATTTATATCCAAGGATCGGTTATAAAGGAGAAAATAGTGCTTCAGCGATCACCGACCGAATTGTTGAGGATGGAAGCTTTATGCGTGTAGGAAATGTCACCCTGGGGTATGATATACCTATGGATAATGTAGAGGGGATTGGATCTATCAATCTTTACGTGGCGGGTCGTAACCTACTGACACTAACTGGGTACAAAGGATATGATCCTGAAGTAACCAGCTTCATGTACAATGGTAGCATTATGGGAGTGGATTGGGTATCTGTGCCCAATACGAAGAGTATCACTTTCGGAGCCAACATCACCTTTTAACCCAAAACAGTATTGAAATGAAAAATATTATAACATATATATTGATTGTGGGGGTCTTGTTTACAGGATGTAGCTTGGAAGAAGATCCGCCATTTTTGTCGAACGAGAATGTGTATAGCACAGCTGAAAATGCACGTGCCGCACTGGACGGTGTTTATCTTGGCCTGGCCGGATATGACCTTTACAGTAACGTTTACTATTTCCTAAATGGCCTTTATTCGGGCTACATGGTCTCCAGAAGGGGAGGTAATAGTGTGAATACAGCCTTCAACACCAGCATCGGATCGTTGAATTCCTCAAGTGGAGAACTGAATGCTGAGCGTGTTTGGGCACAGATTTATGTGGCCATAGCAAGAGCTAATGATGTCATTCATTCTGCTACAGCGGATGAAGGGTCAATCGATCCTGACCAGATGGTGATCAATGATGTGATAGGTCAGGCCTACTTTGTCAGAGCCTATTCCTACTTCACCCTGGTGAGCATGTGGGGAGAGGTGCCTATGAGATTGGCACCGGCTACAACGGAAACCATTTCATTGGCCAAGTCATCAGAAGCGGAGGTTTATTCGCAAATCATCAAAGATGCTGAGATGGCGCTTTCATTGATGAATGGTTCGGCGGGCGATCAATACCCACAAAGTTTGGCAGCCAATATGCTGTTGTCGAAAGTGTACATGTCGTTGGCTACTGCTTCAGCCGATATTAAAAGTGATACCGCTGATTACTGGCAGGTAGCTTATGACGAAGCGATAAAGGTTTACGGCCAATATGAACTCGTGGGAGATTATGATGCTCTTTTCCAGGAGGTAACAGGAGATAATAATGTTGAGAGCATTTTTGAGTTGCAATCTAGTGACGGTGCCTCGCACGACTGGGTGAGGGCTTATACTCCTAATAATTACACCTATGCAAACACTTTCGGCTGGTTGCAGGTCAATGCGGACTTTTATGACTTGCATGCCAATACCTATCCCGGGGACCCAAGGTTGACTACGACCTATCTGACCAGCTGGAAACAGCAAAACAATGGTTCAACCACGAATAAGTATCCGGTCAATAGCTCCAGAAGTTCTTTTGCTAATGCTCATCCATTTTTCTTCAAGCTTTCTGAAAAGGACCCCACAAACGAAGACAGGGTAGGCAATCAAAACATTGTGCTTTATCGCTATGCAGATCTGTTGTTGATGTTGGCAGAGATATCTAACGAGCTGCAAAATGGTGAGCAGTTAGGATATGTCTCAGAGGTGCTGGGTCGTGTTGGACTTTCTCCGCAGGCCAAATACTCAGGCACACAGGCTGATTTCAGAGAAGCGATCATGCGGGAATATCAGTTTGAGCTATTGGGTGAAGGTCAGGATATGATGACGGTGAGAAGAAGAGGATATGACTGGTTTAAAGCGAATATCATCGATTTCCATAATAACAATGTGCTCTTTGATCCGAGTGTGGATGTGCAACATGCCGAGGGAGAAGATGTAGTCATGAGGCTGGATATCCCTGACCTTGAAATTAATGCTAACCTCTTAATCCAGGAATAAGATGAAAACTTTGAATATCAATTTTAATATCATATTGGCGCTCCTTGTACTGGTCTTTTTTAGTTGCCAGGAAGAGGAAGATTTTGAAAGGTATGTACCTCAAACGATCTCAGCCGAAGACAGTGTGGTCACTTTTTCCGATGTGGAAACTTATCCATATCTGGATGTGATCAGCGCAGATACACCAACGGTGGAAATTTCAGGAGCTTACAGCTTTGTGCTGGATTCTATTAAGGGGCCTGAAGGAAGTACTTTTCAGCGAAACAAGTTCAGTATTGATAAAGCTTCAGGGGTGATCTCTTACGAAAATGAAGGAGAATTGAGCCCGGGAGAATATACGCTCGGCGTAGGCATAGCTACCGCCTCTGGTCTGTTGGTGATGAAAGAAGCGGTGACATTTACCGTGTTGGAGGTGCCTATTTCTTTGAATATAGATAACGCCAGCGTTGAAGTTGGGTCACTGGATCTGGGAGTACTGGCCACAGTGAGTTATACGGATAACTCGGCAGGTGATGTGACATCGGTGAAGTACTCTCTGATTGAATCTGTACCAGGATTTGAAATCAATGAAAGTACAGGAGAAATTGAAAAAACTGCCGCCAGTGAGCAGATCAGTCCATCCTTTTCTGTTAAAGTGGAGACTAATCTGGGGATAGTGACTTTTATTGAGGTGCTTACCGTAAATGTAGGTCCGGCCCCAACCATAGATTACTTCCAGCAGGATGGAATTACTGCCCTTACAGGAGTGACACTTTCACCATGGACTGCTTATTCTACTTCCAATCCGACACTGGATGGAATGGATGCTGCCGGAGGATATGAGGTGATTTTACCTGCGGAACTGAGTGCTTTCTCAGGATCATTCTCTTCAGATGCCAATGGTAGCGTTTCTATCGCTGCGGATGCTGGACTTCCGCTGGGTGTTCATACCATCGGGGTGATTGCAACCAATGCCAGCGGCGTTTCAAAGGATTTTGAAGGAGTTTTCAATCTGACCGTGGAAACCAGATGGGACACAGAGAACCCTGTCTTTACCGAAAACTTTGATGCGGCCACAAGTACGCCTACGGCACCGGAAGCCTTCAATGCGAACCTGACGGGTTACGCACTAAATGCTTCAGTACAGAACATGAATGTGTTTGAGAATACCTCGAAAGGTGTTAAAACCGTGCGATTAAATCAGCCCGGCGGTGATGTGGATAATCCGATTGATGCGGTTCTTGAACTGAACTTAACCATGCAATCGACCTGGAAAAAGCTGAGGGTCTCATTCAACGACGGTTTTGGTTTTGCCGATAATAGATTAGGCTGGTATCAACGCACTCTTGCGAGTAGTCATAGCAATACTGGATTGGCAACAGGCACCTATGATGCTCACTGGCAGGAGATAATGGCCTTTGATAATGCTGGCTGGAGTGGGTCTTCTATTTGGTCAACTTTGACAAGTGATGCAGATCTTAACCCTGTTCCTTTTCAGGAAGTGGAAGTAACCCCGGGTGAATCTAATATTTACATAGCCTGGAGGGTTGTGAAATCCGGAGCTGCCACTGGTGGTGCGCAATTCCTTATTGATGAGATCAGAGTGGAAGCCTCAGTGCCATTTGCGGCAGAAGAAGAATAACCGAAAAAATTGAGCAAATGAAGACGGTTTTTAGACAGAAGAAGAAGTACACAATCATGCAGTTTTTTGTGGCCTTTTGCCTAGTTGCAGCGCTCGTTCTATTGACCGTCTTCATGCTTGAAAGTTGATAACACCGAATATTGAAATAAGATGAACTCCCGATATATATTAAGTGCATTTTCTGCTCTTTGGTTAATGATTGCCAGTGTTGGTTGTCAGACGAAAATGGCAACTTATGAATACACCGATCCAAATGCCCCGGTGGCAGAGAGAGTTGAGGATTTAATGTCCAAAATGACCCTGGAGGAGAAAATTGGACAGATGTGCCAATACGTGGCACCCTTGCATATTGAAGAATCCAAGAAGCGTATTAGTGGTGATGAGCTGATCCATAACGATCAGTGGGGATTGTACCCCGGTATGAGTACCGACTCATTGAAATCCCTGATTGCCTATGGAGAGATTGGCTCTTTTCTGCATGTGAAGGATGCGAAAGAGGCGAATGAATTACAAAAGCTGGCTCAAGAGTCCCGGTTGAAAATACCATTGCTGATTGGAATCGATGCCATCCACGGTCATGCCATGATTGAGGGCAGCACGGTATTCCCTACACAGTTGGGATTATCTTCTTCGTGGGATAATGACCTGCTTTATCGTGTGGCTAAGGCTACCGCTCAGGAGGTCAGAGCTACCGGAATGCACTGGACTTTTTCTCCCAATGTAGATGTAGCCCGGGATCCCCGATGGGGCCGTGTGGGTGAAACATTCGGAGAAGATCCATACATGGTTTCACAGATGGGTGTGGCTTTTACAGAAGGTTACCAGGGTGATTTTGGCAAGGACAATGTGCTCGCGTGTGCCAAGCATTTCATTGCAGGAAGTGAGCCTTATAACGGAACAAATGCCTCACCCATGGATGCTTCCATGAGACAGTTGAGGGAGATATGGCTGCCTCCATACAAAGCACAGGTAGAAGCAGGAGTGGCGTCCTTCATGGCGGCGCATAATGAGTTAAATGGAGTGCCATGTCATGGCAATAAAATGTTGCTGACCGATATCCTCAGAGGCGAATGGAAATACGATGGATTTGTGGTAAGTGACTGGATGGATATAGAGCGCATCGAAAAGCTGCATCAGGTAGCCGAAAATGGAAAAGAAGCGATCCGGTTATCTGTAGATGCGGGAATGGATATGCATATGCACGGTCCTGATTTCCTGTATCCATTGGCTGAATTGGTACGGGAGGGAAAGATCGCCGAAGAGAAAATTAATGAGTCATGTCGAAGCATCCTGAACCATAAATTTCAATTGGGATTGTTTGAAAATCCATTTGTGGATGAAAAGGTGATAGATCAGACGCTCTACAACGAGGCCAATAAAGCCTTGGCATTGGAGGCGGCAAGAAAGTCCATTGTGTTATTGAAGAATGATGGGTTGTTACCGCTATCTGCTGATAAGAAAAAGATTTTGGTGACAGGTCCAAATGCCAACAACCACCGCGTAATGGGGGACTGGTCGTTGCCACAGCCGGAATCAAATATCATGACGATCTATGAAGGTTTTAAGCAGGTATTTGAGGGAGCAGCGGTCGATTTTGTGAATAGCGGCGAAAGCCTTGTAAATCCTGATCAGGCACTGCTGGACAAAGCAATCAGTCAGGCGAAAGGCTATGATGTGATCGTGGTGGCGGTTGGTTCTAACTCTTTGAGATATGACAAGGACGAAAAGAATTGTGGTGAGAACGTAGGTCGCTCTACGATTAACCTGATGGGCAACCAACTGGAGTTGGTGAAGAAGCTTTATCAGCTCAATAAGAACATCATTGTTGTTATGGTCAATGGAAGACCGCTTTCTGAGCCATGGATCAAAGAGAATATCCCGGCCATCATTGAAGCATGGGAGCCTGGAGCTTTTGGAGGTCAGGCTGTTGCGGAGATTGTGAAGGGTGATCTGAATCCATCAGGAAAGCTGACGTTGACTTTCCCTTATCATGTAGGACAGGTGCCAATGGTGTATAACCACAAGCCATCCGTGTTCTTTCATAAGTATGTTGATGCACCCTCTGAGCCACTTTGGCATTTCGGTTACGGGTTGAGTTATACTAATTATGAATACAGTTCCTTGAAGACGGATAAAACGGATTATCAACCGGATGATGTCATCACGGTGACGGCACAGGTGACCAACAGTGGTAAGGTGGACGGAACAGAAGTGGTGCAGCTATACATCAACGACCAGGTCTCTGAGGTTACTCGTCCGGTTAAGGAATTGAAAGGTTATCAAAGAGTGGCGCTCAAGGCAGGAGAATCAAAGCAAGTTCAGTTTGATCTGAAGGTCAGCGATCTCGCTTATTATGATCTCGACATGAATTATGGAGTCGAAAAAGGAGTCTTCACCCTCATGGTAGGTGGCTCTTCCGGTGATGAAGACCTTCAGCGTGTGGAGGTGAATGTGGTAGAATCAAGTGTATTATAAGGGTTGAGTTATGATGTTAGATAAGTTGAAAATGTTAGTGAGCAATACAGGAAAGGTGATAAACTACTTTATGATATTCATGGTCATTCCCCTGATTTTGAGTTGCCAGAAAAAGCAGCAGGAGGAGGAAGTGAAGCGTCCCAATATCCTGTTTATCATGAGTGACGACCATGCCACGCACGCGATCTCAGCCTATGGTGGTATTTATGACCAGTACCTTCAAACACCCAACATTGATCGGATTGCGAATGAAGGGGTGAAATTCAATAACGTGTTTTGTACCAATGCTATATGTGGTCCCAGCCGAGCAGCGATTTTGACAGGTAAATACAGCCACGTGAATGGATATTACAAAAATGAGTCGGGGGGTAAGTTCAATTCCGATCAATGGACCTTTCCGCAGGCGCTTCATGAAAATGGCTATACCACCTCACTTTTTGGTAAATGGCATTTGGGCACGGAGCCGGTCGGTTTTGATCACTTCAAGTACCATGACAATCCCGGTCAGCAAGGCTTTTACTATGACCCGGTGTACAATGAGAATGGTAAGAAGGTCACAGAAAAAGGATATGCCACTACTTTAACAACAGACTTTGCGCTGGAGTGGCTCTCAGATGCAAAGAATACCGACAAGCCATTTTTGATGATGCTCCAGTACAAGGCGCCCCACCGAAATTGGGATCCGGAGGAGAAATACATGGACCTGTTTGACGGTGTCAAAATGCCTTACCCTGAAACCTTTGATGACGATTATGAAGGAAGAGAAAAGACAGCCGGGGATACGGACATGACGATGGATTTCTTCAATCGCAAGGATATGAAGCTTATGCCGCCTGAAGGCATGGGTAACGGTGAGCTTCAGAAATGGCTTGGATGGGGAAATAAGAGAGGATTTGGTGAAGGATGGTTGCCTAATGATACCATGACGGTAGAGGAGGCGAGGAAGTGGAAATATCAGCGATATATCAAAGATTACCTGGCTTGTGTGAAGTCGGTGGATGATAATATTGGTAGGGTGTTGGATTACCTGGATGAAAATGGTTTGGCTGAAAATACTATAGTAATCTATACATCAGATCAGGGCTTTTATCTGGGTGATCACGGTTGGTTTGACAAGCGATTTATGTACGAGGAGTCTTTAAGAATGCCATTCCTATTGCGCTACCCGGCCATGGTAGAAGAGCCACTGGAAAACAATGACATTATCTCCAACGTGGATTTTGCCCCAACGATTTTGGAGTTCGCCGGAGTTGAGGCTCCTGGCCCCGTTCAGGGCAAGAGCTTTGTGGCGAATGTGAAAGGAGAAACCCCGGAAACCTGGGATCAGTCGATGTATTACCATTACTATGAGTTCCCATTCTGGCATCATGTACAGCCGCATTATGGGATTAGAAATGAGCGTTACAAGCTGATCCACTTCTACTACAACATCGATGTTTGGGAGTTCTATGATTTGGAGAAGGACCCGAATGAATTGAACAATGCGATAGACAATCCTGAATATGCATCGATCATTACCTCAATGAAGGAAGAATTAAAGGAAAAGCAAGCGGAATATGGTGATGATAAGACACTGGAGGAATTCAGGGCGATCACCGAAGCGGATTTTGGAACCTTTTCCGGCAATCACTAAATATTTGGAAGATGAGGATGAGAGGATATTTTTTAGTGTTGATTTTAGCGTTTGCCTTTATAGCGAATGCTCAGCGCAATGTATTATTCATTGCCGTGGATGACCTGAAACCATTGATTGGGTCTTATGGAGATGAGATAGCCATTACCCCTAATATTGATCGATTGGCAAGTATGGGGGTGACCTTCACCAATGCCCACTGCCAGCAGGCCGTTTGTGGTCCATCGAGAGCCAGTTTATTGACAGGTTTGCGTCCGGACCTTACCGAGGTCTGGGACCTGAAAACCATGATTAGAGACAAAAATCCCAATATTTTAACCCTGCCACAGCATTTCAGGCAGCAGGGCTATGAAACGGTGGGGATGGGGAAAATATACGACCCGAGAAGCGTGGATAAGGATTTAGACGAGGCTTCCTGGTCGACCCCATACATCATGCCTCCGGTTAATGACCCGACTTATGGGGAGCCTTACTTTTCGCATTATCAGTCGTCGGAAAATAAGAATCAATTTGATGAATTGAGGACCCGAGGAGAGGCTGGCGGACTTAGCGGAGGCGAGCTCAATAAATTTATGAGAGAGGGCTACAAGCCTTCCGTAGAAATGCTGGACATTGCTGATGAAGGTTATTTTGATGGCATGGTGGCCAAAACTGCGGTGATGCAGTTGCAGAGGCTATCAAAAGTGGATAAGCCTTTCCTGCTGTGTGTAGGATTTAAGAAACCACATCTGCCTTTTGCAGCGCCGAAAAAATACTGGGATCTGTATGACCGGGAAAAGCTTCCTTTGGCGGAGTTTCAGAATCACGCAGCCAACACCATCGAATTGCCTTACCACAACAGTGGGGAGTTGAATTCCTATACGGATATACCGGATGCTTATGGTGCGAATGGACTGGTAAAAGAGTCAAAGCAACGCGAACTGATCCACGGATATTACGCCTGTGTCTCCTATATCGACGCACAAATTGGTAGAGTGCTGGATGCTCTGGAAGCGAATGGGTTGAAGGGAAAAACGTCGATTGTGCTTTGGGGAGATCATGGCTGGCACCTGGGAGACCATAGACTATGGAATAAGCATACCAACTTTGAGCAGGCCACAAGAGTTCCGTTGATCTTTGCAGATCCGAGGTACGAAAAGGGGGTGCAAAACGAATCGCCGGTGGAGTTTGTGGATATTTTCCCAACCTTATGTGAGTTGAGCGGTATCCCGATCCCCGGAAACCTGCAGGGTAAGTCGCTTGCGCCTGTCATTTCCGGACAGGAAAAAGCAGTGAAAGAATTTGCGGTAAGCCAGTATCCCCGGGCGGGACACATGGGCTATGCCTTGCGAAATGATCGCTATCGCTATGTCGCCTGGTATAAGGATGGAGACATTTCAGACGAACAAAATATCCTGTTTAAGGAGCTTTACGATTACAAAAAAGACCCACAGGAAAAGGTCAATGTAGTGGCGCTAAACACTGCGCTTGCAGAGGATCTTCAGGCCCAATTATCTGCGCATCTGCGTTTACAAACACAACAAAAGAAAGCTTTTAAAAAGGCTACACGCCCGGAAAAGAAATCTTCCGCGGCAATTGAAACGGGAGCTAACCTGATCGATAATGGAGGATTCGAAGATGGAGATAAGGGATGGAGAATTTTTGGAAAATGCAAGATTGAAGTAGTAGACGATCAGCCTTATTCGGGAAACAATGCACTAAGGTTTACCGGAAGTAAGGGAGGAGCCCTTCAGCTGGTAAAAGACCTCAGGCCGGAAACGACTTATGAAGTAAGTGTGCTAGCTAAAACGCAAAATAACGAAGCAGTGATACTGAAGGTGGTTGAGTATGGTGGAGAGGATATCAAAATCAAATCGAAAGAGTCGGACTATGTGCAATTGAGCGCGGAGTTCACCACAGGAAAGGGTCAGGTGTCTGCTAAAATCGGCGTTCAGAAATATGGTGAGGGTACAGGCCTTTCATGGTTTGATGACGTGTCCCTCGTTGAAAAGAAATCCGCTGCGGAAATGATCCGGGGGGCATCCCTAAAGAGTATCATTGAAGAGCAATACAACGGAGATTTTTACCTCGGAGCCACGATCAATCATGATCAGTTAGGTACAGAAGCTGAGGCCATTCTGACCAGCCAATTCAACTATACCGTACCGGAGAATTGCGCCAAGCAATCACGGGTTCACCCTGAGCCCGGAGTTTGGGACTGGTTGCAGGTTGACGCGGTTATTGAGATGGCTGAGAAAAACGACCTAACCGTCCGACTGCATGGCCCCATCAGCCCGCAGGCATCAAAATGGGCAAAGGATGATGTGCGCACCCCAAAAGAGTTGGAAAAGGTGATGGAAGAATACATGACCGCTCAATGTAAAAAATTCAATGGCCATCCGAATATCAAATGGATGGATGTGGTGAATGAAACGGTGGAAACTGACGGGACCTGGTTCGGGCCAAAAGAAGATATTGCCGAGTGGGAAAACCCATGGACGATCATCGGAAGTGATAACGACAAAAATCAAACCCCACTGTATATTTCCAGAGCATTTGAGATTGCTAATAAGTTCGCACCGGACATCAGTCAGGTCTACAACCATCATGGCGGCATGGAGCCGGTCATGTGGGAGCGGGTCAAGGAGACCATTTTGTATTTAAGAGCAAAGGGTTTGCGCGTGGATGGCATGGGCTGGCAGGGACATCTCCGCAGTGACCGGCCTCTGGCATTGAGTCCGCAGGAATTGGACTACCTGTCATCATTGATTGATTGGGCACATGCCAATGACCTTGATTTTCACGTGACCGAAATTGATTACAAGATTTGGGACGGCAACAAAACCGAAGAGGCCCTAAGGAAGCAGGCAGATGCCTATGCCAACGTGTTGAAAATTTTGCTAGCTAAAAGAGCAACAGGAGTAGTCACCTTCAATAGCTGGGGCATCGTAGACGGCAGAGGTCGTCATGCAGATAAGTTCCTGTTCATGTTTGATGAGGAGGGTACACCGAAGCCAGCCTACTACGCAGTGAGAGAAGCCCTTTTAAACCCTGAAGCACCACTGGTGTTATCAAGTAAGTTGCCTGTTTTTAGCGATGATTTTGAGAATGGAGATTTTGAGAAAAGCTGGATCCAATTTGGTCAAAACAGACCTGAGTTGGTACAAAAGGAGGCAGCAAATGGCAAGGCCTGCGTGATGATGGCGGCTGACAAAACGGGCATGAAAAAGCAGTTGAATGACCTGAAGCCAAAGACCAAATATGGAGTGGAAGTGTGGATCAAAGCTCCGTCGGGAATGGTCTCCGCGGTGAAAGTGGATGGCTATGGAGGGGAGCAGATCGTGAGCCGCGTCAAGGGAGATGGCGAATACCAGTTGGGAACCCTTGAGTTTGAGACAGGAGCAACCTCCACATCAGCCGAGCTCGTGATCAACAGGTGGAAAACAGAGGGCGGAGGACAGGTCTACATTGACAGCGCCCTGGTTTTTGAAATAACAGAATAGACGGAACATGCGAGCTAGTTATAAAGGCGTAGTAGTATGGCTGGTGATCATACTTCTTGGGTTTCATCTGAAAGCACAGGAGAAAAACGTGTTATTTATCATCGTGGATGATCTGAAGCCGATGATTAATGGTTTTGATCAGGAACAAATGATCACTCCGAACCTGGATGCGCTGATGGCGAAGAGTACCTCGTTTACCAATGCCCATTGCCAGCAGGCGGTATGCGCTCCCTCCAGGGTGAGTTTTCTGACCGGAATGCGACCGGACTACACGAAGGTCTGGGACCTCAAGACCAAAATGAGGGATATGGTGCCCGATATTCTGACCATGCCGGAGTACTTTAAGCAGCAGGGTTATGAAACCGTAGGGATGGGGAAGGTATTGCACGGTGCAGTAAAGAACGACGTCCAATCATGGACCCGGCCTTTCGTGGAGGATTTGGATCTGACCTATGTGGATGGATATGGGATCCCGGCCAATTTCGATTACCAGAGCCCTGAGGCATTAGCGCTCTATAATGAAATTAAGGAAGACTACCCCGGCGATCCTACGAGCGATAAGGTTTGGCGGGCAGTCAATCGCGAATTCAAAAAACGAGGGGTTAGACAGTCAACAGAATGCATTGATGTGCCGGATGATGCCTATGCCGATGGTGCGATTGCTTTGGAAAGTATGCGGCAGATGGAGGAGTTGAGTAAAGGGGATCTGCCCTTTTTTATGGTGGTGGGTTTCCATAAGCCCCATTTGCCTTTCGTGGCACCAAAGAAATATTGGGACCTGTACGATCGTAATGAAATTCAGTTAGCGGAGTTTCAGGAGCATGCCCAGGGTTCTCCCGCCTATGCCTATCATACGTTCGGGGAACTAAAAAACTACTCGGACATAAAAGGCAGTCTCAATGAAAAGGGAGCCGTCATCGAAGCTAAGCAACGTGAGTTGATCCATGGGTATTATGCATGCGTTTCCTATGTCGATGCGCAGATTGGGAAGGTACTTGGCTTTTTGAAAGAATCAGGACTGGAGCGGAACACTACCGTGGTTTTGGTGGGTGATCACGGTTGGCACCTGGGAGATCATGGGCTTTGGAACAAACATTCCAATTTCGAGCAAGCTACGCGGACCCCACTCATGATCTCCGATCCTGATTATGCGAATGCTCAGCGAAATGACAGTCCGGTAGAGTTGATTGATATTTTTCCAACCATTTGTGACCTGACGGGTGTTGAAACTCCGGGCCATCTTCCCGGCACGAGTTTACTTCCTATCGTTTCCGGAAAAACAAAAAAGGTGAAGGAAGCAGCCCTCAGCCAGTACCCTAGAGGGGACAGAATGGGTTATGCGCTGAGAAATGAGCGCTATCGGTATATAGAGTGGCATCAGGGAACGAATGCACAAAATGGCAACTACAAGGAAGAAAACCTCATCGCGACCGAGCTTTATGATTATGAAGAGGATCCCCTCGAAAAGGTCAGTCGGGCCAACGACCCGGAATATGATCAAGTGATGGCGGAGATGAAAAGCTATCTAAAATCTTGTATTGAAAAGTAGTGACCATATGAAAGATTATAAGATTCAAATAGCGTTGACTTCGTTATGCCTTTTCGGCGCATTAATGGTTGTCGCGCAGCAGCGAATAGAAATTGAATCAACCGCCATCCTCTACAAGCAGGTTGATACGACTCAATTGTATTTGCATATGTACCGGCCGCTGGACTTTGATGATCAGAAAACCTACAAGGCCATTATGTTTATCCATGGTGGTGGCTGGAACCAGGGAGATCATAAAGCTTTCAAACGGCAGTGCATGTACTTTGCTTCCAGGGGCATGATCACTTTTAGTATCGATTACCGGGTTAAAGACGTGCATGGCACTACACCTTTTGACGCAACTCAGGATGCGTATCATGCCTACCAATACCTGCTAAAGCATGCCCGGAAATTGAGTATCGATAAGAAAAATATTGTTGTGGGGGGCGGATCAGCCGGTGGGCACCTAGCTACGACCACGGCGTTTTGGGGGAAATCTAAGGAACGTCCCGCGGCATTGTTGCTCTTCAATCCCGTGCTGGATACCGGTCCTGAAGGTTTTGGTTACCAAAGAATGGAAGGAAGACATGAGGAGATCAGCCCAATTGACAATATTGGAGAAAATCAGCCACCTACCATTATCATGGTGGGGACAAATGATAAAGTACTGCCTGTTCCCACGGCCAAACGTTATAAATCTTTGATGGAAGAAGCCGGGCAAGTCTGTCGTCTCGTGCTTTATGAAGGACAGGAGCATGCCTTTTTTGCGCGAAAACCCATTAAATTCTTCATTGATACGACCGATCAATGCGATCAGTTTTTGCAGGAGTTGGGTCTGATTGAAGGGGAATCCACGATAACTGAACAATATGGAGAATATGAGGTTGAGGTGCGTATTCTTTAGTTTTTTGATAGGCATCCTGTCCGTTGAACTTGCTGCACAGCAGCAACCCAATATTCTTTGGCTCACGTGCGAAGACATCAGCCCGACCTTATCCATGTATGGTGATGCCACGGCAAGCACTCCAAACCTTGATCGCCTGGCAGCAGAAAGCCTCATCTTCACGCAGGCATTTGCTACGGTAGGCGTCTGCGGACCATCGCGCTCCTCTATCATAACGGGAATGTACCCCATTTCCATTGGGACCCAACACATGCGGGCGGGCAAGGATATAATGGGCTGGGGAACGCGAGAGTACTCCGGTGAATCGAAAGCTCAGGATATCAATGGACTCCCGGTGCCGCTCTATTCAGCGGTCCTTCCTTCTGCGGTGAAGTGCTTTACAGAGTATTTGCGAAAGCAGGATTATTTCTGTACCAACAACCCCAAGACGGATTACCAGTTTGCAGCACCGCTGACCTCCTGGGATGAGAATGGTAATGATGCCCATTGGAAACACAGAGAGGAAGGGCAGCCCTTCTTTGCAGTCTTCAACTCTAGTACGACGCACGAGTCCAGGATTTGGTACAATGCCAAAAAAAAGCTGACAGTTGATCCGGCTGAAGTTCCGCTACCCGATTACTATCCCGATACAGAAACCGTACGTCGGGATGTTGCCAGAAACTATTCCAATATCGAATTGATGGATGCGGAGATAGGGGAGCGGATCCGAGAACTGGAGGAAGCCGGCTTGCTTGATAATACGATCATTTTCTTTTTCAGCGATCACGGTGGGCCGCTGCCGAGAGGTAAGCGCGAGCATTACGTATCTGGCTTGCGTGTGCCGATGATGGTGCGGCTACCTGACCAGCTACAGCAGGAGTTTAGAGAGGAGATGGTTTCATTTGTCGATCTCGCGCCGACCATCCTTTCCTTAGCGGGAATTGAAATTCCAGATCATCTGCAAGGTCGTGCCTTTTTGGGAGGGCAGAAGACCACGGGAAAACCCTACATTTTTGGGTCGGGAGATCGTTTTGATGAGTTCAGTGATCGCATCAGGAGTGTGATCACAAAGGACTTTGTCTATGTGAGAAACTACCACACCGAATTGCCGGCCTATAAAGACGTAAGCTATCGAAAGAGCATCCCGATGATGAATGAATTACTGGAAATGCGTGCCGCCGGAAAGCTTGATGAAAACCAGGAGTACTGGTTTAGAAATACAAAAACGGCTGAGGAGTTTTATGTCAGAGCTACCGACCCATTTAACTTGAACAATGAGATCCGCAATCCTGCATACGAGGAGGAGATTACCGAACTGAGGAATGTGATGGATGCCTGGCTAGCCGAAGTAGGTGATCGCAGCACGATTCCAGAAACAGAAATGCTCAATGAAATGTGGCCTGATGGCGTTCAGCCTGTTTGTCCTGCACCTAAAGTCGAATGCAAGAAAGGGGTGGTGACTTGCAGTACTCAGCTAGAGGGAGCCTCTTTGGCCTACCACCTGACGAGCGAGTCAGTAACCCCGGGCACGGAGTCCGGCTGGCAACCTTATCACCAACCAATACAGCTGAAGGAAGATCAGCATATGTATGTGGTCAACACAAGGATCGGATACAGGGATAGCGAGATCATAAAAGTGAAATGATGAACACCAAGAGAAAAGTTTGCCTGATGGCATTAATGGCCGTACTATGCTTTCATGCCAGCGCTCAGAAAAATGTACTGATTATTGCTATTGATGATTTGAAGCCATTGTTGTCCGCGTATGGAGATGACCTGGCCGTAACCCCTAACATCGATCGCATTGCTGCCAGAGGGACCACCTTTTTGAATGCCTCTTGCCAGCAGGCTGTTTGCGCACCTTCAAGGGCGAGTCTGCTCACAGGTTTGTATCCGGATGAAACAGCGGTCTATGATTTAAAAACACTGATAAGGGATAAAAACCCCGACGTCATCACTTTACCGCAGCATTTCAAACTCAATGGCTATTACACCCTTGGCGCCGGAAAACTCTTTGATCCTCGTTCTGTCGATGATCAATATGATACTGTGTCCTGGTCCGAAGAGTATCAGCACTCAGTGAGTGAAAGTTATTATGATGCGACCACGGGAAGTGGTTATAAAGGGTATCACAACCCGCAGACTCCATCAGACGATGCGGCATTTGAGCAATACATGATAGATAACCCGGGCGCGAATGAAAGTGAAGGAGTCAAGCTCTTTCCCGATGCCAAGCCCTCAGCAGAAGGTCTGGAGCTTCCGGACAACTCCTATAAAGATGGGGCCACAGCCGAATGGATATTGCAAAAGCTGGATCAGGTGAATGAAGCCTCTAACCCGTTTTTCCTGGTGGCAGGCTTCTCCAAACCTCACCTGCCCTTCAACGCACCTAAAAAGTACTGGGACCTCTACGATATCAATGATATAGCCATCGCGTCATTCCAGGAGCAACCGGCGGACGTGCCGACCATGGTCTGGCGAAACAATGGCGAGATGACCAATAGCTATTCTGATGTTCCCTATTTCCAGGATCGGGACCTGAACGATGAGGAGCAGAAAAAACTGATTCACGGCTATTTTGCTTGTGTTTCCTACATTGATGCGCAGATCGGTAAGATCATTGATAAAATGGATACGACGGGGCTCATGGATAATACGACCATTGTCCTGTGGGGCGACCATGGCTGGCATTTGGGTGATCACAACCTTTGGGGCAAGCACTCCAACCTTGAGCAGGCGGTACGTTCCCCGCTGATCATTGCAGATCCTGGGATGGGGGCTGCGGGCCAAAGCTCCAATTCTCCTGTGGAGTTTGTAGACATCTACCCAACACTCTGTGACCTGACGGGCTTATCAAAGCCTGATGAATTGAGCGGAAAAAGCTTGTTGCCCATACTCGAGGACGCTTCAGCGACTGTCCGATATGCGGCGATGGGACAATTTCCTCGTGGAGCCTATATGGGATATACCTTGCGCAATGAACAGTACCGCTACACGAAGTGGGTGCAGATGGATTATGATGCAGGAGAGCGATATGGAGCGCCCGGAGGTTTCCAGCTTTATGACCTCGACAATGACCCTAATGAAACCACCAATCTGGCAGAGGATGTGGCCTTTCAGGCGGTGATTGATTCATTTGAGTTGGAGTTTACAAGACGCAGTGTGGCGCAGTCGACCCTGTCCGGCTATGTAAACATCAAAACTTGTGAAAGCAGCTACACTGTTGCGGGAGAAACTTATGATGCTCCGGGAGTGTACCAGCAGACTTTGACGGCTGTCTCAGGAGAGGATAGCGTGGTCACGATAGAAATAGAAAGCGTGAATGCCGTAGATATTGACATTATAGTCAGTGGAAATACCCTCTTAAGCACAATGGAGGGCGTGGCTTACGAGTGGATCAATTGCGAAACAAATGAAGCTATAGCCGGTGCCACTGGCAGAAACTTCACTCCCGAAGTGCCCGGAAGCTATGCCGTGAAGTTGTGGCTCGATGACTGCAGCTATCTATCTGACTGCGCAGCGGAAGGAGAAGAGGAGATCCTGGGGATTGATTCTCAGGATAAACTGATCCTTTACCCCATGCCCTTGCGAGAGGGAGTGATGAGTGTACAATTGGATCGGACATATCATCAGGCAGCCATTCAATTGATCAACCTCTCCGGAGAGGTACTCCTAACAAAAGAAAAACAAAATATCAATCAATTCACCTTAAACCTACCCGTAGATAAAGGCCTTTACCTGCTACAGATGGATCTGGATGGCGAGCGGGTCGTAAAAAGAGTGGTCGTGGAGTGAGGGGGTAGCACGTACCAGCCGCTTCTTATGATTGATAGGATTTGTTAGTTGCTTTAAATTGTTGTTAGTCCCTCTGCTCGAGCGCAATTGCATTGCGCTCGAAATATTGTTTGTCCTGTCTAAGCTTCCACATTATAAATGCGGAGCAGCTAAACCAACTATGTAGTGCAGCCTGTCTGCGTGAAGGCGGGCTGGTGGAAAATTGGTGGGCGGATGAGCAATTTAGAGATGAGGAGGAACGACGAAGTAATATTCTCTAATTAATTGATATCAGTCTTCACACAAGGAACCTTATTTGGGCTTTGGACACCCATAGGGTGGAGGGGCAGGTGCGTCTCAAATACAGCTCCGGTGAGAAGACGCGGCCTCACGGCCGTGGAGTGTAGTCACTGGAGTGTAGTGCTGAGGGTGTTCTGTGTTATTTGCTCCAACCCAACATTACCCTCGAAATATTGTTCGTGCTGTCTAAGCTTCCGCATTACAAATGCGGAGCAGCGTAATTAGTTATGAGTCTTTGGATTTATTTTTTGGCTGAAACAAAGCATCAGGCATCAGGGTAGGTTCTTCATTGAGCTCTTGAAAAATTTTAGAAACTTCAGCTTGAAAGGATTTATTGAAGTTTTGATTCTCTCTCTTCCAAAAATCTCGAAGAGCTGGCGTTTGACAGAGGGCTTTCAAGTTTGTTCTAAAGGCACCCCAGTCTTCAGTAGAAACTAATTTATTCCTGTATTGATAATGTATGTTTTCATAACTACGGAAAAAAAAATAACTGTAAGTCGCCAGGTAAAGAATTTGCTCGGTTTTAAGCTCCTCGCCTTTTAGATGTTTATTAAATATTGACCGAAATTCTGAATCGCTGAAGTAAGTAATGGTGTTGGATAACAGTGATTCAGAAATTGCTTGTCTTGCATTAGATGCGGCAATGTTGGTGCTGTCTTTTATTTGTTTCGCCAGGTAAATCAATGTCCATATCACGGCAATAGCACTGACTAATTCTACAATCAACTGAAGCACTTCCAGGTTCATGTCTTTGTTTGGTTATGGCTAAGGTTTGTAAGTTGAGTTTGTGCGGCTATGATTTCATACATAATGTTATATGCCGTTTTGATCAAATTATTAATTTTTACTTTTATCAATACATCTATATCCATACTTTTCACCCAGTTCATTACAAGCTTCTACAGTAAGTGGGATGGACTTGGAAAAATACTTTTCATGAGCTTCTCTAAACCATTGATCAGCCCCTGGCTTATCAAAAAAGAAAAGGAGTTCCATGGGGCCATCTTATGATACCTTCAATTTATGTTCACCACCTGCTGGAACGAAAATTACGTAGCCGGTAGAGATATTTTGTTCTTTACCATCAAATTCTGCAGTTCCATCTCCGTTGATTACATAAAAGAATTCGTCGGCTTCATCGTGTACGTGAAATGTTGTTTCAAAGCCGGGAGGCAATTTATCAATGATCATTACTCCCCCTTGTGTTCCACTCTTTGGACGGCCTTTTATGGTTCGCTTTGAACCTGGTTTTTCACCTTCGTCCGGTTTAAGTACATAACCATGACGTATAGATTGCGCTGTAAGAGTCAATGAAATAAAAAAAAACAAAGACAAAAGAGTTTTTTTCATTTAGATGTTCATTTTTTATGAATCTAATTGTGTCTTATAGCATCCAAATCTTGTGCTCCTATGCATATGCCTGGATTAAAATCCAACAGTGAGCCGATCATAACCGGCTAAGTCGCTCATCTTCAGTATAAAAATACGATTTGCTCGATATTTCGCAAGAAATACATTCGGTTTATTCTATATAAGATAGAACAGTGAGCAGTTATCATTCGTCCGTTTTAATTACCCGCCAGAAAGTCAATCCTGAAAGGATCTTTGGAGTAGTTGTTAGTCCCCCTGCTCGAGCGCAATTGCATTGCGCTCGAAATATTGTTCGTACTGTCTAAGCTTCCGCATTACAAATGCGGAGCAGCTTAAAGGTTGACGAAGCTGTAAGCTGTGGTTTTTACGTTTTGGAGGGCTGACGAAAAAATGGCGGCAGATGAGGGTAGGGGCCTCGCGCGTTTATTTTTTCAGTGTCTTTTGCCTACTTTTTGACAAGAAAAAGTGGGAGCCTCTCCGGCTTGAGGAGGGATAATTGTTTGATGGGATTCCTGCCTTCGAGGCCCGGCCTCCGCGGCCCGGCCTCCGCGGCTCGACCTCCGCAGGAATGACCTACCAATGCTGTTGCCGTCATTGCGAGAGAGGAACGACCGAAGCAATCTTTTTCAATTGTAAGATTACTTCGCTCCGCTCGTAATGACGTCCCCGGCGATTAGTTAACAGTTAGTAAACCACCAGAAAGTCAATCCTGAAAGGATCTTTGGAGTTGGTTGCCAGGAATAATTGGCGATGACGTACTGATGTTGTTTCCGTCAATGTGTGGCGCGAAGCAGTCATGCAATTATTTGATGGGATTCCTGCATTCGCAGGAATGACGATTATAGTTTGGTTCTTTGATGACTTCGCGGCCCGACCTCCGCAGGAATGACGTATCCAGATTATAACCGCTGCTGAAACTACTTCATCCAAACATCCCTCATTTCCTTAATAAAATTCGCCCACAAAAAGGCTTATAACAACACCCCAAAGCCCCTTGTACATTTTCAAACTGTTAAAAACAGCATTCAAACCTTAATGAAAATTGATAAAATGATATTTAAGGCATGATTTACTCCCATATCATTAACAAAACCTATAATTATGATTACAAAGAATTTTACCATTTGGGCGTCGATCGTGATGCTATTTACTACCTGCTTTTCCTTTGCGCAGGTCTCACCCCATGACATGGTGGAGCGCATGGGCCGGGGAATCAATCTAGGAAATGTACTTAGTGCCCCTCAACCAGGAAATTGGTCACCCTACCCTACAGAAGAATATTTTCAGGACCTGCAAGATGCGGGATTTACTACGGTGCGTATTCCAGTTCGCTTTGAAAACAGAACGGGAGAAACGGCTCCCTACACGGTAAGTACGGATTACCTGGACAGCCTGGAGCAGTTGACAGACTGGGCCACTGCAAGAGGCATTGTAGCCATCATTGATGTACATGGCGACCACTGGTTTTGGGAGAGTTATAAAGAGGAGAGTGCCTATTGTCCACTCACCTCAGGGTGTGCACCCTCTCAGGAAGACTACGATCGATTCATGGCAATTTGGGATCAGATTTCGGAACATTTCAAGGACAAGTCTGATGACGTGCTGTTTGAGATCATGAATGAGGCCTATTTCAGTATGAGTGCGGCGGAAGTTGATCAGGTGAATACGGATGTCCTGGCAATTATCAGAAGTAAGGGATCAGTCAATGCCTATAGAAATGTCATTGTCACAGGAGGGGGAGACAACTCTTATAGAGCGCCACAGCAGCTTTATCCCTCATTTATACAGAGCGATGATCATCTGATTGCTACCTTCCACTATTACCTACCCTTTAGTTTTACCAAATCATCCAATCCCGGAGAAAATACCACTCCTGTATATACCTGGGGTGACCCGGATGAGAAAGCCGAGTTGGATGGGCATTTTGACGAAGTGTCCCTTTGGTCCCAGGAGCATAATATACCCGTATTGCTAGGTGAATTTGGTGCGGATAACGAATATGGAATAAACTACCATTTTGACTCGCCTGGCGATCCGCTGGGAGATGGTCCTGAACCAGCCTCAAGAGAAGAGTATCATAGGTATGTGGCTCAGGCTGCTATTAGTAGGGGCTTTGCCTTTACTGCCTGGGATGCAGGACCCAAATCCAATAAGACCATTCACCTACGTACCGATGCTTACGGTTCTAATTATTTCGGAGATCCCAGCATCAAGTGGCTGGATAACATCAAAGACGCATTGTTCGAAAGTGGTGAGTGGAGAAGCGCCATACCAGTGCCCTACGAGCCTCAAAATCAACTGGTTTGTAATGGAGGTTTTGAGAACTCAACGTTCACAGAATGGACTGAAGGAGGATCAATCAGTACGTCTTTAAATCAGGCTGATAAATCAGAAGGAAATCAATCCCTCTCAGTACAGGTCAGTACGATCGAAAGTTGGAAAAACCGGATAGAAAGTTGTGACATGCAGTTGGACGCAGGGCAGCGCTATAAAATGGGTTTTTACGGAAAGTCAGGAAGCGGTAACCCTCAAGACATGAAGGTGATCATGCGTGAGGGCACTTCGGCTGTTCAGACTGAGAGCATGACGGTCAACAGTGGTTGGAGTCTTTATAATTGGGAATATACTCCTGCTGCTCTGCAGACCATTTATTTTCGTGTAAGTTTCCTGGAAGATGCAGATTACCTGGTTGACGGTTTCTATTTGGATGCCTACACACCTAACTTTTTCCCTACCACGGATTTCACCTACACTGCGAACGAACTGGTGGTCGATTTTGATGGTTCGAATGCAAAGGATAGTCTGGGGTCCATAGCCAGCTGGGAATGGGATTTTGGAGACGGGAGCCCAGTTTTTGTTTCAAGCTCCGCTAATGCAAGTCATACCTACGCCACGGGTGGAGACTACACCGTACAACTTAAAGTCATTGATAATTCAGGGGCTGCTGATAGTCTTGAGCAGGTCGTGACCGTTGAGGTTGCGGCCACGCCACCAGTGCCTCCATCCAACCTGGTATTGGATGTGAATGGTTGCTCAGGGATTAATCTTAGCTGGACGGATAATTCGTCAGATGAGCAGTCTTTTAAAATCAAACAAAGTACCGATGGAGGTTTGACCTATGACTACCTCGATGAAGTAGGGGCGAATATTACTTCTTATGCTGTAAGTGAGTTGACCGAGGAGACGACCTATTTCTACAGGGTCTTTTCCTACAATGGTTTGTGGTCGAATGGAGCCGTTTCGGGTTCTGCTACCACCGAGGCCTGTCCTAATGTGTTACCTACAGCAAGTTTTACCTATGTGGCAACTGACCTCTCGGTTGATCTCGATGGATCAGGGTCTACTGATTCTGATGGAAGCATTGCCTCCTGGTCTTGGGATTTTGGCGATACCAATACAGGTGCTGGAGAGACCGCTAATCATACCTATGCAAGTGCAGGTGACTACACGGTGAGCCTTATTGTAACGGACAATGAAGGAGCTACGGATACGGTAGAACAAGTGGTATCAGTATCTGCGCCGGCGCTACCTAACCCACCTGCGGGTAACTTCCTTCTGAACCCTGGCTTTGAGTCGGGAGTGACCACGAACTGGTCTTTGAACACCTGGGGAGGAGCTGACGGTAACGTCAATCCTGAAACTACCAATAGAAACGTTTATGAAGGTAATATATCCAATCAGATGGACGTCACCGTTCCGGTAGATATGGGTAAGGTAAGCGTGCAAAGTGATATCTATGAATATGCTATGGAAGGAATGACCATTGATGTTTCGGCCTGGGTGCTGACACGAAGTAATGGCATGACCTTCAGGCTTCAGGTGATATTTTATGATGCCAATGACAACGCAACCTACAGCGCGGGCCCAACCGAGAGTCTCTCAAAAAACAACTACACTCAGTATACCCATCAGAATGTAGCTGTACCATCAGGTACGCAAAAAGTACAGGTGAGACTTCAGGCAGGAGCAGAAGGTGGTACCTATTACTTTGATCAGGTTAGCGCCATATTAAGTGGTGGTTCAGGCGCCAGGGGAGATGAGTCAGCATCAGCATTAGGATCCGACCCGAATACGTCATTCAAAGTCTACCCAAATCCGGTTGCGGATCTACTTAACGTTACTTCTCCCGGGGAAGTGGAGCAGCTAAGCATGTTTGATCATTCAGGAAGGCTTGTTCTCGTACGCATGAATCCGCTTGGATTGGTGAATGTCTCTGGGCTTCATTCAGGTCTTTACTTTTTACAGATAAGAACGAAGAGCGGGGAAAGCTTTACTCAAAAAGTAATTATCAGACACTAATCAACCAGTTAAGGAATAGAGCGAGGTGATGGCCGGAATGCCATTGCCTTGCTTATTTCATCAAAACAGATAAACGAATGAACAAGAAATTTATATCAGGTTTTCTGATTGGGCTTTGCCTGATCATGCAAGACCTCCATTCTCAACAGCGAAACGTACTTTTCATAGCCGTCGATGATCTTAAGCCCATGATTGGCGCATATGGAGATCAGGTGATACAAACTCCCAATATGGATAGACTGGCAGCGATGGGTACTGTCTTTACCAATGCCTCATGCCAGCAGTCCGTGTGCGGTCCGTCCAGAACAAGTATTCTGACGGGTTGGTATCCCGATCAAACAGAGGTGTATAACCTGAGTACACAAATGCGGGACAAAAATCCTGATGTGATCACTTTGCCTCAGCATTTTATCGCGAACGGATACTTCTCGACAGGAGGAGGGAAAATGTACGATCCGCGAAACGTGGATAATTCATTTGATGCATCATCCTGGTCCGAATCTTACAAGCATACCATACCGCTCGCTTATCATGATGCGGTGTTGGGGCGTGGCTTTCAAGGCTACCACAACCCTGCCGTAGAACCGGCTTATCAGGATTATGAACAATACCTGGTGGACAATAACATTACCAGCAATCAGGAGAAGAATGAAGCGCTCAAGCTGTTTCCGGACGCGAAACCAAGTGTTGAAAATATGGATGTACCTGATGATGCTTACAAAGATGGTGCGGCAGCGAGTTTTCTGATCAAAAAACTGGATGGGCTTACGGGTAGCTCTCAACCGTTTTTTCTATCTGCAGGCTTCTCCAAGCCCCATTTACCTTTTGCGGCTCCAAAAGCTTACTGGGATTTATATGATAGAAATTCGATTGCTGTTCATCCCGAACAGGGCCAGTCAGCCACCATTCCGGCTTTTGCATACGACATAGATGGTGAATTGCTTTCCAGCTATTCTGACACCCCGCTTTCAGGAACGATCAATGAGGCAAAGCAGAAGGAGCTCATCCATGGCTACATGGCCTGCGTTTCTTATGTGGATGCGCAAATTGGGAAGGTGTTGGACAAGCTAGATGAGCTGAACCTCACTGACAATACCGTCATCGTACTGTGGGGGGACCATGGGTTTCATCTTGGCGACCACAGTCAATGGGCAAAGAAGACCAACTTCGAGCAAGCTGTACGATCTCCGTTGATGATCTATTCCCCGGATACCGGTTTGACTAATAACGTGACCGATGCGCCGGTTGAGTTAGTAGATGTTTATCCTACCGTATGCGCATTGGCAGGAGTTACGCCACCTGCAGGTCTGGCCGGAACATCACTGGTTCCACTTCTTAATGATCCAACCGCGTCAGTTCGGTTTGCGGCTATGAGTCAGTACCATCGCGATGGAGATAAAATGGGCTATACTTTGCGAAATGAACGTTATCGCTATACCAAATGGATTCATATGGACTATGATAATGGAGAACGAATAGGGCCCGTAGTTGGACATGAGTTCTATGACTATCAGGTAGACGAATATGAGACGGTCAACCTATACGGGGATAGCAAGTACGATGTAGTGATCGCTGCTATGGAGGCTGAGTTCGCTTCGCGAGGAGTTGCCCAAAGCGCTGTACCTCCCGGACAGGATAATTTCCTTCTGAACCCGGGGTTTGAGGAGGGCATCTTAAATAACTGGTCACTCAATACCTGGGGTGGAGTGGTTGCTGAGAATGGCTATGCCTCGCAGGCCAATACCTATGAAGGGGATAAAGCCTACAAGCTGGACGTTACCACTGCAGTCAATAAGGGCAAGGCGTCAGTCGAAAGTGACATTTACGAGCTGGCAATGGAGGGAAAGACCTTAAATGTTTCGGTGCGAGTCAAAACCAAAGACGCAGGTATGAATTTTCGTATTCAGGCGAAATTTTATGACGTGAATGACAACACCTCTTATCGTGCTTCCGATGTATTTGCCCTTCCGGAGGATACCTATGATGAGTACACCTACAGCGTCGACGTTCCCACAGGAAGTACAAAAGTAGCCATCCGCTTTCAGGCAGGCGGTGAAGTGGGTAAGTACTTCCTCGATGCGGCCTATGCTGCGATCGTGGACAATGCCTCAGTCCGATCGTCTTCTGAGCTGATGCAATCGACCAGTGAAACTTTGAGCGTCTATCCTAATCCTGCTAACGGGTTTGTATCTGTTAAAGGAGTAGATATTCAGTCCATCAAAATGTACGATCTTTCGGGAAGCAGAGTTAATCCAACTTTCGTCAATAATCAGCAACTGGATGTCAGCCACTTGAAGGATGGGATTTACCTCTTACTCTATCAGGATGGGGAGCAAAGACGTTCTACAAAATTGAAGGTAGAGCACTAGGTTTAGTTTGGTTAAATAAATGTCCGCCACTTTTGTGATGGACATTTTTTTGACCTTTCTCGTCTGGCCTTTCGACCCGATGGATCCACGAACAGTTTTCAGTATCAATTACCCGCCAGCAAGTCAGTCCTGAAAGCATCTTTGGAGGTGAATGCGGGGAACGGTTAGAAATCCCATCAGGTCTTGCGAACTGATGAATTTTCATACCCTTCATTGTGTAAGTAGCAATAATCACAGAAAAACCGTCACCTAATCAGGCGACGGTTTTGGTTAAAAAATACTGATTGAAAAGACCTATTGGATATCCTTCTTTTTCTTACCCTTCTTCTTTTTATCCACTTTATTAGGCTTTCCCATATAAGCAACTACTTCCGTTCTCCAATTGTTTATTATTGTGATTAACTCATCCCGTTTTTCAGGCATGGAATCCGATAGGTTATTTTGTTCTTCCGGATCATCGGCCAGGTTATATAGCTCTACCTTGTTGAATTCATAGAAGTCCAGCAGCTTGAAGTCACCCAGTCGGACGGAGGTATTGGATTGGTCTCCTGTGCTCGTTGGACGAGGTACAGGTGAATGCCAAAAGACAGGCCTGTCGGTATTTTGAGTTTTTCCTTTAAGCAGCGAGGGAGCGAAACTTACCCCATCAAGGTGCGCAGATTCTTCTGGTGGTAATCCACACAGATCCAAAAGTGTAGGGAAGTAGTCCGTTCCGGTCACAAGGGTGTTAGAGTTTCCGGGCTTAATACCGTTCGCCCAGGTGACAAACATAGGAACCTTGATGCCTCCTTCGTAATTATGCCCTTTCCCTGCTCGTAGCGGTAGGTTTGAAGTCGCCAGTCTTCGGCCATTGCCCCTGTTGGAAAGCCCTCCATGATCTGAGGTGAACACAATGATCGTGTTGTCCGCGATTCCCTGCGCCTCTAATTCGGCCATCACCCTGCCGAAGCTTTCATCGATGCTCTCGATCATGCCTGCATAAACAGGGTTGTCTTGTCGAAGCTTGGTGTCTCCTGTCCAGTTTTCGTGCGACACTTCGGGTACTTCCTCATCCCCATACAGGTCTTTAACCTTTTTTTGGTAGGCCTTTACCTTTTCCTCCTTCGCTTCAAAAGGAGTGTGTACGCCGTAATGGGCCAGATAGATGAAGAATGGTGTGTCCTTATGATTTTGGATGAATGATACCGTTTTGTCCGTAAGGTGGTCGCTCAGATACTTGCCTGCTTCTACATCATCCAGGTTCAGGATGTCTTTTTCATGGCCGTTACCTTTTCCTGATGTTTGAGTGTTGTAAGGATAAAAATAGGATTTTGGAGCTCCGGCATGTCCACCGCCATAGTTGTAGTCAAATCCCTGCGTGTCAGGATAGGATTCCGCTGAGGATAAATGCCATTTGCCGGCGAAGAAGGTGGTATATCCCGCTTCTTTAAATGGTTCGGCCATCGTCCTCTCTTCATCCTTCAATGCGCCCTCACCCGGACCCGGACATTGTATTCTTGCCGGGTATTTGCCCGTGATCATCGCGTATCGCGAGGGGACACATCGGGGATGTGCTGCGTATGCCTGGGTGAAGATCACTCCTCTTTTTGCCGCCGCGTCAATGTTGGGAGTTTCATAGAGTGGTGAGCCGGCATAGCTCACATCTTTCCATCCAAGATCGTCTACCAGGAAGAAGACCACATTCGGTTGTTTCTTTTTCTTGATTGGATTAGAACCATTCCCGAAAAGGGTTGTGGGTAAAATGATGCCCAGAATTAACAGGGCTATAAATATTGTTCTGTATGTTTTCATTGGGGTACTAATTAAGAACCAATTTTTTCTGTATTACTTGATCGTCTACTATTATGTGAAGGATATAAATGCCCGAATTCCAGTCTGCATCCCTTTCAATTTCGATCATTTTGGTTTGATCATATTGATTTTGCGAGATCACCTTGCCAGCTGCATCGTAAAGTTGATACTGTACTTGCTGAGGTTTGGTGCCGGGTAAGGAAATATTGATTTTTCGATGATTGACAGGGTTGGGATAAATCATAATATCTAAATCTGAATTGGCTGATCCAAGAACGAGTCTCGGATCGTCCTCTTGAAGAAAATAGGCTGCTACATATTTATCAGCGTCCATTACCAGCGTTTTCAGGCTATCTGAACCCGACAGATCACCATCCCATTTCCAAAATGCGTATCCTTTGGCCGGAATGGCGGCAAGGTTCAGCGAGGAATTCAGAAGATAATGTCCCGGAGCTAGCGTAATTTCTCCTTGTCCAAAGACCCGCGAAGTAAGCTCCGCAGAATGTACAACGTTTTCCAGCACTTCCTGAATGGCATAATAACCTGGCTTGGGTGATCCGTCCTGACGAAAGAAATTCGGTTTGGATGCTGCCTTTTGACCGTCGGAGTCTCGAATGTTCCATGCATTCCAACCAACCACTCCGTTGAGCCCCTGTTCAACCACTGTTTTAACGATAGCAGCGAAGACATCCGCCTGAGCCTGTTCATCACCCAGCTCATCAACATCATTTTCGGTGACATGAAACTCCAGATCGTTATTATGCGCCCATTCGATAATTCCTTTCAGCTTAATGATATTCGTTTCGTCGTCCAGAAAATCGGAAGCTATGTGAGCCTGCCAGCCCAGCGCATCTACTCTCAGGCCCAGTGATTTTAAATAGAGGATCGTTTTTTTCACTTTTTCCCACATCACTACCTCCATACCTCCATGTTGGTTGTAAACCAGTTTAATGTCTGGTGCATATTGATTGGCGATTTCAAAGGCCATTCTGATATAGGAGGGGGGATTCAAACCATCTTCAGTGATGTCATACCCAATGAGTGGCCAGGGGTTTTCCCATTTATCTGTTCCGTCTTTTGGGCCAAACCAGCTGCCGTCTCTTTCTACGGTTTCGTTAACCACGTCCATCCATTTAATTTGTTCAACTCCATTGTACCGCTTACAGAGTTCGGTCATGTACTCGGTCATATTGGTTTCCAGTTCGCCAGCTGTTCGGGTGTCAGTTTTGGCCCAGGTCGATGCCTGTGGGCTTATGGGAGAGTGCATCCTCATAGTGTGTCCGTTGAGTGCAGCAGTATCTACCCATTGATCACAGCGTTCCCATCTCCAGGTACCGGGATCGGGGTGTATATAAGTCTGTTTGAATTCGTTAGTTGGGGTTACGAAATTGAACTCCCTTTTCAGGATGGCAAAAGAAGTATCACCCCAGGCCTTGTAGCCTACGGATGCCCCTATGAATACCCTGTCGAAAATGAATTTTTCCTCTGCAATTTTCTTGAGTCGTCTACCTGTCGGCACTTCAATGTCAATGCTCTGAGCAGTCAGAAGATTGAAACTGGTCTCAAGAAAGAGAACCGTGATAAGGGTCAATTTAATCGTTGTTTTTAGCATAAGTTGTTGCGTGCTTCAATATCTAATTTGATATCAAAGGTATTTGGTCAGATAGCCTCAATGGTTGACTTACTATCAATTGAGGTTTGATTTTCGTTAGCCCCTTTTTCTTCAAAGTGTCCATAAGATTTCATCTTTTATCGCGAGAAACATTTTGATTATTTAAACACTCCTGTCAGGTGTCTTGTTCGTGGGTCTTTTTTAGTCGAAACAGATTTAAAACCTCATAAAACAGGATTTAAACCTTAAACCGAGGAGGTCATTGAATATTTGTTAGAACCACAAAACCCCTGCAGGCGGGTATATCACCTGTCGGAATAAGGTATCGGGAGTGACTTAGCCTGACAACTACTCGTTTGCGGGGTGTTTTGTTCAGATGGGTCAGATTGAAATTATTGGGAATCAATTTTGGTTTAGTTGTTACAGGGATGGGAGCCACTCGTATGAGTGGCTTTTATTTGGTTTGTAATTTACTGACCTTAGCCACTCCGAAAATTCGAGAGGATAAACAAATAGAAAGAAATGTTTAGGAAGTTTAAAAATGCCGGTTGGTTGATGATGTTATTAATGACAATAGCCTGTTCATCTAACGAGGGGAATACATCAGGGGAGAAAGAGGCAGATGGGAAGTCTGAGGCGGTAGAAAATGTTCCGGAAGGCATGGTGCTGATACCAACTGGAAATTTTCAGATGGGAGGGAAATCTGATCAGGCCTACAAAGATGAATTTCCAAGACATGGTGTCACTGTATCTTCCTTTTACATGGATCAGACAGAGGTTACCAATGCTCAGTTTCAAAAGTTCGTTGAGGAGACGGGATATAAGACTGTAGCCGAGAAAGATATCGACTGGGAGGAGATGAAAAAGCAGCTTCCGGAAGGTACTCCAAAACCGGCAGATTCTGTGCTTGCAGCAGGATCGTTGGTGTTCGCTCAGACGAATGAGCCGGTAGATCTTAATGATTATTCGCAGTGGTGGAAATGGACAACTGGGGCTGATTGGCAGCACCCTGAAGGTCCGGGTAGTTCTATTGAAGACAGAATGAATCATCCGGTAGTGCACATTGCATGGGAGGATGCAAAATCCTATGCAAAATGGGCTGGAAAAAGGCTGCCAACAGAAGCAGAATGGGAGTGGGCTTCTATGGGAGGAATGGATGATGTGAAGTACCCGTGGGGTAACGAACCGGTAGAACAGGCATATGAAAAAGCTAATTTCTGGCAGGGCAAATTCCCGTATCAGAATTATGCTTTAGATGGATTTGAGCGCAGCTCACCAGTGAAATCATTTCCTGCCAATGGATATGGACTTTATGATATGGCTGGTAATGTGTGGGAATGGTGTGAAGATAAGTATGATGTCAATTTGTATCAGCAATATGCGGACAAAGGAGCAGTCGAGGATCCTTCAGGGTCAGCCTCTTATTATGACCCAAGAGAACCATATTCTCCGAAACACGTGATTCGAGGAGGTTCATTTTTATGTAACGATAGTTATTGCAGTGGGTATCGTGTTGCCAGAAGGATGAGTTCGAGCAAGGACTCCGGTTTTAATCATACCGGGTTTCGATGTGTAAAAGACCTCTAGCTTACAAAATGAAGTTAAAACAGTATAGTAGAAAGGCTTGAATAGAACATTCGGGCCTTTTTTTATGTGATTTGAATCTTTCCTTCAATGACTCCGTTGGTTATTGAATTATTCAAACAAGTAATTGACCATAAAAGCTATGTTTCGGCCGTTCTTGGAACGATTAATTTCTTAACGTCTAATTAATCATAATCATAATAAGAAACCGTTCAAACTTTAGGATTTTTGCAAAACCGTTTGTCGCCTACACGATTGAATATTAAAAAATTGTTAACGAAACGTGTTATGTGTAGTATGAAACGTAAAAAAATAGTAATTTTATTAAATAAAGTCGTCTAATAATCCAGTTTAATTTAAATTATTAAGGTTATGATTACATCTGTAGCGACTGAACTGAATAAAAAAGAGGAGGGTATGAACCAACATGCTTCTGTCGCCATCTTGCCTTTGGTCAACATGAGTGCTGGCCTTGAGCAGGAATATTTTAGCGATGGAATTTCAGAAGATATAATTGATGCACTTACAGGCATCGAGGGAATAAAATTAATTTCAAGAGGTTCTAGTTTTGGTTTGAAAGACCAAAAAATGAGTATTCCGGAGGTGGGTACTTACTTCAATGTTGAATTTGTGGTCTCCGGTACTTTGAGACGTATAGGTAGCAAAGTAAGGATGCGTATATATCTCCATAATGCAGAAACGGAGGAGGAAATCTGGTCACAAAGTTACGACCAGAAGATCGCGGACATTTTTGATATAGAAGAAGATATCGTTGACAGTCTTTGTAAGAATTTGCTTGACGAGAAGGGATACGGTAAGCTCAAAAAGCCGGTTTTCGTTCCTGCCACAAGAAACTTCAAAGCTTTCGATCATTATTTGCAAGGCTTGTTTTTTCATAACAAATGGTCACTTCAGGATTTGTCCAAGGCTGTGACTTGTTATGAGCGGGCCATCAAAAAGGAACCTGATTATGCTTTGGCTTATTCAATGATGTCAAATGCGTATACCAGGCTATCATTTGCCGGCGGGTATACCCGACCAGTGAAATCCTATGAGGAGGCCAAGGTGGCAGCTAATAAGTCGATTGAAATTGATCCGGATTACTATCGTTCTTATATCGCATTGTCTTACGTGTACTTATATCAAAAGTACGATTGGGAGCAGGCGTTGATGATGGTAAATAAGGCACTCAAACTTCATGAGATGAGTACCAAAGCGATGGTAGCCAAATCTTTGTATTACACCATCAAAGGGAATTTTGTAGAGTCCAGAAAGTTGCTGAAAAGTGCGCTCGAAAGGGATCCTTTATCCTTTATGGCTAAAAGAGCACAGGCGGATAACTATTTCCTTGAAGGAAAATATGATACAGCGATCAAATTGTATGATGAGCTGATCGAACTAGATCCCTATCATGAAAAGGTTCTGGAATACAAAGGATGGGCCGTTGTTATGCAGGGTAAACTGGATGAGGCCATTGAGATGTTCAAGAGCATTGATATGCAAACAGCGCTGGCACTGAAGTCGTTTAGTCAGTTAGGTTATGCCTATGCGATAAAGGGTGACCGTGTGAATGCGGAGAAATACCTTACCGAAATTGAACGAAGCTCAGTGATCAATAAAGGTCTGACCTATGCTTTGGACTTTGCCGTAATCTTCACTGGACTGGGTATGTTTGATCGTGCAATGGATCATCTGGAAGAAGCAGTGGATAATAAGCGTAGCGCTATTATCTTCTTGAAGGTGAACCCGATCTGGGACCCTATGCGTGGGCATCCAAGGTTCAAAGAGCTTCTAAAAAGATTAAGATTGAACTAATTAAGTCAATAATCATAAAGAAAAGGGATCTACGGCAATGGCTGCAGATCCCTTTTTTTATCTTTTTGTCAGTGGCACAAAAAAAGCCCTGACATCTCTGCCAGGGCCAACATTAAACTGGATCTTGACTAACTTTTTGTACTGATCACCAGAAATTTAGAAATGCCCCAGAACTTCTCTGGGTTTATGATGCTAAGGTATTGCACCTTATCACCTTCAGATATAAGCTCGTATGAGTCCGTTGGATGTTCTGTGATCAACTCTGCTTTTTTAGAGTCAATGACCAACTTGTCAGTATCACGAATATCGATTTGAACGAATTTCTCTTTAGTTGAATTGGCTTCCAGTTCAGTGGTTTTTCCTAGCCATAGGAAACCTCCCTCTTTAGTGACAATGCCCTGATCCATCAAACTCTTTTCAGGTCCAACAACGAAATATGCAGTATTTAAACGCTCTTCCTGATTGTTGATGGTTTCAATTTGCATGTCTATGGTTTCTTCTTGTATCTCCATTGATGTTTCAAGTGTGCTTACCTGGGTAACCAAATTGGCGATCTCCACATCTTTTGCAATCAGAACCTCTTTTAATTCATCGATGGCCGTCTTTCTGTTTTCCAAGGACGCGGTCAGGTCTTTGACCTTTTTCTTAAATGATTTGGAAGATACATCGGCCCTTTCAAGCTTATTTGACAATTCTCTGATCGTTTCGGAGCTATGAGCGATCAACTGATCGATGGCCTCCATATCAGTAATGATTTGATCTTTTTCTGTATCCGTAAAGTCTCCTTCACTTTTTAAAGAAACAATGTTTTCCTTTTCCTTAATGCTGGCTATCTGACCCTCTACTGTGGACATGATATCTATAAGTTCATTATATGCCGAGTCGCGCTCCATCAATTTTGCTTCCAACATGGCAGCTTTCTTTTTGAGCTCTTCTCTTTCCTTTTGGTCAGTACATGAAAACAATAAGGTTGATCCCGCTAGTACGGTGATTATTATGGTTTTGAAATGGTTTTTCATGACAATATCTATTTTAATTCTTATTGAATGTGCTACGTGATTTTTTGTGATTCTTTTGGAACAAGGCAGTTTAAGACTCGCTGCTCATAGTAATCAATACCGCCTGGTAAATGATCAAAACGATTCCTGCCAAAATGTATGTTCCTGCGAGTAAGTCCATGATCTAATTGATTAAAAGGTTACTTTAATTCCCAACCCTGGATCGAGTGCAACGAAGGCAGCGCCGGTTGAGGTTACTTCTAAAAATGGTTTTAAATCCATGCATAAAGCAATAGGCACTTCTCGTATTTTATACTCAATACCAAAAATACCGTCAACTCCAAGCCCAACGTCACCGCTGGCTCGGCGATACCCGGGTCCATCATACCTGACCCGGTTTGATTTGGCAGCCAAATGACCACCAATGCCATAATACCATCTAAGTCCTGGCTCGTTAAAGGCCAGGGTATGTTTCTCCATTAAGAGTGTTGCAGAAAAAGCATCTGGCCAAAAACCAAGAATGCCTTCTAAGGCAATGGTGCTTCTGGTGAAGTGCTTAACGGTAATCCCACTTGTTCCGATAGCCCTAACCCCGATGGCGGTACTATAATTGAAAGTATTTATTGCGGGCGGGTTGATACCCGTAGAACTATCATCACCAGTATTCAATGCATTGGCAGCAACCAATGTTGGTATAAGTACCAACAAAGCAAGTAATGACATTAATCGTCCCATCATGTATAGAATCTAATTTGATTCAACATGAAGATTCAAATCTCATACCATCACTTATTTAGATATTAAGTATCTGAAAATCAAATGATTATATATTTGTAATGAACTAGTATTTTCTCATTTTGAGAAAATGGAGTCAAAATTGAAACTTATTTGACTTCCTTAAGCATGCGATAGATGGTAGATTGTCCTATATCCAGTTTCTTTGCCACTGCCTTGATATCATTATCAAACTTTTTGAGATATACCTGAACGATCTTGAGTTCATAGTCCCTCATAGTCATGTTTTCAGAATAAATATCCGTGACCGTGTCAGTTTGCGCAAAGGTGATATCATCCGGACCAATTGAGTCGTTGTCGGACATTACTACGGCCAGTTCCATAATGGATTTAAGTTCTCGAATGTTACCAGGGAAAGAGTAGGCCATCAACTTTTGAAGCGCTGCGTTATCCAGGGTCTTCACAGTCATTCCGTTGTCTTCGCAGAAGGATTTGACAAAGTTCTTAGCCAGCAGAATCACGTCTTTATCCCTGTCTCGAAGAGCAGGTAGGTTGATAGGAAGTCCAAAGAGTCGATAGTAAAGGTCTTCCCTGAAGTTGCCTTTTTTCATTTCATCCAGCAGGTTCCTGTGTGTTGCTGCAATGATCCTGCAGTCTGTTTTGATGGTTTCTGAACCACCTACACGTGTGATCTCCCTTTCCTGAAGTGCCCGAAGGAGCTTAGCCTGCAGATTGATATCCATTTCACCGATTTCATCCAGAAACAGGGTGCCCCCTTTGGCTTGTTCAAACTTTCCTTTATGTCTTTGACCTGCACCCGTAAAGGATCCTTTTTCGTGTCCAAATAATTCACTTTCTGCCAGTTCTTTAGGAATGGCACTCATATTTACCGCCACGAATGGCCCTTCTTTGACGATGCTATTATAATGAATACTCTTGGCAACGACTTCCTTACCGGTTCCGGTTTCTCCATTGACCATGACCGTAATATTCGTGGAGGTGGCCTTTTGCATCAACTTAAAAACCTCCTTAATTCGGTTACTCTGCCCGATCATGGAATTTTGGAAGTCATATTTCTGTTCGACTTCCTTTTGCAGGTTGCTAATCGTAGAACGCAGATCAGCGTTCTTCGAGAAATTGGCAATCAGGTGAAGCAACCTGTCCCTTATATCCTTGGTTTTGGTCAGGTAGTCGTAGGCTCCTTTCTTAAGCATTGAAACCGCCGTGTCAACATTTTCTTGCTCCGATACGGCAATAACTGCCGTTTCCGGACTTACTCTTAAGATGCTTTCCAGAAGTTCCTCTCCATTCATATCTGGTAACCGGTAGTCGATGGTAACCAGGTCCGGCTTTTGGTGTAATTTATCAAGGCAATCCTTCGCATTATCGAAGGCGATAACTTCATGATCAGGATTGAGTGATAGGGTATGTACCAACAGCTTCTGATACCACTCGTCATCTTCCACCACAAAAATTTTCAAATTACTTGATCCTGATTCCATAAAATGTCTAATGTTAAAAAATTATCCTTGCAGATATTGTGAGATGTTTTTTGATAGATCTGTATACATCTTGACGGTATCCCGTACCAAATCTTTAGGAGGTTTTTCACCCTGATCAGCGAGTTTTTCAATTTGCTTAAGGGCCTTAACCAGATGTTGATGGTCCAGCAAACGAATTGGAGCTACGGTCTTATGCGCCAGCTCACTCACCATCATTAAGTTTTCTTTTTCGAGGTGATGTTGTATCTCCTCAATATTTTTTGAGCTACTCTCCAGGAATGATTCCAGCATTTCTTTTACAAACTGTTGATCACCAAGACGCTCAAGGGTCTCAGTATTGATTTCCTCCTGATAATAGTTAGACTCGTTATTAGGTGTGTTATTGATTGAGTCAGCTTCAATATTTAACTCATTGGCCATCGAATTCAACAACTCGCTTTCAGAGAATGGTTTTCTCATCAATTTGTTAAAACCCACTTTTAATCCTTTGTATTGTGCTTCCTCAGCAATAGTAGCTGTAAGGGCGATTAAAGGAGTGGTACGGTTCGGACCCTCGCCGTTTCTAGTTTCATGAGCAATCTGCCACCCCGAATAATGCGGCATTTTTATATCCAGTAAAGCGATATCGAACTTTTCGCTG
Organism: Marinoscillum sp. MHG1-6; assembly: GCF_024714475.1. Taxonomy (GTDB): domain Bacteria; phylum Bacteroidota; class Bacteroidia; order Cytophagales; family Cyclobacteriaceae; genus JAMZMI01. The sequence continues at coordinate 204,584 of NZ_JAMZMI010000003.1, read as the reverse complement.
TTCAATAAATCTAATGCAGTTTGACCGTCAGTAGCCTGTATGATCTGAGAGGAGTAGGGCTGAAGTATGGCCTCCAGCAGTTTAAGGTTGAACGGTTCATCATCTGCAATAAGCACCTTTAAGTCTTTGAGTCTTGGGTTTTCAACCAGTTTAGCATCCGTTTCAGTTAAGATTTCCTCTTTAGGGATGATGTCATAAGGCAGCATGATGGTAATTTCCGTGCCTACGTTTTCCTCACTTTTTAGACTGATCTGACCATGATGTAGCTCCACGATCTTCTTCACGATTGATAGCCCAAGTCCTGTTCCGGTAGTGGTAGCTGATTTGTGTGCCTGTTCAAATTCATCAAAGACCTTAGCCTGACTTTCCTTTGCAATACCGATCCCGGTATCACTGATTTTCATTTCCATCAGCAGCCTTTTTGGGCCCAGAATAGACGTGTCAACAGAGATTCGAATCTCCCCGTGAGTGGTGAACTTGATACTATTACCGACTATATTGATAATAACCTGTTTTAGTCGGTAAGGATCCCCATTCACAGCTATATCGTTTTCCGATAATTCAGTGATTATCTCGTTTCCATTTTCCTCGGCTTTGGCTTGAAGTATCTGTACAGTTGATTTTACAACCTGATTAATGTAGAACTGCTCTTTGTCCAGCTTGAGTTTTTCATTCTGAAGTTTAGTGAAGTCGAGTATGTCGTTAAGGATGGAAAGCAAATGAGTTGAGGCCTTCTGAATTATTTCCACCTGCTCTTTTTGAGGAGCTTCCAGGTCCGCTTTTCCTAACTGGTTGGTGAATCCTATGATTGCATTAATTGGAGTTCGTATCTCATGGGACATGTTTGCCAGGAAATACTCCTTGGATTTTGCCAGACTTTCTGCGTTTTGCTTCGCCCTTTGCAGTACCGCATTGTACTGTTTGTTGCGAGTGGTAAACACAAAAAGGATGATCAGCGTAATGATCAATAATATGGTTGCCAGTCCTGAAAATATACTGATTTGATTATTCGTGTTTGATATGAGTTCCTGGGCATTCAGAGTATTGGTTCTGGATCTCATGATCTCAATACTTTCAAGTTGCTCTACCAGTTCCAGCATATTCACCTGAATGATGTTGAGCTGCGAGGTATAGTTGAGCTCCAGACGCTTCTTTTGTTTTACTTCCTGGAGGGTGTTGTCCTTAACCGATTTTAATAGCGCCTCCATGTTTTGCTCCAGAGAATCGAGCTTAACCTGACTATCAACGATAGCCTCTTCCGGTATTTCGGTGACTTCCTTTTTCCTTTTAAAAAGGTCCAGCAATCTTTTAGGTTCCTCTTCTTTTATCTCTGGTTCGGGCTCTTGTTGCACGCTGGTGTCCGTTGCCTGCTCTTTCACCGCTAGTTGGTGCAAACCTGTTTGGATGTTACTTAAAGTTTCTTCTACTTCTTCACGCTCGATCTGACTGAGTTTACCAAGGATCAAATAATACTTATCAAAGAGCTCGGTGAATGAGTTCATGATTTCCCGATGATCGAGATCGTTCGGATAAAGGCTGCTGGCCGAATCAATAATGTTCTTGGTTTCCCGATGGAGTGAATAAAAATCCTTTAGCGTTAAAGGGTCTTCATTGATTCGATAGGTGTTGACCTTGTCTTCCATTTGGGAGACATTCATGAGAATATCCTTGTAGAGTAGGAAATTGGTGTTCGGCCTGGTTTCTACCCTTAACTTTTCAGTGATTTCATTCAAGTGCTTATATGTGAGAAACCCCAGGATTGATATTCCCAGGGTAAGCACGATGAGTGTTATATTCAGTATAAAACCAAGACGATTTCTTAGTGGTGTCAAAACAATGGCGGTTTGTTTCAAAGTATGTAAAGATTATGAATACTGTTCGGAAACAGCCTCCATTCGGTCTCTAACTTCCAAAGAAAACTTTTGAACCTGCAGATTGTTACCCTCATTTGCATAGGAATCTGCCTTTCTTCTTATTTCCTCTACCTTTCTTGAAACGGTCGCTGAAAATATTTCGTCGCGCTCATTTCGATCCATTTTATAAAAACGCTGATAAGCAGCATCATTTTCTTTACTCAATACGGAGCAAAGAGTGATTCTGTTTAGCGTGGCAATCAGCTTCAGTTCATTGCCAATTGAGGTTAGCTCTTTATCGAGGGCTGTTGCGTCCTGATATATTTCAGTCAATTTTGTCTCTCGCTTAGTAAGATCTACAATGGATTTTAGTAAAAGTACATCATCGTTTAGTTCCAACATATATTTTGCGGTGTTCTCCTCAACTTCTGTATGAAAACGCTGGATGTTCTTATTACTTGCTGAGTAGTAGTCTTTTTGACTGCATGAGAAAATTAGTGATAATAAAAACGGTAAAGTGCTTATTAATGTAACTTTCATAGTTCTGATATTAATCTTTATGATGCCTTGGCTGGGTTGATAAGGTAGGATAGGTTGTGATAAGCTTGATTCAGGTCATGTTCATTGGCTATGTTCATTTTTAAGTATTGAAATAATTCTCTTAAACGATCTATTCGGATGCTAAAGTATGAGAACAAACGACTCATGAGATTAATTTCTTTTTCAGATAGCCCTCCATTTTCCATAAGGCTTTCCTCTAGTAAATAGATCATCTGAAATCTAATGAATGGATCTTGAGGGATTGCTTTTTTTCCTTTAATCGCCCGGAAATGGTTATAGTCTAAAAAGTCCAGATGACTTTGCAGAATTTCTATATCCCTTGCGGTCAGGTTTTTCTCGGCGAATGCCAAAGACACCAGGTAGTTTAACGCCTGCTTCTCCTCTGCCATAAAAAGTCTTTGTATTGCATTCATGACTTTTTCGTTACATCTAAATTTCATTAAACAAGAGGCGCTGAGCACCCCTTGTATATCATAGTTACAGGTTCAAATTAACCAGCAACATAGTTGTCGAATTGGCTTCAACTGTCACCAGGTCATTCAGTAAAATGCCATTGATTGATAAATTCGCAGCTATCATAGCTTCATAGTCATATGAGTTTTCTACTTCATTCATGGTGTAGTTTGAAAAGATAAGTTCGTAGTCACCTTCTTCCATGAAAGCCAGGGTAAAAGACCCATCTTTTGCAACAATTGCACTATTAATAGAGTTGTCGAACCTTGCTTCCCCTTCAGCAGGGGCATCAGCTTCAGAACTATCGAAAGTTCCTTCAGCATATGCGTAAACAACCAATCTGTCATTGCTCGCTGTATCAACTTCTACCGAACCGGTAATCGTCCCAGTATTCGGACCGATAATCAGCCTTGCGGTAGGACGAAGTAAATACTCATTCTCATTGATTCCACTGGTAACCAGGGTTTTCCTCAGGTCAATGTCAATGACCAAATCTGTTTCATTGTTTGCGGAAATTTGAAAATCACCCTTGATCTTATAACCTGTCGTTGTCCCGCTTGGTACTTCCATATTTACTGATGATCCATCTTCATAGGTAACATAGGAACCTCCCTCGCTAAGAATCAATCTCAATTCACTGTAAATTCCGGCTGCAAGCTCTCCATCACCTAAGTCAAACACTTCTCCATTTTGATAGGCCATGACATTAAATTCTTTAGGCTCATCAAATCTTGCTACAGTAGATATTCCGGACTCAGATTTTGCCTGAACCTCGGTCACTGACAGATAAACGCCACTAATGTTTTCAGCATCAACGGCTGCATCTGTTACGCTTACACTTACTTGTCCTTTTGATTCAACATCGTCATTACATGCTGCCAGCAATAAAGATCCTGCTAAGGCCGCAATAATCCAGATACTAGTACTAACTTTTGAGTAATGCATGTCTTTAATATTTAGTCCGCCTATTTAGATTCAATAGCCATGCCACGGGAGGGTATTTGATGTAAATCGCTTATTTTCAGTATTGAGTGGGTTGTTTGGCGGTTTTTACCTTTTGAGAATTTTCTCATTTTGAGAAATGAGGTTTCAATGTGAAACGTACAACAGGTTTTTCTATACACCTGTATTTCCTGTCTGATGAAAGATTTTTATCTTCCGTTTTTGAAACAAAACCAGTTTAATGGGTATAGATATGTTTCAGGCTGAATTCCGCTATAGATATGAAGACACTCAAATTCGCTAATAAAGATGAAATGCCTATTCTAGGTCTGGGTACGTTTAAATCTGAACCAGGACTGGTAAAAAATATTGTTAGAATGGCAATTGAAGTGGGTTACAGGCATTTTGACTGTGCCGCCTTTTACAAAAATGAAAAGGAAGTTGGTGAAGCGATCAGGGACGCTATGAAGGCGGGTGACGTTCAGCGGGAGGACCTTTGGATCACCTCCAAACTTTGGAATGATTGCCATTTGCCCCAGCATGTGAGGTCATCAGTTAAGCAGTCACTCCGTGATCTAAAGGTTGACTACCTTGATCTTTATCTTATTCATTGGCCGGTGGCACATAAGCATGGCGTTCAAACACCAGGAGGAGCAGAAGATTTGTTAAGCCTTGAAGAGGCTCCGCTTGAGGAGACCTGGGAAGCCATGGAGGATTGTGTCGATGACGAATTGATCCGGCACATTGGATTGAGTAACTCTAATATTTCCGTGTTGCAATCCATTATTGATGCTGCATGGATACCACCTGAAATGAATCAGGTGGAAATGCACCCATACTTACCTCAGGGTACCTTGTACGATTATTGCAGAGAAAATGATATCCTAATGACGGCTTACGGTCCATTAGGTGCCCCATATCGTCAGGTTGATAATCATGGAAAACCCTTTCCCATACTGTTACAGGAACCTGCTGTGACAGCCATCTCAGAAAAACATGGCTGTACACCGGCCCAGGTGCTCATTGCCTGGTCGATATCACGTGGAGTGGCAGTCATTCCCAAAACCGTCAATGAAGATCGTTTGGTGGAAAATTTTAAGGCATCAGAAATTAAGCTGGACAGGGAGGACTTAAGATCATTGGGTATCATGCCTAAGCATCGATATGTAATGGGCGAGTTGTTTACCGTGGAAGGTTCTCCTTACGGTTTAAAAGATCTGTTCGAATATTAATCCAGTTCGTTTGGCAATATTACAAACTAAATCCGTTTCATTCAGCTATAACCAGGAGGAGCGGGCAGTATTGAAGAATATTTCCCTGAGCATCGACTCTGGTGATTTTATATCCATTGTTGGGCCGAGTGGATCAGGTAAATCCACACTTTTGAGGATGCTCGCTGGTCATTTGGATCCGGATGAAGGTGAAGTTTACTTTCAGGGGGAGATAATGGAAGGTCCGGAGATTCGATTGGTGCCAGGCTATGAGGAGATCAAATTAGTACATCAACAGTATGATCTTGGGCCTAACCTAACCCTTCGAGGGAATCTCAACGCCGCTTTGACTGGCTATACCTCTGAATACCGGTCTGAGCGAGTGGATTACTTAATCGATTTTTTTAGACTGCGTGAGTTTGAAGGTCATTATCCGAGGGGTCTTTCCGGTGGACAGCAACAACGGTTGGCGATCGCCATGGCCATGTCCACGGAGCCTGAGGTCCTCCTAATGGATGAGCCATTTAGTGCACTCGATCCCATGAATGCAGCGCTGTGTCTGGCAGAGGTCAGAAGGCTGGCCCGGGAGACCAATACTGCCGTTTTGTTGGTAACTCATGATGTAAGAGATGCGATGATTGCGGACAAAATGATTGTTCTGATTGATGGCGAGATGAAGCAGGAGGGAACTCCAAAGTCTATCTATGATAATCCATTGAATTTTGATATTGCATCATTACTCGGCCCAATCAACAAGTTAAGCCCGGCGATGGCTAAAAAGCTAGGACTGGAGAATGAAGGACAAGCCATTCGCATTGAGAATATTAGGGCTAAACAAAGGGATTCCCGGGGATTTGAAATTAAGGAGCTGATGTACAGAGGTGCCCACCAGGTTTTGATGGTAGAAATTTCTCCCAAAAAGCTACTCTACGTATTGGATGGCCAAAAACAGTTTCAAGTTGGGGACAGAATATCCCTGGATATTGATAAGGAGAGTGTATTAAGAATGTCTGAATCGTGACGCTGAAAACTTCTTAGATGGCCTGAAGTTTGTGTTCACCCTTCCTTTACTTATTTTTAGGAATTCAACCAATAGCGATGAAAACCATCAAACCTATTCTTGTCTCGATCATCATTCTGATGATCCAATTATCTATTGCCTCCGCCCAAAGCACCAAGCAGTATGTCGAGGTCGGGGAAACCATGAAGGAATACATCAAGGAAAACCATATTGATCAGATTGAGGATATGGTTCATCAGTTTGCCAGTTCCAGGGCATTTCTGGAGTTCTTATTAGAACAGGGGCATCATATTGACATGGATAAGTTGAACATTAAGAAAAAGGATATTGGAGTCGGGGAGGATCTCGATGTGTTCGTGAAGCATTTTTCCGAGCATCAAAATTTCACCATGATTCTCGTGCCTGTCAATTTCTATTCACTTCTCATTTATGATACCCTTCTCTTTTCAATTGTCGAGGTTAGCGATCAGTGGATGTATGATAAATACCGTTATCATGATTTGTCTGATAATTCCGTAAAGGAAAGACTACTATCAATTGAGAATCATGATCGGGTTGCTCGGCATATGTATGACCAGGGACAGAAGGCGAGGGAAATTGGACTGAGTGAAGTGAAAGTTGAACTGCGTGAGGGGTACATTAGCTCAAATACCATTCATATGCATGTATCAGAGTTGTCTAAAAATGAGCGTAAGGAATTTCGTCGTTCCTGGGACCTGATGAAAAAAGTCTTTTCACATGATATCAATCTGAATATTGAAATGAATGTTTATGTTTTCGGTACCGATGACATGAAACTACACTACTACGAAGATGGTGAAGAGTTGGAGTACAAGATCACACCCGGTAATATCTTCACCAGGCATCATTTTCTTGCGGATTAAATTATTTCTATCATGATGGCCGTTCTCAGGTCTGAAAATTCTGATTCAACGACGATAATTCCTGTTTGGTCGACAATGTTTTTGCAGACTCAATGGAAATAGCACTTTTGTAATATAAAATTATACAAAATTAATCTGCTAGTTGAGACGATTATGAATGTAAATACGAATCTTTTTCAAGAACTGACTAATGATGAGAAGGCGCTATTTCCGCTCTGCGCTACTAATATACTGAGACATCTCGATTTTAATTTAGAGCGGGCTATAGATCATAAATTGACGACACGGTTATTGAGTGTCAGATGGTTTCTCAATAACCATCTTCAAATAATGGACAATTAAGGAGGTCCTTACCAGCAAAGCATAAGAGCACAGATCCAAAAGGATTTGTGCTTTTTTTATGTGCGTGGATTTCATTTTTGGAGCTACCTAGATTGTGTATACAATTTATTTTGTCAGTAGGACACTATCAAATGATAATAGATTGTCTTGCCACTGCAATGTGAATGTCATTCCTTCACGGCATAAGGGAACCAAACTCAGAACGTCACCTCTGCGCAGGCAGAGGTCTCATCAAAATGCATATGTGCTTTTCTGTCCTATGAGATGCCGGCATTCGCGAGCATAATAGAACCAGGCTAATAACGTCATTCCTGACTTGTTCAGGAATCCCATAAAGTTAGGACCAGGTTAATATGAGTAATAAGATGTTTTTATTCACAGACCGGATGAGACCAAAATTAGAACGTCATTCCTGCGTAGGTCGAGCCGCGTAGGTCGGGCCGCGTAGGCCGGGCCGCGTAGGCGGGAACCTTATCAAAAAAGGTTTATGCAAATCCTTCATGATGCGATCCCAGTCTACCAATGCATAAATCCCAAAAAATCAAGATTGATTTTATATGCAAGCGAGTACTAAGCAAGGCGTTCTGTGCCTACAGGCCTTCAACCCCTACAAAATAAAGAGGAGATATCCTCTTTTAACAATCTTTCACGCATAATTCTTTTCATTACATGGAACAAAAGCAATCTTTTGATATATTCATGCCATCAAATGATAATATTTTTACCGCTAAACAAAATTAAATTATGGCGACAAGCATTTACCTGACCTTAGACGGCACCACCTTGAAATGGAGCCCCAACGGCTCAACAAACTGGACCCCTGTGGGGCCAGACAGTCCAAAAACTGGTGTTAATGAAAATGACGAAGTTGATTGGATTGCCGATGATACCATCTCAAAAGTGAAAATTAAGCCTAACAAAAGTGCTATAATAAAACAAGTAAATGGGGATGATACCAAAACACCAAAAGGTGTTACCAATTCATCTATCCCAAACCCTACCACTGAGAAATATACTATCTCCGTGAAGCCAGCAGACCCTGCTGGAGGATATCTTGATTTTGATCCTGAATTAAGGTATCCCCCAGGCTAATGAAGAAAAAGAACAGTTATACATTCAAAAGACTTGCCCTTTCCATAGTGGTGGGTCTTTTTGTGCTTTCAGGAGTCTCAATAGCTCAAATCAACAAGAACCACTCTGACAGTTTAAAATCGCTTTTGGAGAAAAATCAATACGATGACCTCACAAAACTGAAAATCTTGGATGAAATAGCTCGAACTGAGTCTGACCCGGGACAAATCGTCACATATGGGCAAAAGTTACTCAGTCTAGCCCAAGCCTTGGGTGAGGTGAATAGCCAACAAAATGCATATCTATACTTAGGTAATGGTTACAAATATCTTGGCAGCCTAAATGTGGCGCTTGATCATTTTTATAAATGCGCTAATCTAGATGAAATGACTCAAAATAGTCTGATTCTCGGACAAGTGTATGGATCAATTGGTAATTTGCACAGACAAAACGGCAACTATAAGAACGCCATTATATATCACAATTTGAGTCTTGAAATATTTCAAGAACTTGATGACACTACAAATCTTTCCTATGGTTTTTTTAATCTGGGAAATTCATACTATGAAATGGATTTGCTAGACAGTGCCCTTCACTTTTATCAAAAATCTTCAGAATATGCCAATTATTCGAAACAAAGACTTTTAAACGCTTACAGCATTGGAAATCGAGCTTTAATCAAAATTAAACAAGGAGAAACCCTAGGAATTGAGAAAGAGCTTTCCAAGGTTTTTAATATCCTTGATGATCTTGGAGACTCATATGGAAAGTCTGATTATTTATGGCAGCTTTCAGAATTGTATCGGGAACAAGGGAGCATAGAAAAAGCCATTGAAAAATCTCTTGCTAGTGTTGCCTTAGCAAAGCAAATGGGATTAAAGGAACAAATCATGGATGCCAGTTACATGCTTTATGAATTACACAAGGAGAGGGGACATTTTCAGAAGGCACTTAACTTTTACTTAGATTATTCATCGTACAAAGACAGCATCACCAATTTGGAATCTGTGCAGCAGATGGCCAATCTCCGAACAGAATACGAAGTAGGTCAGAAGCAACTAGAAGTCGACGTACTCACCGCAGAAAAGAAAACGCAAAGAATAATCTTGATATCGGTGGCTGTTTTGGCGTTTGTTTTAATTGTATTAGCTATTGTGATTTATCAGTTTTATCAATCCAAGGCCAAAGTCAATCGTCTATTGGAGACTCAAAAACAGGAGCTGGAGTCTCTTAATGCTACTAAAGACAAGTTTTTCTCTATTATCTCTCATGACCTTCGTGGACCAATCAGCTCTTTTTTTGGTATCAGCCGTATGATCAAATTTTTTGTGAAGAGTAAAGACACAGACCAGCTACTTGAAGTGGCAGATAACATTGATCACTCCGTGGAGCGTCTTTCCAGTTTGCTTGATAACCTTCTTTCCTGGGCCATGCAGCAGCAAGGACAAGTTCCGTATAATCCTCAGACACTCAATTTGCAGGAAATTGCCGGAGAGCAGATTGGTACTTTCCTGAATATGGCTTCAGGTAAAAATGTTGCCCTGAAATCAGAAGTGGGAGACGGGCTGCTTTTCAAGGCGGATAAAAATATGACACAAACCATCCTGAGAAACCTTGTGAATAATGCCCTCAAGTTTACCCCGGCAGGAGGCACTGTAACGATCAGCGGAAGGCAGGAGGGTGAAAGAGTATTGATCCAGGTGAGCGATACAGGAGTGGGTATGCCACAGCATAAACTCAATAATCTTTTCAGGCTACAGGACAAAAAATCCACCTACGGCACTGCCGGCGAAAAAGGTTTGGGTTTAGGACTTCAACTCGTGAATGAGTTTATTGAAATTAATGGCGGCAAGATTGAAGTGGATAGTCAGGAGGACAAAGGGACCACCTTCAGTATTTGGCTGCCTGCTAATTAATAAATCCCCTTGACCCTCTTAAAAAGGGGGGATTAATTAGTACTAAATTAAAGCGTAGACAGTAGTAGAGAAAATAAACCCCAATACCCAAAGCCAAATGCTTAATCATTCATCACCGACCAAATGGCATTTTCCAGGATAGCCGGATCTTTTAAGGAGCGTTTGCTGATAAATTTATCTACGTCCAGATCAGGAAGGTTAGGATTATTCAAGTGTCCGGAGATAATAATGATTTTGGGTTTTTTATCGAGTGTTTCCAGCGTTTCAAACCCATCCATGTAAGGCATTTCGATATCTATGAGCAGGATATCGGGTTTTTGCTTGACCACAGCCATCACTCCATCTATCGGATTCTCATAAGAGCCGATCAATTCGATGTTATCAAAATCATTGAAATAGGATTTGAGCAGCTTTAAAAAAAGCGAGTCATCGTCTATGGCCAGGCAGGTGATCATCATAATTTTTTCACAATAATAGGAAGTTGATCGGGTTCAAACTCAATTACCAGGAATATTTAATTTGAGGAAATCGAGTGTTCTTTGAAATTCCGATTGTATCGGAGCCTTCATGGTAATTAACTGATTAGTAGCGGGATGCGGAAATGAGAGTTCAGAAGCATGCAACATCATGGTGTCCATATTCCATTTTTCTTTAAACAACCTGTTTTGTTTGTTGCAACCGTGTGGACGATCGGCAATGATGGGATGAAAGATATGGGCAAAATGCTTTCTCAATTGGTGCATTCGTCCGGTTTCGGGTTGAGCTTCAATCAGTGAATACCTGGAAGTTGGATGTTTTCCGAAAGGAACCGCTAATTCTGTTTGACTGATGGTGTGATAATGGGTGATGGCGTCCTGAAGCTTTCCGTCATCCCGGCGAAGCGCATAGTCGATGGTCCCGGATGGTTTCGTAAATCCTCGAACAATGGCGAGGTATTTCTTGACAACATTTTTGTTTTGAAATAGCTGTTGTAAGGTACTGTTAATCTCAGACGATAATCCAAAGACTAAGACGCCGGATGTTTTGCGATCCAGCCGGTGCGCAGGGTAAACATGTTGTCCTAACTGCTCCCTGAGGCGTTGTACGGCAAATTCTGTTGCATCTTTTGCAATAGGCGAGCGGTGAACCAGAAGCCCGGGAGGTTTGTTGATCGCTACCAGGAATTCATCCCGATATATGATTTCTATCATATAGCCGATTTGGTTTTTAGGAATTGTAAATCTATAAATTTGAGTTTACCTGTAATTGTACTTAACAAGGATAATACGGAATAAATGCAGTACTTTTGCATTTTAAAATTGAATAAGAACTGAACACAGCCATAGCTATAGCGCAGTATCAACCAATGCTTCATTCGATAGCACAACGGATGGTTGGTTGTATGCATGATGCCGAGGATATCGTGCAGGACGCGTTCGAAAAGTATCTTACCATTGACAACAGCAAAGTTGAGAATGCTAAAGCTTATCTCATCAAATCTGTGACCAATGGCTGTCTCAATCACGTCAATTCCCTAAAGGAGAAAAAGAAAGATTACCTCGAATCTGTGCATTTGCCGGATCTTTTTGAGAAAATCGACTTTTCCCACCTGGATATTAAGCATGAGATTTCGTCTGCATTGGAGGTGCTTCACAAGAAGCTCGGGCCGATGGAAAGAGGAGTTTTTCTCTTGCGCGAAGTATTTGATTTTGAATACGACGAACTCCAGGAAATCTTCAATAAAAAGAAAGACCATTGTCGTCAGATGGTTTCACGTGCGAAGGATAAATTATCGAAAGAAGCTGAAAAGTTTAATTTTTCTTTTGATGTGGAAGCCTACTTTGAAGCTATCAATAAAGCCTCTCAGGAGGGAAATTTTGATGAATTAATGGATCGTATTTTCGAAACCGGCCCCGAAGACGAAAAATAATTTCACTTTTTTGTCACAAACGTCACACGCTTTTGTCTTTATAGATACAAAAGGGCTGAACCCTTTTACGAAGAGAATTAAATCAAATAGATAACAAGAGAATTAAATGGAAGTAATAATCCCGTTTTTCATTGCGCAGTGGTATCTGTCTTTATTTTGTCAGACATTTTTCTTGCACAGATATTCAGCGCACAAAGCCTTTACAATGAGTAGAGCAGCAGAGAAATTTTTCTTTGTGTTAACCTGGTTGTTTCAAGGCTCAAACTACCTGAGTGCTTATGGATATGGTGTAATGCACCGTATGCACCACGCGTACGCTGACACGCCTAACGATCCGCACTCACCAAAGTATGATCAGAATCTTTTCAAAATGATGTGGAAAACGAAATTGACGTATTCTACCATCACTAATAAAGAAGTTGAAGTTGATCAGCGTTTCAGTGAAGGTGTTCCTCAGTGGCATGCATTTGACAACTTTGCCAGATCATGGGTATCCAGACTATTCTGGGGCGCATCTTACTTCTGGGTATACTGGACCTTTGCTGATGCATGGTGGTTGTGGTTGTTGTTGCCAGCGCAATGGTTGTTGTCTCCAATCCACGGAGCGATCATTAACTGGTTTGCGCACGTTTACGGCTACACTAACTTCAAAGTAGGTGATACTTCTAAAAACTTCCTTCCATTCGACTTTTTGATGATGGGAGAGAGCTATCACAACAATCACCACAAATATGGTTCAAGAGCGAACTTTGGTGGTGTGAGATGGCATGAGTTTGATCCTACGTACCCAATTATCAAACTATTGGATAAAGTTGGAGTGATCGAGTTGGTAAATAAGAAAGAAGCGAAGCTTAAGCCTGAGGCGAAAGAAAAGAAGGTTGCGGCTTAAGGCACTTCTTAAAATATTATATTGAAGCCCTGATGGTATCATCAGGGCTTTTTTGTTATATCGGGCCTTGTTCAATAAAGGCACGCAGGTCCTCTACCTGCTGATGGGACATTTTTTCAAGCGTGTAATGAGGCATGTACTCCTTGTGACCGTATTCGCTATAGGTGCCTTTTCTAATGATCTCATAAATAGATAGGTCCCCTTTGTCGGTGATATGCCTTTCCAGCCAATTGAGTGTGAGTGCATTATTCTCAAAAACGACTTCACTTTCTCCCATTGGGCGGTGACAATGCTGACAACCCAACTCAAAAATGGCTTCGCCTAACTCCGGACTTCCTGTGTAATCATATCCTTTATCTTTGTCTTCCGGGGGATCTGCAAAAGTGGCGGGTGACTTGAGTAAGTATTTTGATTTGATGAAATTCACCTTTTCATCATCGGGGATGGATTGTAAGTCCTCTATGCTTAAGTCGATATCTGACAAGGTCATTTGAATGGACCAGAGATACGCCAAAATACTCTTCATTTCCCATTCTTCTAACGGTCGCCCCTGGGAGCAGACCTTCGCACATAGTTGAATGCTTTCAGGTAGGCTGTTTTCAGCTTTTCTTACAAGGTCACCGTATTTCAGAACATAATCGTCATTGTACCATGTTTCCCGGTTTACGATACCCCAGAAGGTGGAGCCCTGTAAATATGGTATATTCTTTTCGATCGCATAATTGAGTCGTGCTTCCTGATCTACCACCGTGAGATCAGGGTCTTCTCTGACCAGGTTGTGACAGCTTGTACAGGTGTAGTATTTGCTGATGTAGGCACTTTTTGACCCATCTTCCAGTACTGTGCGACCATGTTTGATGAGGTCTTCTCCCTGTGCGATCCATTGATCATCGGGCTCGACATAATGGTCCGGATAATTTTCACCAAGCTCATGAAGTAACTTCCATATGGTTTGGGGTTTTGCCGATTTATACTCGGGATTGGTAGTGGCAAGAAAAGCAGCCCCAACGGATATAGCTATGAAAATCCTGTATATCTGTTTCATGGCTATCTGATTTTTCTACCTTTTATTTTAAAGTCTCTGGTGATGTTGAATCCAAAGTGGATATCACCGTCAAGCCAGCTTCCACGCGTTTCCCCAACGAAGAATTTTTCAATCATTCCTCTACTGTTTCCAAAATGAAGCTGGAAAATGTGCCCTTTGGTATCAAACTGGATTCCGATGGCGAGCGACTGATTGTATTCCGGATCATTGGCCCCCAGATCGGATTTCTCAGGTAGATAGGAGGAGGGGGTAGCGTAGTATTCTGCGGAAAGACTAATGTTTTGGGTAACATGGTATTGTGCGGCGAATCCAAGAGAAAGAATGTCGTTTTCCTCAATGGCAGAAACTACATTTCTATGCAAAATGGTAGGCATAATCTGCGCGCTTAGGCGATCAGTCAATTTCCTGGCCATCAATAGTTGAAAGGTGTAGGCAAACCTACTATCATCAAAAAGAGGATCGTCAGGAGGGTTTTGGGTTTTCCATGCGACCGTACCGAGTAGTGTCAATGTAATAGGGGTATTTTTCTCACCGCTGGACTGGCGTAGCAGCTTGTACTTCAAATATGTATCTACAGTCTTTTCAAAGGTACTACGTCCAAGCCCAACTGTAAATCGGTTAGTAATGCCATAGTCCAACCCGATTCTCATGGTCGAAAAGTCTAAGCCCCATGCATCCTGTGCTCCGGAGTTGAGTTTTTCAAACCGGTGTGAGATAATAAACTTGAGCACCCCTTCAGTATTCGTTTCAACCGAATGTCCATTGACTATGCGGGTGTCATCAAAGGTGCCATATGTATAATTGCTCTGTGCATGGCAGAGAAAAGCTATGGCTGCCAGAAGAGATGAGAGTACAGTCTTTTTCATATGTAAGGGCTTGTTGCGTTTAATAAAGCTATTGATTTACGGAACAACTCGAAAATTAGATTAGATTCAACGACAGAATATGTCACTTAAACGAATAATAGTGCCCTCTAACCGAGTTCCAAAAGCAGATGGTTTTATAAACAGTCATCATTTATTATCTTGGACGGATAACAAAACTATTTACCATACCTATACTATTTTATGATGCACGCACTTCAACAAGTTGGATTTATCGGAGGAATAATTACGGCGCTTTTAGGATTAATTTTGATTCTTATTGTCAACGATACAGGACATGTTCCTGAGGTTTTGGTCAATACCATGTTAGGGATCGTTTTTGTTTCTGGTACATCTGTTTTCTTGAGTATCGTTAAAAGAAGTCTATAAACACACTCGGAAAAATGGATGAGTCGGTCAAAATCCTCTATGTCGATGATGAACAAGGGAATCTTGACTACTTCAAATCCGTCTTTCGACGTGAGTATACGATCTACACGGCCCAATCAGGACATGAAGGTTTGAAGGTTCTGGCCGATGAGCCGGATATCTCTATCATTTTTACTGATCAGCGCATGCCTCGAATGACAGGTGTGGAGTTCTTACAGGAGGTAATGAAATTACCTATTGATCCTGTGAAAATTCTGGTGACCGGGTATGCCGATATGGATACGGTAATCACGGCGATCAATGAGGGGCATATCTACCATTACATTTCCAAGCCGTGGACCTATGACGAAATGAGGATTATTATTAGCAGGGCCATTGAAAACCAACGATTGGTTCAGCTGAATAAGGAACTTCTCGTGCGGTCTGAGCGGAAGGAAAAGGAGATGGTGATATCAGAGTTAGAAAGTTTGAGAAACCAGGTAAATCCGCATTTCCTTTTTAATTGCCTCAATACGCTGCATGCCTTGGTCTCTGATAACCAGCAGGCAAGGGAATTCATTCGAGGATTGTCAAATATATATCGTTACCTGTTGGAGCACCACAAGGATAATATTGTCAGGCTTTCAGAAGAGTTAAAGTTTTGTAATAACTACTTTCACTTGCAAAATGTCCGCTTTCAGGGAGCCATTGAATATATCTCAAAGGTGGATCCCGCTTATGCTGATTACGTCATACCCAGTGCTTCACTCCAGTTGCTCATTGAAAATACGGTAAAGCACAATGTGGTCACTGTAGATAGGCCTTTGATGGTACATGTTTATAATGAAGGGGATTGGTTGGTCGTCAAAAATAACTTTCAATTCAAATCCGCTACTGATTCTACCGGTATTGGGCAGGAAAACCTCATTCGAAGGTATTCGTATATCACCGACAAGCAACCACTGTTCTATGAGCAGGACGGATTTTATTACTCTAAAATTCCATTATTAGAAGAAACATTTTAACTTTTAAGGAGAAACGTCTAATATGCTCAACATTGCGATTATTGAAGACGAGCCCCTTGCGGCCGAAGATTTGGCAAAGACACTGAATGAAATTAGTGACGACTCGAAGGTTGTTGTTAAGCTGGATAGTGTGCGTGCCTCTGTGGAATGGCTTAGCCACAATGATGTGGACCTGATCCTTTCTGACATTGAGCTGGGTGACGGGTTGAGTTTCGATATTTTCAGTCAGGTTAAGAAAAATATACCGATTGTTCTCACTACAGCATATGATCAATATGCCATAAGAGCTTTCAAAGAAAACAGTATAGACTATCTACTCAAACCGATTGATCGGGATGAGCTTAAGGCTGCTTTGGATAAGTACAGGTCCTGGGCTACCGATAAGAAAACTTTTGATGTCGATTCGGTACTGAGTGCACTTAAACAACAATCTTCTTCGGCAGCTTATCAGGAACGATTTTTGGTGACCCTGGGCGAACGATTGACCTCCATACCGGAAAACAGGGTTGCATACTTTTTCAGTGAGGATCGGTATACTTTTTTAGTAACCAAAGAGGGTTCACAGCATATCATCAATTACAATCTTGGAGATTTGGAGGATGCGATCAATCCAGCGAAATTTTTCCGGATCAATAGAAAATTCATCATCTCATTTGAGGCTATTAAGAACATGGTGGCCTATTCCAAGAGCAGGGTCAAAATAGACCTGGATCCTTCGGCGCCTAAAGAATTGGATGTGATCGTCAGTGTGGAGCGATCAGGGCCGTTTAAAAAATGGCTGAACCGTTGATTTCCGGAATTTCCTGGCCTGATCATTAGAAATGCATGTCCGAATGTTTGAGAATTAACAAAGATTGTTCAATTTCGAGCCTGCAATTCGCGCACGTGGTGGAATTGGTAGACACGCCATCTTGAGGGGGTGGTGCATTAACTTGTGTGGAAGTTCGAATCTTCTCGTGCGCACAATACTTCTAAAAGTCCGGGCTTCTTCTGGACTTTTTTTATTTTGAATCACATTTCATAAAAAATATACAAATGAGCGTAGACGTAGCACTTCTGAAAAACATATGCGAGGCTCCGGGAGCACCGGGTTTCGAAAAGGAAATTCGTGATCTGGTTGTTAAGGAGATCCAAGGTCATGTAGATGAGTATAGCATAGATAATATGGGTAATGTCATCGCGATTAAAAAAGGGGTAAATAACCCGGAAGGCAAGAGTGTGATGGTTGCGGCTCATATGGATGAGATTGGCTTTTTGGTATCGCATATTGATGATGAAGGATTCATTCGGTTCCAAACGCTAGGTGGATTCGATCCGAAAACCCTTACTGCACAAAGGGTCATCATTCATGGTAAAAAGGATATCATAGGAGTGATGGGGAGCAAGCCGATCCATGTAATGAAAGCTGAGGAGAGGAATAAGCCGGCAAAGATTGAAGACTATTTCATCGACAGCGGGATGAGTAAGGAGGAGCTAGAGGAATGGATTGAGATAGGGAATCCAATCACGCGACAGCGTGAGCTCATCGAAATGGGAGAATGTGTCAATTGTAAATCCATTGACAACAGAGTAGCGGTTTACATCCTTATTGAAGCACTTAAAAATATAAAAGCACCTGCATTTGACTTATATGCTGTCTTTACCGTGCAGGAGGAGGTTGGTATCAGAGGAGCTAATGTAGCGGCCCATACGATCAATCCTGATTTTGGTATCGCACTGGATACCACGATTGCTTATGACCTGCCGGGAGCTCAGGCCCATGAAAAGGTGACGGCGCTAGGCAAGGGGACAGCCATCAAGATTATGGATGCTATGACCATCTGTGACTCGAGAATGGTGAAATACCTAAAAGCAACAGCGGCTAAACACGAGATTCCATGGCAGCCGGAGATTCTTGCAGCGGGTGGCACGGATACCTCAGGAGTTCAGCGGATGGGTAAAAATGGTTCCATTGCAGGAGCTATCTCCATTCCGACCAGACACCTGCATCAGGTGATAGAGATGTCTCATAAAAAGGATATTGATGATTCGGTGAGGTTACTGGTAGCTGCACTCGAAGATATGAATACTGCCAGCTGGGAGTATTGACCAAAAGAAAAAGGCTTTCAAATTTGAAAGCCTTTTTTATTTAATTCATTGAATATCTAATTAATAGGAATAAACCTCATTTCAATCCCCTAATTCCTTAGCTGTTGTTTTGGCATGAGAGCCATGCTTGTAACTATGAGTGATTTTTTCTGTTTGTGACAGAAGTAGGGCTGAAGTAATGAAGACCATGTGTATCACAATTTCAATAATGATACCTTCGACACTCGTCTGTTCTGCTGTGGCCTTATAATTAATGAATGCTTTCAAAAGCTGAACCCCGGAAATTGATGCCAGCGATGTAGAAAGCTTAATTTTCAATTGGCCCGCATCAAGGTCTTCCAGCCATAATGGCTTATCCTCATGATGGTCCACATCAATGCGGCTGGTAAAAATGGAGTACCCACCGATCGTTACCATTACCACGAGGTTCATTACCATGGAAATATCCACCAAACCAAGGATGCGAAGCATCATCTCAGTTTCATGCAGCTCGATAGTCTGATGAAAAGTGTGATATAATTCCTGAAAGAATTTGAAAAGATAAAGGATTGCTCCAAAGGACAAACCGATATACATGGGTGCCTGAACCCATCTACTCCAGAATATAAAACCTTCGAAAAAATTTTCGAACTTCTTTATGCCGGTTTCTTCAGTTTCGTCGTGTTCCATTCGTTAGGTCAGTTTAGCGGAAAGATAAAAAGATTCTTCTAGTTGAAAAGCGTTATAATCATTAAAAAATCAACTCTTAGAGAAGACTACCTGAGTCTTAGCAAGTAAGTCATGCAATGCCCGGTGGTCTTCACGGAAATTAATCAGTGCGAAGCCAATAAATAGAAATATCAGGGAAGGTGCTTTTAGTAGGGATCGTAGTAATGCCTGATGCCATTGTGGTTTATGGTAATTATCAGAGACGATTTTTACTTTCATGTAAATCTTTCCCGGAGTGGCTTGCCACTTGCTTAGGGTAAAAATGGTCTCAAAGCAAAGAAAGAAAACCCAGACCGCCATGCTGGTTTGGAAGATATCAAGCTTTAATAAGCTGAAAAGGAAGGCTACGATCAGGTAGATCAGAAAATCTATGTTATGAGCCATCATTCTTATCCAAAAGCCGGCAGGAGTCATTTTATCCTTTATAATTGAAAATTTTATTGGCTAAATTAAGTCCCACAAACCAATAAAAACCTAAATCTATGAAACTACTCAAAGTAATCGGTATTGCTTTTGTCGCATTGGTATTGCTGGTATTTGTTATGGTGCTCGCGCTGCCGGACGAAACACATATCTCAAGAAGTGTGGTCATCGATGCGACGCCCGGAGAGGTCTACAGGGAACTGGTGACCTTTAAAAACTTTAATGACTGGTCTCCGTGGGCTGCCAGGGACACTGCCACGGTTTATACCTATGAAGGCCCGGAACTCGGAGTAGGTACGAAGATGACCTGGGTCAGTGAAAGTGATGATGTGGGCTCGGGATCAATGGAAATCATTGAAATCAAGCCGGATGCGCTGGTCAAGACCTTGATGAAATTTGAGGGGTTCGATTCGTCGCCGACAGCTTCCTATATTATTGAATCATCTGATGGAGGGACTCAGCTGACCTGGACCTATGATGAACTTGGAGTCTCTGGGATCGGAAAGCTATTTGGTCTGATGATGGACAATTTATTGGGACCGGATTACGAGGCTGGTCTTCAATCTTTCAAGGAAAGACTGGAATCGGCCCCTGAAGCTACCTCCGATATTTCATTGACAAGCGTTGAAGGTTTTGATTATATAGGGATCTCAAGTACAGTGGACCCTGCTTTGATATCATCTGTAATGGCCCAGAGCTATGGGACTTTATTTGGTTATACCAATTTGAATGGAGTAGAAATGGCAGGATATCCTATTGCGGTGTATTCTGATTACTCAGAAAATTCCACCAGCTTTATTTGTGGATTGCCGGTAAGCGACGCTACAGAAGCTTTGCCTGAGACCATTGATAGGTATTCCATGCCTTCAACTACCGCCGTTAAATATCTTTATAAAGGAGATTATTCTGGGTTAGAGTCTGCTTACAAGGAATTAGGAGACTATATAGCCTTTGCAGATTATGAAATTACAGGTGATCCGTGGGAGGAATACCTCACAGATCCGGAGTCTGACCCGGATACTGCTAACTGGGTTACGCATGTATATTTTCCGGTGAAGTGATATAAGAGTACTAATCGAAATTTTGTTTGCCTGATTAATTATTAATCGGGCTTTTTTTTGGAAAAACGTCGAAACCCGAAATAATCATATAGTTGATGAAATAAGTGCAAAAACACTCTTAAAAAATGTGTGGATTTATAGATTTTCTAAAAACAGCAAGATTTTTTGTTTCATTTCAATAAATAAGCCTTTTTTTAAAAAATTACGCATCAATAATGGCTCTTTGTTGAAATTATAATGGTGTTTGATTCACTTTGTATAAGTAATTCATAATTCAAACACTTATGAGAAACACGATTAAAACCCTAGTACTAGCAGCGCTATTAATAGTTTTTAGCGCGGCTAATGTGTCAGCGAGCACGGACTCACTTACTACTGCTACGTTTTGCAGGGTTGTGGCTCAGGAAAAACAGGACTCCTACAAATTGATCTTTAAAGGATCAGAGAAGGGGAACGTCACTATCAAATGGCTTGATAGCGATGGAGATGCTATATATATGGAAAATGTAAAATCAACCGACGCTTTTGTTAAGCAATACGACTTGTCCACCCTTCCTGAAGGCAAGTATCTGATTGCTGTGGAATCGACGTTGGGATATGATTTTTCAGAAGAGATCATCCTTGGAGATGTTTCAGGCTTTGACTTTCAGCTAAGAGATGCTGGATCTAAAAGTGTGTTGCTCTCCGGAACTCATCCGGAAGGAAAGAATGTGTACTTAAGCATTCTGGATGAGGACAGAAACACGATCTACAGCGAGTCTCTTGAAGATACCGAGGAGGTATTGAAGAAATTCGATTTCCATAAAATGTCAACAGAAAAAGTAACTTTTGTTTTGTCTCACAGAGATAAAATTTTCAAGGAAGAATCGATAACATTTTAATCTGCTTTAGTGCATATTGATCCTATTAATGGAGAGGCGAAAGCTTCTCCATTTTTTTTGTTGTTTTAGTAAGTACATTAATATACTTTTGCCATCCGTTTTAGAACGGAGTGTGTGAATAGCACCAAGTGATAAGCCTGAGTGGCGGAACTGGTAGACGCGCACGACTCAAACTCGTGTTCCGCAAGGAGTGCCGGTTCGATTCCGGCCTCAGGTACAGAAACCCCTGTTAATCTTTTGATTTTCAGGGGTTTTGTGTTTTTAGTTCCGCAGGGAGTGCTGGTTCGACCTTACGACGGAGCGACCGGCCTCATGCTGGTTCGAGTTTGCAACTCGGACGTTTATAATGAATTTCATCTTAGTTAATCAGCTATGCAAGCACTAAAAGCAGTCGGAATCGAGTGTCAGCCGGTCGGGAGCAGTCTTGTTAAATATGCCTACAGCAGTTTTGTTACACTCAATAGGCACATGTGGGCACTTGCGTCAGATGGGTAGCCTATCAGGTAGGTTGGACAAGGAAAACCTGTTTCATTGAATTGGAATGAGCTGATGCTTACGCCAGATGCGCACCCATTCAGACTAATTTATCTCCTCTTCTCAATCAAATTTGTATTTGTCTGCGTATTGAAGCTATTTTAAACCCGCAAAATGGAGCAGGACAAAATCTTAATTGGTAGAAAGGATAAAATAGATCTTCCCGACTTCGGTTTGATGAATATCCCGGCGAAAATTGATACCGGTGCCTATGGCTGTGCGCTGCACTGTCATGAGATGGAGGTGATCGAACAGGAGGGGAAAGAAATACTCAGGTTCAAAGTGCTGGACCCCTCATTTGAGCATTACACGGATCAGTTTCAGTATGCTGAAAAATTCTCAATCAAAAAGGTCAAAAGCTCTGTTGGAATTGCGCAAAAGCGGTTCGCAATCAAAACAAAAGTGGTCATTTTTGGTCAAATATATACGGTCACTTTTACGCTGACAGATCGAAAGAAAATGAAATACCCGGTATTGATCGGAAGGAAGTTTCTTTCTAATAAGTTTGTTGTAGATGTTGCGCTCAAGGATCGCTCATACAAACAAAAAAAGGACAAATGAAAATAGCAGTACTCTCACGAAATGAGTCTCTTTACTCCACTTCAAGGCTACTGGAAGCCATAGAGAAGCGTGGGCATGAAGGCATGGTTATCGATCATTTAAAATGTGATATCGTCATGGATGAAGAGGGGCCTTCGCTTTATTATGGGGGAAAAAATCTTAAGCATCTCGATGCGGTCATTCCAAGGATTGGCGCTTCAGTCACTTTTTATGGCGCGGCTGTGGTGAGACAATTTGAGATGATGAATATTTTCAGTGCGGTGGATTCTATGGCCATTACGCGGTCAAGGGATAAACTAAGGAGCCTTCAGATATTGTCGAGAGCAGGAGTGAATATGCCAAAAACAGCCTTTACCAATAACAGCAAAGATGAAAATAAGGTCTTAAAGCACATAGGCCCGGCACCGGTTATTATCAAACTGCTTGAAGGTACTCAGGGGCTGGGGGTCATTCTGGCAGAATCCAATAAGGCAGCTAAATCTGTTATGGAAGCCTTTGAAAGCCTGAAAACAAGAGTGATCATTCAGGAGTTTATCGAGGAGGCCGGCGGTGCTGATATTCGAGCTTTTGTGGTGAATGGAGAAATTGTAGGCGCCATGAAGCGACAGGGGCAAGAGGGAGAGTTTCGCTCCAACCTGCATAGAGGAGGAGAAGCCAAACTCTTGAAGTTGTCAAGGGCGGAGAAGTCGACCGCATTAAATGCGGCTAAGGCCATGGGACTGGCAGTAGCGGGGGTAGATATGCTCCAGAGTAACAAAGGTCCACTGGTGTTGGAGGTGAATTCTTCTCCCGGATTGGAGGGAATTGAAAAGGCTACAGGGATTGATATTGCCGATAAAATCGTCCAATACGTGGAGTCGGGAGCGCAAAAAAACAAGAAACCCAGAAAGAAGATCCATGCCTGAGTTTTTATGAATATCAACGGTCGAGATATACTTCCTGGGCAGGAGAAAAACATAAGGGTAGCGATATCGAAACTGCCCTCACATACGCCAATTGATATATCCATTACCGTTTATAATGCTGAGCAATCCGGTCCGACAGTACTCCTTATGGGAGGGATGCATGGTGATGAGATTAACGGAGTCGAGATAGTCCGGAGAATGATCGAAAATGGTTACCATCGGGTCTCTAAGGGAGCTACCATCTGTATTCCGGTTCTCAACGTTTACGGTTTCATTCACTTTTCCAGAACGGTCCCTGATGGGAAAGATGTGAATCGATCTTTTCCGGGCAATAAAAATGGGTCTTTGGCCGCCAGAATGGCTGATTATCTGATGAAAGACGTGATCCCTCAAATAGATTTGGGGGTGGATTTTCACACCGGCGGGGCTGAGCGAACCAACTATCCTCAAACCAGGTGTGTGATGAAAGATGAACAAAATGTGGAAATGGCGACCGCTTTTCATGCGCCTTTTGCATTGGATTCTCCTTATCGATCGAGTTCGCTGCGATGGGCCGCTGCCAAGCAGGGTAAACGGATATTGGTTTATGAGGGAGGGCAGTCGAGCCGCTTTGACGAGTATGCCATTCAGGAAGGGATCAATGGAACGAGAAGGTTATTAAGACATCTGGGTATGGCCGATGATGCACCTGAGCCACAATATGACAATTTGCGGTTGAAGAGTTCCAGCTGGATCAGGGCGAGAAAGTCAGGCTTATTTCAGCCGCTGGTTCAAAGTGGGGACAAGGTAAATCGAAACCAGGTGGTGGGATACCTGGCAGATCCGTTTGGAGAGTTTAAGAAAAGTGTCAAATCGAAGGTAGGCGGATATGTTATTGGTTTGAACAACAATCCACTCTTGCATGAAGGCGATGCCATTATGCATATAGGGGTAATATAAATATATTTATTCTATGTATATGATGATGAGATACCCGCTTCTGCTGCTAATTGTAATTTCCTTGTTAGGCGGCTGTTCAGAGTCCGAAAATGAACCTCGGCAGAAGACCTACTATCTTTATCAGGCCAATTATAATCCCGTAAATGGGAAAGTCG
Source organism: Marinoscillum sp. MHG1-6 (assembly GCF_024714475.1). Lineage (GTDB taxonomy): Bacteria > Bacteroidota > Bacteroidia > Cytophagales > Cyclobacteriaceae > JAMZMI01. The sequence continues at coordinate 179,975 of NZ_JAMZMI010000003.1, read as the reverse complement.
TCTTTTCAGAGCTTTCTGCCGGAAAACTCCAGGTGGATATTATACTTCAAAACACATCTGAAGGGGTGTTTCATCCGGCCCATCTTCATTTTGGCGATATCACAGAAGTGGGTGAGTTGGCCTATGCCTTGAATCCGGTGGATGGAGCTACAGGTCAAAGCACTACCATCCTCGATCAGGTAGCATTGACCGGAGGAGAGCTATTTACCTATGATTTGCTTACCGAGATGAACGGAAGTGTCAAGGTTCATATGAATAGCAGCTATTTCAGTAAGATGGTGCTTGCTTTCGGTAATATCGGAAAAAATCAGGATGACATTTTTGAGGGAGTAGCAGTGTGTACAGGGCACTAAATAAAAAATCCCGCCTGTAAAGGCGGGATAAAATCTGCTATGAAAATAAATCTCTCTATCTTCTTTTTCAAAGTTGATTCAAATGCCCTAGTTCTCCCAAGATTGTTCGGTGAACACATAAAATTTGTCGTTGAATGAGGCTTAATCGTGTTCCAAATGTTGGATACAGGATTATAATAAAGATGGGGAGCTATTAAACGTGAAAATTGATGGTGATTGGAGTATCCAGTTTTAGCCCCAATAGTTCGGCTGCGTTTCCTTTATTAATGCCGATCTGGAGATGACCCAGAGAATTAAAAAACACAAAGCATTCTCCTGAATCAACATCAGCATAATGCTTATGTATCGTGCCTACGGATTCCCTACCGATAGTAATATCAAAGGCCACATTTCCATTGATCTTTTGGATCGTTTCGTATTCCTTCTTTTCGATGTTGGTGATCAGATTTCCGTAATGATCGACCCGGATCACATTACCGGCAATTTCCCTTTTCGTCACCTTGAGTTTCCTTGCGAATAGTTCATAGACACTATCCACAGGCTTGCCCATTTCATGGATGTTTTTACCACTGGCCAGGTTAGCGGCCACGGGAGCCAGCAGGTCCTTGCTCATAAAGGTCGACATGATCGGGCGAACAATATTGATGTCTACGATAGCCATAGGTCTTTCCTGGCTTATGAGGCTGAAAACACCGGAATCAGGTCCAACAAAAAAATGATCTTCTACTTTCAATGCCAGCTGTCGGCTAGGTTCTTTAGCCATTCGGTCCACGGCACAGAGATGAACGGTTCCTTTTGGAAATTCCCGGAAGACGTTCTTCAGAAGGTAGGCGGCCTGCCCAATATCACCTACCTTTACTTCATGACTGATGTCAACAATATTGATGCTTGGGTTTTGCCTTAGAATGGCTCCTTTTACGGCAGCAATGTAGTGGTCTTCCCTACCGAAATCAGACATAAAAGTGATTACTGCCATACAAGCAAAAGAAATATTATATTAATTTGAGCAAAAGTATATATTACTAAAAGCAAGAAAAATCATAAACCGACATTCATTTGCTAGAAAAAGTCGTAACGCTTGAAAATGTCTCACTTGTTGATTTTCTCGGCGTAGAAAATCAAAATATCAGAGAAATTGCCAGTGCTTTTCCCGAAAGTAAAATTGTGTCCCGAGGGAATGAAATTAGAATTCAGGGATCAGGTCAGCACATCATTAAAATCAATGACATTTTAAATTCTCTTGTAGAGCACTACCATAAATACGGTAAAATAACGCATGAAAATGTGGTGTCCTACATAAACGAAGAGAACTTGCACGCGACTGATGCGGGTGCTGACGATATTTTGGTGTTTGGGACCAGGGGATCCAAAATTGCTCCTAAGACCGTGCACCAAAAGCAGTTGGTCGAAGCAGTCAACAAGAACGACCTGGTTTTTGCGATAGGTCCGGCCGGAACGGGTAAAACCTATATTTCTGTTGCTTTGGCGGTTCGCGCTCTCAAGAATAAGGAAGTCAAGAAGATCATTATCACCCGTCCTGCAGTTGAGGCAGGAGAGAATCTTGGATTTCTACCGGGTGACTTAAAAGAAAAGATAGATCCATATCTAAGGCCTATCTATGATGCCCTCAACGATATGATCCCTTCAGAGAAACTTCGGTTTTACATGGAAAATAGTGTGATCGAGATTGCTCCGTTGGCTTACATGAGAGGTCGAACATTAAATAATGCCTTTATTCTACTGGATGAAGCACAGAATACAACCCCGATGCAGATCAAAATGTTCCTGACGCGTATGGGACCAAATTCCAAGGTGATTATCACCGGTGACAGGTCGCAAATAGATTTGCCTCCAAAACAAAAATCCGGATTGATTGAAGCATTGGGGGTTCTAAAGGATATCAAAGGCATCAGCTTCATTACGCTTGATGAACGAGATGTGGTAAGACACAAACTGGTGAAAGATATCATTAAGGCTTACAATCAAAACAATGAGCATCCTGGTTAAAGTCATTCTGGCTACTACGGGAGAACAAAAGCAATTGGCGTTTGCGGTACGTCAGGAAGTTTTTGTGGTCGAACAGCACGTAAGTCGTGAGGATGAGTTTGATCAGTATGAGGAACAGGCATCACATTTTTTAGCTTATGCCGCAAACGAGCCCATTGGAGCTGCTCGCTGGCGGAAAACGGACAAGGGTATTAAACTTGAACGCTTTGCAGTAAAGAAATCCTTTCGCGGGATGGGAGTGGGTAGCGAAATATTGCAGGCTGTTCTCGATGATATCAAGGCCAGTTCAGAATCCGGACAATACCTGTACCTTCATGCACAGCTACCAGCCATTCCTCTTTACGAAAAGTTCGGATTTGAAAAGACGGGTCCACAATTTGAGGAATGTGATATACTCCATTATAAAATGGAAATGGTGATCTGACTTGCTTTTTCATTGTGCGTTAATGGCAAATTGATAATATTTGGCAATTAACGTTTTTAAATGCATTTCTGGAGCCCATTTCCTTTTGTTCGAATATCCATAGCCCTCATTGTCGGGATCGCCCTTCAATATCAATACCAATGGCATTTGGATGAATGGTGGGGCATTCCGATAGTTTTTCTGATCTCTCTACTACTTTCATTTTGGGCCTCAAATAAGTGGTTAAATTCCGTTCTGGAGGTATTCTATGGGTTGTCTGTGGTGATCGTATTTGTCTACGTGGGCTCATTAGTTACTTTTTTTCATCAGAATACCAATGACGAACACCACTATACCCGATATGATCATGCTGATGCATTTTCGGTTCGATTGATAAGTGATGTATCCGTCCGAACCAACTATCACCGATATGAAGCTGAATTAACTTCAGTTTTGGTCGCAGATACCCTTCATCCGGTTAATGGAAAAATGTTTCTGTATGTCCGAAAGACTGATTCTTTGGAGGTTTTTAATATCGGAGATAGGTTCTACGTGAATGGAAATTACTACCCGGTACAAGCTCCCTCAAATCCTCACACGTTTGACTACAAAGCTTACCTGGAAAAGCTGAATATTTATGCTCATGCTTTTGTCTCCATGTCGGATACCCGTTTCATGGGCAATGAACCTCCCGGTATACTGCTGTCTGTAGCTCATCATATCCGTAATGTTTGTAAGCAGACCATTCAGGAGATCATCCCCGAGGCAAGAGAACAATCCATACTAATGGCACTGTTGGTAGGGGTTAAGGATTACCTTGATGAAGCCACGAAGGATTCGTATGCCCAGGCCGGTGCGATGCATGTGCTGGCCGTTTCCGGACTTCATGTCGGCATCATTTACTATTTACTCACCTTAGTCTTTGGTTTCCTGAAGCGTAACCCGGCGGGTAAGATCACTTTTATTCTTCTCGCCTTGTCCATTATTTGGCTATATGCTGCGGTCACTGGTTTTTCTCCTTCGGTGCTCAGGGCATCAGTTATGTTCAGTGTGATTCTCCTGAGCGAAACTTTGAGCCGCAGGTCCAATATTTATAACTCACTAGGGATTGCAGCCTTGATCTTGTTGCTGTATGATCCGTTCTTGATTTATTCGGTGGGTTTTCAATTATCATTCCTGGCGGTGCTGGGAATCGTATTTTTTCAACCTAAGATTAAGTCTTTATGGAGCCCGGAGAATAAGATACTGCAATATTTTTGGGAGATCAGCTGCGTTTCAATGGCAGCTCAGCTGGTCACCTTCCCGTTGACCGTTTACTATTTTCATCAGTTACCCACCTATTTCTTACTCGCTAATTTGATTGTTATTCCAGCAGCAGGACTGATTTTGACGGGGGGGATTGTGGGCATTTTACTTTATCAATTGGTTCCGGTCTTAGGGGAATTAGCAGGAAGGCTACTCTATTATTTAATGTACGGGATCAATGAAGCCATCGACCTGTTGACACAGCTTCCACTAACGGTGGTAGATTGGCTCTATTTTGATTTCTGGGATACGGCTTTGGTGTATGGGGCGATACTCCTGGTGTGTATGGCATTCGATTATCAATTGAAGAGAAGTTTGTTTGCGGCTATGATTCTTTTTGGAGCCTTTATGGTCAAAGCTGATTTTAATTTATACGATCGCACAACTAACCGGTCTATCATTTTTTATGGGATCAAAAATCATGTAGCGATTGATTTTATTGAAGGTCAAAATGCGATGCTACTTGTGGATAAGGTGGTGTCTTTGGATCACAAGGTCATGGACTATCAGGTTAATCCTAACAGGCTGGCAAGTCGTTTGGAGCCTTTTGATTGTGCGATGAAATCTCTGGATAGTTCGGACGCGGTAATGGCAATGCCTTTTGGTTACTTAATTGAAAAAATGGGGCAGCGCATTATGGTTATCAACTCACAGGAGGAATTTGAGTTGAAGGAGGAACCTGAGGTGGATATACTTTATCTCAATGAAAGGAATACCGGCATATTGACGAAAGTAAAAGCGAAACATTATTTGCTTGGATGGGGAATTGGTTATTATGCGGTTCAAAGGATAAGGGACCAATTCGAAAATGATGAAGTTCATTTTCACAGCCTAAGGCTGGATGGATATTATGAATTGCCTCTTGTATCCAGTGAAAATCAATCAATCAACAACTAAATTTGACTTACACGAATATTCAAAGTGAAGCAACCAGTTGAGGTACTAAAGGAGTATTGGGGATACCCGGCATTCAGGTCTATGCAGGAGGATATTATTTCCGCTGTGTTGGATGGTCAGCATGCGCTTGCCCTTTTACCGACAGGTGGCGGAAAATCGATCTGTTTTCAGGTGCCTGCTTTATGTCTGGACGGAATCTGCATTGTGGTCTCTCCGCTGATTGCCCTTATGAGGGATCAGGTATTTCAATTGAAGAAACGTGGGATCAAGTCTGTGGCAATATTTTCGGGAATGTCTCCACGAGAGATCGATATTGCTTTAGACAACTGTATTTACGGGGATATAAGATTCTTATATGTGTCTCCGGAAAGATTAAAAACGGAGCTGTTTTTGGAGCGTGCCAAACAGATGGATATCTCCTTGCTGGCTATTGACGAGGCACATTGTATTTCTCAGTGGGGATATGACTTTCGTCCGCCGTACCTCGAGATCCAGCACTTTATCGAACAGCTTAGTATTGAGCGGGTCATGGCATTGACAGCCTCTGCTACCAAAGAGGTAAAGGATGACATTATTAGCAAATTGGGCCTTCACGATCCAAAGGTTTTCAAGAAGAGCTTCGCCCGGGAGAATTTGTCTTATTCAGCGTTCAGGATGGAGGACAAAGATGGAAAGATGATGGAAATACTTACCAAGGTGCCGGGTTCATCCGTCGTTTATGTGAGAAATCGAAAAAAGACTCGTGGTATCGCCCATTATCTTAAAGCCAATGGCATATCTGCGGACTACTATCACGCCGGGCTGACAGGAGAAGAAAGATCAACGAAACAGGATCTTTGGATCCGGGGCCGCATCAGGGTGATGGTGGCAACCAATGCATTTGGAATGGGTATCGATAAAGCAGATGTTCGCACGGTTATTCATTATGATTTACCTGACTCGCTTGAGGCTTATTATCAGGAGGCTGGCCGGGCCGGAAGAGATGAGAAGAAAGCTTATGCCGTCGCCTTGTTTCAGGACTCTGATATTGATGAACTACAAAGCAGGGCAGAGCAGATGAGTGTGGGGGTGGAATTCATTAGACGTGTCTACCAGGCTTTGGCCAATCACTACCGATTGGCGGTAGGCAGTAAGCCTATGGCGAGTTTTCCATTTGACTACCTCCAGTTTACTTCCAGCTTTAATCTACCGGCCGTAGAGACTTATTACGCATTGAATAAGCTGCAGGATGAAGGGTTTATCCAGGTTTCTGATGTTTATATGCCCACCAGTCGGGTATTGTTTCTGTTGAGCAAAGAAGAAGTCTATAAATTTCAGGTGGCGAACAGTAATCTTGATCCACTTGTCAAGGCGGTCTTGAGAATGTACGGGGGGGAGGCCTTTACATCGTATGTACCTCTTAAGGAAACTGATCTGGCCAAGCTGACCAATCTTACCGTGAATAAGGTGATTACTCAGTTAGAGTATCTGCACCTGGCTGAGGTGCTTGAATACCAAAGGGCGGCCGACAAACCGCAAATGATCTTTCTTACTCCGAGGGTTGAAGCCAACAACCTTCCATTGGATAAGAAAAGGATCGAATGGCGGAAGGAGGTGACATTAGGTAAGGCTAAGTCGGTAATCGATTATATGACTAATACAGCCATCTGCCGAACACGTTTTATTCAGAATTATTTTGATGAGGACGCAAGAGATGATTGTGGAATTTGTGACGTTTGTCGAAAAAAGGATAGAAATCATGGGGACCTGCCAATGAGTGAGGTGCTTGGACTAATAGAAAAGGAACCGTTAGATATGGATGGTATTGCTGAAAGGCTGAAAGGGCATGACCCTCAGGTGGTTATCGAAGCCATAAGAAAATTAATGGACCGAAAGGATATCCAGGTGTCAGATTCAGGAATGTATTCTCTCAATACCCACTAGTAGGTATTTTTAGTCAGATTCATCGAATTTGACTATGTGAGCCAAACTCCGCTTTTTATATTTAGAAGATTGATCAAGTACTAAATTCTAAATATGAAGAGACTCCTATTACTACTGCCTATTCTGATGGTCATATCCCTGACCGTCCATGCTCAAATTAATGATGGTCTATTGCCGTTTCAAGGCAAGTTGACGTCTGACGGGATTCCCGTTACCGGCTCAAGAGAGTTTGTTTTTTCCATTTCCTCTATAGGTTGGACAGAAACACACCCTGCCGTAGCTATACTAGATGGTTATTATTCTGTTGTCTTGGGAAGTACACCTGATAACGGTCTTCCAAGAGGACTATTTGATGACGTAAATGTGTTAGAGCTGTCGATAACTGTGGGTGGCGTTGCGTTGTCACCGGTAAATATCTATGCGCCACTGAGAAGCAATAACTTGCCTAGAAAAACTTCAATAGATGCTGCCAATGTAGGAACTGCCGATACTGTTTTTCATATTGAGGTGAATGCAGATGTCAATCGTGCTTTGCAGGTAGATCTAAATGGTACCGGAACGAAATATGCGATCCGTGGTAATGTGACTTCTACCGGTGTTGATGCTGAGTATAAAGCCGGTGTGTTTGGAAGTGCGACGGGAGATGGTGCCGCCTCACTCAGTGGGGTTTATGGTCAGGCTTTTGGAACGGGTATTTATAACTCTGGTGTAGAAGGTACTGCCGGAGGCGCTGGGAATGGAGCCACTGGTTTCGGAACAGGATCTTACAATACTGGGGTTCTTGGAACCGCCCTCAACAATGCATGGGGAAATACAGGTGTGTTTGGTCGTACTCAGGGAACTGTCGGAGTGGATAATATTGGGGTAGTAGGTGAATCAGGAATTAATGATGCCACTACTACCGTAAGTAATACAGGTTTGCTTGGACGAGCAAATGGCCCTGGAATTAACTATGGTATCATGGCTTTTGCCGAAGGTGGGGTCACCAACTGGGCGGGTCAGTTCAATGGAGATGTGAATATAGATGGTTCTCTTTTTATCAATGGACAGCCATTTGCTGAAGGAGGGGGAACATCCACACTGGATACCATTGTGACCAAAAGTTTAACCGTGAAAGATAATGGAGATAAGGTGAGCCTACGACTATTTCAGCATCCTACTAATTTAAATTACAATGCTTTATTCGCCTATGATAGCCTGGGGAATGGTGTGGGTTGGTTTGGGACCAATGGAGCTGGAAATGGATTCATGCAAATTTATGGTATTGATAAGACCGATACCTCTTATTTGGGAGGAACCCTGGTGATGAACGCAAGCTGGCAAAATAATCTTCCTGTATTGTTCATGGAAGGATCGAATGAAGCTCCTTATACGAGTTTACTTATGATGGGAGGCGAGTATAGTCCTGATACCCAAAGGGAATCAGGGTATTTCGAACTCAATACAAAACAGCGTGTAATTGATGGCAAAGGCCCGGCGGCCAGAATAAACATTGTTGATAATGGACTTGATGTGGCTTCTGAAGGTGGTGAATTCATCCTCAATGGCGCGAATACGCCTAATTTCCAGGTGAGTAGCAAGTCTTTAGAAAATGCTGATCACGTCTCTTTAAATATGTTTGGGTCAAAAGATGATGGTGGAGGATGGTTTCAGTCCAATATCAATCTGGATGTCACCACAGATGGAGTTTGGGACTACGGAAATATGGTTTTCACGAATTCTCAGAACGGAGGGGTTGGTACGACCCCGCTTGAATTTACTGGTAACTTCGAAGGAAGTACTCATGGAGGTATTACGGTAAGAAATACAGATAACTTACCAAGAGTTCAAATAGATGGTTTTGGTAGGATTAGACTCCCAGGAGCAGATGGCGCCTACTGGAACTGGTTTAACAATACCATTAATGGAGATAATTCGAGTAATGGATCAGCCCAGGTAGCGAAAATCGCACCAGATGGCACTTACGAGATGGGTACAGGTATGTCAGGTGGATATTTCTACATGGACTCCAAACCTTCTTTCAATATGTTGGTGGAGATGGGCGCCTTCCCTGATCCAAATGGCAATAATCAATCCTTTTTGAGATTAAACTCTGATGATCGTGCTTCTGCTGGAAAGCCAAGTGCCATCAGCTTGTCAGTAGTGAATGATGTGGCTGGTCCTGACCCAACAGGCGCAGGTGGTGAATTCATTCTAAGTGGTAACAATTCACCAAACTTCCAGGTTGGAGTAAAGACATGGGAAAATACAGACTATCCTTATTTGAATCTTTTTGGCTCAAAGTCAGATGGTGTAGGCTGGACATTGTCTAACATTTCAATGGATGTATTTAATGCCGGAAATTACGACGCTGGTACACTTTTTATGTACAATACACTGGATGCCGTGTCATATGAAACTGTCAATCTGCAAAGTTCCGGGCAGAACGGATCGGGACAGTTAGTTCTTCGCGATAGTGCTGCCAGTCAGGACCTTATTTTGCTCCATGATGATGGAGGGACAGGAGGAGCGCTCGATGTATGGGCATATGGCAATACAAATATTACATCAGTTAAATCAAGTGGTGTGCAAATCGGAGTTGATGTTTTCAATAATGGTATTCAACTGGTTTATGATCCGATTGGGGATCCCCTTTTGGAAATGTTTTCTGCGGGTGCTCCAACCATCACAATGAATGGTACGACAGGTATTATCAATGCAGTCACTGTCAATCAAACTTCTGATAAACGATATAAAAAGAATATTGTGACACTAGAAAATGCGCTGGATAAAACCATGCAATTGCGCGGAGTATCTTATAACTGGAAAGATGAGAACAAAACTCAGGCCAACCAGATAGGGGTCATTGCTCAGGAGGTTGAGGAGGTGTATCCGGAGTTTGTTCATACCAACGCGGAGGGTATGAAATCAGTCAACTACTCACAAATGGTAGCCGTGCTAATTGAGGCCATTAAAGAACTGGATGCAAAGGTGGTCAGTCTGGAGGCAGAGAATGAAAAGCTGAAAGCTGAGTTGAATAAGGCACAACAAAATGAAATTGATGAGCTCAGAAATGAGATTGAGTCGATCAAATCCTTGCTGATAATACCGACTGGTTCGGGTAACTCTCTGGGAGCAGTAAGTAATCAATAAATGAGGTCAGCGATGATTAGATTATTTCTGATATCAATATTGAGTTCAGTGCTGATATCCGGCTTTGCACAAACTGCGGGAGATACAGCACGGTATGTGATTAATAGCGGAGGAGGTACTTCTTCAGGAGGTACATACACCACTTATTATAGCATAGGTGATCCCGCAGCAAGCGACGAGTTGGCTGTGGGAGCAACGATTGGTGCTGATACGGTGGTGCAGACAGTTTATCCGGGATTTATTCCGGGTAATTTGATCCTGTTGTCCTTTGGATTGAAAAAGGATTCGGCGGTGTTAGTGGTGCTTTATGAGTCCGCTAAAGGGAGTGGTTGGGTCAATAATGATGGATGGCTCTCAGATCCGAATTTAGCCAATTGGCATGGTGTGGAAATCACTAATTTAAGAGTGAGTGCATTGAATCTGCCAGGCAATAACCTTCAGAATAACTTTCCGGAGGTGGTAAAAAACCTGGAGAAACTGCACACACTGGATGTAAGTGATAACAACTTAAAGAAGTTTCCGAACCTGTCAACCCTGCCCGGTCTTACCACATTGGCAGTGGAGAAGAATGACTTGTCTTTCAATGATATCGCTCCAAATGTGGGGACGGTGGAGACATTCACCTATTCACCGCAGGATCCCTATGGGACGGTAAGGGCAGACACGATACAGGCAGGTAATTCCAAAACCTACTTGAGTACCATTCCGGGAGCGACGACTTACCAATGGCAGTTTGATGAGTTTTCGACGGATACAGTGCTTTATTCGGATCTTGCCGGACAGACCAGCTCTTCCATAACTGTTTCAAACCTGGATTATGCGAAGATGGGAACTTATAAGGTGGTTGCCACCAGTCCTGAAAAGGTCCCGGGGTTGACGATTGAGTCTTCAAGGAAATACCTCTTTGCTTCTACGGAAGTATCGGGAGCTGTAAACGTGGGAGGAATGCCATTAACTACGGGTTCTGAAATTGGGTTATTTAGAATTACAGAAGATGGCGCCTACGATTCTGCTGCTTTTGGAAACACAGAGGTGAACGGAACTTATCAGTTAGGGAAAGTGGTACTGGGCAATTTCGTGTTAAAGGTTGACCCAACGGAAGATTACGAAGGAGAAAATCAATTGATACAGACCTATTATATCAGTCAGGATGATTGGCAATTGGCAGATGTCCTGGAGGTGTTGAACCAAAAGGGTGACATCAATATTGACTTGCTGTTCGTAGGACCTCCGGCTCAGCAGGGTTCCGCCCAAATCTATGGTTACATAGAATCAGAGTTGGATGATCCTTTCGTAATAGAGGATGAGGGTAGGACGACAGCGCGTCGTAAGGTTCGGAAGGCGGCTTGTTCCATGCGTCGATTCAAGTCACAGGGACGTCCTGACCAGCAGGCTGAAACCGAGATTGCCTACTACATTGAAACGGATGATGAAGGGTACTTCAGTTTTGATGGGGTAGAGGACGGTACCTACCTGATAAATATACAGTTCCCAGGAGTGCCGATGAATAATCAGTCAGGTGTCGAATTTACGATAGGAGGTGATAAGGAGAATCAGGTTTTTGAAGTAAATGCCTTGATCACCGAGTTGGGAATTGAAGTAGAGCAAACCGAGATCCTGTTCAACTGGAAGCCGTATATCAAGGATGTGGTACTATACCCTAATCCATCGAGTGAATATTTGGATATCAACTACACGGTATATCGGGATATTGACGATTTGAAAATCCAGCTATTGGCTCTGGATGGCAGGAAGCTTTTGGAAATCGACGAGGATCACCTCAAAGGAAGGAAACATACACGAATTGATATGTCCACCTTCAGCACGGGCTCTTACCTTCTAAGCTTTACGGACGAAGATGGGACCTTCAAGGAGACGAGAAAAGTAGCAAGACAGTAGTAATGGATCATTTATGAAGTGAAAAAGCCCTCTTTTGGAGGGCTTTTCTATTATTTTGAAAGTGTCCTGCTTATTCCTCAAGAGCAGCTACACCCGGAAGAACTTTACCTTCCATGTATTCAAGTAGGGCACCTCCACCAGTAGATACATAAGATACATCCTCTCCATATCCAAGGTTGTTGATAGCTGAGGCAGAATCACCACCGCCGATCAATGAGAAACCACCAGCCTTAGTTGCTTTCACTACAGCCTCAGCGATAGCGTCAGTTCCTTTGGCGAATTTCGGGAATTCGAAAACGCCCATTGGACCGTTCCAAAGGATGGTTTTAGATTGCTCAACGACAGAAGCAAACAATTCTCTTGTCTTAGGTCCGATATCAAGACCTTCCCATCCATCAGGAATTTCTCCTCGTCCTACTTCCTTGGTATTTGCATCCTTGCTGAAGTCGTCCGCAATAATGTTATCAACCGGCAAATAGATTTTTACCCCTTTTTCTTCAGCTTTCTTTCTTAGCTCTTTGGTCAATTCCATCTTATCAGCTTCGAGTAGGGAGTTACCAATGTTTCCTCCATCTGCCTTAGAGAAGGTATATGACATGCCACCACCGATGATCAGGTTATCAACGTTATCCAATAGTCGCTCGATGATCAGGATTTTGTCAGAGATTTTAGCACCTCCCATGATCGCAGTGAATGGCTTTTCCGCTCCACCTAGAACCTTCTTCGCATTCTCCAGCTCCTGCTGCATCACGTAACCACAGCATTTATCTTCAAAGAATTTCGCTGCGATGGTAGTAGAGGCGTGAGCTCTGTGGGCAGTTCCAAATGCGTCGTTCACATAAATGTCTCCCAATCCAGCGAGTTTTTTGGCAAATTCCTCGTCTCCCTTTGTTTCTTCAGGGTAGAAACGCACGTTTTCAAGTAGGAGTACCTGTCCATTACCAAGTCCTTTGGCTTTCGTAGCGGCACTTTCTCCTACACAGTCATCTGCAAAATCTACAGATACCCCAAGTTTTTCACTTAGGTTAGGAATGATGTGCTTTAGCGAAAACTTATCTTCAGGGCCTGTTTTAGGTCTTCCCAGGTGACTCATCAAAATTACCGCACCGCCTTCATCGATGATCTTTTTAATGGTTGGCACAGCAGCTTTTATCCTTGTTTCGTCGGTTACTTCTTGCTTCTCATTTAGTGGTACATTGAAATCCACTCTAATGAGCGCTTTCCTGTTTCTAAAGTTAAAATCATCAATTGTTCTCATTTGCGTAAAATTTGATGCTAAAGTGATTTTTTTAGGTTAAAATCCAAAGAATATTGTTCAGTATCTTACCGCAGCACGCTCTAATCGATCATTGATTGCTCGACCAAGTCCGGTTTCCGGTAATTTCTCTGTTATTATTAAGTCAATTTCAGGCGAATCGAGACTTCTTAACGCCGAAAATATTTTCCTCGCTGCCTCATCGAGATCAGCATTCTGCGAAAGTACTATTTGTTTGGCAATGTTAGGTGCAGAAAAGGATTGGGAGAATGAAATAATCCCTATGCGCTTGTCATGATGCTTTTTCAGTAGGTCGGAAATCTCCCCCAGGTGTACCTGAACTCCCGGTGCATAATGGGACAGGAGCATGCCCGGTGCTACGGGATTCGAGCTTTTATTCAGCTTTACGTCTACCTCACCGATTAACGACTCAATATCCTCGACTTTTTTTCCTCCTAGCCTATAAATGGTAGGTTTTGCATCATGTTCAAAGCCTACAATGGTAGACTCCACACCTACTGAACACGGACCTCCATCAAGGACATAGGGTATCTTTTCCCCAAGCTGATCATTCACATGGGACGCTGTTGTAGGAGATACATACCCAAATGGGTTGGCGCTTGGTGCAGCCAAGGGGTAATCCAGTGATTTCAACAAAGCGAGCGTCAATGGGTGTTTGGGAATTCTGATCGCTACGGTGGATAGTCCTGAGGTGATGAGATCGGGTATAATCGATTTCTTTTCCAGTAAGATGGTTAAAGGACCCGGCCAAACCGCATGAGCAAGTGTAATTGCCTTTTCAGGAATCTCAGTAACATACTTATCCAATTCCTCTATCGCATGAGTATGAACGATCAACGGATCAAATTCCGGCCGGTTTTTTGTTTTAAAAATATTCAGGGCAGCTTCTTCATTCAAAGCATTTCCGGCCAGCCCATAGACTGTTTCTGTGGGTATGCCCACGAGCTCACCCCGGTCAAGGTGTGCTTTTGCCTGTGCTATGTCTGATCCAATGAGCGCCATCTCTGAAATTTTCCACAATATTTATAAAAAAACTTGAGAACCTTTTCGACACGGCTATATTTACGACTAAACAATCTGACCTATGAGTAGAAGTACGAAAAATACATTAAGAATTGTCTCTATACTGCTGACTATCGCGCTTGTCCTTATGCAACTTGGAATCATTCCTCCTGATTTAGTGGGCTACAAGTTCTGGTTTATGGTGCTTTCTTATGGTTTACTGTTAGTCACAGTACGATAGTTTATCGGGTGTAAACCAGCCTTTTTACTTTCGTTTTCCCACGATAGGTGAGGGTGTAGAGGTAGTTACCTGCCCTCAGCGGGTCTCCATTGGCATTCTTTCCATCCCATTGAATGGTATTGTTCCCCGCGTATTGAATGCCCCAAAGCAAATTCCTAACGATTCTGCCCTGTGCGTCAAAGAGATCAATTCTTACGATGTCATCTTCAGGGATAGAAAAGTTGATATAGGTTTTATCAATAACCGGATTCGGAAAGTTTTGACCTAAGGAGAATGGCAGATTTTCAGGGTTATTTCCAATGTTGATGGGATCTAAAAATGCCCTGTAGGTGCCGTTCCCATGCGTGCTGATGATCATTCTGCCATCCGTCGGACGGTAATTCAACATCGTCACAACGGATTTTCCGATTTCCTGAGCCCCTTCTTTCACCCAGACGGTATTATTGGTATTTGAATTAATATCCAAACTGGCACTGAACAACCCTACACTTGTACCCACATAATAGCGATATCCACTGTTTGTAGGCACTATTTCTGCCCATCGTACGCTAGGTCCATCACCCGTCCCGTCAGGGAATTCCTCGAGGTTACCACTCACATCGATAAAAGTATCTCCTCCGTCCAAAGAGAGATAAATGGATGGGATCTCATAGTTTGAGAAGGTGACGAGAAGGACATTGGCATTATCCGGGGCAGCAGAAATGCTGGAAATATACCCGCCAGATGGAAATGGGGTGTATCCCAGTTGTTTGATGATTTTTTCGCCTTTTGTAACCGAGGCGGAAGTAATTTTGGTAATGGTAGGTTGCTCCCGGTAAATCCCTGTATATAGTACGTCTTCTGATTTTTCCAGAGAGGTGTAAACTCCTGATCCGATATCAGTACCTATAATTCTTTCCCACCCAATGCTGGTCTTATTATTATCGCCGTTGGGTATCTGAAGGATATTCTGATTTCGCCAAATGAAATTTCCTCCCGCCACAAACATCTTATTGGCATTCGAGGGATCAAGGATGTAAGGGTTAATGAAGAGGTAAGGCTGATTTGCAGATTCACCAGCGTCAGCCGGATCCACCCGGGCAAAGCCAATGATCTCATTGACTGAATTCAAAGCAAGCCTGAATATGAGCCCATTTTGGAAGCCTGTATATACAAAATCCTTATTAGGAGATACGGCCATATAGCCTCCGTCGCCATTAACAAGGCGGTTCCAACTTGTGTTGATTCCCGGCGCATCTCTAATATATGCTCCATTGTCCTGCATTCCACCCAGCATCGTCTCAATTGTTGATGTCTGATCCTGCGTAATGGTATAAAACTGGCTGGTGAGATAGCCATTATTTAAACTTACATAAGTGACGGAGTCCTTCAATATTGAGTTGGAGCGACTTAGTCCTCCATCATGACAGCTCAGTACTTTGTTGTCATCGGATGGATAAAATAAAAGCAGGTGCTGATCCGCATGTTGTGAAGGATAATGGGCGTTGGACTGGTCCGGGTCATATCCGCCGATCCATTTGGTAGTGGTTTTGGAGATAAATCCATTTAATGAGCGGTAGAGATTCGTGCCTCCAATATAGACCACATCTGGAAACTTCGGATGCACAGCCACAAGCATGTTGTAGCCGTCCTGAGCATTGAAATCTCCCAGACTGCCACCGAGCATCGGGATGTTGGCAGAAAGGTTTTCCCATGTTCCATTTGGTACCCCAGCATTGACTGAAGAATACGTGTATCGCCAGATTTGGGTGTTATTGTTTCCGGTATAGGTGAGGTAATAAACTCTTCCCGGACTGGATGTTCCTGAGGCTATGACCGTCCGGGCATGATAACTGGAAAGCCCGGCAGGGGATATATCTACCCAGTTTTGGCCATCGGAGGAAAAGAAGAACCCCGCATTGCCATATAAGGCATTGCTGACGGAAGTGGCGGAACTCAGACTGGCAAAGAAGTGCCCTGAACTGTTCTGTATAATATTGGTGAAGCTCGGATCCTCTGATTCATTAAGATCTGTGTCCTCCGGAAGGCTAAAGAGTTCTTTTCCCAGCACAAGTTCCCAGGTGTCACCCCCGTCCTGAGAGCGCAATATGCCTCCATAGGTTGCCACCAACAGTTCGTCAATAGCCGGCTTTTGATTGTTGGGGATGATCTTCCAGATATATTGAAATTGGGTGTGAAACGTTTGTGGAGAGGAATTTTGAGTGGATGCTATTGGAATCCAGGTATCCCCATTGTCCATGCTTTTCAATATTCCATTTCCGCGATAGACCGCTCCGGTCGCCCGGGCAGAGTTTCCTAATTGTTCCCCTGTGCCGGCGTACCAGATGCTTTCTTTTCCTGTTCTGGTATCTTGAGCCATACAGGAGATTCCCTGATGGCTATCCGGGTCGGTGACGCGTGTCCAATCAGAACCACCATTGGTGCTTTTCCAGATTCCTCCCGATACTCCGCCTGAGATCAGCGTGTTTTCATTAAGCACATCAATACCTGCAGCTCGCGTACGTCCTCCTACATTGTAGGGACCCGCAAGTTGCCATTCGGTTTGGGCCTTTCTGGCAAATACCAGTTCCTGGTAGTCGGGTTGTTTTGTAAGACTTTTATGGAAGGCCAATTCCCTTCTTCTCATATCTGAAGGGATTTTTCCTGAAAGTGGAGAGGCCAGCATTACCTGCTCGTAATTGATTCTGGCTATAGGATCTTCTTTGGTTCCTAGTACAGATTTGACATCCGGAGTTTGAAAACCATAGTTGATTTCATTTTTGGAATAAGGCCAAATGATACTTCCTATAAGCGCCAGGGCAGGCAGGTATTTCCTCAAGTTTATTCGATAATGGTGTTGACTTTATTCACTCTACCTTCTTGTAATGAGGCAGTTTGAACTCCCTCTCCGTCATTATTTTCATCACCTTTTCTGGCGTCAATAAAATAGGAAACAGGTTCAAGGTTTTTAAATAGCGCCACTCCCTTCTCGTCTGTCATCATGGACTGAACCGTGTCTGCATTAGCTCTGTAGGACGATTCATCTTTATAGAGCGTAACAGTTGCCTCTGGGACTACATTGCCCAGTCTGTCCAGAACAGTGATTTTTAATTTGGTAGGGAGAAAAGGGTTTTGAGCTTCAATGTTCTTAAATGAGAATATGCCGATCAATATGATAGTCGTGATGGCGAAAACAAGGTATTTTACAATTTTCATGTCCTTCATTGGTTTTTCTCAGTATTGAACAAATATGCGGCCAATTCTTGAAAATTTTCAGGATCCTTGTACAAACGATCGTTGTAGGCCAGCGCCATAAGCCGAATAAAGCTGGGTTGATCATTTATTTTGATGTATTCAATGATGATATTCCCATACTTCTGATCGATGGGCCGCTCATTTGAAAGTCGTGATTTTAAATAATGTTTTTCTTTTGACTCGATGATGCCTTCTTTTTCGGTCACCAGATTATCACTCACCGATATTTTGTAGCCTAATTCCTTGACTCTTTCGGCAAGCAAATCAAACAGGAACTGGAAATGGTCCTTTTCAATGTCTTCATGATATGAAATGGCGATACCGTTGGAATAGTCACCTCGAAATTGATGCACATCCGGACTAATGACGATTCCCTGTTCCTTTAATCTCAATGACTCCGAAATCTCGTTGAGCAAAGTGTTGGAAAGCTCGCTATCCCTCCATAACTGGTAATGATCAGAATAATTATGACTTCTTTTCAGCACTTCATGCAGAATAACGCCACGAGATTTTCGAGGGAATAGTTTCTGATATACCTGATCAAAGAAAGACATACTTATTAAACCCGCTTATCGAATCAATGTTACAGAGCCGTATTGTACCAGTTGCCCCGCCTCAGGCTCTAAAGAACTATGGAATACCATTTTGTATGCATAGGTCCCCGGAGGGGATAATTGGTTTCCAAAGGAGCCATCCCATCGGAAATTTTTATCCTTTGCGTTGAATACAATCTGTCCCCATCGATTATAGATGAAGATTTCAAACCGTTCAATATAGTCGTTTGGATAGGCAAAAAACTCATCATTGAGGCCGTTGCCATTTGGGCTAAATGCATTTGGAGCTACAATCGTTCGGAAGCATTCAACACCATTCTGAAGTACCACAGTATCGGCCTGCAAGCAGTAGGGATCCACTACATGGCGAGTGGTAACATAATAGATTCCGGTGTCTAAGTCATTGACCCTGATGTTGGTAGCTCTACGGTTTAGTTCCGAGTAGATTACATCGCCAAACTCATCCAGTACCTCAACGTCAACTCTGCTTCCGGCATAGTTTCTCAGAATGATACGAATGTCACCGCCTTCGAAGCAATCATTTTCGGCTACCGCTTCCATGTCAAAGTCAGCATTATCCTCCAGCAGCATCACTTCAATATTTTGACAGCCTGTTACCGTGTTGGTAGCTGTTATGATATAGCTTCCGGAAGAGAGGTTGTCTAATGTAGGTGTAACTCCCGGACCATCGAACGTAAATGGCCCCGCATTTACCGGGCCAGTCATTTCGTAGCTGTAGTTTCCACCATTAGGAAATTCCAGTTGGAAGGAGCCGTTGGACTGACTACACTCCGGATTGACGATGTTAGCCTGTAACACTGCAGGTTCCGGTAACACCGTGACTTCCACACTATCCATGGCGGTACAGCCTGTGAACTGATTCGTTACTGCTACCCGGTACATGAAGATGCCTGCGGTAGAGGTAAAGACATCCTGAGTGGCATTTTCACCAATAAGGATACCGTCCAGATACCATTGATAGGTGGAATTGATGGTAGAGCCATCGAGTGTTGGTGAGCCATCGTTTTGACAGACAATCATCTCGGAAGGGCCTAAATCCACCAGATTTGCCCCATCGCCAATGAAAACATCCATAGTGTCGGAAGGACAGCCGTCATCATTGTAAATAGCCACGCTGACAATCATTGGTTGTGTGAAGGTTACGATTCTTGTTGTATCACCGGTGGACCAGTAATAATGCAGATCTGTACGGTCTACATCCCAGGCCTCTAAAGTCACCGTTCCTCCACAAAGTGCTGTATCAGTGGGTACCAATGGTAGTTCAGGAATGGAAAAAACCTCTATGGTATCAGTGAGTAGCGTGTCTGGTTCACATTCCGGAGCGAGACTTAGGAGGAGGTTTACAATATAAATACCGGCGCTGTCATAAACGTGGGAAGTATCTATGGATTGAGATAACGGAGTAGTTACGCCATCCCCAAAATCCCATTGATAATATTCAATGGAATTGTCTCTTCCGATTCCCGAGAAAAAAGTCTCCTGCCCGGCACAAGCCGTAGCTACCGTGATTTCAGGTAGTAGTACTGGAGGTTGAGGAACACCGCTACCCGGTAAGCCCCTTCGGCTCATTCTACCTCCGCCATCATTAAGTGCTAATCCTGCTGTTTCGGTAAACACAGGCCCAGGAAGCGCGTTGTCACCCCCGGTAATAGATCCCAGGTCAGTTTGATTATCTATGGCAAGATAGATGATACCATCAGACCCTATTTGAAGGGCGCCATATCCTGATAACCCACCCGATGGGTATTCATACCGGGTGAATGACGCGGAGTCAGGGTTACTGACATCATAGGCTAAAAGTTTTCCTGTACCGCCCCCGTCAGCTGAGACGAAAATATTTTCTCCATTAGGGGAGAATTCGATTCCATAAGGGGATTCAGAGCCTCCAAGCATCAGGTCTAATAAGGTCGGGTTTTCGATAGCGCCAGTAAACGGGTCAAAATCAAAAACCTCAAGGTAATCGGTACTACCGGGGATCACCGTGGCTACTTTATTCATTCCCGATACTTTCATGTAACCTGTTTGGCTTGGCTCGATGTCTTTACGATGTGGTTCTCCTATAGAGGAGTGTAAGGCTGCAGAAACCCCGTTTTCGTCAACCAGATATACTCTGAAGTTGTTGTTACCAAATTCATGACCAAATACATAAGGATAATTTCTATCAGTGGATGACGATGCAACTCGCTCCGTACTTTGAGAGATTAACGTCACGCCTTTTTTGATAACCTGCCCTAAGGCGTTGTCAGCTTTCATATCAACCACTGAATATTTCAGTTGATAGGTGCCATCACCATATACCTCTTCAGTTGTGAAGATGAAAAATAGGGTAGGATCTATTGGGTGAGCCTTAATTAAAGCTGATTGGGCCGCAGTATTGTCTCCACCCAGGTTCGTTCCATTGACCATGATCGCATGGGAACTGTTCCAGACGGTATTTCCATCAGTGTAAAAGGCCAGTCGTCCATTGATATCTATGATAGAAGCACAGCCTTCCGGGGAGCTCATAAGGTTAGCATCATATATCGGTATGGGAGCACCAAAGCTAAAGTCGAGCCCTGCATTCTCACCAAAATACCAGATGTCCCCAAACATCTCCGTCTCTCCATAGACCGTGACTGCTATTTCATCATAAGTGGTACACCCTGAAGCGAGTGTGACATACACCCAATAGATGTCTGTGGTGTCGACTGTAATGGTAGGAGTCGTCTCACCTGTACTCCACAAATAAGAAACGCCGCTGATACCCGGGTCAAGATCTAATGTGGAGCCAGGACATATAGTAGTGTCCATACCAAGGTCTGCAGAATCCGTGGCAATAATATTTACCAGTTGGCTGAAAGATCCAAAACGTCCATTTAACTCTGCCGTAAGGGTGACGTTGTAATTTCCAGGAGCGTCATAGGTATGGATTGGTGCAGTGGCATTGGAGGTGTTTCCATCACCAAAATCCCACAGATAAGAGTTAGGTTCGGGGTCTACCTCCGGAAAAAATAAGGTGGCTTGTTTTTCGCAACTGTCCAGGTAGTCAAATCTAACACTTAGAAAAGCTGACATTTGTGCCGGAGCACAGGCCGGAAATTGAGTTCCGTTGAAATCATCATTTAGATACAGGCTGTCATATTGGATCAAAAATAAAGCACTGTCTGTGTCACCAATCCTTCCAAGCGTATAAGGGCTTCCATCTGCCAACTGATATAAGTGATATATTCTATCATCTATACCCCTTTTTAAGCCATAGCTGCGGAAATAACTTCCTGTTACAACGGTATTTACTGGCAGGGGAGAACTCGTGGAATCTGTAAAATCTACATGATGAATATTGCCCTGTCTGGAGGAGTCGCCAAGCACGGAAAAGAATAATTTGCTTCCATCCGGTGACCATTCCACATCATATATTTCATCAGTTACCCCGGTATTGAGAATAGATTGGTTGAAGCTGAGGGTGCCGCCAGCAGGATCGAAATTCAGGATCAGGACATTTCGATTAATATTTTTTGGAGCCAGAGCGAGTTGGTTGGTGTTTTCATTGAAAGCGAATTGATTGGTCTCAAAGCCCGGAAGCGTACCGCTGAAAATGGCTTGATTTGAGGTAGATAACCCGCCGGCGGTGATGTTGGTGATTTGAAATTCAAAACTAGTTTTGTTTTGAGTGATGAGCCAGTAGCTGGTCCCATTGTCATTTTCGATGATGATCATACCTTCAGCCGGATCGCTGATACCTGTTGAAATATTTTCAGCTCCAGAAACATCACCAAATGGGAACATTACTGTTCCATTCCCTTGTGAACTGGCATCCACGATGGTGTAATCAACAGATGAACCTGAATTGGTGAAAATATAGTACTGAGTGCTGCTACCCGGTACCGGACAGGCGACAGCGGCCTGATTAAGGTCTGGATCACCAGAAAGTGTATTGGTGATCAGGTTGTGATAAACATCGAATAATTGCCGGCCGTCAGTATAAAACAAGAGGTCGCCGGTATACTGGTCACTGATTACCGCGGAACCACCTGTACCGAAAGGTGTAGCCTGATCATCTTCCAAAACGGCACTACGCCCGCTTTTGTCAAAAACAAGGTATTCGGCCGAATTTCCAAACAACCAGTTCTTTTCAGTGAGATCCTGGCCGGACGCCCCAAAAACTAATAAAAGCAGCACCACTGCTGTACTTGCACCCAATAGATTCTTATAGCTCATTATCCAAAGACTGATTTAACGTTCAGGAATATCATTATGAGACGGCCTAATGTAAAATTAACATAAAATACTAACGCGTAACTTATCGTTACATTACTTACATTAGCAACTTTGGTTTGTGTTAATTTCAGGGGTTTGGTAGATCAAAAATATGGATTGCGAAACGTGTTATGTACCATCGTCGTTGTCACGATGGTAGGAGTATCTGTGCTGAGTGTTCAGAATGCTTCTGCCCAGGATCCTCAATTTTCCCAATACTATGCGGCACCGGTATATCTTAACCCGGGTTTAGTTGGTATTAACCAAAGAGGCCGAGCCGGGATCAATTACCGAAACCAATGGCCGTCTATTGATGCCAACTTCGTCACTTACAGCTTTTCGCTCGATTATAACTTCGAAGACTACGATAGCAGTGTGGGCATTATTGCCAATTCGGATAGTGAAGGGTTGGCGGGACTTAACTCAACGAGTTTGGGCCTTCTTTATGCCTACCAGGTAAGACTTAATCATAAGTGGACCTTTAGGCCCGGAGTGGAGTTGGGCTACTACTGGCGCGACATTAATTTTGATAAACTCACCTTTGGCGATCAATTCGATCAGACCGGACAGGTGAGGGCGGTGACGCAGGAAACTTTCAATACGGGTCTCTCAGCTAATTTTTTTGATTTATCACTGGGTGGGGTGGTTTTCAATGAACAGGCCTGGCTAGGTTATTCAGTTCATCATATTTTGGAGCCTAATCAATCGATCAACGGAGGAAGTGCTCCGCTACCAAGAAAATATTCCCTTCAGGGAGGGTATAAAATCCCATTTACGGCCATCAGTGCCAAGGCGCAGCGCTCGGTGAAGGGGAGAGAGCGCAGTTTTACTCCTTCATTTAACTACCGCCAACAAGGAAATTTCAAACAGCTTGATCTGGGACTTTATTTTACACTTGAGCCGATCCTTCTTGGGCTTTGGTACAGAGGCGTGCCGATTGAAAGCTTGCGAGGAATTGCCAATAATGAGGCAATGATCGCTATGGTTGGTTTTTCTAAAAACGACCTGACCATCGGGTACAGTTTTGACTATACAATTTCTGATTTGGGAATAGGCACCGGTGGGGCTCACGAGATTTCTATAGTGTATGCCTTCAGCCTGGCAGACCCACGCAAACCAGCTCGTGAGGTCCGAGAGTTACGATGCCCGATTCCTTTTATTTTCTGAGTCAATTCACTGATTCTTTATGACAGAGCAAACCATACTGACCATACTTATTGGCATTACCGTATTCGATTTTGTATTTGAACGTGCGCTTTCATTTTTGAATAATAAAAGTGCACTAAAGCCTATCCCGGAGGAGCTTTCAGGTATCTATGATGAGGAAAAGTACAGGAAATCGCAGGAATATGGGAAGGTGACCGGACGGTTTGGTATGGTCAGTTCTACCATCAATTTTTTTGTAATGATCGGTGCATTGAGCCTTGGGTGGTTTGGCATGCTGGATAGTTGGTTAAGGACATTTTCTCCGGTTGAACCGGTAACGACTTTGCTATTCTTTGGTGTCATATTTTTGATTTCTCAGATAATTGGGCTCCCATTTTCATACTATAAGACTTTTGTGATTGAAGAGCGGTTCGGGTTCAATAGATCTACAGTCAAAACATTTATCCTGGATAAGGTCAAAGGTTGGTTGATCGGCCTGATTGTGGGTGGTTTATTGCTTGCGATTCTGGTCTATTTGGTGATGTTGATGGGGAAAGACTTCTGGATTTATTTCTGGGTGGTCGTTACTGTCTTCGTTCTGTTCGTAAACGTCTTCTATACTACTTTGATTTTGCCGCTCTTCAACAAGCTTAAACCCATGGAAGACGGGGCGTTAAAGGCCAGTATTGAGAATTACAGCCATAAGGTAGACTTTCCGCTAAAGAACATTTTCGTAATTGATGGGTCTAAAAGATCTAGCAAGGGTAATGCCTTTTTCTCTGGCCTGGGAAAGCAAAAGAAAGTGGTTTTGTATGATACCTTGATTGAAAATCATACCTATGAGGAGCTCACTGCAGTGTTTGCTCACGAGGTAGGTCATTTCAAGAAGAAACACATTGTTCAGGGCGCTATCGTGAGTGTGCTAACCATCGGGCTGATGCTTTTCCTGCTTTCAAAAATGGTATTTAGCAGTGAATTAAGCTTCGCAATGGGAGGGGAGATAACTGCCTTACATCTCAATCTTCTGGCCTTCACCATTCTATATAGTCCGGTTTCAACGGTTCTGGGTATTTTCGGCAACATACTTAGCCGGAAAAATGAATTTGAGGCGGATGCTTATGCGGTGGAGACTTATGGAAGCGAACCGTTAATATCAGCACTTAAGAAATTAAGTTCAGATCATTTGTCTAATCTGACGCCTCATTCGGCCTATACATTTGTACATTATTCACACCCTCCATTACTGCAGCGGGTAAAAGCGATGCAAGGCTAATCCGGAATCTCGATTTCTGCTCTGAAAGGGAATTTCATGAGGTATTTGTGTGCATCATCAACAGTCATTTCTTCTTTGATGATACGGAAGAGGGTTTCGGTGATCGGGCATCTTACCTGATAGGTTTGTGCCAGTTCGTGGATGATCTCAATGGTTTTTACTCCTTCTGCGACTTCCTCCATGGACTCGATGATATGGCCAATCGATTCGCCTTTTGCCAGTCGATATCCTACTGTGTAGTTTCTACTGAGTCCACTGGTACTGGTCGCAATGAGGTCACCTACACCCGCCAGCCCGAGAAAAGCCTGAGCATTTCCCCCCAGGGCTTTACCTATATGGACCATTTCTACCAGGCCACGACTGATAAAGAGCGATCGGGAGTTTTCTCCTAGCTCAAGGCCCGCGACGGTTCCTGCACCTACGGCAATAATGTTTTTAAGAATTCCGCAAAGTTCAATTCCTATTAGGTCCTGGCTTCCATAGATAAGGAAACGATCACTTTTAAGTAGGCTCTGACCTGTCTTGATTACTTCTTCGAATCTGCTCGCAACAACTGTGGCAGCAGGTTTGTGTTGACTGATCTCTTTGGCTAGATTTGGCCCCGCGAGACACCCAACACGCACGACCGAGGTCTCTTCAAGAATGACCTCACTCATTGTTCTGATGTGCTCCCGGGAGAGTTTATTTCGACTGTTTATTTTACTCCTGCTGACATTGATGTCAAATCCCTTGGTGCCATGGATAAGAATGTGATACGGCTTAAGGAAAGGGCTTAGGTCCTTGATCATAGACCGGAAATTCGCTGACGGGATGATAGGGAAAATTACTTCACATCTGTTCCCGATCGTTTCTAGGTCATTTGAGATCTCTATGTTCGGATTCAGTTCCTGGTCTGCACTCTTACCCGTGGCTTTTATTTCCTCTGCACGTTCTTTGGTACGGACGTATAGGATTACGTGATTTTTTTCAGCAAGGATATTAGCAATGGCTGTACCAAAGCTACCCGCCCCAATAACACCTACTGTCTTATGATTAGATGTGGTTTTCGAGACCATAGCCATCCATTCTGTTGTGGTAATAGTAAAGCGTGCTCATGCTCTGAATGATGATTTTATCTCCCTTTTTAATCAAAGGTCTTCTCGCATGGTACATACCCACGTTGGATATTCCCAATTCTATACTAATGTCGGATTTTTCGAGCATATGTCCTGCAACATCTACCTCTCCCTTTTTATGGAGTTTAAGAATTTTCTTTTTCAGCTTTTTGTAAGCTTTTTTAAAGTCTTCGTAGTCAATTACCAGATCCTCTTCTGGTAGTCTTAGAAGGCTATAAAGGTCAAGCTTTGGATTTTTTCGCTCGATGTACTTAAAGGCTGTAAACGCAACGAGATGACTTGCGAATACTCGATTGTACTTATGGAATTCCGTTACTATTCGCTTACCCAGTATCCTTACATATTCTTCCTCTCTCTGTTCGTCAACCGTGATGCTACCATTCCTTCTGAAATAGTCCCTTGGGTCAATGATCTTTCCGCTTGAGTCCAGGCTATTTCCTTCCTGATCCACATAGTTTCCAAGGATATCTAGCCCACGGCCAATGCTTACAGATATGTCTGATCCCTTTGTGAAAAATTTGAACAGAAAGGATGAGATCTTATAGGAAGTAGTGAACTCGTCACGCTCTCGGTAGTATCGTTCTTGTCCCGTTCTTCTAAGATGATCATTGATCAAAGCAGGTGCTTCCAACGTAAAGTGGTAGTTGATGACAACGGGAACAATAAAGATCTTGCCAGCAGGCTCCTCCGGGGTCTCATTTTCGTACAAGATTCTTTGTGCCTCTATGGTGGTTCCAAGCAAACCAAGCTTCAGCGCCTTTTCTATTTGTCCCGAACGTGAACGCGTTCCTCCCGGGAAGAAAAGACTATGACAGCCACGTCGGATAGCAAGGCTTGAATAGGTTTTTAGCGCCTCAAGATATATTGGATTTCTCTTCCTTCGGTCAACCTTGTAGGCACCAAGGCTATTCATGAAGTAGGCAAAGATTTTAAGGTTGAACAGGTTTAGGCCCGCACCATAGATAAAGGCCGGAAGGCCCAAATGCTGGATTACCCAACCAATCAAAATGGAGTCCAGGTTGCTGAAGTGGGTAGGGACCATAACAACGGTCCCTTTCTTTGCCAGTGATCGAATGTGTTCAGGCTCACCTTTCACATGGATTTTATCATCCAGGTCCAATTGTCGACTGAATAGCGAACGGATTCCTTTAACCCCTCTGGCGGCATTTAACAGACGCGCAAATCCAAAAGTGACGATGGTTTTTGTGAAACGATAGGACGTCTTCTTGAAATTACCGGCAATTTCCTCACAATACCTATCAAGAATCGTTTTGAGAATAGCCTCTTCTTCCGCTTTGACTTTGTCTGGTGCAAGGTTTTGGCTTTCTGCCAACCTTGACTGCATTTCCTGCCAAAATTTTTTATCATCCTTGGGGTCTACTCGCCATGGGTTGTTCTTGACCCTGAGCTTTTCCCTGTGGATAGTCGTTTCCAGTTCCTCTCGGAGTGATTTCTTTGAATTGAGTGACTTTAGAGTGTCAAAAGACTCATTGGCGACTTCCTGAATAAATGACTTCCTGTCCCTGGCAAGTTGAACAATCGGCCATTGTTTTTTTCTAGGAATGATCTCAGAATATCTGGTCTTTTGCTTTCGCATTCAATTGGGTCAGTTGGTGCTCGTCAAATTCAGCGCAAGTTATGATAATTCTCTCTATTCACGATTTAGAAAGAGCTCACCTTTGCCCACAAATTTACTTTTACCACCCACTTTCACCTCATTTATTTCACCATTTTCATCTTTTTTGACATCCAGAAACAGGTGACTGGGACGCCCCATTTCAAAGCCCTGCAAACTGGTGATTGGAAAAGTCAATTCTGTGTACCTGTTTAGATAGCAGGCGAGTGGGCCATTTGCAGATCCTGTTGCTGGGTCCTCTGTAATTCCTATGCCGGGCGCGAACATTCGCCCACGAACCTGTCCGCCTTCTACCTTATTGATAGAAAATACATAGAGCTCCGTTTTTCCAAAAGAATCTCTCATCTGCTCCCATTTTGCGGTGTCCACTTTGGCTCTGGAAAGTGTTTGCACAGATTTGACAGGAATAAATAAAAACTCATTCCCGCAACTTATAGCCTGGATCGGTAGGTTGTCCAGGTCAGACTCCTCTAAAGAAACCATATTGGCAATTTCGGATCGATTTTCGAATAACTGACCAAAAGTCGGCAGGGGTTGAAACATATTGATTGTCCCGACCTTATCATTTTCATAGTCAATGGTAACCTTGATTTTTCCCACTTTCTGAATCAATTCTATTTCGAGAACGCCTTCATTCTGGGACGCCAGGTAGTAGGCCGTTCCAATAGTTGGATGCCCTGCAGTAGGTAGTTCTACCTTCGGAGTGAAAATCCTCATGGAATAGCCATCCCCTAATTTGTCAGGGGGAAATAAGAATACGGTTTCAGATAAGTTGAATTCACCGGCTATTTTTTGAAAAAGATCGGGATTTATATGGGATGCGTCAGGAATGACTGCCAATTGGTTTCCACCAAAGAGTTCATCAGTAAAAACATCGAGTAAGTAGTAGGTAGGATTCATTAGAGGATGTTGGTTTAGGATAGAAATTAAAAAAGAAAAATGAAACGGACTTTTATGGGGTAAAGGTTTCATCAATCTGAAATTGTGGGTTTGTATTGAGTGCGAGAGGTGTTATAATTGCACCTTCTTGAATATGTCACTTAACCTTAAAGGGATTCAAGCTCCTGTTGCTGCGGAAATGGAGGAGTTTGAGAAGAAATTCCGCCAGTCCATGTCCAGCAAGGTAGTGCTGCTTGACAAGATCACGAGATATATCGTGAAGAGGAAAGGTAAGCAAATGCGGCCGTTGTTCGTTTTTCTATGCTCAGGTAGTGCCGGAACTATTAATGAATCTACCTTTCGTGGGGCTGCCTTAATCGAATTACTTCATACAGCTACTTTGGTTCATGATGATGTCGTCGATGATTCCCATTATCGTCGTGGATTTTTCTCTATTAATGCCCTTTGGAAGAACAAAATAGCTGTACTGGTAGGAGATTATTTGCTGTCCAGAGGTTTGCTGATGTCCCTGGAGAACAACGATTTCGATTTACTCAAGATCGTTTCCAATGCCGTAAAGGAAATGAGTGAGGGTGAATTGCTCCAAATGGAGAAGGCCCGAAAAATGGATATTACGGAGGAGGTTTACTACCAGATCATCCGACAGAAAACCGCAAGCTTGATAACAGCCTGTTGTAGGGTAGGAGCAGCTTCCAGCGGGGCGGAAGCCGAAACCGTAGAGAAGCTCACAAAATTTGGGGACTGTGTGGGTATGGCTTTTCAGATTAAGGATGACTTGTTTGATTATGGAGCTTTTGAGATAGGTAAACCTACGGGTATTGATATCAAGGAGAAAAAGATGACCCTTCCTTTGATATATGCCCTTAGCCAGGTTGAGGACAAAGAGAAAAAGAGGATAATCTCTCTTATTAAGAAAAGTGCAGATAAACCCAGAAATGTTTCGGAGGTCATTAGTTTCGTTAAAGGAAAAGGTGGTCTGGAATATGCCACCGGGGTGATGCAAAAATTCCATTCTCAAGCACGCGGGATCCTTCAGACCCTGCCGGATTCAGCGTACCGAACTTCATTGGATCAGCTCGTACAGTACACTATCGACCGAACTAAGTAACAATCAATTGGTTAATGGCTTTTAGCCCTGATAGTATTTGTTAACTTTGCGAAAAATCTTTTAGGGGCATACGTCCCAGGGTTGGTTATATCTTATTCCACTTAAGTTTTCCCAACTTTTATTTAAATAAAAAAATCAATTATGAGTACAGCCAAAGCGAACGATGTGGTGAAGGTCCACTATACTGGCACATTGGTATCAGGAGAGGTATTTGATTCATCACTACAGAGAGAGCCGTTGCAGTTTACGGTTGGGTCTGGTCAAATGATCAAGGGATTTGATGAAGCAGTGACTGGTATGGAGCTAAATGAGAAGAAGAAGGTAACTATTCCATGTGCGGAAGCATACGGAGAGAAGAACGATCAACTGATTCAAGCGGTTCCTCGTACTGACCTTCCTGCTGATATGCAGCCTGAAGTTGGGCAAACGCTTGTCGCAACTAATCCTAATGGGCAACAGACACATGTGTTGGTTGTTGATGTAGATCCGGAAAGCATTACCATTGATGCTAATCATCCTCTTGCAGGACAGGATCTTGTTTTTGAGATCGAACTAGTAGAAATAGGATAATTCCTAAACGATATTTTATCAAAGCCATCTGAGGAATCAGATGGCTTTTTTCGTTTGTAACCTATGTTACAAAATGTGTTCTTAAGTCACTCCACTTTTGTTCTCAAAAAAAACAATATGGGAATCTTAAGTAATCTTTTTGGTGGAGGTTCTGCCAACTTGCAGGAATATTTGGAAAATGGTGCGGTAATTATTGACGTGAGGACCCCGGGAGAATACCAGGGTGGCCATGTCGATGGATCTAAAAATTTCCCGCTTCAGACGCTAGGGGCAAGTCTCTCCAAAATCAAGAATATGAATAAGCCGATTGTACTCTGTTGTGCTTCAGGTATGCGGAGTGGTCAGGCTACAAGCATGCTGAAAAGTGAAGGCATTGATTGTATCAATGGAGGCAGTTGGCTGAAAGTGAATGGATTGGTCAGTTAGGTAATTAAGATCAGTGTTGATCTTTAATTGTGGGCGCAGGGAATTTTCCCTGCGCCTAATTTTTTTATTCTTCTTCATCAGGAGGTCGGATGTCACCTCTTTCAGAAAGCGCTACAGCGACAAATCTCAGGCTGGGAATTTCCTCGCATACGATAATCATCATCACTGTGATAGGCACACTAAGAATCATGCCCATCACTCCCCAGATGGCACCCCAAATGGTTAATGACAGTATTACCACCAGCGAACTCAAGTTGAGGCTGTTACCCATAATTTTTGGTTCTACAATATTTCCAACGATCACCTGGATAGTGCCTACACTGATCAGGACATAAATGAATGGAGCCAACTCTCCGAATTGAAGTATCGCAAAAAAGGCAGGGAATAAGGTCGCTATCAGCGATCCGACGGTTGGTATGTAATTCAAAACAAAGATCAGCAACGCCCAAAAAATGGGAGCATCTATTCCGAAAGCTAATAATGCGAAATAGCTGAGTATTCCTGTTAATAGGCTCACGAGAGATTTAAGTGATAGGTATCTACTGATGTTTTTATCCATTTTTTGGAACAGCTTTTTGTTCTTTTTCTGTTTGGAAACGGCTGTATAGATCTTATGCATCTTCGTTTCGAAAACACTTTCCTCCACAAGCAGAAAGATGATGTAAATGAGAATAAGAAAGGAATTTCCCAGTAGCAGGGAGGCATAATCAATCGTGCTGCTCAGAACAGCAGAGACATCCATGTTATCTACGTATTCAATGATTTGAGAGAGGATATCCATGCCCAGTATCTCGTTGAGCTCGAGCATGGATCTGTTAAAGTTGGTTTCGTAAAGTTCGATAGACTCTGTTAGGACTGCCACACTCGAAATCAGCAGTTGACCAATAACCACCAGAACAATATTGATGACAACAAAGGCGATGGTGCTTTGGACCCATAAGGGCCAGTTGTCACGGATATATGGAATCATTTGCAGGTTCTCTCTCAGCTCGTGAATGATAAACCAGATAATCAACGCAAGTATAAATGGGATCACATAATCCTGAGTGTAGTGCAGAATGATGCCGGTGGCGACCAGTGATACAAGGATGTAAGAAGTCTTTCGCAGACCCCCTAATGGAGGAGCGTCTTGAGATGGTTGGGCGGACATAAATTAAAATAAGGTTAGGTAAATAGGTTTTTGTAATGGATTTAAAGTTAATTAATGAATTGACTTATCGCATTCGATCAAACCATATCTGAGTTAAAAAAGTATGCTTTTGTGCTGATAATAATTTTCATTAGGCATTTTTGTTCCCATTAACCCATGATTTTGAATCGTCTAAATATCACCAATAAGCTGGCTGTTATTATGGTTGCCATGTCACTGGCATTGGTAGCGGTTTTATTGTCTTTGTTTTATTTCCAGTTTGATCAGGCGTTAAAGGAGCGCGTCTTATTACAACTGTCATCGGTAAAACAGCTCAAGGTGGTGAAGATTAAAGCAGCGCTCAGCAATAGAATTGAGGCGTTGGAGTCCATCGCAGAACATCCTGAACAGAAAGGGTACGCCAAAGATCTGTTTATCGAAGTGGAGCAACTATCAGAACTGCCCGGCGAGATAGGAGGTTACCCCATTGACATTAATGAAAGTGATTGGGACGGGGCCTTGAGAATTCTTGATGTAACTACTGAAGCTAAGTCGTCTGTTGTTACACTTATTTTTCTATTAAAGTCTCAGGATTTTGTGTTTGTTGGTATCTCTGAACTCCCTGAAATACATAATATTTTGATGGAAAGAACAGGGTTGGGTCAGACCGGTGAGTCCTATTTAGTGGGGGAGGATTACAAAATGAGAACCCCCTCGAGGTTTTATTCCAAAAGTCCTTATTTAATTGATGTGAAGACAGAAGGAGTCAAACGCTCCATGAGGGGAGAGCCTGGGGAAGATATTTTTCTGGACTACAGGGGTGTTGAAGTTTTCAGTGCATATGAACAAATTGAAATAAATGGCTTAAAGTGGGTTATTCTGAGCGAGATGGATCATAGCGAGGGTTTATTTCCCTTAAAGGAATTGGAGAAGGATCTCATTTATACCTTACTGGCTGTCCTTTTGGTGATTTTCATAGTATCATATGTCCTCTCTCGCATGATTGTTCAACCGATTATGTTTATGGAGCGGAAGCTAACTACAATGTCTAAGGGTATTCTAGATGGAGTTAAAACGAATGTGGATCGTGGGGATGAAATCGGACAAATGTTTGATGCCCTTAACAAGTTGGTGGAGGCCATGACTGAGACCATCAAGTTTGCAGGAGAAATAGGTATGGGAAATTTTGATGCAAAGTACGTGCCATTGAGTAAAGAGGATAAGTTAGGAGAGGCATTGATCCAGATGAAGGAAAAATTGAAGGAATATCAACTGAAAGAAGCAGAGTTGATTAAGCGAAATCAGCAGTCTATCCTCAATGGAGAAGAAAAGGAACGAGCCAGGTTATCACGGGAAATGCACGATGGGCTAGGGCCACTTTTGACTACTTTGAGGCTTGATTTACAGTCCGCCAATCTGAATGAAAAAACAAAATCTGTGCTTCTCACCCGGACTGATGATACCATAGCTGAAGTGCGAAGAATGTCTAATAACCTCATGCCAAGTGTACTGACCGATTTCGGTGCCGGAGAGGCTATCAGAAACCTCATTAAAAGTGTTCAAAAGAGCTCCGGAGTTGAAATTTTGTACAAAAACGACATGAAAAGTGAGGTGACCCTGCCTGATGAAATTAACGTAGGTTTGTATAGAATTGCTCAAGAATCTATTAATAATGCTATTAAGCATGCTGGAGCGAAACAAATAAAGGTATCTATTACGGAATTTGAAGATCATATTGGCTACTTCATTTCCGATGATGGCAAAGGCTTTGATGTGGCACAGCCCTGGGAAGGAAATGGAATTCGAAACATGCAGGAGCGAGTGAAACTTTTAAACGGGGTAATAGAAATATTAAGTGATAAGTCCGGAACGACGATAGAGGTTGAAATTCCAATAGCATGAGTAAGATCAAGATTTTAGTGGTGGATGACCATCAGCTTTTTCGAGAGGGGATCATTTCATTATTGTCCAAAAATGAAGATCTGGAGATTGTGGGAGAATGTGATTCAGTCAATGGTTTTTACGATTTGTTAAAAGAAACCGAGCCTCATGTAGTACTCATGGATATTAGTATGCCTGAGGTTAACGGTTTGGAGATCATCAAGGAGGCCAGGTCTAAATTTGAGAATACTAAATTCATCATCCTTACGATGCATGCAGAGGGACAGTATGTGGTGAAGGCTGTAAAAAATGGAGCTTTTGGATACCTGATTAAGAATTCAGATGAGGACGAGCTTATTACGGCTATTAAGCAAGTGAGTGCCGGTAAGAAATATTTCAATAGTGAGATTTCTCAGTTGATGATAGGAAATATGGCTCTGGATGAAGAAAGCCATAAAAAGTTGTCTGATAGGGAAATGGAGGTACTGGACCTGGTTTCTCAAGGAAGGACGACCAAGGAAATTGCGGATCAGCTTTTTGTGAGTGCACGTACTGTGGAGACTCACCGAGTGAATATGATGAAAAAACTTAATGTTCAGAATACTGCTGAACTCATCAAGAAGGCCGCTCATCTAGGCCTGATATAGGTCTATATCGGTATTAACACGGATAAGGAAATAAGGGTTTTTTGCGAAACTACGGGATGATTACCCATTCTAAATTGTGGCTTTATTGATCAGTCACATTTGGTATGAACGTATTTGATGTTATCGCTATTCTCATTTTCTTTTCAGGGGTTTTCATTTTTATCAATGCGTTCTTTTTGAAGCTGCCGTCAGCTGTGGGTTTGATGGTGATGGCCTTGGTGCTGTCACTGGCCGTTCTGATGATAGGTAGCCTTTTTCCTAATCTTAATCTGGCCAGATACATTCGACAATTTGACTATGTTGAAATTCTGGATCAGTTTGTACTCAATGTGATACTTTTTTCAAGAGCCCTCAATCTCAATTTTCAATCGCTAGGTAAGCAAAAGGTTCCGGTATTGGTGTTGGGGTTCTTTGGAGTGGTGGTATCAAGCCTGGTGATTGCTACCAGTATGTGGTTTGTTTTTCAGGCTATGTCCTTAAAGGTGAGTTATATGGTGTGTTTGATATTTGGCACACTCATTTCCGCTATGGACCCCACAGCCATTACCAGCATGATCAAAAGATTTGATTTATCTCAAAAGTTAGAAAACAAGGTGCTTGGAGAAGCCATCGTTGGGAGTAGTCTAGCTGTAGTACTGGCTCTTATTTTCGTGGATATTTACACACAGAGGCTACAATATGATTTAACTATGGATATGGCGTTATCGGTTTTGGCTAGAGAACTGATTGGTGGATTGATCCTGGGAGCTGTTTTTGGCTGGGTAGGATACAAAGTGTTGCAATTCATAGATAATGAGCATGTTCAGATCGAAGTCTTGATAACGCTGGCACTAGTGATGTCAAGTGCGTGGATTGCGGATTACATAATGGTTTCTTCAAAAATGATGGCCATTACAACAGGCCTCATGATCGGAAACCTTGGCCATCATCCGGATACTGAGCACGCAGCTGGGACCTATGTATTTAAGTTTTGGAAACTAATGGAAGACACGCTCGGAGCTATGTTGTTTGTTCTTATCGGTTTCGAAATGCTGGTCATTCCACTGAGGCTGGACTATTTCGCTGCAGGTTTTTTCGCCGTTAACATTGTACTTTTTGCCAGATGGGTTAGCGTATTCATACCCGTGAGGTTGATGTCTTTTTCACATGATTTTGATAATAGTACTATTTCGGTGCTATCATGGGGAGCCTTGCGGGGAGGACTTCCTGTAGCAGTTTCACTGTCTATGCACGGGTTTGAAGGGCACGAACTTATCGTAACCATGACTTATGTAGTGGTCGTTTGCTCTGTGCTTTATCAGGGATTGACGCTACCCATGGCTATGAAAAACTATCGAATCAAGCATACTCCTGAGATACATCCGTAAAAATACGGAGGGCTGAAATCCGTATTTATCCCCAGAAAAAATTACAATTTTTCACCTAGGAACGCGAGGGTTTACATGCCGTAAAATTGTAGTACAGAAACAAATAGATAACATCATGAAACGCATAGCACTTACATCATTCGCATTATTGTTAGTTGTATCATTTTCTTTCGCTCAAGGCCGTACCTCGTTGAAGGGCCCTGCAGCAAAGAATTATAAACCATGGTTAGATAAAGAAAAATCTACCACTGTGGTTGTCGTAAAAGAGAGACAAGAGATTAAAGGACCAGAAGCCAAAAATCTCAAAGTTTGGTCTGAAGAAAGTCAAAATACGCCTACGTTGGTTGTCAACATGGACTCTAACCCGGTGAAACTGAAAGGCCCTGAGGCCAAAAACAGGAAAATATGGGAAGATGATGATCAGGTGAGCCCAATGAGATTGGCGAATACTGATAATTAAGATACTCCAAAATGCATAAGCACTGAAGTTGGTTTATGTTCATGGTCCCGGCGACGGTCGGGACCATTTTTTTGCTATGTAGATTTGATAGTATCTACGTGAATGAAAAAGCCCGACCAGTTGGCCGGGCTTTGATATGAATATATAATTCGATCTTAATCTTAAGCAATAACTGCTGCCTGCTTGTAGTGACTTCTTATTTCCCAGATACTATTGATGTCGCTGATCAACTTTGTTAGTACTTCAGGAGTGATAGACTGTTTCGGGTCATCACCAATTCCTTTTGATGGTTGACAGTGGGTTTCAATGATTACGCCATCTGCGCCGTAAGCCATAGCTGCCATAGCTGCAGAAGGAACGTATTTAGCTCTACCAACAGAGTGAGATGGGTCAACAATAACCGGTGCCCATGTTTTTTCCTTTAGAAGTGGCGTGATGCATTCGTCTGGATGATTTCTGTATCCGTCCATGGTCGGTGAAGTTCCTCTTGGACATAACAACACGTCAGGGTTACCTGCAGCCGCAATATATTCTGATGCCGCGATGAATTCATTTACCGGTCCCATGCCAATGGAACGCTTCAGAAGAACTGCGATTTTTTTATCGGCAGTCATTTCTCCGATTTGCTTTAGCAGGGAGTAGTTCAGTGCATTTCTTGCACCAACCTGAAGAACGTCAACTCCGGCTTCTACCGCAAGTTTTAGTTGATGCTCGTCCATCACTTCTGTATCCACAGGAAGACCAGTAGCAGCTTTGGCATCTAATAATATCTGCATAGAGCTATCGTCACCCTGGAAGGAGTAAGGCATTGTTCTTGGCTTCCAGACACCACCACGAATGGCTTTTGCTCCTGCTTCTTTTACAGCGTGAGCAGTCTCTAAAAACAAATTAGGGTTTTTAGGGTCTATCGTGCATTGACCGGCAATAATAAATGGGCTTTCGCCTACGATGTTGCCACCGATAGAGATTTTATGATGCGCCAACTCAGACTTTACGTCCATCAGCTTAAATGGCGAATCAATAGCATCAAACCGATCTACATAATCCAGACCGAGAATCCTGTTGATCATGATGGTCTCACGTTCCTCACCAAGAACCGCATAAATGCTCCTGTGATGACCTTCTATCGGCTGGATTCTACAGTTGTACTCTTCTACAATTTTGGTAACTTCTTTGAGTTGTTCTGAAGTTAACTTTGCTTCCTTCGGAATGATCATAGCCCTCTAGTTTTTAAATAGTTGGCAAAGTTAGCCTATTGCGGAGGGTAACCAAAATAGAATTTCAAAAAAAAGGAGGCTCATTTTAGGTTTGGATAATAAATAATTGCTGAAGCTAAACTTTCCGTTAAATAATTCTGTTCGCCATATTTGCAACTTCAAAAAATCACAAGAAATGAAAATCAAGCTGGGCTTTAAAGACGACAAGGAGTATTACTGCGAAAATGAAAGTGGTAACAGATTGGAAATTGATATGCTAGCAGCAGAAGATAAGAAAGCGATGTCTCCAATGCAACTGCTTTTGTCTGGTGTGATTGCCTGTGCTGCGGTGGATATTGTGCAAATGGTAAAGAAGAGAAGGAAGACCCTTGTTGACTTTTATGGAGAGGTAGAGGGAACCAGGAGAGAGGATATTCCAAAGAAATTCATCGATATCAATATCAAATACACTTTTGTTTCTCCCGATTTAACAGAGCAGGAAGCGGAGCGCCTGGTAAATCTTGGAGTTACAAAATACTGTTCTGTTTCTGCGTCTTTGAATCCTGATATCAACCTTACCCATACTTTCGAAATCGTTCGAGAGAAGTAATCGGAATTATTTTGAAGAAATAAAAAAGCCTCCCACTTGGGAGGCTTCAGACTTGATTAAAATACTTTATTTCAATTGGCTTACGCCAGTTTCACGTTAATCGCATTTAATCCTTTTTTACCTTCTTTCAAGTCGAAGGTTACTTCATCGTTTTGACCAACCTGGTCGATTAGGCCAGAAATGTGGACGAAATATTCTTTTTCCGATCCATCCTCCTTGATAAATCCGTAACCCTTTGAATCGTTAAAGAATTTCACTTTTCCTGTGTTCATTGTAATAGTAATAAAATTGATAAAAAGTAAATGTATGTAAATATTACGTGTATTCCATTTACTGGTTGATTAGCGGTGAAAAAATTTTTTGGAACGGTGTTTGGTAAGTGTAGGTCAAAGCAAACAAATAAAAGTCATGAAAACGATCCAAATTATACCGATACTACTGATAGTCAGTTTATTAACCTCTTGTACAGAAACAGTTATAGGCCCTCAGGGCCCACAAG
This sequence comes from Marinoscillum sp. MHG1-6, assembly GCF_024714475.1. Lineage (GTDB taxonomy): Bacteria > Bacteroidota > Bacteroidia > Cytophagales > Cyclobacteriaceae > JAMZMI01. The sequence goes on along the minus strand of NZ_JAMZMI010000003.1, from coordinate 141,529 downwards.
GCATACCTGGTCCGGAAGGACCGATAGGTGCACCGGGTGAGAGTGGTTTTGTCTTTGAATATGAAAATATCAACTTCACCTCAGGTAATGGATATGAAGTAATCCTGCCTTATTATGATGGATTTGAAGGGTACGATTCAGATGTGGCGCTGGTTTATTTGTTATGGGGAGTTGATAATGAAGGAGTGGAAATCTGGAGAAAACTAGATCAACAAATTTTATTCGAAGGTGGGGATGTACTGCTTTATAAATATGATTTCACGAAGTTCGACGTAAGGTTATTCCTGGATGCGACCTTCCCTTTAAGTGAACTTAGCGCTATAGATACCGACGAATGGGTGGCTAGAATTGTGGTGGTTCCAGGAGACTTTTGGCAAGCAGCCAGAGTGGATGCCAGCGACTACTATGCCATCGAGGAAGCTCTTGGTTTGCCTGAGTTGAGAACAACTCACGATAATCAAATGGATAGGAAATAATTATAACTCACAAACCAGGTTGGCCTCGGTAATAACCTTTTGGAGCTTACTATTGGGCAATCTTAATTGATCGAGCAGGTCGAAGTGGTCGCAAAGCATTTTTGTAGCCACTATGCCCTGCTCGATCAGTGTTTGTTTATCCTTTTTAGTCAATGTTTGTAAGCTTGTGATCGGATAAAGCATATGCTTATTGACCAGCTGCTTTAAACTTCCTTTTTCCGGAAAATCCCAACTCATAAGCATAAGTCCTGTGCAGGTGCCGTAGGCGATAGCATCTTCTGTAAATCTCGTATTGGTAGCAATGGCCCCTTTAGGCCTTTTCCCGGAGAATTGATTGGTTTGTTGCCATTGATCCCTCAAATCCACAAATCGACTTTGTATATAAAGCGGGATTTTGACATCAGATTTGTATCCTGCCTTATTATGGAATTTGCATTCGATCATCATGACTTCAAACTCATTTTCAGCAAGAACGTCCACCTCATGTGAAACACATTTTCCCTCCATGATCTGACTGGTTTTAGTTTCATAGCCCTCTGCTTTCATTAGTTCTGAAACGAAAAGCTCGAATGGGTATCCGGTCGGTCCCAGTTCAATCAAAGATTGTTTGAGGCGATACTGCGAGGCTTTAGCAAATTCCTTTTTCCTAAGGAGCTTATGAGCGATTTGGTAAATTTCTTTCGTGCTGATCCCGTCATAGAGTTCTTTTGTAACTCCATCCCTAACATAATCAATAGCATTACGTTTAACTCCTGAGTTTTCAAGGCTCTGAACGAGTTTGTCCTCCGAGAAGACGTCCAAATCTCCGGAGTACTTACGGATCTTATATTTAGGGTTCAAATTGGGTTATTCTAATAGGCTATTCCAATCCAATATTAGGTTCAGAAACAGGAATAAACTTCGAATCTTACATTCAATGCAATGAAAGATAATCAGAAAAGTGGCCAGGAAGTCTTTTTAGAATGCAGAATTACTTCAGGCAGAGGCAACGCCGCGGAAGGTCCGGAGTACCAACCATACGATTATCACCACCCAAACTGCAAGAAGCCAAAATCGATAATCAGAAAAATAACTAAAGGGACTAGACTCTGCTTCCACCACAACTTCAGGCTGTTTTTTAAGAACCACCTGATTCAATTTTTCATTTGTGAGCAAAAGAGAATCAGTTTCATATCCTACGAAACTAAAGATGAGCTGAGATGAGCTGTCATTGAGCATTACCAGAAAGCTTCCATCGATATTCGTTGTTGTTCCGTTTCTCGAACCTGCTTCCATTACTTTAGCTCCAATTACAGGCTCATTGTCTTCATTAACAACATATCCTTTTATGGTTTGACCGAATGATAACAGGCTCAGGGAAAATGCGATGACAAATAAGAAAGACTTCATAAATCGGATATCAAAGGTTAAGTAGGCTTATGAAATGGAAAGTTAAAGAAATCCGTTGTTAATGTAGAAAATTGCTAATCAAAAGCATCGTGTGTTTTTCATTTTGAGTTGATGATCCTCGTGCTATATTTGCAATCCTTTTTTAGCACTCGTAGTTCAACTGGATAGAATACCAGATTTCGGCTCTGGGGGTTGAGGGTTCGAATCCTTCCGAGTGCACATTGTTTCGGCTCTGGGGGTTGATGGGCGGTTCGCCGCTGCGATCGAATCCATCCGAGTGCGCTATTAAAGCCTGTTCTTTGAGAAATGAACAGGCTTTTTGTTTTTGTAATGGTTGCCATTATTGATCTCAATCTTTTTTGATTCGAATCATTTGGTTGAAAAGGTGTTCCCTGGAATGATTACAAGCGGATGATCTCGCCTGATTAGGGGGATTTTCACTAGTGCGGGATGGCATGCTGAATTCAATAAATATCGGCTCACATTCTGGAACCATTAAAAGCGATAACTTGTGAAATAACCTTATATGTCGTTATTTAGAATAAAAAAACGATTATGAGGTATATAATCGCTGCAATGGTTTCCTTTTGGTTTCTTTCTTGTATTCAGGCTCAAACTGTAAAGATCCATATGATGGAAGAGGACTCGAGCTACTTCATAAATGATGTAATCAATGCTGCTGGAGACAATGTCCTTTATTGTAAAGGAGGAAATCTGTCTTTCAGTAGGATAAAGGCGGTCATGTTCTATGAAGAACCGATAGATCAGGTGGTTGAGAAGTTGAATACTGCTGACATAAAAGTTGTTGACAGGTACTCAGATACGATGTACGCATCTGATCTAATGAAGTTACGGCCACCGTCAAATCTCGATGATCCTCAAGTGAGTAAGAATTTTAACCCTGAAGGTAGTATCAATCAAGTTTCTGGAGGTAAAGCGCTTCAGTTTTTAGGTATGGGTCTGGTAGTTGGTGCCTTGTTAATTGTGAATGCTGATCTTCCTGACAATTTTACGCAGGATGACCTTGACCGAAGGCAAGGTATAATAAATGGGTTTAGTATTGTTGGTGGACTGAGTTTTGGTGTGGGAAGTATTATAGAGTTCAATGGAATTAAGGAATTTTTCGACAGAAAGTAAAAAGCACGTCAAGTATGGCCTAAGCATAGCTGCGGCCCACCAGATTTAATCCAGACAGACCTTCACAGCCCTCATATATTAGAAAATTCAATACCTTTAGAATTCTCGAATTGTAACCGTCGAATGAGCTATAGGAAAAGGATTTCTGATTTTGTGAAAACACCCAACCGGGCACTTCTTACAACTTTCGTCCTCACTATTTTTTTCATCTCTTGTTCCAGCTCAAGAAAAGAGGAAACTTATACGGTAGGGCTGGCGCAGGCGTCTAACGATGAGTGGCGCATGAATATGCACGAAGCGATGCGGCGCGAGCTTGTTTTTTACCCGGAAATAGAACTTATCATTGAAAATGCCGAAGATGATGTAGCCAGGCAAATTGCCCAGATCGAGCAATTCATTGAGCAAAAGGTGGATCTGATCATTGTTTCTCCTATAAAAGCAGAACCCATTACTCCCTACGTGGAAAAGGCTTATCTGGAGAATATTCCGGTGATTATTATTGATCGAAAAACCAGCTCTGACCTTTATAGCACCTATATCGGCGCCAATAACCTGGAAATAGGGCAGCTGGCCGGACAATATGCATCAACGCTGATCAACCCCGGAGATAAGGTCATAGAACTCAGGGGGTTGAAGGGGTCTACTCCTGCACAGGAACGCAGTGCAGGTTTTGATCAATATATCGATCAGGAGCAGTTTGACAGGATTGACCTTGAAACGGACTGGACGAGGGCTGATGCGGAGCGTAACCTTGCGCGGATCCTTAATGACAACAGAGATGTAGATTTAATCTTTGCTCATAATGATCGTATGGCTCTGGGAGCCTATGAAATTTGTAAAAAGGAGGGTTTGTCTGATCAGGTGAAAATCATTGGGGTCGATGGGCTGCCGGGAGCGAATGGGGGATTAGAACTGGTTGAGAGAGGTATACTTGCTGCGACACTACTCTATCCAACAGGGGGACAGGAGGCCATCAAATTGGCAGCAGAGATTCTAAGAGGACAATCTGTGGAGAAAGAGCATATTCTTCATACTACACTGGTCAATGGTGACAATGTAAGGATGATCAGACTCCAGATGGATAAAATACTAAGTCAACAATTGAATATTGAGCGTCAACAGCGCAAAATCATTGAGCAAATTCGGGATTATGATAATCAGAGAATTTTCATCTACCTGCTTCTGGGCGGTTTTGTCATCATCACGATCCTGGCTGCGCTCATTATTTACAATGCGAGGGAAAAACAGAAAATCGTACAGGAGCTGGCTGAAAAGAATCAAAAGGTAATTGATCAGCAGAACGAAATTATAAGGTATTCTAAAGAGGCTGAGGAGGCGAATGCGGCCAGATTTAAGTTTTTTACTAATATTTCGCATGAGTTCAGGACGCCACTCACGTTGATCAGCGGACCTATTGAGGACATGCTCAGGGATAAGGATGCTGGCAGATTCATCAAAGACCTAAAACTCATAAAGGGGAACTCTCAGCGGTTGCTGCGTCTGGTAGATCAACTGATGGACTTTAGACGGATCGACAACGCCAAGATGAAGATCAGAGTAGCTGAATGTGACCTGAATGCCTTCCTGAGAAACATCATCAACAGCTTTAAGCGGTTGGCCAATGATAAGGGCATTGACCTGCAGCTCCACGTACAATCATCGGATCTTCGGGTTTGGATGGATCAAAGCATGATGGATAAGGTGTTTTTCAACCTGCTGTCCAATGCGTTCAAATTCACCCCATACGGGGGTAAAATCATTTTGACGGTTCAAGCTGATGTTGAAAATAATCAGGTTAGCATCAAGGTGGAGGATACGGGCAATGGGATGACACTGGAGCAAGTATCCCATGTCTTTGATCGGTTCTACCAGGGAAGCAAAAACTACAGTTTGGGAACTGGACTGGGGCTGGCCCTTACGAAGGAGTTTGTGGAAATGCATCACGGTAAGATTGCGGTATTGAGTAAGGTAAATGTTGGTACCCAGTTTGAGGTGACCTTGCCTTTGGGCAATACTCATTTTTCGGAAGATGAAATCATGCAGGAGGTGTCCGGGCTCACGGAACTATCTCATTCTATTATGGAGGAGGAAAAGGTTGATATTACTCCATTGGAAGGAGGGGCTATTCATTCCAGGGAACATTCCGTATTGATCATTGAGGATCATGAAGAGCTCAAGGGGTACCTGACCACCAGATTGCAGAGTGAATTTGAAGTGATCTCCGCCTCTAATGTTCAGGAGGGTATCACGAAAGCCTTTGAGCATGTTCCTGATTTGATTATTTGTGATCTGAGTTTGGATGGGGAAGATGGTTTCGAAGTGATTAGCACTCTCAAGTCTGATGTGAAATCTTCTCATATTCCTATTATCATACTCACAGCCAAGACAAGCATGGAGGACCATCTAAAGGGTATTCGACTGGGTGCGGAGGACTACATGACTAAACCTTTCGATTTTACCATGCTTTTGGAGCGTATTCACACTATTTTGGTTAACAGGGAAAAACTTCGCCAGCATTACATTCATGAATTGCCACTTGCTCAAACCAATGGCAATAGTGGTAAGGGTGAGCGTAAGTTTATCAGTGAGTTGGCTGCTGTGGTAGAGGAACATATTTCTGATCCACAATTCGGAGTGAATCAACTGGGTGATTTATTGAACATGTCCCGGGTGCAGCTTTACCGCAAAGTGAAAGCCATTTTGGGAATTGGGGTAAATGATTACATCATTGGCGTGAGACTGAAGAAAGCCAAACACCTAATTCTCGAGCAGGATATGACCGTCTCTGAGGTGGCCTATGAGACCGGATTTTCAACACCGGCCTATTTTTCGACCGCTTTTAAGAATCATTTTGGTTCATCTCCTTCTGATTTTAAGTCGAAAAATCGAAAATCTTAAGCGGTTGAGGTATCAATATTGAAAGTGTGTAACATTTTCAAAACCCATTTTGAAAAATTATCTATTTCAAACCCGTTCACAGGTCATATATTAACATTATTTCATTTTAATGTTGATTATGTATCAAAACCATAATTGATTGAAACAATCTTGCAAACGTTTTCAGGGATACGCTTCTAGTTTTGCTAGAAACACATACACCCATGAACGGACGAATTCTATATTACTCTATTGTTGTTGCGCTCGCAGGTTTTCTTTTTGGTTTTGATACTGTAGTTATATCGGGAGCGGATAAGCAGCTTCAGGAGTTATGGAACTCATCCAATCTCTTTCATGGCTTTGTAGTCATGTCCATGGCCCTGTGGGGAACAGTTATCGGGGCCATCTTTGGAAACATCCCGACCGATAGGTTGGGGCGTAGGCCGACGCTTATATTAATAGGTGTATTGTACTTCATTTCAGCTCTGGGCTCTGCTGCTGTCTCAGACCCTTACTGGTTTTCTTTTTTTCGATTTATCGGAGGACTGGGAGTAGGAGCGTCGACCATTGCAGCCCCGGCCTATGTGTCAGAGATTGCTCCGGCAGCACAAAGAGGTAAGTTGGTTGCCCTCTATCAGTTCAATATTGTATTGGGAATCCTTATTGCCTTCGTTTCCAATTATTTACTTCAGGGAATTGGGGAAAATGCATGGAGATGGATGATTGGGGTGGAGGCTATTCCAGCTTTTTTCTATGGTATCATGGTGTTCAGGCTTCCTGAGTCGCCAAGATGGTTGCTTCTTCATAAAGGTGATCGTGAAAATGCTAAACAGATTTTTGAAAGCATTGCTTCTGATCCAAATGTTAATCATGATGAAGCACTGGATGCCCTGGAGGAGGAAGCCAGGGAATCTGCTCATGGAGATTCAATATTTAGGGCGAAATACAGGTTTCCTGTGATGCTCGCTTTTTTAGTAGCCTTCTTTAATCAGGCTTCAGGAATCAATGCAGTTCTTTATTATGCTCCAAGGATCATGGCTGAGGCCGGACTGGAAGCTAGCTCGGCATTGTTGAGTAGCATTGGAATAGGGGTTACCAATATGGTATTTACTCTTGTCGGCCTTAACCTGATTGACAAGTTGGGAAGAAAAACCCTAATGTATATTGGTTCATTTGGGTACATTGTTTCGCTCAGCCTGGTGGCGATGGCCTTCTTCCAGAACTGGTCTGGGCTGGCGGTTCCATTGTTTCTTTTCATTTTCATTGCTGCCCATGCCATTGGACAGGGTACGGTGATATGGGTTTTTATATCTGAAATTTTTCCAAATCATCTCCGGGCAGATGGTCAGTCCTTTGGGAGTTCTACCCACTGGGTAATGGCCGCCCTGATTACGGTCTTTCTGCCACCAGTACTGAGCGGTGCTGATAACCCCGGCTATGTATTTGTCTTTTTCACCGCAATGATGGTGCTGCAACTCTTGTTTGTCCACTTCAAGATGCCCGAAACACGAGGGGTGCCACTTGAAGAGCTGGGTAAGCAGATGGCGCGATAAAGCACTGAATCAAAGTTTTAATTCATTCACACAACAAAACCATATGATATGTTAAACTATTACTCAAAATTTATTTTGGTAGGGTTTCTTGTGATGCTGGGAAGCATACACAACCTGCTGGCTCAGGAGAGCAGTATCTCCGGGCAGATCACAGATCAAGATTCGGGGGAGCCTCTCATCGGGGTCACCGTACTTATTAAAGGTACATCCTCTGGAACGGTTACTGATTTCAATGGTAACTATACACTGTCAGCCTCTCCTGAAGACATACTCGTGTTCACTTATGTTGGCTATGCCTCACAAGAGATAAAGGTAAGTGAATCATCCAGCTTTGATATTTCCCTTGGGGTTAGTTCCAAGGAGCTTGAGGAGATCGTTGTTGTGGGTTATACCACAGAGAAAAAAGAAGACTTAACAGGAGCGATCCAGGTGGTAGAGCTAGAGAAAGTTGGCCCGGTTGCCCAGACTTCGGGTAACCCCATGCAGGCGTTACAGGGTAGGGTAGCAGGTCTCTATATAGAAAAGAATGGCTCTCCTTCCGGTGCGAACAGTCGGATACTGGTAAGGGGACAAAATACCCTTGGAAACAATGATCCTCTTTATATCATTGACGGACTTCCAACTAAAAGACCGGACATTCTACAAACGCTTACTCCTGATGCAATTGAGTCAATCCAGGTGCTGAAAGATGCGGCATCGGCCTCCATTTATGGGTCAAGAGCGTCCAATGGTGTGGTGATCGTTAAAACCAAGGATGGTAGTAGCCAGACGGATGGGTTGAAGGTTTTGTACAATACCCACTTCTCTATGCAGTCAGAGAAAAATCTGAGGGTGAAAATGCTCAATGCGGAAGAAAGAGGAAGAGCCCTGTGGCAGGCCTCAGTTAACGATGGAGTGGATCCTGCTTCCGGATATGGAGAGATTTACAATTTTGACTGGAATGGGGATTTTAATAATCCTGTGCTAAATGGTGTAACCGTTCAGCCCTATGTGGGAGGAGACACCAACGTGCCGGTAGGCGATACTGACTGGCAGGATGAATCTTACGAAACTGGTTTTGTATACAACAATAACCTGACGGTCTATGGAGGAAGTGATGTTTCTTCTGTTCTGGTAAGTGTTGGCCATATGAAGAATACAGGTATTCTTAAATACACTGATTATGAGCGTACATCTGCTCGGGTGAATGCCATTACTTCTCATTTTGATAAAAAGCTTCGAATTGGGGTGAACACCCAGTTTGTCAATTCCAATGAGACCTTAGAGACCCCTGACCTTGGAAGTGCGCCGACGCCTCAGTTGGCAGTTACCCTGGCACCAACTATTCCAGTTTATACGCTGAATGGGGAGTATGCTGGTCCATTGGGTGCAGGTTATTCCGATAGAAATAACCCGGTTCATATGCAGTACATCAATCGTTGGGACAATACCAACAGGCAGTTTCTTTATGGAAATATTTTCGCTGAGCTGGATATCATAGAAAACCTAAAATTCAGAACTTCCCTGGGCTATGACATTTCCCGGGTAAGTGACAAAGACATTGAGCAGTCCTTTTCTGAAGGCTTTATCGCAAGAGACGTCAATCGCCTGATACAGACCAATAATCAATTTACCAGTTTGGTTTGGACCAACTTTTTGAACTACAATGTGGATTTAGGTTCCAGTACACTGGGGATATTACTTGGGGTGGAGTCGATTGATGATCAGGCTATCTTCCAGCAGGGTGTGAAGGATAACTTCTCCATTCAGACGGAAGAATTTTTCACGCTATCTGCAGGTACCAGCAATGGAAATGCTTTTGGTAATCAGGAGGATAGTAGGTTGCTCTCTCAATTTGCCAAGGTGAATTATGCTTTTAGGGACAAATACCTGGCTGCAGTGACCGTTCGAAGAGATGGTTCTTCCCGATTCGGTGAGGAAAATCGCTATGGTTTCTTCCCGTCTGCATCGGTAGCATGGAAATTAGGTAAAGAAGCTTTCATGCAGGACATCCCTTTCTTATCCAGCTTGAAAGTAAGAGCTGGTTATGGTGAAGTTGGTAACCAGGATATTGGAGCATACCCAAGTTTGGGGCTATTGGCTCCGAGATATGGGCAATCTGCTGCACAGGTGGATGGTATTGGTCACGTTGGATTTTTTGATCAATACTGGAATATTGGAACTGCTTATGACCTTTCTGGTAATAACACAGGAAATCTGCCTTCCGGTTTTGCTTTCATCCAATCAGCAAATCCTGATTTGAGATGGGAGGCTACTTCTGAAATTAACCTTGGGGTAGACTTCTCACTTTTCCAGGCTGCTGTGATTGGTTCATTTGACTACTTCAGTAAAACGACTGATGGTATTTTGATACAGCCTCCTGTAGCTTCAGTGCTTGGAGAAGGACAATTGAGATTTGTGAATGGAGCGACCATTGAAAACAAAGGTTGGGAATTCAATCTGAACTATCTGAAGGAAGTGTCGCAAGACTTCAACTGGAGCATCAACTTAAATGCCAGCCATTTCAAGGATAAAATCACCAAACTTCCTGAAGAGGTGAGAGCGGCATTCCCTGGTAACTCAGAGCAGGATATACTAGGCCATTCTAATCTTTCCATTTTTGGATACCGTGCAGATGGAATCTTCCAAAGCCAGGAAGAAGTAGATGCACATGCTACGCAGGTAGGTGCAGGTCCTGGAAGAATCCGCTATATGGACTTGAATGGAGATAATACCATCAACTCACTAGATCAGACTTTCATTGGCACCCAATTGCCTGATTTGGAATATGGTATTCGGCTGGACATCAACTATAAGAATTTTGACTTCTCATTGTTCGGTTCAGGTATTGCCGGAAGAGAAGGCTTTGACAACTATAAGTTCCTCAATGAATTCATCAGAGGACGGGAGAACGTTGGACCGGGTGTATTTGATGCCTGGACACCGGACAACCCAACTGCTACGATTCCTGCTTTGACGCTATCGGATGGTAACAATGAGACCAGAACTTCTGACTATTTGATGGTGAATACCTCATATTTCAAGATGAGAAACATTCAGGTAGGTTATACGCTGCCAAGTGCTTTGGTGAACAGGTTGTTCATTGATCGACTAAGAGTCTATGCCGTAGTTGACAATCCTTTCGTGATCAAATCAAAGGATTTCTCCGGGCCGGATCCTGAGCGTACAACATTTGATATCATCCCGGTTCCGAGAAGTCTTTCTTTCGGTGTGAACCTGGCGCTATAATTCTCAACCATAAAGATTTATAAAGATGAAAACATTAAAATATATCATACCAGTTATTGCATTGATGGCATTCTCATCATGCAAGGATTTTTTGGAAACGGAGCCTCATGGGCAGGTTTCAGGAGCGGGATCGTCTATAGAGGCGGCAGAAGCCCTGGTGGTGGCAGCCTATGCGGGTATTGCCAATGACGATATGATCGGGCCAATAACCAGCATGTGGGTCTATGGTAGTGTAAGATCGGATGATGCCTACAAGGGTGGCGGTGGTGTTGCCGATGTACCTGATGTGAACTACTACGAACAGTATAACCTGACTAACCCTAGCCAGGAATGGATGGGTACTTACACATGGGAGTTACTGTACAGCGCGATTTCACGTACAACCTATGCGATCCGGGCACTCAATGAGATCCCTGATGCCGATTACGCTGATAAAACAGCTCGAATCGCAGAGATGAGGTTCTTGAGAGGTCATAGCCATTTTGTGCTAAAGAAACTCTACAAGAGAATTCCTTACATTCATGATGGTTTGTCAAATGAGGATGCTTTGACAGTATCCAATACTGACCTGACCAATGATGAATTGTGGAACAAAATTGCTGATGACTTCACTTTTGCGATGCAAAATCTTCCTGAAATTCAGCCGGAGGTGGGTAGAGCCAATAAATATTCAGCGGCTGCTTACCTGGCTAAAACAAGATTGTTTCAGGCGTATGAGCAGGCAGACGATAATCATGCCGTAACAAATATCAATGCGGCAAGACTGCAGGAAGTAGTGGATCTGTGTGATACTGTGATTAATTCCGGTCACTATGATTTACAGCCGGATTTCGCGGAGAACTTCCTGGACGGTTACGACAATGATGTGGAGTCAGTTTGGGCTGCCCAGTTCTCTATAAGCGATGGAACAGCCTATGGTCGACTAAGTTTTGCGACCGGATTGAATTACCCGCACGGAGCTCCTCAATATGGTTGTTGCGGTTTCCATGCGCCAAGTCACAACCTGGTCAATGCTTTTTCTACAGAAAGTGGCCTTCCGAAGTTTACCACTTTCAATGATGTGGCTCTAACTCCTGAGGATTTTACACCGGCAGGACAAACGGTGGATCCAAGAATTGACCATACGGTGGGTATGGATGGACACCCTTACAAGTACAGAAATGAGGACGAATATATTTTCAGCGATAGCTGGGTGCGTGATGCTGGCGTTTACGGAAGATTTCACAGTATGAAGGAGCAACAGGCTGCTGATTGTTCTTGCTACAGCAAGCAGGGGCCATTCATTGGCTCGTCTAAAAACATCGATTTTATCCGGTACGCTGATGTGCTGCTTTGGAAAGCGGAAGCTTTGATTGAGCTAAATACAGATCTTGTAGGAGCGAGGGATTTGATTAATCAGGTAAGGCAAAGAGCTGCCAATAGCACTGGTCGTACCGTGTTTTCGGATGGAAGCCCTGCCTCCAATTATGATATTGCTGAATATACAGACCTGAACTATACATGGGATCAGGCAGGAGCGAGAGAGGCTTTGAGATGGGAACGTAGATTGGAGTTTGCAACAGAAGGCCAGCGCTTCTTTGACCTGGTAAGATGGGGAATAGCAGAGCAGACGCTTAATGCTTACCTGGATGTGGAAAAAACCAGAAGAGATTTTCTAAGTAGTGCCAAGTTCACTGCAAACAGGGATGAGTATTATCCCATTCCACAAAGAGAAATTGATTTTACAAAAGGGTTATATACACAGAATCCGAATTATTGAGGTTGGTAGTTATTCAGGTCACCCATACCAATAAGTGGTGACCTGGATTTTTTTTCGTATTATGTCATTACAAATATTCAACATAACCCCTTCAGTCATGATCATCAAGATTTATTCTACCCTCCGATTCATTGTTATCGTCACTCTGGTAATGGTGTTTGGTTGTCAACCGGCACAAAAGACTACTGAGGAGAACAAAGCACTGGATGAAGAAAAGTACCGTCCGCAATTTCACTTTTCTCCCGAAGAAAACTGGATGAACGATCCTAACGGGATGGTTTATTACGAGGGTGAGTATCACCTTTTTTATCAATACTATCCCGACAGCAATGTTTGGGGGCCTATGCACTGGGGACATGCGGTATCTACGGATATGATGAATTGGGAACATCTACCCATTGCGCTTTATCCTGATGAACTGGGGTATATTTTTAGTGGTAGCGCGGTGATCGACTGGAACAATACCAGTGGATTAGGCACAGAAGATAATCCGCCGATGGTGGCCATTTTCACCTATCATGATCCGGTGGGAGCAGATAAGAAATCTTTGGACCATCAAAATCAGGGAATTGCCTACAGTCTTGATAAAGGGAGAACCTGGACTAAATATGATAATAATCCGGTGCTCGTAAATCCGGGTATTACAGACTTTAGGGACCCGAAGGTGTCCTGGATGGAGGAGTTCGATGGTTGGGTGATGGCTTTGGCTGTGAAGGATCATATTGAATTTTATACTTCTGATGATTTGATTGAATGGACTAAGGAAAGTGAATTTGGTCAGGGAATTGGCGGACATGGAGGCGTATGGGAGTGCCCTGACCTTTTCAAATTGAAAACAGAGGATGGCGAAGAGCGATGGGTGCTGTTTGTAAGCATCAATCCCGGAGGTCCTCAAGGAGGCTCTGCTACGCAGTACTTTTTGGGTGAATTCGATGGAAGCAATTTTGTGCCTCAGGACTCCGTGACCAGGTGGATTGATCTTGGTGCCGATAACTACGCAGGGGTGACATGGTCAGATATTCCGGCAGAGGATGGCAGACAATTATTCCTGGGGTGGATGAGTAACTGGGATTATGGGCAGGAGGTGCCAACCTACAAGTGGAGAAGTGCAATGACGCTTCCACGGGAATTGATACTGACCAAAATCGGAGAGGAATTAATTCTCCAATCGAAGCCGGTTGAGGAGATAAAATCATATCTGACTGCTGTCGAGACGACATCCGAAGAAGATGGCTATGTGCTTCCCGATGAATTGGTGATGATTGAGTTGAACGGATTTGATGCGATGAATTTGAAGGCCTCATTGTCAAATGAGAAGGGAGAAAAGGTAGGTTTCACTATTTCACCCGAATCCATCGCTTTCGATCGTTCAAGCAGTGGTCAAACCGATTTCGGAAAAGGCTTTGCTGCCATGCACAGCTATGAAAACTTTCTGGAGGACCTTCGAAAGGTACAGATCTATATAGATCGTGCATCCATAGAGATTTTTATCAACGATGGAGAGTTTGTGATGACCGAACTGGTATTTCCAACCCAGCCATACTCAAAGTTTGTAATCTCGTCCGGAAATGCAGAGGTGAAGATGGCCAAGGTATCTTCCATTTGGGATGAGAAATAGATAACCAATTCAATTGATTTGGAATGAATTTAATAACTAGATTTAATAAGAAGTGTAAAGACTTTTTGGTCCTTATTTTAAGCTTGTTCATGGTTCAACAGCATTTATCTGCACAGGAGGTCATACCGATTGAAAGTGTCACTAATGCCTTGGTGTTGGAGGTAGATGAGGATAAAAATGTGAAGATTATCTATTTCGGAGAGCGGCTTTCAAATCCGAATGAATATGGGGAGGTGCCTTCTGTTTACAATCAAACAGGGCATTACTCAGAAAACCTGAATGCTGCATATATGCCTTCGGGTTCTCACAACCTGATGGAGCCGGCGATAACCGTTACGCATGCCGATGGTAATACCTCGCTTGATTTGAGATATGTTGCTCATAAGCAGGAATCTATTGATGCGAATGTTGATCTCTTTACGGTTGAATTGAAGGATCCCGTGTATCCATTTTCGGTTAAGCTTTTTTACAAGGTTTATAAAAATGAAGATGTATTTGAGCAGTGGTGCACTATAAGCCACAAGGAAAAGAAGGATGTGCAGCTCCACAAGTTTGCCTCCGCCAATTTGTACCTAAAGTCCGGGACTTTTTGGCTGACCCAGTATCATGGTGACTGGGCGGAAGAAATGCAGCCCGAAGTATCAAGGCTTACCCATGGCATAAAAACCCTGGACTCTAAGCTGGGCACCCGGGCAAACCTACTACAACCACCTGTATTTATGCTTGGTATCGGGAGAGCACCTGAAGAAGATACCGGGGACGTGATTTTTGGTGCCATGGAATGGAGTGGTAATTTCCGCATTGATATGGAGCTCGATGTAGAGGACAATCTTAGGGTAATAGCAGGAATGAATAATTTTTCCTCGGTTTATCATCTGAAGTCGGGTGAAACATTTGAGACTCCGAAATTCCTTTACCTGCTATCGCATAATGGCAAAGGAGAGGCCAGTAGAAAAATGCATGATTGGGCACGAAAGTATAAGCTTCTGGATGGATCAGGAGACAGGCTGACCTTACTCAACAACTGGGAGGCGACCTATTTTGATTTCAATGAACAGAAGCTTTTTAGTCTGATCAAAGACACTAAGGAACTGGGAGTTGATTTGTTTTTATTGGATGATGGTTGGTTTGCCAATAAATACCCTCGCGATGGCGACTATGCCGGGCTGGGCGATTGGGAAGTAAATAAATCCAAGTTGCCGAACGGCATAGCTTCACTGGTTAAGGAGTCAAAGAACAACGGTGTTAAGTTTGGAATATGGATAGAGCCGGAGATGGTAAATCCTAAAAGCAGGCTTTATGAAACACATCCGGATTGGGTAATCAAACAGCCGAAACGAGAAGAGCATTATTTTAGAAATCAGCTGGTGCTGGATTTGAGTAATCCGGAGGTTCAGGATTTTGTATTCCATGTGGTTGATCAGCTTTTTGTAGAAAACCCTGAACTAGCCTATATCAAATGGGACTGCAACGCAGTGATTTACAATGCCTATTCCAGCTACCTGAAGCAACAGTCCCATCTTTATATTGAATACGTTAAAGGTCTTTACAGCGTACTTAAGAGAATTAGGGAAAAATACCCGCTGGTACCCATGATGTTATGTTCCGGAGGAGGAGGAAGGGTAGATTATGCGGCACTTCAATATTTCACGGAATTTTGGCCCAGTGATAATACGGATCCTTTGGAGCGTATCTTTTTACAGTGGGAGTATTCTCATTTTTATCCAAGCATCGCTACTTCCAATCATGTTACGGAATGGGGCAATCAGCCTATCAAGTTCAGGGTAGATGTGGCTATGATGGGCAAATTGGGCTTTGATATCGTGGTTCATGAACTTCCGGAAAAGGAACTAGTCTTTTGCCAACAGGCCATCAAATGTTACAATGACATTAAAGGAGTGATTTGGTATGGAGATCAGTATCGTTTGGCGGATCCTAAAGTCAATAATGTGGCTGCGCTAATGTATGTTGATGACGAACAGGATCGGGCAATCGTGTTCAGCTATCTGGTCAATAACCGGTTTAATAAAAAGAGTGAGGTTCCCATTGCTTTGAAAGGCTTGGATCCAGCCAAGAAATATAGGGTACGAGAAATCAATTTATACCCTGGAGCTGTTACTAAGGTTGACGAGAGTGTTGTCTATTCCGGGGAGTTTTTAATGAAGGTCGGGTACAATCCGCTAGTCGATGCAAGCAGAACGAGCGTCATTCTAGAAGTTATGGCTATTGAGAACTGATATATTAAGATCATCCTCTTTAAATTTAGTATATGAAAGTACTGGTCTTTGGTGAGATTCTCTGGGATATGATTGAAGGGGTACCCCATTTAGGAGGAGCTCCTTTGAACTTTGCGGCTCACGTAAAGCAATGCGGATATGAGTCAGGTATTGTGTCTTGTCTTGGCAGGGATGAGCTGGGAGATAAAGCCTTTCAAATGGTTAGTGAGCTTGGGGTCGAAACCAAGCTGATTCAGCGGTCGGATATGCGCACGGGGTTTGTTCCGGTAAAGCTCCTGAACGGTCAGCCGGATTATGAAATTGTCAAAGATGTGGCCTACGACTACATCTCCGAGGATCAGCTTGATCATTTTATTATTGGGGCTTATGATGTGTTTTACTTTGGAAGCCTGATTCAGAGAAGCCCTGTTTCATCTGAATCGCTAAATGCCATCTTGGAAAAGCATCAGTTCAAGCATGTTTTTTATGACGTCAACCTTCGTAAGGACTCTTATACCAAAGAGATCATTATTGGCTCACTGGAGCGTTGTACTTTGCTAAAGGTCAATGATGAGGAGGTAGAGGTACTGAGTCAGATGCTTTTTAATCAAATATTAGATTTCAGGGCATTTTGCGAGCATGTCACTGACCAATGGCCACAAATATCCACGATCGTAATCACGGCCGGAGGGGACGGTTGCATGGTCTATTGGGACGGAAACTTTAAGGTGATTCCGACAAACCCTATTGAGGTGGTGGATACGGTAGGAGCCGGAGACTCTTTTAGTGCTGCCTTTTTATGCACACTGTACAAAACCGGTGATCCCGTTCAGGCAGCACAGGTGGCCAATAAGGTCGGCGCTTTTGTGGCGTCTTCTCATGGCCCTATTCCCAGGTATTCGGAGGAGGTGATGGGACTTTTTGCTTGAGCCTTGATTTGTGTGGATAGGCTCCATCCATCATCATTTCCGGCATTACCTCATTTTATGGGAACAAATTCTGCTACTGCTACCACTTATTCATTACAATGATCATTAATACAATGATTATTGTAATGATAATCCTAATTTGTATGGCGGTAATAAGTGAATGCGACTGTTTTTAGCATGTCATTCTAATTCGTCCGTGCAGATGATGATCAAAATGCCTTCTTCTTTTTTCTTGGTTTTTGCCCTGTCCAGTTTATTGGTCTCTTGTCAGAAGCAGGCTACTGAGCGATTACCTAATGTTGTATTAATCGTCATTGATGATTTAGGGTGGAAGGATATCGGTATTTATGGAAGTGATTTTTATCAAACCCCAAATGTGGATGCCCTTGCCCGAGAAGGAGTAATGTTTACCAATGGGTATTCGGCTTGTACGGTATGTTCTCCAACAAGAGCGGCAATTATGACCGGGAAATACCCGGCAACGATCAGGTGCACGGATTGGATAGAAGGGTGGAAGATGAAGAATAAACCTTTGAAAGTGCCGGATTGGACCATGTATATGGATACTTCGGAATTCACTTTAGCAAGAGCATTTAAAGGAGCTGGATATCAAACAGCCCATATCGGCAAATGGCACCTGGGAGAAGATTCAATCTATTGGCCTGAAAATCAGGGCTTCGATATCAATATAGGAGGATGGAGTAAGGGATCTCCAAATACGAAAAAGGGAAAATTCAATGGCTATTTTGCTCCGTTCGGTAATCCTCGTTTGGAGGACAAGCCAGGGGATGAGTACCTGACCGAAAGACTTACGGATGAGGCAGTGGGCTTTATAAAAAATGCCTCATCATCAACCGATGGAAAACCCTTTTTCTTAAACTTCTGGACGTACAATGTTCATGCACCACTACAGGCGAAAGAAGAGAAGGTTGCAAAGTATGATTCATTGCAGGACACTTCTTTTCAACAGCAAAATCCCATCTATGCTGCCATGGTGGAACACATGGATGAGGCCGTAGGACGAATTATTCAAACTTTGAAGGAGGAGGGACTATATGACAATACCATCATTGTATTTACCTCTGATAATGGTGGTTTGATTGGACGAGGGAAGAACAAAGTAACCAACAACAGCCCGTTAAGAAGTGGAAAGGGGGACTTGTATGAGGGAGGGGTACGCATTCCTCTAATCATCAGAGATCCTTTTTCAGGTGCTTACGGTCAGGTTTCTGAAACTCCCACGATTTCTATGGATCTTTATTTAACCCTTGCAAAATTGTCGGGGATTTCTATACCTGAGAAGATTGAGTCCCAACTTGAAGGAATAGACCTGTCTCCGGTTCTTACTGGTCATCCAACTAAAGAGCGTGACCTTTTCTGGCATTATCCTCACTATCATAAAGAAGGGGCTACACCTTACAGTGCCATCAGGTCGGGAGACTGGAAGCTTGTTTATTATTATGAAACTGAAAGTAGTGCACTTTTTAATCTGAAAAATGATATTGGCGAAACAGAGGATGTTTCTGATGCTAATGAAGATGTAAAGTCCCTTTTGATCTCCAAATTGGAAAAATGGAAGGATGATATCAATGCGCAATCTCCTGTACCAAACCCGGATTATAAGGAGGAGTTAGAATCAGTGTCAAATTCTGATGAACCATAGGAACTGGATATAACACTCTCTGTAATGAAAAAGCCCTCCAAAAGGAGGGCCTTAGAAATAGACGGATCGAATTCTTTATGGCATTGGCCCGCCTCCGCCACCTCCGCCAAGGAGGAAACTAGTATGAGGTGTTCCGGAGAAACATCTCGGAATTACCGGGAAGCCTTCAGTAATAACATAGAAGTAGTCATATGAATAGTTGCCGACTAGAACGGTGCTGCTATAGCCATTGCACTCATCAAGGTCACCCGAACCGGATACATATTCGTAATCATTGGTGTATTTACCATTGTATTCACCACATGGCTCGGTCACACCATCTCCTGTACGGTTGCCACTTTTAAGTTGATAACTAGAAGTCATTTTGACCAGCTCACCGTTTTGATTCGGCGCATATTTATAGAAGATAGGAAACCCGTCTGCTGCCCAGCCTATTTGCACTGCCTCAACAGGTGTTGTGCTGCCGGTTCCCAATCCACTCATGATTTCTTCAGCGTAAACAATCATATCTCCGTGATAGTGATAGGTTCCATCCGGTTGTACGTGCGCAGTTGCACAGTCCAGTCCGACATCCTGAGTGTTATTGGTAGGTTCCATAACCCAGTCCCAGTTGTATTCACCTGTTGAAGTATTTTCAAAAATGAATGGTTCTGCAGGAGCAGGGTCTATGGCCACACCATTCAGAGCTATCCCAAACTTGTATTTTGGTTGGTGGTTGTCGAAGGTGATGGAAGTAGGGCTATTGGCCAGCGACGGTGACAAGGTCATTGTAAATGTTTTGTTGTCGCTATTAAGGTTAGCTACGATATTAGGGATCTGGTTACGATACTCATGCCCGGGGATACCATTAGTATTCACAATTCGTGTGTTCACATCCGAGTAGGTTTCTTCGTAGGTATTTGAAACCTGAGAAGATTGATCGCATTGCCATAAGGCAGTCTCAGTGCTATTGTCATTGTCGCAGGTTTCAGATGATCCCTGCTGTTGTGAGCTTACGGTAACCACAAGACTTCCGGAAGCAGTGGCTTCACCATCAGTGGCCACAATGGTGATTGTTGATGAGCCTAATCCTACTTCAGTAATGGTTAGTGTTGATTGAGTGATGGAAACGGTCACTACACTTTCATTGCTGCTAGCAGCTTCGAAAAAGAGCTCGTCCTGATCTTCGTCAGAGAATGCAGAACTGAAGTCATATGTGGATGTCCCGAACCCTTCTGTAAGACTCTGGTTTTGTAATTGGCCTGATAACTCCGGAGATGCATTCACGTCATCAGTTTCTTCCGGTTCCAGACAGGAATAAAGTAAACTCATTGTAAGGGTGAAGAGGAACATGATTGATCGACGACACCTTCTTTGGTAATTGATTTTCATATTTATCAGATTTAATTACTTACAAGTTGATTTTGGTTTGCGGTCTTTGTTTTGAAAGCCGGAATGACCTGACGTCTTCGCCATCGCTTAGACTCACTACATTGGAGTAATCATGGAGAAGAGAAATCAAACAGTCATTGGTGATTGAAATGCTTTCAACTGCTCCTTCAAAGGCATTGGTTTTTCCCGTGAAGTGTATAAAATGGCTGTCGATAGAGTTTAATGTGACCTGGTAATTCAGGGGTTTTTCATTGATAGCCATATCAATGTGGTCGTAGATATAGGCGCTTAAGAACTCATTCCACGATTCGGTTTTTTCAGACCGAAATTCGGGGCATTCCGCATGCACTGCCTGTAACAGATCCACAACGTCAAATTGTAGCGACAGTTCATAAGTGTTCGGAGTTGGGCTAAGGTTGAGCCTCGACATTTTTAATCCATGAGAATTGGATTGGAGGTTAAGTGCAAATGCGATTAGAAGTAGTAATATTTTGATGAATTTCATGGCTTTTAATTAAAAGTGAACTTGCATGTTTAGTTTAATGAAAAGGGGTGTGCCAGGGGTGAAATGAATTTCCTCGGTAGAGTTGGTCTCATCAGCTAATCTTGAATCTGTGGCGAATTGAGTTTCATTCCACTTTTGGTTGAACAGATTATCAGCACTCAGGCCAATTCCCCAGTGTTTTTGATCATATCTTACTGATGCGCTGGTCAAAAAATATCCCTTTGCAATGATGCTGTTGTCCTCATTTGCCGGTCGATCGGCAATTTGTCTGTATCTCACACTTCCTGAAAATCCGCTTGTGTGTTTGGCAGATACGCCCCCGATACTGGTAAAGGTTGGTGCCAATGGAAGATGATTTGCATGTTCTGGTTGATCGAGAGCTCTGGGAGAAGCATAATTCATGTTTAAGTCAGCAAAAAGCCAGGAAAGCATCTGATAGTTAACTCCAAGGTCGACCCCTTGTCTTAACGTTCTGCCACTCGTCTCAACAATTCCCTCATCGCCCACATAGACGAATTCCTGTTCCATATAAAGTGACCAAAAGGCCGCATTGAAGTAAAGTCTATCCCATGCCTGAATCACTCCACCGAGATCATATCCAAAGGCGGCCGGAAGAATTTTAGAATTCTCCTGGTTTAGAATTACACGAGAGTCATTACTATGAAATCCCTTTCCTGCCTTTGCGTAGAGCTGCCACGAGGTAGAAGGACAATAAACAACATTTATTTTCGGACTAATGATACTTTTATTGGTGGCCTTGGAGCTTTTGTTTTCAGTCAGATAGTTGATCATTTCAAATTGAAAATGGTCTGCTCGTACCCCAAGATCCAGCAACCATGGTCCGTGCTCCATTTTGGCGTCAGCGTAGAGACCTACGTTGGATTCATTGATATCGGTCAGCGACAATTGTTCTAATGTCGTTGTCCTGTTCAGTGTATTAGAAAGTTCATTTCCTCTTACCTGATCGTTTCTCAGAGACAAGCCTCCTTCTAATTGCAGTTTGCTATTCCCGAGGCTAATGTACCTGTTGTATGAAGTATTGAAGCCCATGATGCTGCGGCTTTCCTTTTGTCGTATTTGGTCACCATTTTCCGGGTCATTTAGGAAAAAGGTAAAGTTTGAAAATAGTTCAAAGTCGTATTTACTGATGTAAAAACTTGATTGCGTGAAAGCGTTTTCGTTTAGAAGCGACCTTACATCCAATTTTAGGTTTGTTCTTGAGGTGGTTCCACCTTCAGTGTCGTCTATTGCTCCAAACCTGGATAGGAATCCACTTTGCACAGCACGCATTGGGATCTGGCCGGAAGCATTCCATTGACTACTAAAAGTGGAAGCCTGAAGCGTAAGGGTATTGTTTTGAATTTCGGTGATATATTTTCCAAATACATTGAGGCGATCAAGGTTTTGTGGGGACTCAAAAGGGCCATCAGAAAGCAGGTATTCCGTAGCGAGGTATGCATCTGTTTTTGGAGTGCCTTCAATCAGGTCGATCATTCCCACGGCACGACGTGTATTAAAGCTGCCGACATCTAATTTGATGGTACTTTCGTATAGCTGATCATATGATTGGAAGTCTACATATCCAGCTGTGGTGAAATTACCTGAAGAACTATAATAAGGGCCTTTGCCAAAGTCAATGTTTTTGATGGTCTCAGGAATAAGAAAATGAAGATCACTGTATCCCTGCCCATGGGCGTGTGAAACCATATTCACAGGCATTCCATCCGCCGATATTTGAATGTCGGTACCATGGTCGATGTCAAAGCCCCTGAGGAAAATTTGCTCCGCCTTTCCACCTCCGGCATGCTGTCCGATGAATAATCCCGGAACAGTTTGTAGTATATCTTGTGAAGACCCAACAGGGTTGAGTTCCACATTGATGGCTGATAAAGTATTGAGGGTTTTTAGGTTGGGGGTAATGATTATTTGGTCGAGTTCGAGCATCACTTCCGACATAGAAATTGTCAAAAAATCAGCATCTACAACGATTTGTTGATTTTTAAAACCAAGTGAGTAGAAGCTCAGGGTATCGCCAAAAGAAGTTCCTGGCAGCTTGAAGTGCCCTTTTGCCTCTGTATGGGTATGCTGCTGGCTCCGGTGATTTAATATGGTTACACCTTCCAGATACTCCTGGGTTTCCTCGTTGCTTACAGTCCCTTTAATAATGCCCTGGGACCACAGGGGAATGGTAGTAAGGAAAATACATGAGATGGAAAGAATCCTTTTCATTTTGACTTTTGCTCTTATTAAAAGAATGTCGGGAACACGTCCCGACATCATTAATCCAAAAGGAAAACTCACACATCCCGCCAAAGAGGCATGATTCAGCTAAACCGCATAGCCGTTCCTTTGCTACAAGTCCGTTGATAGAGATCATCTTCATCGTAGATGCAGGTAAAACGGGCATGTTGGAATAAACCCTACCCTGAGAAAAAAACTTTTTCAAATGGTGACCTATATTTGAAGTAGCAACCGCATTTACATTTGAATACCACCAGCGATCACCAGCAACCATCAGTATGTGAGGAGCGTGTTTTTGATGCCATACATCAGGAGCAGGCTGTCCCCTTGCGCAATTTTCTTTACTATAAGACGGGAGATTTGGAAAGGGCCTGTGATCTAGCACAGGAGGCCTTTGCCAGACTATGGGTTAATTGCGCCCAAGTCATTTTTGATAAGGCCAAATCCTTCCTTTTCACCACAGCGAATCGACTGTTTTTGGATGAGGTGGATCATGCTAAGGTTGTTTTGAAGTTTCAAAGGAGGAACGATTATCAAGAGGAGCAGATCCAGACGAACCCAGAATTTTTGTACAGGCAGGAGGAGTTTAAAGGCATATTGGAAGAGGCCATTTCCTCGCTTCCTGAAAAACAGCGAGTGGTTTTTTTGCTGAGCAGGATTGACAGGATGTCTTACACCGAGATTGCAGAACACCTCGATCTGAATATAAAAACAGTAGAAAAGCACGTGAGTAGCGCACTTAAAAGGCTACGGGATATGTTGGATGAGTTACAACATACGAAAATATAGGTAGGGTTTTTAAAGAACTGCCCGTTACAATAATAACAAGGCAGATATGGCAGCGTCAGAACAAGATATCGCAATCAATCAATGGCTGGAAGGCAAACTTCCAGATGAGGAGTTTTTGGCTATAGTTGGAAGTGAGACTTACCAAAAGTATCGTCAGATTGTCGCGGAAGTTGACAGTTGGACACCTTCAAATGAGGATTATATACCGGACTTGAAAGCCATTAAGGAAGCTTCCGGTAAAAAGGAAGCTAAAGAGGTAGCCATGTGGCAAAGAACGCGAATGCTGGTGGCTGCCACTGTTACACTTTTGTTGGTAGCCGTGATGGTGCTTTGGAATTTTGATGACAGGGTTGAAGTGTCTGCAGGGATGGGCAAGGTGGAAAAGATAACGTTGCCAGATGGAGCCTCGACGCTTTATTTGTCAGCAGGTTCCAGTGCATCCTGGAATGAGGTTGACTGGACACCTGATAAAAGGGAGCTAGAGCTGGACGGAAAGGGATATTTTGAGGTTGCAAAAGGGGGAACTTTTCTGGTAAATGGTGCCAATGCGAGTATTATGGTGCTGGGAACTAAATTTGAGTTTCAGGAGTATTTTGGAATTGCCGAGATCGTTTGTTTTGAAGGTAAGGTTCAGGCAATTTCAAAACTGGATACGACCATCCTGGTTGGGGGTGAGGCAAGACTGTTGGAGGAAGAAGGATGGGCATCCATCGAGATGCCTGAGCAAGGACAACCTACCTGGATTCAAGGCTTAAGTACTTTCAAAAACGCACCGCTAATAAAAGTGATCAGGACATTGGAACAGGAATACGATATTCAGATCAACTATGACGGTGTGAACATTAAGCGTCAGTTTACGGGATCATTTCCCAATGACGACCTGAAATTGGCTTTAAAAATTGTCTTTACCCCACTTCAAATAAGCTACAGTCAAGAAGGTAAAAAGCTCGTCTTATCCGAATGATCAAAATAACCGTTACGCCATTGAAAACATGCGGCTTGATGCTACTGCTGGTGCTGTGCCTTGTAAGTCTCAAGTCACATGCTCAATCAAATCAGGTCAGGCTTAATGTTTTGTTGAACTCTTTTGAAGAGCAGACAGGTATCAATCTTGCTTACGACCCGGATTTGATTAGTCATTTTTTCTTAGATGCAGATCAGGTGGGAGACACCTCAAATCTTAATCTGGAAACATTGCTTAAGGATTTCCCATTGCAATTAGACAGGGTAAGTGATGAGCATGTAATCATCAGCTCAAAAGAATCCTTGTTTTCCATACAATTGACAGATTCTCTCGACGGCAAGTCTATTGAGCGACAGTATGTAACTATTTTGAAAAATGACGAGGTTATTTCTGTTGGGGAAAGTGGTGAAAATGGAAACTACAGGTTCACTTACCAACCTCGAACAGGGGATAGTCTTTATGCTTTCGTAACAGGCTATGAATATTCACCTTTTAGCCTGGATGAACTGCTGTCCGCACGGACTCCTCGTATCAATCTCTCAAGAACTACCTACTTCCTTGATCATGTGGTGGTGGAAGACTACCTGACCCGGGGAATTGACCTGAATCCCGTCAACCAGTCTATCGGGATATCTGTCAAGGACCTACCATCTCTACCTGGTGAAACAGACGGAGATATTTTTGCCTCTCTGGGAGTCCTGCCAGGACTATCAACTCCGGATAATCGAGCGGGCAGTGTTTTTATCCGCGGAAGTTCACCTGATCAATCTTTGATACTCTATGATAATATACCTATCTATCATTCGGGCTACTACTTTGGAACCATTTCTCCATACAATCCCAAGGTAATAGATGAAGTAAGTATCTATCGAAATGGGATCCACCCGAGTATGGGAGATAGGGTTGGCGGTGCTATTGTTCTGAACACAAGCGAGAATCTGACTACAGAAACCAAAGGGGGGGTAGGGTTAAACTCCCTTTATGCACTTGGATATGTCAAAACACCAATACTCAATAAGAAGATCGGACTGGCTGTTGGAGCCAGAAGGTCTTATCCCTCATCTTTTACTTCTCCAAAGCTGAATGCCATCACCGATATGGTTTATGCGGCCTCCGCCGTTTCTACAGGTATTCAGGGGGTGCTTCCATACAAACAATCTGTATTTTACGAGGACTATAATGCGAAACTGGAAATTCCTGTTTCTAAAAAATCGAGGTTATCGATCTCCGGCATCCATGCAAGAAATGAAATGAGCTATTCCTTTGATCTGGATACCTTGAAGATCAATTCAGAAAGTGGATTTACAAACCAGGGTATTAATGCGCAGTATGATTGGGATTTATCCGGAAGGGTTCATTCCAGTTCCTCTATCACTTATTCAGATTATGAAGCCTATTTCGAAGAAGGAGATGAAATACAAGTGCAAAATCTGGCGGTCAATCACCTTTATGATCTTGATGTTAATCAGCGTTTTGAATGGAACCTGAATAGGCGTTGGAAGCATGAATGGGGAGGAGGCTATAGGCAGCAGGAAGTAAAATATAGAATAAGGACGCCCCTGAGAGGAGTTGATACTACCGCTAATCCAGGTGAACCATTAGAAGCATTTGAGATAATTAAGGCGAGAACGATTTCCTCCTATTTCAATACGATATGGAATGGTGTTGCAGGATTGACAGTGCAGCTGGGGCTAAGGGGATGTTATTATGATCAACTCAATAGTATAAATCTCATGCCCCGTGCTTCATTGAGTTACGATTTGTCTCCAAAATGGATGATTAAGGGGTCTTATGGTACATACGCTCAGTACTTGTCTCAGGTTCAGTATCTGGAATTTAGCAACGCCGGATTTGAAAACCGGCTTTGGTCCCTTGCTGATAAAGATGGTTTGAATATGATTGATGGTGACCAGTCAATGATGGGGTTTTTATTCAATAATGATCATGTCGTCTTTGATGTGGAGGCTTATAGAAAGAGAACTAATAATGTGAATTTCTCTACGACTAAAAGATATAACGAGAGAACAACTACTACGGCAGTGGATTATTTAGCTTATGGGATGGACATGTTCCTGAAGTTTAAAGCAGGAGAGTACAGCGATATTTGGATGGGATATACGTACAGTAGATTGCTCATGGCTTTTGATAGTGCTTCAAATAACCAGTATCCTTCAAAATATGATCAACCTAATAAGGTTTATGTTGGTGCATCCTATGCCAAGGGTAACTGGAGTATTTCCGGAGGTTGGAGAACAACTTCAGGACAATATGCTTATTCCGCAGAGGTGCGTCAGGCTGAGCAGGTTTTTCTGGATGCCAGAGCCTCTATGCCACCTCCTCCTCCGCCACCTCCTGGAAGTGGGCCTCCACCGCCACCACCGGAGAATCCCTTTAGAGGGCTGGATAAAAGGATAGATGCCGTTCACATGCTGGATATTTCTGCTTCTTATAAGTTGCCCAAGAAAGAGCGGAGACCCTTCAAGACGACCTTTGGGCTTTCTTTGCTCAATGTGTTTAACGTAGATAACCTTACGGATCAGGCTATTAGGTCCTCATTAGATGTGGGGGGTACAAGAGATATAGCTGTATTGGTGGATCGGAATGCGATCGGCTTTGCTCCGAACCTGATGATAACGATTGAGTGGTAGCTATTTTGGGAATTTTCTCTCCTTGATGGCCGCACCAAGCTGGTAGACAGCCAGTGCGTAAAGTGGGCTGTGGTTGTAGCGTGTGATGACGTAAAAGTTATTCATACAAAACCAGTATTCATTTTCGGCCTCATTTTCAAACTCAATCAGAGTGACCGTTTCGTCAATAGTAGACCCGTCCTCTGGTGCATACCCTAAAGCACCGTAATGACTGGTGGAATGTCTGGGCCTCGTGGATTGTTTGCTAAGGGTTTGGGCGTCCGCTGCTACCATTGCTTTTGTGGTAATTCTTCCCGATGGATCCCAACGATGCACTTTGAGGTAATTAGCCACACTGGCCATGGCATCATCTACATTGTTGATCAAATCAATACCACCCATGCCATCATAACTTTTAGCATAAGCAAGGTAGCTGGTAGGCATAAACTGGCAATAACCCATGGCCCCTGCATAAGAACCCTTAATGGTCAGCGGGTCCAGACCCTCATTTTTGCACAGCTCAAGAAACTTGGCCAGCTCCGCTTTAAAATAAGAAGATCGGGGAGGGTACCCGAATCCAAGGGTGTATAGCGCGTCCAGCACGCGGTAGGTGCCCTTTCTTGTTCCAAAAAACGTTTCAACGCCAATGATCCCCAGGATGATCTCTTCAGGAATTCCTGAGTTATTGCTAATGTTTTCAAGCTCAATGAGGTTCTCATTCCAGAACTTTACGCCGGCATTGATCCGGTCTTCAGTTAAAAAGATGCTTCTGTAGCGCTCCCAGGTAAGTGTCTTCTCAGCAGGACGCTCCATTTTCTCGATAATGGAATTTTGGAATTCTGCTTTGGAAAGAATTTCTTCAACTTCAGCTAATGGGATTCGCTCCTGGAAGGCATAATTTCGGGCAAAATCATCCACATCTGCTTGCCTAACCTGGCCATAGGCCAATACCGTGCAGAGTAT
Organism: Marinoscillum sp. MHG1-6; assembly: GCF_024714475.1. Taxonomy (GTDB): domain Bacteria; phylum Bacteroidota; class Bacteroidia; order Cytophagales; family Cyclobacteriaceae; genus JAMZMI01. The sequence continues at coordinate 113,224 of NZ_JAMZMI010000003.1, read as the reverse complement.
TATATACAATATTAAACCCAGTCTTTTCCCGCTTCTTCCTCTCATGTCCTTTTCTTTTTGACCTAAGCCATCAACATTGATGCCACATCAACTGCAAAAATGGCTTTTTAGGTTCGCTAATCCAATAATTGAGGTAATGTTCTGTGCTTCTACCAAAGCATCCTGAATGGGCCTAGCGGCTTCATAGGTTCTGGTAGGTCAGTTTCTTCCAACATCTGTCGGATATCAATTTCAATCGATCTGGCCATGGAGGTAATAGGAACGTCATTGTAAAGTCCTTCAAAAGGGTTTTCGCTGTACTCTCCAATCATTTCCATAGTCCAAAAAACCATAGAGCAGAGGATTGAAAAAGGAATACTTAACCAGATCATGGTGCCATCTGCAAAACCATTGAAGATGCTGAGCATACCAAAGGGTAACAAGAACAGGAAGGTGCAGACAAAAAAGAAATTGGCGGTGGCATATTGCCTGGGAAAAGGGAAGTTCTTGATCCTTTCGGACTGTCCCTGAAGCTCATAGAGTCTACTAATCTTACTAACAATCTCCATATGACGGAAATCGTCAACCAAGCCCTGAAACTTTAATTGCTTAATGTCTGCTGACTGTAGGCTGAGCAGGTGAGAGGCTTTATTCCCTTTTTGTTTAATGTATTTTAAGTCGGCCTCTGATAGAAATTTTGCTAATTCATCAAACTGAGTTTCACTATAGTTCAGGCCTAAATAGGTTCTGAAACGGGAATTCCTTTTATCGTCATGTTCCCATTCCTGTAGTTTTCTTAACTGAAAGGTCAGGGCGTACATCCATGCGATATGGCGGTGAACAAGCCTTTTGGTAATGGTGAAAAGTGTTTCCTCAGGTTGAGGCTCTTTAGCATATTCGTTGGTCACAAAATCCCTGAACATGATGGTGATCGAGCGAGATTCGTTCACTATGCCACCCCAAATTTTTCTGGCTTCCCAAAGCCTTTCGTAGGAAGAGTTGTTTTTAAAACCCAGATAAAAGGCCACCGCAATACCTATCAGGGAAAGCGGTTGCCAGGGTATAGGGATCCAGGAATGATCAGTAAAGTAGTATAAAATAACGGGGATGGAATCCAGTACAAGGAATATGAAGAGATACTTTCTCTGCCAATTAATGAGTTGCCATAGGGTATATCTTTTTCCAGCTTGCATGATTAAAGATGCAAACAGAATCTCGCTTGTACAAATCCCCGAATTTTAGATTCCTTTTTCAAAGGAAAGACTAATCGTCTCTTTCAGTGTGGTTTCTGAGCTGCCTCCCACCATAATATCAAATTCTCCGGCTTCTACGACCCATTTTCCTTGATTGTTGTAATAACCCAGGTCCTTTTCAGTGAGTGTAAAAGAGATTTTTTGGGAGGCACCTGTTTCAAGCATTACCTTTTGAAAGCCTTTTAGTTCTTTAAGAGGTCTTACGAGGGTAGCAACCTTGTCTCGAATGTAAAGTTGCGCAACCTCTTCACCTGCCAGGGATCCTGTGTTTGTAACTGTGACTTCAACGGACACTTCCTGCTCACTCACCTTATCTACTTTCAAATCACCGTAGCTGAAAGTAGTATAACTCAATCCATATCCAAATGGGTAGAGGGGAGAGTTTTTTTCATCCGTATAGTGAGACCAGAAAACATCTTCATTTGGGCCCGGTCTACCGGTATTCATGTTGTTATAGTAGATGGGGATCTGGCCTACGCTTCTCGGGAAAGTCATTGGCAGTTTTCCCGAAGGATTATACTTTCCAAAGACCACATCTGCGATTGCATGTCCCGTCTGGCTACCTCCAAACCACGTTTCTAAGATGGCTGGTGCCTTTTCAGCTATCTCATTGATGATCATTGGACGTCCATTCATTAGAATCACCGCAACGTTTGGATTGACCTTGATGATTTCATTGAATAGCTCCATTTGCACACCTTTCAGGCTAATATCTGTCTGGCTTCTGCCTTCACCGGACTGATGACAATTTTCTCCTATGGCCAACAATACCAGATCAGCTTTTTTTGCTGTTGCGATAGCTTTTGCAAATCCGCTTTTGTCGTTATTGATGAATTCCAACTCCGTGAAAAATGTACCGGCCGAGGTGGTGAGGTCACAACCTTTGGCATAGCTGATATCGATCTGATCTCCAACGGCCGCCTTAACTCCTTCAAGTAGCGATACAGCAGATCCTTTAATGGCTTTGGCTCTCCAGTTACCCAGTGGGGTGTCTTTGTCATCAGCCAATGGGCCAATCACTGCAATGCTTTTAATGTCTGACTTGATGGGCAACAGGCTTCCTTCGTTTTTCAATAGCACCATGGACTCTCTGGCTACTTTTCTGGCCGCCTCATGGTTTTCCGGAGCATTGATGATGCTTTTTTCCCTTGTGCTATCTGAGTAACGATAAGGATCTTCAAACAGTCCAAGTCTATATTTGGCCCTTAGTACGCGTTTTACGGCATCGTCAATGAGTTTTTCATCCACTTTCCCATCCTCTACGAGTTGCTTTAGATGAGCTATATAGGCGTTGCCCTCCATATCCATGTCAGAACCGGCATTAATCGCCAATTCTGCAGCTCGTTTAAGGTCTTCAGCCGCCCCGTGAGCAACCATTTCGCCGATGCTGTTCCAGTCAGAGACAATGAAGCCATCGAAGTCCCACTTATCCTTAAGGAGATCTCTTTGGATGTAGGTGTTTGCTGTAGCTGGGAGACCCTGGATGGTGTTAAAAGCATTCATAAAAGTGAGCGCCCCCGCTTCAGCTGCCGCTTTAAAGGGAGGTAGTACTACATTATGAAGGGTCTTATCATTAATAGTAGTGATGTTGTAATCACGACCGGCCTCTACAAAGGCATAACCGGCAAAATGTTTGGCGCAAGCCGCAATAGTAAGGTCATTATTAAGGTCGTCGCCCTGAAACCCTTCAACTCTCGCAACAGACAAAACAGTTGCCAAATAAGGATCCTCACCAGCGCCCTCCATTACTCGTCCCCAACGTGGGTCACGACCTACGTCCATCATTGGAGCGAAAGTCCAGTGAAGACCTGCCGCCGCTGACTCTTTAGCTGCAATGCTTGCGGATAACTTAAGTAGCTCTGGATTCCATGAGGCAGCTTCACCAAGAGGTACGGGGAACATGGTCTGATAACCGTGGATCACATCATAGCCAAAGATCAAAGGAATTCCTAATCTGCTATTTTCTACAACCAGTTTTTGTGCTTTTAGTGTGGCTGCTGCTCCGGTTACGTTCAGCATGGAGCCTACTTTTCCGGTCTTGAGATGCTCCAGATAGTATTGGGCTGAACCTGTAGCTGGTGCGGGACCTGTCATTTCCCATTGGCTCGTGATCTGATGTAGCTGCCCAATTTTTTCTTCAAGGGTCATTTTGGAGAGCAGATTAGAAATAAACTGCTCTTCGTCAGTCTCCTTTATGGCGGAGGCGCAAGAAAACCCTAGAATAGCTAATACAATGACCGTCAGAAAAGATTGTCTCATAATTGGTGTTTTACGTTGTACAATTCCGGAACATGTAGGTTGGGGTATCCCGGATAATTTGATGATACGGCAATGTTCTGAAAGAAGTGCCTTTCAATTAAGAAACTAACCCCTACAATAATACACCAGGAGTTATTCAGGGGCTACATCAAAAATACATCAAAAGCACCAAAAATATGCTCTGTTTTGCAATTATCGGCAATTTGAGTATTAGGAAGAATACTGCAATTTTTGTTTTGAGTTGTATGGCTATTTGAGCTATTGCTGTTTAGAATCGGGCAATGAACTCCGTGAGGTTGTCCGTTCTGTCCAGCTCCAGTTTTTTCCTGAGTCGATACCGTGCGATCTCTACGCCACGTGTTGTTATATTCATTAGTTGGGCAATCTCTTTCGTTGACAGGTTCATTCTTAGGTAATTTGAGAGCTTTACTTCCTGGGGCGTAAGGTTGGTGTATTTGCTTCTCAATCGTTGGGTGAAGTCTCCGTGGACCTGATCAAAATATTGTTGGAAATGTTCCCACTCGTCATCACTCGAGATGTTCTTCTCAATTTTTTTGATCATATCCTTGATCAGCTTATTGCTGCCATTTTTTTTATCTGAATTAATAATGTTCATGAGCTCGTCTTTTAAACCTGTTAGAAGCTGGTTTTTATCAATGAGGTTCATGGTGGAGCTAGCCAGTTCCTTGTTTTTCGAGTTGATGTCCAGCTCCAGTTTTTCATTTTGAAGTCTCATGATCTCAGCGTTTGATTTTTCAGACATTTGCTCAAATTCATGATCTTTTCTAATCAACTCCCGCTGCTGTTTTATGGTCATGGCTTTTTTCTCGTATTTATGCCTCAAGCCTTGCCATAGGAGGGCACCACCGATAAACATAAAGCCAAGCAGGATGTAAGACAGGTAGGCAACACGTGTTCTATACCATGGAGGTAGTATGATAAATCGATAGGTCGATTGCTCGCTTACTACATCATAGATGTTTTTGGCCTGAACCATAAATTCGTATTTACCCTCTCTGAGGTTGGTATATTCCTTTTCAGTACTGGGTTGCCAATCAGACCAGTCCTTATCAAACCCTTTAAGGAAATAGCGATATTCCGTGTCTTCATCTGCAAACGTGGAGCTGAATTCAAAAGAAATAGAATTATAAGCGAATTTGTACTCAGGGGACTGATTAGAAGGCTGATTCATGGTGATGATGCCTTCGTCTGAAAAGCTTCCTGAAAACAGCACGCTATCCACATTGGTCGAGGTGATTTTGCGGATGAGGATGTTTATGGGGTTCAGTAGGTTGGTGGGTTGCTTGGCATCATAGTGTATGAATCCCTGATAGGCGCCGAATAGCACTTCATTGAACCCCACAACGGAAATGTCTTCCAGATCATCATTAAGCTGTGTTCGTATTTTATTGAAGATCTGGGTTTCCAGGCTAAATTTTCCAAATCGATCTTTCTTCAATACCCCACAAAAGTTTTTCGCAATGAAATAGATGTTTCCATAAGGGTCCTCCTCCATTTCACGCACGTGGATTTCCGGTCCCAGTAGTTGTGTGAACTGTTTGTGTAGGTGAAATCGGTCGGTTTGTTTGCTGTAAGCGTAAATCCCTTGTCCTGTACAGAAAACAAATTCATTATTCACATGAAACACGTTGATCAGTTGGTTAGTCGCGAAACCATCCTCTTCACCATAGTATTTAACATTTTTGAACGATTTGTAATCTTCTGATGGTTCAAGTTTGTAAACCCCCTTGTAGCCGTGGGTCATCCATATGGTGCCGTCCAGCTCTTCTTCAAATACCCTCGATGACTCTTCCAATCCTTTGATGTAGCCATGGTGATTCCAGTTGCCATTTTCTTTGGTGTAGAGTTCGAATCCAGTGTACCCTCCCTGAAGCAATATATTCTGTCGGCTTCTTGGGATCATAAATTTCCAGGCACCATAAACATCTGCCAGCTTTTTAATTTGATTGTTCTTCATAATCATAGCGGTGTTGTTGTGGCCGATAAATATGGAGTTGTTAAGCTCTGTAATAGAGTAGACCTGACCTTCAGCCAGTTTTCTGGAGCTGTAATGACTTACAGTATTGTTGATATTTCTTTCAAAAAGGAATAACCCATTGTTTGTCCCCATGAGTACCCCTTCGTTGGTTGGGTAACTGCAATAACCTGCACCCTGCACTCCATACTCTTCGTTGATGTAGGTGAAAGGGGAGGAGCTTTCAATTTTGGCAAGTCCGTTGTTCTGGCCAACCCAGATATTCCCATAATCATCCTCCATCAATCCAAGAATGTCACGATCATTAAAGCCCCTGCTGCTATCATGGTGGTATAGCACCTTGCCATCAGCGCTAAGGATGTAAAGCCCGCTGTTATGGGTCCCTACTGCAATCCGATTTCCTGAAAGCTGTTTCATCAGGCTTATGCGTGTTGACTTCAATACCTTATTTGCTGGAGTGTTCCATGGCTCCATGGTATTCCCGGTGTATTTATAGATGCCTGCATTTTCAGTGGCAACGAGCAGATGGTCACGCGTAATTGGGATCAGGCCGGTAACTACCTTGTCCGACATCCCATCAGAACCTATCAATGGAACCAGCTCATCATTTTCTATAAATGAAAGACCTGAATTGTCTAATTGAACGTAGATGCGAGATCCAACTAAATAGGTATTAATAATGGATGATTCAGGCTTGATTATTTTGGGTTGGTTGAACCTGTAAATGAATATGTACTCTGTGGTGGCAAAATAGACAGTGTTGCCGATGATATGTGTTTTCCAAACCTCATCCAGCTCCTGATATTGCTCGTCAAGGTCGTCGGAAAGGGAATGATAACTCAATGATCCAGAACCATCAGGGAAGAAGTAACCAAATTGATTCTGAGCAGACACATAAATTCTTCCAGTGGAATGAATGGCTATTGAGCGGACCTTGGTGCCATTTGAGACCGGATAAGTCTGCCAGTTAGTTCCGTCATATTCCAGCAGTCCGTAGTTGTTGGCAAGGTAAATTATGCCTCTGTTATCCTGTGACAGATCGCTGTTTTGCATACCAGCTCCATACTCTTTAGGCATGTAAGTCCTGACCAAAGGGATTCCTTTATAATCTCCGGCTATACTCATGAATTGATGTATAGTCAGGGCTATTAGGAGGATTGTAGTAGTATAGGGTCTTGAAATCATGGTAAATGTTGTAAGTATTGAATCCGCCATAAATATGCTTCATATGACATTTAAAGCCTCATTTTAAGTCCCGTTGTTGTGGTTTTGATGTAGTGTGATTAGTATTTTGATGTAATATTGATGTGGTACAATATAATGCATTCGTGGGATTCTATTTGAAAATTTGAAGAGTCGATTGAGTAAAAATTATGAAAACAATAAAATGACTTACTCGAAAGGCGTTCGAATTAACAACTAAATAATCCTAATTATGAAGAAAATTGGACTCAGTGCAATCTTATGGTCAGTGTTGATCACAAGTTTAACTCTACTAGTATCTTGTAAGGACGAGGAGCCTGGCAAGGACGGTGACGGAAATGGCGGAACTAACCCTATCGCAAGTTTCCAGTTTGAAATAAGCGAATCAAATTATCTGGAAGTAACCTTTACGAATTTTTCCCAAAATGCAACTTCGTATGCATGGGACTTCGGTGACGAGGGCAGCTCGGCCGAAGAAAGCCCTGTATATTCTTATGCAGACACTGGTACCTACGTTGTTAAATTAACAGCGATTAATGATGCCGGTACTCATACGTTTGAGAAAACCATCGAAATTACTGATCCGGAAGCAGCATCTAAGTTGCTACATGGTGAGGTGTCTAAAACCTGGAGCCTATACAGAGCAGAGACAAGTATGGGTGTTGGACCTGATGCGGCAGGTGCAAGAAGCTGGTGGTCATTGGCCAATGATGGCTCAAGACCATGTGTATACCACCACACATTTACTTTCAATGCTGATGGCTCGTTCGTTTTTGACGATATGGGTTCATTCTGGGGTGAAGGAGCAGTCTTCGCAGGAGATCTTAAAGAAACTTGCTTTGATGCTACAGCTACAAATATGGTGAATTCAGATGGAGCGGATGTGAGCGCATGGTTGTCAGGAACACACGCATTTACCTATGAGCCTTCTACAGGTAAAATAACCTTGAATGGTACTGGAGCATGGATGGGTCTTCCTCAACTCGGAACTGCCGCTGAGGCGATCACTCCTGAGGCATCAAAATCTTTCAGTGCTAAAATTGAGCAATTTACAGGCTATGATCTATTGACAGTTTCTTATACATATGACGGTCTGTATTGGGACTTCACTTATGCTAGTTATTCTGATGCTAGCCTTCAGCCTGATATAGTAACAGAAGCTGCTCCATTTGGAGAGGATCTGGCTAACATTACTCCGGATGAGTTGTCACATACTTTTGTTTCAGCGGAAAGCTTTGTTTTACTTGGAACTCTTGGAGGTGCTTCAGTGATCACGCCTGGTGTAGATGATCCTGCGGATGCTGCAGCAGCAAAAGTTGCTCAGTTTGATAGAATTGCTTCAGATTACCAGGAAGCTCAATTAACTATCAGCCCAGATCCTTCAGATATTACTTTCACTAACCTGACTACTATTTCTGTAGATGTATATCTTCCTAGCAGCAATGATTATTCTACTACATTGACTAAAGGAGTTGTACTTGGATTCGCAGATCAGAGTGCGACTCAAGAGTGGTGGACAGACATCTACCAGTATGAGGCTACTGATCTTGCACTTGATCAATGGCATACACTTACCTTTCAAATTGATACCCCGGCATGGGATTCAAACAATGGTAACTCTCCTCTGGATAGAGATGATCTCGATATGTTCTATATCGGAATAGGTGGAAGCGGACACAGCGTAGCTGGTACCTTCTACATCAGAAACCTTTCTATTCAATAAGACCAGTGCTAAGCGCCTCAGGGTTGTCCTGACCCTGAGGCCTTTAAACAACTATTGACTGTTCCTGACTGATAAGTGATGTATTCGATTTTGAACAACTTTAAGTATTTATTTTTGGCAATGTTACTACTTACCGCATGCGGCGAAGAGGGTGGTGATAATGTCGAAATGACCGATCCTTCTGATCTGGTAGTAGATGTTGAGGTCTCAACAGATGGCTCCGGGTTGGTTAGTCTTGAGGCAAGCGCGATCAATGCTGAAGGTTTTCAATTTGATATGGGAGATGCCTCTGAGGTGATCTTCAATACATCCGGGCAAGTAATCGACTACAAATATGAAACAACAGGCATTTATGCTGTTGAAGTTCGGGCGATTGGTAAAACGGGCAGATACGTCAAAAAGGAAATGTCTTTGAGTGTTCAGGTGGGAGATTCCGGACCGGTTACTCTTGAAGATGGATATGCTACTCCGATCTCCTATGATGGGATGTCCCTGGTGTGGAGTGATGAGTTCAACGGCTCTTCCCTCAATACAGATGACTGGACCCATGAAATAGGGAATGGATGTCCCGGGCTGTGTGGCTGGGGTAACAATGAACTGGAATACTACCGATCTGAAAACACCTGGATTGAGGATGGAGCGCTTGTGATTGAGGCACGAAAGGAAAACTTTCAAAGTAACAACTACACCTCATCAAGGATCATAACAAAAGGGAAGAAGTCTTTTCAATATGGCCGTGTGGACATCAGAGCACTTTTACCAAAAGGTCAGGGAATTTGGCCCGCACTTTGGATGCTCGGTGACAACATTGACGCGGTGGGATGGCCAGCTTGTGGAGAGATCGATGTCATGGAACTCATAGGAGGTACCCCGAATGGAGACAATACCTCATATGGCACTGTACACTGGGATAGTGGTGGTCATGCAGAACACGGAGGTAGCTATACGCTGTCATCCGGAATATTTAACAACGAATATCACGTCTTCTCCATCATTTGGGACTCAAGTGCAATCAAATGGTATGTGGACGATGAGCAATATCAAACAATTGATATAACACCAGCGACCTTAAGCGAATTTCATGAAAAGTTCTTTTTCATTTTCAATGTAGCCGTGGGCGGTACCTGGCCGGGAAATCCGGATGGGAGTACTGTGTTTCCGCAACAGATGAAGGTGGATTACATAAGGGTTTTTCAAGCCAATTAAATGATGAAAACAATGAATAAGGTTATCAAGCTATTAGCATTAGCCCTTTTGGTGATCATTACGATAAAAGGCTGCTATATGATCGGAAAGAACAGCGAGGAGAACTCATCCAAATACACCACAGAGGTTTGGGCTGATGAATTTGATTATGCAGGCTTGCCGGATTCTACCAAATGGAGTTATGATGTAGGAGATGGTTGTCCTGATAATTGCGGGTGGGGTAATAATGAATTGGAGTATTATACTGAAGCGCGACCAAAAAATGCTCGTGTCGAAGATGGAAAGCTGATCATTCAGTTACACAAAGAATCCTTTGGTTCACGTGAATATACCTCTGCAAGACTAACAACAAAAGGTAAAGGCGACTGGAAATATGGCAGATTCGAAATTCGTGCCAAGCTGCCTTCAGGTTTAGGTACCTGGCCTGCTTTGTGGATGCTTCCAACTGACTGGAAGTATGGAGGATGGCCTGAAAGTGGAGAGATAGATATCATTGAGAAAGTAGGCTACAGTCCGGATACCGTTGTGGCAGCTGCTCACACAGGAGCTTACAATCATGGGATTGGCACACATAAGAATGCTTATCACAAGGTAGCAGACAATGATGAAGCGTTTCACACTTATGTGCTGGAATGGGAAGAAGATGAATACCGTGTATATACGGATGACGAACTCTTTTTCACCTTCAGGAATGAAAATAAAACCACCTCAGAATGGCCTTTCAACCAGCGGTTCCATTTGTTGCTCAATATAGCATTTGGTGGAAATTGGGGTGGAAAAATGGGCATCGATGATGCCTCCTTGCCCGCCACTATGGAAATAGATTACGTAAGGGTGTTTCAATAAAACATGCCCAGAAACAACAACTTTAATCAAGTAACAATGCAAAGAAAATTTTACAGAATCTTATCGATGCTTTTCGTATTGCTAATATCTACCCAGGTATTTGGGCAAGAGAAGCTTAGCGGAAAAGTAATCGATGATCAAACCGGGGAGGGAGTTCCCGGAGCGACGGTAATGGTCAAAGGGACCACTAACGGTACAGTAACAGATTTTGATGGTAACTACTCTTTGGAGGTTAATTCAGAAGATGCGGTCATCACAGTTTCTTTCATAGGTTATCAACCAATGGAAGAGGTTGTTAATGGTAGATCTGTGATCAATTTCGACATGCGAACGGATATAACTGAGCTTACAGAAGTGATCGTAGTGGGTTATGGAACTCAGAAAAAGAAGGTAGTAACAGGGGCAATTGCCTCAGTGACCTCTGAGCAAATTACTCAAACGCCCGTCCTAAGAATGGAACAGGCGCTACAAGGACGTACTCCTGGGGTGCAGGTTACCAATTTGTCAGGACAGCCGGGTGAGGCACCTACAGTGAGAATTCGTGGTGCAGGAACTACCGGAAATGCGGAGCCACTTTATGTGGTAGATGGAATGGTAGTTGGAGGAATAGACTTCCTAAACCCTGGGGATATTGAGAGTATAGATGTATTGAAAGATGCTGCTTCTGCAGCGATCTATGGAGCGAGAGCAGCTAATGGTGTTGTTTTGATCACCACCAAATCCGGAGTGAAAGGACAAATGAATGTTTCATACTCAGGGTATTATGGTATTCAAAATGTAAACAATACACTCGATATGCTCAATGCTGAGCAATATCGTGAATTTATGAATGAGGGAGCCAGAAACGCCGGATTGACCGAGCCTTTTGACCTGAATCAGGTGCCGGCTCATGATACCGACTGGCAGGATGTGCTTTTCGAAAGAAATGTACCGATCATGAATCACCAGATCACGGTTTCCGGTGGTACAGATAAGTCTACTTATTCATCTTCACTATCCTATTTTTCTCAGCAGGGAATTATCGGAGGAGACAAGTCTCAGTTTGACAGGATTACTGCAAGGCTAAATACTTCACATAAAGTGAATAAGATTTTCAGTTTTGGAAACAATATCGCTTACTCACATATCATTCGCAGAGGGATATCAAGCAACAGTTCATTCAACGGTGCTTATAACGGTGCTTTAAACCTGGATCCATTAACCCCTGTTTACGAAACGGATACTGCTATTCTTAATAATCAGACTCCTTATGCAGATCAACCGGTTGTAACCGATGAGGATGGAAATGTTTTTGGAATATCTAATTATGTAGGAGCAGAAATTGTCAACCCTTTGGCGCTATTGGCTAATACTTACACCGAGACTCGTGTGGATAAGATCGTTGGAAATGTTTACGGGGAAATTGAGCCTATTTCAGGATTAAAACTTAAGACAAGCTATGGTATTGATCTGGCTTATGTGCTTAACGATAGCCACTCACCCATTTATTATCTAAATGGTGCACAGAATAGGGACATTTCCAATGTGAATAAAGGCATTGACCGATACTTCACCTGGCAATGGGAAAATACGATGATATATACCAAAAACATTGGTGATCACCATATGAGTGGTTTGTTGGGTATTACAGCTCAGGAAAGGGTTTTTGAGAATATTACCGGATTTACGGCAGGTGCTTCAACGGCTGATCCTGACAATGTTTACTTAGTAATGGGTGTTGATTCTCTCGATAGAGTCGGAGGTGGTGCATGGCACTCGACACTTTACTCTCAATTTGGTAGGGTTACTTACGATTATAAAGACAAGTATTTATTTACTGCGATCCTTCGTCGTGACGGCTCGTCAAAATTTGGTCCCAACAAGAGATTTGGTATTTTCCCATCTATTGGAGTAGGCTGGGTTGCGAGTGATGAGGCATTTCTTCAAGATCTTGGTCCGGTTAACTTCCTGAAGCTTCGTGGATCATGGGGAGTTAACGGTAACCAGGAGATTGGGGACTATCAGTTTGTATCGACTATCGACCGAACAAGAGGATACCTGTTTGGTTCTGGCCTGGCGATTGGTGCCTCTCCGCAATATTTGGAGAACGCAGACATCCACTGGGAAGAATCAGAGCAAATTGACGTGGCGTTAGATTTTGGATTGTTCGACGATAAACTGACCGGATCATTTGATTACTATGTGAAGACGACAAAAGGGCTATTAGAAAAGGTTCCTATTCCTGGTCACGTAGGTAATGAGGCTCCTGTTTCCAATGCCGGATCGGTAGAGAATAAGGGTGTGGAGATTGCATTGAACTGGAGAAGCAAAGCCGGTCCGGTTAACTACACTATAGGTGCTAACGCTGCCTATAATAAGAACACCATGACCAAAATTGCCAACTCACAGGGTGAACTTCCGGGAGCAACCTGGGGGGTTGCAGGCCAGGTAACCAGAGCTAAAATAGGGCTTCCTATCGCATACTTCTGGGGTTATAAGACAGACGGTATTTTCCAGAGCACTGCGGAGGTCTTCCAACACATCAACAGTACTGGTGATTTGCTACAGCCTAATGCGGTAGCCGGAGACGTTCGTTTTGTGGACGTGAATGGCGACGGTCAATTAAACGATGAGGATCGTACGATGATCGGTAACCCAAATCCTGACTGGACCTTCGGTTTCAACCTGTCAGCAGACTATCAAGGGTTTGATGTCGCAATATTCCTTCAGGGCTCATTGGGCAATGATATCTTCAATGGTACTCAAAGAAATGACCTGAGGTATACCAACAGGACCACTGCTGCATTGGACAGATGGACAGCTGAGAATCCATCCAATACCACCCCAAGATATACCTGGATTGATACGAACAATAATGAGCGCATTTCAGATCTGTACATCGAGGATGGCTCTTTTGCGAGATTGAAAAACGTTCAGATCGGATACAACCTTCCTAAGGGAGTATTGGAGAAAATAGGTGCTACGAACTGGAGGTTCTATGTGTCAGGGGAGAACCTGCTAACCTTCACCAACTACAGTGGTGCAGATCCTGAAATAGGAGTGATGGATGGTGCTAATGGACAGAAAAGTGCATTTAACGTGGGTATCGATAGAGGTATCTACCCTCAGGCACGCACCTTCCGAGTTGGTACAACACTTACTTTTTAAGATTTAAAGGAAAATGACCATGAAAAAGATATATATCATAGCTGCTTTAGCCGGAATGTTGATTTCGGGTTGTTCAGAAGATTTTTTGGACACACAGCCTTTGGATAACGAAGTATCATCCAACTTTTATCAGACAGAGGAGGATGCCATGGAAGCCCTTGTGGCGGTGTACGATGCCCTGGGTTATCAATCTACCCCGGGAGTTTCCTGGGCGCCGTTTCAGGCTGTATCTGATATGCTTTCAGATGATGAGTTTGCTGGTGGATCTGATGCCAATGACGGAAAATTTCAGGATGAGCTGAATAACTTCAATATTTCGACCTCCAACCCGGTTGTTCGTTCTCTTTGGATGAAGAACTACGTTGGAATCTACAGGGCCAATTTACTGCTGGAGAAAATTGGAGGTATTGATGCAAGCGATGAGTTTAAGGCTCGCGTAATTGCAGAATGTAAATTCATGAGAGCCTACTTCTACTTCGAGTTAGTGAGGTTCTTTGAAAACATCCCATTGATGACTTCTACTATTAAAGGTCCTTCAGGATATGTTCAGGAACAAGCTGAACCGGCAGATGTTTACAACCAGATCGCGCTTGATTTGGTAGAGGCTGCTGAGGACCTTCCGGGAGTGATCCCGGCCACCGAAAAAGGAAGGATATCAAAATGGGCAGCACAGTCCTTATTGGGAAGAGTGTACCTGTTTTACAATGGTGTATATGGCGCAGACCTTATAGCCGGAGATGTAACCATCAATGCGCAGGCTGCGGCAGACTACCTGGATGACGTGATTGATAATAGTGGTCATGACCTGATGGCTGACTATGGTGACATCTTCCACCTTTCAGGGGAGTTTGGAATAGAATCTGTTTTTGAGATTTCTTATGGAGATGATGCTACCTGGTGGGACTGGGGCTATGTGCGCGGGGGCGAAGGCAACCTGGCAGCTCAGCAGCAAGGTCCGCGTGTAACCAATTCAAACAATTGGGACCGGGGATGGAGCTTTGGAACAGTATCAGAGAAGTTGGCTGCTGACATGACCGGTGATCCAAGATTTCAGCACACGATCCTTACAGAAGGTGAGCTGGATGGTGATTTAGCTTACGGATACCAACATACCGGATACTTCAATAAAAAGTATTCATCAGATGCGGAGCATCAGAGTGCCGGAGGTCAGTTTGAGCTCAACCGTACCTGCAACTATCGTGTGATCCGTTTTTCGGATGTGCTTTTGATGGCCGCAGAGCTGGGAAGTCCCAATGCTCAGGATCACCTGGACAGAGTGAGAGCAAGAGTAGGACTGGGCAGCGTGCCGGTTAACCTGGACAATATTTATAATGAAAGAAGAATGGAGTTGGCATTAGAGGGAATCAGGTACTTCGACGTAATCAGACGAGGTATGAGCTATGCCGATGCCCAATTATCGAGTAGTGGTGTGCGCGGAACTAACTACGTAGGAGATCAGCAGATCTTTGATGTTAGTTTCAATTCCTCCACAAATGGGTTCCTTCCGATTCCTCAGGAGGAGATGGATATCATTTCGGGAACCTTCACTCAGAATACAGGATA
The DNA here is from genome assembly GCF_024714475.1 of Marinoscillum sp. MHG1-6. Lineage (GTDB taxonomy): Bacteria > Bacteroidota > Bacteroidia > Cytophagales > Cyclobacteriaceae > JAMZMI01. The sequence continues at coordinate 98,049 of NZ_JAMZMI010000003.1, read as the reverse complement.
TTAAGATCAAACCAACCAACCAGCGGTTTAGTAGTTGTTTCTAAACGGGCGAGGCTACCTCTTTTAAGGGGTAGCCTCTTGTTTTTTGGTGTTGATTGGCCTTTAGCGTTAGCCATTGGCTGTTTGCTTTTGACCTCTACAATTAACTATGAACTGATAACCGGAAACTGAAGGCTATTTAGCTTTTGGCCGTTAGCTGTATGCTTTTAGCGTTAGCTGTGGACTGCTCACGAAGAAATCCTGCGTTTAGAAAAGTTTAGCATTTGGTCCTTGGTCGTTTAGCCTTTGGCCTTTCCAACCAGCGCGGAAGTTACTTCCGTGATAGAGATGATTCAGGCCTCAGACCTCTATATATGAATCATTTGGCACAACCGATTGATTGTCTGAATATTAACCCATTTTGGACAATCAGACCTTTAATATTATTGATGATCTATCAGGAGGTATTCAATAAACTCCCCATTCATGCACTCCTCCTGAAACACCCTCCTGAAAGGTCATTTCTAATTTGAGAGTCGTAGTTTTTACCGGTTCGAATTGAATTTCCGTCCATCCGTCTTTGACGATATTGATGCCGTCAGGCACGTAGACAGAACGCCATTTGCCATTTTCCAGGTATTTCAAGTCAATTGATTTTGGTATCCGACATCCTCCGTTGATGTCTTCATCATCAAAAAAGTAAATTCGAGCTGTACCTACTTGTTCCTCTTGTGGAAACTCATACTTCAACCATGCTGTAGTTCCGAATTGAGGCCACCAGTGGACAAAGGAGCTTTCATGGTCGGAGGCCGATTGAGGTTCATACTGATCGGCAATTTTTTGAATTTGACCTTTTACTCCTTCGGAAGCATCTACACTGGAGAGATAGGCAAGACTTGGTTGTGCTATTTCCCTTGCAGCGCTCAAAGTATAAGGAAGCCAAACAAGCATGTTGTCCTTTCCCCGATTAGCCCACATGAAATAGGGGATCGCTTTAAGCTCCAGTTTTTCGAGTTCTGCTTCATTTTCATTTATTTTTTCGGACACGAGATAGCCATTAAAATTCAGGGTGATGATACCTCCGAAAAGCTGCTCATCAAATTTCTTCATTACGGAAACCGTATCCGGTACAAGCAAGCTGAGAATGCGATCATCTTCCTGATCCTTTCCTTCCAGGCAATAGACCAGAGGCCCACTTTTTAGCGCGAATCTTCCTTTGTCTGATTCAACTTTTTCGTTCGCCCTTATTTTATGAATTTCCATTGGTAGATCCATTTCTATGAGATCACCCTTTTTCCACTTTCGGGAAATTACTATAAAGCCCTTCTCCAGCCTGGGTTGAACCATTTTACCATTTATTTTAATTGAAATTGGTTCACTCGACTGATTGCTTACCATATATAAATCAAGAGGTACTGTTTGCCCTTGAGCCCAACCCGGGATTCTCATATAAATGGTAAATGCTAAAGCCTTCTCAGGGTCAATTTGCAAACTGATTTTACCATCCCACGGGTAGTTGGTTTCCTGGCGAATACTAACAGAGGAGGTTTGACCATTTTTTAATTTTTGCTGAATACTCGTTTGACTGGCCGCATATTGAGTGATATAGATGTCATTCCCTTTTTGTCCATAAAACAGACCAGACAAAGAGTTGTAAAATCGGCTCAGATTGGGCGGACAACAAGCACATCCAAACCAAGGGGTACGCTCCACATTCTTTCGACTTTCTAACGGATTAGGATAGAAATAGTGATCTCCTGATAAGGACAGGCCAGCATTGAGGGCATTGTAGATGGTCAGTTCCAGTACATCAAGATAGCGACTCTCACCCGTCAGCTGAAACATTCGTTGAGACCACAAAACAAAAGAGATAGAAGAGCAAGTCTCGTTGTAAGCAGTGTAATTGGGCAGATCGAAAGAACCCCCAAAGCCCTCATTACTACCAGTAGCTCCAACCCCGCCAGTGAGATAAATTTGACTGCCGACGATGTCCTCCCATACAGATATCATCGCTTCATCGTATTCTTTGGAGCCTGTCAATGCTGCCACATCTGCTGCTCCCATGAACATATATCCCAGTCGAACGGCATGACCAACGGCTTTACGCTGATCCTTTAGATTTTGATGATTTTGCGAATATTCTTCTCCGTAACCTCGCACGTCGATAAAGTATTTGGCAAGGTCCAGCCAGCGTTCATCATTGGTTGCCCGATACAGCTTGATCAGGCCTACTTCCACCTCCTGATGTCCGGGTGCTTTTTCTAGTTTTCCAGGGCCGAAATCCTGATAGACTAATTCGGCATTTTTAAGGGCGATATCCAGAAGTTTTCGCTTTCCAGTAGCTTCATAATAGGCTACTGCCGCTTCGTACAGATGTCCGACATTGTAAAGTTCGTGGCTCAATTTGTCAACATTTTCCCAGCGGTCACCTTCCAGCCAGTTGAATGTTCTCGGCTTGTTAGGTATGTCAGCAGGTACCTGCTGATTCGTTTTATTATAAATGGTTCTCCAGGTGTACAGATATCCATCTTCTTCCTGAGCATTTCCAATTAATTGAATTAATCGATCTACCTCAGCTTCCAGTTCAGCATCAGGATAAACTTTTAAAGCATAGGCAGCACCCTCTATGCTTTTGTAAACATCCGTGTCGTCAAATGGATATTGAGTGCAAATTTCACCATCCGTAACTCCTGCTGCAATCTCAAAGAGCTTTACCCTAAAGGTTTCTTCATTTTTTTGAAATGTAGCCGGAATCGTAATCTTTCGTGCCGTTTCCATACGTGGCTGCCAGAAGGAATCCTGCATTTTCACTTCATAAAATGGAATGGCCTTGATTGGATAGTCATTTTGTGAAAAAGCCTGGAAGACAATCACAAGAGAAAATAGGGTATAGGTAGTTTTAGTAATTAGAGATTGTAAACTTTGGATAGTCATAGTTATCAATATCAGGTTATTAGTTGTTGTTCGCGATGAAAGGTTGAGCTAATCTGGTCCTTGCTTCTTACAATATACAATTAAATTAAAAGTAGCTTGTCTGTTTCTTCTGTTGGTGATGTGGCATTTAGCCCTTTGCTATTGGCTTTTAGCCGTTGCGTGAACAAATTAATTGTCATGTTGAGCCTTCGCTAGCGCACGCGTGTCGCGTGTGTCAATTTCTATTAAAGTTTTCTTCATATTCATCCATTCTTCAATTCAATCAAGAAAATCTATTTCCAATAAACCTTTACCTCCGGAGTAATCAATAGCACTACTGTACCTCCAGTGCCAGCCTTCCAATACAAAACCTGCAGCGACAGGGTTTTCATGAATGTACGCAACTTTTTGATCGATTACGGGCGCACTCCAAAGTTCAATAGGTTTGTTATGGTGCTGCCACAATTGTTTTCCTTTTACATTACTGGAATTAGTAGCTGCTCTTTCCATCATCCACAACATTCATTGAGCTCTGCTTTCTTGTGGATTGTTCTTAATCTCTTTTTGAAGCTTCTTGGAGGTGTATTCTTTGAATCTACAGAGAATGGCTTCTTGATTGTTTTCTTGAGCAGAAAAGATCAGATGTAAATGACTCGGCATAATACACCAACAAAAAATATTCCTTCCTTTGTTTTTGCGACAGTAATCAAGACTTTCAATAACAATGGAACTATAAGAGTCTCTGACAAACAGGTCAATCCAATATACAGTAGCGAAGCTGACGAAATAGAGTCCTTCGGGATTATGAAACTTATACTTTCTACTCATTTCAGAAAAATATTAAGAATAATGGAATTGTGTGAAAGCACACGCGACAAGCGTGCGCCAGCGGGGGGGGGGATATTGTGCAGAGAAAGTAGTTGATGCAAAGACTAATTCTCCCACGCTGGCCCACGCGCAATGTCGTTAAGGACGGTATATGATAGTAAAGCACAAGTGGACACTTGCGCCAGCTCCTCATTTTTAATATTACATCCTTAGACTAGTTGGGGAATTGCGTGAAAGCACACCCGACAAGCGTGCGCCAGCGGGGGGACAAGAAAGGTTACCGACTTTTACTTAGATATTTTTTGAATTTCTTTCGGTCAACAAAGTTCACCTTAAAAGTGAGTTCAGTCAAAATCCCTTGTTCAAAATCCCTGATTGAAGGGTTAAGGCTTCGTTTGTTGATAATAATGTCATCTGGTAGGAATTCGCTTATTAATGCCGAAAGATTCGGGTCATAATTTTTATAAGTGGTGTCGGACATAAATGGTATTAGGAAAGATTCTTGCCCATTTGATTGGATGATTAAAGTATCAATATCATTTTCAAATGCAACAGTTACACCTGAGTATCCAGATGAGTTTGATTGAATCACATGATAAAATGCCATTTGTTCAAACTGTTGAAAATCATTCAAAACATACTTGGCATATTCCTGCTTGATTTTGTCATTTTGTTCGTTTGATGATAACCATTCTTGAATCAGTCTTTCCTTATTGGAGCTGTGCCAAATGCTGTCAATCCGGAAGAAGTCCAGCAGGCTATTTAGTCCTTTGGGATGGTTTATAGTTTCAATGAGACTATCAATTAAATGAGGGCTAATTGAACCAAGTGGTTTATTTGGAGTTCTGTTTTGAATATCATCCCAGTTCGGAATTCTCCCTTGATAGATTCGATGTAATGTGTCTGGGTATTTGTATTCACTTGTTAACGTAAGGTTAGGTAGACTATCATGTAAATTCAGTTTGTAAACCCTTCCGTAAATCACGTTATAGTTGTTGTTGTATTCATCAGCGATTACCAGTCTGTCAAATTCGGATTTATCAACCAGTTGGCTTGTTGCGGACAAATGACTTAAAATCAGAAATAGAAATGTCAGATTTCGCATAACAACGGTATATATATAAACCTCCAATATAACCGCTTTCTACAATGAAGGCAAATGACCGCCATTTCTGACCCTAGCCATACCTCCTGTTAGGTTGTAGTACCTTTTGTCGGGGAACAATTGCTGCAATTGCTGAATGGCCTGTTCGCTGCGCTTGCCGGATGCACAATAGACGAGGATCGAATCATGATCTTCCAGTTCCGTGTATCGCTTCGAAATCTCATTTAGTGGGATATGAAGTCCACCGAGGCTGGCTACCTCCCTTTCATGAGCATTTCTTACATCCAGCAGACTGAATACTTCCTGGTTTTGTTCGTAGTCGCTGTAGTCAACCTCCGCAATCTGTGACGTTGGAGCCGCACAGATTAAATTGATCGTTTCCAGTTTCTGAACCTGAATGGCAGGGTCCTTTTCAAATGGGAAAATAATGTTGTCCATGCTCAGCGTATTCAGGGACAATAGTTTTCCCGATAGGACATCGCCTGTACCAAGGATGATTTTCAATACCTCGTTGGCCATATAACCTCCCGTAATTCCGGTGATCACTCCCATGACCCCCACCTCGGAACAGGTAGGCATTTCCTGAGCATTCATGGGTTTCGGGAATAGGCAGCGATAGGTGGGGCCGTTTTGATAGTTGTACACGGAGAGCTGACTTTCATATTTGAAAATGGAGGCCATCACCAGCGTTTTGCCCGTTAGCACGGCAGCATCATTGGCCAGGTACTTAGTGGTAAAATTGTCACTACCTTCTACAATCAGATCATACTCCTCAAATAAGGAAATTGCATTGGAGGCATTTAAAGCTTCAGGGTAGGTGCTGATCTCAATGTCCGGATTCATGGCTTCCAGTCGTTGCTTAGCGACATCCACTTTAAGTTGTCCTATATCCTGTTCGGTATAGAGGATTTGACGTTGAAGGTTGCTGCGGGAGACCTTGTCCTCATCGATGATACCGATTTTACCGATGCCGGCTGCCGACAGGTATTGTAGTGTCGGACAACCCAGTCCTCCTGCTCCAATCATGAGAACACTAGCGGACTTGAGCTTCAGCTGGCCCTCGAGTCCGATGTTTTCCAGTAAGATATGTCTGGAATAACGATCCTTTTCTCTTGCTGATAATGTCATGCTACCATGCTTTTTCCCAATCTTTCCATACCGGTTCGATTCCGCTATTGCTTAGCATTGCCCTGATATCCTCTGTACTTCGTTCATCGGAGATTTCGAATTGCTCCAGAGATTGTCGCTCCACGACATAGCCGCCTGGGTTGGTTTTGGATTCGGCACTCATGGAGGTGATCCCCAATTGGGTAATATGATCTCTGAACCTTGGTGTTTCTCTTGTAGAAATAGAAAGCTCTACATCTTCATCCAATATTCGATAAGCGCAGATGAGCTGGAGCAGGTCAGAATCAGTCATTTCTACCTTTGGCTCTAGTCCTCCACTAAATGGCCTTAGTCGAGGGAATGAAATCGAATAGCGGGTCTTCCAATAGGATTTTTGCAGGTATTTCAAATGTAGCGCCGTAAAAAAGCTATCAGCCCGCCAGTCTTCCAGTCCAAATAACGCACCCAAACCTATTTTATGTATTCCCGCTTTCCCAAGTCGGTCGGGTGTTTCCAATCGGTAATCGAAATTGGATTTTTTGCCTTTTGGATGATGCGTTTTGTATGTGGCCCGATGGTAGGTTTCCTGATAGACCAGTGTCGCATACAATCCCTCGTTGATGAGGAGTATATACTCATCCTGATCCAGTGGCTGTACCTCCATGGAAATATTGGCAAAATGAGGCTTTAGTAGCCGGATCGCATTTCGCAAATAGTCCGTACCAACCGTTTGATTAGCCTCACCGGTTACCAGTAGGATGTGCTGGTATCCTTTCTTTTTGAGATGGTTAGCTTCCAGAAGGATCTCTTCATCCGTCAATGTCTTCCGCGGGATTTTATTCGTTAGACTAAATCCACAATAGGTGCAGATGTTTTGGCACTCGTTGCTCAGGTAGAGGGGTGCATACATCTGCATGGTATTGCCGAACCTCCTTCTGGTGATTTGCTGACTTTTCCGAGCCATTTCCTCAAGGAAGGGACGCGCAGCAGGAGAGATCAATGCCTTGAAATCCTTCAGGTCAGGCTTGGTTTTGGACAATGCGATCTGCACGTCCATTGAAGTCCTGGAGTTGATATCACTCAAAACCTCATCCCAATCATATTGATCCAGAAGCATATTAAACCTGGTCATACAAAAACTGGGTTAGTGGACTACTGGCTTCTGCTGTTTTTACTGTTTTGGCAAGCTGGGCTTCATATGCCATGCGACCCGCTTCAACAGCCATTTTAAAAGCAACCGCCATATCTACCGGGTTCGGGGATACTGCAATGGCAGTATTGACCAATACCGCATCAGCACCTATTTCCATGGCGTGGGCCGCATGGGATGGACTTCCAATTCCAGCATCAACGATAACCGGTACATTGCTTTGCTCTATGATGATCTCCAGAAAATCCAGCGTTTTGAGCCCTTTGTTGGTGCCGATAGGAGCCCCTAATGGCATCACGCATTGTGCTCCAACTTCTTCCAGGCGTTTGCAAAGTACAGGGTCTGCATGGATGTAGGGCATCACCACAAATCCCTGCTTCACCAGCTCCTCGCATGCCAGTAATGTTTCCATGGCATCGGGCAAAAGGTATTTTGGATCGGGATGAATTTCCACCTTGATCCAGTTGGTTTCCAGGGCTTCTCTGGCCATTTGAGCTGCGAAAACAGCTTCTTTGGCATCGCGAACTCCTGAGGTGTTAGGTAGAAGACTAAGGCGCTCATGGGCGAGACCATTGAGTAATTCATCTTCTTCATTTTCTGCTTCCACACGTTTCAGAGCCACCGTGACCAACTCACTTTCTGACGCCAGGACGGCATCGCGCATCAATGTTGGATTACTGAATTTTCCCGTTCCGGTGAATAAACGGGAGTTAAATGTTTTATCTGCTATGGTTAACTTTTTCATGATCAGTTTTTTAAGCATTCAATTATTTCGTTCGCGACCAGCTCCGGCTTTTCTGCATTGGTCAGCAAGCCTGAGATGGCTACGCCGTGTAGTCCGATGCCCTTGAGGATTGGGATATCTTCTGTCACCACTCCCCCGATCGCAATAACCGGAACAGCTCTTTCATCTTTCAGGTAGGTGCCCAACAGTTGCTCGTACCCATCAAAACCCAGTATCGGGCTGAGCTTTTGTTTGGTCGTGGTGAAACGCAATGGACCGAGTCCGATGTAGTCAACCCCGGCGTGCAGCAATCGAAGACAATCTTCTAGTGTGTTGGCGGTACCGCCGATGATCTTATTCGCTCCAAGTATTTTCCTTGCTTCGATGGGGGACATGTCATCTTTTCCAAGGTGGACCCCATCGACATCTGAAGCTTTGGCAATTTCCGGATAATCGTTGATGATCAGCTTTGCACCATATTGAAGGCATGCATTTTTTGCTGAAAGTGCCGTTTCCAGAATCTCCTGCTCCGGCATTTCTTTCAATCTGAGTTGAATCCAGTTGGCCCCGGCTTCGAGCATTCTTATTGTGTTCGTCAGATGGGCTGCCTGGTCTTTGCCCTGCGAGATATAGTGTAAGCTTGAGATCATATGTGATTACCTAGTAGTGAGATGGAGGAGGAGAGAAATTCCTCTGTGTATTTTTTGGCTTCTGAAGCCCCAAGATGCAGTCCTTTTCCGAGGGCCAGTTGTGATGCCAGCGCCGAAGATAGCACACAGCCGCTGCCGTGTTTAGGATAGACCGTCGATAGAATGGGATCAAGTTGCAAGACTTCTCCATTACTGAAGTAGACCTGATCTACCCCTGGGTTAGCTTCGTTGTGACCGCCTTTGAGATAGCAATGGCAAAACTGAGTAATGTATGAAATACCCTCTTCGACAGTTCCCGCAGAAGTAAATGCACTGATCTCCTCCAGGTTTGGAGTGACTACATCCAGATTGCTGAGTATCTGTTCCAGCTTAGGATGATCATAAAAGTCCTTCCCAAATTCGAAACCGGTCGTTGCCGATAATACAGGGTCCCAAACGATCTGAATATTTGGAGACTTGGCCTTCAAAAGAGAGATGATGTCATCCAGTACGTCCAGACTTTGGACGATGCCAATTTTAGCCGCTGCAACAGGATAATAAAACATCTCATCGATCTGCTTCAGGAGCCAATCCGCGTTGGTCCAGTCACATTGATAGAAGTGAGCATCCGTTTGAATCGTATTGGCCGTCATGGTGCCTAATCCATAAACCCCATGGTTTTCCATCGTCTTGATATCGGCTAAAAGGCCGGCACCTGCAGAGGGGTCAAGCCCTGAGATCGCAAGCACAAATCGCTTATCAAAATGCGTTGTCATAAGCTTCTTTTATTTGTGAAAATGCATCTGCAGGATGGTCAGATTTCCAAACAGCACCCATTACTGCTGCTCCTGAAAACCCATCTTTTTTTAGCTGTGATAGATTTTTGACACTCACACCTCCCAGACCAACAACCTTTTGGCGTATGCCTGAAACGTCGAATCCCTTTCCTTTGTAGTTGTTTTTGGAAATGGAATCGAAAACCGGACTTAACAGCACGTAGTCAAAGCCATTGGACTCTTCAAGCGAAGCGGTTGCATGAAAGGAAGAACTTACGGAAAGCCCCTGATCACAATACGAATGAATCTGATCGTCAAGGGCTTCTCCGAGAACTGTTCTTTCGGCTTCCTTGAAATGGATGCCACCAGTCGAATACTCCATCGCAAGGTCATGATGCTGGTGAAGGACCATTTTCTTGCGCACTGAAGTGTCAAACTGCTCTATCCATGATCTAAGGCCATCCTTCGTAAGATGCGGTTTCCGTACGTGAATTGTACAGCTTTCCGTATCGCAGATGGTTTTCAGGATATCAGCTTCCATTTCAATGGATTGCTCTGCTGTGATGAGAATGAGCATTTACTTACTTACAGATAAACCTCACTGCCTTTTTCTTTGAATTCTTCAGACTTTTCAGCCAGACCTTTTGCGATGGCCTCATCAGTCTCAAGTTCATTTTCTTTGGCGTAGTTACGTACATCCTGCGTGATCTTCATCGAACAGAAATGCGGTCCGCACATAGAGCAGAAATGTGCCACTTTAGCATTTTCTGAAGGCAATGTTTCATCATGATAGGACTTAGCTGTGTCCGGATCAAGAGAAAGATTGAACTGGTCTTGCCATCTAAACTCAAATCGAGCTTTACTAAGTGCATCGTCTCTGTGCTGTGCACCAGGATGGCCTTTCGCAAGGTCAGCTGCATGAGCGGCGATCTTGTAAGTGATCACACCCTCTTTAACATCTTCTTTGTTTGGCAAACCAAGATGTTCCTTAGGCGTCACGTAACAAAGCATCGCACATCCGTACCATCCAATCATCGCGGCGCCAATACCACTAGTGATATGATCATAACCCGGCGCAATGTCGGTAGTCAATGGACCGAGCGTGTAAAAAGGTGCTTCTCCACATTCCTTCAACTGCTTGTCCATGTTTTCTTTGATCATGTGCATCGGAATGTGGCCCGGACCTTCGATGATACACTGGACATCGTGTTTCCATGCAATTTGTGTAAGCTCTCCAAGTGTCTCAAGCTCAGCGAACTGGGCATAGTCGTTGGCATCAGCGATACTTCCCGGACGAAGTCCATCTCCAAGAGAGAATGACACGTCGTAGGCTTTCATGATCTCACAAATCTCCTCGAAGTGGGTGTAAAGGAAGTTTTCCTTGTGATGAGCAAGACACCACTTGGCCATGATAGAACCACCCCTTGATACGATTCCTGTAACTCGCTTGGCTGTGTGAGGAACGTATTTTAAGCGCACACCTGCGTGGATGGTGAAGTAGTCAACACCTTGTTCAGCCTGCTCGATGAGGGTGTCTCTGAAGATCTCCCAGGTCAGGTCTTCTGCCTTACCATTAACTTTTTCGAGCGCCTGGTAAATTGGTACGGTTCCGATCGGAACAGGAGAGTTTCTGACAATCCACTCGCGGGTTTCGTGAATATTCTTTCCGGTAGAAAGGTCCATGATCGTATCAGCTCCCCAACGACAGGCCCATACGGCCTTTTCAACTTCCTCTTCGATAGATGAACTCACGGCAGAGTTACCAATGTTCGCGTTGATCTTTACAAGGAAGTTTCTACCAATGATCATTGGCTCGATTTCCGGGTGGTTGATATTGCTAGGAATTACTGCTCGTCCTTTGGCTACCTCTTCTCTGACAAATTCAGGAGTGATGACCTTCGGGATATCGGCTCCGAAGCTGTTACCTTCATGCTGAGAAGTAATTGCTTTGATCTCCTGAAGCTTTTGATTCTCACGAATGGCGATGTATTCCATTTCCGGCGTGATGATGCCTTTTTTGGCATAATGCATCTGCGTCACGTTACTTCCTGCTTTCGCTTTCAAAGGCTGCTGGATTCTTTTGAATCTCAGATGGTCCAGTTTTTCATCGGCTTCACGATCTCTACCGTACTGGGAGGACAGTCCCGGAAGTTGCTCCACGTCTCCACGTCCTACGATCCACTCATGACGAACAGGCTCAAGTCCTTTTCGTACATCGATAGCTACGTTTGGATCTGTGTACGCGCCGCTGGTGTCATAAACCAATACTGGTTCGTTGGGCGTGCGCGTGTTGTTAAATTGATCTACCGTGTCGTCCAGTGAGATTTTTCGCATCGGGACTTTGATGTCCTTGTGGATGCTGCCTTGCAGATAGATTTTTTCTGAATTTGGAAATGGATCCCTGCTGATTGCCTGATCCGTTGGAATTTGTTCTTGCTTCATGCCACGTTTTAATGGGTTCTAAAATTCGATTTTGAGATTGCCGAAAACTGCTAACTGATTACCGTTAACTGGTCACTGAGATTTGTCAACTGATTTCAACCACCCTGGGTCGCTTTGATGATGAGGACTTTGCTGTCTTGCTCCAGTTGGTGTTCGGTCCATTTTGATCGGGAAACGACCTGGTTGTCCACCGCCACAGCAATGCCATTGGTCTTGATGCTCAGTTGCTCCAGCAACGCTTGTAGGCTCAAAGGCTGATCAAAGGAATGATGTTGGTTGTTAACGTTTACAGTTATCATAGTTTTGAAAATTCGGATAGCTGTAAACCAAAAGGGAGTGGCCCTAAGAAAAGAAGTGAGAATAAAGATGGTACTGTTTACCTATCTATCGTCTCGGATTGTTCAACTTTTCCCTTCGCAGGTATTATCCTGGATCAGGTTCAAAGGGTGTTATCTCAGCCGGGAAAACCGGCACCCCTAAAGTCTACAGACGCGACAAAATTACCCAAAGAATGTTCAATACAAAAAAGGAAGAACCCTCAAAAAACTTTGTCTTGGAAAATTGTTTGGTAAAGTACTGTTAATGAGATGGTTGTGACGATCAATCCAGTGTTGTCACCACTTTAATTTCTTTTGACTCGGGGCTCGTCCATGCATCGAATCCTGTAAGGATGGTCTCAAAGGGAACCTTACTGGTAATGTAGGCTTCGGTATTAAACTCTCCTTCAGAAAGTACTTTCATCACGAACTCAAAATCATAAAGGGTAGCATTTCGACTACACATCAAAGTGGTTTCCTTGGCGTGTATTTTCGGATGTGTAAAAGTTAAATCCCCTTTGAACAAACCTACAAGGACATAGTTTCCTCCATGACGCATATAATCTGTTCCACCTTCGATGGCCCGCTTACTGCCGGTTGCATCAAAAACGGAGTTGGCAAGCCGACCGTTAGTAATTTCTTTGACTTTCTCCACCGGATCCTCAAGAGCATTTACAATATGATCTGCACCAAACTGTTCTTTCACCATTTTGAGGCGGTGGTCATTAATATCGATGGCAATAACTTCTGCACCCAGGTATTTCGCCAGTTGAATAATACCAATACCTATAGGTCCGCAGCCCATGACCACGACGACATCTCTGGATTTAATATCTGCTCGCCTTAATGCATGGGCACCGATGGCCAGAGGCTCTACAATGGCAATTTCCTCGAAGGTCAAATCGTTGGCCTTAAGTAACAGTCGGGTAGGTAAGGAGATGACTTCCTGCATGCCACCATCAGTATGTACGCCAAATACCTTAATATTTTCACAACAGTTTGATTTCCCTGCTTTGCAGGCATCACATTCCTGGCAGTTGATATAGGGCATGATCACTACTCGATCCCCAACTGAAATGCCCTGATGGTTTTCACCGACTTCTACCACCTCTGTTGCAAGCTCGTGCCCTAGAATTCGTGGGTAGCTAAAGAAAGGTTGATTTCCTTTGAACGCATGCAAGTCCGTTCCACAGATGCCCACTCTTTTTACTTTAAGTAGGGCGTTTCCTTCAGAAAAGGCTGGAGCTTCTTTCGTTTTTAGTTCGAACCGGTCGGGCTCTTCGCAAACAATGTATTTCATGGTTACAGTGGTGTCTATTGCCTTAACAAAAATAGGCACAATTAAATGCTCCGATTTTCAGTTTTGATCATAAATAATTTTTGTAAGACAGCATGCATTACAGAAACACCTGCTGTAATGCTTTCCAGAGTTTGCCTTTCTCTACATTGTTATCATGAAGGCTGGAAAGCGGCTTTGAAATGAGAATTTCTTTTGACTTCCATTCTGCCGGGCTGTATTCAGCTAACTCAACCTGAAGTTTTGCTTTGAGTTCATTGTGGTACCCAAAAGAGAGCAACTTTTTGAAGTTGGCATCCAGCTCAGAAAAGGAATTGATCAACTTAATATCATCTCGCTTTTTGTTGATGGCCTTAAGAAGATTTTGGAGCAGTTGCTCGTCTTTACTATTCATTGGAAAGACCAGTACTACCAGCTCATGAATTTCCGGTTGCGGAGTTGGTTCCGGCTCTTTGGCTACCGGTATTTTAGGCGCTTCAACTTTTGCCTGTGGCTGAACAGGAACTACTTCCTCTTTTTGAGCAGGGGGTTCCTCCTTGGGCTCGGCCTGAGACTCATCCAGCACAAAAATGCTTTCGGTGATAAAATGCTTTAAGTTTTGATCTTCAATCATTTGTCTTTGAACAATGCCATAAGTTCCGTGGCGTCCTGAGGTTTCATTCGGTTGCCTAAAATAAGCCTTAATTGACGTCTGCGAAGCGCACCGGCGTGTAATTTTCTCTCCCGTTCAGTTTGAGGTATAGCCTCCGCTACCGGAATAGGTGATCCTTCCGGACTAACGGCTACAAAGGTGAAAAACGCGCTATTGGTCTCTATTTTTTCAAGTTCCGGTACTTTTTCAGCAGTCACCTCCATGTAAACCTCCATAGAGGTGTTGAAGGACCGCGTTACAAAGGCCTTTAACGTAACCACATGTCCTAGTCCTATTGGATTGCGAAACGAAATATTATCGACCGAGGCCGTTACCACAAGACCGTTACAATGTCTTTGAGCAGCGATGGCACCAACAACATCCATCCAGTGCATGAGTCGGCCTCCCATGAGGTTGTTTAGGTAATTGGTGTCATTGGGCATGACCATTTCGGTCATCGTGACAGAGGACTCATTGCAGAATTTTTGACCTTGACTCATTTGTTCCATCCTTTTTCTCCGAGTAAAGGTACAAACCGGAACTGGTTATATTCCTTTTTCATCACTTTGTTATTTGGATGGAGTGTGAGCTTATACATAGTCTGTGTTCTGCCCCCGCCAACGGGGATCACAAGCCGTCCACCAACCTTTAGTTGCTTGAGCAATTCATTGGGAACTGATGGTGCACCGGCCGTTACAATGATGCCATCATAAGGGGCATGTTGTGGAAGCCCTTTTGATCCATCACCGTAAAAGAAGTTTAAGGAGTAACCCAGTTTAGGTAGGAATTTCCGGGTCTTATCAAACAAAGTCTTTTGATACTCGATGGTGTAGACATTGGCACCCATCTCCGCAAGTATGGCGCCCTGATAGCCTGATCCTGTTCCGATTTCCAAAATATTATCTCCAGGTTCAATCTCCAATAGCTCCGTCTGGAAGGCTACAGTATATGGCTGGGAGATGGTCTGGCCGGCACCTATCGGAAAGGCTTTATCCTCATATGCATGGGTATCGAAGATGTCATCAAAGAAAAAATGACGTGGTACTTTCAGTAGTGCATTGAGCACTCGCTCGTCTCTAATGCCCTTTGAGGCCACTTCTTTGACGAGCTGCTTTCTCATTCCCTTGTGCTTGTAGCTATCCTTCAAATGCCTAATATTGTATCAACGAAATTACTTTAACTTCAATTCAATAGCGATATATGTTTACCGGGATCATCGAAGTGGTTGGCGAAATAATAGAAAAAAGAGGGGATGGGACCAATCTTCATTTAAAAATTAATTCCTCCATAAGTGAAGAGTTGAAAATCGATCAAAGTGTGAGTCATAATGGGATTTGTCTGACGGTTACGGCAGTAGAGGAGGGAAGTCACTGGGTCACAGCCATTGACGAAACTTTATCGAAGACAAACCTCAATAACCTTGAAGTCGGAAGTAAGGTGAACCTGGAACGTTGTATGATTATGAATGGGCGTTTCGACGGACACATTGTGCAGGGCCATGTAGATACTGTGGCCAAAGTGGTGAAGAAGGTTAATAAGGATGGTAGCTGGCAGTTTACTTTTACCTACCCTGAAGAAAAGGGTTTCATGGTGGAGAAGGGGAGTGTTTGCGTGAATGGAGTAAGCCTAACTTGCTTTAACATAAAGTCCGGTCAATTCGATGTTGCGATCATTCCCTATACGCTGGAAAACACAAATTTTTTAAATTTAGCAGAAGAAGATTATGTAAACGTTGAGTTTGATATAATTGGTAAGTATATTGAGAATCTGCTACTAAAACGTAATCAATGATTCTGAATTGCCTCCTTGTAGATGATGATCAAACGTCTCGACTAGTAATTAAAAAATTTATCGAGCAAACTGACTTTCTTCATCTTGCCGAAGAAGCAGAGAGTTCGGTCGCTGCTTCCAATATCCTGTTGAATGAAAAGAACAGTGATATTGATTTAGTTTTCATGGACATCCAAATGCCGGAAATGACCGGTATGGAGCTTGTCAAAAATCTCAATAATGCGTATCCCGTGATATTTATCACCTCTAATAAGGATCATGCTTTAGAGGCTTTTGAAGACAATGTGCTGGATTACCTGGTCAAACCGGTAGATTACAGTCGATTCCTGAAAGCTGTAAAAAAAGCACTTGAGGCACGTGAGAAAGAGCTTAAATACGCTGAACAGGAAAATCACATACTTGTAAAGTCTGACTCTAAATATGTGAGGATATCGTATTCTGAGTTGATGTATGTCGAAGCCCTGGCTGATTATGTTATATTCAATACCACGAAGGGCAAGTATATCGTCCATCATACCATGAAGGGTATTGAAAAGAAACTACCGTTTAGTTCCTTTAGCCGTGTTCATCGCTCGTATATAGTCAATCGTAACCAAATCAACTACATCGAAGACCTGACTGTCTCAATAGGGACCAAGATGATCCCGATTGGTGCTTCCTATCGAGAGAAGTTTCTTGAGAAGCTGAATCAGATCTAGTTTAGATCCAGTCTATGTCCTTTTTCAGCCAATTGAGCGTTTCTGCTTCCAGAGATCCTGCAGTGGGTTGATGGTCATATTCCCATGAGCATTGAGGAGGCAGACTCATCAGGATAGACTCTGTCCTGCCATTGGTGTCCAGTCCAAATTTGGTTCCTTTATCCCATACCAGGTTAAATTCAGCGTAGCGTCCTCTTCTTAGGAATTGCCATTTTTTATTGCCCTCATTAAAAGACCTGGATCGATGCTTCTGAGCGTAATCGGAATAAATGGGAACGAACGACTTTCCAACACTCTGAACAAATTGCCATAAGTCTTCTTTTGATTTGCCTTCGGATTGTTCATTGATACGATCAAAGAAGATTCCACCAATGCCTCTTGTTTCATTGCGGTGTCTTATGAAAAAGTAATCATCGGCCCAGGATTTGAATCTTGCATAATACTCTGGGTCTATTTGATCACAAGCCGCTTTCAATATAGAGTGGATCGTGACACCATCCTCTTTTCCATGCACATAATGAGGAGTCAGATCAATCCCTCCACCAAACCAATAGGTTCCATTACCCATTTCGAAGTAGCGTACATTCATGTGAATGATGGGAACCCATGGGTTTTGTGGATGAAGAACTATAGATACACCCGTGGCATAAAAGTCTGTTTCCGGAAGGTTCAGTGCCTCCAGGATCTTTTTGGGAGTTGGTCCGCTAACAGCTGAAAAATTGACACCACCTTTTTCAATTAGATTACCGTCATCTATAACCCGGGTTCTACCGCCTCCACCTTCCGGTCGTTGCCAGTTATCTTCTTTGAAACTAGATTTTCCATCCAGATCTTCCAGGCCCTTGCAAATTTCATCCTGAAGTTCTTTGAACCAATCGGTTATCGTTTGTTTGTTCATTTTTAAAAAGGGTATCCAATACCAAAATTCCAGTTGATCCTAGGCCAGAGATTCCTCGGCTTTAATTCATCCAAAACATATCGTTGATTGAGAGGAACAGCCGGGTCAATAAACTTGTAGGCCGCATCAATTCTCATGACGAGGAATGACATATCTATTCTCAAGCCGGCTCCTGCGCCTACCGCAACCTCGCTAGCAAAGTTGTCTAAATTAAATTTACCACGATCACCCTGAGGGTCCAAGTTGTTGTCGATGGTCTTACTTCTCCATAGCCAAACGTTACCAGCATCCACAAAAAGAGCATAATCGAAGATGGCAAAGAAGTCTCTTCGAATTTCGGCGCTCAATTCTACGATAATATCTCCCGGCTGCTCCCTGTCATAGTTAACTTCTTTATCGCCATTTTCTCTGACAATATATTCTCCATACGCACCGGGACCTAGCCTTCTTGGCTGCCATGCTCTGATGCTGTTGCTACCACCTGCGAAATAATACTTTTCATATGGGAGGGATCTACTTGAACCAAACACATAAGCCACTCCAATATTGGTGCGATATACGAAGGAGGTTTTTCTGTCAAGTCTCACACTCTGCCTGAAATCTATTCCTCCTTTGAGGTATTTATAATAAGTCAGGTCCTTTCTAAAAGGTGTATCTCCAAGTATGGGCTGAAGGAGTCCACCGTATTCGATCTCCATATGAAGGAATTTGGCGTTGACATTACCAAGTCCGTAGCCTCCGCTATTGTAGTCCATCGACATGGCGCTATTACTTACGAATGAGGATTTGAAGGCGCTCACGTACGAGATGTTACCATTCGCTTCAAGTGTATCCAATTCTGCTTTAAAGGCATCAGAGTTGATGGACCTGATGTATGCGACTTCATATGGTTTGAAATTGAACCTAAGGTTATCGCTGATTTGCCAGGTATAGGTCCAACTGGAATTGAAGGTAGTCCTCTCATACTCACCAAATCTGTATTCAAAATTTACCCCGATGGCAGCCTTTGTTTTGGGGTTGTAAGCTCCAATTTGCTTTTTATAAGCATTCTTAATCGGAAAGACGAATTGAGGGAAGGTGATAGACAGTGTGGCACCATATTGTAGTCGTGAGTATTTTCTTGAGTTGGAGGTTTCCTTACTTACCCCGTTAATCCCCTGGATACTTGCGCTCCCATCCAACTGAAGAATTTCTAATCCCTTAAAAGTATTTCGGTTCTTGGCGTTAAAGTTAATGAACGGACCGGGTAACCCTTGTGCCTGGCTTTCCAGAATACTAAGCCCGCCTTCAAAAGAGGTTTGGTACTTGCTCAATGGGCTGGTGAAAATATTGGTAACGAACCGGCCTCCTGTGGTATCGTGGTTGATGTTGACAAATTTGAACATGTCGAGGTACCCAAGCTGCTTTTGGGTCTCCTGCACCAGCTGTTTATTGTACAAACTGTCGGGATAGGTAAATATTCGCCAGTCGACTACTCGGGGATAGAATACATTATTCGTCAGATTGAAAGTGATATTGTTATGCCTCGAGGGTTCGCGTCGTCTGACGTAGGATTCGTTTGGGTTTGCGGTAAATATCACCGAGTCGATCTGATATTGCTTATGTTCCTTGTCAATGGGGTTGGCAATAATTTCTTTTACAATCAGTCTTTGATCATCGAGACTGGCACTGTCCACCTCGAAAATGACATATTGTCTTTTGAAATCATAGTAGCCGTTGTTACTCAAAAGTTCATAAACGCGATCTCTTTCTCTGGTGATTAGGTCCTGGGAGTAGGGTTCTCCATCTAAAAGTCGTTGTTTAGGGTAGCGGTTAAAGATTTCGGAGATTTTCTCATTTTGAATGTCATAGATCATCGAGTCCATCATGTATTGTGGGCCTTCAATGACTTTAAGTTTTATGGAGGTCTTTTTTTCTTCAGTTTTGAAATACCTTGTTTCTACCTCAGCATCAAAATGGCCGATAGAGAAGAGGTAGTTTTTGAAATTTTCTTTTGTCTGCAAGTATTTGGAGCTATCAAAAACCGCCAGTTTTTCACCCCATCGCATTCTGAGGTTTCCTTCCTTGATTTTTGAATCCCACTTGTCTTGCTTTCGGATTTTCTTTGACTGGAGCTTCCGTTTTTCTTTTTTGGTTTTAGCCTTTTCCATTTTTCGGTCATACCGTTCACCAATCCTGTCACGTTTTTGCACCATTCCAATAGAATCGTAATTGGCGTAGCCCCACTGGTATAAATAAACAAGATGCGTAAACGGGAAAAGGAAAAAGTGGGTGTTAGGTTCTTGTTCCTGCAATAGGACGAGCTCATCAATACTCACATGGCCATCTGTTTTGATAGCTTGCTTTTTGAGGATAGTTTGACCTTCTTCTAAATATCGAGTACCCAGGCAAGAAGAAAGAATGAATATTGTGGAGATGACGAGTAACTTTACCTTCAAACCCTTCAGATCAATATGGTTTCCAAAAATCGCTTAAAATTCATCAAATCACTCAAGATAAAAAAGTACAGACAGAAGGAAAGAAGCTTTTTAGTAGAAGGACGAAAAAACGTATTGGAACTCATTAATTCCGATTTTGAAGTTCAGTGTATATTGGCAACGAATAAATTCATTTCATCTTATGGAAATACCGGCAATAATTTGGAAATCCATGAGGTGAATTCAGACCTGCTTGCAGAGGTAGGGTCCTTTCAAACCAACGAAGACTGCCTGGCTGTCGCAAGTATGAAACCATCCATTTTGAGCGAATTGATCATTTCTAAACCGACGTTTGTATTGGATGGAGTAGGGGATCCGGGAAATCTCGGAACGATTATCAGGACACTTGACTGGTTTGGCCACGATACTTTGATATGCTCCTCAGACACCGCGGAGTTTTATAATCCGAAAGTCATCAACAGCACGATGGGGTCTTTTACAAGGGTCAAGGTTTATTATACCGCTTTAAAAGAATACTTAACCAATGTTGGCCTTCCTATCTATGGTGCAGACTTAGACGGCGTTCATCCCAGGGATTGTGATTTTTCCGTTCCGTCGCTGATGGTAATGGGTAGTGAGTCCCATGGCTTATCTGAGGAGGTTAAACCATTGATTAATCACTTTGTGTCAATTCCAGGCAGTGACAGAGCCGAGTCGCTTAATGTTGCGATGGCCACGGGGATATTGGCTTATCAGGCCTATCATTAAAAAAGCCACCCAAAGGTGGCTTTGTGATTAATTTCTAAATGCTTTGTAAGCGTTGATAAGACCAGATGTCGATGCATCATGGTCTGTAACTTGCTGATCATTTTCCAGTTTTGGAAGAATTCTTTTTGCTAGCTGCTTACCTAATTCGACACCCCATTGATCAAAGCTGAAAATATTCCAGATCACACCCTGCGTGAATATTTTATGCTCGTACATGGCAATAAGTGATCCAAGTGTTCTCGGGTTCAGTTCTTTGAACAAAATGGAATTCGTAGGTCTGTTCCCTTCAAATACTTTGAAAGCGGTGAGTTCATCTATTGTTGCCTGATCTACTCCCTGGCTTTTAAACTCCGCCACTACTTCGTCAGAAGTCTTACCCATCATAAGTGCTTCTGTCTGTGCAAAGAAGTTTGCCAATAATTTAGGGTGATGATCACCTACTGGGTTTTGACTATTCGCAGCTGCCAGGAAATCACAAGGTATGATTTTAGTGCCCTGATGGATCAATTGATAGAAAGCGTGTTGACCGTTAGTGCCTGGTTCACCCCAGATAATAGGCCCTGTCTGGTAACTGACTTTTTGGCCGTCTCTTCCAACGTATTTCCCATTGCTTTCCATGTCACCTTGCTGTAAGTATGGAGCAAAAGCATGCATGTATTGGTCATATGGAAGGATTGCGTGAGATTCTGCTCCAAAGAAGTTGTTATACCAAACTCCTAGTAAAGCCAGAAGTACAGGAATGTTTTCCTCATCAGGGGCAGTTTGGAAATGTTGATCCATTGCCTCAGCTCCTTTAAGTAGCTCCAGGAAGTTATCGAACCCCACGGCACAGGCGATTGGCATACCTATCGCAGACCATAAGGAATAACGTCCGCCAACCCAATCCCAGAATTCAAACATATTGTCGGTATCAATACCGAATGCTGAGACTGCATCTTTGTTCGTAGAGATTGCGATGAAATGATTTTTTACAAACGTCTCATCTTTTGCAGTTTTCAAAAACCAGGATTTGGCTGATTCTGCATTGGTCATTGTTTCCTGTGTGGTAAAGGTTTTGGAAGCAATGATGAAGAGCGTTGTTTCCGGATCTACTTCTTTTAACGTGGTGTAGATATGACTACCATCCACGTTCGATACAAAGTGTGGAGTGATGCCTTCCACCGCGAAAGGTTTCAGACACTCTGTTACCATGAAAGGGCCTAAATCAGATCCGCCGATACCAATATTTACTACGTGCTTGATTGGCTTACCTGTGTATCCTTTTAGCTCACCTGAATGAAGTTTGGATGTGAATGCTTTGATTTTGTCTAGCACCGCGTTTACATCCGGCATAACATCCTTGCCATCTACGAGAACGGGCTTATTGCTGGTGTTTCTCAGGGCAATATGAAGGACGGATCGGTTTTCAGTTTTGTTGATGGCTGCACCATCAAACATTTGCTTCCTTGCATCTGAAAGACCGCAATCTTTCGCCAGATCAAAAAGTAAACTTAAGGTTTCTTCTGAAATACGATTTTTGGAATAGTCTAGAAGTATATCCTCAAATTGAGTAGAAAATTTCTTGAATCTATCCGGATCAGCAGCAAACTGATCCTTCATTTTTATTGCATACTGCTTGTCAAAATGGGCTTGAAGTTTTTTCCAGGATGGTGTCTCCGTGGGGTTAGTTGTTGGTAGCATACTTTGTCAAATAATCTGATACATCTTTCGATGTACGAAGATTATTAAAAAATACCAATAGCCAACTCTCTATCAAACAAAAAGAGCATGTAAACAAAGAATCCGATGAGATAAATTAATCCTTCTGCCCTGTCAACCTGCTGCTTCGCGAAGGTGAACATGAAAACAAACAATAACAGGGTACCCAGAATCACCATGTACATATCCATGTTGAGCACCACATTGAATGTTAGCGGGCTGTGAATCATTCCCGTCACCCCTAATACTAATAAGAGATTGAAGATATTGGATCCAACGATGTTACCAATGGCCAAATCGGACTTCTTTTGATATGCTGCCACCGCAGATGTTGCAAGTTCAGGAAGAGAAGTTCCTGCTGCTAGTATTGTCAGACCAATAAGTTTTTCACTCACACCAAACAATTCAGCAATTGACACTGCATTATCAACGATCATTTTACCCCCGAAAATCAACCCGGCAATACCCAGAATAATCATGATGGTAGTTTTCATGCTGCTGTAAACAACAATCTCTTCAAGTTCTTCTGCCTCATCCGGATGCCTTGTAAGGTTCATGAAAATGTATATCAGGAACAGTGCAAACATCACCAAAAGGACTATCGAATCATAAAAACTCAACGTATTGGTATCCTTCTCAAAGAAGATTACATCATTCACCAGAATGAAGAAAACAGCGGTTGCAAGTAGGGAATAAGGAATTTCCTTCCACAATGCATTTTTTTGTACTGTTAGCGGGTAGATTGTGGCTGATACACCAAGAATCAGAAAGATGTTAAAGACATTGGATCCGATAATATTTCCGAATACCACGTCGTGAGAAACAGAACCGGAAATAATATTTACCACTAGTTCCGGGGCAGATGTGCCCATAGCTACTACCGTCAGACCAATCGCAATGTCTGATACATTAAATCTTTTGGCTAGCGATGAAGCTCCATTTACTAGAAAGTCTGCTCCCTTGATTAAGAGAACAAATCCAACAATTATCAGGAAAAAATTTAATACAACTTCCAAGGCGGATCTAAAGGTTAAGCTGACAAATACAAATCAATATAAATATATTGGGATTTTATTTAATCTCGGCAAGATAGCCATAACATTAATTTTAACAAAACTACTCAATTGGCTAAATACCAAGCTCTTCTATGATTTTATTTGTTTTATTTTTTAATAGCTGTTTCGCATTTTCGTAATCCTCAGTACTACTAAGCTCGCCCTTCACACTAAAATAAAATTTGATCTTGGGTTCTGTTCCCGAAGGTCTTACTGATACTTTGGTTTCATCGGCAGTTAAAAACTGTAGAACATTGGAAGATGGAAAATCAATTTTAGTTTCAGTACCATTTGTTGGGTTCTTACTAGTACTCGATTTATAATCGATTAATTCTACCACAGGAGAGCCCGCCAAAGTTTGAGGAGGATTGTTCCTGAAGTTAGCCATCATCTCGTTAATTTCTTCGGCTCCCGATTTCCCTTTTTTAGTAATTGACTTCAATGATTCCTGATACAGACCAAACTCCCTGTGAATTTTTTCAAGGGTATCAAATATGGTTGAACCTTCTGATAATATCCATGCTGTCATTTCAGCTATTAAGGCACATGAAGCCACTGCATCTTTATCTCTTACAGAATCTCCTACAAGATAGCCGTAGCTTTCCTCTCCGCCACCTATAAACTTCTCTTTTCCTTCTAGCTTCCGGATGATTTCTGCAATGTATTTAAAGCCGGTAAGTGTATCGTAGAGTTTGACATCGAACTTAGCCGCGATCTTAGCAATAAGGTCGGTGGTCACCACGGTTTTCACCATGAACTGTTTGCCGTCAATTTTTCCGTTCTCTTTCCATTTTTTGGCGAGGTAGTAGAGAAGTAAGGATCCCGTTTGGTTTCCATTTAACAATTCAAATTCCCCGTCTTTATTTCTGGCTGCAATTCCTACACGGTCAGCATCAGGGTCTGTAGCCATTACCAGCTCCGCATTCACTTCTTTAGCCTTTTTCAAAGCCAGTGTCAAAGCTTCAGCTTCCTCCGGGTTAGGATATACGACAGTAGGGAAGTTGCCATCAGGCTCAGCCTGCTCGTCAACTACTGTGACATTGGTAAACCCAAATTTCTCAAGAACCGGAGGCACGACCTTAATTCCCGTTCCGTGAATTGAACTGAATACGATAGGGATGTCTTGGTTTTGCTTGATGATTTCTGGAGAAAGGGTAAGTTCAGCGAGTGTGTTGAAATACTTTTCGTCCATTTCCTCACCAATAATTTCGATAAGATCCTGACGTGCATCAAATTTCACCTCATCAATCGAGGTTATTTTTCCAACCTCAGTAATCACATTTTTATCGTGTGGAGGAACCATTTGCGCTCCATCTTCCCAATAAGCCTTATACCCGTTGTATTCCTTAGGGTTATGAGAGGCAGTTAGTACCACACCACTTTTACAGCCTAATTCGCGAATAGCAAAGGATAATT
This sequence comes from Marinoscillum sp. MHG1-6, assembly GCF_024714475.1. GTDB lineage: Bacteria > Bacteroidota > Bacteroidia > Cytophagales > Cyclobacteriaceae > JAMZMI01. The sequence continues at coordinate 73,410 of NZ_JAMZMI010000003.1, read as the reverse complement.
CCGGAGTAGGCCGAAGGCTTTCAAATAAATAAACTTTAATGTTATTGGCTGAAAAAACAGCTGCAGTCGTTTCTGCAAAAAACCGGCTGTTGTTTCTGCTATCGTGGGCAATAGCCACGGAGATAGATTCTCCGGAAAAGACATCGTTAAGGTAATTGGCCAGTCCCTGGGTAGCCATCCCCACTGTATATTGGTTCATTCTGTTGGAACCAACGCCCATGATTCCTCTCAATCCACCCGTACCAAATTCAAGGTCTTTATAAAAACACTCTGTCAACTCTGTGTTGTCAGAATCATTGAGCATTTTCTTTATCGCTTCTTTCGTTTCACTGTCAACTTTTTGGCTGTTTAGCCAATTCTGTGCCTTTGCTTCTAAACTCATTTTGGTGATATTTTAATGTGTGCTATTTGGGAGGTGTTAATTTATGATTTTAATAACTAAATCCAATCTTTTTTCTAACCCTTTCAAGAGTGTCCATGGCAATTTCTGAGGCCTTTTCTTCTCCAGTTTGGAGCTGGTCTTCCAGCTCTTTTGGATTTTGGATCAGGTACTGAAATTTCTCTCTCTCCACTTTGAATTTTTCCATTACCAATTCAAACAATGCTTGCTTGGCATGACCGTATCCAAAATTTCCACCCAGATACTTCTCTCTCAGCTCCTGAACTTCCTTTTCTTCTCCCAAAAGTGAATACAGTGAGAACACATTACAGGTATCCGGATTTTTTGGTTCTTCCAGAGGAGTACTGTCAGTCACAATGGACATTATTGATTTTCTTAAGGGCTTATCTGCCTGAAAGATGTCAATGGTATTGCCATAAGACTTACTCATCTTTTGTCCATCAGTGCCCGGAATGGTCATGACCGACTCATCTATCTTTGATTCAGGGACCACGAAAGTTTCTCCATACTTGTTGTTGAAGCTAGTAGCAATATCCCTGGTCATCTCAAGGTGTTGCTTTTGGTCCTTGCCAACAGGGACAATATTTGCATCATAAAGCAAAATATCCGCAGCCATTAATACCGGATATGTGAAAAGTCCTGCGTTGACATCTGAAAGTCTGTCGGCCTTATCTTTAAATGAATGCGCATTAGCCAGCATAGGAAAGGGCGTATAGCAATTTAGATACCATGCCAATTCACATACCTGAGGTACTTTGCTCTGACGGTAGAAAAGGTTTTTTTCAGTATCAAACCCACAGGCTATCCAGGCAGCAGCCACAGCAAGGGTATTCGCCTTCCTTTCTTCTGCGTCCTTGATCGTTGTGAGCGAGTGCAAGTCTGCGATAAAAAAGAAGGATTCATTTTTTTCATCCCTGGAAAGCTCTATTGCCGGAATGATGGCTCCAAGTAGGTTTCCAAGGTGAGGTTTTCCCGAGCTTTGAATGCCCGTTAGTATTCTTGCCATGCAGGGTAAAATTTTTTGTGCAAACCTAAATAATTTGAACCTTTGTCGCGAGTTAGAAAATAAAGAATAGTCGTGCTAAGAAATATCTGGATTGTGATTTTGGTAATGGGCCTTCATTTCGTTCTGTTAGCCCAAAATGAGGTTGGTTTTATTGAGAAGAAATTTGATTTTGGAAAGATAGGGGCAGTCGGGGGAAGGCTGGATCATTCATTTCTATTTGTAAACAAAAGTACAGATCCAGTTTCGGTCATCGGCCTGAGATCTGGTTGCGAGTGTATCGTGGGTGAATGGCCCTCAGAGGCAATAGCGCCCGGAGATTCAGGGGCAATTGAGGTAGGTTACTTCTCTTCAGGGAGGCTAGGTTATTTTTCGGAATCAATTCAAGTACAGTTTAAGTCCAGAGAATCCGTTTCATTGGAGATTTCAGGTCATGTGATTTATGATGATGCCGAACTCGTGCATCTCGAATTTGGCCAGGGAGCGATTTATTCGAAAAGTCAGAAGTTAAGCCTTGGAACCCTTTATGAAGGGGATACCATTTCGAAAAGCATTCTAATTCAAAACCAGTCGGAAGACACTGTGATATTTGACCTCAGTAGGTCCACAGGTCCCAACCCGATATCCTGGTTTTTGAGTGATAAACAGATGGGTCCAAATGAAGTTCAGGAACTGGTCTTTAAGATGAATACCAGTGGATTACAACCTGGGTACAGGATGGATGAAGTGGAGTTGATTACTGATGAGAAAGATTCGGTGAAAACTTACCAGCTATCCAGCGTTATAGTGCCGTCTCCTCAGCGGGAGGGAGCCTCCGGAAGAATTTCGCTTGATCGGGATTCACATGATTTTGGAATGGTACCCGAAGGGGACAGCGTGGTCACCACTTTTCAACTGATCAACACCGGAAGGGGTGATTTGGAGATATTGCGTGTAGAACCTAATTGTAGCTGCATTGGTGTGCTGCTTCCAAAGGAGCGTCTGGAATCATATGAGCGGCTCGATTTCCAGGTTTATTTCCTGACGGAAGGTCGACGTGATAATGAATATAAACGAGTAGCACTATACACAAATGACCCTAACCATCCGGTCAGGGTCATTTCTCTAAAAGCCAGGGTTCAACCATGAATTATTCGGCACTAAAAACATTATTGGTTCTGTCCAGATCAGCCATGCGCTGCGTCTCGTCTATTTCTATTTTTTTGATATCAGATTTTGGTAGATCAATAGTAAACGAATATTCCGGATGCGTCCAATACCAATCAGGAAGTATGGTGCGCTCAAGGTCTGTTTCGTTCGGCTTCTCTCCGCGCATTACGCCAATCGGGATATAGTACAGAAACTGTGATCCATCTTTCTTTGTGACAACAATATCAAGGGGCATTGGAATGCGTCCAATCTTGGATAGAGTTACTTCAGTAGTTTTTCGATTTTTCTCTACCGACTTGATCCCATAATCAATGGTATTGGTGGTGTGAATCCACTCATCGAAAAACCAGTGCAGTTCCAGATCACTTTTCTTTTCCATGAGTCTGATGAAATCATTTGGTGTTGGGTGCTTGAATCCCCACTCATTTCTGTACTCGATAAGTCCTGCTCTCATGGTTTGGTCACCAATGATGTAACTCAGTTGATTGAGTGCTACACCACCTTTTACATAAGCAGATCGACCATAGCCACTATTGGTGATAAAATGGTCAGCATGGGTGCAAGCAGGTTCCTCCAGGCCTGTTTTAGCCCAATTGATATAGTGTTCATTACTACCTCCTACCGCCGGCCAATCCTGACCCCAGTCCCTGATCTCATTTAGAATGATGTCTTCCGCATAGGTCGTAAAGCCCTCATCCATCCAGGCAAAGTAGCTTTCGTTGGTGGCAAGCATACCCTGATACCAACTGTGGAGTGCCTCATGAACGAGGGTGCCGGTAAGCGAGCTAAGGGAACGGACTCCGGTTCGTTTTCTATTAATAATTAATGTTGCCATGGGGTACTCCATACCACCATCTCCACCTTGAATGATAGAGTATTGAGACCAACCATACTTGCCGAAGTTTTTTTCTATTGATTCGAAAATTTTTGCGGCTTGTGGAGCCAATTCCGTCCGCCAAAGGATGGTTTCTTCCTCATCGATACTAAATATCCGAATGAGCGGTCCTCCATTTGGGGTTTGTATGGTGTTTTGCACATATTCGGTGTCCGCTGCCCAGGCAAAATCATGAACATTTTCTGCTTTAAACTTCCATGTTAATTTATCTGATGGGTAGGACACGTTCACCCCTTCATCCTCATAGCCATAACCTACTTCATTAGGGTTTTGGACAATTCCGGTTCCTGCCAATACATAGTCTTTATCGATGGTGATATTGACCTCATAATTTCCCCAGGGTGCATGAAACTCCCGAGCGACATAAGGGTCGGCATGCCAGCCACTCTCATCATACTCGGCCATTTTCGGGAACCATTGGGTCATAGAGTAATCCACGCCATCGAAGCTGTCTCTTCCCGTTCTTCTGATTTGGAGTGGAACCTGTGCATTGAATTCCATTTCAAATGTGGTTGAGCCTCCCGGAGGAATCGGGTCTGCCAATTTTACTTCCAGCGTGGTATATGAAACATGGCATTCAAGGTCTTTTCCATCCTGAGTCAGAGTAGCAACTTTCTGATAGCCTATTTCGTCTTTTTTGAGCTTATCCATTTGTCCCATCAATGGAAATCTGGGATCCGGATCAGGTACGCTCAAGGTTTTCCAGTACATCATGCTATTGGGTTGAAAAGCATTGTAGTAAAGGTGGTAGTAAACCTTTTTGAGTGTGTCTGGTGAGTTGTTAGAATAAACTAGGGTCTGCTTGCCGGAAAATTGATGATTCTTGGCGTCGAAATCAATGTCCATTTTATAGTCCACATGTTGTTGCCAGTAACCCTGTGCGAAGGGGGTGGAGGTGGTCATGAGGAATACCATAATAGACAAAATGAAAAACTTCATGTTAATATGTTTTATTTGAATCTTAACCTGGTGTAAAAATAAAAACCACCAACCAATTGCCTGTAAGACTCTTGATTGATGGTTTATCAATGTTATAAATGGGAAAGAATATTAAGATGCATTAAACATCCACTTTCGCATATTTTGCATTTTTCTCAATGAATTCTCTACGCGGAGCTACTTCATCACCCATTAGCATGGAGAACAGGTGATCTGCCTCAGCGGCTGACTCAATAGTAACCTGCTTTAAACTTCGGCTATGAGGATCCATGGTAGTGGTCCACAACTGCTCCGGGTTCATCTCTCCCAGACCCTTGTATCGTTGGATGTTTACAGAATCTTCCTTGCCTTCTCCAGCGATCTCCTTAATCAAACGATCTCTTTCATCATCGGACCAGCAGTATTTTTCCTGCTTTCCTTTTTTGATTTGGTATAGGGGAGGAAGAGCAATGTACAGATAACCGTTCTCGATTAGCTCTCTCATATACCTGAAGAAGAATGTTAAGATCAGCGTACGAATATGGCTACCATCGATATCGGCATCAGTCATGATGATGATTTTATGATAGCGCAATTTTTCGGTATCCAAAGCCTTTTCATCGTCTTCCTTGCCAAATTTCACTCCAAGGGCCGTAATGATGTTTTTGATTTCATCATTGTCATATATTTTGTGCTCCTGGGCCTTTTCAACATTCAGAATCTTACCTCTTAGCGGAAGAATAGCCTGAAACGCTCGATCACGTCCTTGTTTGGCTGATCCACCCGCTGAGTCTCCCTCCACCAGGTAAATTTCACAGGCGTGAGGATCTTTATTTGAGCAATCTGCCAGTTTTCCGGGTAGTCCGGTTCCGGAAAGCACGTTCTTTCTTTGAACCATCTCACGAGCTTTTCGTGCGGCGTGTCTTGCCTGTGCGGCCAACACTACCTTTTGCACAATTTGCTTCGCTTCTTTTGGGTGCTCTTCCAGGTACTCATTGAGCATGTCGGCTACGCAAGTATCCACAGCTCCCATGGCCTCCGAGTTACCCAATTTGGTTTTGGTCTGGCCTTCAAATTGAGGTTCAGCAACCTTCACTGAAATAACAGCCGTGAGGCCTTCTCTAAAGTCATCCCCGGTGATATCAACTTTCACTTTTTCCAGTTGACCTGATTTATCGGCGTAGGACTTTAATGTTCTGGTTAAAGCTCTTCTAAAGCCTGCAACGTGCGTACCTCCCTCTATGGTATTGATGTTGTTTACATAGGAGACTACATTTTCACTGTAAGAAGTGTTGTAGTTCAAGGAAACCTGAACGGGAATACCCCCTTTGTCACCTTCAATAAAGATAGGCTCAGGAATTAGCTTCTCCCTGGTATTATCCAGGTACTCAACAAATTCTTTTAACCCTCCTTCAGAGTGAAAAATATCGTGTAAATCTTTACCATCTTCGTCTTGCTCACGATGATCATAAAGATGAATAGTGATCCCTGCATTCAGGAATGATAACTCTCGCAGTCTGGCTGCAACCGTCTCATGATTAAACTCTGAAACGGTAAATATGTCGGTATCCGGTTTAAAGTGGATAATGGTCCCTGTTTTATCCGTCTTACCGATTTCTTTTACCTCGTATTTTGGAATACCAATGCTGAACTCCTGCTGGAAGATGGTGCCTTTTCTATGAACTGTGGCGATCAATTGCGAAGAAAGTGCATTCACACAGGACACCCCAACACCATGAAGTCCACCGGACACTTTGTAGGTGTCTTTATCAAATTTACCACCGGCATGAAGTACCGTAAGAACCACCTCCAGTGCCGATCTTTTTTCTTTTTCATGGTAGTCCGTCGGGATACCACGACCATTGTCGGTTACTGTGATGGAGTTATCTTCATTTATCTCAACTGTGATTTCATCACAATGGCCGGCGAGTGCTTCATCTATGGAGTTGTCTACTACTTCCCATATTAAGTGATGCAGTCCTTTTACCCCTACATCACCAATGTACATAGCGGGTCTCTTTCTTACAGCCTCCAGACCTTCAAGTACCTGAATATTACTCGCTGAATACTCTTTTTGACTCATTGTAAATTGCTTGTGTTGTTCATTTTGATAACAGGCAAAACTATATAAATTCTACCACTCTGACCCGGGTATTTTGGCCATATATGGACTTGGCGAAAGGGGGGTAATAAAACCCTGTGAAATAGGGCTTTGATTGTGGATGGAAGGAATTTAATATGTACTTGATGAGAGCATCACCAGGGTACATCCGTTCACAGTTTCGATACCCTGATTAGCTGCCCGTCTTGCAAGATCGGGGTTTTCAGTTCCCGGATTAAAAATGATTCGCTTAGGGCTAAGACTAAGCAGGTAATCTTCCCATTCTTTTTGATGATCGGGATTGATGTACAGAGTCATCGTGTCAATGTTGGGTATTTCGGGTTGATCACTTAGTTGCATGATCTCTTTCCCAAAAATGTTGCCCTTCCTGATGCCTAAAGGAACAATCTCATGATGGTAACTTGTAAGACGCTCTGCGGCGAGGTAAGCAAAGCGCGAGGTGTGTGGGGTAGCTCCTATGATTGCTGTTTTTTTACTCATAGAGTTAGAAACTAGGACTTGGTCTTTTTGGACCTGAAAATCCAATATTCACCCCAAAGATAATAGGAGTAATGCCGGTTCTTTGGGGAACCTGATTAAATAGCCCTTCATTGATGGTGGTCGAGGCGTATTTCTTTGAGAACAGTCGGGTGCCTACCGATATTCCAAGATGGAAGTCTAAAGTTACCCCCGCATTCCCCGGACGTTGCATCCATCGGTTCCCAATAAAAAGTCCATACGCGAATTGCGACTCGTTTGCTTTTAACCCTATTTCTCTTGGAGAGAGCGGATTAAAAATTGAATCTAATTTATTGATTTGGTGAGACTTGTATGTCAGCATGATCTGGTGGCCGAAATAGAACATCCCGAGCTTTTTATCGAGGTGATAAAACTTTTGTCTAAACTCAGTACGCACTCCATTTGTACTCACTTTATTGATCTCGGCCTTTTCGAAGAAGGGGTCATTAATGATGGTTAATTCTAATTCATAACCGAGTCGCTCCTGAATATAGTATTCTGCTGCAATAGGCAATTCCCCAAATAATGTCCAAAAAGGGTTTGTAGCAAAAATGTATCCCTTAAACTCTCCTTGCCGGGGTACGAAATAGCGTATGCTGTTGCTCTTGTATTTGTATTCGGGTTTGTCGATAAACTCTTTCTCTTGTTTTGCGATGGATTCTGAAGTTCGAAAAATGGGCTTTTCGTCTTCGTACACAGGCCGGTAAACACCGGCTACGGAGCCATCCGGATTATAAAGAATCCATTTTCCAACACGTCTGTCTCCATGCAGTTCACCTTCCATCTTTAAACTACCGTCCGGGTAGTAGCTCATATAGGTGCCATGGCCTTTGTCATAATGAGCAACGCCATCTTCCAGCCCTTCTTCGTTGTAAAAGACCCAGTCTCCATGCTTTTGGCCATCAAGAAGTTCTCCGCTTGCTTTTTGCTTGCCACTCTCATAGTATTCCTGATAGTTTCCTGTCCCCACTTCAAACTCGCCTTCACCCTGGACGATACCTGAAGGGTAGTAGAGCTTCCAGTACCCATCTTTTTGATCTTGCCTCATAGGACCTTCGGAGCTTACAGAGCCGTCAGAATAATAATATTTCCAGGGACCACTTTTTTGCCCATCCACAAATAATCCCTCCGCAGCTACCTGTCCATTCTTGTGGTAATATTTCCAGTAGCCATTTCTCAATCCATCATGAAAATCTCCGTGGGCCTCCAGTTCACCAGATTGATAGTAATAAGTCCAGTTGCCTTCACTTTTTTCATCTACGTTTTTACCCTCCATCTTGAGACTACCATCAGGGTAAAACTCTTTGTAAATGCCCCTCCCCAGATTAAAAAAGGCCTGTGCTTTGAGTGTTCCATCTTCGTACTGATAATTCCAGATGCCCTCTTTTTTACCCTCGTAATAGATACCGGCACTTTTTTCATTGCCATTTTCGAAGAAAAAGGTCCAAGAGCCATGCTTAGCATCATCCTTGAAAGCCCCTTTAACTTTCATATTGCCATTTTCAAAGTAGTAGATCCATTTTCCTACCTGGCTGCCATCGCGAAACTTGCCTTCAGCTTTTTTCTGACCGTTTTCATAAAAGAAAGCCCATGTGCTATCCGACTCGTTGTTATGATAATAACCCCTTGATTCGAGGGAGCCGTTTAAGTAAAATGATTGATAAAGGCCCTGAAGGCTGGAGTCTGCCTCACTCAGTGAGATCATCTCCTTTAAGTGAGTGGTGTCCGCGTCAAAGAAGGTTTTTTTGACGAACACCTGTCCGAAAGCAGGACAGACCACGGAGAAGATTAGCAGATATTTTAGGAAGGTGGGCCGCATGGACTGGTGGGTTTAATGAAGATTTTCCTTCTTTCCCCAATCCTCCATTTCCTGCTCTTTGTACAACCCGGGGTAGAAAACTACCTGCTGCTTTTTGGGCGGTAGATATTTCTGCCAGTTAGTACCACCGGTGGCCTTGATTTCCTTAGGATCTCGGTTCAGGTATCTTGCTGCACTTCTGTAATGCATCAAAGGCCAGGTGACATTGGCTTTATAATCCAGGTTCCTTAATTCATGCTCAACTTCCTTATCACCCTGAAAATTTTTCAGGTATAGCTGTCGAAGGTTGGTGTCCTTAAGGTCATGAGCCATCTGGATAAATTGCTTGGAATACTTCTCTTCAAACTGAATCAGCGTAAGGGTTTTCTTTCCGGTGGCAAGTTCTGTGGCGCCTCTCTTCCAGTAAAGTGACTCATAAATATCTTCAATGCTGCTATACTCGTTGAATTGGTCCCGTTGATCCGGAGCAACCAGTAGATGGAAGTCGGTTGAATTAATCTCAATCATTCGGTATTGTGCTGATTGGAATCCGGAAGCTGGCAATAGGGACATTCTGAACTGCAGAAATTGATCGGTATCCATCCCATCTATCATCACATCGAAGGAATCAATCAAATGATCGAAATAGCGGTTCATTCGATTTAAACTACGCTTGAATTCCTCTCGTGTAAAAGTTCCTTGCGTAAGTCGCTCCTGTTCCGTTAATATTAAGCGGAAATACAATTCGGAAATCTGATGATACAGGATGAAAATGCGCTCATCGGGGAAACTGGTTTTGGGCGTTTGCAGGCTCAAAAGAGTATCCAAATGGATATAATCCCAGTAAGTGAGGTAGTCAGCATGCAGCAGTCCGTCGAGATAAGATCCCAGGTTTTGACCACTGGATTTGTATTTGGCTTCAAGCTGTTCCAGCTTGTCCAATATCTCAGGACTGAAAGTTCGGTTTCCCATTCTTGTTCGTTAGCTTACGAATGTAAAATTGGATCAATATACTGATAATACAAAAGCGGCCAATGTCTAATCAATCAACACCCCAACATGGTTCCGACGTAAAAAGGTCATTTTCAGATGATTTTGAGTCACCTGATTTTTATCAAGTCGATGATTTACTGTCAGAGGAGCATCTACTCATACGGGCGTCGATCCGTGATTTTGTGAAAAAGGAGATCACCCCATTTATTGAAGGGTGGGCCGAAAACAATCACTTTCCTGAGGAGATCGTCAAAAAGTTTGGTGAGATCGGTGCCTTCGGTCCTACGATTCCGGAAGAATATGGAGGAGGAGGACTGGATTATATCAGCTATGGTTTGATCATGCAAGAGATAGAGCGCGGCGATTCAGGCATGAGGTCCACTGCTTCTGTGCAGGGCTCGCTGGTCATGTACCCGATTTATGCCTACGGGTCGGAAGAGCAACGAAAAAAATACCTTCCCAGATTAGTTTCAGGGGAACTATTAGGTTGTTTTGGACTCACGGAGCCGAACCATGGATCCAATCCGGGAGGTATGGAGACACGGTTTACGGATGAAGGAGATCATTATCTGTTGAATGGAGCCAAAATGTGGATTTCCAATGCTCCCAAGGCAGATATAGCCGTGGTTTGGGCAAAGAATGAAAAGGGCAGAGTGCAGGGACTCATTGTAGAGCGCGGGATGGAGGGTTTTTCTACCCCTGAAACACACGGCAAGTGGTCGTTGAGAGCATCGTGTACAGGTGAATTGGTTTTTAGTGATGTAAAGGTTCCAAAAGAGAATCTTTTGCCAGGAAAAGATGGTCTTGGTGCACCAATGAGTTGTCTTGATCGGGCACGATATGGTATCTCTTGGGGAGCAGTAGGTGCGGCGATGGATTGTTATGAAGCGGCACGTAAATATGCGATCGAACGGGTTCAATTTGGGAAACCAATCGCGTCATTTCAGCTTATCCAAAAGAAACTGGCTGAAATGCTGACAGAAATTACCAAAGCACAATTATTGAACTGGAAACTGGGTAAAATGATGGATGAAGGTAAGGCCACGACACCTCAGATATCTCTTGCAAAGCGTAACAATGTCGAAGCGGCCCTATCAATTGCACGAGAAGCCCGGCAGATCCATGGAGGAATGGGCATCACAGGAGAGTATCCTATGATGCGCCATATGATGAACCTTGAATCGGTAATAACCTATGAAGGCACGCATGATATCCATTTATTGATTTTGGGTAACGAGATCACAGGGATTCAGGCTTTTAAGTAATTACTGCATTGGTACTTCTACCAACAATAATTTGGAATCTGAGCCTGCTTTTATTTCAAGCTTCTCAGTCTCATAAACCCCCAGTCCATCACGCCTTGAGATACTGAGGCCATTTACATCAACTAACCCATCAATAACAAAGATGTAAACTCCATTTTCAGCACTGTGAAGTGTATAATCGAGAGTTAAACCCTTGTTAATATCAGCCAAAGAAAACCAGGCATCCTGATTGATCCAAAGTGCCTGCTCATTATCGGGAGCCACTACGGTTTGTACCTGATTGTTTCGATCTTCAGATTTAAAGGTCTTTTGATCATAGCGAGGGGTAATATTTTCCTCCTTCGGGAATACCCAAAGCTGAAGAAAATTGACTTTGTCATCCTTGGAATGGTTATACTCAGAGTGAGTCAGCCCTGATCCTGCGCTCATGATCTGCACATCGCCGGTGCGAATTACCTCTGTATTTCCGGTGCTGTCCTTATGCTCCAGATCTCCCTGGAGTGGGATGGACACTATTTCCATGTTGTCATGAGGGTGTGTCCCAAATCCCATTCCCGGTTCAACGATATCATCATTGAGAACTCGAAGTGCACCAAAATGAATTCTATCCGGGTCATAGTACCTACCGAAACTAAAAGTATGTCTGCTGTGCAGCCAACCAAAAAAGGCTGTACCTCTGGTGTCTGCTTTATGTAATACGGTTTTCATTTTTCCTCCTTTTTTAACCGTTAAATGTTTCGTGAAAAACAATCTCTTCTAAAGGTCTGCGATTACGGGTCGCAAGTTCTCGATCTCTTAAAGCTCCCTCCAACTGTTCAGGACTACCTGCTTTTCCAACAGCAATAATCGTTACAGGTTCATAATCTTCCGGGATATTAAAATAATCGATTATTAAATGATGCTCAAATCCACCCATTTGATGTAGTGCATATCCCAGTTCGGTTGCCTGAATAGTCAAGTTGCCTACGGCGAGACCAAGATCATGGCTGGCAGCTGCGTTAGGAGCCCCATTGCGCTCAAATGTCTTTTTCACGAGAGTGACAATGAGGGCAGATGCGTTGGGTGCCCATGGTTGATTGCCTGGTTTCAAAGCCGCAACCATTTTATCAAAGGCCGCTTCACCTCTTTTGGCATAAAGAAACCTCCAGGGCTGCTCGTTCATAGCTGATGGCGCCCATCTGGCAGCCTCGAATAGTGAGAAAAGATCTTCGTCACTAATAGACTCTCCAGTAAACGATCTTGGGCTCCATCTGCTCGCAATAAGGTCATTTATTTTATATGTTGTTTTGGCTGTTTTGTTCATGCTAATAGATTGTTTGATTCATTATAATCAATTATACGTTACTACATTATATGTAGTTACATTTAATTTATAAAAACTTCTTTGTCTAATTGAACTTGTACCTCATCATAACCTCAATTCCACTTTTTGTGTTTCCATCTATTTTGGTAGATCCGGAGCCAATGGAATCTTGGTTATAGTACCGATATTGGCCGTAGCGTGTCCAGAGTGACAAGCTTCGGTTGCATTTGTATTGTAGAAGGAGATAGGTGCGTGTTCCCAAACCATTGTAAGCTGGTATGGAAAAGGCATAAAGTACATTTTTTTCATAGGTGTACTGTCGGTTGTCGTAGTCCGTGTCAAAAACAGCCACTCTTCCACTAATTTTTAGTCTTTTGTATTGGTAGGTGAGGTCTTGAATGAGGGCATAACCATCACTTTTCTGTTTAGAGGTTCTGAAGGTTGAGGTTTGTAGGCGTGTTTTGAGTGATAAATTGGCGTTGAGCTGATGGTCAAGGTTGATCAGATAGTTTCGTTTCACGGTGTTGACCAGTTGATTGATGTTATCACCATCTTGCAGATAGGTCCTCTGTTTATTTTCCTGACGAAACTGAGCATAGATTATGGTGGCCTTTCGTGGTTGAAAAGTGTAGCGGCCAAGGTATTCGAATCCCTCAGATGGAGATTCAGTTCGATATTTTAACCAGGGGAAACTGAATTTATCATAGTAAGCCGCGAAGGTATGTCGTCTCGACGGATGAAACTTCAGCCCCCAGTAAATACCTTTTTCATTAATGATTCTACTGTTTTCCCCAAATCCGTTCCCATAAAAGCTGTGAAAATTCTTGTCATAGTTTCTAATCACCAAACTAAAATCCAGCGTGGGTGAGAGGCTTGTGATAAAACCGCCTATTATGCCATTTCCCCCTGAACTGGACCGGGCAACTTCACCAAAAAAGAGACTGTTTTGCCATCCATAGGAACCGTAGATGCTGCCAACCTGATTGTGGCTTCCCGTAAACTCAAACTGGTTGTAGTTGTTGGGCTTTCTTTGAATTGGTTTTGAATACTGAGATTGTAAATAAGCAGCACCAAACTTCAGACGCGGGTTCCGTCTTTGTTCGAAAATGACTCCGGCTGAACGTTCAAAAATCTGGTCTCTCGAAGATAATTCTCTGGTTGTACGATGATATCCTGTTGATTGGATGGTGTTGATGAATTCTTCAAAGTTGGAATAGGTGGAATCATTCACGGGATTGGCGTCCTGAGCTAGCTGTGAGTAGAACCCGGTAATCTCATTTCGTCCAATCTGTAAAGTGGTCGCAGTTCCACGAAAGAAACTAGATTCTAAAACACTAGTGTAAGGTCTGATTCCGGTGCTGTTGCGCTTGACCGTGGTGATTGTCTCTGACCCTTTCCCCAGGCTAAATCCAGAGCCAAAGACAAGACCCTGCCCAAACTGCATTTGGAAGTCACCCACTATCATGCTTTTGATGATGCCCTTGTTCATTAGACATGCATGACCCGAATAAAAGTCGAAACCTTTGGCTTGTCGGTTCCATTGCAATGACTCTCCGGGATCCTTTTCAAAAGTGAAACCAAAACTGAAATCGCCGGGACTGCTCAGGCGGTATCGTCCGTATACTTTGTTTGGGTCTCCTATGAATTTGTTGGATGTTTCGGATTGATAACCCTTTTGTGCTTCAATATTTCTGGTAAACCTTAATAGAAAATAATGATTGATAGGATCCCTAAGTCGTTGAGGAAATGGCTGGTTATCCGTTTTCTCTCTTACGGTTACAAAAGGAAGCATCAAGTTTATCGTGGCGAGATCAAAATGAGGGATATTTTGCAGTTCATAGGTGGATAGAAGCATTCCAAACTCTTGGATGTAATCAAAGAAGGATGTTATTTGAACCGGAGACAGGATATAAAGTGCGTCAAGGTCTTCACGAGTGGCTTTGTTAAGGTTGATGGGGTTGGTGTAATGAATCAAAAGTGATTCATACAAGTCCTCATAGTCTACGTTTTCATCCTGAATGGAGAAAAGGTTTTCCGCAAGGTCATTAAAGTCTTCAATAGATTGTGATTGTGTTGTTTGAAACCATAACAGGAGTAGCACCAGATGAAATACCCGCTTTAGATTGTATATCATGAGTGAATGTTGTAGGCCAAAGACAGTTCATGGATAGGACCAAGATTGTTGTCACTCGAGAAACAATAATCAATGTTGAATTTCATTACTAAAAGCCCCAGGCCAAATGCGCTTTTAAAAGGGTAGGTGGAGAGCCCTGTTCGAAAGAATAGCGGATGTATGATTTGATATTGAATGCCGGCTTTGAACTGTTCCTTAAAACCTATTTCTTTTTCTGTTTCAATATTGATCATGACCTGATCGTTGGGGCGATAGCTCATTCCGGCCTTCATGTTAGTAGGTATGTATTTACTTTCACGAAAATTGAAGATATGCGCTCCTAGATAAAGCTTTGGGAAGATTTCAGCAACACCACCAAACTCAAGTGCGAACCTTCTTTTGGTTCCCAATCCTTCGATATGATATTGAACTACATTGGCACCAATTCCGAGACTTACCATTTGTATTTGATTGCCAATTGCCAACGATATTTTTTGCTGGTTAAAAAAGTCGTCACCAAATTTGAAGTAGCTAATACCACTGGTAACGGAATTAAAATGATGTGACAGGGTTGCAGCTTTTACCTGAAAGGCATGGATATCATATCGGTTTTGATATCCGGCAGCTACCTGGGTGCCTGTTATTCTTCCAATCGCGCCGACATTGTTAAAAATGGACCAGGAATCGGCTATTGTAACACTGGCACCTCCCAAAGCCGCATTAGTGGCTCCCATCCGATAATTGGCATCCTGGCAGAATGCAATCAAGTTGATGATCAAGAGGATTAAAAGAAATAATATTCGCATATAACGCAAATTATCAATATTTACTATAAATCTGCGTCTCGAGGTTGTCAATGTTTATATTGTAGTGGAATGAAATACCTGTTATTGATATCAGCCTTGTTCATGGTCATTCCTTTGATGGCACAGGATACCATTTACTATGAGAATGGAGCCATTAAAGGGATTGGTAGCATTGTGGATGATGAAAAGCATGGAAAATGGGCTTATAGGTATCCTGATGGTGTAATTAGTGCTGTTTTCAATTACGATAGCGGGATGTTGGATGGGCCGCAGGTCTATTTTCATCCTAATGGGAATCTTTCAGGCGAAGAAATTTGGGAAAAGGGCGTACAAACGGATACCACCAAAAACTTCTATGACAATGGCCAGCTGAAACGTATTGGTATCTTTAAAGATGATGCCTATGCAGGCCTGTGGAAATACTACTATCCTTCAGGAGTTCTGGAACAAAAGGGAGGGTATGTGGACGGTCTTCCGGATGGCGAGTGGTGTATTTATCATCCCAATGGACAAGTATCACAAAAGGGGAATTTTCAGGCAGGAGAGATGATCGGGAAATGGACTTATTTTGATGAGAACGGCAGAAAGACTTATGTAGGTAATTATGAGTCCGGAGAGCAATCGGGACAGTGGTACTTCTTCAATAAAAAGGGGAAGAAGAAAAAATGGAAGAACTTTGATTAAAGGTCGTGCTTGAAGTTGAGCACGAAATGAAAATCCCCTTCTGCATTATAAGACTCTTCCAATCGAATGGTCAGGTCATGGATAGTCACGAAATCAACCCCCACCCCAACAGAATAGAGAGCCTTGTTCGATAGTCTGCTATTGAGCTCATAGTTCGGGTAGTTTCTGACATATCCCGCATCAAAGAAAGTTTTGATATAGAGTGCCATGGGCCATCTTCTGAATTGCTTAAGAGGCATGAGCTGATCAGGTACGTTGAATGCAGTTTTAAATACTCTCTTTTTGAAGGAGTTTTTGAAAAGAAAGGCTTCATACCCTTCCACCACACTGAGTTCGTACCCCCGAACCAGGTAGTTTTCAATACCAAATTCATAGTACCGGGAATAGGGGACATCATTTTTAGAAGAGAACCGGGAGGAGAAATAACTCCCTAAGTAGAATCCCTTTCCAAGCGCCAGGTATTTATAATAGCTCGCCTGCAAATACCATCGGTCAAAATCATTGAAAATACCAAGTCCATTTTTCCCCACAGTGAAAACGAGTAGATCACCTTTGAGCGGATAGGTATGATTGTCTCTATAGTCCCTGCTAAAGCTATAGCTCAGGCTAAAATATCTTTGAGTTCGATCTCCATTACCAAAAAAGTCCGGATTCAGAGTATTAACAGAGTCTGAGATATGAGAGGAATAGAAGCCTGTGCTCAGGTAATGTCTGGAATAAAATGATTTTCTGTAATTCGCGGTGGCTGATGTAGAAAAAGTACGGCGCTGTTGTTCCCGGCTCAGGAGAAAGGCAGGGAGGTGGTCGATCGTGCGATAGGCGATGTTATTGTATTCACCATATCCAGCCACCAGATTAAGCCCAACACGCTGGCTCTTATCAATATATGGCATGGTATAATCCAGAAGAAATACCCGCTCGAACCCAAATTGAGCAGTCAATAAGACGGTTTCGTCTCGTCCTCTAAAGTTATACTGGCTCAGCCGGGCTCCATAATTTACCCTGCTTAAGTCATGGTCTCTGTTGACCCACCAGTCGTTGAAATTTCGGTCACTCAGTTTAAATATAATATTCGGATAGGTGTACCAGCGCTCAGTTACTTTGACGAGCACATTTACCGTGGACTTATCTAATTCCAGTATTTGTAGTTCGACGGTATTGAAGATGTTGGTATTGTATATTTTGTTGCGATCCTCCGTTTGATAGCCGATTAATTGATGCATGGTCAGGCTATCCCCCTTTTCAAAGCTCAATTCTCTGGTGATAATTGACTCTTTGGTCTTCTTATTTCCAATGATGAATATGTTGCTTACGAGTACCTTAGGGTTTGGTACAGTATCCAGATTGATAGGTGGGAGCTCTTCCAACGACTGAGCAGTCACCTCGGATACGTAGCAGACTATTATTAATACAAGAAAAAGTAAACGGTATCTTCCTTTCAACTGGTTTCTGACTTTCTACCTGCGATTAAAAAGCGGACTAAGGCACAAAAGAACCTAATTTATTGTTAGCACCAAATATGAAGCATACTTTTGGCAGGTGGGCAAATTAATCAAGCAACTCTTTATTCTCCCCGTACTTTTCTATCAGTACTGTATTTCTCCGTTGTTTCCGAGTACTTGTCGCTACACACCTACCTGTTCTCAATATGCAAAGGAAGCAATAATGAAACATGGGCCACTTAAAGGAATAGTGCTAGCAATTAAGCGCATTGCAAGTTGTCACCCATGGGGTGGAAGTGGGTACGATCCTGTGCCTTAATTGTTTAACCCGAAATATGCACTAGAAAATCTATTACAAGCGAAATTACTGTGAATCAGTCGCTATGCTAGGTTTTTTAATTTCACCATAGCGGTGCTTGCAGAAATCAATAAAACTTCCTGATTCTTTGTTATTTAGGCTTTCATCACGAAGTTCTAATGCATAATTCGGGTTTATGAACGACTTAATTCGTCCAATTCTTCCTGAAATCCACTGGAAAGGATAGGGAACCGACACCATGTTCGGGGATCTACATTGAAGTCATCCAGATGAAAACTAGGTGCAATTCGCTCACGCTTCCACTGATTGATAGACCACATTCGGAAAAATTTGGTGATCCATTGTTTCAATAGGACATGATCCGGATAGCCTCCTTTTAGTCGATCATATACCTCCAGCGGAGATTTTTTGTCACGAACAGCTTTCCTTTCTATATCCACGAGAACTGAATAAGGCATCAGGTCGGCTTCATCCGTCTGCATCATCTCCTGTGGTCTTAGCTCGGCTGTAGGGGCCAGGCTGTTTACGTGTTTTAATCCTTTGTAACCCAGCTCATTTTCAGCATACGTAAGCCAGGAAAGAATAAAGCTTTTATCTACAGCTGCAATCGGAGAAATACTTCCACTGGTATCTCCATCCATCGTGGCATAACCCACATCTCCTTCGCTCCGATTTGAAGTGGATAGGAGCAAGCATTTTTCGATATTGGCAAGCATCCAGATGATTGGTGAACGTGCACGAGCCTGTATGTTTTGAAGTGCTATATCGTCGGTTTCCCAGGTCAGTTCGCGTCCGATGGCCTTTTCGATTGAGTCCCTGTAAGCCCCCACCTCCTCATCAATCTTCCAATCGTAAAAGCGTGCCCCAAGGCTTTCTGCAAGTGATTTTGCTGAATTGAAGGTGTCTTCTGATGAATTGACAGTTCCTTGGTAAGCAGTATGTAATAGCTGGTAAACAACTTTCTTTGCATCACCTTCTGTCAGGTCAAGACCTGATTTGACATTAAATCCATCAAAACCTAATTCCTCCAGCCCATTTTTGACCATTTCAGCAACCAGAACAGCAATACTACTTGAGTCTGCACCTCCGCTTAGCGATAGGACAAAACCTTTGCTTCTACTTTTTCGCATGTAATCAAAGAGTGCAAGCGAAGCGGCTTTGCCAAACTCGGCAAAAGGGTTCGGGTGATCCAGTTGAATGGCTTTCTCACCATCCTGGTTCCCATTAAAATCTATGACCGCACTGAGCAGGTTGAAGTTTTTGAATGATAATCGTCTATTTCTCCCTATGAGCTGACCTTTTTTGGCAATTAGTATATCGCCATCATAGATCATACGGCCAGCCTCATTTCCTAGTAGGTTGGTATAAAGATAGGTGCAGTCAAAGCGCTCCGAACTTTTAACTACCAGGGATTCTCTAAATTCTGCTTTACCAAAGGCAAAGTGACTAGCACTGGGGTTCAAGAAAAGATCTACCCCATGGTTGATTGTGTGGCCCGCCGGTCGATCTTCTCGCCAGGCATCTTCACATATTTCAAAGCCAATTTTGATGTCGAAGAGGTCAAGGGTGAAATGTCCAATGGGGTAATCAGTTCCTAAATAATGAAATGAAGCTGCCTTTCCAGTTGGCCATGGAGTAAACCATCTGGGCTCATAATGAACACCATCATTTGCAAGCTTTTGTTTTGCATAGAATCCAAGGACCTGTTGATTATAGATCAGACAGATAGCGTTATAACACTTATCCTCAAACCATACAGGTAAACCTACAGTGACAAAGATGTCTTTTGTTTCGGGTACAATGTGTCCGAGCTTATCGAGGGCTTTTTCCGCAATCCATGTGCTGTGAAACATATCTTCGCAGCCATAACCGGTTATGCACAATTCCGGTAGACAAAGTATTTGGATACCCTTATGCTGAGCCTCATTAATAGCTTCAATGATATTGGAAAGGTTATTTTCCCAATTCATTGGGATTTGATTAAGACAAGCTCCTCCTAAATGTAATTTCTTCATCCCAGGTCTAAATCAAGTTGGTCCAATGTCTTTTGTGCCGCATCCTGTTCGGCCTTCTTTTTGCTAAAACCAAAGCCTTTTTCCATCGGAGTATCGTCAATGAAAACCTGGGCAATGAACTGCTTATTATCAGATTCTTCATTCGTTTGAAGAATTTCAAACTTCAGGTTTTTATCCTCCTTTTGAGCCCATTCAATGATTTTGCTTTTGTGGTTGATGGTGGTGGCGGCAATCTCATCGAGGTCAAAGTGCGGAGTAATGAGTTTGACGATAATGAATTTTTTGCAAGCCCAATAACCTCTGTCGAGATAGATGGCTCCAATTAAGGCTTCCAGGGAATCTCCATAAACAGATTTATGGGAGACGCTATTACCACGGTTGCGATTGTACTTCACCAGAAGTTGGAGCCCTATTTTTTTTGAAAGCTGATTGAGCGTTTCTCTGTTTACCAGCTTAGATCTGGTTTCAGTAAGAAATCCCTCGTCTTTGAAAGGAAATTTCTTGTAAAGCATCTCAGCGACCACCATTCCAAGAATGGAATCCCCAAGAAACTCCAGGCGTTCGTACGATTCTTTTACTCCCTTTTTGTTGACTTTGGCAGCACTGGTATGTCGCATTGCCAATGTGTACAGAGAAAGGTTGATCGGACGGTTACCCGTAATGATTTTAAAGTTTTTGTAAAGCTCCTTATCGTTAGAGATGAGGTATCCAAGTAGGCCAATAGATCTTCTGATCAGTGATAGCACTACCCCTCGTATTTCCCGAAAATCATAGAGCTGTTGTGTCCACCAAATCCAAAGGTGTTACTCAATGCAACCTTAACCTCTCTTTTTTGAGCTTTGTTAAATGTTAGATTAAGTTTTGGATTTATCTCCGGGTCATCAGTAAAGTGATTGATGGTAGGAGGGATGATCCCCTGATCGATGGTCATAAGACAGGCAATACTCTCAATTGCTCCGGCTCCTCCCAACAAATGACCAGTCATAGATTTGGTTGAACTGATGTTCACGTCAAATACGTGATCACCAAGAACACTGCAAATAGCTTTGATCTCTCCGGCATCTCCTAGTGGAGTCGAGGTACCATGTGTGTTCACATAGTCAATTTGCTCAGCAGAAATGCCGGCATCTTCCAATGCAGCATTCATCACCAGCTTGATACCCAAACCTTCCGGATGGGGTGCAGTAATGTGATAAGCATCGGCTGACATACCACCACCCAAAACTTCAGCATAGATTTTCGCTCCACGAGCTTTGGCGTGTTCCAGTTCTTCGAGTATCAATGCACCGGCACCTTCACCAAGAACGAATCCATCACGATCTTTATCGTAAGGTCTTGAGGCCGTTTCCGGAGAGTCATTTCTCTCAGAAAGAGCTTTCAACGCATTGAATCCACCAATGCCCGACTCAATGACTGCTGCCTCAGATCCTCCAGCGAGAATGGCGTTGGCTTTGCCAAGTCGAACATAGTTGAAAGCATCATTGATAGCATGGCTCGAAGATGCGCATGCAGATACGGTTGCAAAATTTGGCCCTCTAAAGCCATATTTCATTGATAGTTGACCTGGAGTGATGTCCAGGATCATTTTAGGAACAAAGAACGGGTTGAATCTCGGTGTGCCGTCTCCAGTGGCAAAGGCGGTTACTTCTTCCTGAAAGGTGGTGAAACCTCCAATACCACTTCCCCAAATCACACCGATTCGGTCTTTGTTTACTTTTTCAAGATCCAATCCTGAATCTTTTACAGCCTCATCACCAGCGACCATCCCATATTGGGTGCATGGGTCCATCTTTCTGGCTTCTTTGCGATCCAGGTAATCCTGAGGATCGAACCCTTTCACTTCACAGGCAAATTTTGTCTTAAATTTTTCTGTGTCAAATCGCGTTATTGGGGCAGCACCGCTTACACCATTAGCCAAAGCTTCCCAATATGATTGTTTAGAATTACCTAGTGGTGTAACAGCACCAATCCCCGTAACAACGACTCTTTTTAATTCCATGAAAGGATTTTAAATAAAAATATTATTTAACGTTTTCTTCTAGATAAGATACTGCCTGTCCAACAGTGGCAATGTTTTCGGCCTGATCGTCTGGAATAGAGATGTTAAATTCTTTTTCAAATTCCATGATCAATTCCACTGTATCAAGTGAATCTGCGCCAAGGTCATTTGTGAAGCTAGCTTCAGGAGTTACTTCTGATTCCTCAACACCCAATTTGTCAATGATTATTGACTTCACCTTTTGTGCTATTTCTGACATTTTTTTAAGTTTTAGTTAAAATCCAGTGCAAAGAAATACATTAACGATTTAAAAACAAACTAAAATAATCTCCCTAAAAAGAAGGCGCAGGCGGTTGTCGGCAACAGTGGGTAGAATACCCTTGAAAATAAGTCAATATCCATATATCTCTGCTGTAGATATAAGTACCTATTATGTAAATAGGTAGCTGGACCATTATTAGAAGTAAGAAGAAGTGGTCTTTATAATTGCCTGTTTCGATGAAATGGTTCTTGAAGTTATTTTTCAAAGGGTTAAGAAAAATTGGCATGCAATCGATTATTCAGGAAAAACTACTGAGAAAATACGTAGTTGTGGAAAATTATTTTGCGATTTGAGCAAATCATGCCTTCAGAGTTTTGTTATTTTGCCACGCAAATTCTGATATGAGTAAGAAGAATAAACTAGAAGGTGATTACCCAATAGATTTCGAACTCATTGGTGTGGTGTCCCCCATGAAAGAGTATAAACTTGGATGGCATCTAAACCAGTTAGATCTGTTTCATCTGGTGAAGGGTGCTGACATCAAAATTGAATTTGCGGGTAATAAATTGATTAGTATTTCCAATTTGATAGACGAAACTGAGTTCAGCTCCGTACATTTGCTGCGCAACAAATTGCAGCAGACTTCGGCCAAGGTTCAGTTTTTAGTGTCTGATTTACAGCAATTTGATTATCTGCTTAAACTTAAAAATTCCTTGATCGACTCATGGTCGAAAGAGGTAATGACCAAACTTAAAGATTGTGAGGCTGTTGACTACGCGGTTGTAATTGATCTCGATAAAGTCAAAGCCAGGGAGAATTTAATTTTTTAAAAATGAATCCTTATTTGTCTAAGAAGACTAAGATTGTTGCCACCATTGGACCAGCAAGTAGAGATCGCAAGATCTTGAAAGAGCTTATCCTCAGCGGGGCTAATGTGTTCCGATTGAACTTTTCTCATGGATCTCATGAGGATCACAAGAAAACCATAGAAATGGTAAGAAGCCTAAACGAGGAGTTGGGCACGCATGTGGCTTTGCTACAGGATTTACAGGGACCAAAAATCAGAGTAGGTCAGGTAAAAGATGGCGGAGTGCCGATCCAGCCCGGACAGCAACTGATTATTACCACGGATGAGATGGAAGGTACGAGCGAGAAGGTGAGTACCGTATATAAAGGTATCACTCAGGATGTGAAACCTGGTGATATGATTTTGGTAGACGATGGTAACATTGAATTGAAGACCATCAAAGTAGAAGGCAATGATGTATACACTGAGGTGATACATGGAGAATTATTGAAGTCTAGAAAAGGTATTAACCTACCTAATTCTAATGTCTCGGCTCCTTCTATGACCGAAAAAGACATTGAAGATCTGGAATTTGCTTTCCAATTCGATTTGGAGTGGGTTGCACTTTCTTTTGTTAGAACGGCAGAAGATATCAGAGATATCAAAGAAAGAATTGCCAAGGCTGGTGTAGGTACCAAGGTGGTAGCCAAGATGGAAAAGCCGGAGGCCATGATAAACATGGATGAAATCATCGACGCAACTGATGGGTTGATGGTGGCACGTGGTGACCTTGGTGTTGAGGTTCCATCTGAAATGGTTCCGATATACCAGAAACGTCTTGTTAGAAAGTGTAATAAAGTAGCGAAGCCGGTAATCATCGCGACTCAAATGCTTGAGAGCATGACCGAGAATCCAAGACCAACTCGTGCTGAAACTAATGACGTTGCGAATGCGGTGTTAGATGGAGCGGATGCTTTGATGCTATCTGCGGAATCTGCTTCTGGTAAATTTCCGATTGAGTCAGTTCGTCAAATGGCTCAAACCATTCTTGCTATCGAGAATGACTCAAATACCATTTATAACAAGTTTGCAGAAGAGGATGAATTTTCATCGACCCGACTGAACGACCTTTTGGTTAAGTCGGCATGTGAACTGAGCAAAACTGTAAGTGCGAGAGCAATCATAGGTATGACTAAAACAGGTTATACCGGCTTCAGAATTTCCATGCATAGACCTCAGGCTAGCATATATGTGTTTACGAACGATAAATATATCCTAAGCCAATTGAGCCTTGTATGGGGTGTGAAGGGATATTACTATGAGAAGTTCGAAAACATTGATGATACTTTCGATGAACTTGAAGGTATTCTTAAGAAAGAGGGCTTACTTGAAAGCGGTGATATATTTATCAATACTTCTTCAATGCCTTTGCATTGGGAAGGTCATACAAACATGGTAAGGTTGAATCAGGTGAAATAAGCCTGATAACCTAATGATATTAAAAAGGGATGCTTAGCATCCCTTTTTTGTTTAATCTGCAAATGTGATAAGTTTCGGATCTGGTCTTAACAGGTTTTGAAAAATGCCCATCAGGTCATCAAAATCCCATGGTTTGGTCACATACCCGTGAATTCCGAAATTTTCCGAAGCAAGTTTAAGCTCCTCAATCTTAATGAAGCCACTAAGGATCATTCTCCTAATATCAGGATTCAGGTTTGATACCTTGTTAAGTAACTCGGTGCCATTCATTTCAGGCATTCGGTGATCAGAAACGATAATGTTGATGTTGTTGTTCTCGATGATGTCTAAAGCTTCCGCGCCACTTAAGGCTGTATGAATGTTGAAATGTCTTCGGAATGCTGTCTTAAAACCTCTTAGGTTAGGAGCCTCATCGTCTACGTAAAGTATTGAAAACTCCTTTTTCTTTTTTACTCTGGGTTCTCTCATAGTCAGGTGGTTGGGTTGGTTCTTTAAGACTAAATCAAATGAGCCTTGTCATTACTTATTTGATTTAGATTAATTTCAAATATATCCCGAAAGAGTGAGATTTAAATAAAATGTGAGCATTTTAATTGAGGTGATTTTTCGGAGTGACAATAATCACATTTTCTTTATCCACTTTCACCATTCCCGCGGGAGCCCCCTTGATCTTTCGGACATATTTTCGTTCTGTGTAGATGACAGGGCAGAGGGAGTCTGTTTTTCTTTTTGAGAACCAGCCCGCCAATTCAGCAGCGAACTCGAGTATGTCTGAGGGAATTTTTGTATTACCATGACGCTTGATAATTACGTGAGATCCTGCTACATCTTTGGCATGTAACCAGAGGTCATTCTTTTTTGCTATACGAGTAGTGAGTTCATCATTTCCTCTGGCATTTTTACCAATGAGTATTTCATGCGAGCCCTTTATTATGCTATGATAGGGTTGATTGGTATCAGCTTTCTTCTTTGGGGAGGATTTTTGTAACTCCTTGATCCCTTTGAAGTCAGCTTTTGATGCTACTATCTCCTTTTGGTGCTTTAGGTCAGATAACTGATTCTGTCTGTTTTGAATGTTGTCCTCTAATTTTTGAACTTCTATTTTCTGATTTTTTGATTTACGATAAAGGTTTTCGGCGTGTTTTTGTGGTGAGGTGCCATGCTTGATTTTAACTTTCAAGGGTTGGTTCAGGTAGAAATCAAAAAGCTCCAGTTCAGTGGTTTCAGGCCTAAATGCGTGTAAATTCGCCATGATCACATTGGCCATCTCTTCATAGCTACGCTGGTTTTCAACCTCCTTTAGTTTCAATCTCGATTTTTTTAAGTAATTCTCCGTTTTATGAATTTTCGCATCGAGTTCTCTGATCATTTTACTCTTAGAGCTATTGAGATAGTATTCGCGGGTAAAAGTCAGATAGAATTCATTGGCTGCAGCTATTGGATCATTTAATTGAACCAGGTCTGCATTGGGGTTTTCGAGGAGCGTAAGGGTAGGGGGTGTGTCGAGATTATTGATTGTAACAGGGTTGGATTCCAGTTTGGAAAGAAGATTGGACATCATAGTCCATTTTTCCTCCAAGGACATATCCCAATATTGTTGCGTCGCCAGCCAATTCTTAACTTCCTTGCCGAGAGCTGGAAGAAACTTACCGGGTTCACCATCAACTTCAATAAAGTGTTCCTTGTCAGGGGCAGGCTTGTTTAATGACGTAGGTATGATGTCCAGATCATTTTGCAGGGATTTTCGAAAGCAGTTGATCACCTGGTCATTTTCCGATAGAAGGATATTGGAACGGGATCCGTGCATTTTGAAGACCAGGCTTTGCGTATTCTCGAATATGATCTGAAAAGACCGGTCATATTGAAAGGGTTTAACAGATTCGACCTTGGAGTCCAACAGACCAGAGAAAAGATCAACACTGTTCTTCTTGGCCCTTTTAAATTCAGGCGTGATCTGTAACAGGGAGACCTGGGGAGCTAGATTGGCCTTGATGTAGAACTGTTTGTCCTTGCTGTAAAAACCAAGAATTAGTTCGTCTTTGTTTTGTGAAAAACATTCACCCAGCGCGAATCCCCCGATTTGATCATTGAGTGCTTGCGCAAGCCGTTTTAAGAAGAAATAATTATGAAACATTTACAATTCGACTTTCAACCCATCGAATGCAAGTTCGCAGTTTTGAGGGAGTTCTTTTTCGATATCTCGCTGCTTACCCAGTTTGTGACTGATATGCGTGAAATAAGCTTTTTCCGGCTGTATTCGTTGCACCATTTTCACTGCCTGCTCAAGGGTAAAATGGCTTAGGTGGGGTTTCTTTTGTAATGCATTGAGGACAATTACCTTACTGCCCTTTATTTTTTCAATTTCTTCATCACTAATAAAATTGGCATCTGTGATATAGGTGAAATCCTTAATTCGAAATCCATATACAGGTAATTTGTGGTGCATCACTTCAACAGGGGTGATCATGGTGTCACTGATTTTGAATGGACTCCCGTTTATTTCATGAATGGCCACTTGTGGAACTCCGGGATATTTCTTGTCAGCAAACACATAGCTAAACTCCTTCTTTAGTTGCTCTATGACCCTGTGATGGGCATAGATGGGCATGTCTGCTTTTTGAATGAAATTAAAACTACGCACATCATCCATACCCGCTGTATGGTCTTTGTGCTCATGAGTGTAAAGTATGGCATCTAATCTTTTTACCCGCTCTCTGAGCATCTGGTAGCGAAAATCCGGGCCACTGTCAATAACCAAACTCAATCCGTCGACATCAATATGTACGGAGCTTCTTGTTCTTTTGTCTCTAAAGTCTATGGATTTGCATACATCACATTCGCATGCGATGACGGGAACACCCTGTGAGGTACCTGTGCCAAGAAAGGTTACTATCAAAACTGGAGCTGTGTTGAGTTGATTTCGAAGTAAAGCTTTCTGTTTTTATCGCTCAACCCTGAGATGTCAAGTTCCACGGATTTTAGGATTTCCAATAGGCTGTTGATTTTACCATCGAGTGAATAATATTTATTCACAATAGCGATTTTTGTTTCTTTCAGGACACAGTAACCAGACTGGAAATTGCCTTTTTCATACCTGAGTATGTAATCGGTTTCTGAGAATATATCCTCAAGGCGATTTAAGAATTGCTTGGTGTATTTAATTTCCATTAGTCATGAAGCTGTTTACAGTTTCTACCAATGTGTCATAGTTCAATGGTTTGGGAAGGAAATAATCTATACCCACTCTCTTGAACTCATCCTCACTGTAGTTGTTGGCATTCCCTGTAATGGCAATAATAGGGATAGCGCCATTCATGTCCTTGGGTAATTTACGGATTTCCTGTGCGCATTCCATTCCATCCATTATTGGCATGTGAATGTCTAAAAGAACCAAATCAAATGGCTCTTTATTCAAAAGCTCCAGAACCTGAGCGCCGTTTTTCACGGAGCTGATCTTATAATTCTGCAACGAAAGAATCCTTCTGGTTAGATTTTGTATAACCGAACTATCTTCTGCAACTAAAATTTTTTTACTCATGTGTTCAGATCTAATTAGCTAGCTAGTAATAAGGTTTTGATAACTTTCTTTGAACTCAGAGAGATTAAATAGCAGTGTTTTCAGTAGAGCGTCAAGGTTATCAAAGTTATTTTCTTTTATTGATTTTTCCATCAGCGCCGCCGTTTTTGATAATTTTTCTATTCCCAAAGTCCCTGCGTTGCCTTTAAGCGTATGCAACTCCTTTCGCAAATCTTCATATTTCTTTTCTTTGAAAAATAATTCAATATTCTCCGTTTGTTCAGTGGATTCCTTATCAAAATCCTCCAGAACACTTTGGATAAATTCTTTTCCTCCGAATTTATAAAGCTGATTCAGGGTGTTTTGGTTGATCGTCAACTCGCCCGTTTCCTCGGTAAAAAACTCAGTATTGACATGACTTGCAGGTTCAAAGGCCAGCCATTTTTTGACCAACTCAATGAGATTACTTGCCTTAATGGGCTTTGGCAGGTAGTCGTCCATTCCCTGATTAAGGAAATTGGCTTTGTCGTTCTCCATTGAATAGGCTGTCATGGCCACAATTGGAGGTAAATCAGTAATTTTCAGTTCTCTTATGTGATGTGTGGTTTGTATGCCATCCATTCCTGGCATTTGTATATCCATAAAGATCAGGTCGAAATGGTTCTTCTTCACTGACTCAATAGCATGTTCCCCGGTTTCTGCTTCGATTACCTCACAGCCCGATTTTGATAATATATTCATGGCTACACGCCTGTTTATATCATTATCATCAACCAGTAATATTTTTGGACTTGAGGTAGTGAACTGCTTAATGAAAACTGGTTCTTCCTTTTTTTCTGATACTTCTTCCGGTGCAATACTTTCCGCATCGAAGGTAAATGAGAAGGTGCTTCCAAGGCCGGGAGTAGACACCACGCCAATTTCACCTCCCATGGATTTGACAAGTTCCTTGGAAATGGCAAGGCCGAGACCTGTGCCTGAAAAATTCTTACTGGAGGAGCTGTCCAATTGACTAAAGCTTTGGAAGAGCTTTTCACAATCTTCCTTAGAAATTCCAATACCTGAATCCTTTACAGATATTTTTATTTTGCACTTTTTGCCGTCTTGTTCTAATAAGCGTGCACTGATGTTAATATGCCCTTTATTGGGTGAAAACTTAATTGCATTGCTGGTGAGGTTGGATAGCACCTGAAGGAGTCTGGTTTCATCCGTAAGGATGTATTGGGGCAATTTATCGTCAATATGGTAATAGAGTGTATTGTTAATCAAGTTGGCCTGCTGGGAATACAGCTCATATACTTTTTCAAAAGGTTCGAGTATTCTTACCGGATCCTTTCTTAACTCCATCTTGCCGGCTTCGATCTTCGAAAGGTCGAGTATGTTATTGAGAATGTTGAGCAGTGTGTCTGAAGATTTTTTAATGGTTTTGATATAATCTGTTTGCTCGTGATCCAGGTTGGTAGTTGCAATCAGGTCAATCATGCCTATAATACCATTCATCGGTGTTCTGATCTCATGGCTCATGTTAGCCAGGAAACGCTCTTTTATCTTTAGGGAGTTCTCTGCAAGTTCTTTTGCTGCTCTTAGCTCTTCATTTGTTCGTTTGATCCGGGTGATGTCTCTTGCAACCCCTTCAATTTGAGGTTTTGCTTTGTCTCTTTTTATCAACCTGACATTGCTAATAAACTCAATTGGATTACCTCCCTTAGTTTGAACAGATCCTTCAAAGTTGCTGACCTTATTGTCTGTATAAAGTTTTCTGAAGAGTTCAGAGATTTTGGCTTTGGAAAGAAAAAAATCAGTAATGTTTTTACCAATCAAATCGGAGGCTTTCATACCGACAACGTCCTGAACCGAAGGGCTGATCATTGTGATTTTTCCGTTGATATTACACCTGAAATAGATGTCCTGGAATGACTCAAATATATTTCGGAACTTCTCCTCGCTTTCCTTAAGAGCCATATCCGCCTGCCTTCTTTCGGTGATATCATTTGCAATGACTGATAGCTCCTCAATTTCCCCACTGGGAAGGTGAATGGGGTTCACAAAGAAATCCCTCCATACCCGCTTACCCTCTTTATTTTTAATAGATGTCTGAAAGTTGATAGTACTACCCTTGAATGCTTCGTCATATTTCTCCTTCCAGAAACGGCGTGTTTCCCTTGGCACAGTTACAGCTCCTTCGTTGACCAGAGAGTCGCCTAATTTTGGTTCTGCGCCAAAGTATGATTCAAAAGCCTCTGCATAATTTTGATTGAAGGAAGTAAACTCGTATTTGTTATTAATCGACCAGATTTGGTGGGTACTACTTTCAAAAATAGCACTTAGTCGAGCTGCCTGATTCTGAATTTTTTCCTCATTCATCTTGCGCTCAAGTGCAAGACTCATTTGCCCGGAAATAAAGTCCAGAAGCTCAAGATCTTTATGGTTATAAACTGCCTGATCACGATAAGAACTGATGGACAATACCCCGATAGCTTCTCCTTCCAATTTTACAATCACCCCAAGCCAAATTTTCGGAATATCGGTTTTGATTTTCCTTCGCTTCTGTTCAGCAATTTTTTGAATACCATCTTCGTAGATGATCAGCGGTTTGGTTCGTTCAAAAGTGTAAGAGATAAGAAGTCGTTCCAGATCCTGGATCATAGCAGTCTCCTGATGTTGGATTTCATTTCTCCAATACACAAAATTCACCTCCTGCTCTCCCTGTGAGCTTTTTAGAGCGACACAAAAGTTATTGACATTAAGGATTTCATTGAGCTCTAAGTAAATCTTGTGATAAAAGTTTTCAAGGCTCAGCGGCTCCATGGTAATGTTGGCGATCTTGTAGTAGAGCGCCTGAGCTCTTTCTGCGCGAAATCTTTCTGTGATGTCAAAGAAGATGCACCTAAATTCAATGATTTGATCATTATGGAAAATGGAGGTAAGTCTTCCCGTGACATAGACATTCTTTCCATACTTGGTTACCAGAACCGTTTCAAATCTTTCAAGGTGACTGCCAGCCGAAAGTTTTACAAGACTTTGAAGGGTTTGCTTTCGATGGTCGGGATGGATAACATCCACGAACTTTAATTCAGAAACCTCTGATTCTCGGTATCCGAGTTTATTCCGCCATGCCTCATTGACGAATTTGAATTCCCCATCTGGTCTAAAAACCTGGACCAGGTCATTTGAAGAGTCGAAAAGCTCTTTGAGGTGTTGATAATCATGGAGTTTTAGCTTTTCGTATTCCTTTCGAAAGAAATCGAGATCTGCCCTAAGCTTTTCTATCTCATCATTTAAATTTTCTACCCGATCATCTATCTCTTCCATATTGCTAAATTTAGCCAAATAAAGGTACATTTTTGAGTTTATGAATGACAAGAATGGATTGTTGGTTTCGGTGGTTGGACCAACTGCAGTAGGTAAGACCAGCTTTGGAATAAGCCTCGCACAGCATTTTGGTACGGAGGTGGTCTCAGTAGATTCCAGGCAGTTTTATCGTGAAATGGAGATCGGGACAGCAAAACCCAGTAAGGAAGAACGATCCCTTGTCCCTCATCATTTTGTTGACAATTTGTCTATTCATGACTCTTATACCGTTGGGATGTTTGAAACAGAAGTTATTCAACTGCTGGATGAATTATTTCTTAAGCATGATGTAGTGATAGCAGCGGGGGGTTCGGGTCTCTTTTTTAAGGCAATCTGGGAAGGTTTTGACGAAATGCCCATGGTGAAGGAGGGGCTGCGTGATGAATTAAATCAAGCGTTCAAATCCAATGGTCTCACTCCGCTGACGGAAGAACTAAAACTGAAAGACCCTAAATATTATGAGGAGGTAGATCTGAAAAACCATCAGAGGGTCATACGAGCCTTAGAAGTGATCAGAACTACGGGTAAACCATTTAGCAGCTTCAGAGTAAAAAAGGTAAAAGAACGTCCTTTTCGAAATCTAAAGCTGGGGATATCAATGGATAGGGATATTTTGAATGAAAGAATTGACCTCCGAATGGATGAGATGATTTCTCAGGGTTTGTTTGAAGAAGCCGAAAAACTTCACGTAGACAGGAATCTTACTGCTTTACAAACAGTTGGTTACACAGAGATTTTTGACTACCTGGAAGGTAAATATGATAAGGAAGAAGCTATTCGACTGTTAAAGCGGAACAGTAGGAGATATGCCAAAAGACAAATGACCTGGTTTAATGCATGTGAGGATGTGATTTGGTTACATCCTGAAGACATTAATCAGGCCATTGATAATATAAATGTCGAGCTTGCTAAATTTTAGATACTCATTACCTCAACCAGTCTCATCAACTCATCATTGATTGGCTTGGATTTAGAGATAGCCAGTTTGATGTTAGTAAAGACGATCTTGTTATCAATGATTCCCACCATTGAATTTTTCTGACCGTTAACTAACCCTTCAACAGCTGCCATTCCTAAACGAGAAGCAATCATTCTATCAAGAGCGGTAGGTGCACCGCCTCTTTGAACGTGTCCAAGGTTAGTTACCCTGATATCCAGTTTTGGTAGTTCTTTGGAAACTTTAGCCGCCACTTCTATGGCATCGCCCTGCTCTCCGCCTTCCGCAACGATTACGATGTGAGAGGTTTTATGTCTGTTCTCTCCGGCTTTCAGGGTGTCGATTACGTCCTGAATGGTCACGGAAGTTTCAGGAACCATTACCATTTCGGCACCACCACCTATACCACAATTAATAGCGATGTAACCGGAATGTCTTCCCATTACCTCAACAAAGAAAACACGATCGTGAGAATTGGCCGTATCTCTGATTTTATCAATAGCATCTAATGCGGTGTTAACAGCAGTGTCAAAACCAATGGTATAATCAGAACCGTAAAGGTCATTATCGATAGTTCCCGGACATCCAATGGTAGGGATACCAAACTCTTCGTAGAATAGGTTTGCTCCTGTTAATGTGCCATCTCCTCCAATGGCCACAAGACCTTCAATGCCTCTTTTCTTAAGTTGTTCGTAGGCCTTTTGTCTACCTTCTTTTGTACGGAATTCGTTGCTTCTAGCAGACTTCAATATCGTTCCACCTTTCTGTAATATGTTACTTACAGAATAAGATTTCATCTTATAGATATCCCCTTCAATCATTCCATTGTATCCGTATTTGATCCCGTAGACATCAATGCCTAGATACAGTGCCGAACGAACTACAGATCGAATGCAGGCGTTCATTCCCGGAGCATCACCACCTGATGTAAAAACACCAATACTTTTCATAAACAAATCTTTAAAATCTTCTAAAAGGTTAGGGGGTTGTAGTTTATTTGTTTCGGGGGTCAATATTAGCTAAAATTCAAATGCTATTGAAGTGCCCCTTTTAAAATGTGAAGATTCTTTTCTGATATAACGATTGCTCAGGTTTGAATAATAAAATAGACCCTAAAAAGTTGAATGAAGAGGTGCAAAAAGCCATCACTAAAGTGGTAGATAGCGGGATATTTATTCAGGGTGAGATGGTTAGGAGATTTGAACAAAATTTTGCTAAATATCTTGGTGTAAATCACTGTGTAACTTGTGGAAATGGAACTGATGCCCTGGAGATGTCTTTAGAGGTTTTGAGTATTGGGCAGGGTGACGAAGTGATACTGCCTGCATTTGGGTGGGTTTCACCCGCTATGGCTGTAAAGAGATCCGGTGCAACACCTGTTTTCGTGGATGTGGAATACACAACCGGGAATATAGATATTAGTCTGGTGCAAGCTGCGATTTCGGAAAGAACTAAAGCGATCATTCCTATTCATTTATTTGGTAATCCTTGTGATATTATTTCTTTGCGAAAGCTATGCGGTGATTACAAAATCTATCTCATTGAAGATTGCGCACAGGCGCATGGAGCCGAGGTGCAGGGAAAGAAGGTTGGGAGTTTTGGTGAACTAGCTGTTTTCAGCTTTTATCCGACAAAGAATTTAGGAGCATTTGGTGATGGGGGAGCTTTGGTAACCAATAATGATCAACTGGCTGAAAAATTAAGAGCATTGCGGGATTATGGAAGGACCTCAAGGCATGAGTTTAATTTTGCTGGCCGAAACAGCCGATTAGACGAAATTCAGGCCGCCGTGCTGGGTGTTAAGTTGAGGTATCTGGATCGAATAAATGAGGAGCGCAGAGAGAGAGCTAAAATCCTATGGGAAAAAATAGCCTTGCCAAAGAAAGATTTTCCGGTTAATTCGGTTTTTCATCAGTTTGTGATCAAGGTTAAGGATCGTGATGAGGTCTTGAGTGTATTAAAACAATTGGATATCCATTATCCCTTTACCATTCCCGAAACAATCAATTATCATAACAATTATCCAATCGCCAAAGGACTTAGCGAGGAGAGTATATCTCTTCCTTTGTACACAAGGTTGTCAGAAATAGAAATAACATACATTTGCGATCATCTAAAGTCAAGATCAGACCAATATGAAATTTGATAAAGCCTACTTAAAGCACCTGCTGCCAATAGCCATATTCTTCATTATTACGAGTATCTATTTTGCGCCACTTTACTCTGGTAAAGTATTGGTGCAATCAGATAACCTGCAGATGAAAGGGACTGGAAAGGAAATAGCAGAATATCGTGCTAAAGGAGAGGTTATACGTTGGAATCCACGTGAATTTGCAGGAGTACCATTACAAAGTGGTTCGAGTTATAATCCATTCGCATATGTGAATAAAATATTTTTTTATGGAATAATACCTAAGCCAATGGCGATGGTCTTGGCTCTTTTTGTTGGCTTTTATTTGCTTTTGCAGGTATTTGGGGTGTCAAGATGGCTTTCTGCGATTGGTAGTTTTGCCTACGCCTTTTCGACATTTAACATTATTAGTATTGAAGTCGGCCATGACAACAAGGTGATTGCTATGGCTTTGATGGCACCGGTACTTGCCGGTATAATAGCTGCTTATAAGGGTAAATTCATGAAAGGTTTCATTTACGCTTTTATTGGCTCAGGTTTTCAATTGTACTTTGGTCATATCCAGATCACCTATTATTTACTCATAATGGCATTGGCTTATGCCGTTTATGTGGTATTTGAGTATTCGAAAAGTGGAGAATGGGGGCAATTTTTCAAGGCATCCGGTGTACTCTTGCTCTCGGCGACACTGGCTTTTGGTTCCAATTTCATGAAACTGTACTCGATGCTTGAGTACAAAGATTATTCCACAAGAGGTGGTTCAGAGCTTACCACTACAGATGGAGAGAAGTCAAGCAGCGATGGTTTGGATAAAGATTATGCATTAAGCTGGAGTTATGGTAAAATGGAAACATTTACCCTAATATTCCCCTATTTTCATGGGGGCGCCTCCTCTGAGTCACTTTCTAAAAGCTCTGAAACCTATGAAACGTTGAGCAGTAATGGAGTGGATCGTCGGACAACCCAGAATGTCACCGAAAACGTGCCTTTATACTGGGGTGATCAACCATTTACCGGAGGTACCATCTACTTTGGGGCAATACTTTGTTTCCTTTTCATCCTGAGTTTCTTCGTATTAGATAACAATTTGAAATGGTGGGGGCTAAGCCTATTTATCTTATCCGTTTTACTTGCGATGGGTAAGAACCTGGAATGGTTTACTGATATTTTCTTTTATCATGTTCCGCTTTACAACAAGTTCCGTACGGTTACTATGATATTCTCCATTACTCAATTGATAGTTCCTTTTATGGGTATTTTAACTCTGGATCAAATCCTGAAACAGGAGCAGTCAGTTGATACAAGGAGACTAATGCAGGTGGTTCTTGGGGTCATTGGAATTGGTTTGTTCTTCCTAATGTTCAAAGGGGCATTCTTCGATTTCAAGGGGGCAAGGGACCAGGCTTACGGATTCCCGGATTGGTTGATGGATGCCATCATTTCAGATCGCAAAAGACTATTCAATCAGGATATTATAAGGTCCATAGTTTTTATCGGTTTGGCTGGGGCCGGTATTTGGCTTTATGCCAAATCAAAACTTAAAAGTCTCTATTTGCTGGGAGGAGTTGGCTTTTTGATTCTGATTGATCTCTGGGGTGTAGATAAAAGACATTTGGATTCAAAGGATTTTCAAAAGGAAAAAACCGTAAGTGCTCAGGTTTTTAAGCCGAGTGTAGCTGATGATGAAATAATGAAGGATAACACCTACCACAGGGTGCTTAATCTTACTAGTCAAAACCCTTTTAGTGATGGTGTAACTTCCTATTTTCATTATTCGATATTGGGTTATAGCGCCATAAAGATGCAGCGCTATCAGGAGCTGATTGATCGGTATATCGGTAAAATGGATAGGTCAGTTCTAAATATGCTTAATACGAAATATTTTATTGTGAAAAGTGAGCAAGGTCCTGTGGTACAACAAAACCCCCAGGCCCTGGGTAATGTCTGGTTAATAGATGAGTTAATCGAAGTTGAGAATGCTGACCAGGAAATAGCGAGACTAGGAGAGATAGATCCGGGCTCGACTGCCATATATGATACTCGATTTTCAGAAGTGGTCGATCAAAGAACAAGCTTTAGTGGGGTTGGAGAAGTTTCTTTAGTTAGTTACCATCCTGAAAAGATGGAGTACTCTTTCTCGTCAGAGGAGGATCAGTTTGTGGTTTTCTCGGAAATATTCTATGCACCAGGTTGGAATGCCTACATAGATGGAGAACCGGTAGAACACCTTAGAGTGAATTATGTTCTTAGAGGATTGCCGGTTCCCGCTGGGAATCATCAAATTGAGTTTAGGTATGAACCTGTTAGTATTGCCTTAGGTAACAAATTAGTGTTGGTTTCCTTCCTAATATTTGTAGCCCTTGTTGGTGCAGGCTTTTATGTTGCAAGGAAGAATGCTTAGCGTCTGGGTTTAAGAAACGGCAGTAGCACCTTCAAATAGACTTTCAATAGCTTTATCCGACTGTCAATTAAAATTTCATTGACAAATTGATTGTCCTGTACTTCGCTTATTTGTCTAGAGTGGGGCGAAATGCCTTTTGAGTCAAAACTTGGAGAAGGATTGATGTTTGAAAGCCTTTTTAATCTGTTTTGATCCTTCGTATTAGTAGCGTTTTCACCAAATCCAACGTTCTGAATTAGATTTTGATTAGGCTGAATACATCTTCCATTATGGTACCTAATGTTGAGAGCCCAAAAATATGCCCAGGATCTTTTTTTTAGTGAGCCATTTGGAAGCTTCATTTTCTCAATAATTATTGTCCAAAAAGCGCGATCAATCCATCTTGGGTACATGGATTTAATGATTTGGTTGTCTAGTTTATCCAAAAAAGAGTCGCTGTCATCATAATATTTCCAAGCACGTCTCCATGTTGCCCACCCCCATACTCTGGGATATTTTGAAAAATGGTATCCAGGGAAATTTTTAGGCTGAAGATTATTACCCGACAGATGCATTATTGTTGAATCATCTTCATATTCCATCAGTCGTGACCGAGTGAAATTAAAAAACTCGTGAGTAGGCAGACAGTCATCTTCCAGAATAATGCCCCATTTTTCGTTTTCAAAGAACCACGTTACGGCTTGGCTGACAGCAATTCTCAATCCTAAGTTCTGATCCCTGTACAATTTGTGAACTGAACATGGCCAGCTGATTTCTTCTTCTACTATTCCTCGACATTGATCGGTTAGATTTTTTTCCTCGACATTTCTTGGGCCATCTGCTGCAATGTAAATATTGGCAGGTTGATATTGCTTGATTGATTTGAACAATAATCTTACGTTTTGAGGACGATTGAAAATAAGAAGAAGAATAGGAGTGTCGATCATATGTATATTGCGAATATGTTTCAAAAGTAGACCAAAGTCTTGAATGAATATTTTGATACTGACTACGTTTGAGAAATCAGGCGGTGCTGGAATTGCGGCAAACAGGCTGGCTGCTTCACTAAAGAATAGCGGCTTTAATGTAAAATTAGCATATGCATTGGGTGACTCTTCCGGAGAGGGTAAGGTAAATATGACAAATTCATTTTTCCTTAAGGCCAGTTTTTGGTGGAATTTTATAAGTGAAAGAGTGTTCGTGAGGTCGTTTATTTCTAAGAAGAAATATCTGTACAAATTTTCACTTGGAAAGAGTGGTTTAAATCTATCAAGGAACCTTGAGGTAGCCTGGGCAGATGTAATACATATTCATTGGGTGAATTTTGGCTTTGTATCACTTGAAGAAATATATAACCTCTCTAAAATAAAACCGATAATCTGGACTTTTCATGACTTTTGGCCCATTACAGGTGGCTGTCATATTCCGCTAAGCTGCGAACTATTTAAAGATAAATGTCAGAGTTGCTTTTATACCTCAAAACCTAGTGATAGAGCTGAGAAACAATTGAACGAAAAGACGCTGTTCTTTAAAAAATTCAGAGGACAAATTACTGTAGTTAGTCATTGGCTTAAAGAACAGGTTTTGGCAGGTAAAGTTTTAAAGGACAGAGATGTACGAGTGTTGGGCAATTCTCTAAATACCAAATTGTACCATCCAATTGCGGATAAGGTTGAATTGAGATATAAATTTAATTTGTCTCCGGAAAAATTTATTATAGTTGCCGGCGCAGCAGATTTAAATGATGAAATAAAGGGGTTTTCATTTTTGATTGAGACGTTAAAAATACTGGATGGATTAGATGATTTCTCATGCACGCTAATTCTGTTTGGACGAGGAACACATTCACTAAATTTTTCTAACATTGAAATTAGGCATGTTGGGGCTGTTGCTTCTCCGAAACAAATGTGTGAGATATATAATTTAGGGGATTGTTTTGTTTTGTCTTCCATTCAAGAAACACTATCGTATACAACAATGGAAGCTATGGCTTGTGGTATCCCGGTGGTTTGTTTTGACGCCGGTGGAGTTACAGATTTATTAATTCATGGGAAAACCGGTTACTTATCGAAGTTGCGCGACTCCAAAGATTTGGCAAAAGGTATTTTTCACTTTTATACTAGCCCTGACTTAAGAAGGGAAGTGTCTGAGCAGTGTCGGAAGCATGTGGCTAATAATTATGATGAACAGGTAGTTTCTCTTGATTACTACAATTTATATCAGGAGGTTTTAGCAGCTTTCAAGTCTAAAAATCAAGGGTGATCAGTTGTCGCACTCTGAAGTTTACCAGAATTTCTGGATCAAACCGAAAATCTGTGGGGTGTATTGAAAAAATCTAATTTAGCAATAATTTATTGATACCTATCTCACGGCGTTCAGGCGGGTGGATTCATCCAAGGCCAGTGTGAACGATTTTGACCTGAATTTGTAAGTATTTAAGTCAAATTGAAACGGTCAAAATCGTTTTTGGTGTGCGACCGGCTAGGTTGGTGCCTTTTTCTTTTGTCCGCCGTGGACTCGGCTCCGTTTTCTTTTGCCTGCGCGGCCCGGGGCATGCAAAAGAAAATGAGGTATATCCTTTGATTGGAATACCGAATAATCAAGTATTGAACGATTGTTTTCAGGTAAAATACAATTACCCCACAACTTTATTGCTTGATCCGAATTTCTTCCCTTCTTTTATCAAAAGGGATGTTTTTGCAGGAATTGATAATGCGATTAGTCAATCCGAATTGCCAAGCTTTAAAGTTTTTTGGGGGATTGAATCTTTTGCAGAAATGAGATTTAAGTACAATATGGAACGCTCTAAAAACATCCAAATACTCAGGAGTAATTAGTTCATCTGACCGATCCAATTGCTTGGATAACTTATTTTCAAGATGAAAAAGTCAGGTCCTTGGCGTTGGCCTGTGCACGGAATAAGGTTCTGAGTGAATTCACTGAAGAAATTTGTGTAAAGTAACATATGGAATTATACGGCAGTTTATTAAGTCGCTAAGATTTACGGTAAGCCCCCATTTTTAAAAATCTGAGGGCAAATTTCAGATGCTGCCAAATCACTAATGGGATACTAAAATGTTTGCATAGTATGGAAAAACGTTCTTTCCAGCATGTTGCAAGTTGCCGATCTGATATTCCTCCTTGGAGGTATTTTGAAATGGCCAAGTTCGTGTTTTTAATAGAACTGGTCCTTGAAATAATTTCGAGCATCCAATTGATGTCACTGCTACATGAATATTTCAAATCATATTCGTTGCAAAGGCTTTTTTTGGCAATGAAGGATTGATGACTCACGACCTGACCATTTAGGAAATCATTTTTACATAGGTGTTTAGGGAGTCTCCGGCTGGTCAGTTCTGTTCGAGTCCCTAAAACTTCACGATTCTGGTTCATTATCAAAGTTTCTCCATAGATGATATCTGCGTCCACTTTTGTTGAGAAGATTTTGTCCAATGTAGAAGAGTCTGCTAATTCATCTCCTGCATTTAAGAATAATACATATTCCCCTTGCGCCATTTTAAATCCCTTATTCATGGCATCATATACTCCGTCATCAGGGGCTGAAGTTACGGTTCTATAAGGGGCTTTGTGGTTTGAGATTATTGAAAGGGTGGAGTCTGTACTATTTCCATCTATAATTATATGTTCAAAATCTGAACATATTTGTTGGTCTATACTGGAGAGCGTAGGCTCTATAAACTCTTCAGCATTGTAGCAGGCAGTAATAATTGAAAGAGATGGCATTGGGTTGTTCATATTTCAAGCTTTCAACAACATGTATTTATTTGAAAATGGGAGCTATTGATTTTATCATTTAGCTATGAATTTTGAAATAACTAAATGATTATTGCGAACTTACCACCCAATTTATTTTTCAGAGCTGATTAGCTGTTTTTTAGTTTATTCAGCATCTACCTAACTGTTTGAGACGCTTAAATGAAGATTTTCGGAATTGACCTAAGGTTAAGAAAGAAGGAAAGGCCCAAAAATGTTGTAAGTGATGAAGTGGTCCAAAAAAATGTATCAGATCCGGATTTCCCCTACTTGGTGAGCTTCTCCAGAACAGGAAGTCATTGGTTGAGAATACTGACTGAAAGCTATTTCGACATTCCTTCTTTAAAATTGATTTTTGAGGAAAAGAATTACCGTAGCTCGGATTTTCTATATTTCCATACTCATGATATGGATTTAAAAACAGAAAGAAGCAGGGTAG
This sequence comes from Marinoscillum sp. MHG1-6, assembly GCF_024714475.1. Classification (GTDB taxonomy): domain Bacteria; phylum Bacteroidota; class Bacteroidia; order Cytophagales; family Cyclobacteriaceae; genus JAMZMI01. The sequence goes on along the minus strand of NZ_JAMZMI010000003.1, from coordinate 32,631 downwards.
TATATCTGTACCGAAACCCTGTCCCTACTGTTTTTTCTCAGATGAAATATTATAAAACGCCAATGGACGATAAGAGTAAAATTGAAGAGTGGGCTACTTTATACGCAAAGCACCTCGACAAATGGCTTTTCTCTGAGCGTTTCACACATGAAAAGCTTATTATCACCTATGAAGATTTGAAGTCAAATCCAGAACGCGTTTTTAAAAAATTGAGTGAATTTTTTGGCCGCGGATATGATAAGGAGAAGGTAGCTTATGCACTAAATCTAGGAACGAAAGAGAACATTAAAGCGCAGACGACTCATGATAGCCAGGTAATAAATGTTAAAGAGGACTATGAAGATCTTCGGAAGGAATTCGAGGAACAGAATAAAGAATTTATTTTTAACATTCTTGAAAAGGTGAATCCAGATCTAAAATCTTTGTTTGATCGATGAGTGTATTAAATGAAATTAAAAAAATACTTGGAAAAGCCGGGATATCTAAAAGAGATATTATTTCCCATTTAGCAATTGATAATCCTGTGATTTTTGAAGCCGGGGCCAATAACGGTGATGATACGGTTGATTGGGCCAAAAAACTCCCTAATGCTCAAATCTATTGCTTTGAACCAATTCCAAGGTTGTTTGAGGTTTTGCAAGATCGGTTGTCTGGTTTTAATAATGTGCAGTGCTTCCCCTTGGGCTTTTCCAACTCTGCAGGTAAGGTAGAAATGTATATTAGTGCCAGAGATGGAGACGAATCAAGCAATCCTTCATCCAGCTCTATTTTGAAGCCAGATCAGCATGTTGAATTTCATCCAAGAATCTCCTTTGATCAAAGAATAGAAATTGAGGTAGATACCATTGATCAATGGGCTAAGAGACAAGGAGTAGATCGTATCGATCTCATGTGGCTGGATATGCAGGGAGCAGAGCATCTGGCATTACAAGGAGCAGAAGAAATGCTATCAAGGGTAAAATTGATTTACTCAGAAGTTAGTTTTAAACAAATGTTCGAAGGCACCCCGCTATTTGATGAGTACACAGGAATATTGAATTCTTTCGGATTCAATTTGATCGCTGTGGATAGAAGATGGAAAGATATGGGTAATGCACTTTATCAAAGAAGATGATTAAAGTTTCCGTTGTTAAGGACTGGAAATATCCGAAAATAAGTAGACAAAGCCCGAATGGTGAAGGAAAGTGGGGTGATGTCCAGTTTATTGATGGTTTTGATTCCAATGCAGATTACTTGATTGTATTCAATGCACCGAACAGGAATATGTTTGGAAACTTTGTTAAGGGCGGTAAATGGATATTAAGCCAAGAGTCACCTATACCATATTACGATTGGCATAAAGAATCCTATCAGTATTTTGACAAAATTTTTGGGTTTTGGAGGGAGGATGAAGTGCCAGGTATTATTCATGCACAAACTTCTTTGCCTTGGCACATTGATCTTAATTATGATGAATTAAAGTCTCTCTCTCGCGGAGCCTTAAATAAGACCAAGAATGTTTCATGGATTACTAGTAGTGCCACGTCTAAACCGGGCCATAAATTACGGATTACTTTTAAGGATTATCTGGAAGGGATCGGATTTGATTTTGATTTATACGGAAGAGGGTTTACTCCGATAAACAATAAATTTGATGCTCTGAGGGATTATAGATATAGTTTGGCGATAGAGAATTATCAGGTGAATGATTATTGGACCGAAAAGTTTGCAGACTGTGTGCTTTCATGGTCAATGCCAATATATTATGGATGCAAGAACATACTGAAATACTTTCCGGAGAAATCAATGTTAATGATCGATCCAGATAATCCTGAGTTGGCTGTACGAAAAATTAATGAGGCAATAGAAGGCAACTTATGGGAAAATAGTCTTGATTATATTGAAGAGGCACGTGAATTGATTCTCGATAAGTACCAGCTATTTCCAAATATTGCCAGCCGGATAATGTCACATCACAGGCCCGGTATAGAAAGAGTTAGCGCAAGTATCCCTGCCAATGCTTACTATAAGCAGAAAGGAAAAGTTAGCTTTTCTAGATTCCTAAAAAAGATATTCGGAAAAATATAATTAGCAAGTGAAGATAAGTGTCGTATTAGGTTATAGGGATAGGGATAGCATCAGGGTCAAAAGGTGTTTTGAATCGTTAAGAGATCAGGGTTTTACAAATTTCGAAATTGTTTTTGTTGATTATGGTAGCATAAAGGAAAACTCAGAGACGATTCTAAATCTTATTAAAGAATTCCCCGCTTTAGATATCAATTACGTTTACGTTTACACAGAAGGTTGGTATTGGAATAGATCTCACGCTCTGAATATCGGGATAAAACAGGCTAAAGGAGAAATCATTTTTTTTGGAGACGTGGATTTCTTGTATCCCTCCGAAACAATGGGATATGTGGCAGAGAATTTAAGGTCGAATCAACAGATCCATTCTTATCTTTTTTACTTGAATGAAACATTCGACAAGTGGGATCAGCTCTTTTACAATAATTCGGATTTCCACAAGAGGCAGTTTGGAGATTTCATTAGAGATTCTAAAGGATCCCATGCGATTTTCAAAAAGGCCCTTAAGGATATAAATGGTTATGATGAGTTTTATTGTATATGGGGGGTGGAAGACCGGGATTTAAGTACACGGCTTGAAGTCAATGGACTTGAAACGGTATGGTTGGATGATGATAAGTTTACGGTGTATCACCAATGGCACCCTACGGTAAATAATAAACATCACTTTTTCCCATCTGGATGGATGCAAAGAATGGAACTTCATTTTTTGGAAAATAGGAACAGACCCAAACGAAATCCAAATGGTTGGGGTAAAATGATTGAGAAGGCTGAAAGACCGATTTTAAAGATGATTGACAATGAAGAATTTTGGTCTGATTGTTTGATCAGGCTAAAGAGAAATAGCTTTTCTCTCAATAATTTTCAATTAGGCCTTATTGATCTATTGGAGACTAAGGGGAAAGTTCGGGTTGAGTATGAGCTTAGAAGCTCCAATAATCCATTCATTCAAATGTTGAACAGAATATTGAATTTGGTTATACCTCAATCTTCTAAAATTGATTTGACAGCCTATGTCAATAATCTTAGCCTCAGGAAATTTCTTATAAGCGCAAGGCCGGATAAATTTTTTGATATGGAAAAGGAGGTCATCGCTGTTGTTTGGTATCTTATATTTAACAAGCGATTGAAAGATCATTATCTCGACTTTACTCACGAAAATAAAGTGGTAATTTCACTATTTGCTTAACCAGTAATAGCCATTATCCTACCTAATCCATTTGGCTCCGCCCCAAATACGTATAGCCCCCAACCTACTAAAGGGTGGTGTTTGGAGGTTTTTTCTTCGTATCCAGGATAGTAGAGCTTATAATTTGACTTGAAGTAATCTTTTATGTACTCATGTGCACAAAGCTGGTTCTCAAATTTATCATAACTGAACATGGGCTTATCTGGCACCTGGAAGTCATCAATAAGAATATAGCCGGAATTAAGGTACTCGCTGAAGTACGAAATCTCTTCTTGCAAAGGCCATCTAAATCCATAGCTGTGTGCATCAATCCATACCAGACATTTTTTGCCAAATATATCCTGATGGTTTTTCTTCAAGCTAATCATGAAATCCTGTGAGAGCTGATTGTAAATCTTCACATTACTAAAATTTGATGTATTCCTAGTGGCATGCTGATAAGCCTCAGGATCAGGCTCACAAGAATAGCACATTATGTCAGGGTAACTTTTTGCAACATAAGCTAACGTTGACCCCACATTGGTGCCGGTTTCAATAAAGACTTCAACACCTGTATTAATCAAAAAATCTACTAGGTCCATCAAGTAAGTGTCACCATGAAAACCTACTGGCATAAGATTGAATCTGGATTTTTTTTCTAAGAGTTTCTTAAGGATGTTCATTTTAAAAGTTTGTTCAGATAATTTTCACTAATCTTCAAAAATATTTGATTTATTTCTTGTGACGGTTTAATGATAATTAATCCACCTAAATAAATAATTGAAATAACCGTAGAATTTAGCATAATGCTGATAATTGGATACTGAAATTGTGGGATCAGGGTGCCTATAGTAAATGTGAACAGCCCAAGTAGCAGGATCGTAACAGTATGTTTATCAAATGGATGAATTTTAAACTTATCATAAACAATTATCAATCTCGATGTATCAAATATCAAATAACTTAATAAGGTAGCGATTGCCGCACCAATCATGCCTATTTTTGGAATCAATAATAAGTTTAGACTCCAGGCCGCCAAGCCTAGAATTAAAGTAGTTGTAAATCTTTGTCGGTACAGACTTGACATGCTTATAATGGAACTGCTAACATTAAATAGCATTTGAATTAGCCGGCTAACACCAATAATTACAACTACTAAAAACCCTTCTCTAAATTCATTGCCTTTTGGCATGAGCTGGTACATTTGATCAAGGTTAAGCACAATTAACAGGAAAATGAATGATCCCAGTATGAATTGATTTTTAGAGGTTTGCTTGTAGAGTTTATCAATACTTTCAATATCGTTTGATTTTAAATGCTGGGAAATGATCGGAGTGATCATTTTACTGATTGACTGACTCGGGATTTGGATCACAAGAGCAATGAGTAATGCTGTTGTGTAAATGGCGTTTGAGTTCAGTCCTAAATAGCTGGAAACCATAAGTTTATCCATTTCCAAAACAAATATAAAGCTTGCTGCAGACATCGTGGAAAACAGGATAAAATTACCAAATTCTTTATACTGCTCTATTCTAAAATGAAAGTGCCAATCCCATCCTAACTGATCTCTTTTAATCAAAACAAATAACATCACAATATTGATGATGGCGTAGTTGATAATATTTCCCCAGACGTAACCATCAAAGCTTATGAATCCAAGCCCGAACAAAACAATAATAGCCGTATGGAGTAATTTTTGAACGATGTTTACTAATAATCCAGAAATGGAAATATTTAGATAGGTGTTTAATATTCCCTGAAGGTAAGTGCTGATTAATATTAAGGATAAAAGCAGATAAATAATTGAGTAGTAGGGAGACAAGGCCTGAGAGCTATCATTAAATAAAATGATGATCTCTTTTTTAAAAATATGGCCAATAAAAGTGAGGATTGTGAATCCTAATGAAAGGAATAGAATATTTAGAGAAATAAATTGCCTTTTTTCTTTTTCTGAGAACCCTGGAAAAAATTTCATGACAGCACCAGGAATCCCCAGTATTCCAAAAGAAGCCAAAAATGTCCCAGCACTTAGTATTGTTCTCCAAAGTCCGATTTCTTCCAGATTCATCCATAGTGGAAGCAGTATTATAGCATTGATGTAACCTACTCCGGTTCCCAAGTAGGCGCTCACTGTTCCCCAAAAGCTCTGCCTAACTACAATTCCCATTCTTTAACCTCTTTGCGATACATAACAGCGTATCCAACCCTTTCACTATTTTTGGCTTGAAGTTACTACCATATTTACATCTCAATTGACTCAATTTTTAAATAATCAAAAGATTTTCATAACTGGGGGGACCGGGAGCATCGGACGAGGCTTGATTGCTTATTTGCTCGAAAATATTCCAGGTATTCAATTGACCATTTTTTCCAGGGATGAGCATAAGCAGCTTGATCTGGAGCGTGATTTCCCTGGAATCCATTGTGCTTTAGGAGATATCAGGGACTACGACAGGCTAAAGGAATGCATGGATGGGCAGGATGTGGTGATACATTTAGCTGCACTAAAACAACTTCCCAGGGGAGAGTTGCATCCTACTGAGTTCACGAAGACGAATACCTTAGGTGCAGAGAATGTCGTAAAGGCTGCCTGTAAAAAGAATGTCAGGAGATTGTTGTTCGTGTCCTCAGATAAGGCGGTATTACCTCCAAGCCATTACGGTTCTACTAAGTTATCAGGAGAAAAGTTAATGGTGCAGTATTCGAGCAGATACCCAGATATAGCCATGTCCATCCTTCGGCCGGGCAATGTCTGGGGATCTAGAGGTTCTATCTCCCAGCTATTGATGTCAGAGAAGATGGATGACCTGCTCGCCATAACCGATACGAATAATACACGTTTCTCGATTTCACCTGAAGAGGTGGCAAAATCAATCGTGTTTGCTTTGAAATATGGACAGCGATCGGAGGTTTTTATTCCGAAGATGCGTGCTTATTTGCTCAAGGATCTATTGGAAGCCGCTGATATTATTGAGTTCCAACTGGTTGGCTTGCGATCAGGAGAAAGGAGCCATGAAGTCATCATGTCAAAACAAGAGATGAAAAGAGCACTTGAAACAGGCCAGGGTTTTTATATTTTACCAAACCAGGAAGTAACTCCAAATAATTCGGATTTATGGTCCGATTTGTCCCTGAATAAGGTAGACGAATCAGAGGCCTTCGATTCTCAGAATGCTGCACGAATCTCTGTTGATGAGTTGAGAGAATTATTAAGAAAACCTGCAAAACGCTTTGTTAATGAATAGTGAGGAGTTTATCCCGCTTTCGCGTCCCTATATTACTGACCAGGATGAGCGTGCAGTACTTGATGCCATCAAATCTTCTCAGCTTAGCCTGGGCGAAAGAACAAGCGCATTTGAACAAAAGTTTGCATCGCTGGTCGGAGCGGAATATGCGGTAGCGGTGAATTCGGGTACCTCAGCCTTGCATTTGGGTATAAAGGCCCTAGGGATATCGAAAGATGATGAAGTGGTTGTTTCTCCGTTTTCATTTATCGCATCGGTTAACTGTGTGCTGTATGAAAGCGCAAACCCTGTATTTGTAGATATTGAAGAGCAAACACTTGGCTTGGATCCGAACCTGGTGTACCAAGTCATCTCAGATAAGACCAGGGCTATTCTCCCGACCCACGTTTTTGGTCAGTCATGTCAAATGAAAGACTTGTGTGAACTGGCAAAGGGTCATCAGTTATCAATCCTGGCTGACAGTTGTGAAGCAATTTCAGCTAAACATCATGGTAAGGAGGTACTGGAGTATGCCGATCTGGCCACATTTGGCTTTTATCCTAACAAGCAAATGACAACCGGTGAGGGGGGGATGCTGGTGACCAATAATCTCCAAATGTATCAGATGGCCAAAAGCCTAAGAAACCAGGGAAGGGGAGATGATATGAATTGGTTGGTTCACGATCGGCTCGGGTACAATTACCGTATCAGTGAGATAACGGCAGCCCTGGGATGCTCTCAGGTAGATCAGATGCCCGAAATTCACCTGAGGCGTCAAAAACTGGCAGCGTATTACATGAGTGCATTCTTGGAAATTGATGAGATCCAATTGCCTCGAGTGCCGGACTACAACGAACACTCCTGGTTTGTTTTTGCGATACGAGTTTCGGAAACCATTAGAGATGTGTTACTTCAGAAATTAAATCAAAAAGGTATTCAGTCTAAAGCCTATTTCTACCCGTGCATCCATTTACAACCGTTTTACCGGGAGCGTTTTGGCTTTAAGGAAGGCCAGTTTCCGGTAGCTGAGCGTGTGAGTAAGGAAACCATTGTGTTGCCGTTTTTTACTTCCATGACCGAAAGACAGGTAGATATCGTAAAGACCAGATTGATAGAATCCCTCAATGAGATCCGAAAGGGTTATTAGAAGAAGAACAAATCCCCCTTTTTCAAAGGGGGTAAGGGGGATTTCTAAGTCGCGGTCTCAATTGATTGTTACTCGATGACCGGTTAAACAATCCCCGGCTTTCAGCCACCCGTTACAAGGGGGACTTCTTGCTATAATATTCATTTCAAGAAGAAAGCGAAGCTTAGCGGCTAACCCTATGGGATTACCATAATATGTTGCAATGATAGGATCAAGATAAATCCCCCTTTTTAAAGAGGGTAAGGGGGATTTAAGAAAAGAACCAGAGTTTGATGGCTAAGCCAAATACGGTCACAATCAAAATTAGCCTGATCCATTTGTCGTCCTTCCCAACAGACCATCGGCTGGCAATCCAGCCTCCGGCAGAGTTACCAGCTGCCAGGGTCAGTCCGTAGTCCCAGCGAATGTGGTCATTCCACCAGAAAATCCCCAGGGCTACAATCGTATAACAAACGATCACGAACGTCTTGATGCTGTTTGTTTTCGCCATGTTCAAGCCGTGAATCGTAGTAAGTGTTGCAATCATTAGGAATCCAACGCCAGCCTGAATAAAACCTCCATAAATACCCAGGAAAAAGAAAACGGTAATGCTGAGTGCCTTTCGCTTCTGAGTAAATATTTCGGTAATTCCGTTTTTGTGAAAATAGGGCTTTAATAGGGTCAGCGTCATTACCAGAACCATGATTACCGCCAATATTCTATTGAACAACTCACCACGAATGTCCAGGGCGAAAAATGTGCCAATAATGCATCCTATCAAAGCAGAAATTGATACCCACAGCACATAAGGGAAGACGAAAACACCTTTACTCTTAAACCCTCCGACAGCTACCAGGCTTGAGAGAAAGACCCCAATTCGGTTGCTGGCATTAGCTTCTACTGAGGGGAGTCCCATGAAAATGAAAAGCGGAAGGGTGATAAGCGATCCTCCACCAGCAAGGGTATTGATTACCCCTGTAAATAGTCCTGCAGCAAGTAGCATGAGAGCCTCTATCCAGGTCATAGATTCAAATTTGTGGATACTTTTCTACACTCCAGTTCATCTGGGCATACCGCAAGCATTTCTTTTTGAGTCAGACTCAAAATTGGATGTGATTCTGAGGGTATCAGGTCGCAGAGGGGGAGCAGGGTAAAGCGCCTCATAGCAATACCCGGATGTGGGATACGGAGGTTGTCTGTATCGATCTTTTCATCGTTGAAGTATAGAATGTCAATATCTATAATTCTGGCACCCCATTTTTCTATTCTTTCACGTCCCATTTGGACTTCGGTATCAAGGCAAACATTGAGTAACTCCTTCGGAGTAAGCACTGTATCCACCTCGATAACCATATTCAGAAACCAGTCTTGGTTTGGGTTTCCCCAGGGTTCTGTTTCGTAAATGGATGAGGTGCTGATGGTAGGAATATGTTTGGCTTCCAAAAGCTCAATGGCCTTTTGGAAGTTTTCTGAACGATTGCCAAGATTTGAGCCTAGTAGTATAAAAATTCCTTTCATGCGTATTGGAAGCTTGCATGCGAAGGTAATTCGCATAGCAGAAATGGCATAGCCGAACAAAAAGGAAATCGGGTCTTTTATCAGATAATTCGCAACTGTTATCCGTTCAATTCGTGTTAACTTCGTTCGATAATTATTTTCTCAACCCAACGACTACATGGCATTTTTAAGGAATCTATTAGCTACCCTGGTAGGTCTCACTATTTTTTGTGTGCTATTCATTGCAATTATTAGCGGTATTGCTGCATCCTCAGATGCCGTAATGCCTGTAGAATCAAATTCTGTTCTAAGTATCAGGCTGTCAGGGCCAATCATGGAGCGAACCATTGAAAACCCATTAGCTCAGGTTTTTGGTGATGCCCCAGTGCCTTTAGATATAAGAGATGTCCTGGCTAGTATAAGGTCCGCGAAGACGGATGCTAATATTAAGGGTATTTATCTTGAAGCAGGATTTCCGCAGGCAGGACAGTCTACTTTGCTAGAGATAAGAAATGCCATACTTGATTTCAAAGAGAGCGAGAAATTTGTTTATGCCTACGGAGAATATGTAAGCGAGAGAGACTATTTGGTGGTTTCGGCTGCAGATACCCTATTTGTTAATCCCGAAGGGATGATTGAGTTTAATGGGCTATCCGTCACCATGACTTTCTTTAAGGGACTTTTTGATAAACTAAACATAGAACCTGAGATTTTCAGGGTGGGTGATTATAAAAGTGCGGTAGAACCTTTCCTTCGTAAGTCCATGAGTGAAGAAAATCGCTTACAATTAAACGAACTGATTGCCTCCATTCATGATACCTATCTGGATGCCACATCCGTCAATATTGATGTTAATAAGGATGAGCTTAAGACTATATCGGATGAGCTTTTGGTTCGAAATCCACAACAGGCGGCAGAGCGAGGCTTAATCACGGCTACTGGCTATCGTGATGAGATTGGAGCTGTTCTGAGGTCTAAGCTTGGAATTGACGCGGATGAAAAGATCAAATTTGTGTCAGTGGAGCGGTATGCCAAAACCCTGGGTGAGAATACTGAGAATAAGAATAAGATCGCGGTGATTATCGCAGAAGGAGAGATCGTCATGGGCGGAGACGAGGAGCAAATCGTTGGGTTGGCTTTTGCGGAAGAAATAAGGAAGGCTCGTGAAGATGATGAAGTGAAAGCTGTAGTGCTAAGAGTGAATTCACCCGGAGGGAGTCTCACGGCTTCGGAAATTATTTGGCGAGAGCTGGTGCTTACTCGTGAAGTAAAACCGGTTATAGCCAGTATGTCTAATGTGGCGGCGTCCGGAGGTTATTTTATTTCTGCGCCATGTGATGTGATCGTGGCACAGCCAAATACGATTACCGGTTCAATCGGTATTTATGGGATTATGTTCAATTTTGGGGATTTTCTGGATAGTAAACTCGGGATTACCCATGATCGCGTGAGTACAGGTGATTTTTCTGATATCATGACGGTAACAAGGTCTCTTACTCCTGAGGAACGACAAATCATACAGGAAGAGGTAGAAAATGGCTTTGATACCTTTGTGCAGCGTGTCTCTGAAGGGCGAAGTATGAGTAGAGAGGAAGTGCTGAAAGTTGCAGGAGGAAGAGTGTGGAGTGGTCAGCAGGCTTATGAACATGGTTTGGTGGATGTGTTGGGTTCTTATGAAGATGCCATTAATATTGCAGCGGAAAAAGCCGGAATTGGGAATGATTATGATTTGATTTACTTCCCTAAATCCAAGGAATTTTTGGAGAGACTACTGGAAGATATGGGCGAGGTGAAAAATGATTTGTTTGAAATGAAAGAAAATCCTCTTTCTCCATATTTGCAAAACATTGAATCTTTGCAGAGAATGAAAGGACTTCAGGCGAGGATGCCCGGAGAACTACAGGTATATTAAATCAACTACTAGATCCGAAATAAGACTAAAATGGAAATACGAAACGACTGGACCAAAGAAGAAATCAATGAAATTTTTAATAAGCCGGTAATGGACCTCATCTATGAGGCGGCCACGGTCCATCGCAAGTATAATGAAGCATCGGAAGTTCAGGTGTGTACCTTGCTTTCAATTAAAACGGGAGGTTGTCCTGAGGACTGTTCCTATTGTCCACAAGCAGCACGCTATCACACAGATGTTAAAGTTCATAAGTTGCTGGATGTTGACATGGTGCTGGATAAGGCTATGCAGGCCAAGAATAATGGTAGTACAAGATTTTGCATGGGCGCAGCCTGGAGAGAGGTAAGAGACAACCGTGATTTTGATAAGGTGATCGAAATGGTATCGGGTGTCAATGCTATGGGACTGGAAGTTTGCTGTACGTTGGGTATGCTCACAGAAGATCAGGCTCAAAGATTGAAAGATGCGGGTCTTTACGCTTACAATCACAATCTGGACACCAGCGAGGAGAAATACGAGGACATTATTACGACCAGGACTTATGACGATCGTTTAGATACGATCGATAATGTAAGAAATGCGAAAATCTCAGTTTGCTCAGGAGGTATCATTGGGATGGGAGAGACCAATGAGGATAGGATAGGGATGCTTCATACACTGGCAACCATGACTGAGCATCCGGAATCAGTTCCGGTAAATGCTTTGGTACCTGTTCCGGGGACCCCTTTAGAGGATCAGGAGAAGGTGTCTGTCTGGGATATGGTCAGGATGATTGCTACAGCTCGAATAATCATGCCTAAAGCGATGGTAAGGCTGTCAGCGGGTCGTGTTAGAATGTCGGTTGAGGAGCAGGCTCTTTGTTTCCTTGCCGGTGCAAATTCAATTTTTGCCGGTGATGAACTGCTAACAACGCCAAATCCGGAAGTAGATGCCGATAAAGAGATGTTCCAGGTTCTAAACCTCAAGCCTCGAGCTTCTTTTAAAGGTGCTGCAGCGGAAAAATACATGGCTTAAATGTGTAATTCAGACATTTATCACGGGCTTGTCTGGGCTTAATCATAGGATGTAAGGGTGAAATTCATTAAATTATAAGGTAATTAACTGAATTTCACTTAATACTTTACGCCATGAAAATGCTCGACGAATTCTGGTTCCAGCTATGTTCAATGCTAGGATCAGGTTTTTTTGCGTTGTGTCTGCTCAATATTCTGACCTATTACGTTGGATTGATGGGAGTCAAAACGCGGTCTGAAAAGTATCGATTAGCTTCTCAAAAAGAAGCCAACACGTTTGCGAGATCATCAAATTTCCTAGCAATTGGAATTTCATTCTTTTCGTTCGTCCTCATCGGTAAGGCGATAGGAATGGTAGAACCCTATATCTATTATTTTGTGGGTTTCTTTTCTATAATGATTGGTTTTGCAATAGGTTACGGGATGTGGGCTTATCTGAAGTATTTCTACCCATTTATTCTGGAAAAACATTTGAATCACATTCGATTCAAGCCGATGAAATCTCCTAAGGATGGCAGACCTATGAAGCTTCTAAATGAAAATGAAGAGGATGTTCATATGACTCAGGAAATGATCGAAGAGGAGGATTCAATGACGGTAGATTATGATGTCTGGATCGATGAGGTGACGGATTACAAGATCATCGAGCGGTATGATACCTATTATCACGCACTGGTCTGTGATAAATGTAATTTCCGTACCCTAAAAGAGGATAAAGAGGAGGTGATCAAAGAACCTTCGGCCAAAGAACAGGGCTTGTTAATGAAGCATTTCAGATGCAGCTACTGTGGGCATCAGGAGTCCAAACAGGTGAAAGTCCCCAGTTGGGAGGAAGAAATGGCATTTAGCAAGGTTGAGAAGGATGTGGTTTAACTAAAGGAATATTTATTGAAGAAACATTACTAAGGCAGAAATATGAAGCCTCTCATCTTGAGGGGCTTTTTAATTTTGATGCAGCTTGCAGGTTATTAGGGATAAAACCGAAAATCTGTGGGATATCTAAGAAACTTAATGCTTTAAAAAAGCAGGGTGCAATTTGGGCTGGGTTATCCAGTGTCGACGAGGATATCTTATGAATAGCGGGATTCCCCTTTTTCCACATCTCCTCCCAAGGTTGAAAATCCCTTCCATTTACCTCGATGCAAACGGAAGCCAAAAATCAAGGCTGTGAAGTAATTCAGGAAATTCAAATTCAATAGGTAATGAATCCGAAACTCATCCCGACGTTATCGGGACTCAAAGAACGGATTCAAAAATGTACATCTAAATATTTGAATTTCTGATCGGAATTCCTTCAATGCCAAAGACCTCTAAGGCAGGTAGGAAGAAATTGTTTAAAAAGTCATGCCATGATTTCTATTAGCGTTATAGCCAATCATCGCATGACTAGCGTAACTTTTAGGGGGAGACAATCATACACAATAAAGAGATGTATTCAATTCTACATTTCTGCCAGTGGTTTTCACTGATGAACAAAATCTCCCCACAAAAATTTTGCTTGATTCGTTATTAGGGATCAATTCGAAAACCTGTGGGGTATCTTGAAAAAATACAATAAGCCCTTTTTACCACCGAGAACACAAAGGACACAGAGGAACTAATCTTATTGCAAATCTCTAATTCTCCTTTATTTGGACAAAATGTCATTTTTTATTCAAAGAATGAAGGCTTTAAATCACCAAAAGACTTTTGACAACTCTGTCTCTGCTTTCTCAGTGATCTCCGGGGTGAGAGAAATGGAGGAAATTCTCACCTCACAATGTGGCTATACGAAAAGAACAATCGACCCACAGAAATATTGCTTGATCCAGTATCTCTTTATTAATCCTAGACACAAGGGCAAAAAAAAGCCTCTCTAAATTGCTTTAGAGAGGCTGCTGACAATTTTATGTTTTTATTCGGCAGTAGTAGTGTCCATCTCAGTCATTGTGGAATCCATCTCAGCCATAGCTGTGTCAACTTCAGCTTCGGCAGTTTCCATTACAGCCTCTAAAGTGTCAACTGTTGATTCTACATCTGATTCGCTGGTTTCTTTACTTGGTGAACTGCATGCACCTAGTGCTACTGCCAGTCCTAAAACGATAAGTGTTTTGTTCATGTTAGAAGGTTAGTTTTGAGTGCCAATTACATAAGATTATTCCATAAATCAAATATTACGGGCAATAATATTAACGAAATAATGTGATTATTAAGAAATTTTTAAAAATAAGATGATTAATGGGTCATATTGATAAAGAATAGCTGGTGAAAAGCGGTTTTTGTCTTGCAGGAATTATAAAATTTGCAATAAAATGACTTTTTGGGCTTAAAATGAACAAAAAAAGGCCTTTATGTTATTTGCAATGACAAGCAATCAGCAAGCCTCTGAAACGGTTTTACGTACATAAGGCAATATTTTATGTTCAAACCACGGGTTTTTCGTTAACCAAAAGCGGTTGCGAGGAGTGGGGTGAGGAAGTGGTAAATAACGAGGGAGATACTGTTGGAATTGCTTAACCGTGGCTGTGAGGTTTTCACCAGTCTCATTACCTAAATAGTAACGCTGAGCATATTGACCAATAAGAATAGTTAGTTTGATGTCAGGCATTGCCTGTAAAAGTTGTCGGTGCCATGTCTCGGAACATTCCGGTCTGGGAGGAAGATCCCCGGATTTTCCTTTACCCGGGTAGCAAAAGCCCATGGGTACCAGTGCAATGATTTCAGGATCATAGAAAATATCATTACTTACCCCAAGCCATTCTCTTAGCAATTTACCGCTGGCATCGTTCCATGGAATTCCGGATTCATGAACCTTCGCACCCGGTGCCTGCCCTATGATGGCAATTTTACTTTTGCTTGACGCAGATAAAATGGGACGCGGAGTTAAATGAGTTTTACACAATTGGCAAGCCCTAATTTCACCAAGCAAAGTTTCCATTTCATAAACTTAAGCTATTTAGTCTAAAGGTAGTTCAGGTATTTATTTACCATCTTTCTGATTGACGACATCCTTGTAGCTCTGATTCAATGCCTGGGAAAAATATTCAACAGGGTGTGCTCCGGATATGCCATATTTCCTGTTGATCACAAAGAATGGAACGCCTTTTACACCTATAGACATGGCTTCGCGTATATCTTCTCTCACATGAGCACCATATTCCTGGTCGGATAAGGCTTTTTCAGTTTCTTCCTTAGTGAACCCATTCTGCTGCCCTATTTCCATTAGCACATTGAAATCATCAATGTTCTTGCCATTCACGAAATGCGCTTCGAAGAGTGCTTTTTTGACTGGCTCCTGTTTGTTGGTTGCTTTTGCTAGATGAAGAAGCATGTGGGCTCGGAGTGTGTTGGCAGGAATAACCCTGTCAAAATTGAACCAGACTCCGAATTTCTTACCCATTTCCTCCACATAACTATTCATTCGCAGAGCTTCTTCCACACTTACTCCTTTATGCCGGGCTAGATATTGGTGTGAGTTAAGTGTTGGGTCGGTAATGGTGTTTGGAGAAAGCTGATAGCTTTTGTATTCCACAGAAACCTCATTCGAATGCTCAAAACCTTCGAGAGCTTTATGCAGGTTATGGTGTCCGATGTAACAAAAGGGGCAGGCGATATCACTCCATATTTCGATTTTAATAGCCGGGTTGTCCTGAAACATATGTATTTACATTGAATTTCGTTGGACAACAGCGGATCGGGGTGGACAGTTCCCTAGTGACCGTGAACTTTTTTGTATTCCTGGAATACAAACCCACCAAGTCCGGCAAAGGATCCTGCTCCCTTCCATATAAAGCGCAGTGTATGGACGATTCCAGCTTTACCGAGGAATATGTATACGGGGAGGGAAAGAATGCCCAGAGCGAGGTGTAGTAAGCCGTAGAGGCCTTCAGTCCATAGTACCCTTGGGTAGCTGTGTTTTAATCTTGCCCTTATTGTGCGACAGTTAGTATGTCGAAAGGCTCTTTGAAGTAGCCACTTTACGGTCATTCTTGAAGTCGGGATGGACTCTTTGATCAGGTCGTCATTGACCCAAATAATTTTCGCTCCCTTTTCGGTCGCTTCAGTAAACAGAAAGGTGTCAGAGGACCCTGCAAGGTTTAAAGCGGGATGGAATTTCAGCCCCATCTCAAGGCATAATAATTTGAAGTCAAAAATAACATTGCTGGTACTTGCGGCCTTGCGGACCGTTCCTGTCGTGATGCTGGGTCTTTCGAAGAATTTTCCTTTAATGATCCATTTTGGGGTATCTTCTGGAAGAATTCTGGCTACACGTCCTACCACTACATCAGCATTGAATTTGGCTTTATTTTCAAGCATAGCTTCCAGCCAATTGGGTGCTACTTCCTCATCGTCATCAATAAACGCCAGAAGGTCAGTATTTTGTTCGCGAGCTTGCTCTATAATGGCATTTCGCATGAAAACGATACCTCTGTTCTCCTCCACAATGTACTCGCATTCAATTGGAAGTTGACCCTTCACTTTGTTGACCACAGGCTCAGCCGATTTTTCCGGGTCATTATCGGCCACCAGAAGCCTTGCCTTATATCCATCAGGTATTCGAAGCTGGATGAATGACTTGAGCGTCTCCTCCAGCATCTGAGGTCTTTTAAGGGTTCCCAGCCCGATGATAATTAGCTTTAGGTCTGTTGACATTGGCAGCTTAATATGGTGCTGCAATATTAGTTACAGTAGGTTATTTTCCACCCATTTTCACCCCAAGAGATATTTCAATCCCTTCAAGGAGTGTTTTGGCATTATCGAAATTTAGGTCCTTAGATGCTATCGGTTGCCCGAGTTGACCACCTGCATAGGAGCCATTAATGCGCGTTTCGTAGCTTCCACTGAGGTATTCTACTTCAGCAGTAATCGAGAATTTTCGATTGACCTTAAATTCAAACTCCGTTCCTGCCATCCAACCAAGGCCGGGTTTGGTCTTTTTATTGATTGACGAGGTGGCTACATCCCATCCTTCGTAAGCCATCAATGCCCGATCCAGATTCCCTTTGTTAATGCTGGTACTCAGGTTAAGGATGGCAAACCCACCTCCTAGAAATTTGATGCCGACATTACCTGCCTTGAGTGACAAGGTTAACTGCCCAGGAACGAGGATAGACCATCCCTGACCCGAAATGGGCCTGTCCGTTTCAAATGGTAGTCCGTTCATTGGAAGTCCGGGAATTGAATAGAGACTGAAACCGGTTTCCGCTCCAATGCGGCCACCAATACCTACTCCACGAATTGAGAACGGGCTGATAGGGGCAGAGAGGTAGCCATTTTTAGGGATGAGATAGGAGAAGGAGACCCCTTGCGCCATGATGTCTGAGCATATGAAAAATAAAGCGAAAGCGGAAAGGATAATGGAGATACGAAGTTTACGCATTAAGAGCTTTTTTAATAAGATGAAGTACAGGTTCTGAAAGGGGGAGCTGTAGGGCCAGGTCCTGTCCTTTTTGGGACATTTTAGCCCAGGTCTTTTGAATAATGTCGATGAGTTTGTCTTCCTCTTTTCCTTCTGCAAAGTCAGCAATGTGAAATTTCAGGAAAACCAGACAGGCTATATCCTCCAGGGTTTGGGAATCCGGGTTCTTCTTTAAATCTTTTTTCATGAGAAGGTCACGCACATATTTTATGTCCTCTTTCTCGTAACCATATTTTTGCATGATCTCGGCTACCAAATCGCCATGCATGATCTTGAGCTGGGTACGCCATTTAAGGTAGCCTTTGCGATCCATTGGGTAATCCTTGCGAGGAATAACCCAGCGCTTAATATGCTGACCCCTGGTGGCGATTTGAAGCAATTCAGAGGATTCCGGGTAGGAGCTTTCAAGAATTTCAGTCATGCGTTGACCATAAAGTAACTCCTTTGGGTAGGAATTACCTTCAAAACTTTCAACGTTTGGGTCCTCACCATTTAGTTGATCAATTTCGGCAAGAACGTTTTGTAGTCTTTCACTCATACTTCAAAGTTAAACTTTTGGGGTTAGTGGTGACAATTAGTTCAAAATGAAAAAGCCCCTCGTTTTCACGAGAGGCTTTAATCTATATATGAATCTAAAAATGCGTGATTACATCATACCGCCCATGCCGCCTGGCATTCCGCCCGGCATTGCTGGTGCACCACCTTCTTTCTCAGGCTGATCAGCTACTACGGCTTCCGTCGTCAATAGAAGAGAAGCGATAGATGCAGCATGCTCAAGTGCAAGACGAGTTACTTTGGTAGGGTCAATGATACCAGCTTTGAACATGTTTACATATTCTTCAGAAGCAGCATTGTAACCGTAATCATCTTTACCTTCTTTCACAGCATTGACAACTACTGATGCTTCACCACCAGCATTCTCAACGATAGTTCTCAAAGGAGACTGGATCGCATTGTAAACGATTTTCACACCAGTATTCTGGTCAAGATTACCCAAATCTAGGTCCTCAATGGCCTTGAGAGCTCTGATCAATGCAACTCCACCACCGGCAACGATACCTTCTTGTACCGCGGCTCTTGTAGCATGAAGCGCATCATCTACTCTGTCTTTCTTTTCTTTCATTTCTACCTCAGTAGCAGCACCAATGTAAAGGATGGCTACACCACCAGAAAGCTTAGCAAGTCTTTCCTGAAGCTTTTCCTTGTCGTAGTCAGAAGTAGTATTTTCTATTTGTTGCTTGATTTGGTTTACACGATTCTCGATATCCTCATGCTTACCAGCACCATTTACAATAGTCGTGTTGTCCTTATCGATGTTGATTTTCTCAGCAGTACCAAGATAATCAAGCGTCGCGTTCTCTAGTTTGTAACCTCTTTCCTCAGAGATAACAGTACCACCAGTTAGGATAGCGATATCCTCAAGCATTGCTTTTCTTCTGTCACCAAAACCAGGAGCTTTAACCGCAGCAATTTTCAGCGCGCCTCTGATTTTGTTTACAACAAGCGTTGCAAGAGCTTCACCTTCTACATCCTCAGCGATGATCAAAAGAGGCTTTCCAGTCTGAGCAGTTGCTTCAAGGATTGGAAGCAATTCCTTCATGTTAGAAACCTTCTTGTCGTAGATCAGGATGTATGGGTTTTCCAACTCAGCTTCCATTTTCTCCGTGTTGGTTACGAAGTATGGAGAAAGATATCCTCTGTCAAACTGCATACCTTCTACAGTTTTTACTTCAGTTTCAGTTCCTTTTGCTTCTTCAACAGTGATCACACCATCTTTACCAACCTTGTCCATCGCATTAGCGATCATCTGACCAATCTCATGATCGTTGTTAGCAGAAACAGTAGCCACCTGAGCGATTTCCTCGCTGGTGGAAATTTCTTTTGACTGTGCGCGGAGATTTTCAACCACTTTCGCAACTGCTTTGTCAACACCTCTCTTAAGGTCCATTGGGTTAGCACCGGCTGCTACGTTTTTGATTCCGTGATTAAAGATCGCCTGAGTCAAAACAGTTGCAGTGGTAGTACCATCACCAGCGCTATCTGCTGTTTTAGATGCTACCTCTTTTACCAACTGTGCACCCATGTTTTCGATTGGCTCGCTCAATTCAATCTCTTTAGCAACAGAAACACCATCTTTTGTTACCGTAGGAGCACCGAATTTCTTGTCAAGGATTACATTTCTTCCTTTTGGACCTAATGTTACTTTAACCGCATTTGCAAGGATGTCAACACCTTTTTTCAGGCTGTCTCTTGCATCTGTATCAAAGAAAATATCTTTTGCCATTTTAATTATCTATTTAAAAGTTTTGGATTTGTTTGTTGAATTGAACTTAAACGATACCGTAGATGTCACTTTCTTTCATGATAAGGAATTCCTTACCATCAATCGTGATCTCAGTACCTGAGTACTTTCCGTACAATACCTGGTCTCCAACTTTAACGTTAAGCGGTTCGTCTTTCTTACCAGTACCGATTGCCACAATCTCGCCTCTCTGAGGCTTTTCTTTTGCAGTATCAGGAATAATGATTCCGGAAGCAGTTTTTTCTTCTGCAGCCGCTGGTTCAACCAGAACCCTGTCGGCAAGAGGTTTGAAATTAACTTTAGACATTTGATTTATTATTTGAGTTGAATACAAATTAAAATTCTGATCAGCTTGTAGCAGTAAATATGCCAATCCCAAAAGCTGACAGCAGATACCCTGAAAAGCTGACATTTTATCAGTATTGCACCCATTCATGACATTTTTATGTTCAATGGGTATGACATTCTTGTCATTAACCGGATTCGTAATTAATTTTTAGTAAGGTTAAAATGACAGAATATGGACAAACTGAAACACGATTGGCTAACAGATGGTCTGATTGACTATGAATACAAGAAGTATTTGCTGCTTGCATATCTGAAAGATATCAAGCTGAAATTTGATGACTCCCACCTCTATCCATTCCTCTCGGATTTGGTTTTTCATTACCGAAACCTCGAGCGAATAAGACAGAGCAAACAGCTTTTATATGAACAATTCCCCAAAAGTATCTCGAAGGCGGATTTCGAAAAGCTGAGCTTTACTTATGAGGAACTCATCAAAGATGACGATATCATGAAGGAGATAGAAGAGATTATAGCTTTTGCCATTCCAAAATTATCGGGAGCTATTAAAGATGGTAAAGAGCTTTTTGAGTTCGTTGAGGAAAATGTGGAATTGAGTCCGATCGGACTTTCTTCTTTGTATGAAAAGGAGGGGTACTTGTTTATCACTCACACTTATGCGCCTTCGGTGAGTATTTATCGATACCAGGTAAGCATTTTTGAAGGAGCTGATGAGCCCTATCGCGGGATTTCAACCACTTTTATCAATAATGAGCTAAAGCAATTTGCAAGAACTTATGAGCACTTGAAGATCGAGCTTGCCAGAAAATTTAAGGATTTGCCAAATCCGGCAACCTTTTTACTTCATTCGAAGATCAGATTGCCGGAAATGTCAACATTGCTGCCAGTGGCCAAAAGACTACTGGTAATGAATATTGCTGCCTGATATTTTTATTGTGCAGAATCAGATTCCAAACCAAGATCTTCAAGGCCTGAATCTTCAGTCGCTCCTCCTAAGGTTGGAGAAAGGCTTGGAGCACCCTGCGTGCTTTCAAGGTTAGGAGAGGTTACATCCATTTCGTCGCTGGGATCTCCCAGGAAGAAGTTAGTGGAAAGGCTAAGCACAAGTAGTGCAATAGCAAAACCCCATGTCAATTTTTCTAAAAGGTCACTGGTCTTTTTAACTCCCATTAGCTGAGATGATCCGGAACCACCGAACTGGCTTGAAAGGCCTCCGCCTTTGGGGTTTTGAGCCAAAACAACAAGAATAAGTAAAACTGCTGTTACGATGATTATCCCTACGATTAATGCGTACATTCTAACTCTGTTCTTTTAATTTTTTAATAACGTCCGCAAAGTAAGCTGATTTTTCAGGATATTTCGTTATTAGTACCTCATATATTTGAATAGCACGCTCTTTTCTGCCTTGCTGCAGATAGATCTCGGCGAGATATTCTGAGGCGACATCTACAGGAAATTCTGTGCTATCACCAGAAAGGTCGCCAGGCTTAATGTCCATTTCTTTGGACATTGGTGGCATGGTCGGGTTGACCTTAATGAAATTATCTATTATATCCTGCTGTTGAGCCTTCCGATCACCTTTGTCATCTTTTTTTGAGGATCCCCCACCGCTCTTATCTTCTTTCTTCTCTGCCGTTCCACTGCTTTTCTTTGTAGTGGTCTTCTTGGTAGTAGTGGTTTTTTTAGCAGCAGGTTTCTTGGTCGTTGTGGCTGTTTTCTTAGTCTTGGTGGTACTTGCTTTGGAGGTACCCTCCGTCTTGGTTTTGGTACTGGAAGTAGACTTGGTAGGTTTGGTCGTTTTAGAAGTAGTGCTCTTCTTAGCTGCTTTCTTCAAAGCCTCATCCACAGCTTCATCTTCTTCTATTTTCTTTTCAATTTCCAGGAAACGTGCCTTGGACTTTCGAAGCTCCTCGACATCTTTCCAGAGAGCATCAATTAGATCATCCAATTCGGTATGTTCTACCTGCTGCTGTTTAATAGGAGCAGATGGAACTGGTCTTTGAGCGGGAGTAGGCTTAGCTTCGGAGGGTCTGTCTGTAGATGCGGTCTTCGTTTTCGCAACCTGAGCACTTTTTTGATGAAAATCATCTTCACCCATCTTTGGTTTGGCTGCTTTTTCAGGAGCAACCTCAACCTTTTGTTTTCTGGTTCCCGGACTGGATTCTTCAGCTTCCAATGAACGCAAAAAGATCAGCTGATCATTGATATATTTTTTCAGGAGTGCCCTGTTGGTAGAATAGACTGAAGCTGAGGCAATGTTTTTAGCCGCATCAGCCGAATCTTTCAGTTTACTTCCTTTCGCCAGAATGATTCGCGCATTTTGGAAATAGGGGAATTCCTTGACCACTTCCTCCAGCTCATCCAGATTTTTTTGGGATAGTTCAGACGGCTTTCTAATAAACTCAACGAATTTCAGCTTATTCACGAATATATGGGCTTGGTGAAAATCTAAATTAAGAAAATACTACCAATTTGCCACGGATGCATTGAATATATCCAGTATTATTTGGTCAAAGATTTCCTCTACAAAATCCTGCTCATTTGATGCGAGGTCTGTCTGATTCGGATCATAATCTTTGAAGAAAGAAAATTTGCGTTCGAAATCAAATTGGTCATCTTGTGTATTCACGTAGGTGGCGAATACGGTAATTGTGATCCTTGAAAGACTGGAAACATCCCCTGTACCTCTATTGGCATTGGCCGCAACCGGCGAAATTTGATAATTAGCGATATAACCATCGACCTGAAGGTCTCCTTCTTCATCCACGATCGTAAGACTGGTATTTTGCTGGTAATAGTCCTTGATCATTTCAGTGAAAGTAGCAGTCATATTACTTGGACCAAGTGGAGCATTGTTATAAAAGGTTTGAATGCTAATGGTCTTGATGTCCGGAGAAATGGAAGCTCCTGTAAACCCATAAATACCACAACCCGAAAGGCCCAAAAAGGTGATAATTATAAGACTATTTATTATCGATCTCATATTGCTTGATTTTGCGATAAAGGGTACGTTCAGAGATGCCTAAATCCTGGGCGGCATATTTACGTTTGTTTTTGTTCTTGGCTAGTGCTCTGAGGATCATTTCTTTTTCTTGCTTTTCTAAAGAAAGAGAATCCTCATCTTCTGTTTCATGAGTAATATCCTCTATTTCGTAAGAATCATCATCGGAAGAAGATCCTCCTGCATTTATCAAAATAGGAGCAGGCTTATCTCCCTCTTCCGGTTCTTCATATGTCGAATTTTCATAACTGTCGATCTCATTGAATAAACCCTTATGCTGCGATAGGATTTCGCTCTTATTGGTATCTCCCTGCAACATTTTCAGGACCAGTTCTTTCATGTCAGTGACATCTTTTTTAAGATCGAAAAGGACCTTATAAAGAATGTCTCTTTCAGAAAAATCGCTACTTCCAGAACCCTGGGACTTGTTGATGAGCGCTGGTAAACTGGACCGGTTTTCAGGTAAATATTTTCGAAGTGTATCGGCATCAATATTCCTTTCGATTTCCAGCACACTCATTTGTTCAACCAGATTTTTTAGTTGTCTGATATTACCCGGAAATCTATAATTAAGTATTAACGCCTGCGCATCTTTATCTAGTACAATGGGCTTAGTTCGATAGGTTTCAGAGAAATCTGAGGCAAATTTCCTGAAGAGTAACAAGATGTCTTCATCCCTTTCTCGAAGGGCCGGAACATAAATAGGGACGGTATTTAAACGATAATAAAGATCCTCTCGGAATTTACCTTCATTGACCGCTTCCAAAAGGTTGACGTTAGTAGCTGCAATTACGCGGACGTCTGTTTTCTGAACTTTCGAAGATCCTACTTTGATAAATTCTCCGTTCTCAAGCACTCTCAACAGTCTGGCTTGAGTACCTGTCGGCATTTCCCCGATTTCATCAAGGAAAATAGTACCCCCATTGGTTACCTCGAAATAGCCCTTACGTGCTTCATGTGCACCCGTAAAGGATCCTTTTTCGTGTCCGAAAAGCTCTGAATCAATTGTTCCTTCAGGGATGGCACCGCAGTTTATGGCAATAAACTGACCATGTTTCCTGGGGGATAGGCTATGAATGATTTTGGAGAATGATTCCTTACCTGCTCCACTTTCTCCGGTGATGAGCACGCTCATGTCCGTAGGTGCCACCTGCATGGCTACACGTATAGCGTAATTGAGCTTCGGGGAATTACCGATGATCTCAAATCGTTGCTTTATTGACTGCGTTTCAGAGTCTATCCTATAATCCATTATGCTTCGACTATTTCACCGAAAAGTGTTGCTGGAGAGCAATCAGTGACCTTCACGTTGACATAGGTTCCTTTTTCAATGCCTTTATTCTGAAAAACAACCACTTTATTCGCTGAGTTGCGTCCCTGAAGATCTTTATCAGAACGTTTGCTGTATCCTTCTACTAATACCTTGAAGGTTTTTCCAATGTCAAGTTGATTTCGCTCCAGTGAAAGGTCACGCTGCTTGTTGATGATTTCCTGTAGCCTTTTTTTCTTGACATCAAGAGGAATATCATCCTCGAATTTCTTCTCAGCGAGCGTGCCAGGTCTTTCAGAGTAATAGAACATGTAGGAAAAGTCGTACTTGACATAATCCATTAGAGTGAGGGTGTCCTGATGTTCTTCTTCCGTTTCAGTACAAAAACCGGCTATCATATCTGAGCTGATACCACATTCCTCACCCAATATGTCACGAATGGCGTCAACTCTATTCATGTACCACTCACGGTCATAGGTTCGGTTCATCAGGTCTAGAACGCGACTGTTGCCACTTTGAGCTGGTAAATGGATGTATTTACAGATGTTGTTGTACTTTTTTATAGTATGAAGCACCTCATCTGTGATGTCTTTTGGATGGGAGGTAGAAAAACGAATCCTTAGGTCCGGGTGTACTTTTGCAACCATTTCCAGAAGGTTGGCAAAGTTGACGATGTCATTGATTCCCTGCTTTTCTAAACGGGCCTTATTGTTTTCCTGATGGGACCATTTGTACGAATCCACGTTTTGACCTAAGAGGGTTACTTCCCGGTAGCCATTTTCATATAAATCCTTTGCTTCCTGCACAATAGAGTAGGGGTCACGAGATCTTTCGCGACCTCTGGTGAAAGGCACCACACAGAAGGAACACATGTTATCGCATCCTCGCATGATCGAGATAAAGGCAGTTACGCCATTCGAATTTAGCCTGACAGGGGAAATGTCTGCATAAGTTTCCTCCCGCGACAGGAAGGTATTCACACCCTTTTCTCCTTCATCTGCTTTTTTGACAAGGTTGGGAAGGTCTCTATAGGCATCCGGTCCAACCACCAGATCAACGATTTTCTCCTCTTCCAGAAGTTTAGACTTTAGCCGCTCCGCCATACAGCCAAGCACACCAATGGTGATGTCAGGGTTGTTTTTCTTTACTGTGTTGAACTGGCTTAACCTTTTGCGAACGGTAAGTTCTGCCTTCTCTCTAATAGAACAAGTATTGAGTAAGATGACATCCGCGCTCTCAAAGGAAGAAGTCGTATCAAAGCCTTCCTTTTTCAGGATGGATGTTACGATTTCACTATCCGAGAAATTCATTTGACATCCATAGCTCTCGATATAAAGCTTTTTAGCAGCGTTACGATCACCCTCAGCTGATATCTTGACTCCACAACTTTCCTCTCTGGCTGTTGCGTTGTCCAGAATATCCAAATCTTTAATTACTTGTTCCATTCCCATGTCTCTTTTGGATTTGCAAAGATAGACGAATCACCTGGAAGGTGACAAATTGGCAGATAAAATCACAAAGGAGCAGGCAATGTTTCCAGGTAAAAGCCTGTATTTACCGTGTTGTAAATGAATTGGTCCTTTGCTTTGTCGATAAGGGAAGCCTCATCGCCGTAGGATAGCCCCCAAATAGTTCGGTCAATATTGAATTTGGCTTCAATAGACCAGACACCATTGTTATTATGGATTTTGGCAGGAAACTTCACCCCCTGGGTAGTTCCTCTCAGCGTTAGATTACCCTCAACAATGTAGTTAGCTTCTTTAACAAGGAAGTTGGCTGCCGCCTCGGGCTCAAATTTCGACGGAAACTCTACTTTATTTTCAATTTGATAGGAACTATCGAATGGCGTTATTCCTGTCACGAAGAATTCCCCGGTTTTGTAATTGGTCGTGTCAAAGAAGTCTTTTGACAGCAAATGCGTTTTGAGTTTTTCTTTTGCCTCCGGATCATCTTCCAGGTTCATGATTTCTATAGATGGAATATTCATGGTGATTTTTCCACCTATGACTTCACCATCAGATACAAGCACCATTCCTTCAGACAGATCTATCATGCCATCATGTTGCCCGGTTGGTTTACTGCCTATCCAGGTAATAACCGATTTTTTTAGATTCACCGCTAGTGTATCAGCTTCAGGAAAATCAACAGCATCAGGGGATTCGTATTGAACCGCTCCGGACTGCTTGCCTTGACAGCTAATGATGAAAATAGAAATAATGATAATGACCGGGTTAAATTTCATAGTCGCGAAGTTATGTTTTGATGAAAAACATTACCTTAAACCCCGTCAAAAAATTAAGGTTTCGTAAATATTTGTACATGGCAATAATTAAGAAGGTTAGAGGGTTTGATCCGAAATATGGAAAAGATTGCTGGTTCGCAGAAACAGCCACTTTGATAGGGGAGGTCACCATGGGAGATCAATGTACTGTATGGTATAGTGCGGTAGTCAGGGGAGATGTGAATTCCATCACCATTGGGGATCGGACGAATATTCAGGATAACGCCACTATTCACGGGACCTATGAAAAGGCTGCAACAGTGATTGGTAGTGATGTGTCCATTGGGCATAATGCCATTGTGCATGGCTGCACCCTGGAAGATCAGGTTTTAATAGGAATGGGGGCCATCGTGATGGATGGTGCTGTCATAAAAAAGGGAGCGATCGTTGCGGCTGGAGCAGTTGTCCTGCAAGGAACTATTGTGGAAGAAAATACGATATATGCAGGAGTCCCTGCTAAAAAAGTGAAAAAGGTAGAGGGAGAAAACAGGGAAATGCTCGTGCGCATAGCAGGAAATTATATCAAATACGCAGGCTGGTTTAAAGACGAATGAGGTATGGAAACCATTTCAAGACCAAAATTTGATGAGTATGATCCGTTTTACCAGGGTTATATTGACAGAGTTGAAGATGACCAGGTCGTACAAGCTTTAAGGGATCAAATCGAAGTATTCAGGGAAGTGGTAAAGCATGCTGAAGAAGCCTCTCAAAAAGATTTTAGATATGAAGAAGGCAAATGGAGCCTGTTAGAGTTGTTGGTTCACATGGTTGATACGGAGCGGGTGATGTCATTTAGGTGCTTCTGTTTGGCAAGAGATAATAATCAGGTCTTGCCCAATATGGATCAAAATGAATATATAAAGCAGGCACGATGCGAAAACCGATCACTGTCTTCGGTATTGACTGAGTTTGAGTCCCTGAGAAAGTCAAATATTGAAATGATCAATGCTCTGGATGAAGAAGTGCTGGAGAACAGGGGCATTGCAGGGGGCAATTCAATTTCAGTCAGGGCACTTATTTATATTATGATTGGGCATTTACAGCACCACTTTGAAATTATTAATGAAAGGTATTTTAAGTAAACAATATGAATTTTCTAGTTAAGCTTTTTCTCTCTTCCTTGGCAGTCATTTTAACTTCCTATCTCTTACCGGGAGTTTATGTCGATAGCTTTTTAGCAGCACTGATTGTGGCACTTTTTCTTTCGCTGCTGAACGTCACTATCAAACCTTTGCTGATCATTCTGACCATCCCATTAACGGTATTTACCCTTGGGCTTTTTTTGCTGGTGATCAATGCTTTGATCATCCTTATTGCTGACTCCTTTGTTTCAGGATTTGCAGTAAATGGATTTTGGTGGGCGCTCTTGTTTAGTTTGATATTATCCTTGATCAACTCTATTATCGCTGAGTTGAGTGGGTCAGATCAGAAATAAACAGGGCACTGAGGATGCTTTTTGTAGTTGGTTAGCTTGATCCTGTAGTTCACAATGATCTCATGTGATCCGGTCGTTGATCCACCAAGATCAGAGGTGGCTGCATCATAAGCATAGCCGACCCTGAAGTTTTCATTAAGGATCAATTGACCCAGGAACACAATCTCACCTGAATTCCTGACACCTAATCCTGCGTAAGCTATATCCTCGAATATGACCAGTCCAGTAAATTCATAAGACCATCTGTTCTGTTCCTGTTTTCTGATCAGAACAGATGGACTTAATTTAATTTGATCTGACACAGGGAAAATAACCCCACCAGTTACGTAGTAGTATCGGCTTTCTCTGGATTTTGAGAGACTATTTGCTCCTTCGGGCAAATCCATTGTTTTGTTCTCAAGAATCCATGGAACGGCAGCTCCGGCCCACATATGCGGATTAGCAAAGTAAACCCCCAGTCCTACATTAGGGGAGAATTTCGAGACTACACCATTAAGTAATGGGTCTGATTCATCAAGCAAGGATAGTGAAGTGAAGTCAGATCGCCTCTGATCAAAACCGCCCTGAAGCCCCATGGCCAAAACACCAAATGAGGTATGTACCTTGTAGGCATAGCTGGCATAAGTTGAGAAGCTTTCTGTAACACCCACCTTATCATGCGTGAATGCGAGACCTACGCCTACCTGATTACTCATGAAGGAATTGTGAGCGGTAAACGCCTGATGTACAGGCGCTCCCTCAATATTAATCCATTGAGCTCTGTGTACCGCAATGACTGAAAGCACATTCAGACTTCCCGCATAGGCAGGATTGAGCAACAACCCATTGAAAGGATAGGTCGAGGTCAACGCCCGCTGTTGCCCATAGCCAACAGCGGAGGCAAGCAATAGGGCGGTTAACAGAATTACAGATCTAAGCGTCTTCATTATTTACAAATTAACGAACTAATTCTAAATATCCCTGAATTGGATCGGTTCCATCACCACGACTGATGATATAGAAGTAAGTACCCGAAGGCATTCTCAATCCTTTTTGTCCAACGTTGTTGTAGCCGTTAAAGCTTCTGTCAGCGTTGTTATAGCCATCTATCTCATAAACCCTTGAACCATCACGGTTGAAGATAATCACGTGGTTGTTCGGGAAATCCTCGATACAATCGATGAAGAAGATGTCATTCATTCCGTCATTGTTTTCTGAAACCCCATTGTAAACGTGGATTTCAACTCCAATTTCGAATTCTGCTGAATAACTACATCCATTTCCGGATACAAATTCTACCATCCACAATCCTGGCTCAGCTTCAACCAATGCAGGATCTTCAGAATAGATAGTTCCATCAGGGCTATACCAGGTTTGCGAAAGTACCACTTTATTCAACTCTTCCTCAGCAAATACTATGGAGGCCGTTCCAGTGTACAGGTTGGTTGAATTGTCAGCAGTTCTCAAACATTGTGAAACGGTAGTTCTGATTCTGAAGTCTGGCTCCTCAATATCATTGAGAATAATAACCTCAGATGCTTCTGACAGACAGCCCGTGATTTCGTTGAATGCCGTTACCAGGTAGGTAATAGAATCCAACTCGATCTGCTCGCTTCCTTCGAATACCGGCACTGTTGGGTTCGATGCCTCATACCATGTGAAAGTATAGTTTTCAGATACACCATCCACAGTAGCTATTGCCCAACCATTTGGCTCATTACAGTTCTTTCTATGACTGATAATGTTCACTGATGGTGGAGGGACAGGTTCTGATTTATCCAGCATCTCAACCGTAGTCGTGGACACACAACCTGTTACCAAGTGAGTGGTTTCGATGGTGTAGATACCTACCGCCAATGAATCTACATTTTTATCAGTAGCTATCAGGTTGTTGCTTTCATCATACCAGTCGAATTGATACAAGTGAATGTCCTCAGTAGGGTAGCCGATGGTTGCTCTACCATCTTGCTGATCTACATAACATTTCGTTACATGATTAACCACGTCCACCCTTGTAGCAGGAGGAGCAGAGTTATCAGGCAAGAAGATGGTCACAGAAGTGGTATCACATCCCTGATCAATTACATCCAGTACATATACAGTATAGAACCCTTCAGCTAATCCCGTGTATTGAGAACCTACAGTATCTGCAGTTGCAAAGTCCGGTATTGGTTGACCGGTTAGGTCACCATCAAACCAGTAGAACTGGAAGTTTGAAAGGTCTTTGCCTCTTTCCGTCAATTCATCAGTTGGAACTGCCACTTTGGCCACTAAAGTACCATTAGGATCAACACAGTTGATATTTGGTTCCTTGGTGAATGAGAGAGGAATCGGCTCCAATAGATCATCAATCATGGTATAGGTTTCAGAAATGGTACATCCTGTGCTTGTCTCCGTAATATTCACGGTATAGTCACCAGCGCTCAATCCGGTTATTGCCGGATTATTAGCGTCCACTACGGACAGGTCAGACTCCCTGATCCACTCGAAGGTGTAATCAGTAGTATTGGATGATCCGTTCGCAGTGACTGTAAGTGATCCGTTCGGACTGGCTGGATCACAATTGGTTTGCAATGCAAAGTCTACCAAAGCAACTACCGGAGGAACGGTCAGATCTTCAATCAGAATCTGGAAGATGTCTGAAGAACATCCTGTGATTTTGCTTGTCGCAATCACGTAGTAATCTCCGGCAACCACGTCGAACGCCGCTGTTGAAGTGGCAGAAAGTACTGAGTCATCACCCGATTGAATTGGGGTAGGAGTGCCTACGGTCGGATCTACATTGTAGAAGTCGAAGGTGTAATCACTCAATACTCCGGAATTCATTTGAAGTACTTCAAAGAAGGCGTCAGACGGCGAACATGTTGTCACATTCGAGGAATCCACTGCAACTATCCTGATGTTCTGCGGTACCGCAGGTAGTGTTAGGAAAGTGCTTGAAGTACAACCAATATTCACGTTGGTCACCTCTACCTCATACCTTGAGGTCTGCAATGAGCTAATAGTATCATTAGTTCCGAGAACCCCACTTATTCTGTTATTTGTTCCATCAACTTCGTACCAGTTGAAAGTATAGGACGAGTCTATGTGTACTCTACTATTGGAGTTGTCAGGAATTACCATCAAACTACCATTGTAATTCGTACCTGAGCAAGTTGAGTCAGCCTGAAGAATCACAATTTCCAATTGAGGGTATAGTAAGTTATCCTCGATTATGAACTGTACTTTTTCAGACTCACATCCTGAAGAATCCAATGTAACAGAAGCGTAATAGGTACCTGCGGCTAATCCTTCCAGCTTGAATGGAGTAGAAGGATCCGGATCAGGGATTGGAGTAGTTCCATTCGATTCAAAGTAGTTGAAGACGTAATCTGATGCAATGGTTGCAGAATCCAAACCTATACTCAATGTTTGACCATTGTATCGAATCTTGGTCACTACAAACGCACCGATAGGAACATTACATGCCAGGTTCTTATTCACTTCATAAGATTGAATGATTGGATAAGTAGGATTATTCTGTACCTCAATAGTTTGGCTAGAACTACATCCGGTCACAGTATTGGTGATTTCCACCGTATACAATTGATCAGGAAGGTTTTGAACGATGTAATCATTATCCGTTTCACCAAGTATGGTGCTTACTTCCTGGCCAAGTGTAACAGCATCCCCAACATACCACTGATAATCGTAGATATCAGCAGGGGATGGTGCAGTACCATCAATAGACAGAAGCTCAATGGATCCAACCTCTATTGTACCTGTACAGTTGGCGTTTGGAACCATGTTAACAGATTCGATAACCGGTTCAGTTCGTTTATCGAGAATGACAACATTCACATCTCCACCCGCACAAGAAGTTGTTGCATTCACGGCACTTACAGTATAAGTAT
The DNA here is from genome assembly GCF_024714475.1 of Marinoscillum sp. MHG1-6. Lineage (GTDB taxonomy): Bacteria > Bacteroidota > Bacteroidia > Cytophagales > Cyclobacteriaceae > JAMZMI01. The sequence goes on along the minus strand of NZ_JAMZMI010000003.1, from coordinate 762 downwards.
CCGGAGCAAGATTTGTAAAGGTAAGAGTGGTTGTTCCTCCAGCGATCACAGGTGTGTAAGGGCTTGCGTTTCCACTGATAGTCGATCCACCTGCAGCCGTAATAGTGAGGTCATAGTCAGCAAGGTCAGTTGCTGCTACACCATTCAATACAATATCTGAGGCATTGATCGTGAACTCTCCATCTCCACCAAGGAAGCAAGTTGTGCTGTGGGTGATTTGTGCATCAGGAATATTTAGTACCGGATAGATTTCAGCTACCCCGATCTCAAAGGTTTGTGTCGCAATACAGCCCAAACTTGGAGAGGTAGTCTTCGCAATACTCACGGTATAGAAACCTTCACTTAATCCGGTTAAGGAGGTAAGAGATCCAGCATCTAATGCTGTTCCTCGTTGTCCCAAATCCGTCGGGAATATTTCGTTAGGAGCAGAAGCTGAAGTTCCTCTATACCATGTGATCGTGAACTCTGAAGGATCGACCACTACGCCATCTACATTAAATTCAACGTCTAACGTTCCATTTCCATCTGTCGCAGCATTGTTACACAAGGTTGAAGCAGTTTTGCTTACCAGGTTAACAATTGGATCAACTTTTTCATCCTCAATGTTGAATTCTTTGTAATCATCAAGAGGAGTAGCACAACCGGTAGTGTTGTTCTGGATCTGTACATAGTAAGTACCAGCCGGCAGACCAGAGACGATGTTCGCACCAGCCGCACCATTAGCCGCAGCCGGGAATCTCACATCCGGGAAGCTACCCGAAG